>NZ_CP172953.1:1650000-3596248 GCF_050546735.1 Enterococcus sp. AZ095a | reverse complement strand
AAATTGTCCTCCTATAACTAAGAATAGATATAACTAAAATAGCACGGATTGAAAAAGTTTTCCACAGATTACGATAAAAAAGGTTAGAAAAAAATACTTTTCCACAAAACGGGATAAAAGAAAAAAGGAAATGCACATGTTCGAAAATGCACTATCCACAGGTAGAAAAAGAATGTGCATAACTAGAAAAAAATCTCTCTTATCCACAGATCTATGTGAAGATCACGCCTTGATAATACTAGGTTTTAGGGCAGTTATCAACAGCCGGAAAAGCGATTGTGGAAAACTTTTCTACAGGCTGTTTGTTTGTGGAAAAAGTCAAAATAACTCTGGGGAAAAAGTTATCCACAAAAATTAGCTGTAAACAGCAAACCCACACAAATCAAGGGAATTGTGGATAAAGAATGGTCGATTTTGAGCAAACTTCTTATTGACAAACTAGTACTTGACTCGTTATACTATCAAAGTATGTCTGTGCGCATAAGCATTATCCTGATGGAGGTGGAAATAAATGAAAAGAACGTATCAACCAAATAAACGTAAACGTCAAAAAGTTCACGGATTCCGTAAACGTATGAGTACAAAAAATGGACGTCGTGTTTTAGCTAGCCGTCGTCGTAAAGGCAGAAAGGTTATTTCTGCGTAAGCCACTGAATGCCAGTGGTTTTTTTTTATGCCGTTTTTGCGGAATATAGTGTCTGACTTTTGGCAAATATGGTATTATTGACAGGTGAGTGGTTACGGATTCAATCCGTTTCGCGAAGCTTAATTGAAAGAAGTGAAGGAACCGAAGATGAGAAAATCCTATCGAGTAAAAACAGAGCAAGATTTTCAAAAAGTTTTTCAGGCAGGAAATTCTTTTGCAAATCGGAAGTTCGTGGTGTATGTCTTACCTAAAGAGCAATCACATTTTCGAGTTGGTTTATCTGTAGGAAAAAAAGTCGGTAATGCAGTGAAGCGAAATGAGGTCAAACGTAAGATTCGTGCGAGCTTAACGGAAATGAAGCCGCGAATCGAACCAGCGATCGATTTTATTGTGATCGCCCGTCCAAGTATCGCCACTTGTTCCTCAAAGGAAATCTACTCGAATTTAGAGCATGTCTTAAAGCTTGCCAAAATTATTCATTAATGGAAAGGAATTAGTTACGTGAAAAAAGGGAAACGCGTCTTACTATTTTTGGGAGTTCTCTCATTAGTAGTTGTCTTATCTGCCTGCGGTGCAACAGGTGAAGTAAATGCACAAAGTACCGGTCTATGGGATCGTTACATCGTTTATTATTTTGCAGAGGCGATCAAAGCCCTCTCCTTCGGCAATGCCGGGATCGGGATCATCCTCTTTACATTGATCATCCGGGTCATTTTGATGCCGTTGATGCACTTTCAAACCAAAAGCATGCGCAAAACGCAAGAATTACAACCGAAGCTAAAAGCGCTGCAGCAGCAATATGCGTCAAAAGATACAGAAACACAAAGCAAGTTAAAAGAAGAAACACAACGTTTGTATGCGGAAAACAATGTCAATCCCTATGCCGGCTGTCTACCATTATTGGTACAAATGCCGATTTTGATGGCCTTGTGGCAATCGATCTCACGGGTTCCTGCTCTGCAAGAAGGAAAATTCTTATGGCTGCAGCTGGGTGATCGTGACCCATACTTCATCTTGCCGATTTTAGCGGCGCTCTTTACTTTTGCAAGTACCTACTTATCAAGTATGAGCCAAGTGGAATCAAATGCGAGTTTGAAAATCATGAATTTCGCTATGCCGATGATGATCTTACTGATGGGGATCAACATTGCCAGCGGTCTTTCCTTGTACTGGGTTGTTTCTAATGCATTCCAAGTCTTGCAAACAATGATCTTAAATAACCCATTCAAGATTCGCCAAGAAAGAGAAGAAGCCGCCCGCAAAGAACGCGAGCGTGAACGAGCCCTGAAAAAAGCAATGAGTCCTAAAAAGAAACGGAAAAAATAAGAGGAGGTTGCACTGCAATGCCGATTTATGAAAATCTGACAGTAGCTGAAGCAATTCAAGAGGGATTGCAAGTCCTTGGTATCACCAAAGATCAAGCAGTAATCGAAGTCCTGGATGAAGGAAAAAAAGGCTTCTTGGGGCTAGGAAAAAAACAAGCACGGGTCTCCATTGAAAAAAGAATCGTTGAAGAACCGGCACCCGTTGAAGAAGTACCAGCAAAACCGCTGGTAGAACCAGATCCTGTGACGACAGAGGATGCAAGCAGTGTGATGGAGGCGGCCGCGAGCGAACCTGTTTTGCTGACGGATCTTTCAGATGAGGAAGCACTGGCTCAGTTGGGACTCTATCTGACAAATATTTCAAAAGCATTGAATGCACCTGCCTTAGTAAAAACCGCTCGTCAAGACGGCGTGATCGTCTTTCAATTAGAAACGCAAAAACAAGGCATTTTGATTGGGAAGCACGGCAAAACCTTGAATGCACTGCAATATTTGGCGCAAGTTTATATTCATCGCATCGCGAAAAACAAATTGTCGATCGTTGTGAATGTCGGGGATTACCGTGAAAAACGTCAAGCGATCTTAGAACGTTTGGCCAGCCGTACTGCTGAAAAAGTCAAACGAACAGGCCGCCCGGTCTTTTTAGAGCCGATGCCGGCGTTTGAAAGAAAACAGATCCATTCCGTATTGAGTAAAGATGCGTATGTTCAAACTCATTCTGAAGGGGATGAACCGTATCGCTACTTAGTAGTGGAACCTGCGGACAAACGAATTTAATGAAAAAAGGGAAAGGCGGTCTGACAAGCCTTTCCCTTTTTTGATGGGAAAAAGCGATTGACAACAAATTTAAAACCAAGTATCCTTGACTAGAAATCATTCTTATCAAAGTCAACATACGTTACGTAGGTCAGCCTTTGGTATCAAAAAAGAGTCCGTATGCCGCGGACTCTTTTTTGTATTTCGTTGTTCAAAGGGGCAATTAGCCGCCAATGGTTGATTGAGTAAATTGAACCACCGTACCATAGGCAAAGATCTCAAGGTAGGTTTTGTCGCCTTCGACGATGCGGTCGTGTTCGAAATGACAGTTGATCACTGCATTCGCACCGTAGCTGTGAGCTGTTTCTTTTAAGCGATAGGTCACATCTGCCAAAAGATCGTTCAAATTCACAGATGTATCAAATAGATCTACTTCGATTTTGTCTGCCGCAAAGACGATATCCCGCACGACATAAGGCCGATTCACGTTTCCTGTCGATAAAATGATTTCTTTAATGCGGGCAGCACTGTTTGATGATTTGATGGTTTCCATAATAGATCCCTCTTTTCTTATTCTTTGCTTTTATTTTAAAGGTTTTTGCGGACAGATGCAAAATTTAAAAGTTTTTGAAGGAAGCTTGCGACTCGCGCAAAAATGTGCTAATCTATTTCCAGAATTTAATTGACAAGCAGTCAAAGTGCTAAGTCTACTCGTTTTTATTGATTTTCAATCAATTTGACGGGTGGAGTGGGCACTTTTTTTATGTGAAAAAATAGGAGGAGCATGCAACATGGCGAATATTACGCAAGAATTTGATACGATTGCCGCAATTTCCACCCCGCCAGGCGAAGGGGCCATCAGTATTGTACGATTAAGCGGGGAAGAAGCAATCGCAATTGCGGATCGGATTTTTCAAGCAGGCACTAAAACCCTCGCCCAAGTCCCTAGTCATACGATTCATTATGGTCATATCGTGGACCCAGAAGAAAACCGTTTGATGGATGAAGTGATGCTTTCAGTGATGAAAAAACCGCGGACCTTTACCCGAGAAGATGTCATTGAGATCAACTGTCACGGCGGGATCGTTGTCGTCAATCAACTCTTGCAATTGGTTTTACGACAAGGCGCTCGTTTGGCTGAGCCGGGAGAATTCACGAAGCGGGCCTTTTTAAATGGACGGGTTGATCTTTCTCAAGCCGAGGCGGTGATGGACCTGATTCGTGCTAAGACCGATAAGGCGATGAATCTCGCTGTCAATCAGCTGGATGGCAATCTTTCCCACTTGATTCGGACCTTACGCCAAGAGATCTTAGAGACGTTGGCGCAAGTTGAAGTGAATATCGATTACCCTGAATACGATGATGTGGAAGAATTGACGACCCGCTTATTGTTAGAAAAGGCCACGATGGTCAAAGGGCAGATCCAAGCCTTATTAGCAACTGCCCAACAAGGAAAAATTTTGCGAGAAGGTCTGAGTACTGCGATCATCGGTCGGCCGAATGTCGGTAAATCCAGCTTATTGAACCATTTATTAAGGGAAGAAAAAGCTATCGTAACAGACATTGCTGGTACGACTCGAGATGTCATTGAAGAGTATGTCAATGTTCGCGGGGTACCGTTGAAACTGATCGATACGGCTGGTATCCGCGAAACGGAAGATGTCGTTGAGAAAATTGGGGTCGAACGCAGCCGCAAAGCACTGGCAGAAGCGGAGTTGATTTTGCTGGTTCTCAACCAAAGCGAAGGATTGACCCAGGAAGACAAACAATTGCTGGAGCTGACTGCTGGCAGCCGTCGGATCATCTTATTGAATAAGACCGACCTTGAGCCAAAACTAGCGCCCGCTGAATTAGCGCAGTACGCAGCAGATGAACCGATTTTTTCTGTCTCTGTATTGACCAACGAAGGCTTGGATCAACTGGAACAAGCCATTGCCGATCTATTCTTTGGGGGGAAAACCACCGACAAGGATGCTTCCTATCTTTCTAACACCCGCCACATTGCCTTATTAGAAAATGCCGTTCAGTCGTTGTCTGAGGTCATCCAAGGGATCGAAGCAGGAATGCCTGTCGACTTGGTTCAAATCGATATGACACGCTGCTGGGACTATCTAGGAGAAGTTGTCGGCGACAGTGTCCAAGATGAGTTGATCACCCAATTATTTAGTCAGTTTTGTTTAGGAAAATAAAGAATGCGCCACTGGCGTAAAAAGGAGAACACCATGCAAGAATATCAAGCAGAAAGTTATGACGTGATCGTTGTTGGTGCCGGCCATGCCGGATCAGAAGCTGCCTTAGCAGCCAGCCGAATGGGGGCAAAAACCCTTTTACTGACCATCAACTTAGACATGGTCGCATTCATGCCTTGTAATCCCTCCGTCGGCGGACCAGCAAAAGGCGTCGTGGTGCGCGAAATCGATGCTTTAGGCGGAGAAATGGGCAAAAATATCGATAAAACCTACATCCAAATGCGGATGCTCAATACAGGAAAAGGTCCCGCAGTGCGGGCTTTGCGGGCGCAAGCCGATAAACATGCCTATGCGGCTGAAATGAAACGAACGATCGAAAAAGAAGCCAATCTAACACTGCGCCAAGGGATCGTTGAAAAGCTGATCGTTGAAGAAGGCGAGTGCCGTGGCGTCGTGACATCTACAGGCGCTCGTTACCAAGCCCAAGCTGTAGTGATCACTGCAGGAACAGCGTTGCGAGGGGAGATCATCATTGGAGAGTTGAAGTATTCTTCTGGTCCAAACAACTCCCAGCCATCGATTGGATTAGCCGATCATTTGAAAGAGCTTGGTCTAGAGATCGCTCGTTTTAAAACCGGTACACCACCGCGGGTCAAATCCAGCACCATCAACTATGAGGTAACGGAGATCCAGCCTGGCGATGAACAACCGAATCACTTTAGTTACAGCACACCCGATGAAGCCTACAATCAAAACCAAGAACCTTGCTGGTTGACCTATACGAACGAAGGGACGCACCAAATCATCAACCAGAATTTACATCGGGCGCCGATGTTTACAGGGATCGTCGAAGGGGTAGGTGCCCGTTATTGTCCATCCATCGAAGACAAAATCGTGCGTTTTGCAGACAAATCTCGTCACCAACTATTCTTGGAGCCAGAAGGATTGAACACCGAAGAAGTGTATGTTCAAGGGCTTTCTACTTCTATGCCAGAAGACGTCCAAGTCCAAATGCTGCATTCCATCGCAGGTTTAGAAAAAGCGGAAATGATGCGGACGGGCTACGCCATTGAATATGATGTCGTGGTACCTCATCAATTGCGTCCAACATTAGAAACCAAAGTCATCGAAAACCTCTTTACGGCAGGACAAACCAACGGAACCAGCGGCTATGAAGAAGCGGCCGGTCAAGGCTTGATTGCCGGCATCAATGCCGCTTTGAAAATTCAAGGCAAAGAACCTTTCATTATGAAACGCAGCGACGGTTATATTGGTGTGATGATCGATGATTTGGTGACCAAAGGAACCAATGAACCATACCGTTTATTGACCTCTCGTGCCGAATACCGCTTATTGCTGCGTCATGATAATGCCGATCTGCGTTTGACCGAAGTGGGACATCAAATTGGGCTCGTCCCAGAAGCGCAATACGAAGCATATGTAGCGAAAAAAGAAGCTGTTGAAGCAGAAATCAAACGCTTGTCTAAAATCCGCATCAAACCAACGCCAGAAGTACAAGCATATTTGACTGCCAAAGGGACGGCCACCTTGAAAGATGGCGTTTTAGCAAATGAATTCTTGCGCCGGCCTGAAGTGACGTATGCCGAAATGCTACAATTTATCGAAGCCAATGAAGCATTGAAGCCAAAAGAGATCGAACAAGTCGAGATCCAAATCAAATACGAAGGCTATATCAAAAAAGCCCTCGAAAAAGTGGAGAAACTCAAACGGATGGAAGCCAAACGCATTCCTGAAAACATCGACTATGCCGCTATCAATGGCTTGGCAACAGAAGCCAAACAAAAACTGCAAAAAATCCAACCCGAAACCATCGCCCAAGCGAGCCGTATCAGCGGAGTAAACCCAGCTGATATCAGTATTTTGATGGTGTATATCGAACAAGGGAAGATTGCCAAGGTTAACTAAAGACGGTTAATATTCTTTGAAAAACCAATTTATAAATGGTAAATAGAGTGTCAAAAGCCCGCTGCGAAAACAATTCGCAGCGGGCTTTTTTTCTTAATAATAAAGTTATTCCACTTTTTCAATCGTAGTGGTTCCCCAATTCATGATGTTGCTGAGATGGACATAGCCATCGTACAAATTCAAGAAAATCGAGAAGGCACAGACGATATAGATCAATACATAAAAATTATTGGCTTTTTTGTTACGCCATAAAACAAAGCCATCTAAGATCAGTCCTAAAGGAAAAAGAAAGGAGCCGATTCCAGCTAACAGTAGCAAGAGCAGACTTTCATCTTTATCTGCTGCCATCGTTCTTTGGAGTAACGACAATTTTTCTTTCTTGTCGTTGATTTCTTGATTGTTGGTTTCGATCCGCTCTTTTAAGGCTTCGTTCTCACGTAAAAGCTCATCAATCGAGACTTGATAGAGATCGCTCAACAAAATCAAATTCTCAATATCTGGATAGCCGCGCCCGTTTTCCCATTTTGAAATCGACTGGCGTGAAATCTGTAATTTTTCTGCGACTGCTGTTTGCGACAAGCCGGAAGACTCGCGACAGCTTTTTAATTGTTCTGCTAAAGCCAATGTATGCTCCTATCTGCTATTTAACAACTAGCTTCCCATTTGAGATCGTGGTTACGACACTCCCATTGGTAGTGATTATACCTGCTTTTTGCTTAAACGTACAGGTGGCTTTAGTGGACGTGTGAGTTAATGAACTAGAAGTGATACTTCCTCTGTGAGCAACTAAACTTAAATTCGAAGTGCCTGTAAATTGATTGCGGCTATTGACCGTGACATTGTAACTAGCGGTCCAATTACCGGTGGATGTTTTTGACACGCGATACGTTCCTGCTGCCAGATTTGCCCGGAATGACGGCAATTTTTCAATGGTCAAAATCAACTCGTTGCCTTCTTCATCTATGGTGATCAGCTGCTCATAGGGACTATCTGATGCTAAGTCGTAAACGAGTTCAGGTTCTTCCACTGTTTGGGCGGCAGCTGGGAGAGCAAAGAAGAAACAAATAAAAATAAACGGCACAAAAAATAATTTTTTCACAAATACCACTCCTTGTACTTTTGATAGTTTAAGTATACAAGGTTTGGCTAGTTAAAGAAAGCACAAGCTAATTTGCAACGGCAACGGATGGTTTACAGTTGTTGCTAGAGCAGCATTTCATAGGCTTATTTTTTAGGATGTCGAGAAATTTTAAACGTAATGGTTCATTCAAAAGGTCTTCGTTTTTTAGGTTTCTGACAATGAAACGTTGTTTTTTAAAAGAAACGTTAAAGAAGCGGTTGCTTTAGTTTTAACCAAACCTAGCTGTAAAAGGAAACAAAAAAGCGAAAGAGAAGGTAACGTTTCGCGCCGTTAAAACGACAAACGTAAGACCTCCTTCCACTTTTCTGCGGCCAATTTTATTCTCCTAAATCAATATCCTTTTGATGGTCGCCGTCTTTTTTATAAACGTTCACCACGGATTCTTTATTTTCGGCAATTTCTTTGGCACGGGCGATGGCCTCTGCTTTATTGTCGAAATGATCACTGGCACGTTTTGCTCCTTTGGAACGGACTTGCCATTGGTCCTCTTCATACACAACTTCAACATCCGCATCCATTAATTTTTTCGCATTTTTATTGGTTTGATGGGCATCATCTTTTTGCGGATTTTTCTCTTTCTGAAAAGCTTTCTTCTCCTCTTCATCTGCATTGTCATACCATTTTTCTGCTTGACTCGTGGCGATCGGGATCGCCCGATCGTCGGAATAGCCATCGGCTAGCAGGGCATTGGCGATATCGATCGCTTTTTTACGAACTAAGGGGTCTAGATTCTTCATTGACGCAGGATAATCACGGACATTCCAAGGCATTGTTTGGTTCCTCCTTTTTCTTGATCCAAAGTCATTTTCCTAGGGGTTCCTTTTTACAGGCACCACCAGATATTACTTATTAGTTTACCCCCTTCTATAAAAAAGTGAAATCATTTGCTTTCTGGTCAAAAATGAGGGCACTTTCTTTTTTCATTTTCTAATAAACGAGGATTTATTTTTGTTAACAAAGCGTTATATTTCCCAAAAAAAAATGAATGGTTTAGAATTTTATTATAGAGAAAAGGAGGACGTAAGAATGAGTGAACCTATTTTGACTGATCCACGGGAACTTTATCACACGGGTAAATACAGCAAACAGGAACAAGATACGCCTGCTTTACAAGAAGAAATGCGACCAAAACCTGATTGTGGTGAAGACTCTTATGAGGGAAGTCAGCAGTTAGAAAACCGGCGGGTACTGATTACCGGTGGGGATTCTGGGATCGGACGAGCAGCAGCGATTGCCTTCGCTCGTGAAGGAGCAGACATTGCCCTGCACTTTTTCCCAGGAGAAGAAGAAGATGCCGAAGAAGTTGCAGGGTACATCAAAGAAGCCGGACGCAAAGTGATTTTGCTACCCTATGACCTGCGAGACGAAGCGGCACCACAAGAGATCGTTGACAAAGCGGTAGCAGCATTAGGTGGGTTAGATACATTAGTATTGAACGCAGCACAGCAAATCACGCGGCCATCGATTGCAGAATTACCGATTGAACAAGTGAAAGACACCTTTATGGTAAACATTATCTCAATGTTTGCATTAGTGAAAGCAGCTGAGCCACACTTACCGGCTGGGGGAGCGATCGTGACAACGACTTCTGTCCAAGCCTTTAGTCCAAGCGCCCATTTAATGGATTATGCGGCAACCAAATCGGCGATCGCCAGTTTTACAGTCAGCTTGGCGAAACAATTTGCTGAAAAAGGGATTCGGGTCAATGGGGTAGCCCCAGGACCAATCTGGACACCATTACAGTTAGATCATGGCCAACCGCAAGACAAGCTGCCTGAATTTGGTCAGCAAGCATTACTGGAGCGGGCAGGACAACCAGCTGAGCTGGCACCCGTCTATGTCTTTTTAGCTTCCAATAAAGCTAGCTATGTGACAGCACAGATTTATGGTGTTACCGGCGGAGAAGCCATCAACTTGTAAGCTTATCAAAAAATCGGAGAAAAAGGAGGAGGTGTCCTATGAGTAAAGGGTGGAAAATCGTATCAATCATCGTTTCGTTGATCTTTATCACTGTCTTATTACCAATCGTTTTAATGAGTAATCCTTACATGCAGCTGCCATTTGGTTTGGACAGCAGAGGCAATGTCGTCACGTATTTCTTTGACAACTTGTTTATGCGTCAATATATGTTTTGGGTAGCCGTTGTTTTAATCGCCGTATTCTTGATCGTGATCTTAGTCGTGCTGTTTTATCCAAAAACCAAAACAACCTTTGTTTTGAAAGAGGATAAGGGCGTATTGACGATCGATAAGAAAGCGATCGAAGGACTTGTACGTACGAAAGTAAATGAAAAAGAATTTGTTGAAGGACCAAAAGTTCATGTCAAGGCGACCAAAAATCGAATTTTAATCAAAATCAAAGGCCGCTTGAAACGGACGTCTGCCTTAGTTGGCAAAACCGAAAACTTAATGGCGGAAATCCAACAAGATGTCCAACGAGTGCTTGGCTCAAGTGAAAAAGTCAAAGTCGAAGTCAATTACGCGAATTTTGAACAAAATGAGACTCCGGAAAACCCGCGAGTAGAATAGGAGGGCTATGATGAACGAACTACAACAATACAAAATCCCATTGATTTTTGGAGCAATCGGCCTTGTTCTGGCTGTGTTGTTTGTAACGATCGGTTTTTTCAAAACATTGCTGATTCTACTCCTAACAGGTTTGGGTTTTGCGCTAGGATTGTATCTCCAACGTACCGGTATCATCGACGAATTTTTTAACCAACAATAACGTATTTTATAGGAGGAATTTTTAATGAATAACGATAAAAACGAATTAAACAATGAAAAAAATGTCAGTGCACATCCAGATCCAGTGGTTCCCAACACCAATCATCAAGCCAATGAAAATGCGATTCCAATGACTGAATCACCTGATCCAGTGGTACCAAATGCTGAAAAAGCAGTAGCAGGACAACAAAATGGACCAAAACCAGGGGATCATCCAGCACCAGGAAATCCAGATCCAGCCGGACATCATCCAGCACCGCCAAAACCTGGCCACAACGATTTTGAAGGACCAACCGGGGATGCACCCGTTCATGGTTCATTGACCTATGATGACAAAGTGATCCAAAAAATTATCGGAATTGCATTAGAAAATGTAGATGGTCTGTTGACGGTCGATGGTGGTTTCTTCTCTAATATTGCTGAAAAATTAGTTAATACAGACAATGTGACTGCCGGTATCAATACTGAAGTTGGGAAAAAACAAGTAGCCGTTGATTTAGATATCGTGGTTGAATACGACCGCAATATCCCAGAAATCGCTGAACAAGTCAAAGAAGTCATTCAAAAAGAAGTAACGACAATGACCCAATTAGAAGTGATCGAAGTCAACATCAACGTTGTGGATGTGAAAACAATCGCTGAATACGAAGAGGAACAAGAAACGGTTCAAGACAAAGTAACGTCAGCGGCTTCTAAAACCGGCGACTTTGCTTCACGTCAAACCAACAAAGCCAAACATGCGGCTTCCCGCGCGTCTGATCGTATCGAAGAATACAACGAACCTCGCGTGAAATAAAAAAGTTTCATATGAAACAAAAACAAGCATTGATCCTGAGATCAATGCTTGTTTCTTTGAGAAAAAAGCTGACCAGCAGGGTTGGCAGCCTTGCTGGTCAAGGAAAAATGAAAAAAGTTTTTTGGATTGAAATGAGTATAATTTCTATGCCTTAAACCAACCTTAAAGCCCCAGTTAAAAAATAGTAAATTCTCCTAGAAAGCAATCTCTGGCTATTGCATCGCACTGCTTTTTGCGTTAAAGTAGGAACTAGTCTGTGAAACATTTTTCTGTTTCACAAAATAGAAAGGATTCGTTATGCTACCTGAAGAATTTCATGAAGAATTACGCAAAAACGGGATCGTTTTAACCGAAGAACAAATGGAAAAATTCGCTGTCTATTTCGAGCGTTTAGTCGAATGGAATCAGAAGATGAATCTAACCGCAATCACGGAAAAATCAGAAGTGTATTTAAAGCATTTCTACGATTCTGTTTCCTTAGCTTTTGAAACCGCCTTTGACCCGCAAAGTCATTTGTGCGATGTCGGTTCAGGTGCTGGCTTTCCAAGTATTCCACTAAAAATCGTGTTTCCTGAATTAGAAGTGACGATCGTCGACTCTTTAAATAAGCGCATCACCTTTTTACAAACTCTTGTGACGGATCTACAATTGGAAAATGTCCACTTGTACCATGACCGTGCAGAAACATTTGGTCAAAACCCGCAATTTCGTGGGCAATTCGATTATGTGACCGCTCGAGCGGTTGCCCGTTTGAATGTGTTAACGGAACTCTGTGTGCCATTGGTGAAAAAAGCAGGCTATTTTTATGCGCTCAAAGCTGCCAAAAGCGAGGAAGAACTGGTTGAAGCCAAACCAGCGATCTCACTCTTAGGCGGCAAATTTATTGAAGAAAAAAGCTTTACCTTACCGGTCAGCGGCGATGAACGCCATCTTTTGATCATTCAAAAGAAAAAAGAAACGCCAAAGAAATACCCCCGCAAACCGGGAATGCCAGCGAAACAACCAATTAAATAGGAGGAAAATCAATGGCCCGTATTATTTCTGTTGCAAACCAAAAAGGCGGCGTAGGCAAAACCACCACAACGGTGAACCTAGGTGCGTCCTTAGCATTTGTCGGCAAAAAAGTGTTACTCGTAGATATTGATGCCCAAGGCAACGCCACAAGCGGTGTCGGCATTCGCAAACCAGATGTGGAACAAGACATCTATGATGTATTAGTCAATGAAACACCGATCGTTGAAGCGATTTTACCTAGCAGCCGAGAAAACTTGGATATCGTTCCAGCGACGATCCAATTAGCTGGTGCGGAAATTGAATTGACCTCCATGATGGCACGGGAATCTCGATTGAAATCGGCTTTGAATGAAATCAAAGAACAATACGATTATATCTTTATCGATTGCCCGCCATCTTTAGGTCATTTGACGATCAATGCCTTTACCGCCAGTGATTCGATTTTGATCCCAGTCCAATGTGAGTACTATGCATTAGAAGGGCTGAGCCAACTATTGAATACCGTGCGTTTAGTACAAAAACATTTTAACCCTGAGTTAGAGATCGAAGGGGTCTTACTGACGATGTATGATGCTCGCACGAACTTAGGCGCGGAAGTCGTGGAAGAAGTCCGCCGCTATTTCCAAGAAAAAGTATATGAAACCATTATTCCGCGGAATATCCGGTTGTCTGAAGCACCTAGTCATGGATTGTCGATCATTGATTATGATCCACGCTCAAAAGGAGCCGAAGTCTATCAGACGTTAGCAAAGGAAGTGTTAGCCCGTGAAGAATAAAGGGAAAGGATTAGGGCGTGGGATCGATGCGTTGTTTCAAGACCTGCAAGGGTTAGAAGAAGTCGATATCAAGACAGAAAAAGTCGTTGAACTGCCTTTAAACGAATTAAGACCCAACCCTTATCAACCGCGAAAAACCTTTGATGAGCTTTCATTACAAGAACTGGCCAATTCGATCCAGCATTCGGGGGTCTTTCAACCGATCATCGTGCGGCAATCATCCGTCAAAGGCTATGAGATCATTGCTGGTGAACGCCGGTTTCGAGCGTCCAAATTAGCTGGCAAGGAAACGATCCCAGCCATCATCCGCAATTTTGATGAAGAAGCGATGATGCAAGTCGCCGTTTTAGAAAACTTGCAGCGGGAAGATTTAAATCCTTTAGAAGAAGCAGAAGCCTATGACATGCTGATGAAGAACTTGAAATTGACCCAAGCACAAGTCGCTGAACGTTTAGGGAAAAGCCGCCCGTATATCGCCAATTATTTGCGGTTACTGTCCTTGCCGAAACTCGTCAAAGAAATGGTTCAAGATGACCGTTTGTCTATGGGGCAAGCCCGGACATTATTAGGCTTGAAAAACAAAGAACAGATCTTAAAATTAGCCAATCGTTGTGTCAAAGAAAATCTGACAGTCCGCCAATTAGAACAAATGGTCGCTGAGATGAACGACACGAAAAACGAAAAGAAAAAAGTGCCGCGTCTGATTCGGGAAAAACCGTACTATTTACGAGAAAGCGAAGAACGGTTGATGGATAAATTCGGCACGAATGTCGAGATCCGCGAAAAAGAAGGCAAAGGAAAAATCGAGATCGAATACCTGTCACAAAAAGATTTAACCCGTATTTTAGATTTATTGAACATTCAATTTGATGAAGCTTGAGGTGATAAAGATGTATGATCTTGGGGATATTGTCGAAATGAAAAAACCGCATGCCTGCAAAGCCAATCGTTGGGAAATCATCCGCATGGGGGCAGACATCAAAATAAAGTGTACGAATTGCGGCCACATCGTCATGATGACGCGCCGAGAATTTGATAAAAAGATGAAGAAAATCCTAGAAAAAAAAGAGAAAGAGTGAAGTGAAGCATGGCGTTAACTGCCGGAATCGTTGGATTGCCAAATGTGGGCAAATCTACTTTATTTAATGCAATAACCAAAGCAGGAGCAGAAGCCGCAAACTACCCGTTTGCGACGATCGATCCGAATGTAGGAATGGTGGAAGTGCCAGATTGGCGCTTACAGCGTTTAACAGAATTAGTCCGTCCGAAAAAGACGGTCCCAACCACCTTTGAATTTACGGATATTGCCGGAATCGTCCGCGGTGCCAGCAAAGGGGAAGGATTAGGGAACCAATTTTTGAGCCATATCCGCCAAGTGGATGCGATCTGTCATGTCGTTCGTTGTTTCGACGACGACAACATCACCCACGTGGAAGGCCGCGTGGACCCATTAGCTGATATCGACACCATCAACTTGGAGTTGGTTTTAGCAGATTTAGAATCCGTCAACAAGCGCTATACTCGGGTCGCAAAAATTGCCAAAACCAAAGACAAAGATGCGGTTGCGGAATTGGCCGTTCTTGATAAAATCAAACCGGTCCTAGAAGAAGGGATCTCTGCTCGTTCGATCGAATTTACAGATGAAGAACAGCGCATCGTCAAAAGTTTGTTTTTACTAACGACCAAACCAGTCTTATACGTTGCCAACGTAGCAGAAGAAGACGTGGCAGACTATGAAACCAATGACTATGTCAACAAAGTGAAGGAATTTGCAGCGAGCGAAAATGCGGAAGTGATCGTCATCAGTGCTCGTGCCGAAGAAGAGATCGCTGAGCTGGAAGAAGAAGACAAAGCAGAGTTTTTAGAAGCATTAGGAATTGAAGAATCAGGGTTGGATCAATTGATTCGTGCCGCCTATGATTTGCTGGGTCTAGCAACGTACTTTACCGCTGGTGAACAAGAAGTGCGTGCGTGGACGTTCCGCAAAGGCATCAAAGCACCGCAAGCAGCGGGGATCATCCATACGGACTTTGAGCGCGGCTTTATTCGTGCGGAAACTGTTTCCTTTGAAGATCTGAACCAATACGGCACGATGCAAGCGGCCAAAGAAGCCGGTCGGGTACGTTTGGAAGGAAAAGATTATGTCGTGCAAGATGGCGACGTGATGTTGTTCCGTTTTAACGTATAAAGGGCTTTCTTCCCAGTGAATTTGTGGTAAAATGTCCATTGTGAAGAAAACGCAGAAGGGAGAATCAATTCATGGAACCAGAAACTCTGCGAAATTATGTTTCCGAAAATCGTGAATTAGAACAACAATTAACAAAACGAAACCAACAATATATATTTGATTTAAAAAAATCGCTAGAGGCAGCCAACCTTTCTGAAGAAGAAAAAACGATTGCCTTGCATGAGATGCTGCCGGTCTTAGTCAAAGAACAAAAAGGCGGCAAAACGGCCCGCCAATTATTTGGTACAGTGTCTGAACGTACCGAAGCCATCATCAACAAACCCGTTGAGCAAAAAGAATCCGGCCCCTTCTTGATGTGGTTGGATAACACCTTGCTGATTTTAGGGATTTTTGGGTTGATGCTAGGGGTTATGGGAATCTTTACTAGAGGACAAGCACAACCTTATGGCTTATTGACCCTCTTCTTGATGGCGATGCTTGCTGGTTGGGTCTTCTACTTGATGTACAAATACATGTATCAATATGAACGCCCGGGTGCTGATAAGAGCAAACGGCCGAAGATGTGGAAGATCATTTTGATTTTAGTCGCAGCCTTCATGCTATGGATCGTTGTGATCTCGCTTTCTGCGATGATCCAACCACCATTGAATCCACAAGTGGACCCTGTGATCGAAGCCTTGATCGGGGCAGTGGCATTAGCAGCGAAGTACTACTTGAAACGCAAATACAATATCATCAGCAGTCTGTCTGTTCCTAGAGGCTGATGGCTACACGTTGATCGTGCGCCTTCTTTTGTTAAAAAAGACCGCACGATCAGCGTGTTTTTTTAGAAAAAATGGCGAATTATGAAATTTGACCAAAGGTTTGAAGAGGATTATTAAGAAAGCTTTCCGAATGGTTGACTTATGAAAAAATCTTTGCTATTTTTTTTAAAATACCTAAAAACTTTAAGGAGTGGTTACAAAAATGTCCAACTGGGAAACCAAATTTGTAAAAAAAGGGTTAACGTTTGATGATGTCTTATTGATTCCGGCAGAAAGTCACGTCTTGCCAAATGACGTGGATATGAAAGTGCAGCTTGCCCCGAATATTACACTAAATATTCCAATCATAAGTGCCAGTATGGATACCGTAACTGATAGTAAAATGGCGATCTCAATGGCGCGTCAAGGCGGACTTGGCGTGATTCACAAAAACATGAGTATCGCCGCGCAAGCAGATGAAGTGCGCAAAGTAAAACGTTCTGAAAGCGGCGTGATCATCGATCCGTTTTTCTTAACACCAAGCCACTTAGTTGCTGATGCAGAACATTTGATGAGCAAGTACCGCATCAGTGGGGTACCGATCGTAGAAACGATGGAGAACCGCAAATTAGTCGGTATCATCACGAACCGCGACATGCGTTTTGTCACGGATTATACGATGCCGATCAATGATGTGATGACCAAAGACCAATTGATCACAGCACCTGTCGGTACTTCGTTGAAAGACGCGGAAAAAATCTTACAACAACACAAGATCGAAAAATTACCGATCGTTGATGAAGCAGGGATCTTAAGCGGGTTGATCACCATCAAAGATATTGAAAAAGTGATCGAATTCCCGAATGCAGCCAAAGACACGCATGGACGCCTATTAGTGGCAGCAGCAGTCGGCGTTACCAGCGATACCTTTGAACGTGCACAAGCATTATTGGATGCAGGCGTGGACGCGATCGTCATTGATACTGCCCATGGACACAGTGCGGGTGTTTTACGCAAAATCTCTGAAATTCGCGCGCATTTCCCAGAAGCGACATTGATTGCTGGAAATGTTGCCACTGCAGAAGGCACGAAAGCATTGTATGATGCTGGTGTCGATGTCGTAAAAGTCGGGATCGGTCCAGGATCGATCTGTACTACTCGGGTGGTAGCCGGTGTCGGAGTTCCTCAATTGACCGCGATCTATGATGCAGCCTCTGTGGCACGTCAATATGGCAAAGCAATCATTGCCGATGGTGGGATCAAGTACTCTGGCGATATCGTCAAAGCTTTAGCAGCTGGCGGACATGCTGTAATGCTCGGTAGCATGTTGGCAGGAACTGACGAATCACCAGGTGAATTTGAAATCTATCAAGGCCGTCGCTTCAAAACGTACCGCGGAATGGGTTCATTGGGGGCAATGGAAAAAGGCTCCAGCGACCGTTACTTCCAAGGGGGCGTAAATGAAGCCAACAAATTGGTTCCAGAAGGCATTGAAGGACGTGTCGCTTATAAAGGCAGCGTTTCTGATATCATCTTCCAAATGATCGGCGGGTTGAAATCAGGGATGGGTTATGTCGGTGCCGGCAATCTGCAGCAATTACGTGATGAAGCACAATTCATCCAAATGAGCGGCAACGGACTAAAAGAATCACATCCCCACGATGTTCAAATCACGAAAGAAGCACCAAACTACTCCGTAAAATCATAAAATGTTTCACGTGAAAACCAACGCCCCCTCTGTTCAAAAGCGGACAGAGGGGGCGTTTGGTTCTAAAAAAGGGTGCCGATCTTGCCAAAATGGCTGAGATCGGCACCCTTTTCTCTAAAATCGCTGCTGGATGATCAGCAAATCGCTTTAGCAGTAACTTATTCGTTTGATTTCAACGCATCGATCATATTGACATGAGTCAGTTTCACATGGGTGACGTACATCACGATGATCGTAAAGAGAATCGTCATGCCACCGGCCAAAGCATAAGCCGGCCAATTGATCACTAATGGAAAGACCATGTTCTCCATCGAAGCTTGGATCAAAATAAAGTCAGTCAAGAAGTAACCTACCACGTAACCTGCGAGAATCCCAAATAACGTAAAGACGATATTTTCTCGTACGATGTACATAGTCACTTCCTTATTGTAAAACCCTAATACTTTGATAGTAGAAAGCTCGCGAATCCGCTCGGAAACATTGATGTTGGTCAAGTTATACAAGACGACAAAGGCTAATGCCCCTGATAATACAACTAAGATCAAGACAATGGCGTTCAAGTTACCCATCGAATCATCCTGCATTTTGATCTGAGTGGAAAGGAACGTCGTGTTTTTGACTTTGTCGGTATCTAACAAGGCTGTTGATAAAGCTTCCTCTTGTTTTTTCGTCATCGTCTTGCTTTTGACTAAGAACGCATTTGGTTCAAAGGTACTATTGGTGATTTCTTCATAAACGGTCGGCGACAGATAAAGAGAATTGCCTAAATAATTTTCTGCGATGCCACTAATAGGTACTTCATAGGCTTCTTGATCGCTGGTATAGAAGGTCAATGTATCGCCAACGTGCAAATCATATAATTCTGCGTACTTCATAGTCAGCACGGCACCCTCTGTTAATGACAGCTTCTGTCCTGCCGTCGTTTTCAAATGGACATAGTCTGCAAAAGCATCCTGATCTGCCGGAACCATCAAGGTCAGACTTTGTTTTCCTTGGTTAGTCGGTCGAATCTCGATCGTTTCATTGTAGACTAGCATCGAATGGGTCACAAGAGGCTCGTCTGTTAAAACCGTTTCAGCGGCAGCAACGGTTTCTTCCTTCGCATCATTTAAGGTCACGACGGCTTGATAATCCGTAATGGGCCCAAATTGTTTTGCAGTCACGGCACTTAGAGAATCTTTCAACCCAACGCCTGCCACCATCAGTCCCGTACAACCGGCGATGCCAATGATTGCCATGATCATTCGCGATTTGTAGCGGAAGATGTTACGGAAGCTGACTTTTTGATTGAAGCTTAAACGGGACCATAAGGGGGTAATTGCTTCTAATAAAATCCGTTTCCCGGGCTTTGGTGCGCGAACTTGCAGCAGCTGGGCAGGTTTTTCCCGCAATTCTTTGATCAGAACAAACAGACAGGCACCAAGCGTCGCCAGTAAAAAGGCGATTGCGGCCAAAATAATTGGCGACCAGACATAATAGACGCGAATCCCGTCTAAAAGATACCGTTCGCTGGATAGGAAATAGATCAAACGCGGCAACAGTTCGGTTCCTAATACGGCACCACTAATAATGCCAATGGCCGAAGAAAGGAGGGCATAAATCAAATATTTAAGGGAGATCTCGACTTTGCCATAGCCCATCGCTTTTAAGGTACCGATCTCTTTGCGGTTTTCTTCTACCATCCGCGTCAGTGTCGTAAAGGTGATCAACGCAGCGATAAAGAAGAAGAAGACAGGAAACACATTGGCGATCGCTGCGATACGATCAGACAGCCCACCATATTCTTGGAAACCGGGATTGTCTTTGCGTTGGTTGTAAAGATACGTCGGCTCTGCCAAGTCTTCGATCTCTGCCCGTTTTTCTGCCAGTGTTTGTTGGGCATCGGTTAGTTCTTGTTGCTGTTCATCTAATTGGTCTTGCTGCTGTGTCAATTCTGCTTCTCCAGCCGCCAATTGGCCTTCGAGGGCTGCTTGTTGTACGGGCGGCAGCTGTGCCAAGGCGGCTTGCTGTTGTTCTAGTTCCGCTTTGGCCTGATCCAGTTGGGCTTGTCCATCAGCTAACTGTTTTTGTCCATCGCGGACTTCTTTTTCTGCAGGGGCTAATTCATCAAAAGCGTCTTGTTGAATTTCTGCTAAGCGTTCCTTAGGACGGTCCGCAAACAGTTCCTCAATCGTTTCTTGATGGGCTGCCATCTTGTCGGTGTACGTATCGGAGTATGTTTCAAGCCCGGCGACATCATCAAAGGCGAGATAGAGGATCGATTTGACCTCCATCGTGAACTGTTCTTCCGGTACATAAGCAAAGTACGTCACGACACCGCTGCCGACATTTGCATAGCCCCGTTCGGCAGCACTGATATAAATGGGAGAAGTGGCAAACCCAACGATCGTATACTCTTTGTCCGACAGATTATCGGCATCATCGATCGTAAAAGTATCACCTATTTGCCAGCCATAATTTTTTGCTTCGGTGTCCAGCACGATTTCATCGGCTTTTTCTGGCAGTCGGCCGTCCTTCACCAGTAACTGGTTGAGTTCCTGTGAGGGGTCATAGGAGGTCACTTGCACGACTTCATCTGAATTGGCAGCGTAATAAAATTGATAGGCGGCTTCTGTGTGAGCACCGCTTTTTTCCGCGGCATCAATGTCTTCCTCTGTCAATCCCAGTGTTGAAGTGACTTGCAGATCTGCTAATTGCTGGCCGTTGACATATTCACTCGCGGAATGGTTCAGGATCGGGCCGGTTGCTTTGACACCGACAAAGAGAAACGTTCCTAAAAAAATGATCAAGGTGATTGCGATAAAGCGGCCTTTTGATTGGCGAATCTCTCGCAAACTTGCTTTAAGATAGGTCTTATTTTTCATCAGATCCTCCTACCAAACGATTTCATCGATCGAGATGGGATGAGGATTCTCTTCAATGGAACGGGCAGTGGCATCGTTGATATGGATCACCCGATCGGCGATCGGGGCAATGGCGCTATTATGGGTGATGATCAACACCGTATTGCCATTTTTCCGGCTAGCGTTTTGCAAAAGCTTCAACACTTGTTTTCCTGTTTCAAAGTCCAAAGCACCAGTCGGTTCATCGCATAGCAGCAGTTTCGGGTTTTTGGCTAACGCCCGAGCGATCGATACCCGCTGCTGTTCCCCACCAGAAAGCTGAGAAGGAAAGTTGTTTTTGCGGTTTTCTAACCCGACTTGGGCCAAGACTTCATCAGGATCGAGTGCATTCGGGGAGACTTCAGTAGCCAATTCAATGTTTTCTTTTGCTGTCAGATTTGGGACCAAATTATAAAACTGGAAGACAAACCCAACGTCTGTACGGCGGTATTCTGTTAATTGTTTGTCGTTAAACTTCGCGATATCGACATTGTCGATAATGATTTCTCCTTCATCTGGCGAGTCCATCCCGCCTAAGATATTCAAAACGGTCGATTTTCCGGCACCACTAGGTCCAAGAATCACCACTAATTCGCCTTCTTCAATGGCAAAGGAAAGATCATTGTTGGCAGTGATAGTGGTTTCGCCCATCTGATAGCGTTTATATTCATTCTTTACTTCAACATAACTCATTAATAAAGCCTCCATTTTTTAAACACGTGTTGATTTAATCACATGGTGTTAGTATACTAAGAAAGAAAAGTAAGAGCAATCCTCAATGCTTGCTTATTTGTCATTAAATAGACAAATATTGATTAAATGTACAGAGAAAAGGGGAAACGATATGGTAGGGACTGTCGGGAACCGTCGAACGATCTACTCGAAAAAAGTGATCCGGCGCGCCTTTCAGGAGTTATTGTTGGAAAAAGAGTATCGCAAAATCACGATCAAAGAGATTGCGGAACGAGCAGATATCAATCGGGGAACATTTTATAAATATTATAAGGACACAGCCGCTTTGTTGGAGGAGATCGAAGGGGAGCTCGTTGAGCAGATCGCATCGAACTTGCAGCAGGAAAATTTGTCATTGGATCTTTGGCTGGAAAAACTATTGACGATTTTGTATGAGAATCCTAGTACCACCCATTTGATTTTGTTGAACAACAGCCATTTGCTGAATCTTTTGTTGTCAGAAATCAAACCGGAGACCTTGAAACGATTTGCCCAATACTTTCAAGATGCTTCCGAGGAAGAATTGGAACTGTGCCTTAGCTTTTTTGTCTGCGGGTCTATCGGTTTGATCGAACGCTGGCTCAAAGATTTTTCAACGATGCCGCCAAAAGCTGTCGCTGATCTATTGATTCAAATTTTTGTGACTAATGTGTATGAAGAAAAGAAGGGCTAAAAAAGAGGGAATGATCCAATAACTAAAAAGGAACGCAGCAAGAGACAATTTGCTGCGTTCCTTTTTCTCTTAATCAACGAGGCGTTCATCGTTCATCCCAAAGTATTGATGCAACGGTTTTTGCCGTGCTTCTAATAATTGATCGACGGTCACGAATTCGTAGCCTTCGTTTTTGAGTGTTTTAATGACTCCCGGTACGGCTTTCACAGATTTCGGGTGAATATCATGGATCAAGATCATGGCACCATTAAAGACATTTTGTTGAACCAAGGCATTGATTTTCTTCGGATCCTTCAATTTCCAGTCTTGAGAATCGATGTCCCATTGAATGATCGGCATGCCGATGGTTTCTGCGCTTTGTTTGTCGATAGCGCCATAAGGGGGCCGTAAATTCCTAGGTAGTAAACCCGTCGCATGGTAAATGGCTTTATTGGTTTTCGTAACTTCTGCCTGCAAATCTTCCGCTGAAAGAGTATTCAGCTGCGGATGAGAGTATGAATGACTGGCGATCTCGTGCCCGGCTTCTTGGACTTTTTTGGCAGCTTGTGGATATTGCTCAACCATTTGTCCCAGCATAAAGAAGGTCGCTTTGACGTCATTTTCTTGTAAGATGTTCAAAAGATCCATAGTGGAGGTACTGTTGGGTCCATCATCAAAGGTCAATGCCACGTATTTTTTATTGGGGTCAAGACTTGGCAAGGCATTGTTGAGTTGGTCAGCAGCCACGAGATCAGGATCAATGAATGGGGCGATCTCGCTGTAAGACAGGGTGATTTCTGTCGCTTCCGTCTGATTTTTTGGCAATTCGATGGTCAGCTTTTCCGGATCATAAGTAAATTTCGAATCGAAGGTGATCCGCTCCATGGCCAAGACGGCGTCGATGATTTTTGCGGGTTCCTTGGCTTGATCCAGCAGTTTCTGTTGAATGACTTGTTGAATACCTAATAAGCTGCCTTCATCAGGAACAAGTTCTTTCAAAGACAATTCGGTTTGCGTCTTCTCTGATACGAAGATCGGTGCATCTGTTAAACGATCAGCATCTTCAAAACGACCGGTTTCTCGATTCCATACATAGCTGTCGGCTTTTAATGAATAGGTAGAGACTTTTGCAGCTACCGTTTGTGCTTGGATACGGGCAACGGTGACGACTTCTTTTTCCGTTTGTTTTTTGCGCAATGACTCAGCGGCTTTTGTCAACCGGTCTTTGATATCTTTGATGGGAAACGCATCGAGGTCTTGCGGGCGGTAGATCAGTTCTTTGTTTGCTCCTTCTGAGAGCACTTCAGGCGTTGTTTTTAACCCATTTTGGCTTTGTTCTGCTTGGATTGATGCCAGTAATTTCTCTGCAGCTGCCTCATATTTTGCTTTGGCCGCAACTTCTTGTTGGTGCAAGGTGTAAAGAACCGAGCCAGCCGTTGCGATCAAAACGATCAATAATAAGGCAAATAAGGAAAAAATTGCTTTCCGATACGGCTTCTTTCTCGAGGGTGGTCCTTTCGGTCTTTCTTCAGCTGATGCTGTTCGTTTTTGATTATTGTTTGGTTTCTTGTGCAAGTCACTCCGACGGGCATAGGTCTTTCGTTCGGGCATTGGTGAAGCTCCCTTCATTCCATCCTAAATTATGCCCACGTTACCATAAGTCACAGGCACTTTCAACGATCATGCCCGGTTTCTGATAGAGGATTAAAAAGACAAAGGGATTTTTCTAATTATTCGCTTAAAAATTACAGCCTTGTTGCGTTGTTTCTCTTGCAAGAAGTGATCAAAGTGGTTAGGGGGATGGAAACCACTCTAGGCTACGTAAACAAGAAAACCCCTAGGCAACAGCTCACGCGGTGTGACTGTTCTCTAGGGGGGTGCTACTGAGGTTACTAAGGCTTAGGCTTTTTCAATTTTTGTCAGTCCGCCCATATAAGGAACCAGAACTTCTGGTACCGTTACACTGCCGTCTTCGTTTTGATAATTTTCAAGCACTGCGGCTACCGTCCGACCGACAGCCAAACCAGAGCCGTTTAGTGTATGCATGTAGTGAATCTTGCCCTCTTGATCACGGTAACGGATCATGGCACGACGTGCTTGGAAGTCTTCACAGTTTGAGCAAGAGCTGATCTCACGATACATCTCTTGGGCAGGGATCCATACTTCTAAATCATAGGTCTTCGCTGCAGAAAAGCCCATATCTCCTGTACACAAGCTAAGCACACGGTAAGGCAAATTGAGTTTTTGCAAAATATCTTCGGCATTAGCCGTCATTTTCTCTAATTCTTCATAAGAATGTTCTGCATCACTGAATTTCACCATTTCGACTTTATTGAATTGGTGCAAGCGAATCAAACCGCGAGTGTCACGGCCAGCGCTGCCGGCTTCTGAACGAAATGATGGGCTCAAGGCAGTGAAGTAGGCAGGGAGCTGTTCTTGTTCTAAGATCTCCCCTTGATAGTAGTTGGTCAAAGGTACTTCCGCAGTCGGGATCAAAGTCAAATCAGTGTCTGCCAATTGGAAAACATCTTCTTTGAACTTCGGAAATTGCCCAGTACCGAACATTGCTTGGCTATTGACGATATACGGGGTGATCATCTCCGTATACCCATGCTCATAAACATGCTGATCCAACATGAAGTTGTATAAGGCACGTTCCAAACGAGCACCTAAGCCTTTGTAGTAAACAAAACGGCTACCAGAAACTTTGGCACCCCGCTCAAAGTCGAGGATCCCCAAGTCTTCTGCGATCTCCCAATGGGGTTTTGGTTCAAAGGCAAAGGTTTTTGGGTCTGCCCAGCGGCGGACTTCTACATTGTCGTCTTCATCTTTGCCCACCGGAACAGAATCATTGGGCAAGTTCGGCAACGTCGTGGCGATCTCTTTGATGTCTTCATCAATTTGAGCGATCTCTTCATCCAATTGCTTGATTTGGCTGCCGACTTCTTTCATTTGGGCAATTTTATCTGCCGCATCTTCTTTCGCCCGTTTCAAGGCGGCGATCTCACCAGAAACCTCATTACGCAATTTCTTGCGCTCTTCCGTTTGGACTAAGAGTTCTCGGCGACGCTCATCAAGTGTTAAAAAGCGGTCCAACACTTCTTTTTGGACACCTCGTGTTGCGAGTTTGCTTTGTACTTCAGCAAAATTTTGGCGAATCATTTTTACATCTAACATAGTGATACATCCTCCTTTGATTTTTCCATAGAAAAAAGGCCATTCCAATCCCGTATTGCTTGGGACGAAATGACCATTCGCGGTGCCACCCAAGTTCAGCTTGCGCTGCCCTTGCTGCTCGTATCGTGAGCCAACGATTTTTCTTTCGAAAAATACACGTTAAAGAACTGGATTCTATTTTTTCCAACACTGATTTTCACCAACCATCAGCTCTCTATACAGATGAAAAAAATATACTAGGTTCTGTGCCTTGATTATTTTCTCTAGCATACCCAAAAAATGTTGGGTCGTCAACCATAGGTTTGTGTGTTGGATAAGTTGTTGCGTTTCAACGGGAGATGGATAATAAAGGACGTCCATTCCGGCGTTGACTTGGCATAGATATAGCCGCCATGTAAGGCGACGATGCTTTGAGCGATCGCTAGACCTAAGCCAGTTCCTCCTGTTTCTTGAGAGCGGGATTCTTCCACTCGGTAGAAACGGTCGAATAGAGAATCAAGGGCTTGCTTAGGGATCATTTGCCCATTGTTTTTGACTGTTAAGATCGCTTCGGTCCCGACTTTCTCGACTTCCATGCGGATCTTATCGGCGCCTTTGCCGTATTTCAAGGCATTCGAAAGCAAGTTATTGAAGACCCGCACCAGTTTTTCGGTATCGCCATCCATCTCGATGTGTTCCGGACGGGTGTATGTTTCAATCTTGATGCCTTTCCGACTAGCTTCTAATTCAAAGTCCGCCGCCAATTGTTCCACTAGCTGGGCCATGTCAAATTCCATCACATTGATTGGGACGCTAGGCTGGCGCACTTTTGTGTATTCAAACAAATCATCGACAAGGGATTTCATTTGCTTGGCTTTGACATACGCCGTATGGGTATATTTCAGCAATTCTTCTTCTGAATGGTATTGTCGATCTTCAATTAGACCTAAATAGCCGATGATCGAAGTCAACGGTGTTCGAATGTCATGACTGACATTGGTAATCAGCTCATCTTTGGATTGCTCGATCCGCCGTTCATCTTCAATCGCCGCCACCGTACTGTCGACTAAGCCATTGATATTAGAAACGATCCGACTTAAATCGCCCCGTAACTCGAAGGGGATGCGATGATCGTAATTGCCTTCCGCAATAAAATGAAGCTCGCTGATGATGTGACGTAGCTGCATTTGATGGTAGCGACGAATCAAACGCCAATATAAGACGATCACATCTAATAGGAAGAACATCGGTAGAATGAAGTTGCGTCCACTGCGGAAGATATCTGTATTAAAGGCAGATGTGAAAGCATTCTTCGATGCGTAGATGGCATCAACTAAATCTGGTGAATTTTCAACGATTGAGGTCAAGATGACCAAAATAGCGATATTTAATAGAAGTAAAAGAACAATCGTTACAATTCCTTCGGCAAATAACTCACTGATTTCCTTTGAGGTCAGCGTGATCCGTTTCTTTTTTTCGATGGGTGTGTTGCGCTTTTTTTCAGTTGGTTTACTTCGCATCTATTTTGTAGCCGACCCCCCATACTGTTTGGATGACTTTTTCACCATCCGTGGCTTCTTCGATCTTATCTCGTAAGTGACTGACATGGACCATAACTGTTTTGGCAGAAACGACACTTTCTTGTTTCCAAACTCGTTCAAAAATCTCATCGGCGCTAAAGACACGGTTCGGATGCGATGCCAGCAAGTAGAGGATACCGAATTCTAATGCAGTCAATTGAATTTCGTTGCCATCGACGGTTTTTACTTCATGGGAATCGCGATTGATAATAAGGGAGCTTACTTCTAGAATCTCTGGTTGATTTGAAGCAGCCTGCATCTTGGTTCTTCTCAATAGCGATTTTACCCGGGCCATAACTTCTAATGGGTTGAAAGGTTTTGTGACATAATCATCCGCACCGGCGACCAATCCACGAATCTTATCCATATCGGTTGTTTTAGCGGTCAGCATAATAATAGGGATTTGGGATTCTTTTCTCAATTCTTTCACGACTTGCATGCCATCCATTTCTGGCATCATGATATCTAAGATCAATAGTTCGATATCAGAAGTGGTGCGGATCTTGGTCAGTGCTTCTTTTCCATCATATGCTTTGACCGATTCATAACCTTCATTGTGTAAATAAATGCTTAATAGTTCTACGATCTCTTTGTCATCATCTGCTACAAGTATTTTCATACTGGGTCCTCCTAGGAACAATATTCTTTTCTCCATTTTAGCAAATATTCCACAAAATAGATAAAATCATACTTAAATTTATAAGAATGATAGGAATTAAGAAAACACAAAAAGGAAAAAGACGAACGATAGGCAAATAATAACGGAAAAAGTCCTTAAAAAAGGCGGAAATCACGGACTAAAAATCACGAATCATCTTTGGAAACGGAGTAACTAGAAACGTTGGTCTATCAATCATTTTATGGTTGACGAATAGCGCAAGTCTTGGTATATTATTACATGTGCCAAATGACTAAACGAATTCGTAAAAAGAATTTAAAAAAGTGGTTGACGCACAGCTCGACAGATGATATTATAACGAAGTCGCAATTTTAAAATAGTTAATCGATGTTGATACATCAACAAAATTAATTAAAAAAAGTTGTTGACAAATAACAAATCATTTGTTATTCTAATGAAGTCGCTGAGACAGCCGCTGCGAAGTTGAAAAACAACGAGCGAAAAAAACTTTTAAAAAAGAGTTGACAATCAATTGTCGCTCTGATATGATATAAAAGTTGCTAACACAGCACTGTAGACCTTTGAAAACTGAACAAAGCAAGCAAACGAACCAATGTGTAGGACGTTTCAATTTATTGAAACAAATACATGCAAGCAATAGCTAGCAAAGTTAATTTTTATGAGCTTAATGACCATATGGTCATTCAAACAAATCATTATGAGAGTTTGATCCTGGCTCAGGACGAACGCTGGCGGCGTGCCTAATACATGCAAGTCGAACGCTTTTCCTTTCACCGGAGCTTGCTCCATCGAAAGGAAAAGAGTGGCGAACGGGTGAGTAACACGTGGGTAACCTGCCCATCAGAAGGGGATAACACTTGGAAACAGGTGCTAATACCGTATAACACTATTTTCCGCATGGAAGAAAGTTGAAAGGCGCTTTTGCGTCACTGATGGATGGACCCGCGGTGCATTAGCTAGTTGGTGAGGTAACGGCTCACCAAGGCAACGATGCATAGCCGACCTGAGAGGGTGATCGGCCACACTGGGACTGAGACACGGCCCAGACTCCTACGGGAGGCAGCAGTAGGGAATCTTCGGCAATGGACGAAAGTCTGACCGAGCAACGCCGCGTGAGTGAAGAAGGTTTTCGGATCGTAAAACTCTGTTGTTAGAGAAGAACAAGGATGAGAGTAAAACGTTCATCCCTTGACGGTATCTAACCAGAAAGCCACGGCTAACTACGTGCCAGCAGCCGCGGTAATACGTAGGTGGCAAGCGTTGTCCGGATTTATTGGGCGTAAAGCGAGCGCAGGCGGTTTCTTAAGTCTGATGTGAAAGCCCCCGGCTCAACCGGGGAGGGTCATTGGAAACTGGGAGACTTGAGTGCAGAAGAGGAGAGTGGAATTCCATGTGTAGCGGTGAAATGCGTAGATATATGGAGGAACACCAGTGGCGAAGGCGGCTCTCTGGTCTGTAACTGACGCTGAGGCTCGAAAGCGTGGGGAGCGAACAGGATTAGATACCCTGGTAGTCCACGCCGTAAACGATGAGTGCTAAGTGTTGGAGGGTTTCCGCCCTTCAGTGCTGCAGCAAACGCATTAAGCACTCCGCCTGGGGAGTACGACCGCAAGGTTGAAACTCAAAGGAATTGACGGGGGCCCGCACAAGCGGTGGAGCATGTGGTTTAATTCGAAGCAACGCGAAGAACCTTACCAGGTCTTGACATCCTTTGACCACTCTAGAGATAGAGCTTCCCCTTCGGGGGCAAAGTGACAGGTGGTGCATGGTTGTCGTCAGCTCGTGTCGTGAGATGTTGGGTTAAGTCCCGCAACGAGCGCAACCCTTATTGTTAGTTGCCATCATTTAGTTGGGCACTCTAGCGAGACTGCCGGTGACAAACCGGAGGAAGGTGGGGATGACGTCAAATCATCATGCCCCTTATGACCTGGGCTACACACGTGCTACAATGGGAAGTACAACGAGTTGCGAAGTCGCGAGGCTAAGCTAATCTCTTAAAGCTTCTCTCAGTTCGGATTGTAGGCTGCAACTCGCCTACATGAAGCCGGAATCGCTAGTAATCGCGGATCAGCACGCCGCGGTGAATACGTTCCCGGGCCTTGTACACACCGCCCGTCACACCACGAGAGTTTGTAACACCCGAAGTCGGTGAGGTAACCTTTTTGGAGCCAGCCGCCTAAGGTGGGATAGATGATTGGGGTGAAGTCGTAACAAGGTAGCCGTATCGGAAGGTGCGGCTGGATCACCTCCTTTCTAAGGAATATTTCGGAAGACTACACATCGTTTGCCTTTGTTCAGTTTTGAGAGGTTTACTCTCAAACAAATTTGTTCATTGAAAACTGGATATCGAAGAAAAAATCAAAACAAGTAACACACACCGAGTTGAAATGTTAAAAGAGTTTTTTAATAAGTTCAACGCTTATTTTCTTGAGCAACCTTCTATCGCTAGAAGAAGTACTCAAAACCGACCGTAAGGTCAAAGGTTAAGTGAATAAGGGCGCACGGTGGATGCCTTGGCACTAGGAGCCGATGAAGGACGGGACTAACACCGATATGCTTTGGGGAGCTGTAAGTAAGCTATGATCCAGAGATTTCCGAATGGGGAAACCCAGCATCTTTTATAGGATGTTACGTCTGCGTGAATACATAGCGCAGTCGAGGTAGACGCAGAGAACTGAAACATCTAAGTACCTGCAGGAAGAGAAAGAAAATTCGATTCCCTGAGTAGCGGCGAGCGAAACGGGAAAAGCCCAAACCAACAAGCTTGCTTGTTGGGGTTGTAGGACTCCGATATGGTAGTCTATTCAGATAGTCGAAATACTTGGAAAAGTATGTCAAAGAGGGTAAAAACCCCGTAGGCGAAATTTGGATAACACCTAGGAGGATCCTGAGTACGGCGGAACACGAGGAATTCCGTCGGAATCCGGGAGGACCATCTCCCAAGGCTAAATACTCCCTAGTGACCGATAGTGAACCAGTACCGTGAGGGAAAGGTGAAAAGCACCCCGGAAGGGGAGTGAAATAGATCCTGAAACCGTGTGCCTACAACAAGTTAGAGCCCGTTAATGGGTGATAGCGTGCCTTTTGTAGAATGAACCGGCGAGTTACGATAGCATGCGAGGTTAAGTTGAAGAGACGGAGCCGCAGCGAAAGCGAGTCTGAATAGGGCGAATGAGTATGTTGTCGTAGACCCGAAACCATGTGATCTACCCATGTCCAGGTTGAAGGTGCGGTAAAACGCACTGGAGGACCGAACCCACGTACGTTGAAAAGTGCGGGGATGAGGTGTGGGTAGCGGAGAAATTCCAAACGAACTTGGAGATAGCTGGTTCTCTCCGAAATAGCTTTAGGGCTAGCCTCGGAATTGAGAATGATGGAGGTAGAGCACTGTTTGGACTAGGGGCCCATCTCGGGTTACCGAATTCAGATAAACTCCGAATGCCATTCATTCATATCCGGGAGTCAGACTGTGAGTGATAAGATCCATAGTCGAAAGGGAAACAGCCCAGACCACCAGCTAAGGTCCCCAAATAACTATTAAGTGGAAAAGGATGTGGGGTTGCACAGACAACTAGGATGTTGGCTTAGAAGCAGCCACCATTTAAAGAGTGCGTAATAGCTCACTAGTCGAGTGACCCTGCGCCGAAAATGTACCGGGGCTAAATAGTTTACCGAAGCTGTGGAGTGCACCATTAGGTGCATTGGTAGGAGAGCGTTCTAAGGGCGTTGAAGGCAGATCGTGAGGACTGCTGGAGCGCTTAGAAGTGAGAATGCCGGTATGAGTAGCGAAAGACAGGTGAGAATCCTGTCCACCGAATGACTAAGGTTTCCTGGGGAAGGCTCGTCCGCCCAGGGTTAGTCGGGACCTAAGCCGAGGCCGACAGGCGTAGGCGATGGACAACAGGTTGATATTCCTGTACCCGTTGTTTTTGTTTGAGCAATGGAGGGACGCAGGAGGCTAAGAAGTGCAGACTGATGGATATGTCTGTTCAAGCAGTAAGTCTTGGTAGGAGTCAAATGCTTCTACCTATACGGACAAGCTGTGATGAGGAGGGAAATAATAGTACCGAAGCTTCTGATGTCACACTGCCAAGAAAAGCTTCTAGTGAGAAAACAACGGCCCGTACCGCAAACCGACACAGGTAGTCGAGGAGAGAATCCTAAGGTGAGCGAGAGAACTCTCGTTAAGGAACTCGGCAAAATGACCCCGTAACTTCGGGAGAAGGGGTGCTGCTCTAACGAGCAGCCGCAGTGAATAGGCCCAAGCGACTGTTTATCAAAAACACAGGTCTCTGCAAAATCGAAAGATGACGTATAGGGGCTGACGCCTGCCCGGTGCTGGAAGGTTAAGAGGAGTGCTTAGCGTAAGCGAAGGTACGAATTGAAGCCCCAGTAAACGGCGGCCGTAACTATAACGGTCCTAAGGTAGCGAAATTCCTTGTCGGGTAAGTTCCGACCCGCACGAAAGGCGTAACGATTTGGGCACTGTCTCAACGAGAGACTCGGTGAAATTTTAGTACCTGTGAAGATGCAGGTTACCCGCGACAGGACGGAAAGACCCCATGGAGCTTTACTGTAGTTTGATATTGAGTGTCTGTACCGCATGTACAGGATAGGTAGGAGCCGTAGAGATCGGGACGCCAGTTTCGATGGAGGCAATGGTGGGATACTACCCTTGCGTTATGGCCACTCTAACCCGCAGCCCTTATCGGGCTGGGAGACAGTGTCAGATGGGCAGTTTGACTGGGGCGGTCGCCTCCTAAAAGGTAACGGAGGCGCCCAAAGGTTCCCTCAGAATGGTTGGAAATCATTCGAAGAGTGTAAAGGCAGAAGGGAGCTTGACTGCGAGAGCTACAACTCGAGCAGGGACGAAAGTCGGGCTTAGTGATCCGGTGGTTCCGCATGGAAGGGCCATCGCTCAACGGATAAAAGCTACCCTGGGGATAACAGGCTTATCTCCCCCAAGAGTCCACATCGACGGGGAGGTTTGGCACCTCGATGTCGGCTCGTCGCATCCTGGGGCTGTAGTCGGTCCCAAGGGTTGGGCTGTTCGCCCATTAAAGCGGCACGCGAGCTGGGTTCAGAACGTCGTGAGACAGTTCGGTCCCTATCCGTCGCGGGCGTTGGAAATTTGAGAGGAGCTGTCCTTAGTACGAGAGGACCGGGATGGACTTACCGCTGGTGTACCAGTTGTCTCGCCAGAGGCATCGCTGGGTAGCTATGTAGGGAAGGGATAAACGCTGAAAGCATCTAAGTGTGAAGCCCACCTCAAGATGAGATTTCCCATTTCTTTAAGAAAGTAAGATCCCTGAGAGATGATCAGGTAGATAGGTCAGAAGTGGAAGGCCAGTGATGGTTGGAGCGGACTGATACTAATCGATCGAGGACTTAACCAAAAAGAAAAAAGCACGTAAACTCGTAGCGTTTTGATTTCTTCGATCCAGTTTTGAGTGAGCAACACTTACTCAATTGAATAGTGTGGTGGCGATAGCAAGAAGGATACACCTGTAACCATGCCGAACACAGAAGTTAAGCTTCTTAGCGCCGATTGTAGTGAAGGGTTTCCCTTTGTGAGAGTAGGACGTCGCCACGCGTTTTTTTTACCTTATGGGGGTTTAGCTCAGCTGGGAGAGCATCTGCCTTACAAGCAGAGGGTCAGCGGTTCGATCCCGTTAACCCCCATATGAGTCGTTAGCTCAGTTGGTAGAGCATCTGACTTTTAATCAGAGGGTCACAGGTTCGAGCCCTGTACGACTCATAGTAATAACCTATGCGGGTGTGGCGGAATTGGCAGACGCACTAGATTTAGGATCTAGCGCCTTCGGGCGTGGGGGTTCAAGTCCCTTCACCCGCACTTCATTGCCGGCTTAGCTCAGTTGGTAGAGCATCTGATTTGTAATCAGAGGGTCGAGGGTTCAAGTCCTTTAGCCGGCATCAGGAATACGCGGAAATAGCTCAGTGGTAGAGCACCACCTTGCCAAGGTGGGGGTCGCGGGTTCGAACCCCGTTTTCCGCTTTGCCTTAGCAATTTTCAGCCGGGGTGGCGGAACTGGCAGACGCACAGGACTTAAAATCCTGCGGTGAGTGATCACCGTACCGGTTCGATTCCGGTCCTCGGCATTTCATAATATGCGCCCATAGCTCAATTGGATAGAGTGTTTGACTACGGATCAAAAGGTTAGGGGTTCGACTCCTCTTGGGCGCGTAGTCTTTTTATTTGTTTCATTTTTATTATCGGGAAGTAGCTCAGCTTGGTAGAGCACTTGGTTTGGGACCAAGGGGTCGCAGGTTCGAATCCTGTCTTCCCGATTTTTTGATGCCTGAAGCATTCGCTTCAGGCTTTTTTTGTGTTTTCAGCCAGTGAGAAGACCTGAAAATATGATACAATAGTAAAAAACGAGGAGGAAATTGTTTGAAGGGACAAATCATCAAAGCGCTAAGCGGATTTTATTATGTGGCATCAGAAGATGAAATCTTTCAAACCCGCGCTCGAGGAAATTTTCGAAATCGAAAAATCACTCCTTTGGTTGGGGATGAAGTGATTTTTGAAAGCAGCAATCAAACAGACGGCTATCTTTTAGAGATCTTGCCGCGAAAAAATGAGCTGGTTCGACCGCCAGTCGCAAATGTGGATCAAGGAGTGGTCGTGACAAGTCTAGTTGAGCCGAACTTTTCCTATAATCTATTGGATCGCTTTTTGGTGACCTTAGAGTATGAGGGGATCGAACCGATCATCTTTTTGACAAAAGCGGATCTTGTGAAAGATCTTGCCGCAATGAAAGCAATTGAGGAGACCTATCAAGCAATTGGCTACCACGTGATCACGTCAAAAGCAGAAGGCGAAGATCTATTGGAACTTCAACGGTACCTCCCTGAGCGGATCACCGTCTTTATGGGGCAATCCGGTGCTGGAAAGTCTACGCTATTGAATCGAATCGTCCCGGAATTGGCATTGGAAACAGGAGTGATCTCAGAATCTCTCGGACGGGGGAAACATACGACCCGTCATGTGGAGCTCTTGCCGATTTGTGATGGATTGGTTGCCGATACACCAGGATTTAGTTCGATCGATTTTCTGGAAATCGAAGCAGTAGAGTTACCAAAGCTCTTCCCTGATTTTTTAGCAGTAGCTTCCAACTGCCGCTTTAGGGAGTGTATGCACCTCAATGAACCTGATTGTGCAGTTAAACAGGGAGTTGCAGCAAATGAGATTGCTGCAACTCGTTACAAAAATTACGTGCAATTTTTAGAAGAGATTGAAAACCGACGTCCGGTTTATAAAAAGAAGAAAAAGTGAGGGAAAAGCATGATGAAACTAGCACCATCTATTTTAAGTGCCGATTTTGCAAATCTTCAAAGAGACATTGAGTTAGTGGAACGCCATGGCGCAGATTACATTCACGTAGACGTGATGGACGGTCATTTCGTCCCTAATATTACCTTAGGCCCAAACATCGTTAAAGCGATTCGCCCAGTTACCAAGCTGCCGTTGGATGTTCATCTAATGATCACCGAGCCAGAAAAGTATATCCATGCCTTCGCGGAAGCTGGCGCAGATATCATTGGTATCCACGCGGAAGCAACGCCTCATATCCATCGTGCGATCCAAATGATTGTGGCAGAAAATGTCAAAGCAGAAATCGTCATCAACCCAGGTACACCAGTTTCAGCCATTGAACATGTTTTATCCATGTGTGATCAAGTGTTAGTTATGACGGTTAATCCAGGGTTTGGTGGGCAATCCTTTATTGAAGAATCACTGGAAAAAATTGCGGCGCTGGCTGCTTTAAAAGAAGAAAAAGGCTACCGTTATGATATCGAAGTAGATGGCGGGATCGTTCCTGAGACAGCCAAACGCTGCCTGGAAGCAGGCGCAAATGTCTTTGTAGCAGGAAGCTATATTTACGATGCCGATGAACCTGCGGCGCAAATCAGAGCCTTGAAAGAAGCTTTGCAATAAATGAAGATTTTGTTAGCGGCAGGTGGAAGTCCTGAAAATTGGCCACAGTTGATGGCGTATGATAAATACATTGGAATTGATCGTGGGGCCCTGTTTTTGCTTCAGCACCAACGGCCAGTCGATCTGGCAATCGGTGATTTCGACTCCCTGACCGCAGCAGAACTGCAAGCGGTCAAACAACAAGTTAAGACAGTGATCCAAGCCCCTGCTGAAAAAGATGATACAGATACTCAATTGGCATTGGTTGAGACGTTGCGTCTTTATCCAGAAGCGCAAATCGACGTGATTGGTGCAACGGGGGGACGCCTTGACCATCTTTTAGCCAATCTGTGGTTAGTTTTAGAAGATCGGTTTCGTCCATTTGCCCCAAATTTGCGTTTTTTAGATCGTCAAAATGTCGTTCAGTTCTTTTTACCAGGCACCTATCAATTGGAAAAAGAACCTGGGATGCAGTATTTGGCGTATTGCTGTTTGACGCCGGTAACAGATTTGACGTTAACAGGTAGCAAGTATTTATTAGAAAACGTCCAAGTACCGTACCCAACTTCTTATGCTAGCAATGAATTTCTGACACAAACAGCAGGTTTTTCCTTTAGCAGCGGGATGATAGCAGTCATTCAAAGTTGTGATTAAGAGACGGAACGTCTCTTTTTTTTGTTGAAAATTTCAGAAACTTAATTACAAAAAAAACATTAAGACGGACAACTTAGCTTTTGTTTGCAGGGTATTAATGGTAAAATTGGAACTACAGTTTGGAATTATTTGAGGTGTCTTTGTGAAAAAGTTTAATCCTAATAAAAATATTATCATCACATTGATTATTGTGATTTTAGTTGTCACCGTATTAAGCGTGACGATCGCCCGCCGAGCAGCGGGAAACTCCACCAATGCCGTGCAATCTACGGTCAATGACTCCGTTGGCTTTATCGATAAAATGATTACCGCTCCTTTTCGTTGGATCGAAAATGGTGCCAATTCAGTCAAAAATTTGTTTGTGACCTATGAAGAAAATGAACGTTTAAAAGAGAAATTGGACAGTTTTGAGGAACTGGAACAAGCGAAGGACAATGCGCAAAGAGAAATCGATGCCTTGAAAGAAGAGCTAGAGCTGAATGCAACCTTGACGAATTATGAACGGATCTCCGCCAATGTCATCAATCGGTCACCTGATACTTGGCAAGATATGCTGATCGTGGACCGAGGCTCAAGAGATGGCGTTGAGGTCAACATGGCAGTCATGTCGCAAAAAGGCTTGATTGGTCGTGTCATTGAGGTCAATGCAGCTTCTTCTAAAATTGAACTTTTGACTTCTGAAAACCAGAATTCCAACCACTATCCGGTTCGGATCAGCGGCGAAGATGGGTCAAACTTTGGGATCCTAAGTAGTTACGATCAAAAAGAACGTTCCTTAGTCATTACCCAATTGACGGGGGACAATGAGCTGAAGGAAGGCGATGTCGTGCAGACCTCTGGATTAGGAGGAAACTCGCCCGCCGACTTAGCGATCGGAACAGTGATCCGTACCACCAAAGATGAGTTTGGTCTTGATACCCAAGTATTTGTAAAACCGTATGCCCAAATGTATGATATTCAAGCAGTAACGATTATCAAACGCTTGGCAGGTGAGGAATAGCCATGAAAAAGCATGACTACATCAAATACCTGGCAGCGGGCGTCTTCTTTTTGATGATGTTGGCAGATGGACAACTGACGCGTTTTTTGGAAAAATGGACCCAAGACAATTATATCGCCAGTGCGCATCTTTTATTGATCGCCCTTTTATGTGGCGCGAAGTATTTGCCGAAAAACTTTTTGATTACCACGGCGCTGGTGATCGGCTGTCTCTATGACGTGTATTATGTCGGTGTGATCGGCATCTACACGGTGGCGTTTCCCTTGATCGTGTGGATTATGTATATTTTGAAAAATACGCTTTATCAAAATGTATTTACCATGTTTTTCGGAATGATCATCTTTGTTACCAGCTTAGAAGTTGTGACATTGGGGGTTCAATTGCTGTTTAAGATCGCATCAGTTAGCACGTCATTCTTTGTTTCCCGCTTTTTAGCACCAACGCTTTTATTGAACATCCTTTTGTTTATCCTTTTAGTTATTCCATTCATGAAGCTATTCAAAGACGAATAGCTTCATTTTTTTTGCGTTTGACTGTATAAAAATAACAGAGATTGAAATGTTTTTGTAATATTCCTTTTATCTCTCTGACATACGGCTGTGTTACAATCACACTATCGTGAAGGACTTTAGGTATTCTTAAGCATTTATACATAAAAAAACCATATTAGGGGAAGCAACAGCCGGAGGAATGAAGAGTGAAAAAGCGAATTTTATCTTTATTGTTAGTAAGTTCAATTGTTCTTACTTCTGCAGCAGCACCGACACTTGTCTTTGCATCAGATTTTGACAATAAAATTGAAGAAAAAAATCAAGAGATCTCTGACTTGCAAAACCAGCAAGCGAGCATCCAGTCACAAGTAGCAGCACTTGAAAGCGACGTGACTGCAATCAATGAAAAAGCCCAAACTTTGTTGCAACAACAAGGGGATTTGCGTGCGGATTCTGAAAAGTTGAAGCAAGAAATTGCCGATTTGAAAGTCAGAATCGAAAAGCGTGAAGAAGCGATCCAAAAACAAGCTCGTGATGTTCAAGTCAATGGACAAAGCACGAACTTTATTGATGCAGTATTAGAAGCTGACTCTTTAACAGATGCTATTGGCCGTGTGCAAGCAATGACGACGATCGTCAATGCTAACAAAGATCTTGTGGATCAACAAAAAGCAGACCAAGAAGCAGTTGAAGCGAAAAAAGCGGAAAACGACGATAAATTGGCAGAGATCGCAGCGAACCAATTTGAATTAGAAACACAATTAGGGGATCTACAAGCCAAACAAGCTGATTTGAATGTTTTGCAAGCGGAATTGGCTGTTCAACAAGCATCTAAAGAAGATGAAAAAGCTGATTTAGAAAAACAAAAAGAAGAATACGAAGCAGAACAAGCTCGCATCGCTGCAGAAGAAGCGGCGGCAGCAGCAGCTCGTGAACAAGCAGCACAAGAAGCAGCGGCTCAAGAAGCGGCAGCAGCTGAAGCAGCTACTCAGGAAGCAGCACCAAGCGAATCTTCAACGTCGAATTCAACGACATCAAGCGCCACAACAAATTCTAGTACGACGACTGATACTACGCAAGGCAGTTCATCACAAGGCAGCGGTTCAGCAAATACGACACCATCGACACCTGTCAATAATAACAATAGCAATAACAACCAAGGATCAAATAATAGCAGCAACGGTTCAAGCAGTACTCCTGCACCCGCACAAACGGTCAATGGTTCAGCAATCGTAGCAGAAGCAATGAAATACATTGGTACCCCTTATGTTTGGGGTGGTACGACACCAGACGGCTTTGACTGTTCTGGCTTTACACAATATGTATTTGCTAAAGTTGGGATCTCATTACCACGGGTAACTTACGCACAAGAATTTTCCGGTACGGTAATTTCGATCAACGAAGCAAAAGCCGGTGACTTGTTATTCTGGGGTAGCCGCGGAAGCACACACCACGTGGCGATCGCTATGGGTAACGGACAATACGTTCATGCACCAACACCTGGTCAAAATGTTTCTGTCAGCAGTTACTCTTATTACTCACCAGATTTCGCGGTGCGCGTAAACTAAATCAATTGAAGCTACTTCAAAAGCTGGCGTTTTACGTCAGCTTTTTTTGATTTCTGTTTTAAAAAACGTATGCTTTTTTTGTTTTCAGTCTTGCCAGAACATCTTATAATAGAAAAGAGAAAGGAAGCGGATAAAATGAACAAGACCTCGTCTTCCAGAGAAAAAATGATAACGGTTAAGTTTTATACGAATTATCTTTCTCGCATGATGATGCCGAATCTAAGTATTTTTATTGCATGGATGCTGATTTCATTCCTGCTGCCTTTGTTTTCAGTCGATCAACAAGTGATCCAGCAAATGGAACAAGGGGTCTTGACTGTGTTGCTGCCCCTCATGATTGCTTATACAGGTGGGCAAATGTTGGCACCTGAGCGAGGTGGGGTCGTAGGAGCAGTGGCGGTCTTAGGGGCTATTCTCGCAACGGATATTCCCCAAGTCTTTGGGGCGATGCTACTGGGTCCACTGGCAGGCTGGCTGTTGTATCGCAGTGATTCGTTCGTGAGTAAGGTCAAAAGTGGCTATGAGATGCTGGTGCGCAATTTTATTGCAGGTGCGCTTGGCGGACTCCTTTTTTTAGGTAGTTATTTCCTATTGGCGCCGCTTTTTAATTGGTTCAGTCTCGGCAGCTATCAGCTCGTGGATTATTTCGTTCGGCAAAATGTCTTGCCCTTTATTCATATCATTGTAGAACCATTGAAAGTTTTGTTTTTTAATAATATTGTCAACCATGGACTATTTACGCCGCTAGGAATCGAAGCCGCGGCAGTTAACGGTCAGTCGGTTTTATTTTTGATCGAGGCCAACCCTGGTCCGGGATTAGGGGTCTTAGCGGCGTATCTTTTCTTTGGTTCAAAGCGAAACCGAACGAATGCCGCAGCATCCATTTTTGTGCAGGCTATTGGTGGGATTCATGAAGTGTATTTCCCGTTTGTTCTGCTCGATCCTTGGGTGTTGCTCGGTCCGATCGTTGGTGGTTTCAGCGGTACACTGATCTTCCAATTTTTAGGAGTAGGCTTGAGAGCACCGGCGTCCCCGGGCTCGATTTTGGCGATTTTGCTCAATACACCGGCTTCTATGATCCTTGGTGTCTTAACTGGGATTGTCGTCAGTACGGTCGTATCGTTTGCGATCGTTAGTGTGCTATTAAAACGGAAGACCAATACAGAAAATGAGGAGCGTAAGATGCCGAAAATGAAGAAAGTCACGGAGATCGTCGTGGCCTGTGACGCAGGGATGGGGTCCAGTGCGATTGGTGCCAGCATACTAAAAAAACAGTTGCAAGAAGCCCAGCTAACGTTTCCTGTCCGCTATCAGTCGATTTATCGTGTGACCGATGATCCCAAGCTGTTAGTGATCACCCAACGGGAATTAGCAGCTATTGCCCAAAAGCAGACACCACACGCACAGCATTATGTGCTAGATAATTTTTTGGCGGCAGATGAGTATGCTCCGCTGATCCAAGAATTACAAAGAAGAGAACAGGATCCGCAAAAATCGTTACAAATCGAAGCAGAAAATTCGCTAGGGTTTTCAACGATCATCTTTTTGTATACTGGAAAAAAACGCGGTTCACAAACGATGGCAGTGGAGATATTAAGAAAAATGGCTCGCCAACAAGCGCTGTCTTTGACCATCAAAAAAATGGCATATGAAGGACAAGCTCTTGATCCTACGGCAGTCTATATCCTCCCGAAAGAACTTGCAGAAAAGTGCCCGATGCCAGATGTTTCTTTACTGGTGGTGGATGATTTATTGACGACAGATGCGTATCGTCAGTTACTGACAGAAGGAGTCGACTATGTTTTTGACCAATCGTGAAACACTTTTATTAACGGAATTGATGAATAGTACCGGTCCGGTTTCTTTAGATCGCATGATGCAAGTCTTAAAAGTCAGTAAACGAACGGTGTACCGTGAACTGGCTAATCTAGAAAAATCCTTAGAAACAGTAGGTGCTACCTTAGAGAAGGTCGGTCGTGGTCATTTCCAAATTTTTGCATCAGAAACGAGCATTCGCCAATTGCAAGAAGCCATTATGGCAGATACCGATCAAGAATTCGCGGCTAGTGAGCGGCAACACCGTATTTTGTTGCAACTGACTACCGCCACGAAGCCTGTATCCAGTCATTTTTTCTTGGAGCGTTACCAAATCAGCAACACGACGTTTTTTTCAGACATCAAACAGCTTGAAGAGAGTCTCGCACGGCTGCCGTTAAGGATCGTGCGCAATCAAGGGTATGAGATCGAAGGCTCCGAAAAGTATCGGCGGTTGCTCACAGCCAATACACTAGTGATGGAGATCAATGAATACCAATTTTTCCATTTACTGGAAACCGATGATGAAGCCCCGTTTATTTTTCAATTTCTGTCCCGCGACCATCTATTGCTAGCCCAGCGGTTGATTCGGGAAACCATCGAACCCCAATTCAAGGAACTTAGTGACCGCAAATTAGCCTTTATCGTCTTGATGCTGGCGCTAGCCATGGATCGGGTAGCTTTGGGCTATACGGTGGAAGAAGAGACGTACCCGAGTCAGATCAACAAAGACTTGCTGAAGGTGGCGAAAAAGATTTTTGCTCAGATCGCCGAAAAGACCAAACTGCTTTATTCCATCAACGAAATCGTCTTTTTTGCCGTGTTACTAGGTGATTTTGCCAATTCCTTTGATCGTGATTTTTTTGATGACAATTTTGACACCGACTTGGCTTATCGTGTAAAACGCTTGATCGAATTGGTCAGTGAGCAAACGGAAGTGGCATTTTATGAAGACACGAACTTGTATAAAATGCTGCTGACCCATATCTCAGGAGTAATGACGCGGGCTATTTTAGAAGAAGATCATTTGAACAACCCTATCCTAGAAAAAATCATGAACCAGTATGTCGAGATCGCCAGCGGGATTCGCAATCATCTGCCGCAAGTCTTTCCGCAGCAGCAGTTCTCGGAAGAAGAAATCGCTTATATGGTCCTGCATTTTGCCAATTCGTTGGAAAAAAATCCGAAAGTGTTAGAAGTCAATATTGCAGGGATCTCTCCTAGCGGATTAGCCTCCATCAGTTTGTTAGAGATGCAGCTGCGGAAACATTTTCCCTTTATCAATCAAATCACCTTCTTTCGAGTGGGGGATGTCAAACGGGAAAATATCGAGGAGACCTATGACTTGGTGATCTCGACTTCATTGCTGCCAGGGTATCAAGGAGAATACAAACTCGTTTCACCGATCCTGCTAGAAGAAGACATTCAAGAGTTGAAGAAGGCCTTCCAAGCCATTAGTCAGAAAAAACGTTCCGCCAAAAAAGCGCCCTCTGCTTTAGTCAAAGAGGAATCCTATGAAGCGGTCTTGGCTTTTATCGAAGCTATTAACCAGCTATTGGCGCTGTTTCAAGTGCAGGCGATTGATAACCCAGCGGACTTGGAAGAAACGTTGCAGCTGGTGCTGACGTCTTTTGATGCACATGTTGTTTTGGATCGTGAGAAAGTCGTTGATCGTCTCTTACGGCGCTACTTCCAAGCGCCAGTGGGCATTCCTGACACCCACTTTGCCTTGTTTCACGCGGCGAGTTCGGCGATCCTGCAACCAGTTTTTCGTATTTTCGATTTGAAACAGCCGCTGCCACTTCTAGCGATGGATAAAAAAGAGATCGCTGTTACCCGTTTATTAGTCATGCTGGCGCCCTATCCTATCAATGAAACAAGCTCTCAGATGTTAGGGAAGATCAGTGGTTCGATCATTATGAATGATCTAAATACGGAGATTTTTAATTCCGGCAATGATTCGATTATTTATCAGTTACTCTCTTCGCTCTTGATTGAAGAAGTAAAACAATAGGAGGGATCAGCGATGTATATTCCACAGGAGCGGATTTTGTTGGATCAACACTTTACCGATGCCACAGAGGCTCTGACAAAAATTGGCGAGTACTTAGTCAACCAGGAGATCGTCTCTTTACCTTATGTCAAAAGCCTTTTGCGGCGCCATCAAAAAACAGGTGTTTATATCGGTAACTTTGTTGCATTGCCCCATGCGGAAGAAGAAGCCCAACAATGGATCAAGGAAGAAGGGCTCTTTTTGATCCAAGTGCCGGATGGCGTCGAGTTCGGCACGAAGGAGCAACCCAAAATCGCTACGATCCTTTTCGTAGTCGTCCTAAAAGAGCAGCAATTAGCTGTTTTGCAAGAAATCGCCTTTTTTTGTTCCGATATGCAAAATGTTCGGGCGCTTAGTGATGCCGAATCGGTTGAAGAGATCCAACAGATTTTGCTGGCAGAAGAATAAGCAATCAGCAGCAGACTGGCTTGTAACAAGAGCAGCGAACGAAATGAGTGAATGAGCCGCCTCCGTGTGCTCGCTCTTTCTACCTTGAGTAGAAGGAGCGGGTACACGTTTTTTTTTCGTTTTGGCAAAAACCAAATAAAAAATGCTTCACGTGAAACATAACAAAAAGCCAGTGAGTGTAGGGGCTACTCGCGTTTTTTTGTTCTGCCTGTTTGGCTACAAGTTTTGGCACAGTTTTTTGTGCCAAAGTACGACTTTCGACCGTTTTGGGAAGCGCCTACAATAAGGGTGTAAGCAGACGAGAGGAGAGAAAAAAATGGAACAGACACAAAAAGCAGCCAAATCATCAGTAAAAGCAAAAGTTCAAAAATTAGGCAGTACGTTGTCGAGTATGGTGATGCCAAATATCGGCGCATTGATTGCATGGGGTGTATTAACGGCATTATTTATTCCAGATGGGTATTTACCAAATGAAGCCTTTGCAACGATGGTCGGTCCAATGCTAACGTATTTGATCCCAATCTTGATTGGGTATACCGGCGGGAAAGTGATTGCTGGTGACCGCGGAGCCGTGGTTGGGGCGATCGCAACGATGGGGGTCATCGTCGGAACGGATATCCCAATGCTCTTGGGTGCAATGATCATGGGTCCTTTAGGCGGTTGGGTCATCAAGAAATTTGACGAGATCTTCCAAGACAAAGTTCGCGCTGGCTTTGAAATGTTGGTCAACAACTTTTCATCAGGTTTGATCGGTTTTGCTTTAGCATTACTGGGCTTTGTAGCAATCGGGCCAGTTGTTAACACCTTGACAGAAGCAATGGCAGCAGGGGTAGAAGTGATCGTCAATGCCCACTTGATTCCATTAGCCAATATCTTTATTGAACCAGCAAAAATCTTATTCTTAAACAATGCCATCAACCATGGAATTTTGACACCACTAGGTACTGAGCAAGTCAGCGAATTTGGGAAATCAATTCTTTACTTATTAGAAGCCAATCCTGGACCTGGTTTAGGAGTCTTGATAGCCTTCACTTTCTTCGGAAAAGGAGCAGCGAAATCTTCGGCACCTGGAGCGATCATCATTCACTTTATCGGTGGGATCCATGAGATCTACTTCCCATACGTCATGATGAAACCATTGATGTTCTTAGCAGTGATTGCCGGCGGTGTATCAGGAAGCTTTACCTTCCAATTGTTAGGTGCAGGCTTACGAGCACCTGCTTCCCCAGGTTCGATCATTGCGATCTTAGCAATGACGCCATTCAACTCGGTGATGAGTGTCGTTTCTGTCTTAGCCGGAATTGCCGTAGGAGCAGGCGTGTCCTTTATCGTCGCTGCCGCAATTTTGAAAGCGGATGCGAAGGATACAGTGGATAATTTTGAAGAAAAAGTACAACAAACGCAAGCAGCAAAACTCAGCGCCAAAGGTTTGGCGGCTCAACCAATGACTGGCATCAATCGCATCATCTTCGCATGTGATGCAGGCATGGGCTCCAGTGCTATGGGGGCATCGATCTTACGTAAAAAAGTCAAAGAAGCGGGTCTTCCACAAAATGTTTCGAATTCCGCCATCAACAATTTGACGGACGATGCCAATACGCTGATCGTTACTCAAGAAGAATTGCAAGAACGTGCCAAACAAAAAGCGCCAAATGCGACCTTCGTCGCGGTTGAGAATTTCCTGAACTCTCCACGGTACGATGAAATCGTAGCTACATTGTCAGGGACTAAGACAGCGGGGGAGTCAGAAAAAAAGTCTGAAGTAGGCAACCAGGCAGATGTTCCTTCCGCCAATGACCTTAAGCAAGTCAGTGAAATCATTTTGGCCCACGATGACCGCAAAGGTTCGGCAACGATGGCTCAGAAAGTCTTCCAAGATCTTTTAGCCAAAGAAGCTCTGACGATGCCGATCAGAAAAAGCCATATCAATGATCTCCATGCCAACGCCTCTTCACTGGTGATCACAAAAGAAGCCTTAACGCCGCAAGCGCAAACCTCAGCGCCAGAAGCGATCCATCTATCCGTTAATAATCTGATGGGAACGACGAACTATCAACGGATCGTGGCATCGATCAAAGCAGCGAATTAAGAAAGGATGAGCCGAATGCAAGTATTAGAAAAAGACATGATTGAATTGAACAAACAATTTGCGACCAAAGAAGAAGCCATTCGTTACTGCGGCGAAAAACTGCTGGCGGCAGGCTGTGTGGAAAAAGAATACGTCGAAGCCATGCTTGAGCGTGACGAGATGCTCTCAGTCTATATGGGGAACTTTATTGCGATTCCTCACGGTACGGATGAAGCCAAAAAATACGTCAAAAAATCAGGTATCTGTATCGTGCAAGTGCCTGATGGCGTGAATTTCGGTACAGCGGACGAAGAAAAAATCGTCACCGTCCTTTTTGGTATCGCGGGCAAAGGGGAAGATCATCTGCAATTGGTCCAACAAATCGCCCTCTTTTGCAGTGATATCGATAACGTCGTCGAATTGGCGGATGCTTTGGATAAAGAAGAAATCGCCCAAAGTTTGACCGTAGCATAAGGATTTAAGGAGGAGACAAGACATGAAGGCAGTTCACTTTGGTGCAGGTAATATTGGTCGCGGCTTTATCGGCGAGATATTGGCTGCCAACAACTTTGAAATCACATTTATTGATGTCAATGAAACGATCATTGACGCCTTGAAAGCAAGACAAGGGTATACCATCGAATTAGCCGATGAGACCCAAGAACAGATCCACATCGAGCATGTGACAGGATTGAACAATGCCAAAGAACCAGAAGCGGTGATCCAAGCGATCGCCGAGGCAGACATCCTTACGACCGCCATTGGTCCCAACATTTTGCCGCATATCGCTGAGCTGATCGCCAAAGGCTTAGAAGCACGTCAGCAACACCCAGACAAGCCAGCCATTGATGTGATCGCCTGTGAGAATATGATCGGCGGATCGACCTTTTTAAAAAGCGAAGTGCAAAAATACATTGCGGATTGGTCAGCGTTGGAAGCGACGGTTGGTTTTCCAGATGCAGCGGTGGATCGCATCGTACCGCTGCAGCACCATGAAGATCCCTTATTCGTTCAAGTAGAACCCTTCTGCGAATGGGTGATCCAAGAGTCAGGGATGAAATCCTCGATCCATCTGCAAGGGGTCCATTATGTGGCGGATCTGGAACCGTATATTGAACGGAAATTATTCAGTGTCAATACGGGTCATGCCACGGTAGCGTACACAGGCGCCCTCCAAGGCTATCAGACGATCGATGAAGCGATGCAGGATCATTTAGTGGTGATCCAATTAAAATCCGTTCTCGAAGAAACTGGCCGCCTTTTAATTGAGAAATGGGCCTTTGATCCTGAAGAACATGAACGGTATATCGAAAAAATCATCCAACGCTTTAAAAACAAGCACATTTCCGATGCCATCACTCGGGTGGCACGGACACCTGTTCGCAAATTAGGGACCGAAGAACGCTTTATCCGACCAGTCCTTGAGTTAGAAAAACGCAACATGCAGCCAGATCATCTCTATGAAACGATCGGCATGATCTTCAATTACAAAGACCCTGAAGATGAGCAAAGCCAACAGTTACAAGCACTTTTGGATGAAAAATCACTACCGGAAGTCATTGCAGAAATCACTGGCTTGCGTGATGAAGACATGATTGAAACGATCCGACAAAACATTGAAAAATATGCGTATGTTGCCGCATAAAAACGAGTAAAACACAGAACAAGCAGATAAATTGCCGCATCCGTAAAAGTTAGCCCAACAAGCGAGCTTTTGCGGATAGGTCAATTTCTTTCAACGCTTGTTCTGTGTTTTTTTGCTCACCGATTGACCTTTGCTGCCAACTTGACGATAATAAGAAAAGAAATGAGGGAGAGCAATGGAACGATGGTTTGAAGAAGCCCAGCTTCAAGTAATTGAGTTGCCGATCGAATGGCAGGAAAACCGCCCCGTCTATCGGGCTTTTATCCGTGAATTGCCGACGATCCAAGGGGAAGGAACATCGCGGCAAGCTGTTTACCGGTAGTTGGCAGAAGCCTACGCGGCTTACCTTGCCCAACTTCGAGAGGTCAATGAGGCGCAGGAAGAAATGACGTCTTCCTTATTATCGACGGAAGAATTATTGCGCTACTATGATGGCGAGACCTTCGATGGTTTTGAGTTGCCCTCTGACGAGTAACAGGAAAAAAGCCATTCACTGAAAACTGAAAAGCTACGCAAAAAAAAACCGCTCAGCTGCAGCTCGATCGATACGAAGGATCGAACGCTGCAACTGGCGGCTTTTTTTCTCTAAGAAACCAAGTCTTATTCGTGGTTAGTTCAATGCCTCGGTAATGGCTTGATTGAAGGCATCTAAGTCATCTGGGTTTCGGCTGGTGATCAACCGATAGGTTTCGTCGATCACGACGGGCTCATCTTTGACGGTGGCACCTGCGTAGGCTAAATCTGGTCGCACAGAATCATAAGCCGTCAAGGTCAAATCTTTCGTCAGTCCTGTTTGGATAAACAGTTGTGGGCCGTGGCAAATGGCAAAGACGGGACGATCAGATGTCAAAAAGTCTTTCGTCAATGACACATAGCGCTCATCGGTCCGTAATTGGTCAGGGGAGAAACCGCCTGGGATCAACAAAGCATCAAAACTGGCGGGATCGATCGTATCGATGGCCGCATCAACGGGAAACGTTCCACCTTGTTTGCCTTTTACGGTCTCGGCGCCTTCATTACTAATAACGACTACTTCATGTCCGGCCGCTTCCAGTGCTTCTTTTGGTGACGTCAATTCAACATCTTCAACTAGATCAGTGACAATAACAGCAACTTTACTCATTCGATCTCCTCCTTATTACTTGATGAACAATTTGTTCACCTGCTATTATTTATGCTAACGAAGATTTTCGCTGTTGACAAATCATCTGTTTGTCTGCAGCTTGAAAAAGAAAGAAGGCAACGCCATGGCAACGATCCAACTATTTATCTCTGATACCCCCCTTTGCTTTGAAAAAGCGGAATTCACTTTTATGGAAGAAACATTTGTCATCGAGAAACAGCAACTATTTGAAAAAGTCGATGCGGTGATGCATCAAGAGGTATCCTCGTCCTTGGTTTCATTGGTAGAAAAAGCCCTTTTGACGCTAGAAGCGATCGGGGAAGAAGAGGATTATTTCGACCTGCTTTATTTGACCTATGAGAATACCCGGCGTTCCCTCAGCGGACAGCAATTACTCGCACAGCCTTTTCCAGCTGTAGAGGCAGCCTTGCAGCCGGTCTTTGATGAGTTGGCAGAACCGATCGTAGAAAAGTTTTATGAAGAGCTGACCAATCAATTAGAAGAAATCACCGATGATGAGCTGTTTAGTTCCTACTATCTGGATGATGAGCAAGCGGTGATTCAAATCGATGCCCCGATCCAACATGAAGAAGTAATCGCATTGCCCGCCCTTTTACGGGATTACCATGGCACGTTGCACCTGACCTTTGAAAAGTTTTATGAATACCTTGTGTAGCGGCGGCAACTGTCGTCGTTATTTTTTGTGAAAACAGTTACATGTTTAGTTTTTTTTAAATCCTGCGACAGAAGCCTCGGGAATCTTGACCCTTTTGTCAGAAACGATTATAAAGGTAAGAAGAGGCTGAAGGAACCGAGACTGCCGATGGGCAGAATCGGGTAAGAAAAGGATGAGAATCATGCGAAAAGTCCCGCCTATTTTAAAACCAATTGCACTTTTAACGATATCAACGATCATTGCCACTGCTACCGGCGTGGTGAATTCAGGCAGTTACCGCCAACCAAGTCGTGCGACGGAAACGACAGAAACGACCGAACAAACACCAAGTGAAAGCACACCGTCTTCGATAACGGAGGACAGTCAAAATCAAACACCTGCAAGCACGGACTCACAGCCGACGAACGATGACCAGCAGACAACACCGTCATCCAGCAGTGAAGTAGTAACACCAGAAACGACCCCGTCTTCTTCGGTGCCTGCAGAAACGACGCCATCAAGCGATGCCAATGTTTCACCGGCACCATCGGAAAACAATCAGGAAACACCTTCTTCAAGTGAAGAGACCACGCCAGATCCACAAGGGATCATGGATGAGAATCAAGGAAATGAGTAGGTGAGAAAATGACGCTTATTTTAGATTTAATCAACGGCATCCACAAATTTTTGGGCTATCTTGACATCAGTCCCAAATACTTGAATCGCGCCTATACCATCCTCAGTATTATTCCAACGGCGTATATTTTACGGATCATCTATGGAATGTTTGCGAACCAAAACTATTTTCAAGCGATCCTTTATACGATCGGCTTTTTGGTCTTAGTCTATTTTTGGGTACTGAATATCTTCTATTATTTCTTGAATAAAAATATGAAGTTCGATGTCACTCAGACCTTTGTCAAAGTCTTGCCGGATGAAGTCTTCAATATTGAAGGGGAAACTATCAGCACCACCGACATTGATCGTTTGACGACTGAAAAAGCGGTGATCGATTTTGAAGAAGACTATCAGCTGGTATTGGCGAATCATTTGCAGACCTTGATCGCTCAAGAAGAATTGGCGATCAAACCGTCATCCAACGGCTTTACGATTCCGAAAAATACCTTGTACCCTTACTATTTTGTCAAACAGCAAGGGAAAAACGAGTACGTATTGCAGATCGGGACCAGCTACACGGAGATGACGAAAATTGGCACGATTCAATGGACAGGCAAGCAACCTTTAGAGCCAGTGGGCTTATTTATCACTGGCGGTGATTTTGTCAAAAACGATGTCAAATACCACGAACCATACAGTTTAAAATTGTATGTCAAAAAAGAGGTCTCCGAAGAAGAACCGCAGACCTCAAGACAGGCGTATCGACGACAAGCACGCAAATAAGAAAAGCAGTCCCGACCAGAGTTTCCTCTGGGGGGACTGCTTTTTTAATTTGTTGTTATTCGATCGGAATGTTTTTTGCAGGTGCGTCTTTGTAGCTAGCTTTCGGTAAAGTCAGGGTCAAAACGCCGTCTTCAAACACTGCTTTGATGGACTCGTCATCAATGTCTGTGATGGTGAAGGTCCGTTGATAGGCACTGCTGGAGCGTTCTTTGCGCAAATAATGTCCGAAATCATCCTCGGTTTCAGTGGTCTCCGTTTGAGCCGCTGAAATCGTCAGCGTGTTGTTGACGTAACTGACGCGGATGTTTTCTTTCTTGATGCCGGGTAAATCTGCTTGAACGAGATACTTGTCTTCGTATTCTTTAATGTCCGTGTTCATTTGTCGTTCTTGCCAAAAACTGTTCATTAATTTGCCTAATAGTTCTTCGCCGCCTGCTAAATCTCTTGGAATCAAATTTGCCATGTGGTTCCCCCGCTTTCTTTTATCCATTGAGTTGGTACCTCTATTTTACGAGGAACCAAGCCAAAGGGCAACCAAAATGGCAACAATCATAAAAACAAGAGAAATCACTCAACTATCTTATAAGAATCTGCTATGATAGAACTAAATAACTATCAGATGATTGGATGAATGAAGATGGAGATTATTGAAAAAGCGCCAGCTAAGATCAACCTCGGTCTCGATGTGTTAGAGAAAAGAACAGACGGCTACCATGAGTTGGAAATGGTGATGTCTAGTGTTGATCTAGCCGACCGTCTGATAATGGAAGAGATAGCAGAAGATAAGATCATTGTAGAAACCAACAAAGCTTTTTTACCAATCGATAAACGCAATAATGTCTATCAGGCCGCCAGTATTTTAAAAAAACGCTATGGTATCAAAAAAGGCATTCGTATTCGCATCACCAAGAATATCCCGGTGGCAGCTGGGTTAGGTGGTGGCAGTACGGATTGTGCGGCAGCGCTGCGGGGGATGGTTCGCCTTTGGGACTTGGATCTCTCCATGGCAGAGCTGATCGATATTGGTATGGAAGTTGGCACTGATGTTCCCTATTGTCTGTATGGGACCACTGCTCATATTGCAGGAAAAGGGGAGCTGGTGACGCCGCTGCGGCCGATGCCGCAATGTTGGGTCATCTTAGTCAAACCTCGTCTGAGTGTTTCAACGGGGAAAATCTTTCAAGAAGTTGAGCTGGACCAACTGCACCATCCAGATATCGCAGCATTGTCTGCCGCCGTCTTAGCCGAAGATTACCCAGCAATGATCGCTGCCATGGGCAATAGCCTAGAAGCCATCACGATCCCGAAGTATCCGATCGTCCAACAGATCAAAGATCGCATGATGAAATACGGCGCAGATGTTGCCTTGATGACCGGCAGCGGACCGACTGTCTTTGCTCTTTGTCAAAAATATTCACGGGCACAGCGGGTCTACAATGCCTTAAAAGGGTTCTGCGACGAGGTTTATCTTGTACGTACATTGAAATGAATGAGTCAAGGACACAGGCTGGATTCGCCTGTGTTTTTTTGCATTCCTTCTATAAAATCCAGTTCAATAGTAAAGAATAAGGCAGCTGAGGTAGGGAGGAAGCATCTAGAAGCTGCCTTACAGAAAAGACCCCGACGAAAAAAAGGCGTCGGGGTCTGATTCTTTACGTAAAGCAAAGGCTATTCTTTTTGGTGCTGCTTCTTTGCGGATTTTTTCTTTTTGTCTTCTTCGTACAATGGTTTGTCGATCGTTTTGCGGATTTCTTCGGTTTGCTGCGATGCAGGATCTTCTGGTAAATCGATTCGATTCAGCAGTTCGCTGTTGTTTACAGTTGGCGGCACAGTTACAAATTCGTTCATCTTCGTTTCCTCCAAGTGCTTTTAAATGATTATCCTACTTACTCTCTAATTTTTCAAGTTATCACAAAGGAAACGCATGGCCAACGGTGTAAAATAAGACGATGTTCCCGAGAGAAGAATCCGCTTCAAATGAACGTTTTCTCCTATGTTTTCCGATTTATCTCGAAATAAAAGTTTTAAATCGTAAAACGTACGATTTGTCTTGACGAACCGGAAATCATTTGATAGAGTAACTTTTGCTAACAAAACGGAGTTGTTCCGTTTTAAAATAAAAAGATGAGTCAGCAAATGGAAGGGGAAATCCCGATGAAAAAAATCTTACTTACTACAGCACTCCTTTTAGGGGGCGTGCTTCTTGGCGCTTGTGGGCAGCAAGAAGCGACAAGTCAATCCAGTGACGCAGAAAAACTGTCGATCGTCACGACCTTTTACCCAATGTACGAATTTACGAAAGAAGTCGCAGGTGAGGCAGCGGATGTCTCCTTGCTGATCCCTGCAGGAACAGAACCCCATGACTATGAGCCAAGTGCCAAAGATATGACAAAAATTATGGATGCAGATGCCTTGGTCTACAATAGTCCTGAGCTAGAAACTTGGGTTGCTAGTTTGACGGATTCCGTCGATCCTGAGCAAACAGCAGTGATTGAAGCGGCCAAAAACATTCAGTTGGTGGAAGGCACAGAGGAAGAGCATGGTCACGAGGACGAAGACAGCCATGAAGGCCATGATCATACGTATGACCCTCATGTTTGGACCGACCCAGTCTTAGCGATCCAAGAAGTAGAAACGATCCGCGATGACTTGATTGCGAAGTTTCCTGAGCAAAAGGCAACTTTCACGGAAAATGCGGCTGCCTATATCGAAAAGCTTTCTGCTTTAGATGAAGCCTACCAAGCGGCATTAAAGGATGCGACCCAACGAACCTTCGTTACGCAGCACGCAGCCTTTGGCTATTTGGCACGGCAGTATGATTTAGTCGAAGAATCGATTTCGGGCATTTCACCCGATCAAGAACCAACGCCAAGTCGGTTGGCTGAGCTGAAAGAATATGTGGAAGAAAAACAAGTCAAAGTTATCTATTTTGAAGAAAATGCCTCATCGAAGGTGGCTGAGACCTTAGCCTCTGAAACGGGCGTGGAGTTAGCGGTCTTGAATCCATTAGAAAGCTTGACGCAAGAGCAGATGGATAACGGCGAAACATACCTGTCTGTAATGGAAGACAATTTGGCAGCATTACAAAAAAGTATTCACTAAGGAGGCGCCTGCGTGCGTTATATCGATGTAAAAGATTTGACCTTTTATTATGACGATGAGCCCGTCTTGGAAGACATTTCCTACTTTGTTGAAGACGGCGAATTCGTGATTTTGACCGGCGAAAATGGGGCGGCAAAATCTACTTTGATCAAAGCAACCCTTGGTTTGTTGAAACCTTCTAAAGGAGCAGTCACCTTGGCGACCAAGAATGCAGCTGGTGAAAAATTAAGCATCGGCTACATTCCTCAGCAGATTGCTTCCTTTAACGTCGGGTTCCCCAGCACCGTTTTGGAATTGGTCCAATCAGGCCGCTACCCAAGAGATCGTTGGTTCAAGCGACTGACGAAACGAGACCATGAACATGTCCGCCGTGCATTAGATGCCGTCGGGATGTGGGACGTGCGTCATAAACGGATCGGTGAGTTGTCCGGTGGCCAAAAACAGCGGATCAGCTTGGCACGGGTCTTTGCCACGGATCCTGATTTATTTATTTTAGATGAACCGACTACGGGGATGGATGAACAATCCCGCAATCTGTTTTATGAACTGCTGCGGCACAATGCTCATGACCACGGCAAGTCGATTTTGATGATCACTCATGATCACGAAGATATCAAAGAATATGCGGACCGTCAGATCCGTTTAGTGCGGAAGGAGGATTCACCATGGCGCTGCTTTCATATGAATTCATGAGAAGAGCTTTTCTTGCGGCGATTTTTATTGCTGGTATCGCACCAATGCTAGGGGTCTTTCTGGTGATTCGAAGACAGTCATTGATGGCTGATACGCTGTCCCATGTCTCTTTAGCAGGGGTGGCACTAGGCTTCTTTCTAAATCTAAATCCGAGTTTGACGACGCTATTGATTGTAGTCATTGCCGCAATCATTTTGGAATACTTGCGAACACTGTACCGCAGTTATTCAGAGATTTCGATCGCCATTTTGATGTCCGGCGGTTTAGCGTTAGCCCTCGTCTTGATGAACCTTAGCGGGGGGAACTCCGCAACGAGTATCCAATCGTATTTGTTTGGGTCGATCGTTACGATCACACAAGAGCAAGTTTGGATCTTAGGCTTTTTGTTTTTAGTCGTTTTTGCTTTATTTTTCTTATTCAAACGGCCCATGTACATTTTGACCTTTGATGAAGATACCGCTCATGTCGATGGCTTGCCTGTGCGAGTGATGTCGATGCTCTTTAATGTCTTGACGGGGGTGGCAATCGCCATGATGATCCCGATTGCGGGTGCATTGCTGATCTCTGCGATCATGGTTTTACCAGCTGCCATCAGTATGCGTTTAGGCAAAAGCTTCAACGCGGTGATTTTGATCAGTGTCGTGATTGGCATGATTGGGATGATGTCTGGTTTGACCAGTTCCTTTTATTTGGACACACCACCGGGAGCGACGATCACGCTGGTTTTTATCGCTCTTTTCTTAGTAATCAATTTGATCAAACGCATCGTGATCCTCGTGCAACGAAAACAACGCCTCAAATAAAGGGCTTTATGAAAAAGAAACGAAGAATTTTCGTTTCTTTTTTTTAAACTCTAATCAAAACCGAACGATATAAGCAATATTTCAGATAATGCTCGCATTTATCCCGAAAAAGCCTTATAATAAGGCGAATAAACTAAAGGAGTTGTCCGGTGTGAAAATACGTCGAAGTGAACGACTGATCGATATGACACATTACTTGTTGAATCATCCCCATGAATTGATTTCATTGTCCTTCTTTTCTAAACGATATGCCTCTGCAAAATCATCGATTAGCGAAGATTTATCTATTATCAAAAAGACCTTTAAAGAACGAGGAACAGGCATTCTTGATACCGTGCCAGGCGCTGCTGGCGGTGTTTTTTTTGTGCCTGAAATTTCTGAAGAAGAAGCGTATGCGTACGTTGAAGGGCTGGCAAAACGCTTGTCTGAGCAAGACCGTTTGTTGCCTGGCGGCTATGTCTATCTATCTGACTTATTGGGCGAACCGGAATTGCTGCGCCAAGTCGGCCGCATCATCGCTTCCAAATATTTAGGCGAACAAATCGATGCGGTGATGACCGTTGCTACTAAAGGAGTTCCGATCGCTCAAGCAGTCTCTTACTACTTGAATGTTCCCTTCGTGATCGTGCGTCGTGATTCCAAGATCACTGAAGGCTCGACCGTGAGTGTCAATTATGTCTCTGGTTCTTCAGAGCGGATCGAAAAAATGGAATTATCCAAACGCAGCTTAAAGCGCGGCTCTAGAGTATTGGTGGTCGATGACTTTATGAAAGGCGGCGGCACGGTCAATGGGATGAAGAGCTTGATTGAAGAATTTGAAGCCGAATTAGTCGGTATTACGGTTTTTGCCGAAACGAAATTCAAAGGCAAGCGGGCCATCAGCGATTACAGCTCTCTGCTGTATGTTGAAGATGTCGATACCCAGACCAAAACGATCTCGGTAGTACCGGGAAATTATTTTGAGAAAAAAGCCTGATTTTTGTGGCTCTTAGACTGGCGCAAGCAGCTGTTTTTCGAACGGCGGCTGCCAGTCTTTTTTTGATTGGTCTAGGTGGGGATTCCTTAAATCGTTGAAATTTACAAGTACTTGGGCTAAACTGTTTATAGGAAATTCAATGAACAAAAATCGTTCAGATTGATAGGAGTGGAATACGTGGACGCACGTTTTGCAATAATTTTAGCGGCTGGAAAAGGCACGCGCATGAAATCGAAGTTATATAAAGTGTTACATCCGGTTTGCGGTAAGCCAATGGTGGAGCACATCATGAACCGAGTGGTGGAAACAAATCCTGAAGAGATCGTGACGATCGTTGGTCACGGGGCGGAAATGGTCAAGGAGCAACTGGGGGATCGCACCAATTACGCCTTACAAGCCGAACAATTAGGTACCGGTCACGCTGTCGTTCAAGCCGAATCATTTTTAAAGGGCAAAAAAGGCACGACCTTAGTAATTAGTGGGGATACGCCGTTATTGACGACGGAAACCTTGAATAACTTGTTCGATTACCATCAAGGGAAAAATGCATCGGCAACGATCTTGACGGCACAAGCGGCAGACCCAACGGGCTATGGCCGGATCGTACGGGATCATGTCGGCATCGTGGAAAAAATCGTCGAGCAAAAAGATGCGTCGACCGAAGAAGCACTGATCCAAGAAATCAATACAGGCACGTATTGCTTTGACAATGAATTGTTATTTGACGCCTTGGCAAAATTAGATACGGACAATGCCCAAGGGGAGTACTACTTGACTGATATTATCGAGATCTTAAAGGAAGACGGCAAAATCATCGCTGCTTATCAAACCGAAGATTTCCATGAATCTTTAGGAGTCAACGACCGCATCGCCTTAGCCGAAGCCAATCGCTTGATGCGCCAGCGGATCAACCGTCAACACATGCAAAACGGCGTGACCTTGATCGACCCGGCGACGACTTATATCGACGAAGGCGTTGTGATTGGTTCAGATACCTTGATCGAAGCCGGTGTGATCATCAAAGGGCAGACGACGATCGGAGAAGACTGTGTCATTACGGCAGCTTCTGAAATTGAAGACAGCAAGATCGGCAACCAAGTGACGATCAAGGCATCGACGATCGAGGAGAGCATCATTCATGATGGCGCCGATGTCGGTCCCAATGCCCACCTTCGCCCCAATGCGGAAATTTTGGCCCATGCCCATATCGGTAACTTTGTGGAAATCAAAAATGCGACGATTGGTGAAGGCACCAAAGTCGGACACTTGTCCTATGTCGGTGATGCAACCTTAGGCAAAAACATCAACGTCGGCTGCGGTGTAGTCTTTGTTAATTATGACGGCAAGAGCAAATTTAAAACGACTGTCGGGGACAATTGCTTTATCGGCTCCGGGTCTAATCTGGTTGCACCCTTGACCATCGAAGAGGAAACGATGATCGCTGCTGGCTCAACGATCACCAAAGATGTTCCTAAACACAGTATGGCGATTGCCCGCGCCCGTCAGGAAAATAAAGCGGATTACGCGAAAAAGTTACCTTATCTAAATTAGAAATAGCGAAATGACTTGATTTCTTAAGGAAAAATGACTACTATTTATTAGGAAGAAGATTCTAGTAAAAAGGAGTCATTTTTTTCTAGATGAACGCAAAGAAAGTGGAGGTTCTCATGTCAAATCATTATTTTGATCCAAGATTGAAGATTTTTTCTCTGAACTCAAATCGTCCTTTGGCGGAAAAAATCGCAGCTGCAGTAGGTGTTGAATTAGGTAAGTGTTCAGTCAAACAATTTAGCGATGGTGAAATCCAAGTGAATATTGAAGAAAGTATTCGTGGTGCCCACGTCTACGTGATTCAATCAACCAGCAGCCCTGTAAACGATAACCTAATGGAATTGCTGATCATGATCGATGCTTTGAAGCGCGCCAGTGCGAAGACGATCAATGTAGTAATGCCTTATTATGGTTATGCAAGACAAGACCGCAAAGCGCGATCAAGAGAACCAATCACCGCAAAACTTGTAGCAAACATGATCGAAAAAGCCGGTGCGAACCGTATGGTTACACTGGATTTGCATGCTTCACAGATTCAAGGGTTCTTTGATATCCCAGTTGACCACTTGATGGGTGCACCATTGATCGCCAACTACTTCTTGGAAAGAGGCATTCAAGGCGATGACGTCGTAGTCGTTTCACCAGACCACGGTGGCGTGACTCGTGCCCGCAAATTAGCTGAGTTTCTTAAGTCACCAATCGCGATCATCGACAAACGTCGTCCGAAAGCCAACGTAGCGGAAGTCATGAATATCATTGGTCATGTTGAAGGCAAAACTTGTGTCTTGATCGACGATATGATCGATACTGCTGGTACCATCACATTGGCTGCGAATGCGTTGAAACAAGCAGGTGCCAAAAGTGTTTACGCCTCATGTACTCACCCTGTCTTGTCAGGACCTGCCTTGGAACGGATCGAAGATTCGGCCATTGAGCATCTAGTTGTGACAGATTCGATTTACTTGCCAGAAGACCGTAAGTCGAAAAAAATCGATGAGATCAGTGTTGGTGCCTTGATGGGCGAAGCGATCAAACGAATCCATGAGAACAAACCAGTAAGTCCACTGTTTGAATCAAAATTATCAATTTAATCGTGCCTCATAAGCATGAGAACAACAACCAATGGTCGGTCTTTAACCGCTCATTGGTTGTTTTTTTCTGAGGAGTTTCAGGATGTTTTTAGAAAAAACGATCGCAGTCATGTTTCTTTTCATCAATTTATGGTATTCTTGAAAGTGACTTGCGAAACGCAAGCACAAAATAAAATAGAATCTAATCACAAAGGGGAGTCTGCAAAGGCTGAGAATGAGAGTACTCTAAACCCTTCGTACCTGTTTCGATCATGCGAACGTAGGAATTGTGACGAGTTGAAGTGTCTAACACTTCTCCTTTGTGAATTGTGATGATTCTAAAGGAGGAGTTTTTTTTGAAACGAAAAATGTCGCTGCAAGTGTGGACGGAAGGAACGATGATTGCTGCTATCGGGGTCGTCTTGTCGTATATCCCGATCCAGACAGCCAATTCCAGTATCGACTTGTCTCTAGGGCTCGTGCCCTTGGTCTTGTATTCGTATCGTCGCGGGGTGCTGCCGGGAATGACGGCGGGATTTATTTGGGGCTTGCTGAATATTTTGATTGGTAGCGCCATGCGTAACTTTATCACCGTTCCACAGATCATCTTTGAATACCCCTTTGCCTTTGCTTTTGGCGGGATGGGCGGCTTGTTTGCTAATAAAATCCAACAAGCGATCCGTCAAAACAGCAAAACCGTTACGTGGTATGTCGTCTTAGGGGGCATCGTGGCGGTGATCAGCCGTTGGTTTTGGCATTATTGGGCTGGAGTCTTTGTCTGGGGAATGTACGCACCGCCAGGACAAAGTCCGTATCTGTATTCCTTGATCTTCAATGGATCATCGGTCATTATCAATATCGTTTATGTAGGGGTCGTCCTAGGTCTCTTAGTCAAGGCAGCCCCGAAATTATTTGTGCCTAAAGCTTAGTTTTAGAAATGAAATCATAAAAAATGTCTTGATGCTCTTTGAAAAAGAGAAGCATCAAGACATTTTTTTGTCGAAAAAGCCAAAAGCCAAATCTTCTTGATCAATTTCCAACGACCAGTTTTTTTTGCTGGCTGAGTAGCGCAAAACTGCAATTTGATCTAACTCTTTTTGATTGACCAATGTGCTTTTCAAGCCAGCATCTTCTGACAGATAGATTGGGATCGTATAAGTTTTATCGATCAGTTGTTCTTGTGTCAGACAGAAGACGATGCCTTCTTGCATGATTCCCCGCAACTCTTTCAGCAAATTAAAATCGAGTTTTTCCACCGGTGTTGCTTTTTTAAAAAAGGAGAGGCGATCATTGATTTTTTCTAAGACGATGCGGGTGATCCGATCCGCCAAGATCCGGTAATACTCATCTAAGTAACGATAATAAACGCGGGAACGTGCATCTTTTAAGTCAAAGAAAACAAAGTTATTTTGCAGTTTGTAAAAGAAAGGGGAGTGGAGGTGTGTCTTCATGTGGCCAAAATATAACAATTCGGAGATCTCTAAAGGCGTCAATTCTTTGACCATCTCGTAATCATTAAAATCGATCCACTTCATTTCTTCGGCAATGCGACCTTTGTTGATTTGCTGAAAAAACAGTTGGACATCTTCCATTCCGCGTATCACTTTTAAGCCCGTATGACCGTCGAATTCGCCGAAATCACTGGAAGGATCAAGCAAGAGCAAATTCTTGGGCTGATGGACGATGCTCTTGTTAAAATCTTGGGGGGCAAGCCCGCGGGTCAAGACGGCATTGCTGGTTGTATCAATATGTACGTAAATCGTGTTAGACATGCCGATCGATCCCTCCTATATACTAAGTTCATTCTACAACAAAGCGCTGAAAATTGCTTGTATCTTTTCGTTTAAAGTTATATTACAAAATAACAGAAAAAACAATTTTTAAGTTCCCTTTTTCGACAAAAAAAGGCAAATCTTGTCTTTTCGTAAAAAAACTGGCCAAAATTGGCGTCTTTATGAGGATTTTGGTATGATAAAAGAAGAAACTAATGGAGACGAGAACCTATGAGAAAAAAGAAAAGCAGACTTTCGAATTGGCTGAGCAATCTCTTTTTGCTTGTGCTGTTATTGATTGGTTTAGCATTGATTTTTAATAATCAAATCAAAAATTATTTTATTAAACAAACAGGTGAAGCATACGCAGTCGGCACCATTGATCGTAGTGAGGTCGAAAAAAATATGGAAGCGGAAGCGACCTTTGATTTTGATGCCGTGGAGCCGGCAAGTTCAGAAGCAGTCTTACGGGCGCAGCTGAGCAACAAAGCTTTGCCAGTGATCGGCGGCGTGGCGGTTCCCAGTGTTGGGATCAATCTGCCGATTTTTAAAGGCTTGGCCAACGAGGCCTTGCTGTATGGTGCTGGTACGTTAAGTCCCACCCAAAAAATGGGGGAAGGCAATTACGCGTTAGCTAGCCATCGCGCTCAATCGCCAGAGCTCCTGTTTACACCATTGGATGATGTCGCGATCGGGGCGGCTATCTATGTGACCGATCTGGAAAATATTTACACGTATACTGCGACTTCTTCTGTGCGGGTCGACCCGACCGATGTTTATTTGCTTGACGAAGTAGAAGGCCGCAAAATGATCACGCTGATCACCTGTGGGGAAATGGGCGGTGTCACCCGTCGTGTGATCCAAGGTGATCTGGAATCTGTAACGCCTGTCGACGAAGCAACGGATGAGATGTTGGCAGCATTCAACATGGCACAACGAACATTTTAATCAAAAGAATAGCTCGAGTGGTACGGCAGCTGGCGTGTCATTCGTCTATTCTTTTTTGCATAAGGAGGCGTCTTGATGAAAGTGAAAAAACTGACTTCGATCGATTTTCTTGCACAAAGGGCAGGATTTCAAGAAAGCCGACTCGTCTTTTCCTTTTTTGAGTCGCATTCAAAAGCGCGACGAGCCTTTCTAGCCGATATAGCGCAGCAGGGCTGGCAGATCGACAGCCGTTACGGACGTCTTTACCTTGCTGGGCAGTTTGATTTTGACCAAAAGACACTGACTATCACCAATCTGCTGGTGGAAGCGGCCGCCGAGTTTACTTGGAAACAACTGCTGGCCGTGACAGAAAACTTCGCCCGCAGTCGCTTTGTAGCAGCCGTCTTGTGGCAGCTTCCTCATCGGACCCCCTTGGCGGAGTGGTTTATCCAGCAAGGGTATCAGGTGGTCCCTCAAGGGTATCAAAAAGCGCTAGCTTATCAGACGGCGCTGGTTTTAGGCGGTGGCGGTGCTCATGGGGCGTATCAAATCGGGGTTTGGCAAGCGCTGCAAGAACGGGGCATCACCTTTGAATGGATCACGGGAACTTCCGTCGGTGCCTTGAATGGTGCCTTGATTTTAATGAACGATGTGGAAGCGGCCGTCGATTTATGGGCAAATATCTCCAGCGAGCAAGTATTGCACTATCCGCTTGCTTCGGTACGAGCCCAAACACTGCGGGATTTGATGAATCAAGCCAACTCGCTGGTCCGTGAAGCGGTCAAAAGCAACGGCGCCAGTACCGAACCCTTGGCAAAGCTTTTGCAAAAGACCTTTGATCAAGAAAAATTCAGCCAAACTGCTTGTCATTTGCTAATCTGTACGACTCGTCTGCCAGATTTCAAGGAGACGGTTTATGCCTTTGATCCATCAGCAGTAGAAGAAAACCTGCATTGGTTATTGGCATCCGCCTCATTTTATCCAGCGATGCAGGCGCAAAAAATTAATGACGCCTATTACATCGATGGCGGCTATCGCAACAACCTGCCCATCGATGTCGCTCTACAGCAGGGGGCAACGGAATGTATCACCGTGGATGTCCAAGGACCCGGCATCAATAAAAGGACGGTTTTGACGGAAGAAACTGCGCAACTTTCGTTAGGGTCTCCTTGGTCCTTAGGCAGCTTTTTGGTTTTTGATGCCCAGCGTTCGCTGGATAATATGACCTTGGGCTATTTGGAAACCTTGAAAGTGTTCGGCAAATACCAAGGCCATTGGTATACCTTTGAAAAGACGGTTGATTTTCAGCCGTTATGGCGGGGCTTTTTGAAAGAGCTACGCCAGACAGACCCGTTGCTTTATCAGGAACTAAAGAAAAAAGAATTTTGGAAAAAAATGCGTAAATTCTATCAACAGGATGTGCCATTTGAGCAGTGGGGGCGTATACTGATAGAGTGTACCGCGAAAGTATTGTATCTAGCGCCTACGGTGATTTATGAGCAGGAAACGATGCTAACGGCTTTAGCTGAAAAAATTGCGCTAAAGGCAGTGGAAGAAGCCGATGCCTGGTCGATCACCGAGTGGCTGAGCTATTATCGCGACCGTTTTTTTGTCTTGTCCGAGCAAAACCGCTTTTTCTTTTTTTATCGGACGCAGCAATTGAATCTGCCCGCCCTTCAGCAGATTCGTCGGCGTTACCCGCTGACTGCTTTAATGGCAGCGTATAGTCACTATCTTTTGAAAGGAGCAGAAAATGGATAAATTTTCGTATGAAATCGTTGAAGAGATCGCCGTGCTTTCGGAAAATCAAAGAGGCTGGCGCAAAGAATTGAATTTGGTGAGCTGGAATGGGCGTCCGCCAAAATTTGATCTGAGAGATTGGGGCCCAGAGCACGAGAAGATGGGCAAAGGCGTGACCTTATCCAATGAAGAATTTGCAGAACTTAAAAAAGCCCTGCTTTCCATGTAAGAAAGCAAAACGGTGAGGAGTGATCAAATGAAAAGTATGACTGGTTTTGGCAAAGGCAGTGCAGAAACGCCAGATGTGCAGATCGAAATTGAGATCAAAAGTGTCAATCAGCGCTTTTTGGACCTGCAGCTGCGAATGCCCAAACAATTGAATCCTCTAGAAGGTGCTTTACGGCAGTCGATCAAGCAGACCCTCCAGCGGGGGCGAATCGAATTGTATGTGACGTTAAAAGAAAAAACCGCAAATACGAAACAGATCGAGATCCAATGGGACCTGCTGGAACGTTTCATGCAGGAGATCGATACCGAAGCCAACGCCCGTTTTGACCTGACAGAGCTGCCAAAAGCAGCATTGCTGGAACAATTCCTGCTCCATGAGGCTTTTCTAACGATCTCTGATCAAGAGCCAGAAGAAAGCACCTTAGCCGATGGCGTGATGGAAGCATTAGACCAAGCGTTGGCAGCGATCGACCAAAGCCGCTGGGTGGAAGGGCAAGGCATTCTGCAGATCTTACAAGAAAACCAGCGACAGCTGCAGGAAAAGCTGACAGAACTCAAACAATTCGTGGCCCTCTATGAGGCGGACTACCAAGAACGCTTTGAAAAGAAACTGACTGCTTATTTAGGGGAAGAAGTCGATCGCGATCGTTTACTGACAGAGTTGGCGATTTTATTAGAACGCGGCGATATCCACGAAGAACTGGATCGTTTAAGTATCCATTTAACGACGATGACGGAGCTGCTGGCAGCTGAGACGCCGATAGGTCGAGAGCTGGATTTCTTGATCCAAGAGATGAACCGAGAAGTCAATACGATTGGCTCAAAATCAAGTCCGATCCAAATCAAAAACAGTGTCGTCCAAATGAAGACGATCATTGAGAAAATCAGAGAACAAGTTCAAAACATCGAGTAGGAGGAATGAACCAATGAAATATTACGATATCACCTTTCACGAACTGAGCGGAAAAAATGTCATCAAGCGCAGTATTCCCTCTGATAAAGAGAATTTCTCTGCGTGGGAAGATGCCTGCGTAGCCATCGAGCCGGATTTTCTTCATCTACTAGTTGATGGCGTAGCTGTTTCTTTAAATCGTCGGTACATCGTACGTATCGATTGCCAAGAAGTGACGGATCCGACCGAAAAAGCGATCACTGCCAAAGACGAATTAGCAGGGGTCATCAATACCTTAAGCAACATGGGCTTTTAAGAAAGCAGCCGAAGTGTAGACTAGCAATTTCATGAAATTCCCATTATAATAAAGTAGTTCTTGAAAGTTGCTGAAAAAAAGTGCAAAATAGACGTTAAGCAAATGTCAGTGAAAGGACGTCATTATGTCAGAGCGAGGATTACTTATAGTTTTATCAGGACCTTCCGGAGTAGGGAAAGGGACCGTGCGCAAAGCAATTTTTGAGAGTGACGACAACGATTTTCAATATTCCGTTTCAATGACCACTCGTCAAAAACGCGAGGGGGAAGTGGAAGGGGTCGATTACTATTTCCGCACGCGGGAAGAATTTGAAGCCTTGATCGAAGCCGGTGAAATGCTGGAATACGCCGAATATGTCGGCAATTATTATGGCACCCCATTATCTTATGTCCAACAAACACTGGATCAAGGAAAAGATGTATTTTTAGAGATCGAAGTGCAAGGGGCAAAACAAGTAAAAGACAAAGTTCCCGATGGTGTGTTTATTTTTCTGACGCCACCTGATCTGGCAGAATTACGCTCTCGTATTACAGGAAGAGGAACCGACTCTGCCGAAGTGATCGATGAACGGATGCGTGTCGCCCGTGAAGAAATCGAAATGATGGCTTTGTATGATTATGCCGTTGTCAATGATGAAGTACCTAAGGCAGTCCAACGAATTCGCGAAATTATTTCGAGTGAACATTTTCGCGTTGACCGAGTGATCGGAACCTATATCAAAATGTTAGAGGAGCTGTAAGAAATATGATGTTAAAACCTTCAATCGATTCTTTGTTGGATCGTGTCAACTCAAAATATTCATTAGTGATCTTAGCAAGCAAACGGGCGCATGAACTTGATGCCGGTGCGCAAGCAACATTAGAAAACTTTGATTCAGTGAAAAGCGTGGGTCAAGCGCTTGAAGAAATCGAAGCGGAATTAGTCGTTAATGATCCGCATCCGGAAATCAAACGGGCCCGTTTGAAAATGGAACAAGAAGAGCGCAAAGCGCAAAAAGACCAAGAACAAAAAGAATTAGAAGCGCGTATCCGCGACGAACAAAAGCTATAGACAAAAGCAAGCTAGAGCACGCCTGTGTTCTGGCTTTTTCTTTTGAATGGCGATGGTTAAATTTTTGTAAGGGGTACAGACAAACCCCAGCCCATTTAGTAAAATAGAACCTAAAAGGAGGAGAAGAGATGGCGTACATAGCAGAAGTGATCGTGGATGTTCCCACGATGCAGACCGATCAGCCTTTTACTTATCTGATCCCATCAGAATTACAAGCCGCCATTGAGACAGGAATGCGGGTCGAAGTGCCATTTGGCAAAGGCGACCGCCATATCCAAGGGTTCGTCGTCGGGCTTTCAGAAGTTGCCGAACCGCAACAGACCTTAAAACCAATCGTTCGTTTGTTGGATTTGTCGCCTGTCGTCAATGAAGAACTTCTCCAATTAGCCGACTACATGAAGGAAACGACCTTTGCCTTTAAGATTACTTGCTTGCAGACGATGCTGCCTAGTGTGATGAAAGCCGAGTACCAAAAGCAGATCGTTTTACTCGAAGGAAATCATCCCATCAAAGAATATTTTCCCGAAGACGGCATCCTCAGCTGGCAAGCCGCCGAAAGTGCAGGGCTGCTGCCGCAGTTGAAGCCTTTGCGGGAAGCCGCAGTAGTTGAACTGCAGTACCTCGTGAAAAATAAAAACAAAGCGAAAATGACCCGTTATATTGAACGTAGGATCGAGCCAGCAGAAATCCCCGCCGTCCAGCAACAGCTGCGCAAAGGGGCCAAACGCAAGCTGGAAATCTTACAGATTTTGACAGAGGAAGCCCGCTTGCCGGTTTCCTTTTTTACCGAACAAGGGATTTCCACCGCGGCTTTGAACCAAGCACAAGAAGCTGGCTGGCTGACCTTTACGGAAGTTGAAGCCTACCGTGATCCTTACAAAGACCGTCAATTTCAAAAAACGGTCCCCCTTGAATTAAATGAAGAACAGGCAGCTGCAGTAGCGCAAATCACTGCTTGTGCGGATAACCAAGAGGCGCAGACTTTTTTACTGGAAGGGATCACCGGCAGTGGAAAAACAGAAGTCTATCTGCAAGCGATCGCCCAATTGCTGAAACAAGGCAAAACCGCGATCATGCTCGTACCGGAGATCGCTTTGACCCCGCAAATGGTCGAACGCTTTAAAAGCCGTCTCGGCGACGCAGTGGCTGTTTTACACAGCGGCTTGTCCCAAGGTGAAAAATACGATGAATGGCGTAAGATCGAACGTGGGGAGGCGCAGGTGGTGGTTGGCGCCCGCTCGGCGATTTTTGCTCCGTTGAAAAACATCGGGGTCATCATCGTCGATGAGGAGCACGAAGCTTCCTACAAGCAAGATGAAGCCCCTCGTTACCATGCGAGAGATTTAGCGATTTGGCGCAGCCAGTACCATCACTGTCCAGTGGTGTTAGGCAGTGCGACGCCGTCATTGGAGTCTCGTGCCCGGGCGCAAAAAGAAGTCTACCGCCTATTGAAATTGAATCAACGGGCAAAAACCAGTGCGCAATTACCGCAGATCGAAGTCGTGGATATGCGTACCGAATTTGCCAACAAAAAGTATCAAACCTTTTCTCGTCCGTTACAGGAAAAAATCACAGACCGCTTGGCCCGGAAAGAACAGATCGTCTTGCTACTGAATCGGCGCGGCTACTCTTCCTTCGTGATGTGCCGCGATTGTGGGTATGTTTTGCCTTGCCCAAATTGCGACATCTCCTTGACGCTCCATATGGATACCAAAACGATGCGCTGTCATTATTGCGGACATGAAGAACACATCCCCCATCGTTGCCCCAACTGTAATGCAGACAAGATTCGTTATTACGGAACGGGCACGCAAAAAGTGGAAGAAGAGTTGAAGGAACTGTTTCCCGAAGCGCGGGTTTTACGGATGGATGTCGATACCACCCGCAAAAAAGGCGCCCACGAAAAAATCTTGACCTTGTTTGGGGAGAAAAAAGCGGATATTTTGTTAGGGACTCAAATGATCGCCAAAGGCTTGGATTTTCCTGATATCACGCTGGTAGGGGTCTTGAATGCCGATACGGCCTTGAACTTGCCAGATTTTCGTTCGAGTGAACGGACGTTCCAGCTGCTGACTCAGGTCAGTGGTCGGGCAGGTCGGGCGGAAAAAACCGGCGAAGTGGTGATCCAAACATTCAACCCTGAGCACTATGCCATCCAGTTGGCGCAGTCGCAAGACTACGAAGATTTCTATCAAAAAGAGATGTGGATGCGGCACCAAAGCGGTTATCCACCGTATTATTTCACCGTCAAAATCACCTGCAGCCATCCCGAAGAGCAAGTCGCCGCTCAGAAGATGTTTGCGATCGCGCGGGATCTGCAGCAGGAGCTGTCACCGCGCAGTATTTTGTTGGGTCCGGCACCAAGTGCGATTTTGCGGGTGAAAAACCGTTATTACTACCAATTGATCATTAAATACAAAAATGAACCGCAGCTACCTGCTTTGTTGACCCGTCTGTTGGATCAAAGTCAAATCGATCAGCGCAAAGGATTGTACGTATCGATTGACCAAGAGCCGTTGAATTTTATTTAGAGGAGAAAATATGCGTTATCCTATTATTATCACCCCCGATGAACGTCTTCGTCGGCAAGCAAAACCCGTCAAAGTAATTACCGATGAACTCGTTCAGCTACTAGACGACCTTTATGAAACGATGGTCGCCCATGACGGGATCGGTATTGCCGCACCGCAAGTCGGCAAAAACCTGCAAGTGGCGATCGTGGAAGTCGAAGAAGACGATCGCTTTGAAATGATCAACCCTGAGATCATCGCTTCTTCTGGTGAATCCCTTGATGTGGAAGGCTGCTTGAGTATTCCCCACACCTTTGGGACCGTCAAACGAGCAGACGAGATCACTGTCCGCTATTTCGATCGAGAAGGAGAAGAAATGGAAGTGGAAGCATTCGGTTACTTGGCGCGTGCGATGCAGCATGAGATCGATCATTTAAATGGCGTGCTGTTTGTCGACAAGCTCGTCGAACGCATTCCTGAAGAAGACTTAGAAAAGTATATGGAGGAACATGAAAATGACTAAAATCGTCTTTATGGGTACCCCGGCGTTTTCCGTCCCAATTTTAGAAGGCTTGCTTGAAGCCGGCTATGAAGTGGCAGCAGTCGTGACACAGCCGGATCGTCCCGTCGGTCGCAAAAAAACCATCACTCCGACACCCGTCAAAGAAGCGGCGTTGAAGCATGGCTTGTTGGTTTTACAACCAGAAAAAATCAGTGGGTCACCAGAAATGGAGCAGATTCAAGCTTTAGCACCTGATCTGCTGATCACGGCAGCTTTCGGACAATTTTTACCTAGTGCTTTACTAGAAGTACCGAAGTATGGCGCTATCAACGTTCATGCGTCCTTACTACCGAAATACCGTGGCGGAGCACCTGTGCATTATGCCATCATGGAAGGCGAGCAAGAAACGGGTGTAACCATCATGGAAATGATCAAAAAAATGGATGCTGGCGGTATTTTTGCTCAAGCTCGTTTGCCGATCACGGCACAAGATGATGTGGGGACGATGTTTGATAAGTTGAGCCTATTAGGCAAAGACTTGCTGCTGGAAACCCTGCCGAAAATCTTGTCAGGAGAGTTGCAGCCGGTTCCGCAAGAAGAAGCGAAAGTAACCTTCTCGCCGAATATCAGCCGTGAACAAGAAGCCATCGACTGGCAGAAAACGGCGGTGCAAATCGATGCCCAAGTCCGAGGCATGCGGCCATGGCCGATCGCCTTTACGACACAAAACGGCAACCGCTGGAAGCTTTGGCAAGTAACACCGCTGGAGCAAACGACGACAGCCCAGCCAGGAACGATCATTGAACGGACGAAAAAAACGTTGCTGATCGCTTGTGGGGAAGGCACGGTATTGGCTATCGATGAATTGCAGCCAGCTGGAAAAGGCCGACAAGACATTGCCGCATTCTTAAACGGCAGTGGACAACAGATTCAAAAAGGGGATCAGGTAGGTACCTATGAAGCGTAATCTTGGAGACATACAATATACAGTGCGTTTTGTGGCACTAGAAGCGTTGTTGCGAATCGAAAAAGGAGGTGCTTATTCCAATCTACTGCTGCGGGAATTGATGAATCAAGGGCGTTTAAATGACAAGGACGGTCGCTTACTGACTGAATTGGTGTACGGCACCATCAGTCGTCAGCTTTTATTGGATTATTATTTGGACCGGTTTATTAAAAATGCCCGCAAAGTCGACCCGTGGGTCAAAACGCTGCTGCGGCTTTCCTTGTATCAGATGCTGTATCTCGATAAAGTACCCGCCCATGCCATCATTCATGAAGCCGTGGATATTGCGAAAGCCAAAGGCAATCCGGGGACTGGTAAATTCGTCAATGGCGTGCTGCGCACGATCCAACGACAAGGAGTGCCAGACTTGGCATTGATTAAAGACCCAATGGAACGTTTAGCAACGGAAATCAGCCTGCCCTTATGGCTAACGAAGAAACTAGTCAAACAAATTGGGATCGAAGAAACCAGTGAGCTAGGCTATGCCTTATTTGAACCCAATCATGCCAGTGGTCGTATCGACCTGCAGCGCATCTCGCAAGCAGCAGCGATCGAACGGCTGCAAGAAGAAGGCATTGACGCACGACCAAGTGAGCTTTCCCCCTATGGGGTTGTGGCTGACAAAGGCTTTATGGCGGGCTCTTTCCTCTACAAAGAAGGCTTACTGACGATCCAAGATGAAAGTTCGATGCTGGTTGCCCCCGTTTTACAAGTAGCCCGGGACCATCAAGTATTGGATGCCTGCGCCGCACCAGGAGGCAAAACGACCCATATCGCTGCCTTCTTGTCTGCCGCAGAGGGCGGCAAAGTGACAGCACTGGATATCCATGCCCATAAGGTTAAGCTGATTCAGCAAAATGCCCAACGTTTAGGCGTAGAAGCAGTTGTGGAAACCCGTGTGATGGATGCCCGAGAGACGGCTCAAACCTTTGCCCCCGAACAATTTGATCGCATCTTAGTGGATGCCCCTTGTTCTGGATTAGGGTTGATGCGCCGTAAGCCGGACATCAAATACAGCAAGACGGAGGCCGATTTCCAACGCTTGCCGCAGATTCAGCGAGAGATTTTGGAAAGTGCCGCCCCAACCTTGAAAAAATCGGGTATAATGGTCTACAGCACATGTACGATTCTAGAGGAAGAAAATCAACAAGTCGTGGCAGCGTTTCTCGCTGACCATCCTGAATTTGAGCAAATGCCTCTTGCGGTAGGACCGCTGGCAGCCGAAGCGGTTCAAGAGGATATGTTGACGATCTATCCGCAAGATTTTATGACAGATGGCTTTTTTATCAGTTGTCTACGCAAAAAGTAACGAGGTGAAAGAAATTGGAGATTCGTTTTCAAACAGATGTCGGCAAACGTCGCAACACAAACCAAGATTTTGCAGCAACCTATGTAAATAAAGCCAATGTGACATTGGCCTTGCTTGCCGATGGCATGGGGGGCCACCGGGCCGGAGATGTCGCTAGCCGTCAAGCAGTCAGTGAGATCGGCACCGCTTGGGAACAGACAGAGCTGACAGACAGTGAAAAAACTGCCCAATGGCTGATCCAAAAAATCCAAGCAGAAAGCCAAGTGATTTTCCAAAAAGGACAAGAACAAGAAGAACTTAGCGGCATGGGCACCACGATCATTGCTGTGGCCTTATTAGGCGACCAGTTTACGATTGCCAATGTCGGGGACAGCCGTGCCTATCTTTTACGCAATCAAGTGCTGACCCAAATCACAGAGGACCATTCACTGGTCAATGAATTGGTGAAGTCAGGACAAATCACAGCAGAAATGGCCTTGAATCATCCTCGCAAAAACGTTTTGACCCGCTCGATCGGCATGCCAAGCGAAGTCGAAGTCGATGTGGCGATCCACTTTATTGCAGACGGGGATTATTTGCTGCTGTGTTCAGACGGATTGACCAACATGGTCTCAGATGAAGAGATCACAGCAACGATCCAAGAAACCCCTGTGCTGGAAGAAGCAGTGCAATCATTGATCGATCAAGCCAACGAACGCGGCGGTGTCGACAATATCACGGTATTATTGATTAAAGTTGGAGGAGAGCGCCCATGATCGAAATTGGGAAGAAGATAAACGGCCGATACAAAATCATCGGCAATATCGGCAGCGGCGGAATGGCAAATGTGTTTTTGGCGCATGACTTGATCTTAGACCGTGAAGTGGCAATCAAAGTGCTTCGTTTTGACTTCCAAAACGACCAAAGTGCGATTCGGCGCTTTCAACGAGAAGCATTGGCGGCGACTGAGCTGGTTCATCCCAACATCGTAACCGTTTATGATGTCGGCGAAGAAGACGGCATGCAGTTTTTGGTGATGGAATATGTCAAAGGGATGGATCTCAAGCGCTATATCCAAACGCACTATCCAGTACCTTATTTGCAGATCGTTGATATCATCCAACAAATCTTATCAGCGGTAGCGCTGGCCCATCAACACCGCATCATTCACCGGGACCTCAAGCCCCAGAATGTGCTGATCAATGAAGACGGCGTGGTGAAAATCACCGATTTTGGGATCGCGATCGCCCTATCAGAAACATCGATCACCCAAACCAACTCGATGCTAGGCTCGGTGCATTATCTTTCACCAGAACAAGCACGAGGCAGTATGGCGACCAATCAATCAGATATTTATGCGATTGGGATCATTCTCTATGAAATTTTAACCGGCAAAGTACCTTTTGATGGCGAATCAGCCGTAACGATCGCCCTGAAACATTTCCAAGATGAGATCCCTTCGATTCGGATCTATGACAAAAATGTTCCGCAATCACTGGAAAACGTCGTATTGAAGGCGACCGCCAAAGAACCGGCGGATCGGTACAAAACTGCCGATGAAATGCGAGCGGATCTTGATACTGTATTGTCACCTGATCGACTCAATGAACCGAGATGGGAACCTCATGCCCTGATGGATGAAACGAGAGTGCTGACCCCTGTAGAAGCAGCCCAAGTTGAAACGCCGCCAGTGGAAGAACCCGTGGCAGAAACGGCTGCGGATCAAGCCGAAGAATCAGCGAAACCGAAAAAGAAAAAACGCAAACGCTGGCTGCTGCTGCCGGTCATTATGGTGATCGCACTGCTAGGCATAGGCAGTTATTTCCTATTCGGCGGTGGTCGGGGGGATGTAGCGATTCCTGAAGTCAACGGCCAGACAGAAGCGGCCGCCCGGGCCGAACTGGAAGCCGCTGGCTTACAAGTGGCAGACGAGGTAGAAGAAATCGAAGACGATGAAGTCGAAGCAGGCAATGTCGTCAAGACCGATCCGCCAGAAGGCAATGAAGTCAAAAAGAATTCCGTCGTGACCCTCTACATCAGTAGCGGAACCAAGAAAATCACCCTTGATGACTATGAAGGTCGCTCCTTTGATGATGTCAAAAAAGAGTTGATCGATTTGGGCTTTGATGAAGACAGAATCAAAGAAGAGCTAGAGTCGTCAGATGATGTCGATGAAGGGGATATTATCAGTCAATCACCAGCAGCAGGGCGGGAAGTTTCCCCAGCAGAAGACGAAATCACCTTTAAGGTCAGCTCCGGACCAGATAGCTTCGCAATGGACAACTATTATGGCATGACAGAGGCAGATGCACGAGCAGCATTGACTTCTCGTGGTGTCGACCGATCACAGATCGAAGTGAACTATCAATCTAGCAGTCAACCATCAGGCACGATCATCGCCCAAGCACCCGCAACAGGTGAAACGGTGGTGACTTCCCAAACGACCATCACTTTGACGGTCAGCAGTGGGCAGGAAATGGTCAATGTACCAAGAATCGTTGGGAAAAGCCAAGCCGATGCAGAAGCAGACTTGAATGAAGCGGGATTGGACTCAACTTTTGAGGAAGAGGACGGCTATAATGACTCGGTACCAGCTGGACATGTTGTCCGTGTCTCTCCAGGTGCTGGAACCTCCGTCGAAGTTGGCTCCACTGTAACGGTCACGATCTCTAGAGGACCTGAACCAGATGATTCGTCCTCATCGACGCCAAGCAGTAGTTCAGATGATTCCTCTGATTCAAGCGCTACGAGTGAAAGTAGCTCAGAAAGTGATTAGAAACTAGCTAAAATCAAATACTTTAACCAAGCAGCTTACGGGGACCAAAGAATTTTCTTTTTGTTCCCCGTCCAGCTGCTTGTTTTTGTTTCTAAACCTTATAGTGAGACACAGGTGTCTTTAAAATTTCCTTTAGACCTTCCTTTTGTGCAAGCGTACATCTTTCCAAGGATTCAAAAATTGGGTATAATGAAGGTCAGAATTAGTCAAGGGAGGGAATGAATTGAGTCATCACAATACTTCCGATTTGATTGAAGCATATTTGAAGAAAATTCTTGAAGATAGTGAAACCATTGAGATTCGTCGCGCGGAAATGGCAAATTTGTTCAACTGCGTGCCCTCACAAATAAACTACGTGATCAATACCCGCTTCACCGTTCAAAGAGGCTATGCGGTTGAAAGCAAACGCGGCGGGGGCGGCTATATTCGGATCGAAAAAGTCAAAATCACGGACAGCCACCACTACTTAAAAGAAATGAATCAACTATTCGATGAAACCATCTCGGAAAAAGATGCGTATGCAATAATCCAGAAACTTTATGAGGAAGGAATCCTGTCCAAGCGAGAAGGCAACTTATTATTGACCGTCATCGCGAAAGCAGTTCTAGGACGTTCTCCTTATGAAAATAGAACACGAGCTGATTTGCTCCATGCAATTCTAGAACGATTAAGTTACGAAGACAGGAAGTGAAAGAGATGGATGAATTATTCACCCAACGCGCGAAAGCCGTTTTGGCTATCGCCCAAGAAGAAGCAAAATACTTTAAGCACCAAGCAGTAGGTTCTGAACATATTCTATTGGCATTGGTCATTGAACAAAACGGGATTGCCGGCAAAACCTTGCGGGAAATGAATATCACAGAAAATGATATTCGTGAAGAAATCGAACATTTAACAGGGTATGGCACTGTCCGTCAATACCCAGAAAACGCCTATCTCGCGTATTCACCACGAGCAAAACATACATTTGCTTATGCAGGGGATGAAGCCAAACGCTTAGGGGCACCACAAATCGGTACTGAACATCTATTATTAGGCTTATTAAGAGATGAAGACATTTTGGCTTCTCGAATCATGCTGAATCTCGGCTTGAGTCTCGCGAAAATGCGTCAGCTTTTGAAGAAAAAAATGGGCTTCAATGAAAGCAAAACCAACGGAAGTGCTGGTCGTCGTCGTCCAGCCCAAGCCAAAGCGCAGCAAGGAACACCGACCTTGGATTCCTTAGCCCGTGATTTGACCAAATTAGCCCGTGAAAAACGGTTGGATCCTGTTGTCGGTCGTGCCAAAGAAGTCAAACGCCTGATCCAGATCCTTAGCCGTCGGACCAAAAACAACCCTGTTCTCGTGGGGGAACCTGGTGTTGGGAAAACCGCGATCGCCGAAGGCTTAGCCCAAAAAATCATCAATGGGGAAGTCCCAGAAGACATGCAAAACAAACGCTTGATGATGCTGGACATGGGGGCTTTAGTTGCCGGAACGAAATATCGTGGGGAATTTGAAGACCGAATGAAAAAAATCATTGATGAGATCTATCAAGATGGTCAAATCATCTTATTCATTGATGAATTGCATACACTGATTGGGGCCGGCGGAGCAGAAGGGGCGATTGATGCCTCGAATATTCTGAAACCAGCCTTAGCCCGTGGGGAATTGCAAACCATCGGTGCCACGACACTAGATGAGTACCAAAAATACATTGAAAAAGATTCTGCATTAGAACGCCGTTTTGCCCGGGTGCAAGTTGACGAACCGACACCAGAAGAAGCGGAAGAAATTTTACGGGGCTTGCGTCCTCGTTATGAAGAACATCATGGGGTGGAAATTTCTGATGATGCGTTACACGCCGCTGTGCAACTGTCCGTGCGTTACATCAATTCGCGCCAATTACCAGATAAAGCCATCGATTTGATGGATGAATCAGCTGCCAAAGTGCGTTTAGACAAAACCGATGAAAGTTCAGAATTGGCAGATCTGCAAAACGAGATCGCCAACTTGATCGAAGAAAAAGAAGCCGCTATTCGTCAGCAAGATTTTGAAGCAGCAGCTCGTTTACGGATCAAGGAAAAGAAATTGACCCAACAGCTGACGGAAGTAGCGTTTATGGAAGTCAAAGAAGCATCAGGCTATGCCGATAGTGTTACTGCAGAAGATGTCGCCACGGTCGTTTCCCAATGGACTGGTGTACCTTTGCAACAGATGGAGAAAAAAGAAAGCGAACGCTTGTTGGATCTTGAAAAGATCTTGCATCAACGGGTAGTTGGCCAAGAAGAAGCGGTCAAAGCAGTCGCTCGTTCGATCCGTCGCGCCCGCAGTGGGTTGAAAGACCCCAACCGTCCAATTGGTTCCTTCATGTTCTTAGGCCCGACCGGTGTCGGGAAAACCGAGCTTGCCAAAGCCTTAGCAGAAGCGATGTTTGGTAGTGAAGATGCCTTGGTTCGTGTCGATATGTCCGAATTTATGGAAAAATACAGCACGAGCCGTTTGATCGGTTCACCGCCAGGCTATGTCGGCTACGATGAAGGTGGGCAATTGACGGAAAAAATCCGTTCAAAACCATACTCCGTCATCTTATTGGACGAGGTGGAAAAAGCCCATCCCGATGTCTTCAATATCCTCTTGCAAGTGCTGGATGATGGCCATTTGACGGATGCCAAAGGTCGGAAGGTCGATTTCCGCAACACGATTTTGATCATGACCTCTAATATCGGTGCCCAACAAATCCGCGAAGAAAAAAGCGTTGGGTTCAATGTCACTGATTTAACGAAAGATCACCAAGCGATGCAAAAACGGATCTTAGAAGAGCTGAAAAAAGCCTTCCGTCCAGAGTTCTTGAACCGTGTGGATGAAACAGTGGTCTTCCAATCCTTAGGTGAAGGGGAGATCCACGAGATCGTGAAGATCATGAGCAAAGCGATCATCAAACGATTAGGCAACCAAGACATCCAATTGAAGATCACGCCATCTGCCATTGATGTGATCGGTAAAGCTGGTTTTGATCCAGAATATGGGGCACGGCCGATTCGTCGAGCATTGCAAAAAGAAGTCGAAGACCGTTTAAGTGAAGCACTCCTATCAGGACAAATTCATTTAGGTGACAAAGTGACGATCGGTGCTTCCAAAGGATCGATCACCCTCAATGTCAAAGAGGGACAAGCACGGGTCTTGCAACAAGTTTAAGTCGAGCCAATAACGGCAGTGGCGTTTCTATGGTCGAGCAATCGGCATCCATAGGAACGCCGCATTTTTGTCTTGTTATGTCTAGTAGTGATCAAGAATTATCCACTGATTATGATTGATGATTCACAAAAAAATATCCTTCTAAATAGCTTTATGACAACGATTGATTAATGAGAAAAGCGCTATTCGTGAAAAAAAGAGTAACGAGACCTCTTGGAAAGAATCCTGCTGTGTGATACTATGAATGAGTTGAAAAAAGGAGGAGTATTATGGTTGAGATTATCGCCACGGTGGAATCGATCGAGCAAGCACAGCAGCTGATCCCTTATGTTGATACATTGTTTTTTGGAGAAGAGACATTTGGGCTGCGCCTACCGGCCTCTTTTTCTCGTGAAGAGCAAATCAGACTGATCGACATGGCCCACGAAGCTGGAAAGAAAGTGACGATCGCGGTCAATGGCATCATGCACCCAGAAAAAATGAAGCTGATTCCAGAATACCTAGCATTTCTGAAGACCAATCAAGCCGATCAAATCGCTCTCGGAGATCCTGGGATCATTTACCGCATGAAGCAAAATCCAGAATGTGCCTTGCCATTTATCTATGCAGGGGAAACCTTAGTAACAAGCGCTCGTCAAATCAATTTTTGGGGACAAAAAGGGGCAAGGGCAGCCGTTTTAGCGCGAGAAGTTCCTTTCGAGGAAATGAAAATCATGGCCCCGCAACTAAATATTCCTGTGGAAGTATTGGTTTATGGTGCGACCTGCATTCACCAATCGAAGCGTCCGCTTTTACAAAATTATTATAACTATACCCAACAATCGGAAGAAAAGAACCACGATCGTGGGTTGTTTTTATCCGAACCGAAAAAAGAAGAAACCCACTATTCCATTTATGAAGATAGCCACGGTACGCACATTTTTGCCAATAACGACATTAATTTGATGCTGCAGCTGGCGGAATTAGCCGAAACAGGCTTTCAAACCTGGAAGTTGGACGGAATCTATACACGAGGGGCAGCCTTTGTGGCAATTGCTAAACTGTTTGCCCAAGCCAAGACCCTTGTAGAAAGTGGGGAGTGGCAAGCAGAGCAAGCTGCTGTGCTCAGTGAACAAGTTGCCCAACTTCATCCGGCAGAACGTGGGTTAGACACTGGATTTTATGCCATCGATCCTGACGATATCAAGTAAGGAGCAAGAACAAATGACCGTTAAACAAGCATTGAAACGACCAGAAGTGTTAGCACCAGCTGGTACGTTAGAAAAATTAAAAACAGCGATCCACTATGGCGCTGACGCTGTCTATATCGGCGGCAATGCCTATGGCCTACGGAGTCGCGCGGGAAACTTTACCTATGAAGAAATGGCGGAAGGGGTAGCTTTTGCCAAAGCCCACAACGCAAAAGTCTATGTAGCAGCCAACATGGTGACTCATGAGGGCAATCAAGAAGGTGCAGGGGAGTTCTTTCGGGAATTGCGAGATGTCGGTATTTCGGCCGTGATTGTTTCTGATCCCGCTTTGATCCAGATCTGCGCAACAGAAGCGCCGGGTCTACCGATCCATTTGTCCACCCAAGCCAGTGCCACGAACTATGAAACGTTGGAATTTTGGCGAGAAGAAGGCCTAGAACGGGTCGTCCTCGCTCGGGAAGTGTCGATGGAGGAAGTCGCTGAGATCCGCAAAAATACCAGCGTGGAGATCGAAGCCTTTATTCATGGCGCCATGTGTATTTCGTATTCTGGCCGTTGTACTTTGTCCAATCATATGTCGATGCGAGACGCTAATCGCGGCGGCTGTTCGCAATCTTGCCGTTGGAAATATGATCTGTTTGACATGCCGTTTGCAACGGAACGAAACAGTTTGACCAAGAATGGGACAGTGGAAGAAGAATTCTCCATGAGTGCCGTGGATATGTCGATGATCGAACATATCCCTGATCTGATTGAAAACGGCGTGGATAGTTTCAAAATCGAAGGCCGCATGAAATCGATCCACTATGTTTCAACCGTGGCGAACGTTTATAAAGCAGCCGTGGACAGTTACATGGCCGATCCAGAGAACTATGTCTGCAAACAAGAATGGATCGATGAACTGTGGAAAGTTGCGCAGCGCGAGCTTGCGTCAGGCTTTTACTATGATACCCCGAGTGAAAATGAGCAGTTGTTTGGTCCACGTCGGAAAATTCCACAATACAAGTTTATTGGGGAAGTCATGGCATATGATCCGGCAACGAAAACAGCTACGATCCGGCAACGGAACCACTTTTCCGTCGGCGATGAAATCGAATTTTACGGTCCCGGATTCCATCACTTTCACCAAACCGTCGAAGTCATGTATAATGAAGACGGTGAATCCATCGATCGTGCACCAAATCCTATGATGCTGCTGACGATGCCGGTCAAAGAACCGGTGGAAGTCGGAGACATGATTCGGAAGAAAAAATAAGGTCGAGAGTTTCTCTCGGCTTTTTTTGTTGAATCAATCCAGCCAAAAAGGATCGATGAGAACATAGACAATCTTAAGGAGGAAACAACAAATATGGAAACATACGACTACATAGTAATTGGCGGCGGCAGCGGCGGGATCGCCTCAGCCAATCGAGCAGGAATGCACGGCGCCAAAGTATTATTGATCGAAGGCAATGAATTAGGCGGCACCTGTGTCAATGTCGGCTGTGTGCCGAAAAAAGTCATGTGGCAAGCCAGTGAGATGTTAGAAATGATCAAGCGGGACGCAACTAGCTACGGCATTTATCCACATGTGGATAAATTTAATTTCACTGAGCTTGTGGATAACCGTGAAAAATACATTGATTTTTTACACACAGCCTATCAAAAAGGCTTAGATAGCAATAATGTAGAAGTTATCCACGGTTATGCACAGTTTGTGGATAACCACACGGTTACCGTCAATGGGGAAAACTACCATGCAGCAAACATTTTGATTGCCACCGGTGGAAAACCTAGCGCGATGAATATTCCCGGCGGTGAGTACGCCATTGACTCGAATGGTTTTTTTGCGTTGCGAGAAGCACCAAAGCGTATGGTCGTCTTAGGGGCAGGCTACATCGCAGCCGAAATCAGCGGGGTCAGCCAACAGCTGGGCAGCCAAGTGGCTTGGGCGTACCGCAAAGAGCGGCCATTACGAACCTTTGACAAGATGCTTGCGGATAATCTCGTGGAGATGTACCAAGAATCAGGAATCGAAACTTATGCAGGCTACGTTGCCTCTCGTATCATTAAAGAAGGTGACGAGTATCTCGTTCACTTTGAAAATGGCGAAACCTTGACCGGCGATTGCGTCCTTTTTGCTGGTGGTCGCGTGCCGAATACGGATAAGTTAGGTCTGGAAAACACCGATGTCCAATTGGATGAAAAAGGGTTTATCATTGTGGACAAATATCAAAATACCACAGCTGACTCGATTTTTGCAGTGGGCGATGTCATTGGAAAATTGGATTTGACCCCGGTTGCGATCGCCGCCGGTCGTCGCTTGTCTGAGCGCTTGTTCAACGGTCAAAGCGATGCGTACTTGGATTATCACTTAGTACCGACGGTCATCTTTACGCATCCACCGATTGCCACGATTGGTTTATCCGAAGAAGCAGCCTTGGCAAAATACGGCCAAGAGCAGATAAAGGTGTATCGTTCGCGCTTTACACCGATGTACTTTGCTTTAAATGAGTATCGCCAAAAATGTGAGATGAAATTGGTGTGCTTAGGAGAAGAAGAAAAAATCATCGGTCTGCACGGCATCGGGATCGGTGTCGATGAAATGCTGCAAGGCTTCGCTGTAGCCATCAAAATGGGTGCTACAAAAGCAGACTTTGATCAAACCGTTGCCATTCATCCGACGGGGTCAGAAGAATTTGTGACGATGCGTTAAAAGAAAGAAAGCCTCAACGGACAGATGAGTTGTCCGTTGAGGCTTTTTTTGCGTATAAAATTCTAGCTATCAACTAAAAAGTCCCCAAAAGTAGATCAGAAATCGAACCTTGGGGGCTTATTTCAGTATGATCCCAGCTGCTGGGTTTATCCTAGATCCTTGATCAGTTCTGACGCCCAAGGATCTGAGCAGTGATCTGATAAAGATATGTTTTGGTTTCATCTTTGGTCTCAGGCAATTTCTGGATCGCTTGCAAAGCTTTTTTCGTGTAGTCGGCAGCGAGTTTCTTGGCTTCGTCAATCCCGGCGCTTTCTTGGACGATCCGATAGACTTCATGGGTATCCGCCTCAGTCATGGCAGCTTGTTTTTCCAGCAGTGGCAACAGTTGTTGGCGGTCATTTTTCAATGCCATCAACAGCGGCAAAGAATAGACGCCTTGCCGAACATCTTCCAATACTGGTTTTCCTAAGGCAGTCGCATCTTGACTGTAATCCAAGACGTCATCCATGATTTGAAAGGCAAGGCCAATGGCTTCGCCGATCTCACGGGCTTGATTGGCAAAGCGCAAAGAAGTACCGCTTTCGTAAGCCCCGATGAAGCAGCTTAAAGCAAACAACTCAGCGGTTTTGCCGCGAATGTTTTCTAAGTAATCCTCGATAGTGACGGACAAATCGTATCGTTTGCTCATTTGTCCTAATTCGCCGGCCAGGATTTTTTCCATACTACGGGAATTCATCTGCAAGCTTTTCATGGAGCTGGCATAATCCGCCATCAATTTAAAGCAGCAGACAAAGAGGTAATCACCAGCATAGACAGCGACATCGTTGCCAAATTCGGAACGAATGGTCGGCAGCTTGCGTCGGGTGTCCGCATGATCGACGATATCGTCGTGAATCAGCGAAGCAGTGTGGAGCATCTCGATCGAAGCCGCCAATGCGACGGCTTTTTCGCGATCTTTGTCACTGCCATAAGCAGAAAAGAGCAGCTGATAAGCAGGACGCAGCAGTTTCCCACCTGAATGGATCATGGACAGGATCGCTTGTTCGACCTCTTTGTTTTTTAGTTTTAATGATTTTTCCATCAATTGCAAGGAGGCAGATAAGTCAGCTTGCAGTGCTGGATACTCTTGCCACATGGAATGAAGTTTCATAATTAACTCCTTTATTCTGAATCCGAGCGCCATTTGACTTTGGTCTGGCGTTCATAATCAATTTGAAAACGGCGCAGTGTTTCAACACGACGCAGCAAGTAGTTGGCGGCGATCCCGATAGCGATCCCGGACAAGATCCCAAAGAAAGACAGGACCGGCAAGTAGAGCATCACGCTCCAGGATTGAGCGATCCATGAGGCGGTGATCAACTGTCCGACGTTGTGCAAGAAACCGCCAGCCGCACTAATGCCGATGATACTGACACGCTTAGGCCCCAACTGTTTCACCAAAGACATCCCAAAGTAGCTCAGTAAGGAACCACTCATACTATATAAGAAGGTCGAAACCGTTCCTCCTAGTAACGTCGTTAAAATCAGTCTTAGCCAAATCAAGAGAAAACTGTCTTTTTTCGGCATGGTGAACAAAGCAATAATGGTAATTAAATTTGCCAAACCTAGTTTCGCACCAGGCGCAAAGGCAAATGGATAAGGGATCATATTTTCAACTAAACCAATCACGACCCCTTGGGCGACCAGCAGTGAGATGAAAATTATTCGTTGTAATCGACTCATAAGCAAACGATCAATAGATTAGATCGTCGGTCTCACTCCCATCTGCGGCTTGGATTTCGATCACCAATTTATGAGGTAGACAGACAATGGTTTCCCCATTTTTACTGGCCCAGCCACGGCGCACACAAATCTGGTCGCCGCAATCAGCTTCCTTGATTCGGATCCGATCGCCTTCGATCTCCAGTAAATTGGTATCCCCGTCTTCATCTTCATAAAGATAGGTGTACGTTTTTTGACCTTCAACTAAGTCAAAACGTTTGATTTCTGTCCCATCGACCCGCAAGACGGCTTCTTTGTCAGCCGTTTGCGTCTGGCCAAAAATAAAAATCGGTAAAAAAGAGCTGAGGATCAAAACAAGTATGATGACGCCATCCCATGGTTTTAAATGGGCATCGCGGATAAATTCTTTTAGTTTCATCAAAAAAGACTCCTGTTCTTTCATGTGATGTGTCTCATTCTAGCATAAGAAGACAAGATTCTACTAGCTGAATCCTCAATAATCCACCGATTTCTGTGCAAGGACGATCAAGAAAAAGTTCTGTACTTGGAAAGAGACCAAGACACTGATTGAAAATCAGAATGTCTTAGTCTCATGAAGTCGTACAGGTATTCTATTTTGCTGGCTTATTTATTGCCATATAAGGAGCGAGGGGTACCGTACCACCATTTTCCAAGGGTACGTTGCAACCATGGGATTACCCAACGATCTAAACCGACTGCGCGTCCTGAACCGTTCATCAAGGCAAACGCAACTGGAATGAACCAGATGTTTACCCAGTAGAACATACCAGACATACAGAAAGTCAACACTAAAACGATGGTCGTTGCGTTCACTAACCAAGTGAAGAGACCAGCCATCAATGCAAGAGCTAAAGCAATTTCAAAGAAGACCATGAATTTTTGGAAGAACATTGCAACGTCGTTGTTTGGCATAATAAATTGCATAACTTTTGTGAACCAGTCAGGTGATTTTTCGATCACGATCATTGGTTGTTCACCGTAAGCATAGCTCAAACCAAAGTGTGCGGCTTGTGTCGCTGCATCGGCTGCTTCACCGGCGCCACTAGCGGCACTTGCTGCATCGGCTGCTTCACTAGCACCACTTGCTGCATCAGCGACTGTTTGATATTCCCAAGTCCAAGGGAATACGCTGTTGCCTTGGAACCAAGAACCTTCACCGAACCAAGTACCAGGTTTGAAGACTTCCCCATTCGTACCTAAAATTTTCTTGAAGGCTTCAACGAACCAGACAAGACCATAGAAAATACGAAGCGGAACACTCCACAAGACGTTACCGTAACGAGACGTGTGACCACGAGCGACTGTCCGGTCATCTTTGATGTGGAAGATTTCATGCATCAAGTATTGGAACATGTAGTAACCAGAACGAATATCAAAGAAGTATTTCAAGTTAACGATGTGTTTCATAATGATCGCTAAGAAACCGCTCAGGTGAATCTTATTGAATAAGTTCGCCACGCCCCATTTGGCACCGATCGAAACCATAAATCCTTGGTAGTTTCCTTTGAATTTATGTTTTTCGCCGCCTTTGATGGCTGCAACGATGTTCGTTGCTGCAGTGTGACCTGTTTGTTCAGCTGCTTGCACGATTTGTGGTGTTGGTGTATTCGGGAATTCTTCGAAGTAAACCAAGTCACCAATAATATAGATGTTTTTGTCTTCGTAGCCTTTTGCTTCCATGTACTCATTGGCAACTAGACGGAAACCACGGGCTGTTTCTAAACCGAAATCAGCAGCATCGCTAGTTCCTTTGACACCGGCAGTCCAGATCAATGTGTGGGTTGGGATCGTTGAACCATCTTTTAGTTTGATGTGGTCAGGTGCCACTTCAACGATTGGTGCATTCAAGACAAGATCAACATTGTTTTTCTTCAAGTAGCGTTCTGCTTTGGCTGCATCGTTACGATCAAGCATGTTCAAGATCGTTGGCATTGCTTCAACGACTTTCAAGCTGATTTCACTTGGGTCCAATTTATAATCGGAAGCTAAACGATCTTTCCAATCGATCAGTTCACCGATCATTTCGATCCCGGTAAATCCAGAACCACAAACGACAAAGGTCAACATTGCTTTGCGTAATGCTGCATCTGGTTCGATCGCTGCTTTTGCGACAGTTTTTTCAATGTGTTCGCGAATACGGACAGCATCGTCAAATGACCATAAAGTAAAGCCGTTTTCTTTAACACCAGGTGTACCAAAGTCATTCGGTTCGCCACCCATCCCTAAAATCAAGTAGTCAAATGAATAGCTACCTAATTTTGTTTGGACGGTTTTATTTTCTTTATCGATCCCAGTTACTGTATCGGTTACTAAACGAACATTTTTCTTGCGTGAGAACAAGCGCTGCAAGTCATATTGAATTGCGGTAGGTTCTACACGTCCTCCAGCGACTTCATGCAGTTCAGTCATCATCGTATGATAAGAGTGACGGTCGATCAATGTTATCTCAACATCATTGTCTTTTTTCAATTTCTTTGCCATGTACTTCGTAGCAGAAACGCCTGCATAACCGGCACCGACAACGACAATGTTTTTCTTTGCCATTGCAAATCTCTCCTTAATAAAAATAATCTATGATAATAATTACACAATCGTTCCTATTATATAGACAAATGGTTCATTTGTCTAACGATTCTGATGAAAAAAACGCATATTTCCTGAAATTCGTGAAAACTTGCGAAAATCAAAAATTAAGTCCTTTTTCCGTAAAAAAGCGGAAAGGAAGCGGTTGACATATCGTAAATTTACTTTACAATGTTAGATGTATCACAAACTTTTTTGTGGGGAAAATAAACAAGTAAAAGGTGGATAATTATGAAAGCAAAGAAATTGATTGTAGGTATGGCGGTATTTTCATTCTCAGCAATGTTGTTAGGGGGTTGCGGAGCAGATGACAATAACACAGCTTCTTCGTCAACTAGTGAAAGTACATCACAAACTTCTGCAAGCGATTCAGCATCAACAGAAAGCACGGAAGCAACCATTGTTGCGGGCGAGCCAATGCAAGATGGGACGTATCGTTTAGAAGAAAAGAACTATAAAAACGACTACCGTGTCACATTTGAGATCACAGTCAAAGACGGCAAAATCGTTGAATCAAAATATGACAACGTCAATGCGGATGGCGAATCAAAAACAGAAAACACTGAATACAATGAAACGATGAAAGAAAAAGCAGGCATCAGTCCAGAAGAATTTATTCCTAAATTCAATGAAGAATTAGTTGCCGCACAAAGCCCTTCTTCAATCGAAGTAGTTTCTGGCGCGACTCATTCCTTTGATTCCTTCCAAAACTATGCACAACAATTGATTCAAGCGGCGCAAGCAGGCAACACGGATACCATTGAAATCGACAACGGTGCAGACTTGCAAGACGGAACCTATACATTAGAAGAAAAGAACTACTCAAACGGTTACCGCGTGGTCTTCTCAATGACTGTGGCTGACGGCAAAATCTCTGAATCAAACTACGACTACCTAAACGAAGCCGGCGAGTCGAAAAAAGATGATGCATCATACAACGAAAACATGGAAGCAAAATCTGGTACAAGTCCAGAAGAGTTCATTCCAAACTTCAATGAAGCCTTTGTTTCTGCAGTCAATGCCGAAGACGGCTCTGTGGCAGACATGGATGTTGTTTCAGGAGCAACCCACAGCTTCCACAGCTTTGTTATCTATGCACAACAATTGTTGAATGCCGCTGAAAAAGGCGACCAAACAATAATCGAAGTGGATAACTTCGTTACTGAATAATCACAACTTCTTTCCATTAAGAGGACAGCATTCGTTTTGAATGCTGTTTTTTTTGTGGGCAACCATGAGAGGGGGAAAGTTCGTGCAAAAAAAAGCAATCTGGTGAGTACTTTTTTTAAAAAGAAATGGGTTCTTTAATGATGGAAAGCATCGATTAAGGATTCCTAAAATACCTTGAGAAATCACGGAATGCCCCTTTTCATTCTGCCAAAAAAAGGCTATTATATGAAGGTTGAAGACAATAGAAAAGAGGAAAATCATGAAAAAGAAAGTAACGTTTTTTCTGATGTTTGTTTTTTTAGGCACAATGTTGGCAGCTTGTGGCAGTAATCAGGAAGCAACGACGCTGCGGGAAGAACCATATTTTCAAGAAGAATTTTTATTAGGCACTTATACTCGAATCCGCATTTATGATGAAGGCAAAGAGGACGCTATGAAGCCAGCCTTTGACCGCATCAGAGAATTAGGCGATAAAATCACCATCAACCAAGCAGGATCAGAGATCGATGAAATCAATGCGCAAGCTGGCATCAAACCAGTGAAGGTTTCGGATGATATTTATTATTTGCTAAAAGAAGCTTACGATTACAGTGTGAGATCAGAAGGCGGCTTTAATATGGCCATCGGTGCCATCACCCAATTATGGCGAATCGGCTTTGATGATGCCCGCAAGCCAGAGCAATCTGAGATCGATGAAGCATTGAAACATATCAATTATGAACAAGTCGAGTTTAACGATGAAGATCAAACCGTTTATTTAAAAGACAAGGACATGATCCTTGACCTTGGGGCGATCGCTAAAGGCTATATCACGGACGAAGTCGTCAAAGTGTTGAAGGACAATGGCGTGACTTCCGCGATCGTCGATTTGGGCGGGAATGTCTATGTGTTAGGTCATAGTAACCGTGGCACAGATGAGCCATGGAATGTCGGAATCCAAGACCCGAACAAATCTCGCGGCTCGATTATCGGTAGTATCAAAGAAACCAATAAAACAGTGGTTACTTCAGGGATCTACGAACGCTACTTAGAAGTAGACGGCAAAACGTATCACCATATTTTTGATTCTGAGACTGGTTATCCTTACGATAGCGATGTAGCAAGTGTGACTGTGATCACCGACAAATCCATCGATGGTGACGGGTTGACTACGGTGGCGTTTGATAAAGGGGTCAAAGAAGGCTTGGCTTATATCGAACAGCATACCGAAAAGGGGACCGATGCGATCTTTATCACAAAAGAAGATAAAGTGTACGTAACAGACGGCATCAAAAATACCTTTGAGCTTTCAGAGGAATCAGGCTACACGATGGGTGATCGTGCTGATTTAGAATAGGAGGAGTGAAAGATGTCTCTTTCAGTGTTTTTAGAAGTAGTGGAGATCCGTACCAAAGTGGCCAGTGTCTTCCCCTTCATTATGGGTGTGTTGTTCTCGTTGGTGTATTTTCATGAATTTCATCCTTTGAATACCGCAATCTTTTTTCTGGGGATGCTGCTGTTTGATTTGACGACAACGTCCATCAACAATTATATGGATTTCAAAAAAGCCAAATCAGAAACCTACAAATACCAGCACAATGTGATCGGGCGAGAAAACATCTCAGAAGCTACTGTTCGCAATCTGATTTTTGCGATGTTGGCAGGAACCTTGTTAATTGGTCTTTACTTGTCGTTTGTCACTGGCTGGTTGCTGCTAGTGATGGGGTTGGTCGTTTGCTTTATCGGAGTCTTTTATACCTTTGGCCCCATTCCGTTATCGCGGATGCCTTTAGGCGAGGTGTTCAGCGGCGTAACGATGGGATTAGGGATTTTTGCCATCACGATCTATATCAATACTATTGATCAAAAAGTTTTTTATCTGGCACTGGATTTTGCGAACGGGACCTTTGGCTTAGTGGGGAACCTCTGGGCCGTTTGTGCGATTGTGTTGGCATCCTTGCCATTGATTTTCACGATTGCTGACATCATGTTAGCCAATAACTTACGGGATCTGGAAGCCGATATCGAAAATCACCGCTACACACTGGTGTACTACATCGGTCGCGAAGCAGGTATCCGTCTGTTTCAAGGAATGATGCTAGCTTCCTACGCCGCTATTTTATTGGGCCTCTTGTTTGGTCTCTTCCAATGGCCGATTTTGCTCGTGTTTCTGACACTGCCGAAAATCCACCAAAATTTGAAAGAGCATCAAGCTAGCCTGCCCCACCCACGTAGTTTCGGCTATTCGATTAAGAACATGATTCTATTCAACAGCAGCTATGCTTTGGGCTTGCTTTTCTGTCTGTTGTGGCAATTGCTTTAAAAAAAAGATCGACCCGCTCTTGAAAGAGCAGGTCGATCTTTTTTATGTGGGGAATGAAATAGCGCATAAAAACTGTAGAAAAGACATGATAAAAGAACAAGCATCCTACTTAGTATGAAAAGATGAGGCTCGCTTTCTCTGCGATCCTGATTGCAACAGTAAAGTTTTGGTGACAGTGGCTAAACCCGATAGAAAGGGGAGCTGCCTAGGTTGTTCTTTTGTATGACTCCTCGGAATAAGCAGGTCAGCTTATGGAGCATTTGTGCTTGCGCTTGCTTTAACTGATTGCCTACGAAAGCAGCGAATCAGCAAGCTGGTTTGCGGTTTTTTCGCAGCATCAATACCGTTCCAAACTGATTTCTCCAGAAGAAAGCACCTTGCGCTCCGTCGCTGTTTCCACCACTAATTCACCGGTGTTGGTAATGTCTTTGGCGATCCCTTCATAGGTCACACCTTGTTGCGTAAATTGAACGGTGCGGCCCAAAACGAAGGATTTCTGCCGATAGCGGGCCATATAATTCATGTCAGGCAGTTGCGCTAACAATTGGAAGAACCGACGCCAAATTTCTTGGATCAACGCGGCCCGAGAAAAGGTTGGATACTCTTCACCAGGAAAGAGTGAGGTCGCTTTTTCCCGAATCTCTGCTGGAAACTGCTGTTGCGGAATTGAAAAACTGATGCCGATACCGATCACAACCGAAGTAATACGGCCTGTCTCAAAGTCACTGGTTGCTTCAGACAAAATACCGCAGATTTTTTTTCCATCTAAGTACAGATCGTTGACCCACTTAATGGCCGTTTCCTTCATTAGAAGGGCATCGATGGCTTCGGCAACTGCTACCGCCGCCAGAACGGTATATTGCGGCAATTCTTGAAACGCTTGGTTTGGTTTTAAAAGCAAGCTCATATAGATCCCTTGTTTTTTCGGTGAGAAAAACGGTCGTTCGAAGCGGCCATGACCGCCTGTTTGCGTTTCGGTCAAAAAAAGGGCGGGGGTTGCCAGACCACTATCCAAAGCGGCAATCTTGGCTTCTTTCATGGTGGATTCAACAGCTTCCTTGATTTGAATCGTGGGAATCATCGGCAAGGCTGCCGCAAGTGCTGCTTGATCGTATCGATCATCCGAGACAAAGCGATAGCCGTTGGCCAAGTGTTCGAAATGATAGCCTTCTTTCTCGAGTTCTTTAATGGCTTTCCAGACTGCGGTGCGGGAGATCGACAAAGCTTGGGCTAGTTTCTCTCCAGATAGCACAGTATCTTCTTTTTGTAATAAGGTCAGTATTTTTTCTTTTGTCGTCATAAGGATATCCTTCCTAATGTTTCACGTGTAACGTTTTCGTTAGCATAGCAAGAAATCGGCAAAAAGCAAAGTAGTTTCTTACGAAAAACCGTCCACACCAGCCTTGTTTTTTTCTTTAGAAAATCTTAGGAAATGGGTGCATCAGAAAAGCATTGGAACTTCCAATGAAAGCTTGACAGAGAAGTGCTTCATCTGTATAATAAGGAGTTGCAAAAACTATCTGAACGAAAAAAGCAGAAACGAAATATTGTCCGTTTCGGCTTAGGAATAAGGAAACAAAAGTAGAAAATGCCCAATGCATCCGTTCTATTTTTGGTTTTTTTTTGCCTAAAAGCCGCAAAAAATGCTTTCTGTAACCTATATTTAATATTTGTTACAGTTTTGTAAATAATCGGATAGCCTTTTTGAAAGACTTTATGAAGAGGTGAAGAGCTTGGCTGGACACGTAGTAAAATACGGAAAGCATCGCGAACGTAGAAGTTTCGCACGGATCAGTGAAGTATTAGAATTACCGAATTTGATTGAAATTCAAACCGACTCTTACCAATGGTTCCTAGATGAGGGCCTCAGAGAAATGTTTGAAGATATTTTGCCAATCGAAGGATTCAACGGTAACTTGTCCCTAGAATTTGTGGATTATGAATTGAAAGAACCAAAGTATACAGTAGAAGAAGCCCGTGCCCATGATGCAAACTATTCGGCACCATTACATGTTACTTTGCGTTTGACGAACCGTGAAACCGGGGAAATCAAATCCCAAGAAGTATTCTTTGGTGATTTCCCATTAATGACTGAACAAGGAACCTTTATCATCAACGGGGCAGAACGGGTTATCGTTTCTCAGTTGGTCCGCTCTCCAGGTGTATATTTCCATGGCAAAGTCGATAAAAACGGCAAAGAAGGCTTTGGTTCAACTGTTATCCCTAACCGCGGTGCGTGGCTAGAAATGGAAACTGATGCCAAAGATATCTCTTACGTACGGATTGACCGTACCCGTAAAATTCCTTTGACGGTCTTAGTCCGTGCCCTAGGGTTTGGTTCTGATGACACGATCTTTGAAATTTTCGGCGACAGTGAATCATTGCGTAACACGATCGAAAAAGACTTGCATAAAAACGCAAGCGATTCTCGTACCGAAGAAGGATTGAAAGATGTTTACGAACGTCTTCGTCCAGGCGAGCCAAAAACAGCAGACAGCTCACGCAGCTTGCTGAACGCACGTTTCTTCGATCCAAAACGTTACGACTTAGCAAATGTTGGTCGCTACAAAGTAAACAAAAAATTAGACTTGAAAACACGTCTATTGAACTTGACCTTAGCAGAAACCTTGGTTGACCCTGAAACAGGCGAGATCATTGTTGAAAAAGGCACTGTTTTGACTCACCAAGTCATGGAAACACTAGGCGCATTTATCGATAATGGCCTAAACAGTGTAACGTACTATCCATCAGAAGATGGGGTCGTTACCGAACCAATGACGGTCCAAGTCATCAAAGTCTTTTCACCAAAAGATCCAGAACAAGAAGTCAACGTGATCGGTAATGGCTATCCAGATACTGCCACACGTACCGTTCGTCCAGCAGACATCATTGCTTCAATGAGCTACTTCTTCAACTTGATGGAAGGCATCGGCAATGTCGATGACATCGACCACTTAGGAAACCGTCGGATTCGTTCTGTTGGTGAATTATTGCAAAACCAATTCCGGATCGGGCTTGCTCGGATGGAACGTGTCGTTCGTGAACGGATGTCGATCCAAGACACCGAAACCTTGACACCACAACAATTGATCAATATTCGTCCGGTTGTCGCAAGTATCAAAGAATTCTTTGGTTCTTCTCAGTTGTCACAGTTCATGGACCAAACAAACCCACTGGGTGAGTTGACCCATAAACGTCGTCTATCTGCCTTAGGACCTGGTGGTTTGACGCGTGATCGTGCTGGCTATGAAGTCCGAGACGTTCACTATTCCCACTATGGCCGTATGTGTCCGATCGAAACGCCTGAGGGACCAAACATCGGGTTGATCAACAGCTTGGCCTCTTATGCCAAAGTCAACAAGTATGGCTTCATTGAAACACCATACCGTCGAGTTGACCGCGAAACAGGCCGTGTTACAGACAAGATCGATTACTTGACTGCCGATACCGAAGACCACTACGTTGTGGCCCAAGCAAACAGCTTGTTAAATGAAGACGGCTCTTTCGTAAACGACGTTGTTATGGCGCGTGCTACTTCTGAAAACTTGGAAGTATCGATCGATAAAGTCGACTACATGGACGTATCACCAAAACAAGTAGTCGCAGTCGCAACCGCATGTATTCCTTTCTTGGAAAACGATGACTCCAACCGTGCCTTGATGGGTGCCAACATGCAGCGGCAAGCTGTACCATTGATCAATCCGAAAGCACCTTGGGTTGGTACTGGTATGGAATACAAATCAGCACATGACTCAGGAGCTGCTTTGTTATGTAAACATGATGGGATCGTAGAATACGTGGATGCAGCCGAAGTGCGCGTTCGTCGTGACAATGGCGCATTGGACGTTTATTCTGTTACCAAATTCCGTCGTTCAAACTCAGGAACCAGCTACAACCAACGTCCATTAGTGGCACTTGGTGAAAAAGTGGAAAAAGGCGACATCTTAGCAGATGGCCCATCTATGGAACAAGGCGAAATGGCACTAGGACAAAACGTCTTAGTCGCATTCATGACTTGGGAAGGGTACAACTATGAAGATGCCATCATCATGAGCCGTCGTTTGGTGAAAGATGATGTTTACACTTCTGTCCATATTGAAGAATATGAATCAGAAGCCCGCGACACAAAATTAGGACCTGAAGAAATCACTCGCGAAATCCCGAACGTTGGGGAAGACGCGTTGAAAGACCTAGACGAAATGGGTATTATCCGCATTGGTGCGGAAGTCAAAGATGGCGATCTGCTTGTTGGGAAAGTCACTCCAAAAGGGGTAACGGAACTTTCAGCAGAAGAGCGTTTGTTGCACGCAATCTTTGGTGAAAAAGCCCGCGAAGTGCGTGACACTTCTCTACGCGTGCCTCACGGCGGCGGCGGAATCGTCCACGATGTCAAAATCTTTACCCGCGAAGCTGGCGATGAATTGTCACCAGGTGTGAACATGCTGGTTCGCGTTTATATCGTTCAAAAACGGAAAATCCATGAAGGGGATAAAATGGCCGGACGTCACGGAAACAAAGGGGTCGTTTCTCGCATTATGCCAGAAGAAGACATGCCTTTCTTACCAGATGGCACACCAGTCGATATCATGCTGAACCCATTAGGGGTACCTTCTCGGATGAACATTGGACAAGTATTAGAGTTACATTTAGGAATGGCTGCGCGTCAATTAGGCATTCACGTGGCAACACCAGTCTTTGATGGAGCCAGCGATGAAGATGTTTGGGCAACGGTTGCTGAAGCAGGAATGGCCAGCGATGCCAAAACAGTGCTTTACGACGGACGTACCGGCGAACCATTTGATGGCCGCATCTCCGTTGGTGTCATGTACATGATCAAATTGGCCCACATGGTCGATGATAAATTGCATGCCCGTTCCATTGGACCTTACTCATTGGTTACGCAACAACCATTGGGAGGAAAAGCCCAATTTGGTGGACAACGTTTCGGAGAGATGGAAGTTTGGGCACTGGAAGCATACGGTGCTGCTTACACCTTGCAAGAAATCTTGACCTACAAATCAGATGACGTGGTTGGTCGTGTGAAAACATACGAAGCGATCGTCAAAGGGGAACCAATTCCAAAACCAGGTGTACCAGAATCATTCCGCGTATTAGTAAAAGAATTGCAATCACTGGGTCTAGACATGCGTGTCCTAGATATCGATGATGCAGAGATCGAACTGCGTGATATGGATGATGACGATGATGATTTGATCACCGTTGATGCCTTAACAAAATTTGCGGAGCAACAAACAGCCCGTGAATTAGAACAAAAAGCACAAACAGAAGCTAAAAATGCCGCCGACGCGTTGAACCAACAAATCGAGACAGCAGAAGATCGCTTGCAATAATAGACGGCCCTCGCTATTTCCGCCACTAGCGGAAATAGCCCCCGTTCTATCGGATATGTCCATGAAATGAAATGGAGGGAACCTTTTTTGATCGATGTAAATAAATTCGAAAGTATGCAAATCGGTTTGGCTTCTCCTGAAAAAATCAGAAGCTGGTCTTATGGTGAAGTAAAAAAACCAGAAACCATTAACTACCGTACGTTAAAACCTGAACGCGAAGGGTTGTTTGACGAGCGTATTTTCGGTCCAACCAAAGACTGGGAATGTGCTTGCGGCAAATACAAACGGATCCGCTATAAAGGCATCGTTTGTGACCGTTGCGGCGTGGAAGTAACACGTTCAAAAGTGCGTCGTGAACGCATGGGACACATTGAACTAGCAGCACCAGTATCACACATTTGGTACTTCAAAGGCATTCCTTCACGGATGGGTCTTGTCTTAGACATGAGCCCACGTGCATTGGAAGAAATCATCTACTTTGCTTCATACGTAGTGATTGAACCAGGAAACACCAGCCTTGAGAAAAAACAACTATTGACTGAACGGGAATACCGTGAAAAACGTGACCAATACGGTCAAGAATTTTCAGCAGCAATGGGTGCCGAAGCCATCAAACAATTATTAGATGGCGTTGATCTTGAAGGCGAAGTTGCTGAATTAAAAGAAGAATTGAAAAACGCGACTGGTCAAAAACGGACCCGTGCGATCCGCCGTTTGGATATCTTAGAAGCATTCCGTGCTTCAGGAAACAAACCAAGCTGGATGGTCATGGACGTTATCCCAGTTATCCCGCCTGATTTGCGTCCAATGGTGCAATTAGAAGGTGGACGTTTTGCCACAAGTGACTTGAACGACTTGTATCGTCGTGTAATCAACCGTAACAACCGTTTGAAACGCTTGTTAGATTTGAATGCACCAAACATCATCGTTCAAAATGAAAAACGGATGCTGCAAGAAGCAGTCGATGCCTTGATCGATAACGGTCGTCGCGGCCGTCCAGTTGCAGGGCCAGGGAACCGCCCATTGAAATCTCTTTCTCACATGTTGAAAGGGAAACAAGGTCGTTTCCGTCAAAACTTGCTAGGAAAACGGGTCGACTACTCAGGTCGTTCAGTTATCGTCGTTGGTCCATTCCTTAAAATGTACCAATGTGGTCTGCCAAAAGAAATGGCGATCGAATTGTTCAAACCATTCGTGATGCGGGAACTTGTTTCTCGTGAAATCGCGTCAAACATCAAAAATGCCAAACGCAAAATCGAACGTCAAGAAGACGAAGTTTGGGATGTCTTAGAAGATGTTATCAGAGAACATCCAGTGCTATTGAACCGGGCACCTACGCTTCACAGATTAGGTATCCAAGCATTTGAACCAGTCTTAGTTGAAGGCCGTGCCATTCGTTTGCACCCACTTGTTTGTGAAGCCTACAATGCCGATTTCGATGGAGACCAAATGGCCGTTCACGTACCATTGAACGAAGAAGCGCAAGCAGAAGCACGTATGCTGATGTTAGCAGCCCAAAACATTTTGAATCCAAAAGACGGAAAACCAGTTGTAACACCATCTCAGGATATGGTCCTAGGGAACTACTACTTGACGATGGAAGAAGAAGGCCGTGAAGGGGAAGGCATGATCTTCCGTGACATGGACGAAGCAGTTACGGCATGGCGCAATGGCTACGTGCATTTACACACACGGATCGCCATCAATCCAAACACTTTAGGGGACAAACCATTCACGTCTGAACAAAAACAACGCTTGATGGTAACAACGGTGGGTAAAGTGATCTTTAACTCGATCATGCCACCAGAATTCCCATTCTTGAACGAACCGACAGACTACAACTTGACGGTTCAAACACCAGACAAGTACTTTATTGAAGCTGGTACAGATGTGCCTGCCTTCATCAAAGAACAAGAGCTTGTTGGCCCATTCAAGAAGAAAAACTTAGGAAACATCATTTCAGAAGTCTTCAAACGTTTCCGCATCACTGAAACGTCACGCATGCTTGACCGTATGAAAGACTTAGGATACAGCCACTCAACAATGGCGGGTATCACCGTTGGTATCGCTGATATCATGAACTTGCACGAAAAACATGAAATCATCGACAATGCCCACAAACAAGTAGAAACGATCACGAAACAATTCCGTCGTGGATTGATTACCGATGACGAGCGTTATGAACGAGTTATTGGTGTTTGGAATGCAGCCAAAGATGAAATTCAGTTAAAACTGATGGAATCATTGGAAGCGAAAAACCCAATCTTCATGATGTCTGATTCCGGTGCCCGTGGTAACATCTCCAACTTTACTCAGCTTGCTGGGATGCGTGGATTGATGGCCGCGCCTAACGGACGAATCATGGAGTTGCCGATCATCTCAAACTTCCGTGAAGGTCTGTCTGTCTTAGAAATGTTTATCTCGACCCATGGTGCCCGTAAAGGGATGACCGATACCGCCTTGAAAACAGCCGATTCCGGTTACTTGACACGTCGTCTCGTTGACGTTGCCCAAGATGTCATCATCCGTGAAGACGATTGTGGTACTGACCGTGGTTTAGACATTCAAGCAATTCGCGAAGGAAACGAAATCATCGAATCCTTAGAAGAACGTTTGATTGGACGTTACACACGTAAATCAGTGATCCATCCTGAAACTGGCGAAGTCCTTCTAGGGGTCAATGAATTGATCACTGAAGATTTAGCTAAAGCCATCGTGGACGCTGGTATCGAAACAGTATCCATTCGCTCTGTCTTTACATGTAACACCAAACATGGTGTATGTAAACATTGTTATGGTCGCAACTTAGCCACTGGTTCTGAAGTTGAAGTTGGGGAAGCAGTCGGTACCATCGCTGCCCAATCAATCGGTGAACCTGGTACTCAGTTGACCATGCGTACCTTCCATACCGGCGGGGTTGCCGGAGACGATATCACGCAAGGTCTCCCTCGTGTCCAAGAAATCTTTGAAGCCCGTAATCCGAAAGGACAAGCGGTCATTACCGAAGTTACCGGAGAAGTCATCGATATCTCAGAAGACCCTTCAACTCGGACCAAAGAAGTGACCATCAAAGGGGAAACCGATACGCGTACGTATACCGTTCCTTATACTGCCCGGATGAAAGTAGCAGAAGGCGACTTTATCCATCGTGGTGCGCCATTGACGGAAGGTTCGATCGATCCAAAACAACTGTTACAAGTTCGCGATGTCTTGTCTGTTGAAAACTACCTATTACGGGAAGTTCAACGCGTTTACCGGATGCAAGGGGTAGAAATCGGCGACAAACATATCGAAGTAATGGTTCGTCAAATGCTGCGTAAAGTCCGCGTCATGGATCCAGGTGATTCAGGCATCTTGCCAGGAACATTGTTGGATATCGCCGACTTTAAAGACCGCAACTACGACACATTGGTAGCCGGCGGCGTTCCTGCAACTAGCCGTCCAGTCCTACTAGGGATCACGAAAGCATCTTTGGAAACCAACAGCTTCTTGTCTGCTGCGTCCTTCCAAGAAACCACTCGTGTGTTGACCGATGCAGCGATTCGCGGCAAGAAAGATCCACTTCTTGGATTGAAAGAAAATGTTATCATCGGTAAGATCATCCCAGCTGGTACTGGTATGCCTCGTTACCGTGAAATGGAACCAAAAGAAGTAACAGTTGCCAGCGAAAATGTCTACAGCATCTCAGACATCGAAGCACAAATGGCTGCTGAAGACGCATTGAACAGCCAGAACTAATCAATGCCCAGCACCTGATTGACTCAGTGTGACGGAAAAGCTTGTCATTCTTCGGAATGGCAAGCTTTTTTTGTTTAGCAAAAGGAAATATCATGAAAATGAATGCGCCCTTCTTTCCTCCTAGAAAAGGGGCATTTGGGACGATTAATGAAAGCGTTATTTTTAAAATGTCCAAATCAGTGGACATCGATTAAGAAATACTCGAGCCAAAGAAGGCTATAGTAAAGATACGGAGGGAGACAGTATGAAGCTGAGCAAGAGAGAAACACGTTTGATTGAGCAGTTTATGACACAAGGGATGAATTTGACCGCTAATGAACTAGCCACAGCTGCTAAGGTTTCAACAAAAACCATTTATCGGACGATCAAGCGGATCAATGAGGCTGCTGGTTCAGAAATCATTCGGTCTGAAATCGGCAAAGGATTTTGTTTGGATTATGAAGCGTATCTCAAAGGCACGATTGAAAATCAAGAAACGGATCAACATGATGAGCCGCTTGAGCGGCGTCATGCGATTGCACTGCATGTATTGTTTAAATCACCAAAGCGATTAATGATCAAAGAGCTGTTCGCCCCTTACTATTTGAGTGAAGCAGTGATAAGTAGTGATATCAATCGTCTTTCGGAATATTTTCAGTACTTTGAACTCCAATTGATCCGATCCGATAAGAGAATTGCAGTGATTGGTACCGAAAAAAATATCCGTCGCTGTGTCAATGATCTCTTTACGAAAACCCATGTGTGGAATGAAGAAATGGTCGCGCAAAAATATCCCATCAATGCCTTTGATATCAACTTTATTACCTCCATTCTTGAATTCATTGAGCGAAAACTCGCGAACAGTATTGCGTATCCTTACAATATGAATATTTTCTCGCATCTGTATATTCTGATTTTACGAATGAGGGAAGGAGAAATTGACCGCGAAGAGATAATTGAGGGTTTAGATGAGGAAGAACAGCATTTGATTGAACAGCACCAAGAGTTTTATCAAATTGCCCAACAAGTGATTGAAAAAATCAATGCCTATCTCGTGACGGAGCTACCAGAAAGTGAGGTATTTTATCTCTACCAGTATCTAGTGTCTTCCAGAGTGGAAAACAAACCCTTGGCAATGACCAATCTGACAAAAGAAGCCAGCGAAATCACGGAGTTTTTTACTAAGCGGATGGAAAAAGCACTGGGTATCAAATTGAACCAGCAAACAGACAAGACCAATCTACTTTGCCATATCCAGCCGATGCTCTATCGGCTAAAGAATAAAATTATCGTGAAAAATGGGCTGCTGAATGACATTCAACTAGAGTACCCAAGGATTTTTGAGCAAGTGGCACAAGTCAGCAAGGAAGTGGAGCAAACCTATGGAACGAATCCCATATCGGAAGACGAGATTGGTTTCTTGGTTCTGTATTTTGTGAAATTTAAAGTCATTCGTCGGCGCAGACAGCGAGTCTTAATTATGTGCAGCAGCGGCGTAGGGACTTCTGAACTGCTGAAAGTCAAAGTCCAACGGGCATTTCCAGAGTTGGATATCGTGGATGTGCTTTCCGCTCGTATGTACCGAAAGCATGCGCAAGACTATCAGGATATCGATCTGATCTTAACCACCATTAATTTGCCAGTAGAAACGAAGGTGCCGACGATTTTAGTCAATTCGGTATTTACCAAACAGGATGAAAAGCGAGTCAAACAACTATTAGGAGAGATGTAAAGATGAAAAACGAAAGCCAAACGATCCAAGCGTTCAGCATCGCAGATGTAATCAATCCCAATCTTATCAAGATGGAAATGGAAGCGAATTCAAAAGAAGAAGCGATCACTGAACTGTCTGAACTTTTATATGAAAACCAGATAATTACCGATTTAGCAGGGTTCACCCAAGATGTCTTTGCCCGAGAAACGGAAGGAATGACCGGTATCGGGCATGGATTGGCAATTCCTCACGGAAAGTCGGACAGTGTGAAAAAAACCTCTTTAGTGATCGGAAAAACCAAGCGTCCGCTTGAATGGGAGTCCATCGATGAAGCGCCCGTTCAAGTAATTATCTTGTTTGCAGTCAAAAATACCGATGCCAATACGATGCATATCAAACTGCTGCAAAAGGTAGCGATGCTACTAGCGGATGAATCGTTTATTGATCGTCTCGTTGCGTCAGGGACAAAGGATCAAATGATGACCTTGCTTGCTAAAGATCCAATGGCAGAAAACTAAGAAAGGGGGAGAAAAGATGAAAATCGTTGGTGTAGCTGCTTGTACTTCAGGAATCGCTCATACGTATATTGCTAAGCAGAAAATCGAAACAGCTGCGAAAGAACTTGGTCATGAAGTCCATATCGAAACCCAAGGAACCATCGGGACGGAAAGTGAATTGACGGAAGCCGCTATTCAAGCAGCCGATGTTGTCATTATTGCGGCAGATATCAAAATCGGCGGCAGAGACCGCTTTGAAGGCAAGCGAATAGTAGAAATTCCAACTAGTATGGTGATCAAAGCGCCTAAGCGTTTGCTTGAAACAATTGAAGAAAAATTAAATCAGGGATGAATCAATAAATGTTCTGACAATTCAAATTTAAAGGGGGATGAAACAAATGATGAAACAGCTGCAGTTGAAAAAACATGCCTTAACCGCCATCTCGTATATGCTGCCGGTCGTTGTCACAGCCGGGCTTTTGATTGCGATCGGCAATCTTACCAACGGCACAGTCATTGAAAATTACGATGCTGCCTATACGATCCCGGATGCACTGGTCTCGCTGGGCGTTTTAGGGATGGGGCTGCTGGCGCCAGTGATCGCTGCCGCGATCGCCTATTCCATTGCTGATCGTCCAGGAATCGCTCCGGGACTCTTTATGGGACTGATTGCCAATGCGATTGGCGCAGGCTTTTTAGGGGGAATGTTAGGAGGCTATCTCGCAGGTTATCTGGTCTTATTCTTAGTAAAAAACCTTAAAGTACCACGTTGGGCACAAGGTCTGATGCCAATGATGATCGTACCGGTCTTGTCGACACTGATCGTCGGTGCTTTGATGTTCTTCGTCATCGGTGTACCGATCGTGTGGGCTACGGAGGCGTTGACTACTTTCTTAACGAATCTGCAAGGCTCGGGGAATTTCTTATTTGGCGCGATTGTCGGTGGCATGGCTGCCTTTGATTTTGGCGGACCCGTCAACAAAGTCGCCTCGCTATTTGCTGATGGTCTATTACTGGAAGGCATTCAAGAACCCGAAGCCGTGAAAATTTTAGCCTCAATGGTGCCTCCCTTTGGTGTTACGATCTCTTGGGGCCTCTCTCGTCTCTTACGCCGGCCCAAATATTCTACGGAAGAAGAAGACAACATCAAGATCGCTTTTCCAATGGGCCTTTGTATGATTACAGAAGGAGTGATCCCGATCGCTGCCGTCGACCCGTTTCGCGTCATTTTTTCTTGTACGGTCGGAGCAGCCGTCGGCGGTGGTCTAAGCATGGTTTGGGGCGTCGGTTCACCAGTGCCATCTGGTGGGGTCTTCATCATTCCTGCCATGACGGATCCACTGAAATTTACCATCGCACTCCTGATTGGTTCTGCCATCACCGGTGTTTTGCTGTTTGCATTGAAAAAGGCACCCGTGGAAATGCCGATCATGGAAGAGGAAGAAGACATTGACTTTTCGTCGATTGAAATTTCCTAAAAAAAGGAGCGAAGAAGATGTATGTATCAATGAAAGAGATGCTGCAAAAAGCCAATCGAGAAAACTATGCGGTTATGGCCATCAATTGTTTCAACCTGGAAACCGCTAAAGCAGTGATCGATGCCGCTGCAGAATCACATGCACCCATCATCGTGGATTTGCTGCAAGACCATTTAAAGACCCATCTAGATCATCGTTACTTAACCCAGCCGATCATTCGAATGGCGGAAAATGCCAATGTGGAGGTTGCCATCAATCTGGATCACGGACAGGATATCGCCTTCGTCAAACAATGTCTCCATGAAGGGTTCTCAAGCGTCATGATGGATGCCTCTATGCATCCTTTAGAAAAAAACATCGCCATCACCAAAGAGATCGTACAGTTTGCGCAAGCCTATAATGCCAGTGTCGAAGCAGAAGTTGGGGACATGGGAGCAGTGGCTGGGGATCAGTTTACTAGCGATGGGATGTATACCGATCCAGAGGAAGCCATCCATTTTATTCGAGCAACCGGGGTCGACTGTCTCGCCCTTTCTTACGGCTCCAGTCATGGGGATTATCCAGCAGGATATCGTCCGGCATTTCGCTTTGACATCGTTCAAACAATCAAAGAAGCCACTGACCTACCGCTGGTTTTGCATGGCGGCTCGGGAGCCGGCAGTGAAAATATCTTGCGTTCCGTGGCATTAGGGATCAATAAGATCAATGTAGGGGCTGATTTTATGAAAGCCCAGAGAAATGCCCTGCACCAACAGCTGAATGCTTGTCCGGAAAGCGATTATCCGACCCTGGTCCACCAAACCATCGAAGCAGGAAAAGCAGTCGTCAAAGAGTATATCGAATTATCTGGATCAAAAAACAAATCACTTTAAAAAGATTGGAGCACACTTATATGTTGATCAATATGAAACAATTACTGACCGTTGCCAAAGAAAATCAATTTGCCGTTGGTGCCTTTAACGTCGCAGACAGTAACTTCTTACGCGTCGTTATCGAAGCAGCGGAAGAAAACGATGCACCAGCCATCATTGCGATCCACCCAACAGAATTGGCCTTTACAAAGGATGAATTTTTCCACTATGCAGTTTCCAGAGCGAAAAACAGTTCTGTGCCGATCGTGATCCATATGGATCATGGCGACAGTCTGGCGAGTATCATGCGGGCGATCCATTGCGGGTTCAGCTCAGTGATGATTGATGGGTCGTTGCTGCCTTTTGAAGAAAATATTGCTCTGACAAAACAGATTACCGAGATTTGCCATCCGATTGGGGTTTCTGTCGAAGGCGAGCTGGGAACGATCGGTAATACCGGAACCTCCGTTGAAGGGGGCGTCTCCGAAGTGATTTATACTCGTCCAGAAGATGCACAAGAATTCATTGAGAAGACAGGCATTGACACTCTGGCAGTTGCGATTGGAACTGCCCATGGTATTTATCCGAAAGATATCAAACCGGAATTAAAAATGGATGTCTTACAAGAAATCAAAGATCGTGTCGATATCCCATTGGTGTTGCATGGCGGATCGGCCAATCCCGATGAAGAAATCGCTCAGGCAGTGGCAATCGGTATCCAAAAAGTAAATATCTCCTCTGATTATAAATACGCCTTTTACAAAAAATGCCGTCAAATTTTAGCTGAAACAGAATTATGGGATCCAAATGCTATTTACCCAGAATGCATTGAGGCAGCCAAAACAGTGGTTACGCAAAAAATGTCCCTCTTCAATGCAATTGGGAAAGCAGCTCTGTATCGCCAGCAAAATATCCAGCCATGGCGTAGTGAACAAAACTAAACAGCAAACAAATAATGGAAACACCCTCGAAAATCGCTAAATTGCGGCTTTTCAAGGGTGTTTTTTTTATTGCGCATTATTTTCTTGCAGCATACGAATCCCCTTTTCCTGAACCTGCCGAGCGATAAACGCCAAATCATTCGAAGTCAGGTTGATGTCTGCATAATGAAATAAGTTTTTTCTGCAGGAGGGGGTCAGATTGCCGATGATCAAATCATAAGTCTCGTCCAGTCTGGTCAGAGAAAACGAGTCCAGAGGATTTAAAATCGTGATGGTTAGCTGATAAGGAATAAACTGTTGGATTTTCGTTTGGATAAATTCCGTATGGTAACTATTCGTATCATAAAACAAAGCTAAGCGAAAGCCAGCATTGGCATCGATGATTTCTTTAGCGAAATTTGGGAAAGATATATGGAAAATATAAATCAGGTAATTGATCGTACTTGGTCGAATGATCGGTAAATTTGAATGGGTCAAAAGGTGAACGATGTCTCGATTGACTGCCTGTTGGACCAAATCACAGTTGTTGACAAAACGAGCAAAGCGATCATCCAAGATGCAGTAAGGAACGCGCAAGTTGATCCCAAGAAAATAAGAAAAGACCACAGCGTCGAGTTTCTCTTCAAAGTCGGCTTCATGATAGTTGTACTTTTTAAATATACGTTTGGTCATTTGATAAAACTCTTGTTTGGTCTTACGAAAGACGTTGGGGTCTTGACCAATATGGGTCGTGACATAACCGACCATTTTCTCGACGTAGGCCCGACTGTAGCCGGTAAATTCGCTCAAATCGATTTTCTCTAAGAAATATTCGACGTGGTTTCCATTGGGGTTGGAGGCGTATAGGCGATCGCGCTTCGTGTTGATATAGATCACAAAAGCGATTTTTTTGATGTCGGAAAAATAAAGCTTTAAGGGCGTCGCTGCCGCCATGATACGGGCGATTTTCAAAAAATCCTGTTCTTGGTTGATGTTGGCATCCACAAATTCATACTGGTACTTTTCTAAGAAGAAAATCAGAAAAAACTGGCGAATGTTGTGTTCATTTCCTTTTAACTGGATGGGTTTGGTCGCGATGAAGAAATCATACGGTGCCAGAACCAAATTGATCCTCTTGATCAAACGAATGATCGATGACTTGCTTAAATTTAATTCTAGTGCCAGCATGTCATAACTAGTGAAACTTGATGAGAAGAGTAGTTCTAACAATTGAAACGCAGACGAGCGATTTAAAAACTGGCTGTATACGTCTAGTCGAGTAGCGAAAGGATGCAAGTGTAGGCGAACAGCTGAATAATCGTCAAATTGTAAGTCCAGAAACGAAAATTCATTGGCGATTTCCGCGATATAGGTTTTCGCTGCAGACATTGAAATGGAAAATTTCACTGCCAAATCGTGAAGACTCGTCCCCTGATCGTCTAATAAATACTCAATCAGCTGTAGTTTCTTTTGTGTTGTAGATGATAACAATTTCCGTAACATGATTGCCCCTGAGCCCCCTTTTAAGTAAATAGTATCACGTTTTTACATGTATTCAAAAAAATTGCGTGTTGTATTTTTTTTGAATACATCCCACCCCCAAATTTTGGGAAAATAGAAGTGTGGAATAGTAGTAATACGTTTGATACAAGTAGCAAAGACCAAAATTTTTGAATCATGGGGAGGAGGCAAAAAGCAGTTGTTTGTTGGGATATCTTGCTCACTGTTGAACAATATTATTCGTCGAGCGCTTCCGAGATCAATTGAAAAAATTTATAAAAAGGAATGAGCAACTATGAAAAAACAATTTTCTATCTATATATGTTTGCTAGTCTTGCTTGGCTCCATTTTTTGTGAACCAACGATCATACTAGCAGAAGCAATCAACGCAACCGAAAGTACCGAAAGAACGGCTGAAACGCTGGAAAGTAGCGAACCTGAGACCGGAACGATCGATACGGAAAAAGCACCTACGGATTCATCGACAGCGGGAGCAGTTCAGTCAGAAACGAGTCAAGCAGAAGAAGAACAAGCAACCGTCCCTAGTGAAAGTCAAGCAACCCAAGCATCTTCGACACTGAATCAAAACAGCATTCAACCCCGAGCACCAGATACTGAGGCGGAAACGGAAGCTTCTACTATCGCTGAGAATCTTAGTGCCAACCTAAACGAACGGGGAGTACAACTTTTTGACAATGTCCGAATTACTGACTTAAACGATCAACCCTTCACTGCCGAAAATCCACCGATGTATAACGGCAACATCAAAATTCATTTTGACTGGTCGTTAGCAGATACGGAAGAAATTCGCGCAGGCGATTATTATACGTATCAATTGCCAGACTATTTTGCCATTCATAATACCGTTAGCGGCGAATTGACTCGTTCTGGCGGACAATCGATCGGAACCTTTACCTTGGATCATGATGGTACATTGACCGTCACGTTTAATGAGGCCGCACAGACATTATCCAATCGTTCGGGGACCATTGATTTGATCACTGAATTAAGTGTGAGTACCGTTACTGAAGAAGTGACGATTCATACTGGGATCTACGATGAAGATGGTCATGAGATCATCATTACATTGCCGATTTATGAAGTCGATATCATTAAGACTGGTAACGTGACTTCCAGCGGTTCAGTGGTTTGGGAAATTATTTTTAACCAAACCAGTCGTGAATTGCACGATGTGGTGATCACCGATAAAATGCCTCAAGGTTTGTCTTATAGTACTTCGACAGGCTACTTGTACGATGAAGCCACCGAGGAGTGGGTTCGTACCGATGGCTTATATACCTTTAACAGCGTCAACAACACGTTTACCTTCAATCAAACCGTCAATCAACCGGTCCGCATCGTCATCAATAGTGCGGTCACCGATCCAACGGCTTCTTCTTTCAAAAACACGGCAACAATCAACGGTAGCGATTTTACAGAAAAAACTGCAGAAGCAACGGTTACTTACGATGAGCAATCGGAATACAAACGGTTCAAAGGCTATGATCAAGAAACGAAACGAGCGTCATGGGAAATTTCCGTCACATTGGACAAAGACCAAGCCAAAGTTTTGGATCAGACCTATTCAGGAACGGATCCTGAAAAAGCCCTGCACTTTTTTGTGCCAGAGACTTTGGTGATCACAGACAAAGATGGTAACTCGATTCCAGCAGAAGATTGGTCCTTTGATGGGACGTACCAGCTGGACAAAGAGGGGGAAATCGTACGCTTTGGTATCACGTTTGCCAAAGCTGGTTACTACAAGATTCAATACGATACTCAGCTATATGAATCGGTTTTAGCCGATACCCGTATTTACAACTACGCTTCGGTCCGCGACAATCAAAATAGCTCGTTGACGGGCAGTGGGATCGTGACGCCAACCAAAACGATCGGTGTCGTGAAAACAGCTGGCACCAAAGATTATGAGACGAAGACTGTCGCATGGAAGATTGATGCCAATACCAATCAGCAAACAGTTAGCGACCTGATCATCGAAGACCGCTATCAATTGATCTCTGGCGCAAACAGCAGCGCACTGGCCTTGTTGGCGGATACGCTGGTAGTGACGGCAAGCGGCGTGACCGAGCCTTTGGTCCTTGATACCGACTATACGCTGGAGCGGATCAAAGAAACGAAAACACTGACGGATGGCACAACGAAGGAACTTGAGACGGGTTTTCGCATCAAGCTGCAAGGGGCGTACCAAACGACTTCGGCAACGATCACGGTTAATTTCAAAACTAGCTTCGATGTTTCACAGCAGATCGCATTAGGAAGTTCTAGTAGTCGTTTTAGTAATGCAGCGTTTGTCCATTATAAAGACGAAGCCGGCAATACGTTCACGGAAGCCTCTGAATCCAATACTTGGATGGATACCAACTGGTTAAAAAATGCCTTGAAATACGGCCTATTTATTGGTGAAGGGGAAGATGTCGCCAAAGCGATTACTGCCGTATTAGGTCGGAACTTAGGAACTATTTTTGATGAGCAGACCGCCTCTAGCGATCAAGTCTATTGGATGGGGCTATTCAATACGTACAAAGAAAAAATCAACAAAGATGCAATCATCACGGACCAGCTGCAAGAAGGCCAAACCTTGAAAGACTTGGCGCTTTACACGGTCACAGTAACTGGGTATACGACGCAAGTCAGAGCACTGAAAGAGCAATTGGTGCTAAACGAGGATTACAGTTACACTTATGACCCTGACTCGAAGACAGTTACGATCACCTTGCTGAAAGAAACGTCAGAAACACTGGCGGTCTTCTTGGCAACGGAAGCAGCGGAAGATGTATTTACCTACAAAAATACCATCACGTTGACAGACAACGATACAACGTTGACCGCGGATGGCCAAGCCGATAAGTCGGCGAAAACGGACTGGTTGATGAAAAACGGTAGTCAGAATGCCGACAACAATCGGTTGATCGATTGGGAAATCATGATCAACGCTGACAGTCGCAAAATCCACAATGCGGTGGTCACCGATACCATCAACTACAATCAACACACCTTTTTACGAGATGCCGACGATGCCGTGATCGTAGATGTGTATGAAGCGGTCTTAAACAATGGCACGTGGGAAAAAGGAGAAAAAGTCACCTTCACCAACGAGGACAATCCGAAAATCACCTCGGATGTGGTAGCAGGGACGCAATCGTTAGTGATCGCTTTTGAAGAAATGATTGATAAACCATACTTTATTGTTTATCAAACACAGCTTGATCCCGGGATTTTGAACAATGAACGGGTGGCCAACAGTGTCAATTTGACGGGTAGTGAGATCGAGATTCACACAGTGACCAAAGAAATCACTATCAAATCGACAGATGGCAGCGGAACGTCTTCTGGGACGAACGGCTCTTTGACGATCATGAAATACGATGCAGACGGCACCAAAGAACGAGGGATCGATAAAGAAGCGGTTTTCCAATTAAGCCGCAAAAATGCGCAAAATACCTATGAAGTCATCTTGTCGAATCTGGTGGTCAAAAACAATCAGATCATGGAAAACGGCAACGCCATTGATCGGATCGACAATCTGCGTTACGGCGATTATATGATCCAAGAAATCACCGCACCGGAAGGATACGAACGAGATGCGACTCAGTACACCTTCACTATTTCTGATAAGCAAGTCAATTATGTCTTTGAACTAGCCAACAAGCGGGAAATCAAAGAAACGACCCACGCCTTGAATGTTCAGAAGCTGCTTGATGGGCGCGAGCTAAAAGACGGCGAATTTACGTTCCAACTAGTGGATGAAACTGGCTCTGTGATTTTAACACAAACTAATGATGGCAACGGTCAAGTTGCCTTTGACGCCATCACTTACAATGAGCCTGGCGAATACCATTACACGATTCGGGAAAAAGCCGGCGATGATCCAACCATCACCTATAGCGACAAAGAACTAAAGGTAACTGTGACCGTCACGGAAGAAGATAGCCAGTTGATTGCGAAAGCAGTCTATGAAGGCAATCAAGTCTTCGAAAATGACTATACGCCAAAATCCGGTAGTGTCGTTTTGAATGCTGAGAAAGTGCTGATCGGTCGTGATTTGAAAGCAGAAGAATTTGACTTCGAATTAGTCAATGAAGCAGGAACTGTACTTCAAACAAAAGCCAATGATGCCACTGGCAAGATCTACTTTGACGCTATTCCTTATGATAAAGCAGGTGAATACCGCTATACCATCCGTGAGAAAGCAGGAACTGACGGTACCATCACTTACGATGCAAAAGAACTAGCGGTAGTTGTGACCGTGACGGATGAAGATGGACAGTTGACCGCAGTGGCGGAATATGAAGGCAATCAAGTCTTTGAAAACGACTATACGCCAAAAGCTGGCGAAGTGGTGCTGAATGCTGAGAAAGTATTGACGGGCCGCACGCTGGAAGCCAACGAATTTGCCTTTGAACTGGTAGATGAAGAAGGAACTGTTCTTCAAACAAAAGCCAACGACGCAACTGGCAAGATCTACTTTGACGCGCTCCCTTACGAGGAAGCCGGTGAGTATCACTACACCATTCGTGAGAAAGCAGGAACTGACGGTACCATCACTTACGATGCAAAAGAACTAGCGGTAGTTGTGACCGTCACTGATGAAGACGGACAGTTGACCGCAGTGGCCGAATACGAAGGCAATCAAGTCTTTGAAAACGACTATACGCCAAAAGACGGTGGAATGGTGCTGAATGCTGAGAAAGTATTGACGGGCCGCACGCTGGAAGCCAACGAGTTTTCCTTTGAGCTAGTCGGTGAAGCAGGCAACGTGTTGCAGACGAAAACCAATGACGCAACCGGACAAATCTACTTCGATGAATTAACGTATGACGAAGTCGGCGAATACCGCTACACGATTCGAGAAAAAGCTGACGCAGATAGTACCATTACCTATGACATGAAAGAAATTGGCGTTGTCGTGAAAGTCACCGATGAAGACGGGCAACTGGTGGCAAAAGCAACGTATGATGGCAATGCGATCTTTGAAAACGACTATCAACCAAAAGCTGGTAGTGTCGTACTGAGTGCCGAAAAAGTTTTGATCGGTCGTACGCTACAAGCAAATGAATTCGATTTTGAACTAGTCGATGAAGAAGGAACTGTTCTTCAAACAAAAGCCAATGATGCAACCGGACAAATCTACTTTGACGCTCTCGCCTATGAGGAAGCTGGCGAATACCGCTATACCATCCGTGAGCAAGCAGGAAACGATGGCACCATCACTTACGATACGAGAGAACTGGCAGTAGTCGTTACCGTCACCGATGAAGACGGGCAATTGACCGCAGTGGCGGAATATGAAGGCAACCAAGTCTTTGAAAACAGCTACCAACCAAAAGCCGGCAGTGTTGTACTAAGTGCCGAGAAAGTATTGACCGGTCGTACGCTACAAGCAAATGAATTCGACTTTGAACTAGTCGATGAAGAAGGGAACATTCTTCAAACAAAAGCCAATGATGCAACTGGCAAGATCTACTTTGACGCGCTCCCTTACGAAGAAACAGGTGAGTACCACTACACCATTCGTGAGAAAATAGACAGCGATGGCACTATCACGTACGATACAAAAGAACTAGCGGTAGTCGTTACCGTCACCGATGAAGACGGACAGTTGACCGCAGTGGCAGAATACGAAGGCAATCAAGTCTTTGAAAACAGCTATCAACCAAAGGCTGGTAGTGTCGTATTGAATGCCGAGAAAGTCTTAACTGGTCGTACACTACAAGCAAATGAATTCGATTTTGAACTAGTCGATGAAGACGAAACTGTACTTCAGACAAAAGCCAATGATGCAACCGGACAAATCTACTTTGACGCTCTCGCCTATGATGAAACAGGTGAGTACCACTACATCATTCGTGAGAAAGCAGGAACTGACGGTACCATCACCTACGATACGAAAGAACTGGCAGTAGTCGTAACGGTCACCGATGAAGCTGGACAGTTGACGGCAGTGGCGGAGTACGAAGGCAGTCAAGTCTTTGAAAACAGCTACCAGCCACAAGCTGGCAGTGTCGTACTAAGTGCTAAGAAAGTCTTGACGGGTAGAGACTTGCAAGCCAACGAATTCATATTTGAATTAGTGGATGAAGCTGGAAAGGTTCTGCAAACCCAACGCAATGACGCAAATGGAACGATTACCTTTGATGCATTGACGTATGACGATGCTGGGGAACATCGTTACACGATTCGTGAAAAAGCTGGCAATGACGCAACGATCATCTATGATGAAACCACCTATCAAGTGACGGTCACCGTCAAAGATCAAGACGGAAAATTAGTGGCTGAAGCGGAACAAACGGCAGACATGGTATTCAACAACCGTGTCAAAGAAGGCAAAACAACGAAACCGGGAACTGGCAACTTACCGAAAACCAATGACACCACGACCGCTGGTTGGGTCGTCTTGGGACTGTTGTTAGTAGTGATCGCAGTAGGCATCTACCTTGATCGCAAAAAACGGACGCCGTTATCATAGGCAGGGGAAGCAACAGAGCAGAAAGAGAAAGCGGGATGAGGCCAACTTGTCCCGCTTTTTCCTGCCCTATTTTTCTTCACTTCAAAGAAAAAAAGCGTCAAAAGTATGGAACGCTATGAAGCGAACAATCAGCAAACCCAGGCTCAAGAAGGGGACAAAGGGCAACTGCGCCAATCGTTTCTTCCAGATGCCTTGATAGCTAAAAAAAGCGAGAAGACCAAGACTACTGGCTATTAGTAAGAGGGCCAAAAGGGTCGTTGGCGCTAGCCAAATACTCCAACCTGCCAGCACTAAGAGATCGCCGCCGCCCATTTTTTTCTGCCAGACAAAAAAGACCAGTGGAACCAGCAAGCCTAAAGACAGCCATTGAAAAGAAGCGCCGCTCCTAAGCTGTGTCAGCGCTAGCAGTAGGTGGGCGGGGTACAGCAGTTGCGGGTAGACGCTATAGTCTATCAAGTCGGTCAAACTGAGTAAAAAGGCACTGGTCAGCCAGACAAAAGCCAGGAAGCTTTGGGAATCATGAAAGGCAACCACGCAAAGTCCGCCATAGCACAAGCAGACGATGGCCCAATAAAGCAGGGGTAAAAGCCATCTCGTAGGAAGGCGAAAAAACCAATGGTTATCCGAAACTTTGTTCACCTTCTCGTAATGAGAACGAGAATCACTTTTTGGTGGATTCCAAAACAGGGTATGTAAGAGCATAAGCCAAAAGAAGCCGAGTAAAGCGCCTAAAAAAAACACGAAAATCGTCATTTTTTGATCCTCCTTATAAAGAAATACGTAAGAGAGTGAGAAATTTTCTCAAATAGATGATTTTGTTGTACTTTTTATTTGTTTCGTATTATCCTTAAAATAGATAATTTAGAGGAGGAATCGTTATGAAATTTGAACAAACAAAAGAAGTATTAAACCAACTTGTTGCTGATTTAAGCCAAATGGCTATGGTCGTTCACCAAACACACTGGTACATGCGTGGACCTGGCTTTTTGACATTGCATCCAATGATGGACGAATTCATGGATGATTTAAATGAGCAATTGGATGAAGTTTCTGAACGCTTGATTACATTAGACGGTTCACCATATTCAACTTTGCGTGAAATGGCAGAACACACTCAAATCCCTGATGAAGTCGGCAACTGGGACCGCACGATTCCAGAACGCTTAGCTACATTGGTGGAAGGCTACCGTTACTTAGCGGACTTATACCAAAAAGGGATCGAAGTATCTGGTGAAGAAGGCGACGATCCAACCCAAGATATCTTCATCGGCTTCAAAACAGCCATCGAAAAACGTATTTGGATGATCCAAGCGCACTTAGGCGAAGCGCCATTGATCGATCCAGCGAAATCTCGCGTACGTCATTAATCAACAAAAAAACCAGCGAAGAATTTTCTTCGCTGGTTTTTTTACTTGCCCGCCAATAATGTTTTGGCGGCTTCAATTTGCTGTGCCACTTGATCAAAACCGGTGCCGCCATACGAATGACGATTTTTGACGGCGGTATAGGAATCAAGTTTTTCAAAAATATCGCTGTCGATGGCAGGATGGATCGCTTGGTAGTCTTCCAAGGAAACATCTTGCAGATAGATGCCTTTGCTCAAACACTCACTGACGAGTTTGCCGACGATCTCATGGGCTTGTCTGAAAGGCACGCCTTTGCCGGCTAAGTAATCCGCTAATTCTGTTGCGTTGGAAAAATCCTTTTCAGTGGATTCTTGCATCCGTGCTTGATTGACCTTCATCGTTGCGATCATGCCCGTCATGATCTGCAAGCTTTTCGTGATGGTTTCGGCACTGTCAAACATGCCTTCCTTGTCTTCTTGGAAATCTTTGTTGTACGCCAGCGGCAAGCCCTTCATGACCGTCAAAAGACCAAAGAGGTTCCCATAGACACGTCCTGTTTTTCCACGGATCAGCTCCGCCATGTCAGGGTTTTTCTTTTGAGGCATGATGGAGCTGCCGGTGGAGAAGGTATCGGTCAGTTCCACAAATTGGTATTCGTGGCTGCACCAAAGAATCAGCTCTTCACAAAAACGAGACAGATGCATCATCAATAAAGAGGCATTGCTTAAAAATTCCAAGATAAAATCACGATCGCTGACCGCATCTAGGCTGTTGCTGTAAATATTGCTAAACCCTAACTCTTGAGCGGTGAAGGCACGATCGATGGGGAAGGTGGTTCCTGCCAAAGCGGCACTGCCTAAAGGCATCACATCGATGCGGCTCAAACTCTCACTGAAACGCTCTTGGTCACGCGTCAGCATACTGTAATAGGCTAAGAGGTGATGGGCAAAAGAAATCGGCTGTGCATGCTGCAGATGGGTATAACCGGGCATGATGGTGTAGATGTTGGCTTCGGCTTGTAAAACCAGCACTTCTCGCAATTCAGCGATCAAAGTGATCACGTCTTGCACGACTTCTTTCAAATACAAATGCATATCGGTCGCCACTTGGTCATTACGACTACGGGCAGTATGCAATTTGCCTGCCACTGGTCCAATCAATTCATGCAAGAATGTCTCGATGTTTAAATGGATGTCCTCATTTTCAATCGTGAAGGTCAATTCGCCAGCGGCTAATTGCTGCTGAATCGTGGTCAAGCCGCCAATGATCGCTTCGCCATCGGGCTGACTGATGATGCCCGTATGGACCAGCATTTTGACATGTGCCAAACTGCCAAGAATGTCTTGCTTTGCTAACTTTTGATCAAACGTGATGGAAGCCCCAAAAGCATCGATCCATGCTTCGTTTTTCCCATCGAAACGTCCGCCCCATAATTTTGCCATATTCTCACCTCAAAAAAGATTACGGCTGAAGCGGCAGCTTCAGCCGTGCATACTTAAATCAATGTTTCTGTTAGTTGCTGTTGTGCTTGGATCTCAGCGTGCACTTTGCTTGGCAGTCCCCATAATTTGATGAAGCCGATAGCCGCATGCTGATCAAAGGTATCTGCAGAAGTATACGTTGCTAAGTTTTCATCGTACAAGCTGTTTTCAGATTTCCGTCCTTCACAAATGACGTTGCCTTTGAATAATTTCAAACGCACGATTCCGTTGACGTAGACTTGTGTGCTTTTCAGGAAGGTAATCAAGGCTTCCGTCAATGGATTGAACCATAAGCCGTCATAGATGACTTGCGCTAATTGTTGCTCGATGATTGGTTTGAAATGCGCCAATTCCCGTACAAAGACCAAATCTTCCAATTCTTTATGAGCCGTCATCAAAGCGATCGCTCCTGGACATTCATAAACTTCCCGTGATTTGATTCCCACCAGACGATTTTCGATATGGTCGATCCGACCAACGCCATGCTCGCCAGCCACCCGGTTCAGTTTCATGATCAATTCTGCTAGATTCATCGTTTCGCCATCAATGGCCGTCGGTACCCCTTGATCAAAGGTGATCTCAACGATCGTTGGTACGTCAGGAGTATCTTCTAATTCTTGCGTGATAGCGTAGGCCCCTTTTGGCGGCGTTGCCCAAGGATCTTCTAAGACGCCACACTCACAGGCACGTCCCCACAAGTTTTGATCGATGGAATACGGATTGTCCAAATCAGCGGGAATCGGCACTCCTTTTTCAGCCGCATAGGCAATCTCTTCTTCCCGGGACCATTTCCATTCCCGAACCGGTGCGATGACTTTCAAGTGAGGCGCTAAAGCGGCGATCGCTACTTCAAACCGAACTTGGTCGTTGCCTTTACCAGTACAGCCGTGGGCGACGGTCGTTGCGCCAGTCGCTAATGCCAACTCCACCAATTTCTTGGCGATCAATGGACGAGACAAAGCGGAAACAAGAGGATAAGAATTTTCATAAAAAGTATTGCCTTGTAAAGCGATCAAAGCAAAATCTTGGGCGAATTCTTCGCGGGCATCGATGGCATAAGATTCAATCGCGCCAACTGCCAAAGCTTTGTCTTTAATGGATTGGGTATCGCGACCTTCACCGATATCTAGGCAGCAAGCCACCACATCATATCCTTGGTCCGTTAACCATTTAATTGAAACGGAGGTATCTAATCCTCCAGAATAGGCCAATATTACTTTTTCTTTCATACTTATTAACTCCTTTTCCGCGTGTTTTCAAGTGATTGAAGCTATCTTATCAGAATAAAAATAATAAATCAAGGGTAAAATTAAATATTTATACATAAAAGTGGCGATTATCAGGTTTTTATACTATTATCGATGGTTAAGGAAAAGAAGTGGATGCTCACTTTGTTAATGAAAGTTTATACATAATATTCATTATGGTATTCAGTTTTAGAAACCTGCAACAACAAGTTTCGTTTTTCAGAGAAAATGGGAGAAAACGAATGGAGAAAATTTTCAAAAAGAGGCGGAATTACGTTGACATTAGGCTTTATAGAAGGTATTATGTTATATGGTATTGTTTGCCCCACAAGAGCCCCGGAAACTCAAGTGTATGTCAAACATTCGTGAAATTGAATTGGAGGAAAAAATTGTGCGTACAACATATATGGCCAAACCAGGCGAAGTAGAACGTAAATGGTACGTAGTAGATGCAACAGATGTTCCTATGGGTCGTCTTTCAGCAGTAGTAGCATCTGTCTTACGTGGTAAAAATAAACCAACATTCACACCTCATGTGGATACAGGCGATTTCGTAATCGTCATTAATGCAGAAAAAATCAAATTAACAGGTAACAAAGCAAGCGATAAAATTTATTACCGTCACTCAAACTTCCCAGGAGGATTGAAATCAGTCTCTGCTGGAGAATTACGTGCTAAAAATTCTCGTCGTTTGATCGAAACTTCTGTAAAAGGCATGCTTCCTAAAAACACTTTAGGCCGTAAACAAGGAATGAAACTTCATGTTTATGCTGGCGCTGAACACCCACATGCTGCACAACAACCAGAAGTATTGGACATCACAAACTTAATCTAATAGGAGGGAATTTCATTGGCACAAGCTCAATATATCGGCACTGGCCGTCGTAAAAATGCAGTAGCCCGCGTACGTTTAGTACCAGGTACTGGTAAAATTACTGTTAACAAAAAAGATGTTGAAGAATACATCCCACACGCAGACTTGCGTGAAGTAATCAACCAACCATTCGGCGTTACAGAAACTAAAGGTTCATACGATGTTTTTGTAAACGTAAATGGTGGTGGATACGCTGGACAATCAGGTGCAATCCGTCACGGTATCGCACGCGCATTGTTACAAGTTGATCCTGATTTCCGTTTAGCTCTTAAACGTGCTGGCTTACTTACTCGTGACGCACGTATGGTTGAACGTAAAAAACCAGGTCTTAAGAAAGCTCGTAAAGCTTCACAGTTTTCAAAACGTTAATCTATTTCATATATACCAACGTTTTGGACTATTATTTGGTGGAAATTGGTGTAAAAGCCAATTTCCTTATCAATATAAAAGCAAAAGACATCAGTATTTTACTGGTGTCTTTTTATGTTTACCAAGAAACTTCTAAAACTGTTATAATATATTTACTGAGTACATTATTAGGAGGGTTTGTTTTGGCGGAAAATTTAAAAAAAATAATTTATTTTGATGAGACATCTGCAATTGATTTATTGCAGATAGAGAAAAAAGGAAACTTTAATCAAACAATAGAACTAGTTAATGAAGTAAGTGGTGAAGCCAATGGTGGAGTAAAAGCCAGTGCAGCCGCTGGAAAGCAAAGTGCAGTTAAAGCTGTTTTTGAAAAATTAACAGGGTTGTCTGGATCAATTGAGGGTCAAGTTGGGGTTTCTGGAGCCGTTCATGGTGGAAGAATTGCAAAAACATTATTGGAAAATACTTTGCTCTACGATTTTTTAGATACTGTTGAATTTAGAAAAAGAAAATCATTGATAGATATTACAAGTGGATATAAATTGACTATTGATAAAGAATCTATGACTTATTTTGCTATGATTGCCCCTATAACAGAAATGATGGAAGGGAATCAAAGAGTAGACGAAGAGATAACAATGACAGTATCTAAGATGAACCAAGGAATCAGGAACACTAAAGGGTATTATGAATTGATAGGAACAAAAGATAAATCTGAAGATAATTCAACTGATAAAGGTATAGATAAGAGAATTTTCCGATTTAATATCGATTCTTTCAAAAATAATTATAGAATTCAAGATTTAAGAAGAATGAATTTAAATTTGTATTCTATATATGTAGGAGAAACATCTATGTCTGATTTAAACTTTGAAAGAGAATTTGATTTAAATTCAGATAAAACTGAGTTGGATTTTCAAGGATTTGGTAATAATAACTCTGAAGAAAATAATATACCTGATGAAATTGTCCCAGTATATGATGTAATATTGGCAGGGGTGAAATAAATGGATAAGATAGTTCTTTTTGATGGATCAAAAAAGGATTTCAATGCCTATATGAAAAAACATGGTGTTGAAGAATATACTCCATTTATGGAATTGATTAGACAATACAATGAAAAAATTAGAGCTAATGATACATCTGCTGTAAATGAAGTTGGTGAAGTAAATAAAAATGTTATTGAAAATGTAGTTATTTATTCTGATGATTTTGCTTCTGTAACAGATCATGTAATTACTAACTTCCCTAACATAGTAATTTTAGGACATGATATTGAGAATTTATATATTCAAAATGCACCTAAACGTGTCAAGTATTCGTTGGAGGTAGAGTTTGATAGTATAATAAAAAACCGAAAGTCTGATTATTATGAAGCAGATTCTGAAGATATCATTAAATTCTATAATAAGCTAAAAAATAGTAATGTTGTAGGACAAGAGGAAGCTAAGAAAAAAACATGTGTTGGTTTGTACAAATCTGCGGTTTTGAAAGAAAATCAACCATTAGTATTATTGTATTACGGGCCCTCAGGAGTAGGAAAGACTGAACTTGCCAAAAAAATAAGTAGTTTTTATGATGGAAAGCTCACAAGAATTCAATTTTCCATGATGCAAACAGATGAAGCTTATAAATATATATTTGGAGATACTCATGGAAAACCATCTTTGGCGAGAGACTTATTATCCAGGGAAACAAATGTGGTGTTAATTGATGAATTTGATAAAGTATCACCCTCTCTGTATAATGTTTTTTATCAGATGTTTGATGAGGGAGAGTTTGAAGATATAAATTATAAGGTTGATGTATCAAATTGTATTTTTATACTAACATCTAACTTCAATAATGAAAAAAATATTGCTGAAGTACTTGGTTTTCCGATTTTTTCAAGGATAGATACCAAAATAAGATTCAAAGAGCTAACAAAAGCAGAACTATCTTTAGTAATAAAAAAGATATTTGACAGTATTTATAAAAAAATATCAACTGAAGACCAAAAACTTATTGATGAGGTTGGATTAAAAAATAAGTATTTGGAGTCAGTTGAAATTTTTAAAAATATTAGACTGTTGGATAAGTTTATAGAAAATGATATCTTTAATGTATTGTTTGACAGTAGAATTCAGAAAAATAATAACTAAAATTTGTTATTTTAATGAATCTAATAGATTTAGGTTCTACAATATTTAGTGTTGGTGGAAGATCTACGGATTTTCTATCAACACTTTTTTTGTAAAAAAAGATAGAAAAAGAGATAGCCTAACTGGTAGAATTTAGTCGTCTAAAACAAAACCAAACCAAGATAGGATATCTCCACGGATCATTGTACTAGAAATTTGTTAGGTTTGACAGATGAAAATTTATTCTTCGAAGAAGAGTGGTTAGAGACGATAGAAGAAGAGGGGTTTCGCACCAATCTTATCCATGCCAAGCTTAGCTATATACCAAGTCATTGCCGTAAATGTGGCATCAAAAATGAAGGACAAATCATCAAGCTCACATAAAACAAAAGTCCAACTTTTGCCTTATCGAGCAACCAAAACAGAATTACGCTTGGTACGTACGCGCTTTTACTGTAAAGAATGTCAGTCGACATTCAACGCTCAGACAAATTTGGTGGATGAAAACTGCTATCTTTCAAAGGAATTAAAGGTTCAAATTGCCTTGGAACTGGCGAAGAATACAACAAGAAAAGAAATTTCCAATCGCTATTTTGTCTCTGACGTAACCGTTCTACGTGTCCTGCACACCTGTTTAAAAACGTATCATCCTCGTTTTGATACATTACCTTCGGTCCTTTGTTTTGACGAGTTCAAATCGATGAAGTCTTGCAGTGGAAAAATGAGTTTTGTTTTTATGAATGGGCAGACCCAGCAATTAATCGGTGTATTGGAGAATCGTCGCCTGGCTTTCTTAAAACCATATTTTCTTAAATTCACTCGTAAAGCACGAGTGAACGTAAAATACGTCGTGATGGATATGAATGTCCCTTATTTTGAACTTGTAAAGGCGGTCTTCTCAAACGCCAAAATCGTGACCGATCGCTTTCACATTGTCCAACAAATCACTCGTGCGTTAAACCAGTTGCGAATTAAAACAATGAACAGCTTTCAAAAAACGGAACCGACAAAGTATCGACGACTGAAGCGATTCTGGAAATTACTCCTGAAGCATGCCTATGATCTGGATAGTTCCAATTATCAATATGATCGATCCTTTCGTAGACCAATGACGCAAAAAGCGATCGTCGATGAACTTTTGAGTTATGACGAGCAATTAACAAGGGCTTACGAGACCTGTCAACTCCTCCTCTATCACTTTAAACACAAGGACAGCCAAAGCTTTTTCGATACGATCAACAGCTTAGATCAACGCCTCCCACAATGGTTTTGTAAGAAGCTGACGTTTTTAAATAAATACAAATTAGGGATTCAATATGCTTTAAAAACCAGGTATAGTAATGGGGCACTAGAAGGAACAAACAACAAGATAAAAGTGATAAAACGAGTAGCCTACGGCTATCGAAACTTCCACAACTTTCGAGCAAGAATATATCTCATTCAAGGCTTAATCTTCCAAGTAAAACAAAAACCAGTTAAGCACTTTGCCTAACTGGTTTATGACTAAATTTTCAGTTGTATCTTTTTCTACCAACACTAAATGTCGAAGAACCATTATTTTTGATTTCGTCTAGTGAAAGTGTATCCTTTGTTTTCAAGTTCATTTAATCTAGGTTCAATCTTCTGGATAGTGTAGCTATGATCTATAAACGTATTGTAAGACTCAAAGTCGCGTTTGTTTTCTAATAAGATGTATTGTTTATTTTCAGGAATTATATCAAATTCATGCCTTCTATTATTATCGAGTATCCCCTGAGCCACCCAAAATGAAAGATATTGAGTATCAGGAAACTGTTCAATAATCTGCCAAACAGACTCCGACCATTCTTCCATTTTTGCATACATATTTTTTGATGAAAGATACGCAATTAACAAAACATCCTTCCGTCTAACATGCTTAAAGTTCTCAATTGAAAGTTCGATGTTTGTAAAAAGAACACCTAACGCATGAAAGTGTAATTCGCTATATTTTTCAAGTAGATAAAGTTCTTGAGAAAAGTCAAAATCATGCTTACTCAGTATATTATGCCAAGAATCGTATATCTCTTTACGAATTTGCTCATCACTTTTATGTGCTCGTTTATCTGGAATACCCCACGTATTATTTCCCATATACTGTTTTCTAGGCATTAATTTTTCATTTTTTTCGTTGATAATATACCGTATTAGAGGACTACACTTGTATTCTTTCACTAATTTTAAAGTTGCAACAAAGATTTTGTGTTTTTTCTCTTTTTCAAAGTCTTCATAGTTACTAGTTATATAAGTGTAAAAGTCTGAGTCCATGTCAGATAAGAGGTTATGTGTTAAGGACTCATTATCCTGTATAAGCGAATCTAAATCTTGAACTGTTTGATTTGAAGGTTGTTCATATAAAAAGTATCCTTGTCTATTCTTTATAAATGGGTATGGATATCCTTCATTTTCTGTTCGCTGCATCGCATATAAAAGTGAATGAAGAATATCTTTGTTAGTAGAAATAAGAACTTCTTTTTCTTGATTCTGAAATTGCTCTGCAAAGTCAAATTCAGAATTAGATAATAAGGTATTATAGTGTTCTGGATGAAACAGATAGACGTATATAACCAGTAGTTGATGGATGGGTTGAACATAATTCAGTTTCTTACGAGTAAAAAACTCATTATTTACGTAATCATTAAACTGTTCACGCTCGCGTAAGTTACGTTGTTCATTGATTACTATTCTTTTAAGCTCATCAGGAATAGAGAAGTGTAGTTTATTTTCCAACACGTTAAAATACTCGGTCCAGATATTCTGTGGTTGTAAAGTAAAAGGAAGTTCCACTTTGCGGCTCATAATTTTTTGAAGAAATTTACCATCATTCTGCGATAATTTACTGTAGTCTCCTACAAAAATGATAGGTATTCTATTTTCAAGAATATTAAATAATGTATATAATTGTTCCTGCATGGGAGAATCAATTCTATCAAAATCATCTATAACTAGAACCGTGTTCTTAAAAGGGTATTTTTTAAGTACCCACACGTAAAATGAATCAGATTTTATCTTAAAAAAGCTCCATACTGCTACAATTAAAGCTACTACTCCCGCAATTTGTGCTATTAAAAGAGTACCCAAAAATTTAGAAAGCCCTAGATTTACAATGTCTGTCATTAAGATTGAGATGACGACAGATAATATCATAGCAGATCTTAAAATCCAGTATGTTTTTGGTAATAGTTTTGAAAAAGCGATAGAAACTACTGAACGCTCATCAGTTACTCTCCAAAAATCTAAAGTGATAAACCTCTTTTTGGTTTCTTTTTTTGCTTTTTTTTCAACTTCTCTTAGAAATTCTGTTTTTCCAGAACCCCATGCACCATTAAGAAAATAAGTTTTATTCTCTTTCAATAAATCTGAGAAGTTCTTTGCGGATACTGTAGTGTCAATGTGAGTAAGCTCGATAAATTCTGTTTGATAATCTTCGTTTAATACATGATGCACGGGCTAAGTCCTCCTTGTTTTAATATTTTATGAAACATCTATAAGTTATTTGAGTACCCTAGAATCTTTTTGAAAGCGTTTCTGTCTTGCACATATCCGATGAACCGTCTTTTTAGTTTTTTTGCGCAAAGGTCAGATACACCGCTACTTAAAAATAAATCAATCACTAAATCGCCCAGTTGGGAATGTCGTAATATTAAATCATCTATTAAAGACAATGGTTTTTGACAAACGTGGCGTCTGTCATTGCTTGTTACTCTTGAATATGCCATCATGGTAGGATTCAAAAGATGCCAGTTTAAAATAAGGCGTTAAGCCTTTATGAGTGAAATGAAAAATGTACTCTCTTGCTTTCGTGGTATACCCACGAATACGAATACACCGTGGGTTAACATTCGGATTTTGCCATAAAATTAAATCTTGTAACTCAAAATCAAAATGTTCAATAAAATATTTTGAACAAGTAAATATGCTACGTGAAGATTTCTTCAAGATAAATAAACATAGACAAGAAAATTTACAGTCTTTGCATTTGAAATTCTTAGGTTGGGGGTTCATCCATCGCACTATTTGTTTATAGTGAGCTCCAAGGTATAAAAAGTAAAGATCTATGGATTTCACTATTTTGTTCCAAATCAGAAAAGGTCACTTTATTTTTAATGATATTTATTATATCCCTAGTAATTATATGGATTATATATGTAAAAGAATTTCAAGAAATGAAAAAAGAATTTAAGAAACCCAAAAAATTTTATATAGATGAGTTATTTTTTGAGTCGAAATATTTTGACCGTTATATAAAAGAACCGGAGATTCCAAAAATCTATGTGCTTATCTTCTTAATTTTGCTGAATTTACTTATCTATAGGCTTTTAATAATTTTTCTATAACTACTATAATTGAAAATAAGGGTCAATTGCATTTAAAAACTATATATTTTATGAAGCTACCTATCGATTTTTGGAAGGTAGTTTTTTTGCTAAATTCTAATATGGAGAAGAAGTTATTGACTAATAATAGTAGTGTCTTATGTTTTAATTAGAAATTAGATATTTAGAAAATTGTGGTACATGTCACTATTCTAAAGTGAAAATTCTGTTTAATTAGTTAAAATATGCCCTGAAGATTAATAAAATTAGATTGTTTATATTTTACTAACTCTAAAGTCACCTATAAGGATTTTTAATATCAGTCATATTTACCAAATAATCAATACTAGTATCATAATGATTTGCTAACTTTATCAACGTTTGAATAGGAATCTCTAACTCACCGTTCTCGTACCGAGAATACGTTGACTGTGAAATATTTAAAAGAGTAGCAATCTGGTGTTGGGTTAAATCGTTGTCTTCCCGCAGATCGCGGATTCGTTGAAACATTCACGTCACCTCGATACTATTCTAAATTATGCTCTTATCGCATATTGACTTTTATGCGTTTTGCGCATATTATGTTGTTAGTTACGAGGATAAGGCTTTTGATGGTCTGTTAAATTAAGCAAGTAATCGACACTAGTAGAATAAAAATCTGCAAGTTTAATCAGAGATTGGGTAGGAATGTCTAATTTTCCTGACTCATAGCGGGAGTAAGTTGTTTGGCTGATATTCAGTAGTTTAGCAAGTTGTTCTTGATTCAAGTCTTTATCTTCGCGTAAGTCACGAATTCTATGATACATAAAAATCACCTCAACCTTATTTTAGGTGAGTAATTTTGTGCTACGGCATATTATGCGTTAAACGCATAATATTTTGGGTTTTCTGTTAAACATCAATATATTTAGTAACTTACATAGGAAATGAAAGGAGGGAGTACTTGAAAAGCAGAAACAAATTTATCTCTATGTAATTGCCATCTTTAAAGAGGGGACCATATAGAGGAGAAGTCACTTGGTTGTTACAGACAGGACGAAACACATCAGGAGGAAGCTATGTTCCAAGAAAAAATATTCAATCCAGCAATACTACATGAAAACCGCTTGTCGCCTCGAACCAGTTTTTTTAGTTATGAAACGGTCGCAGCAGCTATGCAAGGGGATCCACAGGCATCTTTTGGGTATCAGTCATTAAATGGTCTGTGGGATTTTTATTTGGGTGAGGCAGAAAATCAAGTTGTGTATGAACAAAAAATCGAGGTACCTGCTCATTGGCAGTTTCAAGGGCATGGAAAACCAATCTATACGAATGTCCAGTATCCTTTTCCAATTGATCCGCCATTTGTTGCGATGGAGAATCCAACCGCCTTTTATCGAAAAGCATTTATTGTGGAGGACATTGATCTTGAGCATGTGCTTCACTTTGAAGGTGTGGAATCGGTGTTTGAAGTGCATGTCAATGATCAATATGTCGGCTACAGCACCGGCAGTCGCTTGGTCTCTGAGTTTGATATCACACCCTATCTTCAAAAGGGCAAAAATGTGCTTAGTGTAAAGGTGAAACAATGGAGCGCGATGAGCTATGTCGAGGATCAAGATATGTGGTGGCTTGGCGGAATTTTTAGAGAAGTCTACTTGTTTTCCCGTAAGCCGCAGTCGATTCAAAATGTAACGATCAAAGCGGATTTATGCAATCAATATAAAGATGGCTTCTTGGAAGTTTCGCTTTTCTTTGATCCTACAATGCCAGAGCAGTTAGAACGTACGATAGAAATCGAATTGCTAGATCAAGAAAATGTAACCGTTTTAAAGAAAGCTGAGAAACGCCAAGGAGGAGCGAAAGCGGATTGGACGATTTCTGCAACCATTGAAGAGATAATTCCTTGGAACGCAGAAGAACCGTACCTATACCATCTTTTGGTGAAACAGTATCAAGGCGAGGAACTGTTGGAGGTCATTCCGTTCCAAGTCGGCTTTAGACAGATTTCCATAGTTGGCGGTATTTTCCAAATCAATGGAAAACGGGTGGTTCTGAAGGGTATCAATCGCCATGAATGGCATTGTGAGTCTGGTAGAAGTCTGACGGTTGAGACGATGGAACAAGATGTGCAGATGATGAAAGCATTCAATATCAACGCCGTTCGGTGTTCTCATTACCCAGCAGATACAAAGTTTTATCACCTGTGTGATCGTTATGGGCTGTACGTCATTGACGAAGCAGACATTGAAACTCATGGGATGGATATCACCCAAAGGATCAATGAACAGAGCAGTAGTGAGGAATGGTTGCCGACGTATTTAGACCGAGCAAAAAGAATGGTCGAAAAAAATAGAAACCATCCTTCGATCATTTTCTGGTCGTTAGGAAATGAGTCTGGCTATGGGGAAAACCATTTGAAGATGGCGCAGCTGATCAAGAAATTAGATCCCAGTCGTCTGGTTCATTATGAAGGAGAAGCACGGCACTTGAAAGCCTTGGGAGAATGGCAAGCGTGCCAAGCGTCTGATGTCATTTCGACTATGTATACTTCTGTTGGCGAAATGGCAGAACAAGGGGAACGTTCACTAACACAACCGCATATTTTATGTGAATATGGTCATGCGATGGGCAATGGCCCTGGTGGATTGAGCGAATATCTGGAATTGTTTTATCGCTATCCCCGGTTACAAGGCGGCTTTATTTGGGAGTGGATCGATCATGGTATCAAGAGCATTGACAACGTTTCTGGTGAGACGTACTACAAGTATGGCGGTGATTTCGCAGAGAAAATCCAAGATGGCAACTTTGTGATTGATGGATTGCTATTTCCAGACCGTACGCCATCGCCAGCATTGTTTGAGTATAAGAAAGTGATTCAGCCTGTCAAAATCACCTTCCAGCTCTCAGAACAGACCTGTTGCATCACTAACCGTTTCGACTTTCGAAATTTAGCCTCTTTACAGCCAGTCCTGCAAATCAAGGAAGACGATCAGGTGATTTTCTTACAAGAGTTGCCAAGAATCGACCTTCTGCCTCAGGAAGAAACAACCATTTCCCTGCCAGAAGAAGCTACGCTGAGCTTAGCGGGAAGAGCACAGGCAGTGGTCACGCTGTTTTTCTTTGAAGAAAGTGCCCCAGATTTTTCTCTAGAACACGCAGTTGCTTGGGAACAAGCCATCATTGATCAACCAGTAAAAAGCGTACAAATACCCAAATCGGATGCCTTTCACTGTTCAGAAACGGTCGATGAACTGAGGATTACTTTGGCTGAGCAGACCTATATTTTTCATAAGAAAACAGGTGCCTTGAGCCAGTGGCTCATCGAAGAACAAGCCTTGCTTACTGAACCGCTTGAAATGAACTTTTGGCGGGCACCGACTGACAACGACTTGTTAGGCAGTGAAGAATTTGGTTCGGCAAGCATCGCCAAGGAATGGGAAGCGTTTCGCATTCGCCACTTAAAGGAGCGTGTGCTCGCGTTTACCTATGAACAGCGCCCTGATGAAATAAAAGTTGAGATTCGCCGCAACAGCATGCCTATTTCCCTCGACTGGGGAATAGAATTGTCCTTTACGTATCGTCTTTCATTGGCAGACGACATCCGTGTAGAAGTCCAAGGAACCCCGTTTGGCAATGGGCCGAAAACTCTGCCGCGAATCGGTGTGCAGCTGATGATCAACAAAGAACATCAGAACGTGCAGTGGTTGGGACTTGGGCCGCATGAAACCTATCCTGATAGTTGCCAAAGCGGGTTTTTCGATTGGTGGGAAAGAACCGTTCCAGAGATGCACACGCCGTATGTGCGGCCGCAAGAAAATGGCAACCGCATGAAGACCAAATTCTTCCGTTTGTCTAAGCCTTCTGGAGCGGGACTGACTATTTCCAGCAAATCGCTGAATTTCAGTGTGCATCACTACACCCAGAACAATTTGGAACAAGCGACCCATACCAATCAATTAGAAACCAGCGATGCAGTTGCCGTCAACATTGACTATGGGGTGCAAGGATTAGGAAGTGCCAGTTGCGGTCCCGGCATTTTACCGAAGTATTTATTAAAAAATCAGGCATTTGCCTTTGATTTTAATATGAATTATCAAAAAAAAGTGGAAGGAGCAAAACAATGAAAAAAATAGCTTTATGTATGGCAATAATAGGACTAGGAGGCTTAGCTGCTTGTGGGAATGGCAGCGATACGCCAGAGCGTGAGGGGGGCGATCAAAACGGCGCAGAGGAAATCACCATTTGGGCGTGGGACCCAAAATTCAATATCGCAGCCTTTGAGTTGGCGGAATCATACCATCAAGAAGAAAACCCTGATTTCAAAATCAATGTCACCGAGATTTCCCAACAAGACAGCGTACAAAAAATGAATACCATCTTTAGTTCAGGCAGTACCCAAGGATTGCCTAATATCGTCTTGATTGAAGATTTTCGCGCTCGTATTTTTTTAGAAGTGTTTCCAGAGTATTTCGTTCCATTGACTGAGTATATAAATGTTGACGACTTTATGGATTACAAAATCGAGGTGTCTTCGATCGATGGCGAGCAGTATGGGATGCCGTTTGATTCAGGGGTAGCAGGCGTTTACTTGCGAAAATCGATCATTGAAGAAGCGGGCTTGGAACTGTCAGATTTCACCAATATCACTTGGCAAACCTTCAATGAATTGGGGGTCCGTGTGAAAGAATCAACTGGCAAACCATTGCTGTCCATCGATATGAACGATCTAGGACATTTGCGAATGATGATGCATTCCAGTGGTTATTGGTATACCGCAGAGGATGGTGAAACGCCGTTTATTGACGGCAATCCTTCTTTGAAACAAGGGCTTGAAGATTTGAAAATGCTGCTTGATTCAGGAGTAATGACAACGCACAATGGCTGGGATCAAATGCTAGCAGGTTTTAACAGCGGCGAAGTAGCAGGCGTTTTACAAGGCAACTGGATCACGCCATCGGTGAAAGCAGAAGAAAGTCAAAGTGGCGATTGGGCAGTCGTTCCAGTGCCCAAGCAAGAATCGATCGAAGGTTCAGTCAATGCAACCAATCTCGGAGGCTCGTCAATTTATGTGTTAGATATCGATGGGAAAGAAGAAGCCCTGAGCTATATTGCTGACGTATTCGGCAAAAATATCGCCTTTTACGAAGAGCTGATTCAAACCGTTGGAGCAATCGGTTCTTACGTTCCCGCCTCACAAGGAGATGCGTATCATGCACCAGATCCTTTCTTCGACGATCAGGCTATCTATCAAGATTTCATGAACTGGGCAAATGAAATTCCTTCGGTAAACTTTGGAAAAAACACATATGCGTTGGAAGACATCATGAATCAAGGCTTTTTGGACTATGTCAATGGAGCAGATTTGGATGAAGTCTTAAAAAATACGCAAATGATTGCTGACAATCAATTGAATTAAAACGGACTGAGGGGCATGTACGATGAAAAATAAATTATTTTATAAAAAAGGAGTGATCACGGGGTGGCTGTTTATTGCTATCCCGACACTCTTAATCTTCTTTTTCTCTTTTTATCCAATGATCCAAGCATTTCTATTATCCTTACAATCAGGAAGCGGCACCGGGCTGACCTTTAGCGGACTAGCGAATTATCGGCGGCTGTTTTCGGATCAAACCTTTTTGACAGCCACGAAAAATACCTTGATCTTTTTGGGCTTTCAAGTGCCTGTCATGGTCTTGTTGGCCATGTTCTTTTCCGTCCAGCTCAATCAGAAAACCCTAAAGCTGAAAGGCCTGTTTCGGACGATCATTTTTTTGCCAGCAGTGACTTCATTAGTCGCATACTCCATGGTCTTTAAATCACTGTTTGCAACAAATGGCGTGGTGAATGCCCTTTTAGTGAGACTGTCGATTGTCTCTGAGCCAATCGCCTTTTTCTCCAGTCCCTTTTGGGCAAAAGTCATTATCATTTTAGCCATCACTTGGCGCTGGACCGGCTACAATATGATTTTCTTTCTATCGGCTTTGCAAAATATCGACCCAGCAATTTATGAAGCTGCTAGAATCGATGGCGCTTCTCCGACCAAACAATTTTTTAAAATCACCGTCCCTTTGCTGAAGCCAGTCATTTTGTTTTCAGCTGTGACGTCAACGATTGGGACACTACAGTTATTTGATGAACCGATGAACTTGACCCAAGGGGGGCCAGGAAACGCCACATCGACGATTTCCCAATATATTTATAATCTTTCTTTTCGCTATACACCAGATTTTGGCTACGCCTCTGCAGTTTCCTATGCCATTGTCGTCATGGTCATCTTCTTTTCCATGATCCAATTTAAGATCGGAGGAGAGGAAAAATGAAAAAAGTAGGCACGTATGTATTTTTGGGTGTTTTTACCATTCTGTTTGCCTTTCCCTTTTATTTCATGTTAGTGAGTATCACCAATCCTACCGTAAATATCATGCAAGGCAAACTATTGCCAAGTACCCATTTGCTAGAAAACTGGCGTAACCTAGTCGCAACCTATGATTTGAAACAAGTATTCTTTAATAGTGCAAGAATTGCGTTGTTACAGACGATTTTATCCGTGACGATCGCTTCGTTGGCCGGCTACGGATTTGAGATCTATCAAAGCCGATTAAAAAATATGCTTTTTAATATTTTGCTTTTGTCGATGATGTTGCCTTTTGCCGCCACCATGATTCCGCTGTTTCGAATCTTCGGCAGCTTTTCAACGACGATTCCTTTTATTGGACTCGATACAGTAGCTTCAGTCATTTTGCCAACATTATCGACCGCATTTCTGATTTTCTTTTTCAGACAAAACACAAAAATGTTTTCCAAGTCACTGCTTGAAGCTGGGCGAATGGATGGTCTGTCGGAACTAGGCTTGTTTTTCCGAATATACATGCCAACCATGAAAACAACTTATGCGGCCGCTGCCATCATTACATTTATCAATAGTTGGAATAGCTACCTTTGGCCGTTGATCACCCTTCAATCACCAGAAAAGCAAACCTTTCCCCTAATGATTTCTGCCATCGGCGCCGCCAATAATCCAGATTATGGCTTAATGATGTTAGCAATCGTGATCGCAACTCTGCCAACAATGGTGGTCTTCTTCTCGCTGCAAAAGTACTTTGTGGCTGGGATGTTGGGATCGGTGAAGTAGGGAGAAGCTATATGCGAGAAAATACTAGCTCATCGTTAGAAAATTTGATTCCATAAAAGAAGAGCCGTATATTGATTTGGAGTAAATTCACAATTTTTGTGAGTTTACTCTTTTTTCGCTAATTTCTTTCAGCTGGCGGAAAAAATGAATACTCCTAATTCCTGCATTTTTTTCAATCCTGATTGGCGACCTTAGTTTTCCGAGATTCCCCTAAAAAGCTCATCTAACAGCTCTTAACCTTATATACATTTACAAATTTAACTCTTATCTTTTCGCTTTTAGTTAGTTAAAAAGCAAAAAATAAATGTGAATCCGAGCTATTTTTAAATAATTAACTAGATAATCTTCCGATTGGAACGGTTAAACAGTGAATGATTGTTAGAAAAGAGATTGGGGAATGCAAGTTGTGATAAGTAAATTCATAAAAGAAGAATGCTAGAAAAGTAGAGAAAAAACAGGATTAATGAAATAATCGAGATCCTTAATTTTTAACAATTTTCGTAAACCATAAATGAATTGACGGAAGCTTAGTGTGGGTGAAAGAATAATTACAAAAAAATATTGACTTAAAAAAATGGCTGTGGTAATCTATAAACGAAAATAGTGGGAACGTTTCCAAAAAGCATCTTCGTTAAATTTTTATTTTTTTAAACGAAAATGGAAACGTTTCTAAAATGTATTGGGAGGAGATCGAATTGGAAAAGACATTGGGACCAGGTGGTGAGATAAGGGCGGTACAACGAGATAAAAAAAATATCTCGAAGTGGGAAAAATTAAAGAAACAGTTGCGGCGTGATAAGTGGATGTACTTGTTGCTCTTACCAGGTATCATCATGACGTTTATCTTTAAGTATGTGCCAATGTACGGTGCTGTGATTGCATTTAAAGACTATAATCCTATGCTAGGAATTTTGGAAAGTCCTTGGGTAGGACTAGATCACTTTAGGGAATTTATCAGTTCACCAAATTTTACGCTTTTGCTGAGCAACACATTAAAAATTAGCATTTATGGTTTATTGTTAGGTTTTTTTCCACCAATTATTTTAGCACTGAGCTTGAATCAAATTATCAATAAAAAAATAAAACAGAAAATCCAGTTGATTCTATATGCGCCGAATTTTATCTCAGTAGTTATTATCGTGGGGATGCTGTTTTTGTTCCTATCCGCAAATGGACCTATTAATGGGTTAGTAGAAAAGGTTACGGGGCAACCAATTATGTTCATGTCTAATCCAGCTTATTTCAGAACGATTTATATTTTATCGGGAATTTGGCAAGGAATCGGCTGGTCATCCATTCTTTACACCGCGACGCTGGCGGGAGTCAGTACCGATTTATATGAGGCAGCAAATATCGATGGGGCAAATATTTTACAAAAGATTTGGCATATCGATTTGCCTGCATTGAGGCCTGTGATGGTGATCAGCTTCATCTTGGCCGCCGGCGGTATTATGAATGTAGGATATGAAAAAGCCTACTTGATGCAAACTTCAATGAACATCCCTGCCTCAGAAATCATTTCCACTTATGTATACAAAGTCGGCTTGCAATCAGGTGATTATGCCTACTCTGCTGCTGTTGGTCTGTTCAATATGATTATTAATGTCGTTTTATTACTGATTGTCAACAATATAACCAAGCGGCTAAACGATGGTCAAGGCTTGTAATGAAAGGAGAAAATTATGAATAGTGCTTTATCAAAAATCGACCGTCAAATCTTATGGTTGAATCGAGTGATTGTAACTTTTTTAGTCGTCATCACCATTGTTCCGCTGATTTATGTACTGGTAGCTTCTTTTATGGACCCAGCTACTTTGATCAATAAAGGTATAAGCTTCAATCCGAAAGATTGGACAATACAAGGATATCAACGGGTATTTGCAGATGATTCCATTTTACGCGGTTTTGTAAATTCGTTGTTTTACTCTTTTAGCTTCAGTTTATTGACTGTATTTATTACGATGATCACTGCGTATCCTTTGTCTCGACCTAACTTGGCGGGGAAAAAGATTATTATGACTTTTTTTGTCATTACAATGTTCGTGGGTGGCGGCTTGATACCTACCTATTTATTGGTAAAGAACTTGGGCATGTTAGATAGTGTATGGGCGATTATCGTACCAGGTGCTATAAATGTGTGGAATATTATCTTAGCCCGTACCTATTTTAGTGCTTTGCCAAAAGAACTTTCTGAAGCTGCTACTATCGATGGCGCCAATGACTTGCAAATACTGTTCAAAGTCATGCTTCCATTAGCTAAACCAATTATGTTCGTATTGTTTTTATATGCCTTTGTTGGGCAATGGAACTCATATTTTGATGCCATGATTTACATCAAAGATCCCGACTTACAGCCGTTGCAACTCGTATTAAGAAATATTTTGATCCAAAACCAACCCTCACAAGACATGGTGGGAGCCAATACTGCCATGGCAGAAATGAAACAAATTGCTGAGTTGATCAAATACGCAACGATCGTCATTTCTAGTCTGCCATTAATCATAATGTATCCTTTCTTCCAAAAATATTTTGATAAAGGTGTTTTAGTTGGTTCTGTTAAAGGGTAAGAATTGTTCACTATTTGTATGAATAAAAATTATAAAGGAGATTTTAAGATGAAAGCAAAATGGATGCTGCCAATCGTTTTTACTTCCGTACTAATTTTGGGGGCTTGTGGAGGCTCAAAAGAAAAGAGTAAATCAAGCCCTGATTATGAACTAGAAAATGTCTCTTTTCCATTGAAAGAAAAAGTATCTTTAAAAATGATGTCTCAAAGTGCCCCTTTGGCTCCCAATGATCCTAATGACAAATTGATTTTCCAACGATTAGAAGAAGAGACCAATCTCCATATTGATTGGACAAACTACAGTAGTGATTTTGCCGAAAAAAGAAATTTGGATATCGCTAGTGGTGATTTACCAGATGCCATCTTCAACGCCGCTGCAGGTGACTATGATTTATTAAACTGGGCGGAAAGTGGTGTTATTGTACCGATTGAAGATTTGATCGAAGATTATATGCCAAATCTGAAGAAAATTTTTGATGAAAACCCCGAATACCGACAAATGTCTACTGCACCTGATGGTCACATTTACTCTATGCCTTGGATTGAAGAATTAGGCGAAGGAAAAGAGTCGATTCATACAGTAAATGGGATGGCTTGGATCAACAAGGAGTGGTTGGATAATTTGGGTCTTGAAATGCCGCAAACCACTGATCAGTTGATGACTGTGTTGGAGGCTTTCAAGACGCAAGATCCAAATGGTAATGGTGAAGCAGATGAAATTCCTTTTAGCTTTATTAACAATGGAGGAAACGAAGACTTAAAATTTTTAATGGGGGCATTCGGTCTAGGTGATAATGATGACCACTTAGTCGTTGATAACGATGGCCAAGTACAATTTACTGCTAACAAAGAAGGGTATAAAGAAGCCATCAAATATTTCAATGAAATGAATAATAAAGGTCTTATTGATAAAGAGGCTTTCGAACAAGATTGGAATACGTATGTTGCCAAAGGGAAAGAACATAAGTATGGCGTGTACTTTACTTGGGATAAAGCAAATATCACGGGTGCAGATGATAGTTATGACGTCTTGCCAGTCTTAGCGGGACCAGATGGAACGAAACACGTTACTCGTACGAATGGCATGGGTTTCTCAAGAGATCGTTTCGTAATTACTAGTGCGAATAAAAACTTGGAACTTACAGCTAGGTGGATAGATAAAATGTATGAACCGTTACAGTCTGTCCAAAATAACTGGGGAACCTACGGTGATGAAGCACAGGCGAATATTTTTGAATTAAAGGATGGTATGTTAAAACATTTGCCTTTAGAGGGGACAGCACCGGGGGAACTAAGACAAAAAACCGAAGCTGGAGGACCATTAGCAGTTCTTGATTCTTATTACGGCACAGTCACTACTATGCCAGATGATGCGAAGTGGCGTTTAGATTTGATGCATGACACGTATTTGCCATATATTACAGAAGACAATATCTATCCACGTGTCTTTTTAGAAAAAGAAGAAACAGATCGATTAGCAAAAATTGAAACAGATATGTGGGATTACATCTATCGCAAAAGAGCAGAGTGGATCACCGGCGGTAAAATCGATGAAGAATGGGAAGAATACCTTGCTGAATTGGAACGTGTAGGTTTGGAAGAATGGATTCAAATAAAACAAACTGGCTATGATAATTTTTTGAAGGGAGCACAATAAGTGTTAGTAGAAGAAACGGCGATTTTGGATAAAGCAAATCGATTTATTGAAATGATGCGAGGAAAAGTTAACCCTCAGTATCGACAAAACTATCATTTTTCCGCACCCATCGGGTGGATAAATGACCCCAATGGGTTTATATATTACAAAGGGCATTACCATCTCTTCTATCAATACTATCCTTACGATAGTCGATGGGGGCCCATGCATTGGGGGCATGCGCGCAGTAGTGATTTGGTCCATTGGGAAGATCTACCAGTAGCGTTAGCCCCAGATCAACCTTATGACAGCGGCGGGTGTTTCTCAGGAAGTGCAATTGAAAGAGACGGAAAACTATATTTAGTTTATACAGGCTGTCAAGAAATTGATGGTATTAGCCATCAGCATCAATGTTTGGCGGTCTCTGAAGATGGTATTCATTTTAGCAAATACAGTGGTAATCCTGTGGTAGCAGAAAAACAGCTAGGTGAGAATGGGCTGATACAAGAATTTCGTGATCCTAAAGTAATTGTTCACAACGATGCTTACTATATGGTAGTAGCTACTAAATCTACACAGTCTACTGGTAGAATAGTGATGTTTCAATCGTCAGATTTGTATACTTGGCACTTTTACTCTGTGTTGCTAGAAGGGACTTCAGAGCAAGGAATAATGTGGGAATGTCCTGACTTATTCCATTTAGACGGACGAGATGTCTTAATCATGTCACCGATACAAATCAAGAAGAACGGACTGGAATATCATAATATCAGTTCTACCATGGCTTGTATTGGTGAGGTAGACTGGGAAACAGGTCAGATGATAGTTGATAATTTCCATGAAATGGATTTTGGAATGGATTTTTATGCACCACAAACAACAACAGATCCTAATGGTGGACGGGTGATGATTGCTTGGATGCAGATGTGGGATCGTACATTGCCTACACATGAGTTAGGCCATCTTTGGGCAGGCTCTATGAGTTTGCCCCGAGAGTTAAGAGTGAAAAAAAATCGATTGGTACAAAAACCCATCTCAACTGTATATAGTCATTTAGTTTATCAACAAGGCAGTGAAAATATCGCAGTGACTGACACATCAGTCGTATTTCGAAACGCACTGTCGGATTCTTCATATTTACATCTAGTCGCAGATTTGGAGAAAGCAGAAGTTTTTACAATTGAATTACTGCGGTCTAAGACGGATTGTCTCAAACTAACTTATGACACTGCTAAACAGGTTTTTGAATTGGATCGTCAGAAACTAGGAAGAGAGCTTACAGGGGCGGAAGAAGAATCTCTGAATGTCCGAAAAGTTGAAGTACCTTTGATTGATAATCAGCTCGTTCTTGAGATTTTTAGAGATACCTCATCAGTTGAAGTCTTTATTAATGGTTTAGAAGTTATGACGGCTACTTTCTATGAGCTGGAAAAAGCTCGAGATATCTTGTTTCATTCGATTGGAGAAAGTCGTATTCAAGCTTTTGAAACAGCGAGTGTGAAATAAATGTTTGATTGCTTAGGCGGTGTATCAATTATTTAATAGGTTTTGAAGGATAATATTTTTAGAAAAGAACAGATAGCTAGATTTCCCATGACTTTGCTATTAGTATTTTGAAAAAATTAGTAATTTATGACAAAATTCATTATACTAAACTTGTGCAGAAATGTGAGGGATCAACTATGAAAGCAACAATGAAAGATGTCGCAAAATTAGCAGGTGTCGGAGTAGGAACTGTTTCCCGGGTATTGAATAACGGCTCTGTTAAAGCTTCTACTAGAGAAAAAGTTGAAGCAGCAATGACAGAGTTAAACTATCAACCAGATTTTTATGCCCGGGGGTTAAAGATGAAGCATACGAATACGGTTGCTTTGATTCTACCCACTGTATGGCATCCATTTTTTGGCGAATTTGCCTACCATGTAGAAACAGCATTAGAAAGACAAAACTACAAGCTTTATTTGTGTAACTCCAGTGGGAATAGTGAAAAAGAACAAGAATATATCCAGATGGTCAGCCAAAATAAAGTAGACGGCATCATTGGAATTACTTATTCAGATATCGATGAATACATTTCGAGTAATCTGCCTTTTGTTAGTATTGACCGTTATTTCACTGAAGAGGTGATTTATGTGACCGCTGACAATGCGGCCGGTGGACGTTTGGCTGCAAATGAACTTTATCGCCGAGGATGTCAGAATGTAGCATATATCGGTGGGTACCAAGAAACACCGAATGAAACGAAGAGTCGTCGAAAATATTTTGAGATCGAGTGCCGTCAACTGGGGATTTCCTATAAAGCGTTAGATATGTTAGAACCTTTAGACCATCTCTCAGAACGTGTAACAAATTTTTTGTTAGAGAATTCCGATATCGATGGGATTTTTACGATCAACGATCCGATGGCATTAGCTGTCATTGGTATGCTTGAAAAAATAGGGAAAAACGTACCAGAGGATGTCCAAGTTATCGGATTTGATGGTCAAAAGATGACAGAAGGAGACCCTTATCTCGTATCAACAATTGCCCAACCTACAAAGCAAATGGCGGAAGTGGCAGTGGCAAAATTAATTGCTGTCATTAATGGAGAGACAGTAGAAAAACGTACCGTATTGCCGATTGAATTTGGCGAAGGTGGCACAACGAAACCTTTAGTGAGAAACGATTTTGCTTAGTGCAAATACGTTTCTTTTTTTGAAAATGAGTGAATGAAAGGTGTAGATAAAATGTTATATGGTGGAATAGAAGCTGGTGGAACAAAGTTTGTCTGTGGGATTGGTAATGAACAATTACAAGTGATAGAACGGAAAAGTTTTCCTACCACAACACCAGAAGAAACGATGAAGCAAGTGTTTGATTTCTTTGATAAGTACAAAGGAAATATCGCATCAATTGGTGTAGGAGCATTTGGGCCAATTGATATTCAAATCGAATCAAGAACTTACGGATATATCACCAACACTCCGAAGGTAGCTTGGCAAAATTATCATTTTGTAGGAGCTTTGGAAAACGCCTTGTCGGTTCCCATCTATTGGACTACCGATGTAAATGCTGCTTGTTATGGAGAATATATGGCAGGGTATGGAAAAGGTAAAAATAGTGTTCTTTATTACACCGTTGGTACTGGTGTTGGTGGTGGTGCTGTAGTCGATGGAAAAATAGTCACAGGTTTCAGTCATCCTGAAATGGGACATATGCTCTTACAACGTCATAATGAAGATCAATTTGAAGGAATCTGTCCTTTTCATCATGATTGTTTGGAAGGGTTAGCCTCAGGCCCCGCGATTGAAAAACGCTTTGGAAGAAAAGCCCAGACCATTTCATTTGATCATCCTTATTGGGCGATTGAGGCAGATTATCTTGCTCAGTGTGTGTATAACACAACTTTACTATATGCACCGGAAGAAATAATTTTAGGTGGGGGTGTAATGAAACAGCCGCAACTACTCGAGTTGATTCGCCAAGCGTTTAAAGAAAAAATGGGTTCCTATGTGGATACCCCTGCTCTTGAAGAATACCTACTAACTCCAATGCTTGCTGACGATGCAGGTTTGATCGGCTGCTTAGCTTTAGCAATAAAGAAGTTGGAACAATAGCAGCATGTTAAAGAACGTGTGAGAGAGTTTTTATAGCAGTTAGGATAGATAAAAAGGTTAACTAAAATGAGAGCTAGTAAAAAGGATGGCTAATAATAGATGTTCATATATATTTTTTGCGTAATCGAATGTCGCAAATAAGAATTTTTTCTTTCGTTCTCGTCTTCAGTTATATTGTTGTCTAGCTGCCTCAAAATTACTTCTTAGTGCTTGTTTTTTTTCTATTAGCCCGAGCAAAGAAAAAGGAAACAGAATGTCTTATTAAAGCCAATTAGGCCTACGCCTAATTGGCTTTCTATATTCCTGTGCTAATTGTGTTTGGGTGGGATGAATATCCTTTTTATTAATAATAGTGACGGTGTAATGAACGGTTTTGCTAACGGTAAAGATTCAACTTTCTACAAACGCGAACATCCTTTGAATTTGATTTACTAAAAGCTGGGTAGCTTCTCATCAGTCATTCTCTTCATTGGGGTTAATAAAGTGTTGTCAGTCATCCTGCCCTATTCTCAACAAGTACCTGCCTAATGCCTTCTTCAAACGTTGTGATCTTAAAATGAGGAAATGCCTTTTTGAATTTATCAGAGACAAAAAGATTATCCACCGTGTATCTAGGTAATAACTCACTTAGTTCGCGCGCGTTTTTACTGAATAGCTTAGCAAGTTTAAATTGCCACAAAGGAATGACACGGTATTTCAATGGTTTGCCTTCAATTTTTTCGGCGAGATCGATCATGTCTTGGAAACTATGAGGTGTATCACAGGGCAAATGCCAAGTCTGGCCATAGGAACTAGGCGTATTTCCGATAAGGGCCATTGCTCGGCTAGCATCAGGTGTCCATATAAGTGTGCGTAAAGTGTCCTTATTGACAGGTATTTTGACGGGAGCATTGTGGACTATATTGTTTAAGACGAGTGTATTGGTAATGCTCTGGGTCTTGCCTGGGCCGTAAAACTCGGGGGCTCGACAAATCACCGCATCTAAACGGCCACTTTCCATCTCGGATAAAACCAATTGAGCCATTTTAGAGCGTACGAGGGACTTCCTGCCTGCTGGAGAAAATGGCGTGTCTTCCTTTTGGGGGGTACGATCCTTTGGATACATATAAGTATTATCAAAAAAAACCAGTTTGCTCTGTGCTTCTTGGCAAGCGCGGATGACATTTTCTGTGATTTTCATAAAATTGGTTTCCCACAGCTCTGCATCCATCGGTAACCCAACAGTGAAGTAAACAATCTCACTATGTTCAATCGCTTTTTTCGTTTGCGAAAAGTCCATCAAATCTGCGGAAACGATCTGATCTGTAGGATTGATTTTTTGAGGCTTCCGGCTAACTAGCCGAAGCTCATTTGTGTAATTTTTGTATAGTTCTTTTGCTAGTTCATAGCCGATTTGTCCATTGCTTCCTAAAATTGTTTGCATGACTGTACCTCCTCAAGATATAGTTTTGCTACAGCACGTACAGAAAAAGGATTTTGGCCAGTGATGATCCGCCCATCTTTTAGGGCAAATGCTTTATAAAAGCGTCTTTTTTTGAATTGAGCGTTTCTTTCTTCTGCGGCGGTTTGATTAAAGAAAGGAACTTTGTTCATTTTCCCGGCGAGAAATTCTTCGGTTTTCGTAAATCCTGTGATTTTTTTCCCAGAAATCAAAAAGCTTCCTTCTCTATCTTTTATATTTAGTAAACCAGCGATTCCGTGGCAAACAGATAAAATATACCCATTGTTTTCATAAATGGCTAAAGCGAGTTCTTGCAGCTCTTTATTATCAGGAAAATCCCACATGACACCATGCCCTCCGGTAAAATAAATCGCATGGTAGTCATTTGGATTTACTTCTGCGGGTTTTTTCGTTTGAATCAAGCCGTTTTGAATGAAATTTTCTTCCAGATAAATGTTCATAATGGCTTGATCTATATATTTCATGCTTCTTGGATCTAGAGGAACAAAGCCTCCTAATGGACTTACGAAATCAACATCAATCCCTTGTTGATAGACTTCATCTAGAAACTCGGCACTTTCTCCTAACCAAAGTCCGGTAGCCTCGCTCGTGCCAGCATATTTTTGAATGTTTGTTTCAACAACTAATACTTTCTTCATGAATGGTCCCTCTCGTTCATAATGTGAAGGACTTTCGTTAAAAAGGATTGGAGTTTTTTTATTTCTGTTTGCTCATGATCGAGATAGTAATAATTTTTTGTTCCTTCTTGTCTGAAATTCACGATTTTGGCTTCTTTTAAGATTTTCAAATGATGTGAAATGGCGGGTCTAGATAAATTGGTGGCCTCTAATAAGGAAGTGACCTGTAAGCCAGCACAATTTTCCGCTTCTAGCAACCGAATGATGATAGCTTGTCTTTTTTTGTCACCTAGCGCGATTAAAAAATCACTTAACTCAGAAAAATCTTGTTGCAGATTGGCATAATCTATCATAATTGTCTCTCCATTATCGTTTAAAAGTTTAAACCATTAAACCATTTAAAGGAGATTTTTGCAATGAAAGAAGCTCGAGAGCATTCCTCTTCTCCACCATCGCTAAGGAGATTAGAATGTTCTGTAAGCAAATAGATAATAATGGAAAAGCATAAGAGCATTTGATCCTTTTTTGTGTATAGAAGCAACTTATTTTTTTATGAAGTGATTAAGAGCCGTGTCTTGCTCATTTTTTGTTGTTGTGTTATGTATGTAACATCTAGACAAAAGACGTAGTGAGATATGAGGCGGAGAATATGAGAGACTTACAGTTAGCATTTATCAGTAATCGCACAACTAAGCGCTTATTTCGAGTTTTGAGTGTGATGGAGCGAGATCGTTTATTTACAATTGGTGAAATGGCAGAAAAGATGCAAGTCACACAACGCACAATTGCAAATGATCTCAAGTATGTGAAAGACTATTTTGGTGATTGTATCACCCTAACTTCGGGGAATAGTGGCTTTCTTTTTGAAGAGAAAAAACCTTCCGTGTACCAAGAAAAGAAACAAGATTTGCTAGAAAATGAGTGCTTATTTGAAATCATCGGTCATATTTTTCAAGGGGAATTGATGGATATTGACGAGTTGGCCCATCATTATCATTTTTCTGAGAGCACGTTTCGACGGTTGTTGGGTCAATCGAACAAAATATTGAGCAGTTATCGGTTAAAATGGGTGTCGAATCCATTGACAATTGAAGGGAGCGAAGCGGATTTACGGAAATTCTTCAAAGACTTTTATTACGAAGGGATTGATACTGCCCATACCCTTGTTCCCGACCCCGCATTGCATGAGTTGGTCTTAACCCAGTTAAACAACAAACTAGGACAATATGATATTGGCTCTGGAACAACACCAGCTGCTTTTTACTATACTTTTTTTATTGCAATCAAACGGGCGAGCCTTGGTTTTCCGATAACAGTCCCGAAATACTTGATTGAATTAGCCTACAAAGGAAATAGCTTCTCCCTCCTGTATTCTTTAAAAGACGGAATCAACAAGCTTTACGGCGTAGAACTAGCGAAGGAAGAATTTGCATGGATTTATTTAGTTACTATTTGTAAACGTACCTTAGATCGAGAAGCATCGGAGGAAAAGTTCTACCAGCAGTTTCATCAAGGATCAGAAATTGCCAAACTTACGGAGGCTTACTTACAAGAGTTTGAGCTCACAAATGAGAGCTATGCCAAGATAAAAATTTTCTTGCAATCCTTCTTTTTGTCTAGAAAAGTGAACTATGCGTTAGCTCCTGCATTGAACAAAGAGGCACAGGACATCAAAGAATCTCTCATGCGTTCTGACAATGAAAACTATCAACGGAATTTACGATTTTTAAAGAAGCATCAAAGAAAAGACTTTTTGGCTGCGCCATATCTTGAAGATATTTGTGTGAGTTTAACGATCTACAGTGATTTGATTTTTGATTTTTATTCACCGACAAAAAGAATTTATTTTCTTCTAGAAGGTGATCACTTCATCTGCCAACAGATTCGAACTCGTGCAATGCAACAGTTTGGTACAAAGCACACGTTGACCTTTTTGCCATTGCAACATCTGACACAAGAAATATTAAATGCCGATCATATTGATTTGATTGTCACAAACTATAATCGGTACCTCTTAGACTATATTATTGAAACAGATTACTTGTTATTGAAAGCTGTCCCAGATGAGCATGACTGGCGGAATCTGGAAAGAAAAATTGATCCGTATCGAAAACCATTTCTCTAATCTCCGTACACTCGTTAAAAGTATTAACGAGTGTTTTTTTTCATTTATTTCATCCGAATATGAAAATGTTGATTCCCATTTTATCTAAAAATCATGTAACCTTTATCATGTAAGAGATAGGTATGCATACAAACTTACAGACAAATGTATCAAAAACCTTCGTTTTTTAGAATAGACATTTGTTGTTTATTCTCTAAAATAGAAAACCTAATCTAATAACTTTTCCATGACATTCGATCGGATCGAATGTCTATTTTTGTTCTAATCTAAAAATCGAAGAAATTTGAGACTAATTAAGAAGTAGATATCTCTTTATTGGTTTAGGAAGGTTGTTTTTGGTGTTTTTCATCCATAAAGTATTCCACTTATTAAGTGTACAGACCTTTCTCGTTAAATGTTCTGAAATTTTTAAATATTGAATCACATTAGTACGAAAAACGAGGTGAAAGTGATTTGAATATATAGATCACTTGGTTAAATGACCTTATATTTATATGTTAGGAGGTGGTCAGGTGAAGAAAAGATTATTGACTGTATTATGTTTTTTGGTTGTTCAAGTTTTTCATCCTATTATTGTTTTTGCCGAGGTTCATGTTCGTCAAGAAGACGAAATTGCTCAATCCAAATCATCAAGAGAAGAAATAAATGAATCAGATAGTGACGAATATTCAGATGATACACTATTTGAGAGTGAGACATCAAAAGTAGTAGATAGCAATATATCAGAAAATTCACATGACAATGAACTAAAACAAGAAATAGAGTCTGTGGCAGTGGCACAAGAAAAAAGAGATAGTAAAGTTACAGACTCGATTTTAGTCAGAGGGATACCTACAGATCAAGGGTTATGGGGGACTGTACCTTGGTCTTATTACGAAGGAGAAGGAACAATCATAGTAGGTGGCGGAACAGCAGGGGCGGCAAGAGAGTCGCCATGGTGGCAGTATCGTCACATTCGCAAAATAATTTTTGAAGATCAAGTGATTTTACCTAGTAACTCGTCGGGGATGTTTAGGGAATTACAACTTTTAGAAGTCATAGAGAATGCAGACAAACTAGATGTTTCTAACGTCACTAATATGGAGAGTATGTTTCAAGTTACATGGCGGTTAAGGGAAATAGATGTTAGTAATTGGGACACGTCAAATGTGACTAATATGAGACTTATGTTTGGGAATCTGGCGGCCACACCCGCAGCTTTTACTAGGTTAGACCTTGCATCGTGGGATACATCAAGTGTCACGGATATGAGTCAAATGTTTATGAATGCTCAAAGTCTTACCACCTTAGATTTAAGAGCATGGGACACATCAAATGTCACGGATATGAGGGACATGTTTCTTCAAGCCAATAGTCTTACTACTTTAGATTTAGGAACATGGAACACATCAAAAGTTACGAATATGAGCCGAATGTTTAATTTAACCCGATCTCTCACACGATTGAATCTTAGTTCATGGGACACTTCCAGTGTTACAAATATGAGTCAGATATTTAATAATACTAATTTAAAATCATTGACACTCGGAGAAAACAGCTTGTTTTCAGCTGACACTCAGCTTCCAGCGATTCAACAAACAGACGGTTATACCGGTGGGTGGAAGTTGGAACCAGGTACAGAAAATCTTGGGATCAGGTATGCCAGTTCAAGTGAATTCATGACAAGTTATGATGGCCGTTTTCCAGGTACGTATACATGGGAAATATTTGAAATGTGGGGATCCGTTCCATGGCTATATGATGGTATCTCAGAAACGATCATCTTGTATGGTGGAGAAGCTGGAGCAGTTGCAACTGCTCCTTGGAAAACTTATCCATCGGTCAAGAAAATCTTAGTCAATGATTCTGTTACTTTACCAAGAAATTCTTCCTTCTTATTTGATGGACTAGCAGAATTGGAATCTATCGAAAATGCTGATAAGTTTGATGTTTCTCAAGTAACAGACATGAGATTCATGTTTAGTCAGGTCCGTGCACTGAATATACTAGATGTTAGTAGTTGGGATACTTCTCAGGTAACTAATATGCGAGCGATGTTTCAAAATGCGAATTCTTTAAAGAAGATAGATGTTAGCAATTGGGACACTTCACAAGTAACAGACATGGCATTCATGTTTACCGAGGCGAGTGACTTAGAAGAAATTGACGTCAGCAACTGGAACACCTCTAGTTTACTGTCTACACAAACTATGTTTAACAATGTGAATTTAGAGGAAATAGATGTAAGCAACTGGGATACTTCTCAGGTAACTAATATGCGAACGATGTTTCAAAATGCGAATTCTTTAAAGAAGATAGATGTTAGCAATTGGGACACTTCACAAGTAACAGACATGGCATTCATGTTTGCCCAGGCGAGTGACTTAGAAGAAATTGACGTCAGCAACTGGAATACTTCTCAGGTAACTAATATGCGAACGATGTTTCAAAATGCGAATTCTTTAAAGAAGATAGATGTTAGCAATTGGGACACGTCACAAGTAACAGACATGGCATTCATGTTTACCAATGCAAGTGACTTAGAAGAAATTGACGTCAGCAACTGGAATACTTCTCAGGTAACTAATATGCAGAGTATGTTTGGTAATACTAACGCATTAAATAGAATAACATTAGGAGAACAATCTATTTTTTCTGCTGCTACAAACTTACCAGCAATCCCAAGTACTGAACAATATACTGGACGTTGGACGCTAGAAGAAAATTTGTCGGGTGATGGTTCGGTTATAACTTTTGAAAACTCAACTGAGTTTATGGCTAACTATGATGGTAGTTCCCCAGGAACCTATATCTGGGAGCGAGTAGCTCCAGAACAGCTTGTCGCAAGCATTGATCGAGTAAGCGATCAGTCCCAAACTATTACTGGATATGCAACAGAGTCCGTAGATGAGTTGACTATTAGTTACCAAACGACGTCTGGAGATAAGGTAGTTCTTGAAAAAGATGATCCTCGAATTGTTTGGGGCGATTATCAAGAGTCAAATCAACAAGTCCGACAGTTCCAAATTGATTTGATAGGAAACGAACGTCTTGAGACCGAGACAAAGGTAACGATTACAGTTGCGAAACCTTCTGTTGAAACGACCGGTGATAGAACGGAAGAACAAACAGTCATAAAAGGAATTAATTATCAAGCGAATAACCTCACTTTAGACCGTTTCAAAATTAATGAATTAAGCACGCAAGAAGAATTAGATGCTTTGATCCTTCAAGAAAGTCGCGCGCAAGCCGCAAATGTATTGACGGAAGTGGATATGACGGATGACTTTCGCATCGTAGAAACGGATCTTACACGAGAAGTGGACGAAGACGGCAGCTACTTCGCTGTTCTTGAGGTGGGGAATAAAGCCTACCAGATGACCATCGGTATCGATGTGACATCGAAACTGGAGCATATGCGAGTGACGATCCCGACCAAAATGGTCTTTGAATCCTTGTACAATACGGCGGAATCGAATCGTAATTTTGAAAGCCAAGCGTATGAGATCCGCAATCAATCGCCACTTGCTGTGGATACCTATATCAATCAATTGGCGATCGATGATCCTGCCGGAATCGTCTTGTTAGAAGAGGGAGAAGATCCCCTCGATTACGCTGAAAGTGAAAGCGAAGAGGAAGACCCAACCCTTACTTATGACGATATCTCAACCCCGCTGTTGCGATTGAACCTAAAAACGGAAGAAACCCAGATTCAACTCTATGAAGCGATGGAAGAACAACACTTGGTTCGCTTAGAAGAAAGAAGCCGCGTGCCGATTTCCTTAACCGGGGATTTCTATGGGGACTATCCCCAGTGGGTCGTTGATTCAGAAGCCGATCAAGGCGGGTATTATGAAGACTTGCTTGTACCGAATTATCGCATCGTCTTACGCTTTGTTCCACGAGACTAAGAAAAAAAGATCGTACCAAATGGGAAGGAGGTGAATCCATTGGAGCAAACGAATCAAACCGAAAATAAAAAACGACGGAAATGGCTCTGGTGGTTGTTGCTATTGGCCGTACTTGCCGGTGGACTCGGGTACTATTTCTATCAATCAAAAGAAGCAGTTCCGTTGATCAGTGCAGACCTTTTGCCTGAATCTGGCGATGCCACCGATCAGCGATTATCTGAACGGGCGCAGGAAATTGCAGATGCGAATTATTTCACCCTGCAAATCAATCCAGAAGCCATTTTTGAAGATGGTCAAAGCACGGGATCCATAGAAATCGTTAATCCAGGCACCAATGTGTACCCAATCGCCGTGGACATCTCTTTACTGTCGAGCGGGGAAGTCATCTATTCTTCCGGTGCGATCTATCCAAATCAATTTGTTGAAAATGTCGCCTTGGCGACACCATTGGCAAAAGGCGAGTATCCTGCCAAAGCCACCATCAATATTTATGACCCTGAAAGCAAAGAAAAACAAGGGGTCACTGAAGCTGAATTAACGATTATCGTTAAGAATTAAAAAAAGGAAAAGTGAGGAAATAAAAATGAAAAAATTTGTAGCAGCTATTCTAAGTACAGCAACGATTGCAGGAGTAATCGCAAGCGGCACCACCGCTTTTGCAACACAAACTATTGACGGACGTGAAGGCGATACGTCAGGAGATGTCCAAGTAAACGGGATCATCGGTGAATTCGAGAATACAACACCTGGACCAAATCCCGATGATTTGAACCAATGGATCAATGTAACGATTCCAACGACTGCTTTGTTCTATACGACTGAAGCGTCAAGCCACAAAGAGATCGTTTCGCCTACGTACACGGTGACAAATAACTCAGCAGTTGGTGTGATCGCTTCTGTTGCAGGTGTTGATACACCATTGAATATGTCTGAAGTAGACTTGTTAAACGTAAACGGGATTGAGTTGTTTGAAAACGGCACACCAACTGTAACAGAAACAGAATTGTTTACCCTTGAAGGCAACCAAGGAACGAATGAAGGGACGTTTGCGTTCACTGGTGAAGCAACACCTGCCAATGCATCAGAAGAATCAAACCCAAGTTTCAAATTGGTCTTGAGTTTTGCGCCGGATGTAGAGGAAGACTAAAAACTGAAATCCCAGTAAAGAAGGGATCTATCGTATGAAAAAACGAAAAAGAATCATTTTTTTCATCGCTGCATTACTGGCTCTGACTGTCTGGGATCTATCAGAAACCATTGTCGCAGAGGCGACAACAGGGCAGGTCACTGTGACTGGTCGAATTGGTGAAACAGCGAAGAAAGAGGAAGAAGCAGACGATGACAATAAGAAAACGATCGTCGCAGATGCTTCTCAAATCGGACAAGGGAAATTACCGCAAACAGGTTCTTCAAACACAAGCAGTTTGATCATCCTGGGGTATGCACTCATAGTATTTTCTATCTTATTACTATTGAGTAAAAGCAGACACATTTATGGAACGACTGATTACTATAATTAGTGAACAAATAAATGAGTAGGCAGAGTATTCTATAATTACTTATGCCCTATCAGAACACCTCGATGGAGCTGATAGGGCAGTTTTATTTAATTGTTATAAAAAGGAAGGCAAGATAATAGCGTTTTGCTGATACAAATAAAATTTTAGGAAAAATACATAGAAAGAGGGGCAAATGAATGGACGGTGGAAACAACCACGAACCCTTTTCTTACTACTTCAATTTTAAGAAAATAAAAAAAGGTATTGAACGTGAAAAATTGGAAGCATATTGCGAAAAACACCTAACTGAATTCGGTCAGCTGATTGAATCGATTTCAAAAGATAATTTCTGGGAAGTGCTCCCAAAAATTCTAGGACTTGATGCAAAGATGAATCTAGTTTCAGAATTATCTCGATTCGACGATTTCTCAGCAGATGAGATTATTAGAATTACTGAGAATGATTACAAGACATATTTCAAAGAAATCTGTGGTTATGATCTAAGTGTAGAAAAGAAGAATTCTATCGTATTCAATGTGTCATAGGTTTTGCATAAATAAAAATTATCTTAAAAAAGGCTTCGAAAAAAAAATTTTTTGAAGCCTTTTTTTGTTTTCCGCAAGTATTAAGATTAAGAACTAACGCTACTGTCTAATGACATAGTTAAGGGAAAACGTAAAGATCTGATGTCAAAGCTAAACCTTAAAGGAAAAGATAGGAAAAAAACGAATAATTGGGAAGTTACTATTTTTCGCTAATGAATTTAGACAGCAATATTATGGAGATAAAGGAATCACGATTAAGAAAGTTCACGATTGATAAAAACTTGCTAATAAATGAAACTATTTGACCTGTTCTTTCGTCATACCCTATAGAACAACGAAAGAGAGGAAATACTATGAGAAAAAAATTATTGTTAATAGCTATATTCTGTGCACTGATTCTTACGTTAGTAGTGGGTGCCATGTATAAGTACCTAATGAGTCAAGTGTATGGAGAAGAACAAACAAATTTTGAAACGCAAGTCGAAAAAACAATTAAAACTGAATTTTTTGATCGTGATATCACTCAGATTGAAGAATCAAAGAGTGGCGATAATCAATACAATAAATATTACCTGTACTATTCTGCGACTGAAAATAAAAATATTATAAAACAATTGGAAGCTCAAACTCAGGTTGCCTCGAAACAATTGAAGGATTCTCGGTCAATGGTGCTTTCCTATGTCAATGAGGAAAAGGTGAATGATGCCCTTATTAATCGACAATTAGTAACAAAGGAATATATTTGGGATGATAAAACAAAGTCTTTGAAATATTTAGGTGAATTAAAAGAATTATCTGAAATACTCTTATCCAAAAATCGAAATGAACCTCGGTTAAAAGATATTGTCAACGATGAATCAGACTTGCTTGCGATAAACAGAATTGTACAAGAACAGCTACTTAGTACTCGAACTAAATTAAAATCGACAATTGATGAAGAAGAATTAGATCAAGTGTTAACAAATGACTTTTTAAGCAAGGATAGTAAGATAACCATTCTCCCTCACTCAATACAAATCGCTTTTGATAAAGAGGTCTTAGGGGTGACAAAGATGAATGTCGACATTGAAAAAATTCTGCCTTTTATTGATCCAGCGATCGTTTCTGATAATAATCTGCCAAAAAAATCCTTAGACCAAAAAAGAAACTATGTTGCGCTCACCTTTGATGATGGACCTAACGATACGTCTACGAAAAAATTACTAGGAGAGTTAAAAAAAGAAAAGATCAAAGCGACTTTTTTTGTTTTAGGTCAGATGGTTGATAAGAACCCAGAGGTCGCGAAAAAAATAGTGGGAGAGGGGCATGAAATTGGCAGTCATTCATACACTCACCCAGACTTAACTCAAGTAACTCTGGATAAAGTCAAAGAAGAAGTACTGAAGACTGATAAGGCAATATTTCATGCTACAGGGGTATTGCCAAAACTCTTTCGACCACCTTACGGAGCAGTAAACGGTGCCGTTGCCAAAACCATCGGATTGCCTATTATTCAATGGAATGTAGACTCTGAAGATTGGCAAGTCAAAAATAAAGATTTGATTGTAAATAAGGTAATTGATACTGTAGAAAATGGATCAATCATTTTGATTCATGATATCCATGAACGTTCCGTAGAATCCATTCCAGAAATGGTAAGTCAACTAAGAAAAAGAGGCTATGAGTTTGTGACTATAAGCGAATTGCTCTCTTATGGACAAAAACCACTAAATCAGTATTTTGGTTTAGCTGACCAAAGAGAAATTAAATAGCAGTCTTTTCTAGTCCCTTGGAGAGTTGTTGAAGGAGTGATCTTTATTTTTAAGAATAGAAGTCAAACAAAAAAAGTGCGCTATTATGAGCATCTACTAGAAGAACTGATAGAAGGTAAATATGATCAAATGTATCGAATTGCCTACAGTTATGTTTATGATCATGAAGATGCTTTAGATGTCCTGCAGGATAGCTTTCAAAAGGCGTTAAAAAGCTTTAGAAACACAGTAGAAATTGATAATTTTCAAGCATGGTTCTATAAAATTTTAGTAAGAACCGCGATTGATCAATGGCGAGTGAAGAGACTAAGACCATTTGGGTTAGCCTTTGAAGAAACTATAGAACTAAGTCATTTTCGTTTCGATCAAAGTGAATTTCTTGAACTAAAGGAAATTCTAGAGAGAACGCCTAGTCCGGAAAGAGATATCATCATTTTAAAATATTTTGATGGATTTACCTTGCAGGAAATTGCTCAAATACTTAATTTAAATGAGAATACGGTGAAAACGAAGATGTACCGTTCTCTTGTTCAATTTAAGCATCTTTTAAATTAAAAAAACAAGATATGAAAAGGAGAATGAGCGAAATGAAACAGCACACGTTTGATGGAGAAAACCAGGAACAATTAAAGCGTGAAATAGTTGCACGTTTTCAAATAGAAAAGGCAAAGGTATACGAAGAAAAGAAGCGAAAAGTACTTAGAAGAGGCGTCGAAAGCGTGATCTTGGTGGTTTTTAGTTTTTTGATTATGCTTCAAAATACTACCTTTAGAGGTTTTGCATCAGAAATACCTATTTTGGGGGATTTGGTATCAATTATAACTGGGGAAACGCTTCTGTTCAGTCAAGAGGAAGCAGAAATCACTATTGATGTGCCTAAGATAACAGAAGAAAATCAAGTGTATTCGCAATTAAATGAAAAATATCTCCGTGAAGGACAACGAGCATATCAAAGTTATACAGACGTAATAAATAAGGTGGACGAAAAACAAATGTATGTCAGTGGTACCTATGATGTGAAAGTCAATGATAATCGATTTTTAGTAATCGACCGTACGTTTGAAGAGACAGTGGGGAGCACCAATGTCGAACATCGATTTGATACATTCGATAAAAAGAACGAGGTCTTATTATCATTAAAGATGTTATTTAAAACGGAAAACTATTTAGAGGTGCTGGCTCAGGAAATTGAGCACCAAATGAAAGAGCGGATGAGAGTAAATAGCGATATCAAATATTGGGTTTTAGACTATAATGATACAAATTGGTTGGAGAATGATCCGAATTTTTATATTAATGAAAATCATGAACTAGTTATTTCGTTTGATAAATATGAAGTTTCGGCTGGATACATGGGGACACAAGAGTTCATAATACCTACTACAGTATTGAAGCCGATCTTAGTTGACGCAAATTATTTTAATTAGATCGATAAATCAGTTTAAGCTTATTCGGAAAATGATTTCTGGATAAGCTTTCTTTTTTTCGCTAGCAAGAGCGGAAAATAAAGCCTACTTTTCTAATTGGCTGTGATACCATGAGGGAAAAAATCGACGAACCCAGGGCTCTTTTATACACGTTTACTAAAAAGGCAATAAAAAGTCCCTTGTTGTCTGCTTTTGTCAGTAACTTTTCCACAGTGTGGAACTCCCTAGCCTTACTACCATTATTGAATTTGAAAATAATTAGAGGTCTAATTATTAGGTAGCGAATCTTTTTATTGACTTTCCTTTTTAACCGGTGTATATTCTTTTCGAATAGTTAGATATCTAACATTTGGCAAAGGGGGAGTCGTTTTGGAGGAACTGATCGTTTCGAATTTGATGCGGTCCATTATGAATAAGTCACGGGAATCGATGGAACTGCGTATAAAAGACCTGGATATCAGTCAACAGCAAGGAAGAATGATTGCGTATATCGCACAAAATGAAGACAAGGGATTGATTCAGAAGGATTTGGCCCAAGTGTTTCAACGTCGTGATGCCAGTATCACAAGTATGCTTCAAGGGTTAGAAAAAAAAGGGTATATCGAACGCCGCATCCCAAAAAATAATGAGCGGCAAAAAAATATATACGTTTTACCTAAAGGAAAAGCGTTGATTGATCAAACCAATGAAGCTTTTTATGCGGCAGAAAAAGAACTGGTCCAAGCACTGAATGCAGAAGAAGTCGAAGAACTAACTCGTTTGTTAAGAAAAATCGATCAAAGTCTATGAGCAATAAGCAGTCAATCACTGCTTATTGCCTTAAAGTTAGAATTCTAACAGTTAACTATCTAATAGAAGGAGGAATCATCATGGAAGAAGTCACAATGGATGAATCCAATATTTACTACTTAAGCGAAAGTCCGGTGCGAAAGGCAATTGCCCATTTATCGATCCCGATGATGGTTGGTATTTCAACCACGACGATCTATAATTTGATTAATGCCTATTTTATTGGATTGATCCATGATACCAATATGATGTCGGCGATTACCTTGGCGATGCCCATTACGATTCTGTTGATGGCCGTTGGGAACATGCTGGGTGTTGGTGGAGGAAGCTATATCACACGACTACTAGGCAATGGAGACACTCAAAAGGGCAAGAAAGTTGCCGGCTATGCGTTTTACTCGAGCATCCTGCTCGGTGTAATCATAGGGATTGTCGCAGTAATTTTCATGGATCCATTTATTCATTTACTAGGAGCAGGTGGGCAGACATTTTTGTATACAAAACAATATTCACTGATTTTGTTTGTTGGTGGAGCATCGTTCATTTTAAATTTTGCTTTGGAACAGTTGGTGCGTTCAGAAGGGGCATCAAAAGAATCAATGTATGGCATGTTTGTCAGTGTTGCAGTGAGTATCCTACTTGATGCATTATTGATTCTCGTCTTTAACCTACATGTGATCGGTGCAGGGCTATCACTAGTGATTGCGAACATCGCTTCAACAACGTATTATGTCTGGTTCCTAGAAACGAAAAGCGAGACATTGAAGGGCTTTTTAAAGAACGTGAAACTTTCAATCAAAGATCAGCTAGAAGTTTATAAAATAGGGATATCCGAGCTGTTTAAATCAGCTTTCATGATCGTCACCACATTATTGTTGAACAATTTTTCTGCTGAGTATGGGGACAATGTTGTGGCTAGCTTTGGTATCGCTGTTCGAATCACACAATTACCGGAATTTTTAACAATGGGTCTATTTTTGGGCGTCATACCGTTATTTGCTTATAGTTTCTCTGCCCATAACACGAAACGAGTGAAAGAAGCACTGAAAGAAGTATCTTTGTGGATAGGTGGGATCTCCATCTTTTTTGCCTTGATTGTGTATTGGTTGCGAGTGCCTGTGCTGGGATTATTCACAAGTGATCCACGTGTGATCCAAGTTGGCTTAACGATTTTGGGAGCACAGTTGATTTCTTCGATCTTTAATGGTTTCTCTGGTTTATTCATGGGCAACTTTCAGGCATCTGGACTAGGTGCTCAGACCGGAGTGATGTCCACGATTCAAGGAACATTCTTTATTCCGATCGTTTTATTGCTGCATCATTTCTATGGATTGGATGGATTGATTTGGTCAATGACGATTACAGAAGGTATCGCGTTTGTTGCGGGTGTCTTAATGATGATTCCTTATCTAAATAAACTAAATAAGGATGACCTGCCCGCCATGCAAAACCAGTAGCATATAAGAATCAGGTGCGTTTGAACTATTGGTTTCTAAATGAAAAGATAACGAAAGGTTTCTTTTCGAACGTCCTATAAGGAAAGCCCAACGAAGTTTGCTTTGTTGGGCTTCTTTACTTGCTATATATTTCCTTTTCGTTAAAGTAAGAGGAGATGTTGATTCTGTTATACTTACTATTGAAAAAAACTCCATTTCAAGGATAAACGATCTTTTTCATGTATCAATAGAAGAAAAGCGTCTAAAACAAATGCTATTAGCAAAATTATCAAGCGATTGAGGAATCTACTATGCAAAAAAAAATTTATAAAGTTGTCTCTGTCTCGAATAACAGTCGTCTGTTTGCGATTTTAATGGCTTTTTCAGGTGGGGCATTAGATGTCTATTCTCATAATTACTTTCATGGATTAGTTGCTACTCAAACTGGGAACATTATTTTGATGGCTTCGAATTTATCCCAATATAATTGGCAGCAAATGCTGCCTAAGATCGTATCGATCATTTTGTTTACGGTAGGATTTTTATTAGGTATTCTTCTAAAGCGCAGCAATTTCAGTCATTATTGGCGCAGTTACACCATGCTACCTGTTATTTTATCGAGCTTGATCATTCCATTGTTGTCTCAAAACTTGCACCTTTTTAAAATTGGTCTGCTTGCTTTTGGCAGTGGCTTGCTGATGCTGACGTTTACTGGAACGCAAATCGAAGGAAATCCTTATACGATCATGATGACCTCAGGAAATTATCGGAAAATGCTAAATGAATGGTATCTGTATCTGACCTCACGGAATAAAACGTCGCTTCAAAAACGCAATGCCCATAACTATACGATCGTCGTGCTCTCATTTGTCATTGGTGCTTGTTTACTAGCCTTTGTCAGTCTTGTTTTAAAAAAATATTCAATTTGGATCGTAACCTTCACGTTTCTGCTTGCTCTTTTTATTGAAATCCATCAAGCGAAAAAGACGATTCGATAGTCAAAGAAAAACCGTCAGAGGGACTCCTTCTGACGGTTTTTCTTATAAGTTGAGAGGGGAATATTTTTAGAATGTCGTCACAGCTCCGCAATCTTCCTTACGGTATTGATGGTTCGAATCGTAATCTGTTTGCCGACGCTGGTGCTGGCTGTTTTTTTCCACCAATTGGTTTTTTGATAGTCTTTGCGGAGGTAAGACCAGAAGACGACGTCTTTGTAAGGGAAAACCTGTTCAAGCTCGGCATTCGGAGCCCCGAGTTTTTCAGATAACTCCTCGTAGGTCAGCGAAGGCATCAAAAAGATCAGGTTGTCATAGATGGTTTTATCTTCCGTTCCTGACCAGTCGGGCATATGGGTCAAGCGTTCCTGCAGCTCTGATTGGCGAATGATATAAATAGCGATATCAAAGGAAAAGTCGCGTTTGACCATTGCTTTAATCGTTTCGGCAAGGGCTTGTGGATCATCCTCTTCACTGGAAAAAATCACATTGCCGCTATTCAAATAAGTGACCACATTGCTAAACCCCAATTCTTCAAAACCGGCTTTCAATTCTTTCATAGAAATTTTGTTCTTTCCACCGACATTGATGCCTCTTAATAAAGCGATATATCGTTGCATGGATAACCCCTCCTTTAAACCCCTTCTTTTAGCTGATTATAGAATGGATGAAGCGGAAGTACAATCCTGGCTTCTCAGCTACCCAAAATACGTGAGCGAGAAACGACGAATGCAAGCTTATTGGTGGAGTGGCTATGGCGCATGTATTTTTGCGCTGCTAATTAGTAAAAACGAATAAACAGCCTGTAAATGATAACAACCCTCACAAATCTGCTCAAGCAAGCGAATTTGTGAGGGGCACTTTAAGTCGTTTTCTCTGTTTCTGGCTTCGTTGCTAATCCACCGCAATCTTCACAGACACGGTCTGTACGGGAACATCATAAAAGGGATCTTCTCGTCGGCCTAAAAAGTCTTGGGCTTGCTGAGGGAAGAGGGCGTACATCAGCACGTCTTCTTCGCTTTTGGCATACTCAGCGATTTCTTCCCGAAAGACTGGCAGTTGTGGTGCCAGTAGATCAGCTGGTCTGACGGTGATCACTTCAGCATCTCCGATGATTGTTTCTTTGATTTCGTCGGTGATGGGTGCTGGCGATTGACCGTAAAGTCCTTTGACGTAATCTTTGATCTCACTTGGGACAAGTTTGTAACGTTCTCCTGAAATCACATTCATCAAGGCTTGGGTACCGACCATTTGCGACAATGGGGTCACTAGTGGCGGATAGCCCAAGTCTGCTCTGACTTTTGGTACTTCTGCTAGGACTTCTTCATACTTGTCTTGCAATCCTTGTTCCGTCAATTGGCTGAGTAGGTTTGACAACATGCCACCAGGTACTTGATAGATCAAGGTTTTAGGTTCAATATCTTTGACTTTTGGATTCAGCAGTCCTTCTTCACGGAAGCGATCACGAACGGGATTGAAATGTTCAGCAATCTCAGCGACTTTCTGCAAATCAAGTCCCGTAGCAAAGCCGCAATCTTCTAAGGCGATTGCCACAGATTCGGTTGCTGGCTGACTGGTGCCGCCAGCAAAGGAGGAGATGGCGGTATCAATGATGTCTGCACCGGCTTCCGCAACTTTTAAGTAAGTCATCTCAGCGATGCCGCTGGTGGCATGGGTATGGACTTCTAGCGGTAGATCGACGGCATCTTTGATTCGGCTGACCAGCTCGTAGCCAGTTTGCGGTGTCAAAACGCCTGCCATATCTTTGATACAGATGGAATCGGCGCCGAGGTTTGCCATTTTATGGGCAAGGTCGACGAAGTAATCCACCGTATGGATTTGGCTAGTAGTATAAGAGATTGCTGTTTGACAGTGTCCGCCGGCTGCTTTTGTGGCGCGGATGGCGGTTTCTAAATTGCGGACATCATTTAAGGCATCAAACAAACGAAGAATGTCGATGCCGTTTTCAACCGATTTGGTAACAAAGTCAGCAACGACGTCATCGGCATAGTTTTTGTAGCCTAAGAGATTTTGTCCCCGTAAGAGCATTTGCAATTTGGTCTTTTTCACTTCTTTGCGGATTGCGCGCAATCTTTCCCATGGGTCTTCATTTAAAAAACGCAGACAAGCATCGAAGGTTGCGCCGCCCCACATTTCAAGGGCATGATAGCCTGCTTGATCCATGGTTTTTAAAATCGGTAGCATATCGCTGGTAGGCATTCGTGTAGCGATCAGACTTTGTTGGCCGTCCCGCAAGACGGTTTCGGTAAATTGGATTTTTTTCATTCTTTCACTCTTTCCTGAATGATTTTACGGATCTGCTGCTGCATATCTGCTACGCTATGAGTTCTAGAACGGCCACAAACTTTGGCATCTTGTTCACAGACGTAGCAGCTTCTTGTCGGCAGTCCGATTTCGGTGCGGCTGATAGGTAAAAGCTGGTCTTGGGTTTTGGCTAAGACATCCAGATCCACCAATCGACCATAAGGATGATGGGTCTCAATCTGAACCATCATTCGTTTTAGTTCATAAGGATCTGTGGGTAGTACGAGATAATATTCCGGTCCAGTTTCCAAACTACGGTAGAGGTTTGCCAGTGGAATCAGTTCCTTGACGGCCTCTTCGATTTCCGTAATGAGTTCTTCAAAAACGGCGGTCAATGGGGCAGAATTTTTCACGGGACCGGGAATATTCATGGTGGCAACAAGCAATGCCGCTTTTTCATCCGCAGCGAGAAGCTCCCGTTGAAGCGAGCTTCTATTTTCTCGTGCCTGCAGCATGTCGATTAGCGTCACAGGGGTTCCTGAAAATAGGGCATCAGACATTTTTGACCACATCAATGATCGTGCCATCGCGGTATTCGATCAAAGCGACGGTTTTTTCCCCGTACTTGATTGGTTCGGGTTGACCGACAATGCTGTAGGCTTTTTCTTTTAGCTCTTCAATGGTGTATTGGGGAATATACAATGCTTCAAAATGGCTGATCAAGTCTTTGCGAGCAGGATTGATGGCGATCCCGATTTCCGTAACGACAACATCAATACTGGCGCCCGGAGTGACGATCGTGTTGACGGTATCGACGATCGTTGGGATCCGTCCCCGCACAAGAGGAGCGATCACTAAGCTCATTTTGCACGCCATACTAGTATCTGAGTGGCCGCCAGAGGCACCGCGGATCACACCGTCAGAACCGGTGATGACATTGATGTTGAAATCCGTGTCGACTTCCAGTGCGGAAAGAATGGCGGTATCCAATTGATTGATAAACGCCCCTTTGCTTAACGGTGAGGCATACATATTGGCATCGATCTCGTAATGATTGGCGTTTTTCCCTAGCGATTGCGCGGAAGGATGATCAAAGTCTTGGACATCGATCAGTTTTTCCACTAATCCTTCTTCTAACAGTTCCACCATGGCATTGGTAATGCCGCCGAGGGCAAAGCTGGCTTTGATCTCATCTTTGATCATCGCTTCGCGTAAAAAACGAGAAACGGCTAATGCGGCACCGCCTGTTCCGGTTTGGAAGGAGAAGCCTTGTTGGTAGTAAGGCGAGCTGGTGATGACCTTGGCTGCATACTCAGCAATCAGTAATTCCTTTGGATTTTTGGTAAAGCGGGTCGCCCCTTTTGCGATCCCTGCAGGATCACCGATGGCATCGACTTCCACGACATAATCGACATCCGTTTGGGGAATGCTGATTGGGGTATTTGGAAACGGCACAAGGGTGTCGGTGATGATCACGACTTGGTCGGCGTATTTTGCATCGACCATCGCATAGCCCAATGAGCCGCAGGTTGCTTTTCCGACGGTGCCATTGGCATTGCCATACGCATCTGAGCTAGGGGCCCCTAAGAAGGCGACATCGATGTGGATATCGCCGGCGGCAATGGCACGAGCCCGACCGCCATGAGAACGGATAATGACTGGAGCATCCATAATGCCTTCGGAGATTGCGGCACCGACTTTGTCCCGCAGACCGCTGGAGGTGATATTGGTTACGACGCCAGATTTGATATGTCCGATCAATGGTTCATGGACATTGGCGATGGAACTAGGGGCAATCGCAAGATTCTTGATGCCCATTTTTGCGATCTCGTCTAAAACGAGATTCATGATAAAATCCCCTTCGCGAAAATGATGGTGGAAGGAGATCGTCATGCCGTCCGTTAACCCTGTTTTTTCAATGGCTTCACGAATACTGCCCAAGACCTTGCTTTTGCCCGGCAGGACTGGCTCGATCTTGCGACTCGCTTCTTTGTAGGCATGGATATTGGCCGTTTCATTTTCAAAGACCCCGTATTGGTTGGCATAGCATTCAGGGATGTCTTTTCCTGCTTTGTTTAACACCATAATTACACTTCCTCCTCGGTAATCAATTTCGCTGCTTTGGCAAGGGCAATCACGCGTTCCGCTCGCGCAACGATTGGTTTATCGACCATTTTGCCATTCAAGGAGATCACACCAGAACCTTTGCTTTCGGCTTCACGAATGGCCCAGATCACTTCTTTGGCCTGTTGGATCTCGGCTTTTGAAGGCGCATAGATCCCATTGACTAGGGGAATCTGCCGTGGATTGATCACTGATTTTCCGTCAAAACCAAGCTGCTTGATGCGGGTCGTTTCAGCGATAAAGCCATCTGTGTCATTGATATCAGAAAAGACGGTATCGATGGCGGCGATCCCCGCAGCTCTAGCTGCATGCAAAATCATACTGCGGGCAAACAACAACTCTTGCCCATCTGGGTAGCGACGGGTTTTCATATTGGTGACATAATCTTCTGCCCCTAAAGCGATCCCGATCAAGCGGTCGGAAGCTGTGGCGATGTCTCGGGCATTTAAAACGCCTTCGGCCGACTCGATGGCAGCCATCATTTTGGTGGTTCCTACCGGTAGATCATTGTCTTTTTCCACTTGTGTAATCACGGCGGCAACATCAATGATGTCTTGGGCGGTTTCGGTTTTCGGTAGACGAATGACGTTGACCCCCGCTAGGACCATCGCTTCGATATCAAGGGCACCCACCGTGTCGAGGCCGTTGATGCGCACGACGGTTTCGATGGCAGAATAGTCAAAAGTTTTTAAGGCAAAATGCACCAGTGTCCGAGCAGAGTCTTTTTCATTCAAGGAGACCGCATCTTCTAAATCAAACATAACGGAATCGGCGCCATACAATGGCGCATCCCGTAGCATGGCAGCGTTAGCTCCTGGTACAAACATCATCGTTCTTCTTAAACGTTCCATGTGTCGATCTCCTTCCAAGCATACCGTTCTTGTTCGGCTGCCCGATGAACGGCGGTCAGAGTTCGGGCTTTGATGGTACAGTCCAATGCGCCTTTATCGGTGGCGGTGATTTTGGCCTGTGTCACGCCTAGATGGTTCAGCGTCTCAAGGATGACGGCGCGAATTTGTTTGCCGAATTGTTTTTCGACACTGCTATCGAGGGTCAGCTCGATGGTTTGGGTTGTGGTGGGCTCGATCGCGATCAAGATATCACTGGATTCAACGGAGCCGGCAACCGCACTTTTTTTGATTTCCACTTATTATCACCTCTAAATATAGTTATGCTGCATTAAAAATGAGAACGTTGTTTCTGGCAAAAATTGCTGCAAGGAAGGTATATCTTTTTCTGCAATCGCTTTCCGAACGTTTGTAGCCGAAACGGTTGATTGGTTGATCTTCAGACGGTCGATCACGATCAGTTCAAGCTCGGGAGAAAAAACGGTAGCCATTGCCTCGTTGTAGAGTTGGGTCACGGGCGAGTAAGGCTCTGAGCCTACAAAACGCGTAGTGATCGCCAACAACGGGGCAATTTTTTCTTTGAAGAGGGTTGCATCAAAGGCGGCTTGTTTTTTGGCGATCGCCTCAGGTGCTTGCTCTTTTAAGAAATAACTGGGAAAGACCGCTGAAGAGACGAGATAGTTGTTGGTCGGCAGCACCGTTACATTTGACAGGTGAGCCACGCCCTCCGTCACCATCTGCAGCCGTTCACTGGCAGAAAATTGCGAGCGGTCTTCTGATAAAACGAACACATAAACCTGTTCTTTTTGACTCGCAGCCGTTTCGACTAAGTACAAATGTCCTTTAGTAAAAGGATTAGCGTTCATCACGATCGCGCCGTTGTTTTGTCCGATTCGCTGCCGTTGCAGTTGTTGGGCATAGCTTTCATAAGAAGGAACGCCTTGTTCCATGAACAAGATGTCTTGCGCAACGAGCACTTCACGAAACCCGAGAGATTCAAAAAACAAACGATTTTTCGGTGCTGTATAGACGAAGGACTTGGTATAGCCCTCGTCTTTGATATGATCGCTAAGGTGCGAAATCAATTGCGTCAACAGCTGTTCGGAGCGTTTTTTTTCACAAACCACCACATACTTGATGATATTGGCATAGCAAGAAGCAGTAGCAATCAAGGTTTGCTGGTCAAAAATGCCGACGGTATAGGCTACTTCTTCACCGACGGCTAAGCCAGCACGGGTGATCAATTTTTGCCATTGCAAAAAGACTTCCGGATCTTTTTGCAGCCAGATTCTTTTTAGGGTATACATACAATGCCTTCTTTATTTTTTTACTGGGAAGAGCTTCGACAAAAGCAAGGATGCGAAGTAGATGATCAGGATCACGACAAAGACGCCGCCCCAACCGAATAACAACAATTCAAATGAAGTCAGTAAATCTTGACTCATAATTTTCCTCTCCTTTCTAGTGACCTAAGCAATCAGTGCCAGCAGTAAGCCACCGGCGATGACCGAAGCAATCTGTCCTGAAACGTTGGCACCGGCTGCATGCATCAAGATAAAGTTTTGCGGATCTTCATCTGTCGCCATTTTTTGGATGACACGACTAGACATTGGAAACGCAGAGATACCAGCTGCACCGATCATTGGGTTGATTTTTTCTTTACGGAACAAGTTCAGCACTTTCGCAAACAACACGCCGCCGACCGAGTCCATAATGAAGGCAACCAGCCCTAAACCAATAACCATCAATGTATCGACTTGTAAAAATTCTTCATATTGCATTTTCACAGAAATTGATAAACCTAGGAGGATACTGATGATATTCACCAGTTCGTTTTGAGCGGTGATGGACAAACGATCTAAGACACCACATTCCCGCAAGAGATTTCCGAACATCAAAAATCCGACCAATGGCAATGAAACAGGAGCAATCAACCCTGCTACGATCGAGATCACGATCGGGAACAAAATTTTTGCCGTTTGCGAAACTTCACCGGCACGATACGTCATGCGGATTTTTCGTTCGTGCTTGGTCGTCACAGCTTTGATGGCTACCGGTTGAATGATCGGTACTAGCGCCATGTAAGAGTAAGCTGCTACCATGATCGCACCCATATATTTCGAGTTCAGCGTATTTGCGACAAAAATCGACGTTGGTCCGTCAGCGGCACCGATGATCCCGATGGAAGCTGCGTCGTTTAAATCAAAACCAAGCAACACGGCAACGATGATCGTAAAGAAGATCCCGAATTGCGCAGCGGCACCAAACAATAAAAGAAATGGATTTTGCAGCAATGGACCGAAGTCGATCATCGCACCAATCCCGATAAACAAAAGCAAAGGGAACAATTCAGTTGAGATCCCCATATCAAACAATACTTGGAACGGGCCAGCTTCTCCACCAGCACTTAACACACCTGAGTTCGGGAAGTTCACTAACAACGTGCCCAATCCCATAGGGACCAACAAGGTTGGTTCATATTCTTTCTTGATCCCCAAATACATCAATAGACCACCGATGAGCATCATAACGATCCGTCCCGGCTCCGATCCTAACCCGACTACACCTTCAATTAACGTTTCCACTACGTCACTTCCTTTTCAATAAATTAGCCGATCGTAATCAGCAGTTCTCCTGGGTTGACCATATCGCCCGCATTGACTGCAATGGCAACCACGGTTCCGGCTTTTGGTGCCACGATCTCATTTTCCATCTTCATGGCTTCTAAAATCATCAACGACTGGTTTTCTTGTACAGTATCACCTACATTGACCAAGAGACGTAAAATCGTTCCCGGCATCGGAGAATGAATCGGCTCGCCGTCAGCAGGAAGCGTACCTGGCGCTGGCTGTGGTGCTACTTCTGGTTCTGGTGTGCTGACTGGTTCTGGTTGAGCGGGTGCCGCTGCTGGAGCCGGTGTTGGCACTGCTGGGGCAGGAGCGGTAGGTTGCGGGGCACCGATTTCTTCCATTTCGACAAGGTATTCTTGCCCATCGATCGCTATTTTAAATTTACGTAACATGTTTTTCCCTCACTTGTTTTCATTTTTTTTGGCTATTTTTTTGATTGTGAACTGAGAATCTGATAGCTCTCCGGCGGCGATACTGGCGGCAATCAGGGTGACTCGCTTAAATTCAGGATTGCGTTTCTCAATTCTTCGAATGACAAACTGACTTTCAGGGGAACACTCGGCACCTAGTGCGGCGGCTATCAGACTGACTAACGGATAATCTTCTGCAGGCGCCGGCTGATAGCCCGACACTTCTTGCCAATCAGACGCGGGTGGGTCCGCTATCATTTCCCTTGGCTTCAGAGGAGGACTGACAGGCGCATCTGGTTCATCATGCGTTTTTTTGAACAATCTTTTAATAAGATTCATGGGTTTCTCCTTTCTCAATGATTCGTTCCCTTTCATTATAGAAACTCCCGTTCAATCAGCGAGATTTATTTCGGCTGAAAATTGTTTTTTCAGTGTTCCTTTTTTGAGAAAAGAGTGAAAAACCGATATAAACGTTGATTTATCAAGGTTTTTCTTTCGTTAATATTCTGTTAAGAACTTTTTAAACGAAAAATAAGATTTGAAAAGAGAAATTGTTTTTTTGCTGTTCTTTTTTTAAACGGGTCTTTTTTTCTATTTCTTGATTGTTTATTCTTAGACGTGTAAAGCATTCAATAACATTATTTCCTTTAAGAAAAGAAAAATATTCACAAACTAGTGACGCTTGTCGCTAACAAATTACGGGCCTGTAATTTTTTTAAAATGTTTTTTGATAACGCTTACACATTTCGATGCATGAAAGGAAGAAGAAAATGTTCTTAACAATTTTGTCCTATGCCATGATTATTGTCTTCATGTTTGTCATCATGAAGAAAAAAATGTCACCCTTTACATCCTTAGTAATTATCCCATTACTATTTACCCTCGTTGCGATGGTTGCTGGTGTTTCCGAAAAAGGCAACATCGGTGATTTTGTCCTTGAGGGCATCTCGACAACAGCCAACACAGGAATCATGTTGCTGTTTGCGATTTTGTACTTTTCCATTATGTTGGATGCCGGTTTGTTTGATCCAATCACGAAAAAAATGATTTATTTTGCTAAAGGCGATCCGATGAAAGTCTTGATGGCAACGGCAGTCGTTGCTGCTGCGGTCTCTTTGAACGGTGATGGAACGACCACTACCTTGATCTGTTGTTCTGCGTTTATTCCCATCTATAAGAAGCTGAATATGAAAATGATGAACCTTGGTGTCTTGATCATTTTGCAAAACACCATCATGAACTTATTGCCATGGGGCGGACCGACTGCCCGAGCAATGGCCGTGCTGGAAGTTGATGCGGATATCCTTTCTTATTTGTTGCCAGGAATGATTTTGTCTCTGTTATATGTGATTTTCTTCGTGGCTCGCAGAATGGGGATCCAAGAACGGAAACGTTTAGGGGTTACGGAACTGACGAACGATGAGATATTAGAAATGACGACTGTGACTGATCCTGATACATTAGCGATCCGCCGTCCGAAAAACTTTGTCTTCAACGGTATCTTAACGATCGTCTTGATTGGCTGGTTAGTAGCAAGCTCCTTTATTTCTAGTATCGCTTTACCACCAATCTTGTTATTCCTTGTAGGTACTTGTATCGCATTGATGGTCAACTACCCAATTTTGAAAGATCAATCGTCACGGATCGGTGCCAACGGCGGCGACGCTGTGCAAGTAGTAATTTTAGTTTTTGCAGCGGGCGTCTTCATGGGCTTGTTCCAAGGCTCTGGGATGGCTACTGCCTTAGCGAATAGTTTCACGCAAATCATTCCTAAACAATTGGCTGGTTTCTGGGGCATAGTTATCGCCCTGATCTCTGCACCTGGGACTTTCTTTATTTCCAATGATGGGTTTTACTTTGGGGTTCTACCGGTCTTAGCAGAAGCGGGTCGTTCGTATGGCTTCACCAATATGCAGATGGCCTTGGCGTCCTTAATGGGCCAAGCGTTCCACTTGTTAAGTCCATTGGTTGCCTTCATCTACTTGCTATTGCGCTTGACTGGCTTAGATATGGGGCAATGGCAAAAAGAAGCGGCGAAATACGCACTGGGGATTTTCGTGATCTTCGTCGTTACGATCGTGCTATTAGGTCACATGCCGTTTTATATTCCACAGTAATTTCATAAAGAAACTATCGAGCAGGCTGCCATTTTGCTCGGTAGTTTTCCTTGTTTATCGATATATCTATTTTTTCCCAAAAATCTCATTTGTTTTTAGTATGATAGGAGTAAATCATGAATCCAATTATTGATGCAGTAAATAAAAATCTGGATCTGACCAAAAATAAACCATTAAAAGATTTGATCTATGAAGCGTTCAAAAAAACCATCATTTTAGGAGACATTCCCGCAGGCTCTCGCATCAATGAGAAAGAATTTTCCGATACGTTAAACATCAGCCGGACCCCAATTCGTTACGCCATGACTCAGCTGGTGGCTGAAAAACTGGTGGAACACGTACCAAAAATCGGCATCGTCGTAAAAGGGATCAGTATCAAAGATGCTTATGAGATTTACGATATCCGCAAATCATTGGATACATTGGCGACTATCAAAGCAATGGCCTTGATGAGTGAGGAGGATTTCCGGGAGATGCGCTGCTTGTTAGAACATGGCGAGCAGCTGAATCGTGAGGATGATGTGGATGGGGTCTTGAAAAACTTTTCTGACTTCAATGCGTTTATTTACGAAAAAAGCCAGATGCTGCGGTTAAAAAGTATCGTGCTGGATCTGCAAGCGTACCTCGTGTATTTTCGTGACATTGCGATTCGCTCTTCTAGAAGAAGGGATGCGGCATTGGCGGAACATTGGCTGATTTATCGCGGCATGAGAACCAATGACACGGAACAGATCACGTTGTTGACCCATGAACATTTGGATCACTCCCTGCAATTTATTCTTGCTGAAATGGAGCGAAGAAAAATTGACTGATTCCCGTCTTTTTATCGCCAGCAGCTATGCAGTCAATGCGCTGCATTATGAGGTAGCGTTAGCACCCAAGCCTGGTTTAGTAGATCCTTGCTCCTCTGGTGCGCATCAGGACATGAATGTGTTTACCTTTATCAACAGTATCACTTGTTTGGCGCCTTTTTTTCAGCGCTATAGCCAAGCTGGCTTTGCCCATACAGGCGACCTGATCCAGCTGTTTGACCAGTTACGTGGAATCGGTCAAGAAGCAGAAGAAGCGATGCTTCAGGCAACCAAAGGCATCAATACCCACAAAGGGGCGAACTTTTCCTTTGCAGTTTTGTTGGGGGCGACAGGAGTCTATTATCAACAGCATGACAAGGCTGTGCTGACGGCTGAAGATACTAATCAGATTCTGCAGCTTGCCGCCGACATCTGCCAGCATTTGGTCAAGCAAGACCTGCAGCAAATCACCCACAAAGACCAGTTGTCTTACGGAGAAAAAAATTATTTGACCTACGGCACGATGGGGATTCGTGGAGAAGCCGCAGCTGGTTATCCAACGGTTAAAAAACTGCTGGAGTACTTACGGCAGCAACCACAAAAAACCTCCGTTTCCTTGTTACGAGGGTTGGTCTATCTAATGAGTGAAACCGAAGACAGCAACCTCGTCCACCGAGGCGGCTACGAGGCGATGAAGACAGTGCAGCAGGAGATGCAAAAAATTCACGAAGCCAATCTGTCGGATACAGACTTGCTTCGTGAATTAACGACCTATGATCAAGTATTGATTGCACGCCATTTGAGTCCCGGCGGCTCGGCGGATCTTTTAGCCTTGGCCCTTTATTTCTTGCAGCTAGAAGGCGTCTCCTTCTGGTAAAAAGGTATAGCCGATCCCCCAAACGGTTTTCAAAAAACGGGCTTGCTTCGGCTCATCTTCAATTTTGTTTCGCAGATGATTGATAAAAACCATCACGGTATTGGCATCGAATTGGCCATCTTGCCAAACATTGCTGTAAATCTGTTCTTTCGAGAACACTTGATCCGGATTTTCCATGAAAAAGCGCATCAGCATGATTTCTTTTGAAGACAACTTGATGGGCTGATCATTTTTGAAAAACTGATAGCGTTTTTGGTCAAAACGAAACATGCCGCTGCACAGATCCCCTTCCGGTTTGGCGATCCCTTTTTCTCGCAGCACGTTGCGGCGATCAAGAATCGAAACGATTTGTGCTTTTAAGAGTGCCGGTGAAAAAGGCTTCGTAATGTAGTGATCGGCACCGATCTCATAGCCGTTGATCATATCTTTTTCGTCACTTTTACCGCTCAAAAAGACGATCGGCACCGTGGGGTTTTCTTCTCGAATCAGTTGTGCCAAATGATAGCCGTCATTTTCATGCTCCAAACTGATATCCAGTAAAAAAAGATCAAAGCTGACACGAGAATTGATCGCAATCGTTTTTTCAACGGAATCAGTCTGGTAGATCAAAATGCCCGTCGATTGTAAAGATTTCCAAATCAGCCGCCGAATAGCAGGGTCATCATCAACGATTAAAATTTTTTCATCTCGCAAAATATCCGCCTCCTGTATCAATAGTATTATAGTAAATATGAAAGGGGTTTACAATGAAACCGCCATCAAAGTTTTGGCTGTATTTAAGCGTGGTCGCTACCTTATTCATTACATTGATTGGACTTATTTTTACCTTTACAAGTTATAAAAGCGCACAAAGACAAGCTGAAACCGTCGGGCTGCGGCAGTTAGAAACGGTCAACCAAGCGGCGATCAAGCTGATCAGCCGTAGTATCGAATCGTACCACATGGCTCTTGCCAATTATGCCGATGACCACCTCGAAGGTGCCGCCTTGGCTGATTTGCAGCGCCCCTTAACGTTACCAGTAATCAATTCCGCGAACAATGCCATGGTCGGATTGTTTTTGATCGACCAACAAGGTCAGGTCATCGCCCAAAATACCGCAACGTCTATAAATAAACCACAAGATCCAACGATGCAGGAACTGTTATTTAAAGATCCATCCTTAGACAAAGTATTGGCGGGTCGGCAGGTACAAAATGGGCAAGTCTATTTCGATGGTAAAGAGGCCTATTTAAATGTGTATCAGTCCCTAACCCTTGACGACAAAGAAGCGGTTCTTGTGATGCCTTTGAATCTGCAGCGCATGTATCATCATGAATTTACCACCGATCGCAATGTTTCCGGCTATACGATGGTCAAAAACGCCGATATGCGGATCGTTATGCACCCATCGGACGAACAAATTGGTTTTTCCATCGTTGAGAGCCGCAAAAAAGAATTTCCAGAGCTGGATTTCACCGATCTTGAGCGCTTGGAGCAAGAACAAATCGACAATGAAGAAGGCACCTCCGTCTATTATTCTTATTGGTGGAACGAAGAAACACTGCAAAAAGTGCTGAAATTGGCTGCTTATCAATGGATCACCATCGGCGACAGTCGGCTGATCGTCGCCAGCAATGCCGATTTTTTGGAGCAAAGCGGTCTCTTTTTACAAGATAACTTGATTTTGATCGGCCTACTGGGTTTGTTGTTTGTCATTATGATTTTATTGACCGTACTGATCAAAAACTACATGAAACGCAATCAAGCCTATGTCGAAAACCAAGCATTGAAAGAACGACAACGGCTGTTAAAAGAAAAGCACGAAATCGAAAAAAACATTTTGCAAGAATCAAAACTGGAAACCATTGGCTTGCTAACGACCTCAATCGTCCATGACCTAAACAACTTTTTGACGCCAATGATTGGTCATCTGCAATTGCTGATCGAGGAAAACCAACACGATGAAGTCTTAGTGGAGGACTTGCAAGAAGTCTGCAAAGCGGCGGAAAAAGGCAAAGAGTTATCCAGCAATGTGCTGCGTTTTTCGAAACTCGAAAGTGCCGATAAAACTGTGCAGTCGATCGCTACTACCTTGACAGAAGCCATCGATACTATGCGCGCACTGTTGCCAAAAGCCTTTTCCCTTACGTATGATATCCAAGAAGTAGGATATGCCGTCTACGAGAAGATCGATCTGCAAGTCATTATTTACAATTTGTTGATGAATGTGTACCAAGCAAATGCCGATTGCAGCATTCGATTGAGTCACACTTCGACAGAGAGCGCCACCTTTCCGTTTCGTAAGCAAGCTTTCTCCGCACAACAGGAGTTTGCTTTGATCGAAATCGTCGACAACGGTCCCGGCATACCAGAAGTAATCCAAGAAAAAATCTTTACCCGCTTTTTCACGACCAAGAGTGCCACTGGCGGTACTGGTCTAGGACTCTTCACTGTCTCTTCAATCGTGGAAAAAAACGACTGGTTGATCGATGTTACAAGTACGCCTAAAGGAACCACCTTTTATATTGGTATTCCTCTAACTGATCCCGAAAAAGCCACTGAACCCAACTGATCCGACGGGCTAGTTTCAGTGGTCTTTTTCTTGGGCATGCTGGAAGGCATTGATTTTTTGCAGGACTAGCAAGACCAGTACCAAGACAAAAATCGCTAGAGCAAAAAATAGGGCATCGTTCGCCATGCCTTGCGTTAACAATAGCTCGCGCAAAATCGCAGTAATACTGATCAAAATCAAGTAACGGACGGGAATATGGTGTCCGTCCTTCATATACCGCAGCAACATCAAAATGATTTCTAACAAAATGAATAACGTGGCAATTTCTTCAATCAAAAAGGACAGGTGGGGCGCTTCACTTAAAGGAAAGAGCGTCGTGCTGATCATAAAAATCGCTTTTCCCATAAAAATCAAGACGACAACGACTAAGATCGCTAACATGCTATCAATACAGATACTGATCACTCGCTCGAACATCCGGGTCAATTTTTCCATTTGCCACTCCATTTCTGCTTTTTCTTTTATTATACAAAAGAAGGCGCAGGACAAAGGGAAAAGAACAGTGAAAGAACAATCGCGGCAATATCTTTTTGACCGCGAACTTAACGGTCATTCTATGAGCGGGACCTTTGTGGCAGCTTTGAATAGCAGAAAGTAGCGAGGAAAATATAGTATCTTTTTCCGATAAAATTAGAAAAAGATGAGAATGGATAGTTAAAATATACACAAATTATTACGAGACACTTAGTTTCTTTTTTTGTTACAATGGTTAAATAAAATAGAACTCTGTTGAAATGTTGCTTAAACAATGTTTTTATCGCTATCGAATAGAAAAATAGTCCGATCGCAAGATGTTTACCATTGTTAATAAAGTAACAAGTTAAGCAGGGTTCGCAAGAAAAATGCTTCTTTTCTCATCATATATGACGGGGATCAGTGAGGAGAAAAGGGCAAAAAGAAAAACGGAGGGAAACAAATGAAAAAAAGTGGATGGTCAAAATGGGTGATTGGGGCAGCCTCATTATTGTTGCTTAGTGCATGTGGTGCCGATGGCGGAACAAAAGCCAGCAGCAGTGCGGCAAGCTCTTCTTCAGAAAGTGAAGTCACTTCAGGTGCTTCCCAACAAGAGTATACCGATCCAGCAGAGTTAAAAGATCAATATGATATCGTCATCGTTGGTGCTGGCGGTGCAGGGATGGCAGCAGCCTTGTCGGCTAAAGATGCTGGAATGAATCCAGTCATTTTAGAAAAAATGCCGATCGCAGGCGGAAATACCTTGAAATCTTCTGGCGGAATGAACGCATCAGAAACCAAATTCCAAGAAGCCCAAGGCATTGAAGATTCGAATGAACAATTTTTTGAAGATACCCTTAAAGGTGGTAAAGGAACCAACGATCAAGAATTGCTACATTATTTAGTAGACAACTCTGCTTCAGCGATTGAATGGTTGGATTCAATGGGGATCACTTTAGACAATATCAGTTACAGCGGCGGTGCCAGTGTAAAACGGATCCATCGTCCTCACGACGGTTCAGCAGTCGGTACGTATTTGGTGGATGGCCTGTTGAGAAACATTCATGAGCAAGAAATTCCTTTATTTGTAAATGCTGATGTGACAAAAATCAATGAAACAGACGGCAAAGTCACTGGCGTCAACGTGAAAATCAATGGCGAAGAAAAAGAAATCGCTGGTGATGCAGTGGTTGTTACTACTGGTGGTTTTGGCTCCAACAAAGAACTGATCGAAAAATATCGTCCAGATCTGAAAGGCTATGTCAGCACGACTTCTGAAGGAAGTACAGGCGATGGTATCAAGATGATCGAAGAATTAGGCGGCGCAACGGTTGATATGGATCAAATCCAAGTCCATCCAACAGTGGTTCAAGATACAGGTATGTTGATCAGTGAAACCGTTCGTGGAGAAGGCGCCATTTTGGTGAACCAACAAGGAGAACGTTTCTACAATGAATTAGAAACCCGCGACAATGTTTCAGCTGCCATCACAGATCTGCCAGAAAGCTATGCCTACTTGATTTTTGACAATGCGTTAGCAGGTAGAGCCAAACAAGTCGATTACTACAAAGAACAAGGTGTAGTGGTAGAAGCTGACACCATCGAAGCGTTAGCTGAAAAAATCGATGTCGATCCAGCAACCTTGAAGAAAACTTTAGATACATGGAACCAAGCAGTGGCAGACAAAGCCGACAAAGATTTCGGTCGTGAAACGGCGATGGACTATGATTTGACGGAAGGGCCATTCTATGCGATTCAAATTGCACCTGGGATCCACCATACAATGGGCGGCGTCAAGATCAATACGAAGACCCAAGTGTTGAAAGAAGATGGCACACCAATCACTGGCTTGTATGCAGCAGGTGAAGTGACCGGCGGTATCCACGGACAAAATCGAATCGGCGGCAATGCTGTAGCCGACATTATGGTCTTTGGTCGCCAAGCAGGCGCGCAATCCTCTGACTATGTGAAAGAAAACGGGAAATAAGCGGCTGTTTTTTCCTAAAAAAGATCGTCTATAAAGAAAGAAACTTGGAACGAATCCTCTTAAGTGATTAGGAGGAGAATCGTTTCAAGTTTTTTTGTATTTCTAACTGAAAGGACGGAAAACTAGTCATTATAATCTTATAATGATTAAGTCGTTTATCATACATATATAAATAAACTATTTATAAATGTAGGGTTTGCTTTTCAATGAATCGGAATCAAGGAATAAACGGATAGGATTGGTTTATTCGATGATAAAAAATTTTAGGAGGCAGAGTATGAAAAACGCATTGGTAAAATGGTCGGTCGGGGTGGCAATCTTACTTGGAGGGACCTTGTTCTTCACGGGGAAACAGGTATTTGCTCATGGTTATGTGGAATCACCGGTCAGTCGGGGCTATCAAGGGTCTTTGGATCGCAATACGTTAGGGTGGAGCGCTGCGTTTGAGAAATATGGCAATGTCATTTCAAACCCACAATCATTGGAAACGAAAAAAGGCTTTCCAGAAGCAGGACCAGTAGATGGTCGCATCGCTTCGGCAGATGGTGGACTCGGACAAATCGGGGACTTTGTTCTTGATGAACAAGGAACCAATCGTTGGACCAAACAAGACATCAATCAAGGACCATTGCGGGTCAATTGGCATTATACAGCGCCTCACAAGACCACAAAATGGCATTACTATATCACGAAACCAGGTTGGGATCAAAACGCGCCACTTTCAAGAGATAGCTTGGAATTGATCGCTACTGTGAATCACGATGGTTCGGCTGCCAGCAATAGCCCAAGCCATACCATTACTATTCCAGAAAATCGTCTCGGTTACCATGTCATTTTAGCGGTCTGGGATGTCGCAGATACGCCAAATGCCTTTTATAACGTGATCGACGTCAACGTTTCCGGCTCAACGGTCATTCCCGAAAAACCAGCAGCACCAGCAAATGTCCGCTCAGAACGAGTGACTAGCAGCACGGTGGCTTTAGCATGGAACGGTCAAACCGATGCGAAAGAATACAACGTGTATCGCGATGGTGCCTTAGTGGCAACGACTACTGAGCCAACTTTTACCGACACACAATTAAAAGCCAACACAACCTATAGCTATCAAGTAGAAGCAGTCGGCTTTACTGCGTTAGTTTCAGAAAAAAGTGCTGCAGTGAAAGTGACTACCTCAGCAGACAATCAAGTCGAAACACCTTCGACACCAGGCAACCTGCATCAAATGAGCGTGACAGACAGCAGCGTTTCCTTAATGTGGCAAGCATCGACTCATACAAATGGGATCGCTGGATATGACGTTTACCGCAATGGCGTCAAAATTGCTACAGCCACAGGGACAACCTATGAAGACACGAATCTAGCAGCGGATACAACCTACAATTACCAAATCAAAGCAATCAGCAAAACGGGCGAACAATCCGCTTTCAGTAACCAGCTGAGCGTGAAAACCAATGCCAAAGAAGAAACGGAAACACCTGGAGGCGGGGAGTCAGAATACCGTGTGTGGAAACTAGGTACTTTCTCTGCACCAGAAGTGTATACAAGTGGTGAAATCGTGAGCCATAAAGGCAGCAATTATGTCGTGATTAACACCCACTCAAATTACGGGGACACCACTTGGTCTCCAGATCAAGCACCAACCTTGTTTAAGAAGCTGTAACCCTTGAATGAATCAGTAAAGCAAGAGCAGTGCGGTGGCACTGCTCTTTTTGGCTCTTTTATGAGTGAATGGCTGAATCTTTGTTCGATTCGTGCAACCAATTGGACGAATTCGTTTGAAGAATGCAAAAACAGGTGCTGCTATGCATCATGCGTAGCAGCACCTGTTTTTTGTTTTAGATCAAGAATAGAAGAAACGGATCAAGATTCCACCTAGAATCAGCACGATCGCACCGCATAAACGGTTGGCCATTTGGGCAAAAGCAATCATTTCCATTCTATCAGAGGCAGACAATACAGCGATATTACCTGTTCCCCCCATCGAGTTGTTGATCATACCGGCGCCAATTGCGGTTTCAACGGGGTACATCCCTAATACCATCCCGAAGAACCAGCTGGCAGCCCCCATAGATACGACACTGGTTAGGCAAAGCACGACAAATTGCCAAGTAAAGGCAGAGGCCAGTGTTGACAGATCGATCAATGCCAAACCAATCCCCGCCAAAACCGCGTGGGTCAAATTCGTCATTACAACATTGTTGAATATCACCACAGAATCTTCGAGTTTCTTAGGGACAATATTCAAGGCTTTCAGAATAAAGACAATCACGATCATAAAGGCATACTCGTGAATTTTAGGGAAAAAGTCGCTTAAAATCGCACCAACGACCAACAGTGAAAAGGAAAACAGCATCCCGACCCCGATTTGTTGGGCATCAAGCGTTATTTTTGGTTTTTCTAATTCTTCTTTCGTGGCATTGATTAGGGTGCCATGGCCATTGTATTTGGTTTTAGCAAAGGCCTTTGCGATAAATAAAGCACCAATAATGGCAAGAATATTCCCGAAAGTAACTGCTGGCGCTAGTTGAGAAAAGATGGCGGCTTGATTGCCGTTTGCCAAGCCATCAGCATAAATTTGTGAAAGTGGGGTGATTCCCGCCCCCATCCCGCCAGACATCATTGGTAGAGACACATACATCACCGAATCAGCGAATCCATTGCCTAGCAGCATACCGACAAGGCCGACGGAGAAAAAGCCTACTACCATGGTGATCAAAGCAACAGGAATGAATTTCGTAGAAGCCTTCACCAACAAATTGCGGTTCATACCTAAAATCGAGCCGCAAATCAAAGCGGCAATATAGAAATCAAGAAAACCAAAACCGCCCCCCATGAAGTCACTGACCGCGTCAATGACTTTCGTGGGAACGAGATGGAAGGAGGCCAAAAGGGTGGCACCAAGCAGGGTAAAAACTGACCCACCGCCAAGATAAGAATTCATGATAGGGAGTTTTTCCCCAATGAAATACAGCAGGTGTCCTAAGGCAACCAGTAAAATGGTGATCCCGACCATATTTAATGGCAACTTGTCTAAGGCAATCGCACTGAATATGACAACCATGAAAAAGAGATACAAGGGAAGACTAATTCCCGAAATCGTCATCGTTTTTAATTTATTCATTTTTCAGACCTTCCTAGTATGTTGGATACCATTTAAGATTTTGGACAGCTTTTGCCATATCGGTTTCTTGCGCTTGGGCTAGTCCTTGCTCTTTGGCTTTATTGGCAACTGCTTCAGCCACTTTGATAGAAACGTCCGCAACGTATTCAAATGGTGGGAGAACAGGTGCACCGGGTTGGCTCAAATCAACCAAACCACTTAATGAGTGAGCAGCGGCACCAATCATTTCGTCGGTCAAGAGAGAGGCTTCTGAAGCCAACATACCTAACCCTAGACCAGGATAGATCAAGGCGTTGTTTGCTTGACCGATTTGGTAGTCGACCCCTTTGTATTGGATCGTTCCTGAAGGGACACCGGTTGCTACAAAGGCTTTTCCATCAGACCATTCGATTACTTGTTCAGCCGTTGCTTCTAATTTTTTGGTTGGATTCGAGATAGGGAAAATCACTGGACGAGCAGTGTTTTCACACATCGCTTCCACAACTTCTTTGGTAAAGGCACCCGCATTGGTTGAAGTACCGACCAAAATCGTTGGTTTTGCGACTTTAATGACATTGATCAATTGCGTCATATCGCCAGCATTGGCAAAGTCAGCCCGTTTTTTGGCAAATGGTTTTTGTGCAGGAGTCAAATCGGACATATCATCGAACAAAAGCCCTTGTTTGTCAACCATAAAGAAATGATTGTAGGCTTCTTCTTCTGAAAGACCTTCGCTGACCATTTCCGCATGGACTCGACTGGCAATCCCGGCACCAGCGGAACCACCGCCATAACATAAGTAGACTTGATCCGTTAATTTTTCACCTGTAATATCCAGTGCACCGAAGATACCGCCAAGTACAACGATTCCCGTTCCTTGGATGTCATCGTTAAAAGTTGGAATTGTTTGTTTGTATTTGTCCAAAATCGTTGCAGCATTTGAACGGCCAAAGTCTTCCCAATGCAAGTAAAGTTTAGGGAACAATGATTCTGCCGTTTGAACAAATTGATCGATGAATTGGTAGTAGGCATCACCGTAGACACGTTCTTGACGATTGCCTAGATACAAATGATCCTCTAACAATTCTTTACGGTTGGTACCGGCGTCGATCACGATTGGTAAAACAGAAGCAGGGTCGATCCCAGCAGCTGCTGTATAAATCATCAATTTACCGACAGAAATATCGACACCTTGGACACCCCAGTCACCAATCCCAAGAATCCCTTCAGCGTCAGTGGCTACGATCAAGCGAATGTCTCGATCGCCAGCGGCATTTTTCAACGTTTCTTCGATGTTCTCTGGATGATTGATATCTAAGTATGCTGCATATTGAGGATCCACAAATAGGCGGCTGTAATTTTCAATGGTATCAGCAATCGTTGGATCGTAGACGATCGGATTGAATTCAACGATATGTTGGTTGAACAAATAGTAGAACAATGTCCGATTGGTATTAAAGATCTCCATTAAAAAGTGACGTTTTTCAATGTCTGATTCTTTGGTGACATATTGCAAATAGGCTTGTTCTGCTTGTTCTTCGATCGTTTGCACGTGAGGGGGCAATAAACCGATCAATCCTAGTTCTTTCCGTTCTTCTTGTGTAAACGCAGTTCCTTTGTTTGAAAATGGGTTATTTAAAATGTCATGTGCTTTCATTATGTTCCTCCGATAGGTGTATTTTGAGTACTCGTTCATTTCCATTAGCTACTTTAATCCTCGGACAGAATTATAGTCAACTATCGGTGGTATAATAAAAATTATTTATAACAAAACCGCTGCTAGTTTAAACCGGTTAAGGGAGGAATCAGACGATGAATATACGAGATTTAGAATACTTTAACGCTTTGGCAGAGATGCTTTCTTTTACCCAAGTGGCGCATAAATTTGCGGTCAGTCAACCAACCGTCAGCTACGCTGTCAAACGCTTGGAAGAGCATTATGGCTGTGATTTGATCGTGCGAGAAGCCTCACATCGCTCCATCTCATTGACCACGGAAGGGGAAATTTTGAAGGCTCATGCGCAATATATCTTAGATGAATTTGTGACCTTAGACAGAGCCATCGACCATGCCAAAAACAACCGCACCCACATCGGCCTGCCACCGATCATTCGTTCCAAAGTCTTTTCAAAACTCTTAGATGAAAAAGAGATCATCCGCTTTATTTCGAAATTTCACTTGGTATCTGGGGGATCCAATGAATTGCTTTCAAAACTATTGTCAGGAAAAATCGATTTTAGCTTGCTGGGCAGTGTCAATCCCCTCGTCCACCCGAATCTGCAGGTGAAATTATTGCATCAGCAAGAGTTTTTTATTTTTGTGTCAAAAGAAAATCCATTAGCTAAGAAAAAGGAAATCTCATTTGAAGAAGCTGCCGAATATCCCTTTATCCTATTGGAAAAAGGCTATACCCACATGCGCGCCTTTCAGAATTTAAGTGAGAAATCAAAGAAGAAGCCGGAAGTCCCCTTTTATTTTTCAGACGTTCAGACGATTGGCCAGCTGGTCAGTTCCAATATCGGCATTACCTTGATGACGGAATTTCCTGTGTTTCAAGAAATGGAAGGCTTAGTGAAAATACCGCTAGTCCCTGAAGATAAGGAAATTTTTTATATTCAATATGCCTATTTAAAGAGTGCGATGTTGAATCAAGAGGTTCAAAAGTTGATTAGGATCTTGGATGAGCTGTCTTGGGAGGAGGAAAGGTGAGGAGTGGGGATTTCTTGAGGTAAGGTCAGAGAAAAATGGTGCAGGTGCGTGTTCTTCGGATGTTGAAATAAAAGGGATCTTTCAATGCGGGACAAGACGAATGGATGGTTCCTTTAACCAATGAAACTAGAAAAAAATCCCTTTACTTAGACCGTTCTTATCGCATGAAAAAACGCTAAAAACCTTGATAACTATCGGTTTTTAACGTGGATTTTTGGTATAATAGTAGGACAGTAAAGTTTGTGACGGTGGCTATCTTTTGAAAGGTGGTGGTGCTTATGAAAGTAAGTGCTAACTCTTTAGAAAGGAGAAGCCTTTTGTCTGTAGCTGAAGCATTAGGGCTAATGATTAGTTTCGGTTCTTTAATCGCAACGATTATCTTTGGCATCCTAACTGCAGCAAAAAACGACAAAAAAAGTAACCAGTCACTAAACTTTGGCGAGTTGACTGATTACTAAAATAATATAAAACTTGCCACCGTCTTAAACGGTGCTGTAGGGGAGTTGTTGACGCAACTCCTCTTTACACAGTAATTATAGCAAGATTTCAGTAAGATATCAATCATTGACGCTACAGACGTGCTTTGCACGTCTATTTTTTGTCCTCCTAAGTGGTGGGGAGCAGCTGGAAGGTGGAGGGCAAAAAAGATCGCTTTTCTTTCTTTAAAAAGGTCTAAGTACCACCATTTTTCCGCAATTTAACCATCCATTTTCTCGGTATTCTTAATCCATCAGGTACTTGAAATACCTTTCATGCGCATGAAGAAACTGAGTGAACAATGGAAAATGGTACAACAGAAAATAAAGGCACCTTTTTAGATCTTTTTCAGGAATCGAAGGATTTCGTTTAGGGATGGAACAAGCTGGCTACCGATGTGTTGGGTATTGTGAGATCGATGGCCATGCCAGAAAAAGTTATCAATCAATTCCTGACACAAAACAGGAGGTAGAAATGTATGATATCACAAAATTTTCAGATGAATTTATTCGAGGAATCGGACGTGTGAACATTATCGCGGGAGGATTTCCGTGCCAAGCTTTCAGCCTTGCTGGAAAAAGAAAGGGTTTTTCAGATACTAGAGCAACTCTCTTTTTTGATAATGCACGCTTAGCATCTACCTTGCGACCTAAGCTTTTATACCTTGAAAACGTCAAAGGACTTCTCAACCATGAACGAGGGGCTACGTTTGAGACAATCCTCCGAACCTTGGATGAATTGGGGTATGACGTGGAATGGCAACTGTTTAAAAGCAAAGAGTTTGTCGCCCAAAACAGAGAGCGTTTATTTATTATCGGACATCTTAGAGGAGCAGGTACCAAAAAGATTTTCCTATCACAAGAGAAGAAGGATCAGTTGATCAAAAATCAGGAAGGATCCATTTAGCTGGCGTCACATGCAGCGAATGATTTAAGTCGATTTACACGAGAAAGAACGTAATATACAGATGGTCTGATGGGGACTTTGACCGCAACGGACTACAAAACACCGAAACAAATCGTTGTTGGCAACGTCAATCCAAGCGGTGGAGGAATGAATGGCCAAGTATATGATGCTTCAGGACTTAGTCCTACGATCACCACAAACAAAGGGGAAGGAAATAAAATTGCGATTCCGATCCTAATGCCAGATAAAGCCACTATTCGCCAAAACGGCCGTAGAATGAAGGAAAATGAAACACCGATGTTTATCTTAACCACACAAGATCGTCACGGAATTATCGTGGCAGGGTCGATCGATGGTTCCTATCGATCAGCTGCAGCGATCCATTCCGTAGATGGCTATGCCCTACACTTACCACCATGAGTGGTGGCGGCCACAAACCCAAAATACTGGTGAAAGCAGCCACGAAAAAAGGCTATACTGCAGTACTACCAGCCGATAGTATCAATTTCATTTATCCTAAATCTACAAAACGTTGGGGACGTGTGGGAAATCAGCAAGCAAATATACCCACGTTACAAGTGATCAGCAAGCCGTAGTAACCGATGTTTTTCAGATCCGGAAACTAACACCACTTGAATGTTGGCGACTGCAGTTGTTTCCTGATTGGACCTTTTTGTCAGCGAAATTCGGTAGTAGGCAGATTGCTGAAGAAATAATCAGTAACGGGCTTGATCACTATAACTGCAGATACGATCAAGAAACTTCGAATAGTCAGCTGTACAAACAAGCTGGAAATTCGGTTACTGTATCAGTCATTTATTTCATAGCAAAGCACTTCGAAATAAACGATACGACGGCTTTTGATCGCTTTAGCGAAAGGTAAAAAATTATAGATAGTTCTTGAAAAGAACGGTATGCCGTGATATAATAAATATACGGTATACCGTTATTTTATTTAGGTTAAGGAGGGGTTTTATTAAAAATAGACGGAACAAAAAAAGCATTTATTCTGCTGGGAACAGAATAAATGCACAGTAACAAATCCTTTCACGGGACGCTACTACTCAAAATATACCATAATTGCGAGTAGTGGCAAGCTTTAATTGTCACACTCCTTTCAGGAGGAAAAAATATGTATGCAGATAAAGAAAAAATTGAATGGCTGCTATTTAAAAGCGGTCACTCGATCACTGAAATCAAGAATAGATCCGAAGTCAAAGCAATGACTGTCTCTGATTTGATGCACAAGAAATCTTCTATAGAAAGAATGCGATTCGATAACGCTGCAAAGCTTACAAAACTTGCGGATCAATTAAAAGAAGAAATCACTGAATAATCAGGGTTTTGCCTTGTAACTCCTTATCTTTAGGAGGAGAAACTATGAACGCCGTTTTAAATAAGAAAAAATGTATTGTGACATTTGATCACTATGAAGATAATAACAATGTAGCGATTCAACTGGTTAAGAAAAGAAGAGGTCAGTCTGAAGAAGAGCTGCTTGCTACGGCTACGGTGAACACGAGTGTCGGAATCAAACAAGATTTCGTCGCAATCAAAGGGTGGTCTGAAAATACGGGCATTGAAGATGTACTGATAGAAGCTGGTGTCATTTGTGAGGAAGCTGTAGGGGCAATTCCTTGTGGCATGGCTGTTGCAAAAGTCTTTCCCCTTACAGAAGAAGCAAAGGAAGTCATGAAAAACAATCAGTAGAAAAGAGTCCGTTCAAAGCTGCGGCGAGTGTGGTTACACGCTCGCTGCGTCTTTGATTAAATCTTTGATCGTTTCAATGAAGGAGAGCGAGTTATGACCATTGCAAAAGGAAACACACGTCTTCCTGTAACGCTTAATGAAAAGAGGAAGCAGGGACTGAAGCACTTGAACACCAAGTACAAGAAAAGTGAATCGAAATTAATGTGTATCGCTTTAGATATGTTGCTTGAGCAAGAAAAAGCGGGATTTGAGATTCCTGAGCTTAGAAAGTGACTGCACTTTATTTTCTATTTTATTGAAGTGCTATCACTTATCAGTGAAACCGTTATCCAATACGTGGTAAACTAAAATCAGACAAAAGGTGAGATCCAATGGATGAAAAAGCCAAAAAGAAAATCGTAAAATTATTAGCACTTGCAAATGATGGAAAACTTCGCTCGTTGGTTAATTTTGTCCAATGAGAAATCAATAGTAAAATGTGATTTGATGGCAGATTATCCAGAGAGGAGTAGTGAATTATTGCTTAGATCTATATTTTGTTTACTGATTAATACTTCTATGATTTAAAAAAATAAGGTGAGAGATACAATATTTAACCATTAGATATATGGTCTAGTGGTGGTGAAGCATGGTATCAGCTGGACAATAAATCGGTGGGATTAAATTGAAACTTTACTGGAATAATTTTAAGAAAAATCAATAATTTAATATTTCTAATTTTATTTTTAAGCTATAATTTGTTTGTCAAAAGACTGTATAATTTAAAAAATTATTGATATAGGTTTATATAAATGATAAAGTTAATTATGGCGCTATCAATAAAAGGAGAATATTATTTTGAAAAAAATTAGACTAGTTTTGACAATTGGTATAATCGCATCTTTCTTTGGTTTTGTAATTCCTTCTTTCGCAAGAAGTATTTCAACCTATGATGTAACGATTCCTAGACAAGGCGCAATCGTTACTGGTTCATTGAAGAAAGAGTCTGCAGGGAAAGGTGTTCATAATAACTCTGCAATAGGTGGTAATAAAAGAATCAATACCTCTATTCGTTTAAAAAAGGATAGTTCAAATATAACCCCATCTTACAATATGGGGTCTGGGGACCGAATTACACTTAGTTACTCTGGTGGCGGTTCTTCTTATAACGGTAGCAACACTTCACTTGGAATTGCAACTCCTGTAACAACTACCGTTAAAGTTGCTGCTCAAGGAAGTTGGAGTCCAGACGAAAAATAATTTGTAAATTAAAATATATGATAGCGCCAGATTTTTTGCTAAAGGGGATTTAATAATGAAATATATACACTACGAATTGAAGTTAGTGCTAAAATCAAAATTATTTGTTTTTTCAATAGTTTTATCAATTGTGAGTATTGTAATAGGAATAGCTGGTAACATATTGCTTATCGAAATGGAGAAAGGTTTAACTATTTTCTTTTCTGGATTTAGTTTAAGCACTTCCTCAATACTCCCTTTATTGGCTCCGTTGTTAGCGGCTTTACCAATGGCCGATTCTTTTATAAATGATTTTCAGAATAATATGACTACAGCAATATTTGTTAGAGAATCGAAAGAAGATTATTTCTTTAAAAAATTTATTAGTGTGGGTTTATCTGGTTTTCTATCTTTATTCTTCCCATTGACATTGTTACTAATAATAAATTTACTAATATTTCCTGACTATTCTAATGCATATGTAGGGGTAATAGGAGGAGCATTTTCTAGCATTTTTTCAAAAAATCAATTGTTTTATGCTGTTGTCATTATAGTAAATAGCAGTATTTTTGGATTTATATATGCCAACATTGGTTTAGTTTCTTCTTTCTACTTTAAAAATCGATATATATGTGTGTTTTTTCCTTTAATCGTATATTTTTTACCATCTTTTATTTTCCCTTTTATGGGATTTGATAAATATGAACCAGTTACAACATTTGATTTAACTTCAAATACAGCCACAAATGGCTATTTAGTATCTTTGCAGTTAGCATTCCTACTTATATCGACTTTCTTTGTGGGCTATAAAAAAATCGCAAAAGGAAATTTAAACATATGATTCGAAGAATAGAAGCTATAAGATTATCTAAAAATAATCGTCATATTATATTCTTTGTAAGTTTATTATTAATAATAATTTGTTTTTCTTACTATCAATTTTTTTTGGAAACACCAACTAGAAATTTTTTCATGTGGTTACTTTATAACTTTCAAAATCTTTATTCCACAATTTTTGCTTTTCCACTGCTTTATTTAATCATAATAAATTCGCAGTTTTCATTTAACCTTAATAATTATCTTTATCTTAGTAGGATACCTAATAGAAAATTTCTATTTATTTCAGATATCAATTTAGTTTTGAAAGTTACTTTTTATTATATGGCTGGGATTTTCTTCATAAGTTCAGTATTAGGAATCTATGAGTTGAGATTTAATAATAGTTGGAGTCAAGAATTAGTTACTTTTTTTAAAAATACGTTTCAAGCTATACCAAATACTAATTATTCTCCCGTATTTCAAACAGGGCTTGCCTTTCTATTTTTCTTTTTATACTTATTGACTATTGGGAATTTATTTAATTTTTTGTTTGTGTTACTAAAAAAGAAAGGAATTAGCTTTTTAATTATATTTGGAATGATTGGGCTGCAAGCTTACTTTTTTAAATCACCTACAAATAGCTTAATTAAAATTATGATGCCTATTAATCATTATTTGATTTATTTTGAAAGAGCAAATGGCCAGTTTATTTCAATTTCTATAAGTTTTTTGTATTGGCTATCCCTTTTAGTAGCTAACTATTCATCTCTATATATACTATACAAAAATACTAAACTAGGAGATTAAAATGCATAGCAATTTACGGTTTCAAAGAATCTATTTCGCACAATTAAATGGCAAAAAATTTATCGCATCAAGCATTATATTAATTTTAATTATTTATATTTCTACATTAATAGATGTCGGTGATCAACCAGATTTAATTTATAAGTCAATCATTAACGGTATTCCCTACCAAGATTTTTCTTTTTTAACAATTATAAGATTTTTAGTATTACATCTAACCTATGTTTATGGATTTTCGGCAGCGTCTAGTTTTAGTAACAATTCCTATTTGTATCTAGCCATTATCAGACTTAAGAGTCGATGTAATTTGTATTATAACTCTATTTTCTTTTCTTTAATTCTATCCGTACTATATTGGGGAATAGCAGTTACTATTCTTGTGGTTTATTTATCTGCTTTTACGCTTTTCAATAGCAGCCTATCCGAAATTTTTTTCTTATTAATTTCAAAAGAAACAATGCTATTTTGCCTATTAAATATGCTTACTAGTTTTAGTCTTATAAACATTTTTATTCTGGTTAAAGCTCAGTTAAGAAAAGAGACATTAGCGTTTGGAATCATTGTTTTTCTACTGATAATTTATATATATTCATTTTTCATTTTTGGAAAAAATCATTTTTTATTTCTTAACACAGGAATTTTAACTGTTTACAGAACTAATTTATTCTTATTGGAAAAAGAATCATTAGTGCCAAATCTTTTATGGTTTAGTATACAAAATTTAATCATAGGATATCTAAATTTGTTTAATCTGAAGAAATTAGGAGTGGAGTGATATTAGTGAAAACTATAGAAAGTGTAATACAATTAGACAATGTGAGTATGAAATTTAAGAAGCATATCATTTTCGAAGATTTATATTTCCAGTGTCAAGCTAAAGAGATAATTGGTATCGTTGGTGAAAATGGATCTGGAAAAAGTGTATTATTTAAACTTATTTCTGGATTTATTATTCCAGATAAAGGAAATATATCTGTGAATGGTATTAATATAACGAGAAATAATGCACTACCTGATAAATTAGGGGTACTTATAGAGGAACCACCTTTTTTAGAAGATATTACGGGATTTGAAAATCTTAAATTACTTTCTAGTATTAAAAATGAGATATCAGATGCAGATATATTTGAAGTACTAAAAGAAGTAGGACTAATCGATAGAAAAGATGAAAAAGTTAAACATTACTCTTTAGGAATGAAGAAAAAACTTGGGATTGCTCAAGCAATTATGGAAAAACAAGAAGTAATTTTATTGGATGAACCTATGAATGCTTTAGATGAGGAAAGTGTTGAAAAAATGCGTTCTTTATTTAAGAAAATAGCTACTAAAGGAGCTACTATATTAATAGCTAGTCATAATAAAGAAGATATAAATAAACTCTGCGATAAAGTTTATAGAATAAAGGATAATAAATTAGAGAACATAGAATTTAAAACTCAAATAGAAAATAAATCTTATTGTTTTGTATAGTCATTCAAATAGCATATCGTCTTCTTAGTTATTTAAATATTCGTAGAAAACGATATGCTTTTAATACTTAAAATAATATAATTTCTTTTCAACTGTTTCAGAAAATCTATTTGATAGAGTCTACTCATCTCTACCAAATTCAATGTTTTTTAAGCGTTAATTTGATGATAGCTTGCTTCAGCAATCGTATTATACATAAAGTTTTTTTATAATGAAAAAGTGGTAGGCGTGGTTATAAATGTTAGCTCTATATACACTTTTAATCGTTGTAATCTTAACTGTTTGGCTATAGTGATCTTTATCAGCAGCAGTGTCATTAACTTCATATGTATAAGTTGTTTTTTTCTACCCAAGCAACTAATGGCAAGGTACAATGGATTATAATAGATATTATCAAATATGTGTATTGGCTAGTGGTCGTTTTTATATTTTACAAATAGAGAATAATCGAAAAAAAGTTAAGGGGCTATCATGTTAGAATTAAGCAAATCAGAATATCAAATTCTTTACTATTTTTATGAATTCAATCAGGCTTTAACTAAACACGAACTATTAGAAAGACTTCCAGAACTAAACAAAAATACGACTGCTGCTGTGATAAGAAGCTTATTAAATAAAGGGTATTTAAAAGTAGAAGAGATTAAATATTCTCAGAACGTATTAGCACGGGCTTACAGGCCTAGTATTCCTTTTATAAATTTTATAAAAGAAGAGTATGGGGAAGTGGCTGTAGAAAAATTAGTTAATCATGCAGTAAACTCTTTAAAGACCAAAAAGCAAACCGAATACTTTTCCAATCTTATAATTGAAAGAAAAAATGCCATAAATAAGAATAGTTGAAAATTTCATATTTTGTAGACTATTCAGGGAATAAAAAAGGGTCAGAAACTTAAAAGTTTTTGACCTTTTTTCCTAAAGAACTCTTCAAACGTTTAGTCTGGAGACATAATTTATCGTTTCAAGAGCTTTAATTGCTTCAAAAACAGATCCGCTTGTTTGCAGTATAATTTTAGCTATTATTTTCTAACTAGCACTAAACTTTCTTCGAGCATGCTATTATAATCAATTTTCGTAGTAGAAAGTCTTGTATTTACATTGTTAAAAAATGTATTGACAATTTATATGCAATTAAATTATATTTAATTGACCTTCTGGCTTAACACTCAATTTAGAAGGATAATGTTTAGGGAGAGAGAATAGTGCAGGGAAAGAAGAATTATTTTAGAAAAGGGATTGTTGGTAGCGTTATCATTAGAGTCCGTATGTGGTAATATGACAGATTATGAGTATATAAGAGAAAACCTTAATAAATTATTTAATCTAAAAAAAGATATGTATTCAAAATTTTTCCAACAAGAAAAATTTTATAATTTTTTTGGTGATTCAAATATTTCAATTGCAGATAGAAATAAGATATTAAAATTGATTTTTAAAACTGAAGAAAATATTTATGTTTATTATGATGATTACTTCTTTAAATATAGTAAAAAGTGTTTTTTCGATAAAAAATTGTTAAAAAATTTCTTGGGGAATTATACAAATGATACAATGTATCCTTTTATGATATTCTCTGAAAATTTTGATAGATTCCTATATATGGACACAGTCTTTGAAGATATATTCCTTTTAAGTATAAAGTCTGAAAAGTTAAAAAATAGTATAGAAGATTTTCAGAATAACTATGATTTTATTTGGGTATCAAATATCAATAATCTAGATCTTCAACAGAGATTTGTTTCGGGATTATATATAACAAAAAAGAAATTAAAAAAATTAACAAGTATCTATTCTGATCAAGGTTTTTGAGGTTGTGTTGAAAAGCTTGAAAGATAAACGGATTTGCCTAATTTTCAACCAATGGATTATGCTGTTTTGAATGACCTTTCAATTTCATTCCAAGCAGAAAAGTCGAAGAGGGTAATTTCTCTTCGACTTTCTTTGTATAAAGCGGAAACCACTTCAATGCTTTTGGACTATAGATTTGAAAAAAATCATTACATTCGCTGTTCTTTGTATGATCTCACTTGCTTTGATAGGTGGAATCTTATTTAATGTGTCAAGTGAGCCTGAAGTTGTAAAATCAGCGGAAGTTCAGAATATTTCTGAAGCAGTTTTTAAATGGAAATCGGTTGTGCAATCGGAAGTGTAACTATCAACAACACAACTCATCAAGCAGCTTTTAATACCGGAAACCAGTTGATTAGCTTCAATGGTCAAGCACTAACCTATAATGCAAATGGGAATCGTCTAAGTGATGAAAAATATAACTACGCTTGGGATCAAGCGGATCGCTTGGTAGGGGTGACGAAAAAGGGAGAAAACCAACCATTTATCACATACACTTACGACGAGGACAACCGACGATTGTCTAAGAAGGTTAATGGACAGATAACAAACTACCATTATGATGGTGATAGCATTGATGTGCTGTATGAAACAGATACGAATGGGCAAGTTTTACGTCATTATATCTACTCTGATGACAATATTCGCTTAGCTATGAAGAGTGGGAAAAACACGGTATACTATCATTACAATGGGCATGGTGATGTGGTTGCATTGACGGACGAAAACGGCCAGCAAGTAGCCAGTTACACTTACGATGCGTGGGGAAACGTTCTAACCAGTGAAGCAAAAACGGAACTAGCGAAAAGCAATCCTTATGGTTATGCCGGATATACGTACGATGCTGAAATCCAACAGTATTATTTAATGGCACGGTATTATCATCCGGCACATGGAGTTTTTACCTCTCTTGATCCTGATCCAGGGGACGAAGACGATCCATTGACCATGAATGGATATACTTACGCGGACAATAATCCGGTGATGAATGTTGACCCTAATGGGCATTTTGCGATTGTAGCTGGTCTAGGGATTTATATAAGTGCAAAAGTGATTTTTACTGGTGTAACTATGTTAGCTGGAGCAGGTATAGGTTATTATTTGGCGAAAAAACGACCTTATAACAAAAATAAAAAATCTACACCAAATCTTTCTTATAAAGGCCCTAAGGGATATAGAGGGAAAGCTAAAACAAAAACTCAACAAAAAAATGGTAGAACACACCAAAAAAGGATTTATGATAAAAAAGGGAAGCCACGTGTTGATATCGATTACAGTAATCACGGTAATGCTAAACGACATCCCCATGTTCCACACAAGCACAGCTGGAAGAATAGAAATGGAAATGGCCAAAAGTACCCACGATATAATAGGAAATTTAATAAAAGGAGATGATGTGAATTGTGGAGTTATGTAAATAATTCGGATGAAGTAGGATATTTGAATGAAAAGTATGGGAATTTTCATGATTCATTTGTTGAAAAAATGGAGTTTTACTCAGGTATGATACTAAATTTAGATGGATCGCTATCCTATGCTAGTATTAGTATGTTAACCGGTGAAGAAGGTATGGAAAGTGATATATATGAAAACGCAAGTCTATTATTGTTATTAAATTCTCTAGAAACATCTTCCAAGGTCGTCCTCAAATTTCAAGGAGTACTAGATTTTAATTATAATTTTTCATTTAGAAGCGATAATCTGCTAGATGAACCTGCTTTAGATTTTAAAGGTTACAGATTTCATTTTAAAACTAATTTATTTAACGTATCTTCAAAAAATATGGCGTACAAAATTATTTTATGACCTACTTAACTCACGGAATTTTTATCTAACTAAATCTCGATTTAGAGAATCTATAATGTGCATGCCCACTTGGACAGTAATCCATTGAACAAATTTGTTTCATATGGATAAATTCCGGTAACAATCACTACTTGGGTAGGATTTTTCGTTGCTGTAAAAATTACTCGAATTGTTATAATATGGATTGTTGAGTTTCTTTATGTTTTCCGATTAGTTAAAAGAACGCGGGACGGTCACAGATCTTAGAGCTATCATCAACGACGAAAAAAAGTGCAGGTGCATATGATGAGAGAATTACCATTAAAAGATAACCTAACAATCTTAACTACACCCACAGAAAACAATTTATGTATATTTTCAAAAGAAAAAGCTACTATTAAAATTTTTGAAGAAGATAAAATAATTCATACTTTTGAGAATGAACTGTTCGAACAAAAGGAAATTAAGATTCATGAAATTATGATGTATAAAAATGAATGGTACCTATTTTTTTCGATGGATGATGAAGAGGCTATCTTTATAAATAATTCTATTACTGTATTAGGAAATGGAATACTAAATATAGTGCCATCTCCAAGCGGAGTATTAGTTGCGTATAATGAAGAAGGAATACTATCCGCAGAAAACGATTGGGCTCACTATGGATTAGTAGAATTCAATATAGATTTAAATAGATTTAATGCGGTACTCCCTCATCATTTAACTTCGACATTCATTGATCTAGGGGCTATATCTACAATATCCGCTAATGGTGATATCTTTTTAATCGCATATACTGATGCAGAAACACAAATAATGATTAAATGTAATTTGTATAGCCATTTAACTGAAGTAAAAGAAATTAGGTGTGACGCTACCATATTTGAGCTTCGACAATTTAATGATTATATTTGCGTTTTTGCAGAAGATTCCATTTACTTATTTGATAAAACTATGTGCTATATTAAAAAAATAGATATTAGTGAAAAAGTAGGACACGAGATATATAATGTTTATTCTAGTAAAAACAATATTATTTTTGAAACAGAGGAAATGTATATTGTAGCCACTATGGGTGAACTGCTAAATAGCATAATATAGTCTAAAATGTTATCATCATTATTTAATCATTGAATTTACCAATGAAACTGCAACCTAATATGTGAGAGATTAAAGTCAGACCAAGAGTGAGATACAATGGATGATGACTAAATTATTTGAAGAATATGGTGGGGTGCGTTGAAAAGTGCAGCAAATTATGCGGTTTATCTGTTAATAATATCCAAATGATTAAATCATCAAGGTGTTTAGGAATCTATTTAAAAGAGTGTTCAGAAAATAACTATTTTTTGAGCACTCTTTTTAGATACCATAATTGCAGTAAAGCTTTTTATTTTTATGTCCTTAAACTTTTAAATTAAATGATTGTTCATTTGAAAATCATTTTTATAAGTATTTGGACAAATTCTTAACGGGGTCAGAAACTTAAGAGTTTTTAGTTATCAATCTTATATCAAAATTACAATGCTTGTGATTACATAGGAAAAAGTATCTTAACCCATATCGGTCAAGATACTTTTTTAGTTTAAAATAAGTTTGAGAGCGTTTGAATCATTCTCATTTTAAATATTTTTTCAATATCAATTGAAGCTCTTTCAAATAGCTGTCCTTTAACTCTTCAGGATATTCGACTGTTATACTATTACCAAAGCGTAATAGATAATGAGTCATATAAGGAAGTTCTTTTTGATTATATCCGCCAACGATGTAAGAAATGCCATCCTTGATCTCTAAGGACATGTTAGGATAGTTGTGTTTATGAAAGATTTCTTTACCAAATGCCGTTAATCGACAACGAAAAGGTATATCATGAAAATTTTGTTCATATTTTTTTTGAATTTGGTTTAGTTCTTCAATAGAAAACGACTGATCAAATTCTTCTAAGATCTCACTCGCTACAACACAATCGCTTCGGTAAGTCCCCCAATGGTGGGTCGTAAAATCGTAGGCACTAAAAAACCAAATCCCGTTTCGATAGAAAAGTTCATTACTTTGCAGTATTGTTTCAATTTCTTCAAACTGGGCATAGGTCACTTTTATCGCTTTTTCATTTAAGATAGAATCAAGTATTTTGGCTAGATTTGTTTGTGTTTTTAATGGCGCTGTATTGTAGTACTTTACAACAGTTAAAAGTGTTTCTATCTCTTTTTGCTGCTTGCTTGTTAAAGTAACCATGAGTTTTGATTGGATATGTGTATATGATTTATCAAAAGGAGTGCTAGAAAGCAGTTCTAGTGCTTTTAAGGCAAAAAAAATCGCGAAAATTTCATTTTGATCAAAATAAATAGGCGTTAATAGTGACTGATCCATTAATTGATATCCGCCGCTTCTCCCATAATCGGAATACAAAGCAAGCCCCATTTCTTCTAAAGATTCAATGTCACGTAAAGCAGTACTTTTAGAAATATTAAATTCTTCCATAAGATCTTTTAAGTTGAAAAAATTTTTGTTCTTTAAAAAAATCAATTCTTTATTTAGTCGCTCTGACTTTTTCATAATCTCTCCTTAAACGGTATCATGTTCTGACACCTTTTCATAGTATAGTAAGTATATCAAAAGAAAAGAGGTATTAACATGAAAACGTTACTAATTAATTCCCACCCTGAATTCAACAAAAAAACAACTTATTCAAGTAAGCTACAAGATTTATTTTTAGGTAAGTTTCATGAGCAATTTGATCCAAACCAAATCACTACTATCAACCTTTATGATATGGACATTCCAAGAGTTGAGCAAGGTCAATTATTAGCAATTTGGGAGAAAAAACGAGTTGGAGAGAGCTTAACGCAAGATGAAATGAAAATTGATGAGACTTCTACGACTCTGTTACAACAATTTAAAGATCATCATAGAATCGTGATTGTGTCCCCCCTTCATAATTTCAATGTGACGTCTCGTTTGAAAGACTATATGGATAATATCTTGATTGCTCGTGAGACATTTAAATATACCGAAACAGGATCTGTTGGTTTAATGGTCGATGATTATAAGATACTTTTCCTGCAAGCAAGCGGTAGTATTTACACAAATGATGACCGATATTCTAAAATGGACTTCTCATACAATTATCTCAAGCAGATGTTTGAGGAAATCATGGGGTTCTCTAGACTTGGGATTGTTAGAGCACAAGGAACAGCATTGTTGTCTGAGTCAGAAATTATGATGGAGGCTAAACAAATGCTGAATTATGAGTGGGATCTTTTTGTATAGACCTAACTGATCTAGTTCACAAATCTACTACTGAGATTGAGGAATAGTAATGATAAAATTGATTATTAGTGATATGGATGGAACTTTTTTGAATAGTGATAGTAAGTTCAATCAAGAATATTTTAAAAAGATTCATCAAGATATGAAGAGAATGTACATCACGTTTGCTGCATGTACAGGGTTGTTGCTTCAGAAGCAGCATGGATCGATATTTCGAACTTAAATGTTCATAAAGGAACAACAGTTGCCCAACTTCAATCGATTTTGAACATCGATAAATCTGAGACGATTGCATTTGGTGATGGGTTTAATGATATCGAACTATTTTCTCAAGCAGGTATCAGTGTTGCAATGAAAAATGCTTTTGAGGAAGTCAAAATACAAGCAGACTTCATTACTAAATCAAATGACGAAGATGGCGTATTACGTGCGATCGAAAAATTTATCACCCTCTAATAGTTTGTAATTTTTTAAATATCATTGTAAGACAAATTATCATATTTACTTTATAGAAATTAATTGGTTGATTTCGTCAATAGGAAGGAAGAAAGTGAAATGAAACAAAGAATTGATTATTATAAAACAGCACCTGATGGAATGAAACACTTGTTGGAAGTGGAAAAATACTTAAGTAAAACAGAGATTGATAAAAATCTACGAGAGCTTATTAAAATTCGTGCTTCTCAAATCAATGGCTGTGCTTTTTGTCTAAACCTCCATAGCAGCGATGCTCGAAAATTAGGGGAAACAGAACAAAGAATCTACTGTATAAGTGCTTGGAGAGAGTGTAATTTTTATACGGATGCAGAAAAGGTCGCTTTGGAGCTTACAGAAGCTATAACATTAATTTCAGATTTAAAAGTTCCTGAAGACTTGTATGCTCGTGTACGCGATTACTATGATGAAAAAGAATATGTTGATCTAGTATTATTAATTACTCAAATCAATAGTTGGAATAGAGTGTCCATTTCTATGGGGAATTTTGCGTCTAACCAAAAGTAAAATTATTATCAGAAGCCGAAGAGGATCTTTCCTCTCGGTTTTTTTTTATAGAACAAGAAAAGAGGGTCAGAAACTTAACATTTATATCTTTTTTTCGATACCATATAGAAATTGAGAATACGAATGTAATAAGATTAGTTAATTTAAAATAGAAAAGAAAGATTCGAGGTGAGAGAAAATAGCTAATAAAGTGTCAAAGCTTTTTTTAGGCAAAGAAGCAGTTACGTTACTGAAGTACAAAGTTATATTTCTAAAGAGAGTACTATAGCAAAGCAATACATTTATTTCTTTTTAGTTATTGTAGTTTTCTTCATATATATACTAATTAATAAAACGTTTAAACTGAAATCAATAGTCACGACATATATTTTTTTTGAGACGATATTGATGTTAAAACCTGTTACTAAGTTTATTTCTAAACATATTTACTTTAAATTTATCACAAAATTTAAAGTTGAGGATCTGGGTATAATTTACTTCTCATCATATCTAGAAAGAGCAACCTCTGCAGTGTTTAAAATTAGAAATACTCGATTTAAAAATAATTTATTTCGGGGATACGGGCTTTTAATTATTCTTATTCTCATATTTCTAAAAATTAAGTTATATTGCATTACTATGGTGCCTGTTTCTAAAACTGTTATAAAATTTTTCCCCAAAAAGATCCTTTTCATTTTATCAAATTTGCAACCAGATACTTTATTGATAATAGTCCAACTGGTATTAGCGACTTCAATAACCGTATATATAATATCTTATTATTCTAAAATATTCACAATAATTTCGTTGGTTGATTCTGAGTATAATCAACTTAGATGTTTAAATTAAGATTAATGATTTCCCTTTATTTTTAGTTTATATTATTACCTTATCTTTTTTTATAACTTTCAAAAGTGATAAAATAAATATATTTTAAAGATAGAACACATGTTGAAAATAGAAAATGGTCACATTCACGCTGAGATGAATGTGACCATTTTTCTGGTTCTACCAACACTAAATGTCAAAGAACAGGTTATTTAACTAATCAATTCGAGTAACCATCTGGGTATTTTTTTTGCCATCCCCAAGAATCAGAAATAATTTCCTCAATTCCACTATACTTAGGCTCCCATTCAAGAATAGTTTTAATTTTTTTGTTTGAAGCTATTAAAGAAGAAGCATCTCCAACGACACTCGTAACGATTTCAACTGGGATTTTTTTCCCTGTAACTTTTTCAGCTGCATTTATCACTTCTATATTAGAGTAACCTTTCGAGGATCCTAGATTAAAAATTTCACTCGCACCACCACATTTTAAATATTCCAAGGCTAATATGTGTGCTTCAACTAAATCTAAGACATGAATGTAGTCACGTACACAGGTACCGTCATGAGTAGTATAAGTGTTCCCAAAAATGGTTATCTTTTCTTGCCTTCTCTGAGCCACTTCTAGAATAATAGGAATCAGACGAGGACGCACTTCACCAAGTGTAAAATCCTTTTTAGCCCCAGCGACATTAAAATAGCGCATAGAAACAAATGTCATGTTGGATGATCGGCTAACCCAGTCCATCATTGTCTCCATAATTACTTTAGAGCATCCGTAGGGATTTATTGGTGCAGTAGGTATTAATTCATGAACAGGATTCATTTCTGTATTGCCATAGACTGAAGCAGACGAAGAGAAGACAATATATTTTATGTTAAATTCCTGCATGACTTCAAGAACAATCTGTGTTCCGTAAACATTATTGTTGAAATATTTTAAGGGCTGTTCGACAGATTCACGACCTAGAGATAAGGCAGCAAAATACATCACAGAGTCAATATTTTCAGTTTCAAAAACAGAACGCAGTAACTTTTTGTTTCGTATATCTATCTCGTAAAACTTTGCTCTGTCATGAACAGCTTCTTTAAATCCAGTACAAAGATTATCAACGACTACGACCTCATATCCCTGATTGATAAGCATATCCACTGCATTTGAACCAATGTAACCCGCACCGCCTAAAACTAAAACTGACATAAGGACCTCCAATGTAACACTATTTTTGTCAGCCAATCTGATTAATTGATTAACTGGATATCATTTATTTTAATTGACGAACATAATTTTAGACAATAACAATTAATGAAATGGGTAAAGTTTAAGTTTATAAAGAATTTGTATTTCATTATTTGAATATGTGATACTTATAGTTTAATTTTGACTACTTTTAAACGCTGCACGCTCTTGCTATTAACTCATGTTTGATGCCTTATATGTGGAGATCATTGATAAATGAACTTGAATAGAGATCACTTAAAGATTCGGTTGTAATTTGTGAGTATATGAAACTCGCCGCAAGCTTCAATTCTTAGAATATAGTTTTTTAAATCAAATTTACTCCGGATTGCTTTTCGATAGAAACTTATATTAGATAAATTAGTTGATATCCATTTTAAAACTCCAGTTACCTATATTTTGATTACCATCTTTAATTACCGATGAATCGAATTCAAAGAAACCATTTTTAGAATAGAATCGTCTGTTTCGTTCAGTATTAGTAAATGTGATGAAATACTCTGTTCTTTTTTGGGGCTTATTTTCTTTTATATATGGTAAAAGACAATCATTGATCATTTTACTTCCATAGTTTTTCCCTCGTTGGGAAGAGTCTACAGCCAATGATTCTAGCATCCACGTTTTTCCTGCAAAACTATTTACAGCTTTATGCCCGGTGCTTAACAGTTGTAATAGTGAGAAAATTTTGCTTATAGGAGCCATTGTTAATAGTTTTACTCCACCAGATGTCATATAATCAAAGAAATTTACTTTTTTATCACGAGGACTAACTAAGATAGCAAAAGATCTAATTTTATTGTTTTCAAAACCTAAAAAGACTGTATTTTTCTTACTATGAGCATAGATGTAAACTTTAAGAGCTTCAGTCAAAAAATCAATAAAAGCTTCGTTACTTTCAAATTCGTTGCGAATTTTACCCACAAGAGGGTAATCAGAAAAACTAATAGCATTCATTCTAGCTGCTTGATAAAGGTAGGATTTCTCCATTTTTTTATATTCTATCATTTTTGCCCTTCACTCCTAATCATAATTATGTAGTAAATATGTTTATAGTCATAAGTTTAATCTACTGATTTTTTCAATACAATATTCAATAAGTAGTACAAGTGTCGCTTAATAGACAATCTTTATATGTAGTGTACAATACTGAATAAAAAGCTTGTGAAAAGTATTTTCTTATATACATAATTATATTAGCGTTAATATTTATGCTGAATATTCCCATCGAATATATGTAAACAAATGGAGGTATATATGAAAAGCACTAATGAAGATCCTCGTGTTAGAAAAACTAAGAAAGCTTTACAAGAAGGTTTATCAGAAATCATGATACGCAAAGAGTTGAGGAAAATTACAGTTAAAGAATTGTGTATCAAATCGGATATTCATAGAGCTACATTTTACAGTCACTATAAAGATATATATGACTTATATGAACAAATTGAAGATAGTGTTGTGAAAGATTTGAAAGAGATAATGGATAAACAAAAAAATGGAATGACAGAATTTTTTAGGCATGTTGTTGAGTACATTATAAACAATAAATCAGTATGTAAAATGGTATTTAGAAACGATTACGACACAAAATTCTTCTCAGATTTAACCAATTTTTTGGAAAAATCTGTTTCAGATGAATGGAAAGAAGTATATGGAGACCATGCTGTGGGCTTTAAGATGAATCTGTATAGTGTTTATCATATAAGTGGCTTTCTTTCTATGATAAAATCTTGGATAGAATCCGAATTTAATTGTCCTAAGGAAGAGTTTATCGGTATGCTACTATCTATGGATATAAATTTTGAATACTATTTATCTAAAAATATTGCAACAGAGAAGCTATAATTTATTGTTCACCTATGGATAAACAATTACACTGATACAACGCTTTGACTGAACAAGGAAATTTAAATCTAGTGAAAGTGATACCGAATTCCACATTGACAGTTTTTGAGAACGAAAGATATTTAAGATAAGACTTTGATAAATTAGGGAAATTTGAAGAGTTGAATGATTGGATAGTGTAATTTTTATTAATCACAACCTGATTCTTAAAATCTGTAGTAACGAAAGATGTCCCTGGAAATACTATCGTTGGTGGCAATCCTGCTAGAGTAATTAGAGAAATAGATGGAGTAGATAAAGAGCTTTGGAACAGGAAATTAAAAGAATATCACTTAAATAAATCTAATTTTCAATAGATTTCAATTAAGTGTTTAGTACAAAAGTTGGTATGAAAGTAACTGTGTTTATATTATTTTATCGATTTGCTGAATCAATTCAGATACTAATTATTGAAGTTACAAAGATAAATAAGAGACGACGAATTTAAAGTGGATAATCCTGGTCTTGGTGATGAATAAAAATTTAGTTGTAAAAAATAAGTTAAAAAGTAATAACTTGATAATAATATATAGGTGATTGGTAAGTGTAAAAGAGAGTTCAGAAAATGCTTAATTTCTGAACTCATTTTTTATATAAAATAATTGAGATCAATCATTTTGTTTTGTGACCATAGAATCGTAAATCACTCATTTTTAGATTGAAAAATCATTTTATGGTTGATTGAATAATTATTTGATTGGGTCAGAAACTTAATAGTTTATGACCCTTTTTACGGATAACTCATAAACAGAATTATTTATAAAAGATCTATATTTAAGATATTTTAAATATGGCCAATAAGATGGTCTCAAATATAAGACCTAATGCAAATTTTATTTAAAGGAGACTATAATGAAAACTGCAAGATTAGTTTCAGAAAATTAGGAATGAATTTAAAAATGTTTTCGGTTGTGTTTTTTATCACAATGATGCTCAGCTGAAACATTTATTTAGAAATTTATAGGAGAGTAAATAATGAAAAAGAGAGTTATAACTACTACTTTAACTGCGGGATTTATTCTAGTGTTTGCAGCGGAAGCTCATGCGGATACAATCAATGGTCATCATGTTACACGTTTAAGTGAAAGCCGAGCAGTTGATGATAAGGGAGATAGATGGTCTAAGGACGGCAATGTCTGGTTCAATGATGAAACAAGAGAATACGGCAAGATCGTCTCCGATTCATTAGAATCAATACAAGGCTCATCATATTACCCTGAACTAAAGGAACCTGACTCAGACAAACCGAACGAATTAGTTCAAATACAAGTACAAGATGAAGGAACATCGGTACACCAACAAATGTTAACAACAGTAGGTACCACAGAATCTAAATCAAACCAAACAAATGAATCAACAGTAGAAAGTCAAACGGGAATGACTGTTGGAGCAACTGTAGAACAACCAACAACAACAGATCCGACATTAGGAACAACAACGATTAAAAAAGGAGCCGTACCAACCACAACAGAAGCAACACAGCCCGAAGAAGATACAAGAATGGCTGGTACCACAAAGACAAGATCAAACCAAACAAATGAATCAACAATAGAAAGTCAAACGGGAATGACTGTTGGAGCAACTGTAGAACAACCAACAACAAAAGATCCGACATTAGGAACGACAACGATCACAAAAGAAGCTGTACCAACCACAACAGAAGCAACACAGCCCGAAGAAGATACAAGAATGGCTGGTACCACAAAGACAAGATCAAACCAAACAAATGAATCAACAATAGAAAGTCAAACGGGAATGACCGTTGAAGCAACTGTAGAACAACCAACAACAACAGATCCGACATTAGGAACGACAACGATCACAAAAGAAGCTGTACCAACCACAACAGAAGCAACACAGCCCGAAGAAGATACAAGAATGGCTGGTACCACAAAGACAAGATCAAACCAAACAAATGAATCAACAATAGAAAGTCAAACGGGAATGACCGTTGAAGCAACTGTAGAACAACCAACAACAAAAGATCCGACATTAGGAACGACAACGATTAAAAAAGGAGCCGTACCAACCACAACAGAAGCAACAAAGTCCGAAGAAGATACAAGGATAGCCGAAACTAGTGGAAAAGGATCGAACCGAACAAATGGATCAACATCAAAAGAAAAGACAAAAACGGATGTTGTAGCGAAACCTGTTAGGTTTTTAAGTTCAGCTAAAAAAAGCGTTCCCATGAGAGCTATCAAAAAAGACACTGCTTTTTCTAATATTTTATCTAAAAACAACGGTCATACTTTCCCAAAGACTGGTGAAAGTACGCTATTTTCCAATATTTTACAAGCTGTAGGTTTTTTAGTTATAAGTGTCCTAGGTGTAGTTAGCATAAGAGTGAAGAAAACAAAGAACTAATCAATTTAATTAATTGATTTGGATAATAATTTTCTCCAAACGTCATCTGCCGGGTACGCAGAAACTGTATAGAAATCAAAATAGGCAAAGACTGAAGCTATTGTGATCAGTCTTTGTCTAGATTCTCAGTGAAAGCATAATCTTTAGGTGCCATAGAACATCAAAAATAGAAAAGGAGAATAATTTATGAAATGGTTTTTTATGATATGCACTTTAGTATTACTCAGTTTTATTTAGAAATGTATCACGTTTTTAGAGAGGGATAATGCATGTTTGGAGAAACGATTAGAGAAATACGGCTAAAAAAAGGATTTAGTCAAAAAGAAGTCTATAGAAATATTATCTCAAAATCATATGCGATTGAATTTGAGAAAGGGAAACATAATATATCTTCTGATGTCCTTATTAAGATATTAGAAAACTTGTCTATGGATATTAGCGAGTTCTTGTTTATTGCCAATGGCTATAAATTAAATGAACAAAATCATTACACTTCTCATTACGCCAACCTATCTAATAAGCAAGACATAAAAGGATTAGCGTTACTTTTAAAAGAACTAGAAAGAAAATCAGGACAAATAAATGCGATCAGAGTGGCTGAGGTACGCTCGAGAATAAGAATTTTACAGCATTTAGAAGTTTATGGAGTATACAATACCGCTGTCGTTTTAGAAGAAGATAAGCAACTGATTTTGTCCTATTTAATGGGGATTGAAAGCTGGACGCTTCAAGAAATACATTTATTTGCCAATACACTAGATTTTTTAGATCACGAATTTATATTTATCTTTTTTAAAAGAGTTTCTAAACTGCTGGAGTATTATATTCAATTTGAGAAAGGCAGAGAAGTATATTGTGGTCTCCTGATTAATATTATTGAATATACATTTGTAAAAAATCAGTATGAGTTTGCAGAAGTTTTACTTACCCAATTGGGGTTGTTATCCACCAGTTTCCAAGACTTTTTTTCGAGAACGCTGTACAAATTTTTTGAAGGATTACTGATTATGAGGACAGTCAATGAGGAGCAGGGAAGAACAATGGCAACAAGAATGCTAGACATCATGGTTGAACTTGATCAAGCACCTTTATCAAAAATGTTCTCGTTATTGTTGGAGTAACATGCTGATTCCAGTGTATTAAATCTATGTTGAAGTTAGAAGCTACTAAATATAATGTTTAAGACAGCGCCATGCAAGGTGACTCATAGATAGGCGCTTTGTGTAAATATAGTTCAAAAAGTATAGGGGATTACAGAAGCAAAGGTTCAAAAAACTAAAACGTTTTTGAACTCTTTTTTTTATTGCTTATTTTCATAGGTTTATAAAAGGAAAGTGGAATTCAGCAAATCTGGAAAGTCCGAAATACCAGACCAAAATGATTCGAACAAACGAGGTTTGATAAACTATACATTGTGCTTAATGTCACAATAGTGTTCCGGCAGAACTGGTTTTCTGATGATTTACTTTGTAATCAAATCTAGGACATTGACATTGGCCATTTTTCAATTATGGATGGGATGGAGTCGATTTGTAACTGAGTTTATTTTCGTTGCTTTTCAACAAAGGGTAATGAGAGAGTGAGTAGCGACTATCATCGTCTAAGTTAGCAAACAATATAAAAAACTATCGAAAGATAGAAGTATAAATAATTAAAATGAGAGAGGGAAGAAGAGTATGAGAGAAAGAAGGAAACAAACAAGAATCGGAAGGTATATTGAAGAGCATAAGAAAGGGTGTGTCCTAGCTCTTGCTGCACTGGGAATGATCTTTTCATTTAGTGTGGGCGCCTATGCAGCGATTGCAACGACGTTTCATTTTTTGGGGACAAAAGATGATTCCATAAGAATTGCACAAGTTTTAAGCGCTTTGGGGATAGAGATTAAAGGTCAAAAAGCCCAAATAGCACAACTAGTCCAAGAAAAAGCGGAAGCTGAAGCAGCAAAAGCAAAAGCGGAAAGTGATTTACAAGCGGCCAATGAAACAATCGAAAACGTGCAAGCCCAAAATAGTGAAGCTTCTGCTGCTGTAAGTGGTGCGAACGCCAATGTTAATAAGGTAGCGCAATATGCAAAAGATTTAGAATCTGCAAATACGAAGCTAAAAGATTATGCGAACGCAGTTGCTGCGGACGCCGGTTTAAGCGATAGCTCCATAGACGTCGATAATACCAATGATGCGTTGAGTCAAGTGGACAGTGAACTGCAAGCCGCAATTAGTAAAGCTAATGACAGCAATGGAAGTAAGGAAAAAGCGCAACAAGCTGTCGATGAAGCAAACAAAGCAAAATAGCATAGAATCTCTAAGATAGATTCGGTTTTCCCTGCAATAGTCGTGCTGCTTGAATAATTTTTTGAGTGTATAATAGAAAAACGAGTGAACATACGCTTATATTTTAGGAGCAATGTTTCCTTTCGCTGGGAACTATTTATAAAGAAAGGTATCTAGAAAATGAATCCTCTCTAGATACCTTTTTTATGTACTTAAGTAGGAAGATCGTTTTTTATGGTAGATTCAATCAAAATTGTTAAGGAAATTCTCTTGTATCAATAATCATTTTTTACAAAATTAAAGAATTTACACCTTAGAGATTTTGGCAGTTCAAGGCTACTCGTTTATTTTCTGAACGAGTAGCTTATTTTTGTATCTATAGAATCAGATACAACTCATTATTCACTTAAAAATCAGATTTGTGAGTATTAGAACAGCTCATCAAAAGTGAACAGAAACTTAAAAGGTTTTGATCCTTTTTAGTTACTTATTTCATAACTCCTTAAGTAATTCAATAACTAGATCAAAAAGGTATTATTTCAGAGAACAGTAGAGTATACTCCATGGATTTTTTGCCGAATGAAATATACAAATCATTATTGGCAGCTAAATATGTTGCGCAAAAATAAATTTCGGATAATGGAATGTGCATTATGAAACTATTAAAAGAGTGTTCAGAAAATGACTAGTTTCTGGACCCTCTTTTTTTATGACAATTGAAGCACGTAGCTTTCGTTTTGTGTCTATTGATATACAAAATATTGTTCATTTAAAAAGAAAGTTTATAGAAATAGAGACACTTTAATTGTTGCGGAAAGAACATATGTAACAATACGTAACTACCGTTGCGTATTTTGTATTGTTTTTTGAACAAAATTCAACAAACGTAATGAAAGATGGGATTATCATTCAACCTATCGGTAAATCAAAAAGCTCCTCTAGAAAAAAAGTGGCGAGCGCTCAGATTATTTTTGACGGATTGCTAGAAGTTGATATTGAAAGCAATCAGAAAGTACATTGTACGTGTTAAGAGAGAAGGATTCTATAGAGCTGAGTTTATTAAATCAATTGTTCAATATATTTCAAGTGGGAAAGGAAATAATAAGACTGTTGATTATTATAAATGCTAATTTATAAAAATTAAGAAAGATCATTTTAATTTATTTTCCGGAAAACGCCTAATAAATCAGCATTTACAAGTCTGTTTTTGAATTTTTTTTTATTTTGTAGTTTTTTTTTGAAAAAAAGGCATTGACCTTAAACCTGGTTTAACCCGTATATTAATTTGTGAATTAAATATTTAATAATGAACTATCTCACTTTTATGAAATGAGGAAATTATATTGAAAACAAAGAAAGAACGAAAGAAACACGCAATCCGATGGATTCTATTTACGGTAATCCTAAGTCTTGGTTTTTTTTATCAAACAGGCTATGCAGATGAGGTGAATAATTTTTCGATTCAAACGTTAGATGAGGATGGAAATGTAAATGCGCAAGGCTATTACCATTTCGACGGTCAGCCGGGAGAAAAACGTGAAGTTTCTATTAGGATTTATAATGCGTCTGATGTAGCAATTACGGTAAAAGCTGCGGTGAATCCCGCTTCCACCAATGAAAATGGTATCCCTGGTTATTTGGCAGAAGACACGTACGATGATTCATTAACGCATCGAATGGATCAATTGGTCAAGATTGACGAAGCAAAACGTACGATTCCAGCGTTAGGTTTTGTCACCATGAAAGTAGTAGTTTTATTCCCAGAAGAAGACTGGGCGGGAGACATTCTCGGAGGGATTCGGTTTATGGAAGAAGTTAAAAATATAAGCGAACAAACAGTAGTTCATGAAGTTGCGTACACCGTTGGTATTTTGTTAAACAAAAAAGACGGGGAAACAGTTGAAAATGACTTGCATTTAAAAGACATTACAACAGGACAAAGAAATTATCGAAACTTTATTGAAGCTAACATTCAAAATAGTGCAGCATCGATTGTTCGCAATATGAGTGTTGAATCTACTGTGACTGAAAAAGGGGGGAAAGCAGCGATTTATACGTACGATGTCTACGATCTTCGCATGGCGCCCAATTCTAATTTTAATTTTGGTATACCAACGGGGGAACGACCCATAAAGGCTGGGGACTATGTTCTTAAAATGAGGGTAAAAGCAGATGGGAAGGAGTATCATTTTGAAGAAAATTTCACGATTGCCGCGTCAGAAGCCCGCCAGTTAAACCAAAGTGCAGTGAATATTGATGAGAGGACGCCTTATCTATCTTATCTGATTTTAGGGGGAATTGGACTTCTTATTCTCCTGATTATTGGCAGATGGATTAGAATTAATGGGAGAAAGAAGGCTGAATCGCTCTAAAAAAATGCTGGTTTATAGTGTTCATCCAGCTGAAACCGGAAGGGGAAAAATACTAAATCAATTGAGAATAAAGGAGAATAAGAAAGCAACACGTACGAACAAAACAAAGAAAAAACAAAAAAATTGGAGGATGAACAATGAAGAAAACAACAATCACAATAGCAGCAGCACTTTTAGCGGGAAGTATGGGACTAGGTACATTAATTAGTCAGGCAGCAGAAGTAGAGTATGAGGATGCGACGAACGCAAGGACAGAGGGAACGGTGATTATTTTAGAAAATGATTCATCTAATCCGGTGATTCCAGATCCAGAAAATCCAGGAGAAGAAGTAGATCCTGAAGTACCAGTTAACCCCCACCCAGGCCGACTAAGAATTAATTATGTTTCAAACTTTGATTTTGGTAAGATTCCGAATATTTCAAGTGAAATCGTTCAAGAGGCACGATTGGACCATATATTTTCTGGTACATCAGAAGAAGGACGGGTACCATTTGTCGCAACAGAAGATCGTCGTGGGAGTGATCGATTAGGCTGGGAGCTGCAAGTTTCACAGCCTAAACAATTGAGTGATGCAAGCGGACATGAGCTGCAAGGAGCAACGATCACCTTGAGTGGTCTGCGTTATGTGAATCCCACATCAGCTACGCCCATTGCGAATCAAAACGAGATTGTATTAGGAGAAGCCGCACAAACTTTGGCAACCGCCAATGCTTCACAGGGTGCCGGTGCATGGACACTAGCTCTGGGGAATGCGAATGCAGAAGGACAGACTGATGGCGTTGTCTTACGTATTCCAGCCAATACCACAAAAAATGATACGGCTTACTCAACTGCACTAGTTTGGGAGTTGGTCGCGGATCCAACAAACGCATCTGGAGAATAAGGGGATGTCCCCTATTCTCCAGTACAGAAACCAAAGAGAAAGGGATAGTCCAATGAAAAAAGTCTTACTTGTTTTTGTGTTGAGCCTAGTTCTATCAACTCATTTTTTATTTCCCGCGATCGTTGTGGCCACTGTGATCGAAGAGTCTACGAGTGAATCTGATTACGAAGAAGAGATCCAAGAAACTAGTAATAATCAGGAGCAGCAGGGAGAAGAATCGGAGACAGAATCAGATGGATCCTCTGATCAAACAAGTGCAAAAAATCTGGAAGAGTCATCAATTGAAGATACTGTCGAGGGAGTTATTGAAGATCAATTGCAAAGAAATCAAAGATTAACTAGCATTGTCACTAGCACAATAAGTGATTGGCACATAGATGAACCAATTCTAATCGCTACTATTAATATGGAACTTACGACTGCGTTTAACGGAGTGAATCCCGGAGCGTACAATGTGGCACGTGTTTATGGAATCAGTAATCAGTTTTCAAGATTTAGTGTTCGAGCGGTTGATGCGCATGGAAATGATATCAGTGCTGCCTTTTTTACGGACATTAGGTCTGATTATGTAGATTTTCGAACGAGAGCAGATAGTTCTCCAGGAAATGGTTGGATTACTCTTGAAATTTTTGGTTTTGTTAATAAACATGCGCCTGTAGATATTATCTTTGACGGTTTAGGAGGATATTTCGATTTTGGGGAACTTACTTTCGGAATATTTGTCGTAAATATGCGTGGCGATACGGTTAGAAGAGAACCGGATGTGACATCCAGTACACGTTTAATGGCCTTGGGGGGAATACTCAATGTAACTCATATTGATGAGTCTGGAAAGGAGATAGGTGATGCTGAGTCAAATCTTGGGATGCCAGGGGCGGAATATACAACAGAGGCTTTAAATTTGGACGAATTTTATCTTCTAGAAATCAGAGGTGAAGCTTCTGGAAACTATATTTTAGGAAGAGTCATCGAAGTGACCTATGTTTATGCGAAGAGTGCATTGACAGCAGAAGTTGTGCCTCAAACAATTGATTTAGGTGGTCGATTGACGGAAAGTCAGCTTACCCAGGCCATAACCAATGTTTCGCTTAATGGAGGCTTGTTATCAAGTGATGAGTATACCCTTAATATAAATAAATCTCCAGATACGAGTATTGTCGGAACAACAACCAGTGCTTCTGTAGTATTAAACCATAACAGAACTAGTCAACAATTAATACTCGAGATACCAATTACAGTTACTTTCGGAAACGCCATAAGATTCAGTGGGTTTAATGACTATAGTGCTGGGATCTACACTTGGCATTCCGACATTGGAATTATCACTGCTCGAAGAGGAACGACAAGCACGACAGGAAATGTACACAACAATTTTTCTGGTATTTATTATAACTTTAGCATACATGATTTAGGTGATAACACGCGGCGTGTCATAGGCACTGATACGTTGACCTATTCGTATGATGTAAGAGGAACTCAAACGATTGCTTCAGCTGTTTCTGACTTTGGGAACGGTTTTGGGGAGACAAATGCTAAAGTTGGCGATATTGTCGAAGTCTATCATCGTGAACCTACACGACTCAGAAAATATGACGCCCCCCATTCTGAATCTGAAAGAGTAAATAGCTTGAATAATCGTGCATATTTTGAATTGACAAGTAATGGATACAGCCTATTGACATTTGATCGAGCACACCCAAATCCTACCACTATTCAGTTAGGAATGTCTGAAAAAGAATTGGAGGCAAACATATCAAAATATTTAGATCTTTCTGACACCAGTCATGTCTCGATTAGCGGTTTTCAAGAATATCCCGATACATCCAAAATCGGACAAGTAGTCGGAATTATTCGTGTTGAAGAACGTTTGAGTACTGGGAAATTTATTCTACGTGATTATGAAGTGCCTTTTACGGTTGAACCAGGTCGGTTGGAGCTGGCTAATGTAACGAATGGAAATTTTAATTTTGGAATCATTGAGCAATCAAGCCGCCATCAAGAGGTAGCGGCCAAGGGTGAACACGCACCAACCATTACGATTGATGATTACAGCAATACTACGCAATGGTCCATTTTTGTTTCTGCTAGTCCATTTGTGAATTCAGAAAAGCAAGTGTTGACTGGGGCAACGATGATACTCAAAGATTTAAGTGTCCAAGAAACGGTCCATACGGGGTTAACGGTTCCGTCAAAAGACATTGTATTGAGCCACACTCCGAAGTTAGTTGGGGCAATGAGCAATCCCAATGAATTATATGAAGGAGAACACGGTACAACAGAGATTCAAATTGGGGAAGTAATGAATGGATCTTTGACAGGCGTTCAATTGAGATTGCCGGCGAATACGCCAGTGGATGATGGGACGTATCGCTCAGTGATCACTTGGGAACTAGTGGGTGATCCTACGTTGGGAGGAAGCGAATGAAGAAAATACTAATCGTACTCTTTTTCAGTATAATTTCTCTTTATATGAATTATTCAAATTCTTTGCCAAGCGTAGAAGCATCTACTTATGAGAATCAAGCGGGGGTACAATTTTATCAGAGAGAAGAGACAGTAAGTTCTGAACAAAATGAATTAGATAGTCAACCATCAGAAATAGATATTCAGAAGAGTCTGCCACAAACAGGAGGAGTAATTTCTTCAATGAGCTTTTTGGGAGGCAGCGTAATCTTAATAGTTTGGTTAATAAAAAAGAAAGAAAAGACAAGTTGATTTTTTTCGGTACTATATGTTTTGGTGTTTAACAATATGAAAAAATATAATAGAAACATATAGTACCTTAATATCTTAATAATAAGCAATTAAAGTAACGTAGTAGTTTTAACATCATTTTATAAAGGAATATCTTGATAATCGAGAAATAATAGATTGCAAAAGTGTAGTGTTTAGGAAATCATTCCTACGATAAATAATACTACATACATGATGAAACTTTGGGAATGATTACTTAGAAAATGTTCATTTTAATCCCTCTGCTTTGATTGTTTTCATAGATAATGATCAGTTACAGAAGCCAAAAAAAGTAGTAGTCAATAGGCCGATTATTTTCTAAACCTCCGACGATGTACTGTGCGACTACACTGGAGTAATCGGCAGAATCTTGTATATCATCCAATAACTGATTCAAGTTATTTTCACTATAGTCGTATCTATCAACAGTTAACGCCCCACCAAAGTATATTTCACTTGATTCCGCAAGGAGATCTTTAGGAATAGTGTTATTGGGAATGTCTATAATGCCAATTTCTTCTGTTATGGTATCAAAATGATCTCCAGTAAATAATAATAAAAAATTTGTTGGATTATTTAATAAAGAAGAAATGTGTTCTTTTTTGTAAAGATCAAGAGGTTCAAATTTCGAAAAAGGAAACTCTAGATTTAGGTTTTTCTCTCCGTTTAAACAATGATTGATATGAGCAATATCCTTTATTCTTGTATTAAGTACTTTTGATACAGCATTTAATTGTTTGATCCAGTTGTCAACGGTAATAAGAGTATTGTTTAATATTTGGTTTCTTTGATCCAAATCACCATTTAAATGAAGGGTTAGATCGGTAATGGGAATTTCTAAGTTTCTAAAAAAAGTAATATCAACTAACTGTAATATAGAATGAGCATCAAAATATCTGTAGTTATTCTCTTCGTCTCTACTCAACGAAATTAGTTGTTTTTTTTCCCAAAACCGTATAGTTGAAGGTTCAATATTGAATAGATTAGCAATTTCCGTTATCGTTCTTTTTTTATTTGAGATAACAATTCCTCCTCTTTTTTGTAACTTATAGAGATATATAAGTAGTAGAACACATCATCTTAGACTTTGAAATTTGATTAAAGTAATCTTAACTTTCTAAAATACTATAAACAAATAGACCATATTCTTCAACTCTATTTAAAAGAATAGTAATGCATTATTTTAATTCTATCAACTAATCAGTCAGGACATTATGAAAGTAAAAACGCAATTCTTCTATTTTGTATAAATCACCAACTGTTGATTTTGAAGGTTTAAAAAATCAACAAATTCGTATTTTGAAATAAAGCGAAGGGTAGTATTAATGAGGTATAGATTCAAGGGGAATTAATAAGCTGTAGTAGGAAATGAATAAAGAAACTCATTTTCTATAAAAAAAGCATTGTCATTGAATTGAGCTTTCTTACCTAAGGATAAATAAAAATTTACAAATACTTAAAGGTTCTTCCAATCCACTTAGATTATAGATCTTATAGTACTTGGCATTTGGATAACGAGTGAAATATCAGTTATTTATTAAGAGGACGATTGCTTTTTAAAAACTAGACCTCAAACCAACTTTAATGTGTATAGTTCAGCGCAACAAACAACTTGCGTTTTTCTTTTAATTTTCGAATAGGTCATTGTTCACCTGTAAAGGAAGCATCTTCTTTCAGAGGCTTTCATCTAGGGAAAAACAATAAATGAAACCGGCTTATAGTATTGATTTCATTTTGGAAAGGACGAAAATTATGATCGAAATCAGTAATCTATCTGAATATATCAAAGAATTTCAATTTGAAGAAAAGCAGTTAAAAGCACATCCGTTGATAAAAAATTATATTGAAAATCAAGTTCAAAAATTAAAAGAATTGATAGAAGCATTAACGTCCGCGAATTTTTGGATTGATATTCCAATAATTATGGGAATAGATTCTAAGTTAGTATTATTACGAGAACTCATTATCACTATTGAAGATTTTGATTTTTCAGACGAAGAAGTGTTAAAAATAGTAGAACAAGATTATCCATACTACAATAAAGAATTATGTGGATATAAATTGAATGATGTAACTAGCCATTCACTAATTTTTAAAATAAAGTGATCTGAAAAAAGAATCAAGGAAAAGTAGTCTTTTATAATATATTTTGAAGTCAGGTATGGAATCCTATGAAGACGTAATAAAATTTCTAACCGAACGATAGAGGACAGACGTGAAAAATTGCGAGAAGCTAAACGTGCTTATTGAATCCTATGCACTTACCAACTATGACACGGGAAAAGCAGAATTGGTCAAAGGTAATGCAGAAATGATCTATCTTATCATGAATCTGGGCATCTCTTCGACGTTTGGTCCACATCGGGAAGACTTTCACTAACTATCATTTAACAAAGATAGAAACTTTCATTCTTTAAATTTTGTTCTGGGGTTGTTAAAAAACAAAGAGGAACTATTATTACATAATACCAAGTATCTTATAAAAATAATGATTATTTTTGGTTGAAGGAACTCTGTCCTTGCTTGAAAAGTATTTACTATAGAATACATTATTACTACAATAGATGAGATATAAAAATAGGTGGTTAAAAAAATACCACGATGGAGTTGGCAGATGAAAAAGAAAATTTTTTCCTACATATCTTTGGCAAGTTTAATAGTACCTTCTTTTTTTGTTCCCATTGTGAATGTTCGATCAGATGAGCAACAAGAAAGTGTAGCACAAGCAACTAATGAAGAATCTGAAAATATGAGTAATTCGATTACAACGCTGGATTCTTCAACAACGCAAAGTGAATCTTCTGATACTTCGACAGAAGATAATAATGAATCCACGGAAGAAACAACAACGCAAAGCTCTTCTAACAACGCAAAATATTCTGGCGAAGATCAGGGGAATAGCCAAGTTGAAAATGAGACGACAAGTCAAAGTTCTGCAAATCCATCTGAGGTCGCAGTAAATAATGATCAAGAAGATTTTGCAGCTTGGCTTCCGGATCCAGCACTACAATCCGTAGTTGCTAAATCTTTAGGTATAGATGTGTCCGAAATCACGAAGGAACAGATGAGCAAACTTCAGACTCTCTATATCTACGCTGCAGATTCCGCTATTGCTGATTTGACAGGCTTGGAATATGCAACAAATCTATCATCATTTTATATGAGCGGCCAAAATCAGGTTACTGACTTTTCCGTTCTCACTTCGTTAAATAACTTAGTTTATGTATATTTGATGGGTGCTAATGTAACGGATGATAATGTACCAAACTTTGGTGCCAATTTAACTAGATTAAATCTTAGTTCCGCAAATGTAACCGATGCTGTATTTTCAAAAATAGTTAATATGAAAGGACTAGAGTCGCTAAGTTTCGAGTCCAATATGAATATTACGACAATTGCACCTCTGGTTGCATTACCAAATCTAACAGAATTAAGAATACAGTTCTGTGGCGTGACAGATTTTACTGTGATAAATGAGTTTCCCAAATTATCAAACTTAGCTGCTTATGGCCAAAACACAGGAAGAAATGATGCGATTACTTCATTATCTGCAAAAGAGTTAAATTACGATCCCGATAATCAATCATTTTTTGTTCCATTTTCCATTATGCCTAATCGTTTAACAAATTTTGATGGATATCAGCCTCCTTTTACAAAATCGAATAGTACTAGTCAGACGTACTTTGATTTGAATGGTGTACAGGTACCCTCCTCAAGATTAAGTATTACAGAAGATGGGATTACTGTATCTGGGGTTACTCAAAGTGAATTTGAAAGTATCGAAACAATGGAGTATAACGCACGACTGAATAATCCTGCCGGATCCTATGCTCAACCAGATGGATATAGTTTTTACGCCATTTCTTCAGGAACCTATTTGCACCAATTTTCGATCAATCATCAAGAAGCCGCTGCAGATGTTACGGTGAGTTATATTGATACTGAAGGGAATGAATTGAAGCCTTCTCAAAAAATTAGCGGTAATATTGGTGAATCTTTTGATGCAACAACGCCAGAGTATAAGTTAGAAATAGACGGGTATACTATAAAAGAAGTTCAAGGTAATCCGACGGGAACCTTCAGTGATACAGCGCAAGAAGTGGTGTACGTATATGAACGCAGCGATGCAGCACCAGTCACGGTGAAATATCAAGATTCCGAAGGGAATCAGTTGGCAGACCCAACGGTATTAAGCGGAAAAGTAGGGTTACCATATACAATCGAAGCCAAAGAGATCCCAGGGTGGTATGTAGTAGAAACCCCAGATAATGCTTCAGGCACCTTCAGTGACACAGCGCAAGAAGTGGTGTACGTATATGAACGCAGCGATGCAGCACCAGTCACAGTGAAATATCAAGATTCCGAAGGGAATCAGTTGGCAGACCCAACGGTATTAAGCGGAAAAGTAGGGTTACCATATACAAGCGAAGCCAAAGAAATCCCAGGGTGGTATGTAGTAGAAACCCCAGATAATGCTTCCGGCACCTTCAGTGATACAGCGCAAGAAGTGGTGTACGTATATGAACGCAGCGATGCAGCACCAGTCACGGTGAAATATCAAGATTCCGAAGGGAATCAGTTGGCAGACCCAACGGTATTAAGCGGAAAAGTAGGGTTACCATACACAAGTGAAGCCAAAGAGATCCCTAGTTGGTACGTGGTAGAAACCCCAGATAATGCTTCAGGCACCTTCAGTGATACAGGGCAAGAAGTGGTGTACGTATATGAACGCAGCGATGCAGCACCAGTCACGGTGAAATATCAAGATTCCGAAGGGAATCAGTTGGCAGATCCAACGGTATTAAGCGGAAAAGTAGGGTTACCATATACAAGCGAAGCCAAAGAGATCCCAGGGTGGTATGTAGTAGAAACCCCAGATAATGCTTCCGGCACCTTCAGTGACACAGGGCAAGAAGTGGTGTACGTATATGAACGCAGCGATGCAGCACCAGTCACAGTGAAATATCAAGATTCCGAAGGAAATCAGTTGGCAGACCCAACGGTATTAAGCGGAAAAGTAGGGTTACCATATACAAGCGAAGCCAAAGAGATCTCAGGGTGGTATGTAGCACAAACACCGACAAATACTTCAGGCACGTTTAGCGACACAGGGCAAGAAGTGGTGTACGTATATGAACGCAGCGATGCAGCACCAGTCACGGTGAAATATCAAGATTCCGAAGGGAATCAGTTGGCAGACCCAACGGTATTAAGCGGAAAAGTAGGGTTACCATATACAAGCGAAGCCAAAGAGATCCCAGGGTGGTATGTAGCACAAACACCGACAAATACTTCAGGCACCTTCAGTGACACAGCGCAAGAAGTGGTGTACGTATATGAACGCAGCGATGCAGCACCAGTCACGGTGAAATATCAAGATTCCGAAGGGAATCAGTTGGCAGACCCAACGGTATTAAGCGGAAAAGTAGGGTTACCATATACAAGCGAAGCCAAAGAAATCCCAGGGTGGTATGTAGTAGAAACCCCAGATAATGCTTCCGGCACCTTCAGTGATACAGGGCAAGAAGTGGTGTACGTGTACGAACGCAGCGATGCAGCACCAGTCACGGTGAAATATCAAGATTCCGAAGGGAATCAGTTGGCAGACCCAACGGTATTAAGCGGAAAAGTAGGGTTACCATATACAAGCGAAGCCAAAGAGATCCCAGGGTGGTATGTAGTAGAAACCCCAGATAATGCTTCAGGCACCTTCAGTGATACAGGACAAGAAGTGGTGTACGTATATAACACTAAAGCGCATAATCCTAAGAACAATGGTAATTCAAATAATCATTTACCAAAAACTGGACAACAGATTAAAGGACAACTGATTTTAAGTAGTGTCGGAGCTTTGTTAGTCACACTCGTATTTGTAGCAATTAAAAAACGTAAAAGAAGTAATCGATAAGAGGAAGAAAGAGTGTTCAGAAAATGATCGTTTCTGGACACTCTTTTTGAATCAAATTTCTAATAATACTATTCGATATTGTGTATAGAAACCTACAATGAAATCTATGTCTAGATAAAATAGGAGTCGCTAAATATAAGAATAATTCATTTAAGGAATTGCAAACTTTAAAGTTCTTGATTCATTAATGTTTCACCTGTTTTTCATTTTTGATTAGGCTCTTTTTATTATGTTCATTTAAGCTAACGGTATAATTTTTTTGGAGGCTGATTTTTCATTGATAATTAAAATTTATTTATTGTGAATGATTATAAAAAGTTCTGAAAATACTAAAATAATAAAGGGAGTTTGTCAAATAATATAGAGAAGATAGCTCATTAATCAATCTGAAAAACACCTCTAGGCTAGAGATATAGCTTAGAGGTATTTTTATGACTAATTATGGTAAGATTATTAAATAAAAGTTGTCTTCATTTCAAATCGCATCGAATCCTCAAGTGGGGGAGATTAGTGAATGAAAAGGTCCATTTGGGGTGAGCTAATCTTTACAAGAAAAGAAGATTGATTTAGATAATGAAAGAACGGGGAGAAGAAATGAAAAAGAAACATAAAGTGATACAAATGTTGGGTGGGGCTACACTCTTATACATCTTAGCGGTCCTGTTTATAGGTGGCGCAACACTATTGCTGTTCAAAAATCTTACCTTTTTGATTGAGCCAGTAGTTAAAGTATTTCAGGTGGTTCTTCCTCCGTTAACTATGACGCTCGTTTTATATTTTGTACTTAAACCAGTTGTAAAGTTTTTGGTAGGGCTAGGACTTTCAAAAGTACTGAGTATTATTATTACATTATGCACACTTACTGCTGCCTTCATCTTGTCAACTGCCCTCGCACTGCCGTTACTTATCCAACAATTTGAACGATTGATCGAAAACTTCCCAAATTATTTGATTGAAGCTGAACGAGTAATAGAAACTTTTATACAAAATACTAGATATGAACAAGCATATCATGAGGGACTCGAGGTTCTGGCGAATTGGATAAATCAAGTTTCTAATAATGTGGGCGTATATCTGGGCAATATTATTTTCGGTGCTTCACAAGTGTTTTCAACGATTACCCATGTCCTATTGTTGTTATTGACAGTGCCGATCATCACGTTCTTTTTATTGAAAAATGACCGTCAATTTGTAGAGTATTCTTTAGGTATCTTCCCCCCTAGATTACGTCATGAAGTCAAAGAAATCATTCGGACAATGGAAAATCAGGTGGGCGCCTATCTAAAGGGCCAACTAGTCGTTTGTGTGATCATAGGAACATTGACTTTTATTGGCTTCTTAATTATCGACATGCCTTTTTCTGGAAGCTTAGCATTTCTTGTTGGCGCAACAGCTATCGTTCCTTATATCGGACCGGTTGTCGCCTTTTTCCCTTGTGCAATCATTGCAATCATGACGTCTCCTACGATGTTCATTCAGTTGTGCATTGTCTGGATCGTTGTTCAATTATTAAATGGGGAGCTGATCGAACCTCAGGTCATGGGAAAACATATGGTGATCCATCCAGTAACAATTATTTTTGTGCTATGGATAATGGGTGAACTTTTCGGCATGTTTGGGTTGATTTTCGGTATACCACTTTATGCAATCGTGAAAGTGTTAGTGGTGTTTGGGTTTCGAAAATTTAAGCAGCGATACAATCGCATATATGCGGAAGATGTTCCTTATGAAGAAACTGAATTTAGTTTAGAATCATACACTAAGAAAAGCAGCCATGGTTAACGAGGGAAACCTGTTGAACAAATGAATTCAAGTACGCATGTCCTGCTCAAATTGATCGTTTGAGTTAAATCATTTGCTTTGATAGTGAAAGAAAGAATTTTAATACATAGAGTGCTTGGAAATATCTATTTTCTGAGTACTCTATTTTTAGTTTGGGCCGATGAATTTCCGATAATTAAGTTTTCCAGTGTCAGAAATTCATTGGATCATGACTCCTTTTTAGCCATTCCAATAACTTGTCGTTTTTCTACGAAAGAGGCTGCTTGACTAAGCAGGAATCAACGCACAACAATGATAAGCGCCAGATGGATAGACTACCTATTTGACATCTGATTTCCCAAATGATATAGTTTCCAAATAGAAATCAATTTGAGGGGAAGTTTTCAATGAATAATTTAGAAGAGGTATTAGTAAACTTACAATGTGAATTGGTGGCGGAAAGAACCAGACTAAATCCTAAAACAATTAGTTGGCTTCAATATGATATTTTAAATATTCTAAATTCTGAAACTGAGATGCGCCCGTCAAAAATGAGTGTTTTGCTAGGAATTAGTAGGACAAAACTTTCAAAGGCGTTAAAAGAGCTAAAATTAATGAATTATATTCAACAGAAACCCAATGATGCAGATGGTCGAGAACTACTCACTTTTTTGACAATAGAGGGAAGTCATTTATTAACAACTATTGATAATGGACATACGCACTTATCTGAAATCGCAAATGCAGTTTTTAATCGGAAGGAAAAAGAGCAGTTCGCTGAACTAGCAAAGAAATATTTAGAAGCGCTTAAAACGGAAAGGCTGAGGTATGATGAATGATCTCATTTCTATCGAAGGAGCTAAAACAAACAATTTAAAAAATCTTTCTTTGAAACTTTCTAAGTATCAAGTAACTGTCGTAACAGGTGTTTCAGGCTCGGGAAAATCTTCTTTGGTATTTGATACCTTAGCAGCTGAATCCCAACGATTACTAAACGAGACCTATTCGAGTTATATCCAACAGCTACTACCTCACTATTCTCAACCAATCGTTGATAAAATAGAAAATCTACCAGTGTCTATTGTGATTAATCAGAAGAAACTAGGAGGAAATGCACGTTCCACAGTTGGAACTGTAACAGATATATATTCAAGTTTAAGGCTGCTATTCTCGAGGGTTGCAACCCCTTTTATTGGATATTCTATGAATTATTCGTTTAATAATCCCAAGGGCATGTGTGAAGTTTGTAAGGGATTAGGTGAGGTCAAAGAGATTGATGTCGATAAGTTAATCGATTTTGACAAATCTTTATCAGAGGGAGCTATTCAATTTCCTACTTTTCAACCGGGAGGATGGCGCCTGTCTAGGTATACAGAATCTGGTAATTTCGATAACAATAAAAAAATTAAAGATTACCTAGCAGAAGAATTGGACCGTTTACTAAATGATCTCGGCAGCACTCCAAGTAATCCTACGAATAAATGGCCAAAAACTGCACGTTATGAAGGGATCATTCCCAGAATTACCAAAAATTTTATCGAAAAAGAAAGCACGCAATATAGTGCACCATTAAATCACATTCTGCAAGTGAAAGAATGTCCCAATTGTCAAGGCACTAGAGTAAGTAAACTCGTTCGCTCTGCAAAGATAAATGGAAAATCGATCGCAGACTGTGTGAGGATGCCTATTCCTGAACTAAACAAATTTATTAAAGAGATTCATTCTTCTGCTGTTCAGGTGATTTTGAAAGATTTAAGTAAGAAACTACAGAGTTTGGAGGAGGTTGGCCTAGGCTATTTGTTTCTTAACCGTCCAACAGCAACATTATCTGGTGGAGAATCTCAAAGAATAAAAATGGTTAAACATCTTAACAGTGCACTTAGTGATATTCTATACATTTTTGATGAGCCTAGTATTGGACTCCATCCAGAAGATATTCAAAAAATAGCAAAGATAATTAGGGGGTTAAAAGATAAAGGAAATACTGTTGTTCTTGTTGACCATGATCCGGATATTATACAAATTGCAGACCATATCATTGAGATCGGTCCAGGATCCGGGGATAGCGGTGGAAAAATCACCTTTGAAGGAACCTATGATGAACTACTGAAGTCGAACACCATCACTGGAAGAGCGTTGGCAGATCAGTTGAACGTTAATACACAAAGACAACAATTTTCTTCCTATTACGAATTAAATGAGGTTAGTTTGCACAATGTTGTAAACGCTTCTGTGGTGTTGCCAAAACAAGCATTAACGGTTGTAACCGGAGTCGCTGGTTCTGGGAAGAGCACACTCATTCGCTATCTTTTTAAAAAAAAATATCCTGAAGCAAGTATATTAGACCAGAGTCAGATAAATGGCAACATTCGCTCAAATGTTCTCACGTATCTAAATGTCTTTGATAAAATTCGGAGCATCTACGCGCAATGTTCTGGTAAAAGTGCCTCTCTTTTCAGCTATAACGGTAAAGGAGCATGTCCTCTGTGCAAAGGCAAAGGAGTGATAAAAATGGATTTGGCTTTTATGGGGGATGCAGAGCAAGTTTGTGAGAAATGCCGAGGAAAAAGATATAACGATGAAGCCTTATCTATTTTATGGCATGGTTTCACTATTTACGATATTTTACAATTATCAGTTCGAAAAGCAGTAGATTTGTTTGATGATCGCTTATTGATCAGAACGATGCAAATTCTCATGGATGTTCATCTAGAGTATATGAAGTTGGGGCAGTCGCTAGATACATTTTCTGGTGGAGAACTTCAGCGTTTAAAGATAGCAAAAATAATTGCTCAAGATACTTCTAACTGTCTAATATTAGATGAACCATCTACCGGCCTTCATGAGGCGGATATTGACAAGTTGTTATTATTGTTAAATAAACTTTTGCAAAAAGGAAATACATTGATTGTTCTAGAGCACAATCTCAAAATAATTAGTCAGGCTCAATGGCTTATCGAAATGGGACCTGGCGGGGGGAACTTTGGAGGTAAAGTATTGTTTCAAGGGTACCCAATAGACTTATTAACGTTAGAAGATTCATACACAGCAAAACATCTGAAAAGATATACAAAAAACAACAATTAAAAAAGGTGTTTATAAGAATTTCAGTTCATGATTTTTTTAACAGCTATGTGATGGGCAGAAATTTAATAGCTTTTGATCTTCTTAATTTTTCGACAAAGAGTGTTAAGAAAGTGACGAATTTCTGGACACTCTTTTTAGATACAATAATTTATATGTGTCACTCTATTTTTGTGTTCATAAACTCGTAACTAAATCATTGTTCAATGAAAATTTAGATTTATGAGTATTTGGACAAACCTTGGATGTGGTCAGATACTTAATAGTATTTGATACCTTGCTCATAGTGATGGTTATTTTTTATTGTAAGTAACTATACAGATATAGTTTGAAAATAGAATTTCTTATTTTCCATACTCACAAAAAATGCTTTTAATTCAGTGATTGAATTAAAAGCATTCTCATTTTACCAATTATATTTTGTTGTTAATGTTACAGTGTTGTAGCCTGATTTTTTAAACTGATGATACCCTAAAGATTTAGGGCTAGTGTGCAGTATACCAAACGTTGCTTGTGCGCTTCCATATTTGCTATTTTTTACTGTATTCTGATCGCTGTTTATGAGTTTTTTTCCAGATGTATAAGACTCACATTTCGACCAGATAGAATCTTGTGTTTGACTAGCAGTTGAAGTAGCCACAAAAACTAGATTAGATTTTGATAGATTTCCTTTTACTGAAATAGAAGAGCGTGTGAGTGCATTCGACATTGTTGCTTCGTTTGAGTCAACAACTTCAAGTAGATTTCCTTGTTCGCTTGCAAGGGCTGTCGTCGAGACATTGAATCCTAAGATGCTTAGCAAGAATGTAAAAAGTATAATTTTTCTTTTCATTATTGATTCTCCTTTACTGATTCGCTCTAACTTCATGAGTGACCGTTGAATAACCTGATTTCTTAAATGTTGAATTTGCATAGGTATAGTTTTTTGACACACTTACTGGGGCATGATTTGTTTTAACAGAATTATACGCTGTTTTTGTTTTAGTAGAAGACTTATCATTTTTCAGTACACCGTTTGAATTGTAGAGCCGTGATCGTACAAAGATACTGTCCATCATTTTAGCCGCTTCTCCAGTTGCAGAGGACGCTGCACTTATTGGAGCGAGTGTGTAATGGATTGTAGCAGTCGTAGTACATTTGATGGAAGACCGTGAAACCCCATCTGTCATGGAGCTAGAATCACTATTCGAGATGACTATTTCTTCTAAAATTGGATCTTCTTGAATATTTCCACCTTCTTCAGAGGCGTATGCAAAACCTGGTAGTGTTGTAAGTGGTAAGAGACCCAGTACCCCCATTTTATATAGTGCTTTTTTCATTGTGATGACCTTCTTTCTTTTTATTTTCAAAGTTACCCTTCAAGATGAAAACAATAAATAATACTGCTTTCACGAAAGAGAAACTGTGATTTACTGTATCCAGAGGAACCTCTTTTGCTAACAATAACTGGAAAATAAACGGAACAACTATTGGCGAGATTATGACGTATATACAATATACGAAATATGCGAAAATTAAGTTATTTACGAGATTTGCTGTTTTTTTCATATTTTTCCACCTACTTACTATTTTTTATGAGTACAGGATTTGAGAAATCAATTTCAGTAATAGAATATATCCCATCGTCCATTTGATATGGCGACAGAACATCAACTAATTGAAAAATACTGTTTTCTTTTTTTGTGACGGGAATTTTAATCGGAATCCTATACAATTTATTATCAGAGATTTCATACACGGTGTTTGGAGGCAGTTCATTTTTTTCTATGAGAGAGCCATTAATAAAGGGAAGAATTGAGTGTCTGCTGTTCTCATTACTAGTTTGTCCCAAAAGAAGCTCCACACTGTCATTAGATCTTTTTTCAAGTTCGAGGATCGCTTCATTTGAAGATTGAACATTTACCATTGAAATTCTGGCGTTGTAATCGTTCGTATCATTATCATTAAGAAATTTAATGGACTGAGGATAGGTACTGTTGTTAGTCAAATTGAATCTTAGTCCCATAACTGAGTATTCTAAACTTCTTTCTAAGGTCATCGAGTCGTTCGATTTCGGATATTTAAAAAGTAAAATCATTAGTTCGTTTCCCTCAGAAATATTGTCTATTGAAAGGTCTATATTTATTTTCTGTTTATTGGTCAATGAAAATATGTTTGCCGAAGTAACTTCTTCTCCATTAACTTCATAGGGAATTTCATGCAAGTCCTTTAATATGTTTAAGTAATAAAGGTATTGTCCCTCCATATCTTGGATAATTTCAAGATCCCCTGAAAATGAAGATGAGCCACTTTGGTTTATTTGTGTACCTACATCAACTATCTGACCATTACTATCACGTAATCCATAACTTATGGTGTTTTCGAAAACAATAGTTTGAGTTTCTTCGGACTTAGGATTAGTTAATAAGAGGCCGGGCAAAACTAAAAAAATAATTATGGATAATGCAACTGTTGAAAGTATGGCAAATAATAATGGTGTTTTTTTATTTTTAAATATTCTCTTTCTCATCATTCACACTCCTTTTCCATTTACATTTTCATAATGACACATATCTATTTACTTTAAAGGACTAATCTGTTTACATTTCAGGTTTACGAAGGGATGTAAACCTGAAGTTTACGTAGTGTAAATAGAACGATACTTATAAATACCATTATTACAATGTATACTAAGAGAAAAATTTAGAATAGGAGAACGAAATGAAAAAAATATTTACGTTATTTATATTAGGAGTAGGTATTCTTTTTTTTCCAGCAACGGGACTTGCGCACGAAAATGAGGAGTTAGTATTTGACCTTGATTCAACAACTATTAGAAGCGAGTCATCGTATATAGATGACTCGGGAGAAACTATTGAACTAATGATTGAAAATATTTCATCCGGTACTAGGGTAGGTAAAGGGACATACAAAGTCTCGAAAAAAAGCACGGGTAATTGGTTAGTATCGTACAATGTGACTGTCAACTCGAACAAACAATTTACAGCTGCAACTAATTTAAATATGACCACTTATCAAGGGAGTATTACTTCAAGTTCTATGAGTAGCAATTCATCAAGAGCTATCTGTAACTTCAAACACAAGATTGGAACAATGACTTCTAATGCGAGCGTGACGACGACTATTTCAAATGGTAAACTGGTTGTAAAATAATAAGTAGGTGTATTTAATGATGGAACTCGGGGAAAAACTTAAGTCACATCGGGAAAACAAAGGATTCTCACAAGTGTTTGTAGCTGAAAAGCTTAATGTTTCAAGACAATCTATTTCAAAATGGGAAAATGACCGAGGCTACCCTGACTACGACAACTTAATTCTACTGAGCCAACTTTATGAAGTTTCTATTGGAGAGCTACTCGATGAGAATGAAAAGTTGAAGAAAAAAATTGAACATAATAATGAAGATATTGCCAGCAAGAAACAGAAGCTCCAACTTTTACGAAATACGCTGGGAAAAGATGAAAGTCTGGTTTTAATTGGTATTTCAGCGCTAGCATCGTTCATATTTCCAGTGGGCATTATTGTGTGTATGTTCGTATTTGTCAGAAATAAGCGCTGTAATTCATACTATAAATTAATTTGGCTTATCAGCATTTTAGCACTGGCGTTAAATTTATATGCTGGATACGGACACTTAGCAAATTATATGGGGTGGGGATCAGTTTCGATCGAACAGATTGAATAACGTCAAAATCAGTAGGAGTAAGAATGAAAAAACGAAATTTACTTACTGTTTGTAATGAAAGAAGAAGCGTCAATCAGCAAAAATTAAACTATGCGGAAGAATTTCTGCTATTTAGGGGTAAAATTCAGGAAGAACTGTATTCTGATAAAATATTTCTGACACTGATTGATAAAGAAAAGGGATTAGTTCAAGAAAGAGATAAACTATTAAATGAGTAGTACCATTCTATGGTGAAGACAATTTTAATTCTGAAGGTGTAATAGTAACTACTAAAAGTAAACTTTTCGTTTACCTTTAGTAGTAAACCGATGATGTAAACTTCTCGTTTCTTTCATTTTTTTCATATTTCAAGGATACTTAGTGTATAAAAAATGAAAGAGGGATCAAAATGAAAGAATCTATCGTAACAACTATGTTAACAGCAATAGTTGCAACCACTGTATTTACAGCTTTTGGTGGTGCAGTAACTTATGCTAAAGCAGAAACAATGGAAGAAACTAATGAACTTATTCTTCCTGACGAAAATGCACCAATTTTTTCGGACGAAGGAGCAGAGTACTTAAACGTTCCTGAAATTAATCTTGATAATGATACAAACTTGTACTCGGAAGGCATACAAGTAAACACTAGAGTAGCTCAATATAGAATGTGGAGAATTGAATCGAAAACATCAGCTGGTACATCTTATGGCGCATGGAGAAATGGACCATCTGGAAAGGGAAAAGCAACATTGTCAGCCACTAACTCAAATACTTCTAGTAGATCTGTTTCGTCTTCGATTTCAGGTAGTTATCCAATTGGTGCCGATAAAATCGGAGCATCGTTGGGAATTACAATTGGGCAATCAAAGACTTACGGAGTATCTTATTCTATAAATATCCCCGCAGGTAAAAGACAACAAATAATTTTTAGACCAGTGTACAAATCTACAAAAGTAGTACAGCGTGAGTATATAAGTGGAGTCAAAACAAAGACAGCTAGAACCGCTACTGTAAAAACCTTTAGTCATTGGGATTACTCATTTAAAAACCTATAAGGAGAAAAAGATGGAGAAACAATACATTTATAGTTTATTTATCGGATTCATTTTATTATTTCAATTACAATTGATCAGTTACTGTAACTATCTTTTGGTTAAACAAGGTACAATCAATGGTGTTTTAGATCCTTATTTATTACTAAAAACGCCATTAGTCGTTATCCCCGTCTTGTTTATTTTATATTGTGCATACGGCATTTATAAAACGATTAAGAAATGATAAAAAATTAGTGCGCGTGTTAATTCTTCCCCAAATTAACATAATCTCGATATGGATTTCTAAATTAAGAAAAAACTATAAAAATGTGGTCACCATTAAAATCACTCAAAAATGATTGAGTGATTTTTTCAGTTTTCATTATATGGAGTGTTCAGAAAATGACGATTTCCTGAACACTCTTTTTAAATGCCATAATTGAAATTTATTGCTCTATTCTTGTGTACATAAACTCGTAACTAAATCATTGTTCAATTAAAAATTAGATTTATGATTATTAGGACAATTAATATAAAGGGACAGAAACATTAAAAATCAGTAATCAAATGGAATGAGATATGAGTGAAACAAGAGGACACTTTCTACAGTTTTAATAGTCAGACTACTCATTAGTATCAAAAGAAAAAACGTTGATTCTCTCTCATTTTCGCATCAAAATTCTTCAGTAATTGACCTGAAGGAAAAACACTTTATTCTTGTACAATTTGCTTAAAGCAGTTAGACTTATCCGGCCCTAAAATTTAGAAGCTTCGTTCTAACTCTCTGAGCCCGATCATTCGTAATCGGGTATTTTTGTTCTGCAAATATTATTAATAAATATAAAACTGATTTATAGGAAAGCCGAAGACATTTTAAAAGTTTATTATCTTTATAATAACAATTCGGAGCGTAAGGTAATGCCTCGCTAAAAAATAACTTATAATTCTTGAGAAGGAAAAACCAAAGAAATAAGCTAAACGAAAAAAAAAATTTAGACATATATTAATTTTTGTATAAATAAAACACTTAATAACGTGGATTATTAAGTGTTCTCATTTTTTGTTTAAAAAACTATTCTCCTAACAAATGAATAGATTACTTACGTGGAAGGAGGCCTAAAGGGAAAAAATGGCTATTTGTCAATAAGGACTGATGAGTTGTGCAAAATCAAATCTGGGTCAGAATGAACCTCATTCTGGCTCAGATTTTTTGTTATCTCACTTTGATTAATTGACTGATCAAAAAGATTCTAATTCTCATGTTCTCGAATGATTTAAATCTGTAGGATACTCGTTTCATTGTCTTTATGTGGGTATTCTTCGCTTCTATTTTTCCATTGGAATAAGGATAGATCATTGCGTTGGTGATGCCTTCTTCATAGGTCAGAAGGTTTTGAAGCTTCTCCCGAAAGCTGTCATCTAACGTTTCGGGAAGTTCTGTCAATAAGGAGAAAAATAAGTCAGGGTCTTTGTCTCGAAAGGCTTCAACTAATTCATGAAAAAAGGGATATGCCTCCTTCAGGGGCGTAGAAAACTCAAGCAATCGATCAATCATCATTGCTTCAGTAAGAAATGGGTATTTTGGTGCTCGGAAACTTTTCCATGTTTTGTATTCATAATGGTTGATGTTTGCACGATTTTTTAGCAAAAAGCGCCAGTTCTTTTTCAGTTTTTCTGCCTGGCTTTTCTGTCCGGCTTTACGAAGTTCATTCATTTCACGGATACGCAACTCATTGAACGCTTGATTCATGTGTTTGACAATATGAAACCGATCAATCACTACTTTCGCATTTGGCAGAACACGTTTGGTGAGCTGGAAGTAGGCGGCGTTCATGTCTGTCACCAAGAATTCTACTTCTTCTGGATTGGTACAACCTAAGAAATAGCTTGTTAATCGAGGTAATTTACGCGTAGGCAAAACATCTATTAATTTTCCTGTTTCGCCATCTGCGCAAATAAAGCTCATTTTATCTTCTATGGAAGCATGCGAACGAAATTCATCAACCATCAATACTCTGGGGAGAATCTTCTTAGATTGCTTTGGTAAATAGCTTTTAAACTCTTTCAATGTACGAATAACGGTGGTCAAAGATACCTGACAGCTTTTCGCAATAAAAGATAAAGATACTTTTTCAGTCAGTAAAGAAGCAATTTTATATCTAACATGATTTGCGATTGAATGTCTGGGTTGGACAAAATAACTTTGAGCAGTCCAATGGGTTCGGCAGTTTTTACAGGTATAGCGCTGCTTTTTTAGGCGCATAACCAAAGGCATATGATTGTATTGTTCAAAACGGACAATCGTTTCCTTCTTCCCATTTTTCACTATAATTGTTTTCCCGTTTCCATCTACCACAGTAGAACCACAACTTCTACAAGCACGAGGAGTAGGCGAGAGAACAGCATCGACGACCAACGTCTTTTTCTTCTGAAGGGTCTCGTAAGAGATCTCTGTAATCATCAAATCTTTCTCTGTTATTCTCAACATTTTTTTGATAGAATCATTCATATAGCATATCGTCCTCTCAGTTGTTTATTTTGTGGTGATTTAATCATACTAGAGAACGATATGTTTTTTAATACCTAAAATGAAAATGGGGCTGAAGAATCAATTCTGATTCATCAGTCCCATAAATTATAGAGCCAGAATTTTTTCTCTGTATTCTCCTGCTTTTTTTGAGAACAGAAACAACAAGCTTATTCCATGCACCCATTTTCTAAGAGTGAGTAAAAAAGTAAATCAAGCCCATTATTGTTGCATATGCAACAATAATGGGCTATTATAGTGCTAGATAGGGAGGGGATAGTTCGTGGAGGATATACTTCGTGAGATAGGTTCGATCAGTAGAATGTTGGAATCCATTGCTAATATTGAATTTAAAGAGGTTCAACTCAGTAAAGGACAATACATTTACTTAGTTCGTATATTTGAAAATGAAGGAATTATTCCTGAACGACTAGCCGAACGGATCAAAGTTGATCGCACGACTTTGTCCCGGGCGGTAAAAAAGTTAGAGGAAAATGGGTTTATTCTAAAAGAGTCAGACAAAGAAAATAAAAAAATCAAACACTTATACACAACCACCAAAGGAAAACAGGCGGTTCAATTAATCATAAGAGAAAATAACTATTCAAATAAAGTAGCGATTCAACAGTTATCTGCTTTAGAAAGAAAAAATCTTGCGGAAATGCTGAAAAAAATAAAATCTTCGGTAGAAGTTGATTGGGTCAACGTCAAGAATGGGATCAAAAGAGACTATTAAACGAATAACGCCGCTGGGGAGATTGGCTCTGATTGAATGTACATTCATGCTACCTAGGGTAGGAAGCACAGGTAGCTGATATTTTGTTAAAAAGGATATAGCTCGGCTGGCTGCTGAAAAAACAGAGATCCTGAAAAATAAAGGACATGAATTTGTTCAAATAAACTAAACAGGAGTGTAGAGAAAGTGAAGAAAATAATGATCGATCAAGAATTTTGGGCACTATTTCCAGAAGCACAAATCAACTGCCTTGTTGTAAAAAATATAAACAATGTTGCCGATGCTGCACACGAAACGTTTTTTACTGACTTGCTAAAAAGTAGTAAAGAACAAGCGAAGCGCTACTTAACGACCGACACCTTCAGTGAAAACCAAGTGATCCAAGAATGGCGAAGTGCTTTTCAGCAATTTAAAACGAAAAAAGGGGTACGCTCTTCCATCGAAGCACTGTTGAAACGGGTGAATCAAGACAGAGAATTTTCTCCCATCAATCCTTTAGTAGATATTTATAATAGTATTTCCTTGAAATATGGTGTCCCTTTAGGCGGAGAAGACCTCGATACAATCGTTGCCGACCTTCATTTAGGCGTTGCAAAAGGTGGCGAATCTTTCTTTCCCTTAGGTGCAGATACTGATTCCCCAGCCTTGGAAAAGGAAGTCATTTACTATGATGAGAAAGGTGCAATCTGTCGATGCTTAAATTGGCGGGAAGCCCAACGTACGATGCTAACAGAAGAGACCACCAATGCTGTTTTATTCATTGAATCGATCAATGAAACGCAACGGGCTCGGGCGAATGAAGCAATCAAAGAGTTAAGTCAGTTGGTTCAAGAGTATTTTAAAGTAGCAGGTAATGATTATGTGCTAAGTAAAGAAAGTCCTGAAATCATTTTGTAAGGGCGAGCTTCTTGTCTATAGGATAAGGATGTACACGTACTTTTTCTCGATTTTGCATACCATTCTCTCATTTTGATTGATCGGTCATCGTGAAAATCTTGACCCAAATATTCGGATGTGCAATAATTAGGTGGAATTTAAATAATGACATTAGATTTGTTCGCCGGAATAAATCTTATTGAAGTCAGAAAAACTAACCTTAGGCTTTTATGGTTAGTTTGTCTGACTTCTTTTTTGTTTTAGGAGGTATAGGCAGATGTTAAAAGAACAATTGAAAGAAAAAGGAAAGAGCCCTAACCAGTCGGGACTTTCCAGTAAAGAAGCAGAAATGAAGCTAGAAAAATATGGGTTTAATTCCATAGAAAGCAAAGACGAGAAGCATTTTTATGACTATTTGAAAGAGTCGATGAAGGATATTACCATCTTGATTTTAATCGTTGCAACGCTCTTATCTAGTTACGTTGCATTTCAAAACCACCCTGATGATTTTACGGAACCAATAGTCATCTTTTCAATTGTCATTCTTAATCTATATTTGTCGATTCGACAGCAAAAACATGCGGAAAAATCAATGAGTGAATTAAATAAGATAAGTGTTCCCGTAAGTAAAGTATTCAGAGATGGGGCGTTAAAAGAGATTGAAAGTTTGAACATTGTTCCTGGTGATATTGTTCAGTTGGCATTAGGGGACCGTATTCCAGCAGATGCTAAACTTTTAACTAGTAGTAATTTCTTTGTTGATGAATCGTTTCTAACTGGTGAAAGTGAACCAAGTGAAAAAGATCCCACCTATATTTCTTCTAAAGAAGATTCTTTAGGGGACAGAAAAGACTTGGTTTTTTCTGGCTCATTAGTAGTCACAGGAAAAGCAAACGTTCGAGTTGAAAAGACAGGAATGAATACGGAAATTGGTAAAATATCGAGCTTATTAAGCAAGGAAGAAACAACCATAGCACCTCTACAAATAAAAATGCAAAAACTTGGGAAAGTTCTAGGACTAATCGCTATTCTCTCTGGCTTTCTAGCGATTGCTATAGGAATCAGCAAAGGATTGTCTTTAGAGACCAGTATCATGACCGCAATATCAATGACTGTTGCTGCTATTCCAGAGGTTTTGCCAGTCGTAGTAACAATCTCTCTAGCTGTTGGGATGAGAAATATGGCACTGAAGAAAACCATCGTTAGGACTCCTTCAACAGTAGAAACCGTTGGAGGTGTTTCAATCATCTGCTCAGATAAAACTGGAACGATTACGGAAAATAAGATGATCGTGAAAGAAGTTATTATCATGAAGGATAGACTGACTTCCTGCTTAGAAATAACAGAAGAGAAGGATAAAAATCTCTTATTTCTCTTCTATCTTGCTAGTTCGATGGAAGAAAATACAACAGTAACTAGTAATCCAACAGAGTTGGCGATCAGAAAAAAACTGGCATCGCTCTTCACTAAAGAGGAACTAGGTAAAGTCGCTTCAACCTTTGAACAGATTCATGAAGTTCCTTTTGATTCAAAACGAAAAAGAATGACTGTCTTATATAAAGTAAACAACCAATATGTTTCTGTCACAAAAGGGGCTTTTGATCGCTTGGATCTCATTGATGCGAACAACCCCACCTACGTGAGCAAGCATGATGAGTTGGCCAATCAAGCCTATCGTGTTTTGGGCGTTGCTTATAAAAGATACGATGAAAGACCTACACGTCTTACTGAAGAAATTCTTGAAAGTCAGTTAGAATTTGCAGGATTTGTTGGGATTATCGACCCAGCTCGGCCCGAAAGCTATCCGGCTGTTTCTATTGCAAAACAAGCAGGGATTCAAACCGTAATGATCACAGGGGACCACTTACTGACAGCAAAAAAAATCGCAGAGGATGTAGGAATTCTCACCGATGGAAAGAAAGCAATGACCGGAGCGGATTTACATGAAATGAGCGATGAAAAACTAGCCCGTGTGATTGATGACTATCGAGTCTTTGCCCGTACTTCCCCAGAAGATAAAATTCGAATCGTAAAAGCATTCCAAAAAAATGATGAGATTGTCGCCATGACTGGCGATGGTGTCAATGATGCACCTGCATTAAAAGCAGCTGATGTAGGGATCGCAATGGGAGGAGGCACAGAAGTAGCAAAGGAAGCCTCTGATATGGTTTTAGTAGACGATAATTTTGCGACGATTGTGCAGGCGGTTGAAGAAGGACGACGGGTATACAGCAATATCAGAAAATCATTATACGCGATGCTTGGTTGCAATATTTCTGCACTGACGATCGTTTTAATTTCCTTGCTCGTTGGGTGGGGAGCACCTGTTACAGCGGTTCAATTGTTAATCATAAAAGTAGTTGCAGATGGAATCCCAGGAATGAGTCTTAGTATTGAACCAGTCGATAAAAAAGCAATGGAGGAAGCCCCTATCACTAAATACACGAGCATTTTTGCGCAAGGATTATTGGTAAAAATTGTAGAAATTTCAATTGTTTTTACAGGCGTCACATTAGGCGCGATTCTAATTGGACGTCTAGAATCGATAGAGGTTTCGCAGACAATGACATTTATTGTATTGGGATTATCAACTATTGTGCATATGTTTAATTGTAGAAGTAAAGAATCTATCCTGAAGCTGCGTTTTTTGAGCAATCCGTTGTTAGTAATGACAACCTTCATAGGTGCATTGATCATTATCTTGTTAGTAACGATTCCATTCACGCAAACCATTTTTGGCTTTGTCTCTCTTCGTGCAGTTGACTGGCTATGGGTAATCGGCTTATCCATTTTTCCTTTAGTGTATATTGAAGTGAAAAAATACTTTGGCTTGTTTTAATGTGAATGATAGGAAGAGAATCTTCTATTAACATATTTTCTTGAGAAATGAGGGAGGGCAAAAACTGGGAAGTTTTTGCGTCTCCTTTAATTATTTACAGATGCTTATGATTTCTGGTTTGATATTATTTAGAAGATATCAGAATGCACAACAACTATTGTTGTAAGGAAGGATTCGGTAGTATATTTCAGGTAAATCACCAGAAGTAGCTAAAAATCCCCTCTATTCTACTCTCTTTTTCAAGAATTCCTGTTAAATGGTAGGTTTTATGTCAAAATGAAAGGTAGAAATCGATGAGGAGTGGTTGAAATGAAGGAAACAATATTAGCAATGAAGCTGAAAGAATATAGAGAAAAAAACAAGCTAACGCAAAGTATGCTAGCAGAATTATTAGAAGTAAGTGACAAGACAATCTCAAAATGGGAGTTAGGCGCTACGTACCCTAGCAAAAAAATATGATCAAAATAGCCGAAGAATTGGATATCTCATTAGAAACATTACTTTTGGAAGAAACTAAGAAAGACAATGATGATTTAAAAGTAAGTATCAAGTATGGGGTGATTAGTTTTTGCTTGCTCTTTTTTGTCACGATGATTGTTACTTCGTTCAATCAAGACTTCAGCACGATTATGAATCTTTCTATTCAAGAAAAATTTGGTGTGCTTTTAAACACTGCTTTAAAATTATTGAGCATCTCGGTGCCGCCAGCGATCATCATTGGCTCCGTGTTTTATTTTTATATCTTCCCTAAAAATAAAAAAGAGAACGAACCATTTCCTCGGTTTCGACAGAAATGGTAGATTAGAGTATAGGAATCAAGTCATGGACAGAAAAACGCATTTTAGATAAAAAAGAATGCTCAGTCTGGCTAGTGTGCAAAGCGCATAAATTTTATAAGAAGGGGAGAACAGGATGGGATTCTTTGGTAAAAAGAAAGAAGTCAGAAATTTAACGAAGGAAGAAGAAGCAGAGATCAAAGAAGAAATGGCACGACAAATGCTTTCAAAAAACGAAAATGATATTGGCATGGTCAAGAAAATTAAAGTCCTGACAAACATGCGTACAGGACAAGCGAAAGACCTATTCCTGAAATTTAGGGATGAGTTAACCGAGACTTAATCGGATAGGGAATCAGATAGCGATTGCCCTTCAAGAAGGCGATATTTTGCTTATTATGTTTCTTTCAAAATTGAGATGAATAGAAAGGGAGAATAGATATGAAGAAAAAAAACTCTGAAAAATGGTATTTTTGGGTACTTGTTGTCATAATGGTTGTTGTCTTTTTCTATCTTACTAAGTAAAGAGAATGAATTTTCTTGAAAATAAACACTTACTAAGAATGACTATTTTTTAAGTTATGAATGGATGATGATTTTATGAAAAACGAATATGGATTTACCTTGATTTCAGTTTTAACTATGTTATCCATTAGATTATTATATTGATGAATGAAGCATCCAGAGACCCATTGTTTTCTGAATGCTTTTTTCATCTACAAATCATTCTTTGAGAATCCGGCTGTTGCGAAAAATCAGTGATAGTGTATTAGAATATATGATGAATTCTGTTGAAGGGTGCGTTCATTAAATGGCTCGGGCGATTAATTCCCTGTAGGGTTTCCATTAAAAGGACCACTTACAACGACTTTTCCCAACATATGGCCACTTTCGACATCTCTCGTTGCGCGCTTCAAATTTGCCGCGTTGATTCCATCCGAATAGACTTTGCTTAAGGTTGTTTTTAGTGTCCCTTCATTTGCTAAATCAGCAATCACTTTTAGCGCTTGTCCTTGTGTCTCGATTTGATAGTCGTGGTCTGTTTTAGCGAACATATACTCCCAATCAAAGCTAACAGAAAGGTTTTTCCATACACTTAAATCAAGGGGCTCGTGAAGGCCAACGATCGTGCCTACATGACCATAAGGTTTTACCAAATGGCTGATTTGATCAAAGTATTGGGTGATGTCAAACAAGACAGCGATATAGTCAACATTCGGAACGCCTAATTCTCGAAAGCTGTCCCTTAGGTCGTGATGGTAGTCTAAAGGGTGGTCAACCCCGGTTTTTTGAAGCCAGTCAAAATTTTTTGAACTAGCGGTAGCATACACTTCTAGACCTGCCCAATGAGCCAACTGATTCAGTATCGATCCGACGCCACCCGCACCATTGATGACGAGAATACTTTTCCCTTGATTGGCGTTTTCTTTAGGAATCAAGCCGAATTTTTCAAACAGCAATTCATAAGCGGTTAATGCAGTCAATGGGAATGCAGCAGCCTCTTCATCTGTTAAATTTTTAGGGGCTAGGGCAACGATCCGTTCATCGACTGCTTGATATTCTTGATTGCTTCCTGATCGAGTGGTGGTTCCTGCATAAAAGACCCGATCACCAACAGTAAATTTCATGACATCTTTTCCGACAGCGACCACTTCTCCGACCGCATCAAAACCTAAGATACGCAGGGCATTTCGCTTGCGAGTCGTTTGCCGTAATTTGGTGTCGACTGGATTGACCGAAACGGCTTTGATTTTTACTAATAAATCACGAGGGCCTGGAACAGGGATTCCTTCTTTTTGGTCAATAAAACTATGCGTAGATTCAATTGGCAGGCCTTCGAAAAAGCCTATTACATTCATCGTTTTCTGTTCTGACATCTTCATTCCTCCTTTTCTGGATAGAAAATCGCATTAGTTCTTTTACGTATTGCCCTCCCTTTGGATCAAGACCGGTTAGTTTGCTTTCGCAGGATTTTTTCCGATAAAAATGCGGAACAGACTGTAAGGCTTCTCTCTCAGGTCTTCTCCTTTGTGAAAACTAGCCTGCCGTTGCAGCTGGTTGGCGTTAAAATATAAGTATTGATCTGGTCCAATAGATAAAGTATCTGGCCATAAAATACGCGGATCGTGAGCCAAAGTCTCCATAGTACCATCCGTGTGAATCACACGAATGCTGTTGTTTTCATAGTCGCCAGCATAGATCGTTCCATCTTCTGCCGTAATCATGCCATCAGAGGCGCCTTTTTCGCCCCAATCTTTAACATGTGCTTCTAATGCGTGATCATCAATTTCTTTGTTGAAAATTTTATCGGTTTCAATTGAGTATAAATGTCGACTGGATAAAGGACTAAAAAACAAGGTTTTTCCGTCGGGAGAAATCGCTAGGCCGTCAGCTGCCACTTGCCAATGCGAAGTTGTTCCATCAGCCGAGCGATTTAACAAAATCTCGCCTTCAACTTTAGGAATAAAGGCTGGATCAACCGCGGTGGAGGGCGTGCCATCTAAAATACGGAATGCATCGCCAGTACCTAAATCGAGTACGATCAACGCACCAGGACCGGTAATAGAAGAATCGGTTATATAGGCTACCCCTTCAGAACCGCGGCGTAAATCAATTCGAACATCATTCAAATACGTAGAGTCTAGGACGACATCCGGTGAAAAAGTATAGACTTTGCGAATTTGATTAGTACTTAAATCCACAGCAACCAGTTTTGCCCCACCCTTAACAGGAACGGTGAATTTGGGTGCAGCGGTATCCAATACCCACAAAGTACCAGCACCATCAGCAACGATACTTTGTACACTTAGAAATCCGTTTTCCGGTTTTTGAGGATCAAATGTATTCGCTTCTTGGCTAGGATAAGGAATTAATTTGCCGTCTACTCGTTCAACGACTGTCGCGGTTACTTGGTCTCCCCATTCAGGAAAATTAATAAAGATTCTCCCGGTTTCCGATAAGCTAACACCGGTAGGCATCGCATCATAAAATTCATGGACTTGTTCTAGTTTGCCAAAATAGTTTTCTTTTGCAGCATTCATTACGTATCTTCCTCTCTGAGCTTTCCCTATTTCACTTCGACTTCAAAGTTCACAACACCACGAGCTAGGACATGTCCAAAGGTATTAAAAATGAAAAAAGCTGGGGTAGAATCCTCAGGAATTTCAACTTTCTCAATAGCCAATGCCCAAACCGTTAAGAAGTAGTGATGAACACCATGACCTTTGGGCGGCGCAGCACCAATATATTTTTTCATGCGGGCATCATTTGGTAATTGAACGGCTCCCGGTGGCAGCTTTGCGTTATCGCTACTGCCGGCTCCTTGTGATAATTCCTCTACAGAAGCGGGGATATTCATGACTGCCCAATGCCAAAATCCTGATCCAGTTGGTGCATCAGGGTCGTATAAGGTAACCGCATAGCTTTTCGTATTGCTTGGTGCACCGGTCCAGTGAAGCTCTGGTGAAATATCTTGTCCATCCTCAATCCCAAAATCACCAGACATAAATTTTTTATCCATAAGTTTCCCGTCAACAATGTCCTTACTGGTCACGTGAAACGCTGGCACGTCTTGTAATCCTAAAAATGGATCGTTCATACTATCTCCTCCTTGAAACGTGTTTTTGTAACAAGGATAGCGTAATCCTCGGTCAATGAAATGTAAATTAGGGAATTTTTTTATACCACAATTAGAGGTGAACGAGTGTAAACTGACTTAAGAAGCCTGCTTGCCAGTCTTTATCCGATTTCAAATGGACTTGACCGTAATCAACTAGCCAACCATGAAAGTTTTGAGCTTGTTCATTGGTAAATGTATCTGGTAATTCGATCATATTTTGAAGGGTGAGGTAAGTAAGCGGCTCATTTAGGCCTAAGCGACTAAAAATTCGTTGTGCGTATTTATCAGCGATAAACACGACCTTATTAAACACAAAAACCATTAGTACATCTGCCGTTTCATAGCCAACACCATAGATAGCTAGCAACTCTTTTCGTAACTCAGCCTGTTCTTTTTTCTGTAGAATACCGATATCATAGTTGTAGCGCTGAAACCAAGAAAAGATTTCTTTTATCGCGCGGGATTTATTTTTGTAGAAACCACTGGGCCGAATCAGATCCTGAAGAAGGAACTGATCAATTTCTGCCAATCTTTTCGGAGAAAATCCAATCTCTCTTCTGATGTTTGCTAAGGAATAGGCCACATTTTTCCAATTGGTATTTTGAACCAAAATTGATCCGACAACGATTTCCCATGGATTTTCTGTATCCCACCACGTTGAATGTTCCATTGATGTGCTTAATGCTTCATATAATTCTTCAATATTTTCAATCTTTTTCACGTTAAAAACCTCATTTTTACTAGCAGTCGCGATCAATTGCAAGTTAAACATTCTTCTTCAAGTAATCCCGCGTTTTTGTGATTAAAATCTTCGCCCCAGCGATACAATAATTCAATGATCTCTTTTAAAGAGTAGCCATAATCGGTCATTCCATACACAACCTGTAATGGTTTTTCCTGAACGACCTTACGATAGATCAATCCATCCTTTTCTAAATCTTTCAACTGCAAAGAGACCATTCTTCTAGTGATGCCAGGAATCAGCTTTTGTAGTTCGTTATAGCGAAGTGACCCATCAAACATCAAATGATATAAGATAACGCTTTTCCAACGACCTGAAATCATTTGTAAAGTCGATTCGACCGCGCAGCCATGTTCGCAATTGTATATTTTTCTTGTCATCTTCCGTTGTCTCCTTTTCCGTATGTCTGAGAGTATCATAAGGATTTACTTACTATTTGTAAAACAATTCATCTCCTAATCGTAAGAAGGCAATAAGAAATAGACGTATAAAAAAATTCCCTAATGTACAACTCTTTCTTTTGAATCTATAGTACACGAGTAAGCAAATTTATTACCTTTACAGTTATCTCAAGTAATCCTAATAAACAACTTGCAAAAAACATTTAGGAGAGATTTATTATGAATAAGAACGGTGCAGACTTGATTGTAGATACATTGATTAAAAATGGTGTGGAATATGTCTTTCAATTGCCAGGCGGCAAGTTGGGTCCGTTATTAATGGCTTTGAAAAAACGTGAAGAGATTAAAGTTGTTACGGTAAGACATGAACAAAATGCTGGTTTCATGGCACAAGGAATTGGGCGCATGACTGGTAAACCTGGTGTAGTGATGACTACGTCAGGACCGGGGGCTTTGAATTTGGTCACGCCCTTAGCTACGGCGACTTCTGATGGTGACCCGGTATTGGCTATTGCCGGACAAGTTCCACAAGCGAAGTTAGTAACACCGTATCCTCAAAATCCTAATATTTCTGGCGTAATGAATGATTCAACGATTACTAAATATGCCAAGGAAATTCAGCATACCGATGCCCTTGCGGATGAAGTAGCGAATGCGTATGTCTCAAGTATCAATGGCAATCCCGGGGCCGTTTTTATGGATATTCCAGGTAATATTCTGTTAGCTGAGACCACTAAATCTGGTTTGGCTTTTTCGACCTTAGTGAATCAATTGGACAATACGATTAGTGACGAAGCTGCCATTCTTAGTGCAGTTGAGAAAATCAAAGCGGCAAAACGCCCAGTTATTATCGTTGGTGCTCGGGCAGCCGATGATAATGCGGCGGCTGCCATTCAAGGGTTCGTTAAAAAATCGGGAATTCCGGTCGTGGAGACGTTCGAAGCTACAGGTCTATTGACGCATGAGTTTTCCCAAAACTATGTGGGTCGAGTGGGGCTGTTTAATAACCTGCCTGGGGATGAACTGGTTTTTAACAGTGATTTAGTGATTACATTGGGATTAAATTTGGTTGAATACTGGGCTTCTGTTTGGAATACCGATAACAAGCGCATTATTGATATTGATACTGTAGTGGATCATTTAGATGAAACTTATCTCCCTGACACCATCCTCTTAGGCAATATCGCAAAAAATCTAAAAAATATTACCAATAGCATAACGGAACAAGCCATTACGGATGAGTGGAAAATGGTGGTTCATGACTTGCAAGAAAAATTGACAGCGAAGAAAAAAGTACCCAGCCAAACACCTGAGGATGCACTACATCCATTGGAAATTGTTGACTCTTTGCAAAAAATAATCGAGGCTCATCCAAATACGACCGTTGTTATGGATGGAGGAAGTCATGAAGTGTGGCTGGGTTCGTACCTAAATGTGTATCGGCCAAAACATTTCTTAATGTCTGATGGGGAACAAACCTTAGGCGTCGGTCTTCCTTGGGCGATTTCAGCAGCACTGTTACGTCCAGAGAAAAAGATTTTGTCTTCAGGTGGGGATGGCAGCTTTATGTTTTCCTCACAAGAATTAGCTACAGTAGCCCATTACAATTTGAATATTGTGCAAGTAATCTGGGTGGATAAAGAATACAACATGGTTGAATTCCAACAAGAACTAGACTATAACGGACAAAAAGAAGGGGTCGATATCGATTATATTGGGTATAAAGAAATGGCTGAAAGCTACGGTATTAAAGCAGTTCGTGTACGTTCCAAAGAAGCTTTAGATGCTGCGCTGAAGGAAGCGTACGCTACGAGTGAACCAAGAGTGATTGAAATGATCGAAGACAATCATGAGAATATTCATTTACGAGATAAAGAACCGTTTAAAAAGTACTGAGTCTTTCTACTATGGGCCACAAAACATGTGTTAGAAAAGAATGGCAATGCACCTTTACTACGTTAAAGAAAAGAAAGTTCTTTTTACAATAAAAACAGTGCCTGACTAAAAATATGAAGTGGAATTTTTAGAGAATCCAGGACAGAAGTCTTTAATAAAATGCCGTTGGTAAGGACGATGATTCGTTTGCTGCTAGCGGTATTTTTGTTAGCATCTCCTCTGATTTTTTCGGAGAAAAGGTCTGCCAATTCGGCACTGTCTTAAAAAAGCACATCGATACTCTAAATACGGTGGATAGCGGTGATTTGGATACGTGTTTCTAGTCTTCATAGAGGCAGATTTCAAGTAAGTCGAATGAAGGAAATTAAGCACTTCCTATGTTGTTTGATGGAAGAATTATTAGTGAGGAGACTCCTTTTTCCAGCTAAGGAATGACTTCTATAGGATGGTTTCCTTGTTAATTGTTGTAAGTATAATGTGTAAAAATATTTTAAGTTTCTTTTTTTAATGATTGATATGTATAATAAGATGGTAAAGCAATAAAGTGTATGCTGAAAAGAGGTCTCTTATGAAAAAATTTGCACTCGGCGTTTTTTGTTTCAGTCTTTTTATCACGGTCGTTGGCTTTTTTTTACAAACGATTTTGATTCCTATTCAAGATTTTGACACAATAAGCCAAGAAGAGCTTAAGAATATCCAACTTGATCTTGCTATTAATTATCCATTAGGAACTGGTATGCTCTATGTCGGACTTCCTTTGTTAGTATGCTCGAGTGGTTATTTGGTTTATTGTTATTTTAGAGATAGGAAGAACTGAAAGAAGAGTAAAACTATCTGGAGTATAAAGCTTTCGTTCATTAGGAGGGATAAGTTGAAAAGAGGGTTATTTTTATTGTTTTATGTCCTATGGAAGGGGCTAGCAATACGTGGCATTCCTTCTTCTTATGCAAGATATTTGATGAGTTATAATCATTTCGGAGTAAAACTATTGTTCGTTTTACTTGGTATCCTTCTTTTCCGTAACTATTTAGTAGAGAGTTATAAAAAGATAAATAAAATTGCGCTAATAAAAATCGGTCTCATCGTACCTACTAGTATTATCCTCACTATCGGTTTAATTAATATTCTTTTATTTCGTGATCTCAATGCGTTGATTTTTGTTTATCTCTCCGATCAAAGAACCCTTCCATTTGTATTCGATGTACTTTTGCTAGCACCTGTTTTCGAGGAAATGCTTTATCGCTATACACTGATTTATGTTGGAGAAAAACGATGGTTGAGAATCATCACTGCTGTCGGAAGCCTCTTGCTTTTTACTGAAAGTCATATCGTAAATGTGAACGGGAATCTTTTTGCTCTTTTTCCCTACTTTGTCATAGGGTTTTATTTGACGATCACCTATTTACGTAGGGGAAATATTTGGGAATCCATTTTTGCACATAGCTTCTATAATTTCGTTGTGATGGCAGCAGCTATCTTGATCTAAAGATTTCTTCTTAATGTTTCCTCTTAATAGTAGAAGAATTGGGGGCAATTTATCTATTATGTACGTATAGAATCTCTAAAACATATTTGGTGAAAGTACATTTGAGAGGTCAGAGAAGCGTCTTAGGCATGTTGTTTTGTACAGTTCTTATCTACGAATGTCTGTCCTTCGTCATTTTTTAGATCATCATTTAGGTTCCACTGCTAAATATGAAAAGCAACTCCTTGTTCAAAGATGACTCACTGGCCCTATTTCCAAGAACATTGTCATACTGACAAAGAAAAGTGACGACATACAATTCAGTAAGAACTAATACAAGTCCGCTTCCTTTTGCAATGTGAGCGGACTTGTATTGGTTTTCTTCAATAAAAACCTATTAACTTTCAGTATCTAACATCCGCTCCATAAACCATTCCACTTGTTGGGGGGCATCGTGGTCAAAGAATGCGGACTCTTTTTTATCTAAAGCGGCTATTTTTTCAATGTCTTCTTGGGAAAGCTCAAAGTCAAAAATAGCAATGTTTTCAGCCATCCGTTCTGGACGAACTGTTTTTGCTAAAGCGACAATCCCTCTTTGCATCAACCAGCGAAGAACAACTTGACCAACCGTTTTGCCATATTGCTTGCCAATTTCTGCTAATGTCGGATTGGTAAATAGGTCATGGCGTCCTTCTGCAAAGGGAGCCCAAGCTTCAACTTGGACGTCATATTTTTCATGCCATTCCTGATCTTCCGCTCGTTGATTCCAAGGGTTCACTTCGATTTGATTGATTTGAGGTTTCGCCTCATTCAAGCCGACAAACTCGATCATCTTAGCTGATTTGAAATTTGAAACGCCAATTGCACGTAATTTTCCTGTTTTTTGAGCAGCAACCATTGAGCGCCAAGCACCATAAATATCTCCATATGGTTGGTGAATAAGGTAGAGATCAAGATAAGTTAATCCCATTGTTTCAAGCGAATGTTCAATCGTTTCTTTCGCTTTATCTTCGGAAGCTTGGAGAATAAATAATTTAGAGGTAACAAAAAGTTCTTCTCGAGTGACTAGACCTTCAGTGATGGCGCGCTTGATTCCCTCGCCTGTTTCTGTTTCATTTCCATAAATAGAAGCAGTGTCGATCAGTCGATACCCAGCTTTGATTGCTTGGTAAACAGCTTCTGCTGTTTCTTCCAAAGGAATTTGATAAACGCCAAATCCTAGTTGCGGCATGGTGACACCATTATTGAGTGTGATTGTTTGCATAATGTTTCCTCCTCTAATTTTCATTGCATGTTCTATCCTAAACCTTGGAGTTAAGTCCATAGCAAGTGAAAGATGTTACTTTTTTCGTTCCCATAATTTTTCCACTTTATCAGGGGTCATATTTCCTGCTTTAAATTTTGCGATATGCTCATCATACGTTTCTATCTTATAAATAAGTAGGTCTCTTACTTCCTGCATTGCTGCTAACTTTTTCTCTAATTCTTCGAGTTGATCGGCTAAAATCTGTTTCTGAGCTGTTTCGACGTTTTGACTTTCACGTACTTGTGCCAATTGAGCAAATTCAATTAGCGATTCGATCGACAATCCTGCATTTCGTAAATGTTTTGCTAAATAGATCCAGTTTAGATCATTTGTTGTGTACACCCGATAGCCACTCTCATTGCGTTGGACAGGTGGAATCACACCGACTCGTTCATAATAGCGCAATGTGTCTACGCTCAAATCAAACATTTCCGCTGCTTTTTTTATATTCATCGTTGGTTCTCCTTATCTTTTCTATAAGTAATCATAAACCCTGAAGTGGACTCTAGGGCAAGTGGTTTAAAATCGTTTATTGAAAAGAATATATTTTGTTCGTTATGGCGACTATTCGGGAAGAAAAAGCTACAAGCATTTTTATTTCAACAGAATGATTTGAGAAATCATCAGTATTGAAAGCTCCTTTCTTAGTGTGTTTCAAAGCAAGTCATACTCTCTTAGAATTGATTGTTTCGTTATCTATTTGAGCGAGGCAGTTTTTATCCATAGATTTTAATTAAATCCATCTCATGTTATGATGATGATGAAAATTCTTAGTTTGGATCAAGGAAACAATCGGTTCTTGTTAGGAAAAACGAAATTAAGCTGATGAGAGTGTGATTATCCATGAATATAAAAGAAGTAAGTAGTATGAATCAAAAGTTAGAGCAACAATTAATTGAAGTATGGGAGAGTTCTGTTAAGGCGACGCACACCTTTTTGTCAGAGACCGAAATCCAAGCCATTAAGCAATACATTCCAGAGGCATTGCATCATGTGCCACATTTGATTATCGTAGAAAGTGAAAATGGAGAGCCAGCTGGCTTCATGGGGATCTCGGATCGAAATCTTGAAATGCTTTTTATAGCAAATGAACAAAGAGGCAAGGGACTAGGAAGAAAACTCTTGGCATACGGGATGGAAAACTATGCTGTAAATGAACTGGGAGTAAATGAACAGAATCCTCAGGCGAAAGGATTTTATGAGCATATGGGATTTGAGGTATACAAAAGAAGCGAGTTAGACGAACAAGGAAACCCTTATCCAATTCTTTATATGAAGAAAGTTGATAACAAGTAGCTGTTAAAAATTATTTGCGTTTGCGGGAAATATGTAAGAAGGAGTCGAGACATATATAGCTAGTCACGACCCCTTCTTTGATTGCTATTATCCTTATTAATAAGTAAAGTAAGGATCAAATGATTTTCTCTTAACTAGCTTTCTCTTCTTTTTTTATCTCTTCTTTTTTCTGATTTGAAAATGGTGTATCAGTCTCTTCAGGTAAGATGATTGGTGGATGATGGGAATGCTGATTACTTCCACACATGGTGATGATTTGTTCTTTTGAAGCTTCAGAGATTACTTTCATTGTATACCTCTCCTTTCTTTTATATTTCCAGATGACATAAGGTAGGCCTATATCATCTAAATTCATGATTTATTTAACTGAATTAGCTCATCAAATGAACCTAGAAATTCCTGATTTGTTGAGTGAGTAACGACAATGATTATTTTATCTGTAAGTGAGCAGATTAAGTCACTGATAATCATCTCGTTTATACTGTCTAGACCAGATGTTGGTTCGTCAAAAAGAATAACATCGGAATCTTTAAAGATTGCCCGAGCAATCTCAAGCCGTCTAAGCTCGCCGCCAGAAAGAAAGTTTATCCATGTATTATCTTGCGTATCGGTTAAATCATTGTTATCAAAGCGATCATCTAATCCACTTCGTTTTAAAACATCAACGATTTTTTCAAGTTCGTATTCACTAAAAATAGAAACGTTGTAAGCAATACTCGTCTGGAAGATAGCAGTTTTTTGTTGGACAAGTGCAACTTTCTCATAAAGGGAGTCTCTAGATAGCTGATTCATCTCTTGCTGGTCAACCAATACTTGATGATCGTCGATAGGGTAAATTCCCGCTAAAATATTCAATAGTGTCGACTTCCCGCTACCGCTTGCGCCAGTGATAGCATATTTTTTTCCACGCTCAAATGTTTGAGTAAAACCATTAAAAATCAAACGATTTCCATGATGGAAATGCAGATTTTCAATCGATAAAGTATTTATTGGTTCTGCAAGTTCAAGTGAGCGATTGGGCTCATCATCATCGGTACCATCAATGAAAGCTATAAGATCGTCCGCGACCTTCTTGCTCGCTAAAATATCTGTAACTGAAGTACTGAAATACTCTAACGGACCGGCAATCGTACTCATTAGTGTAGTCATCGCAATAAGATCGGGAATGGTGATTATTTTGGCAGCAACAAAGAAACCACCAACGATCCATGTCCCTGAATAGGCAAGATCCCCAAGTCCAAAAGAAATTGCATAAGTCAGTCCTTGTAAGGTTTCAAAAGTGATACTTTCCTTTTTTAATCGTTCACTACTGTTAGTAAAAATTTTCGTATATGTTGGAAAACCTTTGCCGACACGTAAGGTCAGGTATCCTGAGAGAAGTTGGTCAAATAAACTAAGTGTACGATCTTGCTCCAGAACAACGGACTTGCGACGATCACTAAGGATTCGCTTAGCGAAATAAGGGGCTAGCAAAGGACTAAAAGCTAAGAGCAGCATAATCAATGAAAAAGAAGTGTTTAATTTTAGTGTGAATAAAAGAGAGAATAGAAAGGTAAAAATGCTTAAAATCAGTCCAAATCCGGGCTTTAAAAATTCTAATTCAACGACTTTCATTTCATTTGCCAACTTTGAGAGATACTCGTTTTTCTCATTTTTAAGAAATAGTACCGGATTCATTCGAACGATTTTCTGCGAGAGACTCTCTCTCAGTTGATTCATTATTGATTGAACTAAGACGGATTTACTTCTTCTTGGAATAAAATCGCTCATCGTGTTCAATAAGATGTAAAAGAAGGCGAATATACCAATAAATAAAAGTCTTTTTACATCTCCTGACATAGCAACCTCGGTGATTTGTCTATACACCAAAGCAACCCCAACTTGAATGAGCGCTGCCATTGCGCATAAAATCACATGCAAAAAGAAAAGTGGTTGGTTTCTTTTTAATATTTTTTTCATTCTCTCCCTCCTATGTAAAAACTATATCACAAATTAAAAAAAAATCGAAATATTATTTTGTGAAATGTATAATTATTGAAAAAGGGGGTTAGGTGATGCGTTTTTCACGGTATGTCGATATCATTGAGAACGGTAACGAGACTATTCTTTGCAATACATTAACGCAAGAAATAGTTACTATTGATTCAAAAAAAATGAAAAGTAAAACGGAGATTTCGAGCGAAATAAGTGAAGGTGAACGAAAATATTTATTTGAAAATGGATTTATACACGGTGATTTGGAAAGTTATAAACAGAAAACAATCAATTTAAAGAGAGACTTAGTTACTATCACTATAAATATCACAGAAGATTGCAACTTTTCGTGTACTTATTGTTACCAGAATGATTTCCTTTCTAAAAATGTTATTACTGATCAGACGATAAATAATATAATGCAATACATTTTAGACATTGCTCAGCTAGGCGTTCGGAGACTATATATCTATTTTTTCGGGGGCGAGCCACTTCTTTATAAAAAAAGAATTCTCGCAATTAAAAGTAAGATTGATCAAATTGCGTCAGAGAAATCACTCTCAATTTCTTATGGTTTAGGAACAAACGCCTATCTACTCACTCCAGATTTTATAAATCATTTTGATTCTTTAATTGTCGATACTACACTAACATCTAGAAAAGATCATGATAGAAATAGATCTCTTAAGAGTGGAAGCGGAACGTATGATAAGATTTTTGAAAATCTAGCGGTAGCATCTAAGAGCGGACGTGTTAAAATCCATATTGGTTATAATACATCTGATAAAAATACAGAAGAGTTTCAGTCTTTTCTCGTTACGATCCGCCAAAGTGATATCAAAGCCCATATCAATTGCTATTACATTAATAACTATGAGTTTAATGAAAATTATTTCAATGCATTATCCTATGAAAAATATCTAAAGTGGGTATCTTCAACTGCAATTGATCACCTAATTGAAAACGGTTTCCTGGTGAATGTCTCTCCATTTTCTTCGTATCGCTTTGAGTGCGATGCGTATAATCCTTGGTCTGTAAAGTTTTTCTCTGATGGATCTATAGGGTTATGTAATGCAACAAATTTTTATGAACGTAGAATAATAAAAAGTTTTACAGAATCATCTTCTTTTGCAGAAGATGTTCAATATAGCCTTTATGACCAAAAGAGTGTTCTTCCGAAAAGCAACAATCAGTGTAATTCATGTGAATTAATTGCAGTGTGTCGAGGAAAGGTACAGTGTGATACTTCATGTAACCCCAACTATTCAATTGATAGAGAAACATTCATACGTTCTTTTGTAAAGCATACAAATCTAGGTAACAGAAAATTTTTTACCCAATTTAATTAGGAGTGATTTTATGAAATTATCGCAATATACGATTGTTGAAGAAGTGGATAATGAAATACTTTTGTACAATTCGGTATACTCTGCTATCGTTTTACTAACTCAAAGCGAGTTCCATGATCTACAGACTTTTATTAATAACGATAACTTTGAGAAAACAGAATTATTCTCTTATTTAGAAAATCAAAATATCATTGTTTCCGATGAGATTGATGAAGAAGCAAGATTAGTGTCTGTGGCAAATGAAAAACGATATAATCCTAGTCAAGTAACTTTCACAATTGCCCCTACGATGAACTGTAATTTTTCCTGTTTTTATTGTTACGAGCAAGGGTTTAGACAACATACTATGACTACTGAAACTGCTAAGAAAACAGCTGAGTTTATTCTTAAAAATGTATTACCCCATCAGTCATTGAAAGTAATTTGGTATGGAGGAGAGCCTTTGATGGGATTGAACTCTATTAAAGTTATAAGTGAAATAATAATGAAAAACGAAAAAAAATATAAAAATTTCAACGCAGAAATTGTATCCAATGGTTATTTGCTAACAGAAAAAGTTGCACAACTTTTAAAAAGTTATCACGTTAATTATGCTCAAATTACTCTGGATGGGGATCAGATAAATCATGATTCTAGAAGATGTTTAACAAATGGGAAAGGGACATTTGCAAGAATATTACAGAATATAGTTAAAACTCTAAAATATATTCCAGTAACTGTAAGAGTAAATATAGATAGGGAGAATAATCATGAAGATGTTATTCGTTTGATGAACTCGCTGGATAATTTTAATTTACTTAAGAAAGTTGGCTTTTATCTTGCGCCGGTAGAGGATTTTGATACCTACAAAACACCCACATGTTATACATCCCAAGAGTTTTCGAAAGAAGAAATAATGGTTTATAAAAGTCTTTTGGAAAGAGGGATAAATATTGTTGCCATACCACGGACAACGATTGGGTTCTGCGAAGCTATCAATCGAGATGACTATGTAATCGACCCTAATGGATTTTTATATAAATGCTGGGTTCATATTGGTAAAACGATTGGACGAGTTGGAGATATCTATACAGGAATACAATTGAACAGTGTGCATAAAACATTTACAGAGTACAAATTTTTTTCGAAAGCGAAATGTTCAAGTTGTAAAGTTCAACCTTTGTGTTTAGGAGGCTGTCCGTTAATTCGAATGAATACAGGTGAGTCGAAGTGCGTTAGCTATAAGTACAATATTGAAGAGCATATAAAAATGGCTTCGGCAAGACTAATATAATCTGGTGGAATATTTTTGCTTCAGAAGATTGATAAGGTCTTCTTAAAAAAATAGCTTAGTTAAATAAGGTTACTATGTTACATTGTGAATAGAATCTATACTTACTTATGAAAATAGAAAGCGTAACTCAATTTTCTCATTCATATTGTAATAAATGATTTCTCATATTAAAATTTTTATAAGAAAACTAAATAGTGAGCAAAGCTCACCCCAAGCAGCCTCCGAAACTGTTTTCGGGGGCTGCTTGAGGTTTGGGGGGCTTAGCTAGCTAAGTAATGATCGATCACTAAAAAAATGATCAAAACAGAATAGGCAATTTTTTCTTTTCAATCAAAAAATTTTGATCATTTTATCAAGCAGAGGATGGCACAAGTAAGTGGAAAGTAGGTAGTGGCTATTTTTTTGTTCAGGATGGGGAAGTAGATTTGTCTAGGATACGCCGGAGGATAAACGTTTTGAGGATCATTTGTTTTTGACTTACCTATGTGCCATCACTGCGGAAACCCTGTGGATGAAGGCGTCATGTACGACACCAGATACTCGGATGAGAGCTAAGGACGTTTGATTGCCGTGCCTGACACGCTTTTTCTAACCGCAAAGTCGTAGGGGCTAAAGAGCTACAGCGCTGAGACAGATGACTGCCCCGTGCGATTTTGGGTGTTTTTTGAACCCTACAAGCTGCTATTGCTACGCGTCTATTCGTCGCAAGCTTGGAAGGTCTTCTCATAAAATGCCCGTCAGCTGTCAACAGGCTGCCTTTTGCATCAGGAAGCATCAGCGTTCCAACAAATCTTTTTGATCCAGTAGTCGCCCACTCATTTTGGGCAACTTCTATCCGAGAAAACATTGCGTTAGAAGTATGTCTGTCCGTCTTTTCCAGATAAAAGTCAGCTGAAAGAGGGCTGATACATAACAAAACGGCAGTTAGGACGACCACAAGCGCTCTCAAAAAAACTCAGTCCTTTCTTTTCAATGGTCATTGTTCTTATCTGCACTTCATGATAGCACCGAAACGCGAATTATTTTTCGCGTTTTTTTGTTTTTAAAATAAAAAATTAGGTATTCGCTTTTTTGGGTTAAATGGTATACCTGAGATGGAATAAAAATAATAAAAGAAAGGACAGGATTTACAATGAAGAAAACATCATTAGTTGCAGGTTTCGTTTTAGGTGTAGGCGTTTTGTTTACTCTAGGTGCATGCTCAACAGTGGAAGAATCAGGGGAAGTGGTCTCTGGGTCTGGAACGGAAACGTTGATCAGCGATTCGTCAGATGAAGTAGTTGTGGGAAGTGAAAAATTGAGTGATGACGGGTATTTTGAAGAAATCGTAACTAAGGGAATCGATCCGAAAATCAAAGACGTCGTTTGGTATGAAACGAATTATGAAAATGCTGGTTGGGACCACATTCGCTTTTTAGTGAATCATGTAAAAATCGTGAATGTAGAAGAATTCAAAGACAAAGACAAAGAATACAAAACATTGCTCTCACTGAAATATCAATTGTTTAATGAAGATTCGAAAGACAAAAAAATCAAACCTGATAAAGCATACTTGGTGTTGAATGATGGCAAAAAAGTAGAAGCGGAAGTGTTTGTGGACTACTTAGATGATGAGATTTTGACCCATGACAAACATAAAGATGGCTTTATTCATTTTAAAGTGGCGCAAGAACAAAGTTTGCCAGCGATCAAAGCGGTCGAAATCGAATTTAAAGCAGATGGAGATTTGACACATACGTACCATATTGATCTATCTTCCGCTGCTGAAAAATAGTATCTAACGATAGGAGGTAAAAAAAATGGATACTAGCAAGAAAAAACTATCATTGTTGAGTTTTTTTGCAATAACTGCTTCAATGGTGATGACGGTATATGAGTATCCAACCTTTGCGACATCGAAGATGAATTTAGTTTTTTATTTACTCGTCGGCGGTTTCCTCTGGTTTATCCCTGTAGCCCTTTGCTCTGCGGAGATGGCTACTGTAAAGGGATGGGAAAAAGGGGGACTCTATACCTGGGTCTCAAAAACATTAGGGAGAAAATGGGGCTTTGCTGCCATTTTCTTCCAATGGTTCCAAATCACGGTAGGCTTTATTACGATGATTTACTTTATTGTCGGGGCGCTTTCCTATGCCCTAAATTGGCCGGCTCTTAATACGAATGTTTGGCTGAAGCTGATTGCCACTTTAGTGATCTTTTGGCTGATCACGATCTCGCAATTTGGCGGAACAAAAAATACTGCGAAGATTGCCAAAGTAGGGTTCTTTGTGGGGATCGTCGCAACAGGGATCATTCTTTTTATCTTAGGAATTGTCTACATTGCTCAAGGGAATCCCGTCAAAGTTTCTTTTGGATCAGGCGCTTGGATTCCTGATTTCACGAAAATCAATACGCTGGTCGTTTTTGTTTCCTTTATTTTAGCCTATGCAGGGGTTGAATCTTCTGCCAGTCACGTAAAAGATATGGACAATCCTGGAAAGAATTACCCGAAAGCTATTTTGATTTTAGTTGTAGCAACGATTCTTTTGGATACGTTAGGTGGGGCAACGGTGGCTGCCACGATTCCCCAAAATCAATTGTCTCTTGATACTGGCGTGATTCAAGCCTATTCTTATTTGATCCATCATTTTGGCGGCGGAGAATGGCTGGTTCGTTTGATTGCCGTGGTCATCTGTTTAGGTGTCATTGCAGAAATTGCTGCTTGGGTGGTCGGCCCATCGACTGCGATGCTTGAAGCAGCTGAAAATGGCTTGCTGCCAAAACAAATGGCCAAAGTCAATCAACACAATGTCCCAATCAATATCGTTTTGGTACAAGGCATCATTGTTTCCATTTGGGCGGTTGTCTTGACATTAGGCGGTGGAGGCGCCAATCTATCCTTCTTCGTTGCGATGGCGTTGACGGTCTGCATCTATCTGGTGGCTTATGTCCTCTTGTTTCTTTCCTATATTAAATTAGTCAAAGAAAAAGACGACTTAACAAGAACGTATCATATTCCTGGTGGGAAAAATGTGAAAATTGGTGTTGCGATGGTTGGTTTGCTTGTTTCTATTTTTTCTTTCTTTATTTCCTTCTTTCCACCGAGCGATATCGGCACCGGAAAGGGCGGAACCTATTTAGCCATCTTGATCATCAGTTGGCTGATTATTGTCGTGATACCGTTTGTCATCTATAAATATGTAGGTGAAAAAGCAAGCGATAAAAAATAAAAAGCACAACCTATGAGGAGGAGAGCTGCATGTTATTTAGTAAAAAAAATCGAAAAGAAGCCCAATATTTGGAGCCTATCTATGGGAATGAGGCAATGGATCAAGCGATCCCTATGTACAAATTACCAAAAGAGTCCTTGGTACCGCGGGATGCCTATGAATTAGTCAAAGATCAATTGATCGATGAAGGGGTCTCAAGACAAAATTTGGCGACGTTCTGTCAAACCTACATGGAACCAGAAGCAGTCAAAATTATGAGTGAAACCCTTGATAAAAACGCCATCGATAAAACCGAGTACCCACGGACAGCAGAAATTGAAAACCGCTGTGTCAATATGATCGCTGATTTATGGCATGCCCCAGAAGCGTCCGATTTTATCGGTACATCAACGGTAGGCTCAAGTGAAGCGTGTATGTTAGGTGGATTGGCCTTAAAATTTGCTTGGCGCAATCGGGCAAAAAAACTTGGCTTAGATATCAATAAACAAAAACCAAACTTAGTGATTTCTTCTGCCTATCAAGTCGTTTGGGAAAAATTCTGTGTCTACTGGGACATTGAAATGCGAACGATCCCTATCGATGAAGAACATGGCAGCATTAATGTTGAAAAGGTCACGGACTATTTAGATGAATATACGATCGGGGTCGTTGGTATTTTAGGAATCACTTACACTGGACGATACGATGATATCAAAGCACTAGACAAGAAATTAGAGGAATACAACAAACACACCGACTACAAAGTCTACATCCACGTGGATGCGGCTAGTGGGGGATTGTACACGCCATTTATGGAACCAGAACTTGAATGGGATTTCCGTTTGAAAAACGTTCGTTCCATCAGTACGTCTGGACATAAATATGGGTTAGTCTACCCTGGTATCGGTTGGGTGCTTTGGAAAGAAAAAGATTTCTTACCAGAAGAGTTGGTCTTTAAAGTAAGTTATCTTGGCGGTGAAATGCCAACGATGGCCATCAACTTTTCAAGAAGCGCCAGCCAAATCATCGGACAATATTACACCTTTATCCGCAATGGGTTTGAAGGCTACCGCTTGATCCACAAAAAGACCAGCGATGTTGCCCAATATTTAGCAAAAGAGATTGAAAACATGGGTTACTTCGATATTTATAATGATGGTTCACGGTTGCCGATCGTCTGCTACAAATTAAAAGAAGATGCCGATATTTCTTGGAATCTGTATGATTTGACGGATGAATTTGCGATGAAAGGCTGGCAAGTCCCTACCTATCCATTACCTGATAATCTATCACATATCAATATCCAACGCTTTGTCTGCCGGGCAGATTTAAGTATGCAAATGGCAATGGATCTGGTGCAAGACATGAAAGAAGGAATCGAGCGCTTGAACAAGCGACCAAGCCGTCATGTTTCATCCGATCAAACCTATGGCTTTTCACATTAAGAAACGGTATCGCTAGAAACCCTTTCATTGCTTTTTTCAATGAATAAAAAGTCCCTTTATGAAACGTTTTTTGCAAGACTGAATGAACCTTGGTTTATAGAAAAATCAAAGGCGGTTGCATCGACTGCCTTTGATTTTTTTGTTTGTAAGAACGGGTAAGCACTTGATAGTGTCGTTTTTTAAGAGAAAGTAAAAAAACAGTGCTTGATAATTTCATTTATTGACATTTCTGACTTGTGATAGTATTAATTATTATGGTCTAAATATATTTTTTTAGAGAAGAACGTTTTACATAAACGAAAAGGAAATCTTAGAACGTTGTCGTGAGGGAATTCTTAGGGAAATTCGTCTTGCATCGAGGGTTTTTGTTTGTCAGTCATGGTTTGTTGGGGAGTAAGTGAAGGAAAAATATGTGTAGAAAGGGCCTGTTTTTACTGCGCTTGTTTGTTTCATAAGTAACGTACTGCTATCTTTTTCTGTAAATTGGTTGTAACTATTCTGAATGAATATAGATTTACACTGGAGGAAAAACAGTCATGTATAAAGAAGACTTACTGGATAAGGACTTAAAATTAGAGTATATCTTGCTCAAATTTTTGTATTTATCGACCGGTCATATCAAAAAAAGTGATGCGTGTCGGGAATTAGATATTACGATGCCGACCTTGACGAAATTATCAGAGAGCCTTCAACGGCAACTAAAAAATGAGAAGGTCTCATTTATCATCAATCGTTATACGTTGGAACTGCAAGTAACCGATAGTGTCTCACTGGATGATTTGACCGACACGCTATTGAAAAAATCTGCTAAATATCAAATCATCCATTATTTGTTTCAACATGCAGGCTATGATGCCTTCGTCTTGGCTGATGAATTAAACATAAGTGTGGGGACCCTCAATCGATTGATTGCTGAGTGCAATCAGTTGTTGCAGCATTTTGAATTAAAGATCAGAAACAAAAAACTAGTTGGAACGATGACACAACGCATTTATTTTTACTATAATTTTTTCAAAATGGGTGCGACAACGATCGATTCTGTTTTGATCGATGACCTGGTTGCGGAGTTAGCGAAAAAAATAACCTTATCGATTGCCCAACAAAAGCAGCTGAAGATCTGGTTGTATGTGATTATGAAAAAAGTCACGTCTCACACGACCTTGGGAAGTTTAAGTCCAGAAGAACAAACCAAAATCGAGCGCTGCCAAGAGATGCCCCTCTGTCACTTTATTCGACAGATCTATGCTTCTAAAAAATGTATCTGCTCAGTAGATGAAGCGAAGATCGTGCCATTCTTTATCTGTCTCTTCCTCATTACGGTGGGCGGGATTCCTTACGAGGAACTTCGCTTAGGACTGTACACTAATAAAAATCCCGTCTTTGAGATCACCGATGAAGTCATGGCAGCAATCCAGTCCATTTATCGTCTTGATGCCTCGCATACGACGATCGATATCAAAGCCAATGTCTTTTCCTTAATCGCACAAGTTTATTACTTTCATGGAGTGAATTATTCCATCGATCGAGTCACGCTAAATTATTACCACAAAATGTTTCACAATTCCTTGCGGGATCAAGTGATCTCAGACATTCTGGAACACATTATTGCACCGACCAACTTGTTTACGCCCACGAAACTCAACTATCTCAAGAAACGCCTAGTCTTTTTAATTTATATGTTATCGCCTAAAGAAGAATATCGGGTACGGATCGGGGTCTTAAATATGTGCTCTAGTCTTTTGGCGGATGCTTCGATTTACTTGTTAAAAAATGAACTAAAAGGCAAGCAAAATGTTGTTGTTTTACCCTATACTCCGGACGAGACGTTTGACTTGTTGATTTCCAATGCCAATCTCCCCCAATTAGGGAACAATTATGACCAATTTTATCAAGTGACCGCCATTGGTGCCGATTTAGACGTCAATCAGGTTTCTGCGATCGTCGATCAAATTGCTTATTCTAAGTATCATTCTTTTGTGGTGTGAGCCATCACTTGTTAGTTAAAAAGCAGCGAGTCAACGGATAGGTGATTCGCTGCTTTTTCAATTATCTGCGAAGTAGGGAAAGGAAAAGGCGCTTGAATTGCTCTTATCATTGATGACGGAATGAAAACAGGGATCAGTCAAGCAGCTTTCTGCTAGATAATGTGTCCAGTATCCTTGTATAACGTATCGCAACAGAGCAGAAGACATCAAGCGTGAAAATAACAGAAGGGATTCAAAATGCTGGTTTTGGAAGGATGTAAAAAAAAGACCCACATAATGATGTGAGTCTGCAATCGTTAGTTCTGATTTTCTAATTTTTCTAGAACCTTTTTGGGAATTGCATCTTTTTCAACGCTATTCGGGCCTTTTATTGTGCGCTTTTCACTGATCACCGCTTTTACATAAGAATTTGGGGTTAAGGGTTTTGCGTTATCTTCTGATAATGAAACCTCGAGTGTTTGTGTGCTACCATCTTCTTTTACAAAGTTTAACGTGTAATCGTAAGAATACCAAGGCGACTGGTCGCCGATGCCGCTTTTACTTTCATGTTCTACCTTAGGGAGAATCTCAGATGGGACATACGCGTAAGCTGTTTGTCCTGAGTAGGTGGATTGATAATATTCATAGCCTTTGTATCCGGCAAACCCTAAAAGTACGACTAAGACGAATCCGATTATTTTTTTCATATAAACCATCCTTATCCTCAAATATGGAGATATTATAACAGAATGGTTCTATAGATGACCTTTCAACAGACGAACAGTTTTGCAAGGAGAAATGTTACTAGCCAGTCGTGGAAAAGTGGGGAACGCCGCTAATAAAGGGTTCTATCTATAAATCGTCAGGGGATTGTTGCTTAGAGTGACTAGAAATAAGTGCGGAATCAGGCGAAAAGACCTTAATAAAAAAACACAGCATGGAAAATGTTTCTTTTTTGTATGCTCACCAGCAGACTATTTGATAAGACGTGTCGTTGTTTTTTTCACTATAGAAAGATGAAAAACGGCGCATCAGTTTAATAAAAAACCAGCAAAGACGAGCTCTTACGGAGCGTCTTTGCTGGTTTTTTTCTACTGAAAATGTTTGAGCGCAGGCCATGACAGCTGCTTACGGCTCGATTTTACTATACAAATCGAGGGCTCTTTTCCTGGCTTCGTTATGGTCGACTATAGGCAACGGATAGTCGGTGCCTAAAACTACCTTTAGGTCGGCTTGTTCTTCGTCAGTCATCAGGTAAGGTTCGTGGATGAATTTTAGCGGCAACTGGGCGAGTTCGGGAACAAATTGTTTGATAAACGTCCCCTCTTTGTCGAATTTTTTCCCCTGAGTGATGGGGTTGAAAATTCGAAAGTAAGGAACCGCATCGGTGCCAGTCGAAGCTGCCCACTGCCAGCCGCCGATATTGCTGGCAGCGTCGTAGTCGATCAATTGTCGAGCAAAATAGGCTTCTCCTTGCCGCCAGTCGATCAATAAATCTTTGGTTAGAAAGGAAGCGACGATCATCCGTAGACGGTTATGCATCCAACCGGTTTGATTCAGCTGCCGCATCGCGGCATCAATGATCGGATAGCCGGTTTGTCCTGCTTGCCATTTGTTAAACGCCTCTTCATCCTTTTGCCAATCCATGTTTCGATATTTCTCAATGAGTTCATAGTTTTTTTGCTCCGGATGAGTGAAGTAGATCATATGATAAAAATCTCGCCAAGCCAGTTCTTTTAAAAAGGTCGCTTTGCCAGTGCTGGGTGGCATTCCTTGGCAAGCGGCCCAAACCTTCCGAATAGAGAGTTGTCCAAAAGACAAGAAAGGGGACAGGCGGCTGGTTCCTTTGATCGAAGGGAGATCACGGTCTTTTTCATAGGCGGCCAAACGCTTTTGCACAAAGGCCTGCAATTGTTTATGCGCATAGTCTTCCCCAACGATCGTTGAAAAATCGATCTTTCTATTTTTTAGTAGCTTAGCAAGCAACGCTGTCCCCGCTTTAAAGTGAGATGCATCATCAAAATCAACGGCTTTTTCAAAATCAAGGGCCTGCTTTTGATACACCGGTTTGGGCAGCTGGATCCATTTCTTATAATAGGGCGTAAATTTTTTGTAATACGTCCCGTCCTCTTTGGTGACTTCCGTTGGTTGGTGCAGATGATGTTCTTCAAAGAAATGGACAGTGACGCCTTTTTTCTCGACCAATTCTTTTATATAGAGGTCGCGTTTACGACCAAATCCACGGTTATCAAAGTTGAAGTACAGTTGGCTCCATTCTGGATAGTGAGCGAACAACTGATCAAAGGCTTCTGTCAAAGTCCCCGTCAAGAGGTGGATCGTCAGATTTTGCTTTTTGGCAGCCTCGATAAAGTGAGCAACCGCGCTAAAAAAGTAATCATGGCTTGGTGCATCGGGGAGAAACTGCTTTTCATTGAGATGAAACACACACAACAATTGGTCGTTTGCTTGAAGAGACAAAAGCGCCTCAGTAAGCGCCGTATTGTCCTCTAAGCGCAGATCCTTTCTAAACCACATCACATGAATTGCCATAACAACCTCCTTGATAGTATAACCGTGCTAAAAAAACGATCGGATTTCGTTTATAGTAAAGGAAAGATGGGATTTATTCAAATTTGGCGATTGCGTAAGGAAAATTGCTGTTTCAGCAAGTCGAGGGATGCTTACAGGGTTTGTTTTAATTGGTGCACCGATTTGAATAGGCGCTTGTCATTTACCGTTTCGTTTCTGCAAATCGTCTCTTCTTAATAAATAATAGGTAAAAAATGAGTAGTAGGGGATGAAATGAGTTACATTTGCGTAACGAGAACGTATATAATCATAGTATATAGTGAGGCTTTTTACTTTAGCGTTTATTAATAAGCGCATATTTGGATGGAGTGAAGGATGATCAAAAACAAATTACAGCAATACAAAATTTTAACGCTTTTACTGATACTTGTGACGGTTGGATTAATTCTCTTTTTAAATCAGATGATTTATGCTTGGCAGGCCATTGAAATTTTGGCGATTCTTCTTTGTGGCTACTTAGTGGTTTTTGATCAAAGGGATGGAACTTCGAAGATTGCTTGGATCTTAGCTTTATTGTTTTTACCGATTGTAGGAGTCATGTTGTATTATTTAATTGGTCGTGAACCTCGATTAAGGAAGTTGCCCAAACAGCAGATACAAAATGAACGGGAAGTGCAGCGAACGGTTTCGGCTATTTTGCAAGAACATTCAGAGGTCATTCATGGGAAACATGATCTCTCCACTGAGATTTTTCATCTTTCAGGCAAATATCCCACAATCAATAATCATCTGACTGTATTAAATGAAGGCGCTGAGGCGTTCGCTTCTTTGCTAGAAGATATCAAGAAAGCCAAGCATCATGTGCATGTGTTTTTTTATATCGTTAAAGGGGATGAAACAGGGGAGGAGCTGACAAATGTTCTGGTCGAAAAGGCCAAACAAGGGGTGGAAGTTCGGTTTATGTATGATAGCGTGGGGTCGATCGCCTTTCCTAATCAATTATTATTATTGATGAGAAAGAATGGGGTAGAGGTGCGCACGTATGATTTGTTGAACTCGCCTTGGCTAAGTAATAAAGCGAACTGGCGCAATCACCGTAAAATGGTCGTTATTGATGGGGAGATTGCACATACAGGAGGCATGAATATTGGAAATGAATATAGTGGGCGAGGCAGTAAGTTTTCTTATTGGCGAGACACAAACATCCGGATAGAAGGACCTGCTGTTCTAGAAGTACAAGAGTGCTTTATTTATGATTGGCTCTTTCTTGATGAAACGGAAGAAACGGTCACTCATTTTTTGACACAGACAGCTACGTATTTTCCGTTGAAGACCGACGTTCAAAGCGGTTCGGAAATCGTTCAGGTAATCTACGGCGGACCCTATGATAGCGAGCGAATCATTAAGGATTCCTTTAATGACCTCATTGGAAAGGCAACGGATTCGATTAAGATCGCAATGCCTTACTTTATTCCTGATGAAGAAAGTTTAGGTGCGCTTAGAAGAGCAGCACGGTGTGGGATCAACGTACAATTGATTGTGCCGGGAAAAGGGGATCGAGGAATTTCTTTTCATGGCACGAATTCGTTTATTGATGAATTATTATCTGCCGGCGTCGAAGTCTACACCTATGATGAGACTGCTTTTATTCACTGTAAATATATGATCGTCGATGAGTTTGCTGCAACGATCGGGTCAACAAATTTTGATATTCGTAGTTTTTACCTTAACCATGAGTTATCTATGTTCATCTATGGGCCGTCGAAAATAATCACAGAGTTAAATCAGCAATTTATGGAAGACTTAGCTCATGCAAAATTAGTAGAAAAAGAAGAATGGCAAGCCAGAAGCCTTTTGACGAAAACAAAAGAAAAAATCAGTGGCTTGTTTGTTCCGATTCTTTGAAGGAAGATAGTGAACAAAGGAATGAAATATTCTGATCCATCAGTCTCATATATGATTGTCCTATGATTCCTAGCGGATAGCATCTTCTCAGCTAGGGATCATTTTTTGCGTGCACCAATCCATTGATTGCATGGATGGAGAGTCTAGCGAGCAATTGGGGATTTGTAGTGATTAAGCGATCGGGGGTGAGTGAGACGATGCGTTCACCTGAATCTGTCCACGATCATTCGATTTTTGTGTGTAATGCCCCGTTTTTATGTGAGAGGGATAGGAGCTGCTCGTGTCTTTAGAAGATCGTTTTTGAAGAAGCGGGGAACAATGAGACCTCTTTTTCATGTTCCGCGCTATTTCATGACGAATCGTGAAACAAACGTCTCAGTTTCAGTCCTTCCTATTGAAATAAGCAATAATTTACGAGATATTGAAATCGGTTACAAGGGTTTTATCCGGAGAAACTTGATGTGATTGAAAGCCAATTTCTTTCAGGGAGGAAAAATATGAGTGAATCAAAATCTATCATCAATGATCGAATAATGCCTGTAATGGGGAAAATTAGTCAGATAAAAGCGATTCGAGCGATTCAATATGGGGCGATGTCTACCATGCCATTGACATTGGGGGTCAGTCTGATCGCTATTTTAGTCAATCTGCCCGTTGAGCCTTGGTTGGCTTGGTTAGCGCAAACTGGGATCGATGAACATATGCGTGCCACCATCAAGGTGACAATGGAAATTACTGCGTTGTATATGACGTTTATGATTGGTTATCATAATGCCAATGAAAGAAATTCAAGTCCTGTGACCGGTGGGATATTATCTTTGGCCTCGTTTTTCGTTTTGATGCCGCAAGTGATTCCCTATGATGGGGGCGAAGTAGCCGGACTAAATTTTGACTATATCGGCAGTAATGGTATTTTCGGCGGGATGATCGTAGCGCTATTGGTGTCTAGTCTATATTGTGTATTGGACAAAAAAGGCTTGGTCGTTAAACTGCCAAACTCGGTGCCGCCAATGGTTGCCCAGTCGCTTTCGCCGACCTTTATTGCCATTATTATATTTGTACTTGTTTGCTTAACCCGCATTGGCTTTAGTCTAACTGCGTGGGGCGATTATTTTGATTTTATCAATGGCGTGGTCGGGGCACCGATTATGAACTTGGGGGCAACACCGATCTCGGCGATTATTTTTATGATCACTATTTCGATCTTCTGGTTTTTTGGGATCCATCCCAATACGATCCTCAGTATTTACTTGCCGGTTTTAATGGCTACAGGGGTTGCCAATTTAACGGCGTTTATGGAGGGAGAACCGATGCCGCATTTGGCATTTTCAGCGGTGATGGCTTTTTATGCACTTGGAGGTGCGGGCAATACCTTAGGAATCTCGTTGCTGATTCCCTTTATTTCGAAATCACAGCGCTATAAAACTCTTGGGAAACTCAGCTTGGCACCAGCGATCTTTAACATCAATGAGCCATTAGTGTTTGGTTTGCCACTGATGTTGAATCCGATCTTCTTTATTCCGATGGTCAGTACTTCTTTGGTGAATGGGATTATAGGGATCATCGGCTACAATCTTGGGGTGTATGACACACTGAATCCTTCGATCTCACTGCCTTGGATCATGCCAGCCTTCATTGGACCGATCTTGACCATCGGGATCAAAGGTGTGATTGCGGTAGTCATTGCGATTTGTATCAATGGGTTGATCTACTTGCCGTTTTTCTTAAAAGCCGACAAGCTGGCATTGGCGGAAGAGCAAGCGCTTGAAGCTGAGGTTATGGCAGAGAAAGTCACAGAGGCGGTCTAAAGAAAGACAGGAGGATCAGTCAATAACATGAGTTTACCAGAAGGATTTTTATGGGGCGGCGCTACCGCCGCCAATCAATATGAGGGGGGCTTTGATCAAGGCGGCAGAGGACTATCTACATTGGATATTGTTACCAGCGGCAGTCAGGAACAGCCCCGTCAACTTACTGTGAAAGATGCGCAAGGAAAAATCCGCAACATTTCTATGTATGAAGGAATGCCAGCGGATTGCCAAGGATACTTAGACGAAAATCAGTATTATCCTAGCCATCGCGCCACAGATTTTTACCATCATTGGCAAGAAGACATTGCTTTATTTGCTGAACAAGGCTACAAGGCTTATCGGATGTCGATCAGCTGGACACGGATTTTTCCTGATGGAACGAAAGAATCGCTTAATGAAGAAGGAATTCTCTTCTATGAAAGGATCTTCAATGAACTGCTCAAATACGGCATTGAACCAATCGTTACCTTAAATCATTTTGATATGCCGCTGGCTTTAGCCGAAAGTCGTGAAGGATGGCTGGATCGGTGCACGATTGAAGATTTTCTCGATTATGCAGTCTTGTTGTTCGAGCGTTTTAAAGAGCAAGTGAAGTACTGGATCACCTTCAATGAAATCAATTTTTTGAATGGCTATGTTTTTTTAGGGATCAAAGGAAAAGACTTAGGAAAAAGGGCGCAAGCATTGCATCATGTCTTTCTTGCTAGTGCCCGCTGCGTGATGGAAGGGAAAAAAATCAATCCCGATTTTCAAATTGGAATGATGCTTGCCAGTGCTGGTATGTACCCAGAAACCTGTAATCCCAACGACAGTATGCGGGAAATCGAAGTTTCTAGAATGTTCAAGTATCTGTATAGCGATGTTCAGTGCCGTGGCTATTACCCTGAATATGCCTTGAAGGAGTATGAACGAAACGGCTGGCAGCTGGTCATGGAATCAGATGATCTTGCTCTTTTACGCAAAGGAACGGTCGATTTTCTTTCTTTCAGCTACTACAATTCAGCGGTCATCTCCACAAAAGAACAAGAAAAAACGAGCCGTGGCAATATGATGGAAGCGGTAAAGAATCCCTACTTAGAGGAATCGGAGTGGGGTTGGCCGATTGATCCGACAGGTTTGCGGATCGTATTGAACCAATTGTATGATCGCTACCAGCTGCCGTTGTTTATTGTAGAAAACGGCTTAGGCGCACTTGACACTTTTAACGAACAAAAAGAGATCATTGACGATGCGCGTATCGCTTACCTCAGTGCCCATATTGAGCAGATGATCAAAGCGGTTGTACATGATGGCGTGAAACTAATGGGCTATACACCGTGGGGCTGTATTGATATCATATCTGCAGGAACTGGGGAAATGAAAAAACGTTATGGGTTCATTTATGTAGACTTGGATGATGCTGGAAAAGGGACTTTTGCCCGCAAAAAGAAAAAATCCTTTTATTGGTACAAAAAAGTGATTGAATCTAATGGCACCTCAATCCAAGCAAAGTCTTGATTCAACCTGGAGGTTTTTTATGACAAAGACAGAGACTGATACACCTACCCAGATCACGTATTCCGTCCATTGCCAAGGATACGATTGGGGACCGGCAAACCATAAAATTGTGATTGATTTTGGACAAATGATCGATGAGCAAGTAGATGCCTCGTTTTTTGAAGTACTAGGAGAAAAAGAAGGCTTTGATTGGTCGACGAAAATGCCAAAGCAGATAAAAGGCAAGATTGAACTCAAAGAGGCTTATTTATCTGATTCGACAGGACAAAAGCAACCCGTCGATCTGCCGACGACGTGCGTTACATTGGCGTTGCAGGTTCATCCCGATGCCCCTTTGACATCACCCTTTGTCTTTAATCCACAGCTGTTTTTGAATCAAAAGCGACAGACGATGTATACGATTACGCTAAAGAAGCCAATGTGTATTAATGGTTCTTCTTTGAACGACCTCGTTTTGACGAACCAACAGTTTGAAGAAACCGTTTATGAAGGGACCGAGCAATTTCTGCAAAAAGAATTTCTTTATGTAGATGCTGAGTTTGGTGAGATCACTTTACACCATGCACTTTTTGAACCGAAAGATAAAGGGAAGCATCCCCTAATCATTCTTTTGCACGGTGCGGGCGAAGGCGGAACCGATCCTGAAATTGCGCTTTTGGGCAATAAAGTGGTTGCTTGGTCTGATCCCGAAGTACAAGCGATGTTTGGTGGCGCCTATCTTCTGGTTCCTCAAGTGCCAGATATGTGGATGAACGATGGAAGCGGCGGTTACACTCAAGATGGCACCAGCAAGTATACCCGAGCTGTCAGCCGTTTGATTGATGAAACAGTTCAGACCTTTGAAACGATCGATCCAACGCGGATCTATTTAGGCGGCGGCTCCAATGGCGGCTTTATGACCATCAATCTGCTTTTAAGAAAGCCCAATTTTTTCGCGGCAGCTTTTCCTATTTGTCAGGCCTATAAGACACAATGGCTCGATCAAAGACAACTTGAAGGCCTCAAGGAGGTCCCACTTTGGTTGACTCATGGCATTCACGATCAAGTCGTTTCCTTTAACGAGCATAGTCAGTCATTATATGAAATGCTAAAAGCGATGAACCATCCTGAGCTTCACTTGACTGCTCTGGATGCGATAACAGACGAAACAGGCTACTATCAGGACGATACGGGCGAACCATATCACTACAATGATCATTGGGCATGGATTCCAGTTTATAATGGTGAGATTGCGAATGAAACCCAGTCGTTGTTTCACTGGTTAGCAAAGCAAAAACGATAATGGGTTATCACCTCGGAAGATACCATATATTCCGAGGTGAAATATTTTTTGAGAAAGTTGGGTAAACAATGAATTATCTTGTTTATGATATAGGAGGCAGTTACATCAAATACTGTTTAATGACGGGGGATCGTGAGATTTTCTTCAAAGGGAAAGTAAAAACACCTCTTGAAGAGAAAGCCTGCTTTTTAGTCGCTGTCGAAGAAATTTTTCGGCAATTCGAAGGGCAAGTCGATGGTATCGCCATCAGTATGCCGGGGAAAATTGATGTTTTCAACGGTTATGCCCATACCGCTGGTGTGCTGACCTTTTTAGAACAGACAAACATCGTTGATCTCTTTCATACATTCACTGATTTGCCGATCTCGGTAGAAAATGACGGCAAATGCGCGGCATTGGCAGAATCGTGGGTCGGAGCGCTGGCGCATACAGATCATGGCATCGTCTTGGTCTTTGGCACTGGTGTCGGCGGTGGACTGATCATCAATAATCGCCTACATCGCGGCAGCAGCGGGATCGCTGGCGAGTTTAGTTTTGTCCAGCAAACCGATGCGTACCATCAACCAGCCGCTTATTTCGGTGCTTCTGGCAGTGTTCTGTCGCTGGTTAGTGAAGGAGAACGAGTCAAAGGGATGGAAAAAGGCACGCTCAGTGGTGAGTTGCTGTTTCAACTGATTGAAGAAGGCGACAAAGAACTGCAAGGCGTTCTAGAAAAGTATTGTGATACGATCGCTCTTCATTTGTTCAACCTGCAGTATATTTTTGATCCCGAGACATTTGCTATCGGGGGCGGAATCAGTGAGCAAAAACGATTTATCCAAGAAATCGAAAAAAGCATTGATCGGTTGAAAGAGAAACACACATATCATCTTGCAGTGCCGAAGATCGTTCCGTGCAAGTTTCGAAATGACGCGAATTTGATCGGCGCCTTGATGAATCATCATTTAAATAAAGTGAAAAAAGTAAAACACAACCTTATATGAGCATGGGAGACACTCTGCGTTTAGAAAAAGACCAGAAATCGTTCGGTGCAAAATCGTTTGGGAGATATAGTCATGAATTTATTTGCAAAACTGAATTGTGTTAAATATTTGTCTGATACAGAACACAACATTATTGATTTGATTAATAAGGACCCAGTTGCTTTTACACAGATGACCATTCGTGAGATCAGTTCATTGGCATTTGTTTCTAAAGCTACCATCTATCGTTTTTGCAAAAAGTTGGGGTATTCCGGGTTGAATGAATTGAAATTAATGGTCACTGCCTCTTATGCCGATCAATTACAGCATGCAGATAAAAAAGTAGATTTGAATATTCCATTTGGAAAAACAGATTCTGCGTTTACCGTCATCTCAAATTTAAGAGATTTGTACGAGCGCTCGTTATTTTTGGCAACGACTTTTATCAGTGTCAAGGATCTGCAACAGATTGCCGTGGACTTGATCCATGCTGTCAATATTATTGTGTTTGTCGATGATGAACAGCTGCATGTAGCAAAAATTTTTAAAGATCGAATGGAAAGCTGTGGTGCCAGAGTCACAGTTCCTGCAAATCTCTATCAAAAAATTTCACTTGCACAATCGGCAGGCACCCAAGACATTGCGATATATGCTTCCTATCATCCTGTTCAAAAGCGTCACTTGGAGCTAGCAAAGATTTTAAAAGGCAATCAAGTGAAAATGGTCGTCATCAGCTCATCTGATGACCACTTACTCAATCATCATGGCGATCGCAACCTCGTAGTAGGCCCGATCGATCATGAAAAAGACAAGATCGCTGATTTTGCGATCACGATCATTTTTCAATTTTTGTTTGATTCCATCTACTCTGTTTTCTTTAAAGAGCATTATGAAGAAAACATTGAAAACTTACGTGCCTCTTACTTGAAATATCGGAATATCTGAAAGAGGATCTTGTGCTTGGAAATTGGGTTTTTAAGCGGTGAATAGCTAACTGTGGGACTATTTTCGTTTAGGGGTGGATTATCCGTTAGAGTCTGGAAATGCTGCTTGGCTAAGCGATAGTGTTCATTGAAGGGACTATTCTTTATTAAACAAAAGTTAAAAACTCGATTCCATCATCTGGAATCGAGTTTTTTTGCGTTATTTTCTTCTAGCAGCTCGAAAATAATTGATCCCGGTTCCCGCAAATACTACGAAACTAGCCAATAGGAACAAAAATCCTACGGGGATTAGATAGAAATTTTCATGTAAAATGCCGGATTGATCGATGTATTCCACGGAGCTTGCTTTGATGAAGAAGCAGGCAAAGCCGAATAGTAGTAAAAATGTTCCGATCAAGGTCGTGATCAAATTGAGTTTGGCGCGTCGAGTCTCGCTGCCGTCTTTGATTAGTTTTTCAGTGATCTTGTTCACTTGAGTTCCTCCTAAAATCAATTCATCAAGCGAGAGTTGAAAAATCGTGGCGATGGCAATCAGCATTTCTAAATCTGGTAGATTGCGATTGTTTTCCCAGTTCGAAACGGCTTGTCTCGTCACGTGTAATTGAGTGGCAAATTGTTCTTGGGTCAAGTTATTTCTTGTGCGTACTTCTTTGATTTTTTCGCCAAATTCCATCTTTTTTTCCTTTCGCTGATGTGACTTAAGCATAGTCGAAACCCACGCTGATTCCAAGAAAGCAGGGCTTGCTTCTTGATAAATCAAGGGAAAGTGGTGCTTGCGTCGTTTTTTATCTGCTGTTTTTTTGAGAGGAGCATCGTTTTTATTCTGAGGTCGTGAAAAACGTCTTTGACGAAGTGACCTTGTAGTGTGTTATTTTTTACTGCATATCTTTTTGTTTATTATAGCACTGAGGCTGAGGGGAAGGAAATATGTGGCTTTTTTTCCTCTTGCTTGATTGGTACATGTCCGATACATGACAGTTTATCGAGTGGGGAGCAACGCAACAGCAAGTTTCTTTTCTTAAAGAAAATCACTTAGTTGACAAATAGGGAAACATCTTGTTTAATATACCCCGAGGGGTATAAGAAAGGAGCAAGAAATGTTTTCATTATTTAAACGCATACCAAGTATGTCAACAGCAGATTTACAAAAAGAAGGAGCCAAAGAATGGACGGTTCTGGATGTTCGCACGCCGGCGGAGTACCGTAGCGGGCACATTGCCTACGCCAAAAATGTACCGTTAAACAAGATTGCGGGCTTCACTAAAAAAGGTGACAAGAAACTGGCAGTCATTTGCCAATCAGGGATGCGAAGCAAACAAGCAGCCAAAATCCTAAATAAAAAGGGGTTTGATGTGGTCAATGTTCGCGGTGGCATGAATCAATGGCGGGGAACAACCAAAGGAGGAAAGTAACGATGGAAAAAATAGTTATTGTCGGTGGGGTAGCAGGAGGAATGTCTGCAGCAACGCGCTTACGTCGGCTTAAAGAAGTAGCGGAGATCATTATTTTTGAAAAAGGTCCTTTTGTCTCTTTTGCGAATTGTGGACTGCCGTATGCCATTTCTGGTGAGATCGAAGAGCGAGACGCCTTATTGGTCCAAACACCTGAGGCATTAAAAAAACGGTTTAACCTAGATGTACGGCCTTTTCATGAGGTACTGGCGATCGATCCGCAGGAGAAAACGGTCACGGTCAAACATGGCGAACAGGTCTTCACGGAATCTTATGATGCGTTGATTTTATCGCCGGGGGCAAAACCGCTAGTACCAGCGATCAAAGGGCTAGAAGAAGCAACCAACGCCTTTTCTTTGCGCAATGTTCCTGACTTAGACCAAATCATGGCACATCTTGAAGACAAAAAGCCTCAAAAAGCGACGATCATTGGCGCTGGGTTTATTGGGTTAGAAGTCGCTGAAAATTTACATAAAAAAGGCCTACAAGTAACGATCGTGGAAAAAGCACCACACGTATTGCCACCTTTGGATGAAGAAATGGCGGCGTATGTCAAAAATGAATTGATCAAGCAAGGGGTCAATGTTTTGACCTCGCAGTCAGCGACCGCTTTTGAAAAAGCAGGGCAAGAAATCGTTCTGGAGGATGGAACGGTTCTGGCTTCAGATATCACGATTCTTTCGGTGGGTGTCCAACCAGAAACGGATTTGGCAAAACGTGCCGGTATCCAATTAGGACACCGGGGGGGTATCCTGGTAGATGAGCAATACCAAACCAGCAAGAAAGACATTTACGCGGTGGGAGATGCCATCGTTGTGAAACAACAAATCACTAACGAAGACACGCTGATCTCCTTGGCGTCACCGGCCAATCGCCAAGGTCGGCAAGTGGCTGATGTATTGGGAGGACTGACTCGCAAAAACAAAGGCAGTATTGGGACGGCGATCGTGCGCGTATTCGATCTTGCCGCAGCGTCCACTGGGTTGAGTGAGCGCAGTGCCAAACTGGCGGGGCTAAATCCTCAGGTGGTTCATCTTTCAGGCAAAGACCATGCTGGGTATTATCCTGATGCGACGGATATTTATTTGAAATTGATTTTTGATGCTGATACTGGAAACATCTACGGTGCGCAAGGCATCGGTGCCAAAGGGGTCGATAAACGGATCGATATTTTAGCAACAGCGATCAAAGGTGGCTTAACGATCTTTGACTTGCCTGAACTGGAATTCACCTACGCGCCGCCTTTTGGCTCAGCGAAAGATCCAGTGAATATGATTGGCTATGCAGCGATCAATCTGGCAGAAGGAATCAGTGAGAATATCCAATGGCACGAATTGACGGAGGCCTTAGAAAACGGTAAGCAGTTGTTGGATGTTCGTTCAGAGATGGAATTAGCCAATAATGGGCGTTTTCAAGAGGCGCTCCACATTCCGTTAGATGAATTGAGAAATCGGTTGTCTGAATTGGATCCAAGTGTTTCGTATGTTGTTACGTGTCATAGCGGATTGAGAAGCTACATTGCCGAACGCATCTTAAAACAAGCGGGCATCAATTGTCAAAACCTCGATGGTGCCTTTTCGTTGTATAATACTATTAAGCCGGAGATGATTATTCATGATTAAAGCAATATCTATGGAGGAATTTACCCAAAAAGAAAAACGTGAGGCGCTTGAGATCCTTGATGTCAGAGAAGTTGATGAGTTTGCACAAGGACACATCAAAACAGCACAAAACCTACCGTTGAGCGAGCTGACGGAACAGATCAGCGACTTAGAGAAGGATAAAAATTACTATGTCATCTGTCACTCAGGGACTCGTTCGCAAATGGCGTCTGAGTTTTTGAGCCAGCAAGGGTTTCAAGTGACCAATGTCCTCGGCGGCATGTCAGCATGGAGAGGAGAAATCAAACGATGACCGCATGCAACAAAGATATTTTGAATCGGTTAAAACGAACCGAAGGCCAGTTGCGGGGGATTCAAAAAATGATCGAAGACGAGAAAGAATGCGTCGATGTCATCACGCAATTGTCCGCCGTCAGTTCCAGCGTCAACCGTATTATGGGAATCATTGTCGCTGAGAATTTGAAAAATTGTTTGGAAAATCCAGACAGCGACACGGAAACCCAAAAGCAGAAAATCGATCAAGCCGTTCAGCTGATCGTGAAGAAATAGCGGGATTTTTGAAAGGTTTGTCGCGTTTTTTATCATCCCATAGAAAAGGTTCAGAAGAGCAGTATGTTCTTCTGAACCTTTTTATTCTTCATCAGTGATTGCTTGTCGACACCAATGGAGGAAATAAGCGGAGCTTGTCGGGATGTTTTGTTTTTTAATTACGAAGGAATATACACCGAGAAGGCTGTATGGTTAAATGGAGAGAGAAACGTCAAAACGCCTGATGGGTCGTTGAGTATTTGCGACTATTAACGATCGCTTGTATTGTGATGTGAATCACAATTAGTGGGTGGGCGTTGTTCAGTTATTGCGAAGGAGAGAGGAGAGCTTCTTGAACAAAAAAATACAGTCTTTTACATTGCCTTTGATTGCTTCCAATTTGTTTCAAATCATTATTGCACAAGTTTCCTTAGCGATTATTTCAAGAAGATCCACGGAAGCGCTGGCGGCGATCGCACTGATCGACGGGTTTCTCTATGCTTTTGCGGGTATCTTAGGTGCGATTGGGCTGGCTTTTAATATTTATGGCGCAAAGGCAGTCGGGCAAAGAGAAGAGACGCAGTTAAATGATTATCTGTCGTCGGTTCTTTTTTTAGTAGTCGCGATCGGTGTGAGCTTTTTGCTGATTTTCCTGCTTTTTGGACGAGACATTTTACAGCTTGTTTACGGATTTAGCGGGGAGCTGCTAGGAACTGCGACGTTGTATCTTGCAATCATGTCCCCCTATATTTTACTTACGTTAGTCACGTTTGTTTTTACTAGCCTTTTAAAAATTGAAAAGAAAACGAACTACATCCTCGGTGTTTCGATCATTAGTGCGTTGGTACAGGTGTTGCTTAGCTATTTATTGATCAACGGCAATCTCGGTTTTCCCGCCATGGGGGTCTTAGGCAGTGGCATCGCAAATATGCTTGCGACTTTGTGCTTGCTGGGGATTTATGGGGTTCTTTTAAGAGAAAGTCTAGCAAGAGGGCTAAAACAAAGACCACGAAAACGCGCCTTTTTATTGAAAAAATCGATCCCCTTAATGATTCAGGAATGCTTTGAAGGCTTAGTCTTTATTATTGCTTTTGAAGCTTTCGTCTCACGGTTGGGTGTTAGTACGCTGGCCGCCTATGCGATCGGCAGCCAAGGATTGATGATCGCACGGTTGCCTGCTTTGATGTATGGCAACGCAGTGACCGTCTTTGCGAGTGAGGCGAATGGTCAGAAAAATCGTCAGAAGATTTTAGCAGTGGGAAAAAGTGCCTTCGCTTCTTCTTTCGTGGCTTATGTTGGAATCGCCAGTCTGATCTGGGGCTTTCGTTCTGCTTTTTTCCAGTTGTTTACTACAGATGTAGCTGTTTTAGACTTGTTGCCAGCTATTTTGCCAATCATGCTGGGGATAATGCTCGTCAGTCCGTTATATGAAATCACAAAATACTTATTACAAAGTTTGGAGTGCAGTCGCATGGTTTGTCTGTTGACAGGATGCGTCAACAGTCTGGTTTTAATGGGAATCACAGGCTTTTGGAGCAGTGGGCAGCTGAACTTTTTCTTCCTCTACTGTCTATACGGTTTGAATTTCCTGATTCTCGGCAGTTTCTTTGCAGGGCTGTTTTATTGGACGATCAAGCAGCGTTATCCTCAAGGCAAAGGACGCCTTTGAGGGGGATAGAAAAAAGCGAAGGTGCTGCTGATCCTTCGCTTTTTCGTCGCCTACAATTGGACAGGGGAGATTAATTGTGGCTGACTTCTTCGTAAAAGATAGCATTGCGTTCTGCAATCAGTTGGGTTTCCCTTCGCTCTAATTCGAGAAAGGTTTCGTCTGCCAGCAATTCGGCAGCAGAGTAGCCGGCCGCCAAGAAGTTTTCTGCATAGGTCAATTTCTGATTCGTGATGTTTCTTCGTTGCTCGGCAATGACGAGCAGCTGTTTCACATTCATACACTCACTCCATTCTTTTATAAAAAGCAAGTACTAAAAGAGGACAGCTAATAATACTTGCAAGTCAACGTTGAAGGCGGGATATCAATCATGCTCGGCTATTCATAAATAAGAGAAATACGGTAGGTTCGTTTCTGATTGGTCGTTTTATACGGAAGCTTTGTACTAAGTATAAAAAAATTTCCCCCGTAGCAACAGAACCTAGTCGTTTACATAAAGCAACGATTGGTTTACATTACTCGGACAAGCGGGTGTTACAAGAAAAACAAGTAATTTTTCCTAGGGGAACGGCGGGATTTGACGACAAAAAAACCTGCGATCGCCTCAGGCGGATAGCAGGTTTCACGGGCTAGTAGAAATAGCTTAAACGGTTTGTTTTGCTGGGCGCAGCAAGACTTCGCTGATCGCCACATGTTTGGGCTGTTGAATGGCATAAACCACTGCATTTGCTACATCTTCTGGCGTTAGGCTGTTGCCTTCTACGCGAGAGGTTTCTTTCAAGGCTGCTTCTAGTTGAGCATTACCTACGGTTTCAAACAATTCCGTGGAGACCATTCCCGGAGAGACGATGGTGGAGCGAATGCCATGTTCACGTTCTTCTTGGCGCAAGCCTTCCATGATTGCACGAACTGCAAACTTTGTCCCGTTGTACACGGCAGATCCCGGGTAAATGACATGTCCAGCAACTGAGTCAGTGGCGATGATCAAGCCATCTTGTTGTTTTTGCATGATGGGCAGCACAGCGCCGATCCCGTTCAATACCCCCATGATATTGATATCCAGCATTTTTTGCCAGCTGTCATAGTTCAACTCTGCCAAGTTTCCTTGAGGCATGATACCAGCATTATTGAAAAGGACATCAATACGACCAAAGGAGGTCATGGCTAAATCAATGACTTGTTGGACTTGTTCGCGATTCGTGACATCGGCTGTTTGATACAAAACATTTTCTCCTAGTTTTTCAGCCAGGGCTTTAATGCGCTCTTCGCGGCGGGCTGCGATTACTACTTTTGCCCCTTGTTCGGCTAGCTTAACGGCGGTTGCTTCCCCAATTCCCGAAGAGGCTCCCATAATTACGATAACTTTTTCTTTGATTTCTGTCATTTGTATTTCCTCCAGTGAATGATTTTTTCATCGAATCCTGCTGCTGCCAAACCCAAACCTGCGAGATGACGGGTGATTGACAGTACAGTGCTTGCGGTGTATTTTTATTGTAGAACCTGAAGTTAGGTTTAGGTCAAGGGAGAAACAAAATTTTTTTTAGGAGCGATGCAAGTGAGTTACTCGATTGGTGAAGTATCAAAAACGACTAACATCCCCATCTCGACACTACGTTACTACGATCGAGAAGGAATGTTTCCGAATATGGCCCGTAGCAATGGCGGCATTCGGGTGTTTTCAGAAAAAGAAGTAGCGACGATCAAAGTGATCGATTGTTTGAAGAATACCGGCATGCCCATCAAAGACATCAAGAATTTCTTGGATTGGGGCGAAGAAGGCGATGCGTCTTTGCAGAAACGACAGCAGCTGTTTCATGAACGTTTGGAAGAAGTCACCAAGCAAATGGCAGCCTTGCAAGAAACGATGAATACGATCAAATACAAATGCTGGTACTACGATACAGCGATGGCAGCAGGTACCGAGGCGGTAGTAAAAGAGTTGCCGCTAGAAGAAATACCAGAAGAAGTCCGATCATACAAACTGTAAGTCCATCGAAAAACCACCTGCTGTTTTTGCAGGTGGTTTTTCGATTCTACTGGTTTTGCTGGGAAAATCAACCTTGCCAGTTGCCGTTTTCTAATGAAAGACTGACAATCCTACGAAAATAGGCTCTGTTATTCAGTAGCGCTACTCAATAACCCCCACTGGAATCAAATAGCGGGGTTCATTTTCCGTCGGCAGTTGTAATAATTCTTTGAGTTCATGATCCGTGAAGGCGCCGATCGGCACAGCGCCTAAGCCTAACGCTTGGGCTTGTAAAAGGACGTTTTGGGCGGAATGACCGACTTCGATATAGGCATAGCGTTCGATTCCTCGGTCCCCATAGCGCTCAATCAGTCGTTCATAAACCACTGTATAAAGCAATGTGGCAGGTGCCCGTTGGATCGCTTGCTGATCCAACGAACCTTCCGCCAATGCGGTCCGAAAATCACCAGCAAGGATTTTTTCTAAGGCATGTTGCTCAGGTTGATACAGATAAAGCCCTGGCTCAAGCCCCGTTACCTGTGTGACCACGACATAGAGGTCTAAGGGATACAAGGCACCAGCCGAAGGCGCTGTCCGGCGACCATCTTCTGTAGTGACACCGGCAGCGGCCCATAAAAGCTGTGCCAGCTGTTCTTGTGTTAGCTCAGTGTCTTGAAAATCTCGTTGCGAGCGCCGCTCGAAGAGAGCTTCCGCCACACTGGTTTCCCCGTCTAAGATCGGTTGCGGCAGTGGAAAGGTTTCATAGGAAACCGCAGGTTCAGAAGAAGTGGCGGTGTTGGTAGTCGGTTGTTCTTCAATCGGTGCTGTATCCGCACTGCAGCCAGTGAGGAGTAAGCCCAGCATCCAAAGAGCGCCTAAATGAGCAAAGCGAAATCGTTGGTAACGGGTCATGAGGGTTCCTCCTTTTCCTAAGGACTTCGTGTTATTTATAAGTATAACAAGGATTGCTTTTTCATGCGCTTTTATTCACAAGTAGATAATTAGGGAGGTAAGCAGTCTCTCAGTCGTATCATAGGCTGATTGTGCTTTTTAATATTTTCTAAAGACCTAGATAATGAGTAGTATCGTATTAACTTGCTATGAATATTTTTTATGAAATCCAAACCGACTGCAATCAAACGTAAGAGAAAAAAAGGCCATACAAAAACCCTCCAGCAACGAATTGCTGGAGGGTTTCATTTAATTGGCAGCTGCCAATGACGCTTGGTTTTGTTTGGCATGGTAGGCTTCTACGTCTAAGATTGCTTGTTTGAACATTTCTCGCGTGATCTCATAAGGCACGTGGACGATATCATTGGTGGTCATTGCTTTATCTAAGATTGCCTCAAGGTCGCTGGTGGCGTTAAGACCCATATCTGCTAAGCAAACCGGCAGTTTGTTTTCCTTCATAAAGGCGTAGATGCGCTGGAAGAGGGCCTCTTGCTGATCGAGTTGCAACAAGGCCAAAACACCGTAACTAACGGAAGCACCATGTAAATAGTCTTCCATTTTTTCCAAAACGGTCGTTCCGTAGTAAAAGGAATGGGCAAGGGCGGAGTTGTAATCATTGATGACTAAGACGGAAACTAAGCCGGTAGTCACGATGATATCCAAGACGACTTGCTCAATGGCATAAGATGGCTGATTGGCGGCACTGTCTTTCAAGGCTTGTGTGCCGTATTGCAATAAGCGTTCCGTGCACATTTTGCCGATTTGGATGCCTAACCCATCGGTGTAGTCTAACTCATCGCCCCGCGCTGAAAACGTCGATTCGATCTCTTTGGAGAGGGCATCGCCGATTCCTGCCCATAAGTACTTGTCGGGAGCCTGGGCGATGATCTCACTGTCGATAAAGGCATGGGTCGGTGGTTGCGAAGGGAAAAACAGCCCTTGCATCTCGCCGTTTTCTTTATAGATGACACAGACCGCGGTGACTGGTGAGCAGTTGGAGCCGATCGTTGGAAAGGTGAAGACTGGTTTGCCTGCTTTTTCTCCAACCACTTTGACGGTATCGCAAACGCGGCCGCCGCCAACGGCGAATAGAACATCGGCGGCTTGGACGCTTGGATTGGCTAACAGCTGATCGACGTTTTCATAGGTCGAGTTGCCGCCGTACCACAAGGTATCCGTCACTTTGACTGCTGACGTTAAACCGGCTTTGATCTTGTCTTCGGCTTTTTCAAGGGCGGTTTTTCCGCCGATGATCACGGCATTGGTGCCGTATGGTTTTACGATCTCATTTACTTTTTCGTAGGCGTCCGCCCCGATTGTGTAGTTTGGCAAAAAGATACTTTGACTCATACTGTTTTCCTTCTTTCTTGGCCACGAGATTGGCTAAAATTGGTCCGGTAATTTGATGGATCACCATGCCGACTGCGGCAGGGGTAACGGCTGCAGCAATGGCGGCAAAGTGGGCATTGGCTAACGAGATCGCTAGGCCGGTATTTTTCATTCCTAATTGAAACATGATGGATTTGGCTTGGGTGGCACTGACGCCCATCACACGGCTCAGACCATAGCCTGCACCGTAGCCGATCAAGTTATGGAGCAAGACTAAGAAAATCACGATCAAGCCAGATTGGACGATGACGGCACCGTTGCGAGCGACAGTTCCGGCAACGATCAATAAGATACTAACGGAAGAAATCAACACAAATGATTGCAGAAATCGCTCGATGTGCTTGGCAATGAGTTTGTGGACGATCACCCCTAAAATGATCGGCAAAAGCACCATCTGCAAGACAGACAAGAGCATTTCCCAGAAGGAGATCTCAGTATACTGACCAGCCAAGATGTAAACCAAAAAGGGGGTAACGACGGTCGCTAACAAGGTCGATACCGTGGTCATGGAAACGGTGAGGGCGACATCGCCTTTGCCGATAAAGGTCATGACATTGCTGGCGGTTCCACCAGAAACGCAACCTAGTAGGACAAACCCGATGATCAAACCGGAAGAAAGACCAAACAGCTGCGCTAAGCCGTAAGCCACCAAAGGACTGATGGTGAACTGGAAAAGCACTCCTAAGATGAATGCTTTAGGCTGTAAGACGACCATTTTAAACGCAGCAACGTTTAAAGTCATCCCCATACAAAACATGATGATGCTCAGAAGAATCGTTGTACGAGGCGGAATCCATAAGAAGGGTTGCGGGAAAAAATAAGAGACGATCATCAATAAAATCATGATATAGATCAAATACTTGTTTACAAAAGCAGCGATCGTGTTGACGGTTTTCATAAGAAAAAATCATCCTTCCTTTTTCTGCATGACCAATCAAGTGTTCAAACAGAAGGGGTCTTTAGAATAAGTGCAGTGCATAACCGTGGGGAATCGGCAGCAGTTGTTCAACGAGCGTTTTCGGATCTATCTGACATCAATGTGTCAGCTTGCAAAAGGCCGCTTCCTTGAAAATGGGTATAAAAAAACACTCCATCTCAAGAAGTTGATCTTCTTTTTGGATGCAATGTGAATAGGGACTCTTTGAATGTATAAATCAAACAGTCCCGGCTATAATAATAAAATAATTCGTTTGCTATCATTGGTGCAGGTCATATACGCCACCGTCCTTTTCTTTATTTGGAATTTTCTAAATATTTAAATTATTTTTACCTAGTCTACAAAAGAGTCAAGGCTTTGTCAATCGTTTGAGAAAATTTTTTTTCATTTTTTTGGGTGTTTTTTTAAAAACATGGGTTTCTATGGGGAAAAATAGCAAGAATTGGTTTGTGCTGTGCCTTTTTCTCCTTCGTTTAGAAACAGAATAGTTGTTGGATCTAGGTTTTTGTCCTACGATGATACTAGAAAGAGTTGGAAAAAGAATCGAGAGGAGTAAAGAAAATGAAAATTTTTGTCGTTGGTGCTACCGGACGGGTGGGCCAAAAATTGATCGCCTTTCTAGAAAAACAAGGACACATCGTTTATGCTGGTGCGCGCAGCAGTGAGAAAATCACAGAAACGGAGAATATCAAGCCCGTGTTCTTTGATTTACACACGGAACCGGAAGAGATGGCGGCCAAATTCGCAGATGCGGAAGCGGTATACTTCGTGGCGGGTTCCCGAGGCAAAGACTTGCTGCAATCTGATCTGTATGGTGCGGTCAAAGTGATGCAAGCCGCTGAATCAAAAGGAATCAAGCGCTACATCCACCTTAGCTCAGCCTATGCCTTAGAACCTGAACAGTGGCAAAGGGAAGGCATGGCGTCATTGATGGATTACACGATCGCCAAATTTTTCTCTGATCGCTGGCTGATCGACAATACCTCACTAGACTATACGATTTTGCAGCCGGGTGCGTTGAAAGAAACACCAGGATCTAGTTTGATCGAGATCAGTGAAACGACCTCTGGTGCGATCCCGATCGAGGATGTCGCCGTCTTGTTAGGTGAAATGCTGGAACGCCCAGCAACTTATCAAAAAGTCATCAAAGTCCAAGCAGGAGAAACACCGATCAGCGAGGCACTGGATCAGCTTTAAGGCGTGCCTTTGGGCTTGAAGAGAATGTACTGAAGGAACTGCACGGCAGCGAATCGTTGTCGTGCGGCTTTTTTTCGTAAAAACTTTGAGATGCCTCTTCATTGCTATGAAAGCGATGACTCTTGACTTTGGAAAAATAGTTTGTTACGCTTATTGCTAACTTTAGAGGGGGTGGTAAACGAATGTCAAGCGACTCGAGTGACGGTGAGCAGAAACACTATTTTGACTTGCCTTACTTTTTAATTGAATAGGAGACCAACAACAGCGCGTTATTTAGGAGCAGTTTCTAAATAAGGGGCTTATTTGTGTTATCCATCAATGAAAAAGAAAAGGAAGAAAAAAAATGAATAAAAAAGAGTTTCAGTTATCAGTGTCAGAAACAATCGAACAGTATCAGGTGCCCTCTATCGATCAAGGATTGACTGAGGCACAAGTAACCGAGCGGTTAGAAACCTACGGATTGAACCAATTAGCGATCAAAAAAACCGCCAAGTGGCGGTTGCTGCTGCGGCAATTCCATAACACGATCATCTACATTTTGATTTTCTCCGCCATCTTAACGCTGCTGATGGGGCATTTCTCTGATGCCGTGATCATTGGCATCGTCGTACTGGTCAATGCGTTGATCGGTTATTACCAAGAAGCAAATGCTTCCGATGCGTTAGAGCGGATCAAAGAGATGCTATCAGCAGAAGCCACGGTCTATCGGAATGGGATTCGTCAAGATATTCCAGCTGCCGAAGTCGTTCCAGGGGATGTCGTATTCCTAGAAGCTGGTGACAATGTGCCCGCAGATCTGCGGATCATCGAAGCCGACAACTTGCGTATCCAAGAATCCGCCTTGACTGGTGAAGCCGATTCGGTGGAAAAAATAACAGATGCCTTAATGGATGAAGCAACTCCATTAGCGGAACAACGGAATTTGGCGTTTGCTTCGACTTCCGTGACGTCAGGAAGCGGGAAAGGGATCGTGATCGCTACTGGCGTCACGACTGAAATCGGGAAAATCTCAGCTGAAGTCAATCAAACGGAAGAACGAAAAACGCCATTGATGAAAGAGATCGATGGACTGGGGAAAGGCATCACCTATGTGATCATGGGCGTGGCGGTCTTGCTATTTGTTGTCAGCTTGTTCCAGCAAACCTATGCGATCTCTGTCTTATCCTTAGCCGTTGTCACCATGATCGTCGGCTCGATCCCAGAAGGATTGCCAGCAACGACCTCGGTGGTTTTGGCGATGGGTGTCAGCGACATGGCAAAAAACAAGCACACCATCATCAAAACGCTGCCAGCGGTTGAAACGCTAGGCTCAGTGGATGTGATCGCGACGGATAAAACAGGTACCCTGACCAAAAATGAAATGACGGTCAAAGACATCGTATTGGCTGAGCAGGAATATGAAGTGACGGGTGACGGCTATGCGCCGGTGGGAGAAATTCGTCCAAAGCAGGAGGACGTCCACGCGCAAGACACCTTGCAGTTGTTTTTGGAAGCTGGTTACGAAGCCAACGATACGGTACTGGTCCCAGAAGGAAATCACTGGACGATCAATGGGGAACCAACAGACGGCTCCTTTTTGACGCTTTATCATAAGCAATTTGCCTATCCGCAAGCACCTGCTTACCAAGAGCGGGATATGCTGCCCTTTGATTCGGACAACCGCTACATGGCGAAACTAGTGGCAAACCCTGCGGGGGAACGTTTGTTATTTGTTAAAGGCTCCCCAGATAAATTGTTTGAAATGGTGCAAAAACAAGCGGCGCCTTTTGATGAAGCCTATTGGACAGGCCATGTCCGCCGCTTGTCGGCAGAAGGCAAACGAGTGGTAGCGGTGGGCTATCAGAAAGTTTCGATCGATCACATTGATGAAACGATTTTTGAGCAAGGGCTGCAATTACTGGGAATCGCTGGGATCATCGATCCGCCGCGAGAAGAAGTGATTGCCTCCCTGAAGGAAATGAACCAAGCCGGTGTTCAAGTGAAAATGATCACTGGGGATCATCCTCTGACCGCCAAAGCGATTGGGGAAAAGCTTGGCTTAGCGGATGAGATTCACGTCGTGACTGGTGCCGAGTTGGATCAGATGAGTGAAGCCGAATTTCAAGATGCTGCCTTGACGAATCAAGTCTTTGCACGAACCACACCGAAAAATAAATTGGACATTATCAAAGCGCTACAAGCCAAAGGCAAAGTCACGGCGATGACAGGGGACGGCGTTAACGATGCCCCGGCGTTGAAGCGGGCGGATATCGGTGTAGCGATGGGGATCAGCGGCACGGATGTAGCCAAAGATTCTGCTGATATGATCTTGACCGATGACAATTTCGGTACCATGTCCTTAGCGATTCGCGAAGGACGCAGGATCTATGACAACATCAAAAAGAGCATTCTGTTTCTGTTGCCGACATCTTTTGCCGAAGGGCTGATCATTGCCTTTACGATCATGATGCAAAAAGAATTGCCGCTGCAGGCGACACAACTGCTGTGGATCAACATGGTTTCTGCTATTACGATCCAGTTTGCGTTTATCTTTGAACCAGCAGAGTCTGGGATCATGAGCCGCAAGCCGCGAAAGACAGGCAATAAATTGTTGAATCGCCACGATATTTGGCAGATGGCGTATGTATCGATCTTGATGGCAGTCATCAGTTTGATTGCCCATGACTGGCTCTTGCTGCAAGGCGTCAGCGAAGCCGTTGCCAGTACCATGATGGTCAATATCGTGGTCTTGAGTAAGATTTTTTATTTGTTCAACATCCGTACCAGTGCACCAGCGTTTTCTAAAGCTTCCTTCACCAATCCAAAAGCGTACGTGATCATTGGTGTGATGCTGGTTCTGCAACTGTTATTGACCTATGTTCCATTTATGCAAAGCGCCTTTCATACTGAGGACATGTCCTTGATTGGCTGGGTCATCTCAGCAGCTTCCGGGATGGTCGTCTTACTCGTGACGGAGTTCGATAAATGGCTTCGTTCGAGAAAAAATATTTAACCTAGGTTTTCTCGTATTTTTTTTCAGGCAAAATCGCCTTGCTGCAGCTTAGGAAAATGGCGGAACGACAAGGGATTTCTGCTGTCGCTGCTTTGGGGTTGCCAAAAGAAAAAGCCAAGATTAATTCCTATTGGCTTGTAATCAGGCCTATTGACAAACAAAAATGGTCGGGCTAAAATGCACATGAATTGAATAGTATTCTTCGGGGCAGGGTGTAATTCCCGACCGACGGTGACAAGCGCAATGCTTGAAGTCCGTGACCCGCATAGCTATGCGGTGGAGCCAGTGTGAATCTGGCACCGACAGTGAAAGTCTGGATGGGAGAAGAAAAACCACAAAATTTCAAGGGGCGCAGTGCGTCTAAAATTGATTTTTTGCCGGTCTTGTTTGTCTATGCCTCGTGAGATTCTCACGAGGCATTTTTTTATTGAAAGGAGGAAGGAAGATGCATAACGAATACATGCGTTTGGCGATCGCAGAAGCCAAAAAAGGGCGTTACCAAACCTTTACCAATCCGCTAGTGGGCGCTGTGATCGTCAAAGAGCAACGGGTCATTGCCAAAGGGGCTCACTTAGTCTATGGGCAGCCCCATGCGGAACGAAACGCCATCGAACAATGCCATTCCTCCGAAGACCTAATCAATTCGACTTTATACGTGACGTTAGAACCTTGCAACCATCAAGGAAAACAGCCGCCTTGCACCCAGCTGATCATCGACAGCGGCATCAAAAAGGTAGTCATCGGCCAGTTAGACCCTAACCCGATCGTGGCTGGACAAGGCAAGCGCTTTTTAGAAAATCAGGGCATCGACGTGTTGGTGGGTATCGAAGAAACAGAAGTGCGCCGTTTGAATCCACACTATAATTTTTACCATCAGCATCAGCTACCTTACGTGGCATTGAAGCAAGCGATCACTTTAGATGGTCGGATCGCTCATGATGCGCAGACCCGCAGTGCGATCACTGGTTCAGCGGTTTGGCAAAACGTTCATCAAGAACGTGGGGACTACCAAGGGATCTTAGTGGGCAGTCAGACGGTGTTGACGGATGATCCCACCTTATTGACCACGATTGAAACCAGCTTTCCGCCGATTCGCATCGTGGTAGACCGTCGGGGACGAACGCTGTCGCAACCCCAATTGGCACTGTTTGCCGACGATTCGGCACCTGTGTGGATTTTTACGCAGCAGGCAGCTGTCAGTGATTTGCCAGCGCATGTCTCAGTGATCCAGCTGGAAGAGTTGACGATCGCTGCATTGTTGAAGGAGCTTGCCACACGACAGGTCCAATCGCTTTACGTGGAGGGAGGCGCTGCGATCCATGATGCCTTTTTAGCCAGCGGACTGTGGCAAGAAAGCATTACCTATGTGGCGCCAAAGTTTCTTGGGGGCAATAGTCTCGCAAGTTTTACCAGTGAACGTACCCCGAAACAGCTGCAGCAGCTAACAGAGGTGACGGTGACAGCAGTTGGGGAAGATGTTTGCATCCGAGGAAGGAGACCAGAGGAATGTTCACAGGATTGATTCAGGAAAAAGGCCGCATCAAAGAGATCCGCAAGCAAAGCCGCACGATCCAGCTAACCTGCAGTGCGTCGGAAGGCTTGCTGGCGGATTACCAGATCGGAGACAGCATGGCGATCAACGGTACGTGTTTGACGGCGATCGCCAAACAAGCGATGACGTTTACGGTGGATATCATGCCGGAAACCTTTCAACGAACGACCTTTAAACAACTCTCGGTGGGTGCCGAAGTCAATTTGGAGCGAGCGATGGCAGCGACGCAGCGGTTTGAAGGCCACTTTGTCGCAGGCCACATTGATGTAACGACCCGTTTGATCCAGAAAAAGCAGTTGGAAAATGCCTTGATCTTGACGTTTGCTTATCCTGTCAGTGTGCAAGGGGAAATCATTCCGCAAGGGTCGATTGCGATCAATGGCGTCAGTTTGACGGTCACCCAGACGACGGCACAGGCCTTTTCCGTTAGCTTGATCCCCCATTCCAAAGACCAGACGACGCTGGGGCAGTTGAAACAAGGGGAGTGGGTCAATATCGAGACGGATATGATTGGGAAATATGTCAAATACCAACGAAAATGAAAGAAGGCAGACGATGCATAAAGTAGAACAAGCAGTGGAATGGTTAAAAAAAGGCGGCTTAGTGATTGTCGCCGATGATGAAAATCGGGAATCAGAAGGAGATTTGATTGGGATTGCTGAATACGCAACGCCAGAAGCCGTCAATTTTATGGCGACTTATGGCCGCGGCTTGATCTGTGCACCCCTCTCACAAGCGATCGCTGAAAAGCTGGCATTGCCTGCGATGACCGCCAATAATACGGATGCCTTTGGTACCGCGTTTACCATCAGTGTCGATCACGTGATGACGAGTACGGGAATTTCTGCGAAAGACCGGGCAGTGACGATTGAAAAGTTGGCTGATCCTGCGTCACAGGCTGCGGATTTTTATCGCCCTGGACATATCTTCCCATTGACCGCTCAACCTGGCGGCGTGTTGGAACGCAGAGGACATACAGAAGCGGCTGTGGATTTAGCGAAGCTTGCTGGCAGCGTGGAAGCAGCCTACATTTGTGAGATTTTAAATGAAGATGGCACGATGGCTCGGGTCCCAGAATTGAAAAAATTAGCAGAAAAATGGCAGCTGCCGTTTTTGACCATTGATGAGTTGGCGGAATATCTACGAGGAACTGCACCTATCACGGTGGATCTGCCAACGGCTTATGGGGCGTTCCAATTGACCTTATTTGAAGATGAATTCGGCAATGAACACCTTTTACTAGCCAAAGGCGAGATTCAACATACTACCGAGCCGCTGTTACTACGGATCCATTCAGAGTGTTTAACAGGCGATGTCTTCGGCTCTCATCGCTGTGATTGTGGCGAACAGCTGCAAGAAGCGATGCGGCAGATCGAAGCAAAAGGCCGTGGTGCGATTTTGTATCTACGCCAAGAAGGCCGCGGTATTGGCTTGCGGAACAAGCTCCGTGCCTACCAGTTGCAGGAACAAGGATTGGATACGTATGAAGCAAATATTGCATTGGGTTTTGCAGCAGATGCTCGTCATTACACGTTTGCTGCCGATGTTTTACGTTCCTTAGAAGTGCAGGAGATTCAACTGATGACCAATAACCCTGACAAAGTGAAGGAATTAGAAAGCTTAGGGATCAAGGTAGCAGAACGGGTTCCGCTGGAGATGCCCGCGCATAAAGAAAACAGCAGCTATTTGAAAACGAAGAAAGAAAAGTTTCACCATTACCTATCTATTTAATCAACCAAAGGAGAATGAGCGATGACAGTATTTGAAGGAACGTTTCAGGGAGAGGCAGTCAAAGTAGGGATCGTGGTTTCACGATTCAACGAGTTTATCACTTCCAAGTTAGTGGAAGGCGCCAAAGACAATTTGGTGCGTCATGGAGTCAAAGCAGAAAACATCGATGTGTATTGGGTACCAGGTGCTTATGAGATTCCGTATATTACCAAAAAAATCGTTGACCACAAACAATACGATGGGATCGTGACATTAGGTGCCTTGATTCGCGGAGCAACGACCCACTATGAATTGATCTCAAATGAAGTGGCGAAAGGCGTAGCCCAAATTGGTCTGAATGCCGACATTCCGATCATGTTTGGTGTATTGACGACTGAAACGATTGAACAAGCCGTTGAACGAGCGGGAACCAAAGCCGGCAATAAAGGCAGTGAAGCCGCTCAAGGTCTTTTGGAGATGATTTCGTTGAATCAGCAAATCCTTGGCAACGCATAGGTTTCACGTGCTAACAAAGGGAAGCTAGCAAGACAAAGCCTGCCTAAGCATAGGCTTCAGACTGGAGACAGACTTCGTACGAAATGAAGTCTGTCTTTTTTCATCATTAAAAAAACTGGATTATTTTGCCGAAGAATTTGCTTCTTCACGGATACCGTGTTTTCGATAGGTCAATGGAGAGGAAAACGCCCAATCAATCCCGAACATTAGAATAACTCTTATTTAAGGAAATTTTCAGAAAATTATTTACATTTCACAAAAGGTTCCTTATAATGACTCTATTCATTGAGAGTGATTCTCATTTGCAAATAGATGTCAAAGTAGCACATGACTTTGGCGCTTTTCATGAGAAGAACTTTTATAAGCGAAAAAACGCACAGATGCTTCTTTTATGATGGCGGCGAGGCAACACTCAGGTTGTTTTTGCTGTGAAATCAGAGGAGTTCGTGCTGAATAAAGGAGAATCACATGTCGGTAGGGTTGATTAAATCAAATCGTTGGATGGTGTCGACAATCATTTGCTGTGTTTTAGTTGTCGCCATTCTCTTATCTGCAGGAGTTGCTTTGGCAAACGGCCAAGCCAATATCACCCTTGGCGAAGTTTACCAAATTCTCTTCTATAAAATCAGCCATGGATTGGTTGGTGATCTTTCAGGCATTTCAGACGCAAACATCAATATCGTCTGGTTTGTTCGGGCACCGCGGGTCTTGCTTTCTATTTTTGTGGGGATGGGGTTAGCGATCAGCGGGGCAGTGATGCAGGCAGTGGTCCAAAATCCGCTGGCAGATCCATATATCCTAGGGATCTCTTCCGGCGCATCCTTAGGGGCGACCTTTGCCATCTTAGTCGGTTTTGGCGGCTCGGCGCTAGTCTTGCAGCTGGGCTTATCGTTTGGCGCCTTTGCAGGAGCGGGGATTGCGACCATTTTGGTGCTGCTGCTTGCCAGTATCGGCGGGAAAATGACTTCCACAAAACTTGTGCTGTCGGGGACGATCGTCAGTGCCTTATGTAGCTCTGTTTCAAACTTGATCATCTATCTGGCTAGCAATGCAGAAGGGATGAAGACCGTAGCGTTTTGGTCGATGGGCAGCTTAGCCTCGGCTTCTTGGAACAAATTGGGCTTTATCGTGGTTCTGGTTTCTTTGATCACGCTGTTCTTCCTGACGCAATACCGTGTTTTGAATACGCTTTTGCTGGGGGATGAAGTTGCTTCCACCTTAGGGGTCAAGCTGACCTTCTATCGTCGTTTTTATATGCTGCTAGCAGCGCTATTAACCAGTATCATCGTTGCGAATTCTGGTATGATCGGCTTTGTCGGCTTGATCATTCCTCATATCGTACGTGGAGTCAGCGGGTCGGATCATCGCCTGTTGATGCCTTTGACCGCTTTGACAGGCGCGTTGTTTTTGATTTGGGCGGATGTGATCGCCCGCTCGACCCTGCAAGGAGTCGAACTGCCGATCGGGATCATTACAGCGCTGATCGGTGCACCGATCTTTATCTATATCATTGTCAAACGGCAATACAACTTTGGGGGGTGACGGAATGAAATTAGCAGTTGAAAAGCTCAATCTAACGATCGGGGATCAGCAGATTCTAAAAGACATCTCCGTCCAAACCGCACAAGGGCAATTTGTCGGTTTGATTGGGTCTAATGGCAGTGGGAAGTCCACGTTGTTAAAAGCCATCTACAAAACGTTGAAACCTGACAGCGGCGAAATTTATTTGGGTGAGATGAATATTTTGAAAAGTTCCGAAAAAAAAGTCGCCCAGCAAGTCAGCGTCGTCAGTCAGTTCAATGAGTTGAGCTTTGATTTAACAGTAGAACAGATGGTGCTTTTAGGCCGCACGCCCCACAAGGGGTTGTTGGAACAAGACACCAAAGCCGATCATGAGCTGGTCACCGAAGCCTTAGCCAAAACAGGGTTAAGTGCCTACAGAAAACGCAGCTACCTCTCATTATCAGGAGGCGAAAAACAGCGGGTCGTCCTTGCTCGTGCCATCACCCAAGAACCGAAATTTATGATTCTCGATGAGCCGACCAATCATTTGGATATCCGTTACCAGCTGGAAATCTTAGAGACCGTCAAGCATCTGAAGATTGGCTTGTTGGCGGCGCTGCATAATTTGGAACAAGCAGCCAACTATTGCGACATCATCTATGCCTTAAAAGATGGTCGGGTCGTAGGGTATGGCGAACCAGAAACGCTGCTGACAGAAGAACTGATCGAAGAAATCTATGGCGTGAAATGCAGTATTTACCATCATCCGATCACAGGCGGATTAGGGTTTCATTATTATTTTGAAAAGGAGCAAACAGATGAATAAATGGGGAAAAATGATTGGGGTAGGATTGGCAGTCTTTACATTAAGCGCTTGCGGCAATACGAAGGATGAAGGAACTTCGGCTTCTTCCTCACAGGCAGAAAGTACGTATCCCTTAACCATCAGCAACTACACCAAAGCAGAAGGCGGCACGCAATGGACCGCCAAGGATCAAACCTTTAATGAGGCACCAAAAAAAGTCGTTGCCAACACACGACCAGCAGCGGAATTGCTGCTGCATCTCGGCCTCAAGGATCAGATTGCGGGTGTCGGTGCAACCTTTGGTGCCGCTGATGAGGAAGTTGCTGCCGATTACGCAGAACTCAACGACCTGGGCAGCGACTATATCAGTAAAGAAACAGCCTTAAGTGTGGATCCAGATTTGATTTTTGGCCGCGGGGGACTTTTCGATAACCAAGATTGGGGCGTCGGCACCGTTGATTCCTTGAATGAGATGGGCATTCCGACTTATGTCCAAGAAACCTCTGTCACTGGGGCGACGTTTGATTCTGTTTATCAAGACATTGAAAACCTTGGTAAGCTCTTCAATGTCCCTGAGGCAGCCGCTGCTTTTGAAAAAGAATTAAAGGATCGTCAGAGTGCCTTGGAAGAAAAAGTAGCAGACAAAGAAGAGCAAACCTTTGCCCATCTCTTTATGTCTGATCCTAGTGTTGTCAGTGTCTATGCCGCTCAGGACGAGTCTTTTTTCAATAGCAACTTTGATATGATCAAACTGAACAATGTGTTTCAAGACTATTCAGGGGAAGTCAGTGTCGAAACTTTGATCGAAACGGATCCCGATGTCTTGATCGTCGGCGACTGGTCAACGATCGAAGGCAGTGTTTCCGGTCATGAAATCATTGAAGGCTTATATAAAAACGACAAACTCTCTAGCATGAAAGCCATCAAAAACAAACAAGTCTACAGCATGGACTACAATTATCTCTTTGGCTACGGCTACCAAGCCTTGACTGGTTTGGAAGAACTGGTAGAGCAAATGGCACAATAAACACCTCCTATTATATAAAAAGGAGAACCAACTTTTTATATAATAGAAGAAAATCAACGTTTCACTGGCCGATTGACCACAGAAACGTTGGTTTTTTGTATTTGGGAAAAGCAACCTTTGCCGCTGCCCGTTACGCAACAAGTAGCCCGTTAGCTGTTTTTTTCTGTCTCTTGGTTCATTTGATAGCGAGACAAAAGCTTTTCTTTGTGTTTTTGCATGATTGTTTCCAGAGAAATATCGTATTTATCGGCGAGAATAAATAAGTTATCCAGTACATCGCCCAATTCTTCCGTCAGATTTGCCAGTTTTTCTTCCGGCAAGCCTTCTTGTTCATCGGGACGGTCACGGCCAATCTCCAATGTCCGAATGGCACGGCTCACTTCCCCGACTTCTTCTGCTAAAAAATTCGCCCGAATAAACGGATCATATTGATACCAGTTGCGGGCTTTGTAGAAGTCACTGATAAATCGTTGATATTCCTCAATGTTCATAATTTTTTTCCATCCTTTCCCAGAACCTTTATCAGAATCATGATATACTATTTCAAAATGATTGAGAAGGATGATGGAGAGTTTTATGAAAATTGCAGTCTATTGTGGTGCCAGTGTCGGTAGTGAACCTAGTTTTGCAACAGCCGCCCAAGAATTGGGGCAGTGGATCGCTTCACGGCAAAATACGCTGGTCTATGGCGGCGGAAAAGCGGGCTTGATGGGCGTGCTGGCAGATGCTGTCTTAGAAAATGGCGGTCAGGTGATCGGGGTGATCCCAACCTTTTTAAAAGATCGGGAACTAGCACATCCTGGATTGACCGAACTCCATGTCGTCGAGACGATGTCAGAAAGAAAACGAAAAATGTTCGAATTGTCGCAGGCGTTTGTCGCACTGCCAGGTGGTCCCGGGACGCTGGAAGAAATCACGGAGATGATCTCGTGGTCAAGAATCGGTCAGAACCCGAATCCGTGTGCTTTTTATGATGTGAACAATTTTTACCGCGCAACGAGAGCTTTGTATGACAATATGGTGGAAAACGAGTTCTTGACGCAAGCCGATCGCGAAAAAATCGGCTTTACGCAAACAACGAATGAACTGGAAGCCTTTATTCAAGCCTACGAACCGCCAGTTATTCGGCAGTATTAAGCGTCTGTTGCAAAAGAGCAAGGCGAAGCACCGACGGGTGTCGTCTTGCTCTTTTGCTTCTTTGACTCATTCTTAGTATAATGGGGTTTGTTTTGCAAGTAGGGTCATAAAATAAGATCCTTGGACAAAGAAATGGAGCGTAAATTATGACAACAAATTTTTGGGCTGAATTGCCGAAGCCTTTTTTTATTCTAGCACCAATGGAAGATGTCACCGATGTCGTTTTTCGGCATGTCGTTCAAGCTGCCGGCGCACCAGATGTTTTCTTTACGGAATTTACCAACTCCGATAGTTACTGTCATCCAGAAGGACGCGACAGTGTGCGGGGACGTTTAGTCTTCACCGAAGATGAGCAACCGATGGTAGCCCACATTTGGGGAGACAAGCCAGAGTATTTCCGTGAAATGAGTATCGGATTAGCCGAGATGGGCTTTAAAGGGATTGACTTAAATATGGGCTGTCCAGTGCCAAACGTTGCCGGACGAGGCAAAGGCAGCGGCTTGATCTTGCGACCAGAAGTTGCTGCTGAGCTGATCCAAGCAGCCAAAGCTGGCGGCTTGCCGGTCAGCGTCAAGACGCGTTTGGGCTATACCGAACTAGGGGAAATGGAAGCCTGGTTGACCCATGTCCTGCAACAAGATATCGCTAACCTTTCGATCCATTTGCGAACCCGCAAAGAAATGAGCAAGGTCGATGCCCATTGGGAATTGATTCCTGAAGTGGTGGCCTTGCGGGACCGAATCGCCCCACAAACGAAGCTGACGATCAACGGCGATATCCCTGATCGTACCAAAGGTTTAGAGCTAGCAGAAAAATATGGCGTAGACGGAATCATGATCGGTCGGGGTATTTTCAAGAATCCCTATGCCTTTGAAAAAGAACCGAAAGAGCATACCTCAGAAGAGCTATTAGGCTTGCTACAGCTGCAATTAGACTTGCAGGACCATTACGCCAAAATGGTGCCACGCTCGATCGCAGGATTGCATCGTTTCTTTAAAATCTATGTCAAAGGCTTCCCAGGAGCCAGTGATTTGCGAGCAAAATTGATGAATACCAAATCAACGGATGAAGTTCGGCAACTGCTAGCAGAGTTTGCGGAGAAAAAGAACCACGAGGAAAGTATTGAAGCGTAAGTTTCAATGCTTTTTTCGTTTTTGGTTGCTGTACCCGCTCTCAATGTCAATCCTTTCTTGACAATAGATAGGTACCTATGTAAAATAGAGAACGGACTTTTAACTAGGTACCTATCTAAATAGTGAAGAGGCGAAAGGAGCTGAAGATCGATGGTTTCCGAACAAGAAATCGTGGAACGATTGTTTGAAGTGTATAAATTAAATCGGCGGTATGCGGAACAAAAGTATGGACGCTTTATGCCGGGACGGGGGCAGTTCAATTGTTTGCTGGTATTGGACGAAAAAGGCACGTTGACCCAAAAAGATCTCGCCGCGTATTTAGCGATTCGTTCGACATCAACTGGCGAACTACTAAAGAAACTGGCTGAAAAAGGGCTGATCCAAAAAGAAGTCGATCCGAAAGATAAACGCAGTCATTTGATTTCGCTGACAGAAGCAGGCAAGGAAGAGGCACAGCGAATGAAAGAAAAACGCAGCAAGGCGCACCAAGAAATGTTGACCTATTTGACGGCAGAAGAAAAACAAGCCTTTGGTCAAGCCTTAGCAAAAATCGAACAGTTTTATCTTGAGAAGGAGGCGGACGTTGATTGAGTGAAACAGTCCAACGAACGGAACGTCAGCGGACGCTGATTTTTATTAATTTAATGATTACATGTATTGCCGTATCCATGTTGGCGACCGCATTGACGACGGCTTTACCCGCCATCGTCAATGACTTGCAGATTTCCGTCACTACGGGCCAATGGCTGACTAGCGGGTATTCTTTGGCAATGGCGATCGTTATGCCCTTGACGGCATATCTTATGAATCGTGTGCCAACCAAAAAGCTCTATCTCGCTGCATTAGGAATCGCTCTGGTGGGTTTGCTGCTTTGTGCCACAGCGCCCAATTTTCTAGTCATGCTGCTTGCTCGTATTTTGCAGGCCGTAGGCAATGGCATCTTGACCGCGATGGCACAAGTGATCCTCTTATCGATCTATCCGATCAATCGCATCGGTGTCGTGATGGGCTGGTATGGACTCTCAATCACCGCGGCACCCGTGATTGCACCGACGATCGCTGGGCTGATCGTGGACCGGTTGAACTGGCATGCAATTTTTTATATCGTTGCCGTGATTGTTTTGATCTCATTGATTTGGGCCATAAAGGTTTTTGATGATGTGTTGCCAGTAAGCAACAGCAAATTTGATCAGACCTCTTTTGTTTTGAGTGCCTTTGCTTTTGGTGGGATCACTTTAGGCTTTGGAAACATCGGCAGCTATGGCTTTTTCAGCTTGCCGGTTTTAGGAACCTTAGCGATCGGTTTGGTAGCAGGGATCTTCTTTGTCTTCCGTCAGTTAAGAGCAGAAACCCCATTTTTGGATCTGCGGGTCTTAAAAACAAAAGAGTATGCCATCAGTGTCTTTGGCAGTATCATGCTTTACTTGGTCTTGATGGGTTCGGCGATGCTGATGCCGCTTTATGTGCAGTCGATTTTAGGCAAATCAGCGACGATCTCAGGATTAGTCGTTTTGCCAGGTTCCCTAGTCTCGGCTTTTTTAAGTCCGGTGGCTGGACGAATCTATGACAAAGTCGGCATCCGTCTGTTGACGATTTTCGGCGGCGGCTCACTGGTCTTGAGCAACATCGGCATGTATTTCATCCATATACACACGGGTATTTGGGTAGCAGTGGTCTTGAACATGCTGCGCTGTGCCGCCACAGGCTGTTTGTTGATGCCCTTCGTGACGTGGGGAAATAAAAATATTCCGCCGCAGTTGACGGCGCATGGAACAGCATTATTGACTTCTTTGCGGACGGTGGCAGGCGCTATCGGGACAGCATTATTTGTCGGGATCATGAATAGTGTGGCGCAAAACAGCACGACCTTAACGGGGACGAGTGCACTGCTTCACGGGATGAATGTTTCTTTCTTATTGATGACGATCGCTTCTGGTCTGCTGTTTGCAACGGGGCTATTTTTGATTCGTGATCAGAAACCAGAAGCCGTGTGGCTGGAAGGTGCGGAGGAACCGCTGGAATAAAGAGGGGCACCTTTCTTTGAAGGGTGCTTTTCTTGATTTATTTCATGAAACTCTATGAAAAACCAAAAAATTCGATATAATAAGATAACTTATGGTTTAGGAGGAGTATTTTTTTTCAGGAAAGACTTGTTTTCATGGAAAAAAATCAGGGAGAAAATGAAGAATAAAGGCGTTTATTTTGGGTTGTCTGCCTATGTCTTGTGGGGCTTGGTCACACTATATTGGAAAATAATCGTTGGGGTTTCGCCATTAGCAACGATGTGCTACCGAATCGTGTGGTCCTTTGTTTTTATGGTGCTGTTTATTTTGCTTTCCGGGAAGAAAAAGCAATTTTTACAAGAAGCGCGTCTGCTGTGGAAGAACAAAGTGTTTGCTGGACTGATCGTTTTAGCTTCTGTGCTGATCTCCATCAACTGGTTCACCTTTATCTTTGCGGTGAGTGCGGGCCATGTGATGCAAGCCAGCTTAGGCTATTATATCAATCCGCTAGTCAATGTCTTGTTAGCAACCGTTTTTTTGAAAGAACGTCTTAGTCGTACTGGCATGCTGGCGTGTCTGCTGGCAAGTATCGGGGTGATCTTATTATCGATCCAAACAGGAACGATTCCTTATGCCTCACTGATCATGGCCTTTTCCTTTAGTACGTATGGCTTGATCAAAAAAAGGATCCCCATTAGTTCGGTTACTGGGTTAACGATCGAAACGATGGTGATTTTCCCCTTTGCGCTCGTGTATATTTTAGGATTTTCAACCGTCGGCTTTATGAATTATCCCTTGCAAACCAATCTCTTATTGATGGGTGCCGGGATCGTGACGGCTATTCCGCTGTTGCTGTTTGCGGAAGCCGCGAAAAATGTTTCTTACATTACGCTTGGGTTTATTCAATACGTCAACCCGACGATCATGCTTTTGTTGGCCATCTTTTTGTTTCATGAAACCTATTCACTGGCCCAATTTTCCGCCTTTGCGTTTATTTGGCTAGGGATCGCGGTCTTCACCTATGGTACGTTAGGCACGGCTATGAAAGAGCGGCGCATGGGACAGCAAAGAAAGCAACTCTGATACATTAGGAATGGCTGCAGCTGAGCCATTCCTTTTTTTATTAAAAAACAACTCAATTTAGATAGTGAAGGATGTTGCAAGGAGAATTGTTCAATGGTATAACAAAGGAAAAGCACGTTGCAGAAATTCTGATTGAAAAGGGTTGCATCTGCCACAGGGGTGTGTTATTATTCTTTCAGTTACAAGGATTGTTACTGTTCGGCAGGCAAAACCAGAATTGACCGTAGTGCGCTAATGGGGAGATTCTAGGTTTTTTTATTTTGGAGTGAGGGAAAACGATGGTTATTGGGAAAATATTAAATAATAATGTCGTCATCTCGACCAATGATGCCGGTCAGGAAGTGATCTATATGGGTCGTGGCATTGCGTTTAAGAAGAAGGTCGGCGATCCAGTGGATGAAGCCTTTGTCGAAAAAGAATTTGTGTTAAAGGATACGTTTACCGCAAATCAGTTTCAGCAATTGTTTTCAGACATTCCTGTGGAAGAAGTCGAAGCCGTCAAGCAAGTGGTGGATGATGCAGAAGCGTCATTGGGGATCGAGCTGTCGCCAAATATTTATTTGACACTGACCGATCATATCCATTATGCGCTAGTTCGGGCACGTGAAGGCATTGAGCTGCCGAATCCATTGTTGTTTGAGACCCGCAAATTTTATCCGAAAGAGTATGCGGTTGCAGCAGATGCCGTTGCTTATTTTGAAAAAGTCTTCGGGATTTCATTGCCGGAATCGGAAATTGGCTTTATCGCCTTTCATATCGTCAATAGCGAACAAGCAAATGGTACGATGGAAACCACGATGCAAGCGGTAGAGATCGTTCGTGACGTACTGGCAATCATCAGTCGTTTTTATGGACGAGTCTTTAACCCAGATTCCTTGAACTATCAACGGATCACCACGCATTTACAGTATTTTGCGCAGCGCTATTTAAGCGATGAACTTTCGGGGGAAAAAGATGAATTTTTATTTGCCCTTGTGCAATCGAAGTACCCTAAAGCGTTTCAAACGGTCCAACGGATCAACGAATATTTGATCAAAACCTACGACAAATCGATCGGTGAATCAGAAATGATCTACTTAACGATCCATATCGAACGTGTCGTCAATGATCAAACCAATTAACATTCAATCATTAACGGATTGTTACTGTCAGGCAGGCAATACCCAGATTGAAAAGACAACAGTCAGCGAGGAAAAGACTCGTTGGACGGTCGTTTTTTCAATCTGGGTTTTTTTATTAAAAAAGGAGTGTTGAAAAAATGAGTTCAAATAAAGAAATTGCAGTTCGCGTCCTCGATGCGGTGGGCGGCAAAGAAAATGTCAACAGCGTGGTGCATTGTGCGACCCGCTTGCGTTTCAAATTAAAAGATGAGAACAAAGCGGATACGGCACGCTTGAATCAAGACGACGACGTGATCCAAGTCGTTCAAAGCGGCGGACAATACCAAGTGGTGATCGGCAGTCATGTCAGCGACGTTTACCGTGAATTGAATGGAGTAGCGAACTTCGATGGTGAAGCAGACAGCAAAGGCGACAAAGGCAACCTGTTGAATCAACTGGTGGATATTATTTCGTCGATCTTCACGCCGTTTTTAGGCGCAATGGCAGGTGCCGGGGTCTTAAAAGGATTCTTGACGCTGGCAGTCACCTTGAATTGGTTAGCAGCTGATTCTGGAGTCTACACCGTATTGTATGCGATTGCCGATGGGTTGTTTACCTATTTACCAGTGATGTTGGCTTTTACTGCAGCGAAAAAGTTTCGCACCAATGAATTTCTAGCGGTTTCCTTAGCGATGGCGTTGGTTCATCCAGACATTACCGCTTTGGCTGGACAAACCTTGAGTTTCTTAGGCCTACCGGTCATTATTGGTGCTAGTGCTTATACGTCTTCAGTCATTCCGATTATTTTAGCGGTCTTTTTACAAAGCTATGTGGAACGTTTCTTTAAAAAAGTCATTCCTAGCTTCTTACAGATCATCTGTGTACCTTTAGCGGTCTTCTTGATCATGGCGCCATTGACCTTTATTGTCGTCGGTCCACTAGGAACGATTTTAGGAAACTTGTTAGGTAGTGCTTACGACAGCATTTACCACTTCAGCCCACTGATCGCTGGTGCTGTTATGGGTGGTTTATGGCAAGTCTTTGTGATGTTTGGCATGCACTGGGGCTTTGTGCCGATCATCATGTTGAATCTCAGTCAAACCGGTGTCGATACCATGGTACCAATGCTGTTGCCAGCTGTCCTTTCTCAAGGGGGTGCAGCGCTAGCAGTGTTCTTTATGACAAAAAATGTGAAATTGAAAGGCTTGGCCCTTTCTTCAACGATCACCTCAATTTTTGGGATCACAGAACCGACGGTGTATGGGGTAACCTTGCCATTGAAAAAACCATTTATCGCCGCGTGTATCAGTGGTGCCATCGGGGGAGCCTTCATCGGCTTCAGCCAAGTCGAAAACTATACCTTTGGGTTAGTCAGCTTACTAAGTCTTCCTTCCTTTATCCCACAAGATACGAAAGATCTAAGTGGTCTGATCGCAGCTTCAATCGGAACGGCTATCGCTTTTGGCGCCGCGTTTGTCTTGACCTTCTTCTTACGTTTTGAAGATCAGCCAGCAACCGATGCCAGTGCAGCACCAGCAAAAGAGCCAGCAGCACCCACAGATAGTTCGTCTAAAGAACGAGTGATCCTCAGCAGTCCGTTAGAAGGCAAAGTGGTTCCCTTAGCAGAAGTCAAAGACCAAGTCTTTTCTTCTGGTGCATTAGGAAAAGGCATCGCCATCGAACCGACCGTCGGGGCTTTGTATGCGCCGGCAGATGGCACCATCACGACGCTCTTTCCTACCGGCCATGCTGTTGGTTTGACCACTACGGATGGAGCAGAAGTCTTGATGCATATTGGTATGGATACCGTGGAACTAGATGGCAAAGGCTTTGAGGTCTTTGTTAAACAAGACGATCAAGTCAAACGCGGTGATTTGTTGGTGAAGTTTGATCTAGATACGATCAAAGCTGCCGGCTTATCCACGATTACACCAATCGTTGTGACGAATACCCCGCAATATTTAGATGTGATGGATATGAATCAAACCGATGTCTTGCAAGGAGAAGACTTCTTAGCCATCGTAAAATAAGCAAAAGAAACCCGATCCTCGACTGAATATCAGCAAGGATCGGGTTTTTTGTAAGAAAATAAGGCGCAGTTGCCGGTCTCGCTTGCCTTCTTCGGTGGAGAATGCTTGTCACAGCGCTAGTTAAGGGCAAGACCAACAGCAGGAACGCGTACTCAGGGAAAATCCGAACATTCTTATGGCTGCTCCTTATACATGGCTTAAATTTTCGGCAAGCGACTCTAAAGCGGGGAAATCGAGAATTGCATAGCCCTGTTTTTGTTTTTCGATCAGCTTGTCTTCACGAAAGCTGGTAAAGGTTCGCAGCAGGTGGCGATAGCTGACATTCAAGATTGCGGCACAGGTGGTTAACTGAAAGGAAAAGTGTTGGTTTTCTTGATGCGCAAGAATAAATTTGGCCAACCGTGTCTCTACAGGTTCCGTCAATGAATTCGCTAAGTTGATCCCCGAATTCAAGCGGGAACTGAGCAACTGACAGATGGTTTGCAAAAAGCGGACGTCTTGTTGCAAGGTGCTGCGGTAGCGATTCAAAGGGATACAGACGCAGACGCAAGCAGAAGCGGCTTTGACACTGCTTTTCGGCAAGAGTTCCCATAAAGAGGAAGCTTCCCCTAAAGGTGCAGCCGGCTTGGCGTAATCAATACAAATCGTTTGGGTATCCGAAGAGAAGGAATAGACCATCACGGTTCCTTCTACGAGAAAATACAAGTATTCAGAAGGCGTGCCCGTTCGAATCAGGTGCTCTTCTTTTTCAAAGGAATGCAAAGTGGCCATCGCTAACAAATCATTGTCCATATAAGATTGCAGATCGTATGTGTCAATGTAATTACTGAGGCGTGCGGTATCATCGATTTTTTTCATGGGAATCAGCCACTCCTGAATGGTTTTCTTTAAGTATAGCTTAGTTCCCCTTTTGACTCAACACGAACGATAAATAAAAACTAATGTAAATTGTATGTAAAAATAAGGTAAAATAGGACATGTGTCACTTCATTTTGAAGGGATACTTGGTATGATTTGAATGTAAGAAAGCTTCAAACCATTAGGAGGAGAAAAAATGCCATTGAAACGAATTGTTAAAGGAATGTTAGGAATTGCGTTAGTTGCAGCATTGACCGGCTGTGGGAATGGGAGCAGCAGCAGCGACAGCAGTGCCGCAGCCGAAAAAGATAAGCTGGTGGTACAATTCGTACCGACCAATAATGACGGCTCGATGCAAGCCAAAGCAAAACCGTTTGCTGAGTATTTATCAAAAAAATTAGACCGTGAAGTAGAAGTAACGTTAGCAACGGATTATTCGACGATCGTAGAAGCGATGGCTTCTGGACAAGTTGATTTAGGGATCATGCCGCCAGCCGCTTATGTTCAAGCCAAAGATATGGATGCAGCAGAAGCGATTTTGACTTCTCAATTAGGTGCCTATGATCCAGAGACCGGCTTGCCATTAGAAGGGGAAAAAACCAATACCTTCAAAGGGGAGATCTTGGTACGTGCGGATAGCGATATGACAGAATTGACGGACTTAAAAGGGAAAAAAATCGCTACATTGAGTCCGAACTCTGCCAGCGGCTATATTTACCCAGTTGCCGAGTTGAAAGATGCAGGAGTTGATCCAACGACGGATGCTACATTAACGACGGTGAACGATATTCCAAGTGAGATCACTGCAGTCTTGAATGGTCAGATGGATGCCGCCTTTGTGTTTCAAGGGGCACGGAATGTCTTTGCTTCAAGCTTCCCAGATAACGATTTATTCGAAGATCTAAAAGTTCTTTACTTAACCGAAGGGGACATCCCGAATGACGCCATTGCCGTTCAACCGACGATGGATGCTGAACTAAAAGAGCAGATCAAAGAAGTGTTCTTGAATATGGCAGACGATGAAGAAGGCGCCGAAGCAATGAGCTTGTGGGGACACCAAGGGTATGAAGAAGCAGCTGATTCTGCTTACGATACCATTCGCGACTATACTAAACGAGCAGCAGAGTAAAAAATCAGGGATTGCGGTAGAAGGATAACGGGACACGGAGATGTGCAGCGATTTACTAGGGGAATAGGTGGAATACGCAGTATCAGTGCATTTTTTAGTGAGATAGACCGTGACCGATTGGGGAAACTTTGCCGCGGTCCCTACATAATGGAGAAGACAGATGATAACTTTTGAGAATGTATCCAAAGTCTACCCGAATGGGGTCAAAGGATTACAGAACATAGATGTAACGATTGAACAAGGAGAATTTGTGGCAATCATTGGTTTGAGCGGTGCTGGTAAGAGTACCTTTTTGCGCTCGATCAATCGCTTAGTGCCAATCACTGAAGGAGATATCCGGGTAGATGGCAAATCAGTCACGAAAGCCAATAAAAAAGAATTGCGCTTGATTCGCCGACAAATCGGATTGATCTCCCAAAGCTTCAATTTGGTCAAACGTAGTACTGTCCAAAAGAATGTGCTATCTGGTCGTTTGGGGTATTACGGGACATGGAAAAGTATTTTAGGGTTGTTTACGAAAGAAGACTACGAAAGAACGAAAGAAGCACTAGCGACTGTCGGCTTGTCAGACAAACTGCAAACGAGAAGCGACCAGTTGAGTGGTGGGCAACAGCAGCGGGTATCCATCGCCCGTGCCTTGGTCCAACAAGCACCAGTGATTTTAGCAGATGAACCCGTGGCATCGCTAGATCCCATCACCACAGAGAAAGTGATGGAGGATTTGAAGAAGATCAATCAAGAAATGGGCAAAACGATTGTCATCAATCTGCATTCGATTCCCTTGGCTCGTCAGTATGCAACAAGGATCATTGCCTTAAAAGCAGGTGCAATCGTTTTTGACGGCAACGCAGCCGCTTTGACGGATCAGCGTTTAGAACAAATCTATGGGAAAGCAATTTTTGAAGAAAAGGCAGGAGAAATCGATGAAACTGAAAGAAACAGTTCATTTTAATTGGTACAAACACCTGCTGCTGATTCTTTTATTGCTGCTCTTTTTTCAAAGCAGTGCCTGGATCACGGGGGCTGATTTTGCACAAGTGTGGTCGAATCGAAGCCAGATGACGGCTTTCATGGCTCGATTTTTGCATCCGGATTTTAGTTATTTACCGCAACTGATGATGCCCTTGATCAAGACATTGCAAATGTCCTTTTTAGGCACTGTTTTAGGAGTAGTCGCAGCGATACCGGTGAGTCTGTTGGCGACGACAGTCGTGACAGAAAGCCGGTGGGTCTCTGTGCCGATGCGTTTTCTCTTAGGTCTGGTGCGGACGATCCCCAATTTATTGTTGGCGGCATTGTTCGTAGCGATTTTTGGGATCGGTGAAGCCACTGGTGTTTTGACCATCGCGGTCTTTACCTTTGGGATGGTTTCACAGCTGATGTTCCAAGCGATCGAAACCATTGATTTTGCGCCAATCGAAGCAGCGGCGGCGGTAGGGGCAAATAAATTTCAAGTGACTGTTTGGGCGATCATACCTCAAGTCATCAGCCAGTTTGCCAGCTATACTTTTTATGCCTTTGAAGTCAATGTTCGAGCTTCAACGGTGTTAGGATATGTTGGTGCCGGCGGGATCGGGGTCATCCTGAACGCCTCATTGGCATTATTGAATTATGAACGGGTCTCAATCATTATCTTGACGATTTTGCTAACGGTAGCGATCGTTGATTTTCTCAGTGAGCGGGTAAGGAGGTCTTTCCTATGATGATCAGAGAAGTGAAGAAAACGACTTGGCTTTTATGGGGACTCTTTGCTGTTTTACTAGTTTTATCAGCTGCGACGCTGGATTATTCCGGATTGAGTACTTTTTCCTTAGCGATGGGAAGAGATGTCCTGCAAGGGTTGAGTCAGCCAGACTGGTCTTTCTTTTACGACGGTAGCGGGGAGGATCTGTGGAGCTTATTGTTACTGACGATCGGGATCGCCTGTCTAGGAACGATGATCGCAACAGTCTGCGCGATACCGGTGACCTTGCTGAGTGCCGCCAACCTATGGTCTTCTGCGCCGTGGGTCGCGAAGATCGGCAAAATGATCTGCAATATCTTGCGGGCATTTCCAGAGCTAGTTTATGCGATTATTTTTGTCCGTGTGGTAGGTCCGGGACCTTTCGCTGGGGTTATGGCGATCGGTGTCCACCAGATCGGTATGCTGGGCAAGCTGTTCACGGAAGAAATGGAAGCCATGGATGAGCGCTTGACGGAAGAGATGCAAGCAGTTGGTGCCAACTTTTGGCAGACGATGTTTTTCGTGCGGGTCCCTTACTTAGCACCCATCTATAGTTCCTTTGCATTGAATCATTTTGAAATTGCGGTCCGCAGTGCGGCAACGTTAGGGTTAGTCGGTGCTGGCGGGATCGGTGCACCATTGATTTTTGCTATTCAAACCAGAACCTGGAGCAAGGTAAGTATTATTTTGTTGGGCGTCGTTGTGACCGTCTTCTTATTAGACCAGTTGACTGGAATCATCAGAAAGAAATTGAGATAAACCTATGAATATATTGCATATATCAGATATCCATTTTCGAGAAAGTTACCTGCCTTGTGAGGAAGGGTATCAAGGAATGCTGGCAGCCATGCAAAATCCCTTGATTCCTCTTGAAGAGTGTATCCAAGATGCCAAGGCGCGAGGGGCGATCGATTTGGTGGTGATCAGTGGCGATTTGACCGAAGATGGCGCGCCTGCCGATTATGCCTCTTTGAAGCAATATTTAGAAAAAGCCTTTGGCTCAGTGCCGATCGTGGTAACGCTAGGTAATCACGATATCAAACGGCATTTTCGCCAAGGCTGGCAAGGTAAGTCAGTTGAAACGGCCAGTGATACGCCTTTTAATCAAGTCTATGAAACGGAGACATTGGCGATCGTGACTTTCGATAATTCCTGCTATGGCTATGCCGACGGTATCGTAGATGAACGACAGTTTGAATGGCTGCAAGCCACGCTGGCGCAGCTCAAAGAGAAAAAGATCGTTTTTGTGACGCACCATCATTTGTTGCCTTATCAAGCAAGCACGCCGGCATGGGCCGGTGCCAATCGTTTGGTGGCATTATTGCAGCAGTATCAGATCTCTTGTATTCTCAGTGGACATACCCATCATGCATTTACGGGAACGATCGCAGGGATTCCTTACTATACTGTGGCAAGTATGTCGTTTGTCGGGGAAGATGAAGGCGAGGGGATGGTCCGTTTTGAAGAACGCTATGGATACAATTTGTATCGTTTTGAGGAAGGCGCGCTGGTTCATCAATCCTCAGAAAACTATCGACCGAACCGCGTATTGATGCGGGTCAACATGCAAGGATAAAAAACAGACGTTCCGTCAACGCTGAATTTAGCAGCAGGAAAGGAACGTCTGTTTTTGTGCAAAAAAGGCTTAACCTTGATTGCCAAAGGTTTTGACAACTTCAATCGTGCCGTCGATATGGAAAAACAAGGTATAGTTTTCTTCGGTTTTGATACCGTCAAAGCGGCGAGCATAATAGGTGACTGCGTCTTTGAAAGTTTGTGGGGGGACACCTAAAAAATCAGCGCATGCCGCCAACGTTTTGCAGCCTTCTTCAAAACAAGCGATGATATCATAGGGCGTGACCACGATCGCAGAACCAATGTCACGGGCTTTGCGTTCTTGTTTGCGTTTTTCGTTGGTGTCTTGGGCGGTAATGTCGCCAGCACTGGTCAAATAATGACCGATTTCTTCACCGATGGTGCTCAAGAGGTCTTCTTGTGATTGGTCAGGGTTCAAGTAAATATGGTGATCGATGTACAATCCTTGCTGACCATCAGGCATATTCTTATCGAAAATAAAGTGCAAGTCTGGGTAGGCGGCCATCAGTTCTTCTACTTTATCCATTTCCATCATTCCTTTTGGGCGTGCCGCTGTTTTATAAATTCAATATAGCTGAGGATATCTTCCATCTGCTCATCGGTGACGTCATCATCAATATGGGCCGCAACGGTTTGAACTTTTGCAGAGGGCGGCGTAAAGCCTGCCGGGACTTGTCTGCCTAATAAAAAATCGGTGGATACTTGAAAAATCTCCGCGAGTTTGACGATGGTCTCGCCATCGGGTTCGTTACGATCATTTTCGAAATGCGAGTACGCTGCGCGGGTGATCCCTAGCTGATCTGCGATCTGCTGTTGGGTTTGGTTGGTTCGTAGTCTGAGTGTTCTTAGCCGTTCGCCAAGCATGAGTGATCGCCTCCTTTTTTGTAGTATAGCACGTTGGATATAATTTGTATCTATTTTTGTATTATTTGATATAAAAAATATCACATCAGTTGACGATACGAATCGTATCTTTTATACTGGAAACAGATGATATGAATCGTATCGAAAAGAATGGGGGAGGATCATGGATACATCGATCGTAACAGTTGTCTTGCCGTCACTCATTACTGGTGTACTTACTTATTTGGCTACCCGAGTATCCAGCAAAGCGAATTTGGAACAAACGAATATCGAAAATGCCCAAAAGCTTTACCTAAAATATGAACAGATCAATCAAGAATTGACCCATAAAATCGATCAGTTAGAAGAAGAAGTCCAAAAGACCGCCAAAACCTACCAAGAAGAAGTTTTGGTCTATCAAGGAAAGCTTGCTACTGCCCAAAGCGAAAGGGATTTTTTGCGGGCAGAAAACCAGGTGCTGAAAGAATTACAGCGAGGGAATCAAGTGCCTGTGGCGCGTGAAGAGAAGCAACATTCAGCCGTTGGCTAATAGAAAAAAACTGCTTATCCATCAATAAGCAGTTTTTTTCTAGTTTTTATTCTTTAATTGATCATTTGTTCATTCACGTAGGCAGCATAAAGCGGGTGATTGTTGATCAATTCTGCATGGGTACCTTGACCGGTAATGGTACCTTTTTCTATAAAGTAGATTTGATCGGCATCCACGATGGTCGACAAGCGATGGGCGATCACTAATGTCGTGCGCCCTTCCATTAGATGATCCAACGCCCGCTGGACCTTTTCTTCCGACTGAGAATCTAGGCTGGCGGTCGCTTCATCGAGCATCAGCAGCTTGGGGTCTCGCAAGAATGCTCGTGCGATGGCGATCCGTTGTTTTTGCCCGCCAGATAGTTTGACGCCGCGTTCGCCGATTTGTGTTTCTAGTTTTTCGGGGAACTCTTGGACGAACTGATCGGCATAAGCCAATGCCAGTCCTTGCCACAATTCCTCCTCTGACAGTGTTCGGCTTAATCCGTATTGCAAGTTTTCCCGAATCGTACCGGCAAAGACCGCACTGTCTTGGGAAACATAGCCGATCTGTGCCCGCCAGTCCTGCAGATCAATGTCAGCTATCGGCTGTTCACCAATCAGCAAGCGCCCGCTGGTGGGTTCATAAAAGCGTTCCAGTAAAGCGAAGATCGTGGATTTTCCGCCGCCGCTTGGTCCCGCAAAAGCAATCACGGTGTTGGGTTTGGCTTCAAAAGAAATGTTTTGCAAAATCGGCCGTTTGGGATCGTAACTGAAATCGATCTGTTCTGCCCGTAGGACTGCGCCGTCGATAGCGGCTTTGGGTGCTGCCTGGATCGGCTCCAGCGGCGTATCCAAAATTTCTTGGATCCGTTCCGTAGCACCCATCGCTTTTTGGACTTGTGAAAAGAACATCGCAAACGTCGTCACAGGCGCAATAATATTAAAGAGATACAGTAGAAAAGCAATCAATGCGCCACTCGTCAAGGTGCCGGCTTGGACACGGATCGCGCCATAACCGAGGATTCCTACGAGTAATCCCAGCATTGCCGTCGTCATGATTGGCTGCAAAATCGCACTAACTTTCGCATCCTTGACCCCGAGGGTAAAGATTGCCCCAATGTTGCGCCGACCGTTTTCTTGTTCACTAGCTTCTCCGTTGCTGGCTTTGATCAAACGGATCTCTGAGAGTTTTTCGCTGGCATCCGCATTGAAATCGGCAGTCGCTGCTTGTAGTTGGCGTCCTAGTTTCGACATGATCTTGCCGATCGGCCACATGATCAAGGTGATCAAAGGCACCGCACTGAACATGATCGCCGCCATCTTCCAATCCATCAAAAACAAGATGATCATCGAACCAACCAATTGGATCAAGCCAGTGACAAAGCTGGGAAATTGCGAGGTGACTAGTTCTTTGATCACGGAAGTATCATTAACGAGTCGCGAACTGCTTTCCCCCGACTTATGGTCATCAAAATAGCTGACTGGCAAATGCAGCAGATGTTTCCAAAGACGTTCTCGTAATGTTTTCACTGCACTTTCTCCCACATAGCGCAAGAGAAAGCCGCCTAAAGTGCCTACGCCTAATTGCAGCACAAAGGCTAGGATCAAAACGACCAGCATGGAGGTGCTGAACGTGGGGGTGCCGCTGGCATCGACTAGCGTTTTCGTCAGCTGCGGCACGACCAAACTGGCGGCACTCGTGATCAGGCTAAAGAGCATCCCTAAAAGAAACAAGCCTTTCTTGGGATTGACACTGACGATCAGGTGGATAAAGTCTTTCATTTTAAATTTGTTTTTGTTCACTGTTGGTGTCGTTGTTTCCATTCGTTTTCCTCCGCTACAAGCAAGATGTCCTGCAGCTTTTTCTTTTTCATTAGGTGCTATTAGAAATCCTGCCAATCATCTTCGGCTGCTTCGTCTTTAGAAGCGGAATCAGGTCTTGCTTTGCGGTCTTGTCCAAACCCGTAGGCATCAAAAAAGTTGCCTTTTCCCCATGTGTCCCGTGGATCATTCGCCTCGCTACTATCAAATGGTTCAAATGGCCCAAATGGCCGATTGCCAAACATGCCGCGGTGTCCAGGAAATGGCATTTGCCGCATGGCTTCTTTGATCTGCTTTTTCATTTGACGCCGCTCGTCAGCGCCCATATCTTGCCAAGTATCTTTCATTTGTTGCTTCATTTTTCGGCGATCGTCATTCGTCATTTCCTGCCAATTTCCACCCCATTGCTTCATCATCTGTTCCCGGATCTCCTGCATAGCTTGTAGACGATCCATCGGGTCAATAAAGCGTTGCGTCTGTTGCTGAAAGTCAGCTTCCCACCCAGCGGCGATGTTTTCAAGCAGACGGGCAAATTCGGTTTGTTCTTCCTCTGTTAACCCAGCAAAAAACGTTTGACTGCTGGCGGCTTCTTTTTGTGCCAGTAATTTTTCTGCTTTTTTTCGTCCAGTCTCTGTCAGAAAGATTCGTTTGATCCTTTTGTCGGCTGCATCTTCTTTGCGTTGGATATCCCCACTGCTTTCCATTTTCTTCAATAGTTCTGCCAAGGAACTTGGCCGTAAATCTAAAACTTCTGCGAGGTAATTTTGCACCAAGCCATCTTCTAAATTTAAAACGGCTAGGACGCGTTGCTGTCCAGAAAGGCGTTGGTTATTTTGACTCATAAAAGCATTGCTGGCTTCGCTGATAAAACGAAGCTGTTTCATTAAGTGATCGGTCATTGTACTCATTGAGAACACTCCTTTTGAATTATTGTTCGGTACCTAACGATATCGATGAGTTGATTATAGTTCGGTGCCGAATGAATGTCAAGAGGAAGTAGCTGGGATTTTTTTCTAACAAAAAGTAAGCAAAATGATTGACTTACTAAAAGTAAGTTTGATATGCTGAGTCCATCGTTAAAGAAAACACAATAAAAGGAGTATAAAAGAATGGTCTTTGGATTTGGGAAAAAAGAACAAATAATTGAAAAAGAAGTAATTAAAGAGGTGTATCGCACTCCGGAGAAGAAAAAAGCGCAAAAAATCGGAATCATCGTTGGCAGCACGAGAGAAGGCCGCGTGAGTCCGCAAGTAGCCAATTACGTTTTACAAACAGCACGAGCACATAGCGACCGCTCATTTGAAATCATTGATATCAAAGACTACGACTTGCCCTTTATGGGTACAGGCGAAGCGAACCAAGCGTGGAACGAAAAAATCGCTGAATTAGACGGCTATATCTTCATCGTACAAGAATACAATCATGGGCTATCGGCTTCCTTGAAAAATGCGTTGGACAGCGCCCGCGAGGAATGGTTCAACAAAGCAGCAGCAATCGTCAGCTATGGTTCAGCAGGGGGTATTCGGGCCGCTGAGCAAGTTCGCTTGATTTTGGCGGAACAAAAAGTAGCCACGGTGCGCACTAATCCAGCCTTCAACTTATTTACTGATTTTGAAAATTTTGCCACCTTTACTCCTGGCGAACATATGACGGCAGGAATGAACGATATGTTGACGGAATTACTGGACTGGGCAGACACATTTGCCAATCGTTAAAAAACAAACGAAAACAATCTTAGGAGGAACCTATCATGAAATTTGGTATTATTTTAGGCAGTACAAGAGAAGGACGCGTAAGTCCGCAAGTCGGAGCATATATTCAAGAAATTGCTACTCAACGGTCAGAGCATCAGTTTGAGATCGTTGATGTAAAGGCATTTGATTTACCGTTTATGGGAACGGCTGAGCCAAACATGGCGTGGAACAAAAAAATCGCTGAATTAGATGGCTATATCTTCATCGTACAAGAATACAACCACGGTTTTGCGGCTTCCTTGAAAAATGCCGTAGACTCTGCACGGGAAGAATGGTTTGATAAAGCAGCTGGGATCGTCAGTTATGGTTCTGGCGGTGGGATTCGTGCCGCTGAACAATTGCGTAACGTTTTAGCTGAACAAAAAGTTGCCACCGTGCGGACTAACCCAGCCTTCAATCTCTTCACAGATTTTGAAAATTTCAGTACCTTCAAACCCGGTGCGCACATGGCTGCAGGTGTCAATGACATGCTGGATGAATTGTTGTTGTGGTCAAAAGCTTTTGCCACGATTCGCTGATCTGTTTTAGGAGGTCACCATTTATCATCGATCATTTGCTGTTTCATTCATTGAATGGAGCAGCATTTTTTTGCGTTTCCAAGGAATGGTTTTCACTGGAAAGGCTATTTCACTGAAAGAATGACTAAAAATCGGGTATACTAGAAGAACAGAAGATGCGGGCAACTGCGTTCGATTTTTTGCCCAACGAGTGCATCCAGTAACAGAGGAGTGAACAAGAGCATGAATCTACTTTTTGCGATTGATGATCGATTCAGTGAACAATTAAAAACAACGTTATATTCAATCAAACGCCATACGACAGCAGCATCTTTCGATGTCTATGTCTTACAAGAAAAAGAATTGAGGCAAGGTGCAGAGCTAGAGGTCTTTTGTCAAAAATTGGCGATGACCTATCATCCCGTCATCATCGGTTCTGGTTCGATCTTTAAAACGGCACCAGTTAGTGACCGCTACCCAGAATCAATCTACTATCGATTGTTGGCACAAAATTACTTGCCGCAGCAGGTGGAAAAAATCCTGTATCTGGATGCGGATATTTTGTGCATCAATGATTTGCGCCCCTTGTATGAGCTGACGTTAGGGGATTTTCTGTATGCCGCTGCCAGTCATTCCAAGCTGACAGAAGTGACGACGGTCATCAATAAAGTCCGTTTGCGCAATTATGAGTCAGAAGGCTACTATAATTCAGGTGTCTTGCTGATGAATGTGCACCAGCTACGGCAAGAGGTCAAAGAAACAGAAATCGCAGCCTTCATTGAGAAAAATCATTTGAACCTCTTTTTGCCGGATCAAGATATTTTGAATGGGTTATATGGTGATCGGGTGCTGGCGATTCCTGATCAGCTCTATAACTATGATGTACGGAAAAACCGTACGTATGAGACGATCAGCCTAGGGGAATGGAGTTTGGATTGGGTCATCGAACATACCGTTTTGCTGCATTTTTGCGGTAAAGAGAAACCATGGAAGAAAGGCTATCGCAGCCGCTACGGTTCGTTATACAAATATGTAGAAAATGAACGGCGGAAGTTTGAAGAGGAACAATCAAAGTAGCTGTCATTGAATATAATCAAAATTACCTTGAAAGAAACGTCCACACGGCCGTTTCTTTTTTTAAGCGTTCTATTCTGCTTTTTTTCGATTCGATGGTACGATGAAACTAGCGAGTCATGAAAAAAAGGAGTGGAGAACATGAAATTTTTAATTTGGCTGGTCTGTGTGATCGGCATTGAAGCAACAGGAATCATCTCGAGTTTGTTTGCAGGGGACATTGCCGGAACGTATGCGCAAATGGAAAAACCCTTTTTAGCCCCTCCTGGTGGGATCATTGGGATCGTTTGGACGATTTTGTATGCCTTTATGGGAACAGCGTTGTATCTGTTGATCGTAGCCAAAGTCAATCCAGCGCTTAAAAAGAATGCCTATATCTTCTTTGCGATCCAGCAAGTATTAAACTTCTTGTGGAGTATCGTTTTCTTTGGCTGGAATGCTTACTGGGCCGGAACGGTCATTATTGTCTTGTTAGTGTTATCAGTGATTATTTGTATGATCCTCTTTGCTCGCATCGACAAAAAAGCGATGTACTTGTTTATTCCTTATTTGATTTGGTGTTTATACGCCGGCTACTTAACGATCGGCTTAACTTTATTGAATGCCTGATAGAAAAACCCTCTTCCAAGCGTCATGTTGGAAGAGGGTTTTTGTTTTAGATATAGTCTTCAGTCAATTCCATAAAGCTGGCAACATCTTTTAGAACCATGTCGATCCCTGCTTGCCAGAAGTCTGGTTTCGTTAAATCGACACCAAGGTGTTTTTGTGCCAATTCCTCGGTGGTCATTGAAGCAGTATCTTGCAATAAAGCAATGTATTCTTCTTCAAAGCTAGACCCTTTTTCATTGGCATACGCGTAGATCCCCATACTAAAGAGGTAACCAAAGGTGTAAGGGAAGTTGTAGAACGGCACATCGTCAATAAAGAAGTGCAATTTGGCTGCCCAGAAATGTGGGTGATAAGTCGCTAACCCATCCGCATAGCTTTCTTTTTGCGCCGCAGTCATCATTTCCGTGATTTGTTCCGCTGAAACCAAGCCCTTTTGACGAGCTTGATAGAAGCTGTTTTCAAAAATAAAGCGTGCGTGGATGTTCATGAACATCGCGATCGCATTTTGCATTTTGGCATCCAATAGATTGATTTTTTCTTCTTTTGTCGTTGCTTCTTTAAGGGTTGCATCAGCAACGATCAATTCAGCAAAGGTACTTGCTGTTTCGGCAACGTTCATGGCATAGTTGCGATTTAATTCCGGTAGCTCCCAAAGAACGCTGCTGTGAAACGCGTGACCTAGCTCATGGGCGAGCGTCGCTACTTCGTTGACTGAATTGCTGTAGGTCATGAAAATACGTGATTCTTTGGTTTCTGGCAAGCTGGTGCAATAGCCGCCAGGACGTTTGCCGGGACGGTCTTCTGCTTCGATCCAGCTTTTTTCAAAAGCGACTTGGGCAAAGTCAGCCATTTTCGGACTGAACTTACGGAAGTTGGTCAAAATGAAGTCAGCTGCTTCATCAAAGGTGTAGGTTCTTTCTTCCATGTCCCCAAGGATGATTGGCGCATCTTGGTCTTGCCATTCCATTTTTTCTTTGCCGAAAAGCTGGGCTTTGCGAGTCAAGAAATCAACGATTGGCTGTTTGTTCTTTTGGATTGTGCCCCACATAGCATCCAATGTCGCTTTTTGCAGACGATTGTATTCTAATGGTTCCTTCAAGTAATCAGTGACACCGTGAAGTTTGAAGGTAGAAAGGCGGAAACCGTCTAAGTGGTTCAAGGTATCCGCAAAGAGGTCTTCTTTTTCTGCCCACGTCTTTTCCCAAGTGTCGAATAAACGCGCACGAACCTCCGGATCAGGATCACCCATCATTTTATTGAAGGCTTGACCAGCTGAAAACTTGATCGTCGTGCCGTCTTCTTGAAGGAAAGGAATTTCGATCGAGGCAACGATCGTATCGTAATGTTGGCTCCAAGCATTCAAGCCATCTAAATTTAAAGTATTGATGATGGTCTCTTCTGCTTCGGATAACAATTCTTTGCCGTCGCGGCGAATCTCGCTTAAACGAAAAGCGACAGGTGCTAAGTTTTCCGCTTTAACTAGTGCTGTCCAATCATCCTCAGAAATTTCTGTCAATTTTTTCGAGAAAACGGTTTGTGCTGCTTGCAGTGCTGGCAATTTTGCGTAGAGGTCACCCGTCAGGATTTTGGCTTTGCTGTCATTGACATTCGCTGAAAGCAAGGCATTGATAAAGCTGCCGCATTGTGAAAATCCTTGACTAATAGTTGCGGATAAATCAAGTAACTCTTCTAATTTTGCTGCATCGTCTTCGCTGTTGGGCGACCATGCATCGACTGTTGCTCGGTAATTTGCAATTTGTTCTTCCAGTTGGCTCATGCGTTCTTTTAATTGAACAGAATCGCTGCCTCCCGGAAAGATTGTTTCCAGATTCCAATTGATTGAATAGGTCATTCCTATCAAACCCCTTTCTTTTCCTTCGATCTTATTAAGTATAGCATAACGAAATTTGGTCGCAACCATCAGAATCCTTATGAAATAAGGGTTCTTGATGAAACTGTACCAAAAACAAAAAATGGAATGTATATCTCCTTGATCTATTGATAGGGCGGAAAAACGTCAAAAATAAAAAAACTATCACATCCTCATCAAATTCTTAGAAAAAAATCGATGGATAAATATTACATATGAAAAAAAACAGCGAGTAAAAAAACGCCTGATGAGCGATATTCGCTTTTTCATGCATAATGCCAAATCCTTTGCGAAAAGAACACGAAATATACCACTGCGAAAGCGTATACAATTAGGTAGCATAGAGGTGTAAACAGAAGAAGGAGGAAGAAAAATGCCAAATGCTATTCATGTTTTTTCAGAGATTGGACGATTGAAGCAAGTCATGCTTCACCGCCCTGGTCGGGAATTGGAGAACCTTGTTCCTGATCATTTGAACCGCCTGCTATTTGATGATATTCCTTTTTTGGAACAAGCCAGAGCAGAACATGATCGGTTTGCGGAAGTCCTACGTCAAAATGATGTGGAGGTGTTGTATCTAGAAGATTTAGCTGCTGAATCGCTCACGTCACCAGAAATCAAACAGCAATTTCTCAAGGATTATTTAGCGGAAACTACAATCCAAAGTCCTGAGATCATCAAAGAAGTCACGGATTATTTTATGTCTTGTGACAATGATCGGGAACTGATCGACAAAACTATGGCTGGTTTAGCCAAAAATGAACTGGAGCTGCCAAATACCCAGAGCCTCGCTGGGACCGTGGATGATCAATACCCATTTCTGATCGATCCAATGCCAAATTTGTATTTTACACGAGATCCCTTTGCGACGATTGGTAACGGAGTATCCTTGAATCGCATGTATTCAGAAACAAGACGGCGCGAAACGTTATACGGCAAATATATTTTTGCTCATCATCCAATGTTCCAGCAAAATCCGCCTCATATGCTTTATGATCGCGCTCAACCAACCCGCATCGAAGGTGGCGACGAATTAGTTCTGTCAAAACATGTGTTGGCGATTGGTATCTCGCAACGAACGGATGCCGCTTCGATTGAGCAGCTGGCCCGCAAAGTGTTCGAAAATGAGCCAAGCTTTGAGTATGTTCTAGCGTTTGACATTGGTCAAGAGCGCAAGTTCATGCATTTAGATACGGTATTTACAATGGTCGATCATGACAAGTTTACGATCCATCCAGAAATCGAAGGAGAGCTGACGGTTTATTCAATCTCACGAGCAGGTGATGGGGTGACGATCAAAGAAGAAAAGGACACGTTGGAAAATATTTTATGTCGCTATCTAGAACTAAATACGGTTGAATTGATTCGTTGCGGCGGCAGTGATTTGATTGCAGCAGCTCGGGAACAATGGAATGACGGTTCCAATACCTTGACGATCGCACCTGGCGAAGTCGTCGTATATGACCGCAATACCATCACCAATCAGAAGTTGGCAGAAGCCGGTATCAAATTGCACAAAATCTCCGGCAGTGAATTGGTTCGTGGTCGTGGCGGTCCTCGTTGTATGAGCATGCCATTTGTTAGAGAAGATATTTAAATCAGAGGAGGAATCATCGATGGAACAAGTATTTAAAGGAAGAAGTTTTTTAGCAGAAAAAGATTTTACGAAAGCCGAGTTAGAATACCTCATTGATTTTTCAATCTATTTAAAACAATTGAAAAAACAAAATATTTCTCATCGTTATTTAGAAGGCAAGAACATTGCCCTTTTGTTTGAAAAAACATCGACTCGGACACGGGCGGCCTTTACGACAGCTGCCATCGATCTTGGTGCCCATCCAGAATTTTTAGGCGCGAATGATATTCAGCTAGGCAAAAAAGAATCTGTCGAAGATACAGCAAAAGTTTTAGGCAGCATGTTTGACGGTATTGAGTTTCGTGGATTCAGTCAACAAGTCGTTGAAGATTTAGCCAAATTCTCCGGTGTTCCTGTTTGGAATGGCTTAACCGATGAATGGCACCCAACCCAAATGATCGCTGACTTTATGACCATCAAAGAAAACTTCGGCACCTTGGAAAACATTACGCTAGTTTATGTGGGCGACGGCCGGAACAATATGGCGAATAGTTTGTTAGTGACGGGGGCAATTTTAGGGGTCAACGTTCGTATCTGTGCACCAAAAGAACTTTTCCCAGCGCAAGAAGTGACAGACTATGCCAACAAATTTGCTAAAGAATCTGGCAGTCAGTTGATGGTAACAGATGATATCCAAAAAGGCGTCAAAGATGCAGACGTCTTGTATACCGATGTTTGGGTGTCAATGGGGGAAGAAGACCAGTTCGAAGAGCGGGTGAAGCTGTTGAAAGATTACCAGATCAACCGCGAAATGGTGATGGCCACCGGAAAACAAGACGATGGCTTGATCGTGCTGCACTGCTTGCCAGCGTTCCATGATACGAATACGACGTATGGAAAAATGATCGAAGAAAAATTTGGCATTTCTGAAATGGAGATCACAGACGATATTTTCCGTAGTCACTGGGGTCGTCAATTTGAAGAGGCTGAAAACCGGATGCACTCGATCAAAGCGATCATGGCAGTAACATTAGGCGATCTATTTATTCCTAGAGTGTGAGAAGGAGCAGTGAGCAGATGAGTGAAAAGAAACCAACGATCGTTGTCGCCCTTGGCGGCAACGCCATCTTAGCAGAAGATGCCAGTGCCAAAGGGCAAAAAGAGCGACTCAAACAGACCGTGGACTATCTGATTCCCTTGATCCGAAAAGACGTCAATTTGATCATTACTCATGGGAATGGTCCCCAAGTGGGAAACCTGGTTTTGCAGCAGCAAGCGAGCGATTCTAGCAAAAACCCAGCAATGCCTTTAGATACCTGTGTCGCCATGACCCAAGGCAGTATTGGCTATTGGTTGCAAAATGAGCTGAGAATCCAGTTGAAAGCAGCACAAATAGCGAAGCCGGTGGTGACTGTGGTCACGGAAATTACAGTCGATGCCCAAGATCCAGCATTTGCCCATCCGACAAAACCAATCGGGCCGTTCTTAACGGAAACGGCTGCCAAAGAAGCCATGGCGGCTTCAGATGCCATCTACCGGGAAGATGCTGGTCGTGGCTGGCGGAAAGTCGTGGCTAGTCCTGCACCACAAGCGATCCAAGAAGTTGCCAGCATCAAAGCGCTGATTGAACAAAACACGATCGTCATTTGTGCAGGAGGCGGCGGCATTCCCGTGCTAGACAATGGCCTGGGTGTTGAAGCCGTGATCGATAAAGATTTTGCTTCTGAAAAATTGGCTCGATTAGTCGATGCGGATCAGCTGATCATTTTAACGGGCGTAGAAAAAATCGCTTTGAACTTTGGCAAGGAAAGTGAGCAGTGGTTGGATCATGTGACCGCCGCGGAATTGGAAACCTATGTCGATGAAGGCCATTTTTCACCAGGTAGTATGTTGCCGAAAGTACAAGCCGCTTTGAACTTTGTCAAAATGGGGGCGGAAAAACGGGCAGTGATTACTTCTTTAGACAAGCTGGCAGCTATCGATGATGCTGGCACGCAGATCACCTGGAAGTAAGCGAAGCAGCAAAGCAAGACCCAAAACATTGGAGTGAGAAAAATGATCGACCACCAAATAAAAGATCCATCAACAAGAGCGAACAGCTTTCAATGGCTGGAAGAAGAAAATCAGCAGCGTTTGAAAGAGCATATTTACTGCCGTACGTACAAAAAAGGTCAAGTGCTTTTTTATGAAGGCGACGTAAGAGATCGGATATTCCTTGTGATAGAAGGACTTGTGCGGATCGAAAAGACCGACGGAACTGATTCCTATTGTTATGTAGATTTTGTTGGGCCAGATCAGTTATTTCCTTTGATTGGCTTGTTTGAAAGAGACAACTATGATGTATCGGCATTCGCTGCAACAGACATTGTCGTGCAGTTTGCAGCGATGTCACTGTTTGAACCGCTAGTCGTTTCGTCTACAAGTCAGTTGCTGTGGCTCAATCAGCAAATGAGCCGGCAGTTGGAAAAGCAAAGACGCCGTGTCGAGTATTGTGTCACCTCCAGCGCGCAAACAAGAGTCGTTAATACGATTGGTCTTTTGATGATCGAGCATGGGCAGACACAAGGTGAGCAGATTCGCATCCCTTTTCCAGTTTTTATCAATGATATAGCCAAGTACAGTGGAACGACGCGAGAGACAGTCAGTCAAACGCTCAAGGCGCTCGTGCATAAAAGAAAGATTTATTATCGCTACAAAGAACTCATTATTTATGACCAAGATTATTTTTCTCATGTTGCCAAGTAATGGCTGGCAGCAAATAGGATCGATTCAAAAAAGGGGGAACACAGATGAAAAAAAAACAAAAAGAAAAAAAGTCGCTGACATCATTCAGTATCTTATTTCTGATCATTATCGCCTTGACGGTCGCTTCCTGGCTCTTAGCAGGGCAGCCTTTTGCGCCTTCTTTACCAGCAGGCCAAGAAGAGATGGTCAGCCAAGTGGTGGGTGCCAAGTTTTCTGATTTCTTTATGGCGCCTTTTAACGGATTTCGTGATGCGATCGAGATCTGTGTGTTTATTCTCTGTTTGGGTGGTTTTTTGAATATCGTCACGCGAACAGGCGCTTTGGAAGCCGGGATTCAGCATTTGGTCAAAAAACTCAAAGGCAATGAGTTGATTTTGATTCCGATTTTAATGATCTTGTTTTCGATCGGCGGCTCCACTTATGGAATGGCGGAAGAAACGATTCCTTTTTATTCCTTATTAGCAATAACGATGGTGGCATCAGGTTTTGATACGATCGTCGCAGCAGGAACCGTTATGCTGGGTGCTGGTGCCGGCGTGATTGGCTCCACCGTCAATCCCTTTGCGACCGGCGTTGCGATGGATGCCTTGCGAAGCATCGATATTGCCCCAAACAATGGCACGATCTTAGTAGTCGGGGCATTGCTTTGGTTAGTCACGACCGCATACTGTATCTTTGTGGTGATGTCTTATGCCAAAAAAGTCAAAGCCGACAAAGGCTCCACGATCTTATCGCTGCAAGAGCAAAAAGAAATGGAAGAACATTTTGTCAAAGACACGAACGAAGCCTTGGTGTTTACGCAAAAACATCGCCTGATTTTGACGATTTTTGGTTTATCCTTTGTGATCATGGTGGTTTCCTTGATTCCTTGGGGCGACTTTGATATCCATGTGTTTGACGGTTGGACCGCCTTTTTGACCGGCAATAGCTTCGGTGAATGGTATTTTGGTGATTTGGCCATGTGGTTCTTCTACATCAGTATCATCATTGCGTTGATTCAAGGATTCTCAGAAAAAGAAATCGTGACCAACTTTATCGATGGGGTCAAAGATATTTTATCCGTTGTCTTGATCATCGTTGTGGCACGGGGTGCTTCCTACATTATGCAAACGACGTACTTGGATCTGTTTATTTTGGATCGGGCTTCCCATCTTTTAGAAGGTCTATCACCTGTCCTGTTTGTGATTGGCGCCTACATTTTGTATCTGCTCTTATCGTTCTTGATTCCATCGACTTCCGGACTAGCGTATGTATCGATCCCGATCATGGGGGCCTTGGCGCAAAGCATCGGACTCAATCCGAACGTCATGGTGATGATCTTTACTGCTGGTTGCGGATTAGTGAATTTGATCACACCAACTTCTGGCGTCGTGATGGGGGGATTGGAGCTGGCTCGGGTCAACTATTCCACTTGGACCCGCTTTATGCGCAAACCGTTACTGGTTATCGGAATTTCCAATCTTGCCATTTTAATCTTCTCAATGTTGTTCTTGTAAGCTACGTTTCAAGATGTGAACGAGACGGATCAACTATTTCAGTAAGCGAGGCGACTTGAGAGGAGCGGATCAAGTAAATGAAAAAAAAAGAGCGACAAGCAATTATCAAAAAACTCTTTGTCCTACATCGGATTGAGTCTCAAGAAGAATTGATGAATTTATTAAAAAAAGAAAATGTTTCAGCTACCCAAGCCACGATTTCTAGAGACATGCGGGAAATGAACATCGCTAAAACGTATGCTAAAAACGGTCGGCCGTATTATTCGATCTTTGAATCCAAAGAGCAGGATCTAGAAGACAGAATTGCGTTTTCGATGTATGAGTACCTAAAAAAGATTACGCAGATTGACTTTTTAGTTGTCGTTCATACGGCTGAAAACGGCGCCGATGTGATCGCCAATTATCTTGATGAAATGGAGCTACCAGAAATTGTCGGCACGATTGCAGGGTTTGATATTTTATTGATCATCACGCCGTCACAAGAAGCGGCAGCAGAGGTCGTCGATCGGTTGAACCATTATGTAGAAGGCTACGAGATGGGTTCGTCATTGTTTACTGGAGAAAAAAACGCAAAACAGCCCTGAGAATCGTTGAAGGAGCTGAACGTCACAAGCCCCAAAATCTCACAACCAAACGGGTGACGGCTTTTCATACCGATGGCTATTTTTAAAAAGAAAGAGTGCTTCTAATCTTCACGGAAGCACTCTTTTTGTGTGTGCAATGTCACCACGGTTTGCTGGAAAAACAGTTGCATCACCAAATGAAAATGGTAAGATAGGAAAATGAGGAGTGAAAACTATGAAAAAATTACTGAAAGAACCGAATTTTTACTTTTGTATCGCACTTGCGGTTATGGTCATCCTCTTTATCAGTTCTTCACAAACCTATGAGCAGCAATCACAAATCGGGTTGCTTTCACGAATCTTAAAAAATGAACCATTGAAAGAGTGGCTAGAGAAGATTTCTTTTTCCTATGCTGGTTCGGAGATCAGTATTGCGGAAAAAGGCTATTTCTCATTTGTGGAATTTTTCATTCGTAAAGGCGCACATTTCTTTACCTATTTTGTCTTAGGGGGCAGTCTGTTCTTCGTTCTCGTATATCGCCGTACGCCGTATTGGCTAGCCGCTTTTTTTGCTTGGTTAGCAGCTACCGGCTATGCTGGGATCGATGAATACCATCAAATGCTGACGGGAGGACGGACGCCGCTTTTTCAAGATGTCATGCTGGATTCAGCTGGAGCACTGACCGCCGTTCTTTTTGGGTGGTTGATTTGTCAGTTATCGAAAAAGTCACCTAAACGCCGCAAAACATAACGAGTTGTCGGCGTTTTTAAGCGTTAAGCTGTTAGAAAGTATAAAAAACAAGAGGCGAAACCAATGGAAAAAAGTTTGAGTAGTGTCAAAGGCAAAACCGAGTTTGTCGTGCATGAAAGTTTGCCGGTGGGGGTTCTTCTCGCGATGGCTGGCGGCTTTTTAGATGCCTATACCTATCTCTTTCACGGTGAAGTGTTTGCGAGCATGCAGTCGGGGAATGTTATTTTGTTAGGGATCAATCTTTCAACGGGGCAGTTTGAACAAGCCTTTCGGTATCTGCCACCAATCTGTATGTTTTTAGTGGGGATCGTGGTGACGAATTATCTGCAGCATCATTTTCCGACTGGTGGTTGGATCGTTTGGCAAAATGCTGCGTTGATCTTTGAAGCAATCGGTATTTTGGTTCTGGGCTTTTTTGCGCGTTCTTTACCCAATGTCCTGGTTGATTCCGGATTATCTTTTTTTGCAGCGATTCAATATGCCGCTTATCGGCGCTTGGCAGGGATGCCCTATGCCACCACGATGACCACTGGCAATTTACGTTCGCTGGCTGATTACTTGTATTTGCGCGGGTTTAAGCAGGACCGATCAGTGACACCCAAGATCATTTCTATTTCCTTGATCATCGGCGGTTTCTTTTTTGGGGCGGTTTTAAGCAGCTTGCTAGGAATTTTCTTATTCCACCGGACCATCTGGGTGGTTTCAGGAATTTTAGCCCTGGTGTTGGGAATCACGATCCACAGTCAAAATAAAGAATAGAAAAAAGACATTCCCCGGAATGTCTTTTTTGTCTTACTTTTTGGTGCTCGCGCGTGAATCTTTGAGATAAAGCGCTATTTCTACCAGCAGTGCTGCTAGAAGATAGCTACCAAGGACGGCTATCTGGTAAAATTTCTCTTCAATCAGCTCGTTGCGCTGCAGCAAAATGACCCCACCTAGAAAGAGCATCGCCAACAGGGAGAACCACTGCTGGGAAAAACGCCAATTGCTGACACTGGCTGTACTGCGCTTGGTGCGAAAGCCGAATATATAATTGGGTTCTTCTCGGTAAAAGAACCGGAAGACGATGAAAAAAATACCCGTAAAAATCAACAACAAAAGACCAATATCGATCGAAATCACTTCCTTTCAAGCGAGGTTTGTTGGGAAAATCAGCGAATAAAAAGGATTATCTATTTATTGTACTCGCTGTAAAGGGTTCTATGAAGGGGAACTATTGAAAAAATAGATAGTTTTGCGTAAATAAAAAGGGAGGGCGCTATAAGTCGCCATCCCTTTTTCAATTATCCGCGTTGAAATGGTCCTTTTGGTGCAATCAGTTCAAGATTGGTACCATCTGGATCTGTAAAGTAGGCAACACCTGTCCCGAAGCCGCTTTTTAAACCATCTTGTTCTTCAAAAACGATTGGGGTACCGTCAGGTTCAACCCCGATGGCTTTTAGACGAGCAACGGCTTCATCAATATTTTCGACTTCAAAACAAAGATGCATGGCACTGATTTGCTCATTGGAATAGCTAGCTTTGTTGGATTTTGGTTCGACGTATTCTAAAAGGTCGATGTTGAGATTGTCTAAATGAAGATTGGCGTATTTGATCAATGTATCCTCTAAACCTTGCGTTTGCGCCATTCGTTTGCCACCGATCGTATCTTGATTGGCGATTTTCTTTCCAGTTAATGCTTCATAAAATTGGATGGAACGTTCGAGATTGCTGACGGTGATTCCCACGTGGTTCACCATTGAAAAGCCTGTGTTTGTGTTTGTCATTATACTTCCTCCTAAGGTTTTGTTTAGTATATCGTTTGGTTAATGAAAATCGAATGTGTCTGGATCTGGACCCACTCGCAGGTCCTCATTTAATGCGTTCAAGCGAGCCATTTCATCTTCTGATAAATGGAAATCAAAAATCGCTGCATTGGCGCGCATTCGCTCAGGGTGTGTCGATTTGACATTGACTAAGATTCCTTGTTGGATAGCCCAGCGTAAAAGCACTTGTGCCGCTGATTTTTGCTGTGCATCGGCGATCGCCAAGACAGTTTCCTCTTTCAGCAGTTTGCCTTGCATCAAAGGTGACCAAGCTTGGATCGCAATCCCCTTTTCAGCACAAAAGTCCCGCAGGTCTTGCTGCGTAAGTTTGGGATGCAGTTCGATCTGATTGACGACAGGAACGACCTTAGCAGCGGCCAATAGTTGCTCCAAGTGATGAATCTGGAAGTTGCTGACCCCGATTGCTTTGATTTTTCCAGCGGCATACAAGTCTTCCAAGGCGCGCCATGACTCTTGAAATGCCTGGTTTCCCGGCCAATGGATCAAGTACAAGTCGAGATACTCGAGGTTTAAGCGGGCCAAACTTTCATTGAAAGCATGGATCGTTTCATCATAAGTTAAATGATCGTTCCAAAGTTTGGAAGTGACAAAGAGTTCTTCACGAGCCAACCCCGTTTCTTGTAAGCCTTGTTTGATTCCTTCCCCTGTTCCTGTTTCGTTGCCGTAAATAGCCGCCGTATCAATCAGGCGATACCCATTGATAATGGCCTGTTTCACGACCTCTGCTGTTTCAGCTTCAGGGATTTGAAAGACACCTAACCCCAAACCGGGGATTTTGCTGCCGTTGTTCAGTGTAACGGTATCCGATAATTTTTCGATCATAAAAACATCTCCTTTATTTTTTTCTGTAATCATCATATAATGAGGAGGTAAGGTTGTATAGTACGTACTTTTTTGTTTGATACACACCTTTTGGTAACATTTGTGTGTTTACAAACTTGATGAGGTGAAAAAAATGGAAGAAAAAATTTATAATATCGGTGTAGAAGCAACGATGGATGTCATCGGCGGGAAATGGAAACCAATCATTCTTTGTAATTTACGCCATGGGGCATTGCGTCCTAGTGATTTACGGCGAAAAATTCCTGGCATCAGTCAGAAAATGTTGACGCAGCAATTGCGGGAATTAGAAGAGTCTGATATCGTTACCCGCAAGTCCTATAATCAAGTACCACCCAAAGTTGAGTATTCCTTGAGTGAATATGGAGAAACGTTAGGCGGCTTATTGGATACCCTTTGCCAGTGGGGCACGATGCACGTCGCTGCGCTACAAGACAAAGGAGAACAAGTTACTTTGTTAGAACAAGAAGAGGCGATTGTCTAGCAGAGGGCAAGTGGCATGAGAAAAGGCCGGCAGAAACCATTGGTTTCCGTCGGCCTTTTTTAGGTTATGCTTGTTGGATCAATTCTAGAATGGCTTCAGCATTCATGCCGCTGTAATGATTGATGGGAAATGACAGGCGCTTGATTCGCGGCGGGATGGCCTGCTTGATCATCGGATCTGTTAAAGAAAGCAAAGGATCGACCAAAACGATTTTTTCTTGCGAAAAACGATAATTCATCAGACGTTCTGGTGTCACAACAGTCACGCTGATTTGATCCTCGGACAGCATTTGGATGTTGCGGGCGAAAATTTTAATCAGACTTCCAGCTAAAGTAGAACGATCAATAAAGACAACTTTTTCCAAAGTGATTCTCCTTTTTAATTAATATGCTTAATTAAGTATATTAATTAAATGACGCTTTGTAAACAGGAACATTTGGGAAACAACAAAAAAGCCGCAAAAGAATTTTCTTTTGCAGCTTTTGGTTCATCTATAAAAAGGTTTGACTCTTTTTTCCATTAAATCACGATCACGGGTGTCCCGACTTCGGCTTTGCTGTACAATTCTTTCATCACGCCTGGCGGAGTATTGATACAGCCGTGAGAGCCGCGGGTTTTCCAAAGATCACCACCGTATTCCGTTTGCCAATCAGAATCATGGATTCCGACACCGGTCCAATCGATCGGCATCCAGTAATCAACAGGGGACGCATAATCTTCACCGGTCAAGGTTGCATCTTCTTCTTTGTTCCAGACATAGAAGACACCAGTTGGCGTTGGTGTGGCTGGTTTTCCAGAAATAATTTTCGTATCTAGCACCAGCTCGCCATCTTTGTAATACCACATGTGTTGGTTTTTCAAATCAACTTCGATATACGTGTTGCCAAATAACGGGCTGCCAGCATCGGTGCTTCCTTGAGCGATCGGTGTGCGCGTGAAGTCTTCGCCGGCTTTTAACGCCTCAATCAATGCTTCTGTTTCCGCATCGGTTTGGATCGTCCAGCTGAGGGTGCCGGCTGGAACCGTTACTTCACCTTGTTTGGTACTCTTGAAGGTCGAAGAATTGGTGCTGGTGTTGTATTGCTCTCCGATCGAAGCGACATAACTTCTTACTTTGTCTTCGTCGATCGTGGTGTTGCCATCTTTGTAAGAGAGCCAATCCATGATCGATTCTCTTGGAATTTGAAACGTGTTTCCGTTGATCGTATAATTGCCGGTTACTTTGGCGATTTTATTCAACGAATCCATTTCTTTGGTTAGATCAGGATCATCAGCGGTCACACTTGGTTTTGTGACGTAATCGACGAGATTTAATTCCTTTTCGCCACTGACGATGGCTTCTTGTAAGTCCGCTACTGCTTTGTCCACATCAATGGCATCGCCGTCAACTTCTGGTTTGATAGAAAAGCCGTCTTCGCCTTTTTCCAATGTTGCATCGGCTGACTTGGTACGATCCTCATTTAAAGTTTCTAGTTCCTTTTGAATCGTATCCGTTTCGCTGTTTAGCGTATCTTGATCCACCGAGAGATTGTCCAGTGTTTTTTCTTCTGCAGCGGAAACATAAGCCATTCCCCAACTCCACTGGTTCTGTTCATCTTTTAACGATTGCAGCTCATCGGTGAAATCCGTTTGTAACCCAAATTGAGCAAGGTTGATTGTCTTCCATTCGCTATCGCCTTCTTTGATGGTGAAATCTTCTTGCGAATAGCGGTCATGCAGCAGGGCATTGGCCTCGGCAACAGTTTTGTTGCTGATGTCGATCCCATCGATTTCAGTCTTTGGTAAAAAACGGTTTGCATAATATGTACTTCGGTAGGTATAGCCGCCAGCGATCACTACTAATATAGCAGCCACAACGATCAGAACAATTTTCTTGGTATTGTTCTTGGCGTCAGTATGTTTGTTTGAACGAGTCATTCAACTACTCCTTTTTTTCTAATGGCATAATAGATAATAACGCTTAAATCATACCATATTCCCCCAAGAAAGCGAATATGGCAAATGAAACTTCCATGAAAAATAGAAAATTCTTAAACTATCTTTAGCTAAGCTGTAGAAAAGCATTTCTTTGCATAAAAAAACTGAACGAACCGCAGCAAATCATCTTGATCAAATTGTTCTGAAAAAGAGTGAGCTGTAAGGTTCGTTCAGTGGCATAGTTGACTAGCTAAACGAAGTGAAAGAAATTATTGATTGTCTTCTGCATCTAGTTTCGCAAAAGCTTCATCAAGAATATCTTTTAATTGTTTTGCAGAAGCGGCCATCCGGTCTTTTTCACCATCCGTCAATGGGATCTCAATCACTTTTTGAATCCCTTGGGCGTTGATAACTGCAGGCGCACCGATGTACAAGTCGTTTAAGCCGTATTCGCCGTTCATGTACACAGACAATGGTAAAACAGCATTTTCATCGTCTAAGATCGCACGAGTGATCCGTGCTAAGGCTACCGCGATCCCGTAGAAGGTCGCACCTTTTTTCTCGATGATGGTGTAGGCTGCATCACGAACACTGAAGAAAATGTTGACCATTGCTTCTTCATCGATGTCTGGGTTATTTTTGACCCATTCATAGATTTGCAAGCCGGCTACGTTGGCATGAGACCAAACAGGGAATTCTGAATCCCCGTGTTCGCCTAAGATATAGGCATGGACGTTACGGGCATCAACATCGACTAATTCAGCCAAAGCTTGACGGAAACGTGCAGAGTCTAAAGAAGTACCTGAACCGATGACGCGTTCTTTCGGGAAGCCTGAGAATTTCCAAGTCGAGTAAGTCAAAATATCGACTGGGTTCGCTGCTACTAAGAAGATTCCGTTAAAACCTGAATCAACGATTTGGGTAACTACTTCCCGGTTGATTTTCAAGTTTTTATGAACCAAATCTAAGCGGGTTTCACCTGGTTTTTGAGGCGCACCAGCTGTAATAACGACTAAATCAGCATCATGTGCATCTTCATAAGAAGCGGCATAGATTTTTTTAGGGGAAGTAAAGGCCAAGGCATGGGACAAATCAATTGCGTCGCCTTCTGTTTTTGCTGTATTTATATCAATGATTCCGACTTCTTGCGCAATGTTTTGGGTCACCAGCGCAAACGCGTAACTAGAACCAACCGCACCGTCTCCAACAAGAATTACCTTTTGGTGATCTTTTTTGTTCGTTTTTGCAGTCATCTGTGTATCATTCCTTCCGCATAATTGTTTTACTCGCTATCATCCTACCATTTTCAAGTATATTTGTCATGTGATTTGCACAACAATATTACACAAAATATCGCTGTTTCAGTTGTAAATGCTTTCTTTGTTATTACGTCAAAAAGAGGATATATCAACGTTTTATTAAGATTCGTTAAGAAAGATAAAAACTGAGCAAGAGGACGCCACCATAACAGTCCATTTCGTGTTATAATTATTTCAGCAAAAGAACTGGGCGCATTTGTGTGCCCAGTATTTTGTGTTTGGATAAGAAAACCGATAAAAATAGATGAAGAATCAGCTTGAAACTAGAAATAATGGAGCGTAATCGAAAAATGAAAATGATTGTAGGCTTGGGAAATCCCGGCAAAAAATATGAGAAAACCAAACACAATGTTGGCTTTATGGTAGTGGATGCCTTGGCACAAAAGTACCAAGCAACCTTTAAAAAGTCGGCTTTTGAAGCAGAAGTGGCAGAGTTTTTCTTGAAGGGTGAAAAAATCCTTTTGGTCAAACCGCAAACCTTCATGAATGAATCCGGTCGTTCGGTAGGTCCGTTGATGACCTATTTTGGCATCTATCAAGAAGAATTAGTAGTGGTCTATGATGACCTTGATTTAGCATTAGGGAAAATCCGCTTGCGCCAAAAAGGCAGTGCGGGGGGACACAATGGAATCAAGAGTTTGATCGCGCATTTGGACTCGACAGTCTTTGACCGCATCAAAATCGGGATCGATCGGCCACGTCCAGGACAAACCGTGGTCAATCATGTACTGAGTCCTTTTGCAAAAGACGATCTGCCCATCGTTTTACAAAGTATTGATAAGGCGGTCGAGGCAAGTAGTGATTACTTGACCAACGGCGACTTTCTTGCCACAATGAATCGATTTAACTAAGGAGGGCCGAGATGGATTTAATTGAATTAATAAATAAAGTGCCGACAGTGGCGGCTTGGCATGCAGGTTTACGTGAACAGGCCCCCCGGCAATTACTGACCGGTCTAGCTGGATCGGCAAAAACATTGGCGATCACCGGTGTGTATCAGGCATTTCAAAAACAAGTGATCGTGGTGACACCAAATCTGTATTATACGAATCAACTAGCCGAAGATCTGCGCAACGTGACGGATGATGTCTATGTTTTCCCAGTGGACGAAGTGTTGTCAGCCGAAATGGCTTTTTCTTCACCAGAAGCACGAGAAGAACGAGTGGCAGCGCTGAATGCTGTTTCTCAAGGAAAAACTGGGATCTATGTGTTGCCGGTGGCGGCTTTGCGAAAGTATTTGCCTGAAAAGAAAACCTGGTTAGCCAACCAATTCCAATGGCAAATCGGCGATGAGATCGATTTAGAGCGTTTGCCGCAACAATTGATCTTGATGGGTTACGAACGGCAGTCAATGATTGGCAAACCCGGCGAATTCAGTATTCGTGGGAGCATCCTCGATATTTATCCATTAAATGCCGAATACCCCGTACGGATCGAGTTATTCGATGTAGAAATCGACTCGATGCGTTCTTTCAACGTGGAAACGCAACGCTCAGTGGAAACGCTGCAGCAAGTGGCTATTTTACCGACTACCGAATTGGTTTTCTCAGCGGAAGATTTAGCGGCGGGGCAAAAGCAGCTACAAGAATTATTGAACAAACGGTTGGCGGTCACCAAAGAAGTAACTGATCGCGCGTTTTTAGAAGACTATTTCGGCCAATTGGCCTCCCAATGGCAAGCGGGGATTCCCGGTGAAAGTGCCCGTTATTACACGGATTTGCTTTATCGTCAGCAAACGAGTGTCTTAGATTATTTTTCTGAAGACGCCTTTTTGATGATCGATGATTATGCTCGGATCATGGAGACCAATCGTGAGATCGAACGGGAAGAAGCGGAGTGGCATACCCAAAAATTAGCGGAGCTGCGGGTCTTTTCTGAACAGCAATTCGGGATCGATGTCCATCAACTGCTGCAAAAAGAAACCTTTGTGACCAGCTTCTTTTCTTTATTCCAAAAAGGAATGGGGAACATTCGCTTCCAAGCGATCCATCAATTCCAATACCGGCCGATGCAGCAGTTTTTCAGCCAAATGGGTCTCTTGAAAGTTGAGATTGATCGCTGGGAGAAGCAACAGCAAACGGTGATTTTTCTGGTCAGTGACCAAGAACGGGCCAAGAAGTTAGAGCAAGATCTGCGAGATCATGATATCTATGCCGTGCAGACGCAACAAGACCGCCTGTTTACGGGACGCACCCAAATTGTGGTGGAACGTTTGCAAAGCGGCTTTGAAATGCCGCAAGACAAGCTAGTGGTGGTTACAGAAAAAGAAATTTTCCAAAAGATGAACAAAAAAAGAGCCCGCCGGCAAAATGTCACCAATGCGGAACGTCTCAAAAGCTACAATGAGTTAAAAGCCGGCGATTATGTCGTCCATGCGAATCATGGGATCGGGAAGTACATCGGCATGGAAACCTTAGAAGTCGATGGCGTCCATCAAGATTACATGACGATCTTGTACCAAAACGAAGACAAGCTCTTTATTCCAGTCACCCAATTGAATTTGATTCAAAAATATGTGGCTTCCGAATCGAAAACACCGAAAATCAATAAATTAGGCGGCAGTGAGTGGGCGAAGACCAAGCGCAAAGTGACGGCTAAAATTGAAGACATCGCAGATGATTTGATTTTATTGTATGCCAAACGCGAATCAGAAAAAGGCTATGCCTTTCAACCAGACGATGCCTATCAAAAAGAATTTGAAGATGCCTTTCCTTATTCGGAAACCGATGATCAGCTGCGCAGTACGGCAGAGATCAAGCGGGATATGGAAAAAGAAAAGCCGATGGACCGTTTGTTAGTTGGAGATGTCGGTTTTGGGAAAACAGAAGTGGCGCTGCGGGCTGCTTTTAAAGCGATCAAAGAAAGCAAACAAGTGGCTTTCTTAGTGCCGACAACGATCTTGGCACAGCAGCACTATGAAACGATGGTCGATCGTTTTGAAGGCTTCCCCGTCAATGTTGGGGTGCTGAGTCGTTTTCGGACGAAAAAACAGCAGAATGAAACGATCGAGCAAGTGCGCAAAGGGCAAGTCGATATTTTGGTGGGGACCCACCGATTATTGTCAAAAGATGTCGAGTTTGCTGATTTGGGCTTGTTGGTGATCGATGAAGAACAACGTTTTGGGGTCAAACACAAAGAGCGCTTGAAACAACTGCGTTCGCAAGTCGATGTGTTGACGTTGACGGCAACGCCGATCCCAAGAACATTGCATATGTCGATGCTGGGCGTGCGGGACCTATCTGTGATCGAAACACCACCGGAAAATCGTTACCCGATCCAAACCTATGTGATGGAGATGAATCCAGGAGCGGTGCGAGAAGCGATCCAACGGGAGATGGCACGCGGGGGCCAAGTGTTTTATCTCTATAATCGTGTCGATACGATCGAGCGAAAAGTCGAAGAACTGCAGGCGTTAGTGCCAGATGCACGAATCGCTTATGCCCACGGGCAAATGACCGAGATCCAATTGGAAAATACCCTGTTTGACTTTATTGAAGGGCAATACGATGTGTTGGTGACGACGACGATCATTGAAACCGGTGTGGATATTCCCAATGCCAATACGTTGTTTGTGGAAAATGCCGATTACATGGGGCTTTCGACGTTGTATCAGTTGCGTGGCCGTGTCGGTCGGAGCAATCGAGTCGCTTATGCGTATTTCATGTATGAACAGCAAAAAGTGTTGAACGAAGTCAGTGAAAAACGTCTGCAAGCCATTAAGGACTTTACGGAGTTAGGTTCAGGATTCAAAATCGCGATGCGAGATCTTTCGATTCGTGGGGCAGGAAATCTATTGGGGGCGCAACAGCACGGCTTTATCGATGCAGTCGGGTTTGACATGTACTCACAAATGCTGTCGGAAGCAGTCACTCGTAAACAAGGGAAAAATACCCAAACAGAAAAAACGACCGTTGAGATCGATCTGGGGATCGATGCCTACTTACCGACTTCGTATATTGAAGACGAACGGCAAAAAATCGAGATCTATAAACGAATTCGTGAGCTGGAATCACAAGAAGCAGTTGATGAACTTCAAGATGATTTATTAGACCGTTTCGGAGAATACCCTGTAGAAGTGGCGCACCTCTTAACGGTGGGCGAGATCAAAATGAACGGCGATCGTGCCTTGTTAGAAACTATCCGCAAGCAGCAACAAACCGTGTCGTTTACTTTGAGTAAAGTCGGCACGAAAAATTATTCGGTGGAGCAGCTGTTTGAAGCATTGAAAGCTACTAAATTAAAAGCCACGATGGGTGTCGATCATGAGCAAATGACCATCAAATTACAGATTCCGCCAGTGATGAAAGAAAGCACCTGGCTATTAGAAATCCAAGATTTTGTCAAAGCGTTACGGGAACAAAAATACGCCAGCCAAGGCTAGAAAGGAACCAGAGGGATGCCGAAATCACAATTGAAGCGTACGATGGAAGGGGCGTTTATTTTAACGATCGCTTCCTTTATCGCAAAAATCTTAAGTGCCGTTTATCGGGTCCCTTTTCAGAACCTGGTAGGCGACGAAGGGTTTTATGTGTATCAACAGGTCTATCCGATTTATGGATTGGCAATGACTTTGGCGTTGTCAGGTTTGCCGCAGTTTATCTCCCGCATTGTTGCTGAAGAACCTGATCCTTTGAAAAGCAAGGAGCGGCTGCAAGCGTTGATGCCTTATGTGCTTTGGTCGGCGATCGGCTTATGGGCTGTGACCTTTTTATTTGCCGGTCCAATCGCGCAAGTGATGGGGGACCATCAACTGGCAGGCTTGATTCGAGTCGTTTCCTTTACCTTTTTGTTTGTCCCACCCTTGACCTTTTATCGAGGAATGTTTCAAGGAAATCTACAAATGGTGCCAACCGCAGTGTCTCAAGTTGTAGAGCAGCTGCTTAGAGTTGGTGTGATTTTAGGTGCTGCGGCAGCCTTCCAGCAATTGGGCTGGACGATTTATCAAACGGGGACTGTCGCCATGATGGGTGCCTTAGTCGGGGGCCTTGCGGCGTGGTGGATTTTAAGTTATTATAGCCGACAAATCAACGGCAAACGCCTATCGCTATGGCATAAACCAGTCACCCGTACAGGAGAAAATACCGCTGGTTTATCCGCCTCGTTGAAAAAACGGTTCTTCTTAGAAGGCGGTCTGTTGACGATTTATAGCGGCTATTTGATCTTGTTCCAGTTAGCGGATTCGTTTTTATTGACCAATGCGCTAGAAGCGGGGGGATTGACGGCACAAGCAGCCCGGATTTCGAAAGGGATCTATGATCGCGGACAACCCCTCGTCCAACTAGGTCTTGTGGTGGCGATGGCGTTAAGCTCGACGTTTTTGCCAACGTTGACCAAGTATTTGACGGTAAAAAATCAGCAGCTGTTTGAAAAGTCGGCAAAAATGTATTTGCGCCTAACAATCGGGATTGCTTCGGCTTCTGCGGTAGGGTTAGCGATTTTGCTGCCTTATATCAATTTTGCCTTATTTAAAGACGGATCTGGCAATGCTGCGCTGGTATTGTTTGTCTTTTCCATCGCTCTGATGGCGACGATTCAAGCCTATCAAAGCATTCAACAAAGTCGCAATACCTATACCTTCGGCTTGCTCGCTGCGGGGATTGGTCTTTTGGTCAAATGCCTATCGATGTGGCCACTGACCGCTTCTTATGGGACTGCAGGAGCAAGTATCAGTACGCTGTTGGGGTTAGGCGCGACCTTATGCTGTTTTGTGGTTTCCGAACAGCGTCGAGCACAAAGTAGCATCAATCGCTTTTGGTATGAAGGAAATTATGGAAAAAAATTATTTCTTTGTTTAGGGATCATGGCAAGCGTGCTATTCTTATATTATAGCTTCGTTGCGATCTTATTGAACGGTCCTTTGACCCATCGACTACAGGCGCTGATTTTTTGCCTAGGCGGTGTCGGTCTGGGAGGCGCAGCCTTTATCGGGACAGCGATCAAAATCAAATTGTTAACGATTCGCGAATGGCTGTTAGTTCCATTTGGAAAGAAACTATTAAGAAGAGGTGAAAAACATGAGATTAGATAAATTTCTTAAAATCTCCCGCATCATCAAGCGTCGCTCTGTTGCCAAAGAAGTGGCAGACAAGGGACGTATTCAGATCAACGGCAAATTAGCCAAGTCAAGCAGTGACGTCAAAGTAGGCGATACTATGCGTATTCAGTTCGGGAATAAGGTCTTGGAAGTAAAAGTCAATGAATTGCATGAATCGACGAAAAAAGAAGACGCTGCAAAAATGTATGAGATTGTTTCAGAGGAAAGAATCTCAGAAAATGCTTGATTTTTACGGCATTTTCAGTTAGACAAGCTTTGCGGATGTTGGTATAATGTAAAAAACAAAGACAGCGACGGGAGCGAGTTCAGGTGGCAAAAGAATCAAATAAAAAAATAGAACTATTGCAGACCGATTATGCGAAAGAGCAATTTGCCAAGTTTGAAAAAGAACGGCGGCAAGTCGTGTTTCGCCGACGTCGGCTGGTGGCGTTTTTCGTGGCGGCATTAGCGATATTTGCAGTCGTGGGGATTCAGATGTTTAACGACCAAATGCGCCTGCAAAAACTAAAGGAATACAAGGCGGAAACAGTCGCCGAACAAAAAGAAGCTGAACAAAAAGTGGCTTCATTGGAGCGAGATGTTGCCTTATTGCAAGACGATGAGTATGTGGCAAAATTGGCCCGCAGCCGATTCTTCTACTCAAAAGATGGCGAAAAAATTTATCCTGTCTTGCCAGATGGAACGGATTCTCAAAACACTAATGAGCGTTCTGCGCAAAGCGAACAAGAATCATCATCCACAGAGTCACAAGATTAAGCAATGTCATACCTACTCAGCGCAGTAGTTTGAATTATTTTAAATGGGTAAAAATTAGGAGGAACATTTTTTATATGTCAATCGAAGTTGGAGCGAAACTAAAGGGCAAAGTGTCTGGTATTACAAATTTTGGTGCGTTCATTGATCTTGGTGAAGGGAAAACTGGTTTGGTGCATATCAGTGAAGTATCAAACGGATTCGTCAAAGACATTCACGACGTGTTGTCTGTTGGGGATGAAGTGACAGTACTTGTTACGGCAATCGGCAACGATGGAAAAATTGGACTATCGATCCGCAAAGCAGAAGATAAGCCGGAAGAAAAACGTGAATACCCGAAAAAAGAATTCAATCGACCAAATCCGAAAAAATCTTTTTCACGCAATCAAACTACGAATGTAAATAAACAAGACTTCGATTCATTGATGAGTTCTTTTCTAAAAGATAGTGATGATCGTCTTTCATCATTACGTCGAAATACAGAAGGAAAACGCGGTGGCCGCGGCGGACGCCGTAACTAAACATGAATAGCAAGTTGGAAAAAGCTGAAACAAAACTGTTGGTTCGTTTTGTTTCAGCTTTCTTTCTTGTGGATCTACCAAATGAGAAGGAGGGCAAATGATGGTCATTCAAACCGTTCGAGGGCAACTCACTGCCATCGATCCTGAAAAAAAACGCCGCTTTTTGCTGGCGGTATCGACGGGAGTCGACTCCATGGTCTTGCTGCAGGTCTTTTGTCAGTTGTTTCCCGAAATGCAAAAAGAGCAGGTCTTTGGTGTGGCACATGTAAACCATCAATTGCGCCCAGCATCTGCTGAGGAAGCTGCTTTTTTACGGCAGTACTGCCAAGAACGCGGCATTCCTTTTTATGAGCGGTGCTGGGAAAATCCGCCAGAAACTGGCATAGAAGCTAGCGCTCGGGACTTTCGCTATACGTTTTTTGCCGATGTCATGTCCCGAGAAGGCTATGATGTTTTGCTGACTGCTCACCACAGTGATGACCAAGTAGAAACGATGCTGATGAAGATGATGCGAGAAGGCCGCTTGCAATCGGCTGGCGGGATGCAGCAGCAGCAGCCTTTTCACGCTGGAATCCTGTTGCGGCCGTTGCTTAGTGTCAGTAAGACAGCGATTTACGACTATGCGCAAGTACAGCAGATTCCCTACTTTGAAGACGAAAGCAATCACGAACCGCTGTATTTGCGAAACCGACTACGCCAGCAAGTAGTGCCGGCATTAAAAGCGGAAAATCCGCAACTGTTGCCGCATTTTCAACAGCTTTCTGTAGAAATGCAGTTCGCCAATCAGTTGATCCAGCAAGAGCAGCAGCAATGGTTGTCTGCGTTCGTTCAACAGCAAGCTACTCGCTTAGTGATCGATCTGCAACAGCTGCCGACGTTTTCGCCGGCGCAGCGCTATTTTTTCTATGCGGGGTTTTTGCAACAAGCAGAAGCTTTTACAAAGCATCCACTCAATCAAAAACAGCTGCCACAGCTATTGCGTTTGCTAGACGAAAAGAAAGGGCAATGGCAATTGGCGTTGCACAAACAGTGGCAGCTGCGGCGCAGTTATGACCAATTACTATTGGAACTCATTGCTGTTCCCCAAAAGCCTGCAGCGCCGTTGACAGAAGTCAGTCAGCGTCTGGTTTTAGGAGAAGGGATCTATCTTTCTGAAAAGGAATGGATTGGGTATTTTCCGATAAATGAACAGCATATTCCCAAAAAAATCACAAATTGGTCAGAGTTTTCCCAAGATTTACCGCTAAACTATTCCTCTGAGCTGATCGTACGTAAGCGTCAGCCAGGAGACCGAATCCGCTTGGCACGTGGCCTGACCAAAAAGATCAGTCGTTTTTTTATCGATTCAAAAATTCCTAATGAAGAGCGAGAAAAAAGTTGGGTCGTCACAAACCTTGATAAACAGGTGATTGCCTTACTACCTCATGCATTTTCCTATTTGAGTATTGCGCCAGAAACTGATAAAATACACTACATACTTCTTTATAAATATCAGAAGTAAGAGTTGGAAGGAGAACTTTATGCTAGATAAAGATATTGAGAAAATTTTGATTTCCCGTGACGAAATCAAAAATCGTTGTGTGGAACTTGGTCAAGAATTAACGGCGGCTTATGCGGATAAAAATCCTCTAGTCGTAGGTGTACTGAAAGGTGCCGTTCCTTTCATGGCAGACATCGTTCGTGAGATGGATTGTTACTTGGAGTTAGACTTCATGGATGTCTCGAGTTATGGCAATGCCATGATTTCATCTGGAGAAGTCAAAATCATCAAAGATTTAGATACAAATGTTGAGGGCCGCGATCTTTTGATCGTTGAAGACATCATTGACAGTGGTCGCACGTTGGCTTATCTGGTAGATCTATTCAAATACCGTAAAGCGAAATCAGTGAAAATCGTGACGTTATTAGATAAGCCGGAAGGCCGTGTTGTTGAGATCGATGCTGATTACGTCGGCTTCGATGTGCCAAATGAGTTTGTTGTTGGATATGGACTGGACTATGCAGAGCAATATCGAAACTTACCTTACGTTGGCGTCTTAAAACCTAGTGTTTATCAGTCAAATTAGTGACTGTTCTAAATCAATTGTGATACAATTAAATGGTCAGGATTGATAAAACAAAATAGCCAGGGAGGTACGCATGAATAAGAAAAATAACGGTATGGTAAAAAATACCTTATATTATGTACTTGTCTTGTTGGCGATGGTCATGGTCGTTTATTTCATTTTTGGAAATGGCAATCAGCAGACCCCAACGATCGAGTACTCCACGTTTACAGAACAACTGAAAGACGGGAAGGTCAAACAATTTACTGTCCAACCCGCTAACGGTGTTTATCGAATCGTGGGTGAATACAATGAAGAACAAACTGTCAGCAATGACAACAGCTTGTCTGTTTTAGGCAATACACAGGCGAGTTCGACCCGCTTTTCAACGATCATTTTACCAAATGATTCTACGCTGAGCGAAGTCACCAGTCTGGCCTCAGCACAAGGGGTCAAAACTACCATCGAAGAAGAATCCAACAGTGGTATTTGGTTATCGCTTTTGGTTAGCTTCTTACCACTTGTGATCATCATTTTCTTCTTCTATATGATGATGAGCCAACAAGGCGGCGGCGGTGGCGGTGGCGGCCGTGTGATGAACTTTGGCAAATCAAAAGCCAAAGAAGCGGACAAAAAAGCCAACCGCGTACGTTTTTCAGACGTAGCCGGTGCAGAAGAAGAAAAACAAGAACTTGTCGAAGTCGTGGAATTCTTGAAAGATCCTCGACGTTTCGTTGAATTAGGTGCCCGTATCCCAGCAGGTGTCTTACTTGAGGGACCTCCGGGAACCGGGAAAACGTTGCTAGCCAAAGCCGTTGCCGGTGAAGCTGGCGTACCGTTTTACTCGATCTCTGGTTCAGATTTCGTTGAAATGTTTGTCGGTGTCGGTGCAAGCCGGGTACGTGACTTATTTGAAACAGCGAAGAAAAATGCACCAGCCATCATCTTTATCGATGAAATCGATGCCGTCGGTCGCCAACGTGGTGCCGGTATGGGTGGCGGACATGATGAGCGGGAACAAACATTGAACCAATTATTGGTTGAGATGGATGGTTTTGATGGGAATGAAGGCGTGATCGTCATTGCCGCAACGAACCGTTCGGATGTTCTAGATCCAGCGTTGCTGCGTCCAGGTCGTTTTGACCGTCAGATTTTAGTTGGTCGTCCAGACGTGAAAGGCCGTGAAGCAATCCTCCGTGTTCATGCTCGGAACAAACCTTTATCAGATGATGTTGATTTGAAAGTCGTTGCCCAACAAACACCGGGCTTTGCCGGTGCGGATCTGGAAAACGTCTTGAACGAAGCCGCCTTAGTTGCTGCTCGTCGTAACAAGAAAAAAATCGATGCTTCAGATATCGATGAAGCAGAAGACCGCGTGATCGCTGGTCCTGCGAAGAAAGACCGTGTCATCAACAAACGCGAACGTGAAATGGTTGCTTACCATGAAGCAGGACATACCATTGTTGGTTTAGTCTTGAGTCGTGCCCGTGTGGTACACAAAGTAACCATCATTCCTCGGGGGCGAGCTGGTGGGTACATGATCGCCTTGCCGAAAGAAGATCAATTCTTGATGACTAAAGAAGATATGTTTGAACAAATCGTTGGCTTGCTAGGTGGACGTACGGCTGAAGAAATCATCTTCGGTGTGCAATCAACGGGGGCTTCCAATGACTTTGAACAAGCAACTGCGCTTGCAAGAAGCATGGTGACAGAATATGGAATGAGCGATAAATTAGGTCCAGTTCAATATGAAGGAAACCATCAAGTCTTTGTCGGTCGCGATTACGGTCAAACAAAAGCATACTCTGAACAAGTTGCCTTTGAAATTGATCAAGAAGTTCGCAAGATTTTAATGGATGCCCATCAAAAAGCCCATGAAATCATTGAAGAACATCGTGCCCAACACAAATTGATCGCTGAAAAACTACTTGAACATGAAACATTGGATGCTAAAGCAATCAAATCCTTGTTTGAAGAAGGCAAAATGCCTGCAGGGACTGAAAGCTCTGAGTATCCTAGTGAAAAAGCCCAAACGTTTGAAGAAGCGAAACGTGCGCTGGAAGAAAAAGATGCAGAGAAGCAAGCTGCAGAAAAACACAGCGAAGATGCATCATCAAACGATTTTGATCAACAATTGGAAGACGTTCGCCGCAATAGCGAAAGCCAACCGACTGATCAAGAAAACAAAGATGATAACGCCTAAAACAAGACGTATCAAGGCGCCGAGGAAACTCGGCGCCTTTTTGTTTCTATTTAAGAAGACTTTTCTTAAATTCAAACACATTCAGTTGAAAAAAGCGGCGCTTCCTAGTATGATTCATTAATGAATAAAAAGGAGAATCAAGATGAAGGATTATTTAGTAAAAGCACTCGCATATGACGGCTTCGTCCGAGCATACGCCGTATCGGCAACAGAGACGATCGCCGAAGCACAACGACGCCATGAAACATGGAATACGGCATCTGCTGCTTTAGGGCGAGCGATGGTGGGAAGTTTGTTATTAGGCAGTACCTTAAAAGGGGAAGACAAATTGACCGTCAAAATTCAAGGAAATGGTCCTGCTGGGGCAATCGTCGTAGACAGCAATGGCCGTGGGGACGTAAAAGGATACATAAAAAATCCACAGATCAGTCTGCCATTGAATCCTCAAGGAAAATTGGATGTTCGGGGCGCAGTGGGAGACCAAGGAATTTTTACCGTAATCAAAGACTTAGGGCTAAAAGAACCTTTCTCTGGACAAACACCGATCGTCTCTGGGGAACTTGGGGAAGACTTTACTTATTATTTAGCAGTGTCAGAACAGATTCCTTCTGCTGTTGGTCTGAGTGTATTAGTAGAAACCGATGATTCGATTCGGGCAGCCGGTGGATTTATGCTACAGATCATGCCTGGTGCCAGTGAAGAGATCATTGATGCCATCGAAAAACGTTTGGGAGAATTGCCTCGAGTGTCAACCTTGATCGATGAAGGCCAATCACCAGAAGAGGTCTTAGCGACATTGTTACCAGACACGACGATCGAAGTACTAGAAAAAATGCCCGTCCAGTTCCACTGTGATTGTACGAAAGAAAAATTTGCGACAGCGATCATCACCTTAGGGGCTGAGGAGATCCAAGCAATGATCGATGAAGATCATGGGGCAGAGGCAGTCTGCTCGTTTTGTGGCAACAAGTATCATTTTGATGAAACGGAATTGGCGGCGTTGAAGAAAGAGGCGGAAGCGTAAGTGAAAGATAGACAGACATGGCAGATCGGCTCGGTTGAGATTCCTAACCGCGTCGTCGTTGCGCCAATGGCAGGGATCACCAATTCTGCGTTTCGTGTGACAGTCAAAGAATTTGGCGCGGGTTTAGTCGTCTGTGAGATGATCAGTGATCGAGGGATTCAACTGCGTAACAAGAAGACCCTTGAGATGCTGTTTATTGACGAGACCGAGCATCCTCTTAGTATTCAGATTTTTGGTGGGAATAAAGCATCCTTAGTAGAAGCAGCGCAATTTGTCGCAGAGAACACAACTGCCGATATCATTGATATCAATATGGGGTGTCCTGTAAACAAAATCATCAAAGCAGAAGCTGGTGCGAAGTGGCTTTTAGATCCCGACAAGGTTTATGAAATGGTCCATGCTGTTTCCAGTGCGATCGACAAGCCCGTTACCGTCAAAATGCGGATCGGTTGGGATGAGCAGCACGTCTTTGCGGTTGAGAATGCCCAAGCCGCGGAAGCAGCGGGTGCCGCAGCAATCGGTATGCATGGCAGAACCCGTGTACAGATGTATGAAGGATCGGCTGATTGGGACGTTTTGAAACAAGTGAAGCAAAGTATCACCATTCCTTTTATGGGCAACGGCGATGTCAGAACCCCTGAAGATGCGAAACGAATGTTGGAAGAAGTCGGCGCTGATGCAGTGATGATCGGACGGGCAGCCTTAGGCAATCCGTGGATGATCCACCGCACCAAGCAATACTTGGAGACAGGCGAGTTATTGCCGGAACCAACACCACGAGAAAAAATTTCGACAGCGAAACTTCATTTAGAACGGTTGGCTGATCTAAAAGGGGAAAAAATCGCTTCGCGAGAATTCCGCCAACATGCTGCGTACTACTTAAAAGGTATTTCACGGGCAGCCAAAGTGAAGGCAGCTATCAATCAAGCAGAAGATAAGCAAACGATTTTTGATTTATTGGATGCATTTGTAGAGAAGACCGAAAAACAGCCGGTAGCAACTTTTAAGGAATAAGAAACAAATCAAGTCGATTCGAAAGTTCGGCTTGATTTTTTGCGTCATCATTGGCATTATAAGAAGGAAACCCAAGTTAAGAATGGAGGAAAACTCGTGACAGAGGAACGACAAACACAAGAAGAATTGAATGATCAAATGTTGGTTCGCCGTGAAAAGATGGAAAAACTACGGGAAGAAGGCATTGATCCTTTTGGCAAGCGATTCGAACGCACCCATAATTCTGCCGAGTTACATGAGTTATTTGATCAAAGAACCAAAGAAGAATTAGCCGAAATGAATCTTTCAGCAAGCATTGCAGGAAGAATCGTTACAAAACGTGGAAAAGGGAAGGCTGGTTTTGCGCATTTACAAGACCGCGAAGGCCGTATTCAAATATATGTACGTAAAGACCAAGTCGGGGACGAACCTTACGAAGTATTCAAGCATGCAGATCTAGGTGATTTCTTTGGTGTATCTGGTGAAATCATGAAGACCGACACTGGCGAAGTGACCATCAAAGCCAAAGAAATCGTGATCTTATCCAAAGCATTGCGTCCATTGCCAGACAAATACCATGGCTTGACGAACGTAGAACAACGCTACCGTCAACGTTACTTGGATTTGATCAGTAATAAAGAGAGCTTTGATCGTTTCATGAAACGAAGCCAAATCATTAGCGAAATTCGTCGTTACCTTGACGGACATGGATATATCGAAGTCGAAACGCCAGTATTGCATAATCAAGCAGGTGGTGCAGCGGCTCGTCCCTTCATTACACACCACAATGCCTTAGACATGGATCTGTATTTACGAATCGCACTTGAGCTTCACTTGAAACGATTGATCGTGGGTGGCATGGAAAAAGTCTATGAGATCGGCCGCGTTTTCCGAAATGAAGGAATCGATACGACCCATAATCCCGAGTTTACGATGCTAGAAGCGTATACAGCATATACAGATTTCAAAGATGTGATGGATTTGACAGAAGGCATTATCCGTAATGCTGCTGAAAAAGTCTTGCATACAGCAACGATCCAATACGATGGACAAGAAGTCGATTTAGCTAGCGACTTTGCACGAATCCATATGGTCGATGCAATCAAAAATCAAACAGGTGTTGATTTCTGGCAACCAATGTCCGTTGAAGAAGCGCGTAGTTTAGCGAAAGAACATCATGTTGAAATCACTGATGCCATGACTGTTGGCCATATCATCAATGAATTCTTTGAGACATTTGTTGAAGAAACGTTACAGCAGCCAACCTTTGTCTTTGGTCATCCAGTGGAAGTTTCGCCATTAGCGAAAAAGAATCCAGAAGATGAACGCTTTACGGATCGCTTTGAATTATTTATCGTTGGTCGTGAATTTGCGAATGCCTTCACGGAATTGAATGACCCAATCGATCAAAGAGAACGTTTTGAAGGACAAGAAAAAGAGCGCGAAGCAGGAAATGATGAAGCCCATGGGGTGGATGAAGATTTCTTAGAAGCACTTGAATACGGTATGCCGCCAACTGGTGGATTAGGGATCGGGATCGACCGCTTAGTGATGTTGTTGACCGATGCACAATCGATTCGTGACGTTTTATTATTCCCGACAATGAGATAAAAAAGCTCCGTCCACTCGCAAGAGATGGGCGGCTTTTTTATTGTCTACTGAGCCAGAGAGAAAAACTGCGAGGAAATAGAGGGAAATACGTTAGGACAGATGCTAGGAAACGGATTAAATACGAACGATAAAAGCTGGATTCAATGTGATTAGACGGGTTTGTAAAAATTAAAAAAAGCCATAGAAAATGATTGACCGCAAGGGATTTAGTTGGTATATTATTACATGTGCCAAATGACTGAAATGAATTCGTAAAAAGAATTGAAAAAAGTGGTTGACGCACAGCTCGACAGATGATATTATAACGAAGTCGCAATTTTAAAATAGTTAATCGATGTTGATACATCAACAAAATTAATTAAAAAAAGTTGTTGACAAATAACAAATCATTTGTTATTCTAATGAAGTCGCTGAGACAGCCGCTGCGAAGTTGAAAAACAACGAGCGAAAAAAACTTTTAAAAAAGAGTTGACAATCAAACGTCGCTCTGATATGATATAAAAGTTGCTAACACAGCACTGTAGACCTTTGAAAACTGAACAAAGCAAGCAAACGAACCAATGTGTAGGACGTTTCAATTTATTGAAACAAATACATGCAAGCAATAGCTAGCAAAGTTAATTTTTATGAGCTTAATGACCGTATGGTCATTCAAACAAATCATTATGAGAGTTTGATCCTGGCTCAGGACGAACGCTGGCGGCGTGCCTAATACATGCAAGTCGAACGCTTTTTCTTTCACCGGAGCTTGCTCCACCGAAAGAAAAAGAGTGGCGAACGGGTGAGTAACACGTGGGTAACCTGCCCATCAGAAGGGGATAACACTTGGAAACAGGTGCTAATACCGTATAACACTATTTTCCGCATGGAAGAAAGTTGAAAGGCGCTTTTGCGTCACTGATGGATGGACCCGCGGTGCATTAGCTAGTTGGTGAGGTAACGGCTCACCAAGGCAACGATGCATAGCCGACCTGAGAGGGTGATCGGCCACACTGGGACTGAGACACGGCCCAGACTCCTACGGGAGGCAGCAGTAGGGAATCTTCGGCAATGGACGAAAGTCTGACCGAGCAACGCCGCGTGAGTGAAGAAGGTTTTCGGATCGTAAAACTCTGTTGTTAGAGAAGAACAAGGATGAGAGTAAAATGTTCATCCCTTGACGGTATCTAACCAGAAAGCCACGGCTAACTACGTGCCAGCAGCCGCGGTAATACGTAGGTGGCAAGCGTTGTCCGGATTTATTGGGCGTAAAGCGAGCGCAGGCGGTTTCTTAAGTCTGATGTGAAAGCCCCCGGCTCAACCGGGGAGGGTCATTGGAAACTGGGAGACTTGAGTGCAGAAGAGGAGAGTGGAATTCCATGTGTAGCGGTGAAATGCGTAGATATATGGAGGAACACCAGTGGCGAAGGCGGCTCTCTGGTCTGTAACTGACGCTGAGGCTCGAAAGCGTGGGGAGCGAACAGGATTAGATACCCTGGTAGTCCACGCCGTAAACGATGAGTGCTAAGTGTTGGAGGGTTTCCGCCCTTCAGTGCTGCAGCAAACGCATTAAGCACTCCGCCTGGGGAGTACGACCGCAAGGTTGAAACTCAAAGGAATTGACGGGGGCCCGCACAAGCGGTGGAGCATGTGGTTTAATTCGAAGCAACGCGAAGAACCTTACCAGGTCTTGACATCCTTTGACCACTCTAGAGATAGAGCTTCCCCTTCGGGGGCAAAGTGACAGGTGGTGCATGGTTGTCGTCAGCTCGTGTCGTGAGATGTTGGGTTAAGTCCCGCAACGAGCGCAACCCTTATTGTTAGTTGCCATCATTTAGTTGGGCACTCTAGCGAGACTGCCGGTGACAAACCGGAGGAAGGTGGGGATGACGTCAAATCATCATGCCCCTTATGACCTGGGCTACACACGTGCTACAATGGGAAGTACAACGAGTTGCGAAGTCGCGAGGCTAAGCTAATCTCTTAAAGCTTCTCTCAGTTCGGATTGTAGGCTGCAACTCGCCTACATGAAGCCGGAATCGCTAGTAATCGCGGATCAGCACGCCGCGGTGAATACGTTCCCGGGCCTTGTACACACCGCCCGTCACACCACGAGAGTTTGTAACACCCGAAGTCGGTGAGGTAACCTTTTTGGAGCCAGCCGCCTAAGGTGGGATAGATGATTGGGGTGAAGTCGTAACAAGGTAGCCGTATCGGAAGGTGCGGCTGGATCACCTCCTTTCTAAGGAATATTTCGGAAGACTACACATCGTTTGCCTTTGTTCAGTTTTGAGAGGTCTACTCTCAAGTAAATACCCGGGGCCTTAGCTCAGCTGGGAGAGCGCCTGCTTTGCACGCAGGAGGTCAGCGGTTCGATCCCGCTAGGCTCCATTAACGACAATGGTCGTTATGCTTTGTTCATTGAAAACTGGATATCGAAGAAAAAATCAAAACAAGTAACACACACCGAGTTGAAATGTTAAAAGAGTTTTTTAATAAGTTCAACGCTTATTTTCTTGAGCAACCTTCTATCGCTAGAAGAAGTACTCAAAACCGACCGTAAGGTCAAAGGTTAAGTGAATAAGGGCGCACGGTGGATGCCTTGGCACTAGGAGCCGATGAAGGACGGGACTAACACCGATATGCTTTGGGGAGCTGTAAGTAAGCTATGATCCAGAGATTTCCGAATGGGGAAACCCAGCATCTTTTATAGGATGTTACGTCTGCGTGAATACATAGCGCAGTCGAGGTAGACGCAGAGAACTGAAACATCTAAGTACCTGCAGGAAGAGAAAGAAAATTCGATTCCCTGAGTAGCGGCGAGCGAAACGGGAAAAGCCCAAACCAACAAGCTTGCTTGTTGGGGTTGTAGGACTCCGATATGGTAGTCTATTCAGATAGTCGAAATACTTGGAAAAGTATGTCAAAGAGGGTAAAAACCCCGTAGGCGAAATTTGGATAACACCTAGGAGGATCCTGAGTACGGCGGAACACGAGGAATTCCGTCGGAATCCGGGAGGACCATCTCCCAAGGCTAAATACTCCCTAGTGACCGATAGTGAACCAGTACCGTGAGGGAAAGGTGAAAAGCACCCCGGAAGGGGAGTGAAATAGATCCTGAAACCGTGTGCCTACAACAAGTTAGAGCCCGTTAATGGGTGATAGCGTGCCTTTTGTAGAATGAACCGGCGAGTTACGATAGCATGCGAGGTTAAGTTGAAGAGACGGAGCCGCAGCGAAAGCGAGTCTGAATAGGGCGAATGAGTATGTTGTCGTAGACCCGAAACCATGTGATCTACCCATGTCCAGGTTGAAGGTGCGGTAAAACGCACTGGAGGACCGAACCCACGTACGTTGAAAAGTGCGGGGATGAGGTGTGGGTAGCGGAGAAATTCCAAACGAACTTGGAGATAGCTGGTTCTCTCCGAAATAGCTTTAGGGCTAGCCTCGGAATTGAGAATGATGGAGGTAGAGCACTGTTTGGACTAGGGGCCCATCTCGGGTTACCGAATTCAGATAAACTCCGAATGCCATTCATTCATATCCGGGAGTCAGACTGTGAGTGATAAGATCCATAGTCGAAAGGGAAACAGCCCAGACCACCAGCTAAGGTCCCCAAATAACTATTAAGTGGAAAAGGATGTGGGGTTGCACAGACAACTAGGATGTTGGCTTAGAAGCAGCCACCATTTAAAGAGTGCGTAATAGCTCACTAGTCGAGTGACCCTGCGCCGAAAATGTACCGGGGCTAAATAGTTTACCGAAGCTGTGGAGTGCACCATTAGGTGCATTGGTAGGAGAGCGTTCTAAGGGCGTTGAAGGCAGATCGTGAGGACTGCTGGAGCGCTTAGAAGTGAGAATGCCGGTATGAGTAGCGAAAGACAGGTGAGAATCCTGTCCACCGAATGACTAAGGTTTCCTGGGGAAGGCTCGTCCGCCCAGGGTTAGTCGGGACCTAAGCCGAGGCCGACAGGCGTAGGCGATGGACAACAGGTTGATATTCCTGTACCCGTTGTTTTTGTTTGAGCAATGGAGGGACGCAGGAGGCTAAGAAGTGCAGACTGATGGATATGTCTGTTCAAGCAGTAAGTCTTGGTAGGAGTCAAATGCTTCTACCTATACGGACAAGCTGTGATGAGGAGGGAAATAATAGTACCGAAGCTTCTGATGTCACACTGCCAAGAAAAGCTTCTAGTGAGAAAACAACGGCCCGTACCGCAAACCGACACAGGTAGTCGAGGAGAGAATCCTAAGGTGAGCGAGAGAACTCTCGTTAAGGAACTCGGCAAAATGACCCCGTAACTTCGGGAGAAGGGGTGCTGCTCTAACGAGCAGCCGCAGTGAATAGGCCCAAGCGACTGTTTATCAAAAACACAGGTCTCTGCAAAATCGAAAGATGACGTATAGGGGCTGACGCCTGCCCGGTGCTGGAAGGTTAAGAGGAGTGCTTAGCGTAAGCGAAGGTACGAATTGAAGCCCCAGTAAACGGCGGCCGTAACTATAACGGTCCTAAGGTAGCGAAATTCCTTGTCGGGTAAGTTCCGACCCGCACGAAAGGCGTAACGATTTGGGCACTGTCTCAACGAGAGACTCGGTGAAATTTTAGTACCTGTGAAGATGCAGGTTACCCGCGACAGGACGGAAAGACCCCATGGAGCTTTACTGTAGTTTGATATTGAGTGTCTGTACCGCATGTACAGGATAGGTAGGAGCCGTAGAGATCGGGACGCCAGTTTCGATGGAGGCAATGGTGGGATACTACCCTTGCGTTATGGCCACTCTAACCCGCAGCCCTTATCGGGCTGGGAGACAGTGTCAGATGGGCAGTTTGACTGGGGCGGTCGCCTCCTAAAAGGTAACGGAGGCGCCCAAAGGTTCCCTCAGAATGGTTGGAAATCATTCGAAGAGTGTAAAGGCAGAAGGGAGCTTGACTGCGAGAGCTACAACTCGAGCAGGGACGAAAGTCGGGCTTAGTGATCCGGTGGTTCCGCATGGAAGGGCCATCGCTCAACGGATAAAAGCTACCCTGGGGATAACAGGCTTATCTCCCCCAAGAGTCCACATCGACGGGGAGGTTTGGCACCTCGATGTCGGCTCGTCGCATCCTGGGGCTGTAGTCGGTCCCAAGGGTTGGGCTGTTCGCCCATTAAAGCGGCACGCGAGCTGGGTTCAGAACGTCGTGAGACAGTTCGGTCCCTATCCGTCGCGGGCGTTGGAAATTTGAGAGGAGCTGTCCTTAGTACGAGAGGACCGGGATGGACTTACCGCTGGTGTACCAGTTGTCTCGCCAGAGGCATCGCTGGGTAGCTATGTAGGGAAGGGATAAACGCTGAAAGCATCTAAGTGTGAAGCCCACCTCAAGATGAGATTTCCCATTTCTTTAAGAAAGTAAGATCCCTGAGAGATGATCAGGTAGATAGGTCAGAAGTGGAAGGCCAGTGATGGTTGGAGCGGACTGATACTAATCGATCGAGGACTTAACCAAAAAGAAAAAAGCACGTAAACTCGTAGAGTTTTGATTTCTTCGATCCAGTTTTGAGTGAGCAACACTTACTCAATTGAATAGTGTGGTGGCGATAGCAAGAAGGATACACCTGTAACCATGCCGAACACAGAAGTTAAGCTTCTTAGCGCCGATTGTAGTGAAGGGTTTCCCTTTGTGAGAGTAGGACGTCGCCACGCGTTTTTTTTACCTTATGGGGGTTTAGCTCAGCTGGGAGAGCATCTGCCTTACAAGCAGAGGGTCAGCGGTTCGATCCCGTTAACCCCCATATGAGTCGTTAGCTCAGTTGGTAGAGCATCTGACTTTTAATCAGAGGGTCACAGGTTCGAGCCCTGTACGACTCATAGTAATAACCTATGCGGGTGTGGCGGAATTGGCAGACGCACTAGATTTAGGATCTAGCGCCTTCGGGCGTGGGGGTTCAAGTCCCTTCACCCGCACTTCATTGCCGGCTTAGCTCAGTTGGTAGAGCATCTGATTTGTAATCAGAGGGTCGAGGGTTCAAGTCCTTTAGCCGGCATCAGGAATACGCGGAAATAGCTCAGTGGTAGAGCACCACCTTGCCAAGGTGGGGGTCGCGGGTTCGAACCCCGTTTTCCGCTTTGCCTTAGCAATTTTTCAGCCGGGGTGGCGGAACTGGCAGACGCACAGGACTTAAAATCCTGCGGTGAGTGATCACCGTACCGGTTCGATTCCGGTCCTCGGCATTTCATAATATGCGCCCATAGCTCAATTGGATAGAGTGTTTGACTACGGATCAAAAGGTTAGGGGTTCGACTCCTCTTGGGCGCGCTTTAATAACGGGAAGTAGCTCAGCTTGGTAGAGCACTTGGTTTGGGACCAAGGGGTCGCAGGTTCGAATCCTGTCTTCCCGATACTTTTACAAAAGGGGCCTTAGCTCAGCTGGGAGAGCGCCTGCTTTGCACGCAGGAGGTCAGCGGTTCGATCCCGCTAGGCTCCATATCATTTGAATAAATGATTCTTTTTTACGCGGTGTAGCTCAGCTGGCTAGAGCGTCCGGTTCATACCCGGGAGGTCGGGGGTTCGATCCCCTCCGCCGCGATTTTTTAAGAGCCTGGACCTTTAGCTCAGTTGGTTAGAGCAGACGGCTCATAACCGTCCGGTCGTAGGTTCGAGTCCTACAAGGTCCATTGTGGCATTGTATCTGTTTTATTATGGAGGATTACCCAAGTCCGGCTGAAGGGAACGGTCTTGAAAACCGTCAGGCGGGTAAAACCGTGCAAGGGTTCGAATCCCTTATCCTCCTTAACTGTCTCTTTTGTTGCGAGCAAAAGAATTACAGTCTTTTAATTACTCTAAAGTAATTACTTATCGCGGGATGGAGCAGTCTGGTAGCTCGTCGGGCTCATAACCCGAAGGTCGTAGGTTCAAATCCTGCTCCCGCAATTGCTTTTGTTTTCAAAAGCGCAATAAAAGCTAAATATGGTTTGGTAGTTCAGTTGGTTAGAATGCCTGCCTGTCACGCAGGAGGTCGCGGGTTCGAGTCCCGTCCAGACCGCCATGCGGGTGTAGTTTAGTGGTAAAACCACAGCCTTCCAAGCTGTTGTCGCGAGTTCGATTCTCGTCACCCGCTTTAGCTTTTATTTTTTGGGGCCTATAGCTCAGCTGGTTAGAGCGCACGCCTGATAAGCGTGAGGTCGATGGTTCGAGTCCATTTAGGCCCATCAAAATGTAGTCATACATTTGGGGAAGTACTCAAGTGGCTGAAGAGGCGCCCCTGCTAAGGGTGTAGGTCGGGAAACCGGCGCGAGGGTTCAAATCCCTCCTTCTCCGTTTTTTTATTGGTCCGTTGGTCAAGTGGTTAAGACACCGCCCTTTCACGGCGGTAACACGGGTTCGAATCCCGTACGGATCATTTTTTACTTTTGGAGGATTACCCAAGTCCGGCTGAAGGGAACGGTCTTGAAAACCGTCAGGCGGGTAAAACCGTGCAAGGGTTCGAATCCCTTATCCTCCTTAACTGTCTCTTTTGTTGCGAGCAAAAGAATCACAGTCCTTTAATTACTGAAAAGTAATTACTTATCGCGGGATGGAGCAGTCTGGTAGCTCGTCGGGCTCATAACCCGAAGGTCGTAGGTTCAAATCCTGCTCCCGCAATCGCTTTGTTTAACGGCAAAGCAGCAATACAAAGCTTCTGGTTTGGTAGTTCAGTTGGTTAGAATGCCTGCCTGTCACGCAGGAGGTCGCGGGTTCGAGTCCCGTCCAGACCGTTGTTTTTGGCTCGGTAGCTCAGTTGGTAGAGCAATGGATTGAAGCTCCATGTGTCGGCAGTTCGATTCTGTCCCGCGCCATAGGAATGCGGGTGTAGTTTAGTGGTAAAACTACAGCCTTCCAAGCTGTTGTCGCGAGTTCGATTCTCGTCACCCGCTTTGCATTTTTTATTTGGGGCCTATAGCTCAGCTGGTTAGAGCGCACGCCTGATAAGCGTGAGGTCGATGGTTCGAGTCCATTTAGGCCCATTACATTTTCAAACTGGTCCGTTGGTCAAGCGGTTAAGACACCGCCCTTTCACGGCGGTAACACGGGTTCGAATCCCGTACGGATCATGCAAACACTCTTGAGAGTGTTTTTTTATTACCCAAAAATGATCTTTTTTATCATTTTTCAACTACGAAGGGTCAAAATTTGTTATAATCAGTCCGTTGCAAGTTCCCGAAAGGATTCGCAGCTGCGAAGATGCCTTGTAACCGAAACATATATTAGGGGGAATACAAAAATGACAGAGAAACACTTATTTACATCAGAGTCCGTATCAGAAGGACACCCAGACAAAGTAGCCGACCAAATCAGTGATGCCATCTTAGATGCGTTGCTTGCCGAAGATCCAATGGCACGGGTCGCTTGCGAAACGTCAGTTACCACCGGATTGGTTTTAGTCTTTGGAGAAATTTCTACTTCTGCTTATGTAGATATTCAAAAAGTCGTCCGAGAAACCATAAAAGAAATCGGCTATACACGAGCAAAATTCGGCTTTGACGGCGATACGGTTGCTGTTTTGGTAGCGATCGATGAGCAATCACCAGATATCGCTCAAGGCGTTGACGATGCTTTAGAAAGTCGCGGAGAAACGGATAAAGAAGATATCGGTGCCGGTGACCAAGGCTTGATGTTTGGTTTTGCCGTTGATGAAACACCTGAATTGATGCCTTTACCAATCGCATTGAGTCATCGGTTAGTCCGTCGATTAGCAGAGTTGCGTAAAAACAATGAACTAAGCTACTTGCGTCCAGATGCAAAATCGCAAGTAACTGTTGAATATGATGATAACGATCAACCACAAAGAGTGGACACCGTCGTTATTAGTACTCAGCATGATGATGCGGCTGATAATGAAACGATCCACCGTGATGTCATTGAAAAAGTGATCAAAGAAGTGATTCCTGCCGATCTTTTAGACGAGCAGACAAAATATTATATTAATCCTACTGGTCGTTTTGTGATCGGCGGTCCTCAAGGGGATGCCGGTTTGACAGGCAGAAAAATCATCGTTGATACTTATGGCGGCTATGCTCGTCATGGTGGCGGTGCGTTTTCTGGAAAAGACGCAACCAAAGTTGACCGTTCAGCCAGCTATGCGGCTCGCTACATTGCCAAAAACATCGTAGCAGCAAAGCTAGCCAAAAAAGTGGAAGTCCAATTAGCCTATGCGATCGGTGTGGCACAGCCCGTTTCGATCAGCATCAACACTTTTGGTACCGGAACCGTCAGCAACGAGCGCTTGATCCAAGCAGTACGAGAAAACTTTGATTTGCGACCAGCAGGAATTATTGAAATGTTAGATTTGCGCCGTCCGATTTATCGTCAGACTGCCGCTTACGGACATTTCGGTCGTACAGATATCGATTTGCCATGGGAACGCACCGACAAGGTGGCGGCACTTTTGGCAAGTGTGAAGGATTAAAAGAGGCGACCTCTATTGATGACTATCGATAGGGGTTCTTTTTTTTGGAGTAAAAGGAGGAGTTACATGCGAACCAATGTAAAATTAGTCACTATTGCGGTCTTTGTCGCAACGTTTATGACCGCGATCGAAGGAACGATCATTACGACAGCGATGCCTACCATCGTTAGTTCATTGAAAGGGATCGAGATCATGAACTGGGTCTTCTCGATCTATCTTTTGACCAGTGCGATGTTGACCCCGATCTACGGCAAGTTTGCCGATAACATCGGCCGCAAACCAGTCTTTCTATTTGGTACGCTGCTGTTTATTATCGGGTCGGCGTTTTGTGGGATGGCCAACACAATGTTGACGTTGATCATTGCCAGAGCGTTGCAAGGATTAGGCGCAGGGGCCATGATGCCCGTTGCCCTAACGATCATTGCGGACCTGTATCCTGTTGAAAAGAGGGCGAAAGTCTTAGGGCTCAATAGTACTGCTTGGGGGATCGCCAGTGTCGTTGGTCCCTTAGCCGGTGGATTGATCGTAGATACGATCGGGTGGCATTGGATCTTCTTTATCAACGTGCCCATCGGATTAGGGTTGATCGCCTTAATTTGGTTTTATTTTCATGAAGAAAAAAAGGCCTTTGCTGCAGTCAACATTGATTATGCAGGCAGTCTCTTGTTGATGTTGACGTTAGTAGGGCTCCTGCTAGGCTTCCAATTGCTAGGAGATTATGGTGTAAGTCTGCCTGTTATCGGTCTGTTCGTTTTTTCTGTCCTCACGTTTATCGGCTTCATTCGTGTGGAGAAAAAAGCAGCAGATCCGATTATTGATCTGAAGCTGTTCCACTCAAAACTATTTGTGGTGGTAAACATCGTAGCAGCTTTGGCTAGCGGCTTCCTGATGGGGATCGATGTTTATATCCCAATGTGGATGCAAGGGGTATTAGGCATGAGTGCGGGGATTGGCGGGCTTGTGTTGGCACCGTTGTCGATTTTATGGATGATTGGTTCCTTCTTAGCCAGCCGTTGGTTGACACAACACAGTGTCAGTTGGGTCTTGACGGTTAGCTTAGTGATCACGGCTACCGGTGCCTTGTGGTTGTTTTTGACACCGGCACAGACATCATTCTGGTTGTTCTTGGTGATTTCTTCTATTACGGGCGTCGGATTAGGGGCAACGATGGTGGTTTGTACCGTTACTGCCCAAACCAGCGTTGCACCCACCCAAGTCGGCGTGGCGACTTCTTTTAATACCCTGCTGCGAACGATCGGGCAAACCATTATGGTGGCGGTCTTCGGTATCGTTTTAAACACCAGCAATAGCGTGGGCTTGGCACAGGCGCAAGTCACTGATAGCAGTGTCATGAATCAGCTGGTAGATCCAGCCGCCGCGCGTCAGCTGCCAACAGCCTTATTAGGGCAATTACGGGAGATTCTTTATAGCGGTCTACACTGGGTTTTTGGGATCGGTGTTTTGTTGATTGTTTTAGCGATTGGTTTGACCCGCACGATTTCGCGAGAATCTGGTACAATATAAAAAAAGGATCGCAGGTGATTGTATGGCTTTTTTACAAGCAAATATCTATTCAAATGTTCTTGAAATGGAGGTAATGATCGATGTGATCTTGCCTCAAAGTACCAAGAAAAAAATCGGCACCCAAAGCCAATCGACGGGCACAGATCTCCCGGTGCTTTATTTATTGCATGGGATGAACGGAAATCATAGTGTCTGGCAGCGACGGACGTCAATCGAGCGATATGCCGCAGAGTATCAACTAGCGGTCATCATGCCGTCTACTGATCTGGGCTGGTATACCGATACGACCTACGAAATGAAGTATTGGACATTTATCGCCGAAGAATTACCACAAATTTGTCATGAACTGTTTCCTCAACTGACGCAAAAACGAGAAAAAACTTTTGCAGCAGGTCTCTCGATGGGGGGCTATGGTGCAGTAAAACTTGGGCTGCGCAAGCCTGACCAGTTTGCGGCGGTAGCGTCTTTGTCTGGCGCATTAGCGCTGGCTGAAAGCATGGATTCCTTGCTGCAGCTGCGAAGCCAAGCTTATTGGGAAGGAATCTTTGGCCCTTTAGAGCAATTCAAAGGGTCAGAAAATGATTTGATCCATCTGATTGAGACCATCGATCCAAGCACCGCGCCGCGCTTTTTTATTAGCTGCGGAACCGAGGATCAACTGTACCCGGCAAGTGAGTATGCGGTGGACAAGCTGCAAAAACGCAAAATAGCCGTAACGTTTGAATCGGGAACTGGGGATCATGATTGGAATTTCTGGGATCAATGGATCCAACGAGTCCTGCAATGGCTTTTTAGTGAATAAAAAAACCATCAGTCGATCGACACCTTAACGTGCCGAGGACTGATGGTTTTTTCGTTCGATACAAAATAAGATCGGCGGCTGGTTGCGCTGATTGATAAATTGATAGGAAAGGACATTGTATTCCTCTTGCGGCAGCTGCTGACAAAAGGAGTGGACTTCTTTCAGCTCTGCTTCGCCGCCAGCGTGTCCATAATAGCAGACCAGGATGATTCTACCTTTCGGGGCTAAACGTGTCAGTAAAGCTTCTAAAGCCGTTTTCGTTGTATCAGGCAGCGTGATGATCGCTTTGTCCCCTTTCGGCAAGTAGCCTAAATTGAAAATGGCGGCGTGAACCGGACCGCTCACAACATCTGCCAACGTCTCATGGCCTTGATGGATCAGCTGGACTTGCGCCAACAGCTCTTTTTCAGTCAAACGTTTTTTGGTGGCTTGGAGGGCTTGTTCTTGAATATCAAAAGCAAACACCTGACCAGTCGGCCCAACTAAGGAAGCCAGTAATTCCGTGTCAAAGCCGTTGCCCATCGTGGCATCAACAGCGGTATGTCCCGGTTGCACAACTTCTTTTAAAAGGGTGTGGCTATAGCGCATGGCGGTCGGCAGCATTGACAAGCTCCTTTCGCACGTTGAATTTCCCTTGATAGGAGTTGCGGCGTAGCATTTCTTGATCAATCTCATTCAAGACTTCCCATTTTTTCAAACTCCACATTGGACCTACCAGAGAATCCCATGGTGCATCGCCTGTCAAGCGATGAATGATGATCTCTGGGGGGATCATTTCTAACTGATCGCAGATCAATGACACATAGGTATCGCGCCGCATCAATTGCAAACGTCCCTCATGATAATCCCGCAGCATCCGAGTATTGCGCATCAAATGCAGCAGGTGCAGTTTGATGCCTTGGATATCAGAATCTTGAATGGTGCGTCGGACGTTTTCTTGCATCATCTCGATCGTCTCGCCTGGCAGACCATTGATCAAATGGGTACAGACACGAATATTGTGTTTGCGCAGGCTGGCGACGCCGTCTAAGTAGGTTTGATAATCATGGGCGCGGTTGATGGCATTGCTCGTGGTTTCAAACGTCGTTTGCAGTCCTAATTCGACCCATAAATAAAAGCGTTGATTGAGCTCTGCCAGATAGTCAACGACATCTGCTGGTAAGCAGTCTGGTCGGGTCCCAATGGAGATCCCGACAACACCAGGTAGTGTCAGTACTTGCTCGAAGCGCTCGCGGATCACTGCCACCGGTGCGTGGGTGTTCGTAAAATTTTGAAAATAGACAATGTATTTGTCCACTTGCGGCCACTTTTTGTGCATCATGGCGATCTCTTTTTCAAACTGCTCTGGTAGCGGGGCTTCAGGTGCTACGATCATATCGCCAGAGCCGGACACACTGCAAAATGTACAGCCGCCTTTGGCAACGGTGCCGTCACGATTGGGGCAGTCGAAGCCCGCATCGATGGGAACTTTAAAGATTTTTTCGCCAAATTCTTGCCGCAAAGCAAAGTTCCATGAATGGTATCGTTTGTTTTTATCTTCTGCATAAGGAAATGGATTCATTTTTTTACCTTCTTTTATAATTGTTTACGCGTGAAGCGCCAGACAAAACGTTTTTGCAAGTAGTAAGGGTAGGTCAACAGTAGCCAAGACAGGCCGACACAAAAACCGCCTAACACATCACTGGGAAAATGCACGCCAACATAGATGCGGCTGATGCCGATACAACTGATCAATAGGCCTAGCAGAATACGGAGTCCCCATTGCCAAAAAGGCTGCTTGAAGAAAACTGGGACCAAGAAGAGCAATGTCCCATAAAAAACCATACTGCCTGTCGAGTGTCCGCTGGGGAAACTAAAACTTGATTCCGTGACTAAGTGTTCAAGGGTTGGTCGCTCCCGTAAAAAGACCAGTTTGATCAATGGATTAAAGAGCCCGGCAATCCCGATGGTGCCGATACTGAGCCATAGTGCTTCTGCATAATATTTATTGATCACTAAAACGGCTAAAACAGCAAGAAAGAGCAAGATGATCGTGGTAGGATTCGCAAATTTTGTGACCCATAGAAAAAACGGTGTCCAAAACGGATAGCCGGTGCGGATGATGCGAGTCAAGGTTTCGTCAAAGGAGACCAACCAAGTAGGATAAAATTTCACGAGATAGCCGAGAAAAACGAACAGCAGTAAAAAGCAGCTGCCGGCAAATTGAAAATAAAGTTTTTTATGCATGGAAAAGCCTCGTTTCTAGAGAATTTCTGTCCCTTCAAGCAAAGAGACATCTAGAAGGTATTATAGCATTTATCGCAAGACGGAAAAAGCAGGGAACCATTCAGGGAGCATCCCACTGCCAAGGAATATTTTTCGTTGGGTTAAATACAAACTCTTCATTTCAATAAATGTTCGTTTGATTACAAAGAGTTTACAGTTTCTGTAATCGGCTCAAATACCTTTTATAAATTCTTAAGAAATTGTATACTAAACCTACGTTCACTATAAGGAAAAAACGGAGGAATAACGGACATGAACACGAGTCAATCAAGAAAAGTACATCGTCAAGCAGACCAATCGGGCGATAAGTATCGAGTGATCAAAAAAAGTGCAGTTGTTTTAGGAACGACACTGACTGCTTGCTCTGTTGTAGCTCCATTGGTGTCATCGGTTCAAGCAGAAGCCGTAGAGACCTCGATCGCCCAAGTTTCTACTAGCAATTTTGCCGCGCCGAATACTTCCGCATTTATTGCCGAAATCGCTACTTACGCTCAGCCCGTGGCACAAGCCAACGATTTATATGCTTCTGTGATGATCGCACAAGCCATTTTAGAAAGTGGTTGGGGCCGAAGCAGTTTATCAAAAGCACCGAATTATAATCTATTCGGGATCAAAGGCAGCTACAACGGTCAAACCGTTTATATGAGTACTTTGGAGTACTTGAACAATCAATGGTTGACTATGAATGAACCCTTTAAGCGCTACCCATCATACACGCAATCATTCGAAGATAACGCACGTACTTTACGCTCAACCTCTTTACAAAGCGGCGTTTCATATTATTCTGGCGCTTGGAAAAGCAATACGACTTCATATCTTGATGCAACCGCATGGCTAGCAGGCCGCTATGCGACTGCACCCAATTATGCTTCTTCCCTGAATGCAGTGATCCAACAATTTGGTTTGACGCAATACGACACACCTGCTTCTGGCAATGCCGGTGGTGGTGCCACAGCTAGCGCATCAACCAATACTACGACTACAACGGCGGCTGTCAGCACGAGCGGCAGTCAAACGTATACAGTCGCTTCGGGCGACTCTGTATGGTCGATCGCTAACAAACATGGCATCTCCATGGACCAGTTGCGCAGCTTGAACAACATCAAAAATGATTTTGTTTATCCAGGGCAAACGTTGAAAGTCAACGGCAGCACCCAAAGCACTTCGGCAACTTCTACGGTATCGATCGTCAATCGTAATACTTCAGCAACTACATCAGGCAATACCTATACCGTAGTTTCTGGTGATTCAGTCTGGTCGATCGCCAATAAACATGGGATCTCCATGGATCAATTCCGCAGTTTGAACAATATCAAAAATGATTTTGTCTACCCAGGACAAAAAGTTGTCGTCAGTGGTAGTTCCGCAACGAGTACAAGTACAACAACGAGCACGACCGTCAGCAGCCAAACCAGCAGCAGTGCTGCAGGCAACACCTATACGGTGGCAGCGGGTGATTCAGTCTGGTCAGTTGCCAATAAACACGGGATTTCGATGGACCAATTCCGCAACTGGAACAACATCAAAAATGATTTTATCTATCCAGGACAAAAGGTGGTCGTCAAGCAAGGCGGCACGGCAGCTACTACCAGCACTTCAGCGACAAATGGTACTTACAAGGTCGCATCGGGTGATTCCGTTTGGGGGATCGCAGATAAGTTTGGCATCACGACGGATCAATTTATTCAATGGAACAATATTCAAAATAACTTTATTTACCCAGGACAAACAGTTAGGGTAAAATAGATTGCTATTCCTAATGATTTTTGTTAGGATAAGTGCAAAGAAACTTTCACGTTTGAGAAGGAATAGTAGAAGTACGGTGGGACTTTTAGAGAGTGCATGGTTGGTGGAAATGCACAGCACACCTTTCGAACTCGTCTTCGAGTGATATCTGACTGAACCTGATTTGGCTAGGCAGATACGGCGATGGCCGTTAAAACATCGAGGTCTGCTTTTTTGAGGAGCAGATAAACTTAGGTGGTACCACGTTGATAACGTCCTATAAAAATCATAGCGATTTTTATAGGACTTTTTTTAAGTTTTGCTGGTTGATTTGACGAGCAAAACACCAATTTTTAGGAGGAGTCCATCGTGAATTACAATCACAAAGAAATCGAAAAAAAATGGCAAAAATATTGGGCAAAGAAAAATGAGTTCAACACCCATGATGAGCCGGACAAACCAAAATTTTATGCGCTAGATATGTTCCCATATCCATCCGGACAAGGATTACATGTCGGACATCCAGAAGGCTATACGGCAACGGATATCTTGAGCCGCTTCAAACGCAGCCAAGGGTACAATGTACTGCACCCAATGGGCTGGGATGCCTTTGGTCTGCCTGCCGAACAATATGCACTAGACACTGGAAATGATCCAGCGGAATTCACGAAGAAAAATATTGAGACCTTCCGCCGTCAAATCAATGCGCTAGGGTTCAGCTATGACTGGAATCGTGAAATCAATACGACAGATCCTGAATATTACAAGTGGACGCAATGGATCTTTACCAAGCTTTATGAAAAAGGGTTAGCTTATGAAGCCGAAGTTCCGGTAAATTGGGTACCAGAGCTTGGAACTGTGATCGCCAATGAAGAAGTCATTGACGGCAAGAGCGAACGGGGCGGCTATGATGTGATCCGCAAACCGATGCGCCAATGGATGCTAAAAATCACGGCATATGCTGATCGTTTGTTGGACGATTTAGAAGAAGTTGATTGGCCAGAAAGCATCAAAGAAATGCAACGCAATTGGATCGGACGTTCTGTCGGAGCCAACGTAACGTTTAAAGTGGCAGGGATGGAAAAAGACTTTACCGTCTTTACGACTCGCCCAGATACCTTGTTTGGTGCGACCTACGCTGTATTGGCACCAGAACATGAGCTAGTGGCTCAAATCACTACCCCAGAACAAAAAGCAGCCATTGATGCCTATGTAGAAGAAGCATCGAAAAAATCTGATTTGAACCGAACAGATTTGGCCAAAGAAAAAACCGGTGTCTTCACTGGTGCCTATGCCATCAATCCCGTGAATGGCAAAGAGATCCCGATTTGGATCGCCGATTACGTTTTGGCTTCTTATGGAACAGGTGCGATCATGGCGGTTCCTGCCCATGACGAACGTGACCACGAATTTGCCAAAACATTTGGCTTAGAGATCATTCCTGTATTGGCAGGGGGCAACGTGGAAGAATCTGCCTATACCGAAGATGGACTGCATATCAATTCAGACTTTTTGGATGGGCTAGACAAAGAGACAGCCATTGAAAAAATGGTCGCATGGTTGGAAGAAAACCATGTTGGGAAAAAAGAAGTCAGCTATCGTCTTCGCGATTGGTTGTTCTCTCGCCAACGGTATTGGGGTGAACCAATCCCAATCATCCATTGGGAAGATGGGACGACCACAGCGCTTGCTGAAGATCAGCTGCCATTGCGTTTGCCAAAAACCGACAATATCAAACCAAGCGGTACCGGGGAATCGCCATTAGCTAATGTCACGGATTGGGTCAATGTCACCGATCCAGAAACTGGGAAAAAAGGACGTCGCGAAACCAATACGATGCCACAATGGGCAGGAAGCTCATGGTATTTCTTACGCTTTATCGATCCTCATAATAAGTCTGTTTTGGCAGACTATGATAAATTGAAACGCTGGATGCCAGTCGATATTTATATCGGTGGGGCGGAACACGCTGTCTTGCATTTGCTTTATGCTCGCTTCTGGCATAAATTCTTGTATGATATCGGTGTCGTACCAACGAAAGAACCATTTGAAAAATTGTTCAACCAAGGGATGATCCTTGGGGAAAACAATGAAAAAATGTCGAAATCCCGCGGCAACGTCGTCAATCCAGATGATGTCATCAATCAATACGGTGCAGATACTTTGCGTCTATATGAAATGTTTATGGGACCATTGGATGCATCGATCGCCTGGAATGAGAATGGCCTTGAAGGCAGTCGCAAATTCTTGGATCGCGTGTGGCGCTTGATCGTCGATGAAAATGGCAAAATGCGCGACCGCATCACGACATTCAACGATGGAAAATTGTCGAAGGTGTATAACCAAACGGTTAAAAAAGTGACGGAAGATTATGAACAGCTGCATTTCAATACGGCGATTTCCCAATTGATGGTCTTCGTCAATGAAGCGTATAAAGCTGATGCCTTACCTTACGAGTATGTCGAAGGATTTGTGCAGCTATTGGCTCCAATCGCACCACATATCGGTGAAGAGCTCTGGTCGATCCTCGGAAATGACAATGGGATCTCTTATGTGCCTTGGCCAACCTATGACGAAAGTGCCCTAGTGGAAGATGAGATCGAAGTCGTCTTTCAAGTCAACGGCAAAGTTCGTGCCAAAGCAATGGTTCCAGCGGACGCAGAAAAAGCAGTGCTTGAACAATTGGCCCAAGAAAACGAACTTGTCCAAGAACAGCTCCAAGGAAAAACGATCCGCAAAGTGATCGTCGTACCCAATAAATTGGTCAATATCGTTGCAAACTAAACGCTAAAAAAGTAGCTGCCTAACAGGTCAATGGTCTGTTAGGCAGCTTTTTGGTAGCGACAAAGAAAAAAAGTGTTACTGAGTGGTTCTCAGCAACACTTTTTTGTTATTTTTTGCGAATGATCCCATAGAACAAAGCGGCTGTTGCGACCAATGGAATCAAGATCACTAGTAGAAAGCCGTTTGGATACGTAGCGCGAGTGAAAATTTCTGATGAAGCATCACTTCCGCCAAATAGATGATTGGAAATCATGAACTGAGCCATCATAGCAACGATTGCGACAAAACCAATTGCAGCACCAGTACCGACGAATAATTTTTTCTTTGCGTTGTTCATTACATTTGCCCCTTTTATAGTCTCTATGTATCATTATACAAAATTTGGATACGTGTTCAATCTGATTTTGTCAAATAATTGATTCGTAATACACTTGAAATGTTTCTGACATATTTAAGCGCTAAAAAAGCCAAATTTCCGCTTGTTAGCGATCATATTATTCGCTGATCCTCACAGACTCTCGTATAATAAAGAAAGAGAAAAGAAAGAGGGGACTTACATGGAGTATCAATCATTTGAAGGCCAAACGGCTTTTTTTGAAGATTATGCACGGATTGCCAAACCTGGCTATGAAGAAGAGGCAGTCACTGCCGATGTCTTGGAACAGTTGAATCAACAATTAACAGAAGAAGAGCTGTTTTACCGTTTAGCAGCCGAAGATGCCAAAGAAGGGCAAGTCTTTTTGTTTCCTTTCAGCAAGCGAATGTTTACCGAAGACCTTGACGCTGCCATTTCAACAGAATTCCGTTATGATGGCGCACCCTATGTCTATGAGACTTACGAAGACGAACAACCTTAATCACACAGGAAAAAAGCTTTCAGATGATTTAATGGATCATCTGAAAGCTTTTTTTGTTGAGACAACTTGTTGCTATTGGTGCTTGGCTTGCTGCTGCGCTAAGGTCAAGTCACCGATGTAAGGGACTTTTTTTCCAGCGACTTTCAAGTATTGTTCGGCACCTTTGCCCGCAATAATCACGATATCACGACCGTCTGCTTCAGCGATCGCCAATTTGACGGCTTGAGCCCGATCCATCTCATGAATGATGGCAACTTCAGGATTGGTGATAGCATCTGCAATTTCTTTTGCGATCGCAGCTGCTTCTTCAAAATCAGGATCATCGCTGGTCAGGTAGACTTTGTCCGCATATTCTCCTAGCGCTCGTCCCATATCTGCTCGGCGAGATTGGGCTTTTCCGCCAGCACTGCCAGTGACAAAAAGCAGGCGGCCATCTGGGCGTAACTGACGGGCAAGTTCACTTAATGATTGGAAGCTCAGGTAATTGTGGGCATAGTCAACGATCATGACGGCGCCATTTTCTTTTTCTAAAACGATCATTCGTCCAGGGATGATCACTGTCGGCAGGACTTTCTGAGCGTCCTCACGAGAGGCACCCGCTAAGCAGGCAGCCAAAATCGCCGCTGCGGCGTTCTCATGGTTGAAAGAACCTAAGATCCCCAGTTGATATTCACCAGAGACTTGCAAGACATCAGAAGCAGCTGTCAGGGCGAAACTCTTTAGGTCCATTCCTTCTTGGACGACATAATCGGCGTCTGAACGTCCGTAGGTGATATAAGGAACTTGATGGACTTCACAAGTTTCTCGCAGCAAGTGGTAGTGATCGCTTTGACGATTTAAAATCATTTGTTTGCTGTTGCGGATCAGTTCCCGTTTGCAGTAAAGGTAATCATCATAAGTCGGGTGTTCCACCGGTCCAATGTGATCAGGCGAAATATTCAAGAACGCGCCAATATCAAAGGTAATGCCGGCGACCCGTTTAGTTTTATACGCTTGAGAAGAAACTTCCATTACAAGATGGGTCAGGCCGTTTGCAACAGCCTCAGCCATCATTTTATAAAGATCCAGTGTTTCGGGAGTCGTCAACACTGCTTCATTAAAGGTTTTTCCATCGACTGAGTTTTCCTCCGATGAAAAGAATGCTACTTTTTGACCCGTCGATTCTGCTAAAATCGCCCGAGCAAAATAGGCGCAGCTGGTTTTGCCTTTGGTGCCAGTGATGCCGATGGTCACCAGCTGTTCTTGCGGGTTGCCATAAAATGCTTGAGCGATCACTGCCATCGTTTCTCGAATGTCCGTAACAATGATCCCGTAGGTTGCGAAGTTGTCATAAGGTGTTTCTGAAATGTAGCACTGAATGCCTTGATCAATGGCGGCGGCTAGGTAGCTTTCTTTAAAAGAAGCCCCTTTACAGAAAAAAAGCGTTGCCGCATCGGCCGTTCGCGAGTCGTAACTTAAGGAGGTAAAGGCAATATCAGTCATTTCTTGCGGCACGGTATAAACCCAATCAGTGGGGGTGATGATTTCTTTTAATAGGTTTTCCTGCAATAAGAGTTTGCGGATCTGTGGCACGGTAATGAGTTCCTTTTGCATCGTTGTTCTCCTTCATTCCTCTAAAGATTTCTCTTATTATAGCATAACTCCTAAAAACCGCCGTTTAGGAGGGAAAAGTTTTCTTTTTTTCTTCTTATTTTGAAGAAACTTTAAGATGTTGCAAAAATAGATTGCGACCAACTCTTTTTCGAATTAAAATGGAAGGGATATGTTTGTAGAAAGTTGGAGATAATGGCGATGGATAATCACATGCGTTCAGTGTCAAAAGAATTAACTACACAAGAAAAAATGGCTCAAGGATCTGCTTGGATGACAATGGGCAATATCGGTTCACGTTTGCTTGGCGCGATTTACATTTTACCTTGGTATTATTGGATGGGGGCAAATGCCGATAAAGCAAATGCGTTATTTGGGATGGGCTATAATGTTTACGCCTTATTTTTAATGATCTCAACTGCTGGGATCCCATCGGCAATTGCCAAGCAGATTTCTTTTTATAATTCTCGCCAAGAATACCGCACCAGCCAGAAGCTCTTTTTAAGGGCCTTCCAATTGATGGCAGGCTTTGGCGTGGTGACCGCCGGAATCATGTATTTGGCAGCCCCATGGTTGGCAACGGCTTCAGGTGGCGGGGAAGAATTGATTCCTGCAATGCGCTCATTGAGCATTGCACTATTGGTCTTTCCTTGTATGAGTGTTATGCGAGGATACTTCCAAGGAAACCAAGACATGAAACCTTTTGCGATCTCGCAAGTTGTCGAACAAATCGCCCGCGTCTGCTATATGCTTTTGGCGACCTTCATCATTATGCGGGTTATCGAAGGCGAATACACGGCGGCTGTGACGCAATCGACCTTTGCCGCCTTTATCGGTGTCTTAGCCAGTATTTTGGTTTTAGGCTATTACTTCCAAAAGCAACGGGTACGGATGGACGTCTTAGTCGATATGAGCAAAGAAGAAACCGTGTTGCAAACCAAAGAATTGGTTTTAGCGACCATCAAAGAAGCGATCCCTTTTATTATCGTTGGTTCTGGGATCACGATTTTAAAATTGGTGGATCAATACACCTTTGTGCGGATCATGAGTAGTTTTACTGAATTTTCAAATGATCAGCTCTTAGAATTAATGGCGATTTTCGGTAGCAACCCTGATAAGTTGACGATGGTGGTTATCGGATTAGCTACTTCCATGGCTTCAACAGGCTTGCCTTTGATCAGTGAAGCAGTCGCCAAAAAAGACAAAAAGAACTTAGCTAAATTGATCAGCAATAACTTACAATTGTATTCCTTTGTAATGTTCCCAGCGACCTTTGGGATGATCGTGCTGTCTTATCCCTTATACACCTTGTTTTATCGTCCAGATGCGTTAGGAGCGAGCGTTTTAGTCGCTGCCTGTCTGTCTGGTCTGGTCTTGGGCTTGTTTATGCTTAGTTCTAGTATGCTGCAAGGAATGTACCACAACAAAGAAGCCGTTGTTTTCTTCTTTGTAGGATTGCTGGTGAAGTTGATCCTGCAGTATCCAGCGATTCGGTTGTTCCAAGTTTATGGCCCATTAGTTTCCACGACGATTGCTTTAGGGATCGTCTGCTGGCTGAACATTCGCAAGATGATTCGCAAAGGCCATTTCAATGTAAACTTAACGTTGCGACGGACGTTATTGATTGGCGCGATGACGATCATTATGGTGATCGCAGCGTTGATCGCCCGCCAACTCTTTGGTCTCATCTTTAGCTCGGAAAGAAAAGTCCAAGCCTTTATCTTGAGCTTGCTAGTAGCAGGAGTCGGTGGCAGTGTGTACATCTACATTGCGCTGAAATTGCGTTTAGCTGAAAAACTACTCGGCTCATCAATGGTTCGTTTACGCCAGAAATTACACATCAAATAAAACTAGAAGCAGCCGCTGAGCCTCCTTTGCGAGACCTTGGCGGCTGTTTTATATGAAAGGAAGAAACCGATGCGTTTAGACAAGTTTTTAGCGGATATGGGTTATGGCTCCCGCAAAGAAGTGAAACAGTTGATCAAAAAAGGTCTCGTGACCGTCAATGGACAAGTCATCAAGAGTGACAAAGCGCAAGTACTAGAAACACAAGATGCCGTTTGTTTTGAGGGGGAACCCATCGTCTATCAAAGCCAGTTTTATTATTTGCTGAATAAACCCGCTGGAGTGATTTCGGCAACCGTCGATTCCTATGAAGAGACGGTCTTAGATTTGTTTTCTGAAGAAGCGTTTCGCGAAGATTTGTTTCCAGTAGGACGGTTGGATAAAGACACCGAAGGCTTTTTGCTGATTACGAACGATGGCGGATTGGCGCATCAATTATTGTCGCCTAAGAAGCATGTGGAAAAAGAATATTATGCCCAAGTCGAGGGAATCATGACAGCGGAGGATCAAAAAATCTTTGCCAAAGGCATCAAATTAGACGGCGAGTGGACTTTGCCGGCTGAGCTGCAGATCCTCAACGTCGATGAAGACGAAATGCGCAGCGAGATCAAACTGATCCTCCATGAAGGCAAGTTTCATCAAGTCAAACGGATGGTCCATGCAGTAGGAAAAGAAGTCGTTTATTTGAAACGGATTCGCATGGGAGGCCTGTCCCTGCCAGATGATTTGGCATTAGGCGAGTATCGGGAATTGACTCCTGAGGAATTGGCGAAGCTGCAAGAGCGAGGATAAGACGATCGGCGAGCTAAAGAAATTCTTATGAAAGTTGTTATTCGGCTGCAATATTTGTAAAAAAAGCCCGTTTTATAGGTGATTTACATGAAAGTCTGCAACAATAGACTTTAAACTGTTGGAAAAACCCTCTTTTTTTTCATGAATAAGCATGTTAAAGTAGCCAAGCTACTAAAAAAAGAAGGAGTTACCTCATTGAAGAAAAAGATTTTTTTATTGCTCGCCCTTACGTTGCCGCTTTTCCAGCCAGCTATCAGTTATGCTGCTGAAACCAAGAGCAGCGAGGAACTGACGGTTTTGACCACAGAACTAGCCTCTTATGAAGACGAAGTCACCACCAGCCAACAGAAAGTCACAGCGTTGGAAAGTCAATTAGCGGATTATCAGGAAGAATTAAGCCAATTGGCAGAAGAAAGCAAGGAAGTTCAAACGCAGATCACTGCACTGAATGATCAAAAAGCCCAGCACCAAGGAAGCCAAGCGCAAAGCAGTCTGGTAGTCGATGGACCGCAAGCCACGATCCAGCAACTACGCAAGTTTAGTGAACAACAAGCGGCTTTACGGGAAGTGAACCAACAATTGGCGGAAAAAGAAGCCGAACAACAACGAATCACTTCGTACCAAACCTTGACGCAAGCCCAATTAGTACATAGCGAAGAACAATTAGCAACAGCCAAAAAAGAATTGCAGTCCCAACAAGAGCAGCTGCAGCAGGCGCAAGCCCAAGTGCAAGACCTACAAGAAAAAGTGGAGCAAGAAGCAAAAGCAGCTGAAGAAGCGAAACAAAAAGCCAAAGAAGCAGCGGAGAAAGCGGCAGCCAGTGAATTTTCACTGCCAATCACTGGCTCCGTGTCGATCTCCAGCGGTTTTGGTACTCGAGCAGACCCGACTGGTTTTTCAGGGACGCAGCATGACGGGATCGACTTCACAGGTCAAGCGGGGGAGAAGATCGTCGCCGCTCGTGATGGACAGGTAGAAGATGCTGGCTATGGCCCAAGCACTGGAAATTACGTGATTTTGGCTCACGATAATGGCTTTTACTCGTATTATTTTCATTTAACAGCTGTCAGTGTCTCAAAGGGGGCGACCGTTGCAGTCGGCGACCAAGTCGGTACGATGGGGACGACTGGAAATTCGACAGGCGTCCATCTGCACTTTGGACTGAGTAAGACGTTGTGGTCAGATTTCGTTGATCCAGCAGCTTACTTACCGCTATAAACCAAAATACCAAGTAGAAGCATGGAGAAAATCATCTGAAACCAAAAAGCATGACTGACAAGAGGGATTCCTCAAGTCGTCATGCTTTTTGGTTGCTTACCACAAGCCCGGTTGAGCGATGATCACTAACTGTTCTTTGGTAAAAGGATGCTCTAGATGCAATTCGTAGCCATGCAGCAGCAAACGTGGCGCTGGTTTGTTTTGGTAAAGCGGGTCGCCAACGACTGGATGACCGATGCTGGCAAGGTGGACGCGAATTTGGTGGGTCCTACCAGTTTCTAACACACAATACACATTGGTTGTCTTTTGTTGGGCGTGAGCGATGGTTACATGGGTGACGGCTGACTGACCGTTGCGGGAGTCAATGATCCGCTTGCGACGATCGTGACGGTCACGACCGATTTTTTTGGCGATCGTTTGATCTTGCGTAAGTTTCCCCAAAACAGTGGCTTGATAGCGACGGAAAATCTGTTTGTTTTCCAGCATTCGGCCCAAGATCGGCAACACCAAAGGATTTTTTGCAAATAAAACCACACCGCTGGTTTCTTTGTCTAGACGATGGACCACATAAGGCTGCTGCTGTTTCGGCGCAAGGTAAGCAGCTGCATCATTCAACAGAGTATCTGCTTCTAATGGCTGATTTGGGTGCGTCTTGACCCCGGCAGGCTTGTTCAGCACCAATAAGTGTTCATCTTCAAAAAGTACGTCGACTTTGTCCGCTTGGCCTAACTGGATCGGCTGGTAGCTGTAATCACTGTCTTCAATGATCAAAGTGATTTGATCACCCCCACGAACTTCTTGATGAAACATCGCGGGCTGCTGATTGACGGCCACATTTTTCCGTGTGCGCAGAAAATGGCGCACTTTTCGTGGAACGAGCCACTCCTGTTCCAACAAATCGCGAAGCGGCATGGGCGGGTGATTTTCGGGTAAAGTCATGGTGTATTCCATAATAACGTCCTTTCTTTGCTATTCGCTACCGACTATTATAGCATCTTTAAGCTTTTCTTATAAAAAAAACAATAAAAAACAGAGTATTCAATGCTAGAATAATAAAGCATTCTTTTCGAATGAAATTACGTCTAGAGCCGTATAACAAAGAAAGTCATTTATGCTACACTTAACCAAAGGAGCGTGAAGTAATGGATTGGAAACACATCCTTCACAAAATAAAGACCGGTTGGCTGACCTTTTGGCGCTGGTTAAAACCGTATTTGCAGCAATTTCATCAATGGCGCAAGCGGGTTTGGAAAAAATACCACGTAAATAAAATTTTTATTTTACTTAGTTTAGTTGCTATCTTAATCATGAGCGGGTATTTATTTTATATCGCCAAAAATACGAAAGTCAGTGAATTAGAGTCAGGTCTGAAAGAATCGACGGTGATTTTTGATGCCAATGGTGATGAAGCAGGGCAGTTGTACTCGCAAAAAGGCACGTACGTTTCTCTTGATGCCATCTCCAGTGATGTGGTCAACGCCTTGATCTCAACCGAAGACCGCAACTTCTATAATCACCACGGGTTTGATATCAAAGGGATCGCTCGGGCAGCCCTACGTCTGCTGGTCAACCGCAGTGCCGAAGGCGGTGGGGGAAGTACCATCACCCAGCAGCTTGCTAAAAATGCCTATCTGTCCTTGGATCAAACCTTTAGTCGAAAAGCCAAGGAGCTTTTCTTAGCGATCGAGATCGAGAAGAAATATTCTAAAGATGAGATTTTAGAAATGTATTTGAACAGTTCCTATTTCGGCAACGGGGTTTGGGGCATTCAAGATGCCTCGCTAAAATATTTCGGTGTCAATGCTTCTGAACTAAGCGTGGGAGAAGCTGCGACGTTGGTGGGGATGCTCAAAGGTCCTTCGATCTATAACCCGATCGACAATCTGGAAAACGCCACGAACCGTCGCGACACCGTCTTGAGTTTGATGGTGGATAACGGCAAGTTGGACCAGTCCGTTGCTGACCAAGAATCACAAGTTGCCTTAGCCAATTTACTTTATGATGGATTTGGCAATTCAGAATCTGGCTATAAGTATCCTTATTATTTCGATGCGGTCATCGACGAAGCCGAATCCTATGGGTTGGACGCCGATGATGTCATGAATCGCGGCTACAAGATCTATACAGCCCTGGATCAAAACTACCAAGCACAAATGGAAGCTGCCTATAAAAACGATGCCTTGTTCCCTGAAAATGCCGCTGATGGCACGATGGTGCAATCTGGCTCTGTCGCACTTGATCCGAATACCGGTGGGGTGCAAGCGGTGGTGGGTCGTCGTGGTGAGCACGTCTTTAGAGGATTTAATTTTGCCACGCAAATGAAACGTTCACCAGGTTCCACGATCAAACCGATCAGCGTCTTCGCCCCTGCCCTAGAAGCTGGGTTTGAACCGGACAGTGTCTTGAAAGACGAGCCCCTTGATTTTTATGATGCTCAAAACTTTGACGGGACCTATGCTGGCGAAGCAGTCATGTACCAAGCCCTCGCCCAAAGTTTGAATCTGCCAGCAGTTTGGCTGCTGCATGAGATCGGCTTAGATCGCGGGTATAGCAAAGCACAAGAATTCGGTCTTTCCTTGACCGAAGCCGACAAATATTATGGCTTAGCATTAGGTGGTTTGGAAAAAGGGGAATCTCCAATGACGATGGCAGCAGCGTATGGCGTTTTCGCTAATGGCGGGTATTACTACAAACCGCATTTGATCACCAAAATAGTTGATTCAACTGGTGCCGTGATCGTTGACAATACGTCTGTGCAAGGCAAACGCGTGATTTCTAAAGAGACCGCTGATAAAATGACGAGCATGATGCTAGGAACCTTCTCTAACGGGACGGGGGTTAGTGCTAGTCCGTACGGCTTTACGATCGCCGGTAAGACGGGTACGACAGAGACCAACTTTGATGCTTCTAAGGTCAATGACCAATGGATCGTCGGCTATACTCCTGATATGGTTCTGTCAACCTGGCTAGGATTTGAACATGTGAGTGAAGATCATTACTTAACGGGAACTAGCGGACAAGTTGTTGGGAAAATATTTAAAGCAGAGGCCGAAAGCTTACTGCCTTATAGTCAAGGCACCCAATTCCAAGTTGCAGACGCTTATTGGACAGGCGGAAAATTAATGGCAGCCGATGAGGTACCAGATCCTGATAGCAGTACGTCACAAAATAGCAATGATTGGCAACAAACCATCGATGACTTTGCCGAAAGCGCCAAAGAAGGTATGAAGGAATTCGGCAGCAAGATCAAAGAAGGAACGAAAGAATTGTTTGGCGGCTTGTGGAATTCCATTAGTGGAAATTAAAGGAATTAGGCAACTGCTAGTCTAGAACCTGAGAAGAATGGTATACTAGAAAAAAAGAGGAGGCGTCAAAATGGCAAATATTTATGATACAGCAAACCAATTAGAACGTGAATTACGGGAGTCAGAACAATTTCAAGATCTGAAAGGTTCTTTCGACCGTTTGAAAGCAAATGAAGAAGCGTACGCGTTATTCAAAGAGTTTCAAGAGTTGCAACAAAGCCTGCAACAAAAAATGATGGCTGGCGAAGAAATGACGGAAGAAGAAGCGCAAAAAGCCCAAGAATTATCGCAAAAAATTCAACAAGACGGCATCGTTTCTGACTTGATGCAAAAAGAGCAAGCCTTCAGTTTAGTGGCCAATGACTTGAACCGCATCATCATGGGTCCTGTAAGAGATCTATACGAAGCGTAATCGCCAACAAACAAAGACCAAAGAAGCAAGTGAAACTTCAGAGAAATCGGCTGCAACTGCAAGAGTCGTTTCCAAAGAAGTTTCAAAAGCGCTTCTTTGGTTTTTTTTATGAAAAAGGCGAACAAATTTTCGTATTTTGCTGACGAAATGACTGATAAATGTTATGATAGAAGCATTAAGGAGGGAGAAAGAAATGCGATTTTTACATAGTGCAGACCTGCATATCGACCGGTCATTTGAAGGGGTCCATCTGTTATCTGAAAAAGTGAAGACCCAACTCCCTGCTATCAATCAAAAAATCATCCGTAATTTGGTGGATGTTGCTTTAGAAAAAGCGGTCGATTTTGTTTTGCTGGCTGGGGATACATTCCATCAAGCACGGCCGAGTCTAAAAGTGCAGCATGACTTTTTTGCCCAACTGCAACGACTGGGAGAAGCAGAGATCCCAGTCTATATGATTTTCGGCAACCATGATTATTATGATCCGCAACGGTATTGGTTTGCTTTTCCAGAAAACGTCATTCTCTTTTCATCGGAAGAAGTTCAAACGGTACAAGGAACAACGAAAAACGGTGAAACCTATGCAATCAGTGGATTTAGCTACCAACATCCTTGGATCGCTGAAAATAAAGTAACAGAATTTCCCGCAAGAGCAGCGGTGGATTACCATATTGGGCTTTACCACGGGGATCAAGCCGGTGAACGGTATGCCCCCTTTTCAATCAGTGAAATGAAGCAAAAAGGCTATGATTATTGGGGCTTGGGGCACATCCATGTACCTAAGACGCTCTCAGAGCAACCACCGATCCTCTATCCCGGTACGCCTCAAGGAAAGACCAAGAAAGAGCAGGCGACTGGGGTGATTTTGGCAGAATTATCGCCACAAGGACCAACAATCGAGCGCTTGGAGATCGCGGAAATCGCTTGGCAAAAGCAAGTGGTCTCCTTAGCGGATGTGACCGCCTCGAATGCCGTATTGCCAGCGATCATCGAGCGCTTAAAAAGTCCTCGTTCGCGCTTGCTGTATCTGGTGTTGACCGATGTGCAGCAGCTGCCGCCAGATTGGTTTCCAACTGCGGAAAAAAATGAATGGCTGACCTACCTCAATGAACGGTTGGCACAAACAGAGCCGCTGCAAGTAATCTATGCCCTTGAAGTCGAGCAAGCCAATGAAGACAAGATCGCATTGGCGGTACCACAAGACTATATGCTGCAGTTTTTAGCGATGTATGAGTCACCAGAGATCTTTGCGGACCGACTGTCCGATCTATTGCAGCATCCGCTGATCCAGCGGGGGATCACCCATGAATCATTTCAAGAAGAAGTCTTGCAGCAAGCCAAGCAATTGTTGAAAGACGACTTTCAATGGGAGGAGCAGTCATGAGAATTTTAAAAGCAGAGATTACCGGTTTTGGGAAATACCATGAACAAAGCTTTGCCTTTCATCCGCAAAATCAGCTGCTCTTTGGGCACAACGAGATCGGAAAATCGACGTTGTATCAATTTATTGCCGCCATCTTATTTGGCTTTCCGAAAAAGACAGCCAAGAAAAAAGACTATACCCCCAAAAACGGTGCAGCTTACGGTGGCAAGTTATGGTTGGCGCTGGAACCCTTCGGCGAAGTGATCGTGGAACGCTATCGGCATGTAGACCGCGGTCGTGCCAAAGTCCATGTCGCTGGTCAGACGGTCGATGAGCAATGGCTGGCACAACACCTGCAGCCCCTCAATCGAGCATTGTTCTTCGATGTCTTTACCTTTCAGCAAGAGCAATTGACCCAGATCGATAAGCTAGAAGAAAATGAGCTGCACCAAGCGTTGATTTCTCTGGGAATCAGCGGCAGTCAAAAAATGCTGCAGCAAGTGGCACAATATGAAACCATCAATCAGCAGCAATACAAGCCACGGGGGCAAAAGCTGCCTTTGAATCAGGCGTTAAAACAATTAGAAAAACTGCAAAAAACGATTGCGGAAAAAGAAAGCGAAGAAAGCCGCATCCAACAGCAGTATCAGCAGATCGCCCAGTTGCAAGAACAGATCCAAGACTTGCGACACCAGTTTCAAGCATTGAATGAAGCCTATCAGGAAAATCAGCAGCAGCTGAGTCATTGGGGTCTTTATGAAGAGTGGCAGCAAATGGCACCAGCAGATACGTTAGCCGATCCTCAGCAAGTCCAAGCCATCAAACAGTTTTATCAGCAGTATCAGCAGCTGACGGAAGAAATTCGCAAAAAAGAAGCTGAATTAGATCAGTTGGAGCAAGGAAAAGAATCAGATAAGTATTTCTTTTACCTTGATCACGAGCACCAAATCAATCACTTGCTGCAGCAGCAAGTGACGATGGTGCGTTTGGCAGATCGTGAAGCAGCGGCCAATCAACAAGAAGCCGTCGCCATCACGGAGCTGAATCGCTTGATCGAAAAGCGCCAATGGAGCAGAGAATCGCCGCCGCTAGTAACGGCTTCGATCCATGAACAAACCACACGTTTACTACAAGAACGTGTGCAGTTAGAAGAGCTCGAAAAGCGCATGATGCGTTTAGAAGAAAAAGCGCAGCCTTTGCAAGCCACCGCAGCTCGCTTAGAACAGCAGCATCCTCAATTGATTGGCCGCAAGCCGGTTTCTCGCCCGCTATGGCCGCTAGGGATCGTCGGTGGGCTGCTAGTAGTGATCGGTATCTTTTTGCCGAGTCCGTGGCGCTGGCTTGCTCTAGGTGTAGGGATCGCAGCGATCATTGGCAGTGTTTTGCCGTTGATGAAAGCAGCGCCAAACAAACAGCAAGGCATCAAACAGGAATGGCAGACGGTTCTCATGCAGCTGGATCTGCTGGGAGAAGAGTTGGCGCAGCTGGGAAATGAACAGCAGCAAAAGCAGCAGCAGATCGATCGTGCTCACCAAGCCTTAGCCCCCTTTTTTGGTGATTTGCCGGTGGAAAGCTGGCAGTCGTATTTATTAGCCTATGATGAAGATGTTGCTAGCTATCAAGCCTACTCACAGCAGCGCAAACAAGCCTATCAAGAACGGCAAGCCGTCGCAGAAGAACTGGCCCCCTTTGACGAGCAGTTCCGACCTTATGCTGAGTGGCTGCCGTTGCAAAACAAAACCTTGTTAGAAAAAGCAGCGATCTTGCAGAGGTTTAATGAAGAGATGCAAACAATCAAGCTTTCACGACTGCAACAACCTAGCACGCTGCTGGCCCAACAATTGACCCGCACCCGCAATGAACGCGACCAGCTGCTTTCCCAGGCCAGTGATCTCTTGCAGCAACAAGGCTTAGATCACCCTGCAGAAATCAGCCTCTGGTTGAAGCAATGGGAAGCGGCGCAACGCACGCAGCAGCGATCAGAAGAATTGGCGGTGATGTTAACACCGATTTATCCTAAACCAGTGACACAAGCAGAATTGCTGCAGCAAAAAGACCAGATCAAGCAGCAGCAAACACAGCTTCAGGCACAAATACAGCAGTTGACGGAGCAAAAACAGCGTTTGGAATTAGAAGCAGCAGCTAGTCAAAAAAATGGCACCTTGAATCAGCTTTATCAAGAAGAAAGTGAGCTAAAGGCGGTCATTGAAGAACTTGCTGTGGCATGGGGGAGTCGTCAGTTGGCGGCTTCGATTTTAACGGATGTCACGACCGAGTTGTCAGAACAGCAATTGCCGCAGCTATTGTCGGCTGCTTCAACCTATTTTGAACAGCTATCAAACGGACGTTATCAAAAGATTCTTTTGGAAAATGGCTTGTTGGTAGCGGCAAATGCCAGCGAGACGTTTTCGATCATCGACCTGTCCACAGGCACGAAGGATCAGTTAATCATGGCGTTACGCTTCGGTTATCTAGCACTGCAAAAAAATCACCCATTGTGTCCAATCATTATTGATGATGGTTGGCTGCATTATGATAGTGTTCGTAAGGAACGGTTTGCCGCACTGTTAAAAGAGTTTGGGCAAAGTTATCAAGTAATTTGTTTGTCTTCTGACCAAGAAATGGTAAGCTATTATCAGAAGTACCAGCAGCCTATCCAGGATCTGAGTAAAGGAAGTGAAAGATTTGGCTGATCGGCCAAATAAGCCCATGAAAAAAATTCGTGAATTAACTGTTGATGAAACGTTTCAACTTTTCTTGCTGATCAAGAATGCCGATGTGCGGATCGCGAAAAACGGCAAAAAATTTATTGCCTTCACCTTTCAAGATACATCCGGCACGATCGACGGAAAGTTCTGGGATGCATCAGATGAAGAAATCGCCCGTTTTGAACCCGGGAAAGTAGTACTGCTAGATGGAAAACGGGAGGTCTACCAAGGCAATCCGCAAGTCAAAATCATGCATTTGCGTTTAGCGAAACCGGAAGAGCCCCATGAACCAAGCCAATACATGGAAAAAGCACCCTTGCGAAAAGAAGAGATGGAAGAAGAAATCAGTCAAACCTTGTTTGAGATCACGAATCCTCACTGGAATCGAATCGTCCGTTTCTTACTGAACAAGTATAAAAAGGAATTCTTTGACTTTCCAGCTGCGAAGCGCAATCACCATGCCTTCGCCAGTGGATTGGCGTATCATACGACCACTATGCTGCGGTTAGGAAAAGCAATCGTCAAAGAGTACCCTGAATTGAATGCTTCACTACTGTATGCGGGTATCATTTTGCATGATTTAGGAAAAGTGATCGAGTTGACAGGTCCGATGACGACAGAGTATACCTTGGCGGGGAATCTAGTAGGGCATTTGGTCTTAGTGGATGAAGAAATCACGCAAGCCTGTATGGCTTTGAAATTTGATGACAAAGAAGAAGATATCGTTGTTTTGCGGCATATGGTTTTAGCCCACCATGGCTTATTAGAATATGGGTCACCTGTTCGCCCCCGCATAATGGAAGCGGAGATCCTCCATCAAATCGATAATTTGGATGCTTCCATGCAAATGATGCTGACGTCGATTCGTTTAACGGAACCTGGTCAATACACAGACCGAATTTTTGGCATGGACAATCGGAGTTTTTATGTACCGAAAGAAGTGTAGCGGTGACCTTGTAGCACGATCAACCAAAGTGAATGACGGAAAGAACAAAAACCACGCTAGGCTTGCTTAGCGTGGTTTTTCAGATGTTGGAAAAAGTAGCTGAATCGGCAATATTAACCTAATTAGCATAAAAAAAGAAGCGCCGCTACGACGGCACTTCTTTTTTCGTTTATTCAGCAGAAGAATCTGTAGCACTCTCACTCGTTGCAGTAGAATCATCGGTTGCATCAGTAGCAGAAGAATCTGCCGCTGAGCTGTCCGTTGCATCGGTAGCAGAAGAGTCAGCAGTTGAATCTTCTGTTTCGGCCGCTGTGATGTAATCAGAAAGCAAGTCTGCTAAGTCAGAGTCTTTCATTTTCACATTAGCTGCTTGCAATTCTTGACCGATCGTTGCTGCCATAAAGGTTGAATCATTCAACAAAGTGTTTTGAGCAATTTCAGTCAATTCATCTTTGTATTTATCCATATCATTGCCTTTGTCTTGGTTTTTCACCATTTTCACAATATAGTATTCCGTCGTGTAAGTTGACGTGTTGGTTGCAGAGATCACTTCAGAGATTTCACCATCTTTTAAATCAAAAGCGGCTGTTTTTACTTCACTTGGTATAGCTGATGAAGTAGAATCGAATTTGATCGTTCCGCCATCTTCTTTTGTTGCCGCATCCGTTGATTTTTCTTTAGCGATTTCGCCAAAGTCTGCATCATCTTTTTTCGCTTCTTCTAAGACGTCTTTGGCATCATCTTCACTTGCTACTTTGATGATTTGTGCTTCTACTTCAGGGTGGAAAGAATCCCAAGCAGTTTTCATGTCTTCATCAGTGATATCCATGTTGGCTTTTAAGCCTTCACGTAACGCAAGTTGTTGTTTCAATTCTGCACGGTAAGATTTCACCGTATAACCAGAGGCAGTCAATGTTGATTCAAAGGAATCACTGCCGCCATATTGTTCAGCCACATTATTGAATTGTTCGTCGATCATTTCTTCTGTTACGTCATCACCGTATTTTTCATCAAACACTTTTAAGACGATCATTTGACGCAACGCTTGTTGATTTTCTGAACTTGTTTTTGCTTGGTCATAAAAATCTTGAACAGTGATTTTACCGCCCTTCATTGTTGCGATTTCCTCACTTGAGTTACCACAAGCCGCTAATGCAAAAAGACTCATTGCACTGACTGCTACTAAAATTAATTTTTTCTTCATTCGTTTAAGCACTCCTAATTCTAAAAAGATTCATAATAATCACTGCACCTACTATACCACTTCTAGAAATGGTTGGAAAGAAAACAGCGGATGTTTCAAACAAAATTCATAAAAACTACAAATTTTCGATTTGTTTGTCATCCTCGGCGCTTTGGGCTTGAATCGTCGTGATGTGCTGATTCAATTGTTCCATTTGGGTTTTTATCCGAGCAAGGCGCGGTTGTGCTTGGAATTTGAAGGCTTCCAAATCTTTCGTGAAAGATTCGGTCACAACTGGGATCGTTTCGTCGATCGTTTTGCGGGTTACCATCACAGCATCTTTGAGCTGTTTGACACTGTCATTGAATTCTAAGGTCGCTTCTGTCGTGTCATCTAAATAGCGAATCAATTCTTCACGGGTTTCATTGCCGCTTTTTGGTGCAAAAAGCAAACCGCCTAAGCCGCCGGCGATGGAACCGAACAAAAGTCCTTTAAGAAAATTACCGATCATTTAGTTCACCTGCTTTCCAATTTTTTCGGCGATTGCCGCCAGCTCTTCCCCCGTGTAATTCTCTGCATGATTGCCAAAATGGATCTTGAAATCATCGTCTTTGCTGTAGCGAGGAATCAAATGGACATGGGAATGGAAGACGGATTGGTACGCCAATTCTTTATTGTTGTTGATGATATTTAAGCCTTCGATCTCAGGGAATGCTTTTTCGATCGCCCGAGCAATCTTAGGGATACGGGCAAAAACCGCTGCTGCCAACGTTTCATCGTACTCGAAAATATCCGTCACATGCGTTTTGGGAATGACCAATGTATGACCAGGGGTGACTTGGGAAATATCTAAAAAGGCATAGACTTGCTCATCCTCGTAGACTTTGTAGCTAGGAATCTCACGATTATTGATTTTACAAAAAATACAATTTTCCATTGTAAAAAACCTCCTTGATCTATTACCTCTACTTTACCATATTTTGCTTTTTTTCGTCTGGTTTCCTCTTTGAAAAAGTCGGAACAAGGCAACTGTTCCTTCAACAAAGGCGCTTTTTTAAAGAAATGCGAAAAGCAAGCGAGAAACGCTTGCATTTAGATTCCAACAACCCTAGACTTAATATCAGAAATCATTTGGAAAGAAGGAACCTATGAAACCGATCATTAAAGAAACCTTACAGAAAAAAACAACGACTTCAGCGAAGCTTCGCTACTTAGCCTATGCCTATAAAGAGTGGTTGATCGCGATCACGCTGTTTGTGGTGTTTGCTGGTTCAATCACTTATTCTCTGACACGTCCGCAAGAAGAAGTAGTCAATGCCGCCATTGTCACTGAAACAGCAATGGACCCTGCGGTGCAAAGTGAATTGGAAGCAGCCGTTGAAGCATGGGCAATAGATCAAGGGTATCAAAAAGAAGAGCTGCGGATCAGCCTGGTTTCTTATGCCGAACCAGCCGCTGTCCAAGCCTTTACCACCCGTCTTGCCGCTGGTGCCATCCAAATGGTCGTCTTTCCAGCCAGCGAAGCACAAACGTGGCAAGAGCGCTTTGGCAGCCAAGAACTAGCGCAAGAAATCATTACAGTGGGAGAAAATGAATTTATCCTGCAAGTCACGAATAAAGAAAAATAAACAATTGTTTTGCCAGCTGACTGAATTGAACAAAAAGAGCCTACGTTGACAAAGAGCCATAATCAGGCGAATCGGAGGGAAAAAATGACTTTACAAGTAGCAAACGTGACAGGCGGCTACAATCAGCTGCCAGTCTTAAAAAATATTGATTTTACGATCGGCGATGGGGAGCTCGTTGGCTTGATCGGCTTGAACGGGGCAGGGAAGAGTACGACGATCAAAGAAATCATCGGTTTACTGCAACCTCATAGCGGCACCATCACGATCGATGGCTTGACCCTTAAAGAAAACCCAGAGCAATACCGCAAACAAATCGGGTATATCCCCGAAACTCCTTCTTTATATGAAGAATTGACCTTAAGAGAGCACATTGAAGTGACGGCGATGGCCTACGATCTTCCACAAGAAGAAGCCATGAAGCGAGCAGAACGCCTGCTAAAAACCTTTCGCTTAGAAAACAAACTCGATTGGTTCCCGGCAAACTTTTCAAAAGGGATGAAACAAAAAGTTATGGTACTGTGTGCCTTTTTGATTGAGCCGAGTGTCTACATCATTGATGAACCCTTTCTAGGATTAGATCCTTTAGCGATCAATGCGTTATTGGAACTGATGAATGAGATGAAACAAACCGGGGCATCTATTTTGATGTCCACCCACATTTTAGCAACCGCAGAGAAGTATTGTGACAAATTCATCCTCTTGCATAACGGTGAGATCCGCGCACAAGGGACATTGGCGGAACTAAGAAGCCAATTTCAAGCACCAGAAGCCTCCCTTGATGATCTGTACCTCGCACTGACAAAGGAGAGTCAAGCATGAAGCAGTTTTTCTCGCAACGCTTACAGCGGCATCAAAAACAGATGACACGCTATTTGCGCTATGTCTTCAATGATCATTTTGCTTTGATCAGCACCTTCTTAGTCGGAGGTCTGGGGCTCTATTATTCTGAATTGCTAAAAACATTGCCGCGGCCGTTTCCATTAGGCGGCATCATCGTGGTCGCTGTTTGGCTCTTTGTTTTACCGCTGGGACGCTTAGCGACACTGACGAAACCGGCAGATTTGATTTTTCTGTTAGCCAAAGAAGGACAAATGACAAGTTATCTCAGCCAAGCGTTACGTTATTCCCTCTGGCTGCCCTTTGGGGTTTTATTTTTAACCGTAGGGGCAACGATGCCTTTGGTCGTGGTCACAGCAAACAGCACCTTTGCCTCATTCCCATACTTTTTAGGGATGATGTGGCTCTTAAAACTGGGGGATCTTTCACTACAACGGATTCGTTTGTATCAAGAAACTCAGCAGCAAGTCAAACAGCAGCGAGGCATCTGGTTCGCAAGTGCGTTAGCTGCCACACTTGCCAGTATTTATGTAGCACCTTGGCTAGGGTTGGGGATCAGCATCTTCCAAGCAATCTGGTTCCTCTTTGGACTGAAATCCAATAGCCAGCTTTTGGATTGGGACTATATGATCCAAGCCGAACAGTCGCGCTTAATGCGTATCTATCGGTTTATCAACTTATTTACAGATGTTCCCCAAATCACGACGGAAGCCAAACGGCGCAAATACCTCGACTGGCTGCTGGCAAAGATCAAACCAGTGCACAGCAATACGTACCTCTATCTTTACTTGCGCCGAGTGATCCGTGGGGGGCAATATGGCGGGCTTTATGTCCGTTTGACTTTGATTGGTGGGTTCGTCTTATTCTTTGTCGATGAGCTTTGGATCAGTCTGCTGATCGGCTGCTTGTTTCTTTATCTGATCGGTTTCCAACTGATTCCTTTGATCAATGAGTTTCAATACATGGTTTTGACACATCTGTATCCCGTGCCAGAAAAACAAAAAGCCGCAGCGATCAAAAAAATTCTTGGGGCACTCTTACTGGTGACCGCAGTTCTTTTCGGCGTGATCTGTTGCTTGCGCTTGCCTTTTGTTTGGCAAGGCGGTATCGCGTTTCTTGGCTTCTTAGGGTTTGCGGGTCTTTTTTTAGGCATCTACTTGCCAGGGCGATTAAAGAAAATGCACGCCTGATCCACAAGTGGCCTCTCTTACAAAAAGCGAACGCATATGCGCTTGACGGCGACCCATTAGGAAGCTAGAATAAGAGGTACTGCGAAATAAGGAGAGAAGCTAGGATGGATATTCGCTTGGATCAAGATTGGCGTATGCGGCCAATCAAAGGCGACACCGGGAAAGCCTATATCGGGCTCAAGGACAACGACAAAGTCTTTATCAAACGAAATACGACCCCGATGCTTGCGGCACTCTCTAAAGAGGGCATTGCACCCAAACTCGTCTGGACGAAACGGACGGGAAATGGGGATACGCTCTCCGCACAAGAATGGCTGGATGGACGGGTCTTAGATCCCGATGAAATCGGCCAAAGAAATGATGTCATTGATGTGTTGTATCACTTGCATCATTCAAAAACGTTGGCACAGATGCTAAGCAAAATCGGCGGACAAGTCAGATCGCCTGAACAGATGCTGATGGATTATCAGGATCAGCTGCCTTCTGCGGTCGCCCAAAACCGTTTTATTCATTTGGTTACCGAGTATTTAAAAACCAATATTCCAGCTTTTGACGAGCAGAAAGCCGCGGTCGTCCATGGCGATGTCAATTATCGAAATTGGCTAGTTTGTCAAAACTATTTGTATTTAGTCGATTGGGATTCCGTGATGTTTGCAGATCCGGCAATCGATATCGGCACTATTTTAGGTCACTATGTGCCATTATCTGGCTGGTCTCATTGGCTCGTGCGCTATGGTATCCACAGCAGCAGCGAAATGATCGAAAAGATTTATTGGTACGCATTGTTGAGTATGCTGCAAGAGGTCAAAAAATATTATCTGCGAGGCGATTACAAAGCCATGAATGCAGAGATTTTACAATTAAAACGAATTTATAGTGAATGAAGAGAAGATGGAGCGAGGCAATTTGGTTCCATCTTGTTTTTTCGGAAAGGAAGAAACATGAGAGTAAGAAAACGTGCAGGTGCAAAAGAGCTGATTGACGCTCATCCAGAATACGTCGTTGCAGAGCCTACTGAATGGAAAGGGCGTTGGCATGAACGCTTTGGCAATGATCACCCGCTGCATATCGAAATTGGAATGGGAAAAGGCCAATTTATTACGGAAATGGCGAAAGCTCATCCCGAGATCAATTATATTGGCGTGGAAATGCAGATTAGTGTCGTTTCGATCGCATTAGATAAAATGATCGAGCAGGAGATCCCGAACTTGCAGCTGCTGCATGTCGATGGTTCCGCATTGACCAACTATTTTGCTGACAATGAAGTAGACCAGATCTATTTGAATTTTTCTGATCCATGGCCTAAGAAGAAGCATGAGAAGCGCCGTTTGACTTCCAAAGCCTTTTTAGCAGTCGACGAGCAGATTTTACGTCCCAACGGCGAGATCCATTTCAAAACGGATAACCAAGGATTGTTTGAGTATTCCTTAGCGAGCTTTTCTCAATACGGCATGATTATCAAACAAGTTTGGTTGGACTTGCATAACAGTTCCTTTGAGAACAATATCATGACTGAATATGAAGAAAAATTCTCCAGCCGCGGGCAGCGGATCTATCGGGTGGAAGCCCAATTTGTGGCAAAAGAACCACAGAAATAAACGAATGATGAAAGATGAAGCAAATTTGCTTCATCTTTTTTTCTATTCTCAAAGCGTTTGCGTATTTCTTTTTAGGAGGGATAAGTCGTGGATATTCGAGCATTCTCAGACGAGTTGATTCTTTATGGAAGACAAGAACGCATGCAGGATCTGGCCATTTTGCCTAGCGGTACACAGATGGAGGTGATTTTCAGTAAAAGCTATCTCAGAAAGACCTATCAAGTACTGACCAACGAAGAAGCTCAGCAGCTGATCACCCGCTTTAAATTTTTAGGAGGAATGGAGGTGGGAGAACGGCGCAAAGCTCAGTTAGGCGCAGTCAGCTATCTGTTAGGCGATCAGCTACAGCGGTTGCGCATCTCAACGGTGGGTGATTATCAAGGGCGTGAAAGTCTCGTGATGCGGTTTCTTTATCCTTTGAACAAGGAGCATCTGCGCTATTTTTTTGCAGAAGACGTCCAGCAGATCCAACAGACAACCAAACAAAGAGGCTTATATTTATTTTCCGGCCCCACTGGCTCAGGAAAATCGACCCTCATGTATCAATTAGCACGGGCAACCCAGGGACAAGTCATTACCATCGAAGATCCTGTGGAGATTGAAGAGCCGCATTTTTTGCAGCTGCAGACCAATTTGAAAATCGGACAAGACTATGATGAATTGATTCGCTTGTCTTTGCGGCATCGTCCAGACCTGCTTTTGATTGGCGAGATCCGTAACAAAGAGACGGCGCAAGCCGCTGTACGAGCCGCTCTGACAGGTCACCGAGTATTTGCCACGATCCATGCACGAGGCGTAGCAGAAACCAAGACACGGCTGCTGGAATTGCTAGGGGCAGACGATCTTCTGGCGCACGCGTTGCAAGGGATCGTTTATCAGCGATTGTTGCCGAATGAAGTCAACGAACCCCATGGATTGCTGGCGTATCACTTTTATGAGGGGCAAGTGGAAAAACAGTGGCAGCACGTATTAAAACGAGTGAAAGAAAGTGGGTGGATCACCGATGAAGTTTATGAAAAAGAAGCCCCAGCTACCACGCCGTGCAACTGAAGCCCTCTTGGTCACCTTCACGGTGTTATTGGAGAGTGGCTTTTCCCTACAAGAAAGCCTCCAAGTGTTGCTGCGCAGTCGCCAGTTTTCTGAACCTGTGATCGAACAGCTGATTGCCCATCTTGCCCAAGGGCAAAGCTTGGCAGCAGCAGTAGCGCCGTTGTCTTTATCGGCTACCGAAAAAAATCAGCTTTATTTAGCAGAAAGTCATGGGAATCTCACGACGACCTTGCGGCGGATGGTCGACTACCACAAATTGGTCAACAAGCAAAAACAGCTGCTGTACAAAGTAGCGGCCTATCCGCTTTTGCTACTGGTCTTTTTAGTGGCGGCTCTCTTTGGCATGCATCGCTTTTTAATGCCTCAATTGTTAGCCTCTGGCATGATCGACGAAGGTCATTGGGGCATTCGCGCCATCACTTGGGCACCAGCAGTACTTATCCTCTTCTTGTTGGTAAGTGTGCTGCTTTTTGTGATCAGCCGCTGGGTATTTGCCCGCCGCACTGCCTTGCAAAAAGCTGTATTCTTCAGCCACCTGCCATTGTTCGGAGCATTGTACACGAGTTATCACACGAGTTTTTTCGCATTGGAATGGGGCAAGTTGTTTCAGCAAGGGTTAGATATCCAACAGATCATTGAGTGTATGGAGCACACCAATAAAGCTACCTTGATCCAAGAATTAGCGCGAGAGTTGCGAGTGACCTTGACACTTGGCGGAGAACTCCCAGAAAAACTTCGTCATTTCTCGTTTCTCACACCAGAATTTTCTTTGATCGTCTTTCAAGGAGAAGTACGGGGAAAGTTAGGAGAAGAGCTTTTTTTATACAGTCAATTATTGATGGATCGCTTGTTTCAACGAATCGAAAAAGCTATTCACTGGGTTCAGCCTCTGATTTTTTTGTTGGTTGCTTTAATGATCGTTGGGATCTATGCCGCTATGTTTTTACCAATCTATGGAAATATCCAAGGAGTGATCGAATGATAGAAAAGAAAGTCGCATCTTCTCGCAAGCAGGGGATTTGGCGTGTCAAAAAAGGCTTTACATTGGTTGAAATGTTGGTTGTTTTATTAGTGATCAGTATTTTGGTTTTGTTGTTTGTCCCAAATCTTGCCAAGCAAAGAGGAATCATTGATGAGAAAGGAAATGCGGCCATCGTGAAAGTGGTGGAAACCCAGATCGAACTCTTTCGTCTGAATGAAAATCGGGAGCCCTCGAGAGAAGAATTGATCGCTGAAGGGTATGTATCTGAGGAGCAATATGCGATTTATGAGCAAGGGGACTAAGGGCTGTCGACGTTGCTCTTTTGCTGGTTTTACTTTAATAGAAAGCCTTTTGGTCCTCATGGTCAGTAGTATGTTTCTCTTTTTTCCCGTCGTGGCCATCGAGTACTATCAACGATCTGCTGAAGTCTTAGGCTTTTGTGCACGCTTAGAAAAAGGCCTCTATACCATACAGCAATCGGCCATCATCGATAACACACAAACCCGAGCCGTTTATCAAGCAGCGCCAACGCCAACTGTTTCATTTTATGGCGCTGCAACTGAGCCGGTCACCAAGATCGAAGTCCCTCCTCAACTAGCGATGCAGGCGTTTCCCGATATTCTTTTTAGTAGTCAGTCCGGCAACAATAGCAGTCTGCGAAGGATCGTTTTCTATTGGCAGGAGAAAAAGCAAACCATCAGCTATAAGTTTTTATTTGGGAGCGGACGCTATGAAAAAATCGTTGAATAGCGGGTTCATCTTAGCAGAAAGCCTGATTGGCTTTGGGGTGTTGGCAACCTGTGTGTTATTGTTTTTAGCGATGCAGACCGCTTCACTGACGCAAAGTGCGGCATTGCAGGAAAAAGCCCAAATGCTGCGGGTGCTGTATGAAGAAGTCCAGAACCACTCCTTTGATGCGTCAACCATTACCTACACGACGCAGCGTCAGACGGTCTATCAAGTTCGCTTTTGGCAAGCAGCGCAGCATCAACAGGCACGCATCCAAAGTGGCGAACAGCTCTGGGAGATTGTGTATGAAGAGTAAAGGCTTTACTTTGTTGGAGTGTCTGTTGTCTTTATGGGTATTGGCGATCTGCTTATTGATGATAAGCGGGATCGTCAAGCACCTCGCACCGGTCAATCAGCAGATCATGGCTCGCAAAGATCAAGAATGGCATGTTTTTTTGTTTCAGTTGGAACGGGAATTAAGTACCTGTGTCTATCTATCAGTCAGCGAGAACACGCTATATTTGCGAAGCAGTCAAAACAATTCGGTAACGATCGATCGCATCAACCGCGTGTTGCGGAAACGGGACAACAATGGCTATCAACCGTTGTTGACAGAAGTGGCAGATGTGTCTTTTGAGAAAATTGGCGCAGCGATCCGCTTTACCGTTTCCTTTGAGAATGGAGACCAGAAAATTGGACAATGGAAAATACACTCACAAGAGGCGGCATAAAGGCGGTATTTTACTCACAGCATTGTTGTTTGTGCAGCTGTTGAGCTTGATGTTATTGCTGGTGTTAGAAAACAGCCGCACAACAGCCCTTTTTTATACAAAAACCATTGAAACCTATGAAGCCCGTATTATGAGTGAACTTTTCCATGCGGAATTCTTGCAAAACGAGTTGGAAGATCGAGGGACACGGTTTTATAATGTAGGAAAGTTGACTTATGAACGGCAAGGACAGAGCTTACAGATCGAATGCTATGTCAAAAGTCGGCGATTTACTTTTACCTTTTTGTTGCCTGAAGAGCAGCCTGAAATAGACACAGATGACCAAGAAGAATAGTACAGGAAAAGGATGGTTGTTTCGACCATCCTTTTTCATACAGAAATAGAAAAAGAATGTTTACAGCTTCACAAATTATTCTAAACGAAAGCGATTGATTATTTTGGATGAATCGGCTAAAATTAAACAGGTATATATGTTGTTATAGTTTTGAAAAGAGGTGCAAGATGTCCGCAGAAAAAATGGAAACGTCTTTTCATTTGACCGTTGAAGCGATCCAACTGCTTCAAAACGCATTGGAAACGTCTTTTTTTGATGCTTACGTAGAGACGATCGAAAATTTTGTTGATCAATACCAAGTTCGCGTGATCGATGGGGTACCAGATGAAGCAACTGCTGCTCGTTTAGAAACCATCTATCAAGAAATTCGAGCAATGGAACTATCGGCAGAAGAAAAACGCAAGCTTGCGCAGTTGGTTTTGTTGAAAGGCAGCCAAACGGAGCGCCTGCAGGCCAATCACCAACTGACACCAGATAGTCTTGGGTTTTTATTCGTCTATTTGATCGAGCAGTTGAGTAGTGCCGATCAACCAGTGAAACTTCTTGATTTATCGGTAGGCATGGGGAATCTCTTATTGACAGTCTTGCTGAATCTGCAATTAGCCAAGCGTCCAGTAGAAGGAACCGGTGTGGATATTGACGAAACCTTGTTGGCGATCGCAGCTGCAACTGGCGAATGGACCAAAGCGCCCTTGCATTTGTTCCATCAAGATGGCTTGCAAGAGCTTTTGATCGAACCGATGGATCTGGCGATCAGCGATCTACCGGTGGGCTATTACCCACAAGATGACAAAGCCCGCAGCTTTATTACGGCGGCTCCAGAAGGACACAGTTACGCCCATCATTTGTTGATGGAACAAGCGATGAACTATGTCAAAGCTGGCGGTTACGGTTTGTTCTTACTACCAAGCAATTTCTTGGAAACGGAACAGAGTGAATTTTTGAAAAAATGGCTGAAAGAAAAGGTTTATTTGCAAGGAATGATTCAGCTTCCTGAAGAACTCTTTAAAAATGAACATTCACGTAAAAGTATATTGCTTTTACAAAACCACGGAGGGACAAGCAAACAAGCAGAAGAAGTCTTGCTGGTCAAGCTAGCCTCACTGAAAGAACCAAAGAACATCACAAAACTTTTTGAACAATTTGCGGCTTGGAAAGCAGCAAATCTGTAATATAATTCGGATAAGGAGATCATCATGTCAAAAACAATCGCAATCAATGCTGGAAGTTCAAGTTTAAAATGGCAATTATATCAAATGCCAGAGGAAACAGTTGTCGCTAAAGGAATCGTTGAACGAATCGGTTTGAAAGATTCTATCTTTACCATCAAATATGGGGAAGATCAAAAATTCGAACAAATCATCGATATCAACGATCACGAAGTAGCTGTAAAAATGTTATTGGATCAACTGATCGAATTAAACATTTTAGGTGCTTATGATGAAATCACTGGCGTCGGTCACCGCGTCGTTCACGGCGGAGAAGATTTCCCTGATTCAGTTGTGATCACAGACGAAGTGATGGAACGCATCCAAGCATTGGCTGAATTTGCGCCATTACACAACCCAGCAAACTTGATGGGGATCACTGCTTTCAAAAAAATCTTGCCTGAAATCATCAGTGTCGCTGTTTTTGATACTTCTTTCCATGCAACGATGCCAAAACACAATTACCTATACAGCTTGCCATTAGAGTACTATAACGAGTTTAAAGTACGTAAATACGGCTTCCACGGTACAAGCCACCGTTATGTTTCTGAGCGTGCGGCAGAAATGTTAGGCAAACCAATCGAAGAATTAAAAATCATCACTTGCCATCTAGGGAACGGTGCGTCGATCACTGCAGTTGACGGCGGAAAATCAGTAGATACATCAATGGGCTTCACGCCGTTAGCTGGTGTAACGATGGGAACACGTTCTGGTGACATCGATCCTGCTGTTTTGCCTTACTTAATGGAAAAATTAGATTTGAACATCGATGAAATGGTGGATGTTTTAAACAAAAAATCTGGTTTATTAGGCTTAACTGGTATTTCCAGCGACATGCGCGATCTAGAAGCAAACTACGACAAAGAAGAAGTCAAAGTTGCTTATGACGTCTTTACTGACCGCATCCGTAAATACATCGGTGGCTATGTAACGACCATGAACGGTGTCGATGCGATCGTCTTTACTGCTGGTATCGGTGAAAATGATGCCCACGTCCGCAGCGAAGTTATCAAAGGCATGACTTGGTTTGGTTGCGAATTAGATGCCGATCAAAATGCAAAACGCGGCGAAGAATTAGTGATCTCAACTGAAGAGTCAAAAGTCAAAGTACTTTTGATCCCAACAGATGAAGAATTAATGATCGCTCGTGATGTGGAACGTTTACGCGGCTAAGCGAAAACATTTCTTAGAATAGAAGCTGAAACACATGCAAGAGAAATGCTTGCATGTGTTTTTTTGTAGGAAAGTCCGCAAAACGGGACTAGAGAGAAAAATTGGTGAAGACCATTTTCTAATTTTTTAAACAGAAAATTTAATAATTATACATATGAAAATTGGCTCATACTGCACCTAGGTGGATGGCTTCTCATTTTGCTTTCATTTGAATTTAAATTTCCTTCCTTTTTTACAAGATGTTCTCAGGGAAATACCCTTGTAAAAGTTGCCAAATGGGAATAAACTGGCATTTGTGAATTTTCAGAAAAATTCCGCTATTTTATTTTCATTAATTTTTATAAGGGGCCATTACATATGGAAAAAGAAAAAACATTCTTAGGTCAGCCGCGAGGGCTGTCGACGTTATTCTTCACGGAAATGTGGGAACGATTCAGTTATTATGGTATGCGGGCGATTTTGGTGTACTTCATGTACGATGCAGTTGCCAACGGCGGCTTAGGGTTGCCAAAAGGAACGGCTGTGGCGATCATGTCGATTTACGGTTCCTTAGTGTATATGTCAAGTATTGTTGGCGGTTGGATCTCGGACCGTCTTTTAGGATCAAATAAATCCGTCTTTTATGGTGGGATCTTGATCATGTTAGGACACATCGTCTTGGCAACACCTTTAGGGATTCCAGCGTTGTTTGTGTCCATGATGCTGATCGTCATCGGAACCGGACTATTGAAATCCAACGTGTCGGGTATGGTGGGGCATTTGTACAGCAAAGACGATATCCGTCGGGATGCTGGTTTCTCAATTTTCTACATGGGGATCAATATCGGTGGCTTGTTAGCACCGATCATCGTCGGGATCTTAGGACAAGAGGTCAACTACCACTTAGGCTTTTCGATTGCTGCTATCGGGATGTTTATCGGTTTGGTGCAGTATTATGTGCAAGGAAAAACCACGTTGAAAAGTGTAGCGATCGCGCCAACGAATCCCTTATCGGCAGCCGAAAAGAAAACCTTCTTCCGAGCAGTCGTTCTGGTTCTTCTCGCATTGGCAGTGTTGTTTGGCGCAGCTGCTGCAACGGGCCATCTGACGGTTGATTTCTTCATCAACTTCATCAGTGTTCTAGGTATTTTCTTGCCGATCTACTACTTTACCAAAATGCTGCGTTCGAAAGATGTCACACCAGATGAAAAGAAAAAAGTGTTGGCCTACATTCCGCTGTTCTTGTCAGCGATCGTCTTTTGGTCCTTAGAAGAACAAGGCTCATCGATCTTGGCATTGTTTGCCGCTGACCGTACGCAATCAACGTTATTCGGCATCAATATTCCAGCAAGTTTGTATCAAACCTTAAATCCACTTTTTGTCGTCTTACTGACACCTGTCTTTGTCTGGTTGTGGACCAAACTAGGTTCTCGTCAACCCCGGACAGAAGTGAAGTTTGCCATTGGTTTGGTCTTAGCCGGTTTGTCCTTTCTATTGCTAATGCTGCCAAGCCTCTTGTTTGGAGTAGAAGAACGGGTCAGCCCATTATGGTTGGTATTGAGCTTCTTCATTATGATTGCGGGGGAAATGTGTCTTTCACCTGTGGGCTTGTCGGTGACGACCAAACTAGCGCCGAAAGCTTTCGAAGCACAAACCTTGGCGATTTGGTTGTTAGCAGACGCTTCTTCACAAGCCATCAATGCGCAAATCGCTCGGTTCTATACACCACAAACAGAAGGGATGTACTATGGCATCGTCGGCGGAGTAGCCGTTGTTGTCGGCATCATCTTGTATTTAGCTAGAAAACCGATCCGCAACTTGATCGGCAACATTCATTGATCAAAAAATAAAAACTTGATTTTCCGCCTATGCATGGATTGAACAACCCATGCTTACTGTAGGAAAATCAAGTTTTTTTGTTGCGAATCAATGTCTTAGTCAATCAATGGGCTTAGTGGCTGGCGTGTGATCTGCTGCTGTGCAATGACCAGGGCTTCTTGGAAGTGCTGCTGCAAAAAGTAGCGGTCATGGCTGACTGCCAGCAGGGTCCCTTGATAATCTTGCAGCATTTCTTCAATTTCTTCTCGGGCATAGCTGTCGAGGTGATTGGTTGGTTCATCCAAAATCAGGACGTTGATTTTTTCTAAAAAGAGTTTCAGTAACGCCAAACGGATTTTTTCACCACCAGATAAATCTTTGATTCGTTTGGCCACATCACTTTGATAAAACCCACTTTTGGCCAATTGCCGACGAGCAGCCTCTTCGTTTCCTGTCAACGTCTGTACGTAGGCCAACAAGCGGCTCTCAGGATCGGCAAACTGTAGCTGTTGGGGCAAATAGCCGATTTGTAAGCTGCTGCCGCGCTTGATAGTGCCGCCGCTAGGAAGCTCCTCACCGAGAAGTAATGTGAGTAAGGTTGATTTTCCGGTACCATTGTCGCCGATGATGGCTAGATGCTCCCCACGGTAGATTGCAAAACTGCTGTCTTTGAATAGGAGCTGATCGGCATATTGCTGGTGCAAGTCGCGAACGATGAACACCTCTTTACCTGATTTTCCGCCATTTGCCAAGCCTTGCAGCCGATTTTTCGGGGGCGCTGGCGGTTTGACCAGTGTAAGTTTCGCTAGGCGGCGTTCCAATTCTTTGGCTTTTTTGAAGAAGGATTCATTGTCTCCTTCATGGCCCCACTGACGAAATCGACGAATCATGACTTTCAGTCGCTGGACTTCTTTTTGCTGCAGTTCGTAATTTTTGGTCAGCTCCGCCAAGCGAGCTTCTTTCAAGACACGAAATCGGCTATAGTTCCCAGGATACTCAATCAGGGCGCCTTCTTCCAGTTCCCAGGTCTTGGTGGTGACTTGATCGAGAAAGTGTCGATCGTGAGAAACGACTAGAACCGCTTTTTTCGTATTCTGTAAATAATTTTCCAACCAGCGGATACTTGAAAGATCCAAGTGATTGGTTGGTTCATCCAGTAACAGCAAGGCAGCATCGGTGACTAACACTTTGGCTAAAGCGACTTTGACCCGTTCACCCCCGCTAAGGTCTGTTAACCGTGCGTCCTGCCGATGGGGAATTCCTAACCCTTGTAAGATCGCGGAAATTCGGTCTTCTAATCCATAACCGCCCAGCTCTTCAAAGCGCTGCTGCAGCTCGCCATAACGGATCAGACACTTCTCTAAATCAGTATCGGGTTCTGCCATCAAGGCTTCGTAATGGCTCATTTGCTGTTTGAGTTCTTGAATGTTAGCTGCAGAATGGAGCAGGTAGTGGGTAACGGTTGCTTCAGAAACTGTCAGCTCTTGCTCGACCGTCCCGATCCTCAAGCCTTTTTGGCGGCTGATAACGCCGCTATCGACACCTTCACTGCCAGTCAAGATTTGTAAAAAGGTTGATTTGCCCGTTCCGTTGATGCCGACTAGGGCAATTTTTTCCCCAGCTTCGATTTGGCAGGATAACTCCTCAAATAACGGATTCCCGCCGATGGTTTTTTTAATAGCAATTGCTTGTATGATCATGATCTCTCTCCTTGAGACCACTCAAAAAGGCCATGGATATCCATGGCCAGTGTTATTTAAACTCAGATTTTTTTGAGAAAAATACCTTGAGATGGCCATTGATTTTACGTAAATTTAACTGTTTTGGACAGACTCGTCCCGTCAACAGCAACTGTAAAACCAATTGCATGGCTAAATGCGATATGGTATCGTTGGTAATTTTCATTACTTGTTATTTTAGTCATGCGCATCATGGTCGTTTTCCCTCCTTTGTGTCTTTGTCTTTTCAGTGTACCTGAAAGTATCAGAAAGTTCAACCAGTACTGGCGGTTTCTTAGCGTTCCTCGATGCGTAATTCTGTCAGAGAGCTTTCTTTCATCTGACCGATGACCAAAGGAACGGTCTCATGAACCACATCGCTGTATTCTAAGCCGAACCAGCGTTCAGGTGAAATAGTATGGCGTTTGATAAAAAGCTTCGTCTGCATGACTTGCTTCTGCCATTTGCTTAATGCAGTTGCATTCGACAGCTCTTCTTCGATCATCACGAATTGGAAATCACCCACATTGCGTCCAGGCGTTAAGGAATAGCGTTGCGGCTGCAGCGGCAAGCGACCATCTTTCATCAATTCTTGAATGATTTGGCGAATGTAGAGATTGACTTCTTGCGGCACCCGAAAGCCGAGATAAAGCTTTAGTTTAACGATAAAATCGGTATCTGCCATCGAAACTTCATATTTTTTCGTATAAGGTTCATCGGTGACTTCCACATTGACGAACCAATACACTTTGGCACGCTTCGGCCGTTTGTCTAAAATGGAATAGATGAACTGCTGACCGATCTGATCGTCTTGCAGTTTAGGAACCATGAAGACGACGTTCGTCTGAGATAATGGCAAAGAATCATCTTCCCGCAACTGTTTCAATTGAGGGATGTAGGTAGAAAGTGCAACTTCTTCGGCAGCATTTTCTTGAATACGATTGCCCCATTCCCAAATCAGCATCACACCGATGATCACGCTGGCTAATAAGATGGCAACGTAACCGCCATGGAAAAATTTCGTCGCACTAGAGATAAAGAAAATGCCTTCGATCGCTGCAAAAAAGAGCGTGATGAACGGTGCCAAGAAACGGGTCTTCTTGTTTTGGTGCAAGTAGAAATACAGCAAAATAGTGGTCATCAACATCGTTACCGTAATGGCCAATCCATAAGCGGCTTCCATCCGAGTAGAGGTCTGGAAGAATAAGACTACGCCGGAACAGGCGATCCACAGCAAGGTGTTCAAGGCAGGAATATACATTTGCCCGATAGACGCCCCCGGATAGATGATTTGCATCCGCGGCAATAGTTTCAACTTGATGGCTTCAGAAACCAAGGTAAAGGAGCCAGACAGCAGAGCTTGCGAAGCAATGATGGCAGCGAGTGTGGCGAAGCTGACACCAAAGACTGTCCACCCTTGCGGCAACGCTTGGAAAAATGGGTTCAAGTTTTCGATTTCTTGATAAGTCGGGTTTTGATAGACTTGCAGCAGCCACGCCGCTTGACCAAAGTAATTCAGCATCAAGCAGATTTTGATATAGGGCCAGCTAGCATAAATGTTTTTCTTACCCACATGACCTAAGTCCGAGTAGAGGGCTTCCGCACCAGTAGTCGCCAAAAAGATATTGCCGAGAATAAAGAGACCAGCGCTGTTATCGGGACTAAAGAGCAGATTGATCGCATACCGGGGATCAAGGGCCCGAATCACCGAAAGGTCACCGGCAAAGTTCATCACACCGACGATGCCCAAGAAGGTGAACCAGCCTAGCATGATCGGTCCGAAGGCTTTGCCGACAAACTCAGTCCCAAAGCGCTGCAGGGCAAAGAGGACCAATAAGATTGCTAAGGTGATGCCGACGATGATCGATTGGTCATTGCCGAAGCGATCAAAAAAGGCTGGAATTCCCCGTAATCCTTCGATGGCAGTGGTTACGGTCACGGCAGGCGTCAATACCCCATCTGCTAGCAGGGCTGCGCCCCCGATGATCGCTGGAATAATCAAGTAGCGGCTGTTTTTACGAACTAAGGTATAAAGGGAAAAAATCCCGCCTTCTCCATGGTTATCCGCGTTTAATGCGATCAAGACGTACTTGATCGTCGTTAACAAGGTCAGCGTCCAAAAGACGAGCGAGACGCTGCCTAAGATAAAGTCGGGCGTTAAGGTGCGTAGTCCGCCATTATCCTCCACCAGGGCTTTCATTACGTAAAGTGGGCTCGTACCGATATCACCGTAGACCACCCCCATGGCGACTAAAAGTCCGCCGGCGGTCACTTTTTTCATTTTACTTGAACTCATTGACTGTTTTCCCTCCATTTTAAACTGCAAAAAGACCTAAGCGGCCCCTTGCCACTTAGGTCTTGCAAGAAACATCTTAAACCAGCGGATTCCCGCTTGCTGTTGATCTAAGATCATGGAACGATCCATGTGCTACTCCCCTAAAGTGCTCTTATTATCTTTGTTTTTGCAGCTCCTGTCAATTGATTTGATAAAAATGGCAATAAACATTTTTCTTTTACTACGTTTCAGCGTAAGATAACAATAGGTATGGAATAAGGAGGCAGGAAAATGATTGAGATCAAGAATCTGACGAAACAATATGGACCAAAAAAAGCATTGTCTGATCTTTCCCTGACGATTCGTCAAGGGGAGATCTTTGGCTTTCTGGGACACAACGGGGCAGGGAAGTCGACAACGATCAAAAGCTTAGTTAGTATTTTACAACCGACGAGTGGGGAAATTTTTTTTGACGGTCAATCCCTCGTGGAACATCGGGAAGCGATAAAAAAACAAATTGCCTATGTGCCGGACACGCCAGATTTGTTTTTACAGCTGACGGCTGGGGAATATTGGGACTTGATTGCAGCAGCGTATGAAGTACCAGCAGCGGAAAAGGCCGAGCGTTTGCAAAAATTAGGGCGCTTGTTTGATATGCTGTCTCATGAAGAAGAGACCATCGCTAGCTTTTCCCATGGAATGCGGCAAAAAACGCTGCTGATTGGGGCATTGATCCCCGATCCGGACATTTGGATCTTGGACGAACCATTGCAAGGCTTAGATCCCCAAGCAGCGTATGATTTAAAAGAAATGATGAAACAGCATGCTGCCAAGGGTAAGACCGTGATTTTTTCTACCCACGTCTTAGACACCGCCCAGCAGTTGTGTGATCAATTAGCGATTTTGAAAAAAGGTGAGCTGCTGTACAATGGCTCAGTGGCAGATTTGCTGGCACAGCATCCGTCGCTTTCTTTGGAAACAATCTATCTGCAAATGACTGGGAGAAGTCAAGAAGAAGCGATTCTTGCAGAAGCGGAGGAAGCGTAGATGCGAAAACAACAATTTCTGACGCTGACCTCCGTTAATTTGCGGTATGCCAATCCCCAACTAACAGACAAAGCCCGCAAAAAAGGCAAGGCTGGTTCGACCTTGACCAGTTATTTGTTGTTTCAATATGCGCTTTCTGGAGTGGTGTTTCTGCTAGTCTATGGTTTGACGATGATCACATTGGATTTTAGTCAGATGCCGGGCTTTTTTACCTATTATGTCGCTTTGTTCGGAATCTTAGGCTTTTCCCAAGGGATTTCGTCCATTTACAATGTCTTCTTCGAAAGTCAAGATCTGCCATCGTATTTGCCGCTGCCCTTTCGACAGAGTGAAATTTTTCTGGCAAAGATCGTGGTGGTATTTCTTACCGTTGCGCCGTTTATTTTTCCTTTGTTGGTCTTATTTCTCCTGACAGGGATTCGGGCAAACGTCTTTTTCTTGCTGACGATCTTATGGGCGTTCTTGCTGTTCGGCTTGTTTTTAGTCTTGATCTTCAGCATTTGCAGCTTGATCGTCTTCAGCCTGACCCGCACCAAGTTTTTCTTGAAGCATAAAAAATTGGTCACTAGTTTATTGCTAGGTGTGACGATGCTGGTTGTTGTGATCGGGGTCTTAATGATGAATCAGGTGAATACTTATGAGACAGACGTGGTAGACCGGGGAGCGATCAGCTTTTTATTGCCTTTTTATTATGTGATGGTGGCACCGTTTCAAACGACCGGTTTGCTTAGCTTGCTAGGGATCATCGCCACAGCAGGCGTGCTGCTTTTTGCCCTCTATCGATTGATCTTGCCGAAGTTTTATGAGCAAGTGGCAGCCGCGGCGCCTAACCAAGGGAGTGTTCGTCGGAAGCATAAACCCAATCAAGGTTTGGGCCAGCTGTTGTTTAATTACAATTCGCAGTTGATCCGTGATCCGAATTTGATCATGCAAGTCTTTTCTTCCTCGTTACTGATGCCCATCATTTTTTTAGTGTCCTTTGTGTTTACTGGGGCGGTTCAGTTAAGTGAATTGGATGAGCGATTTATCGGTGTTGTTTTCGTGGCGGGGATCGCCTTGGCGGCACTGATGGTCAACCCGACTTCTTTTATCAGTAATTTGATTTCATTGGATCAGGAGAATTTCTTGTTTGTCCGCTCCTTGCCGTTATCGATGAAGCGCTACTTGCGGGAAAAATTCCGCTTTGGCGTCGTTTTGCAGCTGAGCTTAACGGCAGTCATCGTGCTGGCAGCAGTGCTTTTATTCAAAATGCCGCTGATTTTGGCTATCTCTTTCCTAGTAGGAGCACTTTGGAGCAGTTTTCTTTTGTGCTTGAAATATTTTGCTCGTGATTATCGATTGCTGCTTTTGGATTGGACCAATATCAGTCAATTGTTTACGAGAGGGGCGGGGAGTCTTGGGTTAGCCATTGGAACAGTCGCAACGCTATTTCTTTCCGTCATTGTTATCATCCTTTATGGCTTTGCTGCGACTTCGATTGATTTTTTGTTATTGAATGGTCCGGTTTTCTTTGTGATCCTCTTGACCAGCGTCCTTTGGATAGCCCACTATGACCATAGATTTTGGCGTCGTTTTTCCTAAGGGAAGCGACGCTTTGCTTTTTTTTATTTAAGGATGGATAAATTAACTATTTATTCAGAAAATTCAGAAAAACTATTTACAATCAAAAGGAAACATGGTTAGATAGGAGTACCTATTACTTTGCTTTCATTTTTTGCTGTACAAGTTTGGATAACCGACTTGTCAAAGAGCTGTGACCAAAGGCAAAAAGACCAATGAGACCTAAGTGCTCGTTGACTCTTTTGCTTTTGTCACGGTTTTTTTTGCACAAAAAAACCTGCCGTTCGTCGGCAGGTCGTCTAGCTATCAAGCTTTGGTGTGGTCTTTTTCTGGTAATTTGTTTTCTAGATCTGTCCGCACAACTAACACATCACAGCCAGCATGGCGAATGACATACTCAGACACGGAACCGATAAAGATTCGTTCCACGGCATTTAAACCAGTGGCACCGATCATAATCAAATCGATGTTGTGATCTTCGGGCAATTGTTTGGCAATGATTGGTTTTGGCGAGCCGTATTCAATCACTGTTTTGACTGCAGTTACTTGGTGTTTGCGGGCATAATCCTCATAGTCTTTCAAAGTTTGTTTGGCCATTTCGGTTGCTTGCTCAGCAAGCATGCCGTCAAAAGAAGAAACGGTTTGAAAGGCCCGAGTGTCGATCACATGTGCTAAAACTAATTCAGAATCATTCCGCTGTGCCACATTCACGGCTTTTTTGAAGGCTAATTCTGACTCGCTAGACCCATCGACGGCTACCATGATTCGTTGATATTGTTGTAACATAAGAAACACTCCCATCTGTTATCTTCTATTTTTATTGTAATGCTTTTTTCTGGAAAAAGAAAACCTAATCTTCCTTTTTTTTCATTTTTTGTGCCAGCAAGATGCTGAATGAAGCGGAAGAGAGCAACAACAACGCCAAATAAAACAAGGCAATCAGCTCTCTATCGACAAAGCCCACAACCAATGCCACTACGCCTAAAAGGAAATGAATGAGGCTATAGGTTTTTAAGAAGACTTTATTCGCCTCAGTAGTAGGGATCAAAGTGAAAAAAATCGCTTGTTTGGCATAAAGCAAATAACTGGTGCCGAATAATACGAGTGCCACGATCGTAAATAATAGAAGAATCATAAACATACGCCATCCTATTCTAAGTTGATAGGTTTAGTATAGCGAACCCTAGAAAGAATAGCAAAAGCCACCCTTACTTTGATATCAGATGGAGGACGTTGCACGGTTTCTAACGGCTAGAAAACGCAAAAAAGCCATCTGTTAAAAACAGATGGCACATTCTAAAAAGAATGGGTAATATCCGTTGATGCCGTTCTTTTTCCCATAGTATTGATCCCGCAAATTCTAGCAGGTGGGTTCCACGGTCTAAGCTTCGAACTACCAAAGGAAAAGGCATGTTACCAGCATTGACACAAGACGGATCCCAAGATATCAATAAAAATGTTCGGTCAACACACAAAAGGGACAACTCGTACATCACAGAATTCCCACCCTTATAGTAGCATAGGAATGACGAAGGTGCAATAAAGTTGTTTGAAAACGATACCAAAAAGTCACTATTTTTTCTAAGCACCTAGTTTTTTTTCTTTCGTTGCTGCAATTGTTGGTACCGTTGGCCCAACGCTTGCTCATATTTACCGGTGGCTTTCGGTTGATAATAGTGGGTACCTTTTAGCTTATCAGGTAAATATTGCTGATCGACCCATGCATCATCAAAATTATGTGGGTATTGATAGCCAACTCCTCGATTCAAGCTTTCGGCGCCTTTGTAATGACTGTCTCGTAAATGATCCGGGACATCGCCAGCTTTACCGCTACGAATATCTGCGATCGCTGCATCCAATGCCATGTAGGCCGAGTTGGATTTTGGTGACAAACATAGATCGACCACCGTATCGGCCAAAGGGATCCGAGCTTCCGGCAAGCCCAAACGTTCAGCGGCTAACACAGCATTGACGGTTCGAGCAGCGGCTGCTGGGTTAGCTAAACCGATGTCTTCATAACCGATGACCATCAAGCGCCGACAAATGATCGCCAAATCGCCTGCCTCTACTAAACGACCTAAGTAATGCAGCGCACCATCCACATCGCTGCCGCGAATCGATTTTTGAAAAGCAGAGATCACATCATAGTGCGCATCCCCATCTTTATCATGGGTCAATGCTTTGCGCTGTACGCACTCTTCGATGATCGCTAAGGTCAAATGAATAATGCCGTCTGGTCCTTTTGGTGTGGAACGGGCAGCGAGTTCTAAGCCATTGAGGGCGCTTCGTAAATCACCGTTGGTCGCTCGCGAGAGATGCAAGCGGGCATCATCGGTCAATACGATGGTTTCTGATCCAAGTCCGCGAGTTTCATCTGCTAAAGCTTGATCAATGGCGGTCAAAATATCTTCTTCTTGGAGCGGTTTGACTTCAAAAATCTGTGTCCGACTGCGAATCGCTGGATTGATCGTAATGTAGGGATTTTCCGTCGTGGCACCGATCATAATAATCTTGCCGCTTTCTAAATGGGGCAGTAAAAAGTCTTGTTTTGTCTTGTCTAGTCGATGGACTTCATCAAGCAATAAAATGACAGTACCGCTCATTTTGGCTTCCTCTGCCACGATTTGCAGGTCTTTTTTTGTATCTGTGGCGGCGTTCAGCATGCGAAACGCATAGCGTGTCGAGCCGGCAATCGCACTGGCAATGCTGGTTTTTCCGGTTCCCGGCGGTCCGTATAGGATCATCGAAGAAAGCATTTTGGCTTCGACCATTCGGCGAATGATTTTCCCCGGGCCAACCAAATGCTGCTGTCCGACGACTTCATCTAAGTTCCGTGGTCGCATTCGATAAGCAAGTGGCTGCTGCATAAAACGATCCTCTCCTTTTCCTGTAAGTATAACATAAGAACGTACATTCTCATAAACAAGCTGATTTGCGTCCTTACGAAAACAAAAGGGCGCGTATTTTCCACTCAGTCAGCAAAAAACAGGTTCGTTGAAAAGAAATCGTTGAGATCACCGCAACTCTGTAGTCAAAGATAGTAAGTTGACCGAGAATTGTGTAGAATAAAGAGGGTGATGAGAATGGATGAATTAATGGCACTTTTTGCGACACAGCCGACAACGACCATCGCGCGTGCCTTATTAGGGATGTATTTGGAACATGAGACCCCAAACGGAAAATTAGGTGGGTATATCGTGGATTGTGAAGCATATCTAGGTCCCGATGATCTGGCGGCTCATAGTGTGGGCATGCGAAACACACCTAGGGTTCGGGCGATGTATCAGGAACCCGGCACGATTTATTTATATACGATGCATACGCATCGAATCGTCAACTTTATTACGCAACCAAAAGGCATCCCGCAAGGAATCATGATTCGCGGGCTAGAACCGGTGGATGGGATTGACTTGATGGAACAACAGCGACAAAAAACGGGACCGGATGTAGCCAATGGCCCCGGGAAACTAGTACAGGCACTACAGATCCCAGCTGAGCTTTACGGAGAATCGGTTTTTACGAGTCCGCTGCATTTGGTTCCTGAGCGCCGACGTACCCCAAAAGGAATTTTGGCATTGCCCCGAATTGGTATCCCGAACAAAGGGGAGTGGACTCAGATGCCGCTTCGATTTGCGGTAGCTGGTAATCCTTATTTAACAAATATACGAAAAGCCGCTGTTCAGCAAGATCATGGCTGGCTAGAAAGAAGGAATAGTGATGGCGAAAGAAACGATATTGACTTACTTAGATCAGCGATTAACGAAAAAAATCTCCGATTATGATGTGGCGATCGATTGGGATGCCAAAAATCATACCATCGAATTGGTGTTGCGCTTGTTTGCCGAAAATCCTCAACAAGTCCAAATCGACGACGCGCAAGGTGTGGCATCAGAGGAAGCGATCATTGAATTTGAAGATGGGATTTTGTTGTATGATCCACAAAAATCAACGTTTGATGAAGAAGATTATTTAGCGACGATTCCTTATGCAGGAAAAAAAGGGGTCCAAAAAGCGTTGTTAGACGGATTGGTTGATTACATTCAAGAAATCTTAGAAGAAGGCCAAAGCGATCTGCTCGATTTCTTGAACGATGACAGTGAAGAAGCGATCTTTGAATTGCGATTCAACGAAGAAGCATTTGTGGAGAAAATGACGAACTATCAAGCCGGGGCTGGGGAAACCATTATCCCGTACCCTAGTTACTAAGGAGAACGAACATGAAATGGAATGAAGTAACCGTAGCGACAGCTAGCGAAGCAGTGGAAGCAGTCGCCAATATTTTAATGGAACACGGAGCAAGTGGGGTAGCGATCGAGGACGTTTTAGATATCGAAAATTTTAAAAGCGATGCGTATGGCGAAATTTTGGATAAAGAAACCTATACGACCTTAGAAGAAGGCGCGCAAGTCAGTGCCTATTTCCCAGAGACGATTTTTTTGCCAGAAGTGCTGCCGACGATCAAAGCAGCCATCGACCGTCTGCCGGAGTATGGTTTGGCAATCGGCAAAAACACCATCACAACGAGCGAGGTCGTGGAAGAAGCATGGGCGACGGCCTGGAAAAAATATTACCATCCAGTCCGTATCTCCCGCTATCTGACGATCGTGCCAAGCTGGGAAAACTATCAACCGCTGCAAGAAGATGAAAAGATCATCACCCTTGATCCGGGAATGGCTTTTGGGACCGGCACGCATCCTACGACACGCTTGACATTACAAGCCCTAGAAGTCTACTTGCGGGGCGGTGAAACCGTCTTAGATGTCGGGACGGGCTCAGGGGTGTTAAGTATCGCCAGCAAATATTTAGGTGCCAAAGACGTGTTTGCTTATGATCTAGATGAAGTCGCTGTGAGGTCCGCCCAAGAAAATATGGCGATGAACCCCATTGCTCACGATGTGACCGTGCAAGCCAATGACCTTTTGCAAGGGGTGACGGTCCCTGCTGATCTTATCGTTGCCAATATTTTAGCGGATATCATTTTATTGATGATCCCTGATGCATGGCGTTTATTGAAGCAAGAGGGCACCTTGATCGTTTCTGGGATCATTGAGACGAAAAAACAATTAGTGATCGATGCCATGATCGCACAAGGCTTTGAGATCGATCAATTGTTCAATCAAAAAGACTGGTATGCGATCGCCTTTAAAAAACCAGAGGTAGAGTAAGATGCAGCGATATTTTTTACAGGAGCCTTATGAAGCAAAAGCGGTGTTTGCCGTTTCGGGAGAACCCTTCCACCATATGATCCGAGTGATGCGCATGACTCCCGGCACGAAAGTCGGTTTAGTTTTTGAGGATCATTTGGCGATCATCGCCAAGATCAAAGAGGCCGATGAAGAAACGGTTTACTTAGAGGAAGTCGAAAAAGAACAGCAGGACAAGGAATTGCCGCTGCAGGTCACGATCGCTAGCGGCTACCCGAAAGGTGACAAGCTGGACTTGATCGTTCAAAAAGGCACGGAACTTGGGGCGGCAGCTTTTATCGGTTTTCCTGCGCAAACTTCGGTCGTGAAATGGGATCAAAAGAAGTTACAGAAAAAGCAGCAGCGGCTGCAAAAAATCGCCCAAGAAGCGGCGGAGCAATCCCAACGGCAGATCGCACCAGCCATCACACTGCTGGATAACGCCAAAGCATTTTGGCAAAGCCTCAGTCAGTACGATGCGGTCCTAGTGGCTTATGAAGAATCAGCCAAGCAAGGAGAAGCAGCGATGCTGCTGCAAGTGATCACCGAATTGCCCGTTGGTAGCAAAGTTTTAGCGATCTTTGGCCCAGAAGGCGGTCTGACCCCCTCCGAAATCGAAGGAGCCCAGGAAAACAACGCTAAATTATGCGGGTTAGGCCCTCGGATTTTACGAACAGAAACAGCACCGTTTTATTTTTTAAGTGCTGTCAGTGTGCTAACGGAATTAAAGAGGATGTGAGTTGATGAATAAGAACCAAGAAGCAATCAGTGTCCGTTTGTTGACGGCCGATCTGACCGACTGGGTCTTGAAGGATTTTATCAATCAATATAAAACGGCTTTAAAGGAAGTCGTCGTTTTGCCTAGTGCCATTCGGCGGGCGAAAATCTTGGCACAAGGCTCTTCCTTACAAATCGGCGCAGTGATCGATTACCCCCTTGCCCAAGGAACACTGGCAAAGGTAGCGTTTGAAATCGGTCGGGCGTTTATGGAAGGTGCCGATTTTTTGGAAGTCTGGCTACCGGCTTCTTCCTTCATGGAAAATGATCGTGGCTTTGCGGAGTTGACCGAAACGATCCGCTCCTTGACCTTGACAGGAGGGGAGATCCGCTTAGCTGTGCAAACCGAGATCATGAATGAATTGACGAAGATCCAAGTGGCACAACGCTTGAAAGAAGAAGCATGGCCAAAGATCGTGTTAGGACAAAAACAACCACTAGCAGAAGCATTGCATGACGTGAGCTTGTTTTCCTTAGATGGTGGCAGTCAACTGTCGATCCAGATCAATCCCGATACGGTCGATGAACAATCTCTGGAATCACTACAGGCTGCCGGCGCTGAGAAAATCGGGCTCTCGTATCATGTTTTTGAAGAATTGCTTAAGGACCAGCCAGCACCCGATATGCTTTGAACAACAGCGATTGAAAAATAGCTGAAAAATTTGTATAATAATACTACTAAATAAGAACTGCAGGTTAGACAGGAGTCCCATGCTTAGAACGTTTGTCCGCAAGGCTTTGGGTGCGTGACGAAACGTTAACAGTGACTTCTGTCTGCCTTTTTGATAGCACAAAAAAGAAGAGCAGGAGGCGGAATGAATGGCAAAAGAAGTTATATTGACCGGGCCCAATGTCATCAAATTGGTCGCTCATTATATGAGTGAAGAACACGTTGCCTTTGTCCAAAAAGCATTAGACTACGCGACAGAAGCCCACAAAGAACAATTCCGTAAATCCGGCGAGCCTTACATTATTCATCCAATCCAAGTTGCGGGGATCTTGGCAGAATTGCAGATGGACCCTCATACCGTTGCAACTGGTTTTTTGCATGATGTCGTCGAAGATACCGATGTGACGTTAGCCGATCTGAAAGAAGAATTCGGTGCCGATGTAGCGATGCTAGTGGATGGCGTGACCAAGCTGGGTAAGATCAAGTACAAATCTCATGAAGAACAATTAGCAGAAAATCATCGGAAAATGTTGATCGCCATGGCGCAAGATTTACGGGTCATCATGGTCAAACTGGCTGACCGTTTACATAATATGCGTACGTTGAAACATCTGCGGGAAGACAAACAACGCCGCATCGCCCAAGAAACGATGGAAATCTATGCCCCATTGGCTCATCGTTTAGGGATCAGCCGAATCAAATGGGAACTAGAAGATATTTCTTTGCGTTACTTGAATCCACAGCAATATTACCGAATCGTGCATTTGATGCAGACCAAACGAGAAGAACGGGAATCCTACGTTTCCGAAACCGTGGAAGAGATTCGGATCGCTACGGAGGAACTAGATATCTATGCTGAGATCTATGGTCGACCAAAGCATATTTACTCGATCTATCGCAAAATGAAAGACCAAAAGAAACAGTTCAATGAAATTTATGATTTGTTGGCGATCCGAGTGATCGTTGACTCCATCAAAGATTGTTACGCGGTTTTGGGAACGATCCATACAAAATGGAAACCAATGCCTGGGCGGTTCAAGGACTATATCGCGATGCCAAAAGCCAACATGTACCAATCGCTGCATACGACGGTCATTGGTCCCAAAGGCAATCCTGTCGAGATCCAAATTCGGACCCATGAAATGCATGAGATCGCTGAATTTGGGGTTGCTGCGCACTGGGCCTATAAAGAAGGCAAGACCGAAAAAGTCCGAGCCGACAAGATGACCCAACAAGTTGGCTGGTTCCGTGAAATCTTGGAACTGCAAGATGAAAGCTATGATGCTTCTGAATTTATGGAAGGTGTCAAAGGCGATATTTTCAGCGACAAAGTCTATGTATTTACGCCAAAAGGTGATGTGACGGAGTTGCCTCAAGGCTCCAGTCCACTGGATTTTGCCTATAGCATCCATACCGACATCGGCAACAAAACTACTGGTGCCAAGGTCAACGGCAAAATGGTCCAATTAGACTATAAGCTGAAAAATGGCGACATTATTGAGATTCTGACATCACCGAATTCCTTTGGGCCAAGCCGCGACTGGGTCAAACTAGTGGCTACCAGCAAAGCGAAGAACAAAATCAAACGATTTTTTAAAGCCCAAGATCGTGATGAGAATATCATCAAAGGACATGAGGCAGTGGTTCGTACCTTACAAGATATGGGCTTTGTGCCAAAAGAATTCTTGACGAAAAGCAAAATGGCGGAAGCTTGCGAACGATTCAATTATCAAACAGAAGATGACCTGTTTGCCTCTGTCGGCTATGGGGAAGTCAGTCCCACGACCTTAGCCAACCGTTTGACCGAAGAAGAACGGCGCGAGAAACAAATCGAGAAGCAAAAGCAGCAAGTCCAAGAGATGATCAATCAACCGGCGAAAAAAGAACCAGAAAAAATGAAGGTTCGTCACGAAGGCGGCATTGTCATTGAAGGGGTCGATAACTTGTTGATCCGCATCTCCCGCTGCTGCAATCCGGTTCCTGGGGATTCGATCGTCGGCTATATTACTAAAGGGCGGGGAATCTCGATCCACCGCAGCGATTGCCCCAATGTTCAAAACAAAGAGGCAGCGAACCGTTTGATCGATGTTGAGTGGGAAGATGCCACCGACATCAACAAAGAATACGATGCCGATCTTGAGATCTACGGCTATGATCGGTCTGGGTTGCTCAACGATGTCTTGCAGACGGTCAATAGCGTCACGAAACGCTTAGTGAGTGTCGAAGCCAAAACCAATAAAGACAAAATGGCAACGATCCGTATCACGGTGGCGATTCAGAATTTGACTCATTTGAAATCGATCGTTGATAAAATCAAGCAGATTCCAGATGTTTACAGCGTCAGACGTACGAAGGGGTGAGAAAGAATGCGGGCAGTGATCCAGCGAGTCAGTCAAGCAAGCGTGTCGATTGAGGACAATATCGTCGGTGCGATCCAACAAGGGTTCATGGTTTTGTTGGGGATCACCCATGAGGATACAGGCGACGATGTGGCTTATCTCGTAAGAAAAATCAAAAATCTGCGGGTTTTTGAAGACGAAGAGGGCAAAATGAATCGGTCACTGGAAAGCATAAACGGCGCGGTCTTGAGTATTTCACAGTTCACCCTTTATGGGGAGACCAAGAAAGGCAATCGCCCTAGTTTCATTCAAGCGGCACCGCCAAGTATTGCGACCCCGCTTTACGAAGCCTTTAATGAAGGTTTACAAGCCGAAGGCATCACTGTTGCTACTGGAAAATTTGGCGCAGATATGCAAGTCGCCTTGGTCAATGATGGCCCGGTGACGATCGTGATCGATACGAAAGAAAAATAGGGAATACAAAACGAAGGATTTTCTCGCTGGAAAAGAGTCGGAGAATTCCTTCGTTTTTTTTATACTCTCGAAAGCGCTAAGCATTTTTGATGGAATCCAAGTGAAATCTAAGTTGAAATCGGGAAATCTTACAAAACTGTTAGCAAAAATTCCATTCTTTTATTTGTTATTTAACATCTTTTTCTTGTTCTTTTATAAGGGTTATTAAATGGAAATATCTTTTTCACCCGTTTTTTAATATTTTAAATTCGAAAAACGATCCTTTATTGCGATTGTTCTTGAGGGAGAAGTATGGAATAATTGTTAAAAAATAATGTCACTGGAGGAAATAACAATGAACTTTTGGCAGCGTGCATTAAAGAGTATCACCAGAAGAAAAGGGAAATCATTTATTTTATTTTTAGTTCTATTTATTTTAGGCAATGTGATCGCTGGTGCTGTAGCAATTCAACAATCCACTGCCAACGTGGAGCGAGAGACGAAACGCAAAATGGGGAACGTAGCTACGGTGGAAATGGATTGGGAAGGTTTTGAAAAAGACCATGCGGATGCTTCGGAGGAAGAGCAGTCACAAGAAGATTTTTATCCGAAACCACCAGCGCTGGATCTTTATGAGCAAATCGGTCAATTAAGCTATGTGAAATATTTTGATTACCAAAATCAAGCGTGGTTAGAAACAACAAAATTGAAAGCCTATACGCCAGAGGATGGATCGGTCGGCATGGGTGGCAACTACTTCTCTTTGAAGGGCGGAAATTTGGTTGAGCCATTAGACATGCAAGAAGGCTTGATTCGCTTGGAGGAAGGCGAGGGATTGACAGAAAAAGATGTCAGTGAATTGACGAACGCGGTATTGATCAGTAAAGAGATCGCAGAATTGAATAACCTGAGTGTCGGTGATCAATTGGTATGGGATACACGGGCAGAAGTCATGATGGAAGGTGGTTCAAGTGAGGGAGTAAGTGATGATAGTGAGGATGTGACGGACGAAACGGCTGAGAGTGGCAATCGTGTCGCGACCTTTGATTATCCCGTGACCATTGCAGGGATCTTTTCTGTAATTAAAAAGGATCAAAGCAATCAAAGTAGTTCATCAGATCAAAGTGATTCACAAAATAGTGATCAGGTATGGCAAGTGATGGAACAAATCAATACCTTTTATGCTAGCAATAATTTAGTGCAAGATTTTAACAAATTGCAGTCTGAAAAACTTTGGGGTCAAGAAGTGATCGAAGAAGAGTCAGACGCCTATTATCAACCGATCTTTGTCCTAAATTCAACGGATGACGTCGAAGCCTTTAAACAAGAAGCCGGTGCGTTATTGCCCCAATATTATCGTATCATTGCTAATACGGATCAATACGAGCAGATCGCCGGTGGCTTTACTCGGTTAGGGGTGATCGCAAATTACATCGTGATCATTGCGTCGATCGCAACCATCTTTATTATTTCCTTAGTGGTCTTGCTTTTCTTACGAGATCGGAAACAAGAATTGGGCATCTATCTCTCCTTAGGGGAAAGCCGTGGGAAAGTCATTGGACAGATCGTGATTGAAGTCTTGCTGGTTAGTTTAGCCGCACTGCTATTGTCCTTAGTGACCGGGAACTTATTAGGTGGTGCCGTTTCAAATACCTTGATGCAAAACGATTGGATGAGCAATCAAAATGATATGGGCGGTGTTTATTCTGGCGGTTTGATGGCAGCTGATATTGATTACATGGATATCAAGAATGCCTATCAAGTGTCCTTCTCAGCAGGCTACATCATTACGTATCTGCTGTTAGGTTTAGGAACCGTCTTGTTCTCAGCTATTTTACCGCTGTTGTATATTTTACGCTTGAATCCAAAGAAAATCATGATGTAGGAGGAACCAACGATGACTTTATTAGAAACCAAAGCAGTCGATTACTATTACCAAGACGGCGATCAGCGCCGCTATATACTGAAAGAGACCTCTGTTTCTTTTGAAAAAGGGACTTTCTATGCCATCTTAGGGCAATCTGGTTCGGGAAAAACGACGTTTTTATCCTTGATCAGTGCGTTGGATAGTCCGAAAAGCGGTCAAGTACTTTATGAAGGCACCGATATCGAAAAAATTGGGCATGAAAATTATCGCCGCGACGACATCAGTATCATTTTCCAAAGCTATAATCTGATTCCCTATTTAAGTGCAGTTGAAAATGTCTTAGTGCCGATGGCGATCACGAAAAATCAGCTGCCAGACAATCAGCGAGAAGTGGCATACAATTTACTGGATTATATAGGCATCACCAAAGAAAAAGCCGATCGGCTCGTCAATCAATTATCTGGTGGAGAACAACAGCGGGTAGCGATCGCCCGGGCGTTAGCCACCAATGTCGATATCATTTTAGCGGACGAACCAACCGGGAATTTGGATGAAGAAATGGAACAAGAGATCATCGATATCTTTAAGGAGCTGGCACACGTCCACAACAAATGTGTGATCGTCGTGACCCACGCTAACGAGATCGCTCAACAAGCGGATGAAGTCTTGTATTTACGTAAAGGTGTGTTGAGTAAACATGAGTGATTTTTTATCAAATTTTAGCCCGGACAACTATGATGGCAAAAAGAAATCCGCTGGCAATAGCGAGAAAAAAACTAGCGAACCTGTCGGAGATCAAAATGCAAGAGGCGCGGAGCAAGCGAGCAAACCAGCGGAGCCAACGACGGTTCACCAATCAGAAGAGCCGACAGCTAGTGAGCCGATGAGTCTCTCGGCAGCCCGTCAACAAACACAGACGACTGAAGCAAAAGCGGCGAGTTCTGCGACTGAGAAGGTAGCATCAAAGGAACCAGTCAGCCGTTTTGGTAAAGAAGAAACGGAATTTGATCCGACCTACAAAAAGCGTCAGCAGAAAAAAATCTTGCTGATTGCTTTACTGACCGCCTTGGCGGTTGCCGTGATCGGGATCGTCTATTATCAGATGACCCATGTGAAGGTGCCGGATTTCACTGCCCAAGATCTGTCAGAAGCGCGGACGTGGGGCATGGAAGAAGGCGTCGCTATCAAAGTGGAGCAAGAATATGACTTTGACAAAGACGTCAACCAAGTAATCGACCAAAGTGTCGACCCTGAGAAAAAAATCAAGAAGGGTGCCACACTGACACTGACGGCGAGTCTCGGGCCTGATCCTGAAGAACGCTTAGAGCTACCGGATTTTTTAGCGATGCAAGTGACCGAAGCAAAAGATTGGATCGCTAGCAATAAAGCCGAAAACCTCTCTTTGATCGAACAATTTGACGACAATGTAGCAGCAGAAGCTTTTATCAAACAAGAGGCGGCCAACAAAGAGCTTGATTTAGCCGAATACAAACGCAAAGACCGTTTGAGTGTCTACTATTCAAAGGGCAAAGAAGTCTTTGAAAAAAATATTGAAGTACCTGATTTTACAGGCAAAGCCAAAAGTGAAGCTTCTGAATGGGCGAAAAAGAATGACTTGAAATACAAAGAAGAAACCGTCTTTTCTGACAGTGTCGCCCTGGATCTGGTCGTTTCACAAGAACCAGTCAAAGGCAGCAAACTTGCGAAAAAAGAAGAATTTGTGGTGAAGGTCTCAAAAGGCCAAGCTTTGACCGTTCCAGATTTTTCACAATACACGATCGAAGAAGCCCAAGGGCTAGAATCAAAAATCCCGCTGCAAGTCAGCACGGTCTATTCCGATCAAGTGGCGTATGGTAGTTTCTTGAGTCAGTCGGAGGAAGCGGGCAAAGAGTACAGCGAAAGCGATACTTTGCCAACTGTCAAAGTCGTCTACTCATTAGGTAGACCGTATTTGAAAGACATCCGTTTCCAAGCAACGGAAGGCGACTTGCCAAAACTATTCTTTGATGAATACAAATCAAAAGGCGCCAATGTCTATTACGAAATCTACTATGTCGATTCGGCGGAACCAAAAGGAACCGTCGTTGAAATGAGCCGCTACGGCGAGTTCATTCCCCTAGAAACGTGGATCACCATCGGTATCAGCCGCGGCAATCTGCAAGGCAGTACCCAAACACCGCCGGCAGAGGATGGCGGGGAGGCGGATGAACCGGTCAGTACCGCTAGTTCATCTGCTGCCGAATAATCTCGCAACCGACACTTTTTCACACAGCATCAAAAGGTAAGCACCCTTCCTTGGAAGGGTGTTTTTACTTACTAATTGTAAAAAAAACACGAGCGAGCCGCTTGAAATCGCTGGATCGATAAAGTAAACTTGATGGTAACGAGAAAAAATGGCTCCGCAGTGCCATCTATAGAAGGGACGAAACAAATGATAAAAAAATTACTCGCGAATGTTGGCAGCTATAAGAAGGACAGCTTGCTGACCCCTGTGTATGTAGCAGGAGAGGTTGCCTTAGATGTCATTATGCCCCTGATCATGGCCATGATGATCGACCAAGGGATCGAAAAAGGAGACGCCGGTGTGATTCTAAGAGATGGCGGCTTGCTTTTTTTATGTTCCTTGATCGCATTACTTTTAGGAACGCTTGGCGGACGAACGGCAGCGATCGCTTCGGCTGGTTTTGCCCGCAACCTGCGGCACAATCTGTTTCGCCGAATCCAAGATTTTTCCTTTTCAAACATTGACCGCTTTTCTTCCTCCAGTTTGATCACCCGCTTGACCACTGACGTGACCAACGTCCAAAATGCGTATCAAATGATTATTCGTATTCTGGTCCGCAGTCCGTTAGTTCTGATTTTCTCACTTGCAATGGTTAGCACCATCAGCCCAGAACTTATGACGATCTACTTAGTTGTTTTACCGATTTTAGCGATTGGCCTTGCTTTAGTGATTCGTTTTGCCCACCCGCTGTTTCTAAAAGTATTCCGCATTTATGACCGCTTGAATAATGTGGTGCAAGAGAATCTACAAGGGGTTCGCGTCGTGAAATCGTATGTCCGAGAAGAACAACAAGAAGAACTGTTTGGCGAAGTGTCCACCGATGTTTATCGGAATTTCACTCTTGCGCAACGAATCGTCTCTTTTAACATGCCATTGATGCAATTTGCAGTCTATACATGTATGTTGCTCTTGTCATGGTTTGGTGCCCAGTTGATCGTGGAACAAAGTAGCCTGACGACTGGTGAATTAGTCAGCATGTTCAACTACACGATGCAGATTTTGATGAGCTTGATGATGATGTCGATGGCTTTCGTGCAGATTTTGATCGCACGAACGTCGGCAGAACGGGTCGTGGAAGTATTAGATGAAGAAAGTGACTTGAAAAATCCCGCCGAGCCAGTCAAAGAAATCAAAGACGGCTCCATCATTTTTGAAAATGTCGGCTTTAGTTACGCCAATGACAAAAACAAGTTGGCGCTGATTGATGCGAATCTACGCATCGAATCCGGTGAAGTCATTGGGATCATTGGTGGAACCGGGAGCGGGAAATCCACCCTCGTCCAGCTGATCCCCCGCTTATATGATGTGATTGAAGGGCGTGTCATCGTCGGCGGTCATGATGTTCGCGACTATGATTTAGAAGCATTGCGGGACCAAGTAAGTATGGTCTTGCAAAACAATGTACTCTTTAGCGGCACCATCAACGACAATTTACGTTGGGGCAATGAAGAGGCGTCGGATGAAGAGATCCAGCGCGTGGCGACGATCGCACAAGCCGATCCCTTCATTCAAGAGTTTCCTGATAAATATGAAACGCAGATCTCACAAGGAGGGAACAATGTTTCCGGTGGGCAAAAACAACGGTTGACGATTGCTCGCGCCTTATTAAAGAAACCGAAAATCTTGATTCTCGATGATTCTACTAGTGCCGTCGACACCAAAACCGATCGCAGTATCCGCGAAGGCTTGAAACGAGAAATTCCGGGAACGACGACGATCATTATTTCCCAACGGATCAATTCGATCGAAGACGCCGACCGGATCATCGTAATGGATGATGGCAAAATCAATGGCATCGGTACCCACGAAGAATTGTTGGCAAACAATGCCATCTATCAAGAAGTGTACCATTCGCAGCAGAAAGGATTTGGTGAAGGTGAAGAATAGACAAGCAGCAAATCCCAAGCGCACATTAAAACGTTTATTGCGAACGATGTTTGGCGACTACAAAGGACAACTCCTATTCGTCGTTGTTATGATCTTGTTAAGTGCTTTTGCCAACGTTCGTGGTTCGTTGTTTTTACAAGTCGTGATCGACGATCATATCACACCGCTTTTAGGGCAAGCCAATCCTGATTTTGGCGGCTTGTTTCGGGCGATCGTCCAAATGGCGATCATCTACCTGATTGGGATCTTGGCCGCACTGATCTATAACTTTATGATGGTCAAGATCAGTGAGGGCACGCAGAAAAAAATCCGTGACCAAATGTTTACACATATGCAGTCTCTACCAGTCGGCTACTTTGATGCCCGCTCAGATGGCGACATCATGAGTCACTTTACCAACGATACGGACACGTTGCGTCAAATGATCTCCCAAAGTATTCCAAACTTGATGATGGCGGCGGTAACCTTTTGTTCTGTCTTTATCGCCATGTTCTCCATCAGTGTTCCATTGACTCTGTTCGTGATGCTGTCGGTTATTTTGATGCTGAATGTGATCCGCATCATTTCTCGCCGCAGCGGCCGCTTCTTTGGCGCACAGCAACGAGATTTAGGCGCTGTCAACGGGTATATCGAAGAAATGATGCACGGACAAAAAGTCGTCAAAATCTTCAATCATGAAAAAATCGTCATGGAAGAATTTGATGCCTTAAATGATCAACTGCAAGAAAGTGCCACTAAAGCCAATGTCAATGCCAATACCTTGATGCCGATCATGATGAACTTACTAAATGTCCAATATGTCTTGATCGCCATCATTGGTGGCCTGTTTGCCATCAATGGTGTTTCTGGACTGACGGTCGGGATGATCGCTTCTTTCTTGCAACTGAGCCGTTCATTGAATGGCCCTATCAGCCAAGTATCACAACAAATCAACTTTGTGATCATGGCATTAGCCGGTGCTGAGCGAATTTTCAACCTATTAGATGAAACGCCAGAAATCGATCATGGCTACGTCACACTGGTCAATGCCAAATGGTCGCAAGGTCAACTAGTTGAAACCAAAGAACGAACAGGCACGTGGGCGTGGAAACATCCCCACGAGGATGGAACCATTACCTATACGGAAGTGACGGGAGACGTGCGGTTTGAAGATGTTGATTTCGGCTATGTCGATAATCAACTGGTCTTACATGAGATCAATCTGTATGCAGAGCCTGGGCAAAAAGTTGCCTTTGTTGGTGCAACAGGTGCTGGTAAGACAACGATTACCAATCTGATCAATCGGTTCTACAACATCCAAGATGGGAAGATTCGCTATGATGGTATCAATATTGAAAAAATCCATCTGGAATCCCTCCGTCGCTCATTAGGAATCGTTTTGCAAGACACCCATTTGTTTACTGGAACGATTCGCGAGAATATTCGCTTCGGAAAACTGGATGCTAGTGATGAAGAAGTGCTGGCAGCAGCGAAACTAGCCAATGCCGACATGTTTATCAACCATTTGCCAGAAAAATACGACACCGTGATCACGGGCGATGGCGAAGGGCTTTCCCAAGGTCAACGGCAGCTGTTGGCAATTGCTCGCGCAGCGATCGCTGATCCGCCAGTGATGATCTTAGACGAAGCCACCTCAAGCATCGATACCCGTACAGAGCGGATCGTCCAATCAGGGATGGATCGTTTGATGTCTGGACGGACCGTGTTTGTGATCGCCCATCGATTGTCTACAATCCAAAACTCCGATGCCATCATGGTGATGGATCATGGCCGTATCATTGAGCGGGGGACCCATGAAACGCTGTTGGCAGAAAAAGGCACCTATTATCAGCTATATACTGGGAAAATCGAATTGGATTGATTCTGCCATTGCTACGGCTTGAAGCTGCAGCGACTGGCGATCTGCCTATTTTCCCCTTGTTTGCAACGACCGATTGGCAGTAAGCCAGTCGGTTTTTTTGCGCAGCTCGAAAAAATGGTATACTGTCACTGAGACAGCCGTAGAACGGCGGCAGCACGTAAGCAGTTGTGCTGCGGAAAATGGATTCCACGAGGTGAAAATATGAAACTAGCATTGGCAAAGATTGTTTTAGACGAAGAATGGTATGAGGTGGTCCAATCGGAAAAAGGGCTAGTGTATTTTGGTCGGCAGCAGGATCATCATGAATTACTCAAATTCTTTCCATTGGCTGAAATCAGTAGTATAGCTGACCTTGATCCAGTAATTGAAACGCAGCTGCAAGCTTATTTTGCAGGGGAACCAGTGACGTTTACTTTTGCGTTTGATTTTGTAGGGACACCGTTTCAACAAACCGTTTGGCAAGCACTGACCCAAATTCCTTATGGTGAAACCACTACGTACAGTGACTTGGCGCTGCGCATTCAACGTCCGACCGCTGTCCGAGCTGTCGCCAACGCAGTGGGGCGTAACCCAATGATGATCGTGGTTCCTTGTCATCGGGTGTTAGGAAAAAACGGCCGCTTGACGGGGTATCGGGGCGGGTTAGCAACCAAACGCCGACTACTGCAACTGGAAGGGATTCCGTTTAAAGAATAAGGAAAGTAAACTATTTATAGTAAAAAATACTAAAAAGCAATTTCATTTCCTTTTTTCTCTGGTATAATAAAATTGATTCCGGTTACAAGAAGGGGTGGAGGAAATGAACATCGTTGATTTGCAAAATGGTTCTGATATTCGAGGGATTGCGATCGCAACAGAAAAAGAACAGGTGACGCTGACGGAGCAAGCGGTTCGGCAAGTTGCTTCGGGCTTGCGCAACTGGTTGGAAACAAAGGGCAGCGGACCTTTTCGCGTGGCGGTCGGTCGTGACAGTCGCTTGAGTGGCGAAGCACTGCAAGAAGTGTTGATGGCACAGCTGCAGCAAGAAGGCGTGGCAGTGATCGATTGTGGCTTGGCAACGACACCAGCCATGTTTATGAGCACACAGTTTGCGGATTTCGACTGTGATGCTGGTGTGATGCTGACAGCGAGTCATTTGCCTTATTACTTTAATGGAATAAAAATTTTCAGCCGCCAAGGCGGTGCCGAAAAAATGGATATCCACTATATTTTGACCCACACTACCGTTCATGAGGCAGCGGAAAAAGGAAGCTATCAGCAAAAAGACCTGCTGACGCCTTATGCCCAAGATCTACTGCAAAAAATTCGCCAAGGGATGGGAACCAATGAGGAAAAACCTTTGGCTGGATTAAAGATCATTGTTGATGCAGGCAATGGTGCCGGCGGCTTTTTTGCTGAAAAAGTGTTGCTGCCGCTAGGGGCAGATACGAATGGCTCGCAATTTTTAGAACCGGATGGGCATTTTCCCAATCATATCCCTAATCCAGACAATAAAGAGGCGATGGCAAGTATTCGTGAAGCCGTCTTACGAGAACAAGCCGATCTAGGCATTATTTTCGATACCGATGTCGACCGCTCGGCTGTCGTGACCAAAAGCGGTGAGCCCTTGAACCGCAACAATATGATTGCTGTATTAAGCAAGATCATCTTAGCGGAACACCCTGGCACGCGTATCGTCACTAATTCACCAACCTCTAATCATTTAAAAACCTTTATCGAAGCACTGGGAGGGCAGCAAGTACGCTATATTTCTGGCTACCGCAATGTGATCAACAAAGCGATTGAATTGAATGAAGCAGGACTGGACACACAGTTAGCCATCGAAACCAGCGGGCATGCCGCGTTTAAAGAAAATTTCTTTTTAGATGACGGGGCGTACGTGATCGCCAAGCTCTTGATGATGCTGCCACAATTGCAACAGCAAGGCACGACACTGGATGAGCTGATCGCGGCGTTGCAACAACCCGCCGAGACCCAAGAATTGCGCTTTGCGATCCAAAAAGCCGACTATCAAGACTATGGTCGCCAAGTGATCGCGGATTTAGCCGATCATTTGCTGCCAGGCTGGCAGATCGATCCAGAAAATGAGGAAGGCATTCGCATCAACTTGACAGCGCCCTATGGCCAAGGCTGGTTCTTGCTGCGAATGAGCTTGCACGAACCACTGCTGGTGCTGCAGATCGAAAATGATGAAGCGGGTCATCTACCGGCAGTCGTTCAAGCAATCGGTCGCTTCCTATCGCAGTATGAAGCCATCGATCAAAGTAAACTGACACAGTTTTTAGCACAGCAACCAAAAATTTGAAGAAAAGCAGGGAACTAAAATGGTGATCTTGATGCTGCTGATCATGGCAGTGACGTATGGTGTGAATTTTTTCTTGTTTCGTTATTTGAACAAACGACCAAAAATCGATGTCGTTGAACGGTTATCAATGCTATTAGGTGTCAACATGAGTGTGCTTTTTTTCGATGGGATTTTATTGTTTATCGGAAAACTACTAATTGAGACTGTTGAGATCATCGAGTAACCTAGTCGTCCGTTTTTTGTTTGCCTCTTCACTGATTCCTCAGGACAGTGAAGAGGTTTTTTAGGGTTTGCTAAAAACGGCGATTAATGTTCGCATTCGTTTTTGATATTTGATAAAGTAAAGAGGAGAAAATTACACAAAGTGAGGGAATTCACGGATATGGCAAAAATAATGGTAGTAGAAGATGAAGCGGTGATTCGCCAACTGATTATCGAAGAACTAGAAAAATGGCAGTTTGAGACCTTTGGCACGACGGATTTCCATCAAGTGTTGACTGACTTTGAAGAACAAGAGCCCCAACTGATTTTACTGGATATCAACTTGCCGGTTTTTGATGGCTACTATTGGTGTCAAAAAATCCGCGAAGCTTCCAAAGTACCAATCATTTTTATTTCTAGCCGCAATACCAATATGGATATGATCATGGCCATGAATATGGGAGCGGACGATTTTGTGACAAAACCTTTTGAGATCGACGTTCTGATTGCAAAAATCAATGCGCTGCTGCGCCGTTCCTACAACTATGTAGAAAGTAGCAGTGAAACGTTAGTGCATAACGGTTTGACCCTCAATATCGACAACAGCAGCATGTATATCAATGGCGAAAGCATCGATCTTAGCAAAAACGAATACCGCCTGTTGTATATTTTGATGAAAAATCACGGCAAGATTTTAAGTCGGGAAAAACTCTTGCGGGCCTTATGGGATGACGAGCGATTTGTAGACGACAATACCTTGACGGTCAATATCAATCGTTTGCGACGAAAAATCGAACAAGCGGGGATGAACGGCTACATTGAGACCAAGGTTGGTCAAGGGTATATCGTACCATGACAAAGTGGCGGGTTTTGCGCAGTTTTTTGAAAGATCGTTGGCTGCTGTTTATTGGCTGGCTGGTCTTTTTCGTGTTGACGGTCTTAGTTTTTTGGCTGACTCCTCATTCCCCGATGGATTGGGGTACAGTCGGCTATCTCTTTTTGATGCAAAGTGTCTTGATGGTGTTCTTTTTAGCAATCAGCTACTTATCTAAGCGGCGTTTTTGGCAAAAAATCACCCCCAAGCCCGGAGACAGCTTGCTGCAAAACTACTTGCAAGGAGCACGCTCGGCGGAAGAAGAACGGATCGAATCCTACATCAATCAGTTGATCCGAGAGCACCAAGAATTGATGCAGCAAGTCGTCAGCAATCAAGAAGAACAAAAGGAATACATCGATTCGTGGGTCCATGAGATCAAAGTCCCTTTAGCTGCATCACGATTGCTTTTGCATTCGATCGAATTTGATATTCCCGATGAAAAATTCATCTTACTAGAAAATGAATTGAACCGCATGAACGAATACGTCGAGCAAGTCTTGTACGTCGCCCGCTTGGACAGCTTTTCAAAAGATTATCTGGTCCAAGAAATTTCATTGAAAGCCGTCATCCAGCCAGTTTTACGCAGTCAGGCCAATTATTTTATCCAAAAGAACCTGCACTATGCCGTTGAAGGCGAGGATCAGCAAGTGTTGACCGATGAAAAATGGCTCGGCTTTATCTTTCGACAGCTGGTCAGCAATGCCGTGAAGTACACACCACAAAATGGGCAGCTGACGATTCTGATCGAAAAAGATGCCCAAGGGACCTATCTCCACTTGCAAGATAGTGGGATCGGCATTCCTAAAGAAGACATGCGGCGCATCTTTGATAAAGGCTTTACGGGCGAAAATGGGCGCCAAACGGACACCCACTCGACGGGATTGGGGCTCTTTTTAGCGAAAAGTTTGGCGAAGGAATTAGGCATCGAGCTAACGGCTTCGTCGACAGTTGGAAAAGGAACCACCATGACGCTGTTCTTTCCGTTGTTGAGTTATTATGAGGAAAAACGCTAATCTGCTTTTTTTCGAGTATCTTTTTGTGTTTTTTGACAAAAATCACTTGTCCCTAGAACGTTTTCACTGATACACTAAAGCCTGTGTTTAAAATTGAATGGTAAGGATGAATGAAATGGAGATACTCGTTGCATTAGTACCAATGTTTGCGTGGGGCAGCATTGGTTTAGTAAGTGCCAAACTTGGCGGGGATGCGAACCAGCAAACGCTAGGAATGACGATTGGTGCCTTTTTCTTTTCGCTGGTCGTATTTTTTGTGACGATGCCAGTGATTGATGGAAAGGTGATTTTGATCGGTCTTTTGTCTGGTCTTTTTTGGACCGTCGGTCAAAACGGTCAATTCCATGGCATGAAATATTTAGGTGTGTCTGTTGGACTGCCGCTTTCAACCGGCATGCAGCTGATTTTAAATACGGTCGCCGGTGCATTGTTTTTTGCGGAATGGACCCAGACCCGCGATTATGCATTAGGTGTTAGCGCATTGATCTTATTGGTGATCGGGGCTTATCTGACCGCTCGCCAAGATGGTGAAAGTCCGGTAGAAGCCGGCAGCAAGATGCTTGATTTTCCTAAAGGATTTCGGGCATTGATCTCATCCACGATTGGGTACGGCGCCTATACGATTTTGATTACTTGGGCAGGATTGGACCCCTTGGCGATCATTTTGCCACAAAGTGTCGGGATGCTGATCGGTGCCAGCCTATTTGCTTTAAGAAAGACGAAGGTCGACCGTTTTGTAGGGAAAAATACCTTGTCAGGATTGTTATGGGGCATCGGCAATGTCTGCATGCTGATCACGGTTCAGCAAGTCGGACTAGCGGTGGGCTTCTCATTGTCGCAGATGGGAATCATCATTTCAACGCTAGGCGGGATTTTTATTCTCGGCGAAAAGAAAACCAAAAAAGAACTGCGGTATGTGGTGATTGGTTGTCTGCTGGTGATTATCGGCGGTGTTTTGCTGGGGTATATGAAAGCAACATAAACGTATATTTTTGAGGAGGAGTTATGGATTTATTTCGAAAAAAAGTCATACAACGGGAAAGTGTGACGAATTTAAAAAAAGAGTTGAAGTTAAAAGATTTGATTATGTTGGGGATCGGCGCCATTATCGGCACAGGTATCTTTGTTGTTACAGGGACTGCTTCTGCTGAGTATGCCGGACCGGCATTGATTCTTTCCTTTGTTGTAGCTGGTATCGTTGTTGTGTTATCAGGGCTTTCTTTTGCGGAATTTGCTTCTCGGATCCCTGTTTTAGGGGGCGCCTATTCGTATCTGTATGTCGTTTTTGGTGAATTTACCGCGTGGCTGGCAGGCTGGTTTTTGATTTGCGAGTTCTTATTGGCCGTTTCTTCGGTGGCATCTGGCTGGTCAGGCTATGTGCAAGGCTTCTTGGCCAGTGCGGATATCCATTTACCAACCGCTTTGACGGGCGGTTATGATCCAAGCAAGGGGACCTACATTGATCTGATTGCTGGTTTAGTCATTATTTTCGTAACCTTGTGGGTCAGCCAAGAAGCGAAAAAAGCGTTACGTTTGAACAATGCTATGGTATGGGTCAAATTCGGCGTGATCCTCTTGTTTATCGTCTTTGGTGCCTTTTTCGTGGAACCAGACAACTGGCAGCCCTTTATGCCCTTTGGTTTTTCAGGCGTTTTTAATGGTGCAGCGTTAGTTTTCTTTGCTTTTCTTGGCTTTGATGCCGTCGCAATGGCAGCGGAAGAAGTCGAAGATGCCAAGAAAAATGTCCCTCGAGGAATCATTGGTTCCATTGCGATCGCAACAGTCCTCTATATCATTGTCACACTGATCATGACGGGAATCGTGCCGTTTGCGGAATTAGGAGTCAATGACCCGGTGGCTTTTGCAATGCGTTATGTTGGGCATGGGGTTGTCGGATCAATCATTTCTGTGGGTGCGATCTTGACCTTATTAACAGTGACGATCGCTATGATGTACTCCTTGGCGCGTCTGTTATATGCCATCAGTAAAGATGGGTTATTGCCAAAAGCGATGCAAGCCATTGATCCAAAGCATCAAACACCAAAGAAAGCGACCTACATCGCGGGTGTTTTTGCTTTCTTCTTTGCGGCAGCTTTCCCATTGAATATCTTGGCAGAATTGACCAACATTGCGGCATTGTCGTATATGATCTTAATGTCCTTAGGAATCATCAAGCTGCGGAAGATGATGGGCCCACCTGCTAAAGGCGAATTCAAAGTACCACTGGTACCGTTATTGCCTTTGTTGTCCGTTGCCAGCTGTCTCTTCTTGATGACCCGTCTACAAACGGCGACCTGGATCGTTTTTGGGATCTCCTTAGTGATCGGAATCGCGATCTATTTTGTATATGGCTATCGTAACAGCGAATTAAATGAGGAAATTGACGAATAGGATTGTGAAAAGGCAAAGACCCGGATGCGGTTTTTGTCTTTTTTTATGTAAATATAGCCGAGCTTCCTATAAGCAGCGTTTTAGGAGGCTTTTTTTGTTATTCAAATAGTGGTCATTTCTGGTGCTGATCATTGCAACGACAGTCTTTCTTGATCAAAAGTCCTCTATGAATCTGCTTTTTTTGAGAAATTTTCCAAATGACAGATTCGCTAAAGGTTCATCCAGTATGCTTTTGTTAGAGAAAAAAAGAGAGGATGTTGGCAATTGAATTATATGAAACGGGCATGGCTGAGTGTGACGAGAAAGCGAGGAAAATCTGCAATATTGCTTGCTGTTATTCTAATTTTAGGAAATGTGATCGCTGGCGCAATTGCGGTCAATCAGTCGACTCAAAATGTCGAAAAGCAGATCAAAAACCAATTAGGTTCCCTCGCAACGATCGATATCGACTATGAAGCCTTGATGGCAAATAGTGAGGGCGGCGCAAGTATGGAGGAGATTCAGCCGCTGCCGGAGGAGCTGATCAAACAAATTGGCGAGCGCTCGGAAGTCAAACAGTATGACTATTTGCGAGAAGCATCGATTGCTGTTGATAAATTCAAACCCTATAGTTTTAGACCAGAAGTTGAAAACGAGAATATCATGGTTTCTGGAGGTATGGATTCTTGGGTCTATTTAACAGGAACCAATCTCTTACAACCGTTGGATTTTGAAGAAGATACGGTGAATTTAACACAGGGACGCTTCTTTACAGAAGAGGAACAGCGTACCGGAAAACGTGTAGGGTTGATTTCTGAAGAGGTGGCTCAGGAAAACGGCTTGACCGTTGGTGACACCATGGTGTTAGATGGACAGTTTATCGATTATTCATCTGGTGGAGATCCAGAAAAACAAAAAGGCAATGATTATCCTATCGAAATCGTCGGGATCTTTAAAAATACCAGCTTAGAAAAAGCGAATGAACAAGGACAAGAGGGGGGAGTCAGCTCGTTTGCTTTTGATGATCGTCCCTTCAATCGGATCTATATGCCAAATGATGCTGTGAAAACGATTGTTGAAGAGGAACGTGCGGGACAGCAAGCGGCGTTTCCATCGACAGATTTCGGTTCTGATAAGGAGTTCTTTACCCCGCAATTTATTTTGAATCAACCAGAAGATGCAGAACAATTCAAACAAGAGGTGACACCACTCTTGCCAAATGGCTATAAGGTCAATGCTTCTACGGATGAGTATGACCGTGTGGGAACCAGTATGAATCGCTTATCACAAATTTCCTCGTATGTCGTAGTGATTGCGGTGATTGCTTCCTTGATTATTATCTCCTTGATCATTGTGTTGTTTACCCGTGATCGTAAATATGAGTTAGGCATCTACCTTTCGTTAGGTGAACGCCGGAAATACGTTTTTGCACAGATCGTGATCGAACTCCTGTTGATTGGTGTCAGTGCAATGCTGATCTCCTTGGTTACAGGGAATATGCTGGGCAAGATGGTTTCTGAATCTTTGTTAGCCAGCAGTATGCTAGAGGCAAACCAAGCAGGGATGGAACAATTCTTTGTGGGTGCACCAAAAATCGACCAAGCAACGATCAACGAGGCGTTTCGCGTTCAATATACCCTTTCTTATGTGATCGCCTTTTTAGCGACTGGGATCGTGACGATCTTGCTTTCGGCAGTGGTGCCGCTGTTGTATATTTTACGGTTGAATCCGAAAAAAATCATGCTGTAAGGAGCGATGAACATGGCAATTTTAGAAACCAAAGACATGACGTATTACTACCAAGATGGCGAGAATCGCCGGAAAATTTTAGATAAAACCAATATCTCCTTTGAAAAAGGCAAATTTTATACGATCTTAGGAAAATCAGGCTCAGGAAAGACCACCTTTCTTTCCTTGATCAGTGCATTGGATCAGCCAACCGACGGGGAAGTATTTTTTGAAGAAAAAAATATCAAAACGATCGGTTATGAAGAATATCGCCGCAACAAAATCAGTTTGATTTTTCAAAGTTATAACTTGATCCCTTATTTAACGGCTTTAGAAAATGTCCTTGTTTCAATGGCGATTTCAGACAACAAACTCCCGGATCAGCACGATCAAATTGCGTATCGTTTGCTGGACTATATCGGCATCAATTCCACGAAAGCCGATCGTTTCGTCAATCAGCTTTCCGGTGGGGAACAGCAGCGGGTCGCCATCGCTCGTGCTTTAGCGACCAACGTTGATATCATTTTAGCCGATGAACCTACCGGGAATTTGGATGAAGGCATGGAACAAGAAATCGTGGATATTTTTAAAGAACTAGCGGCGATCCACAACAAGTGCATCATCGTAGTGACCCATTCGACCGAGATCGCCAAGCAGTCAGATCAGACTTTTTACTTAAAAAAAGGTGCGTTGACGGCCTATGAGTGATTTTTTATCGAAGTTTGAAGAAGAACCGAAACAGCCAGACAAGGAATCAGCAGCAGCCGAAGTACCTTCTTCCCGTGCTTCCCGCAAAGAAAAAGGTTCAGCTTCTTTAGAAGAGGGGATCGAACATGATCCCTCCTTCAAAAAGAAGCGGCGAAAAAAACGATTGCTAGGGTTAGCTGCCTTGCTTGGACTCTTTATACTCAGCGGCTTTTTATTTTTCCAATTGGCGTATGTCCGGTTGGATAACTTTGTGGACAAAGAGATCTCAGAGGTCAGAGAATGGGCAGCGGAACATGGTCTTGCGGTTGATGTCACACCAGCCTATGATGAAGCCCCAGCCAATCAAGTGATCGCCCAAGCAGAAGCTGCCAGAAGTCGAGTCAGAAAAAGAAGCACCCTGCATCTAACCGTGAGCCAAGGACCTGATCCAGAAGAGAAATTGGCATTGCCAGACTTTATGGAAATGACGAGGGACGAGGCAGCAGAGTGGATCGAAAAAAATCAAGCAAGCAATTTGACGATCGTCGATGAATACCACGATGAGATCGAGGAAAAAGCACCGATTCGAGTAGAATTTACCAATAAAGAAGTCTCACGAGAGAACTATCATCGTCGAGATGTCGGACGAGTCTTTTATTCCAAAGGCGAAGAAACCTTTGAAAAAGATATTGAAGTACCAGACTTTAGTGATAAAACCCGTGCAGAGGTAGAAACATGGGGGAAAGCCCATGAGCTGGAGCTTGAAGTCAAAGAACAGGCTTCGGATACTGTGGAAGAAGGCAAGGTCATTGAACAAAGCGTGGCACCAAAAGAAAAAATCGCGAAACGGGATGCGTTTCAAGTAACGATTTCCCTAGGGAAAGGGGTCACCGTACCAGACTTTTCAACGATTTTACCAGATGATGCCCAGGCCGCTGTTGAGGGTGTCACTGTGCGGATGCGGATGCAGTTTACTCAGAGTCTGCCCTATGGACAATTGATCTCGCAAAGTGAGACCGCCGGGACCGTCTTAACCAGCAAAGATGACAAAGGCATTGAAGTCGTCTATTCGGCAGGTCAACCTTATATCAAAGATTACCGTCGAAGCGAGATCCTTGAAGGGGATCTGCAAAAACTCTTCTTTGATGAATTCCGTTCAAAAGGGGCGAACATCAGCTATCAAGTCCGTTATGTCAATTCAGCAGAACCCTACGGGACAATCGTGGGGATGAGCAAGTTCAATCAGTTTTTACCGTTAGAAGATACGATTACCTTCGATATCAGCTTAGGCAATCAGACAGCCCCAGCGGCATCTGATTCTGAATAGTCGCTTTCTTTTTTAGTCAACCTGCAAAAGGAGGAAACCCATGCGTCATCAAGAGAATTTTCAAGACCTTAGGAAAAAGCTGTTTGTGTTTTTACTAAGCGGTATGGTAGCATTGTTGCTACACATGTGGATTCATCAATCCAGCGAACACGTGCGGATCGTTTCAACAGAACGTTTTATTGGAGAACAATTGGAATGATCCTACAGGAATGATTATGCTTACCGAAAAGTGATTGAAAAAAGAAATGATGAGTGCAAAAGGGGGACTGACCAATGCGGATTTTATTCGTAGAAGATGAGCCATCGATCGCAGAAGCTGTTGCCAGCTTATTGAAGAAACAACATTATTCCGTCGATTTGGCCTTTGACGGCGAAACCGGATTAGATTATGCAGCGAGTGGTGTATATGACATTCTCGTTTTGGATATCATGCTGCCCAAAATCGATGGAATCACATTGCTAAAGACGTTACGCAAGCAAAATATTCGCACGCCGATCATTATGTTGACGGCCAAAAGCGAAGTCGATGACAAAGTACTCGGCTTGGATGCAGGGGCAGATGATTACTTGACGAAACCCTTTCAAATGAAAGAGTTGCTGGCACGGATTCGTTCGCTAGGCAGAAGAAAAGATTTGGATTATCAAGAAGACCAGTTAGCCTTTGGCAACGTGGGCTTAGATCGTAATGAGCTGCAGTTAGCCACGCCTAGCAATCAAGTGGTGTTGTCACCCAAAGAAATGAAACTGATGGAACTGTTCTTATCTAGACCCAAAGTGATCTTATCAAAAGAAACCATCATCAATAAAATTTGGGGCTTTGATCCCGATGTGGAAGAAAACCGCGTTGAAATCTATGTGTCTTTGCTGCGGAAAAAACTGACGCTGCTTGAAGCGGATATCGGCATTCGCACGATCCGCAATGCGGGGTATATTTTGCAGAGCAAGGAGCCGCCATGTTAAAAAAATTGCGAAATAAAATGCTGTGGTTCAATATGGCGTTGATCTCAATCATTGTCTTAGGTGCCTTTACCTTTATCTATATTTTGAATGCCACCCAAATTGAAAACGAGATCCAATCATTGATCTCGCAAGAAGCAAACACCCTAGCTGCGGTACCTTTGGATGAGGAGGAAGTGCGGCAATCACTGACAGAGCCTGAGTATCCAATGATGTTGACCATCACGAATAGTACCAGTGAGCTCAGAGAGATCGCTCTACTTGACATTAGCCAAATGGATGTCGTGATTCAAAGTATTGATGAGAGCGTCGATCAAAACGAGCTTTATGAAGCCTTGGTCGATGCAGCGGCGAAACAAGGGGAGATTCCTAACGAAGTGAAGGTGAATGGTCGAAATTGGCGGTATGCGCTCTTTTTAGTGACTTCTTTCAATCAATACTCAATCGATTACGATGCAATAGGGGAATATTCCACCAGTATCAATAATTACGAGCCATTTTATCAAGTGCTGTTCTTTGACGTCACCGACTACAAAACCAGTCTAAGCAACTTAAGAAACACGCTTTTGCTCATCGGCGTTTTAGCTTTAGCCAGTATTTATATCGCTAGTTTTTATGTGGCCAATCGAGCCTTGCGACCGGTGGAACTGGCTTGGCGCAAACAAAAAGAGTTTGTTTCTAACGCTTCCCATGAGTTGAAAACACCACTGGCGATCATTCAAGTCAATGCTGAGGTATTAGCTGGCAGTCCAGAAGAAACCTTGGAAAGCCAAATGAAATGGCTGGAAAACATTCAGTTAGGTTCCGAACGGATGGATGAGCTAGTAAATAGCTTATTGATGTTGACCAAATTTGAAAGTGCCGAGCAAGAAATGGTGCGTTCGGTGATCGATGCCAGTCAAGTCGTGCAAAGTGTTTATCAAAGCATGGAGGCGATTGCGCTGGAAAAAGGGATCCACTATCAGGAACAGATCTCTAAACAGGTGCGCCTTGAAAGCAATGAGCAAGCCTTGCGGCAATTGACCATGATATTGGTAGACAATGCCTTGAAATACACGCCCGCTGGAGAAACAGTCACAGTGGCCCTAATCGAACGGCAACGAAAGACAGTGCTGCAAGTCTCCAACAGTGGTTGTCCGATCCCCGAAGAAAAAATTCCCTATGTCTTTGACCGCTTCTACCGCGGGGATCCTTCTCGCAACCATCAAGACGGTGGCTATGGGTTAGGTTTAGCCATCGCCAAAGCCATCACAGAAATGCTGCAGGCGCAAATCAGTTTGACGGTGGATCAAGACGGCGTCAATCATTTTGAAGTTTCATTTCATTGAGATTGGATCGCTGCTTTCACTTAAATAAAATTTTTCAAAAAAAGAGGACTCCATGAATGGAAGTCCTCTTTTAATAGGTGAAATTTACTTGTTGCTAGTTAAATCCAATAAGCGGTCTTTCAAGTCTTCTTCTAGATGACCCAATTCCACTTCGGCAGCACGACGTTTTTCTTTTCCTTCTTTTTGGATCCGTAATGTTTCTTGGATCGTTTCCACAAGGTCGTTTTGTGTTTTTTGCAATGTTTCGATGTCGACGATGCCGCGCTCGTTTTCTTTCGCTGTTTCAATAGCAGAAACTTTCAACATTTCTGAGTTTTTCTTCAATAGATCATTGGTGGTCTCAGAAACTTGGCGCTGTGCCGTAACTGCATCTTTTTGACGCAATAAAGTCAAGGCAATGACCACTTGGTTTTTCCATAGTGGGATCGCTGTATTGACAGAAGCTTGGATTTTTTCTGCTAACGCTTGGTTCGTGTTTTGGATCAGGCGAATTTGCGGTGCCTGTTGGATCGTGATTTGACGTGCCAAGCGCAAGTCATGGGTCCGTTTGTCTAAACGATCTAGGAATTGCGTGTAATCGTTGGCGATCTGTACGTCCATTTGATCATTCGTTTCTTCTGCTTTTTTCATGGCTTCAGGAATGATTTTGGTTTGCAATTCTTGCATCTTCAACTCGCCAGCGGCAATGTAGATGTTCAATGCATCGAAGTAATCTTTGTTCTTTTGATACAACTGTTCCAACATCAGGTTGTCTTTTAGCAAACCGTCTTTTTCTTTATCCAATTTGACGGCGATCTTGTCGATTTGGGCACCGATTTTTTGATATTTAGCGGTGATTTCAAAAATGGATTGTTTTACTTTACCAAACATCCGCTTGAATAAGTTGCCTTCACCTGCACGCAGTTCATCTGGATTAGCTTCTTGCAAGCGATACATCAACTCAGTCAATGAGTCGCCCACAGGGCCGATATCAGCTGCTTGGACATGGTTCAACATAGATTGGGAAAACTCCCCAAGTTTGGTTTGGGCAGCTGCACCATAGGTGATGACTGCTTGCTGGTCAGTTGCATCGATCTTGCTGGCTAATTCTTGGGCCTGTGCTTGACGCTCTGGCGGTAATTTGTCAATCAAACGCGGTGCTGTTTGCTGTTCTTTCAGCTGACTGATCTCCGCTTGTTGAGTAGTGGTCAAAGTGTCGACAGGGGTTGAAAATGGGTTGTTCAATAAATCGTCAAGCGTATCCGTTACGGGTTTTACTTGATTTGGTGTGTCACTCATAATAACTCCTCCTAATAATTGTCTGCTTTCGAAAAAAATCTAGCCTGGGCTAGATTTTTTTTTAGATTCTTTTTTTGTTGCCAATCAGAATCTATCCCTATTCATTATCTCGTTTTATGCTTTGTTTGGCAATGGATAACTCAATATCCATGTCATCAAGATCGTCTGCTACAAATTGGGAGTAGTCTTTGGCGATCAAGGAAGCCATTTGCTCGATAATTTGTGTGCTTTCTTCGATTTTATCATAGGTCTCACGACTTTTGATCTCATGGCTATTGATTTCAATGAACTTATCGGTCAAATCGACCATATTGGGCAAGTGGGTATAAAGGAAATGACTTGCCAAAGGCAGTTTAGTTGGTTCTTTTACGAGTTCTTTGAAAAGAGCTTTTGAGGCACGCAAGGCATCGTGACGCAAGTCAATGGCTTTTAACTTGTTATTGCTAGTGATATTTTTTTGGTATTTATCGATTTGGTGTTTCGTCTGATTCATCGTTTCACGGAACAATTCGATCTCACGAGCAGTCATTCCGCTTTTCAAGTAATGGGCTTCTCGTTCTCTCGTTAAAGAAGGCAAAACTTGTGGATCCGCTGCCGGAACTTTACGTCCTCTGATACCGACGTAGACTAAAATCGCACCGACGATTAATAATAGGCTCGCAAATGAATCGCCTACTACGTTAAAAATAATACTGATGAGGACGATCGCACCAACGATCAGCCAGATGTTTTTTTTCATTTTTCCTCCTCCTAAAAATCTCTTGGACAAGTAGATTGGGTTATTCGACATCTTTATTTTAGCATGTTCACTAAAAGAAAAATATCAGACTTGGGGTGGATTTTCCGATTTTTAGTAAATTCATAAGCTTTCTTGCTATTTCTTAAGAAGATATTTTTTCTAAATTATGCTAAAGTGTTTGATAGATAAGACGTATGAGGAAAGTTAGGTGTCGATAGATGTTAGAATTTAAAGATTTTGAAGAAAAAACGATCCAACGGAATGAAATTTTCCATGGCAAAATCATTGATGTGGTGGTTGATGATGTCTCCTTGCCCAATGGTGGAACCAGTAAACGCGAACTAGTCTTCCACCCAGGTGGGGTGGCCGTGATCGCCTTGACGAGTGAGAACAAAATGCTGTTCGTTCGCCAATTCAGAAAGCCATTAGAGCGAGTGATTTTAGAGATACCAGCAGGCAAAATCGATCCAGGAGAAGGCGCACGTCCAGATTTGACTGGCGCCCGGGAATTGGAAGAAGAGACTGGCTATCGCGCAAAAACGCTAGAGCATGTTTCTTCTATGTACCTTTCACCAGGATTTGCGAATGAAATCTTGCACGTCTATTATGCGAAAGAGCTGGAAAAAGTGGCAAATCCCTTACCGCAAGACGAAGACGAAGTGCTGGAAGTCTATGAATTGAGCTTAGAGCAAGCACAAGCCGCTATCGCTGATGGAACGATCTGTGATGCGAAGACCGTGTTTGCGATCCAATTTTGGGAGTTGCTGGAATTGAAACGGAGGAACGGACTTGCCTAAAGAACCATTGATCACCCGCAGTGAACTTCGACGCCGACGCGAAGAAGAACAAGCGGCGTCTGAACGTAATCAGCAAATCGTAGAAAAGCAAAGCAAGAAAGAATGGAAACAAAAAGAAAAACAAATTGATAACCACTACCGAAAAGTGCGCAAGAAAAACAAAGAAATCACGAAGACCCGTGCCGGTGAGAACCAGAAATCTCGGGATCTGAACCGTTTTTTAATGAAAGCCATTGTGATCGTCACTTTATTGTTAGTCGTCGTCGGTTTGGCGATCTTTTTGTTGTGATTCATCTAGTACTAAGAAAAAGCCGCCCCTGCATCTTCTGCAAGTGCGGCTTTTTTGTTATTCGGTCGGCTTTTTCAAAATAGCTAAAAACATGGCCGCTGGCTGATTCATGAACAAATGATCCGCTTCATGAAAAACGGTAAAGGAAGTGTCGGTAAACCCAATCGCCTCTGTCAGTTGAGTCAATGCAGCAGGGTCAAACCCATTATGAACCAGCGGGTGAGACACGGCGGGATTTTTGAGGAAATCCACTAGGTAAAGGGTTCCTCCTGGCTGCAGCAAGGCGTATAGTTTTTCCATCATAGCGGCTGTGTCAGGAATATGCAGCAAGACGAGGGATAGCAGCACAGCGTCTGCTTTTGCTTGTAAGGATTCTTGCAGCAGATCGTGGACAGTTGCAGAAGCATTGGCCAGCTGCAGTTGGTTGATTTTTTTTTCAGAAACCTCGATCATGCCAGGGGCAGTATCCCAGATGGCTAAGTGCTGGACATAAGCTGCTAAGGGCAGACTTACTAGGCCGGTACCGCCGCCGATATCGATCAGAGTTTGGTGCTGGTTGTCTTTAAAATAAGGTTCAAGGGTTTGGGTGACTAATTGTGCTAACGCGATCCGTTCAGGGGTATCGTATTTTGCTGCCATGGCGTTGAAAATTTCAGACATAAGTGCCTCCTTTGATAATGACAAAAAACTGTTCGTTTCGTCAAAACTAGTTTATCATGAAAGGAGAAAAAACACGTCAGTAGATACGTGGAAATTTCTGTTGTTTTTCATTTTAAAGGATGAAAAATAAACGAGAAGCAGGAGGCAAACACATGAAAATTGGTATTATTGGTGCAATGGGGGAAGAAATCAAGGCGTTGCGGGAACAGTTGATTTCACCGCTTTCTTGGGAACGCGGCGGCGCACTATTTATTTCAGGAAGTATCGGCAATCATGAAGTGATCGTCGTTCGTTCAGGTATTGGTAAAGTTCTGGCATCGATCACCACTAGTTTACTGATCCAACAATACGGGGTCAATATGGTGATCAATACTGGATCAGCTGGTGGGATCGGTGCCGGTTTACAAGTAGGGGATTTAGTGATCTCAGATAAAGTGGCCTATTTTGATGTCGATGTGACGGGCTTTGGTTATGAATATGGCCAGTTGCCTGGTGGGATGCCTTTGTATTATGAAGCCAGCCGCTATTTGATCAGTGAGATGACAAAAGCCGCAGAAGCGACCCATCATACCGTGAAAAAGGGACTGATCGTTACTGGTGACAGCTTCATTCATGACCCGCAAAAAGTACAGGAGATTTTAGGACATTTTCCAGATGCCTTGGCTTGTGAGATGGAAGGAGCCGCGATCGCACAGACTGCGCAGCAATTCAATATTCCTTTCTTAATCGTGCGCGCGATTAGCGACACCGCCGACCACGCAGCAACCGTCTCTTTTGATGAGTTTATCTTAGAAGCTGGCAAGCGTTCCGCTGAAATGGTCTTGGCATTCGTTGAAACATTAAAGTAACTTAAAAAACAGGAGAGCCGATCCGTAAGAGGAGGAAGGAAGCATGAGAGCATTACTATCCATTGATTATACGTTTGATTTTGTTGCAGATGAGGGACGATTGACGACGGGTGCTGCTGGGCAAGCGATTGAAGCTGCCTTAGTGGCTCGGACGCAAGCCTTTATCGAAGCCGGTGAGTATGTCGTTTTTGCCATTGATCGTCATGAGGAAACAGACAACTATCATCCTGAAAACCGCTTGTTCCCACCCCACAATCTTGCGGGCAGTGCGGGGCGACATCTTTATGGTTGTTTAGCCCCGCTTTATGAAAACTATCAGGATGCGCCAAATGTCTATTGGATCGACAAGCGCCATTACTCAGCGTTTAGTGGTACCGACTTGGACATCCGACTCCGGGAAAGAGGGATTACGGAATTGTACCTGACCGGTGTTTGTACCGACATCTGCGTCTTGCATACAGCAGTGGATGCCTATAATTTAGGCTACCAACTGGTGATCGATGCAGATACCGTTGCTAGCTTTGACGCGGTCGGACATGAATGGGCACTACGCCATTTTGAAAATACCCTTGGTGCGAAAATCATTTCTGCGAAGGAGGAAGCATAAATGGGATGGATGGATCAATTAAAAGCAAATTTCAGTTTCAGTGAACTGACTAGCCTTTATCAAGCGTATCAAAAAGGGGATCTTGATGTGAAGGCGTTGTTGAACAATGACTTCTTACAAAAGTATACGGATTTTCAGAACTTGGATGAGTTTATGGCTAAATTAGGCATCCAGAATGAAAACCAAATCTTCGACTTTCTAAAAGACCGCCCCAATCGGCAAAAAGCCGATCAAGTCGTCAATGAGCATTCCCAATTTGATTCTGTGATCAGTATGATGAAAAAAGCTTTACAGAAATAAACAACGATAGAAGAAGGAGCCTTCGAAAATCAACTGATTTCCGAAGGTTCCTTCTTCATATAGTAAGTGGTGGGGATAGGTAACAAATTGATTTTTATTTGCTACCACATACCCCAGTTATTAAGCTGTCTAAAGTTTAGACGGCTGTTTCGTGTACCTGCTAAAGTATTGATGGCAGCAAGATCAATAATAGATACGTACATTGTCGCCATAGCGGTAACATACATGGTAGCGATTCCCGCTATCCCAATTGGATTTGCACCCATAAGTAGAAGAAAGACAGAGTCTAAAACGGTGTCATACATCCCTTTTAAAGCTTTTTTCGAAGCTTGGTCGATGGTTTCTTGTGTATCGATTATTTTGGAAATTTCTTCCATGAATTTTTCTGGGGAGTTTATGGATTCTAATGAAGGTTTTTCTTCAGTGAAATATTTATGAATAGCATCAATGAAAGAGGCTCCATGTTCTAAGGTCTTGTAACCCGCAATGGATTTTTTTACATTAGAGACATGATTTTTAAGGTTATAGATATCTAGATTTGAAAAATAATCTTTAAGACTAATTACCGTATCATAAGATGATAACGCGAAATTCAAGTACTTGGTTCCCGTAGTGGTTCTAAGGAAGGCATTGTAAGCATTGGTGTCATTGAAGGTGTAATACTCAGGGTAGTAACGAAGGGGAAGTCTGTCACCCACCAGCCCAGCATTGCGATCATAATCATGCACATCAAAATAATAAAGCATAAATGTGTGCATAAGTTGATCATTGGTGGGATTGTTCCCGTAAATTCTAGTGGCAAATTGTTTGACTTTAGGAAACTCAAAAGGAACGACCGGCGTAACAGCTGGTAGACTTCTTTCTGAACGCTCCTCTGCTGGCAATAGTGACTGGTACTGTAAATTTTCAAAATCGATACTCGTATTAGCAAAGATTTCCAAAGATAAACCGATTTCTACTAGCTCTTCTTCAAGGGCGACCAATAGATTCGCTTTTTCGTAATGGTCATCAGGAACATCTGCAAAATTGCCACTCTCACTGACAGCATATGCCGTGATTGGTGAGAAAAAACCACTCAGTAAAACGACAAGTAACAATATAACTGAATATTTTTGCTTCATTTCAATTCCTCCTCATAATTAAAGTTTGACAACACGTGTTATACAAGTTAAATTTATCATATAAAAACACAAAAATGAATTATTTTATCTAAATTTGATTAATTTGTTTAAAAAATGTAGGATTAGTTATTTCGTCTTAATTTTTGGAGGTATCCCTAAGCAGATAACCTTGATTGCTAAAAGAGGAGGGAAGTGAAAAAATTCAAGATATTCGACGATGATACAACTAAAGGAAAATTGTATGCTTTGATTGATTATCTAGTGATCACCTCAGCCCTTTGTTTTAGTGCATATCATTCTTTTCCGCTTACGATTCCTAAGTATTTACATATTCCGGGGACGAACGAGTATATGGTAGGTGGCTTATTTAGCGTATTAATGTCCTACTCTCTTTATAAGACCTATTTGTTGAATGCGCATAAAAACATTCCTAAAGAAAAAAAACATAGTATAGAAATCAGTTTTTTTCTCGGCTTACTCGTCTCTTTTATTTTGCTTTTATTCAGATCAGAAAGCTTAATTAATCATTTGCTTTTTCGAAACCAATTACCTTTGAAACAGATTATGTATCACTTCGATCGATTGTATTTTCTCAATCTACTTATGTTACTGTTCGCTTTGATACGGTGTTTATTCGCTTTTGATTACTATCAAGCCTTTTATTACAAAAAAAGAAAATGCTACATGGGCTATATTTATGTATACAGCTTTTTATTTCTAGTAGGAGGTGCACTCTTCTATATGTGGATCATGTCCATAAACTTTTTATTTCGCAAATAGTGTCTTCGGAGTTTACGTCCATACCTCAGTGCCATAGGAAAAGTTTTTTCAAAAATATACTCAGTTATGAATAGAATAGGGGGCTTTGTATTGGGGAAAACGGATCAAGTGACGTTATACAAGCGAAAAGGAAAAATCTATTCCATCATTGATCATATAATTATGGGGGCTGCAATATTACTTGAAACATATCATAGCTCCCCAATTAGACCTATAATTCGTGGGAGATCAGATATTCGTGGGATTGGGTTGTCGGCTGTGAGCGCAATGGTGTTTTTGCTAGCTTGGGAGACAACTTTAAGTTTGAACCGCCATGAGCTTGTTCCTGAATACAAAAAGCATATCGCTGGAATTGAGCACGTTTTCTTCTTCTTGGTTGGTTTTTTTATCTTGATTTTCACTGCCGATCCCTTGATTGGTTTACTATCGCGAACGATACCGGTAGAGAAAATCACCTATCATCTGGAACGGCTCTACTTTCTTCATTTTTTTATGATGTTCTATGTTTTGTTGCGGTGTGTATTGGCATTCGATTATTATCAAGCCTTTTATTATGAAGATAAAAAATGCAGGATGTATTATGTCTTGCTTTGTTTTTTCGTGGGCGTAGGTGTCATTCGTATTCTTCGTGCCGCTCTTACTTAATTTGTCTCATTTATTCATCCTTTCTAAAAGAATCCATTAGCAAAAGACAAGCTTTAGGTGATTAAAAGATTGTCTTTCAATCGAATAAGTTTGTTACTGGATTACTCCATTTAAATTGTGAGGAGGTTTTTAATGTATTGAAAAAAAGATATCAAACCCTTGATAGTTATCAGCGAAAAGGGAAGATCTATTCCATCATTGATTATGTAATCTTTGGGAGCGCAATAATTTTTGAGAAATATCATAGATCCCCACTCAGGCCTTATAGACCCCCAATCAGACCTATTGGAACTCTTGGAACTTCAGATATTCGAGAGATTGGGTTAACGGCTGTGAGTGCAATGATTATGATACTAGCCTGGAATACAACTTCAAGTTTAAACCGTCATGAGCTTGTTCCTGAACACAAAAAGCATCTCGCTGGAATTGTGCACTTTTTCTTCTTCTTGGCTGGTTTTTTTATCTTGATTTTCACTGCCGATCCCTTGATTGGTTTACTGTCTCGAACGATACCCTTAGAGAAAATCACTTACCATCTGGAACGGCTCTACTTTCTTCATTTTTTTATGATGTTCTATGTTTTACTGCGGTGTGTATTGGCATTCGACTATTATAAAGCCTTTTATTATGAAGATAGAAAATGCAGGATGTACTATGTCTTGCTTTGTTTTTTCGTAGGCATAGGTATCATTCATATTCTCCTGGGGGTTCTTTCGTTAGTTGTCTCGTTCATCTATCACTTCTAAAAAATCCATAGCAAAAAGACAAACCCTAGCTATCTATGGTTTGTCTTTTTCTTGCGCTTTTGTTTACCAGATCTGCACACGATCTTCTGGTGCACGATACATAGGGTCACCAGGTTTGATATCAAAGGTTGTATAAAATTCATCGATATTTTGGACTTGGATATTGGCCCGTAGTTTAGCTGGTCCGTGGACATCGATCGCCAGTAAGAGCTGTTGGTATTGTTCTTTGGCTTTTGTACGCCAAATCTTCGCCCAATTGGTGAAGAAGTCTGTTAAAGAAACATCGCTTTCTTTTTGCGCTGCTTCTAGCGCACAGCTTAGTCCGCCTGCATCGGCGATGTTTTCAGAAACAGTCAATGTTCCGTTGACGGTACCGCCGGCAAAGGGCAGGCCATCAAACTCGTCGATCATCGCTTGAGCTAAGCGTTCAAAGTGTGCCAAATCTTCTTCTGTCCACCAATTGTTTAAATTACCATATTCATCAAATTTTGCCCCGTTGTTGTCAAAGGCGTGGGAAATCTCATGAGCAATGACCGCGCCGATCCCCCCATAATTTGCGCTGGTGGATTGCTCCAAACTATAAAAGGGCGCTTGTAAGATTGCTGCTGGGAAAACGATCACGTTCTTAAATGGGTGATAGTAGGCATTCACGGTAGCGGCGGACATTTCCCATTCCTCGCGATCCACGGGCTGCTGCCATTTTTTGAAGGTATCTTCTCGGAACAAACGATTGAAATGAAGGGCATTTGCCAACAGACTTTTCTCTTCATCGGTATGCAATTGATCATAAATAGCAGGAACTTGATCAGGGTACCCGACATGGATGCCTAAACGATTCAATTTGATAATCGCTTTTTGGCGGGTTTCTTCACTTAACCACGTGTTGTTGCGCAAACGATCTTGGTAGACAGCAATCATTGTTTCCACCATGTGTTTGACGTCTTTTTTCGCCATTTCCCCAAAGTACTTGCGTCCATAATAATCACCGATCACTTGACTAAAATGACCCATCGTTAAGTAATAAGCCGCTTTTTGTTGGGGAGCCGCTTCATCGATCCCTGATAAGTAGCGACTGTAGGTTCCGCCTAACTGACGCAATTCTTCACTCAGATAGCTAGTATAGCGCAAGCTTTGGTTGACGATCATCCAGCCTTTCAAGAGTTCAAAATGGCTATCAGAAACAATAATGTCAAAGGCTTCAAAGTAAGCGGGTTCCGTTACGATCAGCTCTTCTGGTGTACCTGGTAAAAGGGCTGTCAAGAGTTGTGTAAAATCGATCTTGCTAGCTTGCTTTGCAAATTCCTCCAAGGAGCGAGGATTGTAGTTTTTACTATAATCCGCACTTTCTTCCGCACTGCGGACATGAGGGGCGATCAATTTATCAAATGCGATCGCTTGCTCTACCATCGATTCCGCTTCTGCTTGGTCTTTTCCATAAGCAACTAAAACGTTGACGGCCATCTCAAAGTAGACTTGCAGCATTTCGCCTGCTTGGGGATTTTCTGTGTAATAGGTTTTATCCGGCAAAATAGTAGCAGGCGGATAGACCGACAAAGTATTCATTTGCGCATTTTTCATGTCTGCATCGACATCCAGTTGGAAAGGCAAGGCAATGCCATCTAAAACGAAACTTGCCAGTTGCTGATTCAATTCCTCATAAGAACGCAACGCTTCGATTTTTGCTAATAGTGCATTTGCTTCAGTAGCGCCAGCTGCCTCTCGTTGGGCAAAATCGCTGGCTAAGCGGTAAAAAGCCACAGCATCCTTCATGCGGCCTTTTGGCGTAGCATGGGGATCGTGTGCCATATTTTCAAATTCTGCGATCATTAAGGAATCGATTCCGTCAACGAGATCTTGGAATCCACCCGTAGCGGGTTTATCTGCTGGAATAACAGCGGTCTCCAGCCACTCACCATTTACATAGTCATAAAAATCATCTTTTAACAAGGTTGTCATGTCTTTCGCTCCTCTCGCTTTCTACTATTATGAAACAAAATCTGTAAGGACGCAAAGAAAAGTTTTCTAGACGAAAAAGGGTTTTGATCCAAGTAGGAGGAGAATCTAAGGTATAATAAGAAAAAAGGCAGGTGAACGAGATGGAACAAGTAGAGTGGAAAGGGATCGCCGAAGAGCGGTTTCGTCCGTATAAGCAGTGGGTCACTCCTTCAGGGTATTTATGCGGCACCTATGCGGCAGCCGTCTTTTTGGCCTACTATCAAGATTACATCGATGAAACGATCATCCCGAAAGCGTTTCGTCGAAAAAAACAGCGGGATCTGACAGTAGTGACGGAAATGCTGCGTGTGCTGATTCAGCCTCATGGGTTGCCGACGATCGCTTGGCAAGTCAGTCATGGTTTGACTCGGTTTTTCGATCAATTCCAATTGCCTTACCGCGGACGTGCGACCGTTGTTGGCGGTTGGCATCGAGCGTGCAAACGAATCGACGAAGGCAAACCGGTGATCATCGGTATTTTGAAGCCTTTAGGCAGCACATATGGCAATCATTGGGTCGTGGCTTACGCCTACGCCGAAACCGCCAGCGGAGAACGCTATTTTAAAGTTCATGACAACTGGGGCAACTACAAAAAAGTAATTCCCGCCAGTTGGGTAAACGGTACCGTCACACTTCCTTGAACGAGACGGTTAAAAAAACAGTCACTTTGTGCTAGAATAGAAGAAAACAACCACATTCATTGGAGGCAATCATGGGCGAAAGTTATAAAGATAGTTCGTTGAAAATTTTTAGTTTAAATGGAAATTTACCATTAGCAGAAAACATTGCGAAAGTTTTCGGTACAGAACTAGGGAAGTCAAAAGTGACACAGTTTAGTGATGGAGAGATTGCCATCAATATTGAAGAAAGTGTGCGGGGCGACCATATTTATATCATTCAATCGACGAATGAACCCGTCAATGATCATTATTTAGAGTTGCTGATCATGATCGATGCGATGAAACGGGCTAGTGCGAAGACCATCAATGTCGTTTTGCCTTATTACGCATATGCGCGGCAAGACCGAACCGCCAACCCTCATGAGCCGATTACTGCAAAATTGATTGCCAATATGCTGGTGGAAGCAGGGGCTTCTCGGATCTTGACGCTTGATCTGCATGCCGTCCAAGTTCAAGGATTTTTCGACATCCCAGTGGATAATCTCTTTACGATCCCATTGTTTGCCCATTATTATCGCGAACAAAAAATGACTGGTGACGACTATGTCGTTGTTTCACCAAAAAACAGCGGTGTCCAACGGACCCGTAGTTTGGCAGAATACTTAGATACAGCGATCGCGATCGTCGATCAAGATGAAGCCGATGGCGGCTATGTGATTGGTGATGTCGTTGGGAAAAAATGTATTTTAGTTGATGACATTTTAAATACCGGCCATACATTGGCAAAAGCGGCAGACTTGTTGAAGGAAGCTGGTGCCAGCGAAGTGTATGCTTGTGTGTCTCACGCCTTACTTTCGCCGCCAGCTAAAGAAATTTTGGATCAATCAGCGATTGAAAGGATTTGTGTCACCGATTCTTGTTGGACCAGCGAAGAACGCCATCCAGAAAAACTGCACTACATTTCTTGTGCTGAATTGATGGGGGAAGCCGTTCGCCGCATTCACGAAAATACACCAATGAGTCCATTGTTCCGCCTGGAAAGCAAAGAGTATAAATAAAAATATGAAAAGCACCCGCTATCCCTAGGGACAGCGGGTGCTTTTGCGTGTGGGGGAAGTGGACCAGACACAGCGGATCAGTTCAACTGGTTGCGGTTCAAGACTGTTTCTCGTTTGATCAGCTTATGTGGTACGACCAGCTGTACGCCGTTTGAATCTTCATGATTCAATTGCGCCATCAGCCGTTCGGTAGCGATTTTTCCTAAGGACAACACGTTGATATCGATACTAGTCAAATACGGATGTGTCAAAGTAGCAAAGATCGAATTGTTGAAACTGATGATGGATAAATCGTCGGGGACTTTGTAGCCATACATCGTCGCTAATTGAATGATCCGCACAGCGAACAGATCATCGATCACGACGATGGCCGTTGCTTGGGATTCTTTGATCGTTTCTTCGAACGTGACGTAATCTTCCGCTTTTTCAAAGGTCAATGCTGGATAAAAGGGGAGATTTGCCAGCATCATGGCTTTTTGGTAGCCGAAAAAACGTTCGAAATACAGATTTTCATGGGTCGTATTAGTAGCAAATAAAATCTTCGTATGCCCTTGGGCGATCAGATGCTCGGTTGCTTGCTTGCCTAACAACTGGTTGTCATTATCGACAAAAACGATTTTGTCTTCATTGCTGTATGGTTGACCAATCAAGGTAAAGGGGACTTCTTTTTCGACCAGATAATCGATGATGGGGTCTTTTTCATCGGAATAGACCAAGATAAAGCCATCTACTTGTTTTTGCAGGTGCATCCGTTCCACGTTTTTTAGTAATGTAGCAAAGTCACGGGCGGAGGCAACGGCAACCGTCATTTGATGATGGCGGGCCTCTTCATTGATGGCTTCGATCGTTTCTAAATAAAAGGGGTTTCCTAGTCGTTCTTTCGAATCAAGAGGCGGCAAGATCACGCCGATGGCACTGGATATCTGTTTGCCGAGATTTCGAGCTGCAAGATTGGGGACATAGCCCATTTCTGCCATTACTTTGCGCACTTTCTTCTTGGTATCTTCAGAAATGCTGGGATGATCGTTTACGACACGAGAAACCGTGGATGTAGCGACGCCAGCCTTTTTGGCGACATCTTTGACCGTAATGCTCACTGATTTCCCTCCTTTTTTAGCTTATAGTATCACAAAGTGTCGGCACAAGGGTAGAGCCAATCAAAAGAAAGAAGAAATGCAGACATTTCTTCTTTCAGAAGGCTTGTTTAGTTGATCGCTGTACTGATTTCGTCTTCTAAAACATAGTCTTTGCCATAAACCTTGATTGGCAATGCCTCACCGCTGATTTTTTTCAAAGTCACCGTTGACTCATTGACGGAAACAAAGAGCAGACGTCCACGATAGTTGATGTGGAAGGCATAGCGGCTCCACGTTTTAGGTAAGAATGGCGCAAACCCTAAGTGGTCGTGATCGGTTTTCATTTGAGCAAAGCCTTGAACGATCGCTAACCAGCTGCCGGTCATAGAAGTGATGTGCAAGCCATCATCGGTATCATTGTTGTAATTGTCCAAATCAAGACGAGCAGTCCGCTCATACATTTCCAACGCTTTTTCTTCCATGCCTAATTCCGCTGCCAAAATCGCATGAATACTTGGGGAAAGGGAAGATTCATGCACTGTCATCGGCTCATAGAAATCAAAGTTCCGTTGTTTTTCTTCTTTGCTGAATTGATCACCGAAGAAGTAGATCCCTTGCAAAACATCGGCTTGCTTGATAAAGCAAGAGCGCAAGATATGATCCCACGACCAATTTTGGTTCAATGGTAAATGTTTTGGATCAAGATCGGAAACGGGCATCAAGTCTTTGTCTAAGAAGGTATCATGCTGGACGAAGACTCCAAGCTCTTGGTCTTCTGGGAAGTACATATTGTCGATGATGTCTTGCCATTTGGCTTGCTCTTCGTCAGAGATCGTGACAGCCGCTTCGTCTTTGAAGGCTTCATAGCTGGCTAAGGTATAAGCTAAGACCCAAGTAGCCATTTTATTGGTGTACCAGTTGTTATTGATATTGTTTTCGTATTCGTTTGGTCCAGTGACGCCATGGATCATGTATTTTTGCTGACGTTTTGAATAGTGGACACGATCTGCCCAGAAACGTGAAATCGCGCTTAACACTTCTAATCCTTCTTTTTTCAGGTAACTTGTATCGCCAGTATAATTCGTATAGTTGTAAATGGCATAAGCGATGGCACCGTTTCGGTGGATTTCTTCGAAAGTGATCTCCCACTCATTGTGGCATTCGATCCCAGTGAAGGTCACCATTGGGTAAAGGGCACCTGCTAAGCCTTGTTTTTGCGCATTGATATGGGCTTGCGGCAATTGGTTGTGACGGTATTTCAACAAGTTGCGGGTCACTTCTGGTTTTGCTAATGCCAAATACAATGGAACTGCATAGGCTTCGGTATCCCAGTAAGTCGCACCGCCATATTTTTCACCAGTAAAGCCTTTCGGTCCAATGTTCAAGCGCTCGTCTTCGCCATAATAGGTTGAAAACAATTGGAACAGGTTGAAACGAATCCCCTGTTGCGCCGCAGCATCGCCTTCAATGATCACATCGGCTAAATCCCAGCGGGCTTTCCAAGCAGCGACTTGTTCTGCACGCAACGCATCATAATCTGCTTTGTATAAAGTGCCTAATTCGGTGACTTTTGCTGGATGATCATGAGCGGGAACATCACGACTCGTAATGATCAAGACTTCTTTGATCAATGAGAAGGTGTCACCGGCTGCCCCAGAAAAGGCAAAGGTATCAGCGACGCAAAGTTCGCTTTTCACGGAATCAGTCGGTATTTGGCTATGACGCATAGCAGAAGTGACAGTGAAGCGTTCAATGTCAAAATTATTTTCTACAGTCCGAGTGGTCAAGTAATGGAAGGTTTCGGTTTGGCCATGAGCCAATTCTTCCCAGAAACGTTCGTCGTAGTTGCTGTCTTCGTTATGGACGTTGTTATCTAGTTTAGAAACGACTTTAATCTCAGCGTCGCCTTCAATGATCTCAGCATCCATCTTAATGAGGGCAAGTTCACGTTTTACGATGCTCAAGAAGCGTTCAAAAGAGAATTTAACCGTTGCACCTGCCAAAGTGACAGTAAAGTTGCGGCGTAAAATCCCGGTTTCCATGTCTAGTTCTAAACGGAAATCACTTGGGCTGATTTTTGCTAAGTCGACTAATTGGTCATTGACAAATAGGTCCATTGCAATAAAGTTGACCGCATTGATCACTTTGCCAAAATAGTCAGGATAGCCGTTTTTCCACCAGCCAACACGTGTTTTGTCTGGGTACCAGACACCTGCGATATAGGTACCTAAGTGATGATCGCCGCTGTATTGTTCTTCAAAGTTGCCGCGCATTCCCATGTAGCCATTCCCGATGCTTGTTAGCGACTCTTGCAGTCGACGATTTTCTTTATCTAAGGTAGATGTCGCGATTTTCCATGGATCGATCTCGAACAATCGTTGGATTTTTTTCATGAAAGTCCCTCCAGAATCTTTTTGATATCTCTATCATAAGCGCAAACGATTGCATCGTAAAGTGAAAGTTGTTGCGTTTAAAGAATTTCCTATTAGGAAACATCGAGAAAGAGAGATTCAGTTATATAAAGGTGAAAAAGCGAATAGAATCCCTTTTGATATTTCTGGGTTTACAAAATCTTTTTTCTCCGTTAGAATGAAATTATTAAGAAACCGATTGCGTAAATCGATTCAGGGAAGGAAGAAGGAAGATGAAAAAATTATTGAGCTTCGAATTTTGGCAAAAATTCGGAAAAGCGCTAATGGTGGTTGTCGCTGTTATGCCAGCCGCTGGTTTGATGATCAGTATTGGGAAAACGATCCCAATGATTAATGCCGACTGGGCATTCTTGATCACCACAGGAGGCGTCATTGAAAACATTGGTTGGGCAATTATTGGTAACCTGCATTTATTATTTGCATTAGCTATTGGTGGTAGTTGGGCTAAAGAGCGAGCTGGTGGGGCATTTGCTGCCGGGATCGCCTTTATTTTGATCAACCGGATCACTGGTTCGATCTTTGGCGTGACGAGCGCGATGTTAACCGAAGAAGGCGCCTTTACCCATACGTTGTTTGGGACAAAGATCATGATCGACGGTTTCTTTACTAGTGTATTAGAAGCACCTGCTTTGAACATGGGTGTCTTTGTCGGAATCATCGCCGGTTTTGTGGGGGCAACAGCTTACAACAAATACTATAATTTCCGCAAATTACCGGATGCGCTTTCCTTCTTTAACGGCAAACGCTTCGTCCCTTTCGTGGTGATTGCCCGTTCAGTAGTCGTCGCATTAGTATTATCGATCGTTTGGCCTTACATTCAAGCCGGCATCAACAACTTCGGTTTATGGATCGCGCAATCACAAGAAAGTGCGCCCGTTTTAGCACCGTTCTTGTTTGGAACCTTGGAGCGGCTGCTCTTACCATTCGGGCTGCATCATATGTTGACAATCCCGATCAATTACACCGAATTAGGTGGAACCTACACAATTCTTTCTGGGGCACAAGCCGGCACCCAAGTCTTTGGACAAGACCCATTATGGCTTGCCTGGGCAACAGATCTAGTGAATATGCGCAATGCTGGCGATACGTCACAATATCAATTTTTATTGGAAAACTTTGTTCCTGCCCGTTTTAAAGTTGGACAAATGATTGGTTCATCTGGGATCTTGATGGGCTTGTCTTATGCCATGTACCGCAATGTCGATGCGGACAAACGGCACAAATATACCTCTATGTATTTATCAGCTGCCATCGCTGTCTTCTTGACAGGGGTAACAGAACCGTTGGAGTTCATGTTTATGTTTGCTGCCGTACCGCTTTACATCGTTTATGCAGTCGTACAAGGGGCGGCATTTGCGATGGCGGATATCGTCAACTTACGGGTCCATTCTTTTGGGAATATCGAGTTGTTGACCCGTACCCCAATGGCGATCAATGCCGGCTTAGGACAAGATTTGATCAACTTTGTGTTAGTGACCATCGTCTTTGGTGTCGGGATGTATTTCTTGGCAAACTTCTTGATCAAAAAATTCAACTTTGCAACACCAGGTAGAAACGGCAACTATGAAACAGAAGGGGCCAGCGATGCGCCAGCAACTGCTTCGGCGGATGGCAACTTGAACCCAGATTCGCAAGTCGTGAAAATCATTCATTTATTAGGGGGACGTGAAAATATCGCCGACGTTGATGCATGTATGACCCGTTTACGAGTTTCTGTGAAAAATCGGGAAGCGGTCGGCGATGAAAAAGCGTGGAAAGCCGCAGGGGCTTTAGGCTTGATCGTAAAAGACAACGGTGTGCAAGCAGTCTATGGACCGAAAGCAGATGTCTTAAAATCAGACATTCAAGATATCTTAGATTCTGGTGTCACGATTCCCGAACCGACTGCTAGTCAAGCACCAGCTGAAACCACTACCCATCAAAGCCAAGGCGTGACAGCTGAACTAGCTGCCGTTGCCACTGGAGAAGTGATGCCGATCACCTCTGTCAAAGACCAAGTGTTTGCGGAAAAAATGATGGGTGACGGTTATGGCGTGCGTCCAGAGCAGACGACAGTTGTCGCACCAATCAGCGGGAAAGTCACCAACATCTTCCCAACGAAACATGCGATCGGCTTGCTTTCTGATGAAGGCATCGAAGTATTGGTTCACATGGGCTTAGATACCGTTGACTTAAACGGTGCACCCTTTACGGTAGCTGTCACTGAAGGACAACCAGTGGCGGTCGGTGACAAGTTAGCGGAGATGGATCTCGCTGCAGTAAGTGCTGCTGGCAAAGACACCACCATCGTTGTAGTGTTGACCAACAGCGATCAAATCGATTCCTTTGAATTGACCCAAATCGGCAAGCAACAAGCAGCCGCAGTTGTTGGAATCGTAAAACTATAATAAAATGACAAGCGGGTCGACTCTTTTGTTGACCCGCTCTCTTTTATTTTTAAAAGGAATCGTACAAGCAAACCGAGAGAAGGAGCCTTATTCATGAAGGTATTAACATTGAACACCCATAGCTGGTTAGAAGAAAATCAGCTAGAAAAATGCAAAATGATCGCACAAGAGATTGCAACAGGCGACTATGACATCATCGCCTTGCAAGAAGTCAACCAAACGATCGCTGCTCAAACCATCGTTCCTGATGGGCTTTATTGCCCGACAGATACGCTGGTGGAAATCAAGGAGGACAATTTTGCTTTACGCCTAGTGGAAGAACTGCAACTGTTAGACTGTGACTACTATTGGTCATGGACCTACAGTCACGTAGGCTATGACATTTACCACGAAGGCAATGCCTTATTGTCCAAACAGCCCATCATTGCCAAAGAATATCTTGCTTCACAAGCCACGGATGTCTGGGATCATACCACGCGCAAAAACCTGAGCGGCGTGACTGAAGCCGATGGGCAGATCGTACAAGTCGTTAGCTGTCACTTTTCTTGGTGGCAAGACGGTAAATTTGCCTACGAGTGGCAACAGACAGAAGCATTTTTAGCAGAACGGGCAGATACCTTATTGATTCTAGGAGATTTCAACAACGATGCCGCCAGTTCTGGTCATCAACTCGTCCTTGACAGCTCCTTACAGCTGCAAGACAGCTTTTTAACGGCTGCTGAAACGACCGGGGAAGCCTCTGTCGTTAAAGCCATTGATGGTTGGCAAGACAATCGAGAAGCATTGCGGATCGATTATGTTTTTGCATCTAATGACCTGCAAGCAACGGAATATGAAGTCGTTTTTGACGGAACGCGTACTCCAATCGTCAGCGATCACTTTGGAATCAAAGTGGTTTTTGCTTCAAAAACAGATCCAAACTAACATGAGCGACAGCAAAAAAGCAGCGCCAACCGGCACTGCTTTTCTTTTTGGGGAAGTTAAATCGCTGATCGAACAAGGAGGAAAAAGAATAAACTCAATAAAAGAATGAATGCTAATGCCCCATAGGTAAAACTCTTTTCGCCCCCGGTTGCGTTTTCCTCCTGACTCGAAAGACTTCTTCTTGTAAAAAAGACGAGTCCTGCGCCGATGACATTCGCTGTCAGTAACTGTTGAAAGAAGATCAGGAATAAATACTGACCCAAAAGGCCTTTTTTACTCATGGAAAACCGTTGAATAAAGTACAGGCAAGCCCCTTGCAGCAAAAGGAGACTACTTAACAAGACCCCTAAAGCGGCTAACGGTTGCGAGTTGAGGTACTGGGCAAAGGTCATCCCATGGTTGAAGGCAGTCAAGGAAAGATAAAGATAGTAAGCACCGGCGATCAAAAGCCAATAACTCAGTAAAATCAATGGAAACGCCCATTTTCGTTTAGTCATGGTTGCCCTCCTGTAAAGTGAATAGTCCGTAGGAACGGATCAAATAATCAATCAAGCAGCTCAGTCCGATCAAAGACTGGCTAGGGATTTTCTTGCGACCGATTTGAAAAAAATCGCAATAATAGGTCAGGTGAAACGTTGAATGGCGAGCAAAATAATTATCTCCTGGCGCACTCAATGTCAAAACGGGAATCTGACGAATCGCAAAAGTCGTCAGATTCTCTTTGACGTTTTCTGTTTCGCCGCTCAGTGAGGCGATGATCACACAATCTTCGACAGTGATCATCGGCATGACCATATCAAATTCCGTTTTGTTCGGCAATACGATCACTCGTTTTTCCATAGAAAGCATCATTTTGGAAAACTCCTCCAGTGCTTTCTTTTGGGAAAACCCAGTTGGGTAGCAGTAGATGGTTTTGCTGCGGTCAAACAAGCGGTTGAGGGCAGCTAAGTCTACTGTTTTTACATAGTTTAGGGTGGCGAAAATATCCTCTTGTTGCTTTTCAAAAATCGTTTTTTGCTGCGAAATCGTTGTTGCCTGTTCTTGCCGATGCCGTAGAAAATATTTGAACTCGGAATAGCCAGAAAAACCAAGTTTTTTCGTCAACCGTAAAATAGAAGACTTTGAGACGTGAACCTGCTCGGATAGCTCGACGATCCCCATAGATAGAACGGTATCGCCGTGGGAAAGAATATAGTTCAGAATGCCACGATCAAGTTCACTTAACTCTGCTTGGTGCTGTTGAATCAAATACTGTAATTTCACAAAAACCCCTCCTTATTGATTAAGTATAGCTGAAAAGCCAGGAGGGGAGGCGAAGAACGCTGGCTAGTGTAATTCTGGCCAAAAGGCTTGATTTGCTTCGATCAATTCATCGAGTAATTCTTTAGCTACACGGGCATTTGGGACCACTTTTGAAAGAATCAGTGCTTGCCACAGCTTCTGGTAAGAACCCTCTGCCCAAGCTTCCACGACTAATTTTTCTACGGCGACTTGTTGTTCCATCAATCCTTTTTGGAAGCGAGGGATCTTGCCTTGTGTGATTGGTTCTGCCCCGTTACTGCCGACGATACAAGGCACTTCCACCATTGCCTGTTCATCAAAGTTGACGATCGCTCCTTCGTTAGGCACGATCAACAGCATTCGTTCTTGCGTGTTATAAGCAATCGCTCGTGCAAGGTCAACAATGTAGCTGGCGTGTTCATCCACTTCAAGCGTGGTGTCAGTCGCTGTCTGGTTTTCTACGATGCGTTGGCATTCACCAAAGACGTGTTTTTCGCGACCAGCCATGACTTCATTTGCCCGTGTAAAAGATGGGTTGGTGTGCGCCACTTCATCTTGAGGGAAAAAGTAATACTTCAAGTAGGTATTTGGCAAAGTGGATGGATCAACCTCGTACACTTCTTTTGCTTTGGCAAAGGTGTGCATCCAGCTGGCATCAGCATGTTGGCTCGCTTCGATTTCTTCTGGCAATGAATAGCCGTATTTTGCTACATGCGCTTGGATCTGCGGCAGCAAGTCATTGCCAGCTTTGTCTCGTATATCTGTCCACCAGCCAAAGTGATTCAAGCCATAATAGCGAACGACCAATTCTTTGCGAGAAGCTAAACCGATCGCTTGCGCCATCCGTTCTTCGATTCCCACTGGCATATCACAAATATTAATGATCTTAGCATCAGGGCGCAATTTACGAGTCGCTTCTGCGACGATCGCTGCAGGATTGGAATAATTCAACATCCACGCATCAGGGGAATATTTTTCCATATAATCGACTAACTCCAATACACCGCCGATAGAACGCATCCCATAAGCGATCCCGCCAGGACCACAAGTTTCTTGGCCGACCACACCATATTTCAAAGGGATTTTTTCATCCTTTTCGCGCATCGCATACAAGCCAACTCGGATATGCGCCATCACAAAATCGACATCCTGAAACGCGGTTTCGGGATCAGTGGTTGCTAAAAAGCTGATTTCGGGTGCGCGTTCTTTCAATAAAATCTCGCAAGCTTGTGCCACTTTTTCTTGTCGTTCTTCCAAATTGTCGTAAAACTTGATTTGGCGAATCGGGAAACGATCCAAGTGTTCTAAAAGCATCAAGACGATTCCTGGGGTAAAGGTACTGCCGCCTCCAGCGATCACGATTGAAAATTTTTTCATTTTTGCTTCCTCCTTAGTCTGATACAGCTAATAATTTTTCGAATTGTTCTCTTACTTGTGGCACATCCAGGCCAACGATTACTTGGAAGGCGTTGCCGTTACGAACGACGCCATGGGCACCAGCGCCTTTAAAGATGTCATCTGGCAGCACTTGGTCTTGATCTTTGACGGTGATTCTTAGGCGAGTGGCACAATTAGTGACTTTATCGATATTGTCGCGACCGCCAAACCCTTCTAAGTAGACTGCGGCTTGTTCGGTGTAGCGATTGGCACCGGCAATCACTTGAGTTCCAGTGTTGGCTTGTTTTTCTTTGTAATCTTTTTTGGTGTATAGTTTGACTTCGCTATTGTTTTCTTCCCGTCCTGGTGTGGCTAACTTAAATTTGAGGATCAAGAAGCGGAAAACAAGGAAATAAAGCGCAGTAAAGGCTAACCCAATCACCAACTGCGTGAAGATCATACTGCGATGATTTTGAAATAGCGGAATCCAGACCTTCGCTAACAGATCGATCAAGCCGCCCCCCATATCTCCAACGACCCCGAAGGCAAACATCGTTGCCGCCATGGTCGCTGCTAAAACAGCGTGCACCGCAAAGAGGGGTGGTGAGATAAAGAGGAAGGTGAATTCCAATGGCTCAGTGATACCAGCTAAAACGGCAGTTAAAGTGGCAGGGATCAAAATCGCTAAGACTTTCTTTTTATTCTCAGGCTTGGCTGTGAAATAAAAAGCAGCAGCGATCCCCGGTGCAGCAAAGATCTTAGAATTGCCATGTAAAGCAAAGCCCCCTTCAGGGAAAAGCTCTTTCAATGGTCTGGTGGATTGGGCAAATTCTTGTAAATGTGCCATCCAGTATTTGGAGATTCCTTCTTCGACGACAGCAGGACCAAAAACAAAGGGGGTATACACGAAATGATGAAGACCGGTGGGGATCAATATTCGCTCTAAGAAAGTATAGAGCCAGACCCCAAAGACCCCAGCACTTGCTAGAAACCCTTGCATGGACCCAATGCCAGCTTGGACTTTCGGCCAAATCAATGCAATCAAGAAAGCGACTGGCAACATCAAAAAGAATCCAAGGATCACGACAAAGGAAGAGCCTTGGAAGATTCCGAGAAAATCAGGAAGCTTCGTATCGAAAAACTTGTTGTGAAGATAGACGACGATCGCCGAAATAAAAATTGCTCCGATAATACCAGTATCTAATGTTTTGATGCCGGCGATCATTTTCAAGCCACTCTCACCGCCGGGATCAGCTGCAAAGTTGACACCGAAGAAGTGACCAAAGTACTCGATCATGCCAGAGATAAAATAATTACAAGTAATATAGACGACAAAGGCTTCCATTGCCGCTCGCGCATTGGCTTTTTTTGCGAGACCGATCGGTAATCCAATAACAAATAGTAATTCCATTTGGTTGAAGACCGTCCATGCACCGTTTTCAATGATCGTCCAAATGTTGAACCAAGTAGAGCCTTCAGTGGCGATGCTCCCCACAAGCATCGGATTTTTAAAGATAATACACAGCGCGACCATGATCCCCGAAAATGAAAACAAGAGGACCGGGGTAAACATCGCACCGCCAAACCGCTGAACTTTTTCCATCATAATTTCTTAACATCTCCTTTCAATTTTTACTACAATCTCAGTATAGAAAAGAAAGATAGCGGTTACAATAAAGTGAGGCGGCATAGGAACGTAGAAGCAAACAAAGAGAAAAGGCAGCAACTGCGGGGAAATTTCCCATAAAAAAACAAACCTGCGAAAAACAGGTTTGTTTGCTAAGTACGTGTATTTAAATTTCGACGTTGCCATAACGATTGGCAAGGGCGGTGCGGATCAAGCGCTCTGCCAAATGCTCATTTCTTGCGAGAAGCGGTCCGTGGAAGTAAGAGCCGAACACATTGCGGTAAACCACGCCTTCGGTTTGGTCTTCGCCATTGTTTCCTTGTCCTTGGATGACTTTCCCCAATGGTTTTTCCCCTTTACCTAAGAAAGTACGGCCATTATGGTTTTCAAAGCCATAATAGGTCTCATCGAATTCTTCATTGTGGATCACGATGTCACCGATGAACCGGTTGTTTTCCTGGCTTAAGGTGTAATGATCCAAGGCACCGATCCCCTTGATTTTCTCGCCGTTGGCACCGATGTAGTAATGACCCAGCAATTGATAGCCGCCGCAAATTGCCAGCATCACGCCATCATTTTCGATATAGCTGGTCAGGGCTTCTTTTTTTGATTGGATATCTTGTGAAACGATCACTTGTTCAAAATCTTGCCCGCCACCGAAGAAGACGAGATCATATTTTTCAGGATCGAAGGGCTCGTGAATGCTGACGACTTCTGCGTTGAAGGTCACGCCTAGTTTTTCGGCCACGTAGCGCAGCATCAAGAGATTGCCATTGTCGCCATAAGTATTCAAAAGATTTCCATACAAGTGGGCAACATTCAGTTGATACTTAGTCACTACTCATTCCTCCTTTGATATAGCCTTTTTCCGCAAGCTTTTTGCGTAGCTGCAGGACTGCAGTGTAAGTCGCTAAAATATAGACTTTTTCTGTTGGTAAGTCTGCAATTTGCTTGATGACGTCATCAAGTTCAGGGGTTTCAATGATTTTCTCTTCAGGGATCCCCGCAACTTTTAACCGCAACGCCATATCTTTGTGACGATCACCACCAGCGATCACTTGAGGAATCCCCATATCGGCAAACGCTTCATGGTCGCCATCCCAAATCCAGCTGACGTCGATCCCATCTGCGTAGTTGGCATTCAACAAGCTGACTAGTGAGAAAGGATAGGGCGACAGGCCGATCATATCGATGACTTGGTTCAAACCAACAGGGTTTTTAACTAAGACTAACGTACATTCTTTGTCCCCGATGCGGATCACTTCTTGGCGGCCAAAGACTTTTTCGTCATAGGCCAAACCAGATTTGATTTTTGCAGGTGCTACGCCATAATATTCCGCAACCGCAGTTGCCGCCAGCGCATTGTAGACATTGTACATCCCACCAACTTCGATGCGATAGTCATTGCCATCGATCACAAAATCAGCAGAGGTGTTGTCCATTGCGGTCATTTCCGTCAGTTTATAATCCAATTCTGGTCGATGGAAGCCGCAATTTGGGCAGTAGTATTTCCCAAGATTGGCATAGGTGATCATTTTATAATGCAAAATGTGATGACACTCAGGACACAACACGCCATCCGTATTGTAATGGGCCATCTGCTCTTCATCTGGCAAATGATCAAATCCATAGTATTTCCGCGGATTGACAGTTGCCACCGAATTGAACAGTGGCGAATCCCCATTGCAGAGGATCGTTGCTTCCGGTGAGTTTGCCGCACCTTCAACGATCATTTTATAGGTCGTATAGATCTCGCCATAACGGTCCATTTGATCGCGGAAAATATTGGTGAAAACGAACAATTCCGGTTTGATGTACTTCGTTACTTTGCTGAGACTGGCTTCATCGATTTCTAAAACCGCAAATTTTTTGCCTTTTTTAGGGCGTGCCGATAGAAAGGTTGAAACGATCCCTTGGACCATATTGGCGCCGGTGGGGTTCGTTAATACTTCATCAAATTCTTGGCGCAAAATATTGACAGTCAAGGCAGTCGTCAATGTTTTGCCGTTGGTGCCTGTGATCACGACGACTTGGTAATCTTTCGCCAAATGATCTAATATATGTGGATCAACTTTTAATGCTAATTTACCAGGCAGGCTTGAGCCACCTTTGAAAAAGTTCTTTAATACCCATTGAGAGGTCTTACCGACTGAAACAGCCAGATGACTTCGTATTCCCATAATGTAACCCTCCATTAGAGCGAATGCTTTCGTTGTGCAAATTCAATTTATCATACCATATACCAAGAAAAAGGTTAAATTGCTTTTGCGATTCTTTAAATTTCTACAAAGACCATTCTGATAAATGGCTCTTTTACTTGCGATGATCAAAGGCTTGAAAAGCAAAACAGCAAACCTTCTGCCAGGTTTGCTGCTGCTTTAACCGATAATGATTTTTTCCGTTGGGTACTCGTAGCCTAAGTCACGTGTTTCTTTTGGTACGAATAACATCAAGGTGTACAGCATACCGACACGGCCGATAAACATCAAAAGAGCAATCACGAGTTTGCCGATGGTTGATAAATCGCCCGTGATTCCTAAAGAAAGCCCTGTGGTTCCAAAGGCCGAGGAAACTTCAACAATGATGGCGATCAAAGGGATATCCTCGATGGCGGTCAAGAATAAGACACAAAAGAAGCACATGCCCATCGAAAGCATGAAGACCACCACTGATTTACGGACGTCATCTTGATCGATCCGGCGACCGAAGATATTGATATTGTCCTCACTTTTCAAGAAGGCATAGAGGTACAGCCCAATGATGGCAATGGTCGTCGTCCGAATCCCCCCACCAACAGAGCTGGGACTACAACCAATAAACATCAGCAAGGAGAAAACGATCAACGTCGTGGTTTGGAAGTTGCCTAAGTCATGGATCTGCAGGCCAGCATTCCGCGTTGTCATGGAATAAAACATGCTGTTCATCCACATACCACTAAAGCTGTAATCTTTGAATAAATAATCTTTCTCAAGGAAAAAGATCGCTAATGTACCGCCGACAAAGAGGATCACGAAAGCCAAAACAGCAATTTTTGTGAATAAAGAAAAGCGAAACGGCAAGCGGCGGCGTTGTTTTTTCATTTTAAAAAGGACCCATTCCCGAAAGTCCATGATCACTGGAAATCCGATCCCCCCGATAAAAATCAAAATCATGATACACGTCAGGAAGAAATAATCATGGGAAAACGGCAAGATGGAATTGCCCGTCACATCAAACCCTGAGTTGGTCACAGCAGAGATCGCTTGATAAAACCCATAAAAGATCGCGTCACGCCAATTGTCATAATACCCGTAAAGATGAAAATAAACAGCGAAGATCGTACCTGCTACCAACTGACAAACTAAAATGATGGTAAACGTCGTTCGAATCATCCGAACGATCCCGCTAAGCTTTGGCTGGTTCATATCTGTCATGATCAATTGGCGCTGCTTTAAACTGATTTTGCGCCGTGAAACGATCGCAAAAAAGGTCGAGATCATCATGATCCCTAAACCACCAACTTGAAAGAGGACTTCCAATAAAATGACCCCGCGGTCGTTAAATACGTCATTGATCGGGAAGGTAGTCAACCCTGTGACACTGACCGTGCTGACCGCCATAAAGAACAGATCGATAAACGCGACATGAGAGCCCGGTTCCCGAAAGAAGGGAAGTGAAAAAAGCCCCAAAGAGACCACCGTCATCACGATATAATAAAAAACAATCACTTGGATTGAAGATACATTCTGGGAAATAAACGTCTTGCTCCTGCGCTGCGTCAAGCGAGCAAAGCGGGTAAAGTTCATAACAAAAACCCCTCACTAATTAAACTATCCCCAGTATACCAAAGAACCAAGTAGATTTGAAAGAAAGCAGGATAGAATTTATGTGGGGCAGAAATTGCGCAAGGAAACGTTTCTGGAGTGATTCTTTTCATTCGGGCAAAGGAGCCGCCAATCAATCCTTGTGTTTGGCAGCGATGGTCTGCCTTTGAATGATCTTCAATCATTGTAAGGATTTTTGAAAAGGTAGGCACGATTGAATGGTGTAAAGCAGTAGTCTCTTTTTTGAGAGGCACTACCCTTCAATCGATTTTTTAGCAAGAAAAAGGATGCGGAAGTTGTATATACATGTTAAAATAATAATGTGAGAAAAACGCTTTCTTTAATAAAGAAAGCCAGAATGGAGAGAAGTAGATGAATGCCAACCCTTATGATATCAAGTTAGTAGCTGTCGATATGGATGGAACCTTTATGCGCACGGATTATACGTATGATGTTCCCCGCTTCAAGGCCGTGTTGGCCCGCATGAAAGCAGTCGGCTGTCAGTTTGTCGTTGCCAGCGGCAATCAGTATTACCAGTTGCGGGCTCAATTTCCCGGCTATGATCACGAGCTGAGTTTTGTTGCAGAAAACGGAGCACTTGTCAAAGACAAAGAAACAGTGCTTTTTGCAGCGGACATTCCCCGAGAAACGGTTTTCGCAACCTTAGATTTATGTAAAAAATACCCCGAGGTTAAAAATGTAATGTGTGGGCTCAATAGTGCTTATTGTGAACGGGGAACGGTCAGTGATGCTTTTTTTGAATTAACAAATAAGTATTACCACAAATTGCAATGGGTCGATGACTTTGCCCAAGTAGAGGACACGATCCTGAAATTTGCCCCAACCGTTCCTGTCGAAAAAACGGCCTATTATTCGGAACTATTTCAAAAAGAACTAGCTGGTTTGCTAGTGCCAACAGGCAGTGGGCATGGTTCCGTGGATCTGATCGTGCCTAACTGCCACAAAGCATCAGGATTGGCACGCTTGGTAGAGCGATGGGGGATCACTCCTGAGCAATGTGTCGCTTTTGGCGATGGCGGCAATGATTTGGAAATGTTAGCCTATTGCCAGAGAGGCTATGCGATGGACAATGCGCCAGAAAACGTCAAAGCCGTTGCCACCGCTGTCTGTCCCTCAAATGATGAGGATGGAGTATTAGTCACATTGGATCAGCTGTTCCCGATAGTCTAGGCGTTCTTTAAGATTCTTAAAAATAGGTAAGTATTCCGATCAATTTTCACAATTTCAGAAGAAAACGCTGGCAATTTATGAGAAGATAAAAGAAATAAAAGATAACAGCGACGATCCGCACGGAACAATAGAGAGAAAAGCGCATCAATTTTTTTGAAAATCGAGACGGAAATGGGGAAGATCATGAAGAACGTGAAAATTATTTTTTTTGATGTTGACGGCACACTGATCGACATGAGCAAAAAGCAAATCTCTAAAAGAATGTTAGCCACATTAAAAGCCTTGAAGAAGCAAGGGATCCTGTTGTGCATTGCGACTGGCAGAAGTCCCATCGCGTTGCCGCAATTTGAAGGCGTGACCTTCGATGCGTTTTTGACCTTTAACGGATCGTATTGTTTTAATCAAGCCGAGGGGATCCACCAAAACCCCATTCCTAAAAAAGATGTTCAGCAAATCATAGAAAATGCGACGGCCCTCAAGCGTCCAGTAGCAATCGCAACGAAGGATCGTACCGTTGCCAATGGCAAAGATGCTGATTTAGTTGAGTATTTTTCCTTTGCTCACCAAGAAGTGATCGTGGCAGAAGATTTTGAAGAGTTGATCCAACAGCAAGACATTTTCCAAGTGATGTTAGGTTCAGGGAAAGAAGACTACGCCAAAGTGATGGCAAATACTACAGAGGCGAAAATCACCGCCTGGTGGGATCGGGCAGTCGATATTATTCCAGCCAGCAGCGGGAAAGGAAGCGGCATTGCCAAAATGCTGGCTTACTATGGCTTGGATAAATCCGAAGCCATTGCCTTTGGGGATGGCAACAATGATATTGAGATGCTGGAGGCAGTCGGCTGGGGTCTAGCAATGGCCAATGCTTCGGATGAGTTAAAAGCGATCGCCGACGAAGTGATTGGTCACGTAGCCGAGGAAGGCATTTATCAATACTGCTTAGAAAACGGGTTGCTGGGTGAAGCCGTGCAGTGATGGGCAATGCGTCAGTTGCTGTTGCCCGCTAATAACATGCGCAGCCAGGATCGCTACTGCGTGTCAGTTTGATCAAATAAAAAAACTGTTTCCGAAATGCATTAGGGAAACAGTTTTTTATTGATATAAAGTTGTTTAGCAATTTGTACGGTTTACAGCGCCTCTACTGCTTCGATCGCCTGATAGACTTTTTCGGGTGTGATCGCAGGATCGATCAAAATAAAGGTTTCTTCTTCCTTGACAGCATAGGTCAGAACCGAGGCGAAGTAATCCCGATCAAGGCGTGTCACGTGGAGATCCTTCAGCTTCATCGGCAAGTGCAAAGCTTCGTAAAACGGCCGTAATTCTTCAATCACATCAAAATCATTGGTATAGGCAAGCTGGACCCAAATGCAGTAGGCGACTTTATTGCCGTGCAAGACACTATGGGTCTCATTCAAATAAGACAAGCCGTCATGCAGCGCATGCGCACCGGACGTGCGGCCAAACTCTACTGCAAAACCGCCAACTTCGCCTGCCAAAGCAATGATCGCGTCGGTGATGCGGGCAAAGGCGGGTGTCAGCTGCCCAGCTTCTAGGTCTTTGACAGCTTGGATCGCATCGGCAATCAGCAAGTTTTTGATCAAAAGAGCGCTTTGGAAACCTAGCCGTACTAAGGCAGTCTTGTCGTCTTCTGCCATGTTGCGGACGATGGCTTCCATTTCATAATATTTGGCTAAGGTATCAGCGATCCCTGCGATAAAGTAATCAACAGGTGTGGCTAGTAAAAAACGGGTGTCGACGATCGTCATGTAGGCACCTTTTTTGGCATAGTCGATTTTACAAATCGTATGATCGGGGTAATAGGCGACGATCACCGGGGTAAAGGGCGCACAGTTGGAAACCAATGTAGGGATCACGATCAGCTCTGCGCCAAGGGTTTGGGCGGTGATTTTTGCTGTATCAGCGACCTTGCCGCCGCCGATTGCCACCACGGCATCTGCTTGCTGGATCGCTTCAGCTAAGGTTTGCGCATTTTCATAACTCGATGATCCATCGTAGCGGTAGATCGGGTAGTCAAATGAATGAGGGTAATAGTTCGAAAACACATCGAATGACTGCTCCCCAGTAATTACTGCTACCTCTTGGAACTCTCGTAAATACTCCGGCAAATCAGTTAAGACCCCATCGCCCGTAATATAACGGTTTGGACCTGGACGGACTTCATTAGCTAACATCAAACAAACACTCCTTTATAATCGTCAGAATTTTCTAATCAGTGTAGCGCGAAAATGCCCTAACTGTCAATTTCCTTTTTGGGAAAAAACAGAAAACAGCCGATCTGCTGACGAGGCAGATCGGCTGTTAGTGATGAATTGTAAGGAACGTTCCCCAAAATGTTAAGCCCAGTTTTGGCGAATAAAGCCGGCTCGACCGGAGCCTTCGCTATAAGCATTGTAATGGGCTGCATTTTTTTTGTAAAAATCTTGATGATAATCTTCTGCAGGATAAAAAGGTTCTGCTGGTTCGATCTTCGTTACGATCGGACGGTCAAAGCGGCCGCTAGCTTGCAACTGCGCCTTTGATTTTTCCGCAATCGCTTTTTGTTCTTCACTATTGTAAAAAATCACTGGACGATAGGAATCACCACGGTCGGCAAACTGACCAAACGCATCCGTGGGGTCTGTCTGCTGCCAATAGATGGCAACTAATTCTTCATAAGAGATGACTTCAGGATCAAAGGTGATTTCAACTGCTTCGGTGTGACCGGTGGTACCTGTCGTTACTTGTTGGTAGGTTGGGTTAGGGACATGGCCGCCAGTAAAGCCCGAAACCACTTTGAGGATGCCTGGCTGTGAATCAAAAGGCTTCACCATGCACCAAAAACAACCACCAGCAAAAATTGCCGTATCATTCATAGGTATTCCTCCTTTGCTTCTATGGTATGCTTCTAGTAGAGAAAAACAAGAGATATGCTTAGATAACTTACTAACGAAGAAAGGAACCGCCCATGGAAAGCATGTTAATTTTACTACGGGGGAATTCTGGCAGCGGAAAAACCACTATTGCCAAAGCTGTTCAGCACGTTTTTGGGGAAGAGGCAGTGCTGATTTCACAAGATGTTTTTCGGCGAGAAATTTTTTGTGTCAAAGATACCCCTAATAATTTAGCCAGCGGTTTGATGAAAGAAGCTGTCCTATATGCGAAGGGGAAAGTGCCGATGATACTTGTTGAGGGGATTTATTCTCGTGAAAAATACCAAGACTTTCTCGACTTTCTAATGAAACTCTTTCCCCAAAAAAAGCTAGTTTATTATTTTGATCTTTCTTTCGAGGAAACGGTCAAAAGACATCAGACCCGAATGCAGCGAGACTATTTTTCCGAGGAAGCGATGCGCAAATGGTGGCTTGAGCGAGACTTGCTTTTCCCAAAAGGATCTTCAGAGGAAAGACTGATCAAAGAAGGCCTAACGATAGCAGAAACGGTCGATCAGATCATCGCAGATTATCAAGAAACAAGAAGGAGTGATTGAATATGGCGCGAATCATTGAACAAGGAACAGACCAAGAATTGGCTGCGTTAGAAACAGCATTAACAGCATACACAAAGCATCAAAAACCATTTACACAAACAGAGACCTATCAGAACTTTAGCAGTGTAATCAAAAAAGAGGGTGTGGTGATTGCTGGCGGTATTGCCTACGCCTCGATGTATCATATCGGCTATCTTGACACCCTGTGGGTCAAAGCATCCGAGCGGGGAAAAGGGTATGGCAAGCAGATTCTTACGGATCTTGAACAGCAGTTGAAAGCATTTGGCTGTGAAAATTGCCAGACGGCGACTTTTGATTTCCAAGCACCAGATTTTTATCAGCGAGTGGGCTATGAAGAAATCGGGAGAATCGCCCATACGCAAAATCAGCTAACAGAAATTTTTCTAGTAAAGAAATTACGTGATTGAATCCCGAAGAAACCGTTGAACAAGGACGAAACCAAGGAAAGAGAGGCACAACCAATGTTAGATAAATCAATTCCATATGCAGAAATCTGGATGAAGCGAGCACACAAAAGCACACCGATCCAGCCCATTCAATCCGATAACTATTCGCTACGCAGCTACCAAGCAGGAGACGAAAGGCACTGGGCACGGATCGAAACATCCGTCGGAGAGTTTGACAATGAGGAAGAGGCATTGGCGTATTTTGAAAAAGAATTTATGCCCGAGCAAGCACAGCTAGGACAGCGAATGTTTTTTGCCCTTGATCAAACAGGTACACCGGTCGGCACGGCTACCGCTTGGAAAAAAGCCAAGCAAGACGGTACACCGGTTCCGCTAGTCCATTGGGTAGCAGTAATGCCGCAAGCTCAACGTCAAGGGATCGCTCGCGGCTTGGTCACGCAAGTCGTTTCTGTCTTAGAGGCAGCCAACGAGCCGATGTATCTTCATACGCAAACGTGGAGCCACGCAGCAATCAAGCTCTACCAGCAGCTCGGTTTTGTGATCATTGCAACGGATATCAATGGGAATGAAAATCCAGAATATCCACTGGCTTGTCAAGTATTGGCAGAAGTGGCCAGAAAAGCCAGAAATGATTAAGAAGTACCGGCAGCAAAAAATCCGTTAACTTTTCGTAAAACTCTTGCGTAAAAGGCGGCGTGTGTCGAATTTAAGTCTGTAAAAATTCTCCTTTTTCAAGTATAATACCAAAGGAGTATGAGGAAGGATGGGCGAGATGGCACAGCTTTTTTTTAAATATGGCGCAATGAATAGTGGGAAAACGATCGAGATACTGAAAGTTGCTCACAACTATGAAGAACAAGACAAACCAGTCGTGATCATGACAAGTGGATTGGACACGAGAAGCGGCGTGGGAAATGTTTCGAGTCGCATCGGCTTAGAGCGAGACGCGATCCCGATTTTTGATGAAACGGATCTATTTCATTTGATCAAAGACCTCGGTTATAAACCTTATTGTATTTTGATCGACGAAGCACAGTTCCTAAAGAAGCATCACGTGCTGGCTTTCACCAAAATCGTGGATGAGTTAGGTATTCCTGTAATGGCCTTTGGCTTGAAAAATGATTTCCGCAATGAATTATTTGAAGGCTCAAAATACTTGCTGCTTTACGCAGATAAAATCGAAGAGATGAAAACCATCTGCTGGTTCTGTCATAAAAAAGCAACCATGAACTTGCACTATATCGACGGAAAACCCGTTTACGAGGGCGATCAAGTACAAATCGGCGGCAATGAAGCGTATTATCCAGTTTGCCGCAAGCATTACTTTCACCCGGGAATGAAAAAAGAAGGAGAATAATCAATGTACGATCAGTTACAAGCAATCGAAGACCGTTACGAAGAATTAGGCGAATTACTAAGTGATCCAGCCGTGATCTCTGACACCAAACGCTTCATGCAGCTTTCAAAAGAAGAAGCCAATACACGGGAAACGGTGGAAGTCTACCGCCGTTACAAAGAAGTCGTTGAAGGAATCAAGGACACTGAAGAAATGCTTGGGGAAAACCTAGATGCAGAAATGGCTGAGATGGCCAAAGAAGAACTCTCTGACTTGAAAAAAGAAAAAGACGTTTTAGAAGAACGCATCAAGATTTTGTTATTGCCAAAAGACCCGAATGATGACAAAAACATCATCATGGAGATCCGTGGTGCAGCTGGCGGCGACGAAGCAGCCTTATTTGCTGGCGATCTTTTCAATATGTATCAAAAATATGCGGAAAACCAAGGCTGGAAAGTCGAAGTCATGGATGCCAACGTCACTGGGATCGGCGGCTACAAAGAAGTCATCATGATGATCACTGGCGACAACGTCTTTTCAAAATTGAAATATGAGAGCGGCGCCCACCGAGTGCAGCGGGTACCATCTACCGAATCACAAGGCCGAATCCATACGTCTACGGCAACGGTCGTGGTTATGCCCGAAGCTGAAGAAGTCGAAATCGATATCGCAGACAAAGATATTCGGACCGATATTTACCATGCCTCTGGTGCTGGTGGTCAGCACGTCAACAAAACAGCTTCTGCTGTTCGTTTGACTCACTTGCCAACAGGGATCGCTGTTGCGATGCAAGATGAGCGTTCACAGCTGAAAAACCGTGAGAAAGCGATGAAAGTCTTGCGGGCACGGGTCTATGACCAAATGCAGCAAGAAGCGCAAAGCGAATACGATGCAAACCGTAAATCAGCAGTGGGTACCGGCGATCGTTCTGAACGAATCCGGACCTATAATTTCCCGCAAAACCGCGTAACAGATCACCGTATCGGGTTGACTATTCAAAAATTGGATCAAATTTTAGCTGGAAAACTCGATGAAATTGTTGATGCACTGATCGTTTACGATCAAACATCAAAATTAGATGAGATGCAAAATGGCTAAAACCTATCGAGAAGTCCTTTCACGGGCTTCTTCTTTTTTAGAAACGAAAGGACTGGACGGGTATGCGATCCAATACCTGTTTTTACAGCGAAAAAACTGGCAGCAACTCGATTGGCTGCTGCAGATGGACCAACCCATCCTAAGGGAAGATGAGGCACAGATCGCAGCAGATCTTGAACAGTTGCTACAGCATGAACCCCCGCAATATTTATTGGGGTATGAAGAATTTTATGGTCATCGCTTAAAAGTGACCCCTGCAACCTTGATCCCGCGTCCAGAAACCGAAGAGCTGGTGGAAAACTGTCTGGCAAAACTACCAGCAGATCAGCCGCTACGAGTCGTTGACATTGGCACGGGTACAGGAGCGATCGCCATTGCCTTAAAATTGGCACGTCCCCAGTGGTCGGTAAGTGCCGTGGATCTTTCAGCAGAGGCGTTAGCCGTTGCTAAAGAAAATGCGACAGCCTTAGGTGCAGAGATCCGCTTTTTCCAAGGAGATACCTTGGAGCCTGTGGCAGATCAGCAATGGGATCTGATCGTTTCCAACCCGCCGTATATCAGCGCTGAAGAGTGGCCGCTGATGGATATCAGTGTACGGGAAAAAGAGCCTAAAATGGCGCTTTTTGCTCAAGAACAAGGATTGGCGATCTATAAGCAATTAGCACAGCAAGCACCGAAGTGTTTGGCACCAAGTGGGCAAATGGCGCTGGAAATCGGCTTCCAGCAAGGACAAGCTGTTCAACAGCTTTTTGCAGCCGCTTTTCCCAACAAAGAAGTTACCGTAGTAAAAGATCTTGCGGGTCAAGATCGGATGGTGTTTGTCAGTCATCCACAAGATGTGGATAAATAAATTTTTTTTGCTACAGAAAAAGTGCAAAAACCTTATGAAATGAACGACTTCTAAATAAACAGAGTTATAAACAGGGTTATCCACACTTGACAAACGATTTATCCACAAAATGTGGAAAAGAAACAAGAAAATGTTGATAAGTGTGGAAACTTCTCAAAAAAGGATGTGGATAAATTGTGGAAACAAAAATTTTTGATCAATCACAGTTAAACGAAGCAGCAGCTATTTTAGCTGAGGGGGGATTAGTGGCGTTCCCGACGGAAACCGTCTATGGACTAGGGGCTAGCGCGCTTTTGCCCAATGCTGTTGCGCAAGTATATCAAGTCAAAGGACGACCTAGTGACAACCCTTTGATCGTTCATATTGCCGAGCCAGAGCAGTTGGAACCGTTTGTGGATAACAAGCATCCCTTCGCTGATAAATTGATGGAAACTTTCTGGCCTGGGCCCTTAACCTTGATCTTTTCGATCAAAAAAGACAGTTTACCTAGTATCGTTACTGGCGGCTTATCCACAGCGGCTTTTCGGATGCCCAACAACACCAAGACGTTAGCGTTGATCAAACAAGCCCAACAGCCATTGGTTGGTCCTAGCGCGAATACATCTGGTAAACCAAGCCCAACATCAGCTGCGCATGTTCAGCATGATCTGGCAGGCAAAATCGCTGGCATCTTGGATGATGGCGTGACACAGATCGGTGTCGAATCAACGGTCTTAGATTTGAGTGACCCAACGGCGCCGCCGATCATCTTACGCCCTGGTGCGATCTCTAAAGAACAGCTTGAAGCAGTTTTACAAACAAAAGTCCTCGTCGATCAGCATTTAGTAACAGAAAGTGAAGCACCCAAAGCGCCGGGCATGAAATACAAGCACTATGCACCGAATACCAACGTCATGATGGTCAATGACCAAGATTGGTCGGCAGCCATGGCTTGGGCAAAAGAACAGCAGCTTAAGGTAGGTGTTTTAACTGGACCGACGATCGCCGAGCAGGTCCGCTTCGAAGCTGCAGCCATCTATTTATTTTTTGATGACAGTGTGGAAGCTGCGACAAAAGGGCTGTTTGCGGGGTTACGGGCGTTAGATGAATCGATTGCTGAGCTAGATGTCTTATTCGCACCCACGTTTCCAGAAAGCGGTTTAGGGGCTGCTTATATGAATCGGTTGAAAAAAGCTGCAAATCAAAGTTTCTTTCAAGAAAATTAGCAAAAAACCAGAATTCATTATAGGTAGCTTATGAAGAAATGTGATACAATGCTACCATTAAGGTAAAGGGGTGTTGTAAGCATGGATTATCAAACGTTTGATCCCGAATTGTGGCAAGCGATCGAAAAAGAAACGAATCGTCAACAAAACAATTTGGAATTGATTGCGTCTGAAAATATCGTTTCAGAAGGTGTAATGGCTGCGCAAGGTAGTATTTTGACAAATAAATATGCTGAAGGTTATCCAGGTCGTCGTTACTATGGCGGTTGTGAATTTGTTGATGTGGTAGAAAACTTAGCAATTGAACGGGCGAAAAGTATTTTCGGTGCGGCATATGCCAATGTTCAACCGCATTCTGGTTCTCAAGCCAACACAGCAGCTTATTTAGCGTTGATCGAAACAGGCGATACAGTATTAGGGATGGATCTTTCCGCAGGCGGTCATTTGACCCATGGCTCACCAGTGAATTTCAGCGGCAAGACCTATAATTTTGTTAGTTATGGTGTTGATCCTGCAACAGAAGTCATTGACTACAATGTCGTTCGTATTTTGGCGCGCAAGCATCAACCGAAACTGATCGTTGCCGGTGCCAGTGCTTACTCACGTACGATCGATTTTGCGAAGTTCCGTGAAATCGCTGATGAAGTTGGCGCAAAATTGATGGTGGATATGGCGCATATCGCTGGTTTAGTAGCGGCTGGTCTTCATCCAAACCCAGTTCCTTATGCGGATATCACGACTTCTACGACCCATAAAACATTACGCGGCCCTCGAGGCGGCTTGATTTTAACAAATGATGAAGATTTAGCGAAAAAAATCAATAGTGCCGTTTTCCCTGGTATTCAAGGCGGCCCATTAGAGCACGTGATTGCAGCGAAAGCTGTTGCATTTAAAGAAGCACAAGATGCGTCGTTCAAAGAGTACTCTGAACAAGTCATTCGCAATGCGCAAGCAATGGCGAAAGTCTTCAACCAAGCACCACAAGCCCGCTTAGTCTCTGGTGCAACAGACAATCACCTATTATTGATCGATGTGCGTGGCTTTGATTTGAACGGAAAAGAAGCAGAAGCATTGCTGGATCAAGTCAATATCACCGTCAATAAAAACTCGATTCCTTTCGAATCATTAAGTCCTTTCAAAACGAGTGGGATTCGCGTGGGGACACCAGCGATCACTAGTCGTGGCTTTAAAGAAGAAGATTGTGTCGAAGTGGCGAAATTGATCGTCAAAGTTTTAGAAAAACCAAATGATGAAGCCGTCTTGGCAGAAGTAGCGGCGCAAGTCAAAGAATTGACGGACAACTATCCACTTTACAAAAACAAATAAAATGGGACTGTGACAGAAGTTAAGGTCAGACAAGATGTCTCACGCGTTTTTCCTGCGCTCCAGCTCTTTGATCACCAAAAGTGAAAAAGGGGCTAGAATGAACGCAGAGGCGTGTTACATGCCGTCTTGTCTCCTTCCTTCTAACACAATCCTTTTTTTGAGGAAAAGCAGTATTGCCTGTGGCAGATGGTTGTAACAAGAGCCGATTTGCTTTAAAATAAGAGAAAAACCAAAGGAGATTTTTTTAAATGGGTAAATTTCAAGTAATCGATCACCCGCTGATCCAACACAAATTAACAATGATCCGCGACAAGAACTGTGGAACAAAGGTTTTCCGTGAAGTTGTTAATGAAATCGCAATGTTGATGGCGTATGAAGTGTCTCGCGACATGCCGCTTGAAGATCTAGTGATTGAAACACCAATTGAAGAATCAACACAAAAAACACTATCTGGTAAAAAGGTAGCGATCATTCCGATCCTGCGCGCAGGTCTAGGCATGGTTGATGGTATCCTTGAATTGATCCCAGCCGCAAAAGTTGGTCATATCGGGATGTACCGTGATGAAGAAACGCTAGAACCACACGAATACTTCGTAAAATTACCTGAAGATATCGATGAACGTCAATTATTTATCGTTGACCCAATGTTAGCTACGGGCGGTTCAGCGATCATGGCGATCGACGCACTGAAAAAACGCGGCGCTTCAAACATGAAATTCGTCTGCTTAGTTGCTGCACCAGAAGGCGTGAAAGCATTGCAAGATGCCCATCCAGATGTTGATATCTACACTGCAAATCTTGATGAACGCCTAAATGAACACGGCTATATCGTTCCTGGTTTGGGCGATGCCGGTGACCGTCTATTCGGTACAAAATAAATCAATACAAATAAGACAAAGGCAACTGAAGTTTTGCCTCGTCAATGATGCCATGGAAGAAGATCGACAGCCAAAACGGTTCGATCGGTTATCCATGGCTTTTTTTTGCGCTTTTCAAAAAATCAGACAATGAAAAAAGGAGAAAATCAACTGATTTTCTCCTTGCATTAAACGGGTTATAGTTTGGTTAATTGTTTGTAATTGATGATCAATACACCATTACTTTGCGAAACTAATTTCTGGTTTTCTGGGGTTTCGTTCAGCTCGACCACCGCAGAGTTTTTCAACTGCTTTGTGATGGTACCAGTTTGTTTCTTCCCATGGAACGTGAACATGACAGGAGTAGCGACCTCAAACGTTGAACCTTCTTGTGACGGGACAATTGTTGTTTCGAATTTACCAAATGTTGCCATGTAAAAACCTCCTTGATACCTCTATTATATCACAATTTTCGGAAAATTTCAGTAAGTAGATTTTTTTCAGCAGACCTCTTTACAAAACAACCGTTTTTGCATATAATTTTCTTTGTGCCATACAACGCCAGCTTAGCTCAGTTGGTAGAGCAACGCACTCGTAACGCGTAGGTCACAGGTTCGAATCCTGCAGCTGGCATAAGAAATGAAAAACCATGAATCTTCTTTTAGAGGATTCATGGTTTTTCTTTTGCAGGCGATAAGTAATCTCAATTTTTCCTGATTTACCCAATAACTTTTCTTATTCGCCCATTAGCATTACATGGCATGACCTATTTCGCACACGATTTTGATCGAAGTCAACAAAATAGATATAGCCTACGGAGCCGATCTCTAGCTTGCCATTACTTAAAATAAAGCTTTCGCTTGCACCGAAAAAACTCGAGCGAATATGCGCATCGCCGTTTAAAATCGTTGCTGGATCTGTTGGGTAGTTTGGATCGTCCAGACTCATCAAAAATTCTAAATGCTTTGGTCCAGGATAACGGTAATCGGTATTTTCTGATAACTCACGAGGGATAATTTTATCGAGAATTCGGTTTAAATCAACTTGAAGAAATTCATCTCCGTTAAAGTCTGTATCATGCATGTATTCTTCAAAGATAACAGAACAAGTCGTATGGGGAGACTGTACGAGACAGATTCCATTTGAAATTCCGCTTTTTTCAACCATTGCTTTCACTTCTTCTGTGATGTTGTGGTAAGACACTCGATTCCCGTTAGAAGTTAACGTCAGTTGCTCTTTTAAAAATTTCACAGTGTTAATCCTCCTTTTTATGCTTCACCGCTTGTTTGATCATTTCTGTAAGGGTTTGAACTGGATCATCTGCTTGCACAATACCGCTTGTCCCTCCGGTACCATCAGCACCTGACGACAAAGCTTTTTCAACATCGGCAGCACTAGATATACCAGCAGCCTGCAAAATCAGGATTTCTGGATCAATTTCCCGAACAACACGATTTGTTTCCGTCATGTATTGAAGATCACTGGTTTGTCCTGTCCCAATTAGTTCGGTTGGCTCGCAAACCATCACATCGGGTTTTAGGGAAGCCGCGGCTCTCGCTTCACTCAATGAATTCGCACAGACAATTGTTAAGAGACCCAATTCATTTGAGCGCTGAATCGCTTTAGTCAGTTCTTGCAATGTCATGGGGTGTTCAGCATGGTTTAAAAAGGTAGCTTCAGCTCCGGCTTCTGCCACTGCTTCGGGTAAAACATAGCCCATTCCACGACCAATTTCGATTCCGTCTAAATGTTGGACAGTGACGAATAAATGTGTTGTTGCCTGTTTAATTAAAGAAACGTCTGCATGCTGAACAGTAAATAGAATGTCGATGTCATACAAAGATGACAACTCATCAGCAGCTTTTGCCAATGCCAATGCTTGTTTTCCATAAAGATAGGCTTTGGGATTGATGACAAAGAATGGCGTTCTTAAAGTTCTTTTTTTCATTAGCTTTCTCCTTCACGATAAGATTTGGTATGAAAGACTGTAAAATAGTGCTCGAGTGTCTTGGACATTCCATTGCTTGCTGAATGAAGTAAATCGAAATAGTCATTTGGTTGATTTTTGTGAATTTCATTCATAGCAGCAGTGACAAAGTCAGTAAAAATATTTATTTTCCGGATACCTTCTAAGGCACATTTTTCAAGGTTTTCATCGCCAGAAGAGGATCCGCCATGCAGAACAAGAGGAACATTGACAGCATGGTGTATTTCCTTTAAAACGTCAAAATTTATTTTGGGTATCCCTTGATAATGTCCGTGAGAGGTGCCAATAGAAACTGCCAACGAATCAACCCCGGTTAATTTGGCAAATGCAACAGCCTCAGAAGGTTCTGTGTAAATAGATTGACTATTTACGGCTGATTCCAGACTATTTTCCGACCCAACGTGCCCGATTTCGGCTTCAACAACGACACCATTTTTATGAGCGTAATCGGCGATCTCCTTTGACCGACGGACATTTTCTTCAAATGGCTCCTCAGAAGCATCGATCATTACGGAAGTAAAACCTAAATGAATGGCTCTTTTGATGACCTCTTCATCGGTACCATGATCTAAGTGCAAAGCGATAGGTACAGTGCTTTTCTTTGCCAAAAATTTTCCAATCATGGCAGCCTCTTCTAAAGTCAACATGTTCATATGGGACTGAGCGAAGGCCAATATCAAAGGCTTGTTTAAACGTTCAGCAGTCTCCGCGTATGTTTTTGCACTAGTTAAGTCGAAAAAATTTGCTGCGGGTAATGCATAATTGTGTTTTTCTGCATGTGCGAATAGTTCTTTTGTTGTGACCAACATAGGGCATTCTCCTTATTCTTTGATTTTCTTTTCGATTTCCGCGTACATTTCTTCTGTACCAATCCCTGTTAAGAGTGGCAGCCCCATAATTACGCGATCTTTGATTGAGTCTGGAACAACCGTTGTACTCACCACGATGTCATAGTCATCAATTTTATTCATCTCATCTGCCACTTTGGATTGATACAGTTTCACTTGATCAGTCATCCCTTTTTCTTTCAGCCATTCTTTTACCTTATTTGTTACAATTGTTGAAGTTGCAACACCTGTGCCGCACATAATCAATAGTTTTTTCATTATCATTTCCTCCTATTATTTTGATAGTTGTTTCTTGGGACGAATTTTATTTACATAAATCAATCCAAACAAAACAGAGACACCAATTATGGCTAAACCGCCCCAGCTTAATATTTTGGTTAAGCCGACATAAAGGAATGTGGTCCATAAACCTCCTTCAGCCATAGCAGTGATCATAGAGTTTCCTTGTAGATCAAAGTTTGCGGATCGAGCAGCAGTAGTGACAAGCGGTGCTGCCCACGAAGTAATATAGAGAATGCTTACCATATAAATCGTTCCAGCAATTACCGTTCGAATGATGTTTCCTCCAAAAACAGCAGCCATCAAGCAAATCAGAAAGGGAATGGTTGCTAAATCCCCAAAAGGCAAGGTCGTATTGCCAGGTAGAACTACGGCTAACAAAATAGTGATCGGAACTAGCAGCAATGAGGAAGAAAGGACAGCTGGATGACCAACCGATAATGCTGCATCCATACCGATGTAAAGCTCTCTTCCAGGAAACCGTTTTTTGACGAATTCATTTGCAGATTCAGAAATAGGTGTTAGTCCTTCCATCAGTAAAGCAACCATTTTAGGCATCAAAACCATCACAGCGCCTGTTTGGACGGCTAATTGGCCGACACCTGCTGTGTCATATCCGGCAAGTATTCCCATGATGAGACCAATCAAAAAGCCCATAACAGTAGAGTCACCAAAGACACCAAATTTTTTCTGAATGGTTTCTGGATCTGCTTTCCAATCTTTTAGTCCCGGAATACGATCAAAGAGCCAATTCATCGGTAGTGCAAAGATGAATCCGGGTGCGGCGGTACCATGAGGAAAAGTGATATTAGGAAATCCGTAGAACTTATTAATGATCGGACCTAAAATATCTCCCATTAAAAGAATCATCATCAAATAGATGACGGTGGCCGCGATCCCCATTGCAAAGTCTCCAGTGAGGGCATAAATCAGAGAAGAGATGAAGGCTGCGTGCCAAATATTCCAAATATCTACATTCAATACTTTAGTCAGCCCTAAAATGATGAGTAGAACATTTAGGACCACACCAATCGGAATCGCAAGACTTCCTAAAATCGTCCCGTAAGAAATTGCTGCTGCGGCAGGCCATCCGACATCAATCGTTGTCAAATTTAATCCTAGACGTTCAACCATATGCTGGGCGGCAGGACCCAAGCTGCTGCTTAGAAGGTCAATCACCAAATTCAATCCAACAAACCCGACACCAACAGTTAAGGCTGAAGTAAAGGCTTTGCCAGGCTTGGTTCCCAAAATTATTCCAAAAATAAAAATTAAAATAGGCAAAACAACGATTGAACCTAGATCAACGAACCACTGTAATGCATTTAACATAATTGTTCCTCCTTTTTATTGCAGTCCATTTTTTTCAATAATCGAAAGATACGCTTCTTTAGTCGTTACTGAGGATAGGGCTTCCAAAACCCCTGGTGTTTGAAACATAGAGATAAGATTTTGTAGCATACCCAATTGCTCATGTGGTTCCTTCAATGCAAGCATGAACAACAGAGATACATCGATTTTCTTTTCTTGCGAACCCATTTCAATAAATGAAAGGGGAGAGGCAAGTGACATAAAAGCGACTTGGGATCGTAAAACAAATTTGCTGTCCGTATGTGGGATCGCTACCCCAATGCCGTTAATTTTTAAACCTGTAGGAAAGGTTTCTTCTCGCTGTACGATATTTTGATAGAACTGATCATTTACACAATGAGTTTTGATGAGTTCGTCTGCTAATAGACGAAAAGCTTCCTCTTTTGTTTTAGAATCTTTTTCAAGTAACACGATTTGGTGATCAAAAAACATGATCAATTTCCTCCTCTTAACAATCTTTGATACAGTTCTTCTTGCGTTTGACTATTAACGATCCATTGAATTTCTTCGGCTGAGTTAAACAATCCGTAGATCGAAGCGATCAACTCTTTTGCCTCGATCATGTTTTCTTCAGCAATCGCAAGCAAAACAATTAGTTGGATTTTTGTGTCTCCCCAAGTAATTGGCGCATCGAGGGTGAGAAAAGCAAGTTTTGTTTCTTTCACTGTATGTGGATCAGCATGTGGAATGGCTACTCCCGTCTTTAAGCCAGTGCTTCCTAGTTCCTCTCGTTCAAATAGAGAATGCTTAAATTTTGTTGTAACAAGCTTTTTTTTCAGATAATCATCTGCTAAAAAATCCAGTACATCTTTTTTTGTTCGAAACTTTTTTTTGACAAAAAGGAAAGTAGGATCTAAATATTTTTGTAATAAAGTCGTTTTCTGGTATTTTTTTGAGTAAAAATTTTTCTCATTCTCATTAAGATTAGATATCTTTGCTGAGATTCTTCCTATTTCTTCGGTAGTAGGAAGCGGCGAAATATAAATAACTGGCGGTGCTGTAATGTCCAATGGAATAGTTGATATGATCAGATCAACAGCTTCAAGAGATGTACTGGCCAGTTTACTCAAAGGAATGATCTCCAATACGGTATCAGCAGCGATCGTCTGTTTGATACGGTTAAAAATCAACTCCGATGTAGCAAAACCTGATTGGCAAACAATTAGTATATGGTTAGTAATTTTTATCTTTTCAAAGGCTAACTGAAAATGGATCGTCAGAAAAGAAACTTCGTCTTCTGTTAATAAGATTTGAAATCGCTCCTCTAAATCTCCAATTGCATATTTGGTCAATGTATACATTGTTGAGTATTGTTTTTTGATACTTTTTATCAGTGGGTTTTTCAATAAAATCCCTGTCTTTGATCGATGGATCATGGGAACGATATGAGCCAACAATGTTTGCAGCAATAATTTATCTTGTGTCAGATCTGCGTTTAACATATGTGACATTTTTTGAATGATTTGTTTCGTACAATTTGTGATAGTAGATTCGTGAGGCTCATCCATTTGACCAAAAGGCTCGATGCCGTGTGCTAATAACAAGGAACATACATATTGAATATCTGTATCACTAAATTGAACAGGTAGTTGCTGTTGGATCATTTCAGCAAAATCAACCGCGATCATATAGAATTTCATTCGTCTCAGTTCGTCAAATACTAGATGCTCTTGTTTTTCAATGTGTTTATCTATAAGGAGTCTTGAAAGAAAAATACGCAATGAAAGCTTCAAGGAGTCGATAGAATAATTGTTGACGGGGTGGCCGATTGTCTGGGTCATATCTGAGACAAATCTCTTCGTCAAATCGAGTACCTTAGAGTCAAAGAGATTGTTGACCAAAAGATTTTCACTGGCTTTGGCGTCGGTATACTTCTCTAAAAAAGATTTGAATACGTTTTGAGCAGCAGATTCAACTGAGGTTAGCTTGAGTCCGCTAGTAGTCATTTTTGTAGATACTTGATGGAATCGACAGAAAGCAACGATTTCATCAACATCTTTCTTTATTGACTGGTTACTAATATAAAAATATTCAGAGAATTCCTGATAGTGCATTGGCTTTACTGAAAACAGATAGTTAGCGAAAATAAAGATTTTACGATAATTAGGTGAAAATAGTTCGAGTTTAGTCTCTTTTTTTGCTAACAATCGATAACCATTCTGTTTTGCTGATTCAGAACCAGATAAAAAGATTCCTTTTCTTGGTACTTTTTTGAGAGCTAGTCCCGAATCTTTTAGTTTCTTTTCTAAAGTCGTTAAATTGTTATAAACCGTTTTTTGGGATACATTTAACTGCTTTTGAAAAAAAGAGGCAGGGCGAAACTCCGTTTGTTCTAATAGTAGTTGCAACAGTAGTTGTTCTCGATTATTTAAAATCATTGGTTCACCTCCGGAAGCGCTTCCTTAATTGTATTCTAGTGAAATTAGATGGTGGCGTAAATAACATTTCATTACCACATTAATGTGGTAAATTAGGCTCGTCGTGCATCAATTTATATTTTGAGCAGCTTAAGAGAAGTAGTCACGGGTTGCTATTTCTTTGAAATGAAAATAGGGTGGCAATTTTTGACTGAGTTAAAGTTGCTTTGTTCGGTTACTTCGGTTACATTGAGCAAAGAATAATCAAAATAAAGAAGAATAGTTGAAATGAAGTGATTTATTACTAATAAGATATAGACGTATTCAGCGAGTTTTAATAGAAAAATATGCTTCTGAACTTCCTGTCTAATAGATATACTGTAATTATACTCTGATTGATCAGATATGAATCAGAAGTTAGGTCCGCTCTCGTTGTAATTCTTATCAATTTGAATTATTTTTAACCCTCTTTTCCCGAAAATCATTAAAGTTTCTAAATTTTTTGTGAATGCTCATGGACAATCCTTTCTTTTCTCCTCAATTATCACTATAATGGATAAAGATTCTACAGAAGAGAGTGTGGACATGGAAAATTCACGAATAAAAACGAACGATAATCGAATTGACTACGGTGTGATTCTACCCGTATTTTTATTATGTCTGATTGGTGTGGCGTCCTTGTATGTGGCGTTGACGCATGATCCAAATAACCCGAATATGTGGCGAACCTTAGGGTTTCAAGCTTTATGGTATGTGTTAGGTATTATTGCGGTGATTATTATCATGCAGATCAAATCAAAATGGCTCTGGAAATTGACGCCCTATATTTATGGAGCTGGATTAGCCGTCATGTTGGCGCTGTTGAAATTTTATGACCGGACAATGGCTACCTCGACAGGGTCAAAAAACTGGTTCCGTTTTGGTCCCTTTACCCTCCAGCCTTCAGAGTTGATGAAGATCGCCTATATTATGATGTTGGCGTTAGTCGTCACGCAGCACAATGTCAAGCATCGGGAACGGGATCTGAAAACAGATGGGTTGCTGATAGCGAAAATGTTGGCCGTCACGATTCCAGTACTGATCCTGATTACCTTGCAAAACGACTTTGGTACGATGTTGGTCTTTCTGGCGATTTTCGGTGGGGTCTTCTTGATGTCGGGGATCTCTTGGCGAATCGTTGTGCCAGTGATTGCGGCATTCGTGATTCTCGGTGGCGGAACGATTTTCTTAGTGACCACCGATGTTGGTCGTGAGTTGCTGTACAATACAGGGATCTTTAAAGAGTACCAGTTTGCCCGTATCGATTCGTGGCTAGATCCTTTTCATGATACCCAAGGGCAATCCTTCCAATTGGCGTACGCTCTGATGGCGATCGCCTCTGGCGGGATGTTCGGGAAAGGATTTAATGTCAGCGATGTGTATGTACCAGTTCGAGAATCCGATATGATTTTTTCGGTGATCGGTGAGAATTTTGGGTTTATTGGCAGCGCGTTTGTCATTTTATTGTATTTTATTTTGATCTACCGAATGATCCGGGTATGTTTCGATACCAACAATGAATTTTATGCCTACTTGGCAACTGGGATCATTATGATGATTCTCTTCCATGTGTTTGAAAACATTGGCGCAAACATCGGTCTCTTACCGTTGACGGGGATTCCACTGCCGTTTATTAGCCAAGGAGGATCTGCCCTATTAAGCAATATGATTGGGATCGGTTTGATTTTATCGATGCGCTATCAAGCTGAGACCGCACCAAAAACACTTTAAGGAGTTCACATGATTACATTTTATTGGTACCCAAAATGCAGTACATGCCGAAATGCGAAGCGTTGGTTAGAAGAGCACGAGATTCCCTTTGAAGCGATCGATATGGTGGCCACACCGCCTCAACCGGAACAATTGTTGGCTTGGATCCAATCAAGCGAAGCACCGTTAACCCGTTTCTTTAACACAAGCGGCATGAAATACCGTGAATTGCAATTAAAAGAAAAAGTGCCGACCATGACTGCCCAAGACGCAGCCGATGTGCTGGCAACCGATGGTATGTTGATCAAGCGCCCACTACTCGTTAGCGGCGACCGCTTTTTGATTAATGGATTTAAAGAAAATGAATATGAAGGAGTCTTACAAGAATCATGGAAAAGAAATGCTTAAGAAAAAAAGATAATTTGTGGGTTTTGTTTAACGGGAAAGAATATTGTGTCGGTTTAACAAAAGAAGCGCAAGAAGAACTTGGTGCGGTCACGTTTGCTTCGATTCAAAAAGCAGGAACTGCTTTAAAACAAGGAGAGACCCTTGTTGAGCTGGAAGCGGAAAAAGCAGTCAGTGAATTTCCAAGTCCATTGACGGGCGTGATTTCTTCCGTAAATGAAAAAATCGATCAATCCATTGATACCTTAAATGATGAAGACGAAATGAACGCTTGGCTTGTCAGCTTCAAAGAGGTTGACCCAAGTCAATTTGAAGCTTTGTAAGTCAGATCTGTAAAAACGACTATTTTTTCAAAAAGAATTGACAGTCGGATAAGACGTTGCTATAATTTGCTCAATAAATGAATGCTTTGAAAAGAAGAGTACATGTTCTTAACGTACACAGAGAGCCCTGTTTGGTGCAAATGGGCAACGGAGAGAGGATGGAAGATGGTCTTTGAGCATGATAGGTGAGTGGAAACAAGCCTATCACGGGAGGCACCCGTTACAGTGCAGCAGTATGCGAAGCAATTCAAGTACTGAGCGAGGCTGTTGATGTGAATCGACAGTAAATCAAGGTGGTAACGCGGAAGTTGTGCTTTCGTCCTTTGTAACAGTATAATGTACAGAGGATGAAAGCTTTTTTTGTGTTTAACCAACCAAAGAGGAAAGATGGGAATAACATGGCATTAATCGAATTGTCGCATGTAAAAAAGTCATTCGGCAAAAAGCAAACGGCTGTCCACGCCGTCAATGATGTTTCACTGCAAGTGGAAAAAGGCGATATCTATGGAATCGTTGGCTACTCTGGTGCTGGGAAAAGTACATTAGTTCGTTTGTTGAACGGCTTAGAATTGCCGACAGCAGGAGATGTAGTCATTAACGGTCAAAATATTTTGGCATTGAAAAACAAAGAATTGAGAAACTTCCGTAAAAAAATCGGCATGATTTTTCAGCACTTTAATCTATTATGGTCTCGAACGGTGGCGGAGAACATCGAATTGCCATTGGAGTTGGCAGGCGTTGAAAAAGCAAAACGACGGCAACGGGCGCAAGAGCTGATCAAGTTAGTTGGGTTGGAAGGACGGGAAACTGCCTATCCGGCACAATTGTCTGGCGGACAAAAGCAAAGAGTCGGGATTGCTCGTGCATTAGCGAATGAACCAGAAATTTTGCTGTGTGATGAAGCAACGAGTGCGTTAGATCCACAAACAACAGAAGAAGTGTTGGATCTCTTGCTTTCCATCAATAAAAAATTGCATTTGACGATCGTGCTGATTACCCATGAAATGAACGTCATTCGCAAAATCTGCAACAAGGTCGCGGTGATGGAGCATGGGCAGATCGTGGAAGAAGGATCAGTACAATCGGTTTTCCGTAACCCACAGCAAGAAGTGACCAAACGTTTTGTTCAGCAAGATTTGGAACCAGAAGAAGATGTCGAAGAACTACGGCAAGCCTTCTTACGAGAAAATCCGCAAGGACATTTAGTGACCTTGACATTCACGCAAGACAACGCCAATGAACCAGTCATTTCACAAGCAATTCGCCGCTTCCAGATCGATGTCAATGTCGTTTATGGAAAGATCCAACAAACCAATGAAGGATCCTTTGGCGGCTTGACGGTCTTATTGACAGGTGAAGCAAATGAGATCGAAAAAGCGATCACCTTTTTCAAAGAGCAGCAAGTAGGCGTGGAGGTGATTGAACGTGGATAAGTCATTTGTAGAAACCTATTTTAATTTTGAAAAGGTCGACTGGGCCAATATGCAGCAAGCAACCCTAGACACCTTGTTTATGACTTTTTTCTCAATGGTTTTAGTGGTTGTGATCGGTTTGCTTCTAGGATTGGCGCTTTATTCACTAGGGCGTAAACAAACGGCGGGAGCCAACATTTTCTATAATGTGGTTTCCATCATCAGTAACGCCTTTCGCTCAACGCCATTCATGATTTTGATGGTCTTGATCATTCCCTTTACAACATTATTAGTCGGTTCGTTCCTAGGGGCAAAAGCAGCGATCCCAGCATTAGTTTTATCGGCTGCGCCGTTTTATGCTCGGATGGTGGAAATTGCTTTTCGTGAAGTCAATCCTGGTGTGATTGAAGCCGCCGAAGCGATGGGCGCCAGTTACTGGGAGATCATTTATAAGATCGTGATTCCAGAAAGTGTTCCGGCATTGATCTCAGGACTGACGGTCACAACGATCTCAATGATTGGTTATACCGCCATGGCAGGTGCGATTGGTGCCGGTGGGCTAGGCGCTTTGGCTTGGCAAGAAGGATTTCAACGTGGAAATTACACTGTTACGCTTGTTGCAACAGTGATTATTTTAATTATCGTTTTCATTATCCAAGGGGTCGGCGATTTCCTTGCGAAGGCCACCGATAAACGGTAAATGAAACGAAGAACAAAAAGTGGAAAATATGGGAGGAAATGGATATGAAAAAGATTTTTGGTATTGCAACAACCTTATTGTTAACTGCCGCTTTAGCTGCTTGTGGAACGGGCTCAAATTCAGGAAGCTCTGATTCATCTGCGGCTGAGGGAGAATCAACAAAATTAGTGATCGGTGCATCGGTTACGCCTCATGCGGAAATTTTAGAACAAGCCAAACCTTTACTAGCAGAAGAAGGCATTGATCTTGAAATCAAGACCTTCGATGATTATGTGTTGCCAAACAAAGCATTGGAAAATGGCGATATCGATGCCAATTACTTCCAACACATTCCTTACTTGAACAAACAAATCGCAGACAATGGCTATGACTTTGTTAATGCCGGTGCGATCCATATCGAGCCAATGGGTCTTTACTCAAAACGAATCTCTGATATTTCAGAACTAGAAGATGGTGCAACGGTTCTTACTTCCACTTCTGAATCTGACTGGGGCCGTATCCTAACGATTTTACAAGATGCTGACTTGATTACCTTAAAAGACGGCGTTGATACAGAAACGGCAACCTTTGATGATATTGCTGAAAATCCGAAAAACTTAGAATTTAAACATGACGTCGATCCATCTCTTTTGGCGACTGCTTATCAAAACGACGAAGCAGACCTAATTGCCATCAATGCGAACTTCGCATTCGGGATCGATTTGAACCCAGCGGATGATTCTGTTTTATTAGAAGCGGATAATTCTCCTTATGTCAACGTGATCGCTGTCCGCAGTGGTGACGAAGATAGCGACAAAATCAAGAAATTGATTGAAGTGCTTCATTCAGACGAAATCAAAGACTTTGTTGAAGAACAATGGCAAGGTTCAGTGAAAATCGTTGATGCTGACGCAAAATAATTCACTGATAGTAAAATGATTTTAAAAAGAGCGTACCACTATTCAAGTGGGCGCTCTTTTTGTTGCGGAAAGGCAATGATGGGTTGGAAGAAAGAGACGTCTTGCCAAATGCATTCATAGAGTAAGGGCAACTCGGGATGCTTCTTTAAAAGTTTTTCGTAGTGGGGAAGCTGTGTCAAGAAAGCACGGACCAAGCGTTGTGAACGTTCAGATAAGCGAGGATTTAATGGCGGGTAGACAAATAAATTGCCCTCCAATAATGCCCCCAGCAGATGGGCTTGGAAAATTTTCGGCAAAAGAACCTCTAACGGCTGCTCGATTGGATACTGTCTCAAAACTGGGGTGATGATTTGGCATAAGAGGCCAGATTCTTCTGCAGGTACATAGAAAGGCTCCAGTGTTAGAAGCTGTTTCCATAAAAACAAATAGCTGCGTTCGCCGACTAAGTAGAAACTTGGAACAAAGTGTTTGGGAAAAACTTGTTGAGTAAACGTGATTGATGTGTTGGGATAAAAAGCAGTTTTCCGTAACTGATGGATTTGTGTCAGCTCCTGAAACGCTTGATTGGGGGAGATAAGCGCTGGGTTTGCTAAGAGGGTAAGGCGAAAAAGCACATAGCGCAGTTGTCGTTCGTTGCCAGTGATTAAAGGATAACTGCGGCGATCGATAGCTAGTTGATAAGGTGCTAAAAAGTTAGAAAAGGATGAAAAGCGCCGATGCAAACTGGATGGGCTGAGATAATAGCGTTTGTAAAGATCTGCAAAGGAAATAGTCGGCATTTTTAACAAGAGCAAGAGTAGCTGATAATTTGCACTTTTAGTGAATAATGCAGCAATCATTTCCATATGGGGGAGGGAGCAACTGGCTGATTGCTGCAAATGACGGTCTGCACGAATGTGCCCTTGTTGTACATCATAGTGGAAGAATGGGTCCTCGTTTAAATAGCTTGACAGTAGCCGACGGATCGTTTTGACAGAGATTTTTTGGGCGGCAGCAGCTTTATTCAAAGGCAGGGGATTTTCGGTTAAAAGTGTTGTGGAGAGTCGCAGCATTTGCATAATATCTTTTTCAAGGATATTTTTCAACATCATGCACCTCTTTCAGCTAAATTTTGCAACTGTCCTTATTATAAGGGAACTTCATTCGTTATTTTCACTCGCAAAAAATAGTCAATAAAACGTAATAAAAAACGATGTTTTTGTCGAGTATTTATTTGAAATTGCTGCTAGACAGAATTAAATGAAAGGAGGTATGCAAAAAAAAACCACCTTCTAAAATAAAAAGGGTGGTTTTTTATATAGGTGTCGTTATAAAAAGAGAATGGCGAATGGGCGTTAACGAGTCTCGCTAGGCAATAAAATCGTTTGCCGCTGCCCATCATCATACACATAGACTTTTTGGGGATACAGGTCGGAATACCGGTAAGGTAGATCAACACCAAGTTCGATTTGACTTTGTGCTTGAGAAAAAAGCAGGGTGACACGACCATGATTGTTTTGGACTTCAAAGGTGAGCAGATTTGTCAACGGAATAAACCCTTTTAAATCAAGATCAATGATTAACCAGATACTATCGATCAGTTCGCTAGGTAGTGTTTGAACAATACCGCCAGAAGCGTAACGACTGCGGTGATCATCAAATGTTTCAAACATAATAAACCCCTCCTTCAAGTAGGCTTGCCATTAACATCAAATTTGTCTATTTATCATAATGAAGAACCGTCAAAAATGCAACTACTTCTGCTTTTCTTTTTGGTCAGCGACGCATTTTAACTATTTTCTTAAAAATTTGTTGGGTTGGCTGGACCAAGCTTTCCCAAAGACGTCTTTCAATGGGAAATAGTCAGTTGCAGCATACCAGCTCTTCGTAAGAATGAAAAGGACTCTTGAAGGGAAATCCCTTCAAGAGTCCTACATTTCTTAGAAGTGTCTGTTGATTGAAGACGTGGTCTTAAGAACGGTGTTCTATGATTACTCTTCGTCTTCACCGATAACTGCTGGTTCAGCAGCTTCGCCGGCTTCTTCATCTTCAGAGATTTCTTGTGGTTCAGTAACCGCAACGATTTGTTCTTCTGGATCGGTCACGATCGTGTACTCGTCGTTCTTAGGCAGATCAGCCACTGTTAATGAATCGCCGATCTCTAATGACGTCACATCGATCTCAACACGTTCAGGCAATTTGTCTGGTGTTGCTGATACAACGACTGTATACAAGTTTTGTGCTAGAACACCACCAGCTTTGACACCAGCAGATTCACCAATTAAGGTTACTTCTGCTTCTACTTCTGTTTCTTCATTCATATCGACAGATAGGAATTCAACGTGGGTTAAATTGCGTGTGAAGGTATCTGATTGATACTCTTTGATCAGTGTATTGACTTTTTTGCCTTCTAAACTGATCGTGATTACGGTATTCAATCCATTTTCACGCAAGATTTTTTCTAATTCTGCTGCATTGACAGCAATCGGTGTGCTTTCTACTTTGTACCCATTGACAATTGCAGGTACTTTTCCTTCGTGACGCAACTTGTTCCGTAAAGAACGTGGGCGAACTTCTCTTTTCGTAACTTCTAATGATACTGACATAACTCAATTCCTCCTAAAATTTTCTCGTTAGTAACGAGATTTTTTAAGCAAATTTTGTTAACTCTGCACATTAAGTGGTACGTGAGTGAAAACACGCAAAAGGGCAGTTGTGTACACAACTGCCCCAGAAAGTTTTGGTTCAACTTTTCTCCACCAGGTCATAACGCTGTGTATGAGAAACTATATTTACTTTACTCTTTAACCTTACGCAAAAAGACAAAGAAAGTCAAATCATTTGAAATCCTGGCAGTTTCCTTTCGCTAGATCCTAAGCTATAATAGCCACTATGGAGAAAAATTTATGCGTTTAGATAAAGTGATCGAGCAACAATTGAATACATCCCGGAAAGAGATGAAACGGTTGTTTCAGCAAGGAAAAGTCTTTGTGGATCATAGGATTGAGCGAAGGCCCGAGCGCAACGTCGATAGCAGCTTGCATCAAATCATGGTTGCGGGGCGGCAGTTGGAAACACAGGAACGCTATTATATCGTCAACAAACCCAAGGGTGTCGTTACAGCCAATCTGGATCAACAGCACCAGACAGTGATCGCTTTGATTGCACCCGAAGATCAACATCCTGATCTTTATGCCGTCGGTCGATTGGATCGGGACACGGAAGGGTTGGTATTAGTTACGACGAATGGTCAGTTAGGCTATGACTTGCTGCATCCCACCAAAAAGGTGACCAAGCGATATGAAGTGGTGGTCAATGACTTGGTGACTCCTGAGGATGTGGCGGCATTTGCTGCAGGGATCACCTTTCATGGTGGTGTCACTTGCAAACCAGCTGCCCTAACGATCATCGATGCCCGAGCGGATCATTCCTTTGTTTCGTTAGAAATTGCTGAAGGCAAGTTCCATCAAGTGAAAAAGATGTTTTTAGCCCGAGGGAAAAAAGTCATTCAGCTGAAACGAACAGCGATGGGTTCGCTGGTTCTACCAGATGATTTAGCAGTGGGCAGTTATCGCTCGCTGACGCAAGAAGAATTAAAAGGACTGGCGGCGCATTTCCGCTGAGAAAGAGGGAGAAAATGAAGTATAAAACATTATTATTTGATGTCGATGACACGATCCTCGACTTTCAAGATACCGAAGATCAAGCCTTAAAAGCACTGTTTGAAGCTCATGGCTTGGAAATGACTCCAGAGCGCAAACAAAGCTATCAAACGATCAATCATGATTTGTGGCAGCAGTTTGAGCAAGGGAAAATCACGAGAGACCAAGTCATCAATGAGCGTTTCGGCTTGTTTTTTGAAACGCAAGGCATTCAGGTCGATAGTCCAGCAGTTGAATTGGCGTACCGAGAATTTCTAAATGAAGGACATAAACTGTTAGACAACAGTGATGAGATCTTAGCGGAGTTGGCGCAGCATTTTGACCTATACGTGGTTACGAACGGGGTTTCTGAAACCCAGTACCGTCGCTTGGAAGATGCCAAATTGAAGCCCTATTTCCGTGATATTTTTGTTTCAGAAGACACGGGTTATCAAAAACCAATGAAAGAATATTTTGACTACGTGTTTGCCCGCATACCAAACGTTAAAAAACAAGAAACAGTCATTATTGGCGATTCACTGACTTCAGATATCTTAGGCGGACAATTGGCAGGGATCGACACGATTTGGTTTAATCCAAAGAAAAAAAACAGTGGTGAGATTCAGCCTACCTTTGAGATCGAACGTTTGCAGCAATTACTTCCTTTATTGCAGCACTGATTCTACAGAAACAGTAGTAATTTGCCGAATTTTCGCTATAATAGAACCAGTGTGAATTTTTTAAGATGAAAGAGGTTAATTGAATGACGAATGGCAAGCCCATTATTATTGGTGTGACAGGTGGATCAGGTAGTGGAAAAACAAGCGTGAGTCGGGCGATCTTTAATCATTTCCCCAACCATTCTATTATGATGCTTGAACAAGACTCCTACTATAAAGACCAAAGTGATCTGAGCTTTGAAGAACGGTTGAACACCAACTATGACCATCCTTTTGCATTTGATACTGATTTGTTGATCGATCACTTGCAGCAGCTGCTTGCATATCAAACGATCGAAAAACCTGTCTATGATTATGTCGCTCATACTCGCAGCGAAGCAACGATCATTCAAGAACCCAAAGAAGTCATTATCTTGGAAGGGATCTTGATTTTAGAAGATGAGCGATTACGTAATTTAATGGATATTAAACTTTATGTTGATACAGACGATGATATTCGGATTATTCGCCGAATCAAACGTGATATGGAAGAACGTGGCCGGACGTTGGATTCTGTGATCGAACAATACTTGACGGTCGTAAAACCGATGTATCATCAATTTATCGAACCGACAAAACGGTATGCTGATGTCATCGTACCAGAAGGCGGCGAAAACCACGTAGCCATTGATTTGATTACGACCAAAGTGGCAACCTTCTTATCCTAAGGTTTCTTGAATCCATCGATTTGAACGTTTCTTTTGAGAAGAAACAACTGGTTCATGTAAAACTGCTGATAAGTGCTCTTTCTTGAAAGATGTTTATCCGCAGTTTTTGATTTTATAAAAAAAAAAACAGTAGTATTCCGACTAATTTTATGGTAAAGTAATCCTCATGCGACGAGTCGAGAAGGTCTAGCATTAGCTGACCAGATTGATAGCAGAGGCACACCGCGTAAGCAACCTACCGGATTTGTAGGGTGTCGGAATATTCCTTTTGTGGAGATAGGGTATTCTACTAGCAATAGTACTGTGAGTGAAAAAAGCTGTGAACAATTTTGTTCACAGCTTTTTTTTGTTTATTTACGTGAGAGAACAGCGATAGATGGTGGAAGACTCTCCCCAAGGGTGGTAGCCAGTGCCGATCGGTTCGAAAGCAAACTGCTCATAAAAAGTAGAAAGATCCGTACATAGATACAGAGAATCAAAACCAGCTCCAGCAGCGCGCTGTTTAGCTGTTTCGATCAAAAGGCGGGCACCGCCTTGGCCACGCCACAAAGGGTCCACATACAAGGCGCAAAGCCAAGGCGTCAAATCCATCCGACTGATGAAGTCGTTGGGGATCAAGCCGCCGCAGCCGATGATTTGATAAGGTCCGTCGGATGCCATCTCATCATTGACCAGCAGTAGCCATTGCGGCAAAATGCTTGTTGAAAAACTATGGGTCAGGCTGTCTTCATAAACCATGAGGGAATCGGGGCCAGCCCACTGTTTTTGGAAGTAACGGATCGCTTCTGCTAAGTATTCAGGGTGTTCTTTAAGGGTGATGACCTGCATTTTTTTCTCCTTTATCCTTCTTTAGGTAAGCGAATCTGAAAAATAACCCCTCGTGGCTGCAGATCTTTGACCAGAATTTGTCCTTTGTGCTCTTCGACGATTTGCTTGGCGATCGCTAAGCCTAAACCATAGCCGCCGGTCTCCTTGGAGCGAGAACGATCCTCGCGGTAGAAGCGGTCAAAGATGCGAGCTTTCTCTTCATCGGAAATAGTTGGTCCCGTGTTTTTGACCTCGATCAGCCATTGCTTGTTAGAAATCTCCGATAAGAGCGTAATTTTATCACCACTGCTGGTATATTTTAAGGCATTATCTAGGAGAATCACGAGGACTTGATGAATTTTCTTTTGATCAAAGCAAGCGGTCGTTTTGGCAAAATTTTCGACAATAAAATGTTTTTGATCCAGTTCGGCAATTTCTTTGAAAGGTTTGACTAAGTCATCGATAAACGGAACTAATTCGACGGTTTCTTTCGTTAACAGCAGTTGATTGGAATCACTGCGGGCAATCGTTAGTAGATCAGCCGTTAATCCAGTTAGCCGTCGGGTTTCCGCTAACGCTTGTGCAATGCTTTCAGATTCTTCAATGATCGTATGATTGGGCTTGGTAAACAGGCGCTCCAGACTATTTTGAATGATCGTCAATGGTGTGCGCAGCTCGTGAGAAGCATTTTCGACAAATTCTTGTTGTTTCTTCCACGAGGCTAAAATTGGGCGCATGTTCAAGCTGGAAAGCAAGTAGCTGATCCCGATCGAGAGAATCCAGAAAAAAATCATCGATAAAATCAAGATGGTTTGGAAATTGTTCATGGCATTTTTGATTTGATTGGTGTTCGCTAAGACTTGGATATAGCCGACCCCGGCGTCATTGGTTGGGGCTTTGGTGGTGATTGAGCGAAACAAAAGTGTCTCTTCTTCCTCTGACAAGGACTGATCCACCACTGAAAAAGACGTGATACTGTCTAAATGGCTCGTATCTAAAGATAGACTTGCCAATTGTGAAAAACGGCCGCCTAAAGTCTGTTTGTTTAAAATCTCGCCGTCCTCAGACCAGAGGATCAACTGGGTGTTGAAGCGATTGGTACCAGGGATCTTCGGCATTGCACTATCTGGTGGCAATACCTCTAGATTGGATTGCGAAGCGCTGATCTCAGCTTGGATCAAGCGGGTATCTTTGACTGCTTGTTCCAAAGAAATATCGGTTTGACGATAAGCCGATTGGTTGAATAATTGGAGCACGATCGTTCCTAAAAGTAAGAAGACCAAAGCAAAGGCACTGACATTTAGGAGAAAGGAGTGCAGCCGTTGTCTCTTAGAGCGTTCTTTATTCATAGACTAGGCTCCTTGCATAATATAGCCGACATTTCGCAACGTACGGATCTCTTTGTCGATTCCTGTCTGGCGCAAGTGTTTTCGCAGATTGCTCATGTAGACTTCTACGACAGTCAGGGTCGTTTCTGAATCGAACCCCCAGATGCGATCAAAAATCTGTTCCTTGGTCAAAATAATGTTTCTATTTTGTAGAAAATAGAGCAGTAGCTCAAATTCTTTCCCTTGAATCGGTAAAAGCTCCCCTTGATAGCTGACCTCGTTGGTGCCAAGGTTACAGAGCAACCCATTATATTCCAGTGTATTTTCATTGAACAAACCTAAGGAGCGTTTTAGCAACGCTTTGATCCGCATCAATAATTCTTCCCGATAAAAAGGCTTAGTCAAATAATCATCAGCCCCTTTTTGAAAGCCGGTTACTTTGTCTTCTAAGCCGTCTTTGGCTGTTAAAATCAGGACGGGTGTTTGGAGTCCTTTTTTTCGTAATGCTGAAAGCACCTCATAGCCGTTCATCTCAGGCATCATCAAGTCAAGAATAATCAAGTCATAGATCCCCGTTTCCGCCTCGTACAAGCCTTCACTGCCATCATATGCTTGCGTGACTTCACCGATTTCGCTGACGATCTCTTTCATATTTTCAGATAATGTTTTGTCATCTTCGATTACTAATAATTTAATCATGTTCCCACCTCTTTAAGGATAAGAATAGCACGAATAGCATAAAAAATGCTTAAAAAAACTGTTTTGTCTTAAGCTGCATTTAAGATAGCTGCCGTAAATTCAGTGCATGGATTTCAAGGGAGGAACATTTTATGAAATTAAAAAAAGTCTTTCAAAGAAAAGAGACGAAATATCTATTGACTAAGGAACAATTTCCAGCATTTCTTGGCGAGTTGCAGCAAAAAATGGCGATCGATGAATATGGGCAACACACGATTATGTCCTTGTATTATGATACCCAGGATTACCGCTTTATTCGTCATTCGATGGACAAACCGAAATACAAAGAAAAATTTCGGGTCCGCAGCTATGGGGTACCGACAGAGCAACAGTTGATTTTTTTAGAGATCAAGAAGAAAGTCAGTGGCGTGGTCTACAAACGCCGCGTTCCGATGCCCTATGCTGACTATTGCCGCTGGTTGCAAACGGGGGTCTTGCCGTCAATGGAGGAAGCCCCGCAAATCGCCGCGGAGATCCACTGGTTATTTAAGAAAAACCCGGACCTGCTACCAAAAGTCTTGATTGCCTATGATCGCCTGTCGCTGTTTGTTGATGATGATAGTGAATTTCGCGTGACGTTCGATCAAAACATTCGCTTTCGCACCTGCGATCTCATGTTAGGTTCCGGTAGTGACGGTGCACTAGTAGCACCGGAAGTCGGAGTGTTGATGGAAGTCAAAGCCCTCGGCTCTTATCCAATATGGTTTGTGGAACTGCTGAACAAATACAGTGTGCGCAAAGGCAGCTTTTCAAAATATGCCCAAACCTATCAACGGCATTTATTCAAGAAGGAGGAACGGTTACATGTTATCTAGTCTATTTTCTGGCGATACGAGCACCCTTGAATGGAGTAGCTTATTGATCTGTATCGCCGCCTCATTGCTTTTAGGATTATTAGTGGCAGCGATCCATATGATCCGCAATGTCTATACGAAAAACTTCGTCATTACCTTGGCAGTCTTACCGATTCTCGTTCAATCGGTGATCATGCTAGTCAACGGCAATCTTGGTACAGGGGTGGCGATCTTAGGTGCCTTCAGTTTGATTCGTTTCCGCTCGGTTCCCGGGGGTTCTAGAGAGATTACCAGCGTCTTTTGGTCGATGGGGATCGGTCTGGCAACTGGGATGGGGTATGTCGGCTATGTTGTCATTTTTTCCATTATCGTGGCGCTTTTCTTGACCCTTTTATATACGATGCCCTTTGGCGATCGACAAGCCACGAGTGAACGGGAACTGAAGGTCACGATTCCGGAAGATTTGGATTATCCACAATTATTCGATGATCTCTTTGAAAAATATACGCATTCTGCCAAACTGACATCGGTTCGAACGACGACGATGGGAAGCTTGTATGAATTGCGCTATCAGTTGCTGTTAAAAGACCAAGCGCAAGAAAAGCAAATCATTGATGAAGTTCGGGTTCGTAATGGCAATTTACCTGTTGTTTTAGGCAAGCTCACCGCTAACCGCGATGAGCTGTAGAAGGAGGAACCTTTTATGAAAAAACTCATTTATCCACTCTTGCTCTCATCGCTGCTCTTAGGCGCTTGCGGGCAAACCGATAGTACTAGCACGAGCAGCAGTTCCAGTTCCGCAGCAGCAGTTTCCGGTTCTGCCGCAGTGACCAACGTTTCAACGACCCTTGATGATTCTGTGGACTATTACGGTAGTTACGAAGAAGAAGATGTTGATGCTTCCTACGATGAGGCAACTGCTACGCAACTTGAATTGAATGGCAGCGACACGACGGCTGTTGATGGCGTTTCAGTGGAAGACCAAACCGTGACGATCACCCAAGCCGGCACCTATGTCGTCAGCGGGTCGTTAAGTAATGGCCAACTGGTTGTCAACGTCAACAAAGAAGAAAAAGTCCATCTGATCTTTGCCGGTGTCACGATCACCAATGAAGACGGGGCGGCCGTCGTCATCGAACAAGCAGAAAAAGTCATCACGACCTTAGCCAGTGATACGACGAATACTCTGACGGATGGCAGCAGCTACACCTTGGCTGAAGGCGAGACAGAACCAGATGCTGCCTTTTATAGTAAAGAAGATTTGTCCATCAACGGCGATGGGACGTTGGTGATCACAGGAAATTACAGCAACGGATTGCGCAGCAAAGATGATTTGGTTTTAGCAGGTGGTACGATTGAAATCACAGCGAAAAACAACGCCATCAAAGGAAAAGATTCCGTATCGATCTTGGCGGGGAACTACACACTGAACACCACTGAAGGAGATGGTATCCAAGCGAATAATACGGAAGATGCGGAAAAAGGCTACGTTGCGATCGATGGTGGTACCTTTACGATCCAAAGTGGTCGTGACGGGATCCAAGCAGAAACAAATTTAAGCATCCAATCAGCTGATATCACGATCAAAACGGCTGACGGAGCCCAAAGTCAGTCGCTAGTGACGGATGAAAGTTACAAAGGATTGAAAGCTGGCGGTGTGATGACCATCAGCAGCGGCACCTTTACGATCGATAGTGCGGAGGATACCCTGCATGCCAATGATACGATCAACATTGCAGGTGGCACGATCACTGCCAGCAGTGGCGATGATGGGATCCACGCCGACAATGAATTGACGATCTCCGACGGAACGATTTCTATCGAAGAATCCTATGAAGGATTAGAAGCAAGTGTAATCACGATTGCAGGTGGCACGACACACGTCGTGGCTAGCGATGATGGGATCAATGCCGGTGGTGGCAGTGATACGGATGAAACAACGGGACAATTTGGTCAAGACAGTTTTGGCGGCGGCCCTGGCGGCGGCGATACCGCGGATGACAGTAAACAGATCACGATCACTGGTGGAACGTTGGTCATTGATGCCGAAGGGGATGGCCTGGATAGTAATGGCAATGTCACCATGAGTGATGGCGTCGTCATCGTAAATGGTCCAACGACCGGTGGCAATGGTGCTTTGGACTATAACGGCACATTTGAACTCACCGGCGGCGTCTTGTTAGCGGCAGGCACGACCGATATGGCCATGAACGTTAGCGGTGGTAGTCAACAGTCGATCGGAATCAGTTTCGATCAAACCCAATCAGCCGAGACCCTAGTGACCTTAAAGGACAGTCAAGGTCAGACGATCTTGTCCTATGCCCCAAGCAAAAGCTACCAACACGTGGTTCTTTCCAGCCCAGATTTGACCGATAGCAGCTATACGTTGGTCAGTGGTGGGACGAATGATGCACAAGCAGTCTCCGGTTATTATGCTGGCGGAACCCTCAGTGATGGGACAGAGTTAGGAACATTGTCCGTCACGGATACGATCGCTAACTTGACCCAATCAGGTGCAACAGCGACAACCAATCAGATGGGCGGTGGTTTTGGTCGTTAGTTGAAGTTTCACCGATCATCACCAAATGGTTATCAATAAATCGAACAGATCGCAGGCAGCCGTTGCGGTCTGTTTCTATGATTCAAAAAATCAGGAGACGGTTTAAGGTCAATTTAAGCTAGGATCCTTATAGTCGAAAGACAATAAATAGCTATTCAGGAGGAACAAAGATGAATTTTTTGAAACGAGGTCTCCAAAGTTTATGGGCGAAAAAAGGCCGGAGCCTGTTGCTGATCGCCGTATTTTCTGCAATCTTGATTTTTGTATTGGCGGGTCTGACGATTCGCAGTGCGGCACTAGTAGCGACTGAAAATGCCCAGAAAAGTGTTGGCGCAACTGTGACGTTGCAAGCAAACCGCGAGCAGGCTTTTCAGCAAAGGAGCTCTTCTTCTGACAGCGATGACCAAAGCACCCGACCAGATCCAGGGAGTTTTCAATCGACACCAGTAGCGATTACTGATGCCCAAGCGATCGCCGATTTAGACGGGGTTGCCTCATATAGTTTTGAAGTCAGCACCTCTGCTGATGCCGTCAGCGGGATCGAACCGATCTCCAGCAGTGACTCATCGACAGAGTCAGAAGCAACCGACAGCAGCGAATCGGGGCAAATGGGCGGTATGCCAGGAGGAATGCCTGGTGGGAATATGAGTACGGGTGATTTCCAAATCACTGGTGTATCAACTAGTGCGGCGTATACGACTTTTTCGGAAGGAACAGCGACGATCACGGATGGAGAAGGCATTACTTCTGAGGATGAAGGCACGAACCAAGTACTGATCGAATCCTCGTTGGCTGAAGCAAATGATTTGGCAGTCGGAGATACGTTTTCGATCACTGATGCAGAGGACAATGAAGTCGAAGTGACGATCAAGGGAATCTATGAAACGAGTGAAGTAGGCAACAGCATGAGCCAAATGTTCAACTTTCTCAATCCAGCCAACACGATCTTTGCTTCTTATACCCTTGCCAATACGTTGAGCGGCAATGAGGACACCGTTGACTCGGCAACCTATACCTTGAGTGATCCGTCTGAGATGACAGCATTCGTGGAAGAAGCGGAAGGGTTGATCGATACAGAAACCTACAGCATTCAAACCAACGATCAAATGTATCAGTCGATGCTGACACCATTGAATAATGTCGCTAGCTTTGCAAAAAATATTATTGTGTTAGTTGCTGCTGCCGGTATCATTATTTTGACGTTGATCGTGATGATGTCGATTCGGGAACGTCGCTATGAGATTGGCGTATTGCTCTCTTTAGGCGAGTCACGGGCCAAAGTGATCCTACAATTTTTCACAGAGATTTTTGTCTGTATGGTGTTTGCTTTAGGGATCGCGGCCGCTAGCGGCAATCTTGTCGGTAATGCCGTCGGAGAGCAATTATTGGCACAACAAACAGAGACAACGACTGATCAAGCAGCCACTGAAAACGCTGGTCCTGGAGGCGGGGAGATGCCGCAAATGGGCGGAAATCGTGGGGGTTCTTTCCCATCCTTCACCCAATCAGCAGAAGTGGAGTCCTTAGAAATCACCGTTTCCCCTCAACAAATTGGTCTATTGGCATTACTCGGTCTAGGGATCAGTTTTGGCTCGATCTTACTCTCTTCCGCGGGCATTTTGCGGTTGAATCCGAAAAAAATCTTGGTTTCTTAGGAGGAACGACATGACATTACGAACAGAACAATTAGGATATTGGTATCAAAGCGAAGCAGAAGCGCTGTTTCGTGACGTTGATTTGACCTTTGAACCTGGCAAGATGTATGCGATCTTAGGTTCCAGCGGATCGGGGAAAACAACCTTCCTGTCGCTGATCACGGGCCTAGATACCCCGAAAGAAGGAAAGATCCTTTACAACGAAGAAACGTTAGCAAAAATCGGATTGCGAGAATACCGCCGCAAAGATGTTTCCATCGTGTTCCAAGCGTATAATCTATTGCCTTATATGTCGGCACTGGACAATGTGATCACAGCCATGGCGATCGCGAAGTCGCAGCAAGCCGATAAAAAGGCCTATGCTTTAGCTAACTTAGCCAAAGTTGGTATCACGGAAGAGCTGGCACTGAAAAAAGTGACCCAATTATCGGGTGGGCAACAGCAACGGGTCGCTATCGTTCGCGCGTTGTGCTGTGAACATGAGCTGATCGTAGCCGATGAACCGACTGGAAACTTGGATGAAACGACATCTAAAGAAATCGTCAAACTATTTCAAGAAATTGCCCATGAGCAAAAAAAATGTATCATCTTAGTGACCCATGAACAAGAAGTAGCAAAGGCTTGCGATGTCGTTTATGAGTTGAAGGAACGAGCATTTTCTAAAATTGAAAGGTGAGCTTTGCATATGGTAACTGCTAGTTAGTGAGACAAAGATCGTCATTCTTATTCCCTCATTGAGCAAGACTGAAATGAAAATACCGCAAAGTCTGCTTGCATCTTCTAGGTGCTCCTCTTACAATAGAAGTAATTGTAAAAGAAGGAACTTTTGAGAGGAGCAAGCAGATGCGGCTTTTTATTGACGGCGACGGTTCGCCGGTGAAAAATGAAGTGATTGAACTGGCTCAGCAGTATCAGCTGCCGGTAGTGATCGTGACCAGTGTCGATCATTATACGACCAAAGACTATCCCGCCCATGTCCACTTTGTCTATGTCGACAAAGGCTCGGATCGCGCGGATTATGAAATCGTGAAGGAGATAGAACCCGGCGATTTTCTCGTCACCCAAGATTATGGCTTAGCCTCGTTAGTCTTGCCCAAAAAAGCACGAGTTTTTCACCATAACGGTACAGAGTATTTGCCAGAAACAATCGATTTTTTATTAGGTCAACGCTATTTAGGTGCGCAGATGCGTAAAGCAGGCAAGCGCACAAAAGGACCGAAGCCCTTTACGAAAGAGGATCGGGAAGCCTTCAAACGAATCTTTGAAAACGAATTGCGACAGACCCTTGCAAAATAAGCACCCTCAAGACCCAGCTTCTGCATGAAACACGGGAATTGAAGGTGCTTATTTATTTCTTACGAAAACGATCATAAAAGTATTTGCCGACTAAAGCTACGATCGCGAAAAATGCCAAGGTATATCCGAAGATCCCCATCTGATGGACGAAGGCTCCTTGTTGCGGGCTGGCGACCACCAATAAGGAAGAGCCAAGGATGACCGCAGCTAGAATAATACCGATTACCAGTCGATTGACCATCTGATCAAAGCGGTCCAATAGCTGTTTTTGTTCGCGGATCTCTAAATTTAACCGGTGTTTACCAGTGGCAAAAGTGTCTAAGACAGCCAAGGTCCGATCAGGAAGATGGCTAAGTGCCCGCAAGCTTTTTGCGGTTGCCAAGGCGCTTTTTTTCACCTCGTCTTCAATACTCAGCTGCTGTAAGAAATATTTTTGTGCAAAAGGCTGAGTGACTTCCATCATTGATAATTCGGGGTCTAAGGCTTTGATCACACCTTCCAAGGTGCCAAAAGCCTTAATCAGCAAGGTGATGTCTCGATGCATCTGCAGTTGGTTATCATGGCAGATCGTGATGACTTCCCCCATCACTTTTTGCAAGTCGATATCCTTTAGCGGCATATTATAGTAGTTTTCAACAAATTTTTGAAGATCCTGATAGAAGGCGACTTCATCAAAGGAACTGCCGCTGCTGTTGCACAAACGCAAGACAGCTTTGCCGACTTCTTGGGTGTCTTGGGTATACAAAGCAATCAATGCATCAGCTAAGCGACTGCGTAATGACTGATCCAAATGTCCCATCATCCCAAAATCTAAGAAAATCACTTGGTAAGGCGGCATAATCGCTTCTTCTTGCCACTTCAATGAATAATCAACACCGCCGAGGACACCGACGCGCTGTTTGACTTGGAATGGTTTTGGTCGGTTGGTTTGATCTGTGAAGACATGTAAAAAAAGATTGCCAGGATGCGGATCAGCGTGAAAGAAGCCATCTTCAAAGACTTGCTTCATAAAGTTTTCGACTAATAGCGTTCCCACTTGTTTTTTCACTGCTTTCACGGACTGATTGTCATAAACGATATCTTGATTGCTGCGGGTCAGCAAGCAGTTCAAACTTTCACCGGCCATGTAATCCATGACTAATACTTTTTGGGTGCACCATTCGGGATAAACTTTTGGCAATGCCAATTGCGGGTTTTGGTGATTGTTACGGTAGAATTCCTGCGCATTTTTCATCTCTTGTAAAAAATTTGTTTCATTGGCAAGGGATCGTCTGACTTCGCTTAACACGCTTTTTAAATCCACCACATTGGCTTCTGGAATTGCACGAACCAACGGTAGAGCCTTTTCAAAAAGATCGAGATCCACTTGAATCGCCGCAATGATTCCCGGATGCTGCACTTTGACGATCACTTCTTTGCCGCTGATCAAGTTTGCTCGGTGGGCTTGTCCGATGGAAGCTGAGGCGACTGGGATTTCATCAAAAGCGGAAAAAACTTCCGTTAGTGGCTGCTGTAGTTCTGCTTCCAGCAGTGCTTTGACCTTGGGAAATGGATCACTTTTGACATTGTCTTGTAACTGCTTGAAGGCATCAACGAAAGTGCTGGAAAGCAGGTCATTGCGGACCGAAAGCATCTGCCCGATTTTGATAAATGTTGGTCCTAATTCTTCAAACGCTTGACGCACCATTTCGGGATGCTGCTGTTTGCTGATATTTTGAACGACTTTGTATTTCAAAAAGACTTGAAGGATTTGTTTTAATCGTCCTTTTCTAGAAGGAGCAGTTTGTTCTGTCATAGGTCCCACCTCTTTAAACGTGCCGTGATATATTCATAGTACTGACAAAATGAAAAACATTCAACTAACGACTGTGTAAGCTTAAAGAAATTTCTGCAAGATTTAATGCCGGTTGGTCGATTTTGTGCTAAAATGTGGAAGACTTAGTTTGGTAGAATCAATGAATACAGGAGGAAATTCTTTTGAAAATCATTTTATTATACGGGGGACGCAGTGCAGAGCATGAGGTATCACTGTTATCCGCTTTTTCAGTTGTTAATGCTGTATATTATAATTACTACCAAGTTCAATTAGTAATGATCACTAAAGAAGGACGCTGGTTAAAAGGCCCATTATTGTCTGAGGCGCCAACGTCACCAGATACTTTGGCATTGACCAACGAAGAGACCAAAGGGGAAGAAATTTCACCTGGGGCCATCTATGAAGAAGACGCGATCGTCTTTCCATTGCTCCATGGACCAAACGGCGAAGACGGCACGATCCAAGGGTTTTTAGAAACCATCGGAATGCCTTATGTCGGAGCCGGTGTCTTGACTAGTGCCTGCGGGATGGACAAAATCATGACCAAGTACATCTTGCAAGCTGCGGGAATTCCGCAAGTTCCCTATGTACCAGTCTTGAAAAATGCGTGGAAAGAAAATCCGAAAAAGATTTTCGATCAATGCGAAGGCAGTCTCCTTTATCCGATGTTTGTCAAACCAGCCAACATGGGATCAAGTGTCGGTATCTCGAAAGCCGAGAACCGCGAAGAACTGCAAAATGCGTTGCAAGAAGCGTATCGCTACGATACCCGAGCGATCGTTGAACAAGGAATCGAAGCCCGTGAGATCGAAGTCGCTGTTCTTGGAAACGAAGACGTGCGGACCACCATGCCGGGAGAAATCGTAAAAGATGTTGCGTTTTATGATTACAATTCCAAATACATTGACAACCGAATCGAGATGCAGATTCCTGCGCAAATTCCCGAAGAAACACAAGCCAAAGCCCAAGAGTTTGCGAAAAAAGCCTATACGATGTTAGGCGGCAGTGGATTGAGCCGTTGTGATTTCTTTTTGACCAATAAAAACGAGCTCTTTTTAAATGAGCTAAACACGATGCCGGGATTCACTGAATTCAGCATGTACCCATTGCTATGGGAAAAGACCGGATTGCCGTATGGTGATTTGATTGAAGAATTGATCCAATTAGGGATGAATCGTTTCAACCAAAGACGTTCTTTCTTGACGAATGTGGAAGAAGCAGAAGTTGAAGCAGAGAATGAAAAAGAAGCAGAATAAATAGCAGGAAGAAAGCCAGCTCAACTCAAGGAAAATACTTGAAGCGATCTTGTGCTTTCTTTTTTTGTAAAAAAGGAGCGAAACTGATGAATTTTACTGTAAAAGAAGCCGCTGCCGTATTTGGTCAGCCAATTGAAAATGAGACACCACTTGCCTCTGTGGAGTTTGACAGCCGTCTAATCAAAGAAAACAGTCTTTTTGTTCCCTTGGCGGGGACTCGGGATGGACATGAATTTGCCCAACAAGCCAAAGACAATGGTGCGATCGCGACATTGTGGAGTCATCCCACCATCCAACCACCGCAAGGCATCCTTGTGATACCCGTCAAGGATACTGTCAAAGCGTTCCAACAGTTAGCACGAGCCTACAAAGAAAAACTTGCGCCAAAAATCATCGCTATTACCGGAAGTAATGGGAAAACAACCACAAAAGATATGGTAGACGCGGTTATGGCACAAAAATACCAGACCTACAAAACTCAAGGTAACCATAACAATGAACTAGGCGTGCCTTTGACTATCTTGCATGCACCAGAAGATACGCAAGTGTTGATTTTAGAAATGGGAATGGACCATGCAGGAGAGATCGAAGTCCTTTCGCGCTTAGCAGAACCTGATGCAGCGGCGATCACGTTGATTGGCGAAGCCCACATTGAAAACTTAGGGTCCAGAGAAGGGATCGCCAAAGCCAAAATGGAGATCACCGCAGGATTGAAAAAAGACGGCTTCTTTATGATGCCGGCGGATGAACCATTGTTAGACCCCTTTGTTCCTAACTTGACGCAGCCCATTGAAACTTTTGGCTTAACAGAGGGAGATCTGCAAGGAGACATCGTAGAGGAATCGCAAGATCAAACGATTTTTACGGTAGCAGGTAAGACTTTTACCTTACCGGTATTAGGCGGTTATAATGTCAAAAATGCCTTGATCGCGATTGGTTTAGGACGTCATTTTGGTGTATCAAATGAAGCCATCAAGGAGGGCTTGGCGCATTTTCAATTAACGAAAAATCGGACCCAATGGGTGACTGCCGGTAATGGAGCAGCGATTTTGAGCGATATTTACAATGCCAATCCGACTGCCATGGGTCTCGTATTGGATAGTTTCCGCAAATTGCCGTTAGAAGGAAGACGGATCGCCGTATTGGCAGATATGCTTGAATTAGGACCAGATTCTGCACAAATGCACGAGCAGATGGCCGCACATTTAGATGGCTCGTTCCAACTAGTTTTTCTTTATGGCAAAGAAATGCAAGCATTGCAAAAACGACTAGCTCAGTCACCACTTGCTGACAAGGTGCGCTATTTTGCGACAGATGAAAAACTACAACTGATCGCCTCCTTAAAGGAAACTTTAGAACCTTCCGACAGCTTGGTAATCAAAGGGAGCAATGGCATGGGCTTGAGCGAAGTCGTTGATGCACTAAAAGGAATGTAAAGCGGAGTTGAAATCTTGCTGAAACTTTCAAAACGTGTTATACTTATCTAACGCCGAAAGATGAAGCACAGAATGATTACTGTAAAAAACATTGACGTTTTGAGATAAAATGATGGCTGAGACAAACAACACTTGTTTTAGCCTTTTATAATGCCTTCGTGAAGCGGTTTTTCGGTACCGAGAGAAAGATAAGAGTAAATGGGACTACTCTTGTGTTTCTGAAGAACTAACCTACGCTTCGATGATAGAAAAACAGGCATCGAAAAGATGACCAGCCTAGGAGGATCCATTTGAAATTTAAAGATCTAGAATTATCCAACGAATTATTGACTTCTGTTGAGCGTGCCGGCTTTGAAGAAGCAACACCCATCCAAGAAGCAACGATTCCATTAGCCTTAGCAGGCAAAGACGTGATCGGTCAAGCACAGACCGGTACTGGTAAAACCGCCGCATTTGGTTTGCCAATGTTAGAAAAAATCGACCCAGCGAACCATCAACTACAAGGATTAGTGATTGCCCCAACCCGTGAATTAGCGATCCAAACCCAAGAAGAATTGTATCGTCTTGGTAAAGACAAAAAAATTCGCGTTCAAGCAGTTTACGGTGGAGCCGATATCGGCCGTCAAATCCGTCAATTAAAAGATCGTCCCCATATCGTAGTTGGTACGCCAGGACGTATGTTAGACCATATCAACCGCCACACCTTAAAATTAGGTACGGTTGAAACGCTTGTATTAGATGAAGCAGACGAAATGTTGAACATGGGCTTCTTGGAAGATATTGAAAAAATCATCAGCCAAGTGCCAGATGTTCGTCAAACGTTGCTATTTTCAGCAACAATGCCGCCAGCAATCAAAAATATCGGCGTGAAATTCATGAAAGAGCCTGAACATGTTCAAATCAAAGCCAAAGAAATGACCGCTGATTTGATTGATCAATACTATGTTCGCTCAAAAGATTACGAAAAATTCGATGTCATGACTCGTTTGTTGGATGTGCAATCACCAGAATTGACGATCGTTTTCGGTCGTACGAAACGTCGTGTTGATGAATTGGCACGTGGTTTAGAAGCCCGTGGCTACAAAGCTGAAGGCATTCATGGGGACCTTTCTCAACAAAAACGGATGAGCGTTTTACGTTCATTTAAGAGTGGTCAATTAGATATCTTAGTTGCCACAGACGTAGCAGCTCGCGGATTAGATATTTCTGGTGTTACACACGTTTACAACTACGATATCCCTCAAGATCCTGAAAGCTATGTTCACCGGATCGGACGTACAGGTCGTGCCGGAAAAGGCGGAATGTCAGTGACTTTCGTTACACCAAACGAAATGAGCTACTTGCATGTCATTGAAAACTTAACGAAAAAACGGATGACACCAATGCGCCCACCAACCGAAAAAGAAGCTTTTAAAGGTCAATTAGGTGCCGCAATCGAATCTGTTGAAACAAAATTGGATGAAAATGGTTTGGATAAATACTTGCAAGCAGCCGACGATCTTTTGGAACGTTATTCTGCACAAGATTTAGCAGCACTGCTTCTAAAAACAATGGCGAAAGATCCAGCTGATTTAGAACCAGTCAAAATCACACCAGAACGCCCATTACCTCAAGGAAAAAAATCATTCAATAAAAACGGACGTCGCAGCAATAACAGCAATGGCGGCAATCGTAACCGCAAAGAAAACGGTGGGAACCGTGGCGGCGGCAACGGCAATAAAGCCCGTGGTAACTATTCAAAAGATGGTGCCCGTAAAAACAATCGCCGTAGCAACGACAAAAAACGCGGTTTCGTTATCAGAAATAACCAAGACTAATTGAGTTTGTGGACCTTGTAAGGAAACTTGCAAGGTCTTTTTTATATAAAAAACAAATACGAGTGATTGAAAATCTTAATCTCCGTATAAACTCGTCAGATTTGAATGGTAATTCGCCATTTTTTTGGTAGAATGGTAACTAGCTAAACAAGGGCCAATTCCAATTTGGAAACCCCTATCTTAAGTAAAGGTAGCGAGAAGAATGATTAAAGGAATCGGGATCGATGCAGTCGAGCTGCTTCGAATGAAAGAATTAATTGAAAAAAAACCTCAGTTTATAACGCGTATTTTAACGGAGAAGGAAGCAAAATTATTTGCCCGTTTGCCCCTGAAACGTCAGGTAGAGTTCCTCGGGGGGCGCTATGCCTGCAAAGAAGCGTTCTCGAAAGCTTGGGGGACGGGGATCGGCAAAGTTTCTTTTCATGATATTGAAGTCTTGACCAATGAATTCGGTGCACCGATCGTTACCAAAGCACCGCACCCTTTAGAAAAAACGTTTGTCAGTATCACCCATACAAATGATACTGCCTTTGCACAAATTATCTTAGAAGTATCGGATAGTGAGTAACCTGAGTGGAAGTCGTCACTTGGTGAAAAAACTACGATACTTTATGGACGAACAGCCGACTACATAAAACCAACTTAATTTGTTTGTCTGATCAAGCATTAGTAGAAAGAAGGAACTGGAAATGGTGGTTGCTTACCATAGACCAACGAAAGCGATTATTGATACGACCGCGATTACCGAAAACATCAAAAATGAGATTGCTCACTTACCAAGCGAGACGTTTCTTTTTGCGGTGGTAAAAGCCAATGGGTACGGGCACGGAGCGGTACAAACTGCTCAAGCAGCCAAAGAAGGCGGTGCAGCCGGTTTTTGCGTTGCGACGATCGATGAGGCAATCGAATTGCGAGAAGCAGGAATCACTGACCCACTGCTGATTTTAGGGGTTGTGAACGTGCAAGATATTCCCTTACTTGCAGAATACGATTTTTCTTTTCCAGTCGCTTCGATGGACTGGTTGGTAGAAGCCGGTACTTATTTGGAGGAGAATCCTATAAAGACACCGCTTAAAGTACATGTCAAAGTGGATACCGGCATGGGGAGAATCGGTTTTTTGACCCCAGAAGAAGTGCTTCAAGCCGTTCTTTGGTTGGAAACTCATCCCACATTTGATTGGGAAGGAATCTTTACCCATTTCTCCACAGCCGATCAAGCTGATACAACTTATTGGGAAACACAGCACCAGCGGTTTAAAGAAGTCTTAACTGTTTTGCCTTATTTGCCGACATATATACATACAGGCAATAGCGCGACCTCCTTGTGGCACAAAGAGGCCGTTGGGAATATGGTCCGTTTTGGGATCGCGATGTATGGATTGAATCCGTCAGGTCATGCATTGAAGGAACCATTTTCCTTAAAACCAGCCCTTTCACTTGTTTCTGAACTGATCCAAGTGAAATTACTTGAAAAAGGAGCGGGGATTGGCTATGGTGAGACATATATCACGCCCCATCAGGAATGGATCGGCACTGTGCCTATCGGTTATGCGGATGGCTGGTTACGAAAAATGCAAGGCTTCTCACTCTTAGTAGAAGGTGAACCTTGTGAAATCGTCGGTCGGGTGTGTATGGATCAACTGATGATTCGTTTGCCGCGAGCCTTTGCTGTCGGTACAACGGTCACGTTGATTGGTGAGAATCATGGGAAACGAATTACGATGCAGGATGTTGCAGACCAGTTAGAAACGATTCACTATGAAGTAGCGTGCACCCTCTCAGCAAGGGTTCCGCGAGAATATAAAAGTTAGGGTGGTCCTATGGTAAAAAGGGGAGATATTTATTTTGCCGATCTTTCACCAGTCGTTGGATCGGAGCAAGGCGGAATACGACCGGTCTTGATCATTCAAAATGACTTGGGCAATCACTTCAGTCCCACCGTGATCATTGCGGCGATCACGGCAAAAATGGCGAAGCCGAAATTACCAACCCACATTGGGATTTCCGCTTCTTGCACAGGGATTGGCAAAGACTCCGTCATTTTGATGGAACAGATCCGCACGATCGACAAAAGTCGGTTGAAAGAAAAAGTTTGTCATTTAGACGATAAAGTGATGTGTGAAGTCGATGCTGCTTTGATGATCAGTATTGGTGTGGAGCCGACCTTTGCTACATCAACGATCGAGGTGTAAAACAAGCAATGGGGTATGTAGTATTAATAGTAGTTGTCATTTTATTGATTCTCTTTACTTATAAACATATTCGCCGTTTTCTTTCAGAAACCAAAAAGCGCAACGAAACCATGGAACAAGGGTATTACCTTGTCAGTCATACATATGAAGAGAAACGGGAACAGACCCATTATTACGGCGTTTTTCAACAAGGAGACAAAGAACTGATATTAGAAATGTCACTCCAGCTTTATTTACAGCTACAGCCACCGCAACGGGGGATGTTGACCGCCAAAGAAGGCCGAGTCCTTTCTTTTGAAGGGTGATCATGTGAAGAAAGCAGTGCCCATGAGAGAGTATCTCTTCAAGGAAAAGCAAACAAGCAGGAAAGAGCTGCTCCATTTATTTCACAGGAGTTGGTTCATTCACTGCTTGTTTTTTATGACTAAAATGTTTGTGAGAGCTATTTCAAGTAAGATGGCGTGATGGATGGGAACATTGAGCATCGAAAAAATGATCAACCAGCGCAGTAGAGCAACGGTTTTGCTTTGACAAACAACCAAGGTACGGTTGCTTTTCACAAAGAATTCAGTTATAGTATGTAGCGACTAGTTTGAAAAGAGGGAAAAAAGTGAACCCATCGATTTATGGACTTACCAAATCAGATCTATCTTTGTGGATAACTGAACAAAATGAAAAGAAATTTCGAGCCAACCAAGTGTGGGAGTGGCTCTATGAAAAACGAGTAACCAGCTTTGAAGAAATGACCAATTTACCGAAACCTTTGATTGAGAAACTGACGGCAGCCTTTGTGATCAATCCCCTGAAACAGATGGTGGTACAAGAAGCCAGTGACGGGACCGTCAAGTATTTATTCCAATTGCCGGACAACCACATGATTGAAACGGTCTTGATGCGTCAAGAATATGGCATGTCGGTTTGTGTGACGACCCAAGTCGGCTGCAACATCGGCTGTACCTTTTGTGCTAGTGGGTTATTAAAGAAACAACGAGACTTAACGGCAGGCGAGATCGTGGCTCAAATCATGTTAGTGCAACACTATTTTGATGAACGCAACGAGGGAGAACGAGTCTCTCACGTAGTCGTCATGGGGATCGGCGAACCCTTTGATAACTATGACAATGTGATGCATTTCTTACAGATCATCAATGACCCGAAAGGCTTAGCGATCGGCGCGCGGCATATTACCGTGTCAACCAGCGGCTTAGCGCATAAAATCAGAGAGTTTGCGGAAAACGGCTTGCAAGTGAACCTAGCGATTTCGCTGCATGCCCCAAATAACGAAGTCAGAACCTCCATGATGCGGATCAATCGGAGCTTTCCGATTGAAAAACTGATGGCAGCGGTCGATTATTATTTAGAAAAAACCAATCGTCGCATCACGTTTGAGTATATCATGCTGGATCATGTCAACGACCGACCGGAACATGCCCGTCAGTTGGCAGCATTATTGAAGGATAAAAAGAAATTGTCTTACGTCAACTTGATTCCTTATAACCCAGTGAGTGAGCATGACCAATATGCTCGAAGTAAAAAAGCCGATGTGTTAGCTTTTTATGACATTTTAAAGAAAAACGGCATCAACTGTGTGATTCGTAAAGAACATGGGACAGATATCGACGCAGCATGCGGACAGCTGCGAAGCAAACAAATGAAAAAAGAAGCTTCTGCTTCTTAAACACAAAAAACCAAAAGAAGGACTGCACAAGCGCAGTTCTTCTTTTGGTTTTTTATTATCTAAGCAATTAAAAAACGCCTTAAAGAAAGCGTATTCCTGTAAAGAAAATTCAAAAAACATTGTTTTACAAGAAAAAAATAGATTATACTAAAAGCTGGTATTCATTAAAAATAACTTACTGTGAAAGGATGATTTGATGGAATGGATTAAATTAATTGGTATTCTAGTTATTTTAGTCGGCTTTTTGCTGAAGCTAGATACTATTGCTGTCGTAATCGTTGCTGGTTTTGTCACCGCGCTTGTATCGGGAATTTCTGTTGTTGATTTTTTAACAATGTTAGGAGAAGCGTTTGTCAATAATCGACTCGTTACACTGTTCTTGTTGACATTACCAATGGTCGGCTTGTCGGAACGTTTTGGCTTGAAACAGCAGGCCGTCATATTGATTGAAAAAATCAAAGGCTTGACACCAGGGAAGTTTTTGAGTTTGTACTTATTTATTCGGGAACTTGCTGGCTTTTTCTCTATTCGGATCCAAGGACATACGCAATTTATCCGCCCAATCGTTAACCCGATGGCGCAAGCTGCTGGGGAAAATAAATTTGGGGAACTGGATGAAAAAGATCAGGAAAAAATCAAAGCTCGGGCTGCCGCTAATGAAAATTTCGGGAATTTCTTTGCGCAAAATACCTTCGTGGCTGCTTCTGGTGTGCTGTTGATCGTAGGAACGTTGCAATCACTTGGATATGATGTGGCAGCTAGTTCGATCGCTCAAGCATCATTGCCGATCGCATTGATCGTCTTAGTTATTGCCACGTTATCGAACTTGCTCTTTGATCGCAAATTAGCAAAAAAATATGGCAAGAAGGAGGAGAAATAGATGGAAGGAATCGTTAACGGATTACTAGAATTCTTTTATATCTTGATTGGGCTGCTGTCGATCATGACGGCTGTCCGGGTTTTTCGTGAAGCAGACCATCCTACACGATTAGGCACCTCTGCCTTTTGGTTACTGCTAGGGGTCGTCTTTGCTTTCGGAAATTTTTTGCCGTATCTTGTGGACGGAATTTTGATCGTTTTGATGGGCTGTTTGACCTTCTTCAAACAAGTACAGATCGGTAAAATCGTCGATGTTGATGATGAAAAAGCCGAAGCGTCAGCAAAACGGATCGGTAGTACGATCTTCGTACCATGTATCAGCTTGGCATTGATCGCTGTGGTGATTTCTTATACACCATTAGGGGGCCAAGTGGGGATCGGGATCGCGTCGATCTTAGCACTCTTGTTGGCAGTCGTGCTAACTTCCGCTAAACCAAAAACAGTGTTAGACGATTCCGACCGGATGCTTCGCCAAGTCGGAACTGCCGGTATCTTGCCGCAGTTATTAGCAGCACTAGGTGTCATTTTTAACGCTGCTGGTGTTGGTGATGTGATTTCTCAAGGAATCTCTGGCGTCGTGCCAGAAGGCAATCGTTTTATCGGTGTCGTGGCTTACTGTTTAGGAATGATGATCTTTACTATGATCATGGGAAATGGCTTTGCAGCATTTACCGTTATAACTGCCGGTATTGGCGTACCTTTCGTAATGGCGCAAGGCGGCGATCCAGTTGTTGCTGGTGCTTTAGCAATGACCGCTGGTTTTTGCGGCACGTTGCTGACCCCGATGGCAGCCAATTTCAATGCACTGCCAGTGGCTTTGTTAGAGATGAAAGACCCTAATGGTGTCATTAAAGCACAAGCCCCAATTGCTTTATTATTGTTAGTGATCCACATCGCTTTAATGTACTTTTGGGCATTTTAGTGGTAAAACAGAGATGGAAGGATGATGGAAATGAAACTATTAATTACCGGATTTGATCCATTTGGCGGAGAAGCAATCAATCCTGCCTTAGAAGCAGTGAAATTACTGCCAGATACAATTCATGGTGCACAGATCGTGAAAGCAGAGATCCCCACTGTATTTGGGAAATCAGCGGCGATCGTCGAAGAGAAAATTGAAGAGGTCCACCCAGATGTCGTCTTAAACATCGGTCAAGCGGGCGGCCGGTTTGCCATCTCACCAGAACGAGTGGCAATCAATGTGGATGATGCCCGGATTCCTGATAATGAAGGCAATCAACCCGTCGATGAAGCGATCCAAACAGAAGGAAAGCCTGCCTACTTCACACAACTGCCAATCAAAGCAATGGTAGAAAATATGAAAAAAGCAGGAATACCTGCAGCCGTTTCTAATACTGCTGGAACCTTCGTCTGCAACCACATCATGTATCAAGTACAATACATGATCGATACAAAATACCCTGAAATGAAAGGCGGTTTTATTCACGTGCCATTTATTCCTCAGCAAGTCGTCGATAAAGTAGGACAGCCTGCAATGAGCATCGAAGACATCGCCAAAGGATTAACTGCAGCAGTGGAAGCTATCGTTGATTATGCCGACAAAGAAGATTTAAAAGCGATTGGCGGCGCGATCCATTAATCATTGAAGGACATCCTTTCGAGGACAAAACAAAAGTTCTTAAAATGAAAAGACCTGATCAGTAAGCATGCGATCAGGTCTTTTTTGTCTGAATTTGATAAGAAATCATCCTTGTTTTCTGCATGTTTGCTTTTCTATCAGACATTTCTCATTTTGATGACTGAAATGAAAAAAGCAGACAGAAAATGAATGTAAGTTACATTTAACCATGTTTTTTTATTATTTTTTTCGCTTTATTTCTTATAAATAAAGAAAGGAAAAATAGCATTTAACGAATGTTTGATGAGAGTAAGGTAAGTAAATACCAAGAAAACTTTCTTCCAAAGGTGTTTTTTATCGAAAAAGGGATTGCTTTTTTAATAATTATTAATTAAAATCTTATCTAACTTCAGAAATCGAATGATTATTCTGAAAATTAATTCAATTAAGGGGTAGGACAGGATGAAAAATAAATGGGCCTATGGTTTAGTAGCTGTGTGTGGCGTGGTGTTAGCCGGCTGTACAACAGGCGGAACAAATAGTTCAAGCAATGACACAGCAACTAGCGGCGATAGCAACGCAGAACAAGTATTTAACGTAGTGGTTTCACAAGAAATGCCAAGTGCGGATCTTTCATTAGCAACCGATACGATCAGCTTCAGTGCATTGAACAATGTATATGAAGGACTGTATCGTTTGGATGCTGACAGCACACCACAACCTGCTGGTGCAGCTGAAGCAGCTGAAGTCAGCGAGGATGGACTAACTTACAAGATCAAATTGCGTGAAGATGCGAAATGGTCAAATGGTGACCCTGTTACAGCAGCGGATTATGTTTATGGCTGGCAACGGACGGTCAAACCTGAAACTGCATCAGAATACGCGTATCTATTTTCACCAGTCAAAAATGCGGATGCCATCACAGCTGGCGATACGGATCCATCAGAGCTAGGCATCAAAGCAGTGGGGGATTATGAATTAGAAATCACCCTAGAAAAAGCAACACCTTACTTTGATTACTTATTAGCATTCCCATCATTCTTCCCACAAAATCAAAAAGTAGTGGAAGAAAATGGCGATCAATATGCATCAACAAGCGACAATGCCGTTTATAATGGACCATTTGTCCTGACTGGTTTTGATGGGCCAGGAACGGATACAGAATGGGCTTATGAAAAGAACGATCAGTATTGGGACAAAGACACTGTTAAATTACAAACGATCAACGTAAGCGTCGTGAAAGAATCCTCAACTGCCTTGAATCTTTTCCAAGATGGTCAAGCAGATGATGTCATCCTAACAGGTGAACTGGCGCAACAGATGGCTAACGACGAAGCATTCGTTTCTCAACCAGAAGCAACGACTTCTTACTTAGAATTGAATCAACGTGATGAAGATTCACCTTTCCGTAACGAAAACTTGCGTAAAGCAATCTCTTATGCGATCGACCGTGATGCCTTAGTAACATCAATCTTAGGTGATGGTTCAATTGCTTCAAGTGGTTTGGTTCCGGAAGGCATGACTTTCAGTCCTGGCGATCATACAGACTTCACAGAAGCAGCTGGCAGCGTCATTAGCTACGATCAAGAGAAAGCAAAAGAATATTGGGAAAAAGCCAAAGAAGAATTAGGAATCGATTCATTAGAATTTGATATCTTAGCTTCTGATACAGACTCAACCAAGAAAATCATTGAGTACTTGCAAGACACGATCGAAAAAACATTGGACGGTGTGAAAGTCACGTTAAGTCCAGTTCCATTCTCTGTTCGTTTGGATCGTTCAAATGCGGGTGATTTTGATACAGTAATGGGCGGTTGGGGTGCTGACTATGCCGATGCAAGTAGCTTTACTGACTTGTTTACGACAGGTAACTCATACAACCGTGGTCAATGGAGCAGTGAAGAATACGATGCAGCTGTAAAAGCAGCAGGTACGACCAATGCCAATGACCCTGACAAACGTTGGGAAGATTTAGTCAATGCAGAAAAAATCATTATGAATGAACAAGGTGTCATTCCAGTTTATCAAAAAGCGGAAGCACATTTACGTGCAACAAAAGTCAAAGGTGTTGTTGCTCACGCAGCGGGCGCACAATACGACTACAAGTGGACATCAATCGAATAATCACGAGTAGTTGACTTGAAATGCCGAAGAAAAGGCTGAGACAATTTCTTGTCTCAGCCTTTTGCTTCTCATTTCAATGAGTAAAAATATAAGAGTGAAATTAACTAGTAGCAATCATTAAAAAGAGCAATGAAAGGAATAACAAGAAGACACCAGGCCATAACCAAAAGGCGTAACTCTGTTTGCCGACTTGGGATAATTTCAGATAATCTGTTTTATTTTTGGAAAAAGCTTTCTTCATGGAATATTGAAAATGGTCAAAGAAACCAGAAGCAAATACCCATAAAAAACCGCCAATGATCAAAAAGAACAGCGCCCACAAGAAAAGGGCATCTGAAAGAGCTGCTATGGAAAATTCATTTTTTATGGCTAACCATCCGCCAGAAATTGCGAGGCATAGGAGGGGTATGAGCCCACTACTTTTTTTTATTTTCATGATTTGACTCCTTTTTAATGATTCGTACTATGTTAATTTACATAATTATTGAATAGAAGTCAAAATACTTAAGGGGGAAACTGCGTGAACAGCTTTTTGAAATATTTATTGAAACGAGTGTTCTACATGGTCTTAACATTATGGCTGATTGCCACGATCACCTTTTTCTTGATGCAATTTTTGCCAGGAACACCATATACGAATGCTGAAAAATTAAGTCCAGAACAAATTGCCTTGCTAAATGAGCAAGCAGGATTGGACAAACCGATCATTACCCAATATTGGCTTTATTTGACCAATCTACTAAAAGGTGACTTTGGGATCTCTTTCCAATTTAAAAACCAGCCAGTAGCGAATTTATTATCAGGAAGAATCGGACCTTCACTGCAACTAGGACTACAAGCGATCATCTTTGGTACCTTCTTTGGGATCATTTTAGGAACGATCTCTGCAATGAAACAAAATACTTGGGTCGACACAACGTCTACCTTAGTGGCGATCTTAGGGCGTTCGATCCCTAACTTTGTCTTTGCCGTTTTGCTGCAATATATTTTTGCCATCAAACTAGGGATCTTGCCGATTGCAAAGTGGGAGACCTTTGCCAGCACGATCTTACCGACCGTCGCCTTAGCGATGTCGCCGTTAGCGGATTCCGCTAGGTTTATTCGAACCGAGATGGTGGAAGTGCTGCATAGTGATTATGTCGAGTTGGCACGAGCAAAAGGGTTGAGCCGCTGGGAAATTGCCTTCAAGCACGGTTTGCGGAATAGTTTGATTCCGTTATTGACGTTGTTAGGACCGCTAGCTGTCGGTTTGATGACTGGTTCCCTTGTCGTAGAAAATATTTTTGCGATCCCGGGTATCGGTGAACAGTTCGTAAAATCAATCATGACCAATGACTATCCGACGATCATGGCGGTAACGATCCTTTATTCCGCAATGTTGGTCTTTGTGATTCTTGTTGTTGATATTTTATATGGAATCGTTGATCCGCGGATCCGAGTTTCAGAAGGGAGTCGTGGCTAATGGCAGAGAAACCTTACACAGCAAATGATGTTGCTGCCATCGATGCAGCCAAATTTCAACCGTTACAAAAAAATACCAATGAAGAGCGTGAAGCGATCGCAACCCCCTCATTAACCTTTTTCCAAGATTCGTGGCGTCGTTTGAAAAAGAACAAAGCCGCTGTTTTCTCAATCGTTTTGTTGCTGATCATTATTACGATCTCAATCATTACCATTTTTGTCTCGCCACATGATCCGACCGCGCAAAATGTGACCTTTACAAATCTGCCGCCGAAAATTCCCGGTATCAACATCAATGGCTTAAACGGCTATGCGATGGTGGGAGGCGAGCTAGTAGATAAGTATGCAGCTGCCAATGTACCTGACGGGACATATTTCCTTTTAGGAACGGATGGATTAGGTCGTGACTTATTGAGTCGTCTATTTGTAGGGACACGTATCTCCTTATTGATTGCGTTTATCGCAGCGATGCTAGATATCATCTTTGGTGTAACCTATGGTTTGATCTCTGGTCTTTTAGGTGGACGAATCGATAATGTGATGCAACGTTTCCTAGAAATCTTATCAGGTATTCCCAACTTAGTGGTAATGATCTTAATGCTGGTAGTTTTCGAACCTGGGATCTTCTCGATCGTGGCAGCAATGGCGATCACTAACTGGATTCCAATGGCGCGGATCGTACGGGCCCAAACAATGAAACTAAAAGATCAGGAATTCGTTTTAGCCGCAACAACGCTGGGGGAAAGCCGTCTCAAGATTGCGATGAAACACGTATTACCAAATATTTCCAGCGTGATCATCGTACAAATGATGTTCAGTATTCCCTCGGCGATTTTCTTCGAGGCCTTCCTAAGCTTTATTGGGCTAGGATTAAAACCACCTTCAGCATCTTTAGGGATGCTACTAAGCGATGGCTACAAAACCTTCTTGTTCCTGCCTTACCAAATGTGGGTACCGGCTGTGACCTTGTCTGTGATTATGATTGGGTTCAATTTGCTGGCAGACGGTTTGCGTGATGCCTTTGATCCGAAAATGAAAGAGTGATTGCTATGAAAAAAGTCTTAGAAGTGAAAAACTTAGAAATTTCTTTTGACACCTTTGCTGGGAAAGTCCAAGCAATCCGCGATGTCAGTTTCGATCTATACAAAGGAGAAACCTTGGCGATCGTGGGCGAATCCGGGAGCGGCAAGTCCGTGACAACCCGCAGTATCATGGGGTTGTTAGCCAGCAATGCCAATGTCGATAATGGCCAGATCCTCTTCAATGGGACGGACATTTTGAAAAAATCCGAAAAAGAACTGCAAAAAATCCGTGGCAAGGAAATCGCCATGATTTTCCAAGATCCAATGACTTCACTAGACCCAACGATGCCGATTGGCAAGCAAGTGGCAGAGTCATTGATGAAGCACAACAAAATCAGTAAAAAAGAGGGCTTGCGACAAGCGTTGGAATTACTGAACCTTGTCGGCATCCCGAATGCTGAGAAACGCTTGAAAAATTATCCGCATCAATTTTCGGGTGGTCAGCGGCAGCGGATCGTTATTGCGATCGCGCTGATCTGTTACCCACAGATCTTAATTGCAGATGAACCGACGACTGCATTGGATGTAACGATCCAAGCACAGATCTTAGAGTTATTAAAAGATATTCAGAAGAAAATCAATTCGTCCATCGTCTTTATCACCCATGACTTGGGTGTCGTTGCCAATGTGGCTGACCGAGTAGCCGTGATGTATGGTGGGAAAATCGTCGAAGTGGGCACCGCAGAAGAAATCTTCTACAACCCGCAACATCCATACACCTGGGGCTTGTTGGGTTCGATGCCAACGTTAGAAGGGACAGGCGATCGTTTGTACGCGATTCCTGGTTCACCGCCGGATCTGTTGGACCCGCCAACCGGGGACGCTTTTTATCCACGAAACGAATTTGCTTTGCAGATCGATGCAGAACAGCAACCGCCGTTCTTTGATGTTTCACCGACCCACAAAGCAGCAACTTGGCTGTTAGCGCCGCAAGCACCGAAGGTAACTCCGCCGGATGAGATCTTGATTCGCTGGAAAAAATTCCAAGAAAAAAATACTCAGGCATCTGTCTAAAGGAGGAGAAACGGTTGGAAAAAGTTTTACTTGAAGTAAAGAATCTCAAACAATATTTTAACGTTGGCCGCAAAGACGAAGTCAAAGCCGTCGATGATATCTCCTTCCAAATCTATGAAGGAGAAACCTTTGGTCTAGTAGGTGAATCCGGAAGCGGAAAATCGACCACTGGACGGACGGTGATTCGTTTGAATAATCCTACCGGAGGCGAAGTTCTTTTTGATGGACAAGATGTTATGAAAATCAAAGGCAAGAAACCGCTGGCTGATTTTCGCCGGGAAGTTCAAATGGTCTTCCAAGATCCTTATGCCTCCTTGAATCCACGGATGAAAGTTCGCGACATTATTGCCGAAGGGATCGATATCAACGGATTAGCTAAAAATGAAAAAGAACGCAATGATCGGGTGGATGAACTCTTGCGAACCGTCGGACTAAACCCAAGTCATGGAACCCGTTATCCTCATGAATTTTCAGGGGGACAACGTCAGCGGATCGGAATCGCCCGAGCATTAGCCGTCGATCCAAAATTCATCATTTGTGATGAACCGATCTCGGCATTGGATGTTTCGATCCAAGCCCAAGTTGTCAACTTGCTGCAAGATCTGCAAGAAGAACATAAATTGACGTACTTGTTTATCGCCCATGATTTATCGATGGTCAAACACATCAGCGATCGGATCGGCGTGATGCACAACGGCAAACTGCTAGAAGTAGGAACCAGTGATGAAATCTATCATTACGGGGTCCATCCGTATACTGAAAGTCTTTTATCAGCGATTCCGCTGCCAGATCCTGACCATGAGCGTCAACGCAAACGGATCAAATACGTCAGCGAACCAAACGATAACCAAGAACGAGCAATGGAAGAGATCGCACCAGGACATTTCGTTTATGCCACGAAACAAGAAGCCAAGATCTACCAAGAAAAGTTAGCACAAAAAAAGGGGAACTAGCGTCAAAGGTATAGGGAGTGTTAGGAGGAGATGAAACTGGGTGTTTTAAAAGCATACAAATTTCGGATCTATCCTAATGGACAGCAAAAACAGTTTTTCATCGAAACCTTCGGCTGTGTTCGGTTTACGTACAATCAACTGCTGGAGGCGAAGATGGAGGAGCTGGCCAACAATGAAGCAAAGCAAGGGTTGACGCCAGCCAAACTAAAAAAGGAGTATCCTTTTTTGAAGGAGACCGATAGTTTGGCATTGGCGAATGCACAAAGGAATCTGGACCGAGCGTTTCGAAATTACTTTCAAAAGCGGGCTGGCTTTCCAAAAATGAAAACCAAAAAAAGTATTTGGCAATCGTATACTACGAATAATCAGCAGCACACCATTTACTTTGAAGAGGATCAAATCAAGCTGCCAAAGCTCAAAACACTGGTTCCAGTAAAAAAGCATCGGGAGATCAAAGGGAAAATCAAATCGGCAACGATCTCAGCGAAAAACAATGAAGAGTTTTATATCTCGATTCTTTGTTTGGAAGAGATCACACCACTCCCGAAACAGCAAGCGTCTATCGCGGTTGTTTATGATCCGCAGCAGCTGATCAAAGCCAACCAATCGGTACCGGTCACTTGTGAGCATGCGATCCAAACAAAACAGAAGCTGACACGAGCAGAACGCAAACTTCAGGTGAAAGCTACGGCGGTCAAACGGAAAAAAATCCTTTTGACTCAGGCACGAAATTATCAGAAGCTAAAAGGAAAAGTCGCTCGCCTCTATCGTTTTCACTGCTGTCAAAAGCGGGAATTCATCGATCAAGTCAGTTATCATCTCGTAAAACAGTACGATACAATCTATTTGGAACAAATTGCTGAAGAAACGGTTCTAAAAGCCGGTCATTACAGCATCAGCGATTGGCATCAGTTTGTTCGCAAAATCCAGTACAAAGCGCAGTGGTACGGCAAAGAACTGCGTTTTGTCACGTTGGACACGCAGGACCAACAGAAGCTAGAGCGGCTCTCAGGCGAAATGAGCAGCTGATCTGCTTGAACTGGAAGGAACGCCAGGGATCGCCTAGGGTATAGAAAAAATCTTTATGATTTTTGTTTCTAGGAACCACGTTCACTAATTATGATTAACCAGCAACCCCCTGCCAAACTATGGTTTAGCAGGGGGTTGTATTTTTTTTACATTTTATCACCTAAAAATGCGTCATTTAAGCGATAGATCTTTGAGGGACGCCCGATGCCAACGGGCTTTTCGCCGACCTCCGTAAAATATTGAAGCATGGATTTTTTAAAGTTGGAATGATCGATCATTTTAAAATCGATCCCTAAAAACTTGGCGAATACTTTACGGGCTTCCGTGATCGTAAAGTCTTTGCCTAACACAAGAAGCACTTGCGGCTCGTGCTCCATCTTATTGGCAACCCGTTTGAAGGCTTTGAGAATGATCGCGCTGTGGTCAAAAGCCAGCGTATCTTTTCCAACAGAGGCACCAGTCACCAGGTCAAGAATGATCTCGATCTCACCGCTGGTCAAATAGATTTGATTGGCTTTTCTTTCCAGAGAAAACCAGCGTACCTGATTCGCATCGTCCCCAGCACTTAAGGGCTCTTCACCAATAAATGCCAAATAGCTGACGGTGATTACCCACCCACGTGGATCACGACCAGGGGTGCTGAAGGTGTGCAGCTGTTCGATGTTTTGTTTGGAGATAGTGACCCCGATCTCTTCTTGGGTCTCACGGATCACACTTTGACCTGTCGATTCATTCGGATTGACGAAGCCCCCCGGCAATGCCCAAGAATTGCGGAAGGGATGGCCTTTTCTTTGGATCAGCGCAATTTTGAGTTGTTCTTCTTCTTTGTTGTAACACATCAACACCATATCGACGGTTACGGAGGGTTTCTCGTATTTCGGCTGATCTTGTGCCTGATACCACGTAAGAAAGTCTGCTTCAGAAGCTTCTTTCTCATAGTAGTGTTTTTCAGCTGATTTTGAGGTAAATTCTTTCATTGGTTTCTCCTGCCTTAGATAAAGTAAGTAACTGAGCGCGATGGTTTTCCTTAACGGAAAAAATAAGGAACGATCAAATTAATGAAAAACAGTGCGAGATAAAGCCAAGAAGACCGAGGGTGTTCTTTGAGTGCTAAATAGCCCCAAAGAGCGATCCATAGCAGAAAAGCTACCCGTAGGATTGCCAGCGCTGTCGCAAAAAGCGCCGCGTAATCATGGCTGTTGAAGTAAGCAAACAAAAAGGGGTAACCTGTGGTTGAAAAGAGCAAGTGCCCCACAGAAAGCGCGGTTAAAAGCAAAAAATGCTGTTTGTTTTTTCGAGTCATAGCGTTCCTTTCTATAAGAGAAGTCTTCCTCATTATAGCAAAAGAAGTACCTGTTAATCAAAGAGAGATAAAACACCTTTATTTCTTATGAGATTCGTTGTCAGGATCAGATTCTTCCCCTAGAACATTGAAGTGAACGGCTATCTGCGCTATGATAACTAGTAGAAAAGAAATACTCAAATCTGCTGGTTTATTTGCTGCGTTTTAAGGACGAAAACGATTCCTTTGCTTCTTTTAGAGCATGAAGAAAGGTCTTATTATGTCCGCTTTTTTGATTAAATTTATAGCATTTTTGGGTTGCGAACTGTATACTACCTAAGTATACACTTTACTAGTGAAAAGGAGGACTTGCGTCCATGGCTGAAAAAGAAACATTCTATATTACGACGCCAATTTATTATCCAAGCGGCAAGCTGCATATCGGGAATTCTTACACGACGATCGCTTGTGATGCGGTAGCACGATACAAACGATTGATGGGCTTTGATGTCTTTTATTTAACGGGTGTCGATGAGCACGGTCAAAAAATCGAGAAAAAAGCAGAAGAACTTGGCGTAGATCCGCAAGAATACGTCGACAAAATGGCAGCTGACGTCAAGAAATTATGGAACACACTAGACATCAGTTATGACAAATTTATCCGTACAACGGATGACTACCATAAAACAGCCGTTCAAAAAATCTTCCAGCAATTGCTTGATCAAGGAGATATCTATCTTGGTGAATATGAAGGCTGGTATTCTGTTTCTGATGAAGAATACTTTACTGAAACGCAATTAGCAGAAGTTTACCGAGATGAAGAGGGCAAAGTCATCGGCGGCAAAGCGCCAAGCGGTCATGAGGTAGAATTGGTGAAGGAATCTTCTTATTTCTTCCGCATGAGCAAATACGCCGATCGTTTGGTTCAATACTATGATGAACATCCAGAGTTCATTCAACCAGAATCACGCAAAAATGAAATGCTGAATAACTTCATCAAACCAGGTTTAGAAGACCTGGCTGTTTCCAGAACGACCTTTAAATGGGGCATTCCTGTCACGGCTAGTCCTGAACACGTGGTGTATGTTTGGATCGATGCGTTATCTAACTATATTACGGCATTAGGCTATGGCTCAGAGGACGATTCCTTGTTCCAAAAATACTGGCCAGCTGACGTGCATATGGTTGGGAAAGAAATCGTGCGTTTCCATACGATCTATTGGCCAATCATGCTGATGGCCTTAGACTTGCCCTTACCGAAAAAAATCTTTGGTCATGGCTGGTTGATGATGAAAGACGGCAAGATGTCGAAATCAAAAGGCAATGTCGTTTATCCAGAAATGTTAGTGGAGCGCTACAGCTTAGATGCGTTGCGTTACTATCTATTACGGGCGGTTCCTTTTGGTAGCGATGGTGTGTTTACACCAGAAGATTTCGTTTCTCGTTTGAACTACGATCTAGCCAACGACTTAGGCAACCTGCTGAATCGGACGATCGCCATGATCAATAAATATTGTGATGGCTTAGTGCCCGATTATGCCTCAAAAGTAACGCCTTTTGATAGCGAGCTGTCAACGACTGCGGCCAATGTGGTTGGTCGTTACCATGAAGCCATGGATAAAATGGAATTCAGTACGGCATTGTCAGAAGTTTGGACATTGATTTCCCGTGCCAACAAATACATTGACGAAACCCAACCATGGGTGTTAGCCAAAGAAGAAGAAAAGCGCGCGGAATTAAACAGTGTGATGGTTCATTTGGCGGAAAGCTTACGCATCGTTGCGATCTTATTGCAACCGGTGATGACAGAAACACCAGCCAACATTTTCCAACAATTAGGACTGGCTTCTGTTGCCATGGATCTGAAAGATTTACGCTTTGGTGAATTTCCAAGTGGCACGAAAGTCGTTGCCAAAGGCACACCGATTTTCCCTCGGTTGGAACTTGAAACAGAAGTAGCCTACATCCAAAAGAAAATGGCTGAAGGGACACAAAGTCCAGAAGAAACAGTCAAATGGAATCCAGAAGAAACCACATTGCAATCAGGCAAAGCCGAGATCAAATACGAAGACTTCGACAAGATCGAATTAAAAGTGGCAGAAGTCGTTGATTGTCAAAAAGTCAAAGGGGCCGACAAGCTGCTACAATTCCGCTTAGCTGCGGGAGATGATCAAGATCGTCAAATTTTATCGGGGATTGCTGAATTTTATCCAGAACCACAAGATTTGATCGGCAAAAAAGTCGTGATCGTTGCCAACTTGAAACCACGGAAAATGCGGGGGCAAGTCAGCCAAGGAATGATCCTTTCTGCAGAAGACAATGATGGTCGTCTGCAAATCGTGGAAGCGCCAAAAGGCATGCCAAACGGCTCGGTCATCGCTTGATTTTTAAGAGAAATTCTTTGTTGAATTTCAGCGAAAATAAAATTGCCAGACCCGAAAAGTTTTTGTATAATGTAGGTTATTGATATGAACATGAGGGAGTAATTGGCGGATTTTATCTGCGGCAGTATCACCATCCTGAAAGAAATTTCTGGTGCTGTCTTAAACAGTGAGACTTATGTATGCTTAGACAGTGCATACATAAGTCTATTTTTTTTCATATCATGTACAATAAAGGAAGAGTAAGTATAAAAGGAGGAGAAACATGTCAGAAGAAAACAAAAAGGAGCAGCTATCGCAGGCGTTTTATGCGCAAGAAGCGCAGCATGTTCTGGAAGAAATGCAAACAGATGCCAATGGATTAACGAACGATGAAGCGCAAAAACGCTTATCTGAGTATGGTCCCAACGAATTAGAAGAAGGCAAAAAGAAATCGATGGCACAAAAATTCTTTGAGCAATTTAAAGATTTGATGATCATCGTTTTGCTAGCGGCGGCAATTATCTCAGCAGTCGTTTCCCATGAAGTCGTGGACTCAATTATTATTTTAGCAGTTGTCATTATCAACGCGATCATGGGTGTTGTTCAAGAGGCAAAGGCAGAGCAGGCCATCGAAGCACTAAGAGAAATGTCCACACCAAATGCCAATGTCCTGCGTAATGGTCATACCGTTACCATCAAGAGCGATGAATTGGTTCCGGGGGATATTGTCCTATTAGAAGCTGGCGATGTCGTACCGGCAGATTTACGCCTCTTAGAAGCAAGTTCGTTAAAAATTGAAGAAGCCGCTTTGACCGGTGAATCCGTACCAGTCGAAAAAGAATTGACTGTCATCGAAGGGACGGATGTCGGGATCGGCGATCGCGTCAATATGGCCTATTCAAACAGTAATGTGACCTATGGCCGCGGAAAAGGGGTCGTGGTCAATACAGGAATGGGAACCGAAGTTGGGAAAATCGCTGGCATGCTAGCTAGCGCCCAAGAAACCGAAACACCATTGAAACGTAACTTAAATGAACTAGGAAAATTCCTGACGATCGCCATCATTATCATTGCAGTGATCATGTTCTTTGTTGGAACGATCTTTAACAATACGTCATGGGTCGACATGCTATTGACTTCGATCTCATTAGCAGTAGCGGCGATCCCAGAAGGGCTGCCAGCGATCGTAACGATCATCTTAGCCTTAGGTACGCAAGTAATGGCGAAACGAAATGCAGTGATCCGTAAATTACCAGCGGTTGAAACCCTTGGGGCAACCGATATTATCGCTTCTGATAAAACTGGTACTTTGACGTTGAATCAAATGACCGTGGAAAAATTGTATGTCAATAGCAAACAACATTCTGCTTCAGAAGATATTCCGTTAGACAACATGGCATTAAAAGTCATGAACTTTGCCAATGATACAAAATTTGGTGAAGAAGGCAACTTGATCGGTGATCCGACCGAGACCGCATTGGTGCAATTCGGGATGGATCAAGGATTCCATGTGCGGGATCTCGTCAATCAAGAACCACGGGTAGCGGATCTGCCCTTTGATTCTGACCGAAAACTTATGAGTACGATCCACCAACAAGAAGACGGCCGCTATTTAGTTGCTGTCAAAGGTGCACCGGATGTCTTACTAGGCAGAACCTCAAAAGTACTATTGGATGGCCAAGAGCTACCAATGACGAATGAAGAAAAAGAAAAAATCTTATTCAACAATACCGATATGGCAAAACAAGCGCTGCGGGTATTGGGAATGGCCTACAAATACGTAGATCAAGTGCCAGAAAACTTAGAATCAGAAATCGTCGAAAATGATTTGGTCTTTGCTGGCTTAGTCGGAATGATTGACCCAGAACGAGCAGAAGCAGCCGATGCGGTACGTTTAGCCAAAGAAGCTGGGATTCGTCCAATCATGATCACCGGAGACCACCGGGATACAGCTGAAGCCATTGCGGGACGTTTAGGGATCATCAAACCGGGCGATGATGATGCTGTCTTGACCGGCGCTGAACTCAATAAAATGAGCGAAGAAGAGTTTGCCCAAAAGGTAGCCCACTATTCAGTCTATGCGCGGGTATCGCCGGAACATAAAGTCCGCATCGTCAAAGCTTGGCAGCAAGAAGGCAAAGTCGTTGCCATGACTGGTGACGGGGTCAATGATGCACCATCCTTGAAACAAGCAGATATTGGGGTAGGTATGGGGATTACGGGTACCGAAGTTTCTAAAGGTGCTTCCGATATGGTCCTAGCAGATGACAACTTTGCTACGATCGTCGTAGCAGTGGAAGAAGGACGTAAAGTCTTCTCCAATATTCAAAAAGCGATTCAATACTTGCTAGCCGCTAACCTAGGGGAAGTTTTGACCTTGTTCTTAGCAACCTTGTGGGGTTGGGACTCGCTATTGCCGATCCACTTGCTTTGGATCAACCTAGTAACCGATACCTTCCCAGCAATTGCCTTAGGAATGGAGCCTGCTGAAAAAGATCTAATGAAACATGCACCGCGGGGACGCAGTTCCAACTTCTTCTCCGGTGGTGTGATGAGCAGTATCATCTACCAAGGGATCTTAGAAGCAGCAACCGTGCTGTTCGTTTATTGGTCAGCGATCCAATGGCCCGTTCACAATACGTACGATGCGATCCATGCCGATGCCTTAACGATGGCCTTTGCCACGTTAGGATTGATGCAATTGTTCCATGCATTCAACGTCAAATCGATCCATCAGTCGCTCTTTAAAGTAGGAGCATTTAGAAACAAAGCCTTCAACTGGGCGATCCTACTTTCCTTTGCATTGATGCTAGTGATCTTCATTGTGCCAGGATTGAATGATATCTTCCGTGTCGCACACCTTGACTTGTATCAATGGGGCATCGTTTTAGGCGCCTCCTTTGCGATCATTCCAGTCGTTGAGATCGTCAAAGCGATCCAACGAGCAATGGGACGCAAATAAGCCAAAAATAAACAGAAAAACAACGAATGGTCTGCTGTCCTTCTCCATGGGCAGCAGGCCTTTTTTTGCTGGCTTATTTTCGATAAACCCTATGGCTGTTTCTTGACCTTTTCATTTGCAGCAAGAAACGGTAAAATAGAAGATAATAACAAAGAAAGTAGGGGACCCACTGTGCGACCAAACTTAGGTTTTTATGTACAAACAATCAACGATCTTGTCAAAGAAACAGAAGCAATCGGGGAGAAAATGAATCCCAATTATGAAGAGATCCGCAAAGCGATCGACGAGAAGAAAGAAGCAGAGGTAACACCTGAGCGGCTAGCTGAGATTACCAGAATTTTTAAAGAAGGCACGGACAAATACCGCTTGATGCTTGAAAAAATCAGCAAATTGCGTCCACCAGCGAATGTGATGGGGATCCATAAAAAATTCGAGCGAGCGTATATGAAATATGTTGCCGGCTGTGATGAGATGATTTTGAGTCTGGATAACAAAATCGACCAAGAAGCCTTTGATGCAGCTGAAGCTAAGCAAGATGAAGCAACGGACGAAATTTCTTTTGCTATCCAACGGATGACCGCTTTATTGTTAAAAAAATGATAAACATTCAAGTTAAACAAGAGTTATTCAATTTAACTGTTATGTTTTTCACATGTAAAGTTTTTTTATCGGAGGTATAATGAATTCACAACCAACAACCTTTTTATTTTTCATTTTACTCCTTTTGCCATCAGGACTAACCAACCTGATGGTTTTTTTTGTTTTTTAATGAAGTGTTTCCATCAAAAGCGGGGATAGTTTGTGAACAAAATATAAAGTTGAAATAGCAAGGAATAGCAAGCTTGCGCTTTTTTGTCGATCAATGCTATACTTAGGGCACTATTAAACGAAATGAGGGATCCTCCATTGAAAAATTAACCAATTTGTTGAAAGCTGCATGAAACTGTTCCTCCAAGGGGATAGTCTGCAGATTTTCAGGATTGGTTGACTTTTTCAATGGGGGATCTTTTTGTGTACCTCTAAAAACTGATTCTGAAAATAGCTTTAGTCTACTCTATTCCGTGAATAGAGACGAGGTATATTTATGTCGAATATCAGTATTAATCATTTAACTTTTGGCTTTGATAGCCAGGAACGGTTGCTTTTTGAGGATGCCAACTTGAACCTTGATACTCAATGGAAATTAGGGTTGATTGGCAGAAATGGTCGCGGCAAAACGACCTTGCTGCGTTTGCTGCTCAATGAATTGCCGTATAGCGGCTCGATTACCCATGAGCAGCAATTCGTTTATTTTCCCTTAACCGTCGCTGACGATCAGCAACTGACGCTTTTTGTTTTACAAGAATCAGGTGAATTTGAGCAGTGGCGTTTGGAACGAGAATTGAACCTGCTGCAACTTGATCCAGAAGTTCTTTGGCGGCCCTTTGCCACTTTATCTGGCGGCGAGCAAACGAAAGTTCTATTGGCGCGTTTGTTCGTTGATGAAGAGAATTTTGCTTTGATCGATGAGCCAACCAACCATTTGGATGTGACCGCTCGCCAACATGTTGCCCGCTATTTGCAGCAAAAAACCGGGTTTATCGTTGTGAGCCATGATCGACAGTTTGTCGATGAAGTCGTCGATCATGTATTGGCGATCGAAAAAAGCCGCTTGGTGTTGTACAAAGGGAATTATTCAGTTTATGAACTGCAAAAGCAGCAAAAAGATGCCTATGAGCAAGAACAAAACAGCAAGTTGAAAAAAGAAATCGGTCGTTTGAAGCAGACGGCAGCCGAGAAAGCGGAGTGGTCCCGAGGACGCGAACGGGACAAATTAGGGTCGCCGACCAAAAAAGGCAGTGGGGCAATCTATGATACGGGGGCGATCGGTGCCCGAGCGGCACGGACCATGAAGCGCTCGAAAGCGATCGTTAAACGGATGGAAGATCAAATTCAAGACAAGTCTGCGTTGTTAAAAGACATTGAGTGGATCGATCCTCTGAAAATGACCCCGCTTGTTAGCCATCATGACGTGTTGCTGGAAGCAGAGCATTTTCAGCTCGGCTATGAGCAGCCTTTGTTTAAACCGCTGACGTTTGCGATCCGTCAAAAAGAGCGCTTGGGGATTCAAGGGGCCAACGGATCTGGCAAGTCCAGTTTGATTGCGAGTATTTTAGGTACTTTCGATGGACAGCAGACAGGGACAATCAAAACAGCCCACGGGATCACTATTAGTTACGTCCGGCAAAATTATGAGGACAACCGTGGGATGCTGACAGAGTTTGCCCAAGAACATGGCTTGAATTATCAAGATCTGCTAAATAATTTGAAAAAACTTGGCTTGGAAAGAGCTGTTTTTCAAACGCCGATCCAGCAAATGAGCATGGGGCAGCGTAAACGCGTGGAACTAGCCAAATCATTAGCAACACCAGCAGAATTGTTTATCTGGGATGAACCGCTGAATTATTTGGATGTCTTCAATCAGAAGCAATTAGAGGAAGTAATCCATTTGGTGGAGCCTTCTATGCTGATCATTGAACACGACCGTTATTTTCTTGAGCAAGTCTCAACGAAATTGCTGACGTTGACGATCGATGAAGTCGAATAACTGAAGGGGAAAAAGGACGATTGTTTTCTTTGGGAAAACCGTCCTTTTTTGTTATTTTAATCGGAGAGATACTGACGATTTTAGTAAGTATTTAATAAGGGTGCTTTTGATAAAAAAACTGTGTAAAAATAGTGTTATTATACACAGGTATGTATATTTGATAAAATTCATTCATTTTTTCATGAAAATTTTCGAAAAATGACGAAATGTTCGGGATTAGCGGGTAGAATTCCCTTTGAATCACTCATCGTTTTCTCATTGTTTGGTAAATTAATTAAAAATTCTTTCATAATTCCCATTGGTTTTTACAAAACATTTACAATAATAGTATCGAATAAAAACATTCGTTTGTTATGATTAAAATCGAATTTCTTTGAGCGTTTGACCGAAACATCAAGAGTTCGTTTTTTTTGTGACTTGAAATGCCAGTCAACTATTCGGAGGAAAAAGAGAAAATGGAGGGGCAGTTTTGATAGAAGTAGTCGGGTTGAAGAAGGTTTTTGATAATAAGTTCGAAGCCTTGAAAGCAGTAGATTTTACAATAGAAAAAGGCGATTTGGTTTGTTTGTTGGGACCTAGTGGTTGCGGGAAATCGACGATATTGAATTTGATCGCGGGGTTGTTAAGTCCCACCGATGGTGATATCCGCTTTAATGGTACTTCCGTTGTTAAGACGGAGCCGAAAGACCGCAATATCGGGTTTGTTTTTCAGAACTATGCCCTTTATCCCCATATGACTGTGTTAGAAAATGTCATGTTTCCCTTGACAGTCGGAGAGAAAAAAATCAAGAAAAACGAAGCACAGAAAATTGCTGAAAAGTTCATGAAGCTGACCAATATTGAAGAATTAAGTCAGAAAAAACCAGGAACCCTTTCCGGTGGACAACAGCAACGGGTCGCCATTACTCGTGCTTTGGTGCAAAGTCCAGAAGTGTTACTGCTGGATGAACCATTGAGTAACTTAGATGCCCGTTTGCGCTTGAAGATCCGTGAAGAAATTCGTCGGTTAGTCAAAGAAGTAGGAATCACTACGATCTTCGTGACTCATGACCAAGAAGAAGCTCTTTCTATCAGTGATAAGATTATTTTGATGAATGAAGGGATCATTCAACAAAATGATGATCCGCAAAACCTTTACTTAGAACCAAACAATCTTTTCGTAGCGAAATTCATTGGTAATCCAATCATCAACATCTTGCCAGTAGAAGTCAAAGAGGGACAAATGATCCATCCAGCATTCACGATCCCAGTTGACCGCTTTACCGACATTCGCTTCAAGAAACCATTGACAGACGGCCAATATACGTTAGGTATTCGTCCAGAAGATGTGCTGACCACCTTACAAACGGGGTTGTTCCAAACAGAAATCAAGAGTGTGGAGCTGATCGGACGAGAACGAATCTTGAACTTTGATCTGGCTGCTAAACATATGAAATCGATCGTTAGTATTGAAGAGATCATTGAAGAAGGCGCGCAAGTGTCATTTGATTTTCATTACAAAAAAGCCTTTATCTTTGATGAAAAAGGAGAGCGGGTCTACTAATGTTCAAAAAAAATTATAACCCTGAGAATCAACCAAAGGCGTGGCTGTTTTTACTGCCTTCATTGGTCATTATTTTCTTATTCAGTGTGTATCCGCTGTTTCGTTCTTTCATCATGAGTTTCCAAAAAGGAACCTTGATTAACCAACAGTATGCTGGGCTTGAGAACTATCAAAGGGTTTTAACGGACCCCGTATTCTTTCGAGCACTGCAAAACACAGCACTGTTTGCTTTTGCGGTCGTGCCGATCTCGCTGATTCTCTCATTAGCGATTGCTTGGATCATTTTTGAAAAAGTCAAATACAAAAGTTTTTTTGAAACGATCTTCTTTATGCCCTATGTCACAAGTACGATTGCGATCGGGATCGTGTTTCGTTACTTTTTCAATGGCTCTTACGGGATCATTAATTATCTGCTAGGTCTTGTCGGCATTGCGCCAGTCAACTGGCTAGATAACGTCAACATGAGTATGACGACCTTGATCATCTTCGGCGTTTGGACGAGCCTCGCCTTCAACATTATTATCTTGTTGGCAGGAATGCGCAACATCGACAAAGAACATTATAAAATCGCAAAAATGTTTGGCGCTACCGATGGCGAAATTTTTCGGAAAATCACCTTTCCGCAGTTGATCCCGACCTTTGCTTTCTTGTTGACGGTCAATCTGATCAGTGCCTTTAAAGTTTATACCCAAGTATATGCTTTGTTTGGCGGCCAGCCAGGGATCGCTCGTAGTGCCACGACAGCAGTCTTTTATATCTACGACAAATTCCATATCGCCGGACGTCCGGGGATTGCAATGGCGGCAACCGTGATCTTGTTTATCATTATTTTGCTCGTCACCTTTATCCAAAATAAACTTTTGAAGAAAGTGGGCGAATAAACGAATGAAAAAAATTGTCACGATTGTTTCGATGCTGTTTTTAGCAATTTTAGCAGTGATCACGCTGTTTCCCTTTGTCTATATGATTTTAGCTGGGCTAATGACCTACAGTGAAGCAACCAGTATTCCACCGACGATCATGCCAGAGTCCTTCCAATGGAGCAACTACGGGGAAGTCTTTACCCGAGCACCGTTTTTACGCTACTTCTTCAATACGGTCTTTGTTTCAGCGGTCACTACCATAGCGACGCTGATCACGGCAATTTTAGCTGCTTTTGCATTAACGAGTCTTGAATTCAAATACAAGCGTCTCGTGATTGGTTTGATGATCTCCTTACTGATGGTTCCTTATGAATCCATCATCTTTACCAATTACAATACGATTGCTCGAATGGGCTTATTGAATACGTATAGTGCCTTGATCATTCCGTTTCTGACCAGTATTTTTTACATCTATTATTTAAACGGTTATTTACAAAGTATTTCTAATACCTTTTATAAGGCAGCCAAAATTGACGGTGCCAGCGACCTAGCTTATATCCGCCGAATTTTGATCCCCATGTCTAAACCAGCCTTGGTGACAGTCGGGATTCTGACGTTCATCTCTAGCTGGAATTCTTTCTTATGGCCGTTGTTAGTGACGAATGAGAAAAAATACCGTCTCTTAAATAATGGATTGGCTGCCTTTACCACAGAAAGCGGCAGTGACGTTCATTTACAAATGGCGGCAGCGACCTTGACCGTCATTCCAATTCTGATCATTTACTTGATCTTTAGAAAAGAAATTATCAAAGGAGTGGCTAAAGATGGCATCAAAGGATAAAACAACGATCACCTTCCATAGCGGAATTTTAACGATTGGAGGAACCGTCATCGAAGTTGCGTACAAAGATGCCCATATCTTTTTTGATTTCGGTTCGGAGTATCATCCAGAAACACCCTTACCAGATGAAGAATTACAAACGTTAGTTGCGCATCGCTGGATACCAGAACTGAAAAATGTCTACGATCCACGCTTAGACTACACGTACCAAGGAAGCGAAACGAAAGAATACCAAGAAACAGCAGTTTTTCTTTCCCACGCCCATCTGGATCATTCCAAGATGATCAACTTTTTAGACCCAAATATTCCTATGTACACCTTGAAGGAAACCAAAGCGATCCTCGAAGTGTTGAATCAAAAAGGGGACTTCTTGCTGCCCGTTCCTCATGAGGAAAAAAGCTTTGTCCGAGAATTGATCGGCTTAGAACCCCATGATGTGATTCGGATCGGGGAAATCGAAGTCGAGATCATTCCAGTCGATCATGATGCGTACGGTGCGGCGGCCTTGTTAATTCGCACGCCGGATCATTTTATCGCTTATACCGGTGATTTGCGTTTGCATGGCTATCATCCAGAGCGTACCAAAGAATTCTGTCAATTAGCCAAACACACGGATCTATTGATGATGGAAGGGGTCAGCATCAGCTTCCCAGAAAGAGAACCGGACCCCAAAGCGATCACGGTGGAAAGTGAAACAGAATTGATTGAGACCTTCGTGCGTTTGGTCAAAGAAAATCCCCAACGACAAATTACCTTCAATGGCTATCCAGCCAATGTTGAGCGCTTTATGGCGCTTGTTGAAGCCGCGCCGCGGACGGTTGTTTTAGAGGCGACGCAAGCTGCTTTGTTGAAAGAAATTTTCAATAAAGATGTACCGTTCTATACGATCGATGATCAAGTACCAGCGACTCTCGATCCAGCCTTCGCCATTTCTTATCAGGCATTATGTGCCGACACGAGCCAGTACCTTTGGCAAGTAGTCGCGCATTTTGAAAACTTGCAAACAGGTGGATTGTATATTCACAGTGATGCGCAGCCGTTAGGCGATTTTGATCCAGCTTATCAAGTCTTTTTGGATCAACTGGCAGCACTGGAGATCGAATTTGTCCGTTTGCCAAACTCGGGACATGCGAAACCAGCTGATTTAGATCAGATCATTGCATGGATCGAGCCCCAACGATTGGTTCCAATCCATACGCTGAAACCAGAAAATCTGGTGAATCCGTATGGTGAAAGAATATTGCCGCAACGCGGTGAAAAAATTATTTTAGAGTGATAGAGGAGAGGAAAAAATGAAAACAAAGAAACTTGCATTTGCAGCAGCTGCAGCCGCGACATTGGTATTAGGGGCTTGTGGAAACAACAACGATTCATCTGGTTCTACCGAAAGTGATGAAATCGTTACAGAACTAAGCGATGATACGACTGTCACCTTTTGGCATGCAATGAATGGCGCGCAAGAAGAATCATTGACGAAATTGACGGAGCAATTCATGGACGAAAATCCAAACATCAAGATCGAATTGCAAAACCAATCCAGCTACTCTGATCTACAAGCAAAGGTGAATTCAACCTTGCCTTCACCAAAAGATCTACCAACTATCACCCAAGCATATCCTGGTTGGTTATGGAATGCTGCCCAAGATGACATGTTGGTTGATCTTGGCGAATACATCAACGATGATACTATCGGTTGGGGTGACCAAGAAGAGATCCGCAGTGCCCTTTTAGAAGGCGCGCAGATCGACGGCGTGCAATACGGGATTCCTTTCAACAAATCAACAGAAATGCTGTTCTACAATGCAGACATGTTAGACGAGTATGGTATTGACGTACCGACAAACCTTGAAGAATTAAAAGAAGCTTCTCAAGAAATCTATGAAAAATCAAACGGTGAAGTAGTAGGTGCTGGTTTTGACTCATTAAACAACTACTACGCCATCGCAATGAAAAACCAAGGTGTTGATTTTGACAAAGACTTGCAACTAGACAGCGATGAATCAAAAGAAGTCATCAACTACTACCTGGATGGTGTCAAAGAGGGCTACTTCCGAATCGCTGGTTCTGATCAATACTTGTCTGGACCATTTGCCAACGAGCAAGTCGCAATGTATGTCGGCTCAATCGCAGGGGAAGGTTTTGTTAAAAAAGATACCGAAGGCAAATTTGAATATGACGTAGCAGCTCGTCCAGAACCAATCAACTTGCAACAAGGAACTGACTTGTACATGTTCAACAGCGCAACACCAGAGCAACGCACCGCTGCTTTTGAATACATGAAATACTTAACTTCTCCAGAAGCGCAAAAAACATGGGCGATCGATACCGGCTACATGCCAGTTGTTGAATCTGTTTTGGAAAGCGATGAATACAAAAACAATCCTGAAACAAAAGTAGCTGCCAAATTAGAAGATGCAACCAAAGAATTGTTCTCGATCCCAGTGATTGAAAATGCTGATCCTGCTTACAATGAAATGCGCTCAATCATGGAAAACATTTTGTCTAATACAGATCAAGATGTCGATCAATTGATTGAAAACGCAAAACCACAATTAGAAGATGCTTGGAACCAATAATTCTGAATTTCTTCGTCAAAATAGGGTATAATCAGGGAAACACCTGAGATGAAACACCAAAGGGTTTGTATCATAAGGTTTGAAGACGCAAGGAAGCAGAATTTGCTGGCTTTCGAGGGTTTTCGACTTATGCGCATGCCCTTTTGGTGTATTGAGGGGAAAAGGAGTCTTTTGAATGAAAATCACGTTTTTAGAAACGAGCGATATGCATGGCTATGTCTATCCAACCAATTTTGCCGATGACACGGAACAAGGATTCGGCGTGGCAAAAGTTGCCACCAAAATGAAAGAACTGCGCCAAGCAGCCACCGGACCGGTCGTAACGATCGAAAATGGCGACTTTATCCAAGGCTCGCCCTTAAGCTATTACATTGCCAAAAGCCAGCACTCCGTTGCCGCATTGACCGCTGTCGTCAACCACCTAGACGTTGATGTTCATGTCTTAGGCAATCATGAGTTCAACTACGGTCTGCCTTATTTGCAAGAAGCGATCGCCAGCTACCAAACACCAGTACTGGCAGCGAATATTTTAAATGAAGCGGGAGAACCATTTTTTGGACAAGCCTACACCATCATTGAAAAAGAAGGGGTCAAGATCGCGATCTTAGGAATGGTGACGCCCTATATTCCTCACTGGGAACAGCCTGCGACGATTCGCGGGATGCAGTTTGTCAGCATCGTTGAGACAGCGAAAAACTATGTACCTTACTTACGAGAACAAGCCGATATTGTTGTTGTCAGTTATCATGGCGGCTTCGAGCGTGATTTAGTCACTGGGGAACCGACTGAATTATTGACCGGCGAAAATGAGGGCTATCAATTATTGCAGGAAGTCTCAGGAATCGATGCCTTCTTCACAGGACACCAACATCGTGAGATCGCCACAAAAATCAATGGTGTCCCTGTTGTGCAGCCCGGTTATCGTGGAAGCTTTATCGGCGCCATCGAATTGACGGTTGAAAAAAATCAGACAGGGGTTCATGTCACAAACAGTACGGCTGCGTTGATCCCTGTTGCGGATGCTGTCCCAGATCAAGAGACGTTGGCTTTGTTAGCACCCATCGAAGAAGAGTTACAAACATGGCTAGATCAGCCGTTAGGCAAAGTCAGTGGGGATATGCGAATCACCGATCCGATGGGGGCACGCTTGAAAGAGCATCCTTATATTGAATTCATCAATCGTGTTCAGATGGCTGCCAGTGGCGCCAAAATTTCTGGCACTGCTCTTTTCAACAATGAAGGCAAAGGCTTTGGCGCAACCATCACGATGCGGGATGTGATTACCAATTATATTTACCCAAATACGTTAGCTGTAGTCAAAATAACAGGTGCCGAATTAAAAGCTGCTTTAGAACAAACGGCGGATTATTTAGCCGTTGTTGACGGTCAGATCGTTTTCAATCCTGCTTTTATTGAACCAAAACCGCAATATTATAACTACGATATGTATGAAGGCATCGAGTATACGATCGATCTTAGTCAACCCGTTGGTCAACGAATCACCCGTTTGGACTTTGAAGAAAAAGCCATTGCGATGGACCAAGAATTAGAGATCGTCATCAACCAATACCGTGCCGTGGGCGGTGGCAACTACGCCATGTTTTCTGCCGAAAAAATCGTTCGTGAGATTCAAGTCGATATGACGGAACTGATTGCTGACTATTTGAAACAGCATCCTCAGATCGAAGCCACGACGAATCAAAACTTTCTAGTGACGTTATAATAGCAAAACAGCCTGCGATGAATGAATCATCGCAGGCTGTTTCTTAATTTTCTACATTACGTACATAGTCATCAAAGTATTTTACCAAATCCGCTTTGACTTGTTGATAGTCTTCTTCGGAATAGTCTTTGTCTTCTAGTTTTGCTTCGAAAAATGGCATGGCCAATTCTTCTCGTAAACGATCCAACACTTGTTCTTGGTTCATAACGTCACCTTTTTCACTTTTGATTTGATTTCATCATAACAAATGAAATGAGGCTGTCAATGCTTCGTAAGTGTCTTTCATTTTTTCTAAACGATTTTTTAAAGAAACAAAATCATCGTCATCATGAAAAAGGACTTGTTTTAATTCAAAATAATAGATCTCAAAAGCATCAAAGAAAGCAATGACTTCCGCTGTTTGCAGCTCTTTGGCAGTATCGCAGCGAATATAGGCTTTTTCAGCGATCGCATACGTTTCCGCAGTCGTTAATAGGACCAATGATTCATTGTATTTGCGGCTCGTCACTAGTTCAAAGGTTGATTGACATTTATTGTAGATATTAGAAAAATCTTTGAGCACGAGTTCCTTCGGTGTTTTATCAAACATGGGGGAATCCTCCAAAACTTTATTTTTTGAATAAGACGCAGACACATTCTGGTGCGTAGATGTCTTTTTCTAAGACAGTCAATTTGCCAGTGGCTTCATCGCGTTTGTATAACGTTAGGTTATCAGAATTTTGGTTGGCACAAACCAGATAATCGTTTGTCGGGTCCAAATCGAAATCGCGAGGGAAGTCGCCTTCTGTTGAGATTGATTGAACAAAAGCCAGGCCAGCGCCTTCATCGGTTACTTCAAAAACAGCGATTGAATTATGGCCGCGATTTGAGCTGTAAACAAAACGTCCATCGTTCGAGATACGTACCGCAGCGCCACTGTTGAAATCCGTAAAGTCCGCAGGGATCGTTGGCACCTTTTGGATTTTCTCAAAACTGCCATCTGCTTGATTGTAGCGTAAAACAGTCAATGAGCTGTCTAATTCGCCCACTAAGTAAGCGTATTGGTTATTTGGATGGAAGACTAAGTGACGAGGACCAGTTCCGTCTTCTGCCACATAGACAGCTACTTCTGTCAGTTTGCCATCTTCTGAAATATCATAAGTATAGACCCGGTCTGTTCCAAGGTCACAAACTGCTAAACGTTGGTCTGGTGTTAAGTCAGTATAGTGGACATGAGGTTTGTCTTGGTTTTCATGAGAGCCGACGGGTTCATCATGGTAGATGCTGTCCGTTGCTTCGATGCTGCCATCCTCTAGAATTTTATAAACATTCACTTCACCTTTATGGTAGTTGGCACCATATAAAAGCTGACGGGTTTCATCAACTGCTACATAGCAAAGGGGTGCGCCTTCTTCCGTTGCGGTATTCAGCAAGGTAAAGTCTGGGGTATAAGCAGCGGCGCCGCCGTTGCCAGCTACTTCTGTGACGCTGTAAACTGCTTCTTTTTTACTGCGGGCAAGATAAGTCGGACTTTTTTCTTCCGCGCATAAGGTCAAATCGGTCAGTGTTCCTTTTTCCGTATCTAAAGCGATCGAATAGATCCCTTTACTTTCGCGACGAGTGTACGTACCTAAATAAATCGTTTGCAACATAAAAAAACCTCCTAATAGTTTCATTCCTATTTAATTCTACCATAGAATGCGGTTTTGGGCGGGTAGAAAAACTCTTTATGTTATAATAAACGAGAAGATAGAAAGGGGAGTTTGTCATATGAAAAAAGGGACGATCAAAGAAATTGGTCCACAGGCGATCGATTCGCAAGAAAGAATGATCATCTTCTTTGGGGAAGAAGCGACCGATACATTGCGAGAATATTCAGTCATCCAAACGATTCCTGATTCGCAAGAGTTAGTCGTAAAGAAAGAGGATCAGATTACTTTTGGTGATCAGACCTATCAAGTCCAATATGTAGGAACGGTGGCTAACCAAATCCTGCAAACGATCCAGCATGTGACCTTTGTCTTTGACGAAGTGCCGGCTGAAGAACCGCTTTCAAGTGCGATTTATTTAACGCCAACTGTTTTGCCGAACCTAGAAGTCGGCATGCAAGTGACGTACAACTAGGAGGCAAAGAATGTCATGAAAGAAACGCAGAAAAAGCCGCATTCCTGGTTTTGGAAATGGTTTTTAAACAATCAAGCAGTGACCAGCTTGCTGGTCATTTTATTGATTCTCTTAATTTTGCTGCTCTTCACGAAAGTTTCATATTTGTTTGAGCCTGTCTGGCAATTTTTAGCCATCGTCGGATTGCCAATCATTTTGGCGGGGATCTTGTATTACTTGATGAATCCCACTGTTGACTATTTGGAGCGCAAAGGAATCAAACGAATTTACAGTATTTTTGGTCTTTTTGTTTTGGTGGTTGGTCTGATTGTCTGGGGGGTGGTGGTCATCATTCCTAAGATCCAAGAGCAATCCATGAGTTTTGCGGATAATCTGCCGGGGTATTTGACGATTATTGAGAATAAGGTGAATGAAATCTTGTCTGATCCAATCTTCTCGCAAGTCCAAGATCAGATCGAAGCTTCCAATGAGAAGTTGATTTCTTCTCTGACGGATATCGTCCAAAATCTTTCCCGCAGTACGATTCAAAATCTAGGTAGTTTCTTCGGGGCCGTTGCGACGATCGTTTTAGCGGTCATTACCATGCCGTTTATTTTGTTCTACCTACTGAAAGATGGCCGCAAACTAGCCCCTTATTTTGTCAAATTTTTACCAACCAAAATGCGCCAGCCGTCACTGATCGTTTTAAAAGAAATGAATGACCAGGTATCCTCCTATATTCGGGGACAGCTGACAGTGGCGTTTGCGGTCGCAGTGATGTTTATGATCGGCTTTAGTATTATTGGCTTAGATTATGCCATCACACTGGGGATTGCAGCTGGCTTTTTAAATTTGATCCCTTATTTAGGATCTTTTTTGGCCATGATTCCAGCGGTCTTTTTAGGAATTGTTGGTGGGCCGGTATTGCTGATCCAAGTCCTGATCGTCTTTGTCATTGAGCAGACCATTGAAGGACGCTTGATCTCACCGTTAGTTTTAGGAAACGAATTGTCGATCCATCCTGTCACGATTCTTTTAGTCCTCTTGACTTCAGGAAAACTATTTGGTCTTGTTGGGGTCATTTTAGGGATTCCTGTCTATGCGGCTGCCAAGGTGATCATTACCCATGTGTTTGAATGGTATACGCGGGTTTCCTCCTTGTATGAAGAGGAAGAACCAATCCTCGAAGCACCACCAGAGGACACCCCAGAAGTTTAGCAGCTTCGAGTGCAAAAGAGTCCATACGTATTATCAACGGTACAGCCTTTTTCTGTGGGCTGTACCTTTTTTGTGCGGATAAAAGAGCCAGCAATCACTGGGAAGTAATGCAAGATTTACAACCTATGAACGATGATTTGGGAGAAACCGACAGCTCTTTATTCAATAGAAAGAGTGAGGGAGTAGTGTCTTGGATCCGATTGACTTCGCAGGAACAAAAGAATATAATCGAGTTATATAAATCGTTTATATAATGTGACTTGTGCTTAAGGAGGGTCTTGGATGCCAAAACAACGAATAACAAAGGAAATGGTGGTTGATGCCGCTTTTGAGATTGCTCGAAAAGGCGGTATGGAGCAAGTGATTGTCAAAAATATTGCGGAAAGGTTAGGCTGTTCAGTCCAGCCCATTTATAGTTATTGCACCAATATGGAAGGACTGCGGACAGAAGTAGAGCAGAGAGCACGGCAATTTTTACAAGAGTTTTTAGAAGCCCATAGTGACTCCCAGGATCTGTTTCGCAGCACCGGACACGCATATTTGCAATTGGCGAAAGAAGAACCCCAAATTTTGAGAATTTTTGTCTTACAAAAAAGAGCGAATGTTTCGTCATTAGAAGAGCTGTATCAGTTGGAGACGAATCCTCAAGTAGCCCAAAGGATTGCCGCCGATTTGAATATTAGCATAGAAACCGCCAAACAGCTGCACTTGCATATGCTCATTTACACGATCGGAATCGGTACGATTTTCGCAGTAACGACACCTGGTATTCCACTAGATGAAATCTATGCACAACAGGAAAAAGCTTACGAGATGTTTTTGAAACAGGCAATAGATGGCGCAAAAAGTAGGTCGCAGTCCTAACTGCAGGGAGGAATTCCTCATGAAAAATGGCATTATTGTTTATCAATCGAAATACGGCGCTGTCAAAAAGTATGTCCACTGGCTTCAAGAAGCAACAGGTTTTCCCTGCCTAGAAACCCCAAAAGCCAAAATAGCTGAAGTAATGGATTATGACACAATTATCTTCTGTGGGGGAATCTATGCTTCGGGTATTGCTGGACTGTCCTTTTTAAAAAAGAATAGCAATCAGCTAAAAGGCAAAGAGATACTCATCTTTTGTGCGGGAGCTTCTGTTCCTGAAAAAGTGGTAGTGAAAAAACTCAGAGAACAGAATCTCACGGGTCCGCTAAAGGACATCCCCTTTTTTTACGGAAGAGGACAATGGCAGGAAAGCAAAATGAACTTTTTCGATCGAACCTTAGTGAAAATGTTAAGAAAAGCGGCCGCTAAAAAAGAGCCACACACCTATGACCCACAGACGAAGGTACTCATGGAAGCCAATGGACAAGATTGCGATTGGACGGATAAAAAATACTTGGTTCCGTTGGTGGATTATTTGGAGCAGGAATTGTATTGAACGAGCACAAGCGCTTTATTGAGGTTTTATGAATCAAATGAGCAATAAGTGACCAGAGTGTAAGAACAGAACAAAATTAGTTTACTGCGAATAGATTTTTTGTTGTGACACCAAGAGTCTGCAACTAAGTTCTTAAAATTGTTTGATCTATTCCTAAAATTCAATGAGTAAGTAGAATGCCGATCACGCATGAGAGGATGTCTTATGCGTGACGGTTTTTTAGTTTATAGCTTATCTTAATAGAAAAAACGGGAGTAGCTGATTCCTTTGTTTATAAAATTCTCAGACATTGTATCTAATAGTTCTATTTTTTAGCTTTGCATGATGAACATTTTTGTGAAGCTGAACGTTAAACCAGGTCTTTCAAGTGCTAAAAAAAAGGCAGAGAAGCTATCTCTGTATGTACAATGTATATTCTTTCTAAATGCAAGATATCTTTCGTTGCGGGCTTTTTTATGGCTTGGACGGATTTGACATATTGTTGCAAGAAATACATATGGTCGCTGAAAACATTGGTTGCGTATACTGAATGCAAGACAAAAGAAAACCTTGCGAGGTCAAGAAAATGTGGATTTTAGCAATTGATATTGGCGGTACTGCTATTAAATGTGGGTTAGTGAATAGTCAAGGGGAACGCAGACAATTGACTCAATTTCCTATGAACAAGGAATATTCCACAGTCACGCAACGTATATGTCGACAGATCGATGCATTCTATGCAGCAGCATTTGATGGCATCGCTATTAGCTCAACGGGACTGGTTGATCCACAAAGCCAAGAAATCGGGATGACATCACCTTTATATGAAGGATTTGGTAAAAGACTGGTTAAACATTTGCGCAGTACATACCAATGTCCAGTTGCTGCCGAAAATGATGGCAACTGTGCGCTATTGGCAGAAAAATGGTTGGGTCACGCTCAAAATTGTGCGTCCTTTGCGACAATTGTCCTAGGTACATCCGTTGGCGGTGGCTTGATGATCGATCATCAATTGATTCGCGGCAAACACTTACTAGCAGGAGAGTTTGGTTATCTGCTTTTTCCGACCGAAAGGAAGGATTGGGAACTTTGGAGCATCGCAGGGTCAACCAGAACATTAGTAGAGAAAACAGCAAAACGTATCGGAGACCCAACAATCAATGGCCAGCGTATTGATACACTGGTTCAAGAACAAGATCCGCGATGTCTGCCAGTAGTAGCTGATTTTGTCGATAAACTGGCGGCGGCTTGCTATAGCCTGCAATATATGATTGATCCGGAAATCATCTTGATTGGCGGTGGAATCAGTGCGAGCCGTTTCTTGGTCCCACATGTAAACGCACGATTAGCTATGATTGCTGAGCAGATTCCTAGTACTGTTATCGTGCCAAACATTTGTGCCTGTCGTTTCGGCAATGAATCTAATTTATTGGGCGCTTGTTATAACTGGTTAAGAAAATACAAGCCTGATAGCTGACTTGTAAAAAAGCATTGTTTTTTATTAAAATAAAGCGTATTTTATTAGAGTATCATACATTCTTTTCTCCTAAATAAGTACCGATAAATGAAAGCGTTTTTGAGCTTTCGAAATAACAGAGAATAGGTGATGCAAATGGGAAAGTACACGGAACTGAATCGTCAAAAACTATTTAGGGGAATCATTCGTGCCATCAGCTCTTATTTAATCGTGTTTTTAGTGCCTTTTTTAGCCGTGTCATGGATTTGGTATGATACATCTGTCAAAAGTATCAATGAACAAGTGATGCTGACCGCTAGAAATCAATTGATTCAGTTGAAATATTCTTTAGAAAATACGTTTATTCAATTGAATTATCTGACGCAAAAAATGACCAATGATCATGTTGTCTCATTGAAATATTTGCAGCATCCTTACTTGACCAAAGAAGCAAGAGAGGCCATGCAAACGTACAAAATCACCAACGACTTAGTCGAAGAAGTCTATTTATATTATAAAGAGTCCCCAGCAACCTTGTATTCAACCGTAGGATCATTCTCTTTTGACACATTTTTGAAAAAAGTACTGCCGAAAAATGAAATGGGCCAGGAACAGTTAGCCGCACAATTGGATTCCTCAGCGCCTACATTGTTGACATTAGAAGGCGCCGGTGAGGAGCAGCGATATTCCCGTTTCTTTTATATCGTTCCCATTCAAAGTGAAGAGATGACTGTCTATGGCTCAGCGATCTATGAAATCAAAGAGAACAATTTGAAGAGAATTCTTGATCTCAGCAATAACGATGGGATCAGTAACACCTATATTATCAATGATGAGTACCAGTTATTAGCCAGTACCACCAATGATGAGTTAGCGCGCTTTTTAAATCATCCCGAACGCATGAAAAAAGGCATTCAAACAGGACGAATGCGGTTTGAACAATCAACGTATTTTGTTCAAGCGATTGCCAATAATGAATTGAATATTTCAGTGGTAGCCGTTGCTAATCCGAATCAAGCGCTGGCATCGGTCAACCGTGTACAAGAGCAGTTCGTCCTAGTATTTATCGCCATATTATTTACGGGTATCACTGCAGTCGTGATGCTTGGGTTACGTAGTTATCGCCCAATTCGCAAAATCGAAAATCTGGTTCAGGAGTTTCATCGGGACCCCAAAATGACCCTTCATTCGATGGATGATGTCCATAATACCTTGGCGGCATTTTTGGTTGAGCACCAAGAACTGCATCAGGAAGTCCGCCTGCAAACACCTCATGCCAGAGAGCAAGTGCTGCGCAAATTAATGAGCGGACGTTTTCGGTCCGAGCAAGAACTGGCTTTGCTTTTAGAAGCGGTTCATGTCTGCTTTCCTAAGTCAAATTACTTTGTGATCGCCATCGATACGAAAACTGTGGATTCCAAAGCCAAGCAAGGAGATAAAAAATTTCTGATCGATTATATCGAGGAAATCAAAGAGGCGGATTATACGGCATATGCGACGGAAATTTTATCCAAAGAAATGTTAGCCTTGACCGTAGGGTTTGTTGATGGCAAAGAACAACAAGAAATTGTGGATGCCATTGCGGAAAAAATTACCCATGCGATCTCCCTAACACCCACAATGGGTGTCGGTATGACGGTCGATCAACTAACCGCCATCAATGAATCCTATATCGAAGGGTTGGCAGCACTGGAAAATCAAGGGAGTCAAGGCAAGCAAATCAGCTACTATGCGGAGCTTTCCAAAGAGACCAATCATTTGCCAATCAATTACCCAGATAATCAAAAATTAAAATTGATCCAAGCCTTGAATCAAGGAAATATTGAGATTGCCAGTGAAACGATCCAGCGGTTGATCGAAGAAGGCGAGAGTAAACAGACTTCGCCTCGTGTCCAAAAAATGTATGGCTACTACTTGTTGAATACGATCGCGCAAGTCGGCGGTGAATTGGTGGGGGCAGAAGTACTGCATACCGCTTCTGAAAGTGCTGATTTCAACAGCTTGAATCAATTGCAGTCTGCCTTGTTAACGATTGCCCAGCAGATTTGCACGAAGGTGCAGAAACAGCCGCTGGATGACGAGTCGGAAATGAATGAGAAAATCTTCAGTTTTATCCAAGAAAATTACCATTCCTCACAGCTCTCCTTGGAATCGGTGGCAGAGGAGGTTGGTGTTTCTGTCTCTTATGTCAGCCGTTTTGTAAAAAAAGAAAGCGGCAAAACCTTCTCCAAATATATTCAAGAACTAAGACTGAAAAAAATCAAAGAGGAACTGATTGAAACAGATTTGCCAATCAAAGAAATTATTCGCAACAATGGGTATTATGATGTTTCCAATTATACGAGAAAGTTCCGAAAAATAGTGGGTGTGACACCAGGGCAATACCGTGAAATGAACCAAAAAATGAGAAATTATTGAAAGTATGGGGGAAAATGAGATGAACAAACAAGTTGATTTGACAAAAGTTCAGCAACGAGCAGCCGTCTTTTTTGAGGAAATAGGTTGGCAGTCGGCGAAAGATCCGTTACCGAAAATAGTGATCGATCCGCAGCTGGATGCTGATTTTCGATTTGAAAACCAAACAATCAGTGTGTCCTCGCCAGAACATGCCTTTTACGCGTTAACCAAATATGGCCGAGATCAGGCGACGGGTCAATTAGCACAGAAAAGCTATATAGCAGCGCTTAAAGAACGCTGTCTGATGATCGATATCGGGCGCAAATTTTATTCGCTTGCTGATTTGAAAGCAATCGTCCGCAGCATGGCTTGCTTCCAATTCACGCATCTGCAACTTCATTTTTCGGAAAACGAAGGCTTTCGGATTGAATCCCAGCAATTTCCAGAAATTGTTTCGGAAGAATGTTTGACCAAGCAAGAAATTCGTGAATTGATTGCGTATGCTCAAAACCATGAAATTGCCATTATCCCTGATTTTGATTCTCCTGGTCATTTGCGTCAAGTCCTAGCACAAAAACCTCAATGGCAATTGCCGACAGCAGATGGCACTCGTGATGATCGAGCACTGAACATTTTGGATTCAGAAGCGATAGCCTTTATTCAGGAAGTTTATCGAGAATATGCGCAACTGTTTGAAGACAGCACCTATTTTCACATCGGGGCCGATGAGTTTATTGATTTTGACCAGTTAGAAAACTTTCCACAAATGATCGAAGCTGCCCGCGAGCGCTATGGGGAAAAAGCCAGCGGAATCGAAGTCTTTATTGATTATGTCAATGAGCTGGCGGCCTTTGTTGAAAGTCTCGGCTTTGTTGTGCGGGTCTGGAATGATGGTTTTTACCGCTTGAATCGCCAAGAGCAGACAACGTTGACGGAGAATTGTCAAATCTCCTATTGGACCCGTTGGAACCAGAATATGGCGCCGGCGGATGTCTTTTTTGAAAAGGGCTATACCATGATCAATCACAATGATAATTTTTTCTATTATGTCTTAGGAGAAGCGGCAGGGTATACCTACCCAACTTACGAAAAAATCAGCAATGAATTCCAGTTGACGACGTTTGCCAATGGACAACAAGTTGCACAGGAACAGCTTGCCCAAACACAGGCGATCGCTTTATCCGTCTGGGCGGATGTACCTGAGGCTCAGACTAGTCGTGAAGTGATCCAAGCGATTTTTTGGCTCCAAGCGGCCATTAGCCAAAAAGTTTATAATGAGCCAAATCGACCAAAAGAGACATTTCGAAAGCTTTATGATGGGTGGGAAGCGACACTCAGCTGATTGTTAGAGGAATTGGGTGAAAGGGCACATCGCTGACAATCCCTGTTGTTTTCTTTATGATGAATAAGTTTAGCGACAAGTGAAACAAAAGCCAATAGTATTTTGATAAAATGAACGTAACTCCGAGTGAGGGGAGAAATGGAGCAATAAGTGATCATAGACATTCAACCGTTGAAGAAAAAAGATATCCTTGAAATGGATCAAATGTTTTTAAAGCAAGGGTGGCCTTCTCGCCAGCAGCTCTTGATGGAGTATTTAAACGAGCAAGAAGCGGGGGAGAGATACATTTTGCTTGCCAAAATAAACAACAAAACTGCCGGGTATTTGACATTGGTCCCTCTAGCAAAGCACGGACCATTTAAAGGCTTGTACCCAGAAATTGTGGATTTTAATGTTTTTGAATCTTATCAAAAACAAGGGGTAGGCAGTCAGCTTTTAAAAGCAGCCGAAGAAAAGGCACGAGAAATAGCTGCCGTGGTGACATTAGGGGTAGGTTTACACAATGGTTATGGATCGGCCCAGAGACTGTATGTAAAACAAGGCTATATTCCAGATGGATCTGGTGTTTGGTTCAATAATCAGAATTGTGCGATGAATGTGCCTTGTTGTAACAATGACGATCTTGTTCTTTATTTGTCTAAGGAACTTTGACCTTCCCGTGGTAAGTACCTTTAAAAAAGGATTAATCCCGCAGCTTGTTTGCATGTTCTCATCACCTGTTCAACAAGCTAGCTCGCTACTTTCGTATAAGCGAATTTGGGGAGTTTTTGAAAAAATAGCCATAAAAAATGACTAGAAACGATCAGTTTCTAGTCATTTTTTTGTAAAGAAAGTAAGGACAATGTTTTTGTATCAATAAAATATTCATTTAGTACAGTGCAATAGGCGCTTATATTTCTTTTAAAGTGATTTCGACCACTGGTACCAACACATCTGGGGAGCAGACGGGTAAGCTGAGAACAAGGTCCTCTTTGTTGATGATGGCTTCCGTTGACGTGAGAACTTCCTCGGGATCAAATCCTCGATAAAACAACTCGGAGCCATCATGTAAGAAACGGATATGCTTCACGCATCCTGCAAGTCCCGGAAGATGCAAGGATTTGTAGGGGTAGGAGAAGAGGTGCAAGTAAAGTTTATTCCCGTTTTGGGTGTAACGACTGTCAATAGGCGGTTGAAAAGTGCTGGCACCACAGCCGATAATCGCTTGCTGATGATAATGCATCCATGAACCGATGGCTTCTAAATGGCCGCGAGTTGGTAAGTTGATTTCTCCACGAGCATTCGGGCCGATATTTAAGAGAAAGTTCCCATCTTTTGCTACTGTGTCAATCAGCATTTTGGTCATCATTTCACTGGATTTCCAGTGCTGAGCATCACGATCATAGCCCCACGTTTCGTACATCGTTTGGCACGCTTCCCATATTAAAGGCAATCCATTCGCTTCTAATGGTTTGTCTGGTTGGAATTGCTCAGGGGTGGTAATCCCGCGGCCCAAATCCAAACGATCATTCAGTAACATCTCCGGCTGTAGACTTCGGCAAATTTCTTCGATTCGCTTACTATCCCAATCGGCTGCACCCTTGCCTTTTGACCAGCCCCAATCTCGATGGCTATAAGGAAAATCAAACCACATATAATCGATGGTTCCATAATTGGTCAATAGTTCGGTGACTTGACCAGCCAAAAAATCTTGATAACGGCGCATGTCCCGCTGGTCATTGGCTTGACGGGCTTGAATAGTCTCTCGTTGCGGATGCAGGCCGTCGAGCGTGAAATCTGGATGATACCAATCGATCAGCGAATGATACAGTCCGACCTTAATGCCGACCTTGCGAAATGCCGGCAGCAGTTCTGCTAAGAGGTCTCGCTTGAATGGGGTGTTGGTTACTTTGTAGTCGCTGAGCGCGGTGTCCCAAAGGGCAAAGCCTTCATGATGTTTCGTCGTGAAGACCATGTATTGAAAACCGGCCTTCTTTGCGGTTTGAGCCCATTCCTCCGCGTTGAAAAGATCAGGATCAAACTGAGAAAAATAGTTCTCGCGATAGGTGGTGGGTTCAATTTTTTCTGTCGTCATAAACCATTCGTGTCGAGCGCCAATACTGAATAGGCCGAAATGGATGAATAAGCCAAACCGATCATGGAGGAACCAGTTTGGATCAGGGTAGTTGGCAGGCCAATTCTTATACGTTCTCATTAAAAATCACTCCTTTTTCACTCACTTAAAGAAATTCTGTATTCGTCATGACTGTTTCTTGAATTTTCCAGCCATCTGCTTCCTTAACGAAAGTATGGTAAGCCTCTGTGATGTGATCACGGTAGGAAGAATCTTTTGGGCTGATCGTTTTCTGCTGCGCCGCGACCAGCATGGATCCTGTCTCTTGTTTAACGACTTCAAAAGAAAGCAGCGTGTGCTGCAGCTGTTCTTCTGCAAAAAAAGCAGCCAATTCTTGGCTCGTCTCTGCTCGCGCCGCTGCCACGAGCGTGGCGGCATAAGCTGTCGCATCTTGGTCAGAGGCTGCTTGTAAATTTTCTTTCAGCACTGCCAAACAAGCCTCCGCCGCTGCTTGATTTGTAATATTACCTGTCATCTCCAGTTTTTCTGAAGGTTGGGCATGAACTGGAGCAGAAGAATCGGTTGTTAGAAAATAGAGAAAGAATAGGCTAACAACAGCCAGCAAACTCACGATGATGGTTCGGCGCAGCAAGGATGTTTTCATAATTTCTCACTCCTTCTTTTAAACATCAGAAATTTTCCCCGCACTATAGATTCCATGAAATAAATTGCGACCCACAGAAGTGTTGCCGCTGAAAGGGGTCACCATTGGTAAGGACGGTTGAGCCAATTCTTCCAAAGTATCGAGCTCCCCGTCCAAGAAGGCAGTAAGCCGCCAGAGTGTCGTGTCGCAGCGCATCAGCAAGGCGCCGTAGCGCAGATCGATACTCTCAAAACCGAAAGGTCGATTCCAGTCAAACCAGACTTTACGATGGGCTTCATAAAGGGATTGCAAGGCGGATTTATAGACACTGAGCTCATCGACTGCTTGGCGCAATTCCGTGAAGTCCTTGCTTTTATAGGCACTGGTGATTTGGTCGGTAATACAAGCTTTTTGTGCCAAAACATCAGCCAGCTGCTGATAAAAGGCAAACATCGTTTGTGTGTCCCGTGTTGATTTCACAGCTGCCAACTCTTGAGCCAATGTTTGATAGTGGGATGCTAAAGAAAGATCGGTTAAGTTTTCCTGATACAAACCATACAGCAAGTCTTGGTAGAGCAGTAGCTTGCTGGGGTTTTCTCCGTGAGGATTGTTTTCTGGTACACCTGCAGTTTGATCAAAACGATCAAGCAGCAAGAAATCGCTACTAACTGACTCGTGAAAGAGCTGGAATTTTTCATTTAATTTCTCTAACGAAAGGTCGTTTCCAAACTGCGCTTCACTGAAATATTGCAAACCTAATAGCGCAGCAATCAGCGGTGTTTCGGCTCCGTCGTCGCCCCAAAGTGTGGCATAAACTTCCTGAACATCGTTTTCTTTGGCGGCTTGCAAGGCATGACGCATGGTGGCGAAACTCTTGCCATAGTTCGGCGCCAAACCGTTCCAAGTCCAGATACCTCCAGCAAAGGCGATCGGCTGTTTTAATTCCCGATGTTTCGCAAACATTCGCTGATAAGAGGCATGATCATGGTGGTAATAATCCCAGTAAACCATTTTGACAGCAGGAAGGTCAGCAAACAATTCTGTGGGAAAACACACGTCTGGATCGTAATAATCACCAGTAGGTGCACCGATCCTAAAAAACATATCGCTCCACATCATCGGCTTAAAACCCACTTTTTGACAAAGCGCAGCTACCCGCTGCAGATGTTCGGCCATAATCGAGAAACGGTCTTTTAAACCGTGCAATACCAAATATCTTCCTTTCCCCAATTGGTGTGCTTCATCCATGCCAATGTGTAGCTGATCCGTCGAAAAACACGAACGGATCGAACAGATCGCTGCTTCCAAAAAGGTATATGTTTCTTCTTCTCCCACCAGTAAAATATCTTCCGTGTCCCGAATGTTTTTAGCAAATCCCCATTTTAAGGGATTCGTTAAGTGTGCCAATGTTTGAATCGCCGGAATCAAAGTTACACCTATAGCTTGCGCGTAGCTATCAAGCTTCTTTAACTCACCTTGTGTATAACGGCCTCGTAAATGACCAAAATAAGGATACTCTGGAATTTCATAAGTGTCTTCCATATAAAGCGTGAGACGATTAAGCCCCATCTTGCTTGTCAATAGAATAAAGCGTTGCAGTTTTTCAACGGTCATTACTGCATTGCGGGACAGATCGATCATTGGTCCAATTGCTTCAAAATGCGGCTGTTCTTCTAAGACATAGACTGGGCGGTCTTCATGCACCCATAAAGTTAATGCCCGAAATAAATGGGCCTTTTCTTGATAGTAAATGATTGTTGCTAGCGGACCGTGGCAAATTTTCAGAGAACCGGGCCGTTGAATCAGCTGTAATGGATGCCCTTGCGGTGATTCTCGCAACGCTAGTTCCGGTAGTATGTTACTAAAAAAATCATCAAGATTTTCATTACTTTGGATAAAAATGTCTTTCATTACGAACGTCCCTTCTTAAGTTTCTTTTATCAGCAATGATTCTGAACGTTGGATCGCTTGAAAAGAGAACCAACTATTTGGAAAAAGGAAAAAAGGAACAAAGCCGATGACTAATAAAATCGGTAAAAAAGTCAAAATGATTGTAGTTACTAAGATTCCCAAAATCATCGCAATCGTTTGGGGAATACTGATAACCATCAATAATACCGCTTGTTTAAAATAGTGAAGAAGGGTCAAGTCATAACGCAAATACACTGGCAGCAGATACAAGCTGATCAAAAGGGCACTGATAAACAACAGCAGCAAAAAAAAGTGAATCAAGCTATTTTGGATAAAGGTACTAGAGATGCGCAATTCTAGCCATAAGAAAAGCAGCAAACTCGCTTGCATGGCTCCTAATTGATTGGCGCGACGGAAATTTTTTTTCACGACAGTTCTGAACCAAGGCTTCAAAGCCGCTGGGCGTTCCTTTTTTTGGAAACTGTTGAAAAAAGCTTGGATAATCGTAGCGGTGGCAGGGAAAATGCCTAAAAATATCCCATATCGAAATACCCAATAAAACCAAAGAAACTGCAATTTTAGGCAATGGAGGAGCCATTCACCGACTTGATAGGAAACATGATAAAGACCATTGGATTGTTTCATAAAATCCTCACTTTCTTACGGATAACCATTTTGTATCCGCTTTAATTGTTGTCCTTATCGTACCATTGATCCATGGATAATGGGCATGGATGAAAAAATCACACATCCCATACAGGAAAAACACAGCAAATATGTTTGACCCGCTTTATTTCTCCTCACGTTTTTATGGAAGGAAGCTTTCTTCATTACAAATTTTGCAAACGCTCTTGCTTGGTTTAACACAGTGAAAAAAGTTACATATTGTTAGATGGACTTTTTTTCGCTTACATTTAGAGCAAAGAAAGGAGTGCAAATGTATGACAAAAATTCGCGGCGATATTGAAGAAGCCAAGGAGAGAGAGCAAGCAGCGTGGGTCCCGGAAACAGAAATGCTCAAGCAGCGTCTGGAATGGTTTCAAGACTTGAAATTCGGAGTAATCTTCCATTATGGGCTGTATGCTGAAGCGGGGATCGTTGAATCATGGCAATTATCTGAAAAAGATGAATGGGCTAGAGAAAACCAGCCCTATCGAGAAACTATCGAAGCACTGCGTTTGGATTATTGGCAGTTGATTAATCAATTTGAGCCGAAGAAGCTGGATACCCGTAAATGGGCCAAGATCTGTAAGAAGGCGGGATTTAAGTACTGTTTATTCACAACAAAGCATCATGATGGGTTTTCGATGTTTAACACAATGGAGTCAGAGTTTAAAATCGGCGGGAAATTAAGTCCCTTTAAACGCGACATTTTACAAGAAGTGTTTACGGCGTTTCAAGAAGCAGGGATTGCAACAGGAGCCTACTATTCTAAAGCTGACTGGTATTCTCCTTTTTACTGGTTGGATGATGATACCGTCAAAGGCCGTCATGCCAGCTATGACACCCACCTTCACCCAGAAATCTGGGCGCGCTATGTGTCATTTGTGCATCGTCAGATTGTAGAGATTACTTCCAATTACGGAAAAGTCGATTTTCTTTGGCTAGATGCCGGTTGGTGCGGGCAAGGAAAAGAAGACCTACAAATGGATCGTTTAGCTGAGATTGCACGTGAGAAACAGCCGGAATTGATCATCGTTGATCGAATGATGGGTGGCCGTCATGAAAACTATGTGACACCAGAACGCAAAATTCCTGCATTAGCAGAAATTCCTAAAAAAGTTTGGGAAAGCAATATCCCGATTGGGAATGATTGGGGATATGTGCCGAATGATACCTTCAAGAGCAGCCAAGAACTGCTGGAAACCTTGATTGAGGTAGTCAGCAAAGGGGGAAATTTGATTTTAGGTGTCGGCCCAACACCTGATGGCGAATTTACATTCGAAGAGACCCAACGCTTAGAAGAAATCGGCAATTGGTTGGCGCTATATGGTGAAGGTATCTATGAAACGCGGGCGAACCCAATAGCTTGGCCAAATGAATGGCATTTGACCTATCAAAAAGAGGGCAAGGCTCATTTTGCATTTCGCAGTATCGCTGCAGGCGCTTGCGAACAGATTCCTTTAACAGAGATTGGCGCAACTGAAGAAGACGAGCTAATTGATCTAGCCACTAAAAAAGCGTTACCATTCTATAAAAACGCTACCGAACCGTACCTCTTATGGTCGGATATCAGTCAGCCGAACGTTGGGGCAGTTGGGATTCGCGTTTCGACACATAGGGAAAAAAATACACATTGATTTGAAAGCGAATACAATTCATGATAAGGCTAACACCAAGCAAGGAGGAGGAAGAATGGAAACAGCGCCAATCAGACAAACCGTTTCAGTACCTAAAACAAAGAAACAAGATATAAAAATGAAGATCAAGAAAAATCGGCAATTGTACTTGTTTGTGTTGCCAGCATTTTTGATTATTTTGATTTTCTCTTATGGACCGATGTATGGAATCATTATTGCATTCAAGGATTATATGCCTTCATTAGGGATTTTGGGAAGTCCTTGGGTTGGATTTAAACATTTTCAACGTTTCTTCGATTCCTATTATTTTTGGGAACTCATCAAAAATACTTTAGGAATCAGTATCTATTCATTGGTTGTCGGTTTTCCGCTGCCGATCATCCTGGCATTGGCTTTGAATGAGATCAAAGACGGCCCGTTTAAAAAGATTACCCAAACAGTCACCTATGCCCCAAACTTTATTGCTGTGGTGGTCATGGTTGGTATGGTCATTGCTTTCTTATCTCCCTCAACAGGGATCATCAATCACCTATTAGAATTTTTGGGTTTCGAGCGGATCAGCTTTATGACCAATCCTCGTTGGTTTAAAACGATTTATGTCCTGTCCGGAGTTTGGCAAGGAACGGGATGGGGGTCTGTGATTTATCTGGCAGCTCTATCTGGAGTCGATACGCAACTGCACGAAGCGGCAACGATCGATGGCGCTTCTCGTCTGCAACGCGTTTGGTATATCAATATTCCAACGATCATGCCCACGATGGTGATCTTATTGATCATGAGCTTCGGCAGCTTGATGTCAGTTGGGTTTGAAAAAATCATCTTGATGCAGAATCCTTTGAACATGCAATCCTCGAATGTGATTGCGACCTTTGTTTACCAGCAAGGGCTGTTAGATGCGCAGTACAGTTTTGCTGCGGCAGTCGGCCTATTTAACTCATTGATCAATTCAGTTTTGTTGATCGTAGTCAATCATATTGCCAAACGTTTAAGCAATTCTAGTCTATTGTAGGAGGGAGGACCAAAAGTGAAAACAACTTCTTTAATAAAAGATACCCGTGCTGATAAAATCTTTTTGATCTTTGTTTATGTGTTTTTAGCAATTTCATTGCTGATCGTTTTATATCCGCTGATCTATATCGTCAGCGCTTCGATCTCAAATCCGCATCTGGTAAACTCAGGTGAAATGTGGCTTTTACCAAAAGGAATCACCTTCGAAGGCTATCGAACATTATTGGGCAACAGCAGTATCTGGCGTGGCTATTTGAACACGATCTACTATACAGTGTTAGGAACATCGATCAATCTCTTGGTAACCTTGCCTTGTGCCTATGCGTTATCGCGAGAAGATTTTTATGGGCGACGGGCCTTCACCAATTTTATGCTGGTTACCATGTTCCTGTCTGGTGGCTTGATTCCCAGCTATTTGCTGATTCGCAGCTTAGGTATGCTGAATACCGTTTGGGCACTGGTGATTCCAGGGGCCGTCTCGGTTTACAATGTGGTTGTCACACGAACGTTTTTTCAATCCACAATTCCGCGAGAGATGGAAGAAGCAGCGATTGTGGATGGTTGTTCCGATTTTCGTCTATTCATGCAGATCGTTTTACCATTATCAACGCCGATCATTGCGGTAATGGCTTTGTTCTATGGCGTCGGACATTGGAACAGCTTCTTTAACGCATTGATCTATCTTTCTGATCGATCGATGTACCCGCTGCAGATGATTTTAAGAGAAATTTTGATTCTTCAAGATATGTCTTCAAATACCGTCAGCAATGTGACTTCAGAAATGGCGAACATGCTATATAGCAAACAGCAACTCGCTCAAGTCATCAAGTACGGTGTCATGATCGTTTCTTCGTTACCGGTAATCATCGTCTATCCGTTCTTACAAAAGTATTTTGTCAAGGGCATGATGGTCGGTTCAATTAAAGGATAAAAAAATCAAAGGAGGAAGAAAATGGGATTAAAAAAGAAACTTTTAGGAATGGCGGGTGTCGCTTTATGCAGTACCCTCGTCTTGGGTGCCTGCGGCAATTCTTCAGATGAGGGAACTGGAGAAAAGAAAGAGGTTGCTATCAATCATGACAGCCAATTTCCAATCATCAAAGAAGGCGAAGAGCTGACCTTGAATATCATGGCACCAGGTGTGGGAATGGCCGAGTGGGAAGACATGCCGACGCTACAGGATTACCAAGAAAAAACCGGTATCAAACTGACTTATACGACACCGCCATCGGCTGACTTTAGTACGAAACTGAACTTAGCCTTTGCTTCCGGCGACTTGCCGGATATCGTTTACGGTGCTGGTTCGCAAGCACTGACTGCTTCGATGGAGATCGATTACGGTTCACAAGGGATTTTACTTCCCTTAGAGGAGTATATCACGCCAGAAATCATGCCAAATCTTTATGCACTGACGCAAGAAGATCCTTCTATTTTAAAATCGATCACCACGCCAGATGGGCACATTTACTCCTTACCAATGATCTCTCGGAATGCGACTTCAATCTGGTGGCAAGGCCCGATGTGGTACAACGGCACGTGGCTAGATAATTTAGGTGTATCAGAACTGCCGAAAACCACAGAGGAACTGCAAGAATTGTTGACGCGTTTCAAAGACGAAGATCCTAACGGAAATGGTCAAGCAGACGAGATTCCATTGACGGATGTCGATATGAACTCGACACGTGTTTGGTTGATGGCCGCCTTTGGCTTACGGACTCGCGGGATTCAAGTGGACGATGATGTGGTCTCCTACACACCGACATCAGAAAACTACAAAGCATTCTTGGAATACATGAATACACTTTACGATGAAGGCTTGCTGGATAAAGAAGTTTATGGACAGTCAGATGAGCAGAAAAAAGCGAAGGGTGAAAACAATCAACTAGGGCTTTTTGCCTACTATTTCAGCTTCTTTACTACTGGTCGCAGTGAGGCAGAGGCGATGAACGATCCGATGTTCCAACCGTTGACCTCTGAATGGGCACCAGAAGCCAAGATTCCTGGCAGTCCACGAATCTCTCGGGGAACTTTTGCATTGACCAATGTCAATCCTTCCCCAGAAGCTTCCATGCGTTGGGTGGATTACTTCTATTCGGAAGAAGGCACAAAATATATTGAACAAGGGCCAGAAGGTGTTCTTTGGGAGTACCAAGAAAATGCGGATGGCGAAAAAGTCCGGGTTTATGTGGATGGCATTGATACAGACAACACGGAAGACGAACGCGGCAAAATCACGCCGGCATATGGATTGACTACACCAAACATTGTCATTGATACAACAGGTGAATACCATATCCGCAAAACGGCTGATGAAGAACCAGATACTCGTTTTAGTGATTGGGTTGCACAAGAAACGGCAGAAAAGATGGAAGACATCGCTGAAGTACCATTCCCGCTACTGTATTTAACGATTGAAGAAAATGACAAAGTAGCAGCCACTGCCACTGATTTGACAACTTATGTAGAACAAATGGAAGCGAAGTTTATCACAGGTGTCGAGCCATTAGACAAGTGGGACGATTATGTGAAAACGATCGAAGCAATGGGCATTGACGAATATGTCGAAGTCTATCAAACGGCCTATGACCGCTGGAAAGCAAACTAATATCATACGATAAGAGAAACGGGTCGAGACAATCAATCTCCACCCGTTTTTTTTCAAAAAATAGATAGAGGAGTCAAAAGAAAAATGAGAGTTATGCAGCCTTACGAGTTTGAACGCATCCGAAAAATTTTCTACAAATTAAAACAGTACCGTGTACGCTATCAACAGCCAATAGACCCGCTTTTTTTAAAACAAGAGGATTGGGTACCGTATGAGCAAGGGAGTTATTTCGGAGAAAAAAACACCTATTATCAGCTGAAAGGCAGCTTTCAAGTTCCCAATGATTGGGTAGGGAATCCTTGTGTCTTACAAGTCTATTCAAGCCTCTCAGAGTGGGACAACACCACCAATCCCCAAATCAAAATTTATTTGGACGATACCTATGTCCAAGCTATCGATGTCAATCATCGAGAGGTCACTTTGGCTGAAGGATATCAACAAAAAGCAGTCAAACTGAAGATTGATCTGTTCTCGGGCCGTTCCGATAAACCATTCCCACTGCATATCAACTTATTGGCATTGGATCCTGTCGTCAATGAACTCTGGTTTGATTTTTATACGCTGTTTGATAGTTGGCGTGCCATTCGTGCCTTTGGCGGTGACGAAGCATTTTATCAACAAGTCCTTGGTCAAGTCGCCAATGTCTTGGATTTTCGTACGCCCTACTCAGCGGCATTCTATGAAAGTCTCGCAAAAGCAAAGCAGCTGCTTGCGTCATGTTACTTACCAGCGCATACACCAAAACAAAAAGTGACGGCTGTCGGCCATACCCACATCGATCTGGCGTGGCTTTGGACGGCACAGCAAGCAATTGAAAAAGGTGAGCGCAGTTTCCAGACGGTCTTGAAATTGATGGAGGAGTATCCAGATTACACGTTTTTTCAAAGCCAACCACAACTGTATCTCTCCATGAAAACACATTATCCTGAACTTTACGCTGCAATCAAAGAAAAAGTTCGAGAAGGAAGATGGGAAGTTGACGGGGCGATGTGGGTGGAAGCAGATTGCAATTTGACTTCAGGGGAATCGCTGGTTCGTCAGATCCTTTATGGCAAACGGTTTATGAAAGAGGAATTTCAAGTCGATAGCCGCATCTTATGGCTACCGGATGTCTTTGGTTATTCAGCCGCCTTGCCGCAAATTTTACGCAAAACAAATACGCCCTACTTTATGACGACGAAGCTGTCATGGAACCAGTTCAATCAAATTCCTTATGATTCCTTCTATTGGCAAGGAATTGATGGCAGCCGCGTTTTGACGCATTTTATTACCACCATCAGTGAAGGATACAGTCCAAGAGATTATTATACGACGTATAATGGATTGCTAGATCCGTATACGATTAAGGGGAGTTTTGAACGTTATCAGCAAAAAGATCAGCACGACGAAATTTTGATTGCCTATGGGTACGGTGACGGTGGCGGAGGCCCGACGAAAGAGATGCTAGAAGTCCAGAAACGGCTGCAAAAGACACTGCCAGATATGCCGACGATTACTGGCAATCATGTGGGGGGCTTTTTTGATCGACTGGCAGATTCTTTTAAGGAAAAACCTGGCCCGGTCTGGTACGGCGAATTGTACTTTGAATACCATCGTGGAACACTGACTTCGATTGGCAAAAACAAGAAGGCCAATCGCCAAGGAGAATTTTTCTTACAGACGATTGAAAAACTTTATAGTATTTGTGCAATCAATCGTTATCCGCAAGCTGAATTAGAACAACTTTGGAAACAGCTGCTATTTAATCAATTCCATGACATTCTGCCGGGAAGCTCGATCAAAGAAGTTTATGATCAGACGGATCAAGAGTATCAACAGCTCTTTGATAAAGGCTGCAAGCTGATCGAAACTTTGTTTCCAGCGGTGCAAGCAGCCGAAGCTACGTCATGGCATGTCTTTAATCCGCTGGGACAAGAGCGGACGGGTCTGGTCTATTTAGACGATCAGACAGGGATCAAAGAAGCTTACCTGACTCAGCGGACCTATGATGACCGGCTCTTAGTCAAAATTCCCGCCATGGCTGGATTGAGCTGCAAAACACTGACCCCTGTCTCAGCTGTGCCTCAATCAAAGCAAGTGGCAATGCGGCTGGAGGAATCGTTTGAAACGGTTGATTTTAAAGTGATTTTTGACGAACACTTTGACATCATCTCTTTATTTGACAAACGGCAGCAGCGAGAAATCGTGCCAAAAGGCGAGCGGTTGAATCAGTTAGTGGCTTACGAAGATCTGCCAATGGATTATGATGCGTGGGACATTGATATTTATTACCAGAAGAAGCCTTATCCTGTGAAGCAAGTTCTCTCAGCTGAGGTTGTTGAGCAAGGGGAGATTCGCGATACCTTGAAGATCAAACGTCAGTTTGAAGATTCTTTTATTACGCAATGGCTGCATTTTTACCATGGCACGGGAAGAATCGATTTTGAAACAGCGGTTGATTGGCACCAGCATCAACTGCTGTTAAAGGCATTGATGCCGATTGATGTTAACACATTGGAAGCAACGTTTGATATTCAATTCGGGCAGGTAAAACGACCTGTGCATCAAAACACGACATGGGACCAAGCACGTTTTGAGAGCTGTGGTCAAAAATGGGTTGATCTCTCAGAAGGAAATTATGGGGTTAGTATTTTGACAGATTCGAAATATGGGTTCAATACGGATTATCAAAAGATCGGGCTTTCTTTGATCAAATCGCCGATCGATCCGTATCCAGAAGCGGATCAAGGCTTTCATGAGTTTACCTACTCCTTGTACGCCCACGAAGGGACTTGGCAAGACGCGCAAACGATGGAAGAAGCTTTGGCATTGAATGTTCCCGTTCTAACCGTTCCAAGTGTGCCACAACTATCAGCAGAAGCTTTTCTAGCAGTCGATCAAAAGAATGTCTTGCTGGATACGGTGAAAAAAGCCGAAGATGAAGAGGCACTGATCGTGCGGTTGTATGAATATCACAATCAAACCACCGCCTGTCAATTGCGTTGCCAAAAAAGAATCAAAAAAGCGGTTTTAACGAATCTTTTGGAAGAAACCGTCGCTGAACTGCCGGTCGAGCCGCTGGATGCCCAAAGCATCACAATCCATTTCCAGCCTTTTGAGATCCAGACCATCATGCTTTATTTAGAAGACTAAATAGAAATGGAGAAGCATATGATTGAGACACTTTTACGGCAAATGACGTTGAAAGAAAAAATCGGCCAGCTGAATCAGCGTCTGTATGGTTGGGAAGTTTATGAAAAAACTAACGGAAAAATTATGTTGACTGAAACCTTTAAAAAAGAAGTAGCTCGTTTTGGCAGTCTTGGCTGGATTTACGGCGTGTTTCGAGCTGATCCTTGGTCAGGTAGAAATCAGCAAACAGGCCTGACGACCACGGAGTCCTATGAGCTGTCCCTTATGATTCAAACTTATTTGCAGGAGCACACTCGGCTGGGGATTCCGGCCCTTCTCAGTGAAGAGTGTCCTCACGGGCACCAAGGTTTAGAAGCGACGACGTTTCCGGTCAATTTTAGTGTTGGTTCTAGTTGGAATCCAGAGCTGTATCAAGCGGCCCAAACTATCACTGCTCAAGAGATTCGGGCAAAAGGAGCCCATGTTGGCTTGGTTTCCGCATTGGACATTGCTAGAGATCCGCGTTGGGGGCGAACTGAAGAATGTTTCAGTGAAGATCCGTTTTTAACCAGCAGCTTTACCAAAGCGGCCGTCAGAGGATTACAAGGATCAAAAACAACGATAGAAAAGCAGAACGTTTTAGCGGTATTGAAGCACTTTGCTGCCCAAGGTGCAGGAATGGGGGGACACAATGCAGGGCCAGTGGCAATCGGTGATCGGGAATTCCGCGAGATCCATCTGCCACCAATGAAAGCAGGGATTGCTGCTGGGGCCTTGGGGTGTATGGCTGCATACAATGATCTAGATGGTGTTCCTTGCCATGCTAATGCTTATTTGTTACAAGAGGTTTTACGAGAAGAAAGTGGCTTTACGGGAATTGTGATGGCCGATGGGTGCGGGCTGGATCGGATTGCTGACTGGCTGGGGAGCCGCCCGCAAGCGGCCGCCAAATCCTTGACCAGCGGTGTGGATGTTAGTTTATGGGATGAAGTTTTCCCAGTGTTAGAAGAAGCTGTCCTTGAGGGGCTGATTGCGGAAACGGCGATCGATGATGCAGTCCGCCGTGTGCTTCTTTTGAAAGAAAAACTTGGCTTGTTTAAAGAAGCAACGCCCCATGTTTCATTGCCCCGTAAAGAAAAGGCGCAACAAGTTGCCTTGAAATTGGCGGAAGAATCGATTGTTTTACTAGAGAACAATGGCATTTTGCCTTTGAAGAAAACGCGACAAAAGATTGCCGTCATCGGTCCTCACGTTAAACAGCTCTATCATCAGCTGGGGGATTATACGCCATTCAAGGAAGAAACAACATGTACGACCCTTTGGGAAGGTTTGACCAGTTTAAGTACGCATCAAGCTGACTTCTTCTACGAGAAAGGCTGCGAAATCTCTAGTGGCACACTGGCTCAACGAAGGCAAGCCTGTCAGATTGCAGAAACAGCGGATGTCATCTTAGTGACGATCGGCGGCTCCAGTGCCCGTGATTTCACAACGGATTTTGACAAAAACGGTGCCGCCTTAAGGGGATCTCAGGAAATGACCAGTGGAGAAAATATCGACTTGGCTACCCTCGATTTGCCGCAATGCCAGTTGGATTTACTGTTTGCGTTGAAGAAGAGTAAAAAGCCGCTGATTGGGATCGTGATTTCCGGTCGACCGCATTGCTTAGCTCCTTTGCAAGACTTGTTCGATGGGGTGCTTTACGCTGGCTATCCCGGCCAATATGGAGGGGAAGCGATTGCTCGGATTCTTTTTGGTGAAGCGGTACCTAGTGGGAAATTAGCAGTTTCTATTCCTGATACAGTTGGACAACTGCCTGTCTGTTATAATTATCGAAACACAGCGTTTCAAAAAGACTACCTCGATCAAAAAGGCGCACCAGTATATTCTTTTGGTTATGGTCTTAGTTATGCCTCTTTTATTTGCAGCTCGGTTTCGGCTGAATATGCAGGGGAAGGCATTATCGTCAGTGGCACACTTGAAAATCATTCTACTGTGTCTGGTAAAGAAGTGGTCCAATGCTATCTAAAAGAGTATACAAAAGCATATGTGCCGAGGAAAAAAGTCTTATGCGGCTTTCAAAAAGTATGGGTGCCTAGTCAAGGACAAGCAACTTTTCAACTCGTGATCGGTGAAGCATCATTGCAGCAGCTGGCAATTTCCTTGGAAGAAACAACATCGTTTTGTCTGGAAGTCGAAACAGCAGGTCAGCAGTATCGATTTGTATTTCAACGGTCCAACCCTGACCGCACGTGGCAGGTAATTCAGAAAGGAGCAAAAGAATGATTCACTTTCCAAAAAACTTTTTATGGGGAGCGGCCGCGTCAGCACCGCAAACCGAGGGGGCCGCAGTGGTTGACGGCAAAAGTCCCTCTACATGGGACAAATGGTTTGAGTTGGAGCCGTCACGCTTTTACGATGGTGTCGGACCAAGCGACACCTCAAATACCTACTATCAATACCGGGAAGACGTAGCAAACATGAAGGCCATGAACTTGAATTCCTATCGGACATCGATTGCATGGACCCGCTTATTACCAGATGGAAAAACATTGAATCAGACGGCAGTCCGGTTTTATCGGGCATATTTTCAGGAAATGCTGGATCAAGGCATCGAACCGATCATTAATTTGTTTCATTTTGACATGCCTTGGTGGCTGATGGAAAAAGGAGGCTGGGAGGCGCGGGAATCCGTGGACCATTTTGCATTTTATGCAAAAACTGCTTTTGAACAATTTGGCGATTTAGTGAAAAAATGGGCGACCTTTAATGAACCATTGGTGCATATTGAATGTGGGTATTACGGAGATGCTCATTGGCCGCAAGCGCGTGATTTCAAGCGGGCAATTCAAGTAGGTTATCATACCTTGTTAGCCCATGCGAAGGCAGTTGCCGAGTTTCGTAAAATCGCACTTCCTGATGGAGAAATCTGTATCATCTTGAATTTGTCACCTGTTTATCCAAAAAGTCAAGAAGCGGCTGATCGAGAAGCCGCTGAATGGGCAGATCTCTTGTATATTCGCAGTTTTTTGGACAGTGTCGTTTATGGACAATTTCCTGAAAAGCTAACGAGCTTATTCAAGGAGCATCAATTGTCCCCTGAATATGAAGCAACAGATGAGGAAATTTTTCGCGAAAATACCGTAGATTTTATTGGTTGCAATTATTATCAACCGTTGCGGATCCAAGCACCACTTCCGCAGAAGGCAGCATCCGGTCCCTTTGAGCCACGTCAGTTATTTCGTGGGTACGATTGGCCAGAGAAAAAAATCAATCCTCATCGCGGCTGGGAAATCTATCCAGAAGGGATTTACGATATCGCGATGCGTCTAAAGAATGACTATCAAAACATGCCATGGTTTGTTTCCGAAAATGGCATGGGGGTATCTGAGGAAGAACGGTTCATGGACGCCACGGGGCAGGTCAATGATACGTATCGGATCGCCTTTGTTGAAGACCATTTGCGTCAGCTGCATCATGCAATCGAAGACGGGTCTCCTTGTTTCGGTTACCATATGTGGACCTTTATGGATTGCTGGAGCTGGTTGAATGCATATAAAAACCGTTATGGGTTTTATCGAGTGGATTTGAAAAATGGCTTCAAGCGTTATCCCAAAGCGTCCAGTTTTTGGTTGGCAGAAGTAGCTGCCAAGAATGCCCTTGATTGATCAAAGTGTCCTTAGAAGAAAAAATACCGCAGGAAAACTTTCCTGCGGACTTCTTTGGCTATGAATATTTTATAAATACTTCTCACGAAAATCGGCAATGGCTTGGCGTGAGGCATAGATATTGCGTGCCAGCTTTTCATTCTTGCTTAAAAAGACATAGAAAAGGACATCGACCGCCAATAGGTGGGCGATAATCGAATTCGTAGCAGCACTACGTTGGTTGGCTTCTTTGGAACGGGACACTTGCAGGGGAACATCCGCCAACTTTGTTAACGGATTACTGCCAAATCGGGTGAGTGACAGAATCGGGACGCCAAGATTTTTAACGATTTCTGCTAAGTGAACCATCTCAGGCGTGTGTCCACTGTTGGAAATGACCCAGAGGAGACTTTTTTTCTCGTTTTTGACGAGTTGCGGCAACAAGAGATTGTAGTCATTTTCAAACACGACGATTTTGCCTAAACGGGTCCATTTTTGTTGGATATCTTGTGCGATCAATGAAGAAGCACCGATCCCGCAGACAAAGATTCGCTCACGAGTCGCGATCAGTTCAGCGGCAGCCAACATCAGCTGTTCTTCTAACAATTGGGCCGTCTCATTCATAGTCACCTGTGCATTGTGGCTTAATTTAGATGTGATGGCATGAAAGGGCTCATTTAATTCAACATCGGCATAGCCCAAGTTTTCATTGGCATTTTGGCGCAAGCCGGATTCCGCAGATAATTGTATTTTTAAATCTGTCAAACTAGCAAAGCCGGTTTTTTTCGCAAAGCGTACGACAGTCGGTGCACTGATCCCAGTGGCTTCTGCTAATTGACTCGCAGTCATCGACGGCACTTTTTCAGGATTGGCCTCCATGAATGCGAAGAGTTTCTTCTCAGAAAGCGATAATTCATTTTTCATGCTCTCGATTCGGGAAAGAACGCTCATCCTTACACTTCCTTTAGATAGAGTAGTATCCTAAGTATAACATAAGTTTTGGAGGAGCTTTCAAAAGAAACGAAAAGAATAGGTAGATAAACTTGCTTTTTTCCTTAGAATCAAGTAAAGTAATTACGTGTGAAAAGCACAGTACCTGTTACTTGGTTTAACGAATCACCAACGTTTTACTCAGTCGCAGGGGAAAAAGAAAAAGAGGTGAAAAACATGGCAATTTCAAAAGAACGCAAAAACGAAATCATCAACAAATTTGCACGTCATGAAGGAGATACTGGTTCTCCAGAAGTTCAAATCGCTGTTTTAACAGAAGAAATCAACCATTTGAACGAACATGCACGTATGCACAAAAAAGACCACCATTCATACCGTGGGTTGATGAAAAAAGTTGGACATCGTCGTAACTTATTAGCTTACCTACGTCAAAAAGACGTACAACGTTACCGCGAATTAATCCAAGCTTTAGGATTACGTCGTTAATCAAACAAAGAAAAGTGAGGTTCAACCCGAATCTCACTTTTTTGCTATGAATCACTGCGACTGAGCGGCGCAAGCCGCACAGAGCAGATGATGAATAGTACTAGGCGAGGGAAACGAGCGTAGTGACCAAGCAGCGGAATCACTGCGACTGAGCGGCGCAAGCCGCACAGAGCAGATGATGAATAGTACTAGGCGAGGGAAACGAGCGTAGTGACCAAGCAGCGGAATCACTGCGACTGGGCGGCGCAAGCCGCACAGAGCAGATGATGAAACCTACTAGGCGAGGAAAACGAGCGTAGTGACCAAGCAGCGGAATCACTGCGACTGCAGTGTCGGCTAAAACAGCTGATGCAGTCTGACAGGTAAGCTCGAGCCATCTAAAAAGTGAAACACCGAAAGAGCGGCCTTTTGACTGGTGAATCAAAAAGCGCAGCCAAAAAGAATTTTGGGTCCTTGTAAGCAGCATCCTACTAACCAAATGAAAGCAGCGGAACGACATTCCGACTTTTTCATTTGTTTAGTAGTGACTTGCTGGGATCCGATGAAAAGGAGCAGAACATGACAGAAAAACAAGTATTCAAAACAACTTGGGGCGGCCGCCCATTAGAAGTAGAAGTTGGCCAATTAGCCAAACAAGCAAACGGAGCTGTATTGGTTCGTTATGGCGATACGGTTGTCCTAAGTGCAGCGGTTGCATCTAAGGAAGCAAAAGATACCGACTTTTTCCCATTAACAATCAATTACGAAGAAAAAATGTATGCCGTAGGGAAAGTACCTGGTGGCTTTATCAAACGGGAAGGACGTCCAAGTACGGAAGCAACCTTGACTGCCCGCTTGATTGACCGTCCGATCCGTCCAATGTTTGCGGAAGGTTTCCGTAACGAAGTACAAGTAACAAACATCGTAATGAGTGTTGAACAAGATTGTACGCCAGCAATGGCGGCAATGTTAGGTTCTTCTTTAGCATTGTCTATTTCAGATATCCCGTTTGACGGACCGATCGCTGGTGTTGATGTTGGTCGGGTCAATGGTGAGTACGTCTTGAATCCAACAGTAGAACAAGCAGAACAAACTGATATCGAATTGACAGTAGCTGGAACGAAAAAAGCTATCAACATGGTTGAATCAGGCGCGAAGGAAGTTTCTGAAGAAGACATGTTAGGTGCGTTATTATTCGGTTTTGATGCTATCAAAGAATTGGTTGCCTTCCAAGAAGAAGTTGTCGCAGCTGTGGGCAAACCAAAAATGGAAGTCAAATTGTTACAAGTAGATGCTGACTTGAAAAAAGAAATCTTCGACGGCTACTACCAAACAATGAAAACTGCTGTTATGACTGAAGAAAAATTGGCTCGTGAAGACGAGATCGATAAAGTCAAAGACACAGTGAAAGAAGTGTATGCAGAAAAATTTGCTGGACATGAAGAGGAAGCACAATTCTTGAAAGAAGTGAAACAAATCGCGGAAGATCTTGAAAAAGATGTGGTTCGCGAATTGATCACCATCGACAAGATTCGTCCGGATGGCCGTCAATTAGACGAAATCCGTCCATTGGCATCAGAAGTTGGCTTATTGCCACGTGTTCATGGTTCTGGTCTATTTACTCGGGGACAAACCCAAGCATTGTCTGCTTGTACATTAGCACCTTTAGGCGAACACCAAATCATTGATGGATTAGGGGTTGAAGAATCAAAACGATTCATCCACCATTACAACTTCCCTCAATTTTCTGTTGGTTCGACTGGTCGTGCCGGCTCACCAGGACGTCGTGAAATCGGTCATGGTGCATTAGGCGAACGTGCCTTAGCACAAGTGATTCCTGATGAAACAGACTTCCCTTACACAATCCGTCTCGTTGCAGAAGTATTAGAATCAAATGGTTCTTCTTCTCAAGCAAGTATCTGTGCAGGAACCTTAGCATTGATGGATGCAGGGGTGCCAATCAAAGCACCAGTTGCAGGTATCGCAATGGGACTTGTATCTGATGGTGAAAACTACACGATCTTAACTGATATTCAAGGCTTAGAAGATCACCTTGGCGATATGGACTTTAAAGTTGCTGGAACCAAAGATGGGATCACTGCGTTACAAATGGATATCAAGATCCAAGGAATCACTGAACAAATCTTGACAGAAGCATTAAGTCAAGCGAAAAAAGCACGGATGGAAATCTTAAATGAATTGACATCAACATTGGCTGCTCCTCGTGAAGAGTTAAGCCAATACGCACCGAAGATCGAAATGATCCAAATCGATCCTGCGAAGATCAAAGATGTAATCGGTAAAGGCGGCGACACCATCAATGGCATCATTGATGAAACTGGCGTGAAAATCGATATTGATCAAGACGGAAAAGTTTCGATTGCTTCTGCTGATGCAGAAATGATCCAAAAAGCTATCAAGATCATTGAAGAATTGACGAAAGAAGTAAAAGTTGGCGAAGTGTACCTTGGGAAAGTTGTCCGTGTTGAAAAATTCGGTGCGTTTGTCAACTTGATCAAAGGCAAAGACGGCTTAGTTCACATTTCACAACTTGCGAACGAACGGGTCAACAAAGTAGAAGACGTTGTCAAAGAAGGCGACGAAATCTTAGTGAAGGTCACAGAAATCGACAAACAAGGCCGTGTGAACCTTTCAAGAAAAGCACTATTGAACGAAGATAAAGCAGAGCAAAAATAAGCTGCTACTTCTAAATCATAAGCAAAGTCTAGGAAACTGGACTTTGCTTTTTTTGTGTCTAAGTAGCACATCTTCAAAAGGGTCTTACTTGACAGGAGTTATTTTTTGCGTTACCGCGAAAAATAAGAGATAATTCAGAATATTGTCTTTGCCATGCAAGCAATAATTCTAAGATGTTAAACGCATCTTATTTAGGATAAGGAGTACGATATGAAACAAACATTTCCAACTGATTTTTTATGGGGAGCATCGATTTCCGCTCACCAAACCGAAGGAGCGTATCAAACCGATGGCAAGGGACTGAGTGTCCAAGATACTCGTCCAAGAGACAACCACAAGATCGCGGATTTTACTGTGGCTGTCGACCATTACCACCAGTACAAAGAGGATATCGCCTTGTTAGCAGAAATGGGGATCAAAATTTTCCGCTTTTCGATCGCTTGGTCGCGAATTTTTCCAGAAGGGCGCGGTACTATTAATCAAAAAGGCTTGGATCATTACAGCGATGTCATTGATGAATTGCTGAAACACGGCATTCAGCCCTTTGTAACGTTGAACCATTTTGACTTGCCGCAAGCATTGGAAGACGAAGGCGGCTGGACAAAACGCAGCACCGTTGAGGCATTTGCCGCATACGCCAAAACGCTGTTTACAGCCTATGGGGATCGAGTGACGCACTGGCTGACGATCAATGAACCAAATATCATGCTGTTGGTGGATCAAAAAATATTAGGGAAAAAGATTCCATTATCAGAAAAATACCAGCAATTTCATCACCTGATGATCGCTGAAAAATATGCTTTCGAAGCGTGTCATGAAATCGTACCGAATGGCAAAATCGGACCGGTGCCGAATATTTCGTTGGTCTATGCGGCGACTAGTCGACCAGAAGACAACCAAGCGGCGCTGTATTTCAACAGTGTCCGGAACTGGGCGTACCTTGATTTCGCCTGCTTCGGTCGTTACAATACGGTCTTTCAAGATTATTTGAACCAAAATGGGCTCACGATTGACTTTGGTCCGGAGGATAAGGCGTTGATGGAACGGGCTAAGCCTGACTTTGTCGCGATGAACTTCTACACCACAGTGACAGTGGAGCAGCCGACGGAAGCTGGGGACATGAAGAACGGTATCAGCGATCAGCAAAGTGAAGACATTATGGAGCGTGGTTTTTACAAAGGGTTCACCAATACGTTCTTGAAGAAAAATGCCTTCAATTGGACCATCGATCCCTTGGGGCTGAAAACGACGTTGCAAACACTTTATGATCGTTACCACTTACCGATCATCATTACCGAAAACGGCTTAGGGGCCGAAGACCATCTAGAAGCAGATGGCACGGTTCATGATCCGTACCGCATCGACTATTTATCGCAGCATATCAGCCAATGCTTAGCCGCGATCAATGCTGGGGTGGATCTGATCGGATACAGTCCGTGGTCTGCCATTGATTTGATCAGTGTACATGAGGGGATTCGAAAACGGTATGGCTTCATTTACGTGGATCGCAATGATGCACAGGAAAAAGAACAAAAACGAGTGAGAAAAGACAGCTTTTATTGGTATCAAAAGCTGATTGAAGAAGGGGCGATCCCTTCGTTGGAGGAGTAACGATGACAAGTGTTTTTACCTTTTTAGAAACGCGTTTGATGCCGCCTTTGAATAAGTTGGCGAATTTACGCTTTATTCGCGCAATCATGCAAGCAGGGATCATTACGGTCCCTTTTACGATCGTCGGATCGATTTTTTTAATCATCAATAATTTACCACAAATCATTCCACCACTGGCTGGCTTTTTTGAACAAACGATTTTACGATTTTCACCACTTTATAGTGTCGTAACTACCATGTCTGTTGGCTCGATTGCTGTTTTTTATTGTTTAGCAACAGGGTATTATTTAACTGAGATTTATCATAAAGAAGAGCATTTGACTATGAGCAGTTTTGTAGGGGCGTTATTAAGTTTGTTTGCCTTTTTAATGACGATCGTCCAAGTCGATATCACAGATGGTGCGGCACAATTGCTGCAGTCAGAAAGCGAAACCGCCATTGTTTATAATGGGGTCGCTTTAGGCGGTTGGATCACTCGCTTCAGTGGAGTAGGGATCTTCATCGGGATTATCACTGCAGTACTTGCTACGTCAGTCTATCGTTTTTGTGTAAAAAGAAAGATCACCATCCAGATGCCTGAAGGAGTTCCCGATGGAGTCAGCAAAGCATTTGCGTCATTGATCCCAGCGATTTTGATTGCCTTTTTGATGGTGGCGATCAATGGAGTACTGGCGGTTTTCCACACGGATCTTCACGGATTGCTATCCAAACCATTTGAATTCGTGAAGGAGTTGACGGGTTCTTGGTTAGGAATCATCGTGATTATGCTCCTTATCCACCTCTTATGGGCAGTGGGGGTTCATGGGACGGCAGTTATTAAAAATAGTTTCATCAATCCCATCCTATTGGTGGCTCTAACTGAAAATATCGATGGTGCCAATAATATTTTTGCTGGGGATTTTGTGAACATGTATATTTTTATGGGCGGCGCAGGAAGTACGCTTGGATTGGTTTTATTGATGCTGTTTGTGGCAAAATCACAACAGCTCAAAGTCTTAGGAAAAGCAGCGATCTTACCGGGGCTTTTTAACATCAATGAACCAGTGATCTTCGGGGCACCGATCGTCTACAATCCGTATTTGATCATCCCCTTTATCGTAACACCTTTGATCAACGTGACGATTGCTTACTTTGCTAGCTCGTTTGGCTTTGTCGATAAAGTCATTACGGGAATTCCCTGGATTTCACCGGTGGGCATAGGGGCGTTTTTAGGAACCGGCGGTGATTTCCGAGCCATCCTGATCGCTTTGATCAACTTAGGGGTTTCCATTCTCTGCTATTATCCATTCTTTAAGATGTACGATGGCAAACTCTACACGGAACAACTTGCCAATCAAGCATAAGTAGAAAAAACAGCAAAACGCCCGTTGATGGACTTCTAGTGAAGTGCCAACAATGAGCGTTTTTGCTAGTGCAAATAGTGGTCACGTATGCAAAGACTGTTGATACAAGACACAATCATCGCAATCTTTGCGGGTTGGTTTGGCTTGCTGGGGTGTTTCTTTGTGTAATGGCAAAAGCATACGCAATCCGTTTAAGATAACTAAGATCGTGCTTCCTTCATGACCCACGACCCCTAGAGGTAGCGTGAGAAATTCAAGGAAGTTTGAAGCGATCAGCAACAAGATGACACTGATAGAAAAGACGATGTTTTGTTTGATGATCCGCTGTAATTTCTTAGCCAAACGGTGACTGTCGACCAAGCGCAGCAAATCATTTTTCATCAAGACGATGTCCGCCACATCCATTGCGACGTCGGTTCCTTCGCCCATAGCGATCCCTACACTTGCGGTCGCTAAGGCGGGGGCATCATTGATCCCATCACCGACCATCGCATTGATTTGGTAGGTTTCTTTCATTTCTTTGATCCGAGTGGTTTTCTCATCAGGCAGGCAATCACTTTCGTAGTCAGACAAGCCGATTTCTGCTGCGATCACTTTAGCAGTACCTAAATGATCACCCGTCAGCATCGTCGTGTGAATTCCTTGCTTATTGAAGTAGGCAAGACTCTCACGAGCTTCAGGACGGGGCTGATCCAATAGTGCTAAATACCCTGCTAATACACGGTCTCGATTGATATAAATCAAGGTTTTTCCGGCTGCTTTCAATTCTTGGATGCGGGTTTGTTCACTGACAGCAACAGAGGTTAGATCGACTTCTTTTCCAATCGTCCAATGGGCAGCTTGGTAAGTGGTGGCTAGACCGACCCCCGCTTGTTCTTCCACTGCTAATTCCAATGGTCTTTCATCGTGGAAATACGCCAAGATCGCTTCAGCCAATGGGTGATTTGATTGTTTTTCTATCCCAACAATCAGTTGGGGAATAAACGGTTCATCCAACAACAGATGAACATCAGTGACAGCAGGTTTGCCTCGAGTCAGCGTTCCGGTTTTGTCAAAAGCGATCGCTTTGACATTGGCAAAGGCATCCAAGGCTTGTCCGCCTTTGCATAAAACGCCCAAACGAGCAGCGTGAGAAATGGCTGCTAACGTCGCAGGAGTAGCAGAGGCGACTAAGGCACAAGGGGAGGCCACTACTAGTAAGACCATGCCACGATAAAAACTTTCTTGGAACCCCCAATTCGTGAAAAACGTACACAAAACGATCATTAGTGGGACGGCGATCAGGACGATCGGCACATAGATCCGTTCGATTTTTTCGATCAGGGTCGCCGTTTGACTTGGCATTTGCTGCGCTTCTTCCACCAATTGAATGATTTTTGCAAAGCGGGTGTTTTCACTCGTTTGAGTAACTTCAATGTACAATGGCTGCCCAAGGTTGATGGTTCCCCCAAAGACTTCACTGCCTAAACGTTTCTCGACAGGAATGGATTCGCCACTGATGGCCGCCTCATCGACACTGCTGGTTCCTTGGATCACGATACCGTCGATCGGGATCGCACTGCCTTTTGCCACCATAATCGTATCTTTTAACTGAAGGGCTTCGACTGGTACTTCGACGAGCTCCCCAGATTCAATCATTTTTAAGGCAGTCGTTGGTTGCAGTGCCATTAATGAACTAATTTCTCGCGTACTTTTGTTGGTCGTATATTCCTCAAGGGCACCGCTCAAACAAAAGATAAAGGTCAGCATCGCCCCTTCAAACCAATGCCCAATGATACAGGCACCAATGGCGGCTAACGCCATCAGTAGATCGACGTTCAACCGTTTGTCGTGCACCAATTCTTGCGTGCCTTCCCAGGTTTGTTTCCAACCCCCGGCAAGAATCGCTAACAGATAAGGGACAAAGCTATAAGGAATGGAAAAAGATGCCATAAGAAAGCCAGTTGCCATCAATAGCAAACAAGCAATCGTTGAAAAAACAGCCGACGATTCGGATTTACTCATAAGAAACGCCTCCTTTTGAATGTAGTCTAGGAATGAAAAAACCGATCCTTTTCTCAAGAAACAATCGATTGTTCCTCCCTCAACTTGAGCATAGCACATTCGAAAACAAGATGGTAAAAAAACAACGTACCTGATAATGAAAGTGATTATCAAGTAGCGATTAAATAACGCTACTATCCAAATGATAAATGGAAACTCACTATTATAGAAAAAAGAACACAAAAAAAGCAGCACAATAAAAAACGAATTGTACTGCTTTTACTTATTTGATGTAGTAGTCAGCGATTGGATCTCTCAACGCAAACTATACTTTGCTAAGGGAATTTGACGTGCTTCACACCACTCTTTGACAGCGCCAGAAAAAATCAGCTGAACCTTGGTGAGGTCTTTAGTGCTTGTCTGTCCTGCCATTGTGTAGAGCAGCTGCAGCTGTTCCTTCCATGATTGTAAGGTGGCGATGGTTTCTTCTTTGCCTTTTGACAAAAGCAGCACGAGGATCGTGGCGGATAGTCCTACGCTATCCGCACCAAGGCAAAGTGCTTTGAAGATATCGTAAGCATCCCGAACGCCGCCTGAAGCGATGCGGGTAAAGGGCTGTTGGATCTCATTTGCTTCCAGCAAGGAAATCACGGTGGATTGACCAAAGGTGTCTAAATACGCCAATTCACGTTTTTTTCGACGAGCATTTTCGATTTGAGTAAAACTTGTGCCGCCGCTGCCAGCAACATCAATCGTTTGTACGCCGATCGCCAGTAACTGCTGAATCGTTTCACGGGACATCCCAAAGCCGACTTCTTTGACGACAACCGGAACGGCAACGGAAGCAATCGTTTTTTCCAATAAGGACAGCCATTGGCTAAATTGACGATCGCCTTCGGGCATCACTAATTCTTGTGGTGCATTAAGATGGATCTGCAAGGCGTCGGCGCCAAACAGTTCTACGGCCCGTTGTGCATTTTCAACGGGACTGCCCGCACCAATATTGGCTAATAAGAAGCCGTCAGGATTGGCTTTGCGGACGATGCGGAAAGAATCGGCGACACTTGGGTCTTTTAAGGCAGCCGAAACGGAGCCGGTTGCCATCATCAAATCACAGGCTTGCGCGATCTCTGCTAACTCTTGATTGATTTTTAAGGTTTTTTCACTGCCGCCTGTCATGGCATTGATGAAAAAAGGGCTGGAAAATGAGCGGTCAAAGACAGTCGTCGTAATTGCCACATCAGCCACGTCAATTTGCGGAAAGGACTGGTGGACCAAGCGAACTGCATCAAAATCGTTGCTGTGTTCTTTATGAAACGCTTTTGCTAAGGAAACATGTTCATCTTTTCGATTCATGATAGGTCCTCCCGGTAATGGTAAACATGCAGCGGCAATGGGGTGATCTCGGCTTTTTCCCACGCACTCATCAATGGTAAAATACCGGTTTTCTGGTCAACGATCACGATGCCGCAATCGCCACCGCCGGCACCAGAAGATTTGGCTGCGCCACAATAATTTTCTGCTAGATCACAAAGCTTTTTAAGTGCGGGGGTTTCAATCGGTACACCAGTTAGTGCAGACAACTCTCGCAGGAGCTTTCGATTTTCCGTGATCATTTTTTTGATCGTGCGACTGTCTTCATTTAAGAAGCCGTCGATCAATCGATTGACGCAGTCTTTGCTGGCTGCTAAAAAGGCGGCATAGGCGTTTTCTTTTTCTTCTTTGGATTGATAGACTTGATCCACTAAATCAGAAGTAGAGGCAGGAGAGCCTGTCCAACCAATCAATAGTCGAAGCGATTTCGGAACCGTCAAGGGACGGATCGATAATCCTGGCCAATCGAAAGCAATCAATTCTGTTAAGGTATGGTCCTTTTGTTTGGCTAAGACCCAGTCGTGATCGAAGGTTGAAAAAGCGATCCAGCCGCCATAACAAGAGGCCGCAATATCACCGCACGACCCATTGCCTTGAACAGCGAGATGGGCAAGAGCCGCAATTTTGAATTGGGTCAACCGATCCATTTCCATTTGATAGTACAGATTCAATGCTTTGACCGTGGCAACAGTCACGGCACCGCTGGAACCGAGGCCATATTTGCGACCATTCGAGTTATCCAGTTCACTGGTCACTTTTAAATCGTAAAAGGAAAGGGGGATGCCTTTTTCTTGGGCATATTTTTCCGTCAGACGAATGGCTGCCAAAATATAGTGGAAAGGATTATCCCGGTGGTCTAAGACTAATTCGCCTTTGCGACGCGTCCAGCGAATCGGCAGGTCGCTGTATTGGGCAGACTGGATGCTGCCGTTTTTACGGGCCTCTTCCACATTGACTGTAATAAATTGGTCAACGGCAACGATGATTGCAGGATGACCAGGTTCGACAACGGCGTATTCACCAGCAATAAATAGTTTTCCGGGAACGGATAGTTCAATCATTTCGACACTCCTAATCGATGGCTTCTTAATGGCTTCTTAGTTGATGGCAGAAGATTCTTCCACCGGTAAAAAGGCTAATCCTTTGCCCGCGTGAGCAGTTACTAATTGTTCTGAGGCAAAGTGAGCACTTAATTCACGTAAAATCGTTTGTTCTTCTTGTTTTTGGCATAAAACTTTGACATTGGGACCAGCATCCATCGTGAAATAGCAAGCCAATCCTTTTTTTCGCAGCATTCGGACACATTCCATAGCTCGTAAAGATTCAGAAGACCAATAAGTAAAAGGTGGTTCGGCGGCTAAGGTCGTTCCATGCATTTTCAAGGCGTTGGCCTCGGTCGTTTCACCTAAAGCAGTAAAGTCTTTCTCGGCAATCGCTTGTTTCATTTTCACGAGATCAGTTGCGGTGGCAGTAAGCCAACCCGGATAAAAGCTCGAGGTTTCAACGGTTCGGCGCATCCCCTCACGACTGGAAACTTCTTTGGCTTGTGCGTTGATCAAAATAAAGATCATACTCAATTCTTCTTCCCAGCCATTCGACGGCACTTGCGTGGCAAAAGAAGTCTCATCGGTGCCTTGATGCCATTCAGCAAAGCCGCCGTAGATACTCCGACACGCCGAACCAGAACCGCGACGGGCCAAACGGGATAATTCTTGCTCCGACAAGTTTAAGTCCAGTGCTTCACTACAGGCACCCGCCAATGCCGCTAATCCACTGGCAGAAGAGGCAAGTCCGGCAGCGGTTGGAACAAAATTTTGACTTTCCACCGTGGCATACCACGGGCAGTCCGCTTTTTTTCGTACCAGATCCAAAAAGTCCGCAACTTTTTTGGTAGCAACGTCTGTTTGCACCACACCATCCAGCGTAAAGCAATCCTGTGGAAAATCAGGTGAAAAAGCCACCGTTGTTTCTGTGTAAAAAGCATCGAGGGTCAGGGACAAACTATTGTTCATCGGTAAAATGAAAGTTTCATCTTGTTTTCCCCAATACTTGATCAATGCGATATTCGTGTAGGCGCGAGCCTTTCCCTTATACATGTTCATAAACTCCTAATCCTTGTATCCATGCCGCACGAGCGCCATCGGACAATAAAATACGGCTGATATTCTCAGCCTGTTCCTTCGTTTTGGTTAGTGCGATCATACAGCCGCCCCGGCCCCCGCCGGTCAGCTTCGCCCCGTAAGCCCCGTGTGCCAATGCTAAGGAAACCAACTGATCCAGTTGCTGATTGCTGACCCCTAACTGCTGCAGTGCCTGATGGGCATTGTTCATGCTTTCGCCTAATACTTCTAATTGATTGGCTATGATGGCCTCTTTGGCTCTTTTGGTTTCGATCCCTAAACGCTGGATCGCTTGACTAGCCAGCTGCTTGCTGGTTTCAAAAAGATGGGCGACACTTTTGACTGCTTCTCTCGTTTGCCCTTTGATTCCAGTATCAGCGACGAGCAAATAACCGTCGATCGTGAGGGGAAACGAAGTGATGGGATGCCCTTTGATAAAGTAAATGGCATCCGTCCCGCTAGCTGCTGCAGCATCGATCCCGCTAGGATTGCCGTGAGCGATTTTTTCAGAAAAGTTGACATAGGTCATCAATTCTTCTTTTGTAAAGTCTTTTTTGATCCAATCAAAAAAAGCGCGAGTCAGTGCAACAGCGACCGCCGCGCTAGAACCCATTCCCCGTTCAGAAGGGATAGTGCTGACGATGGAGGTTGCAAAAGGACCCGTGTGGAAGTCTTGTTGCAGACGATACAGCAAGTCTTTGACATTTTTTAAGTGGCTGGGGACTTCTTCAAGCAGACCGTGATAGTAACTTGAAATCAAGGTGTTTGTTTCATTTGCTGTAATCTCGACTTGTACTTTTGCTCCCGCAAAAGGGAAAGCAATTGCTGGTTCACCGTAAACAACTGAATGTTCACCCATTAAGATGATTTTTCCTGTAGCTATGCCAGTACCAATTGACATTATTTTCCTCATTTCTCTAGGGAGCTTACCCCACATGATTCATTTATCGTTTGTCAGTCAATTGTAACTATCTCCTGACAAAAACACAATTTAATTAAAGATCCTTTCCTATTTTACTAGAAGAAGGCTCTTTCGTTAAGCATTCCGTATGAGATTTCAAAAAAAAGCAAAAATCTTTAAACTTTTATTGAAAAAATTCTTGATCTGTGCTTCAAAAGTTTCAGTTGACGGCACAAGATATAGTGTTGTATAGTTGATATCGCAAATGCAACATACAATATTTAGTGATGAGTGAGTTGGGGGATATGAGCGTGATCGTATTAGCAGGAACGATTGGTGCCGGTAAATCAAGTTTGACCGCATTGATCGCCAATCATTTTGGCAGTCAAGCCTTTTATGAATCGATCGATGACAATGAAGTGTTACCATTATTTTATGCAGATCCAAATAAATATGCGTTTTTACTGCAAATCTATTTCTTAAATAAACGATTTGAAAGTATCAAGCAAGCCATGAAAGACGACAATAACGTCCTGGACCGTTCCATTTATGAGGATTCACTGTTGTTCCATTTAAATGCGGACCTTGGGCGAGCGACCGATACCGAGGTCAAAGTCTATGATGAATTGTTAGCCAATATGTTAGAAGAGCTGCCGTATGCAGCTCACAAAAAGCATCCAGATCTTTTGGTGCATATTCGCGTTTCTTTTGAAACGATGCTCGAGCGTATTGAAAAACGTGGGCGGGAATATGAGCAGTTGACCTTTGATCCTTCGTTATACGACTACTACAAAGAGTTGAACAAACGCTACGATCAATGGTACGAAGAGTACAATGAGAGTCCAAAGATCCAGATCGATGGCGATCAATTCAATTTTGTCGAAGACCCGCAAGCGGCACAGGCCGTTTTAACGATGGTGGAAGAGGCCTTGAAAGACGCCCGTAAATAAGTAATAGCCGATACAGCCAGGAAAGTCCTTTGATTGGGCTTCTGGCTGTTTTCTTTTATAATAGAAGAAAGCAAGAGTGGAGGATGGATTGTGGAAAACAAACATGTCTTTTATGACGGAAACTATGAATGGATTCAAGTCGACCAACAAGACGCAAAAAGCGTGATGGCACTGCAAAAACAATATCATTTGTCTGACGAGATGCTTACGTACTCTTTAGATAAAAACGAACGCGCGCGGGTCGAATATGATGCCGAAGAGGAAGCATTGCTGCTGGTTTTCAATGTACCTCAGCAAGAAAAGCGTGAAAATCATTTTGAGACCAGCCCGATGACGTTTATTTTAAAAAGGAAGCAACTCTTTACTTTTGCATCCCACAATACCCGTTATGTGATTCCAATGATGGAGCGCTTGATCCTGCAAAACCCGCTGCAAACGCCCATTCATTTTTTGTTTCAAAGCTTGTTCTTGATTTCTGGCACGTTTTTTCCGTTAGTCGAAGAAGTCAATAGTGAGCGGATTCGCTTGAATCAGCGACTACGGGAAAAAACAACCAATAAAAACTTACTGCAAATGTCTGATTTGGAAGTTGGACTGGTTTTTTTAGTGTCTGCCACGAAACAAAATGCGGTCCTCTTGGAGCAAATCAAAGCATTATCCATTTATCGTTTGATGGATGATGATGAGCGGGAACAACTGGATGATGCCTTGATCGAAGCCAAACAGGCAGTGGAAATGACCCAACTGGCATTCCAAATTTTGGAACAATTGTCTGGTACCTACAATAATCTATTAAACAATAACTTGAATGATACCATGAAGTTTTTGACCGTTTGGTCCCTCTTATTGACTGTGCCTTCCATCGTCACCAGTTTCTTTGGCATGAATGTTCCGCTGCCTTTTACCAATAGTATTTTCGGTTGGGGTATTGCCTTGTTGATCAGTTTAGTGTTATCCGTCTGGATGTTGATTGCTTTATGGCGCAGAATTCGTTAGTCGATCACCAAACCTAGACCGGCGGCGATGACCAAGGCTTGTTCTTGATCGACTGTTAGTCCTCGCAAGTGTTCAAAGGACAACGCGATCTTTTGAAATTGATTGGTCCGAAAATCTAAAGTTGCTAATTTTGTGTGAAACCAGTTGCTATTGTTCAACTGGTTTTCTTGTAGCGTCAAGTGTTTCCAATCCATCTCATAAAACTCACTGTCGTTTAGTTGGCACTGACGAAACAGCATCGTCCGTAAATTGGTATTGCTAAAAGAAGCAAAGTTTGCCACGCAATCTTCAAAGGTACAGTCACGGAAATAGCTTTCCGCAAAATTCGTACCAGTCAATTTACACTGTTTAAAGTGAACGCGATGAAAGCTGGCACCAAAACATTCCAGATTAGAAAAATCGCAGTTCTCAAAGAGGACATTTTGACATTCCCATTGACTCAAGCGTGTTTTTTGCATCGTCACTTTCTTGAAATGACATTGCTTCAAGATAAGGTTTTTGCAAGTATCATAGCTATAATCACCGCCTTCGAACAACCCACCTTCGAAAAGCAGTTCTTCTTCTAAATAAAAATCCTGTGGCTCTAATGCCGACAATACGGGCGGTAGTGGCAATACGATTTTTTTCTTCATCAAGATCCCATCCTGTATGTTTTTCTCTCAGTATAACACGGCGAATCGATGCCGCGATAGTTACGAAAAAGCGGTGGGGTATTGTGAAATTTATTCAATCGGTTTGCAGAATGCTTTTATAACAAGGGAAACCTTTGATTTTGAATACATATTTTTTCACAATCTTTTTACTTGCAAGACGAAAATAATTTTGATATAGAAACTTAATCCGCTGAAAGTGACGTATATCAACGAAAAACTGTCACAAATTTTTAAAATCGCGAAAAAGTTGATAGTTTTCAAATTCACAAGCGAGCTATAATGACAATGTAAACAAAAGGAGGAAATTTTCCATGACAAAAACAGTTATTATCGGTGCAAACCACGCGGGGATTGCTGCTGCCAATACACTATTAGATAACTACAAAGACCAAGAGGTCGTAATGATCGACCGTAATACAAACTTAAGCTACCTAGGTTGTGGGACTGCTTTATGGGTTGGACGTCAAATCGATTCATACGAAGGCTTGTTCTATACAAAACGTGAAGATTTTGAAGCAAAAGGTGCAAAAATTCATATGGAAACAGTGGTTGACCATATCGATTTTGAGAAAAAAGAAGTGCATGCTGTAACCAATGACGGTGAAACGATCGTTGAATCTTATGACAAAGTTGTCATCGCAACTGGTTCTGTGCCAATTTCACCAAAAGTACCTGGACGTGATTTGAAAAACATCCATTTCTTGAAAAAATTCCAAGATGGACAAACGGTTGATAAAGAGTTAGCCTCAGAAGACGTGAAAAACGTTGCCGTTATCGGTGCTGGTTACATCGGTGTTGAAATTGCTGAAGCAGCAAAACGCCGTGGTAAAAATGTGTTGCTTTTTGATGCAGCGACACGGGCATTGCCAAACTACTACGACAAATGGTTCACAGAAGATATGGACAAAAACTTAGCTGACAATGGTATTGAATTGCATTTCGGTGAATTAGCACGTGAATACAAAGGAACAGAGAAAGTAGAAGCAGTTGTAACAGACAACGGCGAATACCCAGTTGATCTAGTGATCAATGCGATCGGTTTCTTACCAAACAATGAGCTAGGCAAAGATCATTTGGAATTGTTTGCTAACGGCGCGTACTTAGTGGACCGCCATCAACGGACAAGCGATGCAGATGTTTACGCAGTCGGTGACTGTGCAACTGTGTACTCAAATGCTTTGCAACAAACCACTTATATCGCATTAGCAACGAATGCCGTACGTTCAGGGATCGTCGCTGCCCATAATATCGGCGGAACTTCTTTAGAATCAACAGGTGTTCAAGGATCAAACGGGATTTCGATCTTCGGCTACAACATGGTTTCAACTGGCTTGTCAGTCGAAGCTGCCGAACGTAATGGCATGAAAGTGAAATACTCTGATTACGAAGATACCCAAAAACCAGGCTTCATGAAAGAAAATGCGACGGTTAAAATCCGCATCGTCTATGAAGAAGAATCACGCCGCATCGTTGGTGCACAAATGGCATCACGAACATCTGAAATCGCAATGGGCATCCACATGTTCTCACTAGCGATCGAAGAAGGCGTAACGATCGACAAGATGAAGCTATTAGATATCTTCTTCTTGCCTCACTTCAATCAACCATACAACTACATCACGATGGCTGCGTTGAAAGCAGAATAAGAAACACGAAAGTCGGAGCGTATGCTCCGGCTTTTTTTTTTGAAACAATCATGAAAACTGTTGACAATAAGAGGAAAAAGCAGTATACTATAAAAGTTGAGAAATAAAAGCAGAAGCACCCGCTTCTCGCCTGAGTGAAGATATCGCTGGGCAGAATAGGATTCCTACTATTTATTTGTGTGGAGTACGTGCGGGTTCGTGAAGAACTCGTTTTTTTATTGTCTGATTTCGAATCGACAAGCTTTTCTTTCTCTCAAAAAACTCGGAGGTGAATGACCATAGCAAAGGATATGATGGTAAACGACGGCATTCGTGCACGTGAATTGCGTTTGATTGATCAAAACGGCGAACAACTTGGTGTAAAGAGTAAAGCTGAAGCATTGCAAATTGCAGAACGAGCAAACCTTGATGTGGTATTGGTGGCACCAAATGCTAAGCCGCCAGTAGCAAGAATTATGGATTACGGGAAATTCCGCTTTGAGCAACAGAAAAAAGACCGTGAAGCTCGTAAGAAACAAAAAGTAATCAACATTAAAGAGGTTCGTTTAAGTCCAACGATCGACGTCAATGATTTCAATACAAAATTGCGTAATGCACGTAAATTCCTTGAAAAAGGGGACAAAGTGAAAGCTTCGATCCGTTTCAAAGGCCGTGCCATTACCCATAAAGAAATTGGTCAGAAAGTGTTAGATCGTTTGGCGGAAGAAACTGCTGATTTGGCAACTGTTGAGCAAAAGCCAAAAATGGATGGCCGCAGTATGTTCTTAGTATTAGCACCAAAAAACGATAAATAATGACTCACTGAGTTTCAGTTTAAAGTCAGATAACGAAAGATTTTGAGGAGGAAATTAGTTATGCCAAAACAAAAAACACACCGCGGATTAGCAAAACGCGTAAAACGCACTGGCGGCGGCGGATTGAAACGCTTCCGTGCCTTTACCAGTCACCGTTTCCACGGCAAAACAAAAAAACAACGTCGTCAATTGCGTAAAGCTTCAATGGTTTCAGCTGGCGATTACAAACGTATCCGTCAACAACTAGCACGCATGAAATAATTGCGTAACCCAAGCTTCACGTATACAAACAATTATCGATTTTCATATTAGGAGGAATTATACATGGCACGTGTTAAAGGTGGAACAGTAACTCGTAAACGTCGTAAAAAAGTGCTTAAATTAGCAAAAGGTTACTACGGTTCTAAACACACTCTATTTAAAACAGCAAAAGAACAAGTAATGAATTCATACAACTACGCATACCGCGATCGTCGTCAAAAGAAACGCGACTTCCGCAAATTGTGGATCGCTCGTATCAACGCAGCGGCTCGTATGAATGGCTTAAGCTACTCAAAATTGATGCACGGCTTGAAATTAGCTGAAATCGACATCAACCGCAAAATGTTAGCTGACTTGGCTGTAAACGATGCAACAGCATTTACTGCATTAGCTGACCAAGCAAAAGACGCTTTAAACAAATAATCAATCGTTGGCAACAACGTTAGCCCCGCTCTTTGAGCGGGGTTTTTTTGTTTTTCTCGATGACCGAGGAATGGTTTCTCACTATCTTTCATACGTTTCTTTCCATTAAGCGAAAAATAGATTATACTTTTGAAAGCGGTTATTTTATTTATCTCACGACTTTTCCACGAACACTGCAGCAAAAGGAGCTTACGATGGCGATTGATTTATGGCGGCATTTTAAAAAAGGATTGACGGTATATATTGGGATTGGAATTGCGGTCTCATTTTTGAGTGCCGCGAATGTCTTTTATTTTCAAAAATTACTCGATTCATTTGGCAAGACATTTGATTGGTCAGTTATTTTTATCTATGGGTTAACGCTTGTACTGGTACCGCTTTTGTCCTATCTCGAGCAGAAACCCAAAACGAAATTGCACAACAGCATGTATTTCTATCTCAAAGAACAAGCTTTAGTGAAAATCAGCAAGATTACCTATTCTGAATACTTGCAGATTGGCTCTGGAGCACTCTTACAGAAAACTGAAGCGGGAGCAGCGGCGGGTAGAAATATCCATTTGAATTTTTATGGACGCTTGTTTAAAGAATTGCTTCCCGAAACACTGTTTAACTTAGCTTTTATTGCTATGATCGATAAAAGGTTGATTCCAGCGATCCTTGTGGGCTATCTAATGGTGTTTATCGTGACCAATTTGCTTTTGAAAGTTTTACGCTCTCTCAAAGAACATGTGCTAGTTTCAGAAGAAGCCATGAACAGCACCTTTATCCGCGGATTAACGGAAATGGTCACGTTTCGGATCAATAAACGGTTTGAAAAAGAGATCGCACAATATAAAAATATGTCTGCTGATACAACAGAACGTTTGACGAAAATGACGATGATCCATGAGTTTTTCTTTGGTTTTTTTGCAGTTTTAGTCGCATTGATCAAAGTCGCAATTGTGGTATTGGCATTTACAAATCAGATTACGGTCAGCTTGGGTGGTTTAGCAGCATTGATTATTTATGTGGATCGAATCTACACGCCTGTTGCAATATTTAACGTGATTTTTGTTCAATACAGCTTAGATAAAGTTGCCTTTGCACGGTTAAATGAATTTTTCTATCTGCCAGAGGACAAAGCATTAACACAAGGAGATGCATTGTCTGAAACCATCAACTACATCACAGTTAAGGATCTATCCGTCATACTTCAAGAAAAGAAAATCTTAACCGATAGCACACTGGAGCTGAAGCGGGGAGTGATTTATGGGTTAGTAGGAGAAAGCGGCGCAGGAAAATCAACGCTGGTCAAAACGATTTTAGGCTTGTATCAGCCGACGACCGGTGCAGTTCTGATCAATCACAAAAATTTGGCTGCTTACAACTTAAATGATTACTATCAGCATGTCTTTTATCTATCGCAAGATGCGCCAATATTCCAAGGAACGCTGAAAGAAAATATCATTTTTGATAAGGAAATCGCAGACGAGGAAATCATAGCGGTATTAGAAAAATGTCAATTAGGCGCATTCTATCAGGCACTCAAGGGAGGACTGTCTGCTGAAATTGGAGAAAAAGGAGCCAACCTTTCTGGTGGGGAAAAACAGCGGATCGCTTTTGCCCGATTGTTTTTCACAAACGCAGAAGTCATTGTCCTTGATGAAGCCACCTCTGCTTTAGACGAAACAACAGAAGAAAAGCTTTTTGCAGCGATCAAAGACCAATTGAAAAATAAACTAGTCATTATGATCACCCATCGCCCGAAAAATTTGATTTATGCGGATGAGATCATTGAATTGAAAAAAACACAGGTTGAAGCGGCTTCATCATAAAAGCAGCTTCAACCTGTGTTTTGATCAGCGCATCAGTAAATGCGGCAGTGTACTAAGCCATGCAAGCATGCCGACAATCAAGGCAAAGACCAAGACGATGACTGTTTTTGAGAGGAAATCTTTTTTGATGTCCCGCTTTTTCCTAATGGCATCGAGGTCTTGATTTTCCATGAAGGCAACGATCTCTTTATACGTTTTGATATTTTGGGTTTTCTTGATTTTTTCGATCTTCAATGCGGCATACATGGAGACGAGCCAAAAACATAGAGGCGGGGCAATCCACCAGTGTCCTGGTAAAAAGAGAGCAGGCCCAACAGATAATGCGGCCAACAATGTAAAGACCAACATTATTTTCGTGTAGTGATCCATTGCTGTTTTCTCAATCGTTTCTTTCATTTGTTCAACATCCCCTTTGACTAATTCATCTAAAGAAACATCAAATAGAACACTGAGCAATAATAAGTTGTGAACATCAGGATAACTTTTTTCATTCTCCCAATTTGAGATCGTTTGTCGGGAGACATAGAGTTTTTCTGCCAGCCCTTCCTGAGAGAGACTTAATCGTTCCCGATGTTTTTTTATTTGTTTGCTTAAGTTCATTTTATCCGCTCCTTCTACCATTAGTGTAGGACAATGTCTGCGTTCTAACGATCAAATGTCTTTGACAATGCCTTGAAATCAAGTGTCAAAATGTTTTTACAGTTGGGTTTATGCTTTTTACACAGCAGTACAGCGTCGATTTTCTTCAACGAATAAGCGACAGTCAGCTTTCTTATTGTTTTTTTTAGAAGCACCTGCTGGTTTCTTAATAAAGAAAATGATGAAGAGTCTGTGCTGATTTTTAATGTTTGTCTTTATCTATTATTCATTAATTTCGCAAAGATGGGAAGAGGAGAAAACAACTAAGCGTGTGAAAGATTCATTTTTCCATTAGTGGATCTTTAAAGGTACCTGTGTGTTGAAATGGAGCCATTCAGAAGACACCTCTGTTTGTTGGTTTTGTTTTAGAAGAAAATCGACTGTTGGTAAGCATATCTCCCCATAAAAACGTCTGCTTTGTGCTATACTGAGGCTTTGTAAAAATAAGTTTGTACAAGCAAGCAGCAACGGTTTTTTCATTGATTGCTTGCAAGAAGGAGCGTATACGCAGTGAAAAAACTAAAGGTTCAAGATTTAATTGCAGTAGGGATCTATACAGCGATCTATTTTCTTTTAATGAGCGTCTGTCTATTGATTTTGCGTTTTGTGATCCCAGGTTTTCATAATTTATTTATTCCAGCAGTCACCGCTTTGTTTTCTGGCATTATCTATCTGATTTTATTGAATAAAGTACCGAAATTTGGCGCAATCACCATTATGGGTACCGTGGTAGGGCTCTTTTTTTTGATTTCAGGACATTTTCCATTGGCCTTTTTACCCAATATGCTTTGTGCCTTAGTAGCTGATTTGATTCAATACAAAACAAAGCTCAAAGAGAACGTTCGCGTAATGGCGAGTTATATCGTCTTTAGTTTTGGCTTGATGGGCCCGATCTTGCCCCTGTGGTTTATGAAAAATGCCTATATCGATTCATTAGTGGCTCGCGGAAAAGATGAAACCTACATTGCCGGAGTGTTTGCTCATACCTCCAATGTGATGTTAGGGCTTTGTGCATTGGCCGTTTTGATTGGTGCGGTGGTTGGTTTAGGCATTGGCAGCCGCTTGATGGAAAAACATTTTCAACCAACGATCCAATCGCATAAAGGGTGAGGAATGTGTCGAAAACAAGGTTTGATCCCCGCAGCAAATTGGCGGTGATTCTCTTTGCTAGTTTTACTATGATGGTGTCCATTAGCTGGATCGATGAGTTTGTCTTTGTCACGTTCTTGCTGCTGCTATTTTTAGTCAGCGGCTTTTGGAAAAAAGGCCTGATGTTCTATGGCGTGTTTGTCTTGCTGACACTGGCAGATAGTTTTTTGTTTCGCCAAGGAAACCACCTACTGATCGTGTTGCTGGATTTCTTTTCCGTCGGTTATCGCCGCTTATTGCCAACGATCATGGCGGCGGCTTTTGCCATTAGTGGGACGAAGAACAGTGAGTGGATGGCGGCGTTGCAAAAAATGCACGTGCCCAATGTATTATTAGTCCCGTTGGCAGTCTTATTTCGTTTTTTTCCCACATTGGTACAAGATTTCAAAAGTATTCGCCAAGCGATGCGCTTTCGCGGCATCTCGCTGTCCGCAGGATCGATCTTGCTTCATCCGCTGCAAAGTGCGGAGTATTTTTTGATCCCATTACTGATGTCGGCTGAAAAGACCGCAACCGAACTGTCGGCTACGGCCCTCGTTCGCGGGCTAGCATCAGAAAATCCCCATACCACCGTCCACGAACTGAAGCTGCGCTGGTGGGATGGCTTGGTCTTTTTAGCATTAGGCGGCTTTATCGTGAAAAGGATGTGGCTTGGATGATCAGATTAGAACAAGTGTCAGTGAAGCGAGAAAATCGAACCGTATTATCTGAGCTCTCTTTGACGGTCGCAGCTGGGGAAGTCATCGTTTTGTGTGGCGCTAGTGGCAGCGGCAAATCGACCCTGCTCAATGTTTTGAATGGCTTGATCCCTGAGCTGTATCCTGCCGAAGTGCAAGGGAAGATCCGTGTCGGAGAAACAGACTTGCCAGTTGCCGATTTCTCCCATTATGCCCAGACGATCGGTGTTGTCTTTCAAAACCCCAAGACCCAATTTTTCACCACGGATGTCTATTCGGAGTTGGCTTTTTCAATGGAAAATGCGGGCGTCGCGCCAGAAAACATTCGACAGCGAATCACCGAAGTAGCGCAGCAGTTTTCCTTGACCCCGTTGCTTGATGCTAGTGTCTTTGACCTTTCTGGTGGGGAGAAACAGCTGATTGCTCTCGCTGCAGCCACGATGTTGCCCCATGATGTGTTCCTATTGGATGAGCCTTCCAGCAATTTGGATCAAGAAGCGATCCAAAAGTTGACTCAAGGATTGGCTTCTTTAAAACAACAAGGGAAAACCATTGTGATCGCCGAACACCGCTTGGCGTATTTGGCGCCACTGGCAGACCGCTTTTGCTTATTAGAAGCAGGGCGGTTGCGGGCGTCCTATCCAGCAGATCAGCTGTTGTCACTGCCGGAGGAGGCAATTCACGAGTTAGGATTGCGAAAAGTAGGTGAGGTGACATTGGCAGCCCAGCACTGCCGAGAATCTTTGCCAGAAAAATCTGGATTAACGGCAACGCATCTGCAGATCAAGCAATCAAAACGCTCGGCAAACAGCAGAAATTGGGCGCTCAACTTGCCTGAACTACAACTGCCGATGAAGCAAGCTGTGGGGATCGTTGGACCAAATGGTGCTGGCAAAAGTACGTTGGTGCAAGTCCTGTCAGGATTGAAAAAATGCCCAGAAGCAGTATTTGCCATCAATGGACAAAAGCGAACCCAAAAGCAGCTGCTGCAGGAAAGTTTTCTTGTGATGCAGGATGTCAACTTGCAACTGTTTTTTGAAACGGTGGAAAAAGAGTTGCTGATCAAAGCCCAAAACCCAGCTCGCTTTGAAGAAATTGTCTCATTGTTGCACTTAACACCACTCCTTGCCCGTCATCCACAAAGCTTGTCGGGTGGGGAAAAACAACGAGTTGCGATTGGCAGTGCCTTGCTTTCTGGCAAACGTTTGTTGTTTTTCGATGAACCAACGAGTGGATTAGATTTGCAGCAAATGGAGGAAGTCGCAAAACTACTGCGAATAGTTGCCAAAGAAGTTGATTTATTAGCCGTGATCAGTCATGATCGTGAGTTTTTAGCTGAAACATGTCCTTACATGATTCAACTCGAAAAAGGAGAACTTGTTGGCACGTATCAGTTGGCAAAAAATATGGAATAACTGAAAGACGGAGTGAACCTTGGTTCATGCCGTCTTTTTTTGGTCGAACATGAAAAAATCTTCATGTTTTTTTCTTTCAATCAGTTAGGAAGTTTTGAAAAAATCCGTTATGATAGAAGCAAAACCAGAGGAGGAGCGCATATGACTTTGAAGATCTTGCTAGTAGAAGACGAAGAAAGTTTAGCCAGTTTTATCCAGTCCGAATTGACTTTTGAGGGATATGGCACGGTCTGGGCCAAAGATGGGCAAGAGGCATTGACCTTGTTCAATCAGCAAGCAAATGCTTTTGATCTGATTTTATTGGATTGGATGCTGCCAATCTATGATGGCATCACAGTGGCGCGGCGGATACGCAAAGAAAGCGACATCCCGATTTTGATGATGACCGCCAGAAATCAAACCGCCGATGTGGTGACGGGGCTTGATGTTGGGTTAGATGATTATTTAACGAAACCTTTTGAAATCGAAGAACTGTTTGCCAGAATTCGCGTGATCGAGCGGCGGCTGCAAAGAGAAGCCCAACAACAAAAGAACCAGCAAAACCAATTAGTGGCGGGGGAGTTGATGATGGACATCGCCAAGCACTTGGTTCAAATTGCTGGAGAGACCATCGAATTGACGCCCAAAGAGTTTGGGATTTTATATGAATTGATGAAAGAACCCGAGGTCGTCAAAACCAGAGATGACCTATTGAATGAGATTTGGGGTTATGAATACGACGGTCAAACAAATGTTGTAGATGTCTATATCCGTACACTGCGGAACAAGCTGGATGTTTGCGGCAAAGGCAAAATGATCGCAACCGTTCGAGGATTAGGCTATGTCTTGAGGACCGACCATGAAGAATAAGTCAGTCAACCAACGTAGAAAAACAGCCCAGTTTCAATTGACGAGCCGCTTTTCCTTGATACTCTTTGGTCTGCTGATTCTCTTCAATCTGCTGTTTATTTTATTATCCGTAGGTTATTTGTTTGAGCATATCGAAAATCGTGCCAGCAACATTCTTGAAGCCATCGAAAAAGGCGAGGCATCAGGGGATACCTGGGACACTCTCGTCAATGCCTATGTTTCGGCAGATGAAGAAGACGCCCTGCAAGTGATCTTAGCCGATGGCAGTGTCGTTTCATCAGAAGATGCGGAAGAGATTTTTGCCGATATCAATCAAGGACGAGTGATGCCATTTCTCGAAGACATCGTTTTTACAGAGGATGGCATCTATTACACGAAAACCCAAGAAGTCGATGGGGATCAGGTGACGATCGCTATCAATGGGGAGGATAGTGTGGAATTAGCCTATGGTCTCTTTATGATCAGCAGTTTCTTGAATCTGATCGCTGTTGTGATTGGCAGCCTGCTGATTTATTGGAGTGTCGGGAAATGGAGTCAGAAACTTACCGGCATGGCGCAAGAAATTGCTGCCATTGAACAAAGCCGACAAGGAGAATTGTCAGTGTCTGAAGAACCCATCGAGATTCGTTCGGTGGCCTTGGCTTTCAATAAATTGTTGAAAGAACAGCGTGAGACGATCGAACGGGAAAAACGATTCGTTGCCGATGCTTCCCATGAGCTGCGAACACCTTTAGCTGCGATTCGCGGACATGTCCAATTGATCCAGCGGCGTGGAACCAAACATCCCGAAGTCATTCCTTCCTCAATGGCGTTTATCGACAAAGAGTCGAAGCGTTTGGAAACATTGAGCAATCAATTGTTGGACCTAGAAAAAAATCAATCCCCAGATGAAATGACCCTTGTTGATGTTTCCCAGATCGTCCGAGAAGAGTGTGAAAAACAAGCGACGATCGTTCCGCAATCGATTGAATATTTTGTGGAGAACCAATGTATGAAACGTGGGCATAAGCGTGACTTCCAGCAAATCATCCAAAACCTGTTAGAAAATGCCGCGAAGTATTCGCCTGCTGATCAGCCGATTCATGTGACCTTGACACAAGAGCAGAGACAGATGTCTTTGACCGTCGCCGATTTTGGCATTGGGATTCCCGATGACAAGAAAGCCTTGATTTTCGAACGGTTCTATCGAGTAGAAGATTCTCGTTCCAGCCAGATTGCTGGTTCAGGCATCGGGCTTTCATTGGTAAAACAGCTGGCAGACAAGTATCATGCCAAAATTACCGTGACAGACAATCAACCGCAAGGCAGTATCTTTAAACTTGCCTTTCCAAATGAAAGAGAAAGATGAAGATTTTTTTAGATTTTCTTCAAGCATTTTTGATTCTTTTTCATGAGGAACTTGTTATTCTAAATATATAGAAAAAAGGAATACACAAACAATTGGAGGAATGAAACATGAAAAAAACAACTATTTTATTCGGAATTGCCGCATTAGGATTACTGGCAGGATGTACACAAAACAACACTGGAAATTCAGAACCTGCGCAAAACAGCAGCTCAAGCACAGCAGTTGCCTCATCAAGTGAAACAACGTCGTCACAAGCAACAGACAGCTCTTCAAGCAGTGCAGCGATCGCCAACGGCGGCTTACCTACGGTGACCGTAAAAGAAGCGATCCAAATATTCCAAGACAAATACCCAGATGCAGCGATCACTTCGATTGATTTGGATACTTCTTTTGGCAATTACTTCTACCAAGTAGAAGGCGTGGATGACACGAATGAGTTTGAATTAAAGATCGATTCAGAAACCAAAGAAACTTCTGAAGAAAGAACGGAAAAATTGGATGCCGATGAACAAAACGGTGTCAAAAAAGATGCCGATCAATTGGACCTAACCAACTTGCTTTCATTGGAAGAAATTTCTGATATCGCCGTGAAAGAAGCTGGCGGTGGTCAAGCAACAGATTGGTCATTAGACAAAGAAATGAATGTAACCTATTGGGAAGTAAAAGTAGAAGATGGCAACAAACAAACAGATGTGAAAATCAATGCCCAAACAGGTGAAGTACTAGAAACCGAATTAGATGACTAATCCTGTTTCGCAGTAAAAAAGATAAGCCGCTATCGTCTATGCGCAAAAGACGATAACGGCTTATTTCTTTACGTATGCTGTTTGACTTCAGTTAACGGTTTGACGCGACCACCAATTTTATCTGCAAATGCTTCGGACTGCTTCCGATCTTCAAAGACCCATAACTTGTCTGGAATTTTTTCACGAGTGCGACGACCATCTTTGCCAATGTAACCATGCAAAACTTTAATCACGTACATCGCCATCATCCTTCCCTGAAATTACTTTTGATTATACGAAAGCCGTTTCAAAAAGCAAGGATTTTGACTTAAATGAGTGATCAGAATTGATTATTCCCCTGACAGGGCAGCATAATCAGCAAATCGTTGATGGATTTCAGGAAAACTACGCTTCAGCTGCACGATGCGATTGGTCTCTTTTGCTAAAAAACAATGCTTTGAAGTCCCCGTCGTTGCCAACTGACCATCACTAGTTTTGTAGATCTCATAGCGAAAATCCAAACGCGTGCCAGTATATTTGTCGACCAAAACATCGATTCGCACCTCATCTTCGTAACGAATCATCGTTTTGTATTGCGCACTGACTTCCAGCACGGGAACGATCAAGCCCGCTTCTTCGATGGTATGATACGGTAAATCCAAAAACGCGAGTAATTCCACGCGGGCCTCTTCAAACCAGCGGATATAATTGGCGTGATGGATGATCGCCATTTGATCGGTCTCATAGTAGTGTGGTTGACGGATATAGCCTGAATATAAAGACATAAAAACAGCTCCTTTCATAGAAACAAAACCTTCGTTATTCAGCATAACGCAAAAAGAAAGAAAAGCAAACAGAAGGAGAACTTCTTTGCGTTGATCACTAGAGAAAACGCTACTGGAAAGCAGCGGAGTGAAAAAGACAGTGAAACACCTTGACTTTTTCATAACTTTCTTGTAGTTTATAGATAATATCAAAAATCAGTGAAGGATCGAGTACTTTATTCTATTCCTTAAAAGAGAAAACTGCCCCGGCTGAAAGCAGTTTAGGACGTGTAAAGGAAAGACAATCTGGAGATGAACAGAAGAAAAGCTGTTCCGTGACCGAGCGTTAATCGAGAGGAGAAGAACATTTCTCGAATTTAGGTGGTACCGCGTGTAATCAAAACTCGCCCTTGTATAAAAAAACAAGGGCGAGTTTTTTGCTGTGAATCACTATGATTGGCTTGCGGAGCAAGACAGAATAGATGATGAACAGTACTAGGCGACCACAGGGAGCGTAGTAACCATACTAGGAATCACTGGGATTGGCTTGCGGAGCAAGACAGAATAGATGATGAACAGTACTAGGCGACCACAGGGAGCGTAGTAACCATACTAGGAATCACTGGGGTTGGCTTGCGGAGCAAGACAGAATAGATGATGAACAGTACTAGGCGACCTAGGGAGCGTAGTAACCATACTAGGAATCACTGGGGTTGGCTTGCGGAGCAAGACAGAATAGATGATGAACAGTACTAGGCGACCCTAGGGAGCGTAATAACCGTACTAGGAATCACTGGGATTGTCTTTTGGAGCAAGACAGAATAGATGATGACCAGCAGCAACCAACCACTAAAAGCGCAATAACCCAAAAGCCAAACACGAGAACAACCCACCCACATCAATGAGCAACAAGCAATAGGTGAATAAGCAAACAAGCAATGAAAGCAAAGAACATGGGCAACCATGAAACAAATAGGAGGATGCATACGATGAGTTACCAACGTCCAAAAGGAACCAACGATATTTTGCCAGGAGAATCCGAAAAATGGCAATTTGTGGAAGAAACAGCACGTTTAGTGTTTCGCGATTACCAATTCAACGAAATTCGGACACCGATTTTTGAGCACTTTGAAGTGATCGCCCGCAGTGTCGGGGACACAACGGATATCGTTTCAAAAGAAATGTATGATTTCTACGATAAAGGAGAGCGTCATGTGACGTTGCGTCCAGAAGGCACCGCACCGATCGCTCGTTCTTATGTCGAAAACAAACTATTCGGACCAGAACATACGAAGCCTTATAAAGTGTTTTACATGGGACCAATGTTCCGTTATGAACGTCCGCAAAAAGGCCGTTTGCGTCAATTCCACCAAATCGGTGTCGAAGTTTTCGGTTCAGCAAATCCAGCGACCGATGTTGAGACAATGGCGATGGCAATGGATTTTTATCGTCAATTAGGACTGAGTCAATTGCGCTTGGTCATCAATTCATTAGGTGACAAAGAGACACGCCAAAACTATCGTCAAGCGTTGATCGATTATCTAGCGCCCCATGAAGCGGAGCTTAGTGAGGATTCAAAACGCCGCTTGCATGAGAATCCTTTGCGGGTCCTTGACAGCAAAGACAAGCGAGACCAAAAATTTGTGGCAGATGCGCCATCGATCTTAGACTACTTAACGCCAGATGCCAAGGCACATTTTGAAACCGTAACGAGTATGCTGGATGCGTTGGAGATCCCTTATGAGGTCGATTCGAATATGGTGCGTGGTCTGGATTATTATACCCACACGATTTTTGAGATCATGAGTGATGCACCAAAAATGGGGGCGCAAGCCACCATCTGTGCCGGCGGTCGTTACAATCATTTAGTGGAAGAGCTAGGTGGACCAGAAACACCTGGTTTTGGTTTTGCTTTGGGGATCGAACGTTTATTGATCACTATGGAAGCCGAAGAAGTTGTGATTCCTGCTTTGAATGAGTTAGATGCGTATGTGGTTGGTCTGGGACAAGAAACCAATTTAGAAGCGCTGAAAGTCGTGCAAGCGATCCGTAATTTCGGCTTTTCTGCCGATCGTGATTTCATGGATCGTAAAGCCAAAGCCCAGTTCAAATCTGCTGATAAACAAGGGGCACGGTTGGTTCTGACTCTAGGCGAAACAGAATTAGCAGAACAAGTGATCAATATCAAATCCATGGCAAGCCGTGAAGAAAAACAATTTCCGTTAGCGGATCTTTATGCCCGCTTCGATGAGATCTACGATGAAATGACAACCAAAATGTTTGAGTGAGGAGAAAAAGAATGACAAAACGTACAGTATATTGCGGGTTAGTAAATGAGACCCATTTAAACCAGACAGTGACACTAAAAGGCTGGGTGCAAAAGCGCCGTGACTTAGGTGGCGTGATTTTTATTGACTTGCGCGACCGGGAAGGGATCGTGCAAATCGTCTTCAATCCTGAGGTTTCGAAAGAAGCCTGGGAAATCGCGGACAAATGCCGCAGCGAATATGTATTAGAAGTAACAGGTCAAGTAATCAATCGTGCACCAGAAGCCATCAATCCGAAAATGGTGACAGGTGCCTATGAAGTGATGATCAGCGAAATCACGATTTTAAACACTGCAAAAACACCAGCCTTTTTGATTGAAGATGATCAAACCGTTGGCGACGAGATTCGCATGAAATACCGTTATTTAGACTTGCGTCGTCCAAAAATGACGAACAACATCGTGATGCGGGCGAAAACGACGCAAGTGATCCGCAATTTCTTAGACACGAACGAGTTCTTGGATATCGAAACACCTTATCTAGGAAAATCAACACCAGAGGGCGCGCGGGATTATTTGGTTCCTTCACGGATCTATCCAGGTCATTTCTATGCGTTGCCGCAATCACCACAAATTTTTAAACAGTTATTGATGGGCGCCGGCTTCGATCGCTACTATCAAATCGTACGTTGCTTCCGTGACGAAGATTTGCGGGGCGACCGTCAACCAGAATTTACCCAAGTCGATATCGAAACCTCTTTCTTGACGGCAGAAGAAATCCAAACCTATACGGAAGAGCTATTGGCAAAAGTGATGCGAGAAGTCAAAGGCATCGAAGTTACCTTGCCATTCCCACGGATGACCTATGATGAGGCAATGGGACGCTACGGCAGTGACAAACCAGATACACGGTTTGACATGGAGCTTATCGACTTATCAGAAGTTGTGAAAGACGTTGATTTTAAAGTCTTCCAAATGGCTCTTGAAAAAGGCGGCGTTGTGAAAGTCTTGAATGCCAAAGGGGCTGCAGACAAATACTCAAGAAAAGACATGGACAATCTAGGCCATTACGCTGGCCAATTTGGTGCCAAAGGATTGGCATGGGTCAAAGTTGAAGAAGATGGATTGAAAGGACCGATCGCTAAATTCTTGACGGAAGCAACCGACGCGATTATTGCAGCAGCCAATGCGGAAGTTGGCGATATTCTGATGTTTGGTGCCGATTCCTTTGAGATCGTTTCAGCGACGTTAGGTGCGATCCGTAATAAATTAGGAAAAGAATTAGGCTTGATCGACGAGAGCAAATTCAACTTCCTATGGGTTACTGACTGGCCGCAATTTGAATACGATGAAGAAGCAGGTCGCTATGTTTCTGCTCACCATCCGTTCACATTGCCAAAAGAAAGCGATCTGCCGTTGTTAACGACAGACCCTTCAAAAGTCTATGCGCAAGCCTACGATATCGTGCTAAACGGTTACGAGCTAGGTGGCGGATCATTGCGTATCCATACACGGGAAGTGCAAGAGCAAATGTTTGAAGCGCTAGGCTTCTCACGTCGCGAGATGCAAAATCAATTTGGCTTCTTATTGGATGCTTTGGATTATGGTTTCCCACCACATGGCGGCATCGCCCTTGGGTTAGACCGATTAGTCATGCTCTTGGCTGGTGAAGAAAACATTCGCGAAGTCATTGCCTTCCCTAAAAATGGGAAAGCGGCTGATCCAATGTCACAAGCGCCAAGTACCGTTTCGCCAATGCAACTGTTTGACTTGAGCATTGATGTAACAACGGTTGAAGAAAACGAATAAGCGTTAAACCCATGATGAAATGAGTGATGAAATAGAAATTGGTGAATGAATGAAAAAAGTTCATGAGAATTCACCCATTTCTTTCATTGCTCGTTTCTTTTTTTATGAGCTGAAGTATAATAAAGGCAAATCAAAAAAGTGAGGCTATGAAATGCAATGACTCCTCTGTTTAAATGGCTCCCTCATCCGGAATATGCCAACAAACTTTCATTCTCGATCGTGTACGCACTGCTGGCATCGATTGCGGTCAATTTTTTCTATCAGCCGGGCAACATTTATTCCAGCGGCATTACCGGTGTCGCTCAGATCATTACTACGATCTCAAGAGAATGGATCGGATTTTATATCCCCTTATCCCTTGCGCTATTATTGTTGAATGTGCCATTATTTTTTCTTGGCTGGTTTAAGATCGGCCACAAATTTACGATCTTTACTGGAATCACTGTTTTATTGACATCCTTATTCGTGCAAATTTTGCCAGAAGAAACCGTCACGACGGACCCGATGATCTGTGCGATTTTCGGTGGTGCCATCAATGGAGTGGGGATCGGCTATGCCTTGAAGAATGGTCTTTCTTCCGGAGGGCTGGATTTTGTCAGCATTGCCATCCGCAAACGGACAGGGAAGACGATCGGCTCGATATCGATTTTCTTTAACATTGTTATTTTGTTCGCCGCCGGAATCTTGTTTGGCTGGCAATATGCGTTGTATAGTGCAATCGCGATTTTTGTCAGTGGAAAAGTGACGGATGCGGTCTTTACGAAGCAAAAGAAAATGCAGGTGACGATCATCACTCGCAACCCAGAAGAAGTCATTCAAACGATCCAAAAACATATGCGGCGAGGCATTACCATCATCAATGAAGCCGAAGGAGCCTACAAGCATGACAAACAAACGGTTTTGCTGACGGTAGTCACACGCTTTGAACTGCCGATGCTGCGCAGTGCTATGAAAGAAGCCGATCCAAAAGCCTTTGTTAGTATTGCGGAAAATGTCCAGATTTTGGGTCGGTTTTATGAAGAAGAACTGTAAAAAAGGAGTTGAAAAAAGTATTTCTTTATAGAAGTACTTTTTTTTCGCCAAAAATTAATTTTTTTGAAATATAGCAGATGTTGCTAGCTTTATATGGGGGATTTCTGGTAAATTATGAGAGTATGGAATCAATAGCGTTCATGCTGAAATTGTTTTTTTATGAAACAATTGGATCAATTAGAGAAAAGTGGTTGAAAAATGAATAAACGTTTAAGCACAAGCCGCTATATTACCGGGTTTGACGGCATTCGAACCTTGGCAGTCATCGGCGTTATTTTATATCATTTACTACCTACTCATATGCGAGGCGGGTATTTAGGAGTTCCAGTATTCTTTGTCGTATCAGGTTATTTAATCACTGACTTGCTGAGGCAAGAGTGGGATCAAAACGGCAAAATCAAAGTCAAAGATTTTTATGTTCGGCGGATGAAACGGCTCTATCCAGGAATGGTGGTGATGCTGCTTATCTCAGCAGCGTATATCACTTTGTTCCAGCGAAACCTGCTGAATAATTTGCGCGGGGTTTTTGTTAGCTCGCTGCTGTATTACAACAACTGGTGGCAGATCAATCATGGGTTATCCTATTTTGATCGGTTCGGCAATGAATCCCCCTTTACCCATCTGTGGTCACTGGCTGTGGAGGGACAGAACTATCTGATTTGGCCTTTAGTGTTTATTTTGTTGATGAAAATCGGCAAGCAGAGGCATCGCGCCTTTAAATTTACTGCCGCAGTCACGATTTTATCGGCAATTCTGTTAGCGGTCCTTTACACACCAGGCGCTGATCCGACACGGGTCTATTATGGAACAGATACGCGGCTCTTTTCGATCTGGATGGGGAGTGCCTTAGCATTCATTTGGCCAAGTACCCACTTGAAGAAAGAGATACCGCAAAAAGCCAAACGGGTCTTAAATATCTCTGGTTTTGCTTCCTTGGCTGGTCTGATCGCAGCGTTCTTTTTCTTAGATGATCATTTGACCTTTGTCTATTATGGCGGCATGTTCTTGATCAGTATCCTATGTACGATTCTTGTGGCAGTCACCGCTCATCCCGGAGCCAGTTTGAATCGTGTATTGAGTAATCCGATTTTCAGTTATATCGGCAAGCGCAGTTATGGGATCTATTTGTATCAATTTCCAGTGATGATATTTTACGAAGCAAAAGTGGGAAATATCGGTGAGAACGTGCTGATGCACACGTTAGTGGAACTATTCTTGATCTTGTTTATCAGTGAATTGTCCTATCGGTTTATCGAAAACCCAATGCGTAAATTCCAGTACAAAGATACATTCAGAACGGTCCGCGGTTGGTTCAGTAAACCAATTTTTAGTTGGAAAAAACCGTGGTTAGTGCCCAGCTTACTCATTACCCTCGTTGCTTTGTTTGGTGTCGTGACCGCACCGACAAATTATGTCGATGCCCAGCAGCAGCAGTTGAAAGACAACATTGCGGCCAATAAAAAAGCGGCAGAGCAATCGCAAAAGAATGCGAACGCTGAAGGCAATGAAGCAGACGATGAGGCGAACACGAGTGAAGATGAAAAAAATATCATGGAAAAGTATGATTTAACAGCAGCCCAAGTGAAAAAAGCGGAATCTCTTGAAATCACGGCTTTTGGTGATTCTGTGATGCTGGATGCAACGGCTGACTTGAAAGAAGTCTTTACCCAAGCGGTAGTTGATGGGGATGTTGGGCGCCAGCTGTATGCGAGCCCTGAATTGATCAAAGACTTGAAAGAAAAAAATCTTTTGCGGGATACCGTCCTTGTGGGGCTAGGGACGAATGGTTCCTTTACAGAAGCCCAATTTGACAGTTTTATGAACGAGATCGGTGATCGCAAAGTCTACTGGATCAATGTACGGGTACCGACACAGCGTTGGCAAAATGAAGTCAATCGGATGTTGGAGCGCATGGCGGAAAAATACGACAATATGACCTTGATCGATTGGTATGATTTGAGTAATGATCAAGAGTCCTGGTTCTATGAAGATCGGGTCCATCCAAATCCAGACGGCATGGATCAATACGTGAAGCTAGTTGCCCAAACGATTTTACAAGAGGAATAAACAAGAAAAAGACAAACCTTATGCAATCATAAGGTTTGTCTTTTGTCTTAAACGGTATTTTGTAAGAGCATCGTTTTTTTAATCCTTTTCTATCACCGTTAACAAAGACTCAAATAAAATCGCACTAGAAGCCGATCCGGGATCGATATGACCGATGGCACGTTCACCAACATAAGAGGCACGGCCTTTTTTAGCCACTAGTTCTTTGGTATGCTCTTTCGCTGCTTCGATCGTGTCTTTGGTCAATTCACCTTTTTTCAAGGCTTCTGCGACAGGTTGCCACACATCGACCATCGTTTTGTCTTCAAACTCAGCTTTTCCCCGCATTTTGATGCCGGTCAAGCCTTCTTCAACGATCGTACCTAATTGTTCAAAGGAGTCGATCGTTTCTAGTTCCTTCGTTGCTTTGGTCATATTCATAAACGCTGAACCATAAAGGGGACCCGAAGCACCGCCGACTTTTGAGATCATTGCCATCGAGAAGACTTTAAAGGTATCACTGATCGTCGTTGGCTGTTGCTTGGCATAAGCTTCTTGATAAGCGGCTACGCCGCGTGCCATATTGTTGCCATGGTCACCGTCGCCGATCGGTGTATCTAGATCGCTCAAATAGGCCTTGTTTGCTTCGATTTCTTTCGTGAAGGTATCTAACCATGCTTGCACCGTTTCTGTTGTCAATTGCATCTCTATTCGCTCCTTTACCAGGCTATTGTTGTGACGGCTTCATTTAACGCATCGGTGTGATCCGTTTCGCTGAAGTCGATCAAGGTCAGTGAAAGTCCCTGCATATCGATGGAAGTCATGAAATTGCCGACTTTATGGAAGGAGACAGGGATGTCTTTTTCTGCGAGTAATTTCGCGACATCATTGGCAAAAACGAATAACTCCATTTGCGGCGTACCACCCATACCGTTGATCAAGACACCGACTTTTTCTGGGGTCTTTTCATAATCCGCCAAGATTTTTTCCACCAACTCTTTTGCTAGTTCACGTGAGGGTTTCAGTTTTTCTCGACGGTAACCAGGTTCGCCGTGGATACCCACGCCATACTCGATCTCATCATCGGCTAAGTCAAAACCTGGTTTCCCAACTTCAGGAACTGTTGCCGCTTTTAATGCGACCCCAATGGTTTTGATCGATGCAACCAAGGCATCGCCCAGTGTTTTTAATTCACTTAAGCTGGCACCACTACGTGCAGCTGCGCCTAAAATCTTGTGGACTAAAACCGTACCGGCAACTCCTCGTTTCCCAGCAGTATAGGTGCTATTTTCAACAGCGATATCATCATCAACGACCACGATCTCCGTTGTGATCTCTTCCATTTCTGCCATATCTTTGGCCATCTCAAAGTTCAAGATATCGCCAGTATAGTTTTTGACGATCAACAAGACGCCTTGTCCTTGATCAGAATCTTGGATAGCCGTCAAAATCTGGTCGGGGGTCGGGGAGGTGAAGACATCGCCTAAAACGGCGGCGCTAAGCATCCCATCACCGACAAAGCCAGCATGGGCCGGCTCATGTCCGCTCCCACCGCCAGAAACAAGACCGACTTGTTCTTTTTGATTATTCTTAGCGATCACCCGTGAGTCGGCGACTTGATGGACCAGTTCAGGATAACTGCCTACGATACCAGCCAACATTTCTTCTACGATCATTGAGGGATCATTAATGATTTTTTTCATGCTTCATGCCATCCTTTCTCGGCTGCTTTTTTTGCTTCTGCAACGATTTGCGCCAAATCATCACTAAAACCAGCGGTGATTGCTGCAGCAAAGGCACCTTCCACCAGCGGCGCGTCGATCAGGTGATAGCGTTCTTGTTGCTGAGGTTCCAGCATGTCGTAAGCAAGTTCGGCATTCAAAACGGCACTGCCTAGATCGGCAAAGACTAAGATCAGTTCAGCATCTGCGGATTCGTTGACGGCATCCACGATTTTCGTGGCGTCAGAACCCAGCTCTCCTTCTGCTGTCCCGCCTAAAGAATAGATCGTGACTGACTCGCCATCAGCCATTTCTTCGATCATCTGTTTTAATCCTTCGGTGAGTTGCTGACTGTGAGAAACGAGTAAAATACTTTTTTTCATCCAATTTCACCAACACTTTCTGATTAAATTTGGCTGTTTGACAAGGGGGTTGCCTTTTCCAAAGAAACACCGTCCTTGTTGAAACCGCCTACAGGTTCAGTATACCAAATTTCTTTCTTCTTGTATGGTTGCACCTATGGAGAGGACAAAAAAACCGCATCGTCTTTCTGGATAAAGAAAGACGATGCGGCAGAATTGGTTAGGATTGTTTAACAAGCATTTTGGCTGAAAAGCGCTTCGTTAGGAAAGAAAGCCCCACGTACAGGCAGATGTTCAATGCCATCATGCCAAGGAAGTAAGGCAATGTTACGGAGGTCAAGAAACCGACTTCCAGCAATCCGTGGAAAAGCATTGCTGCGACATAGATCCCCACGGTAGTGGTAATCGCTAAGAACAATCGCAATGGATTTAATGGCAAGCAAGCGCGAATCACAGCGATACAGCTGATCCCGATCAACAAATAGTACAACAAGGTCGTCGTATCAAATTGCGACCAACCGTAGTCGGTTTGTAAAAAGCGGATCGCAAAGTAATTGACTAACACCAACAAGGCATTTGGCAACGCATTGAGCAAGACTGTCGGCAAGTAACGACCTTTGATCGGTGCTTTGTTTTCTTCAAAGGAAAGGAAGAAAGATGGATAACCTTCAATTGCTAAGTCGATCAATGTGATTTGGATCGGCAAGAACGGAAAGGCGCTGGATGTCAGGATACAAACCAAAGAGAGCAAGAAGCTGTAAATCGTCTTGATAAAGAAGATTCCCGACGCTTTGGTCACGTTATTGACGACGCGGCGTCCTTCAAATAAAACATCTGGCAACGTAGTAAAGTCAGAATCCAATAAGACAAAGTTAGCGATTTGACGAGCCGCACTGTCGCCAGCAGCCATTGCAATGCTGACGTCGGCTTCCCGTAGTGCCAACACATCGTTGACGCCATCACCCGTCATGGCAACGGTCCGTTGATTGGCTTTTAATTCTTGAACGAGTAGTTTCTTTTGTTCAGGAGTCACACGACCAAAGACCGTATAGCGTGTCGCAGCTTCTCGGACTTCTGCTTCGGTCGTTAAGGTAGAAAGATCGATGGCTTGATCGGCATTCGCTAGGCCTGCACGATGGGCGATCGCTGCGACAGCTATTGGATTATCGCCAGAGATCACTTTTAGATCGATGCCTTGATCCGCTAAGTAAGCCAAGGTTTCTTCTGCGTTTTGGCGGATGATATCGGATAAAATCAAGACAGCCACCGCTTGTGCGTTGGTTGGGTCAAAGGATGTTGGCGTTTTTGGATCAGTTTCTACGGCTAAAATCAACACCCGTAGACCAGCTTCTTGCGCTTCTATGACTTGCGGCAAGGCAGCAGAGCCGGCGACTTTTTCAGGTGCACCAAGATAGACATTTCCTAGATGTTCAAAAGCCACAGCACCCCATTTGCGCTGTGAAGAAAAGGCAGCGACGTCGATCGGCTGATGATCCGTTAGCTCAGGACAGCCTTGACGCAATGCTTGCATCGTCAAATTGTTATCCGTACTGGCTGCCAAATAATTCCCTAAGAGCATGTTAGGGTCGCTGTCGGCTTGGAGAGGAACGATCGATTCGAGAACCATATGGCCTTCCGTCAACGTCCCCGTCTTATCCAGACAAAGGGTATCGACATGCGCTAAGGTTTCAACGGCATACATGTCTTGGACCAAAATCCGTTTTTTTGCCAATTTAATGACACCTGTCGTCAAGGCGATACTGATCAGCAGGACAAGTCCTTTTGGTAACATTCCTAATAAGGCAGCGGCAGAAACGACGACGGATTCCTTGATCCCAGCATCTCGCATCATAAAGGCTTGGAAGAACAAAATCACCCCTAAAGGAACGATTACATAGCTGGTGAATTTGGATACACTACGGATCGAAGCAAGCAGCTCAGAGCGGATCGGTTTGTGGACCTTTGCCTCATTGCTTAGTTTCGCTGCGTAGTTTTCTGCACCGACATGAAGGACTGTTCCTGTCATTTCACCGCTGACGATGAAACTCCCTGAGAGTAAGGAAGCACCTGCTTCTTTGACAACCAGATCGGCTTCACCAGTCAGCATCGCTTCATTGACTTCGACTAGTCCAGAAAGCACCGTCATATCAGCGGGGATTTGGTCCCCAGCACCAAGAATAACTACGTCCTCTAAGACCAATTCTTTGGCTGAAATCTCATGGATTTGGGCATCTCGAATCACTCGTACCGTTTGCGGTGAAACAAGTGAGAGTTTTTTTACTAAATTACGCGCGTGCAATTCTTGGCTGATCCCAATGGTGATATTCACAAAAATAATCGCTAAGTAGAACATGTTGGAATAGGCGCCTACGGCAAATAAAAAAACGCCAATCAATAGATTGAGAAAATTGAATAATGTCAGTAAATTGTCTTTGATGATCGCAGCAGTTGATTTACTGGTTTTTGTTTCATAATCATTGTGCAACCCCTCTTGGGTTTTCTTGGCGACTTCTGCTGCAGTCAAGCCGGTGGGTAATTGAGTCATAAGCATCTCCATTTCATTTGTTCATTTCTTTCTAATTCCTTTATCTAGTCTAGCATTCGAAAAAGGCAATGCAATCGTTGCGAGGAAAATAACGATAAAATTAATTAAAATCTTAAACAATCAACACGTGTTCTTTTAAAGAAAGAAAAAAACGGGGGGAACAAACCGCACCATCGACTTTTTTCAGGTGCTTACGTATAATAGGGGAAGAGAAAAAGCCGAGAAGCAGATGCTTAGCGGACAAAAGAGGGTAGCGTGCATGTCTTTAAAAGAAAAAATTATTGCAGAAAGCAAGCGGCTTGGCATCGACAAGATCGGGTTTGCTTCAGCGGAGCCGTTTTTGGCATTGGAGCCTTCCTTGCGGGAACAAAAAGCCAAAGGCCATACGTCTGGTTTTGAGCATCCTGTGATCGAAGAGCGTATCTATCCTGAACGGACATTTGAAAATCCGCAAACGATCATTGCGATCGCTTTAGCTTATCCGACAAAAATCAAAGAGAAAGTCCCGCGGGATGAAAAACGCGGCATGTTTGCCCGTGCCTCGTGGGGCATCGATTACCATGATATTTTGCGAGAACGGTTGGATCGCTTAATCGCCTTTATCAAAGAACAAGCGCAAACGATGGAAGAACAAGTCGAATGGCGTTTCGCACCACAAGTCGATACAGGGGAATTGGTGGATGTGGCGGCAGCGCAGCGGGCGGGTCTTGGCTTTATCGGTCGTAATGGCTTGCTGATTACGGAAGAATTTGGTTCGTTTGTTTATCTAGGGGAGATCGTCACCAATATCTCTCTCGAACCAGATGAAGAAGTCCCGTTTGGTTGTGGTGATTGCATGCGTTGTGTGACGGCTTGCCCCACCAAAGCGTTATTGGGCGATGGTCGAATGAATGCCCAGCGCTGTTTGTCCTATCAAACCCAGACGAAGGGTATGATGCCAGAAGAGTACCGCAAAAAGATGCATAACGTGATTTACGGCTGCGATATTTGTCAGCTGGTCTGCCCTTATAATCGGGGGAAAGACTTCCATTTTCATCAAGAGATGGAGCCTGAAGTCGATACCGTTTATCCAAAACTGCAACCGATGCTGTCTTTATCAAACAAAGCCTTCAAAGCACAATTTGGCCATCTATCTGGCTCTTGGCGGGGGAAAAAACCGTTGCAGCGTAATGCCATCATCGCCTTAGCCAATGTGGGAGACCGCAGTGCCTTGCCAGCGATTTGGCGCTGTGCGACAGAAGACGTGCGCCCAGTGATTCGAGGAACGGCTTATTGGGCCATTGGCCAGTTGGGCGTCAAAGAACCAGAAATGTGGTTAGAGCGACTGCAACGGTGTGCAGAGTTAGAACCCGAAGAAGAGGCGCTACAAGAATTGCAGCCTGCCATCGAACGATTGCAAGCAGTCATTACCAAAAAGCAGGAAAAAGAGCTATAAAAAAAGCAAAACGAGCCCGGGGCCGTTTTGCTTTTTTATTTAATCTAGTACGTCATCACTTTCAACGATTTCTTCTGAATCCAGTTCAAAATCAGGTGCTGGATGCACACGTTCAGGCAGTTCCATTTCTAACTCGCCGTCTTCTGTATACTGATTGTCGGTATCGGCAACGTCAATTAAAATTTCTTCAGGAAGCTCTTGTTCTAACCGATAGCCTTCTGCATGACGCGCATCGAGTAATTCCAAAAGATATTGCCACTCGTCTTTCGAGATCACTACAACGTCAATGCCGTCTTTGTTTTGTACCTCCACAACAGAGGAAAGATCGGTGCCGACCGTTTTAATGATCGATTCCAACGACCATTTACTCGTTTCTAAGTCAATTTTTTGTGCCATAAGAATTACTCCTTTTTGTGAAAAATTTTGTCCTACCTTAATTGTAACGGGAAAGTTGTAGAAAACAAAATAGCTTGATTGGGAATCGTCGCTGATATGCGCAAGAACATTTGCACAGCGGCTTTAACCAAGGTAAGATAAGAGCAAGAAGGGAAGGAATAAAAATGACAGAAAAACAGACATTTCATGTGAATGGGTATTTAGCACTGGTTGTGCTAATCGGGTTATTAGTTGGCGGCGGTTATTTGTTTTATCATGGGTTCGTAAATGAGAGCGTTCTCGAAATCGTTCTCAGTATTCTTTTATGGATCGTTTCGTTTCTTTTCCTTAGTTCGTTAACGATCGTACAACCCAACCAAGCCAAAGCGATCCTCTTTTTTGGGCAATATTTAGGAACCATTAAAGACAACGGCTTGTTTGTGACAACCCCATTAACCCAAAAAATCAATGTTTCATTGAAAGTCCGCAACTTTAACAGTTCGCTGTTGAAGGTCAATGATTCAGACGGAAACCCGATCGAGATCTCGGCAGTGGTGGTATTTAAAGTTGTAGATACCGCTAAAGCATTGTTTGATGTCGATTATTACCAAGACTTCATTGAGATCCAAAGTGAAACAGCGATTCGTCATATTGCGACGCAATACCCTTATGACACGTTCAATGACGATGATCTGACGTTGCGAGGCAATACAAGTGAAGTCTCGGAGGAGCTGGCAAAAGAATTGCAGGAACGATTAGCTGTTGCTGGGGTCGAAGTCATAGAGACCCGCTTAAATCACCTCGCGTATGCGACTGAGATCGCTAGTGCGATGCTGCAGCGCCAACAAGCTAAAGCAATTTTATCAGCACGGCAAATCATTGTTGAAGGAGCCGTCTCCATGACACAAATGGCGTTAGAACAAATCGAAGACGGACAGGACATCAATTTCACAGATGACCGCAAAGTCCAACTGATCAATAATTTATTGGTGTCGATCATTACCGATAAAGGCACTCAGCCGGTGATCAATACGGGCGATGTCAAAGAGAAAGGAGTGTAGCATTTGAAGAAACTTTACATCAAACAGAAGGTTTTCAGCATCGGCGAAAAATTTACCGTGACCGATGACTTACAAAACCCTCGCTATTATGTCGAAGGCAGTTTTTTTAAGATCCCGAAAAGTTTTACGATCTTCAATGAGCAGCAGCGACCGATCGCGGAGATCACCAAAAAAGTGTTCAGTTTATTACCGAAATTTTTTGTGGAAGTCCACGGCCAAGAAGCGATCGTTTTAGAAAAACATTTCACATTTTTTAAAGCCCGCTATTCCATCAGTGCAGAAGGCATCGATGTGGACGGCAATTGGTGGGATATGGATTTTGTGGTCAACCGCAATGGCAAGCGAATCGCAGAGATTCACAAAAAATGGATCTCTTGGGGCGATACCTATGAAGTTGTGATCTATGAAGAAGATCTAGATGACCTGATCATTGCATTAGTGGTAGCCATCGATCGCGTCAAAGCAGATGATGCCGCAGCGTCAAGTTCAGCAAGTAGTTAGAAAAAAAGGAGCGATGTGCATGTTATACGGTTCGATTGAAGCAGGCGGCACAAAATTTGTGTGCGCCATTGGCGATGAAGAAATGACGATCAAGGAAAGAGTGAGCTTTCCGACAACGACACCTGAGGAAACAATGCCTTTAGTCATTGGTTTCTTCAAACAATACCAAGCAGATTTAGCAGGGATTGGGATTGGCTCATTTGGGCCTATCGATATCCATCGTGATTCTGCCACTTATGGGTACATTACCTCGACCCCGAAATTGGCATGGCAAAATTTTGATTTCATCGGTACCATGAAAAAAGAATTTCCGATCCCGATTTCTTGGACAACAGATGTCAATGCGGCTGCCTATGGTGAGTATGTCTTCGGCAGTGGCAAAGGATTAAGCAGTGTCGTTTACTATACGATCGGTACAGGTGTTGGCGGCGGTGCCTTACAAGAAGGGCGCTTTATCGAAGGGTTTAGTCATCCAGAAATGGGGCATATGCTGGTCGTCCCTCATCCAAAAGATGACTTTTCTGGCAGCTGTCCATTTCATGGCAACTGTTTAGAAGGGATGGCCGCTGGACCCGCCATCGAAAAACGCTTAGGGAAAAAAGGACAAGAGGTTGCAGAAGATGATCCTTATTGGGAAATCGAAGCCTCCTATATTGCTCAATGTGCCTACAATACAACTTTGATGTTTTCTCCAGATGTGATCATTTTTGGCGGTGGTGTGATGAAACAACGCCATATGCTGCAAAACGTCCATGACGCATTTGCAAAATTGGTCAATGGGTATGTCGAAACACCTGAGTTAAGCAAATATATCGTGACCCCAGCATTGGAAGACAACGCTGGAACGCTCGGTTGTTTGGCATTGGCTCGAGAAGCGGTCTTACATTCATAAACGAAAAAACGGATCATACTCTTCGGGTATGATCTTTTTTTACAGCGTATCAGTGGCGCTTTTGGCGACTTTTTGTATACTTAAGCTGAGGTGGAAAAGAATGAAATTAGCTGTTCGAAAAAGAAAAATCGGGAATATTCCGGTCTTAGAAGTCGTACCAGAAGAAATGATTTATGAACCGCTGCCATTGATTACTTACTATCATGGTTGGCAGACGAGCAAAGAATTAGTGTTGACACAAGGCAGAAAGTTGGCTAGAGAAGGTTTTCGGGTGGTCTTGCCAGATGCAGCCAATCATGGGGAGCGCAAGACCCAGCTATCGGAGATTCCTTCTTTAACTTTTTGGCAAAGTATCCAAACCAATCTATTTGAGTTTTCTTACTTAGTCGATTTTTTTGAAAATCTTGGTTTGGTCAACGGTCAGATCGCAGTTGGCGGTGTCTCCATGGGAGGGATGACCACGTGTGGTTTATTGTGCCAGCATCCAGAAATCACAGCGGCAGCTTGTATCATGGGTTCTCCTTCCATGTTGAAATACCGTGACCGCATCCAAATGCACGCCGGCGCTGCTGGGTTCTTTGTACCCGAGGATTATGGTCAGCTTTTAAGCTGGATGGATGCTTACGATCTGTCTTCTCAACCAGAGAAATTAGGACAGCGTCCCCTTTTATTTTGGCATGGTACCCAAGACGAGAAAATTCCTTATGCTGATGTGGAAGCCTTTGTGGCAGAAAATCCAGAAGCAAATCTGCAGTTTATCTCGCGAGAAGAACGCCATCTGGTGCGTGGAGAAACGATGGATCAAGTCACAGCTTTTTTCGTGGCAGAGCTCAATAAAACCAATCCATGACACTGTTTGCTCAAAGAAAAAGATTGTGTGAAAAGGTACAAGCATAAAACTCGTTTTTTGTCACGTGATAACCTATACTGTAGGGTGCAAAAAAAGGAGGAATTGGTTTGACATACCGCGTTTTATTATTTTATAAATATACAACAATTGAAGATCCGGAAAGCTTCGCCAAGGAGCATTTAGCATTTGGAAAAGAAATTGGCATCAAGGGCCGTATTTTAGTAGCCAATGAAGGGATCAATGGCACGCTTTCTGGAACGGTTGAAGCAACAAATCGCTATATGGAAAAAATGGAAGCTGATCCCCGTTTTAAAGGGATTTTTTATAAAATCGATGAAGTAGAAGAACATGCGTTTAAAAAGCTATTCGTTCGTCCGCGCAAAGAATTGGTTTCATTGAACCTGGAAGATGACATCGATCCATTAGAAATGACTGGAAAATATTTAGATCCTAAAGGGTTCAAAGAAGCTTTGTTAGATGAAGATACCGTGGTGATCGATGCCCGTAACGATTATGAATATGACTTAGGCCATTTCCGGGGAGCCGTTCGTCCCGATATCCGCAGCTTCCGTGAGTTGCCGCAATGGATCATCGATAATAAAGAAAAATTTATGGATAAAAAAGTCGTTACTTATTGTACTGGTGGTATCCGTTGTGAAAAATTCTCAGGCTGGTTGCTGCGAGAAGGCTTTGATGATGTGGCCCAACTTCATGGTGGTATCTTTGCTTATGGGAATGACCCAGAAGTTCAAGGCGAGCTTTGGGATGGCAAAATGTACGTCTTTGATGAACGCATTAGTGTGGAAATCAATCATGTGGATAAAAAAGTTATCGGTCGCGACTGGTTTGATGGCACACCTTGCGAGCGCTATGTAAACTGTGCCAACCCAGAATGCAATCGCCAATTTTTGACTTCTGAAGAAAATCAAGCTGCCCATTTAGGTGCCTGTAGCTATGATTGTGCCATCCACGAACACAACCGTTACGTGGAACAACATGGGATCACAGAAGCGGAAAAAGCTGAACGGCTAAAAAACTTTGCAACAAACAATGAAACAGTCACTGCCTAAAACGACAACTGTTTCACAGGAAATAATTGAATAGAAGGGTCGCACGTGAGTCCGAAAACTGGTTTCGCTCAGTCAAGTTTTCAATCTTCCGTGCGACTTTTTGAATGGACAAAATTGGAAACGACCGTTTTTTAATTATCTGAAAAATCTAACTATTCCAATTGTTCTTTTTTCTTTCCTATCGAGAAAAAACGCAAGGCTCTCGCATATTTCACGATTTTAGAGTAAACTATACCTAATTGTGGAAGAGGAAAGAGGAATTCAGATGAAAATTGTTATTGCTGGTGCAGGTGCTATGGGCAGCCGTTTTGCTATTATGCTAAAAAGAGGCGGAAATGACGTCACGTTGATCGACGGCTGGCCGGCGCATATCGAAGCGATCCGTGAACACGGATTACGAGCGAACTTAAACGGTGAAGAGATCGCAGTCCCTTTTTCGATCTATTCGCAAAATGAGATCCCAACGACTGTACAAGCAGACTTGATCCTGGTCTTTACTAAAGCGATGCAACTGGATCAAATGATGCAAACGATCAAACCGATGATCGGAGAGCAAACGAAAGTCTTATGCTTATTAAACGGGATCGGTCATGAGGACACGATTGAAAAATATGTCAGCACGGATAAAATCTTTTTAGGAAATACCATTTGGACGGCGGACTTGATTGGTCCTGGTAATGTTCGCTTGTTTGGGGATGGTTCTGTAGAACTGCAAAATATCGAACCGGGCAAAGAAGAAGATGCCCGTCAATTAGCGGCAGTCTTGGCTGATGCTGGGTTAAATGCGTCTTATTCTGAGAACATTCGCTACTCCATCTATCGCAAAGCCTGTGTCAACGGCACACTAAATGGTTTGTGTTCGATTTTAAATGTGAATATTGCTCAATTCGGACAAACCTCAACGGCGCGTGCGATGGTCCAAACGATTGTGGAAGAATTTGCGGCAGTTGCTACCCATGAATCTGTTGAACTGGATGTATCCGAAGTAGTCCACCATATTGAGGAAACCTATGATCCAGAAGGCATCGGAATGCACTATCCATCCATGTATCAAGATTTGATCAATAATCATCGCAAAACCGAGATCGATTATATCAATGGCGCAATCTCACGAAAAGGCCGCAAGTACCAAGTGCCAACGCCTTATTGTGACTTTTTGACTCAAATGATCCATGCCAAGGAAGATATTTTAGCAGCAGAATAACCTAAGTAAATATGGTCTTAAAATGAAAAAACGGCGTATCCTTTTAGGGTTCGCCGTTTTTGGTTCATTTATTGAAAATGTGTTGTAGAGTGTATTCAAAGGTGACGCTATTTAGCAGGCAGATCCGCCATAAACCGTTCACTACCTTGAAATACCGCTAATTGATTGACACCAAAGGAACGCAGCAGATCGCTCATCGCTGCAAAATCTAACCGATAATCACTGGCTTTATGGGCATCAGAGCCGAGGGTGAACAATTTACCCCCGACACTTTGATACAGCGGGATAGCATATTGATAAAGGTGGGCATTTTGATAGGGGCCAAAACTCTTCGCGTTGATTTCCATCGCTAAGTCACGGGCAACGATTTTTTTGAAGATCGTCGTTAACTCTGTTTCAAAATGGGCGGCCAATTCCTCAGCTGTAAATTGGAAACGACGCAAGCCATAATCAAAGTGGGTCACGATATGCCCGTCAGAAAACGAGTCCAACACGTGGGCCATTTGGTCAAAGTATTGTTTGGCGACTGCAAATTTGTCCTTCGTCAACACGGCATCGTCCATATAATCAAAGGTACCGTTTTGATGGATACTGATCAATTTCAAGTCATAAGGATGGCTTTCAAGATAGCGCAAGATTTCTTGTTCTTGACCAGGCACGACACCAATCTCGATGCCTTTTAAGAGTTTCGTCGCTGTGGTCTCTTGCAGCTTCTGGTGGGTATTTACTAGTAATTCATAGTCAGGAATATCATCACGGAATCCCGAATAGGGGTTCTTCAAATCGAAATGATCTGTCGCAACGAAGTAGGCAGGATGGTAAGCTAGATAATTCTCAAACTGTTCATCTGAATCAAAAGACAAAAATGTATGCAGATGTTGATCATAATAATTCATAAACAAGACTCCTTTTCTTGAATACGATACCACAAAAAAGCAGAAGAAACTATGATTGGCTGAGAAAAGGTTTTCTCTTGGGCAATTTTTCGCTTATAATAAATAAGAATAGAGCGAAGGAGTCGGTCAGCCATGAGTATGTATCTTGAAATTCCTGAATTTGAAAGTGAATTTCGTTTTCGAACGTTTCTAAATGATGGTTTGACCATCGTTTATCCCCATGTCCATAAAGAAATCGAGATCATTTACGCTAAGCGCGGCACGGTGAATATTGGTGTTGACGATACGATCATTGAGTTGAAAGAAGGGGATCTATATCTTTTTTCCAGCGGGCAGCCCCACTACTTTCTTGCATCACCTGAGAGTGAACGCTATGTCTATCAATTTGATATGCAGCTTTTTGAAGAGCCGCTGCTGCGAGAAAATGAAGTATCCTTGATGACACTCTTTGAAGAAGGGGAGCCCCACAGCAAAAATTGGCCAGCGAGTTTTACGAAAAAAATAACAGGTCTCTTGATCGAGTTGTATCAGTTGGAAGAGGAAAATGTTGTTGGGAAGCGTTATTTGACTCTCGGGCTGCTTTACCAGTTGATCGGGGAGTGCTATCAAAGCTTGCCAAAGCGAAAACGAGCCGTCAATCCACTAAAACGAACGGCCGCACAATACAAAGAAACCTTGCAGCGTCTGAATGATGTCTTTGAGTACATCGAATCCCATTACCAAGAAGTCTTGACGATGGAGGACACCGCAAGACATGTAGGGTTTAGTCCTCATTATTTCACGCGTTTCTTTAAAACCAATACTGGCAAGACCTTCATGCAGTTTTTGACGGAATACCGTATCAATCAAGCCAAATTTATCTTGGCAAATGAAAAGATCCCGATGGCAGAAGTCGCTGAAAAAGCTGGCTTTGCCAGTGTCAAAACATTTCATCATGTCTTTAAGGAAGCCGTTGGTCAATCACCGTTGCAGTACCAGAAACAATTGAATCAAAATTGATAGAAACAGCCGATGAGCCTGTGCTTGTCGACTGTTTTTTTGTTGATCTGGCACTATTTTTTTCTCGATAGTGTTTTTTTAAGCGCTTTGCATAAATTGTGGAGTGGTTCTTTTTGTTAAAGTTTCATAAGATAATTTTCGGGAATTTTTTCAATGGAAACTGGGAAGAACTGCTTTCGATGTTTCGCTATAATGAGGGGGTAGAAAATAATAAGCGTTTTCAGGAGGAAAGATATGACAGTTAAAGTTGGAATCATTGGGTGCGGTGGGATCGCAAACGGCAAGCACATGCCTGCCTTGTCTCAAGTAGAAGAAGTAGAAATGGTTGCCTTTTGTGATCTGCTGGTTGAACGTGCAGTTGAAGCGAAATCAGCATTTGGGACCGAAGATGCTCAAGTATTCAGCGATTATCAAGAAATGTTGGCACAAGCTGATCTAGATGTGATCCATGTGTGTACACCAAACGCCTCACATGCTGAGTTGACGATTGCTGCACTAGAAGCGGATTGTCATGTCATGTGTGAAAAACCAATGGCAAAAACAGCGGCAGAAGCCAAAGCAATGATCGAAGCAGCCAACCGAACAGGAAAAAAACTCACGATCGGCTACCAAAACCGTTTTAGAAAAGATTCTCGTTATCTTCATGAAGTGTGCGCCGAAGGACAATTAGGAAACATTTATTTTGGGAAAGCTCATGCGATCCGTCGTCGGGCTGTGCCAACTTGGGGTGTTTTCCTTGATGAAGAAGCGCAAGGCGGCGGTCCGTTGATCGATATCGGTACCCACGCATTGGATCTGACCTTATGGATGATGAACAATTACAAACCAAAATTTGTTGTCGGAAAAGCGTATCATGAGTTGTCGCAAACCAAAAATGCCGCAAATGCTTGGGGCCCTTGGGACCCAGAGAAATTCTCAGTAGAAGATTCGGCCTTTGGTTTTGTGGTCATGGAAGATGGCGCAACGATTTTCTTAGAAGCCAGCTGGGCGCTCAACAGCTTGGATGTGAAAGAAGCCAAAACGACACTGATGGGTAGCAAAGCCGGTGCGGATATGAACAACGGTTTGACCATCAATGGGGAAGACCACAGCTTGCTGTATGAAAAAAATATCGAACTTGAAACAGGCGGCGTTGATTTTTATGAAGGAAACGGGGAGACGCCAGAAATTTTAGAAGCACAATCGTGGATCCATGCGATCATCAACGATACCGAACCAGTGGTCAAACCTGAAGAAGCAATGGTCGTGACGGAGATTCTAGAAGCGATCTACAAATCATCGCAAACCGGTGAGCCAGTCTACCTATAAGAACTGCTGGAAGAAAAGGAGCGAGCACAAATGACAAAACCGAAAATCGCTTTACAGCTTTGGAGTATTCAAGAGGACTGCAAGACAGAGCTTTTTGAAGCGTTGAAAACAGTTAAACAAAACGGCTATGACGGTGTTGAATTTGCCGGTTATCATGGACACAGTGCTGCTCAGATCAAAGAAATGCTGGAGCAGTTGGATTTGGCGGTCGCGGCTTCCCATATCCCGTTTGAAGCATTGCGAGATCGTTTTGAAGAAACCGTCGCTTTTGAAAAAACGATTGGCAATCAACGGATCGTCATTCCGTATGCCAGTTTTGATTCTTTGGAAAAATGGCAAGCCTTTGCTGCGGAGTTGACCCAGATCACCCAAAAGTTGCAAGCAGAAGGGCTGACTTGCTACTACCACAACCATGCCCATGAATTTACTGAAGTTGCTGGAGAATCTATGATCGATGAACTGATCAAAGACAATCCGCAACTGCGTTTGGAAGCCGACCTTTACTGGTTAGCCTTTGCAAACGTGGCTGTTTTACCTTGGCTAAAGGAACGCGAAACGAAGGTCGGCTTGGTTCATATCAAAGATATGCAAGAGCAGCCGCAGGAAAGCACCGAGATCGGCAATGGGATTTTACCAATCAAGTCGTATGTAGAAGCAGCTAAAGCATTAGAACTACCATGGTTGATCGTCGAGCAGGAAGCGTTTCAAAAATTCGCTCCTTTAGAAGCCAGCGGGATTGATTATCTGCAATTAAAAAACATCGTAGAGGAGGTCTACCAATGATCCACGTTACGGTATGGAACGAGTTTCGTCATGAAAAAACGAATGAGACCGTCCAAAAAATGTATCCAGAAGGAATCCATGGTCAAATTGCCAAGTTTTTAGAAGAGGATGATTTCCAAGTGCGAACGGCGACCCTTGATGAACCAGAACATGGGTTGACGGAGCAAGTATTGGCTGACACGGATGTGTTGGCTTGGTGGGGCCATATGGCGCATGAAGAAGTCGATGATGCTATCGTTGCTCGTGTGCAGCAGCGTGTATGGGAAGGAATGGGACTGATCGTCTTGCATTCTGGCCACTTTTCGAAAATCTTTAAAACCTTGATGGGAACGTCGTGCGATTTGAAATGGCGGGTAGACGATCAGCATGCGCGGATCTGGAATGTTAATCCAAGCCACCCAATCGCTGAAGGAGTCGGCGAATGGATCGAACTAGAGCAAGAGGAAATGTATGGCGAGCACTTTGATATTCCAGCGCCGGATGAATTGATCTTTGTCAGCTGGTTCCCTGGTGGTGAAGTTTTCCGCAGCGGCTGTACATTCCGCCGTGGGAATGGCAAAATCTTCTATTTCCAGCCTGGTCATGAGACATTCCCAAGCTATTACAATCCCAAAGTGCAAAAAGTGATCCAAAATGCGGCTCGCTGGTGTGCACCAACAGAAAATCGTTACCCAACATATGGGCATTTTCAAGCAATTGAGGAGGAAAGAAAATGAAATTAGGTGTTTTTACCCCGTTATTCAATCAACTTAGCTTTGAAGAAATGATCGATGAAGTAGCGAAAAAAGGGCTCCAAACCGTCGAGATCGGTACCGGTGGTTCTCCCGGCAATGCCCACTTAGACATTGACCGTTTACTAGCAAGTGAAGCAGAGCGAAAAGAATACTTAGCGAAATTAGCTGATAAAGGATTGGAAATCTCAGCTTTGAGCTGTCACAACAACCCAATCTCTCCATTAAAAGCAGAAGCGCAAGAAGCCGATGAACTTTTGCGCAAAACCATCAAATTAGCCAGCTTAATGAATGTACCTGTTGTGAACGGATTTTCAGGCGTTTCAGGCGGAAATGCAACAGATACACAAGTCAACTGGCCAGTATTGCCATGGCCGACGGAATACGATGACAATTATAATTATCAATGGGAACAAAAATTGATTCCTTATTGGAAAGGCATCAACACGGAAGCGGAAGCGGCTGGTGTTAAAATTGGAATCGAACTTCATGGTGGCTTTTTGGCACATACCCCTTATACGATGTTGAAACTGCGGGATGCTGCGGGTAAAGCCATCGGCTGCAACTTGGATCCAAGTCATTTATGGTGGCAAGGGATCGACCCAGTGGCAGCGGTCAAAATCTTAGGGGAAGCCGATGCGATCCATCACTTCCATGCCAAAGATACGTATTTGGATCAAGATAATATCAACATGCATGGCTTGACGGACATGCAGCCATATAGCAATGTCAAAACCCGAGCTTGGACCTTCCGTTCAGTCGGTTGCGGCCACAGCTTACAAGTCTGGTCAGATATTATTTCTGCGCTTAGAATTTATGGGTATGATTATGTCTTGAGTATTGAACATGAAGATCCAATCATGTCCATTGATGAAGGACTGACTCGTGCCATCGGCAACTTGAAGACGATTATGATCCGTGAAGAAGCTTCATCCATGTGGTGGGCATAAGAAGAAAACCGAGGAGTGTCAGACATGAGTGCAATCAATTTTGCAGTAATCGGATATGGCGGCATGGGTGCGTACCATGTCCACAATATCTTACCAAATGAAAACGAACGAATCCACATCGTAGGAACTTACGATATCAATGAAGAACGTCAAGCGATCTCCCAAGAAAAAGGCCATAAGGTCTTTAAAAGCTATGATGAAGTCTTAGCCGATGAGACGATCGAAGCAGTATTGATCGCCACACCTAATGACTTGCACAAAGAGTTATCGATCGCTGCGTTGAAAGCCGGCAAACATGTTGTTTGCGAGAAGCCTGTTGCGCTGAATACTGTGGAACTAGATGAGATCGTGGCGGTTGCCCAAGAAACTGGCAATACCTTTATGGTTCACCAAAACCGCCGTTGGGATCCTGATTTTCTACTTGTACGCGAACTGTACCGTAATGGACAGATCGGTGATTTGTTCCAATTAGAGTCACGGGTCCAAGGGGCAAACGGCATCCCAGGAGACTGGCGCCATGTGAAAAAACAAGGTGGGGGAATGCTTTTAGACTGGGGCGTTCACTTGTTGGATCAAATGCTATGGCTGATCGACAGCCCAGTGAAAGACGTCAAAGCGGATCTTAGCTTTGTGTTGGGGGAAGAAGTCGATGATGGGTTCTTCGCTTTGATTACTTTTGAAAATGGGGTTAAAGCAATCGTGGAAGTTGGAACCTCCAATTACACGCAATTGCCTCGCTGGTACATCAAAGGAACAGAAGGAACAGCCACCATCACCGATTGGGATCTAAATGGGGAAATGGTGCAAGCAACAGGTCGCGAAGATGTGGCTGCACCAAAACCAGTCCAAGCAGGCGTTGGCTTGACGAAAACGATGGCACCGCCATCGGAATTGGCAGCCAAAGAGATTCCTTTCCCGAAAGCCGAAGCGGATTTTGAACCTTTCTACAAGAATTTTTACAACGTTGTACGCAACGGTGCCGAACCTATCGTTAAAAACGAAGAAGTCCGAGCAGTGATGCAGTTGATCGAACGCATTTTTGCCACAGCGTAAGAGAATAGAAAAAAGCACTAGCTGAGGGAGTGGTCTCTCTTCGCTACGTGCTTTTTTTGTGTAATGGAACGACAACAGTCATTCCGATACGTAAAAATTGAACAATAAATCTTGAGGATAATTTCCCCATCGATCGCCGAAAATGGTCAAACCACCAGCGTTTTCGGCAGTTGCAGGTGCAGCAATTTTAAAGGTGAAAAAGTCACTGTGGTCTAAGTCGATTTCATTCAGGTTGTGATCTGTTAATTTTTCTCCATCGAGGGAAGTATCATAGCGATTGATGCGTAAATGCTTAAGCAATCCATATTGACTGAACTCATCGATCCACCATTGCGGAGTCAGAGAACCTCTGACATCCGAAAAGTTTCCTGGTACGGTGTAACTACCGATGCAGTGATTGTTTAAGTAAAAGGAAAGATCACTGGGCCAATAGTTATTCGAAATTGGGAACTCTGAAGCGATCTCCATACTGATTTCCAGTAATTCGATTTTTTCACCATTTTTCAAAGGATTTGGGATTTTGTATTCTAAAAAACCGTTATTTAGCCAGATGATACTTGCATCAACACGTTCTTGATCCAGAAAAGATTTTGGATCATCTAAGGCGCCAATCAAGCGGTCTTTGGTCGCCATTCCACAAGAAGGCTCAGCTTTAAAATCGGTGAAGTGGCCGATTTTCACAGATTGGGAGGTTAGATTCATTTCTGGAAACACTTTTGCTGGGAAATTGATATTGATGAAATCAGTTTTTAGAGACAAATATTTTTTCTTCCAGTCTTGCCCCGATCCTTTTTCGGTTTTGATCAACTGAGCTTCTTCGAGTTTACGGATATGTTTGGTCATTAAAGCATTGCTGATTGCTAATTTTTGTCCAATTTCACTGATGCTTTTCTTCTTATCGCCTAATTCTCTTAAAATCGCTAAGCGAGTTTCATTTGCCAGTGCTTCGTAGATCGGTAAAGATGCGTTTGTTAAATCCAATTCCATAGCGATCACCTCGTTATACTAAAATGTTTAATGAAAAGATGGTTTAATTATAACACAACCTTGTGGATTTACAAAATAGTAAAATGATATAATTTTTGGTTATACCTTGTTAAAATAATGTTGACAGCGCTTTATATTTATAGTAACTTTACGGTGTAAACATTATTTGACGATAGTCTAACGATTATGTTTATTGATAATTGGATGTCATTTTACTTTTTAGTTAAATTAAAAGGAGTGTAAAAAATGAAAGTAAGTAAATCTATTGTTTTAGTAGGGACAAGCTTATTATGTACAGTGTTGTTAGCTGCTTGTGGCGGGAGTGGTAGCTCAAGTAATAATTCAGAAATTTTGCTTTGGTCTTCGACGACAGGACCAGACGGTGAAAAAATCAAAAAAACGATTGATCAATACAATGAAACAGACCCAGACTTTAAAGTGAAGTTAGTAAGCATGCAAGGTGATACCTTTACTTCAAAGTTGACGACTGCGGGGAAATCGGGGAAAGGTGTTCCTGATTTGGCTTTGATTGCCTCAGAAGCTTTGCCTACGTACAAACACCAAGACATGCTTGAAACCTGGGATGACATGATCGATGGGACAGAATTGGCACGGGAAAACTACGTTGAAGCTGCTTGGGACACTGGTGTAGTGGATGATAGTCAATATGGGATTCCGGCAACCATGGGTTCGTGGGTGATGTATTACAACCAAGATTTGGTGGATAAATATGTTCCAGGAGCGTTGGATGATGGCGTAGTGACGTATGAAGAAATCAGACAAGCTGGGGAAAAAGCAAAAGCAGATGGTATCTATAGTTTTGGCTATACATGGGGCATGCAGAATTATTCGAATCTCTACCAACAAATGGGTGGGGAATGGCAAGATGCACAAGGAAACATCAATATCGATAATGAGTATTCTTACAATGCCGTTCAAGAGTTTAAGGATCTGTACGATGCCGGCTACATGGTCCCAGATGGTGAAGATGCAAATAAACTTTTTGCAAACCAGCAACTGATTTTTCTTCCAGAAGGAACATGGATGCTAAGTAATATGGAAGAAATCAGTGACTTCACTTGGGGCCAAACATTTACTCCTCAATGGGATGCGGAACATATCATTCAAGGTTCAGGCGTCGATCAGTTTGCAATGTTCAAAACGAACGAGGAACGTTCCGATGAAAAGAAAAGTGGCATGGTCGACTTTCTGACTTGGTTACAAGCAAACCAATTAGAGTGGGTCAAATCAGGTGCAAATCCTACTTCCTTAGCTATGCTAGACAATGAAGAATATGTTGAGATGCCACAATCCTTCTTATTGAAGACAGAAAAAGGACAAGCGGCAATTTCTGTTAACGCAGTTGATGGCTTATCGTATATCTTTGGTGAATATGATAATCGCTCATGGGACATGATCACAGGAAAAGCAGATATTCAAACGACTTTTGGTGAGATCCAAAAAGTTGTAGAAGAAAAGATGAAATAATCTTCTCACATAGAGGCTGTGGCAGAAGGAAGAGCGACCATAAAAAGAATTCAGTCCATTTTTTGATAGGGGAGGAATTCTGATAGGCTTAAAGGGCTGTCACAGTTGTTTCTTGTTGAGAGCTGCACTAGAAATACAAGGAAGGATGGGTATTGATGAAAAAAAGGTTAAATGGCTGGCCAATCGTTTTTATTGGTCCGCATATGCTCCTTTTTCTTTTATTCTTTTTAGTTCCTGCAGTGATTGGGATCTATGTTTCTTTTACTGAATGGGATCTGTTCAGTACACCGATTTTTGTCGGGTTTGATAATTTTCAAACGATTTTGTTTGATCAAGACTCGTTGTATCATACGCAATTTTTTAATGGAATGAAAAATACGCTGTTTTTTGCGGCAATCTCCGTTCCGTTATGTATTGTAATTCCCTTGTTACTAGCGGTTGCATTATCTGCTAAACCAAAAATGATGCGTTTTTTTCAATCGATTCTCTACCTGCCAACATTATTTGCAATCTCTGCCGTCATGATTATTTGGGGGTTCCTTTTGAGCAAATCTTTTGGGCCAATCAAAGAAGTATTCGGTATCGACATCAATTTTGTAGGCACGCAACCATGGGCATGGATCGCTATTTTGATCGTGACGATTTGGTGGACATTAGGTGGGAATCTAATTATTTATGTTGCTGCATTAAATGGCGTCTCTAAAGAGCAGTTAGAAGCAGCAGAATTAGATGGTGCAAATAGTATAACGAAATTTTTCCGTATTTCTTTGCCGAGTATTCGCAACCAGCTTGTTTTTACCACGGTCATGACGACCATCGCTCAGTTTAATATTTATGGTCAGCCACTAATGTTGACGGGTGGCGGACCCAACAATTCTACTCGCGTGTTGATGATGTACATCCAAGAAAATGCTTTTGGTAGTAGTACCTCGGTTGCAGGGATTTCTTCAGCGATGGCTATTTTACTAGGTTTTGTAATCATGGCAGTTTCGATTGTGCAATTTATGGTCATCAAAAAAATGGAAAGATAGGAGGGAAGAAGATGCGAGAAAACAAGCTAGGGAAAAGAATTGCCTTTATTTTGCTAGCAATCGTCTGTGTGATTTGGCTCTTTCCTTTGATATGGGCAATTTTTACCTCGTTTAAATCGGAGGCAGAGATTCAAAAGGTTGGGTTCAGTTTGATTCCACAAGATTGGACGCTGGCTAACTTTTTGGGCTTGTTACAAGGCAATGATTCTTCTCCTGTGTTCCGCTGGTTTGTGAATTCAATGATTATTTCAACTTCACATACGCTGTTGGTTATGGTGATCGTCTCGTTTGCAGCCTATGGCTATACACGACTCACCTTTAAGGGGAGAGATTTGATTTTTGCCCTATTGTTAGGAACGATGATGTTTCCCGGGGTGGTCAATTTGATCCCGAATTTTAAAATCGTTGATACGTTAGGTTGGACCAATACATTTCTGGCAGTCATCGTTCCTGGGGCTGCAGGTGTTTATAACATTTTCCTCGTTCGGCAGTTCATTTTAGGGATTCCTAAAGAATTGGATGAATCGGCTGTGATCGATGGGGCCAACGAGTTTCAAATCTTTTATCATATTATCTTACCACTGATCAAACCTGTATTGACGGTGGTTGCGTTATTTAGTTTTACTGGCTCATGGAATGACTTCTTGTGGCCATCGATCGTGATAAACGATATTGATAAATTACCGATTACACCGGGGCTGCAGTTGCTACAAGGGCAATACATGACCTATCCGGGAATTGGAACTGCCGGAGCAATCTTGGCTTTGATCCCTACCTTTTTATTGTATTTGGTGGCGCAAAAAAGCTTTATGGCGTCAATGTCGTTGCAAAGTGGCATAAAATAATTTGTTTTTGGAGGAAATATGAGTAGAGAAGAATACCCGAGACCGCAATTTGAGAGAGAGAATTGGTTAAGCTTAAATGGTGAATGGCAATTTGTCTTTGATGACCAAAATCTTGGTTTAAAAGAAAAGTGGTACACAAATGAAGCAAACTATCCGTACAAGATCAATGTTCCCTTTGTCTATCAAAGTGCATTGAGCGGCATTGATCTTCGAGAAGTGCACGACGTTGTATGGTATTATCGGACCTTCAATGTGCAAGTCCCTGAAAAAAGTCGTGTCCTTTTGCATTTTGGGGCGGTGGACTATGAAGCAGATGTGTTTGTCAATGGCAATCATGTGAAAAATCATTGCGGAGGGCATACCTCTTTTGATATAGACATCACGGATGCCTTAGTATCTGGACAAGAGCAAATACTAAGTGTGCGAGCATTTGATCCACATTTTGATGAAAGCATTCCACGGGGGAAACAATTTTGGGAAGAAGAATCAGCAGGAATCTGGTACACAAACTCAACAGGGATCTGGCAGCCAGTCTGGCTTGAAGTAGTTGCCGAAACCCATCTGCAACAGGTGAAATTTACGAGTGATTTTGATGCTGGCGCCGTTAAGATCGATGTAGAACTGAATCAGTTACAGCCACAAGTAGTCTTAGAATATCAAATCTATTTTAAAGGTGCTTTAGTTACTAGCGGAAAGGCAGACTTTATCACTTCTAAGTTGAGTTTTGCGGTTGATATTTTCCAGCAAGAAATTTTTCGGACGAATTTTCACCACGAAGGCTGGTCTTGGACACCTGAAAAACCGCAATTATTTGATGTTGAATTGACTCTTAGGGAAGCGGGGAAGGCCATCGATCAGCTAAAAAGTTATTTTGGTATGCGTAAAATACATACAGAAAACGGTATGATCTACTTAAATAACAAGCCTTACTATCAGAAGCTGGTGCTCGATCAAGGCTATTGGCCGAACGGCTTGTTAACTGCACCAACAGATGAGGACTTTAAACAAGACATCTTATTGGCCAAAGAAATGGGATTTAATGGTTGCCGAAAACACCAAAAAACAGAAGACCCACGCTTTTTATACTGGGCAGATAAATTAGGATTTCTTGTTTGGGGAGAGTGTGCGGCGCCGGCAATCTATACCGATCTTTCGGTAACGCGCTTGATGCAAGAGTGGACAGAAATCATTACTCGGGATTATAGTCATCCTTCGATCGTTACTTGGGTCCCAATCAACGAGAGCTGGGGTGTGCCAAAAATCTCATTTGATCGTCAGCAACAGCATTTTTCTCAAGCGATGTATCACTTTATCCATTCGTTAGACCAGCAACGGTTGGTTATTTCAAATGATGGTTGGGCGATGACGGAGACCGATATTTGTGCGATTCATAATTATGCGCATGGGCAAGAATCTGAGCGGCAAAAATATCTATACTTTAAAGACAGTCTCAGCACGAGAGAAAAATTGGTGAGTCGAGTATCGACCCCCTGGCCGATTTTCGCTGGAGGATTTTCTTATCAGGATCAGCCTATTTTATTGACCGAGTTTGGTGGTATTGGCTTCGATGTTTCGGGGCAACCCGGTTGGGGCTATACCTCAGTGGAAAATCAACAAGATTTCTTGAAGGATTATCAGCGAATCATGGTGGCTGTTTATGACTCTGTCGGACTCTGGGGCTATTGCTACACTCAGTTGACAGATGTCGAACAAGAAATCAATGGGTTACTGACCTATGATCGCCAACCAAAAGTTGATTTGGCAGCAATTAAAGAGATCAATGAGCAGTTTCATCCACCGCAGGTAGAATAAAATGATTGGTAAGGAAAGGGGCGATGTCCGATGGGGAAATCAGCAGCTTGGCTCAGTGGAGTAAGTATCTTGATTGCTGCGCTTATGATAACCGGTTGTAGCGCTGGAACTGATCCAGGGGAAGAAGTGACCGATTTTACTTCAATTATCGATAATGATGGGGCAGATCCTTGGATCTTGCAAACGGAAGCGTTCTTTTATTATACCAAAACGACTGGGAATAATTTAACGCTTTGGCGTGCTGAAAACCTCTCTCACGTTGCTGCTGGTGAAAAAAAGATCATCTGGGAAATGCCAGCAGAATTTGAAAGTATCTGGGCACCTGAACTTCATTACTTAGATGATCGCTGGGTGATGTATTTCGCGGCTAATCGTCCTTCAGAAACGCATCGTATGTACGCATTAGTCAATCATCAAAAAGATCCATACATGGGTGAGTGGCAATTGGAAGAGATCAAAGGGATGGATGATAAATTTGCGATTGATGGAACAGTCTTAGAGATCAATGACAAACGCTATTTCCTTTGGTCGGGCTGGAAAGGGTATGAAAATGTTGCGCAAAATCTTTATTTAGCGGAAATGGCCTCCCCTACGGAAGTGATTGGGGAGAAACGACTTATCTCAGAACCAGAATATGAATGGGAAATGCGGCAAACACCATTGATCAATGAAGCCCCTCAAGTGATGATCAAAGACGTAACAGTCAATTTGGTATACTCTGCCAGTGGAAGCTGGGACAATGATTACGCTCTTGGTCTTATGACCCTAGATGTGGCTGATGATCCGCTAGAAAGAGCGAACTGGCAAAAGGAACCAGCGCCGATTTTCCAACAGACAAACACTGTCTATGGACCTGGTCATAATGGATTTGCTAAATCAAAAGATGGTTCTGAAGACTGGCTGATTTATCATGCTGCTCGGTGGGATCATTCGGGCTGGAACCGTTCGATCCGCTTACAAAAGTTTGGTTGGGATCAAGAGGATAAAATTCTAATGGAAGCTCCTTTGGATGAATGGCATGTTCAAGCGTTGCCAAAAGCTGAGCCCAATCGACTGCGATTAACTGCTAGCCGTGCTTTGCTGGAGGGCGATTTAGTGCTTGTCGAAGATGAGGCAGCACTCTCTAAGAAAGTCGTCCAAGGCTTTGAATCAACGACTGACAAAATTATCTTTGCCCCGCAGATTGAAGAAGCAGACGAATTTCTGGTGATTGCCTATGTCAAAACCACTGATTATCTCTCCTTGAATGACCCAATTCAGGTCAGGATTGAAACGAAACAAGCAAACCACGTGGTGGATGTCTATCCTTCCGAATATTATCAACCGCTACAAGTCCGCATGAAGTTACCGAAAGGGGCGCAGGAAATCACCCTTTCGTCTGAGATTGGGGTGGATACGCTAAGTATTGATCGTTTAGAAATCGTCAAATTCAAATAAAAAATAGTGAGGAAGTTTTCCAATCCAAGCGATGGGTAATGATCGTTTGACTCCTGCTACTTTGTCTCTAGACAATGTGGCAGGAGTTTTTTATCCTCGCAAATTCCCAACTCCTACCGCCATAGCCTAAAATTCCATGTATAATAAAGAAAACGACCGTTTTATTTGGCGGAGGGAAAAGAAAAAGCAAAAGAGGTGCAAACTATGAGGATGAATCAAGAAAAGCTGACTTCATCAAATGGGAAGGATCAGCTTTTTGTCAAAACGTGGCTGCCAGAAGAACAGCCAAAAGCAGTCGTGCAAATCGTCCACGGAATGATTGAGCACATTGAACGTTACCATGAGTTTGCGGAATGTTTAACTGCACAAGGCTATGCGGTGGTCGGTCATGATCACTTAGGGCATGGGCAATCCGTGAAGGACACACAGGCTTATGGGCATTTTGGTGAAAAAGAGGGCGCCAAACATTTAGTGGCAGATGTGGCAATAGTCCATCAGTACGCCGCTGCTTGCTATCCAGACCGACCATACTTTATCTTAGGTCACAGTATGGGATCGCTGGTTTTGCGGAATTATTTGTTTAGTCAGCCACATCCATTGACAGGAGCGATCATCATGGGCACCACGATGGAAAAAGCCGTGCTGATGCAAGGAGGTAAACTCGTTACGAACTTGTTGCGGCCGTTTGCCGCTCAGCAATGGCCTTATCACGTAATGGAACAGCTAGTTTTTGGCCGGCACAACCGGCGTTTTCGTCCCAATCGGACCGCCAAAGATTGGTTGACCAGTGATCCGCAGCAAGTGGATCGCTATTTGAAGGACCCTTACACCCAATTTCATTTTTCTTTAGCAGCTTACAAGGATCTCTTTACATTGACACAAGCTGCCAGTGATCCGGATCAACTGCGCAAGATTGATTCAGAATTGCCGCTGCTGCTGATTTCAGGTGGAGACGATCCTGTTGGGCACTATGGCAAAAGCGTCCGCCAATTGGCTCAGCAACTGAAGCAAAATGCTGACGTGACGATGTATTTGCTCGAACATGGCCGTCATGAGATTTTGAATGAGCGCAACCGCGAGATCGTTTACAATGAAATTTCTCGCTGGCTATTTGAAAAAATGCCGAAATGACGAACGTTAAGAAATTGGTAGTCTTTTCTGAAAATTCAAAATTATTTTCTCTTTTAAGGCTTTTTTCATTTTCGGCTATCTGTTATAATGATTTTCACATCTAACATAAAGGAGAGATTTTTTGTATGACAGTTTATAACTTTTCAGCTGGTCCTGCCGTATTGCCCCGTCCCGTATTGGAGAAAGCACAATCCGAACTTTTGAATTACCGCGGAAGTGGGATGTCCGTTATGGAGCTGAGTCATCGGTCCTCCTTGTTTGAAGCAATCATTAAAGATGCAGAAGCACTTTTACGAAAATTAATGGGAATTCCTGAAAACTATCAGGTACTGTTTTTACAAGGCGGCGCGAGTCTCCAATTCAGTATGATCCCTTTGAATCTTGCACAAAACAAAAAAGCCTTATACGTAAATACCGGTTCTTGGTCGAAGAAAGCTATTGAAGCAGCAAAAGCGCTTGGAAACGTGACGGTGGAAGTCATTGCCTCTAGTGAGGATCAAAACTTTACTTATATTCCAGAAATTTCAGAAGATGCGATCGACCAAGAAGCGGCTTATTTGCATATCACCACGAACAATACCATTGAAGGGACGGCCTTTCAAACGATTCCGCAGGCTGGCAATGTGCCGATCGTAGCAGACATGTCCTCAAATATTTTAGCCAATGACTATCGCGTAGAAGACTTCGGTGTGATTTATGCTGGGGCCCAAAAGAATATTGGTCCTGCAGGGTTGACGGTAGTGATCATCCGAGAAGATTTACTCAATGATGATGCTGTTTTCGCTCCAATGCTGGATTATCGTCTACAGGCTAAAAATGACTCATTGTACAATACACCACCAACGTATGCTATCTATATTGCTAAATTGGTGTTTGAATGGTTGGAAGAATTAGGCGGAATTCCTGCAATTTTAGAACAAGACCGCCAAAAAGCGGCGCTTTTATACGAAACGATCGAAGCCTCTGCTCTTTACAGTAGTCCTGTAGCTGTTGATAGCCGTTCACTAACGAATATTCCTTTTGTGACAGGGGATAAAGCATTAGATCAGCGCTTCAATGAAGAAGCTGTCAAAGCTGGCTTTGAGAACTTGAAAGGGCATCGTTCCGTTGGAGGAATGCGAGCAAGCTTGTACAATGCCTTTCCATTAGCTGGCGTTCAAGCGTTAGTCGACTTTATGAAATCATTTGAAGCGGAGGTCAAATAAATGTTCCAAATCAAAACATTCAATGCGATCGCACCAGAAGGATTACAGCGTTTAGAAAAAGAAAAGTATGCCATCAACGAGAGCGACCAACCGCAAGGGATTTTGCTGCGCAGCCAGAAATTGCACGATTACGCTTTTCCTGAAAGTGTCTTAGGTATTGCTCGTGCAGGGGCTGGGACCAACAACATTCCCGTCAAAGCATGTACTGAAAAAGGGATCGTCGTCTTTAATACACCCGGTGCCAATGCCAATGCGGTCAAAGAATTAGTGATTGCTAGTCTGCTCTTAAGTGTCCGCCCGATTTTACGAGGTGCCCAATGGGTCCAAACCTTGCACGGTGATAATGTGGAAGAACAAGCAGAAGCACAAAAAAGTCAATTTGCTGGAACAGAGTTAGAAGGTAAAAAGTTAGGAATCATCGGCCTTGGTTCTATTGGAGCGATGGTTGCCAACGATGCTTATCGTCTAGGGATGGAAGTAGTCGGTTATGATCCTTACGTGTCAGTGGATACTGCTTGGACGATCTCTCGTCGGGTCAAGCGTGCCAATGATATTGCGGAAGTCTTTTCAACCTGTGATTTTATTACGGTTCATGTGCCGCTAATGGAAAACACGCATCATCTCGTCGGGGAAGCCGAACTTGCGAAAATGAAACCAACAACGAAGCTATTCAACTTTTCTCGTAAAGAAATCGTCGATACAGATGCCGTTTTACGTGCGTTAAAAGCCGACCGTTTAGCGGGCTATACGACTGATTTTGCGGATGAACAATTGCTGCACAATGAAAAAGTCCTCGTCTTGCCGCATTTAGGTGCATCAACAGAAGAAGCTGAAGTCAACTGTGCCAAGATGGCAGCCCGAACATTGAAAAAATTCTTGGAATTCGGAACCATCAAGCGCTCGGTGAATTTTCCAACCGTTGAGATGGCCTTTCATTCGCCTTATCGTCTGACGATCATCAATCGCAATGTACCGAATATGTTAGGTCAGATTTCATCGATCATTGCGGAATCTGGGATCAATATCGACAATATGCTGAATCGTGGCCGGGAAGACTTTGCTTACACCCTAGCCGATGTCGCTTCTGAAGATGAAGCCTTATTGAATCAATTAGCCGATAAACTGCGGGAGAACGAAAATATCGTTCGTGTACGGGTCATCAAGAATCAGGAGGTTGGGTATTAATGGTTCAAGTATTTCCGTTTAAAGCCATTCGTCCAGAAGCCTCATTGGCAGAAAAAGTGGCCGAGCTGCCTTATGACGTGGTCAATTCACAAGAAGCCGCAGCGTTTGCGCAAGGCAATCCTTACAGCTATTTCCACATCGACCGTTCGGAGATCGACTTGCCAGGAATCGATCCTTATGATCCACAGGTGTATCAAAAAGCGGCAGAAAATCTTGCATCTTTTCAAGAAGCAGGCTGGTTGATTCAAGAAACGGCGCCCGCATATTATTTGTATGAATTGACGATGGCTGGCAGAAGTCAAACTGGGCTTGTCGCCTGTACCTCGATCGATGATTATGTCGCTGGGAAAATCAAGAAACACGAGTTTACCCGACCAGAAAAAGAAATCGATCGGATCAATCACATTCTGGCATGTGATGCCAATACAAGTCCGATTTTCTTGAGCTATCGCCAACCAGCAGCAGTCAAAGAAGCGATCGATGCGTGGCAAGCAGAGCATGCGCCGATCTATGATTTTGTCAGCTATCATGAGGTGCAGCATCGTGTTTGGCTGATCGATGATCCAGCGCTAGTCGCCTCTTTTGCCCAGCAGTTTCAGGCTGTAAATGCCCTCTATATTGCGGATGGACATCACCGTACAGAGTCAGCAGTTAAAGTTGGCTTGCAAAAGCGAGCCGATGGCCAAAGCAGCCAAGAAAGCGACCGCTTTTTAGCAATCTTATTCCCAGAAAATGAATTAGCGATTTGGGAATACAATCGGGTCTTGCGGGTACCGGTGCCAGAAACCTTTTTTGAGCAGGCAGCCCAGCATTTTACGATTCAAGAAACTACAACGAAGAAACCAGCGCAACGTGGTTCGATTCATCTGTACCTAAACCATGCGTGGTGGGAGTTGACCATCAAACCGGCATCTGTGCCGCAAGATGCGGTAGGACAGCTGGATGTGTCGCTTTTACAACAATACGTGCTGGCTGATATTTTCGCGATCCAAGATGTGCGGACAGACAAACGCATTGATTTTGTCGGCGGGATTCGTGGTCCAGAAGAATTGGAACGTTTGGTGGATAGCGGAGAATGGACATTGGCTTTTTCCATGTATCCAACGCAAATGGCCGATCTTTTGGCAGTCGCCGATGCGGGAGAAATCATGCCGCCAAAATCAACTTGGTTTGAACCAAAACTGTTAAGCGGTCTGTTTTTACATGATTTAGAAACGAATTAACCAAAAAAGCTTACGAGGCTACCTCGTAAGCTTTTTTCGATATTAGAAGTTGCCGAGTGTTTCGATGATCAAGCGGACATTTAAGACCGTCAGTGCAATGGCACAAATCCAGCCTAAGGTAGAGACCCATAGCGGATTCTTGAAGCGTTCCCCCATGATTTTTTTTGAGCTGGTAAAAAGAACCAGCGGAATCATCGAAACGGGTAAGGCGATGCTTAAAAAGACTTGCGAATAGATCAGCAGATCGTCCAGAGCTTGTTCGTTGCCGCCAAAGTAAATTGTACAAAGCAAGACGGGGATCACCGATAAGCCACGGGTGATCAGACGTCGCGCCCAAGTAGGGATCTTCATATGGATAAATCCTTCCATCACGACTTGGCCTGTCAGTGTCCCAGTGATCGTTGAATTTTGACCGGATGCCAAGAGCGCTACGGCAAACAGAACGCTCAAGACTGGACTGGCGACAGCACCAGCAATGGAGGAATCTTGCAATGCATTGAACAGCGCGGAGAAGGTGCCGACTTCTTCGCTATGACCAAAGAACAAGGCGCTTCCTAAGATCAAAAGCAGGCAATTGACCAAAAACGCAGCGGATAATTGGATATTGGAATCCCAAGTAGCGAACCGCACGGCCGTTGCCACTTCTTGAGTATCGCTGCGATCGATTTTTCGTGACTGGGAGATCGAAGAATGCAGATAGAGATTATGGGGCATCACAGTCGCACCAACGATCCCCAATGCCATTGTCAGCTGCCCATGGTTCAAGACTTGTTTTTGCGGAATAAAGCCTTGCAAGACAGCCGGTAGATCCGGTTGAGCAATAATGACTTCGTAACAAAAGACCAGCATAATGACCAAAATCAGTGTCATGACGATCGCTTCGATTTTACGGAAACCTAGTTTCATTAAAAAGAGCAGAAGCAATACATCGAAAATCGTTAAGATGACCCCAACTAATAACGGTAAGCCGAATAGTAGATTGAGAGCGATCGCTCCTCCGATCACTTCCGCGATATCCGTTGCCATGATAGCCAATTCGGTGACGATCCACAAGACAAAGCCTAAACCTTTGCTGGTGTGTTTACGAGTTGCTTGCGCAAGGTCCATCTGGGTCACGATCCCTAGCTTGGCTGCCATGTATTGCAGTAGCATAGCGATCAAACTGGAAATCAAGATCACAGAAAGTAAGAGATAGCCATATTCAGCACCGCCTCCGATCGAGGTGATCCAGTTTCCTGGGTCCATATAGCCCACGGCTACCAATGCCCCAGGACCAGAGAACGCTAAGAGATTGCGCCAAAAGCTGCCGTTTTTTGGGATGGCAACTGTATTATTTATTTCTTCCAAGCTAGGACCGTTGGCCGCTTGGATCAATTTTTTTTCTTCATTCATCGTTTCACACCCTATCTTTTTAGGTATACCTAAAAACAAATCTATTGTATTCCTCATTTATGGATTTTTCAAGAGAAACCTTTTGGAAGTCAGAAGGAAGGACAAAAAAACAGCAGCCAAGGGGATGGCTGCTGCCTGTTAGGTTTTCTTATAAAATTAGTCGGCGCGTAAAGCGATCGCTGCATCTTTTTTCGCTGCCATTCGAGCTGGAATGTGGCCGCCAATCATGGTTAGAACGGTGCTGACGGCAATCAAGATCAGGCCGTGGACCGGATTTAATTGAGCAACATTTTCGAGATCAGTCATACTATATAAGATCGCGTTGATCGGGAATGTAGCTAACCAAGCAATGAGGACACCTAAAGCCCCTGAAGCGATCCCTAAAATACAGGTTTCGGCATCGAAGACGCGGGTGATGTCTTTTTTACGAGCACCTAATGCTTTTAAGACCCCAATTTCTTTCGTGCGTTCTAGTACAGAGGTATAAGTGATGATACCGATCATGATCATGCTGGTTACCAAAGAGATTCCTGCAAAAGCGATCAAGACATAGGTGATCGCATCCATCAAGCCACCAGTCAATTGAGTCATCGTACCGGCTAAATCGGAATAAACGATTTGGTCTTCTTTGTCTTTGCCTTTGTTGAAGTCATCCAAGTAATCAAGGATTTTTTCTTTGGCACTGAAATCATTTGGATAGATCATAATGCTGTTTGGTAAATCACTGCCGCCGAGATAAGCGATCAATGAATCTTTGGCACTTTCGTCAACGGGTTCATTCGTCATCACGTTGGTGTCGCTATCTTTTTGTGCTTGGACGATCGCTGAGTCTTGGTTTTCTTTGATCACTTCTTGCGCGAGGGCATCACTGTAGGCAATGCCGGTTGACAGCAAGTTCATCGTAGAGTTTTGCTTGATACGTAAGATTCCGCTGATCGTTAATTCTTTGTTGTTGCTGTTATCGAAAACTTCATTTAAATCTTGGTTTGGAATGAAGTTTCCAGTCGGCAATTCGGTGTAAAAGGCATCATTAGACGCCAATGTGATTTTTGTTCCCACGATATCGTCGAAGGAAACCGTGTCACCATCTTCAATATCAAAACCGAGATTGATCAATGCATTGACATTCGTTACGTTATTTTCATCGACGATCAAAACGACATCTGTGCTGGCACTTGGGTAGCTGCCTTCTAAAAGGTCATAGTTGTCTTTCAAGAAATTGCCGTTATCTTCTGATAACTGCTCAGGGAAAGTCGAAACCCCAATACCGGTTGAGGCACTCATGGCAGACATCATGGCATTGGTCTGTTCATTGTCAGGCGACGCGTTGGAGAAGCTGACTTGTTCCACATTGTCATCGATCTTGCGGAAAAGATTCAATGAAGTTGAACGAGTGTAGCCGATATTGTTACTTAACTCAGGATCAATGTCGTTGATGTAATCGAGAAACTCTTGATCGATTTTGTTAATATGAGTTGCACGATCCGTATCACTTAATTTGGCAGTGACCTCTTTATCTGAAGGGAAATCTTCAGATTTATCCCGCGTACCCATCGCTGATGGATCTTGTTCAGTGGCCACTTGTGAGATCGTGATCGGAAAACGAGCTAATGTTTCTGACTGGGTATTGTCGATTTGTTTTTGGAATCCCGTTGATAGTGACAAAACAATGGCGATTCCGATGATTCCGATACTAGAAGCAAAGGCTGTCAAGAAGGTGCGCCCTTTTTTGGTTCGGATATTGTTAAACGACAAACGTAAGGCCGTCATAAAACTCATTTTTGTGTGCTTTAATTCGAATTGGTCTTTCTTTTGGCCTTCGACATGGGGGTTCGAATCTTTAATGATTCGTCCGTCTTTGAATTCAATGATCCGTCCAGCGTATTTGTGGGCCAATTCAGGATTATGAGTAACCATGATGACCAATTTTTCTTTTGATAGTTCTTGGATCAGTTCCATGATTTGGACACTTGTCTCTGAATCTAAGGCACCTGTAGGTTCATCACAAAGGAGGATATCAGGATCATTTGCTAAGGCACGAGCGATCGCTACCCGCTGCATTTGACCACCAGAAAGCTGATTTGGTTTTTTGTGCATATGCTCAGCTAAGCCCACACGCGTCAAAGCATCGGTTGCTTTGGCGCGTTTTTCTTCTTTTGACACACCGCTCAAGGTCATTCCAAGCTCGACGTTGTCGATGATGCCTAAATGACTGATCAAATTGTAGCTTTGGAAGACAAAGCCGATCGAATTGTTCCGATAGGCATCCCAGTCGCGGTCTTTAAAGGACTTGGTTGATTTGCCATTGATGATCATATCACCAGAGTCGTAATTATCTAAGCCGCCGATCACGTTCAACATGGTTGTTTTCCCAGAGCCGCTTGGCCCTAAAATGGCAACAAACTCTTGTTTACGAAAGGCGACGGTGACGCCGTCGAGGGCTTTCGTAGTACTGGCGCCAACTGTATAATACTTCTTGATATCTTTTAATTCTAACATGGGGTCACTCTTTTCTTGCCGTTTTCACGATTATTTTCATTATGTAACCACGCTATCATAATGGTTAACAAAAATCAACGATTATCATTGTTTAAACAAATAATTTATACTAAACTAAAGACAGAAAAGAGGGAGAGTATGGAAAAAGCGTTAGGAACATTCAATATGGCAGTGTTTGCGGAGATATTTTCGCTGATGGGAAACATATTGTTTGAAGAAATCGGTCTGGAAGATTTAAAATTGACCAAAATGGAAATCTTGGAACTCGTGGTGATCTCTAGTAATGAAGGAATTACGATGTCCGAGTTGGCCCAGCAAATCGGTACATCAAAAGTCCAAATCAGTCGTTCGATCTCGGGGTTGGAAAAGGCTGGCTTTGTGGTACGCAAAACCAACGGCGTCAATCGTCGCAACGTCAATGTTTATTTGGAAGAAGCTGGGAAGCAGTTGTTTGTCCAAAAGAAAAAACAAGTGGAAGACCGCTTGAATGCCAAAACCGCTCAAATGGCTGCGGAAGATATCCAGCAGTTGAGTCAGTCGTTGACGGAGGCAGTGGGGATCTTGCGGAAATATGACATTTTACGGACTGGCAATCAATGTGAGAAGAAGACACCGTTTGATTAAAAAAGGGTGAAGCAATCGTTTGCTTTTTAATTGCTGAATTAATTTCATATTGACCTATATTATCGATTTATTAGATAAAGCAACCGATTGCGTTTTTCTCTTGTTTTGACTTCTGATTTGTGCGACAATGGGTATATCAAACAAGTCAAAGGAGTCTGCTATGAATACTACTGCCATCTATCATCGTCCCGAAAGTGAATTTGCGTATTTGTACGAGAAGGATAAAATGCATATCCGTTTGCGTACCGCCCGTCAAGACGTCCGCCATGTCCAGCTACTTTGCGGTGATCCTTACACACTGTATAAAGAAGCTTGGTACCAACAAAGAATTGAAATGCAAAAAATTCTTTCCACGGACTTGCATGATTATTGGCAAGTATCGGTCGGAGCAGAATTCCGCCGTTTGTCTTACGGCTTTTCCATCGAAAGTTACGATGGGTTGCATGTCTTCTATGGGGATCACGGGGTCTACCCCTTTGAACAGCAATATTTAGAAATGAACAACAATTATTTTCGGATGCCTTACTTCCAAGAAGCCGATCGTTTCAAAATTCCCGAGTGGGCGAAAGAAACGGTTTGGTATCAAATTTTCCCTGAGCGCTTTGCAAATGGGGACCCATCAAATGATCCTGAAGGTGTGTTGCCATGGGGCTCAAAAAATCCCGATCGCCAAGACTTTTTCGGTGGGGATCTACAAGGAGTCATCGATCATTTGGATTACCTTGTCGATCTAGGAATCAATGGGATCTATTTCTGTCCGATTTTTGAGGCATATTCGAATCACAAGTATGATACCATCGATTATTTGGCCATCGATCCTGCTTTTGGTGATAACGATACCTTTAAACGATTAGTGGAGGAATGCCACAAACGCGGCATCAAAGTTATGCTGGATGCTGTTTTCAACCATATGGGGGATACTTCGCATCAATGGCTAGATGTCATCAAAAACGGCAAAGATTCGCCGTTTGCTGATTGGTTCCACATCAATGAGTTTCCTGTCAACTACAAAGAAGGGGAAAACTTTGAAGATGCTTATGACATCACCTATGATGTTTTTGCCTTTACGCCGCATATGCCGAAACTCAATACGGAAAATCCCGATGTGCAAGATTATTTGTTGAAGATCGCTCGTTATTGGATCGAAGAATTTGATATCGATGCTTGGCGCTTGGACGTGGCTAATGAAGTTAGTCACTTCTTCTGGAAAAAATTCCGCCAAGTGTGTGATGAGGCCAAAGATGATTTTTATATCCTTGGGGAAATTTGGCATTCTTCTCAACGCTGGTTACAAGGCGACGAGTTTCATGCAGTGATGAACTACGCCTTTACAGATGCAATTATTGAATATTTTGTCAAAGACGAGATCTCCATGACGAAAATGGTCTCGGAATTAAATAACCAGCTGATGTTGTATCGGGAGCAAACCAACCAAGTGCAGTTCAATATTTTGGATTCTCATGATACCCCGCGTTTGTTAACTTTGGCTCGGGGAGACAAAGACTTGATGCGCCAAGTGATGGCCTTTACGTATCTGCAACAAGGCGTTCCTTGCCTGTATTACGGCGATGAGATTGGTTTGACCGGTGATATGGATCCGGATTGTCGTAAATGTATGATTTGGGATGAGGAAAAGCAAGATCGTGATTTGCTGCATTTCACCCAGTCATTGATCAAACTACGCAAAGACAACCAAAAAGTCTTATCTGAAGGTTCCTTGAGTTGGAACTGGGTTTCGGAAGAAGATGGCCTGATCATTTTCGAACGAGAGTTGGGGGCACAGCGGATCATCGGTATTTTCAACACTGGCGAGGACCAACTTACACTCTCTCGTCCTGATTCAATTTTGATGGAACAGTTTGTCCAACTGGAAGATGAGACGATGATCATCGATAACAAAGGCTTTGCTATCGTGAAAGTAAATAACGAAGAATCGAATGAAGCATAAAAATGAGGCAAGAATTGCATATGCAATTCTTGCCTCATTCAATGTTTTGGGTATTTTTAATTTCCCCATGCACGTTGGAAAGAATCTTCCCCAAAATTCCTTCTGTCGGTATTATATCCTATAACACCTAAATGTGACAAATGATAACCCTTAAATATAGGTAGTTTTTTCCTGAAACGGGGAAAACGATTGAAAATTTAGATAGTTCTGCCTTCTTTTTGCGCTTCTTTCCACGAAAGGCCTTTTCTTTTTTACAAGATATGATAAACTAGTAAAAATGTATTTTTATTCGAGGAGTGATTTGATGAGTACAGGGTATCACATAGCAGTTGTCGGAGCTACCGGCGCAGTAGGAACAAAAATGATTGAGATGTTGGAGAAGACCACGTTACCGATCAAAAAAATAACGTTGTTGGCATCCAAACGTTCTGCTGGGAAGACCCTTGTGTTCAAAAATGAACCACTCGTTATTCAAGAGCTGACCGCAGATTCCTTTGCGGGAGTCGATATTGCATTGTTCAGTGCCGGTGGTGGCATTTCAAAACAATTTGCTCCAGAAGCAGTCAAACACGGTGCAGTCGTAATCGACAATACCAGTCATTTTCGGATGGATCCGAATGTTCCTCTAGTCGTTCCTGAGGTGAATCCTCATGCATTAGCGCAACATAAAGGAATCATTGCCAATCCGAATTGTTCAACGATTCAAATGATGGTGGCATTAGAACCGATTCGTCAAAAAGTCGGTTTATCGAGGGTCTTGGTTTCAACGTATCAAGCAGTTTCAGGTGCTGGCGCACAAGCCTTGGCTGAATTGACTCGTGAATCTCAAGAACTATTAGCCGGCAAAGCCGCTGATGAACTAAATCCTGAGATTTTACCAGCAGGCAGCGATAAAAAGCACTACCCAATCGCGTTTAACGCCTTGCCACAAATCGATGTCTTTGCTGAAGACGACTATACTTACGAAGAGTGGAAAATGATCAATGAAACGAAGAAGATCATGGAAGATGCGCAGATCAAAGTAGCAGCTACGTGTGTGAGAATCCCTGTGTTTAGCGGTCATTCGGAGTCGATTTATATCGAGACCAAAGACCATGCCAGTGTTGAGGAAGTTAGGCAGTGGATCAGCGAATCCCCAGGAGCTGTCTTGCAAGATGATCCGAGTCAACAAGTGTACCCGCAAGCTTTGACCAGTGTGGACAAAACGGAAACCTTTGTTGGTCGGATTCGCAAAGATTTGGATGTCGAAAACGGCTTGCATTTATGGGTCGTTTCTGATAATTTGCTGAAAGGTGCGGCATGGAACTCTGTTCAAATCGCTGAAAGCCTGCATCAGCAAGGATTAGTTCATGTGTAAACCATAAGTTTTTCAGAAAAGTGTGGTGAATGCCACGCTTTTCTTTTTTTTGTTGTATAATAATAGGGACGGCTTATGCTTGGGAAATAATACAGTAGAAAAAAATTAAGAGGTGAATAAAAGTGGAAACGATAAAAATCATTCCTCTTGGCGGTGTACGCGAAAACGGAAAGAACATGTACATTGCTGAAGTTGGCGAGGATATATTTGTGCTGGATTGCGGTGTCCGTTATCCAGAAAATGAATTATTAGGGATCGATACAGTGATTCCAGACTTCACATATTTAGAAGAAAATGCCGACCGTGTGGCGGGTGTCTTCTTGACCCACGGGCATGCAGATGCGATTGGTGCATTGCCTTATTTCTTGGAGAATATCCAAGTACCGGTCTTTGGGACCGAGTTAACGATCGAACTAGCAAAATTGACCGTGAATAAAAATGAAGCTACCAAGCGCTTCAAAGATTTTCATGTGATCGATGAACATTCGGAGATCGACTTTGGCCATGCGACCATCAGCTTTTTCCGTACGACCCACTCTATCCCTGATTCTGTTGGAATCAGCGTAAAAACAGAAGCTGGCAATATCGTTTATACAGGAGATTTCAAGTTTGACCAAACAGCGATCCCTATGTATCAAACTGATTTTGGCCGCTTAGCGGAAATTGGAAAAGAAGGAGTCTTAGCATTGCTAAGTACGTCCTCAAATGCCGAAAATCCAACGCCGATTGCTTCTGAATTGACGATCCAAGATGAAGTTTATGACAATATCCGTTACTGGGAAGGTCGGATCATCGTCGCTAGCGTTGCTAGCAATTTGCAACGGGTGCAACAAGTATTAGATGCGGCGTTTCGTTCTGACCGCAAAGTCGTTTTGACTGGTCAAGATTTTGGTCGGATCATCAAAACGGCCATGAAGTTAGGGAAATTAAAATTACCTGCCGAAGACTTGCTGATCACCCAAAAAGAAATGAAAAAATACTCAGACGAACAGTTGTTGATTTTAGAAACAGGTCGTATGGGGGAACCAATCAAAGCGTTGCAAAAAATGGCCAACGGCTCTCACCGGACGCTGCGCATCAAAGAAGGAGATCTTGTTTACATCACAACGACGCCGACAACGGCAATGGAAACGGTGGTTGCGAAAACGGAAGATATCATCTATCGCGCTGGCGGTACCGTGAAACAGATCTCGGATAATTTCCGTGTTTCTGGTCATGCCAACCCGAATGATCTGCAGCTGATGTTGAATATGATGAAACCGAAGTACTTTATCCCTATTCAAGGCGAGTACCGCCAATTAGCCGCCCATGTGGACTTGGCGCAAGAAGTCGGGATTCCGATGAAAAATATCTTCATTACTGCACGCGGGGATGTTTTAGAATACAAAAAAGGCGAAATGATCGCCGCAGGTGCGGTCCCAGCTGAAAACGTCATGATCGATGGGATCGGTGTCGGTGATATTGGGAATATCGTCCTGCGAGACCGCAAAGTCTTATCTGAAGACGGAATCTTCGTTGCGGTAGTGACGATCAATCGTCGTGAAAAGAAAATTATTTCTGCGCCTCAAATCACTTCTCGCGGGTTTGTCTACGTGAAAGCCAGCCGTGACCTGATTCGTGAAAGTGGCGAGATCGTGGAAGAAATCGTAGAAAAACACCTTCATGATGAAGAGTTTGAATGGAGCAAATTGAAACAAGATATCCGTGATCGTTTGAGTCGTTTCTTGTTTGAACAAACCAAACGCCGTCCAGTCATCTTGCCGGTCATCATGGAATCAAGCCAAAGAAATCGCAACCGTAAATAATTCGTTTTGACCTACTGACAAAAGCAGGTGAAAGAATAGCCGTTTGACGGCCGATTTCTTTTCACCGAAGCTTTTGTCTTTTTTTGTGCAAGAAACAGGCGACGTTTTTTCAATAAATGCCCCTTATTTTGATCGTGAATGGGCAGATAAGGATTGACGGCGAATGGATTTCGATCAATAATACAAAGTTGTCCCCCTAAGACTAGAGGAACAAAATAAGCAAAGAGAGGATGGTCGATTTGTGAATAGTTATCAAGAAAACCCCGTAGTACAACAGAGAAAGTGGTGGATTCTCATTGCTGTTTCGATGTTTACCTTTATGTCAACACTGGATGGGAGTATCGTAAATATCGCATTGCCGACGATCTCGGCAGATATGGGTGTACCTATGAATCAAGCGGAATGGGTCGTGTCCGTTTACTTGATGATCGTTTGTGCCTGCCTTTTATTATTCGGTAAGGTAGGGGACAGTTGGGGCAAAATCAAAGTTTTCCGCTTGGGAATGCTAATTTTTATTATCGGTTCGCTGTTATGCGGGTTTAATCACTCCTTAGCATTTCTTTTATTTGCCCGAGTGGTGCAAGCGATCGGTGCTAGCATGACGATGGCGACGAATACCGGAATCATTACTGAAGTTTTTCCTATGAGTGAACGAGGACGCGCCTTAGGGATGATTGGTGCCTTTGTTTCGTTAGGCTCCATCGCCGGTCCTGGATTAGGCGGAGTGATTTTGGCGCATTTTTCTTGGCCGTTTATTTTTTGGATCAATGTTCCTGTCGGTATTCTGACGATGATTGCTGGAGAAAAGGTGTTACCAAAAGATATTACCATGAGTCATGATTCCATCGATAAAACCGGGTTTGTGCTGTTTTCAATTGCAATTATCAGCTTCTTCGGCGGCATTTTTCTTGGACAAGAGCGTGGCTTTCTAACGTGGCTGCCGCTGCTGTTGGGTGGGATCGCTTTAGTGGCATTCATCGTCTTTTTGCGAGTAGAAGCGCGTGTGAGTAAACCGCTGATTACCTTTGGGATCTTTCGTAATAAAATTTTCACCATGAGCCTGATCACGGCGTTGCTGATCTTTTCTGCAAACTTTTTTGTCAATGTCGTGATTCCCTTTTACTTGCAAAGTGCCCGAGGCTTAACGCCGAGCGTGGCAGGGATGCTGATGATGGTCTTTCCTTTGATGATGGTCATTGGTTCACCACTTAGCGGGTATTTGACGGACCGTGTAGGACCGGAGATTTTGGTCTTAGCTGGCTTAGCGTTGCTGTCGATCACTCAGCTGATGTATATGTTTATGAATCAGGATACGCCGATTTGGTATTATATCGTTGCCACTGCCATCATGGGACTTGGCAATTCGTTGTTCCAATCCCCAAACAATACGATGGTAATGAGCAGTGTCACCAAAGAAAATCTTGGGGTGGCAGGTAGTCTAAATTCCTTTGCCCGTAACTTGGGCATGGTGTTAGGGATATCCTTAGCAACGACGATTCTCTATGCAGCAATGAGTCAAGCGTATGGAAAGCATGTGACGACCTATATCGCAGGTCGGGCAGATATTTTTGCCTATGGCATGAAAATCACCTTCTTTGGGGCGTTCCTTCTTTGTATCACGGCGTTATTCTTAACAGTCTGGCGCATCTATAAACAAGGCGGACGTAAGAAAACGCTATGATCGCTTGAAGTCATCAGGTCGAACTGTTCTATTCCTTATTCAGAAAGGGTAGAACAGTTTTTTTATTTTTCTTGACAAGAACCAGAAAAAGGACGGATGTAATAAAGCTGCCAGAATTTGTGCTTTTGGATTTCTGGCGTTATCTGTTATAATGAAAAATATTAGACTGTATTACTTAGATGGAAAGGGGAATGTTGTATGAAACTCACGTATCACGGACACTCAGTGCTTGCTATCCAATTAGCGGATGGCCAAAAATTGTTGTTTGACCCTTTTATTACTGGAAATGCTCTGACTGATTTAGATGCAGAGACAGTGGAAACCGATTGGCTTTTGATCACGCATGGTCATAGTGATCATATTGGGGATATGGTGCCGATCGCCAAAAGAAATGAAGCGCCAGTGATCAGTGTCGTTGAAATTTGCCGCTATGCAGCCCGCAAAGGCGTTGCTGAGACGCATGGCATGAATATGGGAGGTTCTTTTGAGTTTCCGTTTGGCAAAATCTCAATGGTGGAAGCGAAACACAGCTCTGGCCTTGAAGAAGACGGAACGATGATCTATATGGGCAATCCTGTTGGAATCATTTTAGAAGCAGAAGGCAAAACCATCTACCACGCTGGAGATACTGCACTCTTTAGCGATATGGCAATGATCGGTGAACGTTTCGACATCGATGTGGCATTTTTACCGATCGGGGATAATTTTACGATGGGCGTTCAAGATGCCGCAACAGCAGCGGCCCTTTTAAACGCGAGCAAAGTAGTACCGATCCATTACAATACGTTTCCAATGATCAAGCAAGATCCGCAAACCTTCGTGAATTTATTGCCGGCAGGTGTGGGCCAGATCCTTGCAGTCGGTGAGACATTAGAAGTTTAAGCAACAGGAAGATTCGTAGTAGGAATAGGGGATAATTATGGCGACAAAACACGACTTGATTTTAGCGCATATCGAGAATCTGCCTGTAGGCGATCGCATCTCGGTGCGGGGAATCGCAAAAGACTTGAATGTCAGTGAAGGAACAGCCTATCGGGCAATCAAAGATGCGGAAAATATCGGCTTGGTTTCAACGATCCAGCGTGTCGGAACCATCCGTATCGAACGAAAACTAAAAAAACACATTGAAAAACTAACTTTCGGCGAAGTCGTCCAAATCATTGAAGGTGATGTTTTGGGCGGCGCTGCCGGTTTGGACAAAGACTTGAACAAATTTGTTATCGGCGCTATGAAAGAATCAGCAATGGAACGCTACATCACGCCTGGCTCCTTAGTGATCGTCGGAAACCGCAACGAAGTCCACAAGTTGGCACTGGAGGATGGCGCAGCCGTCTTGATCACGGGAGGCTTTGAAACAACAGAGGAAATCTGTCGTTTAGCAGACGAATTGGAGTTGCCGATTTTACAAACGACCTATGACACCTTTACCGTGGCAACGATGATCAACCGTGCCTTAAGCGACCAGCTGATCAAAAAGGACATTATGCTGGTGAGTGACATTTATATGCCATTGGAAAAAACCAAGTATCTGCACACCTTTGATACGGTCAAGGATTACAAACTGCTTTCGGAGTCTACCAATCACTCCCGCTATCCAGTCGTCAACAAGAATATGCGGGTCGTTGGGATCATCACAGCCAAAGATGTCTTAGAAAAGCCTGATACGCAGATCATCGAACGAATCATGACCCGGGAACCACGGGTCGTAAAAAAAGAGATGAGTGTGGCCTCTGCCAGCCATCAGATGATTTGGGATGGCTTAGAAGTGATGCCCGTCGTAGCTGATGACCTTTCTTTGATTGGGATTGTCACACGCCAAGACATTATGAAAGCGATGCAGATGGTCCAACGACAAACGCAAATTTCAGATACGATTTCTGATCAAATCTCGGGACAGATGCAAGTTATCGAACAAGATTTTGAAGGGAACAAATTGCCACAGCCGTATTTCAGCTTTGCGGTGACGCCCCAAATGGTTAATGAAGTCGGAACGATCTCTTTTGGTGTCTTGAGTGAAGTAATCGCTAATACGGCGAAACGTACGATGCAGTTGAATCAACGACGCAATAGCTGGATCGAGCAAGTCAATCTGCATTACTTCCGTTTGATCCAATTAGAAAGCGAGATCATCATTCAACCGAAGATTCTAGAACTGGGGCGACGTTCGGCGAAAATCGATATCGAAGTATCGATCGAAAATTCCTTAGTGGCAAAAGCGATCGTGGTATGCCAAGTAATGGAACGCCCATAAATCATCGAAAACGGCACTTATGGAAAAATTTTAGAGAGAAAGTTGAGACCATTCATGAAGGTACAAGAAGAAATACTTGCAACAATCAAAGCATTCGACCGGATCATTATCCATCGGCACCAGCGCCCTGATCCAGATGCATTAGGATCACAAGTGGGGTTGGCAGAAATTTTACGAGCTAGTTTTCCCAAAAAAGAAATCTATCAAGTTGGCGGACCCGTTGAAGGATTGGATTACTTGGCGCTGATGCAGACGATCCCTGATGATTTGTATAAAGGGGCGCTGGTGATCGTTACAGATACGGCCAATGCACCACGGATCAGTGACCAACGCTATGATCAAGGGGCGAAATTGATCAAAATCGATCATCACCCTAATGATGAACCTTACGGAGAACTGGTTTGGGTCAATACGAAAGCCAGCAGCTGTAGTGAGATGATCGTTTCGTTTTGGCAAATGTTTCAAAACGAGCTGACGATGACGCAAGAAGCGGCTCGTCTGTTATATGCGGGCATTGTTGGTGATACTGGACGGTTTTTATATCCGGCAACGACAGCGACAACCCTGCGCTTAGCGGCTGAACTATTGGATTACGGCTTTGATGCTCCGAAGATCAATCGTCAATTGGATCAAGTCTCTCGCAGTGTTGCTCGCCTTTCAGGGTATGTCTACGAAAACATCGAGATTGATGAGATTGGTGCTGGCAAAGTGATCCTATCACAAGAATTGCAGCAGCGTTTTGGCGTAGTAGATTCGGAAACCTCAGCAGTCGTTTCCTTACCAGGGAAAATCGACGAAGTGATGGCTTGGGCGATCTTTGTCGAACAACCAGAAGGCTATTACCGGGTGCGGATGCGTTCGAAAGGTCCAGTGATCAATGAGATCGCCAAACGCCATCATGGTGGTGGACATCCGCTTGCCAGTGGAGCAAATGCAAAAGACCTTGAAGAAGTTGCAGTGATCTATCAAGAGATCCAAGCAGCGATCAAAGAATTTCAAGCAGAATAAACACTTTTACAAGCACATTTGCCAATAGAAAAAGGGCGTGCCAAAAGCTTTCGGCACGCCCTTTTTTAGACAAAACGCAGCGCAGGCTCATCACTGAACCGGCACTGCGTTTTTTTGTTGCGTATTTACGAGAAAATAAGAAGTTTACCCCCGTAGATCGTCTAAAAATTCGGTTTTGCTTTTCGTTTTCTCGTCTTTCATTTTGATGACTTTAGCTGGTGAGCCAGCAACGACTGCTCCAGCAGGGACATCTTCAGTCACCACAGAACCGGCAGCAACGACTGCACCTTCGCCGACACGGACGCCTTCAAGGACGACGGCATTTGCGCCGATCAAAACATTGTCTTCAATGATGACTGGGTTTGCTGAAGGTGGCTCAAGAACGCCAGCCAAGACAGCACCAGCGCCAATATGGGCTTTTTTCCCAACGGTTGCCCGGGCACCTAAAATCGCCCCCATATCGATCATGGTTTCTTCACCAACCACAGCACCAATGTTGATCACTGCCCCCATCATGATAACGGCATTTTTTTCAATGATGGCTTGGTCCCGGATAAAGGCACCTGGTTCGATACGGGCATCGACTTTCGTCAAGTCCAACAAAGGAATCGCTGAGTTGCGGCGATCATTTTCCAGATAGTGATCGGTGATTTTGTCTTGGTGCGCGGTTAAAAACTCAGCTACTTTTTGACTGTCACCAACCACGAAATAGAAGGTGCCGTTACCAAACAATTGGATGCCGTCTGCTTGGACGTCGCCAAGATCTCCATTGATATAGACTTTTACAGGTGTTTGTTTATTTGCTTCTTTGATATATTTTGCTAATTGATAAGGATCGGAAAATTGTAATTCTGTCATGAGAGACCACCTTTACTTGTCGATTAGATTTTGCATGGAATAAAAACCGGCTGGTTGATCGGCTAAAAATTCCGCTGCTTTTAGCGCACCATTGGCGAAGATTTCGCGGGAGAGCGCAGTGTGTTTTAATTCAATGATTTCATCCTGCCCAGCATAGATGACAATGTGTTCCCCAGGGATCGTTCCGCCGCGAACGGCATGGATGCCCATCTGCTTGCGGTCATTTACTAGATCACTGCCTTCACGCCCGTAGAGATACTCTTTTTTTGTTTCGCAGCTGTCATTGATACTATCTGCCAACAGCAAAGCTGTACCGCTTGGTGCATCAAGTTTTTGATTATGATGCTTTTCGATGATCTCAATGTCAAAGTCAGCTTCTAATGCGGGGGTGATACTTTGTAGTGCTTTGATCAGTACATTGATCCCCAACGACATATTGGCAGAATAGAAAACCGGAATCACTTTAGCAGCCAACGGCAGCATCATCTGCGTGTCTTCCGTCAAACCAGTTGTAGCAACCACGATTGGCAGCTGCTGTTCGACACAATAGTTCAACAAGGCAGGGACATTGCTATAATGAGAAAAATCAATCACCAAATCGATCGGCTGCGTGATTTTTTCTGGACGATCATAGATCGGAAACGGACCATCTAACTGCTCGGTACGATCCAAGCCGGCGGCCACTTCTAACTGAGGGTGCTTTGCGATCAGGATTTGCAACACTTTGCCCATGCGACCGTTTGCACCGCTTAATAAAATTTGTTTCACCAAAAACTCCTCCTTACAGCAATCCGTAATTGGTCATTTCTTCTTCTAAATGAACGAGAGTCGCATCTTCTGGGACACCCAAAGGCAAACGATAATGCAATTCACATTTGCCTAGCAAGGAGACCGCTGCTTTGATCGGCACAGGATTTACTTCACTGAAAATCGCATCGATCAACGGTTTTTGTCGCAACTGCTCTTTGATAGCTGCTTTTACATCACCATTTAAGAAATCAGCAACGAGTTGTGCCGTTTGTTTCGGAGCGATATTGCCGATCGTTGAAATCACGCCAGAGCCACCTAAAGCTAAAATTGGGGTTACTTGATCGTCATTTCCTGAATAGATCGCAAAGTCATCATCCGCAAGACGAGCGATTTCTGCGATTTGCGAAATGTCACCGCTGGCTTCTTTGATGCCTTTGATATTAGGGATTTTTTTCAGTTCTGCCACGGCTTCAGGTGTTAAATTTAAGCCGGTTCTTGAGCTGACGGAGTATAAGATCACTGGCAGCTCAACGCTTTGACAGATTGCTTCATAGTGAGCGACTAAACTTTTCTTGGTCGCTTTGTTGTAGTAGGGTGTTACAACCAATAATGCGTCAGCACCAACGCGCTGTGCTTCTTTTGAAAGATGGATCCCATGTTGGGTGTTGTTGGAGCCTGTTCCGCCGATGACGGGGATTCGACCAGCAACTTGTTTTACCACCGCTTCGATCACCGCGATATGTTCTTCATCGTCTAACGTGGATGCTTCACCGGTCGTACCGCATGCAATGATTGCATTCGTTCCTTGCTGCACATGCCACTCCGCTAACTCCTTCAGCTTATCGAAATCCACCGAACCATCTTGAAGCATAGGGGTGATCAACGCAACGCCAGAACCTTTGAATATTGTCAAACTACGACACATCCTTTCAACCAATTTATTTTTCGTAACTCTACGTATAAGTGTACCAAAACGAGGGGTAAATTTTTCAATAAAAATCGAAACATTTCGACAATTTATACTATAGATTATTCGAATTATATACTATAATATTAAACAATATCAATGAAAAACTGAATATTCGCTGGTTTTTATGGATATTTTTAAAAGGAATGTATAGAAAGGTGTTTTAACATGCAAGTATCGCAAGCAGTCAAAGAATTAACCGAAGACGTGGTTCGTTTTCGTCGTGAATTACATACAATCCCTGAATTAGGGTTAACTGAGTTCAAAACAAAGGAATACTTGCTGCGTCAGTTGCAATCCTTTGGGATCAAAGAAATCTATCCAGTGATTGAAACCGGCTTGATTGCTGTCTTTCGCAGCAATCGCCCAGGAAAGACGCTGGCCTTTCGAACGGATATCGATGCACTGCCGATCAAAGAAGAGACCGGTGTTTCCTTTGTTTCCAAACATGAAGGAAAAATGCACGCCTGCGGTCATGATGGCCATATGGCAACGATGCTAGGGTTTGCCAAATACTTAGCGACGCATCCTGAAGTGATTCGTGGAACGATCGTTTTGATTTTCCAACCAGCCGAGGAAAGCCCCGGTGGCGCTCAACTGATGATCGATGAAGGCATCTTACGAGATTTTGGCGTGGAAAAAATCGTGGGGCTGCATGTCTTCCCAGACTTTCCCGAAGGAGTCATTGCGAGTCGGAAAGGTCCGATGATGGCCCGTAACGGCGAGATCAATCTAACGATCAACGGTACGAGTGCCCATGGTGCCCAGCCTCATCAAGGGCATGATGCCATTTTAGCTGCGGCTGCGATCATTCAAGGATTGCATTCGATCATTTCACGCAATATCAGCCCGCTTTCTGCTGGGGTCATCACTTTTGGGAAGATCCATGGGGGAGATGCGGAAAATATCATTCCCGGCAAGGTCGTTTTAAAAGGAACGATGCGGGCGTTTGAAGATGAAGTCTATGAAACGATGACGCGCAGAATCACCACTGTCGCACAAGAAATCGCCAAAGGATATGATTGCACGGCGGATGTTGAATTCGAACATCTTTATCGTGTCGTGGACAATGATCCTGAGATGGTGGAAGTGTTAGAAAAAGTGGTCGGGGAGAGCTACCGAGAAACACCGCCATATATGTTGGCAGAGGATTTTTCGATGTACCAAAAGGAGATCCCAGGCGTCTTTTTCTTTGTGGGTACCCGAAATGAAGAAAAAGGCTATGTCCACCCTTTACACAGCAGCAAAATGAATTTTGACGAAAAAAATCTATTGCAAGGCATCGAATGCTACGTTCGTTTGATCGAGGCGTTGAACGAGCCGACAGACAAGGAGTAAAGCGATGGCAAAAGAAATCAAGAACAATCACTTATACATTGACGGTTGCGATACCGTTGAGCTGGCAAAAACCTTTGGAACCCCCCTTTACGTGTATTCCGTTTCGGAGATTCGCGAAGAATGCCAAAAGATTCAGGCGCAGTTTTTGACGCGCTACAGCAAGACACGAGCAGCATATGCCGCCAAAGCTTTCTGTACTACAGCGATGCTGCAAGTGATCAAGTCAGAAGGACTTTCATTAGACGTGGTTAGCGGTGGGGAGCTGTATACAGCGATCCAAGCTGATTTTCCAGCAGAACACATCGAGTTTAACGGCAATAACAAATCCATTGAAGAATTAGCAGCCGCCCTTGATTATGGCGTGGGACGGATCATCGTTGATGGCATTCAAGAAGTCGGCTTGATCCGCGCGTTATGTCAAGAAAAGCAAGTCGTTGCTAAAATCTTGTTGCGCATCACACCCGAGGTTTCGGTCAGCACCCATCAATTTATCTCGACCGGACAAAAAGATTCAAAATTCGGGATTCCTTTAGATGAAGAAATCTTATTTCCGTTAGTGGAAGAAGTGATTCAAGCACCTGAATTGGATTTCTATGGCCTGCATTTTCATGTCGGCAGTCAATTGTCGGACAATCGCTCACATCTAGCGGCAGTTGATGCGGCTTTGGCCCTTGTCCAAACCATTCATGAACGTTTTGATTATTGGATCAAAGAACTAAATGTTGGCGGCGGCTTTGGCGTTCGATACACAGATGCAGATATTCGCCAACCCTACAGCTACTTTTTAGATCCTGTGATGGAAAAAATCGACGCCTTTTATGCGCAGCACCAGAGCGAACGTCCGACCATCGTTATTGAACCCGGTCGCAGTATCGTCGCAGAAGCAGGCATTAGTTTGCACACCATCGGCAGTATCAAGACATTGCCGGGAATCAGAACATACGCCAGCATTGACGGTGGCATGACAGACAATATTCGTCCTGGTCTTTATCAAGCAACTTATACTGGGATCTTAGCCAACCGCGCTTCCGAAGCAGCGACACAGAAGATCACCATTTCTGGTAAAGCTTGTGAGAGCACAGACATCTTAGTAAAAGATCTTGCATTACCGCCCGTTGAAACTGGGGATCTGTTTGCTACGTTCGCAACAGGAGCTTACGGCTATTCGATGGCCAGCAGCTACAATAATTTACAGATACCCGCAGTCGTCTTTGTGGAAAATGGCCAAGCGGAATTAGCCGTTAAACGCCAGTCCTACGAGCAAATGCTGCAAAATGAAGTGGTTCCTTCGTTTCTAAAAGAAGAAGCTTCCAGCAAGTAAAATTTTGAAAAGCAGGTGACAACATGACGATTCCTTATACAAAAATGCAAGGTTCGGGGAATGATTTTATCGTAATCGATAACCGCACATTGAAATTCTCCCATGAACAACTGTCGCAATTTGCTGCTCAAGTTTGCCATCGGAAATTTTCTGTCGGCGCGGATGCAGTCATGGCAGTGGATTTTCCCACAGGAACCGCTGATTTTCGGATGCGGTTTTACAATGCTGATGGGACCGAAGCAGAAATGTGCGGCAACGGCGCTCGCTGTATTGCCCGTTATGCCTTTGAGAAGGGAATTGCTGGCGAGCAGATGACCATCGAAACAGTTGCTGGCGATGTCCCCGCATGGCGCTTGTCGGCAAAACACTACAAAGTAACCTTGAATCCACCGACCGTGACTACATTTGATCAAGCGTACCCGAATCCAATGGTTTCTTTCGTGGACTATGTGGAATTGGGTGATCCAGGAATCCCTCATGCGGTGGTTCACTATCCTGGTCTGGCAGAAACTGAGTTGGAACAGCTAGCTGAACTTGCCAAAGAAATTCGCTATTGGGAAGTTTTCCCAAAAGGGGCCAATGTCAATTTCTATGAAGAAGACGAGAAAGGTGAGCTGATCGTTCGCACGTATGAACGAGGGGTGGAAGGTTTTACCTATGCGTGCGGCACAGGTTCTGGTGCCACTGCGTATGTCGTGACCAAACGTCACCAGCAAGCGGCAGCGAATGTCTTGCTGCACGTGTTAGGTGGCGAGTTAACGGTAGAAGTTGATGTTGATCAGGGCGCATTAGAATTGATCGGTGATGCGGTTATGGTCTCTGAAGGCTTGATTCTAGATGAGAATTTGACTCTGTAAACACTGTGAAAGTTATTGCAAAAAGATGATATTTTCGTGAAAAAAAGAATTGACATTCATTTGAGGCTATCGTATAGTTAAACACAAATTAAAAAACACGCGATGATAAGAAGAGTAAGTCAGTTTCGATTGGATCAGAGAGCTCGGATTGGTGAGAAAGAGCACAGCCGTTTGACTGAAGATGGCCTTGGAGCGTTTGGACGTGAGCAAAAGCAAGCGTGCAGCGGGATTGCCCGTTATAGCAAAGCAGTTGATAAACTGATAAGGTTGGCTGATTGTGCCAATGAATCAAAGGTGGTACCACGAACAAGGTTGTTTCGTCCTTTCTCTATGATGGAGAAAGGACGTTTTTTTATTATAAAAAGGGGGAACTAAAAAATGAAACAGTTGAAAAAGGGAGTCGTTGGATTAGTTGCTGCTGCTGTCTTACTTACATTGGCAGCTTGTGGCAATACTAGCAGCACAGGGGATACACAGTCCGGTGAAAACAGTGTAAATGCAGTGGAAGAAAAAGTCGTTGGAGTGGCGCCGGGACCATACGGGGACATGGTGACAGAGGTGATTTCTCCATTACTGGAAGAAAAAGGGTATCAACTTACGACCAAAGTGTTTAATGATTATATTCAGCCGAACAATGCCTTGGCGAATGGCCAAATCGATGCCAATTTGTTTCAGCATACGGCCTATCTAGAAAAATTTTCGGCAGATAACCAGTTATCTCTTACGGCATTACAAAAAGTGCCCACACTGGGAATGGGCATCTATTCGAAGCAACTGTCCAGCTTGGATGAGTTAGCAGACGGGGCGACTGTTTCGATTGCCAATGATGCCTCAAATTTAGCTCGGACCTTGCAACTGTTAGCTGCCAATGAGTTGATCACCATCGCAGACAATATCGACGAAACGAAGGCAACGGTGAATGATATCGAAGAAAATCCGAAGAATCTGACATTTAAAGAATTAGACGCAGCCCAATTGGCTCGTTCGTTAGATACAGTTGATTTAGCTTTAGTACCAGGAAACTTCGCTTGGGCGGCTTCTCTTGATCCTGCAGATGCTTTGGCGTTGGAGTCATTGAAAGAAGAATATAAAAATGTCTTTGTGGTGTCCTCCGAAGAAGAAGACAGTGATTTTGCTAAGGCAGTTACGGAAGTATTAGAAAGTGACGCATTTAAAGAAGCGATTGCCGAATCACCGTTCAGCAACTTTGATCAACCGAAATTTTGGACTGAGTAAGAAGGGCATATCTTATGGCAAAAATAGAAGTAAAACAAGTATCAGTGAAATTCACTCATAAAAAACAAATCAAAAAAGCAGTGGATTCCGTTGATTTTTCCGTTCAAGCTGGAGAAGTATACGGGATCGTCGGATTGAGCGGGGCTGGGAAAAGTACCTTGGTTCGTACGTTGAATCTACTGCAGGTGCCCTCTAGCGGTCAAATTCTGATTGATGGTCAAGACATCACGCAAGCCAAAGGCAAACACTTGCGTGAAGTACGACAAAAAATCGGGATGATCTTTCAGCATTTCAATCTGATCCATAATCGAACCATCAAGGAAAATTTAGCCTTTGCTTTGCGCGCTGGGCATTATCCGCAAGATCAGCAAGAAGCGAGGATCAAGGAACTGTTGGAAATGGTGGATCTGCCTCACAAAATTCACGAGTATCCGAATAATTTGTCTGGGGGAGAAAAGCAACGGATCGGCATTGCACGAGCGATTGCCAACGAACCTGAGATTTTGTTGTGTGACGAAGCTACCAGTGCGTTAGATGTTGAAACGACTGAAGAAATTTTGAAATTATTGATCCGAATCAAGGAACAGACAGGCATCACCATCGTCTTTATCACCCATGAATTGGATGTTGCTCGCAAGTTTTTTGATCGGGTAGCAGTGATGGAGAAGGGTCGCATCGTTGAAGAACAAACGACCTACGGCTTGTTCAGCCAGCCTAAACAGCCTATTACGAAAAAACTGGTTGGCCGCTACTTGGATCTGACGCTTCCCGAGGAGATTCTAGCAACCTTCACGGAAGGCGATTTGCTGGAATTGCGCTACCAAGGTGAGTATACGTTAGAACCGCTGATTTCGACTGTAGCTAAAGCCTATGATGTGTCGATCAATATTATCCACGGAAAAATTGAGTATATCAAAAAAGATGTGATCGGTATTTTGTATATCTATTTGACCGGACCCGCCGAAGAAGCAGCAAAAGCCCGAGAACACCTAGCTGCGAACGTCTTTTCTCTAAGAAAGATAGGTGAAGAAAATGGCTGATACGCTTGAGATTTTAAAAACAAACCTGCCCCAAGCACTATGGGAAACATTCTTCATGGTGGGAACTTCAGCAATTATAGGAGTAGTTTTCGGCTTATTGATTGGATTAGTCCTGTTTTTAGTCGGCAGTAACCTTTTTCATAAAAATGTTTTCTTGCATCATCTGGCCGATTTTGTCGTCAATGCAATCCGTTCGCTACCATTTTTGATCTTATTGATTACGTTGATTCCGTTATCAGCGATGCTGATCGGTGATCCTTATACCCCGGCGGGCGGAGCGATTGCTTTATCGATTGCCGCGATTCCTTTTTACGCCCGAATCGCTGAATCCGCATTTGCCGAAATCGACTATGGCGTCCTTGAAGCTAGTGTCGCTTCCGGAGCATCGACGGGGCAAATTATTCGCGAAGTGATTTTACCAGAAAGTCTGCCAGCTTTGATTCGCGGATTTGTGCTAACTTTGATCAGTCTTTTAGGCTACTCAGCGATGGTGGGAACAATTGGCGCAGGCGGCATTGGCGATTTAGCAATTCAGTATGGTTATTATCGCTATGAAACGGCGATTTTGATTGTGGTGATTCTCCTGCTGATTCTTCTGGTACAAATCATCCAATGGATCGGCGATGCTTGTGCAAATTATTTCTCGAAATAAAAAATGAATTCTGTGTAGTTCCTTTTCGGATACACGTGAATTATCGCTTCTGTTATTACTCTACAGAAGCGATTTTTTTGCTTATCGGTCACTGATTTTTGGTTGCGCCACTAGTGGTTTTTCGGTATGCTGATGGTGAGTTGTTTTTTTACAGCGAAAATTATATTTTAAAGGAGCAACACTATGACTCAAATTCCTAATTGTCCAAATTGCCAATCTGAATACGCTTATGAAGATCGCGGGCTGTTTGTTTGTCCTGAATGCGGAAACGAATGGCAAGAGCAACAAGCGGCGGAAGAAGCACCCGTATACAAAGATGCCAATGGCAATATTTTAGTAGATGGTGATACAGTAACGGTCATCAAAGACTTGAAAGTCAAAGGCGCATCTGGCGCCATCAAACAAGGAACGAAAGTGAAAAACATCAAATTAGTCGAAGGCGACCATAACATTGATTGCAAGATCGATGGCTTCGGCCCAATGAAACTAAAATCAGAATTTGTAAAAAAAGGTTAAAAACAAAATCTTCCAGTCATCTTCATAATTTTTTCACCACTTTAATGGTAAAATAAGGTCAAAGATTAAAAGGGGGAATTTTATCGTGTATGGTATGGGCGGATACGGGTTCGGCTTTTTTTATGACCCGACTTTCATTCTCGTAATTATCGGTATGGTGATTTCGCTAGCAGCGTCAGCGTATGTCAAAAGTACCTTTAACAAATATGACAAAGTCAGAAGTAAAAATAATATTACCGGCACAAAAGCGGCACAGTACATCTTGCAGAGCCAAGGAATCAATAATGTTGGTGTGCAAGCGATCGCTGGTGATTTAACGGATAATTACAATTCTGGCAACAAAATGCTGAGTTTATCACAATCCACCGCACAATCAACTTCGGTAGCAGCAATCGGTGTTGCGGCCCATGAGTGTGGTCACGCAGTCCAAGATGCCAAAGGCTATTTTCCTTTGCGTTTGCGTCATGCGATCGTACCGATCGCCAATATCGGAACCAGCATCTCGATCCCGTTGATTTTGATCGGGGTACTGTTACGAGGCTCGTTTCTGATCAACTTAGGTTTGTTGGCTTTCTCATTAGCGTTTATTTTCCAATTAGTGACCTTGCCAGTCGAGTTCGATGCCTCAAAACGGGCGATCCGTATTTTGGCAGATGGTGGCTTGTTAACAGAAGAGGAAGTACCACAAGCGAGAAGAGTGCTCTTTGCCGCAGCGTTGACCTATGTCGCAGCTGCCGTAGCAACCTTATTGCAACTCTTACGTTTGATTATTTTATTTGGTAATAACAACCGTCGGAATTAATCGACAGTGTGACAGAAAAAAGACCAGCTCAGCATCCTGAACTGGTCTTTTTTCGTTATTCTACTATTAAGTAAATGTAATAGACGTTTTCAACGCTTTTTAAATTTTCTTCAGATAGATTGTTTTTCATTTCAGCATATAGTTTGACGTCACCGCCCTTGGCAATATAAAGCAACGGAATTTCTTGTTTTTTCTCAATGTTAAGCTCGTTATTGGGAATACTAGTACTAGCTCCAGTAGGAGATAAACTATCTTCTCCAAGGGACGTATAGTGGAATTTAGATAAGTCGGTCATTGTATTTGATGAGGAACCATTTGAAAATAAATCAACGAAGAGTAGAGAATCGCTCTTAGTAATTCCTATGTTCAAATAGCCATTATAATCACTTCTTGGCTCTGTTGTCAGGGAAGCGACTATTTTGTGTTCTTTTATCTCCCCTTTTTGATAATAATCAAAGTAAACCGTCATGGACTCAGCCACTGTGTTAAATTTCAGTTGTGAGCCAAAATCCAACAATAAACTGGAAAGGTCCATAGGGTTCTTTAGCTGAACAAGGTGATTATTGGGAACGCCAGCTACTTTTTTACTAGGGAAAGGACTGTAATTATAGTAATAACAATAAAGCATGGTAGGTAGCCCTATCACGAGCAAGAATGCGAAAAAAATCTGTAAAGGATTTCGAGGCCGGATTAGTGTCTTGACAGTATCTGGTGCTTTTTGGTTTTTAGCAGTCATTGTCTTCTTCCTCCAAAATTGTGGCTTCTATAGAATCTCTTTTGGGAGACAACAGAATTTGATTGTTTCCTTATCGGTAAATGATTACCGGAAGATGCCATAAAAAAATAATTTAAATATATATCTATAATCTCAAAGATAATCAAAAAGCGCAATCAAATTTTGGTATTTATTGAGGGCACTCCTTATTGGGGAATAATCATTCAGAGCACATTACTTGGCAGACAAAAATAGCAGAATAGTTAGCTCTATCCTGCAAAAGAAAAATTATATTAGCGTAGAAGGCAGGAATCGAACCTGCACCTCGTCTTTGCCAAAAATAACCAGAAATACGTTCCGATCATTTTTACCAAAACGAGTAAAGCGCCAGACTTCATCTACACTTTGTATTATGCCAAAGAGAGTTCAACGATTTCGTAAGAAGCAATGAAAAAATTGCAAAAAGTTGTGCAGAAAACATGAAGGTTGTTTAAGAAAGAATAACCATAGAACTTAGTCGTGAAAAAGAAGAAACCAGCTGCAACGAAGCGTAAAGCGCTTCGTTTGGAAACCTCCGTTTTTTCTGAAAAAATCAGATAAAGTTTTCTTGACATTTGTGAGGTGAGAATGTATCATTCTGTTTGGGCACTCTTTACAAGAGTCAGAAAGTGATTTAGAATTTTCGCTCCCTATTCATTTATGGATAGGGAGCTTTTATTATTTTCTAAATGCTTTTCCTGTAAAATAGATTAAAGGAGTTTTTCAGTTTATGACAAAATATATTTTTGTAACCGGCGGTGTGGTTTCTTCTATTGGTAAAGGGATCGTAGCAGCATCATTAGGACGTTTGTTGAAAAATCGTGGCTTGAAAGTAACCATTCAAAAATTCGATCCGTACATCAACGTCGATCCAGGAACGATGAGCCCATATCAACATGGTGAAGTATTCGTAACCGATGATGGAGCAGAGACCGACTTAGACTTAGGTCACTATGAACGCTTTATCGATATCAATTTGAACAAATACTCAAATGTAACAACTGGAAAAATCTATTCAGAAGTTTTGCGGAAAGAGCGTAAAGGAGAATACTTAGGCGCGACTGTTCAAGTGATCCCGCACATCACCAACGAGATCAAAGAAAAAATCATGCGGGCAGCCAAAATGACTGATTCAGATGTGATCATCACAGAAGTCGGCGGAACAGTAGGGGATATTGAATCATTGCCGTTTCTAGAAGCTTTGCGTCAAATGAAGGCAGACGTAGGTTCAGACAATGTGATGTATATCCATACGACGCTGATTCCTTATTTGAAAGCAGCGGGCGAAATGAAAACCAAACCGACTCAACATAGTGTGAAGGAACTGCGCGGCTTAGGGATTCAACCAAATATCTTGGTCGTTCGGACAGAACAACCCGTAGGACAATCAACAAAAAACAAATTGGCACAATTCTGTGACGTGGCACCAGAAGCCGTGATCGAATCTCGTGACGTTGAGACCCTATATTCGATCCCATTGGCACTGCAAGCGCAAGGCATGGATCAAATCGTGTGTGATCATTTGAAACTGACTGCACCAGTTGCTGACATGACTGAATGGCAAGCATTGGAAGAAAAGGTACTAAATTTGAAGAAAAAAGTACGCATCGCATTAGTCGGAAAATACGTGGAATTGCCAGATGCTTATCTATCAGTTGTCGAAGCCTTGAAACATTCTGGTTTTGCCTTTGATGCAGACATCGAGATCGATTGGATCAAAGCCCAAGAAATTACACGAGAAAACGTGGATTCTTACTTAGGTGAAGTAGACGGGATCCTTGTTCCTGGTGGATTTGGTGATCGCGGGATTGAAGGGAAAATCGAAGCGATCCGTTATGCTCGGGAAAATGATGTGCCATTCTTAGGTATTTGTCTTGGGATGCAAATGGCTTGTGTGGAATATGCCCGCAATGTCGTTGGCTTGGAAAATGCCAATTCCGCAGAAACGGATCCTGAAACAGCCAACAACATCATTGACTTGATGGCTGACCAAGAAAACATCGAAAACTTAGGTGGAACATTGCGTTTAGGCTTGTATCCATGTAAAGTGAAAAAAGGCACCAAAACAGCTGCAGCTTATGATGGGGAGGAAGTTGTTCAAGAACGTCACCGTCATCGTTATGAATTCAACAACAAATACCGTGAAATCTTTGAAGCAAACGGGATGGTTTTCTCAGGTGTGTCACCAGACAATCGTTTGGTTGAGATCGTTGAGATCCCAGAAAACAAATTCTTCGTGGGTTGCCAATTCCACCCAGAATTGATTTCTCGTCCAACTCGCCCACAACGCTTGATCAAAGCCTTTGTTGGAGCTTCATTAGACAACCGCCAAGCATAATAATCGCTAGCGGCAAAATCAAGCAATGAATGTGCGAAACTCCTCATCTCAAGATGGGGAGTTTTTTTGAGTTGTGCGATCCCAGTAATCCGTAAAAGGTTGAAACTTGCTTGAGCGTTGGTAGAAGCTATCCCTTTTTGCACACAAAAAAACTTCCGTCAAAGCGACCGGAAGTTTCTGACTGATGCATTTTTTTTTCGCTAACAGTTCGAATGAAATCCGCCAGCGGTAACGCATGTTGATTTGCTGGTGCCTAGAGAGGATTATTCTTTTAATTTATACCCTTGATCCAAGAGCATTTCCTCTGTACGTTCCATGCTGATCCCATTTTCGGTGTTTCCTTCAAAACTAACCCCAGGCAATTGTTTCGCTGAATCATAATCCAACTCATCATAATTGATGGTCAATGATTCAGTCGCTTCACTATCTGTATAGTCGAGGGAATAGTCCAACCCTTTGACTTGCTGATACTGCTCTGCGATCGGATCAAGTACCGTCTGTGCTTCTTCTTTGGTCGTTACCCCAATCGCTGAATACGGCATGACATTGTTCGCAGTCTGGGTTTTTACTTTATCGCCTTCATAAGTGAAGACCAGTTCCATCGAAACCCCATTTTGATCCATTGTGAATGTTTTGGTTTCTTCTTTGGCCCCCGAGCTGCAACTTGCCAAGAAAAGAACCCCGATGACTGCCAAAAATCCAATAAGCGCTTTTTTCATTTTATCCCTCCTTTTTTACATGATAATATAGCTGCTTTCACAAGGCTATTCTTATGCTCAGAGGAGAAGAAGGAAGGATTTACTGGAAAATTATGATAAAATGACGAAAAAATATGTGAAATTTTTCTCGAATTTTCACACGCTGATTTGTTATCTAACGACCGCATATAGGAGAGCAAAACCTTACAGAATCGTAGACTTTCAGAAAAGATGATGAAAATGCTGGATTTTTATATTTGTGCAATCTTTTTTTGAAAAGAGAAATTCCTCTTTTTAGTAGCAAATACCGCAAATCTTTGCTAAAATAGCATTGTCGGTTAAGCATTGCTTAACAAATAAAGTTTTTCAAAACTTAGGAGGAATTTTTTATGCCAGTAGTATCAGGAGCTGAATTCTTAAAAGCTGCTCGTCAAGGCGGATATGCAGTCGGCGGATTCAACACAAACAACTTAGAATGGACACAAGCGATTTTAAAAGCTGCTGAAGCGAAAAAAGCGCCAGTTCTAATCCAAACTTCAATGGGTGCTGCCAAATATATGGGCGGATACAAAGTTGCTAAAGACATCGTTACAAACTTGGTTGATTCAATGAACATCACTGTTCCAGTTGCAATCCACTTAGACCATGGTGATTACGATGCAGCAATGGAATGTATCGAAGTTGGTTACACTTCTGTTATGTTTGATGGCTCTCACTTACCATTTGAAGAAAACTTGAAATTGGCTAAAGAAGTTGTCGAAAAAGCACACGCAAAAGGCGTTTCTGTTGAGTGTGAAGTTGGTTCAATCGGCGGAGAAGAAGATGGAATCATCGGTTCTGGCGAATTAGCTGACATCGAAGAATGTAAACAAATGGTTGCAACTGGTATTGATTACCTAGCTTGCGGAATTGGTAACATTCACGGTCAATACCCTGAAAACTGGAAAGGCCTTGCTTTTGACCACTTACAAGCAATCGCTGATGCAGTAGGTTCTGATGTACCATTAGTATTACACGGTGGTTCTGGTATTCCTCAAGACCAAATCGAAAAAGCAATCTCAATGGGTGTTTCTAAAGTAAACGTAAATACTGAATTCCAATTATCATTTGCTAAAGCAACTCGTGAATACATCGAAGCTGGCAAAGATAAAGAAGGCAAAGGATTCGACCCTCGTAAATTATTAGCACCAGGTGTTGCTGCAATCGTTAAAGATGCAGAAGAACACATCGACTGGTTCGGTTCAGCTGGTAAAGCTTAATCTTAATCAAAGATCAAAACTCTTAGAATCACTGATTCTAAGAGTTTTTTTGTTTTCTAAGAAAATATTCTTGATGCGGGGATCAAAAATATACTGCATCTTTTTTCTTTGTGTAATCTGTGCTAAAATTGGAATGATACACATAAATTAAAAAAGAGTATAGGTGGAATTCAATGAAAAAAATTGTCATCAACGGCAATCGTCCCTTAAAAGGTGAAGTCACCATTAGCGGCGCAAAAAACAGTGCAGTCGCATTGATCCCGGCAGCGATCTTAGCTGATTCACCGGTCATTTTAGAAGGAGTGCCCGACATCCAAGATGTGCACTCATTAATTGAGATTATCGAAATCATGGGCGTGAAGACCCATTTTGAAAACAATACGCTAGAGATCGATCCAACCAATATCGTTTCGATCCCGATGCCTAACGGAAAAATCAATAGTCTACGGGCTTCGTATTATTTCATGGGGGCATTATTGGCGAAGTTTGGTGAAGGCGTCGTTGGGTTGCCTGGCGGCTGTTTCTTAGGCCCGCGACCAATCGATTTGCATATCAAAGGCTTCGAAGCACTTGGCGCAAAAGTCACCAACGAGCATGGCGCCATGTATTTGCGTACCGAAGAAGAAGGCTTGACTGGCGAACGGATTTTCTTAGATATGGTCTCCATCGGAGCAACAATCAATGTAATGCTGGCAGCAGTAAGAGCCAAAGGCAAAACGATCATTGAAAATGCTGCACGGGAACCTGAGATCATTGATGTCGCGACCCTTTTAAATAATATGGGAGCGAAAATCAGAGGTGCAGGTACCAATGAAATTCGTATCGAAGGTGTGGAAGAACTGCACGGTTGTCGTCATTCTATTATTCCAGACCGAATCGAAGCAGGAACCTATCTTTCTTTAGCCGCAGCAGCGGGTGAAGGCATTACAGTCAAAAATGTGATTTATGAGCATCTAGAAAGCTACATTGCGAAATTGGAAGAAATCGGTGTGCGAATGGATATCAGCGAAGATGAAATCTATGTGCATCCCTCAAAAGAGTTGAAACCAGCGACTGTGAAAACTTATCCTTATCCGGGATTTGCCACAGACCTGCAACAGCCGATCACACCATTATTGCTAAAAGCAAAGGGAACATCGGAGATTATGGACACGATTTACGCCAAACGGGTCAACCATATTCCTGAATTAGCACGGATGGGCGCACAAGCAACGACAGAAGGCAACATGATTTTTGTCAGCGGACCGAGCCAATTGCACGGAGCAGAAGTTGTCGCTTCTGATTTGCGGGCAGGGGCTTGTCTAGTTATTGCCGGATTGATGGCGACTGGCACGACTAGCGTCTTTAATGTCGAGTACATTTTGCGCGGCTATGATCATATCATCGAAAAACTAACGGCTCTTGGAGCTGATATTCAAATGATAGAGGAGTAATTATGAGCGATTATCTTACGATGGCAGAGTTGGAAAACAAAACCTTAAAAGAGATCTACACCTTTGCCAAAGAGTTTCGAATTCCTTATTACAGCCAAATGAATAAAAAAGAATTGTCATTGGCTGTGATACGGGCGCAGGCGGAAAAACAAGGCTTCTTTTATATGGAAGGAATCTTGGATATCGTAGGCCAAGAAGGCTATGGTTTTTTACGTCCAATCAACTATGGACCGAGTGCAGAAGATATCTATATTTCTTCTTCACAGATTCGTCGGTTTAGTTTGCGTAATGGCGATAAAGTCGCCGGTAAGGCGCGCCCGCCTAAGGAATCTGAACGCTATTATGGATTGATGCACGTTGAGTCTGTTAACGGCAAAGATCCAGAAGATGCCAAAGAGCGTCCGCATTTTCCAGCGCTGACGCCCCTTTATCCGAACCGTCATTTAAAATTAGAAACAACGTCAGGACGTCTTTCGACTCGGATGATCGATATGCTGGCGCCAGTGGGTTTTGGTCAACGGGGACTGATCGTTGCCCCGCCTAAAGCTGGGAAAACCAGTATATTGAAAGAAATTGCCAATGGGATTACGGACAACTATCCTGAGGTGGAATTGATCGTACTTTTGATCGACGAGCGTCCAGAAGAAGTAACTGATCTAGAACGTAGTGTCAAGGGTGACGTGGTTTCTTCAACCTTTGACCTACAGCCTAGCAATCATACCCGTGTTTCAGAATTGGTATTAGAACGGGCGATGCGCTTGGTGGAAGACAAGCGTGATGTCGTGATTTTGATGGATAGTATCACTCGTTTGGCGAGAGCTTATAACTTAGTCGTTCCTCCAAGCGGACGTACACTAAGCGGCGGGATCGATCCAGCTGCTTTGTACAAACCGAAGAAATTCTTTGGCGCTGCCCGCAATATTGAAGAAGGCGGTAGTTTGACGATCCTTGCCACAGCTTTGGTAGATACCGGCAGCCGCATGGATGATGTCATCTATGAAGAGTTTAAAGGAACCGGCAATATGGAGCTGCAGCTTTCTCGCAGCCTCGCAGAACGCCGGGTCTTCCCAGCGATCGACATCAAGAAATCTGGTACCCGTAAAGAAGAATTGCTGATGAGCAGTGAACAATTGGAAGAAACTTGGCGCTTACGCAACAACATGTTGGGGGATTCCTTGGAGTTCACAGAACAATTCATTCAATTCTTGCGCAAAACGAAAAAGAATGAAGAGTTTTTAGCGGCTTTTCATGATGTCCATTTCGGAGACAAGCGGCCAAAAAGAAATATAAAAAGATAATTGCATCTAAAATCCAAACATGGTAAGATAGTCATGTTGTAAAATCGACAAATCAACTCTGGTGAAGCAAATGAGCCAGGGCAAAGGAGAGAAGAAGAAATGAAACAAGATATCCATCCAGATTATCATCCAGTTGTATTCATGGACTCAACTACTGGTTTCAAATTCTTATCAGGTTCTACAAAGAATTCTCAAGAAACTGTTGAGTGGGAAGACGGCAACACGTATCCACTGATCCGTGTCGAAGTAACTTCTGATTCACATCCATTCTACACTGGACGTCAAAAATTCACACAAGCAGACGGACGTGTGGACCGTTTCAACAAAAAATACGGTCTCAAAGACAACAACGCTGCAGAATAAGACAAATAAATGTAAATGTTGTTTCGATAACATTTCTGAGGTTTCCCTTTTACGAGGGAAACCTTTTTTGTTTTTATAGGTAATAGACACTCAACTGCTAAACCGAAAGAAACCATTCAGAATCTGTTACAAACAAAGTAAAAGGAATCAATAAATCTGTAGGCAAGAATGTGGAAATTAGCACTGTAACGAATCCTATCTAGTAATTTTCGAAATGGAGCAATGATCAAGAGTGGTTTGATTTAATCATCGATTATTATTGAATATTCAAACTTCAATTGACATTTATCTTGAATAAAATTATCATTAAATTAATAATATTCCGTTATAAGTTTCTTATTTTTGACTTATTTTATCGAGTTCACACGATTTTTATTGAGAAAAGTAGATAGTTCTCTCTTTAAGAACCAGTTTCTATTCTACATAATTAAAGACTACTCACTAGCTATGCTTTAACGAATCACATCCAAAACAATCAAGAAAGGAAGAGACATGTTTTCATTTAAGAAAAAGAAGGAAGTCATTAATTTCCCAGAACTAAGCAACCATAATGAACGTACATACCCGAGAAAATTGAAAAAGATTGTGGCTCAATTAGAAACCTGTAAATCAGAGGATTTGAATTATATTGCTGAATGTATTTTACAAAAGATGGGATATACCGTCCAAAACATCGATGGTTACAAAGATGGTGGTATTGATGTGTATGCTTTTTCTAATAATAAAAAGGCAATAGCGGTCCAATGTAAAGCCTGGAATCCGCAAAAGACAACGGAGCGGATCAGTAAGCCACTCGTTGCCGCATTTAAAGGGATTTTTCCAGACAAAGGGTTTCCCAATGGGCTTTTCATCACTACACATTTTTTTACAGATCAAGCATTAGAAATAGCCGGTGATAATCTACTGTTGGTTGATAGAAAAAAACTGATTGAGCTGCTTGCGCATTTTTATCCAGAGATGATCAGTGAGTTGTTTTATTATAAAACCTTGACGGAATTAGAAGAATGCAAGAGTTGTAAAAATGGGAAGAAGTTGAAACTCTACAATAAGAAGAAGCGCAATTATTACTATATCTGCGAAACGTGCGGTGAGTATAGCTCGTTTAATTATTCATCATGAAAAAAAACAAGAGAAAAGCGTAATGAATGAACGGATATCCGTTATTCATTACGCTTTTTTCGCGACTTATGTCACAGTCATTTTTTTTCTCAAATTAATTTTAACAAATGTGTCCTATACGTCGGGTGTAATGACTAAAACAGCCTCGTTTGTTTCGGTAGGTTCGTAGCCAGCTTCCCGTGTTTTTGACGACTTAAAGTGTATTTGAATAGAAGAAAACGTAAGAAATGGCAATCAAGCAAACCAACAATAAACCAGAGAGTGACAGAAAAAGCAGCATGATTCGTTTCTTCTTCAATCCAAGTACAAGTATCACTACATTCAATAGAAAGAAAACAAGTAAAATCGCTAAATATTCCATAACTGGTCCTCTTTTACGTTTTTATTTATCTTACCAGAGATTGGCTGCTTTTCCTAGCAGAAATTGGCTGAAAATGGCTTATTCAAGCGTCTTTCAAAATACTGTAAGTTAAATGAATTAAGGAAAACCAAGAGAACTTTTATGGCTCTGAGACGCTTGCGGCTTGTTTTTGCCAAGCATCATATTTTAACAATAAGTACTCGATCACAAAGAAAAGTGTGGCGGTCGTTTCAAAGGGAGCGATCGCATTTTCGGTTGACTGGATCTCTGGATTTAAAAAGAAAATCGTTTCAGAACAGAGTTTAGAAACCGTTGAGTTTCTCAGCTTCGTGATCCCGATCGTGTTGATATTGCGCTGTTTCAGTTGCTTTGCTAGTTTGACAACGGTGGGTGACTCACCGTTTAAAGTAATCAAAATCACTAAATCATCTGGCTCGATGATGCGATAAAATTGTTCATTGACTGAGATCGCACCAAAATCGTAGACAAGTAGTCCATTAGGCAAAAATAAGAGTTTCATATAATTGGAAACAAGGTTTTGAATGTCCCCTGAACCATAGACAAAGATTCGTTTGGCATGAGCCATCATCTTGCACAATGCTGTAAAATCTTTCTTTTTTAAATTTTCAATCGTTTGAATATGATTGTCTAGAATTTCGCCTTCAATCTCAGAGAGTAGGGCATTTTCTTGTTGTACCTCGTTCTTTAAATGGTATTTGAATTCTGAAAAGCCATCAAAGCCGATTTTTTGACAAAAGCGCATAATCGTCGTCCTAGAAACGATGCACTCCTTGGCTAAATCATTGATGGACATTGCCAAGCAGTGCTTTTTGTGAGTGGTGATGTAGGACCAGATCAAAAAGTCATTCTCGGTTAATCTTGACTGGTAGGTAGTGATACGGTCTTGCAGCATAGGCTATCTCCTCATTTTATCTCTCCATTGATTCTGTGTGACAATTCACATTTTATGTGAAAAAAACCTTTCAAATGTGAGAAACTTTTAAACAACGGAAAAGGGTTTCATAGCATCATTTTAATAGTAAAATGAGAATCAGTAAAGCGCTTAACTAAAAAACGTGAAGGACGAAAAACTATGATGAAAAAAATTCAAAGGTTCGGCGGAGCGATGCTGGCACCGGTCATGCTGTTTTCCTTTTTCGGGATCGTTATCGGCTTTTCTCTGCTATTTTCGAATCAGACGATTATGGGGGATATCGCAGCACCAGATACCCTCTGGTTCAAATTTTGGAATGTGATCGCAGCAGGAGGCTGGACGCCCTTCTTCCAATTACCGCTTTTATTTGTAGTAGGGCTGCCGATCAGTCTAGCTAAAAAATACGCCGCTCGCGCTACGATGGAGGCACTCGTTACTTATATCGCTTTTAATTATTTTGTAAATGCAATTTTAACTTTGTGGCCAGAATCATTTGCGGTAGATTTAGCTCAAGGGGCAACTGCTGGTTCTGGGTTGACCTCGATTGCAGGAATCATCACCTTAGATACCGGCATGATGGGCGGCTTGCTGATTTCGGGAATCGTTGTCTATCTCCACAATCGCTTCTATGAAAAAGAATTGCCAGAAATGCTGTCGAATTTCAGCGGATCAGTCTTTGTAACCATGATTTCCTTTTTTGCCATGGTTCCTTTGGCAGTACTCATGTGTTTTGTCTGGCCAGTTATCCAAGAGGGAATGAGAAGCATGCAAGGCTTTTTCATTGAATCAGGAAACTTCGGTGTCTTTATTTATCAGTTCTTGCAAAAAATACTGATTCCAACAGGCTTGCATCACTTTGTTTATGCACCGTTTGCCTATGACAGTGCGGTTGTCGAAGGGGGAATGGCCGTTTATTGGGCCTCCCACATTGGCGAGTTCCAAACTACTGCGTTTTCGCTGAAAGAGCTCTATCCGTTTGGCGGTTTCTCACTATCAGGAATGTCGAAAGTCTTTGGAACGGCAGGTCTGAGTTTAGCGATGATCCAAGCGGCTCGGCCTGATAAAAAGAAAAAAGTGATCGCATTGATTGCACCGGCAGCATTGACGGCTATTTTGACCGGAATCACTGAACCAATCGAGTTTACTTTCTTGTTTGTTGCACCAGCATTATGGTTTGTTCATGCTTTACTGGATGCTTCGATCGCCACAATCTCCTATGCTTTCGGGGTTGTCGGGGACTTTGGCGGCGGATTGATCAACTGGTTAGGTCTAAATTGGCTGCCCTTGTGGAAATTTCACAGTTCAACTTATATTACCCAAATCATTATCGGGCTGATTTTTACCGCTATCTGGTATTTTGTGTTCTCCTTTATGATCAAGAAGTTCAACTTAAAAACGCCTGGACGTGAGGATGATACTGCAGCAATGCAGTTGTATACAAAAGCAGATTATGACAACAAAAAGCAAGATGAAAAATTACCAAAACATGTGCGGCAAGCACAGGCCTATATGCACTTGGTAGGTGGGAAAGACAATGTCATTGATGTAACGAATTGTGCGACACGGCTGCGTTTGACTGTTAAGGATGCCGACAAAGTTGCAGATAGTACGCAGTTTCAAGAAGCAGGTGCCTCAGGATTGGTCAACCCTGGAAATGGCGGCATTCAAATCATTGTAGGATTAACGGTACCAACGGTTAGAGAATCATTCGAAGAACTAATGGCCGAATAAAACAGAATCACAAGGAGGAACAAGTACCATGAGTAAGAAAAAAAGTTCAATTTTAATTGCAGGTGGCGGAAGTACCTATACACCATCGCTAGTTATGATGTTATTAGAAAGTCAAGAGCGCTTTCCAGTTAGAAAAATCAAATTTTATGACAACGATGAAAAGCGACAAGAAACCGTAGCAAAAGCTTGTGCGATCATTATTGCCGAGCGAGCGCCAGAAGTACAGTTCGAATATTCAATCGATCCAAAGGAAGCTTTTACGGATGTCGATATCGTAATGGCACAGCTTCGTGTCGGCAAATATGCTATGCGGGAACAAGATGAGAAAATTCCTTTCAGGCATAATGTTGTCGGACAAGAGACCTGCGGACCTGGTGGTTTAGCTTATGGCCTGCGCTCGATTGGACCGATCTTAGAACTAGTCGACTACATGGAAAAATACTCGCCAGATGCCTGGCTTTTGAACTATTCCAACCCAGCAGCAGTCGTTGCCGAAGCGACCAGAAGATTCCGACCAAATTCAAGAATCATCAATATTTGTGATATGCCAGTTTGTTTGGAAGATATCATGGCGCGAGTGATTGGGTTGAAGGATCGGAAAGAATTTGAGACGAGCTATTTCGGCTTGAATCATTTTGGCTGGTGGACCAGCATCAAAGACCATGACGGCAATGACTTGATGCCACAAATCAGTGCGCATGTTCAAAAGTACGGCTACACCGAACAAACACAAAAAGGCCAGCATAAAGAAAGCAGTTGGCTGGAAACGATGTGGGCGGCTAAAGATCTGCACGAAATTGAACCAGAATTTTTATCGAATACCTATCTGAAATATTATTTGATGGCTGATGAAACGGTGGCTCATGCGGACAAAGAGTATACCCGTGCCAATGAGATCATTGACGGACGAGAGAAGTATGTGTTTGATGAATGCCGACGAATCGTTGCAAACAACACAGCAGTTGATACAACATTTGCCTCAAACGAACATGCTTCCTTTATTACAGACCTTGCTTGCGCACTAACCTTTAATACGAAAGAACGCATGATTCTTATTGTTGAAAACAACGGCGCAATTGCCAACTTTGCCCATGATGCAATGGTGGAACTGCCTTGTCTAGTTGGAAAAGATGGCTACGAAGTCTTGTCGATCGGTGATATTCCAACATTCCAAAAGGGATTGATGGAGCAGCAGATCGCATCTGAAAAATTGGCAGTTGATGCTTGGGAACAAGAGTCTTACCAAAAATTGTGGCAGTCCTTTACTATGAACAAAACTGTACCAAGTGCGAAAGTCGCCAAAGAAATATTAGATGAAATGATTGTGGCGAACGAACCATATTGGCCAGAACTTAAATAGGTCCAGCAGGTAAAAAGGAAAGGGATCGGCTGAAGGAATTTCCTTCAGCCGATCATAAACAAAGAATGGAAATCAAACACAAATTTCAAGTAATCTATTTTGTTCAATATGCAACGATGGCGATTTTGATGACACAAATCGTTCCTTTTTTAACTGAGCAAGGCTATGATGCGCTTGAAAGAGGCTGGTTTTTAGCCTCCTACAGCATCACGACAATTCTTTTTCAGTTAGTGATCGGCTATTATTCGGACAAGAGCAAACGATTAAAACGTATTTCGCTGCTTCTGATGATCTTTCTGGTTTTCTTCTCCATTAGTTTTTATTGGTTAGGAAAAGACCACTGGCTGATCCATTTTCTGGTATTGGCTATTGCGGGTGGATTAGCCAATACAACAGCAACGGTGCTCGATAACTGGGTATTATCGGAGTCCAGTACTTCAAAAAGAATTGCTTCAATCAAAGCAAACGGCTCTTTAGGGTGGAGTATGATGAGTGTCTGCGTGCCATTCTTTTTATTTTCCAATAATTATCGCTGGTTTAGTTTGCCGCTGCTCCTCTTTTTGCTTATCAATTATACATTTTCACGAACGATCCCAGAGAAAAACGCCTTACCGCAAAAGCAAGGAACAGCAACAAACAGCGGTGTCTCGCTGGCAGACATTCTTCTGTTATGCAAAGACCGACGCTTTTTGGTTTATACGGGACTGTTCTTTCTCTTGTACTTGACGATCGTTGCGAACAATACGGTCGTTATCGACAAGCTGATTACAATGGAAAGAGGCAGTGAATTTGTTGGTCTGAAATGGTCGATCCAATCCTTTTGTGAAATTCCAGCGTACCTTTTGCTGAATCGCATGATTGCTAAATGGAAAAATGAGCGCTTGATTTTGATTGCAGGCATATTTTTAACCTTACAATTTTTTGTCTATTGGCTTGCTAGTAGCCCATTCTTACTTTTGGCAGCCAGTTTTCTGCAGTTTTTCACTGTACCGGCATTTACCATCGGCAGTCGAATGATTATCAGTGCTATTACACCGCCAGCTGTTTTTTCTTCTGGACAACTGATATCGATCAGTGTGTACATTGGTGCGGCATCGTTTCTTTCGCCATTAGCTGGCGGCTTTCTTTCGCAGGTGCTGTCCCTCGATACTGCCATCTTTATCTTTGGTTTATTGCCCTTCGTAGCTTTTCTTATCTATTCTAGCTGTCAGAGAACACTGTCGGCAATCTAAGGAGGAATTACGGATGCTTTTTAAAAGAAAAATAGAAATTTGTGCACCGGCAACAGGCCGACTGCTACCGATCGAAGAAGTACCAGATGAGGTATTTTCGTCTAAAATGATGGGAAATGGATTTGCCGTTTCTCATCATCACGGAAAAATCTATGCACCAGCAGCCGGGACGGTTCGAACGATTTTTCCAACACAGCATGCCTTAACCGTTGAGTTGGTGGATGGCCGTTCCCTTTTGATCCACATGGGAATTGAAACAGTGGCGTTAGCAGGGGAGCCCTTCACGATCGCGGTCCAAGAAAACCAGTCAGTCACGACAGGTGAGCTGCTGGCAGAAATGGATGTAGCAGCAGTTGAGGAAATGGGCAAAGAGACCATGGTGATCGTTGTCTTCATGGAGGAACAAGGCGGGAAGTGCCTGCGAACTGACGGCGATATTCAGCAAGGAGAAGCTGTTTTTCACTTGAAATAACCGAATAAAAAAGGAGCGCATTCTCTTAGTTTCAAAGAGAGGCGCTCCTTTTTATTTACGAACCCGTAGAAATATAGTTCTTCAAACCTACTCGCCAAAAGAAGAAGGCGGGAAAGGCAAAGAGCAGACAAACCAACGGCGATAAGATCCACCAAGGATTAGTTATGCGACCAATGACATACAAGAATGGATAATACTGAAACCAAGCCATCGGCACGACGTAGGTCAACAAACGCAAGACGTGTTTTCCGTAGATACTAAATGGGTAGCGACCAAATTCTCGGGCACCATCGGTAAAAATATTCATAAATTCAAGTCCTTGGATCGTAAAGAAGGAAATGGCGGCATACACTAAGAACAATAGGGCGAAAAAGAGGGCGCCGCAGACGATCATTAGAAAAAGAGTCAGGACATTTCCAAAATGCCAAGCAATTCCACTATTGGGAATCGCATACGCAAACAACAGCAAGGCTTGAATAAAACGACCGAGACGAGAGAACTCCATTTTGGAAGCTAAGACTTGAAAGATCAAGGATCGAGGACGCACGAGTGCCCGATCGAACTCGCCATTACTGATCATTTGTGGAAAAAGATCGAACCCGCGAAAGAAGCATTCCGCAATCGAAAAGGCAAACAAAACCGTCGCAAAGGAAAGCAGGACTTCCTCAAAGGTAAAGCCATCCACTTGATGAAACCGGGCAAACATAAACCAAATGCCTAAAAAAGCGGTAAAGGAACCTAGAAATTGTCCCAAAGCAGTTAACACAAAGGAAACCTTATACTGCATCTGACTTTTGAGATGAATACAAAAATAATGCCAATAAACCATATTCCTTAACCTCCTTGCACAACGACACGTTTGAGTGCCTGCTGCAGCCAAATTTTTCCGATCGCGATCAAAAGTACGAGCCAAAACGCTTGTAAGAGCAATGCTGAAACAAGCGCAAAGCCAGTCAGATCCCCGTTGTAAATTCGCAGCGGGACGTTTTGCATGGAAGCAAAAGGCAATAGTTCCACGAATTGGCGAAAAGGCTGTGGAAAGAAAGGCAGAGGAATGACCCCGCCAGCTAAAAATTCACCGATGGAGCTGATGACGATCCGCACCCCGATGGAGGATAATGTGTAAAAAGTCGAGATATAGACCAGCTGCGACATAGCGATCACTACACCTAAACTCAGCGCCATAGACAAAAGAAACAAGAACAGGGCAACGATGTTTGCTGGCAGAATCAAGCGATAAGGTGCTGGCAGTAAAAAGGCAATCACAAAAATCGGTCCGCAACGCAAGAGCGCTTTTGCTAAGCGATTGGCAGCCGATTGGCAAAACCAGCGGTTGTATAGATCCATCGGCCGCACAAGTTCGTAGGCGATCGTCCCTGTGGTGATGGTATTGAAAATTTCTGCCTCAAAGAACCACAACATAAATAAAGACAAAAAGGCTTGCTGGAGCCAAACATAGGAGACGGTTTGTTGAAAGGTCATGGGAAAGGCACTAGGATCTGCTTGGTAAAAGGCGTGGAATGCCAGAATTTCCATCAAGCCCCAAGCTAGTTGCGTAGCCATCCCGGCAATTGCCGCCGAGCGGTATTGCAAGGTATTGATAAAGCGAATGCGGAAAAATGCCTGATACTTCCTCATATTTGATACTCCTGATACAGCTTAGCGACCATTTCTTCGGCGGTGATACTGGCAACGGCCAAATCGGTGATCTCGACTTGATTGCTGAGCAGACTGAGCAGCTGAGCGACCGACACTTCTTTGGGATTAAGTTTCAGAACAAGGCGACCAACGTCTTTTTGAAGCAGCTGGACGTTTTCTGGCAGATGAGGTTCATTCCCTTGATAGTCGATCTCCAGCGTTTTGACATCAGAAAAACGATGCTTTAGTTCATCGAGGCGACCATCCAGCAAAATTTGTCCTTTGCCGATCAACAGAATTCGCTGTGTCAGCGCCTCGATATCTTGCATATCGTGGGTCGTCAGGATGACTGTGGTGCCTTTTTCTTGGTTTCTTTTTTTAATAAACTGACGCACGGCAATCTTTGATACAGCATCTAAACCGATGGTGGGTTCATCAAGAAATAAGATTTTGGGGTCATGGAGTAAGGAGGCGGCGATCTCACAGCGCATACGCTGACCGAGACTCAAGGACCGAGCAGGGGTTTTTAAGATCTCACCTAAATCTAGTAAGGTGACTAATTCTTCTAGGTTGCGCTGATAACTAGCAGCGTCGACTTTGTAGATATCACGGATCAAATCAAAGCTGTCATTGACGGGGACATCCCACCAGAGTTGACTGCGCTGCCCGAAGACGACGCCGATGTCTTTGACATGTTGAATACGTTCTTGCCAAGGCGTACGACCATTGATGTGACAAATGCCTTGATCAGGGGTCAAAATCCCGCACATGATTTTTATGGTGGTACTTTTTCCAGCACCATTAGGCCCGATGTAGCCAACCATTTCGCCTTCATTGATGGTAAAGCTGATGTCTTGCAACGCATGGACGGTGGTGGTTTCACGAGAAAGAAATGCTTTGGCTGCTTGGCGAAAGCCGCTTTTTCGCTTGGACACTTGGAAGGTCTTGCTGAGGTGTTCTACTTGGATCATTTGGATTCACTCACTTTCTTTTGACAAACGCGACAAAAAGAGCATTCGAAATCGAATACTCGCAACGAGTTGGTCCAAACGAACATGGTTGGGGCAGCGGTTCGTCAGCCAAACAAAAGTAGGAACAGTGTAGCATAAGAGAGCGCTTTTTTCAAACACTACTTATATTTTTTTGAGGGCAGCGAAAGAAAAAACGTGGTTTGTTGGATAAAATACGCAAAATAACTGTTTTTATTTTTTATTTGTTGTAAATACTGAGGAAACTCAGTATCATTAGAAACAAGCCGATAGCGGCTAAGCAGTTTCTGGATATATGGGGAACCAAGTGATGGACTGTGTCATGATTTGTCGTAACCCAATCCTGCAAAATGCAATGAGCAAACAATGGAGGAGAGCATGAAAGCATTAAAGAACTTATTTATTTTGATTGGCTTATTCTTACTAAGTCAAGTAGGGATGACCGTATTCAGTGTGGTAAAAATCTATTATTTGGAAGCAGGAGAGCCGAGGATTCCTGCGATGATGAGCTACGGGTTGATTGCCTTGCTTTTGGCAAACATTGGCCTACTGATGTATTTGGCTCGGAAGCTAGGACTTGCCACCTTTGACTTTGGGTGGTCAACGAAGCGCAACTGGCTATGGATCATCGGTGGTTTTGTTTTAGGTCGATTCGTTGCTGTTGGTGGTACCATGTATCTGCAGCATATATCCGATCAAGAGGCGACCGCGAATGATGCATTGTTAGGGGAACTGTTTACAGGCGAAAATCCGCTTTTGATCTTCCTATTGATCGCTGTGGCGGCGCCAATCATGGAAGAAATTGTTTTCCGTGGTGGGTTTATCGGCCTTTTATTCAAGAAATACCCGATAGTCGGGATCATTTCAAGTGTAGCCGTTTTTAGTATCATCCATTCCGTCACCAATCTGGTCGAGTTTTTGATCTACGGTGCTATGGGGCTGATCATGGCGTTGATTTATGTAAAAACCAAGCGCTTAGAAACAGCCATCGCCATGCATTTTCTCAATAATGCCTTGGCGGCGATCGCAATGATCTTGTTAGGTTAAGAAGTCAGCAAAAAACCACCGATCAAAACGATTCGGTGGTTTTTGTTTACTCTGGCAGTTGTCCTTGTTCAAAGGGTAATTGTTCCAGTTCTTCTGCAGTAAAGAGGAGATCGCCTTCGTCTTCGATAGAAAATGCGTCACCTGCTGCAGATTTTTGATAGGCGCGCGCTTTATTCATATTACGAAGATAAAGATCCTTGTTTGCATTTAATTCTGGTGCAGCTAAATTGTCTTCGCGATTGCTGCGAATGACGATTTTGCTTGTTTGCGTGCCAAAATGAAAACCGTGATAACCCGAAACCATTAATTGGCTGGCATTTTCGCTGCTGTATTCTTTATAACCCGATAGACGGCCCGTTTTTACCATTGGCCGATCGATCGTATAAGTGATCAAGTATTCCGTATCTTCAGGCAGCTGAATCACTTGTCCGGTTTCCTGATTCGTTATCTCAGTGGCAGGCAAGTGGTACTTTTTAATAGAAGTGATCGTTAGGTCTTCTTTTGTGAAAAAGACTGGATCGATCCAAAATCCTGCCAGCAAAATCGTACTTAAGCTAATACTGAGAACAGTCAAAAGGGCGATCAATACGAGGCCAATTCGTTTTCGGTGGGTGGTCAGATTGAGTTCTTGGACCATCTGTTTGTCTTCTTTTAATAAATAGTCCAAGGTCAATTCAAAATAGTTGCTCAGTTTGACTACTTGGTCTAGATCAGGATAGCTCTTGCCGTTTTCCCATTTTGAAATCAGTTGCCGAGTGACAAAAAATTCCTGCGCCAATTGTTCTTGCGTGAGATTTCGTTTGGTGCGTTCTTCTTTAATAATTTTCCCAATATCCATGTGTCTGTTTTGCCTCCATCATTCTTCTTATATATTATAGCAAACTCTTTTCTATGCGAACGAGGATCTATGAAATTAACGATGCAACAAAGGGTAACATCCTTTATTTATCAATGTTTCTACTTGTTGCACTGTCTTTCTATTCTGGAAGCTTTCAGTGCTGGTCAGAAAAAGAAAGGTCCAGTAGAGTGAAGTATGTTTGATCAAATTTGACGGAGAAAGGAGAAACGATCGAATGAAGACAAAACACCTTATGGTTCCAATTGGCTATACCCAATTCTTCGCTTCCTTACTGGTGATTCTCGTTCACTGTGGTCGACTGGCAGAAAACAACGGGCTTCATTTTTTGTTAAAGAGTCTCTTATGTCGTTTGGCGGTTCCTTTTTTTCTGCTGCTGAATGGCTATTTTTTTCAAAAGAGCACCTGTTCATGGCAGCAATGGTGCAAACGACAACTCAAGCTTTATTTGCGTTGGTCGATCGTGTATCTTCCCTTAGGTTGGTTTTATTTAGGACAGCAAAATCTTGCCGATCCATTACGGGTCATCGGTTTGGCTGCTGGCTTTTTAACAGTAGGGGTCTGGTACCATCTTTGGTATTTTCCAGCGTTGCTCTTTGGCATGTGGTTAGTAAGGAAAACCCGTTTTCTTGGCTATCGGTGGCAGTTTTTACTGGCGATCAGTTTGTATTTGATTGGCTGTCTTGAAACGTACAGCAGTTATTTAAGTGGACCTTTATTGGTATTTTATCAAAATTATCGGACCCTATTTTTTACAACGAGAAACGGTCTTTTTTATGGGTTTCTTTTTTTGCTGTGCGGGTTTTGTTTAGGTGAACACCAGAAACGTCCTTTTTTCACGAAGCATCTTGGCAGAAAATTCGCGGTCTCTCTTTGCTTATTAGGCATTGAAGGTCGACTGGTGTATCTCAATCAGGGGGACGATAAGAATTTCATGCTGTTCTTTGTGCCGACGACTCTTTTTTTCCTTGCTTGGCTGATCAAGCAGCAACCACAAAAGCGGACTTGGCAAGCAAAACAAGCAGCTGAGGCTAGTCGATTGATCTTTCTGAGTCACCCGCTGTTTCTGGAATCCGGGAAAGTCTTTTTTTCACTAGGAGGGTTTCCGTTGTTCTTTTATACGATAGTTTTAACGGGAGCCTTTCTCGGCTTGAGGAAAGTGGGCAGCCGTTTAAAATCCTATGCTGTTGGGTTTGCTAAAAAAACAGTTGATGAAAAGAAAAGCGCCTAAAGTATTACTGTACCAAGGATAATACCAAATTGCGCCTTTTTTAAATAGCAGCAGAGTTCTAAGTTTTTCTTCATTTCAGACCCTAGACGTAGGCTTTGCAAGAAAACCTATAGTACAATAACAGCAGTAAGAGGGGAAAATCCCTGAAAAAGAGATCAACACTTGGAGGATATAGTGATGAAAAAACAGACTCGAAAACCAGCGATGATTTTAGCGACTCTCTTGGTATCTAGCCAAGTTTTATTAGCAGCACCACAAGTTTTTGCTGACGAAACCAATTCAACGACGAGCAGTTCCACTGCAACAAGCAGTTCTACCGCAACGACAGCCACTACCGACAGTCAAACAAGTACCTCTGACAGCAGTTCAGATCGTTTGCAAGTCAATGCTGTGGCGATCGGAAATGCCTTGACGAAAGCACAAGAAGACTACACACTTGAGCGCTTAGGCATCCAAGGCGAAACACCGATTTATACGACAAACGGTAATGACTTGATGAAATACATTCCCGATGGCGGCTTTACTGCAGATTGGGCGGTCTATAGCTCGGTCAGAATGCAGACTTTAGAAAGCGGGGCAGGAATCACTGTCGATATCGCGACACCAGATAACATTACCCGCATCACTGCAGCCCAGTACCAAAATGCAGCGCTGACGGCAGGAATCACTGATGCGAAGCTAACGGTCGCTTCTGCCGTACCGATCGACGGTTCCGGAGCTTTAGCTGGGGTATACAAAATCGTTGAAGAATCAGGCGGCGTCATCAATCAGAATCGAGTAGCTGTAGCTCAAGATGAGATGGATGTGCTTTCTACGATCACCGAAGAGAACAAAGACAAAGAAGGCTATTCCGATGAAGCTTTGAATGCTGCGCAAGAACAAGCGAAAACCGATTTGGCTGCTCAAACCGCAGATGGTACGGAATTGACTCAAGCAGATATTCAAGAGACAGTAGAAAAAGCCTTGAAGGACAACGGACTGGAAGGAATCGTTACGGAAAATCAAATTTCTGAATTGACCTCTTTAATGAGCGACATGCGAGACAACAATATCTTCGATGACTTCATCAAAGAATTGGATCTGTCAGAAGCTCGCAAGCAAATCGAAGAAACCTCTAAGGGCCTTTGGGAAAATATCAAGAGCTTCTTTAGCGGCATCTGGTCTTCGATCACCGGTGTCTTCGGCAATGACTCAAATGAATCAAATAACAGCAGCGAATCAACGGTTGATTCTGGACAATAAGCATTTTACAAAATAACGTATTTCGCTTGTATTAAGAAAAAAGAGAAGAGCGCAGGGGAAGGAGCAGGGACGCTAGTGCACATCTGAGTGCTAACGATGTCCTCTGCTTTCTTTGCTAAAACAGGAGCAGTCTTTATTAAAAAAGAAGGAGGGCAATCAGATGAATTTTTTAGGCAACGTGATTTGGTTTGTCTTTGGCGGCTTGATCGGTGCGATCTCATGGTTTTTGGCTGGGTGTTTATGGTGTATTACCATCATCGGCATTCCCATTGGTCTGCAATGTTTTAAGTTTGCGACTTTGTCATTAGCACCATTTGGGAAAGACATCGTTTACCGTGGCGGTGGCGTGTCCGTGATTCTCAATATTTTATGGTTGATTTTTTCTGGTATACCACTGGCTTTAGGACATTTAGCTAGCGCAGTCCTTCTAGCCATCACGATCATCGGCATTCCATTTGCGGCGCAATCATTGAAAATGGCGCGCTTAGCGTTGATGCCCTTTGGAGCAGAGATTGTGTCTAGTCGTTATTGATTTACCCCAAAAAATAGTCTTAAAAAACCACATTACAGAGCGGATAGCTTTGTGATGTGGTTTTTTTGCGAATATCAGCAAGAGTAAGGGACAAGATTTTTGGCAGGCTCACCGCAGTTGAATTTCAGAACTGAAAAAGTTGTTAAGAAACCAAAGAAGAGGACAGGAAAAAACACACAAGTTTTTTTGCATATCAACCGTGATTCACAAAAGATTTAGCGAAACACAGAAAAATGTTAAGTTTTTTTCTTCCCTTCTCAGGGTTCTTTGATTTTTGAAATGGAGCGCCGAATTTTGGCAATCGATTGTTGTGCTTTGTCTCGATTAATAAACATTAAGATGACATAGAGGGAATCCATGATGCTCAGTTGAGCGATTCTGGATGCCAATGCCTCTGAGCGAAACTCAGTTTCTTCGGAAATAGAGATGAAAACCACGTCGCCGAGTTTGGCTAAAGGAGAAGCAGCATGGCTAGTAATGACGATAATTTTGGCACCATTGTTTTTGGCAACTTGAGCTAGTTCAATGGTTTCTCTTGATTTTCCAGTATGAGAGATAAAAATGCCGCAATCATCTGGCGTCAACAATGAAGCCTCCATCAGTTGGATGTGATAATCACTGCTGTGGAAAACAGTGATCGGCGAGCGCAAAAATTTGTGATAGGCATCGGTTGCCACGATTTCTGAACCACCAACGCCGAAGAAAAAAAGTCGTTTAGATTTATTGATCATTGCAGCAGCAATCTTTAAATCTTCTTCTTTTAAAAGATTTTTGGTATCAGTCAGTGTGGTCATATTGGAATCAAATACTTTTTGAGCCATAGTCAATTCATTATCAGACTTCTGGATATTTTCATGGATCGAAATGGCAGAAAAATCATTTTCCTGCATCAGCATTGCCATTTTGAAGTCTTTAAATCCGTTGTAACCGAGTTTTTTTGTGAATTGAAAAAAGGTCGAATCAGCGATGCCTAATTCATTGGATAAATCACTGATTGAACTGTGGCTGACTTTACTAGGATTTTCCAAAATGTAGTCGGCAATCGCTTGTTCTTTGAGACTTAAGTCTTTATAAAGCGTTTTTATTTGCAGTCGAATCGAAACAGTCAAAGACGGTTACCTCCTTTATATGAACATTATCATCTTTGTATTGTTACGTTACCTCTTTTAAAGAAAAAAAGCAAATAAAAATTATTTTTATTTTTATTGTTTACAAAAAAATATTTTTTTGTATAATGGAAGTATGAAATGGAGGCGCTATCATGGAGGTAGGAATTATCGGACTTGGAAAAATGGGATTGAACTTAGCCCTCAATTTAAAAGATCAAGGTTATCAAGTAAAAGGGCTGGATCTTTCGGTACATGCGCAGAAAACAGCGCAAGAAGCTGGAATCACACTCTATCAAACGCTAGCTGATTTGACGAATTCCTTTAGCGGCCGACGGATTTTATGGTTGATGCTTCCTGCGGGAACGGTGACTGAGGGGGTTCTTGAAGAACTATGGACCCTTGTATCAGCGAAAGATATCGTGATTGAAGGCGGAAATTCTAATTACAAAGATTCGATTCGCCGAGCAGCCTGGTTTAAAGAAAAAGAGGTGCATTACTTTGATTGTGGGACTTCTGGTGGGGTTTCCGGAGCTAGAAAAGATGCATGTTTGATGATTGTCGGGAATGAGATCGCTTTTTTAGAGGTGGAATCTTTGTTTGCAGATGTGGCTGTTTTAGGAGGCTACCTTTACGCAGGGGAATCAGGAAGCGGTCATTTTCTAAAGATGGTCCATAACGGTATCGAATATGGAATGATGCAAGCGATCGGTGAAGGCTTTCAATTGATTGAACAAAGTGCCTATAACTTTGATTTGGCTTCCGTCGCGGAGGTATGGAATCATGGATCGGTTATTCGCAGCTGGCTGATGGAAATCGCAGCGGCCCAATTTAATGAGAGCCCTAAGTTGGAGGAATATCGCGGGGTTGTTGCAGCTTCTGGTGAAGCTAGGTGGACAGTGGAAACGGCTTTGGAGATGAATGTTGCTGTACCGACGATCGCTATGAGTTTGTTTATGAGAAATTTGTCCCAAGAAGAAGACAGTTTCTCAGCAAAAGTCGTCTCTGCGCTAAGGAATGGTTTTGGTGGTCATGAGATTGTTGCAAAAGAGTAAGGAGGAAGAATATGGAACAGTTTAAGATCGCTATAGTGAATTCCAGCAGCTTTGGAAAAATCTTTCCGCAACATATCGAGCGGTTGAAAGCAATCGGAACTGTCAGTCCTTTCACGTTCGATAGCGAAATCAACGGGAAAGAATTGGCAGAAAAGCTTAAGGGATACAACATCATTATAGCAAGTGTTACCCCATTTTTTACCAAAGAATTTTTTGAGTACAAAGATGAATTGCTACTGATCACACGCCACGGGATCGGCTATAACAATATTGATTTAGAAGCAGCGAAGGACCACCAAACGATTGTTTCGATCATTCCAGCTTTGGTCGAGCGTGATGCAGTAGCAGAAAATAATGTGACCAATCTATTGGCGCTTCTGCGCTGTACAGTTGAATCGAATACAAAAGTCCGCGAAGATCAATGGGAAAAACGAGCGAACTTTGTCGGACGCGCACTATTTAACAAGACAGTAGGCGTGATTGGTGTCGGCAATACTGGAAGTTGTGTAGTAGAAATATTGAGAAATGGTTTCCGCTGCGAGATTTTGGCATACGATCCATATAAGTCCGCTTTGCATATTCAAAGCTATGGCGGAAAAAAAGTCGAGCTAGACGAGCTGCTAGCAAAATCAGATATTATTTGTCTATGTGCTAACTTGACGGAGGAAAATTATCATATGATTTCCTTTGAAGAAATTTCAAAAATGAAAGATCAAGTGTATCTCTCCAATAGTGCCCGTGGCGCACTTTTGAATGAAGAGGCAATTGTAAGCGGATTAAAAAGTGGGAAAATCGCTGGTCTTGCCACCGATGTCTTAGAGGAAGAGCCTGGTCATAAAGATCATCCGTATTTAGCTTTTGAAAATATAGTTATGACACCGCATACATCAGCTTATACTATGGAATGCTTAGAAGAGATGGGAAACAAATGTGTAACGGATATTGAACGAATCGTTAAGGGACTGCTGCCAGACCGTGCTGTTCAAGCGGAAAGTCGGTTTTTGGCTGTATAAAGGAGAGTGAAGCTCGTGCTAACGGATTTAAAAGTAAAGGTTGGACCGCAAGTTTATCGTTACCATGAAGGCGCGATCGACTATGTGCCGGAAGTATTAAAAGAGTACAAAGTAAAACGACTGCTGCTCGTACATGGAACGGTTTCATGGGAAAAAGCGAAACCAAAATTACCCTTTTTAGAAGATGGGCATTTGGAAATTTTTTATCATCGCTACACAGGAGAATGTAGCTATTATGGCGCTGGACTGATTGCTGATCTTGTTGAAGAACTGGCGATCGATTTTATTCTGGGGGTTGGTGGCGGGAAGTTAGCCGACTTAGTGGGATATGCAGCACATGTAGTCAATCGACCCTTTGGACTGATCCCAACATTGGCCAGTAATTGTGCACCATGGACACCCTTGTCTGTCATGTATAAAGAGTCGGGAGAATCTGAAGGGAAGTCGGAACACTATTTAAGACAGGCTGCTTTTTTGATTACCGATCCGACGTTAGTGATCGATGCACCAGTCTCCTACTTTATCGCCGGTTTAGCAGATACGTTGGCAAAGTGGATTGAATCGGAAGCAATCTTAGCCCAACCACATTTGAAAAATGAGCCTTTCTTGCAACTGGCAGGCTATACAGCAAAATTATGCGAAACAGCTATTTTGACACAATCGAAACAAGCGATTGAAGATATGAAGCGGCAGGAAGTGACAGACGCCTTTTGTCATTTGTCGGAGATCGTTATTGCAGTTGCTGGAATGGTAGGCGGGCTAGGCGATAAATATGCCCGCAATGCAGCGGCGCATGCGATGCATGATGCCATCAGTAAATATCTGCCTGAGAGTCATCGTTTTCTTCACGGGGAAAAGGTTGCCTATGGGATGTTTTATCAATTAGCGCTTGAAGAAAAATGGACGGTCATCGATCAGTTGATCCCCTTTTATCAAGAATTGCACTTACCAATGAGTTTACATCAAATGGGTATTTTTCCTGAAGATGCACAAGTCATTGATCAGTTGGTGCAGTTCATAGATTCAAAAGAAAAAGTACACTTGATTCCAGTCTTAATCACCAAAGAACGCTTGAAAGAAGCTGTTCTTGATTTAGAAAACTATTTGAAAGAAGTTTAGGAGGAGGAAAAATGGATACATTAAGTGTTACACAAAGTTTACTGATTGCGCTATGGGTTGCAGCAGTCATGTCTCGTTGGCTCGGCGGAGGCGCCACACTGACTTTACGTTTTTCACCGTTGATGACGGGATTAGTTGTCGGACTGGTGATGGGAAATGTGCCTCAAGCCATGATCGTCACTGCCGCTTTACAAATGATTTACATGGGGGTATTTTCTCCCGGCGGATCCATGCCGGCGGAACCTTCGATTGCAGCGGCGATTGCCGTACCGGTAGCTTTGCTAGGAAATCTGCAACCAGAAGCAGCGATTGCTGTTGCCGTACCTGTTGGTTTGCTAGGGAGTTATTTGTATCAGTTCCGTTTCTTTATCAATACCTTCTTAGGAAAATATACGGATAAAGCAGTGGAAGATCTTAATGACAAAGCAATGACTCGTTCAATTATTTTATACCCAACGCTGGCTTCATTTATTTTATTTGTTCCGCTGGTATTTATTGCACTTTATTTAGGCGCTCCACTGATTGCTGATGTCATCAATGCTCTTGAGGGGACAGTCGTTATCCATATTTTAGAAGTAGTCGGCGGCGGATTGGCAGCGATCGGGATTGCAACTACCGTCTATGTGATCGGTCGAAAAGATTATATGGTCTTTTTCTTCTTGGCCTATTTCATGAGTGTAGTTTTCAGTTCGCTAGAAATTACCATGGTCACCTATGCGATTTTTGGTATTTTGATCGCGTTGATTTTTGTTCAGTCACAAAAAGGAAAATTGGCCCCAGCCCCAGAAACGAATACAGCATCACCATCCTTTGATGATGACGATGACTATGATGACGGGTTCTAATCGATAAGGAGGAGCAGTAATGACCGAAATAATTCAAAAAGCGCAAGGCGCACCGGAAGAAATCACGAAGAAAGATGTCACAAAAGCATACCTAAGATGGCATTTCGCCAATGAGATCCCGCATTCGTTTGAACGGTATTTATCACCATCGCTTTTATACGCCATGATGCCGATTTTGCGCAAACTTTACAAAGACGATGAGGCACTGAAAGCTGCCTACAAACGCCAACTGTTGTTTTTCAATACCCAGCTAAGTTGGGGTGGCGGTGTTATTACTGGGCTGATGTCATCAATGGAACAACAGCGGGCCGAGGAAGAGCATGAGAAAAAAGAGATCTTGATGCAGGATGATCTAATGTACAACACGAAAGCTGGTTTGATGGGTGCTTTAGCAGGAATCGGGGATGCCATCGACTCAGGAACCGTTCAATATATCTTTATTGCGATTGCCGTCCCTTGGGCACAGCAAGGAAGTCCGCTAGGTGCGTTGTTTCCGTTCATTTGCTTTGCACTGTATCAAGTTTCTCTAGGAATGTTTTTTGCCCGCCAAGCGTTCTCAATGGGACGCAACGCAACTGGCTTGATGCAGAGTACAGGTGTTCAAACTGCCATTGAAACACTGTCGGTTCTCGGTTTGTTTATGATGGGGGTTCTGGCTGGAAACTATGTCAAAGTCAGTTCTTCGCTGCAGTTTGATATTTCTGGACGAGAATTTATTATCCAAGATATCCTTGATCAGATTGTACCAGGGATCTTGCCGTTAGCAGTTGTAATGGGCGTCTACTGGTTCTATACAAAGAAAGGATTAAAAGTCACGCAAGCATTGCTATGGCTGACTTTGATTCTGATTATTTTAGCCGGTGTCGGTATTTTATAAGAAAAGGAGTGTCAAAAATGGGTGTAGTAAATTTAGCACGAGTAGACGAGCGATTGATCCATGGGCAGGTCATGATGACCTTGTCGCAAAAAAGCGGAGTCAATTCGATCTTTGTAGTGGATGAAGTAGTAGCTAAGGATAAGTTCATGCGGGAACTATACAAAAATGCCGGTAGCCGAACAGGGCAAAAAACGATCGTCGTTACACCAGAAAAAGCCAAATTTTACTGGGATGAATACAACTTCAAAGATTACAACTGTATCTTGATCGCCAAAACCGTCAGCGTGATGTACGACTTAGTCAAACACGGCGTGCCGATGAAAGAATTGAACATAGGCGGTATTGCCCAAAAAGATCCCGAGAAGGATCTCTTGGTAACAAAATCTGTTTATTTAAATCAAGCTGATGCGCAAAAACTCAAAGAAATGAATGAAGAATATGGTGTGGAATCAATCTATTTTCAGGCAACGCCTTCTGCACCGAAATCAACACTGAAGGATGTTTTGAAACAGTTCAAGTTATAAGTAGCATACTAATTCATTTATATCTAAGGAATATTGTGAGGGAAGCTGGGGGATCTCGCAAGGAAAAGAGGTCCTCCAGTGTCAGTAATTTGTGAATAGGAGAATCTGCCATGAATCAAACAGAAGCATTTCGTGATTGGCTTTTTCGTTATCGATATGTCTATCGGTCGCGATCAACGGATAAAAGCAAACAAAGATTTTTGAAGGCACTCATCGCGGATATCATTCCATTTCGCAAAGACCTTCAGGTGATCGAGTATGATCACACGAAAAAAAACGCCTCACGCAATTTGTATGTTGGTGATCTGACCAAAGCAAAACGGATCATCTGCACATATTATGATACACCGCCAGAGCATTTCGGCGATTACCATTTTTTTGATCGGCAGGAGCAAGGCCGTAAAACAAATCAATTTATTCTGACTGCTTCAGCAGTGATGATTCTTTTAGGGTTGTTAGGTACCTGGCTTTATATCCACTTTGCCTCAGGGAGATTTCCCTTATTGTCTTGGCAAACAGCGCTTTTTGCTTCAGGGGTCGGTATTTATTTTCTGCTATTAAATCGCGTAAGCCGCGGGGCAGGATTTCAGCAAAATCTAACCCGCAATACCTCCTCTATCTTAGCGCTGCTGTCCCTAATCAGTCAAAACAGTCAAACAACGACGGCCTTCGCATTTCTTGATGAAGGAAGTTACGGAGAACGCGGGTTGGAAGTGTTACGTGATTCAGTAAGGCCGAATGCGAAGATTTATTATTTAGATTCTATTGGTGCCGATGCTCCGATTCGAGCTATCGGCAAGCAATTCAATGAAGGGCAACTCCAGCAGTTGTCAATCGAACACAGTAGTGAAGCAATGGGCAGCATCAACTATCTGTTTTGTGCAGAAAAGCAACAGGATCAGACGTATGTGTTGCCTAAAAAACAATTAAAGCAAAAAGAGCTGAATAGTAGGAATATGCAAAAAGTCCTTGCGTTATTTGGTTAGGAAGCGAAAAAGGAGGAACAACATTTGTTAGGAATCGTATTGGCAACTCACGGACAGCTGAGTACTGGTTTTAAAGATGCCGCAGAGGTGATCATGGGCAGTGTCGAAAATATTGCGGTCGTTAATTTGAACCACGGAGAGGATATTCAACTTCTGGGAAACAAAATCCATGAAGCAATCCATGAAACAGATCAAGGGGACGGTGTCGTGGTGTTTGCTGATCTATTGAGTGCCAGTCCCTACAATCAGTCGGTTGTAACGATCAATCAATTAGATGAACCACTTCAGGAAAAGACGTATGTGATCGGCGGAGTGAATCTACCGATGGTATTAGAAGCAATCAATCATCAATTTTTGGCGACACCGATTGAACAGGCGGTGGCAGCAGTGATCCAGCAAGGAGAAAACAGTGTAGCGCTTTGGCACAATTCTTCAGCAGGTGATAGTAGCGAAGAAACTGATGAGGACGATGATTTTTAAAAACGAAAGGGTGACAGCAAATGCAATGGGGGTTTCGATGGTACGGGGAAGGGGATACGATCCCGTTAACGAATATTCGACAAATTCCAGGAATGCACGGCATTGTAGGAACACTTCTGAATAAAATGCCCGGAGATGTCTGGGAGATTTCCGAAATCAACGCACTAAAAGCATCAATTGAAAAAGAGCATCTTTCGCTATTAGGGATTGAGAGTGTCGCGATCCACGATGCGATCAAAGCTGGAACAGAGGAACGGGATCACTACATCGATCAATATATTCAAACGATTCGGAATTTAGCAGCTTGTGATGTACATATGATCTGCTATAGCTTCAAACCGATCTTCGGCTGGGCAAAAACAAACCTATTTTATCAAAACGAGGATGGCAGCTTCTCCTTGCTCTATGATCAAGCCGTTGTGGATGATATGGAACCTAGTGAGATGTATACGCTAATCCATAGCCAATCAAAAGGCTTTAAATTGCCAGGCTGGGAAGAAGAACGACTGAAAAAGTTCCAGCGTTTGATGGCAACTTATGAAGGGGTCACTCAAGAGATCCTCTTTGATAACTTAAGCTATTTCTTAAAGCGGATCATTCCTGTGTGTGAAGAAGTAGATGTGAAAATGGCGATCCATCCGGACGATCCACCTTGGGAAATTTTTGGTTTGCCACGGATCACCAAAAATTTAGAGGACTTGAAAAAAATCATGGCCATCGTGGATTCGCCTTATAATGGGGTGACGTTGTGCACCGGTTCGTTAGGTGCCGATCCAGAAAACGACATGGTGGAGATCGTTCATGGCTTAAAAGGCCGCATCAACTTTGTTCATTTTCGCAATGTGTTGTTTATGGGGGAACGCAAATTTAAAGAATCTGCCCATCTTTCCACTGAAGGATCGTTAGATATGTATGCCATTATGAAAGCCTTGGTTGAGGTCGGTTTTGATGGTGTCATCCGTCCTGATCACGGGCGGACGATCTGGGGGGAAGTGGCGATGCCAGGCTATGGTCTGTATGATCGCGCGATTGGTATCAGTTATCTTCAAGGGCTTCATGAAGCCGTCTTGAAAGAGCAAATGCAATCGAGGGGAACGAAGGGAGGAGAGAGTGTATGACACTCTATGAACAATTGGCAAAAACAAGGGTGTTGCCCCTTTACACGGCAACAGACCTTACCTATTTGCCAGTAGTAGAATCACTGCTGATTGAGCATGAACTGTATTTTATTGAAGTGACCTTCCGCAGTGCCCTTGCTTTAGAAGCGATTGAAAAACTCTCTCAATCGGGCAAATTGATCGTAGGCGCAGGCACGGTCCGCACCTTAGAACAAGCAAAAGCAGCAGTTGAGAAAGGGGCGCGCTTTATTGTTTCCCCTGCTCTTGTACCTGATGTGGTGGAATTTTGTCTTGCCGAAAACATTCCAGTGTTTCCAGGGACAGCTACCCCAAATGACATTCAACGGGCAACGGATTATGGCTTATCAGTTGTGAAATTTTTCCCTGCGGATATCTACGGGGGCTTACCGGCAATCAAAGCCCTCAGCGGTCCGTTTTACGATATTCGATTTGTCCCAACTGGTGGGATCACTCTCGAAAATGTTCAAGACTATTTATCTGATCCGCAAGTATTAGCGGTTGGCGGCTCCTTCATTCTGTCAGAAGCGCTAGTAAAAGAAGGGCGGGAAAAGGCTGACAGCCATTTGGCGCATGTAAAATCATTGCTAAGTTGAGCAGTCAGCTGTAAATAAACAAGATGAAGCAATGGGTGCCAAAGGATTTTGGTACCATTGCTTTTTTATTCGCAGAAAAGCAAAGGAGGCCATAGGATGGAGAAGATAAAACTGGTGATTTTTGATATGGACGGTTTGATGTTTGAAACAGGTCGGTTAGTTTACCGCGCCTATTTAAGAGCCGCGGAGGAGTATGATTTTGAAGTTTGCCAAGATGTTTATTATTACCTGACTGGCAGAACGGAAGCAGATATTCGTAAAGGGATGCAGGAACTTTATGGCAGTACGGTACCAACGGATCGGTGGCGAGAAGCGATGAATCGTCAGAAAGAAGTGATTTTAGCTGAAGAAAAGCGGGTGTTCAAAAAGCCCGGCCTTCTTGAACTATTGGAAGCATTAAAAAAACAAGATTGCTTGATAGCCGTGGCGTCCTCTTCGTCGAAAGAAAAAATCAAGGCGTATTTTGAAATGGAACAGATGCCAGATTGGTTTGATACGGTGGTTTCTGGGGATCAAGTGCGAAAGGGCAAACCTGATCCAGAAATCTTTCTGACAGCATGCCAACAATTAGGCGTAAAGCCTGAAGCAGCCTTGGTATTAGAAGATTCTCTAGCCGGCATAAGAGCCGCAAAACAAGCCAAGATCCCAGCTTTTCTGATTGCGGATGATTTGAGTATTTTGCCAGTCAAGAAAAATGGGAAGTATCCTTTGCTTAAACAGCCAAAACTTGAGCAAGAAGTAGCTGCACAGGTGAAAACTTTTTCTGATCTGACGGAAGTCAGAGACTGGCTAGTCGTGAATCATTTTTCTTGGGCTTGATCGATGTTCCAAGAAGCTTCGATCAAGCAAACGGCATTAAGCAAGAACATACGGTGCTGTAAATCAGGCATAGCGTTGCGGAATCGGTAAAACAACAAAGGTTCATTTTGGCAATTGGTTTTTTCCTGCTCATTTCTCTATGAAGAAGGGGAGCGTTAGAACGTTTTTCACTACTTTCTGGGAACGTGGCAAAAGGCTGACTAGAATAACGAGTAAGATTGTAGCAGCTCACTTTATAGGTAAGTGAAGCTGCTTTTTTGTTTTGCTATTCCTTCAGCAATGAAAAATGAGCATTGTGTGTTAAGCGGTATTCTTTCGGAGTCAGTGAGGTCAAAGCTTTGAAATTTCGATTGAAGGTTCGCACATTTTGAAAGCCAGCCTGTTCTGCTACTTCCGTAATCGGCAAGAGACTATGAGTCAGCAAAAAAGAGGCATGGCGAATTCTTGCTTGATTCAAAAGCCGAGGAAAGGTGCTTTTCAATTTCTCAGTGATCATTCTGGAAACGTAGACGCTACTATAACCGATACTGCTGCTTAGTTTTTCGAGCGTCAGCTCTTCTTTGAAGTGTGACTCGATATAGGCAAGCAGCTGGATCAGGATATCCTCTTGGTTTTTGGCTGGTAGTAAAGTCGTTTGGTGCTCAAAAAGGTAAAGGACTTGATACAGTGCCGATTTTCGTAAATAGAGGGAATCCGTTTCAAATAAAGGATAATACAGCTGATTTGCGACAGACGAATCAATGGTGATAACGGGATCTGACAAAGCGAAATCTTTGGTTTTGGCATAAAAATCTGGAATAAACTCCGGCGAAAAAACCAGAATATGCAGTTGTGATTCCTTAGGGGTTTCGATGGCATGGGTCTGGTAAGGCATGACTAATAACACTTGGCCAGTTGTAAGGACATAGGGACTTTCTTCGATTTTGACAACCGCTTCGCCGTCACTACAAAAAAGCAATTCAAAGGAACGATGAAAATGTTCCATGTAATTAAGCGAGTAGGGATGGTAACTGGAAACGCCTAGGTATTCGCCGAAATGGTATTCTTCTAAAATAGTCACGCGATCTATCCTCCATTTTTTGTCTATCGATGTGTGGAAATCGTCCTGTGAATGATAGCGATTTCATTCTATAATTATGACAGTTCAGCTGAAGAAAGTAAATAGAACAATGATTAGTGAATATTTTTAAAATGAGCTGCAGCAGCAAGTTTCTTTTTTTTGTTAGGTATATTAGTAAAGAAAACTTACTAACTGGATGAAGCTCATTCCTACTGACACTCAGTTGAATCACAAAATGCCAAAAAGGGAAAGAGGAGGAAATTTTTTTGATTACCAATCCGATACTAACAGGCTTTCATCCAGACCCGAGTATTTGTCGTGCAGGAGAAGATTATTACATTGCTACGTCGACCTTTGAATGGTTTCCAGGTGTGCGCATCTTCCATTCGAAGGATTTGAAGAACTGGCGCTTGATCAGTACACCAGTCAATCGTGTCAGTCAGTTGAATATGCTGGGAAACCCAGATTCTGGGGGTGTTTGGGCGCCAAACTTAAGTTACAGTGATGGTCGTTTTTGGTTGATTTATTCAGATGTCAAAACACAATCTAATAGTTGGAAAGATGTGAACAATTATTTGATCACCTGTGAGACCATTGATGGGGATTGGTCAGAACCAATCTATATGAATTCTTCTGGTTTCGATCCCTCGTTATTTCATGACGACGACGGCAAAAAATATTTTTTGAACATGGTTTGGGATTATCGTCCGACAAACCATTCCTTTTATGGGATCGCTCTCCAAGAGTTTGATTGGCAAGCCAAGAAATTGGTGGGGCAGCCCAAAATCATCTTCAAAGGAACAGAGCGCAAATTGACGGAAGCACCGGTTATGTATAAAGTGAACGGCTATTATTATTTATTGACGGCAGAAGGCGGCACCAAGTTTGAACATGCAAGTACCATCGCTCGTGGGACGCACATCGAAGGGCCTTATGAAGTTCATCCTCAAAACCCTCTGATCAGTTCCTGGGGACAGCCAGAGATCCTGCTACAAAAAGCTGGCCATGGTTCATTTGTGAAAACGCAGACCGATGAATGGTATTTTGTTCACTTAACAGGGCGAGCGCTGAAGTATCCAGAAACGCCCCTCTTAGAAAATCGCGGCTATTGCCCGCTCGGACGAGAAACAGCGATCCAGTCTGTTTATTGGGAAAATGATTGGCCGTATATCACAGGCGGAAACTTTCCAAAAGAGGAAGTCCCACAGCCACAGCTGCCCGAACATCCGTGGGAAACAGAATCAGGCTTTGATGATTTTGAAGAGGCGTCGTTGGCACCAGTGTTTCAAACCTTGCGGATTCCTTTTTCTGAGGAAATCGGTAGTTTGACCGCACGACCAGGGTACTTGCGCTTGTATGGGCGAGAGTCGTTCAATTCCTTGTTCCATCAAGCACTGGTGGCAAGAAGATGGAGCGATTTTCGTTTCGAAGCAACGACTGCCGTCGAATTTTCACCGAACTCGTTTCTACAGTTAGCAGGCATGACGAATTACTACAATACACAAAACTGGTCGGCGATCTACATCACTCATGATGAGACGAAAGGCAGAATCATCACTGTATTGACAAGCGAAAAGGGCCAACTGAAGAGTCAAAAAGCACCAGAAGTTGTGATACCAGCCGATGTACAAACAGTCTACTTCAAAACGATCGTTAATTATGCCCACTATCAATACGCGTACTCGTTTGATCAAAAAGAGTGGCAGGTCATCGATCAGCTATTTGACAGCTTGCAATTGTCTGACGACTATGTAGCAGAACATTACGGTGGGTTCTTTACAGGGGCTTTTGTAGGGATGTTTGCGATTGATACGACCGGCAATCGTTTGGCGGCTGATTTTGATTCATTTGACTATCAAAAAATCGAGGAGGAAGAAAGATGAAAAATTGGAAACGGGTCTTACAAACAGTGTCATTGGCGGGCTTAGCAGCTTTTATGCTTAGTGGCTGCGGGAATGGTTCTGGAAACAGCAGCTCAGATAATAGCGCAACGGGAAGTAGTGGCAAGGATGAACTCGTGGTTTGGACCTTTACTTCAGAATTATCAACGATGATCAATGATTACTATTTGCCGGCGCATGACGACTTGGCCTATGACATTCGGATCGTGGAGATTCCTTCTGACCAATTCGAGACCAAGCTCGATCCGATTCTCGGTTCCAAAGATGCACCAGATGTGATTGCTTTAGAATCTGCCTTTGTCAAAAAATATGTGGAATCAGGCATGATGGCAGACCTTGGTTCACTGGGGCTTGATGAAGCCTCAGCAGATACGTATCAATATGTCAAAGACGTAGGGACTTCAAAAGACGGGGTTCTTCATGCCTTGGCTTGGCAAGCTGCTCCTGGCGGGTTTTATTACCGGGCATCGATGGCAGAAGAGCTGCTAGGAATCGATGATCCAGCGGCTGCGCAAGCGGCCTTGTCAGACTATGACAAGTTCTATGAGCAAGCCAAAGCAGTCAAAGAAAAAAGTGGTGGAACCACCTATATGATCTCTAGTGTCCAAGATTTGGCGAAGCCTTTTTATGGTCAACGCGAACATGGCTGGGTTGAAGACGGCAAATTAGTGATCGACGACAGTTTGTATGACTTGTTGGATGTATCACGAAAATTTGTAGAAGAAGGCCTGACACAAGATACAGAAGGACAGTCAGAAGCTTGGTTTGCTGGAATGAATGGCGACAATGTATTCGGTTATAGTTTGCCGACATGGGGGCTGCACTATTGGTTAAAACCAAATGCGACAGCTGCCGATAACTCCAGCTCAACAGAAGGCGACTGGCGCATGATCCAAGGACCTTCGTCGTGGTTCTGGGGCGGCACATGGATCGGTGCTACGGCAAATTCTGAGATGCAAGAAGAAGCTGCGCAATTGGTGGCTTACTTGACCACAGATCAAGCATTTTTAAAACAATGGGCCGAAGATACCGGTGATTTTGTATCAAATGAGCGAGTCGTTGAAGAAATTAAAGGCGAATATGAAGAGGAATTTTTAGGCGGTCAAAACCACTATGCAGAATTTGCCGATATGGTTCAAGACATCAACGCGAAAATTCTGACCGAGTATGACCAGACGATTGAAACCCTCTTTACGGATAGTTGTTTGACACCATATTCAAAAGGTGAAGTGGATCAGGAAACGGCGATCCAAAACTTTAAAGATGCGGTCGTCAATGCTTATCCAGATGTTCAAGTAGATTAGGTGTTGTTGAAACCGGCACCGAAGACGGGGTCGGTTTCAACCTTTTCTAGGTACTATGCGCTGCTTAAATGGCTTGTCTTTACAGGCAGAAGTTGGCAGTAGAAGAAAAAAATCAGGGGGATTACGATGCAGAATAAGAGAAGATTTGAACAGTATCATCGCTATGGGCTATTATTTATCACACCATTTTTTCTAGCATTCTTGGTTTTTCAGCTTTATCCAATTCTCTATACGATTTACCTAAGCTTTACGGATCTAAAAGGGTGGAATCCAGCTGCCAATCTTGTCGGACTGGATAACTATTTTGCGATTTTTCGCAACCCGTTATTTTTAAAATCGATCAGCAATACCTTTATTTTGTGGGGCGTAAACTTTGTCCCTCAAATTGGCTTGGCTCTGTTGCTGGCGGCATGGTTTACCAATATCAAGTTGCGTTTGCGGGGGAAAGGCTTCTTCAAAGTCGCTTTTTACTTACCCAACATCATTACTGCCGCTTCAGTATCAATCTTATTTTTCGTTTTGTTCAGTTTTCCGTTAGGTCCGATCAACCTAGTCTTGCAGCATTTCGGTGTTTTGGACCAGCCCTATGACTTTTTCCGTAGTGAAACGGGCACTCGGCTGATCGTTTCCTTTATCCAATTTTGGATGTGGTATGGTCAGACAACGATCGTTTTGGTTTCGGGCATTTTGAGCATTGATGATGCTCTTTTTGAATCAGCAATGGTCGATGGAGCCAATGATGGTCAAATTTTCCGCAAGATCACGCTGCCTTTGTTAAAACCAATCTTGCTTTATACATTGGTGACGTCTTTGATTGGCGGCTTGCAAATGTTCGACATTCCTTTTTTGCTGACAAACGGCAATCCCAACAATAGTGTCTTAACGATCACGATGTTTATCTACAACCAAGCCTTTACCGGGAGTCGGAATTTCAACGTTGCCGCAACCGCGTCGGTGCTATTATTGGTACTTTCGATCGTATTAAGCACGTTATTGTTTCAATTTTTCAAAGAAAACAGCAAAGTGGGGCGAAAATAAATGGAAAATAGCTATCGAGCAAAACGATTGTTGATCTATGTCTTTTTGGTGTTGCTGACCATCTTAAGTATTCTGCCGTTTTGGGTCGTCTTAGTCAATGCGACCCGTTCAGCAGAACAGATCCAGCAAGGGCTGTCCTTGTGGCCTGGCGGTAATCTCCAATACAACTGGTCCGTCTTAATGGGCAGAGGCTTCAATGTTTTCAATGGATTTAAAAATAGTTTCTTGATTGCGGCTGGCGCTACCGTTCTCAATGTATATTTTTCGGCATTGACAGCTTATGGCGTGATCGCCTATGAGTTTCGTGGCAAGAAAGTCCTGTTTGCTGTCATTCTTGGGCTGATCATGATCCCTCAGCAAATTAGCATGATCGGTTTTTATCAATTTATGAATCGCTTAGGGCTCTTAAATAATTTTCTGCCATTGATTTTACCAGCGATCGCATCACCTGCTACCGTTTTTTTCTTAAAGCAATACTTAGAAACGATCTATCATCCTGATTTGGCAGATTCTGCTCGTTTGGACGGAGCCGGCGAAATCAAAATTTTCCATCGCATCATGTTGCCCTTGATGAAACCGGGCTTAGCCACCATGGCGATTTTCTCGTTCGTGACCTCGTGGAATAATTTCTTGATGCCCTTGATCTTGATCAACGATACGGAAAAGTATACGTTGCCGATGCTGGTCCAATTGCTGAAAACTGATGTTTACCGTACTGAATTTGGCAGTATGTATCTAGGGATCTCATTAAGTATTATTCCTTTATTGCTGATTTACCTGTTTCTATCGAAATACATCGTGGGCGGTGTGACGGCTGGCGGAATCAAAGGATAGCGAGACCTTTTTTCCCAAAAGAAAACGCTGGACTGAGTCTTCAGTCCAGCATTCATTTAATGGATCACACGGGAGAGATCAAGTGCTGCAAAGCGCAAATCGTTGATATTCAAGAAATGTTTCGCCACTAAAACGTTACCGCCAAACAGCGGGGCTTGATCGCCTAATCGGCTGTTTTTGATCTTCGTGTTTTTGGTGAACTGGCTGGTCAATTTTTGTTGCAGCGCCAGTAATAAATCAGGAATTTTGCGATAGACCGAGCTGTTGATATAGACTTCTTCGGGATCAGAAAAAGTGATGACATTGTTTAGCCCAATACTAAGAAACTCAACATTTTGTTGCGCCAATTCGACTGCTGATTTTTCTCCGGCATGATAGGCTTGTGCAAAGGTATCCGAATTAACGAACGCTGTTTTTGTATAGTGACTGTAGGTGTCAAACAAGACTTTGTTCGACGCATATTGCTCTAAGCAGCCTCGATTGCCGCAAGGGCACAAGTTGCCGTGAGGAAAGAGCGTAGAATGGCCAACTTCCCCCGCCATGCCGTGAGTACCGGTTTGTAGCTGCCCATCAACGATGATTCCGACACCGATCCCACTATGGACGCTGACGCTCAGTAAATTCGTGGAATCAGAAGAAAAACAGTACTCGCCTAAAGCCGTCAGATTGGCTTCGTTTTCTATATAGACCGCCGTATTGTATTTTTGGCTCAAAGGGGCGATCAAATCAAAGTGTTCCAAGTCGTAGTAGGGGGCAAAGGTGACCGTCTGATTGTGAACGATGCCGTGGATCGCCAAACAGATTCCTACTAATCCATGAGTGGTTTGCGGCATTTGCGGCCAAAATTCTTTCATCATGGAATCGATCGTCGCCAGTACATTTTCTTTGGTGATCAATTCATGGGAATGATCGGCGGAGGCGATCATCTCGCCATTGATATAAGAAAGCATTCCACGAACATAGTTATAGCCGATGTCAAAGGTAACAGCTAAGCTGCTGCGGTGATTGAATTGCAATTGAATCGGTTTGCGACCACCGATCGAAGTGGAATCCCCAATGCCGACTTCGCGAACGAAGTCCGTGTCGATCAGTTTTTTTGTTATTTGAGAAACAGACGCTTTATTGAGATGGGTCAAATTTGACACTTCCGCTCGTGACACATTTTCATTGTCAATGATCGTCTTCAATACAGCCGCTTCATTTTGTTCGCGTATGCCCATTTTATTGATAATCATGTGTTCTCCTCTTCATAGATGTGATTAGTGTTAGTTTACCGTGCAAATTAATATTGTGCAAGCTGAAGAATAAAGAAAAGACGAAGAATGTAGAAGCAGCAGTTTGAGAACGAAAATCATAGAAAGATTTGTTGAAAGCGCTTGACAGGAATGCGAGAATCGTTTACTATCCAATTAGTTAGTTTTGAATGCTAATTAACCGATTGAGAGGCAATGGTTAACTGCTTCAAACAGAGGAAGGAGAGAAGAGATGGCTTATTTTTTAGGGTTGGATCTAGGAACAAGTGCGTTAAAAGGCTTAGTTTTTGATCAAACCGGGGAACTCCAAGGAACAGCAAGTGTTGACTATCCATTGTCATCCCCTAGACCGGGGTTCAGTGAGCAAGAGCCTGTGCATTGGCAAGAGGCGGCAGATAAGGTAATCAAAACCTTGATCCAGCAGCTTCCAACGTTGCAGAAAGAATTGATCGGCATCAGCTTTTCCGGGCAAATGCATAGTCTTGTTTTATTGGATGAAGAAAACCGAGTCATTCGCCCGGCAATATTATGGAATGACGTTCGAACCACCAAACAATGTCAAGCGATCATGGCATCCTTTGGAGAGGAAATAAAAGAAATCACCAAGAATGTTGCTTTGGAAGGGTTCACCTTACCCAAAATTTTATGGGTCCAAGAACACGAGCCTGAACATTGGCAACAAGTTCGTCACATGATGCTGCCAAAAGACTACTTGGCTTTTTGGCTGACAGGTAACTATTCGATGGATTATTCTGATGCGGCGGGTACGTTACTGCTGGATATCGAAAAGAAGTGCTGGTCTGAAGCCATTCTAGGAAAATTCGCAATCGCATCGGATTTACTGCCGCCGCTTTTTGAATCAGCAGCGCCTGTAGGGCAAATGCGAAAAGAACTGCAAGAAGCCTTTGGCTTTGAACAAGAGGTGACGATCTATGCAGGTGGCGCAGACAATGCCTGTGCTGCATTAGGGTCCGGGATCATCGCCGAAGGTGTCGGCATGGTGTCGATTGGCACTAGCGGTGTGTTCTTATCCTTTGAAGAAGCGCAAGAGGTTGATTATCAAGGCGATCTACACCTTTTCCGTCATGCGATCAAAGACAAGTTGTATTCAATGGGGGTCACTTTAGCCGCTGGAAATTCCTTAAGCTGGTATCGTGATACGTTTGCCCCAAACCAATCGTTTCAGGAATTGCTTTCAGCGATCAGTGAGGTAAAACCGGGGGCAGAAGGCCTGCTGTTTACGCCTTATATCGTGGGCGAACGCACACCACATACCGACAGCCAAATCAGGGGAAGTTTTATTGGTATTGACACACGGCATCGCGAAAAGCATTTCAGTCGTGCCGTCTTAGAAGGGATCACCTTCTCTCTGAAAGATTCCCAAATGATCATGGAAGAACGAGCACAGCGGAAATTCACCCAGATCGTTTCTGTGGGGGGCGGTGCGAAAAATGCCGAATGGCTGCAAATGCAAGCCGATATTTTTAATGCAGAAATGCTGACTTTATCTACTGAACAAGGTCCAGGTATGGGCGCAGCAATGCTGGCAGCAATCGGCAGTGGCATTTATCCAGATGCGGCCGCTTGTGTTAACACCTTTGTCAAATACAGCAAGGCAATTGCACCGATTCCTGAAAATGTCGCCAAATACCAAGAAATCTATGGGATCTACCGGACCGTCTACCAGCAGACCGCGCCTATCTGCCATGCGTTGGCGCAGCTCGAATAGCGTAATGGCAGCAGACAATTTGTTTGATCAAAGCGAGGAATCGTTATTGGTTCTAAATGATTGGAACTAAGTAAGTTAGTTTATTACACTAAAAAACATAAAATGGAGGCAACAACAATGACTTATTTCCCAGAAATCGAAAAAATCCGCTACGAAGGTCCTAAAACAGACAATATGTTTGCATTTCGCCATTACGATGCCGAAGAAGTTGTTTTAGGCAAGAAAATGAAAGATCATCTACGTTTTGCAATTGCCTATTGGCACACCATGACGCAAGATGGTTCCGATCCTTTCGGCGCACCCGTCAACAAACGGACGTGGATCGGTGACACCGAAATGGAAACGGCGAAAAATCGAGTAGAAGCTTTTTTTGAGATTTGCGAAAAATTAGGGGCAGAGTTCTTCTGTTTCCATGATGTTGACGTGGCACCTGCGGGAGAAACGTTAGAAGAATTTTTCCAAAACTTAGACGAAATCACCGATTTGATCAAAGAAAAAATGGAACAAACGGGGATCAAACTCTTATGGAATACAGCAAATATGTTCTCACACCCTCGTTTCAACAACGGCGCTGCTTCCACCAATAATGCGGAAGTTTACGCGTATGCAGCAGCCCAAGTTAAAAAAGGCTTAGATATCTCGAAAAAATTAGGCGGTGAAAACTATGTCTTCTGGGGCGGCCGTGAAGGCTATGAAACCTTGTTGAATACAGACATGAAATTTGAACAAGACAACATCGCCCGTCTATTCAAAATGGCGATCGCTTATGGCGAAAAAATCGGTCATAAACCGCAGTTCTTATTAGAGCCGAAACCAAAAGAACCATCAAAGCACCAATATGATTTTGATGCAGCGACAACGATGGCCTTCATTCAGCACTACGGCTTAGAAGGAGATTTCAAATTAAACCTAGAAGCCAATCATGCAACATTAGCTGGCCATACCTTTGAACATGAAATCGCCGTTGCCCGTAGCTATAACGCATTAGGCTCACTGGATGCCAACCAAGGAGATATGCTGTTAGGATGGGATACGGATGAATTTCCAACCAACGTTTTTGACTCGACACTCGCTTTATACGAAGTCTTAGAAAACGGCGGCATCGCACCGGGAGGAATCAACTTCGATTCTAAAGTCCGTCGTTCGTCATTTGAAATGGAAGATCTGTTGTTAGCCCACATCGCTGGTATGGATACGTATGCCCGAGCGTTAAAAGCAGCAGCGAAACTGAAAGAAGACCGCTTCTTAGACGAGTTGAAGGAAAAACGGTACGCCTCGTTCCAAGAAGGCATCGGAGCGAAGATCGTTGCTGATGAGGAAAACTTAGAAACACTGACAGATTACGCATTGGCGCATGATCAAATCGAATTAGAATCCAGCCACATTGAATATGTGAAATCTCGTTTGAATGATTACCTGTTTTAATAAGAAACGACTGTCGTTCTGAGGAGCGACAGTTTTTTCACCTAAAAAATATCTTTTGGCAATTGTTACGAATCAACCAAATTATGATACGATAAAATGTAACCGATTTAACTCGGTTTAGGAATTGAAGGAGGCAACTTGATGTTTCACACAAACTTAGATCCTTTCCCAGAAAACTTCTTATGGGGGGCGGCTTCGGCGGCCTATCAAATTGAAGGTGCATGGGCAGAAGACGGCAAAGGTCCGTCGATTTGGGATACCTATGCCCAAATTCCCGGCAATACCTTTGAGGAAACCAACGGCAAAGTGGCGATCGATCACTACCATCGATACAAAGAAGATGTTGCCTTGATGAAGCAAATGGGCTTGAAAGCCTATCGCTTCAGCGTGGCGTGGTCGCGAATCGTGCCTGATGGCGAAGGTGCGGTCAATGAAGCTGGTGTGGCGTTTTACGAAAAGCTGGTGGACGAATTGCTTCGGCAAGGAGTAGAACCGATTTTGACGCTGTATCATTGGGATCTTCCTCAGGCTTTGCAAGACAAATACCAAGGATGGGAGGGACGAGAAACAGCAGCGGCATTTGAACGGTATTGCCGAATCCTTTTTGAACGCTTAGGAAAGAAAGTCACCTATTGGGTCACCATGAATGAACAAAATGTCTTCACTTCTCTTGGGTACCGTTGGGCGGCACATCCACCGGGCTTGAAGGACTTAAAACGGATGTATGCAGCCAATCATATCATCAACCTTGCCAATGCAAAGGCAATTAATTTGTTCCATGAGCTGGTTCCACAGGGCAAGATTGGTCCAAGTTTTGGCTATGGTCCGATGTATCCGTTTAGCTGTGACCCAGAAGATGTGCTGGCTGCAGAAAATGGCGAAGCCTTCAACAACGCGTGGTTTTTAGATGTCTATTGCAAAGGCGAATACCCGAAATTTGTCTACAAGCAATTAGCCAAAGTCGGTCTGGCTCCTGAAGTCACTCCAGAAGATCAAGCACTATTAAAACAGGCAAAACCTGACTTCTTAGGGATCAATTACTATCACGGTGGAACGGCCCAACAAAACAATTTGCAAAAGCAGTCAGCTGAAAAGAAAGAATTTTCTAAAGTCGATCCGTATTTGATGCAAGCGGCAGCTGGCGAGTTCTCACCAGAAGAAACCATGTTTGCGACGGCGGAAAATCCCCACTTGAAAAAAACAGATTGGGGCTGGGAGATCGATCCCGTTGGTTTCCGTGTAGCCTTGCGACGTATCCAAGCCAATTATGACTTGCCGATTTTTATTACTGAAAATGGGTTAGGCGCCATCGATCAATTGACAGAAGACAAACAGATCCATGATCCATACCGCATTACCTATTTGCAGGAACATCTGGCGGAACTGCAAAAGGCTATCACGGATGGGGTTGAGCTGATCGGCTATTGTGCTTGGTCCTTTACAGATCTACTAAGTTGGTTGAATGGATACCAAAAACGCTATGGGTTTGTTTATGTCGATCGCGACAATCAAAACGAACGTCAGTTGGCGCGCATCCCGAAGGATAGTTTTTATTGGTATCAAGAGGTGATTCGCACCAATGGGGCAAGTTTGACAAGTGAAACATGATGTAACGAAGGAGTAGCTGAAAATGGAGGTTGGAAAATGCGTAAAGTGTTGATCGTTGATGATGAAGCATCGATCCGAAATGGACTGCCTCTGATCATCGATTGGGAATGTCTGGGGTATCAAATTGTCGGGTCGGCGGAAAACGGCGAAGATGGCTTGGCAATGATCCGCGAATTGAAGCCAGACGTTGTGATCGCTGATATCCGTATGCCGGGAAAAAATGGTCTTGAGATGGTGCAAGCAGCATCGGAGGAAGGGCTTTTGTTTTTTGCCATTATTTTGTCCGGCTACTCAGATTTTGACTATGCCAAGCAAGCGTTGCAACTGGGCGCTGTGACCTATTTGCTGAAACCAGTTGATGAAGAAGAGCTGATCGGTATTTTGACGAAAATCGATCAAAAAGCCAAGACCGATCAGCAGAAAAATCAGAAGAGTCAGTTGATGGAGAAATTGTTTGGCGGGGATCAAACGGGGATCAAAGACGCACAAGCCATCAAGCTATTGCGACTTTCCGAGGAGGCAGATGCCCAAAAGCTGGTTGAGAAATTGCAGGAGCAAGTGGCGCAAGTCATCACCTTGATCCATCGGCATCATCGGTATTTGGTTTTGTTAAACGAGGAACGCTTTCCCGACGAGGCGATCGATGCGTGGTGCCGCAAAAAAATGGCTCATCAAGAGATCTTGATCTCCCGCTGGTTTGCGGCGCAAGAGAACTTGAAGCCATTGATGATCGATATCCAGACATTAAGTAAATTGATTTTCTTATTTCCCAATCAAGTCATTTCTCACCATGTTTTGGATACGACCCAAGAAGCAGAAGAACGAAGCGATTTGCGTGAAGAATTAGTAAAAGCGATTTTGGCAAACGATCCGTTGGAACAGCCGTTATTCCGCTATTATCAAACCTTTTATCATTTATTGGCATTGGAAGAAGAGATCAAATGGCAAGTCAATGGCGACATCGAATGGCTGCAGCATCAAATCAGTGAAAAAGTAGCATTAGCGATCGAATGGTCGACAGACGAAGTGCATCAGCAGATTTTTCTCGCCCAAACGTTTCCGATGCTACAAGAGGTGATCACCGAAAAACTAGCAGACTTGCAAGCAACAGTCGCCAGCAGTTTGAACCAAATCGATATCATTGCAGAATTGATCCAATACACAAAAAAGCATTATCAAGAAGATTTGACCTTGAAAAAAATCGGGGAACGTTTCAATTACAATAGTGCCTATCTAGGCAAGAAGTTTCGCAAAGAAACCGGTAAAAATTATTTGGCGTTCTTGGATGAAGTACGAATGGAAAAAGCGGTGGAAATCTTACGTCATTCCAATCTAATGGTCTACGAAGTTGCTGAATTGGTGGGCTACAGCAATGTTGATTATTTCTATAAAAAGTTCAAACAATACCATCGGGTTTCACCGAATGAGTTTCGGAAAAATGAATAACCACAAAGATGTCCGTGATTTTCTACGGACATCTATTTTTTAGGGTAACGATGACTAAATTGCTTGGTAGGCTTTCTTTTTTTTCTTTTATATAATTTAAATGAAACTGTAAGCGCTTTTTGAACGGAGGAGGAGAAATGACAGATGTACGCCTGTGCTTTGATGTAGGCGGGACCTATATCAAATTCGGGGTTTTTACCGAGAAGAATCAATGGCTGGACCGAGGCAAAATCAAAACCCCGAGTAATACGCGGGATGAATTTTTTGCTGCCTTAGCTGCCAAAATACAAGAAGTCGAGCAAGCGCATGTTATCGAAGGGATCGGGCTGAGTTTTCCTGGTTTCATTGATTCAGTCAATGGCCGAGCGATCATGGCGGGGGCGTTGGCTCCTTTACACGGCTGTGCTGTCGTACAAGAGCTACAGCAGCGTTTAACCAAGTCTTATCCGATCTGGATCGAAAATGATGCGAAATGTGCTGCTTTAGCAGAACTCTCGACCGGCAATGCTACTGACGTACAAGATTTTGTCATGATCACATTAGGCACCGGTATTGGTGGCGCGCTCGTTCATCAGCGCCAGTTGATTCACGGAAATGGGTTTCGGGCAGGAGAATTCGGAATGATGATCACTGATTTTCAAGCATCTTCTTTTGCGACCCTCCATGACCTAGCTTCAACGAGAGGACTGATTGATGCCTATCGACGGGCAAAAGCGATTCCTGAATCAGAGGAGATTTTAGGCGAAACCATCATGCAGCAGCGGTCGAGTGATCCTGAAACGCAAGAGATTCTGAAACAGTGGGCACGTTATGTCGCACTTGCGATTTACAACCTAGCTGTCACGATGAATCCCGAAAAAATACTGATCGGCGGCGGCATCAGCCAAAACCCTGATCTATTAGCTATAATCAAACAAGCAATCAATGAGAACCCCCATTGGCCGGATTTCCAAGTGCCGATAGAGACTTGTCGTTACTATAATGATTCTGGTCTGTTAGGGGCGTTGACATTGATCCAACAAGGAGGAAAAAAATGAAATTTTCAGATGGCGGTTGGTTATTTCGTGAAGGATTTGATGTGAAATTTGCGGTGCATGTCTACGATGCCCGTAAAGAAGAAAACAAATTGGTCTTATATCTGCCTTATAGCTATGTCGGGCATAAAGGGGCAACACTGGATGGCGGATTGTTAACGATGGAAGTCGCTACCCCTAGAAGCAATATCATTGGGATCACCCTCTATAACTATAAAGGGGTCCAAGCCAAAGCCCCCGATTTTGAATTGATGACAGAAGCGATCACTCCTGATATTTCAGAAGACGAGCAATCCTATGTTTTTCGCTCCGGAGACTTGCAAGTCGTGATCAGCAAAGAGGAAAATGTGACAGCTTCGTTTTATTACAAAGAACAGCTGATTACCCAAAGCAAACCTCGCAGCAAAGCCTTAGTGATTGATCCGCAAGCAAATACCCATATCAGCGAACAGTTGACCCTGGATGTGGGAGAAACGATCTATGGTTTAGGGGAACGCTTTACTAATTTCGTGAAAAATGGCCAAAGTGTTGATATTTGGAATGCCGACGGGGGCACTGGTACGGAGCAAGCTTACAAAAATATTCCGTTTTATGTAAGTAATAAAGGGTATGGCGTCTTTGTCAATTCACCCGACCGGGTGCAATTTGAAGTGGGGAGTGAAAAAGTTTCTCGTGTTCAATTCAGCAATCCAGGACAAACGCTGCAGTACTTTGTGATCGCCGGTGATGAGTTAAAACAAGTGATCCAGCGCTACACTGATTTGACGGGGAAACCGTCGCTGCCACCTGCGTGGTCCTTTGGGTTGTGGCTAAGTACCTCGTTCTTGACGGATTATGATGAACAAACCGTAACATCTTTTGTAGACGGTATGGCAGAACGTGAGATTCCCCTTGAGGTCTTTCATTTTGACTGCTTATGGATGAAGGAATACGAGTGGTGCAACTTCACGTGGGACGAACGAACTTTCCCAGAACCGGAAAAAATGCTGCAGCGCTTGAAAGCCAAAGGATTGAAAATCTGTGTCTGGATCAATCCTTACATTGGGCAAAAATCACCCTTGTTTGACGAAGGGATGGCCAATGGCTACTTTTTGAAACGCGCCAATGGAGATGTCTGGCAATGGGACAAATGGCAAGCAGGTTTGGCGATCGTCGACTTCACCAACCCTGAAGCGGTCGCTTGGTACAATAGCAAGCTGCGTGCCTTATTAGACATGGGTGTGGATTGCTTCAAAACGGATTTTGGCGAACGGATTCCCACCGATGCGGTGTACTATGACGGCTCTGATCCAGAAAAAATGCACAATTATTACGCCTACCTATACAATAAAGTCGTCTTTGACTTGCTGAAAGAAGTCAAGGGAGCAGAAGAAGCCATCGTTTTTGCGCGGGCAGCTTCGGTTGGTTCGCAACGCTTGCCTGTACACTGGGGTGGCGACAGTACCTCAGATTATCCATCAATGGCAGAGTCACTGCGGGCAGGTCTGTCCTTTGGGTTAGGCGGCTTTGGGTATTGGAGCCACGATATCTCAGGGTTTGAAGCTGGCTCAACCCCAGACCTTTACAAGCGCTGGACACAATTTGGTCTGCTGTCTTCCCATAGCCGTTACCATGGCAGCTGGGAATACAAAGTGCCTTGGGTTTATGACGACGAAGCCGTGGCGGTAGCCAAAGCCTTTACCAAGTTAAAATTGTCCTTGATGCCTTACTTGCAAGCTCAATCGGTGCTAACCGCCCAAACGGGGATTCCGATGATGCGGGCGATGGTCTTAGAGTTTCCTGAAGACGAGATGACCCATCATTTGGATCGCCAATACATGCTGGGGGAACACCTTTTAGTTGCGCCTATTTTTAATGATCAAGGAACGGTCTCCTTTTACGTACCGAAGACGAAGGGGCATTGGATCGACTATTTATCTGGCAAAGCTTACGAGGGCGGACGTTGGTACCAAGAAACCTATGATTATTTCCACTTGCCACTGTTAGTCCGACCAAATCAACTGATTATCGAAGGCCATGAACAAACCAAAGCAGTCTATGACTATGCCGAACATCCAACGATCCATCTCTTTGATCCGCAAGACAAGACCGCTGCGGCTATCTATGATCACCACGGTGAGTGGATTGGCGAGGTGGCTGTTGAAAGAGTCGATCAAGAACTGATCGTCAAGCTGACAGGGATCCAGCAAGCATCCTTGCAGATTCACACGACTGCTGGAAAAACGAGCCATAAGCTGACGGCTGACCAAACCACGATAAAGGAGTTCTAGATGCCGATGCGAACCATCACGAATCCAATTTTACCTGGATTTCATCCAGATCCCAGTATTTGCCGTGTCGGTGAAGACTTTTATCTGGTGACGAGTACTTTTGAATATTTTCCTGGATTACCAATTTATCACAGTAAAAACTTGGCAGACTGGCAGCTGATTGGTCATGGACTTTCGCGACCTGAGCAGCTGCAGTTATCGACGGAAAATCCCAATGCTTTTGGTCTGTATGCCCCAACCTTGCGTTTTATCAAGGACCGCTTTTACCTCGTTTGTACCAACGTTGGGGCAAACGAAGGAAGAGAAGGCAACTTTCTGATCTGGACAGATGACATCGCCGGTGAATGGTCTGACCCGATTTGGCTGGACACCCCTGGGATCGACCCGACGATTTTCGCAGATGACGATGGGCAGACCTATTACTTAGGCACCCATAAGGAGATCTATCTGCGGACGATCAATTTGGCTTCTGGAGAATTAGGTCCGCGCCAAAACATTTGGACAGGCAGCGGAGCGGCTGATCCAGAAGGCCCCCACTTGTATAAAAAGGACGGCTATTACTACCTGTTGATCTCCGAAGGTGGAACGTCCTATGGGCATATGCTGACCATGGCCCGAAGTCGTTCCTTGACGGGCCCCTATGAAGCATGCCCCAACAATCCAGTGATGACCAATCGCAGCACGAATCTGCCGCTGCAAGCTACAGGGCATGCGGACCTCGTGCAAGATACCCAAGGCAACTGGTGGGCAGTTTGTCTGGCAGTACGCCCCATCAGCTATCCTTTGAGGCATTTGCTAGGTCGGGAAACATGCCTGCTACCGTTGGACTGGTCAAACCCATGGCCGGTGTTTGGCGAGGAAGGTCACTTGCCAGAAATCATTCAGGTAGACACAGCGGCGGCACCAAAGGAAACACAAAAGAAGAGCAGCAAGCCTGATTACGTGACTTTATTCGAATGGGACCCGACGTTGATTGAAGAAGAGCCGCATGGCTTCTTGCTGCATCCTAATCAGACGGGTCTATCTGATCAAGGCAAACTCGCCGCAGTGTTCCAACGGCAAACCGCCTTTGAGCAACAATTTCAGGCAACCTTTGATTGTCGGCAACTAACGGATGGACAAGCAGGATTGACGGTTTTCTTAAATGCCACCCATCACTATGAGGGATACCTAGAAAAAACGGCGTCCAGTCAGCAGCTAGTTTTCCGCCGACAAATCGGTTCCTTATGGAAAGTGGAAAAGAAACTGCCTTATGCAGCGGATACAGTCACCTTGCAGCTGAGCGCCGATAAAGAAACCTATCGTTTTTCTGTTCTTGATGAACAAGGACAAGCACAGCCTTTAGGCAGTGGAGAAACAAAATATCTGACCACTGAGGTCGGTGGTGTCTTTACTGGAATCATGGTGGGCTGTTACGCCAGTGCTTCTTCACCACAACAAACCGTTCGTGTGCGGGATTTCTAATCAATCAAAAGCCCCCCTTCGATTTCTGAAACAGGAATCGAAGGGGGGCTTTACTGTTTTAGCGAGGAGAAAATGAATCTTGGCTTAGATCGTGGATCCGCAAGGTAACTTGTGTGCCACTGCCCAGCACACTCTCGATCGTCAAGCCGTATTCAGGTCCATAAAACATTTTGACCCGATGATTGACATTGGCTAGCCCAATGTTCTTTTTGGCATGGGTGGAGGGCGTCTTGATTTTTTGCTGCAAGTGTTCGAGTTTTTCTGGCGGTATCCCGCTGCCGTTGTCTTGTACCACGATTACCAGATCATGGCCGTCTTTGGTGATCGTCAAACGGACAAACCCTGGATAGGTGATGCCTTCCAAGCCATGGGAGATGGCGTTTTCCACCAATGGTTGAATCAGGAGGGGCAATATTTGGACTTCTTTTTGGTCGATCTCATTGGAGACTGAATAGGAAAAGTTGACTCGATCGCCAAAGCGCATCCGCTGGATCTTGACATACACGTGAACCGCGTCTAAGGACTCTTCTAAGCTCGTTCGCTTGGTTCCGTGGGCTTCTAGCGTATAGCGCATCGATTTTGCAAGTAACTTGATGGCATAAACGACGTCAGAATTGCCGGAAGTCAGCGCCATCATACGAATCGTTTCTAATGTATTGAACAAGAAGTGGGGGTTGATCTGCCCCGCTAAGATATTAAATTCCATTTGCTGCTGCTGAGTCAATAGCTCTTGCTGCGCCAGACGCGAACGGTAGATCTCTTCTTCTTTTTTCTTGATTCGTTGAATGATCTTATGGAAATCAAGAGAGATCTGAGAAATTTCGTCTTCGCCGCTAATATTTTGAAAGAAATCATAATCCTCGATCGAGGCAAAGTAGACCGCCTGCTGCAGTTGAGAAATTCGTTTGGTAAAGAATCGAGCAAACAGAAAGACGATGATGAAAGTAGTGATCAAAATCACCAAAACGATCGTGCTCCAACGGATCAGATTGGCGCGTAGATTGCTATAGGCATTTGTATCCGCACTATAAATTGTGATGATGTCTTCTTTGTTACTCATGGGTAAGGTGCTTTTGGTGAGCATCACCTTGGTACCATCATCTTTTAAAAAGGCAGCACTCGTTTGCGGCTCAGAAAGAGTCGTAAGCTGTCCCGGTTCACCGACTTGATTGATTTTGTCGCTATAAAAGATGACATCATCATTTAACTGTAATTCCAATTCATAGGATGAATTACGAAGTCGGTTGCTGAGATAATTATAATCGACTTGGATCTCCAAAACGGCAGTTTCTTTTGATAAAGGCAAAGGCAACGTTTTATAAAGACTCAAACGATTTGCTTTGTAATCCTCTGGCATCGTCATCAAAAAAGCATCGGGTTGCTTGAGGGCTCGTTGGTACCAGGCGGTCGCTTGAATTGTGTCATCTGCCTGTTGAAAATATTTATAGTTCGGAATGGTTTGATTCGTCGTATAGATAGTTAATTTCGCAATCGAGGTTTGAAGATTTCTGATCTCATCTAGCTGATCATAGCTATTGATGTCCACGATCGCTTCTTGGTCGTTAAGGTAATTGGCAGTTAAAAGCTGACGTAGATGAGTATCGTTTGATAAGGAACTCGCCGTGTTGGTCAGCGTGTTTGTTGTATCAAAAAGAACAGATTTGACACGCTGAGCATTCAACTCTGCCAAGTGTTGGTAATTGCCTGTCAGCTGCTTGGTTGAATCGTAGACCAATAAGAGACCAATAGTCACTGTGGATAAAAAAACAACAGGCAGATAAAGAATGAATAATTGTCGCCGAATGGAAAACTGACTCAGACGACGAAAAAGTGAGAGATGACTGATTTTTTTCATGCTTGCTGATTACGAAAGATGGAAAGCAACAGGAACGAACTACAATAAATAACGAAAGAAAAGCCAAAAATCAACAAGAGGAATTTAAACAACGGAAATAAAACAACAAAACAAAACGCAGCGATAGGAATAAGCGCGAGGGCTAACGAACGGATAGGGTCCGCGATCGGTAACAGAAACGCGTTTTTTAATGTTTGCCTAAAGCTGTTTTCATAACGTCCAATTAACGCGAGGCAATAGACTAACACAATAAACAGATAAATAGCTGTAACAATTAGAACGAAGGCAAAAATACTGGCAAGAATGGTTTTTGAGGAAAACCAAAACAAGCTACTATACAGTAGTGCTACCATGGGCAATCCAAGAAGGAGAAAACTACCGGTGGCTTTCATAAAGTTTGCTCGTAGCGCTCGGACATAGCCCACGATCAATTCACCACGCTCTTCATCCGCATAACGAATCGTCACTTCATAAAGGGCAGCTGTCGCAGCTCCAATCGTAATAATTGGCAAACAGCTAATGATATATAGTAAATTTAACAATGTGAATTGTGAAAAAACGGTGGTTATTTTGTACAGTTGACCATCAGGATTGTACTTCATTTTTATCCCTCCAAAATTGATATATTCCTATAGTACTCGCAAAAAACAAATTTTGAAAGCCTTACCATTTAGGTGTCTTTTATCTGAAACCTTGATATATCAGTATTCTTTATAAATAAAAGAAAAATAAAGTCTAAAATGTACGGATTGACCTCTATTTTTAACAGGTGGCAAATAAGATTTCAGGTGCTAGTATTAAAAATGTAAAAGCGGTTACAAAAAAGGGGGAGGAAAATGGAAAGTAAATTAAGCAGTGTCCCAAGAAAAAATAAGCGGGTGACACGAGAAGGGAAGATTTTGTTTTTATGTATCGTTCCCTTTCTGATTCTCGTGTTTTTGTTCTCTTATTTTCCTTTGCACGGATGGATTTATTCACTTTATGATTACAAACCAGCATTAGGTTTAGCGCGCAGCGAGTTTGTAGGCTTCAAATGGTTTCGACTTCTTGTCTCTAGTCCAACACAAGTGGATCAGATCGTACAAGTAATGAAAAACACCTTTGCCATGAGTTTTTTAGGGATCGCCACTTCGATCCTACCAGTAGGCTTCGCCATTTTATTGAACGAAATCAAGTGCAAATGGTTTAAAAACTTGGTCCAAACGCTGACCACGCTGCCGAATTTTATCAGTTGGGTTTTGGTGTATACGATCGCCTTTAGCTTGTTTTCTTCAACAGGGCTGGTAAACACGTTGCTGCAAGAATGGGGCTTCGTTACAGATCCAGTCAAATTTTTGGATAGCGGCAATCATACGTGGCTAATGATGTGTCTTTGGAATATTTGGAAAGGCTTGGGCTGGGGTGCCATCATGTATCTTGCAGGCATTTCAGGAATTGACCCCGAATTGTATGAATCGGCGCGAATCGATGGGGCGAATCGTTTCCACCTGATGCGTCATATCACACTACCTGCCTTGATGCCGACGTTTCTTGTGATGCTGATGCTGTCTATCGCCAACTTGTTGAACAACGGGATGGATCAGTACTTTGTTTTCCAAAATGCATTCAATCGAAATACGATCCAAGTCCTCGATTTGTATGTCTACAATTTAGGGATGGGTGGAAATAGTCTATCTCTGGCTACCGCGATCAGTATGCTAAAAAGTGTCATTTCTGTTGCCTTGTTAGCCATCGTCAATATTGCGTCGAAAAAAATTCGGGGGACTTCCATTATTTAGGAGAGGAGGATATCTATGGAACTATCGATTAGTGAAAAGAAAAAGGCGAAAAAAGTACCCAAACGTGAAAACCTGACGTTTAGTATCCTCAATTATACCTTTTTCTTTCTGATTACGTTGATTTGTGCGTATCCTTTTTATTACTTGATTATTAATTCAATCAGTAATAATGAGTTGAGTGCGTTAGGACAAATTCGCTTTTTTCCACAAGAGATCCATTTTGAAAACTACAGTCAAGTGTTACAACTAAAAGGGTTGCCATTAGCCGCAACCGTTTCGGTGGCTAGAACGGTGATTGGAACAGCAGCAACCGTCTTAGCTTCAGCCTTCTTAGGCTTTATGTTTACCCAAGAAAAAATGTGGAAACGAAAATTTTGGTATCGCTTTGTCGTGATTACAATGTATTTCAATGCAGGGCTGATTCCATTATTCATCACGATGAAGACATTAGGTTTAACGAATAATTTTTGGGTCTATATTTTGCCGGCTGTCGTTCAGCCTTTTAACATCATCTTAGTGAAAACCTATATTGAGTCAATCCCCAAATCGTTGCAAGAAGCAGCTGAAATGGATGGAGCTGGCATCATTCAAGTATTCTTTCGGGTAATTTTACCCAACTGTACGCCGATTTTAGCAACAGTCGCGATCTTCTCGGCAGTTGGTCAATGGAATTCTTTCCAAGATACACTGATTTACATTACGGATCAAAGTCTCTACTCCTTGCAATACCTTCTTTATACGTATATCAATCAAGCCAATTCGTTGGCACAAATGGTCAAAAATACATCGGGATCACTTTCCAATATCGCTTCAGCTGCAACAACGCAGACACCGACTTCGATTCGCATGACCGTTTCAGTCATTGTTGTTTTACCAATCATGTTTATTTATCCGCTTTTCCAGAAATATTTTGTCAAAGGAATTATGTTGGGTGCGGTGAAAGGTTAATAAAAAGAAAGAGGGAAGAAAATGAAAAAAATGTCGAAATATGTAACAACAGGTTTGTTAGGCATGACATTGCTAGGTAGTTTAGCCGGCTGTGGAGGGGCGGCTGACTCTGACACAGACGCTGCTTCCAGCGAAAGTGGCTACGATGAAACGATCACGATCGATGTCTATAATGGGCTAGCCAACTATATGGGGATGCAAGAAGGTTGGTTTGCCAAAATCGTGCGGGATAAATTCAATATGGAATTGAACATCATCGCACCAAACGTTGCTGGAAACGGAGACACTCTTTATCAAACGAGGACGGCAGCAGGTGATTTGGGCGATTTGATCATTGTTGATAATGGCCAACAATACAACGAATTGGTTGAAGCTGGTTTGTTGACCGATGCGAGCGAGTATTATGAAACTATGGAAAATGTTCAGCGCTTCGATGCGGCTGTTCAAAATCTAAACAAAGATGCCGATGGTCTATATGGCTTTCCAACTTCCGTTTCTACATTAAAAGCCACCGATCCTTCAGAAGGATTAGATCCTACATTTGGTGCTTATGTGCGTTGGGATCTTTATGGGGATCAAGGATATCCAGAAATCGGTACATTGGAAGACCTGCTTCCTGTGATTCAAAAAATGCAAGAAGACAATCCAACAACAGATTCTGGGAAAAAAGTTTATGGGTTTTCTCTATTCAGCGATTGGGACGGCAACATGATGAATGCAGGCAAACAGCTGGTCACCTACTATGGGTACGATGAATCAGGTTTTGTCTTGGCAAAAGCGGATGGTTCTGATTATCAAAGCATTCTCGATAGTGATTCTGAATATATTCGCGCACTTAAGTTTTATTTCCAAGCCAATCAAATGGGCTTAGTGGATCCAGAATCAACGACGCAAAATTACGATACACTTTTTGCCAAATTCCAAGAAGGACAAGTCTTATTCTCATGGTGGCCTTGGTTAGGTCAAGCGGCTTTTAATACGACTACGAACTTGAATGAAGGAAAAGGCTTTATGTTGGCACCGATTCAAGACCAAAAAATCTTCTCTTATGGTGCGGAAGTTTACGGTGGCAAACAATTTATCGGGATCGGTTCAAATGCCGAAGACCCAGAGCGAATCGCAGCCTTTATTGACTGGCTCTACTCTTCAGAAGGCGTGTTAGCAAATTCTTCTCAAACAAGCGGTAGTAGTGGCCCTGAAGGCTTAACTTGGGAAATGAAAGATGGCGAGCCTGTCTTAACTGAGTTTGGGAAACAAGCTTTGCTAGATGGCGATGGGGATGTGCCAGAAGAATATGGTGGCGGAAGTTACAAAGATGGTGTATCCGCGCTAAACGTCAATACGGTATTACCGATCGATATCAATCCTGATACCGGCTTCCCATATGCTTATACGATGTGGGAAAGCTATCAAAATGAAACAACCGATCCTGTAAAAGAAGATTGGTCAAAAAATATGGGTGGTGCAGAATCGACCATTGGCTATTTAGAGGAGAACGACCAATTGTTAGTTGCCCCTGGTGCCAGCTATGTAGCGCCAGAAGATAGTTCAGAGATCTCTACGTTGCGGAACCAAGCCAAAGCGACAATCATCGAGTACTCTTGGCGAATGGTTTTTGCCAAAGATGAAGCAGAATTTGACCAATTGCTAAAAGAAATGCAAGAAACAGCAGACGGCTTAGGCTATCAAACAGTGCTAGAATTTGACATGAATAATGCGAAAGATCAAAACGAAAAACGGGTAGAAGTAGCGAAAGAATTTGGGGACTAATCAAAAACAAAGAATCATAAAAATGGTTGGTCAACGGTTCCTTGACAAAAGTGAGTAAACAGCGTTTGGTTAAGCAATCACTTAAGAAGATTGATCCAGCACCAGCGGATCAGTCTTCTTTCTTTAAGGAGGAAAACAATGATAGTGGATAAAAAAGATCGTCTGCTTTTTATGGGGGATTCGATCACAGATAGTAATCGAAATTATCAAGCGATACCTGCGGGATGGTCGTCATGGGGGGACGGCTATGTTCATCTGATCAACGCCTATACCACAGCATTACTCCCACAAATGGAATTAATGATCGTTAACCGAGGCATCAGTGGAGATACAGTCGTCGATTTGAAGAAGCGTTGGAAGGATGATGTATTGGCATTTCAACCAGATTGGGTAACGATCATGATCGGTGTAAATGATGTGTGGCGGCATTTTGATGGCACATTTGCTCAAACGGAACTGGTGGGGATTGAAAGATTTGAATCAGAGTTGCGTGATTTGATCGCTCAGACATTACCGAGTGTCAAAGGAATGATTCTCTTGACCCCGTTTATGGTTGAAGCCAACAAAGAAGATCCACTAAGAGAAATGCTTACCAACTACCAACACGTGCTTGCTAAAGTAGCGCAAGAGTATGGTATCCTTTTAGGAGATACGCAGGAAAAGTTTGATGATTTTTTGCTTTATCAGTCATCCTATGTCTTAAGCAGTGATCGTGTGCATCCGTCGACTGCAGGACATGTGTTGATTGCAAAAACATGGCTGGAAACAGTCGGTATTTTGGAGGAAAGACCATGATCACAGTAGAAACGATCCACCAAGTCGCGCATCAAGGCCCCTTTTTCCCAAATTGGCAATCTTTGGGCGCTTTTGTTCTACCGGAATGGTTCCCCAAAGCAAAATTTGGGGTCTTCATTCATTGGGGATTGTATAGTGTTCCTGCATTTAATAACGAGTGGTACTCCAGAAATATGTACATCAAAGACCATCCGGAATACGATCACCATATCAACACCTACGGTCCGCAAAAAAACTTCGGCTACAAAGACTTTATTCCCATATTTACTGCAGAAAAATTCGATGCAAATGAGTGGATTCGACTGATCAAACAAGCCGGTGCCAATTATCTTTTTCCCGTTGCAGAACATCACGATGGGTTTCAGATGTACAAAAGCGAGCTTTCTGAATGGAATGCGGCAGTTATGGGACCGAAAAAAGATATTCTTGCGGAATTAAAAGAAGCAGCTGAGGAACAAGGCCTGCATTTTTGCACCTCATCTCATCGTGCCGAACATTGGTTTTTCATGGGACATGGTAAGGAATTTGACAGCGACATCAAGGAACCGTTAGAAAAAGGCGACTTTTATTGGCCTGCTATGCCAGAACCTGATAATCAAGATTTGTATAGCGAGCCATATCCCTCAAAAGAGTTTTTAGATGATTGGCTACTGCGAACCTGTGAACTCGTCGACAACTATCAACCAGAGCTGCTGTATTTTGATTGGTGGATCCAACACGAAGCCTTCAAGGAGCACCTGCAAGTTTTCGCTGCTTACTATTACAATCGTGGGGCTGAATGGGGCAAAAAAGTTGGTATCTGCTACAAACACGATGCCATGATGTTTGGTAGTGGTGTCGTGGAGATCGAACGGGGAAAATTTGCCGAACCACAACCTTTTTACTGGCAAACGGATACAGCGATCGCTCGCAATTCATGGTGTTATACCACAACGTTGGATTACAAAACAACGCGTGAGATTTTACAGGATTTGATCGAAGTCGTCAGCAAAAATGGCAATCTTCTTTTGAATATCGGGCCGAAAGGGAATGGTTCGATCCCAGAAAAAGATCAAACGATCTTAAAAGAAATCGGTGCGTGGCTGGATGTAAACGGTGAAGCCATTTATGAAGCGAAACCATGGCGCAAAGCCGGGGAAGGACCCACGACCGTTGTCTCAGGCCAATTTCAAGAGGCACAGGCGACGACATACACGAGCCAGGATTTCCGCTTTACGGTTCAGGGGGATTCGTTGTATGCTATTGGCATGGCAAGTCCTGAGAATGGACACGCAAGGATCCAAGCACTGGCCCAGTCTAAAGATCAAAATTTGCCAGAATTTCACGGCATCATCCAAACCGTGACGATTCTAGGACACGAAGAACAGCCTATTGATTGGCAAGTGACCGATGAAGGCTTGCAACTAACTTTTGAACCAATTGAAACCGACCAACCAATCGTCTATAAAATTACAATGAAATGAGGCGCAATCCGTGATACATGAAAAAAGAACCGCACTTTTACCAGAAAGCCAAGCCAGTTTAACCACGTATGTCATGGAAAATTCTCCTGAAATGGAACCAGATCGTGTTCGACCAGCGGTCATCATCTGTCCTGGCGGCGGCTATGAAATGTTGTCTGATCGCGAAGCGGAACCCATCGCCATCAAAATGATGAGCTTTGGTTTCCAAGCCTTTGTGTTGCATTATAGTATCAAACCGGCTGTCTATCCGTTAGCCTTAAAGGAATTGGCGGCTGCCGTTCGTCTTGTGCGCACCAATCATGAGGTCTGGCACGTCGATCCTGAAAAAATCATTGTTGCCGGTTTTTCAGCTGGTGGTCACTTAGCTGCTAATCTGGGTGTGTCTTGGCAGCAACTTTTTCTAGCAGAGGCTTTACAAGGAGCCAATGAAGAATGGCGACCTAACGGGTTACTGTTGAGTTATCCGGTCTTATCTAGTGGTGAACTTGGGCACCAAGATTCCTTCCGTTCATTATTAGCAGATCGCTATGAAACAGAAAAAGCGGCTTTGTCTTTAGAGACTTTAGTCAATGAACAGACACCGCCGACGTTTCTTTGGCATACGTTAGAAGATGGATTAGTCTTGGCGGAAAACAGCCTCCTTTTTGCCGAACAGCTGCGCAAATTTAATATACCTTATGAGCTGCACATTTTCCCTCGCGGTGGTCATGGACTAAGTTTAGGAACACCGGAAACCGCCAACGGCAATCAACACGGGATCGAAGCATCGGTTGTCCGTTGGCCAGAATTGTTTGCTGATTGGGTGAGGTGGAACATCTAAGAGGAATTCAAAAAAACAGTATAATCTTTAATCAATCATCTTTGTCTAATTCTCAAATCCGTTTTTTCAGCAGTATAAAAAGGATTTACTGAAAACATAAGATTGAGTGCTTGGTTCATTTACAAAATTAGGAAAGCGAAAGGAGTATTCAGTGAAAGTCAGATTAAAAGACATTGCAAAAGAAGTAGGTGTATCGATCGCAGCCGTTTCTCAAGTGTTAAATGACAAACCGATTCGGATCACAGAAGAAAAAAAACAGCAAATCAAGCGCTTGGCGGCAGAAAACAATTATACGCCGAATGCTGCGGCTAAAAGCCTGGTTTTGAAAAAAACCAATACGATCGGACTGATCATCCCAGATATCAACAATCCTTTTTTTGCCAACTTGGCCAAGGTCTTAGAAGATTTGCTGCGAAAACAGGGGTATCTGCTGATTTTGGTCAACTCAGATGATAAAGTTGACGTTGAGAAGGAATTGATTCAGCTCCTGATTGACCGCAACGTTGATGCGTTGATCATCGCCCTTTCAACCGAATCCTACGCGGATGAGGTACAAACCAAAGAACGATTGAAGAATCTTTCGGTTCCAATCGTTTTGGTTGATAGAGGAATAGATAACTTTGAGGTCGATCAAGTCTTTTATAATAATCGGCATGGGGGATATATTGCTACCAGTGAGCTAATAAAAAAAGGACACAAAAAGATCGGCACGATGATGAACCCTGATAAAAATATCAATTGTGTGTATCGATACCAAGGCTATTTAGATGCGCTGAAGGAATTCAATCTCCAACGAAAAGACAGTTGGCATGTGGTAACAAAGTTCCAATTTGAAGACGCCTATGAAAAAGCAGACATTCTCCTAAAAAACCGAGATGTAACCGGCATTGTTGCTGGCAACGACTTGATTGCATTGGGAATTATGAAGCGTGCCAAAGAACTAGGAATCAAGGTTCCAGAGGATGTTTCGATCGTAGGATACGACAATCTTGTTTTGAATGATCTTTTAGAAGTATCTCTAACGTCTGTGGAACAAGATGTAAATGATTTAGGTGAAAAAACGGTTCTTGCCTTGATGAATGCAATCAGCGGACAGAAGCCACGTTACGTCCAATTGACACCTAGATTGATAAAAAAGAACAGTGTGACTGAAAGAGTTTCCTAGCGAAACTCTTTTTTTACTATTGACAGCGCTTTAAAACGATGCTATTCTTTGTGTGAACATTAGATAAAACGCTTTATCAGATGTTCGCTTTTTTTTAGAAAAATGATAAAACGTTTTATCAAAGGTGAGAGGAGAATACGTATGTCAAAAAAAGAAGTCATTATTGATACGGATCCGGGGATCGATGATGCAGTTGCGTTGGGAATTGCTCTATTTAGTGAAGTCTTGGAGGTCAAGTTGATCACGACAGTGGCCGGAAATGTCGGTATTGAACATGTCACCAATAATTTACTGAAACTGCTTTCCTTTTGGGATTTGTCGATTCCAGCAGCACAAGGTGCATCTCAGCCACTAACGCGAGCAGTCAAAGATGCCAGCGATGTTCATGGGGTCACAGGAATGGCCGGCTATTCATTTCCAGAACCAGATCGTTCATTGCTGCTGGAAACTTCAGCTGTGGAAGCGATGTATCAAACGATCAAAAAGAATAAAGAAAAAATCACAATTGTCGCATTAGGTCCTCTAACGAATATTGCTCTTTTACTTAAGATTTATCCAGAAGTCAAAGAAAAAATCGATGAGATCGTTTTAATGGGCGGAGCCTTAGGCAGAGGAAACTTTGGTGTATTGTCAGAGTTCAATATTGCGATTGACCCCGAGGCTGCAACGATTGTTTTTGAGAGCGGCTTACCACTTTCTGTAGCACCATTAGATGTGGGCGCCAAAGCGCTTGTTTACCCAGAAGACAGTGCAAAAATCAAAGAAATGAATCAAACCGGAGATATGATGGTTCAATTATTCAAAAAATACCGTGGTGGCAGTTTTGGCACGGGGCTGAAAATGTATGACAGTTGCGCGATCGCTTATCTTTTGTGTCCAGAGATGTTCACTGTTCAAGAGACTTTTGTTGCGATCGAAACACAAGGAGCCTACACAGCAGGTGCGACAATTGTCGATCTCAACAATCGTCTGAAGCAGAAAAACAATTGCCGTGTTTGTGTCGATATCGATGAAGCGCTCTTTAAAGAATGGTTTTTACAGGCAATCAGCAAGTGTAAATAGGAGGGGAAAGAAATGATAGAAGCGATTTTAGTACTCGTTGTTTTGGGGATCGTCGGATATTTTATTATTAAGAGTTATAATCCAGCATTGATTTTGATTATTGGGGCACTTGCCTTGCTTTGTGCATCCGTTGCTTTAGGAAATCCGCTTTACCCAGAAGGCGAAGGGACTGGCTTGGCCTTATTCGATATTTTTTTAAAGCTTAAAGATACGATCATCTCTCAAGTAAGTTCTGCTGGTCTAGTGATCATGATCTTATTCGGATATTCAGGTTATATGAATCTCATTGGTGCCAATCAAAAAGCTGTCAATATCCTGGTTCAGCCAATGACCAAAATCAAGTCTAAGGCATTATTTATTCCGATCGTTTTCTTATTAGGGAATTTGATGTCGTTAGTCGTCCCAAGTGCATCTAGTTTGGCAATAATTTTGATGGCAATCCTTTATCCACTGCTTCAAGGGATTGGTATCTCTTCCTTAACAGCAGCCGGAGTTATCGCAATGACTGCCACGATCATGCCGACGCCATTAGGTGCGGATAATGTGATTGCGGCTCAGACATTGAATTACAACATCTTAACTTATGTTCTGTACCATGCGAAAATTTCCATCCCAACATTGCTGATCATGGCCATTGTTCATTACTTTTGGCAAACGTATTGTGATAAAAAAGAAGGCAAAGATGCCTTTGTAGAACTAAAAGAAATTGAAAGTAAGTCAGAAGAAACGGCTGTTCCTGGATTTTATGCAATTTTACCACTACTTCCTTTGGTGTTGATCATTATCGTTGGTATAATCGGTATATTCAAAGAAGGTGTAACAATGGATATTTTCGTCCTAACGATGATTTCCTTTTTTGTCGCATTACTGATTGAATGTTTGAGAAAGAAATCTTTCAAAATCGCGCAAGAAAGTGCAGTGGAACTATTCAAAGGAATGGGACAAGGGTTTAGTCAAGTAGTCATGTTGGTTGTGGGTGGATCATTATTTACCACAGCTATCCAAAGCTTAGGAGTGATTGATTCACTAATGAGTGCGGTAGAAAATTCTCAATCTGCTGGCGTGTTAACGGCATTGATATTCAGCGGCGCAACCGCATTGTTCGGTATTTTGAGTGGCGGAGGATTGGCGATGTTTTACGCTGTGATTGAACTGATTCCCGATATTGCCGCTAAAGCGGGAATTGACGGGATTTTGATCGCCTTGCCAATGCAGATGATCGCCAATCTTGGCAGAACGATCTCACCAGTTGCCGCTGTAATTATGATTGTGTCTTCTTCAATCGACGTCAGCCCTGTTCGGTTACTGAAACGAACCAGCGTTCCAACGATCGTTGGGATTATAGCAGTGGTCATTTTGTCGTTGGTATTGCTCCCTTACTAGAGTCATGAATGAACTTCAAAGGGCGTCACGACAAGAATTAGCAGAGATTTTTCAAATGTTCATCGAAGCAAAGCAGCAGATGAATAGAAGGAAAATCTACCAGTGGACTGATACTTATCCCTCCCTAGAAATCTTAGCGAAGGATATCGAGAAAAAGGAACTGTTTGTGTTGAAGGATGAAAATAAAAACATTGTAAGTGCCGGTGTTTTGTCAGTTGACTCATTGTCAAATTGTAGCAAAGAATATCATGGGATAAGAACGATTCAGCGACTCGTTGCGAGACCATCTCAAGCGGGGCAAGGCTTTGGCCGCCAGTGGATCAGAAGCTGTTTGGAACAACAGTGTGATGAAGGGGAAACACTTCTTTCAATCACAAATCATACCAATCTGCCCATGCAACGATTATTTGTAAAAACAGGGTTTTTAAAGGTTGGTGAAACGACCATTGAGGGTCGGGAAGCCTTTGGTCCTTTTTATATATTCAAGAGAAATAGGTGATTTTTTGAGTAAGATAACGATTTTAGGTAGTGTGAACATGGATATCGTGATCACGACAACACGAATGCCGAGGATCGGCGAAACGATCATTGGGGAGCAAATTGATTATTTTGTCGGGGGCAAAGGAGCAAATCAAGCAGTGGCAGCTTCTCGTTACGGTGCATCAACAAAATTTTTAGGGAAAATCGGGGAAGATACTTTTGGGGAAAAGGTTTTTCAGCACCTCAGCAGAGAAGCTCTCGATTTATCGGCTGTTTCCCGTGAAAAAAATATGTTCACAGGAATTGCGAGTATTTTTAAATTAGCAGAGGATAATTGTATCACTGTCGTCCCCGGTGCGAATGGACTGATCGATGAAGCCTACGTTCAGCAAACAATCAGTGAACTTTCACAAGGGGATATCTTACTTACTCAACTGGAAATTCCTGTGGAAACAATCAAACAAGCATTGATTCTTGCCAAAAAAAAAGGAGTTCTAACGATTTTGAATCCTGCTCCTTACAATGAAATCGTACCGGAACTCCTGCCGTATATTGATATTTTGACACCAAATGAAACGGAATTTGCCGCTTTGATCGGTAAAGAGGCCATTTTGGAAGACGAAATTGAGCAGGTCATGGCTGATTGGCAAAAAAAATATGACACGCGAATCGTTGTCACACGAGGAAGCAAAGGGGTAACATTTGTAGAAAAGTCACAAGTTGTGACGATTCCATCGAACAAAGTTTCAGTTGTAGACACTACCGGTGCGGGGGATACCTTTAATGGCATCTTGGCAGCAGCTTTAGGGGAAGGAGCCGATTTTTATGAAGCCGTTTGTATGGCGAATAATGGAGCTAGTCTGTCCGTTCAAAAGCTGGGGGCTCAAACAGGAATGCCACTAAAAAGTGAAATAGAAGAGTTTATGAAGCAGCAGGTTGATTCATTTACCTGAAAGACTATGTACAATTAGCAAACGACTATTCCTGAAAAAAGGCATCTGCGCCTCTAAAAAGAAGCGCAGATGCCTTTTATATAGGTAAGATTTATGCGGTGAAAACAACTGTTCCTTGATAAAAGCTTTTGCTGACGAAGCCTTTACGGGCAACGAATTCTGCCGTACAAGTAGCTGGTGTCAGTAAGAAATCAGCCGAATCACCAACCTTAGGCCATTGCTGCGCACCGTTTTTATCCAACGGGACTTTGCCATCCGTGACTAAACCTAATGCTTGCGTCAAGTCTTCCTGACTTTTGACGGCAAAAATCTCTAAATAGCGGGCCAGTTTTTCTTGTAAAGAACCATCTCCTAGAGAAGACCAAGAATCATAGACGTTGTCGCAACCAATATGAACAGCAACGCCATAGCTTTGCAATTCCTTAAGCGGTGGAATCGTGCCAGGGCTGATGGGAATACTTGAAATGATGTGGATCTCTAAATCTGCTAAGGCTTGAAAGACTTCTTTGCGTTCTGTGCCTTCAAAGTCATTTAGACCAAAGGCGTGACTGATCGCCACATTTCCTTGCATATTGAATTCCTTCGTCAAACGAATCATTTCTTTGACGGTCGCTCTACCAGCTTCTTGCCGATCGTGAAGATGGAGGTCAATCCCGACATGTCCTTTTTGAGCAAGTTCAAAAGTTGTCCGTAAGGAAGCCTGGTAATCTTGATCGAGTGTATAAGGATCAACACCGCCAATAAAAGATGCTTTGCCCGTTGCTAAGGCTTCTTCAATCAAAGAAGCAGCATTTGAGCGCAATAAGCCATGTTGTGGGAATAAGACCAACTCCGAGCCAAAAGGTTGTTCGGCAACTAATTCGGTAATCGCATCAAAATAACGCAGCTGAGTCATTGGTTCAATATCAATATGTGAGCGGAACATCACCGCACCATGAGGCAGTTCTAAATCGATCAGCGCTTGTCCGCGTTCTTTGATCGATAACGGCAAGGCATCTAATTGGGGAATCTCAGTTTCAAATCGTTCCACCAAGCTAGCTGCCGGCGTTACTGGACGCCAAGGAGTACCTAATTTACTTTTGTCCAAATGACAATGTTTTTCGATCAATCCTGGCAACAATAACTGATTTCCCCCATCAATGATCGTCGCTTCGCTTGATGCCTGCCATTCGGTCATCGGCACGATCTCCGCTATTTTTCCATCATTGATCCCGATTGCTGTATTTTCTGTTTTGGTTCCATAAGACCAATCGCCTTCTTTTAAATAACTCGTCTCAAGTTGTACATTTGTAAGCCATAAATCCAAGAAATCGCCTTCTTTCGTATTTGCTTCATGGTATCACAAGTAAAGCTGGTTCCCAACCAAATCGCTTGCAAAAAAACAGACAATCTAAAACGTTTTAGTATTTACGCGATTTTCCATTAGGAAATCGGAAAAAATAAACATTATTTTTTTATGAAAACGCTTGAATAGAGGAAAGATGTCTGGTAATATGTGGATGTAACGAAAAGGTTTTCGAAAAAAGGGGGACAAATATGCTGTTACTAAGATTGCTAGCATTTTTGATTGATTGCATGATCATTTTTTTACCAAGTACCATGCTTAGCTATCTCCTAATGGTACCTGCTGGAGTAACGATTGTCTTGCCACAACTTCTCTTTGTGGTCTACAACATGATTTGTTTGAGTAGTTTTGAGGGGAAAACGATTGGCAAACATTTTGCGAAACTCGTTGTTTTTACGAATCAACGTAATTTATTAACTGTAGGAATGAGGGAAGTAGCAAAATTGCTCTACTTTTTACCAATGATCGGTTGGTTGTTTTTCACTGGTTCTTTCTTCCTCTATCTAGGTACGAAAAAAACGTTACACGACATTTTAGGACAAAGTGTAGTGGGGTTCAATAAGAAACAGGGGAATGATCAGTATGAACGAAACCTCCTTCGATGAGTTGTTAACAGGGAATCCTTTATTGGAGATCAATACACAAGCGCTACTTTTGTTAGTTATTTTTGCTTGGGCTAGTGCTAGTCTTATTGCTTGGAAGTGGCGAAACGAATACCAAGCCGCAAAAATAATTAGAGATTATGCTTACTATGCGCCACTCCACTTGATCGTAGGATGGGTGTTTCTTAACGCAGCAATTGTCCTAGTAATTGGTAGTTATTTCATGGGCTTGATTGTACTTTTGTTTCGGTCCAATAACTATTTTTATAAATAAAAAATTTTTGAAAGAAACTAAAACGTTTTCTGAAGAAATAGGAGGAAAAAATGGAGACAGCGATGCAGTATTTAAAAGAAGACCCTTGGAAAATTACGGAAAAGACCTTTGATACAAAATGGTTAGGCAAAGCAGAAGCCATCATGTGTTTGGGCAACGGGTATCTGGGGATGCGCTCTGTGACAGAAGAGAAATATGTTGGCGAAACGCGTAATCTTTTTGTTGCAGGAACCTTTAATAAATTCGACGAAAATGAAGTGACTGAGCTTCCTAATGTGCCGGATATGATTGGAATGGAGCTCCTTTTTGATGGCGAACGATTAGATTTATCAAAAGGCAAATATTCAAACTATTCACGTGTCTTAAATTTGAGAACTGGGGAACTCACGCGCTCCTTTCAATGGAAACATGGTCAGATTAATGTCGAACTGACCTTTAAGCGATGTGTTTCCTTTGCCCAAAAGCATGTGTTTGCGCAACAAGTGCTGGTCGAAAATTTAGGAAAAGAAGTCACGTTGGAAATTATTTCTGGTATTGACGGACAAAAGACAAATAGCGGCTCACAGCATTTTACTGAAGGTGACAAATCATTAACAGAAAATCGTTTCTTACAAATGATGCCAAAGACCACTCAATCTAAGATCGCCTTTGTTCTTTCGACAGCACATAATCTAGAAAAAACAGAAGATTGCTATGATGGAACCAAGAAGCGGATCGAGATGGGAAGACGGAAAATCTACAATCGTTACTGGCAAACCTTGGCACCTAATGAGACGTTGAAGCTTGAGAAGTTTTCTTCTGTCTATACCACGATCGATAAAGAGCATTTAGGAAAGACACCACAAGATTTGAAGAAGATTGCCCTTGAAGAGCTGAAAGAGATTCGCAAAAACGGCTATCAGGAATTAGCAAAAGCTTCAGCAGCGGCATGGGACAAAGAAGTCTGGTCCGTCTTTCCAATCAAAATCAAGACAGAGAACACACTAGATCAATTAGCGATTCATTTTGCAAAATATCATCTACATGTGATGACACCAGCCCATGACGAACGCATGAACATAGGTGCCAAAGGCCTATCTGGGGAAGGGTACAAAGGACATACCTTTTGGGATACAGAGATTTTTATGCTGCCATATTTTACCTTCACACACCCAGAAATCGCCAAAAAATTAGTGACTTATCGCTATTTAGGTTTGGATGGTGCCCATAAAAAAGCTACTGAGAACGGCTATCAAGGCGCCCAATTTCCGTGGGAAGCTGCTTGGCCTGAAGATGGTGAGACTACGCCAGTTTGGGGCGCTGCGGATATCCTTACGGGCTTACCAACGAAAATTTGGTCAGGATTTATTGAACAGCATATTACCAGCGATGTCACCTACGGCATCAAACAATTTATTGATGTAACGAATGATCAACAATTTGCATGGGAAAAAGGCTATGAAGTGATTTTTGATACGGCGATCTTCTGGGCGAGTCGTTTAGAGTGGTCCGAAGAAAACCAGCGCTTTGAAATTTTAGACGTAGTCGGACCAGATGAATATAAGGAGCATGTCGATAATAATGCTTTCACGAATCATACTGCGCACTGGAACATTCAATTAGCTATTTCATTGTATGAAGAGTTGAAAAAGAACCAGCCAGAACAATTTACGAAACTAGCTGAAAAATTACCATTAAATGAAGCTTATCAAGAATGGCAAGCAAAAGTAGCTGCTATTTATTTACCGCAACCGAATGAAGCGGGAATCATCCCGCAAGATGATACCTATTTGACGAAAAAAGAGATCGATCTCACGAAATATAAAAATGATTCGCAAGTAGGCACACTGTTCCATGAGTATAACTTAGAACAGGTCAACGAGATGCAAGTTTCGAAACAAGCGGATGTTCTTTTGCTCTTGTTCTTATTTGAGAACCTTTTTCCAAAAGAAGAGAAACGGTTGAATTGGGATTACTATGAGCCGAAAACGTTGCATGATTCTTCCTTATCCTTATCGACACATGCCATCCTCGCTGCTGATTTAGGGGAAATAGCACTTTCTTATGATTTGTTTCAACAAGCAATCAACATTGATATGGGAGAAAATATGCTGTCTTCCAATGAAGGGATTCATGCAGCATCACTCGGCGGTATTTGGCAAATGACGGTCTTCGGCTATGGTGGTGTCCGTTGTTTAGACGGCCAGTTAAGAATCGAACCACATTTACCAAAGGCTTGGGAAGCACTTGAATTTGGTATTATGTGGCACCAACAGCCATTAAAGATTGAGGTCACACAGGAAGGTTTTACGGTCACCAACCATGGGGAGCAAGCGATTGAGTTTATCGCTTTTGATAAGGTTTATCTGCTTGAAGAACAAATCAAAATCACTTTTTAGGGGGAAATAAAATGACTGGATGGAAAAAAGTAGTAGGAACAGGGCTTCTATTGTCTGGAGCAGTGGTGCTGGCAGCTTGTGGTGGAAACGAAGACACCAGTAGTTCGACAGATCAGACGGATTTCACGGGGGATTCGTTAACGATCGGTGTTTGGGGTGGCAACGAGGCAGAAGAAAAATCGTTGGATGAAATGATCCAATCTTTTGAAGAAGCAACGGGTGCTACAGTTGAAAAGAAAGTATATACCGATTATAATACCCAAATTCAAGCTGACATGGCTGGTAGAACGGCACCAGATGTCTTTTACGTGGATGCCTATATGTTCCCATGGTTCTCAGAGAATGGCACACTTGCAGAGCTGGATCCGGCTAATTTTGAAAGTGAGCAGTTTTATGATAGCTTGATCGATGCTTTTACGACTTCGGATGGACAACTGCAGGCTGTTCCCAAAGATATGTCAACTTTAGCACTCTATTTCAATACAGCGATTTTTGAAGAAGCGGGTGTGTCGATCGATGAAGTGCCAGACACACTTGAAGCGTATGTTGAGTGGCTGCCGTCGTTCCAAGAAAAAATCAATGAGGCGTATGGTGACGGAAATGTTTTTGCCATGAGCTATAACCAAGATATGGCTCGCAACTATCATCTTGCAACGCGTGAAAATGCTCAACCAATCAATGAAGATGGGACGGCTAATTTGGCTGATCCAGCAGTAGTTGATAATCTTTCGATTTTAAAAGAGTTGGTCGATACGAAAGCAGCTGTTACACCGCAAGATATCGGAACAGGTTGGAACGGCGAAGCTTTTGGTTCTGGAAAAATTGCGATCATGGATGAAGGAAACTGGGTGTATGAGACACTTAAGACAGAATTTCCTGATATTCCTTTTGTTGTAAAAGAAATGCCAACGTATAAAGGAACGGAAGGGTCAATGATGTTTTCTGTCGGTTGGGGAAAATATGTTGGGACTGAAAAAAGTGCCTTGGCAGATAAATGGATTCAACACGCTACTGGTCAAAGCGGTATGCAAGCATGGGTTGAAGGAACCGGGACATTACCTAGTCGTCAAGATGTAGCAGATGCGGCCAAAATCACAGAAAACAGTGACTTGAATGTTCACCTAGAGGCTTGGGATTATGCAACGATTTGGCAAAAGGGCACCACTTTAGATACGATCAACAAAGCCTATCAAAACTTTTTACCGAATGCTTTAAATGGAAACATGACCTTTGAAGAAGCAATGGAAGCTGCTGATGAACAAGCGAACGCAGATATTACAGCAAACTAGTCTGAATTTGAACGAGGGAGAGGAACTCCTCTCTCTTTTCTTTTGGGAAAGGTGACAACATGATGGAACGAAAAAAAACTAACTATACAAAAAGCCAATGGCAAGAAATCCGACAAGCGTGGCTCTTTCTGGCTCCAGCAATCATTGTCGTAGGAATCTTTTTCGTCTTAGCTGTTCTCTTTGCTTTTTATCTATCTTTCAACGACGTCAATTTGTTTACCAATACATTTTCTTTTAAAGGGATAGAAAACTATTTACGTATCTTCACCGATCAAAAAGCGCGAATCGCTCTTAGAAATACGGCCACGTTTGCCTTGGTCGTCGTTCCGTTACAAACGATTTTTGCTTTGATTATCGCGTATATTTTAAGCAGCAAAGGAATCAAGGGGAAGAAACTGTTTCGGATGGTTTATTTTTTGCCAACTTTAACTTCTAGTTCAGCATTGACGATCATCTTTATGTTTATTTTTAATATTTACGGTCCAGTCAATGACTTATTTATGAATTTAGGATTTTACTCAGAACCAATCAATTTTTTACAAGAACCGGCCTATGCGTTGAAAGTGATTATGGTAATGAATATCTGGTCGACCGTGCCTTATTATATGACGATCTATTTGGCTTCTTTAGTTGATCTGCCTCATTCTTTGTACGAAGCAGCAGAGATCGATGGTGCGACAACCGTGGATAAATTACGGTATATCACGATTCCTTATCTACGCCCAATCACTACCTATGTACTGCTGACGGGGATCATTGGTACCTTTCAGATGTTTGACCAGGCGTATATCTTCTCGAACGGATCAGGGGGACCCAACAATTCGACTCTGACCTTGTCACTAATGATTTACCAATACGCCTTTGGACAAATGAACACGATGGGGTATGCGGCAGCATTAGCGATCGTTTTAGCAATTATTATCTTTATCACGTCACTTTTAGCAGAAAAATTGAACAAAGAAAGAGGGTAACGTCCGTGAGAGGAAAAGAGAAAACAAAAATTTTAAAGATCTTGCTCTATACGATCTTGATTCTTTATGCAGTACTGACCTTTTATCCTTTTGTCTGGGCAATTGCTGCATCTTTCAAACCCTATAGAGAAATTGTTTCTGGGGATATGAGTTTGATCCCCAATGAGTTTACTTTAGACAATTTTCGATATGTCTTGGGGCGCTCTTCTTTGTTTATGCGCTGGTTTCTAAACTCCGTGATTATATCCGTTATTGGAACGACCATCAATATTTTATTAAATACGATGGCAGGTTATGCCTTAGCAAGATTAAATTTTCCGGGGCGTGAACGAATTTACTATGGATTTTTGGCATTGATGATGGTGCCAGCTCAGGTTTTGTTGATTCCAAATTACTTAATCTTGATGAATCTAGGAATGTTAGATAGTTTTTCAGCGTTGATTTTACCAGCTGCGATCAACATCGGGAATATCTTTATGATGCGTCAATTCTTTTTATCTTTTCCAAAAGATGTGGAAGAAGCTGCGGCAATCGATGGTCTCGGCAGATTTCAAACATTCTTTCGTATCGTGATGCCATTAGCAAAACCATCCATCGCAACACAAGCTGTCTTTATTTTTATGGGCTTTTGGAATGAATTCATGAAACCAATGCTCTATTTGACCACGCCAAGTAAATATACTTTGACTCTAGGGTTGCAGACTTTCCAAAGTCGAAATGGTGGTGTACGATGGGATCAGACGATGGCGGCAAGTGTGATCACGATCATTCCCATTGTGATCATTTACTTGCTGTTCAACAAATATTTCTTACAAGGAGTGCGAATGGATGGCGAAAAATGATTCATTTAAAGTAAGAGCACAGGAACTTTCTCATCAAACCCCTGAATACTTAGAAACATTGTTTGCAGTTGGCAATGGTCAAATTGGCGTGCGGGCAGGGCATCCTTTAAAAGTTAATGAGCTTTACGAGGGAAACCCAGGCTCCTTTGTTAATGGCTTTTTTGATAGTGAGCCGATCCAATATGGTGAATGGGCATACGGCTATGCCAAAGAGCATCAGACGATCATCAAGCTGCCGAATCTAAGAGGCGTACGTTTACAGATTGGTGACGAGGACTCTAGTGCTTCAGAATGGCAAGTAAAGCCTATACAAATGACTTTGGATTTGGAAAAAGGCGTGTTGGATGAATCCTATAAAGTAGTAACGCCACTAGGTAAAACTTTTGAATTGGTGATGCAGTCGTTTGCCTCTGTGACACGAAGTGAACTTTACGTCTGTCAGTATCAAATTAAGAACACCAATTTCTCAGAGCCAATTTCCATAACACATCCGTTAGAACAAAAAGCAGCAATTGTTCAAACAGATGATCCTCGGGTTGCTAGTAAAGCACATCACTTACGAAAAGCTGATTATCAGGATTATGCGATTTGGACTGCTGAAAATAGTCAACGAAGTATAGCAATTCGAGTGATCAATGGCGAAAAGCAAGTACAAGCAGAGGAAACGCTTACGACGGTTTTCCAAATGAAACTACTTGAAGATAATCAAAATCACGAAACACCTTTTAACCAAGAGTTAGCCGATTTTGAAGTTCTCTTGCAAGAGCAGCAACAAAGTTATCAGCAATTTTGGGCGGCAAGTGATATCCAAATCGAAGGAGATCCAGTTCTTCAAAAAGGCATTCGGTTCAATTTGTTTCATTTGAATCAAGGTGCGGGGCGAGACGGCAGAACAAATTTCGCAGCCAAAGGATTGACTGGCGAGGGATATGAAGGGCATTACTTCTGGGATACGGAAATGTATCTGTTGCCATTTTTTATTTTCACGAACCCTGAAATAGCCAAGGCATTGCTTTCCTATCGCGGGAAGATCTTGCCGCAAGCCAAACAACGGGCGCAGGAGCTAAGCCAAGAGGGTGCTTTGTTTGCTTGGCGAACAATTGATGGAAATGAGACGAGTGCTTATTATCCAGCGGGAACTGCCCAAGTCCATATCAATGCGGATATCGTTTATGCATTCCAATTGTATGAACGAGTGACTGGCGACCAGGCATTCATCGAAACGGTTGGCAGTGAAGTTGTTTTTGAAACGGCGAAATTCTGGTTGAGCTATGGCGATCTAGTAGAAAAAGAGGGCAAACTTGCCTTTTGCATCAATGGAGTGACTGGACCTGATGAGTACAGTGCCCTTGTTAATAATAATTTTTATACGAATAAAATGGTTCAAAATAATCTATATTATGCCATTGAGTTAGCACAGCGGTATGGTAAATACCAAGAAACAATTAGTGCTTGGCAGCAAGCAGCCGACTTAATGTACTTTGGTTACGATGAACAGCGAGGGATTACGAAGCAAGACGATGGATTCTTAGAACAAGCAGTCTGGCCATTTGAAACTACACCTGCTGAAAAGTATCCTCTCCTGCTGCATTATCATCCAATGGTCATCTACAAACATCAAGTCTGTAAGCAAGCCGATACGGTTTTAGCCCAAATGCTCTATACAGGAGACTTCAGTCTTGAGCAATTAAAAAAAGATTATGACTATTACGAACAAGTGACGACGCATGATTCCTCCTTGTCTCGTTCTATTTTTAGCGTGATGGCGAGTCGAATTGGGGATTCTGAAAAAGCCTATCGTTATTTTATGGATACGGCTTTGATGGATTTAACGGATCTCCAAAAAAATGTTGTCGATGGCATTCACGCAGCAAATATGGGGGGAAGCTGGCTGAGCTTGATTTACGGTTTTGCAGGGTTGTATTACGATCAAGGCCTGCGATTAGCGAATCATTTGCCACAGAAAATAAAAGAACTAAAATTTACGCTCTTTTATCAAGGAGAACCTGTTAAAATCAGTTTAAAGGATCGCGATATTGACTGTCAGTTAGCGGAGACAACCCAATTGCTCGCTACGAAGGCTGATGGTGGTATTTGGATAAAGGAGAGATAGCAAATGCGAACAACGATTCGCGATGTGGCAAAGGCAGCCGGTGTATCAATAGCGACTGTATCCAAAGTTTTTAACGGGTATAGTGATATCAACCAACAAACCAAGCAAGAAATTTTAAAAATAGCGAAAGAATTAGACTATTCCCCAAACATGGCAGCAAGGACACTGTCTTCGAAGAAACAACAAACCATCGCCTTGATTTTAAATGAGTTGAATTTCAACCGAAAATCAACGATGCCTTTGGAAGTGTTGAATGGGGTCTATCGTTATACGGATCAGTCAGATTTTGAGTTTGTCTTTTATGGGACAAGTACTGAGAAACAAAAGCAAAAGACGTTTAGTCAGTTCTGCAATGAGCACAATATCACTGGTGTAGTGATCCAAGGGTTAAAAACCACCGATCCTTACTACCAGGAAGTACAGCAAACCTCTTTGCCGACAGTTCTGATTGATATGGAAATCGACAATCCTAAGATCGGCTTGGTTTCGATTGACAATGAAAAAGCGGCGCAAGAAGCTGTGGATTTTTTGATTGCCAATAATCATCGACAAATTGGCATGATCAACGGGAGTCGTGATGCCAATGTCAGTGAACTTAGAGAAAAAGGCTACCGCGCTTCTTTGGCAGCGCATGGCTTGTTAGTGAATGAGTCGTATATCCAGTACGCCAACTATGAAGAAGAAATTGCCTATTTGATTTGTAAAAATCTGTTAGAAAATAATCAAGAAATCACTGCACTGTTCTGTGCTAGTGATATTATGGCAATCGGAGCGATACGAGGAATCAAAGACATGGGCTTGCGGGTTCCTGAAGATATTTCGGTCATCGGGTTCGATGATATTATTTTGGCTAGCTACGTAACGCCTGAATTAACAACCGTTGCCCAAGATATGGAACGAATCGGTTATGAAGCAGCTGAATTACTAGCAGACATCATCACCAATCAAGCAGAAACGAGCCATCGAAAAATTAGTCCCCATCAATTAAAAGTGCGACAGTCGGTAGAGAAAATCAGCGAGGTTCGCTAAATAAAAAAGACATGACCTTCATTGAGTGAAGATCATGTCTTTTTTTGTGGAGAAGAAAACTCAAACAAATTGGTCGGTCATATGTGGCAACAACAAAGTGAAAGTCACGACCATTCGTTTTTTTGATAAGAAGCAAAGCACAAGGCAAGCAACTTCTTGTAGAAATTTCCCTTAATGAAAGGGAAGATATACCTATGGAGGTTGCTTGGGTTTGACTCTAAACTAGTAAGCGAGGGAGAGAGAGATGGAAAAATTAAGCCTATTGTTGTTAAGAACACTTTCGGAGCATGACGGTTTTATGACGAGTAAAGCGGCTGCTGCCGAGTTGGGTGTTAGCAGAAAAACCGTTCGCCGTTATGCAGAAGAAATCAACCAGCATCAAGAACGATACGGTTGTATGATTCAAGCGAAAAAAGGGAGTGGGTTGTATTTACAAATAACGAACGAAGAAGCTTTTCAGCGAAGGAAAGAACAAGCGTCCCACAATGACGACTTTGTTTCTAGAATTATTGAATTCTTTATTCAAGAAGAAACGTATATTAAATCCGAAATGCTTTGCGAACGCTTATTCATTTCTCAGAGTAAGCTATCTCAAGAATTGAAAAAGCTGCGACGGATACTAAGCCATTACCAGCTCTCCATTCAAACGAAGCCGTATTACGGAATGAAACTTAGCGGTAGCGAATTTGACTTGAGACGGTTTATGGCTAGTAATTATTTGCAAAGAACCCATATCAAGCAGTTAGAAGAGGGCACAATCAGCGAAGATACACCGTCGCTTCTTCACCAGCAGATAAAAGCGATCGTTTCGACGGAGTTTTCGCAAAAAGCCTACCCCATGTCGGAGGCTATTTTGAACAATCTGGTGAATCATTTAGCGATCGCTGTCTTACGCATGCAAAGCGGCCGCTACTTAGATCGAAACCTACCGATCAGCGGCAGGACCAATGATGAGCAGACATTACTAGGAGAGCGAATCATCGCCAGAATTGAAAAAGAGTGTGCTGTACATTTTACCGAATACGAGCGAAATTATGTTTTAGGGCAAATCGTTGGCAAACGAGTAGTCCCTAGAAATGAAAAGATGACTGTTTCAGATGAAGCAGCAGAATTGGTCAGCAAAATTTTAAAAGCGATCAAGGAAAGCCGCCAAATCGATTTCAGCAAAGACTTGGATCTGCAAACGATGTTGATGTTGCACTTTGCTCCGCTGATCGATCGGATCGAATTGGGGATCGAGCTGAAAAATCCTTTGTTGAATGAGGTGAAGGTACACTGTAATGTCGCTTATGATTTAGCCATCATTGCCGGTCAAGTCATTGCAAAGCAATTTGAAAAGACCATCAGTGATCATGAACTCAGCTATTTGGCGATGCACTTTGATGTGGCTTTAAATAAGAAAAATTCGCAAACACAGCGCAAGTATATTTTAGTGGTCAATGACCTAGGCCGAGCGGCCAATACCTTCCTTAAAGAGAAATTTGAGTTTTATTTTCGCAATTATATCAAGAAAGTCACGGTATGCAATCCATATGAATTTTTGCAAATGATCGAAGAGCAGGAGTTCGATTTTATCTTTTCTTCGATTCCACTTCCTTACGAAGGAACGATTCCTGTTATGAGTGTTGATTATTTTATGCAACCGGATATGATCAAAAAGATCGAAGCCGCATTGGCCGCTGTCTTCACAGAAGAAGTGCTTTTGAACTACTTTAAGGAATCGTTATTCATCTGTGAACATGAATTTGAAACAAAAGAAGCGGTGTTGCATTTTTTATGCCAACAAATCAAAGAACAGTATTCAATGCCTGAGAATTTTGAAACGTTGGTTTTTGAACGAGAAGCCTTTTTTGGAACCGATTTCTTACCGTCAGTCGCTTTCCCTCATCCCAATGCGCTGATTGGTGCAGAAACGGTGATTGCCGTTGCAAACTTGAAAAAGCCAGTGTTCTGGTACAAACAGACGGTTCGTCTCGTTTTCTTATTAGTGATTGCTGAACAAGATCACTTAAAAGTGAAACCGCTGAATGATCATTTGATCAAACAATGTTCTTCGTTGGATAAAGTAAACAAACTAGCTGCGACAACGGACTTTATGACGTTCATTAATTATTTAAAGGAGTAGTGTATGACAAATGAAAAAGTAACCTTAGAAGGTGCGTATAATTTTCGCGATTTTGGCGGCTATCGGACCAAAGAGGGCAAATACGTAGTGACTGGAAAACTATACCGCTCAGACGAATTGAGCAAATTGACAGAAGCTGATCAGAAAAAATTAGCAGCTCTGGGAATTGAGAAAATTATTGACTACCGCAATGCCCAAGAAAGAGCAGACAATGAAGACAAACCCATTGGGAATGCTCAGATACTTTATTTGACGCCAATTGCTGATATTGCTGCTTTAGCTTCTTCAGAAGAAGGGGAGCCAATGGCGCTTTCTGCAGAAAAAATCACCGCCGAAGTTGCAAAAGAATTGATGATTCGGCAAAATTATGAATTTGTTGAAAACAGTCAATGCAAGACCGTTTTCAAAGAAGTATTGGCCATTCATTTGGAAGCTGAAGGTGCAGTGGTTCAGCACTGCCGTGGTGGCAAAGACCGCACCGGGTATGGCGTTGCCCTGATTCAGTTACTGTTGGGTGTCAGTTATGAAGAGGTCATGGAAGATTACCTGCTGACCAACGAGTACAAAAGGGAGAAAAATACCAAGAGTCTCAAGCAGATACAAGAAGAAACGAACAACCCCGATTTTGTGGCAGCAATGCGATACTTCAAAGAAGCTGATCGGTGTTTTTTACAAACCGCTTTGGATTTGATTGAGGCTCATGGGGGGATTGAAACATATGTAAAAGAAGAACTGGGTTTTTCACAGCAGAAAATCCAGCTACTTAAAGATAAATACTTGCGGGATTAAGTGAAGGAGGACCTTATGAATACACTGAAAGATAAAATACTAGCTGCAGCCGTTCAAGTACAAAACAATATTTATATGAAAGCCATTGCCAATGCAATGATGGGCTTAATGCCCGTCATGATGATCAGTTCCATTGCCTCCTTGATCAATGCGATCGACATTGGGGCAACGCAACAGATAATGGAACAAATTGGTTTGAAAGCATTATTAACCCAAGTCAACGCGATGACGATCGATGTCGTTTCCGTTTATGTCGCCTTTCTAGTTGGCTATAAATTAGCCGAGCATTTAAATGCGGATCAACTAAATGCCGGTATCATGAGTTTGGTATCATTTTTGATCTTGAGTCCGATTTCGACTTTAGAAGAAACCCGTACGATGGAGTTGTCGACCCTTGGCTCCGGTGGGATGTTTGTCGCCATGTTTGGCGGATTGTTGGGTGCCAGAATTTACATTTTATGTGTACAGAAGAATTTGATGATCAAAATGCCGGATTCGGTACCGCCGATCGTCAACAAATCCTTTGCAGCGATCGTGCCAGCAATTATTGTTTCAGCCATTATGGGCATCATTTACGTGGGTATGGCGGCAACTCCTTACGGCACACTGACAGATATGATCTATACTTGGGTACAAGCTCCATTGACCTTATTAGGAGCGAATATTTTTGCTTGTATGATCATTGTGGCGTTTATCGAATTTCTTTGGTTCTTTGGCATTCACGGAGTGTTGGCTGTTTATCCGATCTTGATGTTGGTCTTTTACCAACCAGGGCTTGATAATCTGGCGGCGTACAGTGCCGGCCAAGCATTACCACATCTGTTTACGATTGGGTTTATTTTGAACAATCGCGGGGCTCGTTCATTTGCAGTCGCTTTACTGGCTATTTTTGGCTGCAAATCAGAGCAACTAAAAGCTGTTGGTAAAATTGGATTGATCCCTTCCATGTTTGGTATTTCTGAGCCAATCAAATTTGGGATTCCTCAGGTGATGAATATCAGAATGCTGCTTCCCTTGATGGTAACACCGGCTGTTTCCGTGTTGTCAGCATATCTCTTAACAATTGTCGGCTTTTTGCCTTACCACAATGGAGTCAATATCCCAACTGGATTTCCGATTATTTTCGGTGGCTTCTTAGTGAATGGCTGGCAAGGGATCATTGCACAATTGATCCAATTTGTCTTATGTATCATCATCTACATCCCTTTTATGCGTCTGCAAGACAAAGCAGCACTAGCTGAAGAAAAGAATCTGCAAACCCAAGCGGCAGTCGTTGAGTAACAAATAACGAGAAAATGGAGGAAAAATGATGAAAAAAATAGTGTTAGTTTGCGCTGGCGGCATGTCTACTGGCGTCTTAGTAAATAATATGAAGAAAGCAGCGCAAGAAAAAGGAGAAGCGGTGGCGATCGATGCGTTCTCCATTGAATCGGTCACGACTGCAGCAAAAGATGCTGATTGCGTACTGTTAGGACCGCAAGTTTCTTACCGATTAAATGAAGTCCAAGGCTTAGTTGCTTGTCCAGCAGCCAGTATCGACATGCGCACCTATGGCATGATGGATGGAAAAAAAGCATTGGAACAAGCACTTGAACTAATAGGAGAGTAGAATGGAAGAAAAAGAACAAATTTGTTTTCAGATTATCTCGCAAGCGGGTATGGCAAGAAGTTGCTTTTTTGAAAGTATTCAAAAAGGAAGAGAAGCCCAGAATCTGGCTGCACTGCAAGCAATCGAAAAAGGAAAAGAACACTATCATGAAGCCCATTTGGCACATCGGAAGTTAGTTCAACAAGAAGCTCAAGGGGACAAAGTTTGGATGTCCTTACTATTAAGTCATGCGGAAGATCTTTTGATGAGCGCAGACATCATGAGTGAGCTTGCAAAAGAGTTTCAAGGGTTGTATGAAGAAATTCAGGCAATTAAGCAAACGATTCAGTCTACTGGCTCCTAGCCGAAAATCGCAATAAGAAAAAGAAACGAAGTGTCAGTCTTTTGACAATACACTTGGTTTCTTTTTGCTTAAATTTGGCACGCAAGTTGACAGGATTGCTTGAAAGTGTAGGATAGAAGAAAGATGGAACTTTAAATCAAGGCAAGGAGTCGGACGATGAAAGTTTTAAAATCCCATACCGCACTTTTGATCATCAGCAATACGATCACGATCATCCCGTATCTTTATTTCTTATCTTTGAGCAAAGAGCAGTCGCTAAGTGCAGCATTAGCCTTTGCGCTCTTTTATACCTTTCGCATGACAGGGGTCTTTTTCTTACAGACGCTTACGGCGCTTTTTGCACCATCATTGTTAGCAGCAAGTGTCTTGATCGGCGGCGCCGGCGCATTGGTAGGTATCTTGAGCACCTGGTGGAGCGTGGCACTCTTGCCAGCTGCTGGTTTGTTGGGGATCAGTGCTTCTTGGCTGCCGCCAGCTGATCTGATGGTACGACAAAAAGCCAAGCTCACTGAACAGCCGCTGAAAAATGATTGGAAGGAGGCGCTGTTCTTTCTTTTTGTTTTACTGTTTGCCTTACGGTTGCCTGATGACCTTCAAGGCATTGGTCTATTTGGCAGTTATCTTGCACTCTTTGTGCTGGCGGCTAAGAGTAGTCAAACCTTCAAAAACCTACCGAAAAGACCGCTGATGCAGCGCAACCAGTTATTCAACAAGCAATTTTTGTTGTATTTCTTTTTCTTTCTCTTACTGTTTGGCTTGCGAGCAGCAAGGCTGATCAAGTCGAATGCCCTGTTTGAGTGGGCGATTACTGGCTTCTTGTTTCTCTTTGCTTTGCTGCTGATCACTTTAACGAAACGCAGCCGCTCGTGGAAACAGCCGCTTCACTTGAACATCCTCACCTTTATTCGGGGAGTGATCGGTAACTTTCTTTTTCTTTTCGGCTCGGTCTATGTTACCGGTCGATTTGGGGCACAAGCGCTTAGTACTCACGTTTACTTGCCTTATGCACTGGGCCTTTTTGGTGCCATGTTTCTCGGAGGAAAACTCGCTCATCGTTTAGAAAAACAGCTGGTACCAACATATTTACTTGGGCTGATGGCAGGTGTTCTTCTGTTCAGCAGCGACACACTGATTCCAATAAGTTTATTTGTCATTAGCTTCTTTAATGCGGGATTGAATCAATGGCTCACGAAACAGTATTTGGCGGCAAAACCCGAAGCAATTGAACAGCAGAGCTTAGCCAAGTATGCCACACAAAGCAAAGGGAGTCTGGTACATCAATTTCTTTTGATGACACTCCTATTTGTTATTCTTCGTTTTGAACATCAGCCGCTGGCTTTCTTGTTTCAGCTATCAGGAACGACGGCAACGAATCAGACCTCAAGGATCCAAAGCTTTTTAGAGCCAGCAAAATGGGGCTCGATTGCAGGAGTACTCTGTTTGCTAGTAGGTGGACTGGTGGTATTTTATCGGCAACTAAAGAAAACAAAAGTATAAGCGTCGTTAACTGACACTGTCTTATTTCTAGACGGTGTCTTTTTTTGAAATCGCATAAAAACCGAACGTTTATCGTTTTATCTTTCTTTATGATAGTGAATTTTATTGCACTATTTTCGAATAGCGTTAAAATAAGAACATCGTGTTAGTGAAAAAGGAACATTAAATGAACGGCTTTTTCCTGACAATGTCTTAGAGAACGGGGGAAATCAAACAAATGGCAACCATTCACTATTTTAAAGGAGATGTTTTCCATACGCCAACTGATGGAAAACTAGAATATATAGAAGAAGCTTTGATTCAAGTCGATGACGCAGGGATCATCACGAAAGTCACTGCTAAAACAGATCAAGGGTATGAGTCAGAGCTGGCGAAAGCATCAGAGAATCTGCAGGCATTATCTGCAGGCCAGTGTTTTTTACCTGGGTTTGTCGATCTGCATGTCCATGCACCGCAATGGCCGCAAGCAGGAATCGCGTTAGATGAACCGTTAAATGTTTGGTTAGATGAATGCACGTTTCCGCTGGAAGCAAAATATGCCGATCCGGCATTTGCCAAAGCTGTCTATCAAGATTTGGTGGCACAGCTATTGGCAAGAGGAACGACAACGGTTCTTTATTTTGCAACGGTCCATCTAGAAGCGAGCCTTCAATTGGCGAAGACTTGTGCCACTCTTGGTCAACGGGGATTAGTCGGAAAAGTCGTTATGGACGATCCCCAAGCCAATCCTGCTTTTTATCGGGACGCGTCAACAGAAGAGGCGTTAGCGGATACAGAACGTTTTATTCAAGAAGTACAAGCAATCGCAAAGACCGCACCTCAAGGCGTTTATCCTGTGGTCACTCCGCGATTTGTCCCCAGCTGTACCGATGAAGGCTTGGCAGGCTTAGGCGCATTGGCTGAAAAATATGATGTCCATGTTCAGACCCACTGCAGTGAAGGGCAATGGGAACATGACTTTGTTCAAGAACGATTTGGCAAAACGGATACCGAAGTGCTGCAAGATTTCGGCTTGTTGCGTGACAAAGCAGTGATGGCTCATGGCAATTTCATCAGCCCAGCTGACGGCGCCCGTTTTGTCGAAACCGGCGCCGCAGTTGCGCACTGTCCCATCTCAAATGCCTACTTTGCCAATGGCGTGATCCCAATCAAGCGCTTGAAAGAACAAGGAGTCACGATTGGTTTAGGAACGGATATCTCCGGCGGTTTTTCACCGAGTTTGTATGACAACATCAAACAAGCTGTGATGTCTTCGAGAATGTTAGAAGATGGCGTAGATGTCACGCTTCCCCAAAATACACGAGGAGTAGCAGATTCTCGTATATCCGTGATCGATGCGTTCTCATTAGCGACAAAAGGCGGCGGTGAGGCACTGAAATTACCTGTAGGTGTCATCAAAGAAGGCTATGCGTTTGATGTACAAGTGATCGATACGCGACAAAAAGAAAATCCTTTGCCTGACTTCGGTGTGTTCACCTCACCCGAAGCAAGATTACAAAAAATCCTGTACTTAGCAACGATGCAAAATATTCGCCAAGTCTGGGTCCAAGGAAAAAAAGTACACGAAAAACGAGGAGAATGAGACAGTGGAATCAACGAAAAATAAACATTTAACGATCGGAATGAATGAAGACATTCCCTTTGGTCAAGCAGTACTTTTAGGGTTGCAGCATGTGTTGGCAATGGACGTGTATGTGCCGCCATTTATTATCGCAACGGCGGTGGCGATGTCCTCTTCAGATGCATCAGGTTTGATCCAATCGACCTTTTTAGGAGCAGGGATCGCTTCTTTGATCCAAGTCCTCTTTTTCTTGAAATTACCCGTATGTCAAGGGCCATCCTTTGTGCCCGTTGGAGCGATCATCGGTATTTATTTTGGTGCCAACGGCATGGACACGGTGTTAGGTGCCAGCATCGTTGGTGCCGCAGCAGTCATTTTACTAGGTTTTACGGGCATTTATAAGTATATCGTTCGTCATTTTATTCCTACGATCGTCAGTGGAACGATCATTATGATCGTTGGGTTGACATTGCTGCCAACGGCCTTTACCAGCAATATCTATCCTGCCACTGAAACGCTAAGTGCCAATCAAAACATGTTGTTAGCTGCGATTACTGCGGCGATTTTGATTTTGTTTTCCATGCTAGGCGATTATTTTCCGGGAATGGGAAAATATTTCCGAATCAGTTCGGTCATTATTGCTTTGGTTATCGGTACCGTGATTGCTTCCTTTATGGGGGGCGTTGATTTTCAGTCGGTGGCGGATGCTTCTTTCTTTAGTCTGCCAAAACTGGTATTTCTAAACTATGGCCTGCACTTTGATGTTTCAGCGATCTTAACGATGCTAGTGATCTATATGGTGCTCCTAGCAGAAACAACAGGTACTTGGTATGCGGTCAGTTCCGTGACAGAAGAACCTGTTACGGATGAACAGATCAATAAAGGCGTGATCGGCGAAGGATTAGGCTGCTTGGTTGCCGCCTTAGTAGGAACGACCCCTGTGACTGGTTATTCTACCAATGCAGGGATCATTTCGATCACCGGGGTTGCTAGTAAAAAAGTTTTTGTGATGGCATCCGTCTGGTTTATCCTATTGTCCTTTATGGGAAAACTTTCAGCCTTGATTCACGCAGTACCTTCTGCTGTCATCGGCGGCGTGTTCGCGGTCGTCTGTGTCATTATTTTGTTGAGCGGCTTTCGGGTCATTAAGAATGAAGAGTTTTCCGAGCGTGAGTTGTATATTATCGGGGTACCATTGATTATTGCCATCGGCTTGTTGTTTATGCCAGCAGAAATCAAAGAATCTGCGCCTCAATTCTTACAATATTTATTAGATTCACCGATTGCTTTAAGCGCTATTGCGGCGATCGTCATGAATAAATTGATCCCAGTGAAGAAAAAATAGGAAGTAAATGGGGAATGAGACCTTGTCTCGTTCCTTCTTTTGTTACAAGTCTGTGTAAAAAGAGGGTTTTTTGTAATATAGGAAAGGTTTTCTAAGGTTAACTGGTTTACCTAGAAACAAAATAACTGTAATGTTAAAAATTACAGCAGAGAAAAGCTTGATATGATAGTCTTTTTCAATTCTTACGAAACGTAAGGCAACTGTCGTTTTCGTAATCATCTGTAATGATTTCTTTACCTATGAAATATTCTTCGGTGTTAGACTTGTTTATGCGCTTGAGTCATCTCAAATGACGCAAAATGAGTTTCAAAGAAGGAGATTTAATTATATGAAGTCTTTAAAAACTGTTTTACTTAGTACAGCTGTCCTTGCCGGTTTCGGCCTTTTCTTAGGTGGGAAAGACGCCTTTGCAGACGAACAATACACTGTTCAATCTGGTGATACATTATCAACAATCGCTACTAACTTTTACGGTTATAGCTCTGATGATACGATCAATGCGATCGTTGAAGCAAACGAGATTGCTGATAAAAACTTGATTTTTGTTGGGGAAGCATTGATCATCCCTACAGATGGCACTGCCACTTATACAGAATCTGCAAACACGACTGCTGCAGCAAGTGTACAACAACCAAGTGAACCAACAGCTTCACAATCAAGCAACACACAATCTGCTGCTGCAAGCACACAAAGCAGCTCAAGCTACAGCTCTTCAGCTAGCGGCTCAGAAGCTTCAGCAAAAGAATGGATCGCAAACAAAGAATCTGGTGGTTCTTACACAGCGACAAACGGACAATACTACGGCCGTTACCAATTAACCAACTCTTACTTAAATGGTGACTATTCAGCTGCTAACCAAGAAAAGGTTGCCGATGAATATGTTGCATCACGTTATGGTTCTTGGTCTGCTGCCAAAGCATTCTGGGAAGCAAATGGTTGGTACTAAGATTCTAAAATGAATCTTGTCCATGACATCTAGTAATCAATTGCCCTTATTGGCGAGTACATCTTACTCGCTGATAAGGGGTTTTTTTGTATCTTCTGAGACAGATGAATGAATGTAACGCCGCATGCAGCTCTCAAGAGTCATTTTCAGGCGACATGTTATTGATAAAAAATCCCTTTTTACACGGCAACCATGTATAATAGTAGGAAATAGAGCAGAAAGCGATTCAATCTGTCAAAATTGAGACAGAAAATGACGGTTTTGATAGTAGAAAGTGAGGGAAACACAATGAGTACATCGATTGAAGAAAAAATTGCACAAAAAATGCAGCGATTTCAAGCATTTGGGGAAGGCTTGCCGGGAGCCAAAGTCTATTACCGCGAAGATTGGGATGCAATCTACTTTGATTTAGTAGGAAAACAGTTTGGGATCATGAGTCCGCAAGCAGAAGAAACAGCATTTTTGACTTTGAAAAATCTGCCCGAGGTCAACGAAACGCTGCGAGAGCAATTTCCTGACGTCATCATTCCGGGGTATTATGCCAATAAGACCCATTGGAATACCATCAAGTTGGCATCTGATGCCTTGATGGAAGAAAACATCGAACAAATGATTTTGGTTTCCTACGATCTAGTCAAACAAAAACTGACAAAAAAACAAAAAAGTGAGCTGGAAAACAGCGAATCGTAAGTCAAAGATTTAGCGACAGAAAATAAGGAAGACCCTCTTGAGGATCATCATAATCCCTTTATTATTCGTTATTTTCGCCAACATTTATGCAATATTTTCAAAGAGCTTTCATGAAAGCTCTTTTTGTTTTATTTGTTCGCTTGTTTCTAGTCGTGATCCATGGTAAATTGTTGTGCAACCGAAATTTTTTGGCAGTCTTTTCTGCTAAACACAAAGGAGTGGTACGTATATGGATCTGGTCTTACGCCATGTCAAAAAGTACAAAGCGGCAACTGGCATTGCCTTATTATCGGTCATTTTAATGGTCGTTGCTGCATTATGGCAGCCAAAGCTCTTGCAGCAAGTGCTAGAATCAATTATTACTGAAAACAATGATGAAATGAAAAAAATTGGTGTGCAGTTGATTGGGCTAGCATTGCTAGGACTTGTTGCAGGGATCATCAACACGGTTTTTTCTGCGAAAGTGGCGCAAGGCGTTAGTGCCGATATTCGAGAAGAGATGTTTCGGAAAATCCAGACATTCTCATTTGGAAATATCGAAACCTTCTCAGCGGGAAATCTTGTGGTGCGTTTGACCAATGACATCACGCAAATTCAAAACTTAGTGATGATCTCACTACAATCGTTGTTTCGCATCCCGTTCTTATTTATCGGTGCCTTCATTTTGGCGATGACAACCATGCCGCAACTGTGGTGGATCATCGTCTTACTGATTATCGCTGTTCTAGTGATTACGGCACTCTCCTTTACACGGATGGGGAAACACTTTATGATTATCCAAAACTTGATCGACAAAATCAACGGGATCGCCAAAGAAAATTTGATGGGGATTCGTGTGGTGAAATCCTTTGTCCAAGAAGACAACCAACTGCAAGGCTTTTCCAAAGTCAGTGAAACGTTAACGAAGCATAATATTATTGTAGGAACCCTGTTCTCTGTAATGATCCCCTCCTTTATGCTGGCGGCCAACTTAGCAGTGGTCGGCGCGATTTTCTTTGTCAGTGATCTAGCGAAAGATGACCCAACCTTGATTGGGGGAATTGCCTCATTCATGAATTATTTGATGCAAATTATGATGGCGATCATTATCGGCGGCATGATGATGATGATGACTTCACGGGCTGCAGTTTCGCTAAAACGGATCAAAGAGATTCTAGATACCGAACCGGATCTGCAATACCAAGATGTCCCAGAACAAGAATTGTCTGGAAGTGTCGCTTTTGAAAACGTCAGCTTCCGTTACCCTGGGGATGAAAAAAATGCCCTAACGGCTATCAGTTTTACCATCAAACCTGGCGAAATGATTGGGATCGTAGGAGCGACTGGTGCCGGCAAATCAACACTGGCGCAGCTGATTCCCCGTTTGTTTGACCCAACGGAAGGTGTCGTGCGGGTTGGCGGCGTTGACCTAAAAGAAGTCAATGAACAAAGCTTGCGTAAAACGGTCGCCTTTGTCTTGCAAAAAGCGATCCTCTTTTCAGGAACGATTGCCCAAAACTTGCGGCAAGGGAAAAAAGATGCTTCAGAGTCTGAGATGTCTCGGGCAACAGAAATCGCCCAAGCCAGTGAATTTATTCAAAAATTGACAGCGGGTTTTGAAGCGCCGGTCTCCGAGCGCAGCAGCAATTTTTCTGGAGGACAAAAGCAACGCTTATCGATTTCTCGAGGCGTGATCGGTGAACCGAAAATTTTGATTTTGGATGATAGTACGAGTGCATTAGATGCGCGTTCGGAGAAATTGGTTCGCGAAGCGTTTGAAAAACAATTAAAAGACACGACAACAATCATTATCGCGCAAAAGATTGCCTCTGTTGTGAAAGCCGACCGTATCTTCGTTTTAGATAATGGACGTCTGGTTGGTGAAGGAAGCCATGAATTTTTAGCCAATAACAATGCCATCTATCAAGAAATCTTCGCAACACAGAAAGGAGAGGAGTAACCATGACAGATTTGTTCAAAGCGAGTAAATTTTTCTACCATTACTTAAAACAATACAAGTGGTCGTTTCTATTCATTTTTGTAACGGTGATTCTGGCAACGTATCTGCAAGTACAAGCGCCAGTCTTTATCGGAGAAGCGTTCCAGGAATTGGCGAATTATGTTGGCGGTTTGATGCAAGGGGTCGATGATAAATCGGCTTTTCTATCGATCATTTGGAAACTGTTGATTTTTTATGTCTTAGCCAGTGCAGCTAATTTTGTCTATAGTATCTTGTTCACGCAAGTGGTGGGGAAATCAACCAACAGAATGCGGATCGGTTTATTTAATAAACTGGAAAAATTGACGATCAAATTCTTTGATTCTCATCAAGACGGTGATATTTTGAGCCGTTTCACCAGTGACTTGGATAACATCCAAAACAGTCTGAACCAAGCATTGTTGCAAGTGCTGACCAATGTAGTCTTAATGGTGGGGATCTTGATCATGATGTTCCGTCAAAACGTTGAATTGGCATGGGCAACGATTGCTTCTACCCCGATTGCGGTGTTGATCGCGGTGATCGTGATCCAAAAAGCCCGCAAATATGTCGATCTGCAGCAAGATGAAGTCGGAAAATTAAACGGCTATATTGATGAAAAAATCAGTGGTCAACGAATCATCATCACCAATGGACTGCAAGAAGAAACTATTGATGGTTTTCTGGTCCACAACCAACAAGTCCGGGAAGCTACCTACAAAGGGCAAGTCTACTCTGGGCTGCTTTTCCCATTGATGCAAGGGATGTCCTTGTTGAACACGGCAATCGTGATTTTCTTTGGTGGCTGGTTAGCATTAAACGGTGACTTAGAACGTTCCGTTGCTTTAGGATTAGTTGTGACCTTTGTCCAGTATTCGCAGCAGTATTACCAACCATTGATGCAGATCTCTTCTGGTTACAGCATGATTCAATTGGCGATCACCGGTGCGCGCAGAATCAATGAAATGTTTGATGAACCCGATGAGGTCAAACCAAAAGACGGGATCAAAGTGAAGGGCATCAAAGAGGCGGTTGCTTTGAATCATGTGGACTTTGGGTATGACAGTCAAAAATTGGTCCTAAAAGATGTGTCGATCACAGTCAACAAAGGCGAAATGGTCGCATTAGTCGGACCGACGGGTTCAGGAAAAACGACCATCATGAACCTATTGAATCGCTTCTATGATGTGAATGGTGGTTCTGTGACCTTTGACGGCATCGACATCCGGGAGCTAGACTTGGATCTGCTGCGTTCTCAAGTGGGAATTGTTTTGCAAGAATCCGTGTTGTTCTCAGGGACGATTCGCGAAAACATTGCTTTTGGGAAACCAGAAGCGACTGAAGCCGAAGTCATTGCAGCAGCGAAACAAGCCAATATCCATGAGTTCGTTATGACGTTGGAAAAAGGCTATGACACGGAGATCACCGAAGAGAATAATCTTTTCAGTACTGGTCAAAAACAATTGATGAGTATTGCCCGAACGATTTTGACCAATCCAGAATTGTTGATTTTGGATGAAGCCACCAGTAACGTTGATACCGTGACCGAAGCGAAAATTCAACGAGCAATGGATGAAGCGATCAAAGGTCGAACCAGTTTTGTGATCGCCCATCGCTTGAAGACGATTTTGAATGCCGACCGCATCGTAGTCTTGAAGGATGGCAAAGTCATTGAAGAAGGCAATCACCATCAATTGGTGGCTGCCGACGGCTTTTATGCGGAACTGTATCACAATCAATTCGTTTTTGAATAAGCGCAAACCAACGTAAAATCATCAAGAAGACACTAGCAGGACAGCCCGCAATTTCGTCAACCAATCGACGAAACAGCGGGCTGTTTTTTTAGGTTAAAGCAAGCGCTTCTTATGACGACAATGTTTATGAGCAGTTAGTGGTATAAGGGGTCCGTTGTTCTGATAAACAAAAAAGACCAGCCTGAAGCATAGTCTTCTTTGGTTTTTTAGTGATACGCAGCGGTTTGAACCAACCACTCAATAAAATGGTCTGGCTGTTGCGTATCCTGTGCCACGATATTCCACTGCTGGTTTTTGCAGCGGGTGCATTCATGCAGCAGCTGATAGCCTTTTTTGGAATGTTGGCGATAATCGATGGGTCGCATCAGGCCATGGCAAGTATTTTGACGATCACCTGGGCGAATATCCACGTGTAACGAGTAGAGACACTGGGGACAATGGTTGCGGTAAGAACCATTGGTCAAGGGTGCCACAGGCGTACTGCAGTTTTTACAAACAAAGGTCGTATTTTCACCTTTTCTCATTTTGCTTTCCTCCAAAAGAATGATTTCTTTTGAGAGAAAAGGGTTCCGTTCGTTCTTCATCAGGCTTCTTTGGCTAGGGACACATTCACCGTCCGTAACGATTACTTCTGCTTCCAGCTTCATGCGATTTCGCAATCCGTACCACGCTTAGTTTTTTCGTTTTGTGCTAAGCACTGTGTTGCGGCAGCCCACAACCCAGCAGTAAGTGTAGTCCAAAGTCACTGTCATTGGCGTCGTCCCCTAGAAAGCAATTGAGGAATGCTTTTTCATAGAGTCCCTCCTATGTGTTTATGAGGGGATTATAGCAGAAATAGAGTTGGAATTCTATGACAGAGAAAACCTGATCGTAATTTATCTCCTTTTTTATCTTTAAAAACAACAAAATGTAGATTCTAATGCTATTTTATGACAAAATGTTCGTATGTAGGTTTCGCTCAATTTTATTTTGGTCACTGAAGAAGAGACACGGAATCACAAAATGGAGGAAGGATGACCTAACGAAAGGAGAACAAAAATGTTTGGCACGAACAAGAAATCTGAAAATTCGAATGGCACACAAGGCAAGAAACGAAAAAAGCGTTTGACTGTAGAAGACCTGATCAACCAGTATATTGTAGAAAAAGAGGTTCATGAATTGAGTGAGGAACTGTCTGTTCAGATCTTTAATGACTTATCTGCACACCGAATACATTTCATGGAGATCCCCAACCTTAGTTACAAAAATCTCGGAGCAGCTATCCAAATCGACCAAAACTGGATTAAAATCAAGCAACAAGATACGATCATCAAACAACAGGCACAGATCATTCAGCTTTTGAAAGAAACACGATAGAAGAAAAGTATTTTTTTCTATTGAAAAACCGAAGAACGAGCTGAGCGTTTTTCCTTGAATAGGAGGGCCGTTAGCTGGTTCTTCGGTTCTTTGTTGACGATGAAAGATTAATAATACTCCCCGTGGCGATAGTCCCATGAGTTGAAGTGATCAGAAAGGTACATTTGGATTTTTTCAACATCGAGTCCTTTACGGATCAAGACAGGTGCGGGAGTGATGGAGCGTTGGTCTCCTTGCTCTGGAATCAAGTTACCGTCTTTATCAACGAAAGAAACCATGACTCCTTGTTCGTAGCGGGTTTCCAGCGTTTTGTCTGGTTGGATCGATGCAACATAGTCGTTGCCTTCAATGATTAGATCGGCTTCTTGCGCGATTTGTTCGCCGATCCCTTCAACAAGTCCGCGGTTTCCTTTGCCTGAAGGGTTCGCTGAGCTGGCGAAAAGCAATTTCTTTTTTTGATCCCAAAGTTCTTTTGAGATCTGCTCACCAGGGACACCGAATTTGATCACGAAACAGCTGGTTCCCCGAACGTCCGTCATCAATTCTTCTGAACCATCTTTTGGGATATAGGCTTTTCCTGATTCTTTCCAAGGCAAAATCGCACCGAATAACACGTCATTGTTCCAACACGTTTCATAAACGGCGGCGGTTTCCGCATTTAATTCGGCTAATTCATGTAGCTGCTCCAATGAGCTGCAAAGAACGACACCTGGTTTGTTACGCTTGCGATTCTTTGCTGAAAACTTGCGTTCCAGCCCTTTTTTATCAGAGACGGCAATGATATAGCCGACTTTGGTTGGGCAGACGATCACTTTGCCTTCTTCATTCAAATAGTTGATCGCTCGTTGGTTTGGTTCTCCTGTCCATGGGACTTGTTTTGCTTCATTCACTCTCTTCATCCTCCCTGTCTTCCAATGAATCGCCGTTATGAAAAATATAACGGAATATTCTGAAAATTCTGATTGAATATGGTTACCCTTGATGATAAGGGAATCAATCCGCGTAGTCAAGGGGATTTACACCAGAATGTAAAAAGAGTGGAATAGAAAGATCGAATATGCATCACTAGAGAATAGAGTGAATGATTGACAGCAATACTATTTTTTTCCGCTTTGTATGAAAAAATTGACTGTTTTTTATGTTATTTATATGGGAAGATAGGCTTATAGATAGAAGAATGCAATCAAATTGATAGTTTTTTTGAAAAAAAGAAAGAGGAGTATCATGAGTGAAAAGAAAAAAATACGCAAACTTTTGCTGGCATCGATTGTCGCTGGGAGTATCTATGGCGGCGGTGCCTTGCTTTTTGGGTTACTGGTCAGTTATAACGTCCTCTTGTTAGATGGTGTTTATACATTGATTGGTGCAGTGATGTCACTGATTGCTTTGTATGTGGCAAAATATATCCAAGCCCAAGACTTTGAACGTTTCCCATTCGGCAAAGAAGCGTTGATGCCGTTGGTTGTTTTTATTCAATATAGTATCATCTTGCTGATCTCAATTTATGGAATCATTGAATCTGCTTTTAGTTTATTACACGTCAGTGATGGCATGATTGATCCAATCGGTTTGTATTTCTCGCTGATTGGTACGATCTACTGTTTCTCTTTTTACTTGTACTTAAAAAAGAAACCACTGACTCATCCCTTTTACTGGGTAGAACTAGAACAATGGCGTTTCGGCTTTTTCTTTAGTCTGGGTGTCGTCGGTTCATTTCTTGTGTCATGGCTGATTCAAGCCAGTCCCTATGGGAATTTTGCGATGTATGTCGACCCAATCATCTCCATCGGGATCACCCTATTCTTTATCCAGCTTTCGATAAAAGAGTTGAAAGCAGCGATTTTAGAATTGACTTCTTCTACCCCAAAAGAAGAACTGCGAGAAACGATCATGACGATCGTTGAAAAAGAATTGCGCGCAGAAGAAGTGGTGGACTTTGTGTTACGTACCGCTAAAGTCGGTAATCAAGTTATTGTGGAATTAGATGTAGTGATTTTACCTGCAACTCCTCTTGATACAGTAGGGCGGCAAGATCCCTTGCGAGAACGATTGAATCAAGCAATCAGTCAACAGATTTCCGGTTATTCCCTCTGGCTAAACATAAATTTTGTCGGTGACATCAAATGGGCGTATAGTGAGGAGTAAGAATGGCTGCTAATCGGTCACTGACGGAATCAACTTGTGAAAATGACAGAGAAAAGAGGAAACAAATGACAATTCTGAAAACCTATGGAAAAATCACCGCAGCACTTTTCTTGTTAGCGGCAAGCATCAATTTATTTTTAGGCCCGCATCATGTGGCAGCTGGCGGTGTCAGCGGAATCGGTATTTTATTAGAGTCAGCACTCGGTTGGGATCGAGCGGCTGTGATCATGGTCTTGAATATTCTCATGCTTATTCTTGCCTATGCCTTTTTAGGGAAGGGCCCTTTTTTGAAAGTCCTTTATGGTAGTTTTGCTTTTCCAGTAGCAATTGCTTTAGTCCCAGAATATATGGTGGCTGAAGACCGGCTGCTTTCCGTGATTTTTGGCAGTGCGATTTTTGCTTTAGGAGTAGCGATTTTGTATAAAAATCAATCTTCTAGCGGTGGCACAACGATTCCACCGCTGATTTTCAAGAAATACTTTAATTTGAATCCAGCGATTGGCTTGCTGGCGACCGATGCGATCGTTGTTTCTATGAACTTGTTCGTTTTCGGGTTTGAAGAGTTCTTGTTTGCGATATTATCGATCGTGATCACCTCTGGTGTGATGACCTACATTGAAACGGGCTTTAACCGGAAGAAATCCATCATGATCTTAAGTGAGAACCACGTGAACGAGATTCGAGAAGCAGTCTTTGATAAAACAGCTCGTGGTGCCACACTATTGGCTGCCCAAGGCGGCTACCAGCAAGCAGACAAACAAGTACTGTTGATCGTGGCCAGCGACCAAGAATTTATGCAGATCAGACAAATCATTGAGACCATTGATCCAAAAGCGTTTGTGATCGTCAATAATGTCTCAGAAGTACTGGGCCAAGGCTTTAGTTATCACCCAATCGAATGAGCGTATTCTCGCTTGTTCAGCGTATGAAACCACCCTCGTCAAGTAGGCAATCTACTCGACGAGGGTGGTTTTTAAGGTCCATGATTTTCAAATAGCTTTACTCCGTAAAGTAATCGGGAAAGGCCTTTTCCACAAAAATCAAATCGTTATCAATGACATCAATGTGTTGTCCGACCAAGGGAGCAATTTTGGCTTGGTCTTTTTCTTTTAAAGTGGCTAAGATTTCTTCGTGATCCCGCAAAATAATTTCCCAAGACAATTCCTCCACCTCTAAACGTAAGAAGCGGAAGCGATTTAAAGGCAGATTGATCGTTTGTAGCCAATTCCAGACATTTTCTTTGTCTGCAATCTTATAGATCAACTGATGGAAGGCCTCGTCGAGTTGGAAAAACTCGATTTCATCCTTCAATTGGGCATAGGTCCGCTGCAAAATAACGAGTTTTTCTAGTTCTTTCAGCTGCTCTTCTGTAATGGCTTGGCAGGCCGCTACGAATACTTCTTTTTCAAGCGTCTCTCTGACAAAACGAGCTTCTTCAATTTGTTTGATACTGATTTTAGAAATATAGGTGCCGCTTTGGGGAACGACATGGATCAGTGCTTCACGGCGCAGACGAATAATTGCTTCACGGATCGGCGTCCTGCCAATGGTTAGCCGTTGCTCCAATTCCTTTTCAGATATTTTTTGACCGGGAATCAGTTTGGCGGTTAAGATCAACTCTTTGATTGATTCATAAGCTTGTGATTGAAAATTTGTAGGGTTCAACATAAACGCTTCTTTCTGTATCAGGCATTCAATTACCTTCTAAAGAAAAACTCTGAAGGAAGGTGCCTAGGGATAGTTTTGAGTAATAAAACTAGTATATAAGTTGAATAACCTTTTGTAAAGGCTTGCAATTCAGTATAGAATGAACTAGAATACTAATATATCAGTTTTAAGAAAAAGGAGGAAGTAGGATGTTTGATTTTGCTGCCTTGAAGCAGGCAGGAGTTACGATGCCGATCGTTCCCAAAGAAGTGACGGATCAATCAGATACTCAGTTTCAATGGTTACACTTTGGTGGGGGAAATTTGTATCGGGCATTTCACGCAGAAGTAGCCCAAACGTTGATCGATCAACAAGCGCTGACAAAAGGAATCGTAGTTTGTGAAACCTTTGATGAACAGGTGATTGATCAAGTATATGCCCCTTACGAGAATGATATTTTAGAAGTGGTCATGCATGAAGGGGGACGGTTGGAGAAAAAATTGCTCCAGTCAACGGCGGCTAGTTATTATTGCCATCCTTCCCGTGCTGCGAGTTATGAGCAAATACGCAAAGTATTTCAGGAGCCGTCACTACAGTTGGTTACCGTAACGATCACAGAAAAAGGCTATGGCTTAAAAGACAGTCAGGGGAAATTTTTACCTGTCGTACAAGCGGATCTCGCTGCGGGTCCCCATCAGGTCAACCATACAATGAGCATTTTGGCTAGCTTTTTATGGGATCGTTTTCAATCAGGGGCACTTCCGATCGCTATGGTTTCCACCGATAATTTTTCGCAAAATGGGCTCCGTTTCCAAATGGCGATTGTCACCATCGCAAAAGAATGGCAAAAGCTGGGGCATGTTTCAGAAGCGTTTGTCCGATACTTAGAAAACAACGCGCAGGTGACGTTTCCGTGGTCAATGATCGATCGGATCACGCCAAATCCTTCGACAGCAGTTGCAGAGGAATTAGCAGCAGCTGGCATTCAGCAGTTGCCAGTTACACATACCGATAAAGGAACGAATATCGCTCCGTTTGCTAACACAGAGGCGACTCATTACTTGGTGATTGAAGATGATTTTCCAAACGGTCGCCCGAATTTGGATAAAGCGGGGGTGATCTTGACGAGTCGAGAGATCGTCGACAAAACCGATAGTATGAAAGTCACAACTTGTTTGAATCCACTGCATACCGCAATGAGTTTGTTCGGCTGTTTACTCGGTTATACATCTATTGCTGCGGAAATGACCGATCCAGATATTGTTGCTTTGATCAAAGGAATCGGCTATCGTGAAGGCTTGCCGGTAGTGGAAGATCCTGAGATCATTCAGCCAAAGAAATTTATCGATGAGGTGGTGGGCCTTCGTTTACCGAATCCCCTGATTCCTGACACTCCACAGCGGATCGCCGCAGATACCTCACAGAAAATCGCCATCCGTTTTGGCGAAACCATCAAAAAGTATGTGGAGAAAGAAGGCTCGGCTTCTGAGCTGACTTTCATTCCCTTAGCGATTGCAGGCTGGTTGCGTTATCTATTAGCGATCGATGATGAAGGCCATCCATTTGGCCCAAGTCCTGATCCCCTCTTAGCAGAATTACAAGAGATTTTACGTGAGTGTCAGTTAGGGACAGCCGCCGATGTTCAAGGGATCATTCGACCAATCGTAGCAAATCCGCAGATTTTTGGTTTGGATCTTTATCAAGCAGGAATCGCTGAAAAGGTGGGTCACTTGTTCGCTAAGATGCTGGCAGGAACCGGCGCAGTCCGTAAAACATTACATGAAACAGTAGAAGGGATCGAATAAAAAATGGAAATGACATTTCGTTGGTATGGAAAAGACTACGATAAAATCAAGTTAGCAGATATCCGTCAAATTCCTGGAATGAAAGGCATCGTCGGCACACTCTTTGATTTGCCTGCTGGGGCAGTTTGGCCGAAAGAACGGATCAAGGCGCTCGTGGAAGAAGTCGAAGCAGTTGGCCTTTCCCTGAAGGTGATCGAAAGCGTCAATATTCATGATGACATCAAGATTGGCTTGCCTTCGAGAGACCTGTATATCGAAAACTACAAAAAAACGATTCGTAATTTGGCAGCATATGGGGTCGAAGTGATCTGCTATAATTTTATGCCGATTTTCGATTGGATCAAAACGGATCTCGATTATCGCTTAGCCGACGGTTCTTCTACGATGGCATTTGAAAAAGCAGGGATCGACAAAGACCCAGAAGAGATCGTCAAAGAAGTTGAGGAGTCAAGCTCTGGCTATACCTTGCCAGGCTGGGAACCAGAACGTTTGGCACATGTCAAAGAATTGTTTGCTGCGTATAAGGATGTCGATGATGACAAATTAAGAGAAAACTTTGCTTATTTCCTAAAAGCCATCATTCCCACCTGTGAAGAGGTCGGCATCAAGATGGCTGTTCATCCAGATGATCCTCCCTATTCGATTTTTGGTCTGCCTCGTATCGTTAAAAACCGCGATGATTTGGATTGGGTCTGCAACGTGGTAGACAGTCCGTCAAATGGTATCACACTTTGTACTGGCAGTATCGCCGAAGACCCAGCCAATAATGTCTATGAGATTTTGGCTGAGTTTTGTCGCCGGGATCGGATTCCTTTTGCCCATGTTCGTAACATTCAATACTTGGGCAATGACAAAGACTTTTATGAAGCACCGCATCTCTCATCTGAAGGCTCATTAGACATGTATCAGATCCTAGAAGCGATGTACAAAAATGGCTTTGACGGCTACATTCGACCAGATCATGGGCGAATGATCTGGGGAGAAACGGGACGTCCAGGCTATGGCTTGTATGATCGGGCGATCGGCGCTTCCTACTTATTAGGGTTGTGGGAAGCCATCGACAAGAGCGTGGGGCGTTAAGAAAAGGAGCGAAGAAATGTTTTTAACTGACGATTTTATTTTGAAAAACAGCTTTGCCAAACAGTTGTACCATGAGTATGCAAAAAAGCAGCCGATCATTGATTACCATTGCCATTTAGAGCCGAAAGAGATTTTCGAAAACCAAAACTTCACCAATCTCACCCAAGCGTGGCTGGCGGGGGACCATTACAAATGGCGCTTGATGCGTGCCAATGGTGTTGCAGAATCTTTGATCACTGGCGATGCTGATGACTACGAAAAATTCTGTGCTTGGGCGCAGACCTTGGAGGCTTGCATTGGCAATCCATTATATGTCTGGACCAATTTGGAATTGAAGCGAATCTTTGGTATTGATGAGCGGTTGACACTAGCCAATGCAGCAAGCATTTGGGAAAAAGTCAATCAACAGCTGCAGACGAAGGAATTTTCACCACGAGAACTGATCAAAAAGATGGCCGTTGAGGTAATCTGTACGACGGATGATCCCATTGATTCGTTGACATATCATCAAAAGTTGGCAGAAGAATCCTTTGCCGTGTATCCTACCTTTCGTCCTGACAAAGCAATCAATCTGCAGAATCCAGAATTTCCAGCATACCTTAAGCAATTGGCTGCAGCTGCGAACAAAGAAATCACTAGCTATCAAACGCTGGTTGAAGCATTGGCCGTACGTATTTTTTACTTCCAGCAACGGGGCTGTCGTTTAGCAGATCACAGTCTATCACGTCTTGGAGAGGAAGCCTACGATACCGCTGCACTTGAAGCGATTTTTCAGAAGCGTTTGACCACTGGGACACTGACTAATGAAGAAATCAGACAGTTTCAAACCGGCTTGCTGATTGACTTGATGCGCCAATACGCGAAGCAAGGCTGGACCGCGCAATTGCATCTGATGGCGACTCGCAACAACAGTCAAAAACTTTTCCAACAACTAGGACCTGATAGCGGCGGTGATGCGATGGGGGACGATCGTCTAGCGAGCGGCTTGAGTCGGACATTGGCGCAGCTTCAGGCGGAAAGCTTATTGCCGAAGACGATTTTGTATTCACTGAACCCCAAAGATTATCCAGTGTTGACTGCGCTGATGGGGGCGTTCCAAGAAGAGAGCAAAGGCAAGCTGCAATTAGGCTCTGCTTGGTGGTTCAATGATACGTATTCTGGTATGCGATATCAGTTGACGACCCTAGCAGAAGGCGGGATTCTTGGAAACTTCGTCGGCATGCTGACGGATTCTCGCAGCTTTTTGTCTTATCCACGCCACGAGTATTTCCGGCGGATTTTGTGTCAGGTGATCAGTGAATGGGTAGAAGACGGACAACTACCAGCAGATGAAATATATTTAGGGCAGATCGTCGCAGATATCTCTTATCACAATGCGAAAACCTACTTTGATTTTCCAAACTAATGACTACTCGATTCGTTCTTGGCTTGCTAGAGAAGGAATCGAGTGTTTGTATGGCTATTGCTAAAGTTGCGTCTGTTCATTTACTATTGGCAGGGAATCCAGTACTATGATAGAAAGAATCAAAGAAGGAGCGAGTAGTATGAATCCATTCTATGAAGAAGTCTATGCGCTGGCGCGGCAGATCCCTTTTGGTAAAGTCGTCTCCTATAGTCAGATTGCGTGGAAATTGGGACAAATCAACGGCGCGCGAGCAGTCGGTCGAGCGATGCGCTTGAGCCCTCAGGATGTCCCTGCCCATCGAGTCGTGCGGGCAGATGGCGTCTTAGTTGGTCCCACCGCCAATGTGCGAAAAGCAGCACTCGTCGATGAAGGGGTGGTCTTCAAAGCCAGTGGTCGTATCGATATGAAGGCTTGCAGTTGGTCCATGAGCGAGATCGCTCCCGCTCAAATGAAGGAGCCATTATGAAAAAACGTGAATTTATCGTGCAAGATCTGTTGAGTAAAATCTATCAGGAAGAATTTTCTGCCGGCAAATTACCCAACCAAAGAACCCTTGCGCAAACCTATGGCGTTTCGCGGTTTACGATCCAGCAAGCAATCAAAAACCTTGAAGAGATCGGGATCGTCAAAGTAGTACAAGGTTCAGGGATTTTTATCCATGAAAAATGGGTCAAAAACCCAATGATCTTTAATTCCTTGACCCGCACCCCTTATGACCGCATCCATTCCAAAATGATTTCCTTGAATAAGGCGGCAGCAACGTTGGATGAACAGCAGATTTTCCAAATAGGCCCAGACGAGGAAGTCTGGACCTTTGAACGAGTGCGGATCGTCAATTATAAAATCGAACAGCTGGAAACCTCTAAATTGCCCGTCAGCCTATTTCCTGAATTGACACAAGAAATCGTGGAGCACTCGATCCAACGCTATGTCGAAAGCTGCGGATACCGCATTTCCCACTACATCACCAGCTATACCCCCATCACCACATCGACTGCGCAGTCGGGCATTTTATTGTGCAAACGGGGGACGCCGGCAATGCAGATCAGCAATCGGGCGATTTTAGAAGACGGCCGCGTGTATGAGTTCAGCAATATCGTTGCCATTGATTATGCCGTGACCTACATCCGTCCCTTTGACCGCGAGATTCATCGCTCACGCATCGATTGATTTGGAAAAGCAAATTTGCCAGTTGCGTCTTTTTTATCCAGAAAGAACAAAAGACATCCCCCGTCGGTTGGACAGGGGATGTCTTTTGTTGTGTTTAAGGAGTGATCAATGTGCCGTCTGGTGTACGGCTCTGGGTCCATTCATGAGGACGGTAAACCACGGGAAATTCCGCAGCTGCTGCTTCATCGAACGTGATTCCGATCCCACTTTTCTCGATCGGATAAAAATAGCCGTTTTCAGGTTGCGGACTGCCACCAAAGACCGACTGGGTATTTGCTGGGATCGCAATCGTTTCTTGGATCGCGGCATTGTGCAGATGGATATTTAGATGGGTGTTGACGGCTAAGCCGACAGGGCTGATATCAGACGGCGTGTGCCAAGCGATCCGAATGCCCATCGCATCGCAGAAGTGAGCCAATTTCAATGCTGGCGTGATCCCACCGATTTGTGAGACATGGGCACGCATAAAGTCAATCTGTTGATTTTTGACTAGCTCTTGCCATTCCATCGGATTATTGAACAATTCGCCGGTCGCGATCGGGGTCGCCGACTGGCTGCGGAGTTGCTGCAACCACTTGTTTTGATCCGGCGGCAAAATATCTTCTAGGAAAAAGAGATTAAAAGGTTCAGCGGCTTTTGCAAATTGAATCGCTTGGTTTGGATGCAGCCGTTCATGCACGTCATGCAGCATTTGAAATTGATTGCCGTATCGTTCTTGGATCGCAGCAAACATTTTCAGTGTTGTGTCCATGTAGTCTGTTTGATCAAAATAGGAACCAGCGATGGGCTGATCGGGTGTTTGCAGTTGGCTAGGATTTCCACCATAAAAGCCTAATTGACAACGGATATAGCGATACCCCTCAGCCAAGAAGCGATCGATTTCTTGATAAAGATCTTCTAGATTATCTGCCACGGCATGAGTATAGGCGGGAATCGCCGTACGCGCTTTTCCACCTAACAGTTGATACAATGGCATATCGGCTAATTGTCCCTTGATGTCCCACAAAGCCATGTCAACTCCTGAGATGGCATTGTTGGTGATTGGACCATTCCGCCAGTAAGAATTGACATTCATCACTTGCCAAAGATCTTCGATTTGATTGGCATCGCGGCCAAGTAAGAGGGGGCGTAAATACTCGTCAACGACGGTTTTTACGGCTAGTGGGCGAAACTGGAAGGTTGCGCAGCCTAACCCAGATACGCCTTTGTTCGTTTCTACTTTAACGACAACAAGGTTATGGCGATCAGGTTTGATCGCAAAGGCTTTGACGTCGGTGATGATCGTTGGTGTCATTTCATTCACTCCAATTTTTGTCTCTAGTTGCTATAGCCATTGAAACATGCTTGGCAACCGCTGTCAATTTGGTCTAATAAAAACTAGATATACACCATAAAACCAGTCCAATTTTTTACTTTTTTATAATAAAACGTTGATATATAGCGTTTTTATTCTGTTTTTATCAAAAAAGGACTGGTTTTACAAGTATGTGTGAGCATGCTACTATGTGTGTGAAAACGGAAACACCTGAAAGGGCGCCCGTCAAAAGGATCAGGACCGTTAGCAAACAACAGGGGGAAAAAAAGATGACCAAAGAAGACATCGTAAAACAGATTATTAAAGATGTTGGCGGATCAGAAAATATCAACAATGCATGGCACTGTATGACTCGCTTGCGTTTTGATTTAAAGGATGAGAAGAAAGTCGACTATGCGGCGTTAGAAAAAACACCCAAAGTCGTAGGAACAAAATATCAAAGCAATCAGCTGCAAGTAGTGATAGGAACGGATGTTGCTGATTATTATGCACCTTTAGCCAAAGAATTAGGTCTTGATGAAGCGAACCAAGGGGGAACATCAGAGAAAAAAGGGGCCGTTTCCTTATTTATGGATACCGTTTCTGGCGTTTTTGGTCCGATCGTTCCAGCTATCGCTGGCGCAGGAATGATCAAAGGATTAATGGCTGGATTGGTGGCTTTGAATGTCATCTCTAATCAAACAGACACCTATTTAGTGATCGACATGATCGCGAGCGGCGTATTTACATTCTTGCCATTTTTTGTTGCTGCCTCAGCCGCTCGGATTTTTAAAACCAATCAATATTTAGCGATCGCAATCGCGGCAACGCTGCAATTTCCAACGATGACCAATGCGGTAGCCGAAGGAAGTATTTCCGCCTTTCGCTTGTTCGGCATACTGCCAGTACCCGTCTTTAACTATGCAGGAACAGTGATTCCCATTATCTTTGCCGTGCTGGCGCTCAGTTATATTTACCGTTGGGTCGATAAACTCTTACCACAAGTGCTGCGTACCGTGTTTACACCGACGATTTCGTTGTTTGTCGCTGGTATCTTGACATTAACGGTCATTGGCCCAATCAGTATCCATCTAGGAAACTTACTGGCTGCTGGCGTGGCTGGTTTATTCACTATCTCGCCTGTCTTAGCAGGAATTGTGGTAGGGGCGATTCGACCAATTGCAATCTTCACGGGATTGCATCATGCCATGACCCCGATCGCTTTGCAAAACTTCGCCAATCAAGGGTATGACATGTTGATGCCAATGATGTTTATGGCAAATATGGCAATCACCGGCGCAACAGCAGCTATTTATTTCAAAGTCAAAACCAAAGAAGAAAAATCGATCATTCTATCTTCGGCGGTTTCTGGCTTATTAGGGATCACAGAACCTGCGTTATTCGGGATTTTGTCGAAGTATAAAAAAGCCTTTATCGCAGCAACAGTTGGTAGTTCTGTGGCGTCTGCCTTCATCAGTTTCTTCGGTGTTCGGATTTATGGATATATTCTTTCAAGTATCTTTAGTTTGCCAGCCTATATTGGGGAATACTTTATCTATGCTGTTTTAGGGATCATCTTGGCAATCGGCTTATCCTTTGCAATGAGCTGGTTCTTGGTACCAAATCAAGCAGCCGAAGGCGATCGTTACACCAACGAAGTGGATCTGCATGCCGTGACCCATGGAGAATATGTCCCATTAGAAGATGTACCAGATGAAGTTTTTTCAACGAAAATGATGGGAGAAGGCTATGCCATCGAGTCACAAGATGGGCAAATCTTTGCACCGGTCAGTGGCGAAGTCACCACTGTGTTCCCTTCAAAACATGCCGTCGGGATCAAAACCCAAAACGGCGTTGAAGTTCTTGTGCATATGGGGATCGATACAGTCTCACTTGGCGGACAAGGCTTTGATGTCTTTGTCAAAGCTGGGGAGCAAGTCACTCCGCAAACCAAACTGGCACAAATGGATCTACCTTATATCAAGCAGCAAGGCAAAGAAACCATGGTGATCGTTTTGATCACCAACATGGATCGCGTGCAGCAATTTTCTGGAAGTACTGATTTAGAAGGCAGACACCAAGCCGGTGCATTGCTGGAAAAAGTCGTTTTGAATGCCTAATAAAAAAAAAGATGAGCTTCATTAATGAAGTTCATCTTTTTTTTATTGCAATTAACTACGCAGCCCACGGCCTTTTTGGATCAAGTACCAGCATACGCTGTATAAGACAACAATGAACAAGACCAAAATACCGATGGATAGGAAAATTGGGACATCGATGGTGCCTAAAAAGCCGTAGCGGAAACCAGAGATCATATACACGATCGGGTTGACTTTGGAGATCGTTTGCCAAATCGGCGGCAGCATGCTGATGGAGTAAAAGACGCCTCCAAGATAGGTCAATGGTTGTAAAACAAAGGTTGGCACGATGGAAACATCGTCAAAGGATTGGGCGAAGATCCCATTTAGCAACCCTGCTAATGAAAATAAGATGGCGGTCATGACTAGGGTTAAGACAACGATGACCCAAGAATACACATGTAATGGCACGAAGAAAAGGGAAATGATGGTCACCAATGTGCCCACCAAGATACTACGGCCAAGTCCGCCAAAGACAAAGCCCCAAATGATGACGTGAGTAGGAACCGGCGCCACTAAGAGTTCCTCAATGTTTTTTTGAAACTTCTGTGAAAAGAAGGAAGAAGACACATTGGAGTAAGAGCTGGTGATCGTCGACATCATGATCAGCCCAGGAACGATAAATTCCATATAAGAAAAGCCGCCCATTTCGCCGATGCGGCTGCCAATCATTTTCCCAAAGATAATGAAGTATAAGGAAGTAGTGATGACGGGTGGGACGAGGGTCTGCACCCAAATCCTTAAATAGCGGTTGGTCTCTTTGACCGCTAAACTTTTTAAGGCTGTAAAATAAAGACTAAACATGGTTTTCCTCCGCTTCGTGTGCTTCTTCGGTGATTTTCAAAAATAGTTCTTCCAAGCGATTGGATTTGTTGCGCATGGAGAGGACATTGATCCCTTGCTGGCTGAATTGAGCAAAAAGATCGTTGACGCCTTGGTCTCGAGCGACTTCAACGGCGATGGTCTGTTCATCTTCCATTTGGATCGGATATCCAGTGATCGTTGGTGCTTGTTTGATCGGTGCGATATCAAAAAGAAAGGTTTCAAATTGCAGTTTTGCCAACAAGGATTTCATGCTGGTGTTTTCGATCAGTTCACCAGATTGAATGATCCCGATGTTGCGGCAAAGCATTTCCGCCTCTTCTAAATAATGGGTCGTCAAAATGATCGTTGTGCCATTTTGGTTCAGCTCCCGCAAAAAGCTCCACATTTCCCGACGCAATTCGATATCGACACCTGCCGTCGGTTCATCCAAAATCAATAGCCGTGGTTCATGCATCAGGGCACGAGCGATCATCAAACGGCGTTTCATCCCGCCTGACAGCATCCGCGCACGAACATTGCGTTTTTCCCACAAATTCGACTGCTTCAAGTATTTTTCGCTGCGCTTGATGGCTTCGTTGCGGGGGACACCATAATACCCAGCTTGATTGACCACGATCTGCTGGACCGTTTCAAAGGGATTGAAATTGAATTCTTGGGGAACCAAACCAATCTGTTGTTTGACTTGGACCAATTCTTTGTCTAAATCGTAGCCGAAGACTTTGACGCTTCCGGAAGATTTATTGACAAGAGAGGTGATAATGCCGATGGTGGTGGACTTTCCAGCGCCGTTAGGGCCTAACAAGGCATAAAAGTCGCCTTCTTCCACCGTCAAATTTATGCCCCGCAACGCTTCAACGCCGGTGGCATAGACTTTGCGTAAATCGGTTAGTTCTAGTGCATAGGTCATGTTTGTTTGAACTCCTTCTATGTATGATGGTTTATTCTATCATTTTTTTTCAAGAAGAACCGCATGATTTGATTTTTTTCATTTGATTAGATAACAATTGTTGCTAATCGATGAAAAGTGGGAAAGAGGCAAAAGAAAAAACGACCATTTGATCGTTTTTTCGATAAAGTCGATTGTTAGCATAAATACCGTTCTGGTCGTTCTGTCTGTCCTAATAAGTAATCGACAGAAACATTATAAAGGGAAGCTGCGTGTAGCAGCGTCAATACATCGGGTAAGCAATCGCCTGCTTCGTATAAGGTGTAATCGGGGTAAGACACATCGAGATGCTGGCATACTTCTTTTGGGCTCAATCCGCGTTCTTCTCTTAAAAACTTGAAGCGGCAACGCAAGGTGTCTAATAAAAAAGCTTCTTCTAATGTCACTTTGCGGTCCTCCTTAAAAAAATTGCGCTTCCTTTCGCACTGTTCTCTTTTTATTGTACCAACAAAAGCAAAATATGCGAAGTAATTCACATGAAGGTCGAACGGTTTTTGTTAAAAAGCGAAACAAATGACTTGCTCTGAGACGCGTTTCATACAGTATGCTTGATTTATAAAAAGGAAGGCGGGATGAAAAAATGAATACATACATGAAGAAAAATGGTGCGGAATGTTGTTATGTAACGTTGGCTTTTGATGGACAACAACTGGTATTGACGAAGCCAAAAGGGTTCTTTCAAGAACGATTAGTAGAAATTCCTGTGGATGAGATCAGTCACTTGACGTGTGATGAACACTTCGGGTCTCAGCGGATCGGATTTATTCATCACAATGATTACTATGAATTTTATACATGTGGGTTAAGTGTGATAGACTATATGAAAGAACAATTATTCGTTTAAGGAGCAGTGAGTCATGGCAAACATTCGGGATATTGCACGCTTGACCGGTTATTCGGTCTCCACAGTTTCACGAGTCATTAACAACAATCCGTATGTCAGTGAAGAAAAGCGTCGCAAGATTCTGGCTGTCATGAAAGAGGTCAACTATATTCCAAATTACACGGCACGAGCGTTGAGTGTTGGTAAAACCAAAAATATCGGTGTGATCCTACCGTTTGTCAATCATCCCTATTTTGATCGATTATTGAGCGGCATCACAACAGCAGCGTTTGCTCGGGGCTATAAGGTGACGCTTTTAGCCACGAACTATGATCCGCAAGTAGAGGAAGCGTATTTGCAAGAATTTGCGGCGAAAAGCTTTGATGCCTTGATCATTGCCTCGCGGGCGAATCCGATCGAAACCTTATTGCCTTATCGTTCTTACGGTCGCATCGTCTTTTGTGAGAATATCTCGTATTTGACTGACGGTTGCACCTATATTGATCGAGAGGAATCGATCAAAGAAGTCTTTACGTATTTTAAGGAACAAGGTATCCAGAAAATTGGCGTGACATTGGGACGCAGCCGCAAGCTCAGCAGCAATTCAAAAATCACGGTCCGTTTGGCTCATGACTATTTTTCGACTTTTTCCGAAGACTTGATCTTTTGGGATTGTTTGACGGAAGAAGATGGCAAAGAAGCAGCTGCTTATTTTGCAGATAAAGGGGTCGAAGCGATTTTCACCAATGGGGATCATGTTGCTGCTGGGATCCAGTCGCAGGCGCCGGGAGAATGGCTTGTGATTGGACGGGACAATTTATACATCAGCGAGCTGCTGCAGCTTTCAACGATCGATCATCACTTGCAAGCTTGCGGGGAGACTGCCGTCCAATTGGCGATAATGGAAAAAAGCGGCAACTATCGCATGCCCTATGAGTTCATCAAACGATAGCATAGACGAAACGATGCGCAAACAAAGCCCCTGAACGGGCAGTGCTTGCGCATCGTTTTTTTAATGGGATTCGGTGTAATGGTCAATGATCTGTTTCAACAGCTGGGCGCTGCCGACGCCCGCTTTTTGATCGTAATAGGCGGTAAAACGCTCGTCTTGAACGTACATTTCCCCTAAAGATCGGTGATATTTTGCTGAGTAAAAGGGTGCTGCTTGTTTGAGCCATGCTTGATGTGCAGCAAAAGCCATTTGGGCTTTGTCAGAAGGGATTCGTTTCCCTTCCTTTTCAGTCAATAGCTCTTTTAACAGCTGCAATAAGCGGTTTTCGTTGTCGGTCAGTGCTTGATAATCGACTTGGGTCATCTGCTGCCACTTTTGGTTGCTTTTTTCGATGATCTCCTCACCGTAGGTTTCTCGTAACTCGGCACCGTAGTTTGCTTCGTTTTCACGAATTTTTTGTTCCTTAAAATAACTGAATTTCTCTTGATCGGTCATCGTCTTTTCTCCTTCATAATAATCAATTGTTTGCGCTAAGGTGGTCAAAAGACTGTCCAGGGCTGCTCGCTCTTGTAAAAGCTGTTGGTAATGCTGCAACAAGACCGTTTGGATCGATGCTTGCGGCTCATCCAAGATCCCGCGGATCGTTTCTAATGACAGCCCAAAAGACTTAAAATACAAAATCTGCTGTAGGCGATCGACTTCCTGTCTCCCGTAGATACGGTAACCAGCTGAGTTGGTGCGTTGCGGTTGTAACAACTTGATCTGATCATAATACCGCAGGGTACGGCTGCTGACTCCTGACAGTTTGGCTAAGGCACTGATCGTATATTCCATCGGCTTTTCCCTCCTTACACCTGTATCCTAAAGGTTGACGTAACGACAAAGTCAAGAAAATTTTTTTGCGTTTTTTAAAATGTGCTATAATTATAACAAAGAAAGGAAGATAAGATGCAAATAGTTTTTTCTGATATTGATGGGACGTTTCAAGAAATGGGGCACCCGATTCATGAGATCAATAAAGAAGCCATCCGTTGTTTGCAAGCCCAAGGGGATCACTTTGTGTTTGTCACAGGGCGAGGATTTGAGCTTGTTCAAGATATGATGGCGGAAGAAGGCCTTTCCTGCGATGTGATTTTCGGAAACGGCGCCGGTCTGATGATAAAAGGAGAAGCGCCTGTTTTGACGCATACCTTACCCTATAAGACATTGGCACAAGTGATTGGTATCTTAGAGACAGAAGCGGTTTTTTATTTCTTACATACTGACCATGGCATCATTTCCCCACAAGCGCATTTGTATGAAGCGCAATTTCAAGAAAGCCGTAAGCAGTTACTCGCGGAGTTAGGGGAGCGAGGGCAAATCATCGCTGACTACAAATACGAGTTCTTCTACAACGAATGCCTTCATAAAGACGACGTGTTGCAGTTTATGAAGGAACATCCAGAGATAAAGGTCATCAAAATCGAACTGATGGAAGCGTCAGACGAAAAAAGAGAACGGCTGCGGGCGATGATCCAGTCAGAAACGGCAGCGATTTTTCAATCCTTTGTCCAAACACTGGAAATCGTTGATCCATTGGCGACCAAAGGTGCGGCGATCCGTAGCTTTTTAGAAGCTTTTCCCGCTGCCAAAAGCTACGGGATCGGTGATGGTGAAAATGACCTTGCGATGTTTGAAGCGGTGGATGTTTCTTTGGCTGTAGCAAATGCCAGCCCAGCGATCAAAGCAGTTTGTGATCGAACCATTGAGCGCGCGGAAGACGGCGGTGTTGGCCGCTTTATTTTAACAGAATTAGTTTCGAGAGAGGATGTTGTGCATGAAGTTGATTGAAACCCCAGTAAACCAAAATCTAAATATGGAAACTTTTTACCCGAACATCTCCAAGTATCTATTCGACAAAATAGCGATCAAATACTATAAATTGTATTCGCTTGATCGGACGCAGATTCTCTATGTGGATAGTTTTGATACGATTTCTTTAGTATTGATCAACAATAAAAAGAAAATCAGTCGGGAAGAAGTCGATACAGCGATTCATCGTTTGCTGAAGGTCGATCGCAAAGACGTGACCGTCAATATCAATATTCGTAAAGAAATGGAAGCAAGAGGCATCACCTTTTCTAAACCGAGAAAAGATGTCATTCTTGTTCAATTGCCTGTGAAAGAACACTAGTTGAAAGAAGTTGGGACATGCACGTTGCAAGAGCAATCAAACGTTGAACAAAGGGGCGACCTTATACGAGCGCGCAAATAATGCGCAATAAGTAGGAGGCTGACCCATGCTTTGGAGCAATTTGTTCTCAGATGGATTGCCTTGTACTGGCAAAAGCCTAACTTTTTTTTGAAAAAACAAGTTTTTCTGTCTTTTGTGTTTTTTTTGCTATAATGAGAAGAAGTAAGCTAGAGGGAGTAAGAACATGCAGAAATTATTTAAAGATGACAGCTTGACGCTGCACACCGATCTCTACCAAATCAACATGATGCAAACCTATTGGGAGTTAGGCAGAGCCGATCGTAATGCGGTGTTTGAATGCTATTTCCGTGACATGCCTTTTGAAAATGGCTATGCGATCTTTGCCGGTCTGGAACGTTTGATCGATTATTTGAACGATTTATCCTTTTCAGAAACGGATATTGCCTACTTGCGAGAAATCGGCGGCTACCCAGAAGCTTTTTTAGAGTATCTAAAGGAGTTCAAGTTTGCTTGTACCGTTCGTTCAGCGTTAGAAGGCGATTTAGTCTTCAATAATGAACCGATCATTCAAGTAGAAGGGCCGTTAGCACAAGCGCAGCTGATCGAAACAGCGCTACTGAATATGGTCAATTTCCAAACCTTGATCGCCACGAAAGCTGCCCGCATCAAATCTGTGATCGGCACGGATCCCTTGTTGGAATTTGGTTCACGTCGGGCACAAGAATTGGATGCAGCCATTTGGGGGACCCGAGCGGCTTATATTGGCGGAGCGGATGCGACGAGTAATGTGCGGGCAGGGAAGATTTTTGGCATCCCAGCCAGCGGAACCCACGCCCATTCCCTCGTGCAATCCTATGGCAATGACTATGATGCATTTATGGCGTATGCCCAAACCCACAAAGATTGCGTATTCTTAGTCGATACCTATGATACCTTGCGTTTAGGTGTGCCAAATGCGATTCGTGTGGCCAAAGAGATGGGGGATAGGATCAATTTCTTGGGTGTGCGGATCGATAGCGGCGATATGGCCTATATCTCGAAAAAAGTCCGTGAACAGTTGGATGAAGCGGGATTCACGGAAGCCAAAGTCTATGCTTCCAATGATCTAGACGAAAATACGATTCTAAGCTTGAAAATGCAAAAGGCGAAAATCGATGTATGGGGTGTCGGCACCAAGCTGATCACCGCTTACGATCAACCGGCATTAGGTGCGGTTTATAAACTGGTTGCCATCGAAAATGAGCAGGGAGAAATGATCGACACCATCAAATTATCCAGCAATGCCGAAAAGGTTTCGACCCCTGGGAAAAAACAAGTCTGGCGGATCACCCGTAAATCGGACGGCAAATCAGAAGGCGATTATGTCACGCTATGGGAAGAAAATCCGCAAGCAGCAGACGAACTGTTCATGTTCCATCCTGTTCACACTTTTATCAACAAAACAGTGACGAACTTTGATGCGCGACCATTGTTGCAAGATATCTTTGTGGATGGCCAGCAAGTGTATCAAGTACCTGACTTAGAACACGTCAAAGCCTATGCGACGAATTGCTTGGATTCCCTTTGGGATGAGTACAAACGTGATTTGAATCCACAGAAATACCCAGTCGATCTCTCGCAAGAATGCTGGGATCATAAAATGCGCACGATTGAAAAAGTACGCAAACAAACCAATGGCGCGATTTTATAATCCGCAACTGCGCTGGTCCTAGGATCAGTCAGCTGCTTCAAAAAATAAGAGGAGGCGTTTCTATGACCATGCAACAAGAAATTATCAAAGAATTAGGAGTCTTACCGACCATCGACCCGAAAGAAGAAGTTCGTAAGAGTATTGATTTTTTAAAGGCGTATCTGCAAAAGAATTCGTTCTTGCATACGTTTGTCTTGGGGATCAGTGGTGGGCAAGATTCGACATTAGCTGGCCGGATCGCGCAATTGACGATGGAGGAAATGCGCAGTGAAACCGGGAATCCCAACTATCAGTTCATAGGGGTACGCTTACCTTATGGGGAACAAGCAGATGAAGAAGATGCCAAAAAAGCCATTGAATTTATCAAACCAGATATTGAGCTGCGGGTAAACATCAAAGACGCCGTCGATGCCCAAGTGCAAGCGGTGGAAGAAGCAGGCTTAGCGGTTTCTGACTTTAATAAAGGCAATATCAAAGCCCGTCAACGGATGATTACGCAATATGCCATTGCGGGTGAAAAAGCAGGAGCTGTTCTGGGTACGGATCACGCTGCTGAAAATATCACCGGCTTCTTTACGAAATACGGCGATGGCGGTGCCGATATCTTACCACTGTTTCGTTTAAACAAACGCCAAGGCCGCCAACTCTTGCAATACTTAGGCGCACCAGAAGCATTGTATACCAAAGTCCCGACTGCGGACTTGGAAGACGGCAAACCTTTAGTTGCAGATGAAGCAGCTTTAGGAGTGACCTACAACGACATCGATGACTATTTAGAAGGCAAGGAAATTGCGGCTGAAGCCCAACAAACCATTGAAAACTGGTGGAACAAAACGCAACACAAACGCCACTTGCCAGTCACGATTTTTGATGATTTTTGGAAATAAACAAAACCAGTGATTGAGTTCCATTCGGATAGAAAGAAGAGTCTAGGGGCAAGAAACCTTAGACTCTTTTTTATGAGGGTTGCTTTCTTTAAAAATAACAAAAGCTTCTTACCTCGGCTTTACTTTCTTGCCTTGAAAGCATAAAATACGAGGGTACCTAGAATGTGTAGAAAAGGAGGAATGTTCCTTCGTGAAAATAAATAGCCATCCTTATCTGAAGATCGCTTTAAAAGGCATCGCCATCGTCCTGTTGATCATTTTCAGTAATTTATATTTGCAATGGTGTCAAAACAATCTTTCCGTTGAATTAGCCTTGAAATTTGCCTTTTCGTGGCATACAGCAAAGTTTTTCTTGGCTTGTGGGGTGCTACTGCTGGTGTATGGGGTGTTTGCCAGTTTGGCAGGTTCAGTACTGATCGGGGGCATCTTTTATAGTGTCGTCATCGGAATCTTAGGGTACGCCAACCATACGAAGATGGTCTATCGCCAAGAACCAATCTATCCTGATGATTTAAAGATGGTCACTCAATTCGACCTTCTACGAACCATGATCGGCAATGGCGCGTTTTTCTTAGCCATCCTCTTTGCTCTGGCGGCGATCGGGGCGATCGGCTGGAGTATCTATCGCAGCCGCAAATTAAACCGGCGTTTACAAGTAATGCGAGGGGCAGTGCTGGTCGTATGCTCGCTGGGCTTAGTCTATGTTTCACACTTCAACGACAGCAACAACCTTCTACGCAAAGCCTACAATCAGACGGCGCTCTGGATTCCGTATTCACAAAAAATGAACTATTACAATACGGGATTTATCGGTGGGTTTTTGTACAACTTGCGGGTAGATGCCATGACGAAGCCTGAGGGGTATTCAAAAGAAGCGATCCAAGCGATTGCGGATACCTACAATGCACAGGCGGCGGAGAAAAACCAAGACCGTGAAAGTGAAGCACCAAATATCGTTTATGTGATGAGTGAGAGCTTTTCCGACCCGAGCCATTTAAATGGCTTGTCGATCACCGGCGATCCGTTGAAAGACTATTACCACGTCGCCGATCAAACCATCAGTGGAAAAATGCTTTCGCAAAATTATGGGGGCGGTACGGCAAACATCGAATTTGAAGCGTTGACTGGTTTTGCCATGGGCCTATTGAATCCGCAAATGACAACGCCTTACACGATGCTAGTGCCGAAATTGACGCAACTGCCATCCTTGGTTTCTTTCTTGGAACAATCAGGGTATACGGCAACGGCGATCCATCCTTACGATACATCAATGTACAAACGCAAGGATGTCTATGGGGTGATGGGGTTTGAACAGTTTATCGATCAAGATACGATGACCTATACCGACAAAATCGAAAATAATCCTTACATCTCTGATGAGGCGGCCTACAAAGAAGTGCTGGCATTGTTGGAAAACGATCAGCAACCGCAATTTGTCCATTTAGTGACGATGCAGACCCATATGCCCTATGCTGGCAAATACGATACGCTGAATTACCAAGCGAGCGGTCCGGGCAATATGGCTTCTTTGGAAAACTACCTACAGGATATCTCTTATAGCAGTACAGCGTTGAAAAACTTTGTGGCTGAATTAGAGCAGCTGGATCGGCGAACGTTGGTCGTCTTTTGGGGAGATCATTTACCAGGCATTTATGCCGATGAGATCAAGGATCAAAATGAAACGGCTGCCCTGCATGAAACCGAATTTTTGATGGTTGATTCGCAAGGGAATTTTGCGCCAGAAGATGTACCAGTAACAAGTCCTTTTTATTTTGCGCCGAACCTATTAGAAGCCAGTGATCAACCAACCAGCGGGTTTTACCAGTTGTTGTTGGGCTTGCAAGATGAGTTGCCGGCTTTTGAACTGGGTCAATATTATCAAGAGGGACAATGGCAGACGACTCTTGCGTTGGATCAAGAAGCCCAAGAAATCTATGATGCCTACAATTTGATCCAATATGATGTGCTACAAGGAGAGCAATACAGTTTAACGACTGGTTTGTTTGACTAAATGAAACATAAAATAGCGCCCTATCCTGTGACTGACACTGGGATAAGGCGCTTTTGTTTGTGTGAAGTTATAATTCCTGCCATTTACGATTTTGATCAAAATCATTGGCGGCGGCGTAGGCGTCTTGAACGATCGTTTCAGGGTAGCCCATGACTTTTAAGAGGGCGATCGCGTTGCGGCTCAAGGCAGGACCGGATTTGACCTTATAATCAAAGGAGATGCCGTCATCTTCCGTGACTTGTTCAGAAAAATGAATGTTGCGGCAATCATTTTTCAAAATTTCAGTCAGCTCAATATCATGGGTAGCGACAAAGGCCAATGATGGGTAGGCTCGCAACCAATGGATGATGCTAGCAGAAGAAGCGATTCGTTCCACCGTATTTGTTCCTTTTAAAATCTCATCAACAAAACAGTAGCAGCGCTGTTTCGTGGCAACGGTATCTAGCAGGCGTTTGATGGATTTGATCTCCGCCACGAAATAGCTGTCGCCTTCAAATAGATCATCTTCGACAGCCATCGAGGTAATGACGTGACCAGGAACCATCGTAAAGGTTTCAGCTACTGCTGTCTGGATGGTTTGTGCCAAAATACAGTTGATGGCGACACTTTTGACATATGTCGATTTGCCTGAGGCATTGGAGCCAGTTACAAGGGTATTGTGGTTCCAAGTGACATCATTCATGACTGCTTCACTCAGAAGGGGATGATACGTACCCGTTGCTTCTACACCTCCGCTTGTTTGGAAGGTCGGTAGGCAAGTGATGGGCATATACGTGCGAAAATTTAAAATGGCGGCTGCGACTTCCAATTTTCCCAGCAAATTCCACAGATCGATGGCTGCTTGTTGGTGTTTGGCCAGAGTAGTGGTGACCGTTTGATAGGAAATAAACGGCAGCATAAAAATGATATTGATGTATTCAAACAACATGTCTCCTTCGCTGCCGTTTTTGGCACGAAACGAGAAAGCGAAACGAGTGATCTTCTTTAATGGTGACAAAGATTGTTTGATCTCATCTTGGAGGGGCGTGTTGATTTTAGCGATCTGACTGCCACAGGCAATCGTTTGAACCAAATAGCGCATGCTGTTCAGTTCTGTTTCCAGCTTGGCTTTTTTGATGGAGTAATAGATCGTATTGAAAACGACACTAATCAACGTCAACAGGAGACCTTGGACAATCCCCAGCAGGAGCAGCAAGATGCCGACTAATGGCAGCACACCTAAAAAGACAAAGAACGGCAGAGAACCGATCGATTGCGCCGCTTCATTGGCCAAGTAGGCTTTCGAAAAATTATCATCTTGTTTTCCTAAACGAGCAAACGTATATTGGGATTGTTCGCGTGCGGCACTGTCAGCAGCAAAAAAGTCGATCAATTTGGTCAGCTGTTTGTCCGGCTTGAAGTGGAAATTGCGTAATTGCTGGTACAACGCTTCTGAACCAACACTGGAAAACGTCAGATTAATGGACTCAAACAACGAAAAGCCATCCAAGTCATACCAAGTGATGTCATCGACCTCGCTATCAAAATCGTGAAACTTCTTCTCAGTCAGCCAAGCTTTTTTCAAACTCGCTTCTTTATCAAAGCGGGGCTGACGGGGAAGTTTTCCCCAAGCAAGCCGAACGTAACGGCGTACTTTGTATCGATTCCAGATATCTAGTGCGGTCAAGATGAGAATGCTGGCGAGTATGATCAAAATGACCATCGTTTGTGGTTCCATATGCAAAAGTCCTCCTAATGGCTAATGAATGCTGGCTAAAGCTAAGTGTTGCTGTGGGCAGGATTGATTTCTTTTAAACAAGCATAGATCCGTTCAATATCTTGTGTCGTGCCTCGCAGCTCGAAATCCGCTAAGAACGGGATCGAAAATTGTTCCGCATATTGCTTTGCGGTCAAGCAATATTGATAATTAAAGTTTTTGTTGCCGCTGCCGATCACGCCTAAGCAAAGAACGGCGTTGTTTTCATAGTCAATGTATTCCCGCATGGTTTCTGTGAGGATCTCCTGATCGCCGTTATCGACGCCGTTTCCACCTTCTAAATAGGTAGGGACAAAAACCACATAAGGTTCGTCTTCTTGTTCAAAGACACTATTGTCATGAATTTCTTTGGCTTCCCAAGTGCTCGGTGTGTCTTGCTGATCTGCATAGGCCAACAAGCGGTTGACGAATGCACGGGTATTTCCAGAGATTGAAATATAAAGTAGTTTCATTTTTTCATCACCTTCCGCTTTCTAGTATAACAGAAACCATTTATGAAAAGAGGAGAACTTCGGCAGTCTTTTCTAGTAAAATGCAGCCAAAGGCTTTAAACTGAGAGAGGAGTCCAATACAAAGGAGTGGCAATAATGTTTTCAAAAATGCATCATGTGGCGATCATCGCTAGTAATTACCAACAGACCAAAGAGTTTTATGTAGAAAAATTAGGCTTTGAAGTGATTCGTGAACATGCGCGCCCAGAAAAGAAAGATGTAAAAATCGACTTGCGCTTTGGGGAATCAGAAATAGAACTGTTTGTGGTGGAAAACCCACCAGCAAGACCAAGTTTTCCCGAAGCAGCCGGCTTGCGACATTTGGCCTTTGCGGTGGAAAATATTGAAGCAGTCGTAGCGGAGTTAGCCACTAAAGGGATTGTGTGCGAACCGATTCGTTTTGATACCTTCACCAATAAGAAGATGACCTTTTTCCAAGATCCAGACGGCTTGCCGTTGGAATTACATGAATAAACAAGGAAGACTTTGTGTTGATCCTTTGTCGATTCAACTTGGTTTTTCTTGAGAGAATTGTTATTCTATGTATAGAAGCAAGGAGGAAAAAACGTGATAAGATTTGCAAAAGAAGAAGATCGTTTTGTCATGGCTGAACTCGTTTTAGTCATTTTAAAGGACATGGAATTGCCGTTTGTCAAAGAGATCGGAGAAGCCAAGACCTTAGAGATCTTAGCAGATGCCATGCTAGAACCCGATTATCGTTACGGCTTTCGCCGTGCGCTAGTCAATGAGATCGACGGAGAAGTTGCTGGCGTCGCCTTTGGATATCCAGACAAAGAAGAGGCGACGATCGATCAGCCTCTAGATAAAGTGCTGGAACAGTACGGTTTGAGTAAAGACATGAAGCTGTTTATCGATGAAGAGACTTTACCAAATGAATGGTACTTAGATACCATCTGTGTGGCTGAGAAATTTCGGGGCAAAGGCGTCGGCTCAGCCTTGTTAGAAGCATTGCCGAAAATTGCTTCTAGAGATGGTTATGAGGTGATCGGCTTGAGTGTTGACCGAGCAAATCCCCATGCGAAGCGGCTCTATGAAAAGCACGGATTTGAAGTCGTGGCCCAAAGAGAGATCAGTGGCCATCTTTACGACCATATGCAAAAAAGAACCAGCTGATTTTTCAGCTGGTTCCATTTGTTAGTCGAAGCTCAAGAGGATGGTCTTTTTTGCGGTGCCGATTGTACAGCCAGTAATCCATGACGGCCGCAATACAGATGCAGACCGGCGCATCCCGGTCATCGACAACATCCAGTACATAATAATCCCCCGTCAACAAGGTCGCTTTGTCCATCTCCATAATCTTTTTATTGAAATGATGGATCCCATAGCGATGATTATAGATATCGCCGTGGACCGCCCAGTGAAGCTGCTGGATATAGTAGAAATCACCTGGCCAGTTAAAGATTTTTTGCAGTGTACCGACTTTCTCAAAGTCTTTGTAGATCTCAAAGCGTGTACCAAAAGTAAAGCTGATTTGTTTGATACTAGCGACCATTTGCCCATTTAAACGGTAAAGGGAGAGGGCATCGCCCTTGGTTCCCCAACGTCCCACCATCAAAAATAGTGATTTGCCTGTTTCATCTTTGACAATGGTTCGTGTGACTCTGCTAAGTTGCCTATCTTGGATGAAAAATTCTGACATACTTACGCCTCCTCATGTATCCCCAAAAAGCTGCGTGGTTTAAAGATTTTCATCAATTGCCCGAACGATTGCTTTGCCGACACCAGCCTCAATATTGGTGTCCGTCAAATACTTCGCGACTTCTTTTACCTCTAACTCGCCATTTCCCATTGCAAAACTAACGCCTGCCAGTTGCAGCATACTTACATCATTTAAGTTGTCACCGATCGTCATCACTTCCGCCAGTGAGATCATCCGATCTTTGGCGACATGTGCCACTGCGATTCCTTTTTGCGCGTTTCGGTGGTTGATCTCAATATTGTTTTGTCCAGAAGAAGTCACCACTAGATCGCCGTACCCATCGATGATTTTCGTGATAGGACCCAATACCCGGGCACCGTCTTGGTGGAAGCAGATCACTTTCAAAAATTCTAATTCTTCGATCGAAAACAACTCACTGAAATCATCGACATAATTGATCGGTAAAAATTCTAAACGGGCAGCTGTCATAGCAATCGCCATCTTATGGGTTAAATGGGGCATTGCTTCTGCCGTATGGATCGCAAAATTTTCGATCCGACGTGTCTGACTTTCCGAATAGATCCCATTGCTCGTTGAGATCTCAAAATAGATGTCGTTTTCTTTTAGTAGGTCGATCAACGAACGAGTTTGTTCATGGCTGATCGGCACAGTAAATAATGAATTACCCGCTTCGTCATAGACTTGGGCCCCATTCAAGGTGATCATGGCACAGTCGATCCCGGCTTCTTGCAGCGGCGGCAATGCCTCTTTACGGTTACGGCCAGTTGCGACCATAAATTCGATTCCTTTGGATTGGGCATATTTGATTGCTTGGATATTTTCTTCTGAAATCTGCATACTGGCATTTAAAAGCGTACCATCCATATCAGAAGCAATTAATTTGATCATTGTCAGCGTCCTTTCTTAATCGTTTCTACAAATAGTGTACCATAAATCACGGATTTTTTTTCTTTCGAAGAGTAATTCTTGTTTCTAAGGGGAGGGATTTGTTATCCTAGAAGAAAACAAAGGAGATTCGCCATGAAACGACTATTGGACAATGAATGGCAAGAACAATTGCAGGAATCATTTGAGCAACCCTATTACCAACAACTACGGGCTTTCTTGAAACAAGAATATGCCCAGCAAAAGATCCATCCAGCGATGGATCATATTTATGAAGCACTTAAACTGACACCATACCATGACGTAAAAGTTGTCATCTTAGGTCAAGATCCTTATCATGGCCCTCACCAAGCCCACGGACTGTCGTTTTCCGTGCAGCCGGGGGTCAAAATACCGCCTTCCTTACGCAATATTTACAAGGAATTAGCCGATGACTTAGGAATTGCACCTGTGTCCCATGGCTATCTTGTGCCATGGGCGCAGCAAGGGGTCTTATTGTTGAATACCGTATTGACGGTACGTGAGGGACAAGCCTATTCACATCACGGGCATGGCTGGGAGCAGCTGACAGATACGATTATCGAAAAATTGAATCAACGAGAAGAACCGGTCATTTTTGTGCTTTGGGGCAAACCCGCTCAAAAGAAAGCCGCTTTACTAGATACCAGCAAACATATTATTATAACAGCGCCTCATCCAAGTCCGTTGTCGGCACATCGAGGATTCTTTGGTTCAAAGCCTTTTTCTAAGATCAATCAAGCGTTGCTGGCATTAGGGGAAGAACCGATTTCTTGGGCGTTACCAGAAAAAATAACACAGTTGTAAAACTGTGTTATTTAGAACTGACGATTTTGTGAAAAAGGTAACGATATTTAAAATAATCGACTAATACAGGATTTTTATCTGTTCTTTTTTTCGCAGTTATTGTACAATGGAAGGGTATAAAAAAACTGGAGGTCTTTACCCGTGGAATTATTCGAAAGTTTAAAATTTAAAATCGTGCGTCGTCATATCAAAATCGTTTTTCCAGAAGCAACAGATCCTCGTATCTTAGGTGCTGCTAGCCGTCTACGTTCAGAAGAATTGATTGAACCCGTTTTGATCGGTAACCCGGTTGAAATCGAAAAAGCAGCAGAAGCTCGCGGAATCAACGTATCAAACTTTGAAATTTTAGATCCTGAAAATTATGATCGTTGGGATGAAATGGTTGAAGCTTTTGTGGAACGCCGCAACGGCAAAGCAACGAAAGAACAAGCAGAAGAAATCTTAAAAGATGTCAACTATTTCGGTACAATGTTGACTTACATGGGCATTACTGAAGGAATGGTTTCCGGAGCGATCCATTCTACGGGTGATACAGTAAGACCCGCTTTACAAATCATCAAAACAAAACCAGGTGTGAGCCGTACAAGTGGTGCTTTCTTAATGGTTCGTGGTCGTGACCAAGAAAAATACTTGTTCTCAGACTGTGCCATCAATGTAAACCCAAATGCACAAGAACTAGCAGAAATCGCTGTTGACTCAGCGAAAACCGCTGAATTATTTGAAATCGATCCAAAAGTTGCTATGTTAAGCTTCTCAACGAAAGGTTCTGCGAAAGCACCGGAAGTAGATAAAGTCGTTGAAGCAACAAAAATCGCCAAAGAATTGGCACCAGAATATCAAATCGATGGAGAATTGCAATTCGATGCTGCGTATATCTCAGCAGTTGCGCAATTGAAAGCTCCTGAATCTGAAGTAGCAGGTAAAGCAACCGTCTTTGTTTTCCCCGATTTACAATCAGGAAACATTGGCTACAAGATCGCCCAACGTTTCGGTAACTTTGAAGCGATTGGACCAATCTTACAAGGGTTGAACAAACCAATCTCTGATTTGTCCCGTGGTTCAAATGAAGAAGATGTCTACAAATTATCAATCATTACTGCGGCACAAACATTAATGGAAAAATAAGCAGCCAATCGCTGCACTTATGAAAAACTGATCCCTTGAGGGTCAGTTTTTTGTTTTGCTTTTGGAAAGTTGAGGGCAACAAAGCAGGGGGCGTCCATATGAATCAACGATCCAGTGGTCGTCGGGAAATTTTCCTTAAGCTCCTTCTTTACAATTCCTTGAAAAACAAGCTATACTAGCAACTAGTAAATTAGATTGATCAAAGGATGGGGACTATGTTTACCATTAACGACTTAGAAGCAACCGCAGCATTTGCAAAAATCATTGGAGAAGTAGCCGAGCCAGGGGATAATCTGGTATTGACGGGCGACTTGGGTGCTGGCAAAACAACATTGACGAAAGGCATCGCCTTGGGGTTAGGGATCGAGCAACTGATCAAAAGTCCGACCTATACGATCATTCGTGAATATACCAATGGGCGGATGCCCCTGTACCATATGGATGTCTATCGGGTGGAATACGGTGCAGAAGATTTAGGACTGGATGATTATTTCGAAGGGGATGGCTTGTGTGTGATCGAGTGGGGCAATCTCTTAGAAGCCTCCCTGCCAGAGGATTATTTAGAACTGATTTTGGAAAAAGATGATACAGATGAACAAAAACGTCTTGTGAAATGTCATGCATATGGCACCAAAGCAACCGCCTTTTTGCAACGGATCACAACCAAATGGCAGGCAGCCCATGAGTGAGATCCAGATACAGATCAAAGAAGCCACGGGTGCTGATGCCAAAGCTGTGTTAGCAGTCAGTCAACAGCTAGGAGAAGAAACGGATTATCTCTTGATGGACGAAAGCGGCTTGGCGTTGCCAGAAGCCCTATTGGCAGAACAGCTGGACGCTATCTATGAACGGGAGGACTATTTGCTGTTGCTGGCATTTGATCAAGAACAGTTGATCGCCATGGCATCAGTCAAAGGCAACGAAGAGTGGCAATTAGCCCATGTCGGGGAGATCGGTATCTCGATTTTAAAAGACTATTGGGGATTGGGCTTAGGTTCGCTCCTGATTGAAGAATTACTGGACTGGGTAGTAGAAGTTGGCGAATTGACCCGCATCGAGTTGACCGTCCAAGCGAGAAATCTACGAGCGATCCATCTTTATCAAAAATTTGGTTTTTTAACAGAAGGCTGCATGAAAGAAGCAGTGCAAACCCGCGAGGGGCAAAAAGTTGACGTCTTGATGATGGCACGTCTTTTTGAATCATAAAAAAGGAGTGAAGGAAATGGAGTTTCGGGAACCGACGATCGCAGACTGCGATCAAATCGAAGCGTATCGGCAAGCCTTCGAGAAGAATCAAGAAGTCATCCATGGTGGGGCAGGACTTGTAGAAAGTCCGACAGCTAAAGACTGGCTAAAGGGATTGGCGGATTTTAAAACAGCAGAAACGGTACCAGAAGGATTCGTTCCCGCCCGTACCTATCTGGCTATCCAAGATCAAAAAGTGGTCGGTCTCTTGAATCTGCGTCTGACGCTTAATGAATACTTACGCCAAATTGGCGGACACATCGGGTATTCGGTGCACCCAGATCATCGAAAGCAAGGCATCGGCTCGGCAATGCTGGCACAGTCATTGGTAAAGGCCAAACAATTTGGCTTGAAAAACGTGTTAGTAACCTGTGAAGAAGCCAATCGTGCCTCCGCCAAAGTCATTGAAAATAACGGCGGTAAACTAACCGAAAAAGCCATTGATCCTGAAGATGGCGCTGTAATCTGTCATTATTGGATCGATCTAACTTAAAATGAATCCTTCCTTAAATGAAAACGTGCGTCCTAAAGTCAGCATTGCGCTAGACTTTAGGACGCACGTTCTTATTTATTTGACTAAAACCAATTTTTTTAATGGATCGATGCCAAATTCTTCTTCTTGACGCAATAAGATTTGGGCACATGCCCGGCTATCTTCCAAGGCATCATGGTGGTTTAGTAAAGGAATCTGCAATTGCTCACAAACCGTATTTAATTTGTGGTTCGTAAATTCTGGATACAGTTTGCGGCTTGTTCGTACCGTGCACAAGGAAAGATAGTTTGGTTGTGACAACCCATAATAGTCAAGACACCCCGCCAAAACGCCGGTATCAAAACCAGCATTATGCGCAACGATCAGACTGTTTAATTGATAATATTGTTGGATTTGTTTCCATACGTCAGGAAACTTAGGCGCTTCTTGCACATCTTCTGGACGGATGCCATGAATTTGAATGTTTTTCCAAAAAAATTCCGTTTCCGGTTGGATCAATGTGTAATATTCGCCCACGATTTTGCTGTCTTGTACCATGACTAGTGCAAGGGAACAGGCACTATGCTTTTGATAATTTGCTGTTTCAAAGTCCATTGCGATAAAATTCATCAGACTCACCTCATTGCCATTCTAGCACAAAATCAAAGAATGAAAAGCGAACAAACGTTAAGAAAAACTGAAGTTTTCCTACGGTTAGTTGAGATCCAGTTCCACCGGACAATGGTCACTGCCGATGATATCTGTATGGATCTTGGCGTCTAGCAAGCGCTCATTTAAGTCATCCGAAACGACAAAGTAATCGATGCGCCAGCCGGCATTGTTTTTGCGAGCGTTGAAACGGTAGCTCCACCAAGAATAAATGCCTTCTGCATCTGGATAGAAATAACGGAACGTATCGGTAAAGCCAGCAGCCAAAAGAGTTGAAAACTTTTCCCGTTCTTCAGGTGTAAACCCAGCACTTTTTTGATTGGTTTTCCAGTTTTTGATATCGATATTTTTATGGGCAACATTCAAATCACCACAGAGAATCACTGGCTTTTGTTGTTTCAATTCAGTCAAGTAAGCCAAAAAGGCATCTTCCCAAGTCATGCGATAATCCAAGCGGCGCAATTCATTTTGGGAATTCGGTGTGTAGCAAGTAATCAAGAAAAATTCAGGATACTCCAGCGTGATGACGCGACCTTCCGTATCATGTTCTTCGATTCCTAATCCATAACGGACGGATAGCGCAGGTTCTTTTGCGAAAATCGCCGTGCCAGAATAGCCTTTCTTCTCCGCATAATTCCAGTATTGATGATAGCCTGGTAAATCCAATTCGATCTGACCTTCTTGCAGCTTTGTTTCTTGTAAACAAAAGAAATCAGCATCGAGGGCTTCAAACACTTCAGAAAAATTTTTTTTAACGATGGCCCGTAAACCATTCACATTCCAAGAAATAAATTTCATTAAGACTCCTCCTTATTTTCCACTACGCCTCCCATTTTACCTAAAAAAGCCAGAAGCGCAAAGCAAGTGAGCGGAATAAGGAAAACAAGGAGGAAGAATGAGGATTAAATTTGGATGCTAGAGAAAATTCGTTTGTGGTACGAAAAAGGATTAATAAATCCTTACTTTTCCTTACGTTTTATGTTACAATCGTTTTGAAAAGGGGGCAGTTCACATGACGATCAAAGCGCAAGTTTCAGCGAAAATGACTTCGAAAAATCAAATAACTATTCCAAAAAGTGTGCGGCAAAAGTTAGGCTTAAAAGAGAATCAGCGGGTAATTTTTGAATTTACTCCAGAAGGCGAGATCAAGGTAACAGGCGAAAAAGCAGCACCTTCCTTTGAAGATTTTTGGAAACAAGAATTAGCGATCGTAGAAGAAACGGGGAAATTTGATACAGGTGAGATGTTTTTTGGAGAAGATTTAGGTGAGGAGAATATTGAATGGTAAGACAAGGAGATATTCTTTTTATTGACTTAAATCCCACCAAAGGAAATGAAATGGCAAAAAAAAGACCGTGTGTGGTGGTTAGTAATGATTATTATAACAAGAGTTTCAATACCGTCTTAGTGATGCCAATCAGTAGCTCAAAAAAATATGTAGAAGAAAAATTCGCTCGATCGAATGCGTTTCAAACAGTTACCGAAACACAAAAGAGTAAAGTTCAAGGGACGATTCTTTGTCAGCATATTCGCAGTGTGGACCTCTTGCATCGCAGCAACTTAGAAGTAGTCGATAAAGTCACTACGGAGATGAAAGAACGATTATCTGAAATAACAAAACACTTTTTTTGAAGCTTACTCTTTATTAATCAGGTCATTCGATTATTAAGCTTTTCTTTGATTCACCAGAGGTAGCAACTTTTCCTTGAACATGCTAAAATAAGTGAGATGTTTATTGTGAAAGGAAACCTTCTCGTGAATAAAGACTTGATGATTGCGCAATTCCCTGAAATTGCCTTATTAAAAGATGAACCCTTATTGAACTATACGTATACAAAAACTGGTGGACCGGCAGACATTTTGGCTTTTCCCAAAACAGCAGAAGAGGCTAAACAGCTGCTTGATTATTGCCGAGAACAAGCGATTCCTTGGATCGTCTTAGGAAACGCCAGCAACTTGATCGTCCGTGATGGTGGTATTCGTGGCGTGGTGATCATGCTGTCGGAAATGAACCAAATCGTGGTAGACGGCACTTCTTTGATCGTCGATGCTGGAGCAAAGTTGATCGATACGACCTATGTCGCTTTGCATGAATCCTTGACTGGTTTTGAATTTGCCTGCGGGATTCCCGGCAGTGTCGGCGGTGCCGTCTTTATGAATGCAGGCGCCTATGATGGCGAGATCCAAGATGTCTTTGCGTCCTGCGACGTTTTGCTGGCTGATGGTCAAATCGTGACATATACCAAGGAAGAAATGGAATTTGCTTATCGTCATAGCAAGTTGCAAGAGCAAAAGATGATCATTTTGAGCAGTCGCTTTGATCTAACAAAAGGTGATCAAGAACAAATCAAAAAGCGAATGGATGAACTGACAGAATTGCGGCAATTGAAGCAACCGCTAGAATACCCCTCTTGTGGGAGTGTCTTCAAACGTCCAGTCGGTCATTTTACCGGCAAGCTGATCCAAGATGCAGGCTTACAAGGACTGAAATGGGGCGGTGCCCAAATTTCAGAAAAACATGCGGGCTTTATCGTGAATGTCGATCAAGCAACAGCCACGGATTACGTTGAACTGATTGCCCATATCCAACAAGTCATCAAAGAAACTTTTGATGTCACCTTAGAAACAGAAGTCCGAATCATCGGTGAAGAATAGATTAGCGAAAAGATTGTCCCCCGGGGCAATCTTTTTTTCATGAGAGCTAATAAAAAGAGCTTAGGATTGTAAGCTTTCGCAGTCTTCGGTACAATAAACGAAAAGGAGTGAGCAGGATGAAAAAGTGGGGACGCATCATTTTGTTTGTTGGGTTCGCCTTTCTTTTCGGTGGCTGTACGAAATTACCGCAAGAACAGTTTGCCGAACAGTTGACGAATCAGCAAGCAACGAATGCTGGTGAATTCCAAGCGACGATCGATACCTTTGAGATAGGCAACAGCAGCGAATACGGTCAAGAAGCCGATAGGTATGCCTCTATGTTGATGTCACAGTTAGTAGGCTCGTCATTTAAAGGGGACTTCGTCCAAGACAAGGAAACCAAAGCGATTTTACTCAATCTGGCAGTCGCTTATGGGGGGCAGGAGCTGCCGATCAAGCTGATCGTCGATCCTGAAAAACAAGAAGCGTATGTGTCAGCTGAAATCTATGAAACACTGCAAGGGTATATCAGCGCATTTGGTGATGACAGTTATGGAACAACACCAGACGCTGGGGAATATGAGGGCAAGTACCTGCGCATCGATCAAGAAACCTTAGATTCTTACTTTGGCGAAGGAACTTTTGCAGAGGACGACGAGGAGACAACCGAAGCAGAAAAAGCGCCTGAAAACTTCTTTACCATGAACAGTCTTTTTCATAATGAGACGTTTGCAGACTATTTGAAAACCTTCGAACCGGATGCTTTCAAAAGAGATGGAGATACGATCAGCCATACGTTTACCAAAGAAGAATTGGCAGATTATGCAACCTATGCCCAAGAACACGGTGCCGATCAAAAGCAAGTCGCCGAATTAGAAACGATGCTGGAAGAAGTCGAGCAGTTTGACTTAGCTATGACCGTCAATACGAAAACAAATCAGCAGAAAATGGCTTTTCACTTCGTGCAAGCGGATGAGCTGCAAACGACTATCGGAGCTACGGTGACTTTTACAGGAAAGAAAAGTGATACTGCCGTTGCGATCCCCACAGCGGAAGAATTGATTGACCCAGAAGAATTGTTTTCTCCCTATGATTATGGCTGGGATGACAGCTATGACGATGGGTATGAGAATGATTATGATGATGAGTACTGGGATAGCTATGATGAAGCCGATGATTGGTCTTCTTATATGCTGACGGATGAGGAGTTCGAGGAACTGCTACTGCAAATCAAGCAAGAGCTGCCTTATTTGACCCAAGCAGATATCGATGATTATCTGACATTTTATGAAGAGTATTTGACCCAAGAGCAGTATCAAGAGCTTGTCGAAGCACTCCAGATGACACAAAGTTTATGAGTCACTCAAAAGGGAAGCGACCGCCTAAGTTAGCCAAAAAGCTAACTTTAGGCGGTCGCTATTTTTTAGATTCGATTTTTTTTGCGGTTCATGACTAAGCGCAAAAGAACGGTTCCAACTGCCATCGTGGCGATTCCCGCCACAATGGCTTCAGGCACGCCTTGGGCGAAGATCACACCCAAAATCGCTGCGTAAACAGCATTGCCGGCTTTTCCCACAACCTCCGCATATTCTTGCTGGAACAAGAAGTAGATCAAGTTCATTACCAGAATCGTATTCGTCAAACCTCCGGCAACACCAGCAATCAGTAGCGAAAGACTTTGCTGTTTGTTTTTCCAGATTTTTTGACAGCCTTTATAAACAAAGTAAGGAACGACACCAATCAAAATACGGGGAATCAGCGCTACGAGGATCGCTTTCCAACTTCCTTGATCACTCCCATAAATCGGTACGAAAGGAGAGAAGACAAAAGAAAGCGGGGTGATGATCCATGTCGAACGCACCATACTGATGATCCCAAAGGCGCCGCCTAAAAAGCCGCCGATCCGAGGGCCCAATACAATGGAAGCGATGATCACAGGAATGTGCATCGTTGTCGCATTGATTGGTCCTATGGGAATAAACCCAAGAAAGGGTACCGATGCTAAAAGAATCAAGATTCCTAAAAAGAAAGCTGTTAAGACAAGTTCAAAAGTTGATATTTTTTTCATTATTAGACACTCCGTACTTCCAAAGCAGTCAATGCTTTTTCGAGAATCGTTTCTGTTGCTGCTAATGCGCCTCTGCCGAAATCACCGCAAGCCAGTAACGCTTCACGGGGTTCAATCTCTTGGAAGCCGACTTCTTTCAAAATCCCCAAATTTCTTTGAACAATCGGGTTTTCGTACATGACGGTATTCATGGCTGGCGCAATCAAGCGGGGCACGGATAACGGCAACGCTAAGGCAACTGTTGAGATCAAATCATCGGCTATCCCATGCGCCAGCTTGCCAATACTGTTGGCACTGGCTGGGGCGAGCAAGAAAAGATCGGCTTGTTTGGCTAGTTCAATATGATTGATCCGATCTGGTTGACGTTCTTGCATAACATCCACATGGATCGGGCGTTTGGATAATGACTGTAGAGTCAAAGGCGTAATAAATTGTGTGCTATTTTGAGTCATTAAGACATCCACTGCATAGCCCTTTTTGGTTAATTCATTGGTTAGGTCGGCTGCTTTGTATGCAGAGATACTGCCGCTGACGCCAAGCAGAACGTGTTTTTGTTTCATGTTTCTTTCTCCTTTTCTAAAAAACATCTAGCTAAGCACGCAGGTCATTGCGTAATGTGTCAACGATCAAGGTTGCGATCTCAGCTTTTGTGCGGCCAGTCCCGATTTGTCCTTCTTGTGTCAAAAGGTGTCCGACATGCTGGTTTCCAGAAATTTGCGTCAAGTCGTTGGCCAACACATAATCCGCTTGGCTAGCCAGCAGACTTTTTCGTGCGACCGCAAACAACTCGGCTTCCGCGACGGCTACTAATAATTTGAATCCGACTAATAAGGTTGTCGGCTGTAATGCTTTGATGGTTTGGATCACTTTCGGGGTTTTCTTCAACACTAAAAACAAATGATCCGTATTGGAAGAAACTTTGCCTGCCGTTGCTTCAGATTGTTCGAGCACGTGTGCCATCAATGCCGGAGTGACCTGGTTGTCATAAGTCGGTAGGGCATCGTTGATTGCTTCATAAAAGGCTGCTTCTGAAAAATGAGCAGCAGGGGTAAAATCACTAACTGCCATACTGTGGATCACGGCAGCATACGAATGGGTCGTCAATAAATCGGTCAATTGCCCCAACAAGTCCGTGGTCCCTTCAATGAAATGACAGGTAACTCGTGGATCGGTAGGCGGTTGCTTGGCAGTTTTCGTCGTAACGTAATCGATGGTCACCTCAGGGTACCGCAGCCATTCATTGGCAATCGCTTGACCAAGTGAACCCGTGGAATGATTCGTGATTGCACGGACATCATCGATTTTTTCGGAAGTACCGCCAGCCGTAATCAAAATTCTCATTGCCCTTGTGACACCTCAACGATCGTCCGTCCTTGGTGCGTGCCAGCTAATAAAGCTGCCAACGTTTCTGGTAAGTCTTCCAAAGTGATGGCTTTCGTGTAAAGCTGATCGATCACATTCCACTCACCCGCTAATTTCTCCCATAATGCCGTGCGGATCTCATGGGAAACATTGACTGAATCGATCCCAATTACGCGAATCCCACGCAAAATAAAGGGTAAGACAGTCGTTTCGATTTTGATCCCACCAGCATTGCCGCATAAGAAGGCACCGCCCCCATAAGCGATTTGCGGAAGCACTGCCGCAAGCAATGGACCACCAACCGTATCGATGACCGCTGCAAACGATTGTTTTGCTAATGGTTTGACCTTTTCGGGTACCACTTCATCCGGACGGATGATTTTTGCTGCGCCTAGGTCTAACAACCATTGCGCATCGGTTTTACGAGATAGCGCCACTATATTTGTATAGCCCAGTTTTTTCAAAAAGGCAATGCTGACACTGCCGACGCCACCGCTCGCACCTGTCACCAAAATCGCAGCGTCTTTTGCTAAGTGCAGCTGCTCTAATTCTTGCACCGCTAAAGCTGCTGTGAACCCAGCCGTGCCATAGGTCATACTGTCTTTCGCTGAAAAACCAGCAGAACGTTTCACGAGCCACTCGGCTGGGACCTGTTGAAATTGACTGTAACCGCCTGGGTGAGAAACCCCTAAGCCATAGCCAGTCACTAAAACTTGATCGCCTGGGGCAAAATCAGCAGACTGACTGTCCACGACTTCCCCTGCTAAATCGATTCCCGGCGTCATCGGATACGTGCGAATCACGCCGCCATTTTCATTTGCTGCCAAGGCATCTTTGTAATTGACATCTGAGTAATCAACCCGGACAAGCACATCGCCTGCTGGCAGCTCGTCAAGGGTTGCAGTTGTGAGTGAAGCAGTAAAATTTGGTTCATTCATGACACGAAAGGTAGAGAAATTCGTCATTTCAGACACTCCTTTGATGGTTTGTACTCATAATACCATAAGTTTTATTTTTTTAACCAGTGAAGCAAGAAAAGGCAGGGCTTCTTATCAAAAAATCAGTAAAAACAGATCATTATTAAATCTACCTTTTCTTCGTTAAAATAGAAGTTGTTCTTTTAAACCTGTGAAAAGCGAAAATGACGGGACCGCCAATCCTTTCCTTTATAGCACAAGCGTTTAGCGTCACTCCTTTTTTTGAGCAGCAAGAAAAGAATTCAAAGAAATGCAGAAAAAAGGCTTGTGTTTTCTGCAATAATTTGTATACTAGAAAAAGTGAAATTAAACATGAAGTTTACTTATAGCAAACTTTTTTACTTGCAGTTGTGTCAATAAAAGGGGGAATGAACATGGAGATTGGCGAGAAGCTGCGCAATTTGCGCGTTCAAAAGAATTTGACCCAAGAAGAATTAGGCGAGCGGACCGATTTGACGAAAGGCTATATCTCACAGTTGGAACGTGATTTGAGTTCGCCTTCTATGGAAACTTTTTTTACGATCTTAGAAGTTTTAGGCGTGACACCAGAGGAATTTTTCCGAGAAGAAAATGCGCAGCATCAAGTGGTTTATCGCGAAGAAGACAGTACGCTTTATTATGATGAAGAAAATGGCTATGAATTGAAATGGCTGATTCCCGATTCCAATGAAAAAGAAATGGAGCCAGTCTTGCTGACTTTTGATAAAGCCGGCGAATACAAGACCTTTGAACCATCGTTAGCAGAAACATTTATCTATGTCTTAGAGGGCAGTGTGGCGTTGTCGTTAGGAGAAACGCAGTACAAGGCTCGTAAAGGCCAATCGATCTATTATCAGGCGACTGAGCCGCATCAATTAAAAAATATCGCCGGCAAAAAAAGCCGTGTGCTCGTAGTCGTAACGGATTCTTATTTATAGTACAGGAGGAAAGAGTGTGGGAAAAACAATAATTTCATTCAACAATGTGGTGAAACGATTTGATGATGATGAAACAGTTTTGAAAAAAGTGAGTTTTGATATTGAAGAAGGTCGCTTTTATACATTGTTAGGTCCTTCAGGTTGTGGAAAAACAACTATTTTACGCATCATTGCGGGTTTTTCGGACGCAACAGAAGGCGACGTTTATTTTGATGGACAAAGAATTAATGACGTTCCTGCCAATCAACGGCAAGTGAATACTGTCTTTCAAGATTATGCCTTATTCCCACATATGAACGTTTTTGAAAATGTGGCATTTGGTCTGCGAATCAAAAAATTACCAAAAGATGAAGTGAATAAAAAAGTCTTAGAAGCGTTACGGTTAGTACAACTTCCTGGTTATGAGAATCGTGAAATCAGCGAAATGTCAGGAGGTCAACGCCAACGGGTCGCAATCGCACGAGCGATCGTCAATGAACCCAAAGTATTGCTTCTTGATGAACCATTGTCCGCATTGGACTTGAAATTGCGAACTGACATGCAATACGAGCTGCGGGAATTGCAGCAGCGACTAGGCATCACCTTTATTTTTGTCACCCATGACCAAGAAGAAGCGTTGGCGATGAGTGATGAGATTTTCGTTATGAACAAAGGGAAAATCGTCCAAAGTGGCACGCCAGTGGATATCTACGATGAACCAATCAACCATTTTGTAGCGGATTTTGTTGGTGAAAGCAACATCGTTACAGGTACGATGATCGAAGACAACTTAGTGGAGTTTGTCGGCAAGCAGTTTGAATGTGTCGATGGCGGGATGCGTCCGAATGAAGCCGTTGAGATCGTGATCCGTCCGGAAGATTTGAATTTGACGACCGTTGAGAAAGGCAAGTTAGTCGTTGAAGTGGATACTCAATTGTTCCGAGGCGTGCATTACGAAATCATTTGTTACGACGAACAAGGCAACGAATGGATGGTTCACTCTACAAGAAAAGCCACTGAAGGAAGTAAGATCGGTCTTTCCTTTGAACCAGAAGACATCCACGTCATGCGTTTCAATGAGTCCGAAGAAGATTTTGATGCTCGTTTAGAGAGCTACGAAGATTAGGAGGGAAAGCAAATGACGAAAATGCGTCGTTTTTATGCGATACCCTATGTCTTTTGGTTATTGCTATTTGTTATTGCACCAGTCTTATTGATCATCTACCAATCCTTTTTTGATATGAACGGCAACTTTTCGCTGGTCAATTATCAAAGCTACTTAGGTTCTGGCAAATATTTGATCATGACCTTAAACTCGGTTTGGTATGCCTTTTTGATCACCTTGATTACCTTAGTGATCAGCTACCCGACAGCCTATTTCTTAACTAAGCTGCGTCACAAAGATTTGTGGCTGCTGTTGATCATCTTACCAACGTGGGTCAACTTATTGTTAAAAGCCTATGCGTTTATTGGGATTTTCGGCATTCATGGCAGTGTCAACAACTTCCTAGAAATCATGGGGGTTGGACCAAAGCAGATTTTGTTTACTGACTTCAGCTTTTTGACGGTTGCCGTCTATATCGAACTGCCCTTTATGATCATGCCGATTTTTAATGCCTTAGAAGAAATGAATCCCTCTTTGATCAGTGCCAGTCGCGATCTAGGGGCAAACAGTTATGATACTTTCCGACGAGTGATTTTCCCTCTTTCGTTAAACGGGGTAAAAAGCGGCGTCCAAGCCGTCTTCATTCCATCGCTCTCCCTCTTCATGTTGACCCGTTTGATTGGGGGAAATCGCGTGATCACGCTTGGTACGGCGATCGAGCAGCACTTTCTCGTTACCCAAAATTGGGGCATGGGTTCGACCATCGGCGTCATTTTGATCATCGCCATGTTCCTCGTGATGTTGTTTACGGGAGAAAAGAAAAAAGGAGGGCAACGTAAATGAAAAAATTTCGCTGGTCGAATCTTTATCTGATCGTCGTCTTTATTCTTTTGTACGTGCCGATCTTTTATTTGATTTTCTATTCCTTCAATGAAGGAGGCACCATGAATGCTTTTACGGGTTTCACTTTTGAACATTACCAATCCGTCTTTCAAGATACCCGCTTGATGATCATCGTGTTGAACACCTTTATGCTGGCATTTTTATCAGCATTACTGGCAACGATCATTGGCACATTTGGTGCGATGGGCATCTACTATACCCGCAAGCGCCGAACGAGAACGGCCTTGTTGAGTTTAAATAATATTTTGCTGGTTTCACCAGATGTCATCATTGGTGCCAGCTTCTTGATTTTCTTTACGATGATCGGCAACTTGTTCCGTGGGTTTAGCTTAGGCTTTTTCAGCGTATTGCTTTCGCATATCGCCTTTAGTATCCCGATCGTGGTCTTGATGGTCTTGCCGAAATTGCAAGAGATGAACGATTCAATGATCGATGCTGCCCGTGATTTAGGCGCGAATAATTTTCAAGTCATCAAAAATATCATTTTGCCTTTCTTGACACCGGGCATCATCGCCGGCTATTTCATGGCCTTTACTTATTCACTTGATGATTTTGCCGTGACATTCTTTGTGACGGGCAATGGCTTTAGTACCTTATCAGTAGAGATCTATTCTAGAGCACGTCAAGGAATCAGTTTAGAAATCAATGCATTAAGCACACTTGTCTTCTTATTCTCCATGATTCTGGTGGTAGGCTATTACTTTATCAGTAAAGAAAACGGCGCGAAGAAATTACGTAAAAACCGCCGTGTGGAGGTGGCAAATCTGCGATGAAACGACTACAATCTCTGATTATCGGTATTGTTGCGATCGTCCTGATCTTGCTCTTTGGTGTCCGTGAATTGGAACGCACCTCTGGTATGGCAGGTGCTGAGGTCGTCAACATCTACAACTGGGGCGACTACATCGACCCTGATTTGATCAGTAAGTTTGAAGAAGAGACTGGCTACAAAGTCAATTATGAAACCTTTGACTCAAATGAAGCGATGTTCACGAAGATCCAACAAGGCGGTACGTCTTATGACATCGCCATACCGAGTGAATACATGATTGAGAAAATGATGGAACAAAATCTTTTAAAACCATTGGATCACAGCAAAATCAAAGGGCTAGACAATATCGACCCTCGCTTTTTGGACCTGAGTTTTGATCCTGGCAATCAATATTCGATCCCTTATTTCTGGGGAACACTGGGGATCGTCTATAACGATAAGTTCTTTGATGAAGGTGAAATCACCCAATGGGACGATCTTTGGAAACCCGAATTAGCAAATAGCATCATGCTGATCGATGGCGCGCGTGAAGTAATGGGATTAGGTTTGGACAGCTTAGGCTATTCTCTTAACAGCAAAGACGATGATCAGCTGCAAGAGGCATTCAATAAGCTGCGGACCATGACTCCAAATATCAAAGCCATTGTCGCAGATGAAATCAAGATGTACATGGCAAATGAAGAAGCATCGGTTGCGGTCACATTTTCTGGGGAAGCAGCCGACATGATGTACGAGAACGAGCACATTCATTACGTGATCCCTTCAGAAGGCTCCAACTTGTGGTTCGATAATATGGTCATTCCTAAGACCTCACAAAACGAAGCCGGCGCCTACGCCTTCTTGAACTTTATGCTGGAACCCGAGAACGCTGCACAAAACGCAGAATACATCGGCTATTCCACACCTAACCAAGCAGCCATGGCATTACTGCCAGACGAGATCACCGAAGACGAACAATTCTATCCATCCGATGAATTGATGGAACACCTCGAAGTCTATGAAAACTTAGGTGCTGAGTATCTGGGCATCTATAATGATTTGTTCTTGGAATTGAAGATGTATCGGAAATAAGCAAACTGCCATTAAGCAGGGAATGGATCCTGTTTAATGGCAGTTTTTTAGTAATGAATAGTCTATTTCAGCACTATACGAATATAATCATCAAAAAATTAAGTGTCTATTGATCCAAATCATTGGTAAAATATCTTCATTCAAGTTCTATTCCGCAATACTGCTTCCTCCTCCCAAGTTGCCGGATTCAATGGATCGTTAGAAGCTGTTTTCTGGTTGATGAGCTCTTGATAGGTATTGCTTTTCTTTTCTAAATAAGCGACTCGTTTTTGCGCTTCTGTAAGTTTAACGAGCGCTTTTTCTTTTTGCGATTGAATGATGTCGGCTCTTTCTTTGATCGTCGAATCGCCAAGGAGGCAAAGCGAAATATAATGCTTAATGGCTTCTAAAGACATGCCTGTTTCGCGCAAATTCTTGATACCAGTTAACCAATTGATGGAAGTCTGATTAAAAACCCGTCTGTTGTTTTTGTCCCTGATCAAACTAGGAACCAAACCCATATCGGTATAATAGCGAATCGTGTGTTCAGACAATTCAGTGATCGTGGCTGCTTCTTTGATAGAGTAAATGTTGGTCACGCCTTTCATAATTTGCTGAAGTCAAGCAAGTCGTTTGAACGTATTAGTAAAAACTGTTGTAGATCATTTTCTTTTTATATCGCGTATTATAGCACAGATAATTTTGTGGAGAAAAGTAGCTTCCTATTTGAGAGCCTCAAAAAGACAAAAGGTGGAAGAAAAATGATTGTTAGAAACTCCTTGACTTCGAGTGACTCGAAGATGCTAAAGTTTAGCTAGCTTAACGAGTGCATAAGGTATCGATGAAGGAGGGAATTGTAATATGAAGAATAGAAAAATCAGAAGTTTAGCAGTTTCGCCAATCGGAATGGGGTGTATGGGGTTTTCTCACGGATATGGAAAGGTGCCAGAAGAAAAAGAGAGTATTGCATCTATTCGCAAAGCTTACGAATTTGGCTGTACATTTTTTGATACAGCAGAAGCTTATGGAAAAGAAATGTTTTATTCTGGACATAATGAGGAGTTGGTGGGTAAAGCACTGTCGCCTTTTCGAAACAAAGTTGTTCTTGCCACCAAGTATCATCTCGACGAAAAAGAAGTGAATGAAAGCACAACTCTTTACACAGCCATCCGTAACCATTTGATTGCTTCAATGGAAAAATTGCGCACCGATTATGTTGATCTCTATTATCTTCATCGAATCAATGAACAGCTTTCTTTAGAAGAAATAGCTGATGTGATGGGACGATTGATCAAAGAAGGTATGATCAGAGAATGGGGACTCTCACAAGTTTCCGTGGAGACACTTGCTAAAGCACATGGGATTACCCCCGTTGGTGCTGTGCAAAATCTCTATTCAATGGTTGAGCGTGATTGTGAGCGAGAGATTTTCCCCTATTGTCTTGAGAACGAGATCGCCGTCGTTCCTTTTTCACCAATCGCTAGTGGGTTTTTATCTGGAAAAGTCACACCAGATACATCCTTTGAAGGGGATGATGTTCGCAAATTCGTCCCTCAGCTGGCTAAAGAAAACCTCGTAGCCAATCAACCGATTTTAAATATGCTAGCAGAAGTCGCTCAAGCAAAGCAGTCGACAAATGCCCAAATTTCATTGGCGTGGATGCTTCACAAGTACCCGAATGCAGTGCCGATTCCTGGATCAAAAAATCGAGGCAGGATTTTGGAAAATCTAGCTGCTTGGGATGTACAGCTTACAGATACCGAGTTTCAAGTAATTGAAAACCAATTGAATCAAATACCTGTATATGGCCATCGAGGACATGTCGAATCACAACAACAATCTTTCGGAAAACAGTGGGACAAACACTAAATAAAGAAAAAGTTGGAAAAGCAGACTGCATGACAAATGTAGTCTGTTTTTTTGCGTATAGTTCATTAACAGAAATTTTTGCCATCTTACTTCTCGCAATAAATGATTCTTGTTTCACCCACTAAAAAAGCTGATCAAAATATTGCGCGATGCTTAAAAAAGAATTATGATGTGCTTATCTATTATATCTATCAAGATCCTTTTATTGCTTGGAATTATACGAAGCAACGTGAAAAAATAGAAGGACGCTTTGTTCCTAAAGAACATTTTATAAATGCTTTTTTTCAATCAAGATATAACTTGATTAAAATGAAGGAATTGTATAAAGAAAATGTGACCGTTAATATTTTTATAAAAGATTTTCAGAATCGCCATTCTCATACGTTGATGGCAGTTGACAATGTATCGTTCGCTTTGCCATTAACATACACAAAGGAAGAATTGGAGGAGAAGCTCAATGACTGAGAAAGAAAAAGTAGAAACAATCATGATACAATATCATCGAAACTTCTCGATCTTACAGAAAAAGGCAACGCCTAGCGAATTGAAAACAGTTTTAAACTTTGTTGCAGAAGAATCGAACCGTAAACAGCGAGTGCTTGTTGGCTTAGAGAAAGAAGAATAAGTGGTCAATGAAAAAATTTAGGTTTCTTAAGAATGACCATTGAACAAGTAAAACCCGAGATAAGAAGCAAGCGCTTCTTATCTTTTTTTGTATCATTATGGCGGCGTGCCATAACGTTAGGATCAAAATAGAATAAATTCACAAAAAGTGCTTGACCTAAAGTTAACTCTAGGTGGTATCTTTTTAGATAGAAGAAATGAGCAGCGATTGTTGAAACTCAAAAAATCACGATTTCCCTTTAGGATAACTTGCTATTTCTCGGTTTGATAGGAATTCTAAAAAGAGCGTCTAGCTCCGATTGCCGCATTTTTTTATTCCAGAGAGCGATCCACTCATTTCGACTTCGTGTCTTTTTCCTTGTGAGTAAACACACGAATCATTCAAACATTTCTACAGGAGGTACGTACATGTTATTAGAAAAAATCAAAAGCCCTAAAGAGTTAAAAGAATTGACCAGTGGGCAACTTCAAGAACTGGTAGTAGAAGCACGAACTGCTTTATTGGAAAAAATCAGTCACCATGGGGGGCATAATGGCCCCAATCTGGGGATGGTTGAGATGACGATCGCGTTGCATAAAGTCTTTGATTCTCCCACAGATAAGCTGATTTTTGATGTGTCTCATCAGACTTATATCCATAAAATGCTGACAGGACGCGCCCATGCCTTTCTCGATGCTGCGAAGTTTGATGCGGTTTCTGGTTACACGAATCCGAAAGAAAGCGAGCACGATCTCTTTACGGTCGGTCATACCTCCACCTCAGTTTCGTTGGCAAATGGTGTGGCGAAAGCCCGTGACCTAAAAAATGAAACGTATAACGTCGTTGCCGTGATTGGTGATGGTTCTCTATCAGGCGGTTTAGCGTTTGAAGGCTTGAACAATATCGTGGAATTAGGCACCAATACCATCGTGATTCTCAACGACAATGACCAATCGATTGCAGAAAACCATGGGGGGATGTACCAGAATTTGCGGGCATTGCGGGAAACCAAGGGGCAAGCAGCAGACAATCTGTTCAAAGCGATTGGTTTTGAGTACCACTATTTGGATGAAGGAAATGATCTCGCTGCCTTGATCGCTTTATTTGAAAAAGTGAAAGACATTGATCATCCTGTTTTATTACACATTCATACGATCAAAGGCAAAGGCTTCAAGTTTGCGGAAGAAAATCGTGAAAAGTTTCATGCAGGCGGTCCCTTTCATTTAGAAACCGGCGAATATATTTCTACTGGCGGCAATCAAGTAACGTACAATAGCTTAACGACGGATTATTTATTAGAAAAAATGGCGACAGATCCTACAGTCGTGGCAGTAAATGCTGGTACACCGATGCTGCTTTTTTCTCCAGAACAACGAGAAAAAGCAGGTAAACAATTTGTAGATGTGGGTATTGCAGAAGAACATGCGGTATCGATGGTTGCTGGGTTAGCAAAAAATGGAGCGAAACCTGTCTGGGCCGTTTTTTCTACCTTTATGCAACGTAGTTTTGATCAAATTTCCCATGATTTGGCCTTAAATCATCTGCCGGGAACGATTCTGGTATACGGTGCATCGATTCATGGAATGAATGACGAGAGCCATCTGGGAATTTTTGATATTCCATTTTTGGCACATATTCCCAACCTTGTTTATCTTGCGCCAACCTCTAAAGAAGAATATCTAGCAATGTTGGATTGGTCGTTGGAACAAACTAACGCTCCAGTTGCGATCCGGGTACCGGTTGGACCTGTCAACGAAACGGTACGAGCAGCCTCTACTGACTACAGCGATCAAAAAAATGAAGTGACTCAAGCTGGCACGCAGGTAGCCATCGTCGGTGTTGGGAACTTTTATGCGCTAGCGGAAGAGATCGCAGAACAATTGAAAATGCAACATGGAATTACGCCAACGGTGATCAATCCTAAGTTTATTTCAGGGGTCGACAAAGAGTTGTTGGATGCTGTGGCACGATCGCACAAACTCGTTGTCACGTTGGAAGATGGCATACGAGAGGGTGGCTATGGACAAATGATTGCCAGCTACCTAGGTGATCGTGAGATTGTCGTCAAAAACTATGGCTTAGAAAAGAAATTTTATGATAATTACCGGGCAGCGGACGTTTTATCTGAACTTGGTATCACCGTTGAGACAATTACGAAAGACGTTATGGAACAGTTACAGCAATCAATTCACTAAAGCATTCTGAGTAGTTACAGTCGATTTATGAAAAGAAGGAAACCTTGCAGAAAACATACTGCAAGGTTTCTTTTTTTTAGACAAACATAAATGAGTTCCAGCAATCGCCATAGAAACCTAGCAAAATACAGAAGACCAATGCTTTTCAAGCATAAAGCCCAAGCGCGTTAAGCATTGGTCAACGAGGACAATCTAGCGAATAATAAGGTAGTGAAAGGATCACTTTGTCATCTTGGACTATTGGGTTCAGAGACAAGGAAGAAAAGGTGTTTTTAAGGAAAGGGGTATTTATGAAATTTTTTTCTATGAAGTTGTTGGCACTGCTGTCGGTGGCAATGGTTGTCTATTCGGCACCGGCGATTTCTGCCAATGTCCCAGCGATTGCGGCAAGCTTTCCAGAAGTTGATGCGGTCTACATTGGGTTACTGACCACGATTCCATCATTGTTTCTTTTACTGGGGATTTTTACTACCAGCATGATCGAAAAAAGGATCGGCAAAAAATACACGATGGTCACCGGCTTGGTCATTGTGGCGGTTTTTGGCACGCTGCCGGCATGGTATCAGGGGAGCTTTCCCGTCTTGTTTCTTTCTCGAGGGATTCTTGGCTTCGGGATCGGCTTATTCAATCGTTTGGCGATTCAAATGATTAGTTTGCTGTTTCAAAATGAGCCGCAAAAGAAAGCCAAAGCTCTTGGATTAGAAAGTGCCGTTGGTGGTTTAGGTGGTATCTTTATGACTTTGCTGGTTGGGCAGCTAGTGAAAATCAGTTGGGAAATGTCCTTCTTGGTTTATGGCTTTGCCCTGATCAGTCTCTTCTTTGTCCAGCTGTTTATTCCAAACGAAACACAGGCTGTGACTAATGAGACGTTATTGGCGAACGTCACGGTTTCAAAAGAACGGAAACAGCGATCATTCGTTCTGGGTGTGCTCTTGTTTCTAATCGTTGTCTTATTTATTAATTACAATTTACAGATCACACCATTGTTATTGGAAAAAGGAATCGGGGACGCCACTGAAGGCAGTAACATGATTGCCGCCATTGCGACGGGAGCATTCATCGCCGGCAATGCCTTTGGCTTGATATACAGTCGCCTACATCGCTGGTTGCTGCCCATTGCGGCATTGCTTGCAGGAAGCAGCATCTATTTGACTTATCCATTGCAGACAGTGGGGCTACTCTTGGGTTGTTCTTTATTATTAGGCTTTGCCTTTCGCAGCATCATGCCTTTTTTCACCCACTTGCTGACGACTGGTGGTGAAGCAGAAGCTAAGTTTGGCACGATCGTCTCGATCGTTGCTTACAATTTAGGGGTCACGCTCGCACCCTATGCATCACGCTTGCTGATACTAGTCAGCGGCAATGAAACAGCAGGGATGCAGATGATCTTATCAGGGGGCATGCTATGCCTGATTGGTATGATCGCCCTTTTGGGAAATAAATTCTTTTTGTATTTTGAACGAGGGTAGGCATACGCTGGCGTGCTCCACGCTTTTCTGTCTTCAATTCATCACTTTCAGTGCTTTTAGATAGAAAGAAACGTGAATGAATGGGACGTGTAAAACTAACAGCAGCAATCAGAAGGGAGAACCAGATGTATCTTTTTCAAAAAATTGAAGAAGCAGCGTTTAAACAAAATGATGCAAGAAGGACGATCGGTGATTTTTTACTAGGCAATCGGGAAAAAGTCAGTGAGTATACTATGGAAGAAATCGCAAAACTGACCCATACCTCAAAGCCGACGTTAGTCCGTTTTGCAAAATATTTTGGCTTTTCCGGTTGGAAAGAATTTGTGTATGCCTTCGTGCATGAACTGGCACACTTTGATGATGGCTCAGCAACGATCGATGTGAATATCCCTTTTGGTGAGGCGGCAGACACATTAGAAATCATTGAAAACTTGGCGAACTTACGCATGCAGACGATTAAAGAAACAGCGGCACTTATGACGGTAAAAGACCTGAATCAAGCCGCTCGACTCATCAATGGCGCTCAAAACGTTGTCATCTATGGGCGTAGTCCAAATTCGTATTTCGGGCAGCTGTTTAAACGCAACTTAAACACGATTCATAAAAAAGCCTTTGTTGCGGATACGGACGAAGCGGGCTTGATTTCCCAAACGCTGACCCCGAAGGATTGTGCCATTCTTATCTCTTATTCTGGAAATAATTCAGAGACCTATCCTATGAAAAATGTGAAAACATTGCTGAAAAATGGTGTGCCAATTATCAGTCTTACGAGTGGTGGGGACAACTATTTGCGGGACTATTCGACGATCGTCTTGACGATTGCTAGCCGAGAAAAACTATATTCTAAAATCGGAAATTTTTCCACAGAAGAATCGATTCAATTCCTTTTGACGGTTTTGTTTGCTCAGATTTTTTCCCTCGATTATCAGGAGAATATCCAAATGAAAATCAGCAACGCTCGTTATTTAGAAACGAGCCGCAAAACGACGTTTAAAGAGATGGCAGAAGAATAAAAGGACCACACCAAAAACGGTGTGGTCCTTTTTCCCTATTCTAAATTGTTGGAAGTGGTTGATTTCAATTCGATCGGCTCACCGGCAGCAACTAGACGAATCCGTTTCGGATTGACGATCCGATCGTACAAAGCTTCAGGGTCCCCATTAAAAGCATCGATATGCGGAGCATCCACTGTTCCCCAATGGGAGAGGATCAATTCAGCATGAGGATAGGTATTTGCCAGTTTCACGGCGTTCTCAAAGCCGATATGCCAAGCGTTGTCGTTAAAGTCAAACAAGATCGCATCTGGTTGAGGCATCTCTAATTGTTCTGGTAAAAGACGAGAATCGCCAGGAATCCACAAGGAACCATCCGGAGTATCGATCCAAAAGCCGCAATAGTCCTCAATTTGGAAGACACGGTCAAATTTTGTCGTCTCATTTTGCCAAAGGTGATACGCCTTTGTTAAAGAAATCTCCAAATTTTTAACGGTGAATGAATCATAGATTTCGTGACCTTGGGCAGCAACTTGAAAGTGCTCTTGCATAAGTTCGGCAACATATTTGGGTCCATGGAAGCTATCGGTAACCGGGACTAATTTTTCAATCGTCGGAATGCCGTAGTGATCATTATCTGAATGGGTGATCAATACCGCATCTAAGTGAGGGACTGCCGCCGGTTTGATTGGCAGATCGATCAGTAACGGCAGGTCAAATCCTTCTAAGACCGGATCGACCATGATACATGTACCACGGCTGTTTAGAAGAATACCGGAGTTTCCTAACCAGCGAATGATCGTTTGATCTGTTTTTTGAAAAGCTTCTTCATGAAAGAGAATCGTTTTTGGGGGTATTGCTTGTTTCGCGTTTGTCATGTTTCTTCGTTCCCTTCGCCTTTTTTTTATAAATCCAACCTAGAATAGCCGTTCATAACAGGCTAGACCAAATCGTTGATTCAGTAAGGATTGCTTCAATGGTTGGGGGAAGAAGCAGTGGTTTGATCCGTTGTTGCGGGATCATCGGGGCGCTCTTTTTCGGTTGGTGGGGCCATTACGTTGAAAAAGCCTATTATGATCGCGATAAATCAAAAGTAACACAATCATCTAGTAAATTATATCATTGTTTCTAGTGGCTTCGTCAAGGCGATGTTTGGTCTTTTAATGGAATGGATTTCGAAAAAAGAGCGGTTTTTAATGAAAAGATGAAATCCATTTCGTCTTTAGGAAAATATATTGGAAACGCTCTCTATAAATGGTACATTGCTGGCAGAAAGAACAGTATGTTATACCGGTAAGCACATACAACATAGATTTTCTTTGAAATTTATTTAGGGGTGGAATGTATGAGTGAAAATTATCAATCATTAGCAAAAAAAATCGTCCAGTATCTGGGGGGACAAGAAAATATCACGGATGCCTATCACTGTCAAACCCGATTGCGCTTTAAAGTCAATGAAGAAAAGCGTATAGATCAAGGAGAACTAGAGGCGCTCGATGGGGTTGCCAAATACATCAATAACGCAGGGGTACATCAAGTCGTGATCGGAACACATGTCAAAGATGTCTATGAAGAAGTCACAAAATTGGTTTCGCTTCAATCATCAGGGGCGTCGGAACCTGGGGAGAAAAAAGGACCAGCAGCTGCAGTGATCGATTTTGTGGCAGGAACGTTTCAACCAATTATTCCCGCACTGTCCGGTGCCGGAATGGTTAAGGCAGTTTTGGCTTTATTGATCGTTTTTGATGTGATCACGGCTGATTCGCAAACCTATTACATGCTGAATCTTTTTGCAGATGGTGTTTTCTTCTTCTTACCAATGATCCTGGCCTTCACTGTGGCACAAAAATTGCGATGCAATCCGATTTTAGCGGCTTCAGTGGCTGCTATGATGATGCATCCTAATTGGGGTGCCTTGGTCACAGCAGGCGAACCCGTTCACTTTTTTGGGGTTATTCCTTTTACATTAGCAAATTATACGGGATCAGTCATTCCGATCCTGATCGTGATTTTTTTCCAATCGTATGTCGAAAAGTTTTTGAACAAAGTGATTCCAAAATCAGTGGAGCTGGTTTTTGTTCCGATGCTAACATTCTTGATAATGGGTACATTAGCCTTCTCGCTATTTGGACCGATCGGTAGTATCTTGGGTGGTTATTTGGCAACATTCTTTACCTTCTTAAGTGTCCATGCTAGCTGGGTTCCAGCGGTTTTGATTGGGGGCTTTTTGCCAATCATGGTGATGTTTGGATTGCACAATGGGATTGCTCCTTTAGGGGTGATGCAAATGGCAGAACTTGGGTATGACAGTATTTTTGGTCCAGGGGCATTGGTCTCAAACATTGCTCAAGCAACCGCAGTAGCAGTTGTCGCATTGCGTACGAAAGAGAAAAAAACTAAGCAGTTGGCGGTATCAGGGGCAATCACTGCCTACATGGGGATTACCGAACCCGCTTTATATGGCATCAATTTGCCCAAAAAATATCCGTTGGTTGCGGCAATGATTGGTGGGGCTTCTGGTGGTTTGTATGCTGGCTTGACCAATACGCATCGCTTTGCGACCGGTTCGTCTGGTCTCCCAGCAGTCTTACTATATATCGGTGATGATACGATGCGCTATTTTTGGAACATCATTATCGCATTGGTGATTGCAGCTGTGGTGAGTGGGGCCGTTACCTATGTCTTAAGTTTCAAATATGAAACAAAAGTGACAATTGATGTTCCGGAGATGAAAGCAGTAGTACTAGAAGATACCGGCTTGATCAATCCTGTACCGGGAATCGTGATTCCGTTGAATCAAGTCAAAGATGACGCATTTGCTTCTGAAGCACTCGGAAAAGGATTTGCGGTCGATGAACCCATCGGTGAAGTCATTGCGCCTTTTGATGGAAAAGTCGCTGCTGTTTTTCCTACCAAACACGCGATTGGCTTGGTTTCAGACACCGGAATCGAATTGTTGATCCATGTCGGTTTAGACACAGTGGAACTAAATGGTCAGTATTTTGATGCTTTAGTAGAAGCAGAGCAAAAAGTTACAAAAGGGCAGCGATTGCTGACGTTTGATGTACCGCAGATAAAAGCTGCAGGATATGTCACACAAGTACCGATCATCGTTACCAATACACCACAATATACCGCAGTCGAACGTGTGAAAGAAGGTTTGGTAGCTAAAGAAGAGGAAGTATTTGTAGTCAAAGTTTAGGAGGAAATAACATGGGATTATCAGATGATTTTTTATGGGGCGGTGCAACGGCTGCCAATCAAGCAGAAGGTGGTGTATTAGCAGGAGGACGTGGCTTATCAAATGTCGACCTCTTACCAACTGGTCCTGATCGCGCAAAGGTCGCTGCGGGTGAACTGGAAATGTTGGAATGGCAGGAAGATTCTTTTTATCCAGCCCAAACGGCCATTGATATGTACCACCATTATATGGAAGATATTGCCCTTTTTGCCGAAATGGGGTTTAACGTGTATCGGATGTCACTTTCTTGGTCACGGATTTTTCCGAATGGCAATGACGAAGCGCCCAACGAAGAAGGACTGCTTTTTTATGAGAAAATCTTCAAAGAATTGAGAAAACATCAAATCGAGCCATTAGTCACGATTGCCCACTTCGATGTTCCGCTGCATTTGATCAAGGAATTTGGTGGCTGGAAAAATCGCCGACTCATTGATTTCTATGTGACTTATGCGGAAACCGTCTTCCAACGCTATCGCGGGTTGGTCAAATATTGGCTGACGATCAATGAAATCAATATTTTGCTGCATCAGCCCTTTGTAGGTGGCGGGATCGTCTTTAAAGAAGGGGACAATCGTCAAGAAATCAAATACCAAGCAGCGCATCATCAGTTAGTCGCCAGTGCCTTAGCAACCCAAAAGGCTCATGAAATCGATCCGACCAATCAAGTTGGTTGTATGCTGGCTGGTGGCAGTCATTATCCTTATACTTGCCGACCTGAAGATTATCAAGAAGCAATCGATCGTGATCGCGAAGGCTATTTCTTTATCGATGTGCAAGCCCGAGGCAAATACCCCAATTATGCCTTGAAAAAATTTGAGCGAGAAGGCTTAACAATCAAAATAACACCTGAGGACGAGGCGATTTTAGAGGCTTCTCCTGTTGATTTTGTCAGTTTTTCTTATTACTGTTCGCGAACGGTCAGTGCCCACCCAGAAGACTATGCGCAAGCGACAGGGAATCTCTTTCCATCAATTAAAAATGAACATCTATCATCGACTGAGTGGGGGTGGCAGATTGATCCGTTAGGACTGAGAAATTCATTGAATCAATTGTATGATCGCTATCAAAAACCGTTGTTTAACGTAGAAAATGGGTTAGGGGCGATCGATACCCCTGATGAGAATGGGTTTGTCGCAGACGATTATCGGATCGACTATTTAAAAAAACATATTCAAGCCTTCAAAGATGCAGTGACGATCGATGGCGTGGAACTACTTGGTTATACTACTTGGGGTTGTATTGATCTTGTAGCAGCCAGCACCGGTCAAATGAGTAAACGCTACGGCTTTATCTACGTGGATCGAGACGATCAAGGCAACGGCACCTTGAAACGAACCAAGAAAAAATCCTTTGAGTGGTATAAAAAAGTGATCGCTTCAAATGGGGAAGTTTTATAGCATACAAAAAGAATGACACATTTCCTCGTGTCATTCTTTTTGTATTGTGTCATCTAACATCAGGAAAGGGAAGCAGCAACTCTTTTTTCACGAGCCAATGATTGGCGCTTTGTAACGGCTTGCTATTTTTTCCCTGCAAAATGCGTAAAACGGACAAACTGATTTTGGGCTTCTTCTTGTAAAAATTCTTTTGGTGTCAGCTGAAATTCTTGTTTAAAGCAGCGTAAAAAATGGGTATAGGAGTTGAAGCCGCAAGCTTCGAACGTGGCGGTGGCGCTTCTGGTTTTACGTAAAATTTCTTTGCTCTTTAAGAGTCGTTTCTTTACCACATAGGCATGAAAGGCGACGCCAGTTTCTTTTTTGAAGGTCCTTGAAAGCGAGTATGGGCTCATGAAAAGGGCTTTGGCGACGGTCTCTAAGGAGAGATCAGCGGTCAAATGCTGATTGATATAGGTAATAGCAGCCAAAATGTCTTTATTTTTATAGAGTGAGTCGGATAAAAATAGCGGTTCTTTTTCCTGATAGGCAATCGTATTGATGGAAATCAAAAACGCAATCAAATGATTTTGATAAAGTAAGTCGGTGCCATAATTGCTATCCGTTTTTTTGCGTAAAGGACGCAATAGCTGGTCTAGTTGGTCGGCATCGATCGATAAAATACGACTGTTGATGCCGCCGTTGCTACGAAAACAGGCAGTGAGATCTGTTTGGGTAGTGGAGAGGGCAGCGAGATAACTAGGATTGATATACAGGTAGGTTCGCTCGAAAAAATCAGAAGTTTGATGAACGATTCGATGCAAGACGTTTGGAGGAATCAAGATGATCGTACCAGGTTCTAGAGGGAATTCTCCGCCATCGATAAAGAAGACCGCTGATCCTTTTAAGGTACAGTGAATCTCATAAAAACTATGGTAATGATAAAGGGTATTGTTTTCTTCTACGATGTCTTTGATATGAAAGGCCTCAAAACGATCGTTGATCATCGTATCCGCACTTTGCTTCTCCATGATTGGCTCCTTTCGTACTCGTTTGTTTTTATCATACAAGAATAGATAGTAAAGTGTCAATAACTGCTATTTTTGTGTAAATGTAAGCGTGTTACGATCAATCTATCAAAGAGAAATGAGAGGATGAACCCAATGGTGATTTTAGAACAGTTATTTGTGGAAAAACGTGTTGTAGAAGAAAAAATTGATCGCATGATCGAAAATTTAACGACGATCAAGGATGATAATGGCGAATTTCTATTAGACTTTGACGGCTTGATCGTTGATGATAAAAGCTGGGGGATTTGGAACTGGCCGCAAGGGGTGGGACTATACGGCATTTATAAAAACTACCAAATCACCAAAAATCCCAAAGCGCTCCAAGTTGTGGAAGAATGGTTTGAGCAGCGGATGTTAGAAGGCGCGCCGCCTAAAAATGTCAACACGATGGCGCCGCTTTTGGCAATGGCGTATCTTTATGAAGACACCAAAGATTCTCGTTACTTGCCGTACCTTGAACAATGGGCGGAATGGGTCATGCATGATATGCCGCGAACCGATGAAAATGGTCTGCAGCATGCGACCTATGGACCAGAAAATCGCAACCAGCTTTGGGACGATACCTTGATGATGACCGCTTTGCCTTTGGCGAAAATTGGCATGTTGCTGAATCGTCCGGCCTATATCGAAGAAGCAAAACAACAATTTATGATCCATATCAAATACTTAGTTGATAAAAAAACTGGTCTTTGGTTCCACGGCTGGACCTTTGAAGAACGCCACAATTATGCGCAAGCGCTTTGGGCAAGAGGCAACTGCTGGATCACCATTGCGATTCCTGAGATCATTGACATTCTCGACTTGCAAGAAGGAGATGCGTTACGAGGCTTCTTGATCAATACCCTCTTAGACCAACTAGCTGCCTTGCAAGAAATGCAAGATGAAAGTGGTTTGTGGCACACCTTGTTAGATGATCCTAGCTCGTATGTGGAGGCTTCTGCGACGGCTGGTTTTGCCTATGGGATTTTAAAAGCCGTTCATAAGCGTTACATTGACAAAGCTTGGGAAGATGTTGCCTATAAAGCGTTAGCCGGTTTGATCGAACAAGTCGCAGAAGATGGAGAAGTCCAAAATGTTTCCATCGGTACTGGAATGGGAGAAGACTTGGAGTACTACAAAAACATCGCGATTACAGCAATGCCTTACGGGCAATCACTGACAGTTTTAGCATTTACTGAACTATTGGTTTCATTTTGTTAAGTTAAACACCTTACGTAATAAAGAGAGGAGCAGACAAAGATGATCAAAAAAGCGATTCGGATGAAGCTACATCCTGGTTATGAAGCAGAATATGAAAAACGGCATCGCGAACTATGGCCAGAACTAAAAGAGCAGCTCATAGCACACGGGGCGAAAAGCTACCAGATTTTCTTAGATCCAGAAAGCCTTGCGTTGTTTGGCTACCTTGAGATTGAAGATGAAACCCGCTGGCAGCAGTTAGCGGCAACCGAGATCAACCAAAAATGGTGGCAGTACATGGCAGAACTTATGGAAACAAATCCGGATGATTCGCCAGTGACACAGGAGTTAAAGGAAGTCTTTACGCTGTAAGCTAGACAAAAATGTTTATTTCTTAAAACGAACACGGTCGCATCAATTGTTTGACATCAATTACTGGTTAGTCAAAGAGGTAGTTCGCTCACGAATGTGAGCGGACTACCTCTTTTGTTGAAATAGCAACACAGTCATTTCGGATAGAAGAAACGTTAAGAGAGAAGTGCTTTTTCTTGCTGCTTCAAAAATTTCTTTGGTGTCATACCGGTAATCTTTTTAAACGTTTGAACAAAATATTCGGGGGCATTACTAAAGCCCGTCATCGCTGCCACTTCGTAGACTTTGTAGTTTTTCTTCAGCAGTTCTTGTGCTTTTTGGATGCGGTATTCGGCTAATTTTTGATTGAAGCGAATCCCGGTTTCTTTGTAATAGGTTTTTCCTAAGTATTCAGGATTTAAGTACAAAAGATGGGCGGCGATCCATTTCAATGACAATGCTTCATGGTCATAATATTCTTCGATGATCAGGTTGACTTTTTGGGACAGCTGCATGTTCTCGCTATCGTCTAAGCTGCCCCGCATCAAATCGATACAGTGAAGCAGCATAAACTGGAGTTCGTGCCAATTATTCAAGAGCATGATCTTTGGGGAATAGTCATCAAAGTAGATGTCTTTTTTGATGCGATGGTTTTCAAAAATTGCCGATAACAAATCGTTGACCTGCAGCCGCAATAGTTGGACAGGGTAAAGCTCCATGCGACAGGTAGAAAAAAAGTTTTCCGTAAGAACTTGGGCTAAAGTCAGTTCGCCTTTGTCGATCAATGCCAAAAGTTTTTCACGGTATTCCATATAGAGACTATTTTCATAGACATTTTCTTGTGAGATTTGGGCTTCTTGGATGACTTCAAAGGTATCAAAATAAAACTCCTTATCCAAGTTCCGCTTGCCTAAATGATAACTGAGTAAAAATTTTTCGGGGGTTTCGACCCAGCAATTGATGGCGATCCCTTTTCCTAGATGCGCAGCCTGTACCTTCGTTTTAAAAAAGAGATTAAAGGTATTTTCCGTACTGAAGTTCAGGATATAGCCAACTTTGTTTTGATGACCGATCACCAACTCGTGATGGTTCTCATAGCTTTCGATCCGCTTGGCGATGGCGTGATAGAATTTCGAATCAAATAAGTACATACAAAATGGAAAAACGAACGATTCAGGCAGCGGTTCTTCTCCGCAGCTATTGATGTATTGTTCAATTTGTTGTTTTAAATAGAGGGTAGATTCCATTTGACGACGTTCAGAACGTTCGATCGTCTCAGCCAACGCTTCTGAAAGCTTGCTCGGAAAAACAGGTTTTTCAAGGAAAAATTTGACCCCTAAAGCCATCGCTTCTTTGGCAAAGGAGAAGCTGCCAAAGCCTGTCAAAATAATGATTTGAATCGCAGGATTGATGGCTTTTAATTTTTTGATCAAGGCAAGTCCATTGACTTTAGGCATATTGATGTCGGTAATCACGATGTCGATGGTGTTTTGCTGACAAAATGCCAAGGCTTCTTCACTGTCTGTGTAAATTCCTTTGACCACTAATGGGAAATCAAAAGAAGCAACGAGGTTAGCCACACCATTTGCTATCAAGGGTTCATCGTCAACAACGAGGATATTTTTCATGTTTCACTCACTCCTTTTAAGGGGATCACAAAGCGCACCGTCGTCTTTTTGAAGGGAATCGAGGAGACGATGGCTAAGGACGCTTGATCACCATAATGCAGTTGCAATCGTTTTTGAATATTGGTCAATCCGATGCCGCCTTCTTTTTCAATCGAGAAGTTGGCTTTAAAACCAGGGCCATTGTCAGAGACACTGACTTGGAGAAAGGTTGCTTGTTGTTCAATCGTAAGGACGAGGCGACACGTCTCCTTCATATCATTGACGGCGTATTTAAAGACATTTTCAATCAATGGTTGAATCAGTAACTTAGGAATTTTAAAGGACAAGTCATTCACCAAAATTACTTCGATATACTCGATCCGTTTCCCGAAGCGAACGTTTTGAATATTGATATAGGCGTGCACGATATCTAATTCATCTTGTAGCGTTGTGAAGTCAGACTTGGTATCGATTTTTTTTCGAAACAAATAGGCAAGGGAGGTGACCATCTCTGAGATCTGCCACTGCTGATTTTCAATGGCGATCCAGTTGATCGAGTCTAACGTATTGTATAGAAAATGTGGATCTAATTGCGCTTGCAATCCTTTAAATTCGATTTCTTGGGACAATATACGCATTTCATAATTGTCCTTGATCAAGGCATTTAATTCATCGATCATCGTATTGTAGCTTTCATAAAGGACCATGATCTCTTCTTGACTATTTTCTGGGACAGCGAGGGTCTTTAAAGAGGCCAGTTTTTTCGTTTTCCGCAGAACGGCCATTTGCGAAGCCAAGTCAGCTAAAGGGCGGGTCAGCTGATTGCTTATTTTCCGAATCACAACAATAATCAAACATAAAAAAGGCAAACTCACAGCGATGGAAAGGCCTTGTAGTTTATAAAGATCAGCTAAGACTTGATTTTCAGGCAGTAAATAAATGAAGGTCATATTCGGCATCGTCTTCCGATCCATTGCGTAGTAGTACTGGCGATTATCAAACGTCATGGAGCCGATCGATCGCTGGAAGGTTTCCATTTTTTGCTGCAAGGTATTTTGATCCGCAGCGAGGGTTTGCTCGTCATTTGCGGTACTATAAAATTGGTTCTGATACGCCATGAAAAATTGGTTTTGTTCGGAGACAATGGGAAGACTTTCGATCTCGTTACGAAAGAAGGACGTATTCACTAGAAATATCACCGTACCAATATAGGTTAAAGAAAGATCGGCTGTTGAATAGATTTTTCGCAGGTAGACACCTTGAGAAAGGTCCTTTGCAAAAAACCAACTCCCTTTGGCAGGCTTATCGGGCAAAGTCTCGATCATATCTTTGATGGTTTGGCCATTAAAGATATGGTCGGTCTCGGCTAGAAAGTTGATCATGTTTTCGTTCGTTGGGGTAAAGAGATAGACGTTTTGAATCGTTGATTCATTGCGTACGAGGGCGTTGATTTCTGCACTTAAGGCATTCTTTTGGTCGATCGCCTCTAAGGATTGCAAGGAATCTTGTGCCAAGATCCTTTGTAGGCCATTTTGGATCGGTGCACTATCGATAATGCGAAAAGAGAGGGTTTCGACGGCAGTTAAACGCTTGGCGATATTTGTTGAAATGATCGAGACATCTTTATACGCGGCTTCTTTCAGCTGCGCCATGTAGACTTGTCGCCAAACTAAGGTCAGGAGAACAGCCAATGAGACGATAATTGCCACCGTCGCAAAAAAGACAAAATGTAACTGTCGCTCAAAAGGCTGCTTTTTAAAGTGATTGATCAGCTTCTGGGACTTCATGGACACTGCCTCGCTTTGCTTGCAATTGTTTGGTTTTTTCAATCATCTGACCATGAAAAAATTCAGCGAAGAACAAGAAAATCACCAGTCCAAAGACGAGTAACAAAGAGGTTTTGGCAGTCAATAAGAGAAACAATAAATACCAGGTAAACAACAAGGCAAGGCCTTGCAGTGGGTAGCGAAAGACTAGAAAGATACTGACGTACAAGGTCTGTTTCCAAGCGTGTTGTTCGGCTTTGGCATAGGTCATAAAGCTGATGAATGCAGTGTAAAGGAGGAGAATCGTTAAAAGTAAATAGACAGGACGCAGCCAAGCCATTTCAGTCGGGAAAAAATGAGTAATCCGTAAGTTAAACAACAACAGGAGTACTGTACTTAATAGTCCAATGCCAAAAAGGGAAAAGGTGCGAAAGGCTTGCTTGTAGGCTTGCCAGAAGGCAACAGCTGAATAGTCATGACCAGTTTTACGAAAATCATGTAAACATTTGATCGTGACAGCGGTGGCAGGACCGAAGCCAAAAATCCCCAACCCTAAAAGGGTAAAGAAAAGCCATAAAAGGTTTAATTTAGCAAAATAAGCTGTTACCGTAAAAAGACGAAACAGTCCGGTTTGTATTTTTTTCATTGTTTCCACCTACCTTGTTTTTTGAAAAGTAAGCCTTTTCAACGCTAGTATAGCATAGTATATTGGAAAAAATAGAGCATGTCTGTTTTTTTACATTTTTCATCTGTTTTTCTATTTTTTTCTAGCTATTGCCCGTGAAGGCTTAGCCTTCAGCAAAAACGACAGTCTAGTTTTTCACATATTTGCTCTTGTTTTTTCATTTTTATTAACGAGGATTTCCATTACAATCACCTTGTAAGCGCAAACAAAAAGGAGTGTAGAAGAATGAAGAAAACTTTTTTAAAAGCAGCGAGCTTGTTGTTTCTTGGTGCGACCTTAGCAGCTTGTGGCAATAACGGCAATAGTAGCGGAAGCTCAGAAGCTGATGCAGATGGGAAAACGACGATTTCCTTTACCTGGTGGGGCTCAGAAGTCAGACACGAGAAGTATATCGAATCGATCAAAGAATTTGAGAAACAAAATCCTGACATCAAAGTTGAATATGAATATGGTTCTTGGGATGACCATTGGAAAAAACTAGCGACAAAAGCGGCTTCTGGAGAATTACCTGATGTGATCCAGATGGATGTGCAGTACATTGCGCAATATGGAACGAAAAATCAATTAGCAGATATGTCGGAATTTATCGGCAATGAGATTCAAACCGATGATATCAAAGAATCGATTTTAGCAACAGGCGAGTTAGATGGAAACGTTTTCGGCATACCAACTTCTGTCAATACTATGGCGATGCTCTACAATCCATCATTGGTAGAACAAGGGGGCACTGGGATTGACTTTAGCAATTATACCTTCGATGACCTTGTAGAAAGTACGGCAGCGATCGCTGAAGCAACAGGTGATTACGGTTGGAACGATAACAATGACAACAGTACGATTTTGCAATACTTTTTACGTACTAAAGGCGAAGATCTATACCAATACGATGCAGACGGCAAACCAGAGATCGGTTTTACCAAAGAAAACTGGGTTGAATTTATGGGGGCTATCGCAGATCTTACGGAAGCCAAAGCAATGCCAACCGCAGAAGTGACTAGCAATGCCAACAGTATGGATCAATATCCGTTTTCACAAGGAAAAGCAGCTTATATGATGACTTGGTCCAATCAATACTTGACCTATAAAGCCTCCGCCGCAGAAGATGTCGAAATCAATTTGGCTCGTCCTTTTGACTCAGAAAACGGGGCGATGGCGTATCGACCAGGGTTCTTTTATTCGATCGCGAATGCTTCTGAATCAAAAGAAGCAGCTGCGAAGTTTGTTGACTTTTTAGTGAATAGTGAAGAAGCCAATAAGATCATCGGTACTGAGCGGGGGATTCCTTCCAATGATGCCATCAAAGAATTGCTTTATGCCGACATGACACCAGAAGAACAAGAGTCCTCTGATTTCTTAGATGATATTGCAGACATCGTCGGTGATCCATCCCCAATCCCACCAATTGGGTTTGCTGAAATCAACACGTACTTTAAAGAGCTGTACGCAGAGATCACTTATGGCACGATGACACCAGAAGAAACTTATGATGCCTTTACGCAACGCTGCGAAGAAATTTTTGCAGAAAACTATCAATAAGCATAGCTGTGGCGCCTTTACTGACTTTTTCAGTAAAGGCGTTTTTTTAGGAGAAGCACTGGAGGAAAAAAATATAGGTCCTCTAGTTTTTCACATTTCTGTGCTTTTTTTTCTATTCATTCTTAAGAAGTACTTCGTTAAAATCAACTTGTAAGCGTAATCAACTATAGGAGGTAGGAAGTGAAAATTATGGAACTACAATCAAAATCACCCACGGCCAAAGAACCTGGGAAACTCAAAAGCTGGTTTAATCGATTACCAGAATCAAAACAGAATATGGTTACAGGCTACTTATTTATCTCACCCTTCATCATTGGCTTTTTTGCTTTTATAATCGTCCCGATGGGGATTTCTCTTTTTATGTCTTTTCATGACTATGATCTATTGACAGAGGCGCAATTTGTTGGCTGGAATAACTTTATAACGATTTTTACGAATGATCCCAAGTTTGTTCAGTCACTGACTGTTACGCTGAAATATGTTGTGTTGGCAGTCCCTTTACGGCTGATCGTCGCATTAGCAGTGGCGATGCTGATCAACCGCCCATCGAAATTAAGCGGCGCTTATCGGGTATTATTTTATATCCCTTCGATTTTAGGTGGGAGCGTGGCGGTATCGATCATGTGGCGGAATCTTTTTGGCGATTCAGGGTTGATCAATGGCGTGCTAGCGGCGATCGGCTTAGACCCGATCTACTTCTTTAAAAGTCCTGGCTTAGCGTTGATGACCTTGATTTTATTAGCAGCGTGGCAATTTGGCTCGTCGATGTTGATTTTCTTATCCGGTTTGAAAAATATTCCGAAAGATTATTACGAAGCGGCGGAAATTGATGGGGCAGGAAAAATCAGACAGTTTTTCAATATCACGGTCCCAGTCCTGACGCCAATCATCTTTTTCAATCTGATCTATCAAACGATCATGGCCTTTTTGACGTTTACACCTGCGTTTATCATTTCGAATGGGACGGGTTCACCCCGTAACGGCACGTTAGTCTATTCCTTGTACATGTATCAACGAGCCTTTACCGATTTCAAAATGGGCTATGCTTCAGCCTTAGCGTGGATTTTACTGGTCATCGTTGGGTTGATTACGATTCTGTTGTTCGCAACATCGAAATTTTGGGTGTTTAAAGAAAACGAGGAGGTTTGATTGATGCGTGAACAAAAACAAAATTATTTCTTTGATGCCGTGATCTTAGTTGCTGCATTACTGATGCTTTATCCGATTTTCTGGCTGCTGTTTAGTGCCTTTAAACCTAGTAGTGACATTTTTCGAACGGCAACGGAGTTGATCCCCCGCAGCTGGACGTTAGAAAACTTTACCAAGGGGTTTGAAGGGATCGCAGGGATTCCCTTCATTCGCTATATTTTCAACTCATTGCAAATCGCGTTGATTTCAATGGTAGGGGCGGTCTGTTCTTCGGCTGTCATTTCTTATGGATTTGGTCGGATTCCTTTCAAAGGAAAAGGCTTTTGGTTTGCTTGTATCTTGGTCACGATGATGCTACCGCAAGAGATCATCATGGTGCCTCAGTATCTTTGGTTTAATCAATTAGGCTGGCTTAACTCGATTCGTCCAGTGACCGTTCCTTCATACTTCGGACAAGCCTTCTTTATTTTCATGATGGTCCAATTCGTCTCTGCGATCCCGACAGATTTAGATGAAGCAGCAAAAATGGACGGCTGTGGACGGGTCGGTATTTTCTTCCGCGTGATTCTACCGTTGATGAAGCCTTCCTTGGCAAACGCTGCGATCTTCTCTTTCTATTGGAAATGGGAAGAACTGATCGGACCGATGCTGTACCTCACACGTCCGCAAAACTACACGGTATCGATTGCCTTGAAGCAGTTCCTGGATGCTAGCAGCACCTCCAATTGGGGAGCCATGTTCGCGATGTCTGTGGTCTCCTTGCTGCCTGTGTTGATCATCTTCTTTATTTTCCAAAAATACATTGTTGAAGGCATCAGCACGACTGGTCTTAAATAAGTATGGAAAAAGATATTCGCTGTTTTGGAATATCTTTTTTCTATTGAATGAATTCGTTGAAGAAAGGACAAACCGATGGAACCATTTCAAGTAATTGATTTTCATGTCGTACCAAGCACGATCGGCGCTCATCAAGCGACCCTTATTTGGGAGAAGCCGCTGCACGCTCAAGCTATTTTTGGTTATCAATTGTTTTTAGACAACGATTTGATCCAAACCAGACCAACAAACAAGACGCATTGGACGTTGACAAACTTATCTGCCGATCAAACGTATCAAGTAACGATCATCTGCCTCGATCTTCAGGGATGTCTGCTTACAAATACCGCAGTCACGACGACCTTTCGTACAAAGAAAAAAAGTGTTGTGTTAGATGTTACGCAAGCACCATACCATGCTGATAGCGAAGGCAAAGAAGATAGTACCGCCATTCTCCAGCAAGCGATCAACGATTGTCCTAGCAACGGCACAGTCTGGATCCCAACAGGGGCGGTGATCCTTTCCGGTGCGTTGGAGCTAAAAAGCAATATGATTTTTCAGGTAGATGGCACATTGCAAGCAAGCCTCGACATAGAAACGTATCGGGTTGCCCCTCACGATTATTTAGGAAGCGTGAATCAAGAGGGGTTGCCATTAAGCCGTTATGAAGGCTGGGAATTGTTTTGTTTTCGTTCATTGATCAACATTGGGTATATCGATCGGGGCGATCGAGGGCGTATCGTTTGTGAAAATGTCCGTCTTTGTGGCAAAGGAACGATCATTGGTGGCGGGAATCCATTAGGACTAGCGATGCGAAACCCTTATGCAGACCGTGAACAGTATCCAGAATATGTTTCTGATGGAAAACCTGGAAGACGAGTAAGGGGACGTTTGATCTGTATGATGCAGGCCAAAAACATCCATTTGACAGAGCTGACGTTGATTGATCCACCATGCTGGACTGTTCATATGATTTACTGTGACACCGTTGTGACCCATGGGGTGACTATTCAGTCCAAAGGCATCGACAATGGCGATGGTTGGGACCCAGATTCTTCGCAAAATTTGCTGATTTTTGACACCGTTTTTGATACGGGCGATGATTGTATCGCAATCAAATCTGGCAAAAATCCAGAAGGAAATCAGATCAATAGACCAGCGAAAAATATTCGGCTGTTTGATTTGACTATTCGAGGGGGACATGGCATCGCGATTGGTAGTGAGCAATCTGGTGGTGTTGAAAATATCGCTTTTCGAGATTGTCAACTGACCAATACGCTTTATGGACTAGAATTGAAAGCGCAGAATGATCGTGGTGGCTATATTCGTCAAGTGACGATCACCGATTGCCTGTTGGATCGTTTCATGGCTCATCCTGTTGCTTACAATGCCGATGGTCAGGCAGCACAACAGTTACCGATCATTTCGGATATTTTGGTCAAGAATACCCGTATCGTAGGGCAGAACCCTTTGGTCGAGCTAAAAGGGTTTGTCGATGAACAAACACAGCAGGTTTCACCGATCCAACGCGTTACTTTTGAGTCAGTTGCCTTTGAATCAGCTAAAGGGCAAAAGAAAATGATTTTTGAACAGTGTCAGGAGGTCAGCTTTAAAGAGGCAGCGATCATTGATCGAGCGGCCATAAGTGACGCAATAAGTTGCCAAGAAACAGTCGAACTATCCATGGTGGGGCAAAAGAAACGCACGTAGAACAAGCTTTTGGAAATGATCTGCGTTGGTTTTCCCAATGAGAAACAGTTAGTTAAGCACCTTATTTCCTTCCTTGACAGGTTGCGCCTTTTTGCTTTTGTAGACAAAAAGGCGCATTTTTCTAACAAGAAAGGACGTTACAAAAAAAGACGATCCTCAGAAATCAAAAAGGACTTTCTTTTGCCGCTAAGGGGACTATAGTAAAGAATGTAGGAAAAAAGGACGCCAGAAAGCACATGGGAAAAGACAACGAGATGTGCCAAGAGGAACGCTTTACTTGATGGACAGCGCCAGTAAGAAGCACTTAGTTCTATCCAAATAAATGATAGATGAAAAAAGGTTGGCGATGCGCAAATTTTTAAAAGTCATGGATATCGATAAACCTATTTGTAGCGTAAAACAAAAGCGTAGGAGGTAAGCAAGAATGGAAGACATCACGCAATTATTGCAACGAGAAATTGACCAAGCATCAACTGTGCAGGGAACAGTGATTACACCACCCGGCGCCTATCAAATCGGCGCGTTGTTTTTAAAAAGCAATGTGCACTTGATTGTCTCAGAGGATACGATTCTGTATGGTAGTCAAGAACTGGCCGATTATCCCGAAGTAGATAATCGGGTCGCAGGGATCAATATGAAGTGGCCTGCAGCGATGATCAATGTTTTTCACGCAGAAAATGTCATGATCTCGGGAAAAGGGAAACTTGATGGTCGTGGAGAAACATGGTGGCAAACGTTTTGGGGAACAGATGAAGCCAGCGGGATGATGGCGGATTATGCAAAGAAAGGCTTACGCTGGGCAGCAGATTATGATTGCAAGCGTCCACGAAATATCCTTGTTTATGAAAGTCAGCAAGTAACCATCAAAGATATTTCGTCGGTACAGTCGGGTTTTTGGAATACACAAATCACGTATTCTCACCACATATTGATCGACGGCATCACGATAGACAATGGAAAAGGGCCTAGTACTGATGGCATCGATATTGATTCCTGTGAAGAAGTCACCATTCAAAATGCCTACATTTCCTGCAACGATGACAATATCTCGATCAAGGCGGGACGTGGGGCAGAAGCCTTAGCCCAGCAAAGAAGCTGTCGGAAAATCACGATCAAAGACTGTCAGTTAGGGTACGGTTCAGGAATTGCCATTGGCAGTGAAACTTCAGGTGGGATCGAAGAGATCAAAATCCAAAAAGTCGTCTTTGAGCAAACTGGTGCAGGGTTTCGGATCAAATCCGCCAACAATCGAGGTGGATTTATACGCAAGGTCACTGCTTCGGATTTAACGATGAAGGATGTTGGCTTTCCTTTTCTCTTACAAACAAATTGGTACCCAGATTATAGTTATCCAGAACTGCCAGCTGATTATGCGGAAGAGATTCCCGACTATTGGCACAAATTGATGGCACAACCTGCTATTCCAGTAGGTCCAGCAAAGGTCTGCGACATTACTATTGAAAACGTGCAAGCTACCAAAATAGGACAACAAAGCGTGCGTGCTTTCTTCATCGAGGCCAGCCAAGCAGAACCGATCCGCAATCTAACAATGAAAAATCTTTCCATCCATGCCGACGAGTTCGGCAAGATTGCAGGGGTCGAAAACTTAAAGATGGTGGAAACGATCGTCACTGCGTTAGCGCCAACCTTGGATCAAAATGATGTGTATGAGCGGTAGTAGAGAAACTCAAATATTTTTGAACGTAGAATATCTTTATTCTGTGTACTAGTAGAGGAACTTATAGAGGGTCGCATTCGGATAGTAAGAAATATAAAGCAGATTTTTGTTTATATAGCGTTGGATTTTAGATAGAAAACTGTGTATTTGAGTAAAAAAACAAACTTTATCCAAAGTTTTCTGGATAAAAACCTGGTAAAGTTTGTTCACTAAATGAATGGTTTGCTTGATCAAATTAGGATAGAGTTTATGTGTGATTTGTTTTACGGAAATAAAGACAGGTCTTTGTATGTTGTTCGGAAAATCTAACTTCCACATACGAACCTTCATGAAATAGATGCTTCATCCTTTGTTGAATTGAGTGTAATGCAAACCCAAAGTTAGATGGGTCAAGAATGTCAGTATGAGGATGGAACGAAGATTGATTAACAACTTCGATAACTAAAGGAAAGTCATCTTCACTCCAAATATTGATAGAAATTGTTGCAAAATCAACTTCAAGCTCATCAATTCCATATTTAATACTATTTTCTAAAATTGGCTGCAAAATAAAAGTGGGAACAGTTTCATCTAGCAATGGTTCTGAAAGGGAGACGTCAAGATCAATTTGTCGATCAGATAATATCTCAATAAGATGAATATAAGCTGAGGCATTTTTTAACTCATTTTCTAAGCTAGTCAATTGTTCTCCATTATTCAGAGCAGTTCGGTAAAATAGAGTCAAATCAGAAATAATTTTGACGATTTTTTCTTGTTTTGCCTCAATAGCAATCCAATTTATAGTAGAGAGAATGTTGTAAAGAAAGTGAGGATCCATTTTTTCCTGTAAAAGTCTAATTTTCAGGTAACTTTTTTCCTTTTCTTTCTTTTTTATATCAGATAATAATTGACTGATTTCATCTTGCATATCCACGAAACGATGACTTAACTTGGACAGTTCATCATCACCATCTAACGCAGGTGGGATCAGTTTACTTTCGGATGATAAATAACTTGTTTGTTCGTAAAGATAATCAAATCTATCAGTATAATGCTTGGAAAATTTAACTATCATTAATCTTATAATTATAAATAATAGTAGAAAAAAAAGAGCAGATATCAAAACTATCGCAATAATAATTGTCTGTAAGCTTGTAAGACCATTTGCTTCAAATATTGCTAAGGACCAATTATTCTCAAGCTTAACTTGAGATACAGGGCTTTTTTTTGCATTTGCAATGTTTTGAAAAGTTACTATTTGGTTATTATCGTCAAATAAGTAGTAAGCAAATTGATCATTGAAAACACCAGAATCATTGAAAAGAACGTCACTTTTAATCTCCATTTGCAACTCCCCTAAAACGTCGTAAAGATTGGGACTTACTATGGCTTTTACTAAAATGATTTTATCCTCCGTAAAAATCCACTGGGGGGTACTTTTATTTTCAATAGTTGTGTAGTATCCAAGGAGAGTGGAGCGTTCTTTTAAGTAGGAGGTATAGTAGTCGTCAATGGGCTGTAAAATATTAATATCTATCTTACTAATGATGTTATTTGATAAAAGAGAGTTGTAGACATAAAAGCCAACATTTTGTGTATCAATAATTACTTCCGACGGATCTTCCTGTGCGTTTGAAAGCTCAGTCAGTAACGAAATTACGTCTGGATTAGTGGCTAGAAAGTTAATAGCATTTTCGGCATCTTTGATATGAGCATTAATACTTGATGCAGTCTGTTGAGTAGAGCGTTCAAAGCTACTTTTAAGCTCTCGTTGTGATATGAAAAAAATAGTGAAGATCATGATCAAATAGAAAAGTAATGTAGGAATCAAAATAGCTAAAGTAACGATTTGTTTTAACTTCTGTGAGTAACTTTGGTTATTCATTGTTTACACCGTTCTTCCTATATTGAAGTGGAGTAACCCCATTCTTTTTTTTGAAAAACTGTATGAAATACGAAGAATCTTCGAAACCACAGCGTTTAGATGTTTCACTAATTTTAATGCTTGAATTTTTTAGCAAGGACTGAGCTAATGAATTTCGTATGTCACCAATGACATTATTAATATTTCCTCCAGTTTCCTTTTTAAACACTGCACTTAAATAATTGGGAGTTTTTTCAAGGATGAGTGCTAGCCATCCGACGGATAAGTCACTATTTGAGATATTTGACTGGATAAGCTCATAGATTCGATTTACCAAGAAATTATTTGAAGTGTTGTTTTTTTTTGTTTCATTCGCTGTATAGACTAAAACTTCAAAGTCTTCAAATGTTGATAAGGTGTCTTCTCCATTTAAAAATGGTTGAGCCAGGGTATTAATCGTATATTCAAAGTGCTTCTTTAAATAGTCAGTTAATATTTGTTTTAGATCTTTCACAGTTACTTGTCGCTGAGAAAGTGCTGATTTCTTGAGTTGTTTCAGGTAATAGGTAATTTTGTCTTCATCATAATCTAATACAGCAAGGTAGAGTAAATTTAAAATCTCAATGATTGGAAATTCTTCGTGTTCAGAGCGATTTGATAGATTACGAGATTTTATATTAAAAAAGAGGTTTTTTTCTAATTCAATCTTTAATGATAAATAGTTTTCCATAAAGGAATGAGAGATTAATTGACCGTAAACTTCACAGTAGGTATCGGTAATAGGTGATTGAATGCTAGTTGGTTTTGAAAAAAGGAGCTCTAAATAATTTTCTAAGTAAATCGTAGTGGCCTCTCTGTCTATAATGATTGAGTCTTTTACTAGATTCACTTCGTCAGGGTTATGGGTAAGTTTCATTTGTTTAAAGCCAGAAAGATTTAATAGGCTACTTACATTGTGATCTTCCTCAGTATTCACTTGTTTTTTTTCAATAGTAAGTAACAGTCGATTTATTTCACGAGATAAACCAATTTTAAGTACTTCATCAAATACAGTTTTAAATTGTTCTAAGCTCATAGGTTTTAAAAGGTACTGTACGACCCCTAAACGCAAAGCATTTTGAGCATAAGAAAAATCACTATGTGCACTGTAAATTATTGAAAGTAGTTGTGGTTGAATTTGCAGAGCTCGTGTAATTAACTCTATACCATCCATTTTAGGCATTTTTAGGTCAGTAAACAAAATATCAATTTTTTCTTTCTTAAATAGATCGAGAGCTACTTGGCCATTTTTCGCTTCGAAAATTTGGAACGGATACTTTTCTTTTCTGAGAATTTGAATGATACCCGTTCGTTCTATTTTGTTATCATCAACGACTAAGATGGTAAACATATTACTTCCTCCTCACTACGTCTAATTTGATATATAGCGTTTTCATTTATTATACTTGATGAAAAGCTTCAATCGTAGATTTTTCATGTTTTTCGCTTCTTTTTAATGTTGTTACCGTTTTCAAAGTTCGTTATTCTGGTAATACAAATAGCAAGGAGGGAATCATATGAGTAAAAAGAAAGTATTTCTAAGCATTTTTGCATTACTTGTTGGCATTATATTGGCAGCTTGCGGAGCTAGTAATGGGAATCAAACGAATGATAGTGATTCAAAGACTATTTCCATGATGGGATGGTATAGCGAGAATGAAATGGAACCGGTAATTGAAGCTGTGAATAAAGAGTTAGGAGATGAATTGACTGTTGAATACTCTTTTGTTCCGTTGCAACAGTACAATAACGTGTTGAGTACACAGTTATCTTCTGGAGAAGGACCAGATATTATTACAGATGGTGCATCTTTTCCATCACGAATCAAATCAGAAAATTTACTAGATATTTCCAATGAAGCATTTATTCAAGACTTCAATGAGAATGGTTTTGCACTAGCAACATCTGAAGATGGGAAAATTTATGGGATTCCTTCTTATGGTTGGTTTTCTGGAATTTGGTACAATAAGGAAATTTTTGAGACGAATGGCATTGAGGTACCAAAAACATATGATGAATTTTTACAAGTATGCGAGAAATTATCTACTCTTGGAATAGCGCCTATCGGATTTGGATTATCTGATTCAGATTCTGGGAATCATTCGCTTATTGGTTACTTAGAAAATTCGTTTTATCGAGATGAAGCAAATAAAGACTTCGATGAACAATTTGCTTACGGTAAAACTAAGATGGCAGGAGTTATGAATGATGCAGTTGATAAGTGGAGGCGAATTATAGACGACGGGTATATGAATGAAAAAATGCTTGGTATATCTGGTGATCAAAATATGAATATGTTTATCAATGGTGAAATTGCAATGATGAACGGTGGACCATGGAATTATGCAAATTTGGAAGAAGCGGGAATGGATGTAGGAATGTTTTCTCATTTAGGTGATACAGAGGGCGATAATTATTTGATTGGGGGGCCAGCAGTTTCATTGGGAGTGAATAAAAACACGAAAAATGAGACTGAGGCTAAAAAAGTGCTTGCCGCATTTGCAAGCTTAGAGGTTCAACAAACATGGGTTGATGCAAATCCAGGAGGTTTTAGTTATAGAAAAGAAGTAAATGTTGATACTCCCGAGGCATATGCTTTAGTACAAAATGAGTTAGATAACGGTCGTGTTGCTTGTGCTTGGGATCGCTGGGGCGTGAATATGCCGGCTGAGACATTTTTGACAGAGTGGAAAAAACAGATTCAAAATCTAGTATCTAATCAAGTGACAACTGAGGAATTTCTTGAAAATTTGGATAAAAAAGCAGATGAAATTCGTTATAAGGAATGATTTGACTGATACGTACGTTTCTTTTACTGGTGTCTATCCTTCATTGGATGATACCAGTAATTATTTTAGAAAGGGAGAACATTTATGACTAGAAAAGATCAAATTGCTAGCACATTTATGCTATTGCCGGTGATAATCATTTTTACAACCTTCTTTATCGCCCCTTTATTATATACGGCTTACTTTTCTTTTTCAGATTGGAATAACTATTCGCCAAGTGTGAACTTAGTAGGATTGAAAAATTATTTAGCTGTTTTTTCAGATAAACAAATATTAATTGGTATTCAGAATTCACTTGTTTACGCAATTTGTACCGTAATCTTACAGAACGTTATTTCCTTGCCGATAGCCGTATTACTATGTTCAAAAATTCCAGGAAGGAATATTTTTCGAACGATTTTTTTTACGCCAGCTGTATTGAGTACTTTAGTTGTAGGGTATCTTTTTAGTTTTATTTTGTCTAGCCAAGATTTTGGATTATTGAATGAGTTTCTCAATTTGCTCGGTCTTAATTCAGTGAACTTTTTAGGGGATCCAAGATTTGCATTGGCGTCAATCATAGGTACACAAGTATGGCAATGGTTTGGATGGTCGATGGTCATTTATATTGCTAACATCCAAAATATTCCAACTGAATTGTATGAGGCTGCAGATCTTGATGGAGCAAATTCAATGCAAAAGTTCTTCAAAATCACGCTACCCAATTTAGCACCTAGTCTTAAAATTAATTTGATCACTGGGATGATTTCAGGATTGAAGGTTTTTGATATTGTTTTCTCTTTAACAAAGGGCGGACCTGGCTATTCTACTGAAACGATTTTATCTCTGATGTTCTCAAAATTCTCGGAAGGAAACTATGCTTATGCTGCAGCTTTTGGGATGGTCTTTTTGGTAGTAACGATGATTTTGACTTCAATTGTGATGACAATATTTAGAAGATGGGAGAGAACGTTAGCATGAAACAAAATGATTGGATCGTTTGTATCAAGTTTTTAGTATTGAGTTTAGTTTCATTTATTGTTTTAGTACCAATTTATTACTTAATCGTAACAACATTTAAATCAGCTCCTGAAGCAGCGGCAAATCCCATGTCTTTACCTCAAAGCTGGTCATTGTCGCCTTATATAGAGGCTTTCCAAAAAATGAACTACTTAAATGCTTTTAAAAATACATTGATTATTACTTCGTTATCAGTAATAGGATTAGTTGTAGTATCATCAATGGCCGGATACGTTCTAAATCGAATGTCTCAAAAAAAAATTTATAGCCGAATTTTTTTGATTATTTTAGCTGGAATGATGTTTCCTTATCAAATGTCTATAATGGGACTATACAAAATAGTACAAAACTTGAATTTAATGAACACATTATTAGCGGTCATTTTAATCAATATCGCTGTGAATATTCCTTTTGCTACTTTGATGTTTCATAGTTTTGCTGATACGATTCCAACCGAATTGGAGGAATCTGCAAGGATGGATGGCGCCACATTTTTCCAGATTTTTCGTAAGGTCATTTTTCCTTTACTAAAACCAACGACAATGACTATTGCCATCCTAAATACATTAACTATTTGGAATGATTTTATGGGGCCTCTTTATTTCTTACAATCTAGAGAACAAAACGTTATTTTACAAGAAGTGAATCGGAATATTGGACAGTTCTCTACCGATTGGTCAAGTATGTTCCCTATGATGGTACTTGGTATATTACCATTGCTAATTTTTTACTTGATAATGCAAAGGTATATTATAGGCGGTGTAATGAGCGGAGCCGTCAAGGGCTAAAGATATAACTGAAAGAAAGATTTAGAAGAGAAAAAATAAAGGTGGTTCTATATGAGGGATATAGTTGAAATGTATGTAGAAAAATTTAATAAAAACGACGAGGAGTTATTTGTACAAGACATTCCCAACAATGAGGTCTTATTATGGATGAAAGACAATGTCCCTGAATTTCATTGTAGTGATAAACTAATTGAAGAAGCTTATTATTTTAGATGGTGGGTCTTTAGAAAACACATCAAAACTACGCAAGAAGGGCGTATTATTACTGAATTCCTGCCAGAAGTTTCATGGTCTGGTCCGTTTAATTCCATCAACTGTGCTGCGGGGCATCATATTGCTGAAGCACGATGGCTAAAACAGGGAAGGGGTTTAATTCGTGAGTATATAAATTTTTGGTTTAGAGGAAGTGGAGATATCTACTCATACTCGACCTGGATTTTAGATAGTATCAATGATTATGCGATTCAATGGCAGGATCACGACTTTATCCAATCCTTACTGAAAGAATTTGTGAAGTTTTATGAGCACATAGAATCAACGAATATGACAAAGTATGGATTATTCTGGTCAGATGATGATCGAGATGCTATGGAAATGTCGATAAGTGGTAAAGGACTCCGTCCAACTTTGAATAGTTATATGTATGGAAATTGTTTAGTCATTGGCTCACTTGCAAAAAAGGCAGGAGAATATCTTCTTGCAGAAAAATATTTTAGGAAAGCTGAGGCGTTGAAAGAAAAAATAGTAAGTTTATTATGGGATGAAGATGCTCACTTCTTTAAAGTCATTCCACAAAGTCATAAAGATGAGGAAATACATTCTTTTGACTTTAAAGATATTAATAAAGACAGAAATGTAAGAGAACAAATTGGCTATATCCCTTGGCATTTTGGATTAACAGATGAGAGACATCAAAAAGCATGGCAATTCCTAAATGATCCAAATGGTTTCAAAGGTGATTATGGTCCAACAACTGCTGAACGCTCTCATCATTTGTTTAATAAAAAATCTACTCATCATGAATGCTTATGGAATGGTCCATCATGGCCTTTTGCAACAACTCAAACATTAAATTCGATGATTTATGAGATGGAGAATAATAGTGTAAGCATTCAACCAAAAGATTTTTTGAGAGAACTTAGGAATTATGCCAATAGCTTTTATCGTGTAACAGGTGAAGGTGAAAAGATTAATTGGTTAGATGAAAATATAGAACCCAATACTGGTGAGTGGCTATCAAGGAGTATTTTAGAAGCATGGGGATGGCCTAAAAACAAAGGAGGAAGAGAACGAGGAAAAGATTACAACCATTCCGCCTTTAACGATTTGGTGGTACGTGGAATTTGTGGAATTAAAATCGCAGAAGAAAATACCATTCATATTTGTCCGCATGTGGATAATACTGTGGAGTCGTTTACGATTAAAGACTTAATTATATTCAATAAAAAGCTAACAATAGAATATAAAAAGTGCAATGAAAAAAATCAGAAAAACAATATGTTTGTCATTTACGATGGAGAGAATTACGAAGGTTACAAAAGCTTAATACTTAAGAAGTAAAAAAAGATAAGCTTGCCATCTAATATTCTATAAAAGACTGTTTTAGATTGATGATTTGAATAAATAGCTGTTGAAGGATTTGAAAATTGTTACTGTACGAAGCTATAAAGAAGAAAATTAAAATGAATCCGGAGCAGGATGAAACATTTTTGTTCCGGATTTCTTTCGTCTTCTTGATAGATGCTTTAGGTTATGGTTTTTTGATAAAAAGATTCACTTATAGAGAACTATCAGAGTTACATAATATAAAAGTACCATAGATGCCCATAACTATAAGTGATTTACTTTTAATAAAATGATTAAAGGTATTTTATGAAAGAGAATAGAAGTTGATTGAAGACGAACAATTCTCACCCAGCCATATATCAACGATTAACAAAAAATGTCAATTGCTGGAAATCCTGCTTTTCGTTATGCTTTTGGTATTGAAAGCGGTTTATTTAATCGAGCTCAACAACAAAATCTAAGGAGGAAAAGTAGTGAAAAAATTAAGTACGATTCTTGGTTTGGGGTTACTATCGGTCGCCTTTTTGTCGGCATGTGGGAAGGAGGAAGCAGGTTCCACAACAGATTATGATACGATTTCGATGTTATCGCCGTACATTGAAACTGAACCACCTGCAAGTGACAATGAGATTTTGAAGCAATTAGAAGCTTACACTGGCAAAAACATTGATATTACCTGGGCACCCAATACATCCTACGAGGATAAAATGAATATTACGTTAGCTTCAGATGATATTCCAGAAGTGATGGTCATTCAAGGAAAATCAGGAGGATTTATCAAGTCAGCAGAAAATGGGGCTTTTTGGGATTTGACCGACTATTTAGCTGATTATCCTAATCTCTCTCAGTCTAACGAGGATGTTTTGCGTAATTCTTCTGTGAATGGCAAAGTGTACGGAATTTATCGGAAACGTGATGCGATGCGGACGGCGGTGATCATCCGAAAAGATTGGTTAGAAAACTTAAACTTAGAGGTACCAGAAACGATCGATGATCTCTATGAGGTTGCCAAAGCATTTACTGAGAACGATCCCGATGGGAATGGTGAAAATGATACGTTTGGTTTGATTATTCCCCAATGGCCTGGCTCGATCAATTCAAATAGTCCTTACGATGTGTTAGCTACTTGGTTTGGGGCAGGAAATGCTTGGAAAGAAATAGACGGCACTTTAGAGCCATCCTTTATGCAACCAGAATACCTAGAATCAATGCAATTTGTTAAAGATATGGTGGAACAAGGCTATGTCAATCGTGATTTTGCAACTATGGCAGCAGATAAATGGGATGAGCCGTTTATCAATGGACGTGGTGGGATCATTATTGATACGTATTCACGAGCAGCACAAATCAGTAATAAATTATTGCAAGCTGGAGAAGAAGACCTCGTCGTCTTTACAGGGAATTTAAAAGATAATAACGGTACGATGAATGCGTTACCGACAGATGGCTATTCTGGTTTCTTGGCGATTCCTAAGTCGAGTGTCCAGACAGAGGAACATCTAAAAGAGGTGTTGACGTTCCTTGATAAATTAAATGATAAAGAAGCACAGGTATTGCTGAACAACGGAATTGAAGGAATCAATTTCGAAGTAGTGGATGGAATGTCCGTCGCACTAGAAGGATCAGAAGCTGAAGCGCTAGCCAATGCGGTCAAAGGGTACTCACAAATTGGGATGAATGTAACGGAAGATACCCTGTACTATATTGCTAAACCTGATACAGAAGCGGCTACTGAAAGCTATGAAAAACGATTGTCACTGATGGAAGCTGATTTAGAGCACGCTGTCTTTAACCCAGCAGCCTCCTATAATACAGATACGTATGTAACAAAAGGGGCACAGCTTGATCAGATCATTAGTGATGCACGGGTTCAATTTATTGCAGGACAAATCGATGAAGCGGGATGGGAAGCTGCGATCGAACTTTGGAAGAATCAAGGAGGCACGCAGCTGATGGAAGAAACGAATGCCCTTCATCAAGCACAATAACGACAGTCGAAGAAGGTTGAGTGGATCTTGCTCTCAACCTTTTTCTTTTTCAATGATTTTTTTCAGCTAATAAAATGGAGTAATAGTCAAGTGAGACGAGACAGGTAGTAAGAAATCAGAAAAGAAAAAATGGAAACAAGCAAATGAAAACCCTAATCTAACGCTTGATATCAAAGAATTCAAAAAAAGTCAATTGTTAGAAATGTAGGTCAAGTTTACTATGAAAAGAGAAAAGCAGCTCATATACGCATAAAAGGAGAAGAAATGTTAGCGAAATTGATCTATGAAAATCCGCTGAATCAAGTAGCAGATATTCAACACTTTATTGCTGAAGGAGAGCCCAAAATTACTTTCCAAGACGGGATGATTCTGGCAAATACGTATTCTGAAGAATCAAACAAACAACCACATTTTGTTTTATGGCTGCCTCAACAATTTCCAGCGGACCTACGAATCACCTGGCAGTTTCAACCACTGGCTGAACCAGGCTTATGTATGCTCTTTTTTGCAGCAGGCAATCGCAAGGGTGGCTCGATCTTCGATTCTGGAGTACCCAAACGAACCGGGGCATATCCCGAGTATCATTCTGGAGGGATCAATGCTTACCACCTTTCTTATTTTCGAAGAAAGTATGAGGAGGAACGGGCGTTTGAAACGTGTAATTTGCGCAAAAGCCATGGGTTTCATCTGGTCGCCCAAGGCGCAGATCCACTTCCGAGTGTAGCAGATGCCCGAGGGTTTTATCACCTAAGAATCGATAAGGTAGGTGCAACGATCTCCTTTTGGATCAACGACTTATTGGTGTTAAGGTACCTTGATGAGGAACAGTTTGGTCCCGTATTAACCAAAGGAGCGATCGGATTTCGGCAAATGGCGCCAATGAAGGCCCGCTATAAAGACTTAAAGGTATATTCCTTAGAGGAGGAACGGTGATGAATTGGCAGAAAGCATATCAAGCAGCAGATTTTGTCTTTTATTGTTTACTGATAAATGTAACCGTTATTATAGGTGCGCTAGTAGGTGGGATCATCTTTGGACTGGCGCCTAGCGTACAAGCAGGATTCCACGTAGCAAAGAAAACCCTTAAACAGGAATCGCCGCCTTTTTTTCAAACGTTCTTTGGGTATTACCGCAGGAACTTTTGGCGATCGAATCGCTTGGGCTTACCGATCATTCTCTTTTATTTGTGCCCCATGGTAGTGATCCAGCAAGGATTTTTAGCGGCATTGACTCAAACAGGCTTGATCCTATTGATCGTTAGCCAATGCGTCGCGATCGCTGTGATCAATACATTGCTTAGCATGTACGAATATTATGTGCTCCCAACGAAGAAGTACCTAGGCGCTTCACTACGCTTTCTTTTCTTTCAACCTATTGGCACCTTTTTAGGCGTCCTTTGGTTTGGGATTTGTAGTACGATCAGCTTTTTTCTCCCCGGTCTCCTGCCATTTTTAAGTATTGGGATGTGGATTATTGGCACAATGGGGATTTACTTGAAATTATTTGATGAAAATGAACAAAAGCTAAAGCAACAAAACGATGCAGTTCAACCTGCAGAGAGGGAAGAGGAGGAAATCGAACATGGCATTGAAATGGCTCAAAAATAAACCTAAGGGAAAACGTGGGCTGAGTTTTGGGTATCCATGGGAAAAAGGGGCTTTACAACCTGAGGTTCTAAGTGAGGAACTGTTTTTACTAGGTGAGGAGCCGCTGCAAACGAAAGTACTGGCTTACTGGCCAGATGGCAGTGTGAAATGGACAGGACACAGTGGTTTGGTGGCAGAAACGACGCAGTTACTTTTTCAAAGAAAACAGCGTGTCCAGAAGAAACAGGCGATTGCTAGGGAAGCTTACAACGGTATTTATTTTGACAACGGTACGATCAAAGGCTTCTTCCCGAAACATGGGGAAGGGAAAAATGTATTGGACTGGGTAGCGGTCAATGGGCAGAAAAAATTGCAAGATCTTCACGCAATCCTGCAATACCAAAACAAAAAGGTGCAGTCCAAAGTAACGGACTTGATGTTGGAAGAAAATGGTTCCGAGAAAGCCGTTATCAAAGTATCAGGCATCATTGAGATCGATCAAGAAGTGGTGCAAGAGTTTATTTTACGGTTCCGCATCTTTCGCGAAATCAGCAAATTGGAAATCATTCATACGGTCATTATCATCAAACCACTTGCTTATGAAGGCATGGGGGTAGCATTTGATTATGCGTTGACAGGTGAAAATTGGAATCGACAAGTCAAATTTATTGCAGATGCTGTGTATCATGAAGCGGCACAATTGTTACTTTCACGGCGACACTATCAGCAAAACATTCCCTATCAACAACAAGCCAGTGGACAGCTCGTTTCATTGACCCCAGCGGACGAGCCGATGCTGTCTCATGCGGTGGAAAATGCTATTTGGGACAATTTTCGGGTCAATCAAATCAATCATCGGTCATTTGAATTAGAAAAACAGACCGAAGCTGGGTACTGTTGGTTGCCCATTGGGGATGGCGAGCATTATTCAGGTACCTTTTACGCTGGGGGAGAAACCGGCGGCGTTGCTTGCAGCATGGAGAAATTTTGGGAAAAAGCACCATCTGCGATCGAGGTGACAGGCATCACCCAAAAAGAAACCCAAATCACGATGTGGCAGTGGTCACCGAATGCCAAGCCAATGGATTTTCAGCACTATTCCAAACGGGATCATATGCTTAGCGGATACGAAGGAATGGAAGAGATTCGTTCGACGGCAGTTGGTGTAGCAAATACGACGCGTTGTTGGTTGGATCTATATGAAGAAGCCCCGTCAGAAGAAGTGTTGCTAGGCTTAGCTCAAGAAAACCAAGAACCTGCCCAGATCGTTTCATTGCCTGAGCGTTATCAAGAGACAAAGGTTTTTGGCAGGATCAGTTTACCAGACGAATCAACGAAAACGAAACAGTTGCTGGAGCAACAATTGGCTGAGATGCGTCAATTCTATTTAGCAGAAGTCCAACAAAGAAGTTGGTATGGCTATTGGAACTATGGTGATGTCATGCATACCTATGATCAGTTTCGACACCAATGGCGCTACGATCTTGGTGGGTACGCTTGGCAAAACACTGAATTGGTCCCTAACATGTGGCTTTGGCTAGATTTCTTACGGACTGGTGATCCAAGCGTCTACTATCTGGCTGAAAGCATGACGAGACATACTTCAGAAGTCGATCAGTATCATGCTGGGGAATACAAAGGATTAGGGTCACGGCATAATGTCGTTCATTGGGGTTGCCAAGCCAAAGAAGTTCGAATTTCAATGGCGGGTCTCCATCGCTACTACTACTATTTGACAGCGGATGAACGCATTGGAGAGATTATGGAACAAGTCAAAGACAATGAAACCTATGCTTTTGATGCGTTACCACCGATGCGCGAGTTTTATGAACGAGAAACGAAGCGGATACCGATTCGCATCGGACCAGATTGGGCTGCGCTAGTCTCGAACTGGTTTACCCAGTGGGAACGGACGAATGATCCTGTGTACCTTGAAAGAATTCGCACCGGCATCACCTGCATCAAAGCCATGCCCCAGCGCCTATTGTCTGGTCCCACAGTGTTATTTGATCCACAAGACAAAACCTTATCTTATATGGGAACAGGGAATTTTGGCGGCTATCACATGGTCATCTCCTTTGGGGCGCCGCAAGTTTGGTTAGAACTTGCTCAAGTGCTGGAAGACCCAGAGTGGACAGAGATGTTAGGGGAGTTTGGCTGGTTTTATAGCTTGAGTCCTGAAATAAAAGCAGAAGAGTCAAACGAGGTACTGACGGAACCTCATTTTGCCTGGCCAATGTTTGCGTCGACGATGATGGCCTTTGCTGGGCGAGTGCGTAACGATCGAGCAATCAGTCAAAGGGCTTGGCAGTTATTGCTTGATAATGACAAATCGGGTGTTCCATTGCCGATCGAAGCGACCATTGAAGCAGCGACAACGTGGAAAAAAATAAAAGAAATGCCGTGGGTATCGACCAATGTGTTGTCACAGTGGGGGCTAAATACGATTTGTTGTTTAGCACTGATTGGAGCGGAATTAGAGGAGGAGAATGAATGGAAACAACAATAAAAAAAGTGCCGAAAACGAAAGAGCAATGGGGGAGTTTTCTCAACCATTTTAAACAAAATAAATGGCTCTATATTTTGACGATTCCCGGGATCATCTATTTTGCAGTATTTCGTTATGCGCCGATGTATGGGTTGATCATTGCTTTCAAAGATTATGTGCCCTTTTTAGGAATCGCAGATAGCCCATGGGTAGGAACACAAAATTTTATGGATTTCTTCAATAATCCTGATTTCTTTCGAATCTTGTGGAACACGTTGATAATTGCCTTTTTAAACATTTTCTTTTCGTTTCCAGCACCAATCTTTTTGGCACTGTTACTGAATGAATTACGCAACAAGCTGTTTCAGCGGACCATTCAAACCTTCGTCTATGTACCGCATTTTCTTTCATGGACGATCGTCGTTAGTCTTTGGCATATTTTATTCAACATCGATCATGGAGCGATCACTCAATTTATCGCTTCGTTGACAGGCGTGGAAATCGATTTTCTCTCAGACCCGCAATGGTTCCGCCCCATGATCGTGATGCAATCGATTTGGAAAGAGATCGGTTGGGGGACCATTATTTATTTAGCTGCCTTATCAGGTGTGGATCAGGAACAATACGAAGCCGCGATCATGGATGGTGCAGGACGTTTTCGTCGTGTGTGGCATATCACTTTGCCTGCGATTCGTTCGACGATCATCATTATGCTGATCATGCGGATCGGGTCGATTTTGTCTACTGGGTTTGATCAGATTTTCTTGATGACCAATCAGTTGAACCGAACAGTAGCAGATGTTTTTGATACGTATGTGTATATGATGGGGATCACCAATGGCGCTTACAGTTACTCAACAGCCGTCGGATTATTTAAATCGATCGTTGGGATCATCCTCGTACTTTGTACCAATAAATTAGCGAAACGTTTTGGCGAAAGCGGCTTATACTAAGGAGGAAAAAGATGGATACTTTACACAATACGAAGGCAGGGAAAATATTTGACATTTTTAATGCACTATTTTTGGCATTGATTGGGTTATTCATGGTGATTCCTTTTATTTATGTGATCGCAGGTTCATTTGCTACGGAGTTAGAATTGACCACACGTTCGTTTTTCTTATGGCCAAATGAGATCAGTCTCGACTCCTATCGCTTTATTTTTTCAACCAACACCTTTATCCGTAGTTTGCTTGTAACGGTCGGCGTTACCATCGTTGGCACGCTGGTGCAGCTTTTCTGTACCTTCACCTTTGCCTATCCTTTATCACGCAAGCACCTAAAAGGACGGAACACCTTGTTGAATCTCGTGATTTTTGCAATGCTCTTTTCAGGTGGGATGATCCCAACGTTTATCGTGGTGAAAAATTTAGGACTGATCAATTCTTATTGGGCATTGATTTTGCCAATCGCGATCAATCCCTTCAACTTAATGATCATCAAAAACTTTTTCCAAGAAATGCCGATCGAGTTGGAAGAATCCGCCAAGATGGACGGCTGTACGGAACTAGGGATCTTATGGAAAATCATTTTGCCTTTATCAAAACCAGTGATCGCGACCTTCACCCTTTTTTACGCCGTTGGTATCTGGAACGACTTCATGAGTGGATTGCTCTATATCAACGATTCAGCAAAATGGCCGATTCAGTTATTGTTAAGACAGATCACGATGGCGTCCAGTGGTGCCAATGCGTTAGCAAGTATGGACCCCAACTATGTGCCGCCGGAACAAGGAATCAAATTTGCAGTCATCATTGTGGCGACTTTGCCAATTTTGATCTTCTATCCGTTTTTGCAAAAACATTTTGCCAAAGGAATGCTGATTGGATCTGTCAAAGGATGATACACTTCAATAGTTGTGGATAGGTTGTCATGCGTTTTTTCGCATGACAATTTGTTACATAAAATCTATTACAAGGGTGTTTGGGAATGAAGTACTTTAAAACAGGCGGTTTTCATCGAAAACTGCAGCTAGCCAGTCTATGGATCGTCGTGCCGCTATTAGCCGTTGCAATCTTTTTGCATGCCTATTTGATCGGACCATTACAACGATCGTATCAGGAACTAAATAATCGCCAAGTCGAAGGAATCGTTAGTAACATCAACCAACAGTTCTCGCAGCTGGAAGTGACTTTAAGCGTTTGGGGGCAATCGTTTCAAAGGCGCTACCAAGAAGATTTATTGGAAACGACAAATTATCAGACGCTGATCCAGCTGTCGGAAGAATTGTTTTACTTAACCAATAGCTCCAATTATGTCAATCGAATCGGTATTTATTCACTAGGCGAGACGCCTTTTGGGATTGAAAGTGGCGGCACGTATGAATTAACACTCGAGCAAACCAAAACAGCATTTGCACGCTATCGGATCGATAATGGTAGGCAGTATCAGTGGAAGATCATTGAAGAAGAGGATGAATTGATTTTTGTACAAAACATTGATAGCCAAGGCGAAGATCAGCCTAAAATTTTTTTAGTTGCAACGATCGACGAGCAATCATTGTTAAAGTATTTTTATGATACTCAAATTGAAAATGGACTCGCAGCGATTTCCTTTAATCATGAGAGTTTTCGTTTTATTGGCGATCAGAACTTAGCGAATGTTATCCAACCGCTGAGTGAAGAGCATCAAGGAACTTGGGTCGAATCGATCAATGGCAATGATTATAGCATGATCGCCGTAAACAGTATGCGACTCAATCAAATATGGACCTTTTATACCGTCGTTCCCTTAGCATTGATTACCGAGCCAGTCACTCATTTGGCTAGAGTGCTGATCGTCGTAAGCATTCTTTTTATTGCTTGTGTGGCAGTCATGAGTCTCTTTTTGGCAAAAAAACAATACCAACCTTTTGAAAAAACGATGGATCAGCTCTTTGGTAATACCCAATGGAAAAAAGAAAACGATCTAGAGTTTTTGGTGGACCGTTGGCAACAATTAAGTCGGGAAAAAGGATTGCTACAAAATCAGGCGGAACGCTTTCAAGATTCGCTCAAGCGGCAAGTAATCCAACATTTGATGGAAGGGTATTATGGCTATCTGTCAGAGGAAGAATCGCAACAATTACTGCAGCAAAAAAACTGGCGCTTAAGTGACCAAGGGTATCGCCTGTTTTATTTCCAACTCAATGATCTATTAAGCAATCAAGCAAATTCACAAGATGAAACCCATATTTTGTTTGCGCTAGAAAACATTATAACGGATGTCACAGCCATGTTTTTCCCTGAATCAACCATCGTTTCTTCAAATGAAGGACGGATTTTGGTTTTTGTGGTCAATCAAGAGCAACAACTGACAGATTACTTCACGATGGTCACCAAGCAAATCAATTTGATCGTCTGCCGTTATGTCACCATCGTTAGTTCGCAACAAGAAACAGAGATTCGCAAGTTGCCTGAAGTTGCCCAATGTCTCAAAAAGCAAATCCATCTGCAACGGTTGATTTCCGAAAATCAAGTGCTTCAAGGAGAGAAAATGCGCCCACTGCCGAAGTATTCTCTTTCGCAAGAAAATTTGATTTTAACAGCGCTGAAAAGTGGCTATCATGAAGAATTGCAACGAAGTCTCCAGCGGTTTTTAGAACAGGTCGTGGCAGAAAACAATCAACAGGCTGCGGTGATCTATGTGGTCAATCGACTGTACGATCAAGTCGATTACCTTTTAAATGAAAATGGGGTCTCACGAACGGATTATGTATCGAAAACGGTTGTGTTAGAGCGAATCGAACGACTTTTAGCCATCAATCAGATCCAAGCCTTTTTGTACCATCATTTCTTAAAACCCGTCTCCATCCTCTGGCAAGAAAATGTCGCTAATTCTTATAGTGAAATGATCCAAAAAGTAGCGGAGTACATCCAATCTGATTTTCGCAATGAACAAATTTCGTTAGAATACGTTGCGGATCGTTTCGAAGTAGACCCAATCTTTTTGAGTAAGGAGTTCAAGCGTGCCAAGCAGGTCAACTTTATTGATTATTTAACCAATGTTCGCATCGTAGAAGCAAAACGGCAGTTGCTCGAAACTGATCACCAAATCAATGAAATTGCAGAAAGCCTTGGGTATAATCCCAGTTACTTCAATCGTTTATTTAAAAAGTGCACGGGAATGACCCCAGGACAATATCGAAAAGGTCAGAGCTGATCACTGTTGGTTGCTGCGGAAAAGCTCGTATTTTCGCAGCTTTTGCTCTGATTTTTCCATGTTTTCGTCAGCCAATGTTTTGTATAATAGAAAAGAAAGCGATTTCTAATACAGCTTAAGTTCAGCAAGAAAACCAGCAGACTTGTCAAAGCTGTTGGAAATCTGATAGTAAATAGATGGAGGAAGAAAAGAAATGAAAATCGTTCTAGGCGGAGATTCAACCGTGGCGGATTATCCCCTTGATCAACAGCCAATGATGGGCTGGGGACAAGCTTTACCAAGCTATCTGTCCCCAGAAGTAGACGTACACAATTTTGCGAAAAACGGCAGTACGACTCGTTCCTTTATCGAAGAAGGGTTGTTTGAGCAACTCCTGCAAGAAGTCGAACCGAATACAGTCGTCCTACTGCAATTTGGACATAATGACCAAAAAGAGAAAAATCATGTCACGATGGAGGCGTACATTGCTCATTTGACAGACATGATCCGTCAAATCAAAGAAAAAACAGGAATCCCGATCCTGTGTACACCTGTTGAACGGCGTGTAGGAGAAGAGGGACGACTGGCGCATACGTTGTCAGCGTTTTTATCGGTCTTAAGAGAACTTAGTCGAACGGAAGAAGTGGATTTGTTTGATTTAAATCGCTATACCTATCATTATTATGACACACTAGGACTAGAAGCTTCCAAAGCACTCTTTGTTTGGTTAGCACCGGATGAACACCCTAATTATCCTGCAGGTCTCGCAGATGATACCCACTTTTCAAAGGTCGGGGCGCATATGATCGCTCGCTATGTAGCGATTCGTTTACAGGCGTTTTTCCATGAGCAACCACTGTTTCCTGATATTTATTACGGCGCCTGCATGTATCCAGAAGTCTGGTCGGAAGAAATCATGCAAAGTGATAGTCAAACGATGAAAACGTTGGGCATGAATTTTGCTAGAATTGGGGAATTCATTTGGCGTGACTTGGAGCCTCAACCTGGAGAATATGATTTTTCGTTGTTGGAACGTGCGCTAGAACAGTACCAAGCAAATGGCATCGATGTTTGCTTATGTATTCCAACGCCGACCCCACCCCGCTGGTTTACAAAACAGTACCCAGAAGCATTAATCACTAATCAAGATGGAACGAAGATGCATCACGGCTCAAGACAGCATGTCTGTACAAACAACGAGGACTTTCGCCGTTATGCCTATCGGTTGACGAGAAAAATCGCTGAGATTGCCGAAAAACATGAAAATGTCGTTATGTTGCAATTGGACAATGAATTTAAATGTCATGTCGATCTATGTTATTGTACGACGTGCCAAACGCGTTGGCATACGTATTTAAAAGATAGCTATCAATCCGTGACCAACCTCAACGAGTGTTGGGGCACGAAGGTATGGAGTGAGTGGTATGACGCATTTGAGGATGTCGTCTTGCCACTAACGACCCCGTTTTTGCATAATTCTTCCCTGATGAATGCCTTTCGTCGCTTTACCACTGATACGTTGAATGAGTTTGCGCATGATCTTTGTCATTTTATCCGAATGGAGACCGCGTTACCCATTACCCATAACTCCGCTTTTGGGTTTAACTTGCAAAATGATGAGCTATTTGCTGATTTAGATATTGCTGGTTTTGATACGTATGCACCGGCAGACAACTATCCAGCGTATACCATGAACTTGGATCGTTGGCGGAATGTCAAACCGCGCAACAAGGAAATGTTATTGTTAGAAACTTGTACCGCCAATGCCGGTCATATTGAAAACTATGCGGCACCTCGTCCTCATGGGTTTGTCACAAGTGAAGCGTTCATTGGCTATGCTGGTCATTTGAAATCCTTCTGTTTTTGGCATTTTCGTGGACATCGCTATGGTGTGGAGCAACCCCATAGCGCCGTGTTAACTGCTTGGGGAGAGCCAGATCGTGGGTATGAAGAGGTAGTTCGGATTGGCGAACTAAGACAACAGATCGCACCACTTTTAGCGGAAACGAAGTATGTATCTGCAAAAATAGCCATCATCTACTCGGACTACTCGAAACGCTTTTACACGATCGATCATGGGGGTATTTATGATTATCGCAGCCTGTTTACCGAATTTTACGGCAGTCTGATTCGCCAAGGGATTCGTGTAGAAATCATTCAAGAAAATAGTCCGTTAGAAGAGTATGATGTTGTTCTTGCCCCATTTGTTCGTTGGATCAGTCCTACCTTGCTGAAAAAATTTGCCGCCTTTACTGAAGCAGGAGGCAAGCTGATTTTAGGCCCGATGACGGGGGATCGGACAAAAGAGCTAGCGTGGCCAGCGACGAATGGCTTAGATCGTTTAGGAGAATGGCTCGGGTTTGACCAAATCCAGCAGTTTACGGTGAAAGGACTGACTTATCAGCTAACCTATGACGGCCTAAAAGAACCTTTGGATCATTTGGTCACAGTTTTTCATTGCCCAGAAGATTGGGAAACGATCGGACGAGGGAATGACCAAACGCTACTAGCTAAGAAACAACTGGCTCAAGGAGAGATCATCTATTTAGGTGCGCTACCTAGCAATTTACCAGACAGTTTGATATGGCAGTCGTTTTGTCACAAAGAACTTTTCCCTTATGAATCAGAGCGCCTGTTGATCAAATGTTCGGAAGGTGTGATGAAGTATCGCCGAGAGTCAGCGACCCATGTCCAACTCTGGATCAGTAACTTAGGGATGACGACAGCTGACTTTACCTTACATCTCCCCGGTTTCGAACGCTTATCAGGTGAAGCGCTGGCGCGGGGTAACCATAGGCTAGAACCTTATGAAAATTTGATTATTGAATGGGAAAAAACAGTAGAAAGCGAGGAGTCAGATGATTCATTTAGCCATCCGAGGGCATGACCTCTCAGGAGAATATACACCCAAGCAGCTAGCACAAGCGGTAGGAGCAAAGAAAATAAGAAACGTTCAGTTTGCCTTGAATGCGTCTTTTCCAGACCTAAGTGCTCCTGAAAAAATGAGTCCAGGTATGGGGACCTTCTTCAAGAATGAATTCCAAGAACAAGGCGTTCAAATCGCTTTGTTAAGTTGTTATAGTAACTTGATTCATCCCGAACCAGAGGAACGAGAGAAAATCTTACAGAAATTTGAGCGCTACTTATTCCATGCCCGTTATTTTGGTGCCAGCATGGTGGCTTCAGAAACAGGCTCAGTCATTGCCGCACTGGGATATAGTGAAGAGAATTTTTCAGATGAGGTTTTTGAAGACTTGATCCATGTGATCCAGCGACTCGTTCGAGTGGGAGAAAAATATCAAATCATGGTAGGGATCGAAGCCGGACTGAATCATCCGCTGTATTCGAATCAGCGCATCGCCGAGCTGATTGAACGTGTTCCTTCTGATTATTTAGGGATCATTTATGATCCAACGAATTTGATCACCGCAAAAACGGCTGCTGATCAAGTCGCATTGGTAGAAGAAGCATTTACTCTTTTCGGAGAGAAAATCGTCTGCTTGCACCTAAAGGATTTTCAACTCTCGGGAGAAGAAGTGATCCCTGTCCCATTAGGTGAAGGACAAATACGGTATCCAGAAATTTTACAGCTTCTGATCAAACACAAGCCATACTGTTATGTGGTATTAGAAGAAACAAAAGACGCTGGGATCGATCGTGCGGTGGCGTTGATTGAAGGCTTAGATTTAAAAAATTAGCTGGGTGCTTTTGTAAATGATTGTTTAAGAGAACACGGGAGTGATTTTCTTGTTTTCTTCAAAGACGCTGACATTAATGCAAACTTTTATCGAGCATAGAAAAGTTGTTTATGGTGAGATTTCATCTAAACAGCTTTTTTATTTTCATAAAAACAGAAAATATGATGCAAGGTTTGTTATTATAGAATAAAAAGAAAGCGTTTTAGAGTGTTGCATTCGGATAATAGATCAAATGGAAAAGGATTTAACAATTACGAGACATGTAAAAGAGAGAAAGGAGGGACCAATGGCAAACATGCAAGACGTAGCAAAACTTGCCAATGTATCCGTGACTACCGTCTCACGAGTGATCAATAACAGAAAATATGTCAATGAAGAAACAAAGCAGATTGTGCTAGAAGCAATTCAAGCACTTGATTATGTACCAAATGAATTAGCACGGTCCTTTTATTACAATTCCTCAAAGATGATCGGCTTGCTGATCTATGATTTGAAAAATGATTTTTATAATCAATTTATCACCCGAATCGAGTCGCAACTGATTGAGAAAGGCTATAGTTTGATGATTGGTACCACACAAGGGAATCCTGAAAGAGAAACCTATTTTTTGAACTTGTTTCTCGCAAATAATATTGATGGGGTAATTTTATGTACCAACCTTTGTACGCAAGGTCCATTGTTGCAAAAGGTTCTCAAATTACCTCTAGTGAGTGTGGGTAGAGTCCTTAGCGATGAAGTATCCTCCGTTTCTGCGGATAATACCTCAGGTGGACAGTTGGCAGCACAGATCTTAATCCAAAATCGTTGTCGCGAGATCCTCTTCGTTAATGGACCAAAGACATTACATTCCGTTCAAGAAAAATCAGCTGGTTTTTATCAAGTGATGGACCAATACCCAGAGATCCATGTTCACGAGGTCATACTCGATTTTGTAAATGTCACGCAAACTTCCTTTGATCAACTTTTTCGTCAATGGCCTTCTATCGATGGCATTTTTGCGGCAAGCGATTTTTTGGCAGCCTGCGCTTTACGTTCCCTTCATTCACTGGATAAAAAGGTTGGTGAAGCGATTCAAGTGATTGGTTATGAAAACACCAATGTTTGTCTTTGTACTAACCCTTTGCTTTCGTCCATCGCACGACCTTTAGAGGAGATGGTGGATTGGACGACCCCGCTACTTTTTCAAGAGGTACAAGGAGACAAAACCGCACCAAGACACGTCCTCTTGAAAAATTCATTTGTCCCAAGAGAAACGACTCAATGGAAGTGATGGGAAAAGAAGCAACCGTTTGCAGCTTTCTTTTGATTGTCTTGGGATAGCCGCAATTCTATAATGAAATGGACTGGAATAAATCTAGAATGAGGAAGTTGCTAAGTGATAGGTGTTGATAGCTAGGAATATTTTTTTAAAAAATGGTTCCGCTTACGAAATGTTCTGTAAAATAGCGAACGGCTTGAAGGATAACGCCTCAAGAAGAGCGTACCTAAAATGCGATCACAAGAACAAATTAACCTAAATGTAATATGAAGGAGTGATTAACCATGTGGAAAGGAAACTATCATACCCACACAACTCGATGCAAACATGCACGGGATTCTGATGAAGACTATGTGATCAAAGCCATCCAAGCTGGCTTTAAGGAAATCGGCTTCGCTGATCATTGTCCCTGGCCCTTTGAGGATGGGTATGTCTCGCCCATGCGGATGGATGTTGCGCAATTGGAAGATTACGTTTCATCGGTGAAAAGCTTACGGGAAAAATATCAAGGACAAATCGATGTGAAATTAGGATTAGAGTGTGAATATTTTGAAACAATGATTCCTTGGCTAGTTGCAGAGAAAGAAAGGCTGTCGATCGACTATTTGATTTTTGGCAATCACTTTCCTGAAATCGAAAGCAATCACTATTACGACCATACACCCGGGGATTCGGTAAAAGCGATCAAAGATTATCTCCGTGTTTCTTTACAAGGGATCGAATCAGAAATTTTTGCTTATATGGCACACCCAGATGTGTTTATGCGGGGCTATAAAACCTTCGATTCCCATTGCGAAGAAGTTGCTTACCGTTTATGCGAAAAAGCCAAAGAGTATCAGCTGCCATTGGAGTATAATTTGGCGGGCTATACGAATGGTGGCTATCCGCATCCTGAATTTTGGAAGATCGCTAAGGAAGTCGGCTGCTCTTGTATTATTGGGATCGATGCCCACGAGAGTGCGGCTTTCACAAATACAGAAATTTACGAAAGAGCTCTTTTAGAAATCGATGCCTTAGGATTAACAAGGATCGATCGGCTCTTCTTTGCGTGAAGGAAAGAAAGTTGATTGTTTTGGAAATAAACATGGACGCCAGTGGGGATCACTAGCGTCCATGTTTATTAGAATTGCCATTCTTGAATTTTTTTCAAGAGTACCGCTTTGTCGGCAGCTTCCGCAAAGGAATGCTGAGCGGCAGTTTCGTTTATGAAGCGCATCTCTGATTCGGACATGTCGCAATGATGAGCCATTTGCAGGTATTCATTGGTCAATGTCGTATTTGAGACCGTTCGGTTATCTGTGTTCAAACAAAAAGGGACATTGGCTTCCAGCCATTCTCTTAATGGGTATGCCGAGTATGTGGGAATCGCACGAGTATGAACATTGCTGGTAGGACAGCCTTCGATACAGCGCTTTTGTTCTCGAACAAACGCTTGAGCAGTGTGATCTCCTTTTAAGGCGATGCCGTGGCCAATCCGCTGCGCACCGCTTTCGATGGCTTGATAAATGTTTTGCACACAGCCGCATTCGCCTGCATGTAAGGTCAGCTGGACACTTTGGTTCTTGAGGAACACTTGATAGCTAGCAGCTAAATCAGGGACGTACCCGTCTTCTTCTGGACCTGCTAGATCAATACCGACTACTTTTTCATCGGTAAGAGCGATCGCTTCATCAAAAATCTCCGTAATAGCTGGTAGGTCTTCTTGACGCATCCCAATGACCAAAACATTGCCTTTGATTGGGTAGCGTTTTTCTGCTCGTGCGATGCCTTCGATCACGGCTTGGATGGTCTGGCTGCAAGTGAGTCCTTTGTCCATCGATAAGCTGGGGGCAAAGCGGATCTCAATATAAGCGACCCCATCTTGAGCGGCTTGTTCCATCACGTCATAGGCAGCAGCTGCTAAAGCTTCTTGTGTTTGCAAATACGGCCGAACGAAATCAAAGCAGCTAAGATAATCCCTCAGGTCATGACAATCTTTGGGGGCTTGCATCTGTGCTTTCACAGCTTCGATGTCTTGAGCGATGGGAAGCTCTTGCTGATTGGCGATGGCGATCAATGTTTCTGGACGAATGGAACCGTCGAGATGGCAATGAAGTTCTACTTTGGGAAATGCTTGGATTTGTTGTTGAGTAAGCACAGTGTTCCTCCTGTCTAGGTCGAATTTTTTTTAAGTATGAATATAGCATACTTCCAAAGCCCATGCTACCCAAAAAAGGAAATTCTCATAGAAAGCAAACCAGCAACCGCGAATTACTTGTGCGGCTGCTGGTTTTATTGTGGGAGAGTGGCTCAAATCAATTCCGATAGATCGGTAAAAGGCAATGACAGATCGTGAGCGGCTTCTTTTGAAGTAAATGCGCCCTCATAGGCGATGACCCCTTTGGCAAGGGCCTCGTTTTCTCGCAACGCTGCTAAAGGGTTTTTCGCTAGCTGCTGGGCATACGGTAATGTGGCAATGCTCAATGCGATGGTTGCCGTTTGCGGCACAGCTCCCGGCATATTCGCCACTGCATAGTGAATAACTTCTTCCCGGATATAGGTTGGCTCGTCGTGGGTGGTGACTTTGTCTTCAGTCTCGAAAATTCCGCCTTGGTCAATGGCAATATCGACGATCACGGATTTTTCAGGCATCTGTTTCACCATGTCGCGGGTCACTAAGCACGGGGCTTTTTGTCCTGGCAATAAAACTGCTCCTACCACCAAGTCTGCGGATTGGATCGTTCGCTCGATATTCAAACGATTGGAATACAAAGTTTGGACTTGACCAGAAAATTGTCGATCCAGCTCTTGTAAGCGTGGGATTGAAACGTCTAAAATTGTCACTTGTGCGCCTAGACCTACGGCGACTCTCGCGGCATTCTCGCCGGCAACGCCACCACCAATGATCGTTACCCGACCTTGACGGACGCCGGGAACACCCGAGAGCAGGATCCCTTTTCCGCCATAAATTTTTTCGAGAAATTGCGCGCCAATTTGAACAGACATTCTTCCAGCGATCTCACTCATGGGAGACAGTAAAGGCAGGGTGCCGTTCGCCAGCTGGACGTTCTCATAAGCAACAGCGATCACTTTGCTGTCGATCAACGCTTGAGCAAGCTGTTGATTGGCGGCTACGTGGAAATAGGTGAATAAAACCAGTCCCTCATGCAAAAAGGGGTATTCTTCTGGTAAAGGTTCTTTGACTTTCATAACCAATTCAGAGGCCCAAACCTCTTCAACGGTAGCAATCGTAGCGCCGACTTCCTGATACGCTTGATCAGAAAAGGTTGATCCTGCACCAGCGCCTTGTTCAACGAAGACTTCGTGTCCGTCTTGGACTAACTCATAGACTCCGGAGGGCGGCAATGCCACACGATTTTCATTGTTCTTAATTTCTTTGGGGATACCGATTTTCATAGATTTCACACCTTTCTTTCTTCCATTATAATAGAAAGCGGATTCCCAAAGGGAGAAAAAAGGGTTTTTTTATTAAAAAAATAAGATCCAGTTGCTGCTTTCGGGACGACAAAGAAAAAAGCCCCACAATGGGACTTTTTTCGAACAATCAGCTGAAGGTCCAAAAGCGTAAGCTTTGATCAGCGATTTCATCTAGTGTGTAGTAAGTAGCGTAGTGGGATTTTTCCGGATCATCATTGGGATCTAAGACAAACACTTGATCGCCCATCATTCCACCTAAGACCATGATATGGCCGCCATCTGTAAATTCCCCTGGGGTCATAGAAACGATGACGGGATGATTTTGTTGCAAGTAGGCTTCAACGCTAGCTAGGTCAGTACTAAGATCATAATAGTTGTAGCCGTTTGCATCGGCAAAGTCAGAAAAAATCCGCCAGTCCGTTCCTTGGCCGTCAACGTAATAATGATCTCCTGCCCAATCAAGGACTTCCGGTGGCGTAATGTGATAGCCTTCAAGATAGGATTGAACCATCGCAAGAGAAGCGATCGCACAGCCGTTTTCTGCTAAGGTTTGGCTGCCGTCATTGCCATAGGATCTATCGGCCCATTCTTCGTTCGTCTGCAGGAAAATCGGTGTTGTGATGTCCATTTCCCCTAAGTACGCATTGATATCTTCACTAAAAATAGCTTGAGAGTAAATATATTCGTCGTCATAACTCTCATCATAGGCAACGACGGTGTGCACGTGTTCGGACAACTCTCCGTACAACACGTGATGAGAGATTCGATTGAACCCTATCCAAATCAACACCAATCCTGCTAAAACAATCATTGGCCGACGCTTTCGATAAACATCTGTCTGTTTTTGCATTTTTCCCTCCTTGTTTTACGAATCGTACGTATTCATCCTGTTCTTTTAAGTAAAACAAAGGAGGGGGAGCTTGTCATCGGCCTACAGACCGATTCCACGATCAACTTTCAAATGCCTCTAGTTCTAAGCTAGTATTTTCCCATGCTTCTAATAGGGCTTCTTGTTCAGTGCGGGCTTGTTCTAACGCTTGATTCAACGCGGTCAATTTTACATGATCATTCAACGCTTCTGGTGCGGTCATGTCTTGTTCCAGTTGCTGGATCGTTTCTTCTATCTTGGCAAGCTCTTCTTCGATTTGGGCGACTTTTCGCTGTAAGGTTCTAACGGCTTTTTGCTGTTCTTTGCTTTGGACAAAGTTTTGTTTGCCTGCTGAAATGGTGGTTTCGGTTGTTTTTGCTTCCAGCATCGCTGCGATTTCAGCTTCTTCTTGTTTCTTTTCTAAATAATAATCGTAATCGCCTAGATAGAGCTTGCTGCCATTTTCAGACAGTTCCACGACCTTGGTGGCGATTCGATTGATAAAGTAGCGGTCGTGAGATACGAAGAACAACGTGCCTTCATAATCGATCAGGGCATTTTCTAAGACTTCTTTGCTGTCGATGTCTAAGTGATTGGTTGGTTCATCCAAAATCAAGAAATTGTCATGATCCATGGCTAATTTTGCCAAAGCGACACGGGCTTTTTCGCCACCGCTTAACAGCGTGATCGGCTTTTCAACATCTTCTCCCGAAAATAAGAAGCTGCCTAATATATTGCGAATATCGACTTCAGGTGTGGTACTGTGGTCATCCCAAAGCTCATGGAGGATCGTTTTGGTTGAGTGCAGATCGGATTGAGTTTGGTCATAGTACCCGATTGAAACATTGGCGCCAAAATGCACCTTTCCTTGAATAAAGGGGATTTTATGAATCAGCGATTTCAGTAAGGTTGACTTGCCGATCCCATTCGGCCCCACTAAAGCGATCGCATCTTTGCGACGAACATCTAAGTCGATGGGCGCCGATAAGACTTCTTCTTCAGAATAACCGATAGCGGCATTTTCTACTTGCATTACAACATTTCCTGAAGGTTTTTCAATGGAAAAAAGGAAGTGGGCGGATTTTTCATCTCCTTGCGGGCGATCCAACCGGTCCATTTTCTCCAATTGCTTACGGCGACTTTGCGCGCGTTTGGTGGTAGAGGCACGGACAAGGTTGCGGGCAACAAAGTCTTCCAGTTTATTGATTTCTTCTTGCTGCTTTTCAAAGGCTTTCCATTCGCTTTGCAGCTGTTCCGCTTTCAGGGTCAAATAGCGGCTGTAATTGCCTTTGTAGTGGCGCATTTTTTGCCGACTCAGTTCGTAGACTTCGTTGACAACTTTGTCTAAGAAGTAACGGTCATGGGAAACGATCAGCAACGCACCGGCATATCCTTGTAGATAGTTTTCCAACCAAGATAACGTTTCGATGTCTAAATGGTTGGTCGGCTCATCGAGGATCAAGATATCAGGTTTTTGCAGCAGCATTTTTGCTAATGCCAAGCGGGTTTTTTGACCACCGGAAAGGGTATCGATCGGCTGTGTGTAAAAAGAAGGATCAAACTGAAAACCGTGCAAGACGGAGCGAATTTCATTTTCATAGCCATAGCCGTTTTTTTCTGCAAATTCATGTTGCAATTGATCGTATTCTTTCAGGAGATTGCCAGAGTTAGCAGCAGGATCTGCTTCGGAGATGGCGATCTCTAAGGTACGCATGCGCTGCTCCATCTGTCGAACCGTTGCAAAAGCTCCTAGCATTTCTTCCCAAACGGTGGCCTGACTATCAAGTCCGGTATCTTGAGCTAAGTAGCCCATCGTAGCGGTCTTGTTTTTAGCGATCGTTCCTTTATCAGGACTTTCGAGTCCAGCAATAATTTTCAGTAGCGTTGATTTACCAGCACCGTTGCGCCCAACAAGCGCGATTCGGGAATTGCTGGCAATCTCTAATTGGATATTTTCAAATAAAACCTCGGCTCCGAAAAGACGGGCGATTTGGTTGGCTTGTAATAAAATCATGTGTATGTCATTCCTATCTTTAAGAAACTTGTCTGTATCAAGGTTGCAATACTACAAGTCTATCATATTTTATGAAAAACAGCGATTGGGAAAAAGTTTGATTTTACCATTATAAAATTTATATTTCAAATTATGAGCATTCAAATTGATTTTTGAACAATGTATTTGTTATGATAGCTTCATCACAAGTGAATTTTTCACAATGGGGGAGTATTCTTTGAAAGATCATCAAATTCCAAAGGCAACAGCGAAGCGATTGCCTTTATATTATCGTTACTTGCGTATTTTGCACCAAGCTGGCAAATTAAAAGTTTCTTCGACCGAACTAAGTGAAGCTGTTCAAGTTGATAGTGCGACGATCCGCCGCGACTTTTCCTACTTTGGTGAATTAGGAAAACGCGGCTATGGCTATGACGTTGAAAGCTTGATGCAGTTCTTTGCGAAGACATTGAACGAAGACCACATGACGAATGTAGCTTTAGTCGGTGTCGGAAACTTGGGGAGCGCCTTGTTGAAATACAAATTTCACCAAAGCAACAGCATTCGGATCAGTGCTGCATTTGATGTCAATGAAGATCTAGTTGGTCGAATCGTAGATGGTGTGCCGGTCTATCCAATGGATGACATGAAGGAACAAGTGAAGATCCAGCAGATCGATGTGGCTATTTTGACGGTTCCCGCACAACATTCACAAGATTTAGTGAACGAGCTTGTGAAAGCTGGCATTAAAGGAATCTTGAACTTTACACCTGCACGGATCACTGCACCAAAAGGCGTGCTGATTCAAAACGTTGACTTAACCAATGAATTGCAAACATTGATTTATTTCTTGCATTCAGGCAACGTCTTGTCCCATGAAGAACCAGTAGAAGAACCATCACTAAGCGAATAATCGCATCACATAAATAGGAACCAGCAAAACAGCTGCCAGATCGTAGTATATACAAGGATCTGACAGCTGTTTTTTGCTTTCATTCACTGAACTTACTCGTCTAACTGGTCAAAAAGTGATTCGTAGGAATCTTGCTCTTCAACGCTTGTGAGTGCTTCTTGATACCGCAAGATTTGTTGAGTCAAACGTGTGAAATCGATGATGCGGGCTTCGCGATGCACTTCTTTCCCATTTGCGAACAAGAGGACGACGGGAACCGTCAAGACCGAAAATAAACTGGCTGCTTCTGGCTCTGTCAGCGTGTTGATGGTAAATAGTGGGAGTTGTTGGGTTTGTGCCAGTGTTTGGATGCGTGGTTTGTCCGCAACACAAATACTGCAATTTGGTTGAGAGAGATAGAGTAGTGCCAACGGATGTTGGGCGAGCCTCTCTTGGATCGGTTGATTTTTTTGCATAAGTCATTCCTCCATGGAAAATGTACGCTGTTCTTGAGGAAAAGTCAAAATATCTGCTAGTTGCTGATCATTTAGGTGAACAAGAAGGATTTAAAGATAAGGAAAATCTAAAGCAACGATTAAAAAAACAGACTGCTTTAAAAAAAACGTTGTATAAAAAAAGGAAAAAACGTATAGTAATTCCAGCGTTTCGAATTTATTGATAAAGAAGGTTAAAGTTATGTTTCAGGCATTACCGAATTCTGTCCTGCAAATGAGTGTTATTTTTTTATCTATCGTCATTGAAGCCTTGCCCTTTGTCCTATTGGGCTGCTTGATATCAGGTGCTTTACAAGTCTTCTTGACGCCAGAAAGAGTCACGAGACTCTTACCAAAAAACAAATTGGCATCGATCACTGTTGGTTGTGGCCTGGGGGTATTTTTTCCTTCCTGCGAGTGTGGGATCGTACCGATCGTTAATCAGTTCGTAAAAAAAGACGTGCCAGTGTATACGGCGTTTGCCTTTATGCTGACTGCACCGATCATCAATCCTATCGTGATTTTTTCGACATTCATTGCCTTTGGAAATTCCGCGAAGTTCGCCTTTTTGCGTGTACTGGGCAGCTTATTGGTCGCAATGGTCGTGGGGATCTGGCTGGCGTATTTTAACAAACAAGAGGTCTTAAAAACACGGCTTGCCAATCAATTAAGTGGCGGGAATGAGCAAGTAGCTCACCCACACCATCATGGGCATGATCACGCCCACCATCAAACAGAAAAGACCAGTCATCCGCTTCTTCGGCAGATTCGTCATTTGCTACAGCATAGTTTGGATGAGTTTTTCGATACTGGGCGTTATTTGATCATTGGTGCGTTGATCGCCTCAGCGATGCAGACCTATCTGCCAACTGGCTTGATGCTGACATTAGGCTCCACGAAGCTGTTAGCGGTTTTCGTCATGCTGCTGTTGGCACTGACATTATCCCTATGTTCCGAAGCAGATGCCTTTATCGGCTCTTCGTTGTTGAGTTTATTCGGCACTGGACCAGTCGTCGGTTTCCTGGTTTTTGGTCCAATGGTAGATATTAAAAACCTGTTGATGATGAAGCGGTACTTTTCGGGGCGTTTTATCGCTTCTCTGGTTGGTTTAGTCGCAATCGTCGTTTCAATTTATGCATGGGTGGTGTAAAGAATGATTCGTTTTTTGATCTTATCAGGCTATTTTGAATTAATGATGTATTTGCAAGTGACGGGCAAACTCAATCAGTTTATCAACATTCATTATCGCTATCTCGCTATTTTATCTATGATCATTTCTTTATTGTTGGCTTTGGTCCAGCTGTACTTTTGGGTCAAACAAGAGCCCGAGCATCATCATGACGACGAGCACCAGCATGGATTAGAGAAAAAATACCAACGAGTGATTGCGTATTTTCTATTAGCCTTACCGATCATCGTGGGTCTCTTTTTTCCCACCGTTAGCTTGGATACGACGATCGTTGAAGCAAAAGGGTTTAATTTCCCCCTAAGTGAAGAATCTGTGGGGGATCCAGAAATGACGACCCAATATCTGAAACCCGATACAAGTCTTTATTTTAACAAAGAAGATTATGACACTCAGATGGATGCAGCCTTGGCACGTTACGCCAAAGATGAGACGATTGCGGTAACGGAAGAAAATTACTTGGAAGTCATGGAGTTGATCTATACGTACCCGAGTGAATTCATTGGTAAGAAAATCACCTATGATGGATTTGTGTACCATGCAGATCAAGATGATGCCAATGAAATCTTTTTGTTTCGTTTTGGCATTATCCATTGTGTGGCTGATTCAGGCGTTTTCGGTTTACGGGTGGAATTGCCGCAGCAAGCGACTGCAGAAAATAACCAGTGGCTCCACGTGGAAGGGACGATCCAATCGAAGTACTATCAACCCTTCAAACGAGACTTGCCGATGGTGGTAGCAGACCAAGAGAAGACGATTGAAGCACCAGAAAACCAGTATGTCTATCGCGCTTTCTAGCTTTTTTTAAGAAAGTTCATAGAAACATCATAAACCTTTGTTATAATGAAGAAAATCTAAGCATATGTTTGTAGTTTTATCAAACGTTTAGTACAATATAGTAGGAACATATGCTAAAATCTATACAAAAGAGAGGTGTCGTGAAATGGGTTTTACAGATGAAACAGTTCGCTTTGATTTTGATGATAGCCGTAAAAAAGAAGTCAGCGAAACATTAGCTATCGTCTACCGAGCATTAGAGGAAAAAGGATACAATCCGATCAATCAAATCGTCGGTTATCTCCTTTCTGGCGACCCGGCTTACATTCCTCGTTATCGGGATGCCCGGAATTTGATTCGTCGTCACGAACGGGATGAGATCATGGAAGTTCTGATCCGTTATTATTTAGGCAATCACGGGATCAACCTATAATGAGAATCATGGGATTGGATGTTGGTTCGCGGACAGTCGGCGTGGCGGTCAGTGACCCAATGGGCTGGACAGCACAAGGGATCGAGATCATTCGCATCAATGAAGATGAAGGCAATTTCGGTTATGATCGACTTGCTGAATTGGTGAAAGAATATGAAGTCTCACGTTTTGTGGTAGGACTACCTAAAAATATGAATAATACGATCGGACCTAGAGCGGAAGCTTCTATGGCTTACGGCGCAGCGATCGAACAGCAATTCGGTTTGCCGGTCGTTTACCAAGACGAACGTCTGACGACCGTTCAAGCAGAACGAATGCTGGTAGAACAGGCGAATACATCGCGTGCCAAACGAAAAAAAGTGATTGATAAATTAGCAGCAGTCATGATTTTGCAGAATTATTTAGATGGTGCTGGGAAACAGCTGTTTTAATTTACAGAAAAGAGGAAAATAAATGTCAGAACATACACACGATCATAACCACGATCACGATCATGAAGGACATGAACACATTACTTTAATCGATGATCAAGGAAATGAAACATTATACGAAATTCTATTAACGGTTGACGGTACGGAAGAATTCGGCCGCAACTACGTCTTGCTTTATCCAGCAGGCGTACCAGAAGAAGAAGACGTTGAATTACAAGCATACGCTTATATTGAAAACGAAGACGGTTCTGAAGGTGAATTAGAACAGATCGAAACAGAAGCAGAATGGGATATGATTGAAGAAGTCTTCAACACATTCATGGCGGAAGAAGAAGAGTAATAAGTTGCAAGTGCTGACCCTTTCCATAAGGGATCAGCACTTTTTTTGATTTAACGACTGTTTATTTTAGAAACATGTCTGCTTTTTTGAAAGGAATGAGAAAAATGAGTAACGTAACGATATTCGATCTTGAAAAGATCGCAGAAGAGCAGCTAGTTTTTGCCGTGATCATCAGCAAGTACCAAGAAAAGTTCGTCTATGTCAAACACAAAGAACGAGACACCTTGGAGATCCCTGGAGGCAAGCGAGAACTAGGAGAAAGCATCACAGAGTGTGCTGCCCGTGAATGAAAAGAAGAAACAGGCGCCAAGCACTTTACTCTAGAGCCGTTATTTATCTATGGGGTAGAAAAAGACGGGGAGACCGATTACGGCTTGGTGTTCGAAGCCCAGATCACGGAGTTGGAGGATGAGTTGACCTCAGAGATCGAAGCAATCTATGTAAGGGTAAAGCCGCCTGTCAGTTGGACATATCCAACGATTCAGCCGTTGTTATTGGCAGAATATGTTAAACGAACAAAACAATAATTCAGCTAGTTCAAATGGAGGGCTGTCTTGAGTGGAAAAGTAAAGTAAGCCTATTTGACAGGAGTGAGCGAATGAGTTGCGTGATCCTGCAATCAGGGGTAGGATGAAAATGTAAACGTTATCTTATTGGAGAGTAGGGAAAGGCATGGAAAAAATTTATCAAGCAAGTACCGCAGAAGGAGCAATCGATTTTATCAATATGCGCGATTTGGAGATCGCGGCAGAGGAAGTGATTCCTAAAGGTGGGTATGGCTATATCAGCAGTGGTGCGGGGGATATTTTTACCTATCAAGAAAATGAACGCGCCTTCAATCACAAATTGATCATTCCTCATGTCTTAAAGGACATTGAATTACCGGACACAACGTTGTCCTTTGGCGGTGACACGTTGTCAGCGCCAATCATTATGGCACCTGTGGCTGCCCACGGCTTAGCAAATGTTGCGGCAGAACAAGCGTCAGCCAAAGGTGTGTCACGTTTTGGCACGATCTATACGGCGAGTTCGTATGCCTCTTGTACGTTGGAAGAAATCCGAGCGGCTGGAGGTCAAGAAGCGCCGCAGTGGTTCCAGTTTTATATGAGTAAAGACGATGGTATTAACAAAGACATCTTGGCGATGGCAAAACGCAATGGCGCCAAAGCGATCGTTTTGACCGCAGATGCAACCGTGGGGGGCAATCGAGAAACGGATCGCCGCAATGGCTTCACCTTTCCGTTGGCAATGCCGATCGTTCAGGCTTATCAATCAGGGATCGGACAAACGATGGATGCCGTTTACGGCTCCTCAAAACAAAAATTAAGTCCCCAGGACGTCGCTTTTATCGCCAAAGAATCTGACTTGCCAGTTTATGTCAAAGGGGTGCAATCAGAAGAAGATGTGGAACGAGCTTTAGGGGCAGGTGCACAAGGGATTTGGGTCTCAAATCACGGGGGACGCCAATTGGATGGTGGTCCAGCTTCCTTTGATTCCTTGCAGATCGTGGCTGAAGCAGTGGCAGGTCGGGCGCCGATCGTCTTCGATAGCGGGGTACGGCGAGGACAGCATGTCTTTAAAGCGATTGCTTGCGGAGCAGATCTAGTGGCGATCGGTCGACCAGTGATCTATGGGTTGGCTCTAGGTGGTGCCACTGGTGTTCAACAAGTCTTTGATTTCTTCAAAAAAGAATTGGAGATGGTCATGCAGCTTGCGGGGACGCAAACGGTGGCAGATATCAAAAAAGCCGTCTTACGGGACAATCATTATTTATAAGCAATCCCTCAAAAAGCACTCGAGTCGTTGACTCAGGTGCTTTTTTCAATGATCCTTTCTGATCCTGAAGAGCAGAGCCAACAGTTCTTTTCGCCGTAAAAAGTGTATATGATTTTGAAACAATTGCAAAATCCGCTACACTTAAAAGAGACCAATAAACTAAAGGAGAGAGATTGATGATTCCAAAAATTATTCATTATTGCTGGTTTGGCGGCAATGCATTAGGTGAACAAGAAAAGAAATACATGGATACCTGGAAAAAATATTGTCCGGATTATGAGATCAAACGTTGGGATGAATCAACGATCGACCTTTCAAAATTCGGTCCTTATCTAAAAGAGGCCTATGACCAAGAAGAATGGGCATTTGTGTCAGATGTGGTTCGTTTGTATGCGTTAGTGACAGAAGGCGGTATTTATATGGATACTGATATCGAGGTGGTCAAACCTTTAGATGAGCTCTTGACACTGGAGGCATTTATGGGCTTTGAGATCGAAACCAAGATTTCTACTGGGATCATTGGAGCGGTTCCGCACCATCCCTTTATGGAAGAATGGTACCACGATTACGATGACCGAAAATTTGTCCGGGCAGAAAAAACGGAAGATGTCGTCACCAATGTGATCCGAGTGACGGAACTGCTGCAAAACCACGGATTAGAATTGAATAATCAACGACAAACCGTTAAGGGCGTAGAGATCTTCCCGCAAATGACGTTTTCACCAAAAAGCTATATCACGGGTGAGGTCGAGGAAGATCCGAGTACGATGGTGATCCATCAGTTTTCTGGCTCTTGGTTATAAAAGAGTAAGTCTATGAAAGGACGGACAGTGGGGAAAGCTGTCCGCCCTTTTTGCTTTTGCAAGGGATAATGGAGATGTGATAGAATAGCTTGATAAAAAAGGAGGCGTTTTGATGGCTATCAAACGATGTACTTTGGCAGATTTAGAAGAATTGGGAGAAATCAGCGTATCCACCTATTACGATACATTTGCTCCTTTCAATACGGAGGAAAATACTCGTATCTATCTAGAAGAAGCCTACAATCTGCCGAAACTGACCCGAGAGTTAGAAAATCCGCAATCGGCGTTTTATTTTTTACAAGAAAATGATCAAACCGTAGGATATATCAAACTTAACTGGGGTGAGGCGCAAACGGAAGCGATTGCCCCAGAGGGGTTGGAAATTGAACGAATCTATATCAAAAAAGAACATAAGCGCAGAGGCTATGGCAAAACACTGCTGCTGTTTGCTCAAGAGACCGCCAAAGCGCTGCAGAAAAAGTCGATCTGGTTAGGTGTTTGGGAATTTAACGACAATGCGTTGGCTTTTTATCATACGATGGGCTTTGTAAGAGTTGGCAGTCATTCCTTTTTTATGGGGGATGATGAGCAGACGGATTTCTTGATGCTGAAAGAACTTTGAAATCTGCCTTTGTATGAGGAATTAGAAATTACTTTCCATTTTTTTGGCAATCAAGTATAGTTAAAGGGATTGATGAAAAAAGAACGATTGGTGAAAACCATCGCTAAGGAGAGCAATTGTAAATGGAAAAACAGAGAAACGAAAGTATTTTGTCACGTTTTCTTAAAGGCGTGGTGATTGCCTTGGGCTTTATCTTGCCTGGTGTTTCAGGTGGCGTATTGGCAGCCATCTTAGGCATTTATGAGCGGATGCTGCGCTTTATGGCACATCTGACGAAGAATTTTAAAGAGAATCTCCTCTTTTTCCTGCCAGTAGGGATCGGGGGAATCGTAGGGATCGGGCTTTTATCAAAGCCATTAGAGTGGCTGCTGCAAAACTATCAAATCATCGTTTTGTGGGGCTTTGCGGGGGCAATTATTGGGACGTTACCAGCACTTGCTAAAGAATCGACCTTGAAAAGCAAACGGACAACCGGCGACCTGCTTTGGTTCTTCGGCAGTATGGTCATCGGCTTCTTGTTCCTCTATTTTATGGGCGATATCTTAGGAACGATCCCTGCCAATTTCATTGGTTTTGTGATCGCCGGCGGTCTGATCGCGTTAGGTGTTTTGGTTCCCGGCTTGAGTCCTTCAAACCTTTTGCTCGTTTTGGGCCTTTATGATCCGATGTTGAAAGGCTTTAAGAGCTTTGACATCATGGGGGTCTTTCTACCGATCGCCATTGGCGGCTTGGCAGTGATGCTGCTGTTTTCGAAATTGATGGAGTGGCTATTGAGCCATTATCATTCAAAAGTCTATCACTTCATTTTAGGGATCGTTATTGCCTCAACGATATTGATCGTGATTCCTCCGGTGGCAAACTATAGCGGCTTTACTTGGGTAACAGCCGTCATCGGAATTATCTTGTTTGTCTTGGGGGCTTGGTTAGGTCTTTGGATGAGCAAGCTGGAAGAAAAATACAAGTAAATCAAAACGGCACATCGTTTGGCGATGTGCCGTTTTTGTTAGGTAATGATTCGGGCAGCTAAGAGAAAGCGTTGGTGGACAGCCAGTAGTAAAAAGATTGGAACGTTTGATAACGATGTGATACAGGTTTAAAAACTGTTCTATTTTTGTTGAAAGATTTCCTAGTGTTTGGTATATTGTAGTCTATATAAAGAAGAATTTTTCATGTGTTACAGTTTAGATAATTGTTTGAGGTTATTGAGAAAAAGGAGGGACAAGCATGCAAGATGCGACCTATTGGGCGGAACAATTGCGGCAAGGACAAATCAGCTTTGCCGAGCGGGTGGCGATGATCGAAGAAAAAGTCAATCAACAAAATTCGCTTTTGAATGCGCTTGTAACATTTGATCCGCAAGCAGCGATCCAGCATTACGAGCAGCATCTTCAAAAAACGGTTTTTGGTGGACAACCCATGCCGTTAAAAATACTCGGCCAAACCAAAGCAGGGTGGCCAGCAACGTCAGGAGCCAAACTGTTTGCAAAAGCACGAGCCAGCCGCACGGCTCATTTTGTCTCTCGTTTAGAAGAGGCGGGCTTTGTGCCGTTAGGGCAAACCAATGCACCAGAATTTGGATTCAAAAATATCACTGATCCAACATTGTATGGGCCTACACGTAATCCGTGGAATCCTGCCTATTCAGCTGGTGGTTCCAGTGGTGGTGCGGCAGCGGCAGTGGCTTCGGGGATGTTTCCGATTGCAGGTGCCAGTGATGGCGGCGGATCGATCCGCATTCCAGCTTCCTTTAGCGGATTGATCGGTTTGAAGCCAACCCGTGGCACGATGCCAGTGGGTCCTAGTGAATGGCGCAGCTGGCAAGGCGCTTCCATCAACTTTGCGTTGACGCTTTCTATGCGTGATACGGAACAGTTGTTTTATGCGTTGCGGACGTCACAGCCGGCAGCCCCTTATCAGGCACCGCAAGTAGAATGGCATCATCAGCAAGCGAGTCAAAAACCGCGGTTGAAGGTTGCTTTTACTACCGCATCGCCGACCGGTGGACAAGTGTCTGAAACTGCCATCCAAGCAGTCCGAAGTGCAGCCGCATTTTTAGAAAAGCAGGGGCACGAAGTCATTGAAGTGGGCTATCCAGTGGATGGTCAGCAAATGATGACCACTTATTACGCCATGAATGGTGGCGAAACAGCTGCGATGTTTGCTGAGATCGATGCTGCTCGTCAAGAACCGGTCAGACGGGAAGAGATGGAATTGATGACCTGGGCACTTTACCAATATGGCAAAAAACTGCCGGCCGCCGATTACGTTCTTGCCTTGCAGTGGTGGGATCAGCTGGCAGAAAAAATGGAAGAAGTCTTTTCGACCTATGATCTCTTTTTAACACCGACGACGGCTTTTCCAGCCCCTTTGATCGAGGAAGACTTACAAAGCGATAGCATTCGCCAAAGACTGCATGAGATCGAATCGCTTGGAAAAAGTGCTGCGGGTGAGTTGATCGAAGAAATGTTTGCCAAGAGCTATACTCTGACACCTTACACTCAATTAGCCAATTTAACGGGGCAGCCAGCCATCAGCTTGCCAACTGCTCTTAGCGAGGAAGGGTTGCCGCTAGGGATCCAATTTATGGCGTCTAAAGGCAGAGAAGATCTGCTTTTCCAAGTCGGCTATTTATTTGAAACACAGCAACGATTTCTGTTGCCAAAACAAGGAAACTAAGAGGAGGATATTATGAAACAAGTTAGAAAAGGGAAAATCGTTGCAATGGTTGGCTTTTTAGGTTTATTTACGGGGGTCCTGTTAAGTGCCTGCAGCAAACCAACGGAAGAAGACTCAAGTCTAAGCAAGGTGGAAGAAGCCAAAACATTGGTTGTTGCTACTTCGGGAACCTTGTATCCATCGTCTTACTATAACGATGAAAATGAATTAGTGGGCTATGATGTCGATGTGGCAAAAGAAGTCGCCAAACGATTAGGCGTAGAGATCACATTTAAAGAGTACAATGTCGATGGACAAGTTTCTTCTTTAACACGTGGAGAAGCCGATTTTGCTGCCAACGATTTTGGTTTGACGGATGAACGGGCGGAAAAATTCAGTCTCTCAACGCCTATCAAATACTCGTTCGATAGTATGATCGTGCGTAAAAGTGATGACTCAGGGATTGCTTCTTTAGAAGATTTGGATGGCAAAAAAGCTGCTGGTGAACCGAATACCAGCTACATGCGCTTAGCCGAATCTTATGGGGCAGAATTAGTGACTTACGACAACGCAACGAATGATCAGTATTTGACAGATGTTGCGAATGGTCGAACGGATGTGATCTTGAATGATTACTATTTGCAAAAAATGGCGGTTGCTGCTTTGCCAGATATCCCTGTAAAAATTTTAGAAGATGTCTACTTTAATCCGAATGAAACGGGCTTCTTATTTGTGAAGGATCATAAAGCATTGCAGGAAAAAGTGGATGCTGTTTTAGCAGAAATGAAAGAAGACGGCCGTTTAAAAGAACTTGCAGAAACGTATTTTCAAACCGATATTTCAGTAAAATCTGATCAAGCGATCCAAACGGTTGAAACAGACTAATGTATATTCCAACCCTTGATTTGCCGTTGATGTGGGACTCATTGCCCTATTTGCTGTCGGGCTTGTCCTATACGGTCGGCATTGCTGTCGTTTCTTTTCTAGGTGGCAACCTCTTAGGGATCATGCTCACCTTCTTAGGGATGCTGGAAAACCCCATCATTAGAGGGTTCGTGCGGGGCTATCTCTCATTTCTAAGAGGCGTCCCAGCGTTGGTCTTGTTGTTCCTACTGTATTTTGGCTTGCCTTATCAATTGTCGGCGCTTAGTGCTGCGATCATCTGTTTTACATTGACCAGCAGCGCATTTATCGGGGAAATCTACCGAGGATCAATTGCTGGTGTGGATCGTGGGCAATTTGATGCTGCCTATGCGTTAGGGTTATCCTTTACGAAAACGATGCGTCTGATTATTTTGCCGCAAGCCTTTCGTATTTCTGTACCGGCTTTGAGTAATGTGGCAATGGATTTGTTGAAAGGGACCTCCTTGGCAGCAATGATCACGATTCCTGATATTTTTCAAAAAGCTAAGATCGTTGGCGGACGAACTTTTGATTACATGTCCATGTACGTGCTAGTTGCCATCATCTATTGGCTGTTGTGCATTTTGATTGAAGCCGGGCAAAAGCGATTAGAACAACATTTTTCAAAACGCTTTGCTGCTAATGATACTGTAAGACAATAAAAAAAGAGCCGAGGCCCTTCAACTGCTGTCAATGTTTCCTTGTGAGACATTGACAGCAGTTTTTTCTTTAGGTAATGAAGCAGCACCACAAGTTAGCCAGAGAAAAAAGGCAGAATAGTATCGCGTTTACTCTGGACGGTTTTTTATAAATTCGATAAAGGTAATGATTTCAGATAGTTGATATTCAGTAAAGTCCTCATTGATTCTTGAAGCCACACGAATCTGTTTCATAGAGAGGGCTTCCAAATCATTCGGACGTCCATGTAAATAATCGAGACTGACATTGAAGTAATCAGCAAGTTCTTTTTGGATCTCAATATCGGGCATCCGATTGCCTTGCTCATACGAAGCATAGGTTGTTTTGGCGATTCCTAAATATTTTGCCATTTTTGCTTGTGTTAAACCAGATCGCGTTTTCCGCAACTGTCTTAAACGATCTTTAAACATGAAATCCCCTCCACAAAATTATTCTACTATGACACGATAGAAGCAGAAAGAAATTAATGTTTTATATCACTAATAGAGTTTTATTGCATTTACAAAGTACTCGATATGTAATACTATTTATGTGAAGAAGGATTACTACCTGTAAGAATCAGCAGATAGTGAATCGTTCTCAAGGATTTTTTATAGCACGAAGGAGGGGAGAAAAAAGGAACAGATACAACAAAATGGAAGCGTTTCATAGAAGGAGGAAGGGAAATGAAAAAAGTATTGATAATTTGTGCAGCAGGCATGTCTTCATCGTTGATCGCCAAAAAAGGAACAAGCTTTTTAACCACAGAAGGTTGGTCAGTGAGGATCGATGCCATCTCTGCTTCAGAGGGGATCGCTACGATCGCCAAGGATGACTACGATTTATATCTAGTTAGCCCGCAAACGAAAATGCATTTTGCCAATTTAAAGAAAAGCGCCGATAAATACGGCAAACCAATCGTGAATATTCCCCCGCAAGCGTATATTCCGATCCCAATCGGAATCGAGAAATTAGCACAGTTAGTCAAAGAAAGCATTGCATTAGAAAAAAGTACGAAATAAATGGAGGCAGGCTATGGATAGTGAAAAAATACAAGAAATATCCTTTGAACTTATTTTAGCAAGCGGTGATGCCCGCACGATGATTCATCAAGCCTTTGAACAGATGCGAATCAGTAGTTGTCAAGAAGCGCAAGAGTTGTTGGACACAGCCAATGATTCATTAGTCAAAGCCCACCGCATCCAGTCAAAAATGCTGCAAGAATATGCTTCAGGGACCTCATTTACCTGCGATATCTTGTTGATCCATGCACAAGATCATTTGATGACAACCATGACCCTCAGAGAGGTTGCACTAGAAATGCTAAGGATTTATCAAAAGATGAATCGCCTTGAAGAAGCGATCCAATGCAGGAGTGCAGATGGCGAGTAAGCAAGCAAAAGTCGCGCAAAGAGATGCATCGCAAAAACTGACGAAGAAAAATCTCTATTTTCAACGTCTGTTGTTTTTGCGGTACTTAGTCGCATTCTCTTTCTTTTTTAACCTATATTGGCTGTTAGCTGCTTCTTTGGCAGGGCAATGGCTGCGTGTGGTTCCACTGAGCCTGTTGCTTTTTTCAATGGGAGCGATCAGTGAGTTTATCCGCTTATATGGACACCACGCAACCATCGTCCGCAAGCAACTCTTTTTTACTACTTGGTATTTACGCCTTCAAATGGGGACAATGGCCATTCTTTTTTTATTGACTTTTTTTGGAGTGACAGAAGTTATTTTCCCCTATTTCACCTCGCAAAGTACGGAGTATGTTCGCATAGTTCTCTGGATAAGTGGCGTCTTTGCTTGGAGTGGTATCAGAAAACTGAAGAAAATTTTTCGTAATAAAGATCGACAATGGCAATGGATACGTGAATTTGAAGAGATAGAAAGAAAGGGTGATTGAATTGACAGAATCGAACAATAAACTATTTCAACTTTTGGAAAAAGCAGTAATGGGTCCGATGGGAAAGATTTCCCAATACAAAATCGTTCGTAGCATCATGGCGGCAGGGATGGCGTCGATTCCTTTTACGATCGTAGGCTCAATGTTTTTAGTATTCAACATTTTACCGATCACGTTTCCGTTTTTAGCTGACTTTTTTGAAGCGACTTTTTTGAATTTCAGTGATTTGTATATGTTAGCAAATAGTACGACCATGGGGTTATTGGCATTATATTTTTGTATCGTTCTGGGCTATGAGTATTCCAAGATCATTCAAGTCGAGGAGAATCTCGACCTGACGCCGATCAATGGGGCGTTGTTAGGTGTTTTTGCTACATTGATGTCGATTCCTCAGCTTGTTTTTGACGGCGGAAAAATGACACGGATGAATGATGTGGAAGAAGGGCTGATCAATGGCTGGTTGATTGGTGCCGATGGAGTCGCACGTCTAGGAACTGTTGGTATTTTCACCGGTATCGTGATGGCGGTCGTTGCCGTTCAGCTGTATCGTCTCTGTGTAAAAAACAACTGGGTCATCAAAATGCCCGAAGAAGTGCCTGAAGGTGTGGCTCGTAGTTTTACAGCACTGATACCAGCCTTTGTAGTGGCAGTTGTGGTTCTGACCATCAATGGTGTTTTAGTTGTTTTTGGGACGGATATTTTTCAACTAGTGGCAATTCCGTTTGGGTTTGTTACCCACCTTACGGATAGTTGGTTGGGAATCATGGTGATTTACTTCCTCGCGCATGCCTTGTGGTTGGTAGGGATTCATGGATTCAATATCATTAGTCCACTGATCACCCCGATCATGTTAGCTAATTTAGCTGCCAATGTTGAAGGGGCGAGTTTCCCATTAGCAGGCCAATTTACCAACGGGTACGTGACATTAGGTGGTTCGGGAGCAACCCTTGGTTTTACCTTATTTATGATCTACATTGCTAAATCGAAACAGATGAAAGTATTAGGGAGAGCTGCCATCGTCCCGTCGATTTTCAATATCAATGAACCGATTATTTTCGGGGTGCCGATCATCTATAATCCTTATTTAGCAATTCCTTTCTTGTTAGCACCGATGGCATCCGCCACGATCGCGTATTTTGCCACAAGGATGGAATTGATTCGTCCCATGATCGCCAATATTCCTTTCCCAACACCCGTTGGACTTGGTGGTTTTATTGGCACCGGTGGAGACTGGCGTGCAGGCGTCGTTGCCATTGTTTGTGCAGTTGTTTCTTTCTTGATCTATTTTCCATTTGCGAAGTTTTATGACACAAAATTGCTGAAAGAAGAACAAGAAGCCGCATAAGACGAGCAGTTGGGGAAACAGCAAGTAGCTACATTATCTCTATAGAAAAAACAATCGTCCCTTTGCAGTTGAGGGGATAACTGTTTTTGCGATGTCCCTTCTTTTTCATGGTAAAATAAAGAAAAGCAAATCGAGGAGGGTCTTTTATGAAGTATGAATGGCGCAAACTAGAAAAAGAGCTTTATCTTCCCAAAAAACCAACAGTGATCGAGGTGCCAACGTATCAATTTATCAGTTTGAGCGGCAGCGGCGATCCGAATCGTCCTGAATTCAGCGAAGAAATCGCCGCTTTATATACGATTTCTTATTCACTCAGGATGGGGTTAAAAAAAGGAGCTTTTGGCAATGAACCCTTTGAATACACGGTCTTTCCTTTAGAAGGTGTGTGGACCTCTCTGACAAAGCCAGAGGGTGCCATCAACAAAGAAGAATTGATCTATAAAATCATGATTCGCCAACCAGAGCCAGTCACGGAAACACTGTTTCAAGAACAGCTCTTGGCAGTCAAAGAGAAGAAAGACAATCCAAATCTAGAGAAGCTCATCTTTGAACGTTATGAAGAAGGACTGTGTCTGCAAGCAATGCATACAGGCTCTTTTGATACTGAAGCGGAAACATTTGCGCAAATGAAGGAGCTGTTAAAACAAGAACAGTTAGTGATCCGTCCAACGATGGACACGTTCCAGCATCGAGAAATCTATTTGTCTGATCCGCGAAAAGACTCACCAGATAAAGCCAAAACCGTCCTGCGATGGGCAGTAGAATCAGAAGGTGGGATTCAGTGAATAAAAACTATTTAAGCATCGACATCGGCGGCACGAAAATCAAATCGGCTGTCATTGATCGCTCGGGGAATATTCTGACACGAGGACGGATGGATACGCCGAAAAGTCTTGCGGAATTTTTGACGGGGATTGAAACGATCGTTGAGGACGTTCATGGAAGCATTCGGGGCATTGCGGTTAGTACCCCGGGAAAAGTCAACCCAGAGACAGGGACAATCTCGTTTGGCGGGGCATTGCCTTTTTTAGATGGGGTCTCCTTAAAACAGCTGCTGGCAAAGTACCAAGTGCCGCTGGCTTTGACCAACGATGGCAAAGCAGCCGCATTAGCTGAATGGTGGCTAGGAAACCTTAAAGGGATTCAAAACGGAGCTGCCATAACATTAGGTACTGGTTTGGGCGGTGGCGTAATCGTTGAGGGAAAACTGATCCAAGGTGCACATTTTCAAGCCGGGGAATTAAGTTTTCTACTAAATGCCACTAAGAGAAGCGATGCTCCAGAAAACGCTGAGCAACCAAATAATCAGGGATTGACCCTGCAGCAATTGGCAGGTTTTAGCGGTTCAGCGGTCGCCATGATTCGCCGCAGCGCCCAACTGCTAGGCTTAGCTGATCTTGCGGATGGTGAAGCAGTTTTTGACGCCATCAATCAGAAAGAGCCACAGGTCTGGGCGCTGTTTACAGCGTATTGCCGAGAAATCGCGTGTGTCATGCTCAATGTTCAAGCCGTGATCGACTTAGAGCGCTTCGTGATTGGCGGTGGCATCAGTGCCCAAGCGATCGTAGTGGAAGAAATCGACCGTCAGTATCAGCAACTGCTAGCTAGTTTACCGATTTTGCAGCAGACTTTGACGAAGCCGGAGATCCAAGCGTGCAAATTTCAAAACGATGCAAACTTATTAGGGGCACTCTATCATTTCTTTTTGGAACATGAGATGAAATAAAATAGACCAAAAAACTGCCGCGAACCAACGATTCGCGACAGTTTTTTTAAGCTTTTTTCTTGGTGTCTTTGTCTTCGTCACCTAGGTAATCTTTGCTAGTGAAGGCACTGTGGAAGTATTTGCCTTCTTGACCGTAATAGCGGTTATAGCGCTGCTTGAATTTGCGGAACACGTAAACGACAAGAACTTTTAGCAGACAATAAATTGGAATCCCGAAAATCACCCCAACGATCCCCATCAAATCACCCATCACTAATAAAACAACCAGAATCGTAATAGGATGAATTTTCAATCGGTCACCCATCACACGGGGCACGACTAAATCCCCATGAAGCAACTGTACAGCAAACCAAGCAATCAAAAATTTAACCAACATCCCGGTGGAGTCTTGTGCGGCAATGAAAAGTCCCGGGAAAAAGACGATAAAAGGACCAATATAGGGGATGATGCAAAGCAGACCAGCGGCGATCGCCAGAATACTGGCATACTCTAAGCCAATCAATAGGAAAACGACCCAATAGATCGCCCCTAAAATCAAGGAAGAAATGATTTGTCCTTTCAAAAAGGCACCGACTTGTATGTCAGAGATCTTGACGATTTCATTAAAGTCTTTGCGAAAACGTGGTGGCACTAACGAGAGAACTGAAAAATAAAACTTGTTGGGGTTGCGCAATAAGAAAAAGGCAATGATCGGTCCCGTAAACAAAGCGATGAACAAGGTCGAAATCGTTGAAAACAAACTGCTGAGCCCAGCAGCACCAGTTTCCCAATAGTCTCCAATAAAACTCATGATGTTGTTGGTAATATTTTGCAATGTGTCTGTAATTTGTGCCATCTCATCTTGAAACGGGGTATTTTCTAAAAAGGCGGTCGCGTTTTTCTCAAAGTCACTGACCAAACTCGGTAAGCTGTTGATCAGATCGGTGGTTTGCTGCTCCAAAATCGGGTAAAGCTGGAAACCAGCAAAGACGATCAATAAAAGAATCAAAAGATAGATCCCAGCAATCGAAACACTGCGGGGAATTTTTTTCGATTCCAATTTATCGACTACCGGGTTAAACAGATAGTAAAGGATCAGCCCAAATAAAAAGGGTGGGATAATAGCTGTAAGTATGGCTGAAAAGGGTGTAAATAAAAAAGAAATCTGATTTAGCAAAAAGACAGCAACTGCCGACAAGATAATCAGTCCTAAGACATAATAGCTTGTTTTGCCGCCTAAAAAGTGGATCAATCGGTTATTTTTCATAATAAGCCTCGCTTTCTTAGCTACATTATAACGAAAGACCCCTATTCTGTAAAAAAACAACGTACCTTTTGAAAAAACTACGCTCATATTCTCAATATCTTTATAATGAAAGAATATCTTTGATAAGGGGTTAACTGATGGCATCTTTCTTCAAAGCAGGCCAAAAATGCTCCCGTGTTTACAACACAGGAGCGAAAAGAATTATTTGCGCACTGTCGTCAAGGTACAGCGACCAACGGCTGTTTTTAACCCGCTAGCTAACCAAATAGTGGCTTGCCAAGTTTGGATACGAGCGCCGATACGATCAGGACTAGCTTCTACGATCAGGGTTCCTTCTTGAGCGGCGGCTAGATGGTTGACTTGTAGGTCAACGCCGGCGGCGAAGGCTTCTTCTTGAGCCAAAGCTTGATTGGCGCCGATGCTGCAGGCAGTCTCGATCAAAACGCCGTTAATGCCACCGTGAACGAGACCAAAAGGCTGTTTGTGCTGTTCTTTGATTGGCATCCGTAAACGAACAAAATCGGCTGTTGCTGCTTCTACTTCGATTTCTAAAGCTTCTAGTAAGTTCATTTTTTGCTCCTTTTTCTAAGAAAGTTACCATGATTATAGCACGAGTTTTGGTAGAAATAGCCGAAGTTCTAAGAAAGACAGCAACAGGTGGAGAAGTCTTAAGAAATTCCCTTAAACAAAGCAATTTCTAACGAAAAGCGACTAGATATGTGTATAATAGAGCTATGTGAATTGAGGAGGAACAAGTAATGAGAGAATGGAAAACCTTAAAAGAGTACGATGAAATTTTATTTGAACAACATGGAAAAGTGGCGAAAATCACGATCAACCGCCCAGAAGTCCACAATGCGTTTACACCAAAAACGGTGTTTGAAATGATTGATGCGTTTTCAATCAGTCGCGATGAACCAGGCATCGGCGTGATTATTTTGACAGGCGCCGGCGACAAAGCCTTTTGTTCAGGCGGAGACCAAAAAGTCCGTGGTCACGGTGGCTATGTTGGGGAAGATCAGGTTCCTCGCTTAAACGTATTGGATCTGCAACGCTTGATCCGCACGTTGCCAAAACCGGTGATCGCCATGGTCAAAGGCTGGTCGATCGGCGGCGGGAATGTTTTACAATTAGTTTGTGATTTAACGATTGCCGCTGACAATGCTAAATTTGGTCAAACAGGACCAAATGTCGGTAGTTTTGATGGTGGCTATGGTTCGGGCTATCTTGCACGGACGATCGGACATAAAAAAGCCAAGGAAGTTTGGTTCATGACAAAACAATATACTGCCGAAGAAGCATTGGCGATGAACTGGATCAATACAGTCGTTCCTCTTGATCGAGTAGAAGATGAAACGATGGAATGGGCCGAAACGATGCTGCAAAAGAGCCCGTTGGCGTTACGTATGATCAAAGCATCAATGAATGCCGATACGGACGGATTAGCTGGCATTCAGCAATTGGCCGGCGATGCGACCTTATTGTATTACACGATGGATGAAGCCAAAGAAGGTCGTGACGCGTTTAAAGAAAAACGTCAACCAGACTTCGACCAATTCCCTAAATTCCCATAATGACTGGGAGTTGGCTGCAAAGGCAAGCACAACTTCATCCAGAACGACCAGCTTTTTATTGGCATGAAAAAAGCTGGTCGTTTGCTGCCTTGCAAAAAGAGGTTTATGCTTATGCTGCTTATTATCAAGCCCAATTCGTTGTTCTGCCAAACCGGGTAGCCCTTTTTAGCAATAACTCCCCTGAAATGGTCTTTACGATCCTTGCATTGTGGGAGTTGGGGATCGAAGTCCAGCTGTTGAATACGCGATTGACAGCCGCTGAAATCACCTTCCAATTGCAAGATGCCCACTGCGACTGGGTGATCACGGCGGATCAGGCAGCGGTCCCGGGTGTTCGCAGCCTGACCTTTGGACAAGCGATGGAACAGGCGAAGGCTCTTGCCAGTTCTTTTGATCCTTCGTTTGTTCCTAATAAAGCAATCTATCAAGCAGAACAAGTAGCTTCGATTATGTATACATCCGGTACGACGGGCAATCCCAAGGGTGTGCCGCAAACCTTTAGGAATCATCTAGCAAGTGCCGAAGCAACTCAAAAGAATTTAACGATCACTAGTGAGGATTGTTGGCTTTGTGCAGTTCCGCTGTATCATATCAGTGGATTATCAATTCTCTTGCGTTCCTTGCGACTTGGAATGAGTGTTCGTTTGTATGAGCGCTTTGATGCTGGAGAAATGGCGAAAGATCTTGAGGCAGGAAAAGGGACGATCGTTTCTTTGGTGGCGAAAATGTTGACAGATTTGCTGCCGTTGGTGCCCCAACAAGGCTTTGATTCGTTGCGTTATGTACTGCTAGGCGGCGGTCCGATTGCCAAAAGTGTATTGGAAAAATGCCAGCAAAAACAGCTTTCTGTGATCCAATCCTATGGGATGACAGAAACCTGTTCACAAGTGGTGGCATTGCCGCCAGAAAAAGCTTCAGAAAAAATCGGCTCCTCAGGGGTTACCCTGCAAGGTGTCCATTTACGAATTGCGGTTGATGCGAAAATGGCAGATCATCAGACTGCTGAAAGTACCCAGTCGATCGGAGAGATCCAACTGCAAGGACCGGCGATCACGACCCGTTACTTAAACGATCGCAGTCCACAGCAGTGGGATCAAGAGGGCTGGTTTGCCACAGGAGATCTAGGGTATCTTGATCAAGAGGGCTTTTTGTATGTAGTCAGTCGTGCAAGCGAACTGATCATATCTGGTGGAGAAAACATCTATCCCGCAGAAGTGGAGCAAGCCTTGTTGCAGCATCCAGCGGTCAAAGAGGCAGCTGTGGTGGGGGAACCAGACGAGGAGTGGGGACAATCTGTCGCGGCTTATTTAACGTTAAATGAGTCCGTCCGACTCCAAGCGTTGTTGGATACATTAGAAGGGCAGATCGCCCATTATAAATTTCCGCGCCGTTTTTATCACGTGCGAGAAATGCCGCGCACAGCAAGCGGCAAACTTTTAAAACGGCTATTGCTGAGTGAAGAAAGAGTGAACTACATTGAACAGCAAATCATCAAGTAATTATGAAGCAGCGATCGCTGCCGGGAAAACCTATTTGAGTGAGTATCAGCCTTTAAAAAGGTGTGACTTACTGGCTCTTTATGCAGCGGCACAAGAATATCAAGGGGAACGCTATTTCTGGCGTACCCCTGATGAAACGACTAGTCTGGTAGGGTTGGGTTGGTTAGCCACTTTTTCGCAACCCAAACTTGCAGACTTTTCAGAAGTCCGCTCTCTCTTAAAGCAAGCCCATTATCAACCAGAGGCACCTTTGCAGGCGCAGTTGGTTGGTGGTTTTGCTTTTGATGAACAGGCAGAAGTCAGTCAGGATTGGGCTGAGCTAGGTGCCGGTCTCTTTGCGTTGCCAGAAATACTGGTCAGCAAAACTGATGATCAGTGTGGCGTCGTTTATACAGTAGCCGCTTCTTCCGAGGAACAACGACAACAAAAAGTCGCTGCCTTACAGGAAAAAGTCGCAAGCTGGTTGAATGCCAACCCGGACAAGAGTCTTGTAGCAGAAACGCCTGCTTTTCAGGCACAAGAGGAACTAGAGGTGCCCCAATGGCTGCAAGCGGTCGAAGAGACAGTGGCAGCCATTCGCTCGACTGAAACACCGTTGAAAAAAGTGGTTCTGGCCAGGAGAATGAAGATAGAAACGAAGCAGTCGATCATTAGTGCTGGGGTGTTGCAACGGTTGGCGCAACAGCAGCCGAATACCTATCTTTTTGCCATCGAACATGGGGGCCATGTTTTTGCTGGTGCGACGCCAGAACGCTTGCTAAAAGCGACTGTCGATCAGTTTGAAACGGTAAGTATCGCAGGTTCCGCGCCAAGAGGCAAAACCAAAGAAGAAGATGAGGCACTGGCACAAGCCCTCTTAGCGGACGCAAAAAATACCCATGAACATCAAGTAGTTGTCGATCGCTTGGAAACGGCATTGGCTACTTTGTTAGCTGACGGTTTTCAATCAGAAGCCCGCTCCGTCATCAAAAATCGTGACATTCAGCATTTGTTTGTTCCTTTAGCAGGGCAAAGAAAAGCAGGAGTCAACTTTCTGAGCGCCGTGCAAAAACTACACCCGACCCCAGCATTGGGGGGAGAACCGAAAGAAGCAGCCGTCTCTTGGATTCGTACCCATGAACCAGCCAGCAGAGGGATGTACGGTGGACCGATCGGTTGGTTGGGTATTCAAGAAGATATTGGCGAGTTTGCAGTGGCCATCCGCTCAGGATTCTTTAGCGGCAATCAAGCAACGCTGTATGCAGGCTGTGGGATCGTTGCCGATTCAGATGCGGAATCCGAACGTCAAGAAACACGGTTAAAATTTCAACCGATGAGGAGAGGGATCTTAGGAGATGAATAACCAGACAGTCATGACAGACTATTTATTAGCGGCAATCCAAGGACTAAAAGCAGCGGGTGCGAAGCGAGCGGTTATTAGTCCCGGTTCACGCTCAACGCCATTGGCGCTACTATTGCATCGTGATCCTGAGATCACCTGTATGGTGGCTGTCGATGAACGTTCGGCTGCTTTTTTTGCTTTAGGGATGTCCAAAGTTGATCTCCAACCGACGATCTTACTGTGTACCTCTGGAACTGCAGCAGCCAATTATTATCCAGCAATTTGTGAAGCAGAGGCCACCAACTTGCCATTGATCGTCTTAACGGCTGATCGCCCGCCAGAACTGCGGGGCGTTGGGGCGCCACAAGCAATGGACCAACAGAATTTGTATGCCTCTCACGTCAAAAAGATGGTAGAGATGACGGTGCCAGAAAACGATCCTGCTTTGTTGCGTTATAGTTTTTGGCAAGCTACAACTTGCACGATCGAAGCGCAAAAACAGCCGAAAGGCCCGGTCCAAATCAACTTTCCATTACGGGAGCCGCTGTTGCCTGACTTTAGTCGCCAATGCAGTATTCAGCAAGACGTGAGCTATCTGGCACCACAACAAGAGCTGTCAGCTGAGATGATCACCCAGCTAGCCCCTTACTTTGATAAAAAAGGTATTCTGATTGCTGGAGAAAGCCTTACGATCGAAGAAGCGCAGCAGTTGCTGGCTTTTTCAGAGAAATTAGGCTGGCCGATTGTCGGCGATCCATTGACCAATTTGGCGACAGCCGGTACCAAAGTAGGAACATTTATCAGTCAAGCCGATCTTATTTTCCCGCAATTGACTTCTGCCTTCCAACCAGAGGTGGTCGTGCGTTTTGGTCGCTTACCAGTCACTAAAAATGTCCTGTTATGGTTGAACAAAGCAGCGGATACGACGACGTGGCTCTTTGTTGATCCATCGGGGCAGTGGCAAGACCAGTTGCATCGGGCAAACTATTTGATCGAAGCAGCGATCAGCACTTTCGTGGTGGCCATCACCCAGTTGCCGATCGTCAAACATACGGCGTGGCAACAACAATGGCAAGCACTTCAAGCGCGGGCAGATCAGGTGATTGCTGCAAGTCCGCAGTTGAAACAATGGGATGAGAGCAGCGCTGTGCGCATGCTCCAACAATGTCTACCTGAAGAAGCGCAAATTCTTTTGGCAAACAGCAATGCGATCCGTTTCTTTGATCGCTACGGCAGCAAAACTTCCTCCACTTATCGAGTGTATGGAAATCGGGGCGTCAATGGGATCGACGGCCTTGTCTCGACCGTAGCTGGGATTGCTTCAGCCAGTCAAAAGCCTACCTACTTGTTGATTGGTGATTTAGCGTTGTACCATGATATGAACGGCCTACAACTACTGCGTCAGTATCAATTGCCAGTAACGATCATTTTACTGAATAATAACGGTGGTGGGATCTTTTCCTTTTTGTCACAAAACACCTTAGAACCAAACGACTTTGTCCCGCTCTTTGGCACGCCGTTAGACCTTGAGTTTCAAAAAGTGGCGGCCTTATATGAGGCAGATTGGCACACACCGACCTCTTTGCTAGAGTTTCAAACGATTTTAACGGAAACAAGCCAACAGCCGCGTTTTCAAATAATCGAAGTGAAGGGTGAGCAAAAAGATCCGGTCAACACTTGGCAAGCACTGCAACAGCAGTTTAGCGAGGCGGGAGCGCAGCAATGAGGGACACGATAAATGGCGTCAGTTATTTTTATCAGTGGTTGCAACCGTACCGACCAGCCTTACCAACCCTTGTGGCATTGCATGGCTTCACGGGTTCTTCGGAAAGTTTTCGACCGGTTTTTGTAGAGGAAGGTTCTTATAATGTATTGGCAGTCGACTTGATTGGACATGGACGGTCATCGATTTATGTCCATCCCATGCGTTATGAACTTCCTTTACTGGTGGAGGATCTCGCACAGCTTTTAGCGAAGTTAGGGATTGAACGCTATGGTCTTTATGGCTACTCGATGGGGGCACGAATCGCACTTGTCTGGGCAGTCAAGGAACCAGCTGCAGTGACCCATCTTTTGCTTGAGAGTGGTTCCCCCGGGTTGGCTGATCCAGCAGAACGACTCGCTCGTCAGCGGCACGATCGCCGCTTAGGATTGCGCTTACTAAGGGAGCCTTTGGTCGATTTTGTCGATTACTGGCAAGAACTGCCGTTGTTTGCTAGTCAAAAGGAGCTGCCCTTAGTGCAGCAGGCTGCTGTACGCCAAGGACGCTTGCAGCAAAATAAATTTGGCTTGGCAGTAAGCTTGGTTTACGGTGGTACTGGCAAACAGCCAAGCTGTTGGTCGGCACTTCCGCAGCTAGCTTGTGAAATTCTTTATTTAGCCGGGGAAAAAGATTTAAAGTTTCGGAAAATCGCCCACCAAATGAAGCAGCTGCAACCAGAGATGACCATCAAAGTCGTTGCTAATGCTGGACATTGTATCCATTTAGAACAGCCGACACAGGTTCGTCATGAAATCGATCAATGGTTTGTAAAAGGATCGGGGCCACAGTCAGCTGATTGACAAGGAGAGAACGCAATGAAGATTGAGAAAATTGAACGCATCGCCTGTCGCTTGCCCCTCAAACAACCCTTTGTGACAAGTTACGGACAATTAACAGAAAAAGCCTTTGATCTTTATTTGGTGACGGCAGAGGAGGGAACGGTGGGCATCGGTGAATTGGTCGCTTTTGAGCAGCCAGATTACATTGAAGAAACCCTCTTTTCTGCTCGACAAGTGATTGAAACAGCACTGATCCCATTATTGATTGACCAGGAGATCGAGCATCCGCAAGAAGTTTGGCAATTGTTTCAAACGGTCCAAGGAAACTACATGGCAAAATCGGCTTTGGAAACAGCAATTTGGGATCTATATGGCAAGCAAACGCATCAAAGTGTGAAAGAGCTGTATACCGCGACCCGACCGAGTGTCGCGGTTGGCGTTAGTATCGGCATACAATACTCTGTCGAAAAACTAATGGCTCTTGTTGCCGCTTATGTCGCCCAAGGGTATCAACGAATCAAGTTAAAAATCAAGCCGGGGCAAGATGTGGCACCCTTGCGAGCGATTCGACAAGCCTTTCCAGAATTGCTTTTGATGGCGGATGCGAACGGGGCCTATCAAAATGAGCCTGAACGCATTTTGGCACTTGATGACTTAGGCCTGGTGATGATCGAGCAACCCCTTAAGGTACGAGATCTGGTGGGGCACAGTCAGCTACAGCGACAGATGAAGACGCCTCTATGTTTGGATGAAGATATTCGAACGGCAGAAGACGTCGATACAGTCGCAGCACTGGACAGCTGCCGTGCGATCAACCTGAAAATCCCTCGTGTCGGTGGGATCACCGAAGCTTTGCGAATCCTTGATCGATGTCAAACCCATGGACTACTCGTTTGGTTAGGCGGCATGTTTGAGTCTGGTGTAGGACGAGCCATGAATTTGCAATTTGCGAGTCAAGATATTTTCCATTTTCCCGGGGACCTTTCCGCTTCTGACCGTTACTTTTATGATGATGTCATTACACAGCCTGCAACTTTGCATGAAGGAAAGCTGCTGGTACCTGATGGAAAGGGCTTTGGTATCACATTAGCTGAAACAAAGCTAAGTCAATATGGGCAATCTAAAGAACGTATCTACTCAAGAAAACGGTCAGCGAAAGAATAACCGCAGCGAAAGAAAACACAGCGAAAGCAAAAGAAACGGCCAGCAGGGAAATCTGTTGGCCGTTTCTTTTGTTTTAGTCTGCGTTTTTGAATTCTTTTTCAATTTGTAGTCGTTGAACTTTCATGGTTGCTGTTCGTGGGATATCTTCGTAGTCGCGTAAAATTGGTTGATTGAGGTGAGGGAGATCTTCCACCATTTTCCACCAAGCATCCCAATCCATTTCACGATTTGGCGCTAAAGCAATGATTGGTTGTGGTGAGTTTTCTTTGTCGCGAACAATCACAACTTCGGCAAGGAAGTCTAAATGATCCAGCAAAAGGTCTTCCAAGGCAAGATTGCTTTCAATATTTTTGATCAAGTCCACTTGACGGTCTTTTAAGTAAAGATGTCCCTGATCATCCATCATGCCGTAGTCTCCACTGTCCCACCAAGCGCCATAGACATTGTCAGCAAAACGCTGATCTTCTTTATAATAGGTCAACGCGCGTCCTTTTGAAAGGAAATGGATGTGCCCATCGGTATTGGCTGGCAGCTCGTTGCCCTCTGCATCGGCGATCCGTGCTCTCGTTAAGTCCTCGAGACCCACACCCATATCACGGGCATCGTTGGTAGCGATGCTTTCTAAGGTATGTGCTTTTAGGATCATTGGCCCGCATTCACTTTGACCATAGACTTGCAAAAAGATTGCTTCTTTTGTTGCTGAAGTATTTAAAAAAGTGGCCATTGTTTGGTTGTTGATGGCATCAAAGGTTGAATGGTAATAGCGAATATTGGCGAAAGCATCTGGTTGTTCTTTTGCCACAAAGCTCCATTGGACAAAATTGTTTGGATGAGTTTCCAAAGCGATTGGTGGATATTCTTTTAGCATGCCTACGACATGAGCGCCGTTGGCATTGGCTAATGGCATCATCGGAAAACCCATCGCCATCAAGGATGAGATGCCGATATTGAAGCGGGAGTGCACCGGTGAAATATGGAACGCCACTAAATCAGAGTCTGCCTTGGTGCGATCAATCTTGGTGAAGATCGTTTTTTGCCATTTTGTCCGCCAGCCCATGGAGTTTGCCGAATGACAAATCAATTTTGGAATACCCGTTGTTCCAGAAGTGTGGGTCATATAAGAAATTTGATCCACTGGTAACTCAGTTTGGGCCACTGGTTCCGCGGGTTGTTGCAGCAGATGACGAACAGCAATCTGTTTGTCAGTACTGCTATTTTTCACTTGTGCGACGCGGCCTTCGGTTTCTTCATCAAATAAGATGAATGGATCTTCTAAGCGATCCACAAACACTTCGATGGTTTCAGCAGGGAAATGGTAAGAGATCATAGCAGGCACTGCGCCAAGGTAAGAAGCAGCCGTTGCTAATAAATAGGTATCGAATTTTGAAGATTTATAAAGAATGATTTTATCGCCGGCTTGCACGCCTAGTGCAGCAAGTTGGTAAGCACGTTTTAAAATCATTTCATGGCTCGAACGGTAAGTACTACGATAGCCAAGTTCAGGAAATGCTGGCAGCACTTCATCGTGGATGATGGTTGTGTCAGGAAATGCCTCGGCAGCTTCGCGGTAATTGGTGTAAAGATTTAATGGACGATAGTCTAAAATGGTCAAATAGAACACTCCTTTAAAAGTTCGTGAAAAATTTCATTTGATTTCTCCATTTTAGCACAGGAATTTCTCGATACAATAGATTTTCAGTGTTTTTTATATATTTCTAAAAAATCCTTCCCTCAAAGACTTTCGAAGAATGAATGACTGTGATGTGTTATCATTCATTCCTCGTACTAAGCGGAAAAAGCGCATAATCAACGGGTGTATTTTACTATAAAATCTTCGATTGGGAGCCGGAAATCCAGATAGCGTGCTTCTAATTCTGCACGACTCCAATTCCACCAAGCGATTTCTTGTAAAGCAGTGATCGTTTCTGGATCAAAGCGGTATTTGATCACTTTTGCTGGAACCCCGCCGACGATCGCATAAGGCGGCACATCTTTGGTTACGACTGCGTTTGAGGCGATCACGGCACCATCACCGACGGTCAAACCAGATTGGATCACGGCACCGTGGCCGATCCAGACATCATTGCCAATGACGGTCGTTTTTGCTTTGCGTTTTTCTAAGAAGGACTCGTCCTTTGGCGCAAATCCATAGCCTTCGCCATTATAGGCAAAAAGATGCTGACTAGGGCGTTCATAGGGATGATTGGTGGGGCCGATGCGGACCATCGCTGCGATACTGATAAAACGTCCTAATTGACTGTTCTGAATAAAGCAATATTGCCCCGTATAGGTATAATTGCCGATGGAAGAATGATCAATGTGATTGGCTTCGCCAATTTCGACATAGTCTCCTAAAGTTGTGTCTTGAAGCTGCGAGTCTTTGCCAACGATCGGCTGTTCATCTGGAAAATTTGTGATCGATAGGTGCATAGTAATCATCCTCTCTTGCGTATTGCTATCATTTTACCGCACTTTTTTGTACTATTTGACTAATACGCACTAAAGACAAAAGGAGGTCTGCTTTATGGAGACGATTTATCAGTTAGATAAGATGACCGAAACGATAGGTAAGCGAGCAATCAAAAAAGGATACTCGTTAAAAAATCAAGCGGCCCCAGAGGCGCTGTTTGTACGCAGTTCAACGGTTCCTAACGAATTGATCACACCAGAATTAGCTGTGATCGCTCGCTCAGGAACAGGCACCAATACGATCGATTTGGCACGGTGTACTCAAAATGGCACAGTAGTCTTCAATAGTCCAGGTGTCAATGCCAATGCAGTCAAAGAATTGGTGCTCTCCAATTTGTTTCTCAGCGTTCGCCCCTTATTCAAAGCCATCCAGACGGTAGCTGATTTGCAAGAAGAGCTAACGTCAGGTCAAATTGAAGCAGAAGATGTGTTGAAGGTAGCTGAAGAACGGCGAAAAGAAGTGATCGGCGAAGAATTAGCTGGAAAAACCATCGGTATTTTAGGCTTAGGAGAGATCGGTGAACGGGTGGCAAAAGCCTGTCACCAGTTAGGAATGGAAGTCCTCGGCTATGCCCGTACGAAAAAAGCGGCCCACGATTACGAACAAGTTAGTGACTTGCACGTGCTGTTGGCCGAATCAGATTTTGTGGTGGTTTTGCTTCCTTTGAGTCAAGAGACCCACGGCTTGCTGAATCGACAAACGATTCAGCAGATGAAAAAAAATGCAGTGTTGATGAATTTTGGGCGCGGGGAGATCGTGGAAGAAGCAGCCGTCTTAGAAGCACTAGCCAAAAATCAGCTCAAACAATACATCACCGACTTTCCTAGTGCCGGCTTGATCGGACAACCGAAAGTGTTGTGTTATCCGCATATCGGCGGCAGTACTACCAATGCCTTGGAAAAGGGGGATCACGTAGTTTTTGATCGCATGCATGCCTATTTGCGCGCTGGGACGATTCAAGAATCGGTCAATTTTCCTCATGCAGAGTTGCCTTTTTTGGCACCGTATCGCTTGGCGCTGTTTTATCACGACAAGCCTGGTGCTTTTGCCCCGCTATTGCGGATCATTTCTGAAGCAGGCGTAGATATCGATAATTTGGCGAGTGAGAGAAAAGCCGGAGTCGCCTATACCTTGATTGATCTTGATGAGACAAATGAAATACTGTTGCAAGATCTACAAAAGCAGATACAGCAAGAAACAGCGATCATCCGTGCCCGCTTGATCAAAAATTCGCGAACCAGTGAATAGTTGCCACCAACAATGTTTCTTGTTATGATGAAAAAAAAGTAAAGGAAGTTCATCATGACGAATAAGTTTCAAGATAAAAAGAAGGTCGCTTTGCCTCGTTATCAGCAGATTGCCGTGGCGATCGCGGAACGAATCGTTGAAAATCGCTACCAAGTTGGGCAAAAGATCCATGCGCGCTCAACGTTAGCCAGCAATTTCAATGTCTCTCCTGAAACAGCCCGCAAAGCGATCAATGTATTAGTTGATTTAGAAATCATGGATGTCCGTCATGGCAGCGGCGCCTATATCGCTTCAAAGGAAAAAGCACAGGCCTTTGTTGAACAATACCAAGATGTGCAGTCGATCCAAGAAATCAGACAAGACATTTTAGACAGTGTGGAGCGGCAGCAGCAAGAGCTGGATAATTTTTCTGACTTGTTGAACACGTTAGTGCAGCAGACCAAAAAGGTACACCATATGAGTCCGTTTGTGCCCTTTGAACTTCAGTTGACGGTACAAGCGCAGCATTTGGAAAAAAGTATCAATGAATTGAATATTTGGCAAGCCACAGGGGCGACGATCATCGCAATCCAAACAACCGAAGAATTGTTGTTGTCACCAGGACCTTATGCGAAATTCAGTGCAGGCAATACGATTTATTTTGTCGGAAATGAACTGGCGTTGCAGCGCATGACCAATTTCTTCTATCCAACGGACCATTCAGCGTAATTCTTTTTCCTGATTCCCATGCTTTTTTTGCAAAAGAAAAAGCATTGGGAAATTTTTTTTGACAAAGTGACCACATCTTGTTAAGATAGTATGGTCACTTTCGTGAAATTTTTCAGAAAAAGGAGTATTAATCATTTGAGTAAAGTTAAAGTGGAACACTTAACCAAAATCTTCGGTAAGAAAAAGCAGCAAGCTCTTGCCATGGTCAAAGAACAACGCAGCAAAAACGAGATTTTAGAAAAAACAGGTGCCACCGTCGGGGTCTATGATGTGAACTTTGAAGTCAACGAAGGCGAGATTTTCGTCATCATGGGCCTTTCTGGAAGCGGGAAGTCAACATTGATTCGACTATTGAATCGATTGATCGAGCCGTCTGGCGGAGATATTTACATAGATGGCGTAGATGTTGCCAAAATGAGTAAAGAAGAACTGCGAGAAGTTCGTCGTCACAAAATCAACATGGTTTTCCAAAGCTTTGGCCTTTTCCCTCATCGGACGATTTTAGAGAACACCGAATATGGACTAGAAGTCCGTGGGGTCTCGAAAGAAGAACGAACAGCGAAAGCGGAAAAAGCGTTAGAAAACTCAGGATTGCTTTCTTTTAAAGACCAATATCCTGACCAGCTGTCTGGAGGGATGCAACAGCGTGTGGGACTTGCCCGTGCGTTAGCCAATGATCCAGAGATCCTCTTGATGGACGAAGCCTTTTCAGCACTCGATCCGCTGATTCGCCGTGAAATGCAAGATGAACTTTTAGAACTACAAGCCAATGTTCAAAAAACGATCATCTTTATCACCCATGATTTGAACGAGGCCTTGCGGATCGGTGACCGGATCGCTTTAATGAAAGATGGTCAGATCATGCAGATCGGTACAGGAGAAGATATTTTGACGAATCCTGCCAACCAATACGTGCGTGATTTCGTGGAAGATGTCGATCGTTCCAAAGTCTTGACTGCGCAAAACATCATGGTTCCAGCATTGACGACGAACATCGAGATCGATGGACCAAGCGTAGCATTGAACCGGATGCGGAAAGAAGAAGTCAGCATGCTGTTAGCCGTCGACAAACGTCGTCACCTAAAAGGAAGCTTGACAGCCGAGTCTGCTCGTGAGGCGCGGAAAAACAATCTGACCTTGAAGGAAGTTATTGATAAAAATGTTAAAAAGATTGATAAAGATATGCTGGTAACGGATATCTTCAATTTGATCTATGATTCGCCTACACCTTTAGCCGTGGTAGAAAACGATCGTTTGATCGGAGTCGTGATCCGCGGAAGCGTGATTGAAGCGTTGGCTGAGACCGATTCAGCCGCTCTAGCAGAGGAAGGGGTAGTGACAAATGGATAATTTCTTACAACATACGATTCCGGTGGCTGATTGGGTCGAAAACTTTACTGATTGGCTAACAGGAACTTTCAGTGGATTGTTTTCAGCCTTACAGTCTTTCGGACAATTTATCATGGACGCTATTACAAATGTATTATTGTTTGTACCACCGTTGTTAATGATCGTCTTATTGACGGCTGCTGCCTTTTTCGTTTCACGCAAAAAATTCGGCTTGCCAGCCTTTACTTTTGTTGGGTTGCTGTTCATCTATAACCAAGGGTTATGGACAGACTTGATGAACACCGTGACGTTGGTCTTGTTGTCAAGTTTGGTTTCGATCATCATTGGGATTCCACTAGGGATCTTAATGGCGAAAAGCGAAAAAGCGCAAAGCATCGTGACGCCAATCTTAGACTTTATGCAAACGATGCCTGGTTTCGTTTATTTGATTCCTGCGGTTGCTTTCTTTGGGATCGGCATGGTTCCTGGGGTCTTTGCCTCAGTGATCTTTGCTCTACCACCAACCGTTCGGATGACGAACTTAGGGATTCGCCAAATTTCTCGTGAATTGGTAGAAGCCTCTGATTCCTTCGGTGGGACTGGCTGGCAAAAACTGATCAAATTAGAATTGCCACTAGCCAAAAGCACTATTTTGGCTGGGGTCAACCAAACCACGATGCTGGCATTATCAATGGTCGTGATCGCGTCAATGATCGGTGCTCCTGGGTTAGGGCGCGGCGTCTTGTCCGCCTTGCAACGAGCACAAGTCGGTAACGGATTTGTCAGTGGGGTATCCTTAGTTATTTTGGCGATCATCATGGATCGCTTTACCCAGAATTTGAATCGTTCGGCACATCAAAAAGCAGCCAGCAAGACAAGTCGCAAACAAAAACGTCTTTTTGGCGGGATTGCTGCAGCGGCAGTCGTTGCTTTGATTGGCGCATCGTTTGCCTTTGGAAATGTTTCTGACAGCAAAGGCACGGTGAACTTGGCGTATGTCGAATGGGATACGGAAGTCGCATCTACCCATGTGGTGGCAGAAGTCTTGTCGCAAATGGGCTACGAAGTCAACACGACGCCTTTGGATAATGCCATCATGTGGGAATCGGTGGCAAAAGGGGAAGTTGACGGGATGGTTGCTGCTTGGCTGCCATCTACGCATCAATCCCAGTATGAACAGTACCAAGACCAAGTCGAGAACTTAGGTCCTAACTTAGAAGGAGCAAAACTGGGGATCGTTGTACCAAGTTATATGGATGTAGATTCCATCGCAGACCTTTCTGACGAAGCTGGAAAAACCATCACTGGTATCGAACCAGGCGCTGGTGTCGTAAATGCAGCGGAAAATACGGTTGCAACGTATGACAACCTTTCCGATTGGAATGTCGCTACCTCTTCTTCAGGAGCGATGACAGTGGCATTAGGCCAAGCCATCAAGAACCAAGATGAGATCGTTATTACTGGCTGGTCTCCACATTGGATGTTTGCGAAATATGATCTGAAATATCTGGATGATCCAGAAGGAACAATGGGTGAAGCAGAAAGCATCAACACTGTTGTACGCCAAGGATTAGCAGATGACATGCCAGAAGTTTACGAAGTACTTGATCGTTTCAACTGGACACAAGAAGATATGGAAGAAGTCATGTTAGCAATCAATGACGGAACGTCAGCCGAAGATGCAGCCAAAGATTGGGTAGCCAATCACCCAGAAGAAGTTGCTGCATGGACGAACTAATGTCTAAAAAAAGAACGACCGTAGATTGAAGCGGTCGTTCTTTTTGTTGTTTAAAATACTTAGGTTCATAACGAAAGACGAGGGGATGATTTTTGCAAAAGACGGAGCTTTTGTGCAGGTTAAGCAAAACGATGAAAAATCGGCTGCATCTGTTCAAACGTACAGAGTTCAGTAAATCCTAATGATCGTAAAAGTTCTTGTCCCTCTTTGATTTGAAACCCGAGCTGCTCTGGTTTATGACTGTCGCTGCCGATGGTTAGCACGCTTCCCCCCAAGTCACGATAAAGCTTGAGGATCTCGATCGATGGCGTATACCCATTGATTCCGTAACGGTGGGAAGAGGTATTCAGTTCAATGCCTTTGCCATCTTTGATCACGACTTTCAAGATCTCTGCGATTTGTTCTTTCGTTTGTTCAAAAGCATCCTTCTCTTTATCTAAATAACGACGAATCAAATCCATATGAGCTAAGACGGAATACTCTTTATATGTCGTGACCAGCTGATACATTTCATCATAATAGCGCTCGTAGCATTCCTGTTGGCTGCGTCCTTTTTGAAATTCTCCAGTCCAAAATTCTTGATCGTCTACCTGATGAACGGAAAGTAAAATGAAGTCAAAGGGATGCGAATGATAAAGACGGGTAAATTGTGGGATCGTGTGCATTTGCATCCCAAATTCCAGCCCAGTTTTTAGCTTGATTTGGTCACTGTATGTTTCCTTTAAGCGTGCCAGTTCGGTAAAATACAAGTCGTAGTAGACATTTTTTACGACTTTATTGGCTCCGACGAGGTACGCATCCGTCGCTTGCCAGTCTTCTTTGACCCCATAATCCACATGATCGGTAAAGCAGATTTCTGCTAAGCCTAGGTTAATGGCGTCTTTGACTACATCTTCCATCAAATACCAAGAATCATCGCTGTAATCACTATGAACGTGATAGTCTGTAAAAATCATGGCGTCTCCTTTTGTTTCGTTATTTTTGCTGCTTCTGCCAGTCTGCTCGTTTTTGATAATAAAGCTGGGCGGCCGTTTCCCAATGCTCTTTGTCAGTCGGCTGAATCTCACGGATCAGACGGGCTGGATTGCCGCCGACGATCGTATTCGGCGGCACATCTTTTGTGACGACGGAACCAGCAGCGACGATGGCATGTTTGCCGATCGTGACACCTGGTAAAATCGTACTATTGCCTCCGATCCAAACGTAATCTTCGACGGTGATCGGTAGGCCAAATTCCAAATCTTGACTGCGGACCACAGAATCGATCGGATGGCCGGCTGTATAGAAGCTGACCCGTGGTCCCACCATCACATGATCACCAATCAGAATCTTATTGACATCTAAAAAAATGCAATCCATATTGGCATAAAAGTGATCACCAATCTCAACATGGCGACCATAGTCGACAAAAAGGGGTGGTTGGATAAAGCAATGCTGCCCAAATTTGCCAAAGAGTGCTTTTTCTTTGGCGATGATTCCTTCTCGGTCATCGACTGGTAAAAGGTTGATTTCCTGGGCCCGTTTTTTCCCCTCCACTGAGCCATTCTCAGGGAGAATACCGGCAGCTTGATACAGTTGACCAGCCAACATCGCTTGATAATCAAAATCTTCTTTCATTGCAAAATCCTTTCTGAGACGGTAAATCGTCGGTGGTTAATTCAATCAAATTGCCTTCGGGGTCTTGGACAACTGCTTCATAATAGCCATCGCCTGTCGTACGAGGACCATTTAAAAGAGGGTAGCCATCTTCAGCAAACCGTTGAGCGTATCGATCAACGTCAGCTTGATCACCTACTGCAATCGCAAGGTGAGTGTAGCCTAAGCTCTCACTGACACGAGGGCTTAAAAATTTCTTGGTCGTTAATTCTAACCGACTTCCAGAATCAAAGGTCAAAAAATAGGACTGAAAGCCTGTTTTCGGATTATGGTATTTTGGGTTGCTGACCGCCTGAAAGTAGGTTTCATAAAATGTCCTCATTTTTTCCAAATCATTGACATATAGTGCGATGTGTTCAATTTTCATTATCGACAACTCCTTTAATAAGCAATATAGATCGTTTTTTTTTTGAACTTAGTAAACTTTGTTTAATAAGTTGCTTCTATTATACCTTTGTTAACAAAATTAATAAAGGTATATTCCCAGCTTTTTATCTGTTAAAATAGGAGCGTTGAGGGGGAGAAAAATGAAAGCTTATCAGCCAACGACCATTAAATTACATAATCAGGCAGTATTGCTGGATTTGCTAAAACAGCAGCAAGCGCCTATGACCAAGCGCCAACTGGCAGATGCCTCTCAATTAAGCGTGGTAACGATCAACAAGCTGCTTCCTGAATTGATTGAAAAGCAGTTGCTTTTGACGACGGATCAACCGCAACGAACGGGAGGACGTCAAGCTGCGGCTTACCAGTACAATGCGCAACGGACACTGTTGTTGATCATTCAGTTTATCGAAGAAGACCAGCAGATCGTGATTCGTTTTTCAGTCGTCGATCTCGTCGGGAACATTTTGCATCATGAGCAGTCAGCAGAGGGCCGATTGCCGCAGTTCTTGCAAGTGATTCGTCAGATAAAACAGGAATACCCGAAAATCAGCTTGGCAGTCGTGGGAATTCCTGGTGTGGAAATTGCTGGAAGACTGAAGATCATGGATGCTCCAGCATTTAAGGACATGGCGCTAGGGGAATTGATTGAAAAGGAGATCGCTGTAAAAACGCTTATTGAGAATGACGTGAATGCTGCGGTATTTCATTTCAAAGAAGAGAAAAAAATCGTGGCTGGCATTTATTTTCCGAAAAATTATCCGCCAGGTGCGGGACTGGTCATCGACCAACAGCTCTTTAAAGGAGCCAACCATTTAAGTGGCGAAATCAAGCATTTGCCGCATCTCTACACGGCTTCTTACCCTTTGGCAACAGAGGCGATCCCAGAACAAGTGACTGCCACTCTTCAAGCGATCGTGGCAGTGACGGACCCGCATCAAGTCATTTTGTTTTTGCCCTCTGAATGGCAGGCGCTCGTGTCGCGCTCCTTTTTGGAAAAGCAGCTGGCAGCAGTGTTTCAATATGGCGTCTTGCCAAAATTACACTTTTCCGATCAGTTTTCAGAAAATTATTTGGATGGGTTGATCACGATGGGAATCGAAGCAGCTGGCTTAGGGCTTTGATTCCCAGCATTCAACTGGTACTGAGGACAAAAACTGCCGCTGCTTCCTTTATTCAGAAGTAGCAGCAGTTTTTTTGAAAATACGAGAACTCACAGCTTGGCGAGTTTCTGTGCTTTTTCGGTATTCGCAAAATGCAGTTTGGCATATTGGCCTAATAGTGCTATGCCACCTTGCTGCAGTAATTTTGCTGCAACTTGATCAGCAGCTGCGTGGGCGCCAGAAGGCAAGCGCAAACCGACTTCTTTAGAGGCTGCATCTAATTCATCCAAAAAGACTGTACGACATAAAATAGAGGCTGCCGCTACTGCTAAATGATATTGTTCACCTTTCGTCGCAAAATAGAGCTTTTCAGTGACCGCTACTTGTTCCGACTTTAAATAGGTGCGATAATTTTTTTCGCTCGTGAACTGATCGATCAAAATGGCATCTGGTGTCTCAGGAGCAATCTTTTGCAAAAGCAAACGAATGGCTTGATTATGCAAAGCAACTTTCATTCGGACTGTGTTGTATTTTGGTTGGATCTCGTTGTATTTGCTGGGCGTGACGGTGAGCAATTGGTAAGGAACCAATTCTTTGATTTTCGGCGCCATCTTACGGATCTCTGGATCTGTCAGCATTTTTGAATCCTTGACACCTAAGGCTTTCAGCTGTGGCAATTGCTCTTTTTTGGCATAGACGGCACAGACCACCAAAGGACCGAAATAACTGCCGTTGCCGACCTCGTCACTGCCGACGACGCTTTTTTCGCTAAATCCTGCTGGCAACGCAGTGGTTGAAACAGTCGCTTTTTTCTTATCCGGTACAGCACTTGCCGTATCGCCCCATAAGGAAGCTTCTTTTTCAGCAGTCGCTCCTTGAAACATGACTTTTCCAGACGTATAAGCAGTGATCGTCGTTGGCCCTTTTTTGGCGACAAACGCTGTATAAGGAACTTTCTTAGCCAGCAGTTCTCGTTGGTAAAATTGCTGCATCTTTTTGATAGTTGAAGTTGGTACTTTGATAACGATCGTACTCATTTGATTCCTCCTGTTTTTTTGTCTTTTCTTAGGTAGACAAAAGGATACTTTAAGATTTTACCATACTTCTTATTCTTTTTTACTAAGACGATCAGCAAACAAACGATTGGCATGGAAATTCATAAGAAAATCACGTATAATAGTTAAGAGTTTGCGACACATGTTCAATAAGTGATAGAATAGAGCAGAATGTAAGCAATGGGAGGAAATATTCCTATGACGGAGCAAAAGAAACGCTATAAAGCAGTTATCGCGAATCAAAGTTACACGATTATTGGACGCGAAAGCAAAGAACACATGGATATGGTGACAAGATTGGTCAATGACCAACTGCTTGAGATCATGCAATTATCGCCACAAACCGATCAAGAACAAGCGTCGATCTTATTAGCGATCAACGCTGTTTCCGACCAGCTGAAAAAACAAGAACAGCTTTTGGTCCTACAAAAAAAAGTGGACGAGTTGCGGGGACAAGCCATTAAAGCAACGGAGCTTGAGAATCGCATCAAGCGGATCGAAGCAATCGAATCCGAAGCACGGAAAGTTCTCGATGAGACAGGTCGCAGTGATGTGGAGATCCATAATCATGTGGAAGCACAACAGATCTTAAATGAACAAAGGAAACGAAAAATTCAAGAAAAGACAGCCCATGGGTAGTGCGGCGTAGAAAGGATTCCTAAATGATTGGATTATTTGTCTTGGTTTTGTTGTTGGCAGCCTTTTACGGCGGCGCGCGGCGCGGAACCAGTTTACAATTGGTCTCAGTTTTGGGCTATTTGATCTCTTTTTTCTTTGCAGTTGCGAATTACCAAGAAATTGCGAAAAAAATTGAGCTCTATGTTCCTTATATGTCAGTAACGGCGGATTCAAAGTTAAAATACTACGATATGGAACTGGCTTTAGATTTAGACAAAGCCTATTATGCGGCTATCGCTTTTGTGATGGTACTCTTTGCTGGTTGGCTGATCACAAAACTATTAGTGATTTTTGCAGACAGTTTGCGTTACAAACGCCTACGTTTTTTAGGTGGCTATGACTGGGCAGTTGCGGGTGTTTTGAATGTCATCTTGATGTATATCAATTTATATATGTTTTTTATGATTCTCTCAATGATCCCGTTTGCCACGATTCAAAATCTGTTTGAAACGAGCGGAACTGCGAATTTCATCGTTGATCGGTCACCGATTCTCTCAGATTATTTCTATCGATTGTGGATCACAGATGTGATTGGGTAAAAAGCAGGCAGATGGTTGCAGAGCCATTCTGCCTTTTTCTTAGGAACAAAAAGTTAAAACAAAGCAGGTGAGAAAAGAATGAATACTAAGATCCTTGATGTTTTAGGATTTGAACAAGTAAAGAGTCAAATCGGTCAGTATATCGTAACAGCCCAAGGAAAAGAAGCCTTAGCAAAGCTTGTGCCATCAAGTGATGCGCAAGTCATTTCCTCTTGGCTAGCAGAAACAGAAGACGCGATCAAGATCCAGCGTTTAAGAGGCGGAATCCCTGTACCAAAAATTGAGAATATTCGTCCCCAAATGAAACGGATCGAAATCGGCGCAGATTTAAACGGCGTTGAATTGGCACAAGTTGCCCGCGTCTTATCAACTACGCAGGAATTGAAACGCTTTTTTGCTGATTTGTCTGAAAGTGAGATTGAATTTTCCCGCTTGTATCACTGGGAAGAACAGTTGGTTTCTTTACCAACCTTGAATCGTCGCTTGAAAGAAGCTATCGATGAGGATGGCCGAGTCACAGACGATGCCTCTCCAGCACTTCGGGGAATTCGTCAATCGATCCGACGAGCAGAACGGACGATCCGTGAGACATTGGATGGCATCGTCCGAGGTGGCAATGCAAAGTATCTAAGTGATACGATCGTAACCATGCGAAATGAGCGTTATGTGATTCCAGTCAAACAAGAATACCGAGGTGTTTTCGGCGGCGTGGTTCACGACCAAAGTTCATCTGGTCAAACCTTGTTTATCGAACCGAAACAAGTAGTGGAACAAAATAACCGCTTGCGTCAGCATCAAATTGCGGAACGGGACGAAATCACTCGTATTTTGGCGGAATTATCAGCAGAGTTAGCTCCGTACCAAAGAGAGATCCTCCATAATGCATATGTGATCGGAATCATGGATTTCATGAATGCCAAGGCTCGTTTTGGGAAAGAGATGAAGGCAATCGTACCAGCGATCAATCAAGATAACCATGTCTTTTTTAAACAAGCACGTCATCCATTGATCGATCAAGAAAAAGTCGTTCCTAACGATATTACGATTGGAAAAGACTATCAAGCTGTTGTCATTACTGGGCCGAATACCGGCGGGAAAACCATCACCTTAAAAACATTAGGGCTATTGCAGATCATGGGCCAAGCCGGCTTACCAATCTTGGCAGAAGAAGAAAGCCAAATGGGGATCTTCAATGAAATTTTTGCGGACATTGGTGATGAACAATCCATTGAGCAAAGTCTATCGACCTTTTCTTCACATATGACAACGATCGTTGATGTGTTGAAAAAAGTCGACGAAACAAGTCTGGTGCTTTTTGATGAACTAGGTGCTGGGACCGATCCCCAAGAAGGGGCAGCACTAGCAATTGCGATTTTGGACGAACTTGGGGCTAAGTCGGCTTATGTCATGGCGACGACCCATTATCCAGAATTGAAAGTTTATGGCTATAACCGATCCAATACGATCAACGCCTCTATGGAGTTTGATGTCGATACCTTAAGTCCGACCTATCGCTTGTTGATCGGGGTTCCGGGACGAAGCAATGCGTTTGAGATTTCGAAAAGACTTGGCTTGCCAGAGACGATCATTGATCAAGCCAAAGAGATCATGGACGGAGAAAGCCAAGACCTGAATGAAATGATCGCTGATTTAGAAAATCGAAGAAAAATGACGGAAACCGAGTATCTGGAAGTTCGTCATCATGTAAAAGAAGCAGCCCGCTTGCACCAAGAATTGGAAGCAGCTTACAGTTATTTCTTTGAAGAACGCGAAAAAGAATTGGCAAAAGCCCGTCAAAAAGCCAATCAAATCGTAGAAGAAGCCAAAGAGGAATCTGAAAAAATCATTGCCGATATTCGTAAAATGCAGTTAGCTGGCGGTCAAACGAAGGTCAAAGAACACGAACTGATCGATGCGCGCACCAAGCTATCAGGACTGCAGCAAGAAGAACATCTGCAAAAAAACAAAGTTCTGCAAAAAGCCAAAGCAGCCAAGACGCTGAAAGAAGGAGACGAGGTACTCGTAACTTCTTATGGGCAGCGCGGGGTACTGTTGAAAAAAGCCGGCAAAAATCAGTGGCAAGTCCAAATTGGCATTCTGAAAATGAATTTGCCAGAAACAGATTTACAACCGGCAGCACCGGTGAAGGAACCAACACAACGCATCGTCAATACGATTCGTTCTGCTGACAGCAGTCCAGTGGTCAACCAGTTGGATTTACGCGGCAAGCGGTACGAAGAAGCCCTCAATGAAGTGGATCAGTATTTGGATGCAGCAATTTTGGCAGGCTATCCGCAGGTGACGATCGTTCACGGTAAAGGAACTGGCGCATTGCGTCAAGGGATCACTGACTACCTAAAAAATCATCGCTCGGTGAAAAGTTTTGAATTTGCGCCAGCAAACCAAGGGGGCAATGGAGCGACCATTGTGAAGTTTAACTAAACGTTAAGAACCCTTACCTTTTGTAAGCAGACGATTTTAAAAAACTTACGATACGTGGTATACTTTTTTTAGTTTTAAAAATGGAGGGGAAGTACGATGGCAAAAGAAATAACCGATAAAACTTTTTCAGAAGAAACCGATAAAGGCTTAGTCCTTATTGATTTTTGGGCAACTTGGTGTGGCCCTTGTCGTATGCAAGCGCCGATCTTGGAACAATTAGCGAATGAATATGAGGAAGACGAATTGAAGATCGTGAAAATGGATGTGGATGAAAATCCTGAAACACCTGCTTCATTCGGGATCATGTCTATTCCTACTTTGTTGTTGAAAAAAGACGGTCAAGTCGTTGATAAAGCAATTGGGGTGCATACAAAAGATCAATTGAAAGCTTTAGTTGCGGAACATATGTAATAGAATAAGTGTTTTTGAAGCAATAGCCGAAAGAGGCTATTGCTTTTTTGTTTTTGGGAGGTTTTTTTTAGATATTTCTTTCGGCAGTGGTATACTTAAAGTGGGGAGTGGCACTAAAAAATATCTCGTTTATATAGTAAGAAAGTGATACCAAAATAGGATTGAAGGGGGAATAAAAATGAAAAAGTTGAAACGCGGGTTGTTTCAAGGCGTTGCGATTGTTGGGGTACTGGTTGCACCCACCGTAGGAACGATCACACAAGTCTATGCAGCAAATGAAGGGGATTCGACAACAGCTTCTTTCGCTGCGCAAGAGACGACGTCAGAAAGTTTCTCAGAAGAAAGCACAGCATCATCTCAAGAGGCCAGCACTGAGAGTATAGAGTCAAGTACGGCAACAGAGTCCTCATCAACGTCTACCTCTTCATCAGAAACAACGTCAAGTACTGGCACGGCTACGACTGAGACCAGTCAGACCGAGATCACCCAAGATTCATCTACTCAATCGACGGAAGAAACTTCGGAAGAACCAGACTTAGGGATCATTGATGTTGAATCAATTGCAGATAAAAACCAATATGTAAAAATCAATCCGGTTGCAGCAGCCAATCCTGAAACGCAAAACATCCTTTACCGTTTTGAGAAGGATCAATTGATCGAACAAGGAACGATCGATGAATTAGCTGGCAAGGTATACCGTAGTGTCAAACGGTATCAAGATACCGATAAGCAGACCTATCTTGAAATTCGCGACGATCAAAAGGTTATCGGTGTCGTAGCAGAAGCAGCAGTGAAAGTTGCCGGCGGAACCTTCAAAACCGAGAAGAAATATGCAACCATCACAAGTGCGAAAGAACCGCTTTGGCAAGATGTGTTTTTAGATAAAAAAACGAGCACCTCTTCAAGCATTAATGGTCAAACCTTTGAAATCAAAGAAGTATTCACGACGAATAATAACGTAGTCTATTACGCATTGTATTCAAATAAAAATGTTCTCATCGGTTGGATAAAAGCCGCCGGTGTTAAGTTAGCGACAACTCCTGGTGGTGCATGGCAGTCTGAATCAAAATATGCCACGATCATCAGCGGGAATTATACGCTATGGCAAAATTTTAATTGGACAGCGAAGAAAGGAACGACAGCCGCTTTAAATGGCAAAACAGTCAAAGTTACTGGTAAATATCGTCACTTGAATGGGTCGACGTACTATTCCCTTTATACAAATAACAATAAATGGCTAGGCTATATCAATGCCTCGGGTGTTAAGTTAACGACGGATGCACAAGGTGCCTATCAATCCTACGGAAAATATGTGACATTGACCAAGAAAAATTACACGATTTGGGGCAATTTTCGCTGGTCGAGTAAGAAAAATACTACAACGAAATTAGCGGGAAAAACCTATCTTGCAAAAGGAAGATATAACCATGTCAATGGCGGTGTCTACTTGTCCCTTTATGATGCTAACGGAAAATGGATCGGCTACTTAAATGCCGATGCAGCAACGGTTGCCAACAATCAAGGCGGTACTTGGCAAAGTGAAAAACGCACAGTCCGCCTAAAAAGTAAGAATTATACCTTATGGCAAGATTTAGCTTTTGCGAAGAAAAAAGGCAGCAGCGCTGATTATATGAACAAGAATATTCAAGTTACTGGGAAATATCAACATTTCAACGGCTCCACCTACTATTCACTTTATCTCAATAACAAGTGGCTGGGTTACATCAATGCAAGTGGGGTGACTAATGCCCATACGATCACCTCTCAAAGCAACATTAGCCGCTACGTGGTCGTCAAGAATGGGGATGGCAATTTCTTTGAAAAAGCTGATCCAAATAGTACGAAACTTGGGAAAAAGAGTGCCTACAAAGGGTATATGGCACAAGCGACCAAACTAGCAAAAACGAGTGATGGCAACTACCTGTATCTCGTTTCGCCAGCCGGTCGAATCGGTTGGGTCAAGGAAAATCAAACCACAAATGTAAATAGTAACTTTTGGATGTATACTACTGGAGGAAAATATCCTTCATTAAACGTTCAAAACTTAAATATTGAAGTATCCATCAGCAAACAGCGGGTTTATATCAAATCAGGGAATAAAGTGATTTATACGATGCTTTGCTCGACCGGTGCCTTCAATACACCAACACCTTTAGGGAATTTTCGCATCCAAGCAGAAAAAGGCTTAGCTTTTTCAGGAGCCGCCTACTACCGTTCCTTTAAAGACCATGGGGTCTATTTATTCCATACGATCCCAACGAGTATCGCTTGGTCCACCAATGCTTTTAGTTCCGTTGAAGGACGAAAATTAGGCACTCGGGCTTCTCATGGCTGTATTCGATTAGCAGTGCCGGATGCCAAATGGTTTTACTATAACATGCCTTATAATACGCCTGTCAAAATTGCTAATTAATGATCAAAAGTCGTTTCCGTCAACGGAGACGGCTTTTATTTTCCCAAAAAAAAAGATTGACGCTGGCTATATCATTCGATAATATATCATTAAGTGATATAGTTAGTGGGATGGAGGAATCAAATGGATGAGGCATTGACAGATTCAACCTATTTGATTTTATTAGCGCTTTTAAAGCCAAAACATGGGTATGTCATTATGAAACAAATCCATGAGCTAAGCCAAGGAACATTTGAGATTGGCCCCGCGACGATGTATACGATTTTGAAAAAGCTGACGAAAAAGGGGTGGATCGATTTAGAAGAAAGCGTCGATCGAAAAAAAATCTATCAGATTACACCAGAAGGAAGACAGGTTCTGGAGAAAGATATTCAGCGACGCAAACTATTTTATCAAATCGGAGAACAGGTCTTCGAAGCGTTAGGAGGGGAACAAGATGGGCATCAATAAGAAATATCTTCTTTCTCTTGGAGTCGCCTATTATCCGGAAAAGGAAATGGTTCGTTTACAAAAACAAGCGTCAATGGGCTGGCATTTTGTGAAGATGAATCGGTTAGGGTTTTTGAAGTTTATCAAAGGAAAATCGGAAACGACCAAATATGCAGTGGACTTTTTCGAAGGAGATCCTTCTGAGATCGTTGATTACCTAGCGATGTATCAAGCTGGGGGCTGGACCTATATCAGCAATTATAAAGATCGGTATTTTTATTTTAAAGCATCTCCGGATACACCAGCGATTTTCAGCGATCAAGAAAGCTATCAAGAACGAATCGATAATGAGACGCGCTATTTGATGAAAAAATCGATTCTGTTTTCAGTGGTCAGTTTAGCAATTTTAGCAGTAATTTATTTTTCCATTCGTTATTTCAATATTCGTACAAATCCCTTTTGGTCCTTTGGGCTAGGATTGATTACTGGGCTAGTATTTATTCCGATAGGGGTAGGATTGACCACGATTTTGATGAAATTTTTATACAAAAATCGAGCAAGTTATTACAATGAACCAGAGAAACTGGCGAAACGCCAACGGGTGATCCGCGACTCTATCATCTTGATGGTTGCAGGAGCAATCGTTGGTGCCATTATCGGTTTTTTCTTTAGTGACATATTTTATTAGACAGGGAAGGTGAGCATGTGTTAGAAGCAAAACAGCTAGTAAAAACATTTGGGGATTATACAGCAGTCGATCAATTGTCTTTTACCATCAATGATGGTCAGATTATGGGATTAATTGGTCAAAACGGAGCAGGAAAAACGACGACATTCCGATTGATCTTGGATTTTTTGAAAGCCGATCAAGGAGAAGTATTATGGGATGGTCACAAAATTAGTGAAAAAGAATACAATCTTATTGGCTATCTGCCAGAAGAACGCGGCTTGTATCCAAAAGTCACGATTGAAGATCAATTGATCTACTTCGCGCGTTTACGTGGCAAAAAGAAAGAAGACATCGTACCCAAAATAGACTATTGGATGGACAAGTTTAAAGTCAAAGGCAAGAAAACTGATAAAGTCAAATCTTTATCAAAAGGAAATCAGCAAAAAGTTCAGCTAATTTCAACGTTGATCCATGAACCAAAATTAGTGATTCTAGATGAACCGTTTAGTGGCTTAGACCCAGTCAACGCGGAACTGTTGAAAAACGGGATCATTGAACTGAAAAAAAATGGCTCTTGTGTCATCTTCTCCAGTCATAATATGGATAACGTAGAAAAAATCTGTGACCACTTGATTATGCTAAGGGATGGTCAAACTGTCTTAAACGGAAAGGTCCATGAAATTCGTGAATCCTTTGGACGAACGAAAGTTTATTTGGAGTCTAATTTGACGAAAGAACAGCTTTTGGCAGTGGCAGGTGTTGAGGAAGTCATTGCCAGAGAAGACGGCAGCTATGATATTACGATCGCTGATCCTGCAGTAGGAAAAACCTTATTTGATTTAGCGACGGCGGATGGTTATATCCCTATGTTCAATCAACAACCGCCAACGTTAGAAGAAATCTTTAAGCGGAAGGCAGGAAAAACAAATGAATAAGTTTTGGGTAATCGCATTAGATGTTTATAAGAAAAATATCAAATCAATTTCGTTTTTGATTATGATATTGGTTCCATTCATTGCAATGGGCGGATTTTATCTGATTAGTTACTTTGCCGATGGTATGAGCAGTGTGGATAAAATTGTCGTTTATGCGAATGAACCAGCCATTGCGCAGACCTTTGTGGAGCAAAGTAGCGATGATTATGAATTTGAAGTTGTGGAAAGCGAAGAACAAGGACAACAACAGTTGGCTGACAAAGATGCTGATGCCTTGTTAGTTATTACTGCTTCAGGGGATACGCTGCAAGGGGAATTATTAAGCGAGTCCTCGATGGGGCAAGCTTTAGAGCTGACGATCCAACAATTATTGACGGGCTTGCAGTCATCCTTTCGAGCTAGCGAGCTTGGTTTGACTGCTGAGCAAGTGGCAGTTCTTAGTGAAGTTGCACCACTTGACCGGCAAAAAGTTTCCTTCAGTGAAGGTGGCGAAATGACCTATGGAGAAGATAATACCGCGATGCAAGCAGCAGTTAGTACCATCGCAACAATCGTTCTCTTTTTCTTTATCATCACTTACGCACAAATCATTGCGCAAGAAATTGCTTCTGAAAAAGGAACGCGCATTATGGAAGTCATTTTGTCTAGTACGCGAGCACAAACCCATTACTACGCCAAATTAACTGGGGTGATCATGGTTGCAGCGACCCAGCTAGTTGCGTATGTTGCGATTTTTGGCGGGAGTTATTTCTGGATCAAGGACAACTCCATGGTAAAAGACTTATTGGCAAGTTTTTCATCAGATGGCATTTTTGGTCCTTTCCTCGTGTTTGCGATCGTTTTCGTCTTCTTAGGAATCTTGATCTATTCTGTCTTGTCAGCCCTTTGCGGGTCGTTAGTGAACAAAGCAGAAGATACGGCGAAAGCCATTATTCCAGTGACGTATCTTTCGTTGGGCGGGTATATGCTAGGAATCGTACTAGGCGGTATGGATCCGCATAACGTTGTTTTACGAGTAACTTCTTATATCCCATTCTTGTCCTCGTATATTATGCCAGTACGGCTTGCTAATGATACAGTGGGGATTGGCGGAGCGTTGATTTCAGTAGGGATCCTTGCTGTTACCACGATCGTCCTGATGCTGGTTTCTGCAAAAATGTACAAATCAAATGTCTTGATCTATAACGACAATGGCATCTTGGCAACGTTGAAACAATCACTGGTGTTAATGAAAAATGAGAAATAAACAAAACGCCCGATCCTTTTTGTGATCGGGCGTTTTTTATTGGCTAGCATCTAGAAAACAAGGTGCAGGCCTTTAGAATTCCTGCACAAAAAAGTCGAAGATCGATTGCTCAGAAGGCAGCTTGTGAGCGGCTAGCTCAGGATGCCACTGAATGCCTAAGATCGGTGCGCCATAGGCGGTGGATTCAATGGCTTCAACAACACCATCAGGAGCGGTGGCGGTCACATTGAAATCATCTGCAACTGTTTTGACTGCTTGGTGATGAAAAGAATTGACTTGATAGGTTGTGCCTAAAAGAGCAGCCAAACGACTGTCTGCCTTGATTTCCACCCGATGTGTAGGGAATTGAAAGAACGTTGGTAATTGCACGTGTTTGATCGTTGGGTGATCGATCAAAGAGAGATCTTGGTACAAACTCCCACCAAATGCGACATTTAGTAACTGCATGCCGCGGCAGATTCCAAAGATGGGTTTGTTTTGAGCCACTGCTTCTTTGATCAATGCCAATTCAAAGACATCACGATCAGGATGAATGCCTTGAATCAAAGGATGAGGATCTTCGCCATAATGATCAGGGGAGACATCATGACCACCGGCTAACAAGAGTTTATCGATTTTGCAGATGTAAGTCGCAGCATCTTCCACGACACCCATTGGTAATATTAGGGGAATGCCTTGGGCTTGTTGGATATGGGTGACAAAATTTTTGGGTGTATAGGACAACCAATGTTCTGCTTCTTCAATCATTGGCCGTTCATTAGCAGCGATGCCGATAATGGGTTTCATTTGATCAAACCTTTCTATAAGTAAATGGAACGAAAAGAAAAAAGGACACGAGGTCCTTTTTTCGAGCATCTTCGCTTTATTTTTCGCGAATAACTTCGATTTTATAACCATCAGGATCTTTCACAAAATAGTAAGATGGAGAAGTCCCTGGTAGTCCTTTCAAGTCAGTGACGTCAAATCCGGCAGCTTGGTGCTTCTCATGAAGCGCTTCTAGATCATCGGTACTGATGGCGATGTGGCCATAGCCGTCGCCTAACTCATAGCCAGGATGGTCATAGTTATATGTCAACTCTAGCTCGTAGTCATCTCCAGGCAATGTTAAGTAAACCAAAGTAAATTGATGTTCAGGAAAATCACGACGGCGAGATTCTTCAAAACCAAAGGCAGTTTGATAAAAATCTAGAGAAGCCGTTAAGTCTTTGACGCGGACACAAGTGTGAGCCATTTTCATGGGTAAATCATCCTTTCGATCTTGATAGTTGTATGATAACATATTTTATCATTTTATAACGAATAAAAGACAACAGAGCGTTATTTCCAGCTTGTCCAGACTATTGGCATAGGGTAAAATGGAAAGAAAGTGTTGGTGGAGGGAATCATGCCAGAAAAGGAAATTGTGTTCGGGGAAAAAGAAGCGGGGAAACCATACAAATCAAGATATGGCGCGTATGTCGTTCTTCCAAATGAAAAAAATGAAGTGATCTTGGTACAAGCACCCAATGGCGCCTATTTTTTACCAGGCGGTGAAATTGAACCAAATGAGACCAAAGAAGAAGCGATCCAGCGAGAATTAATAGAAGAACTTGGATTTGAAGGGGAGATCGCTGCCTATTTAGGGGAGGCAGTTGAATACTTCTATTCACGCCATCGCGATACATTTTACCATCATCCCGGCTATTTCTATTTAATGACCAAATGGAAAAAAGTCTGTGAACCGACAGAAGAAAACAATCAGTTGTCATGGCATACGCCAGAAGAAGCGATTCAGCGATTGAAACGCGGCAGCCATAAATGGGCAGTTGAACAATGGTTGGCAAAATAAAAAAGGCAGGCTTCCGATAAAAAGGAAACCTGCCTTTTACACTTAGTTATTTGCTAAAACATACTTGTTGATTACTTCTGCCACACCATCTTCTTCGTTTGATGCAGTTAGGACATCTGCGGCATTTTTCACGTTTTCAGTGGCATTGGCCATCGCCACACCGATACCAGCGTATTCCACCATGGTTAAATCATTTTCGTTATCGCCGATCGCCATGACTTCTTCTTGTTTGATGCCTAAGTGCTCCGCCAATTTTTTGACAGCAGCCCCTTTATGGGCTTGTTTATTTAGAACTTCCAAGAAGTAAGGAGCACTTTTGACCACATTGTAATTGTCCGTCAAACTGCTCGGCAATTGTGGGATGATCTGATTAAGTTTTTCGGGATCATCGATCATCATCATTTTGATGATATTCAAGTCAGCAGTCATTTCTTCTGGTGTCCGATATTTCAATGGCATGTTGACTAAGAAGGCTTCATAAATCGTATAAGGACTGATATCGCGGTTAGCGGTATACATGGTATCTTCGGTTTCTACATGAAGATGAACCCCTAATTTTCTCGCAGTCATCTCAACAAAGAGATAGTCATCTTGGGACAAGCCGAATTCAGAGATGATCTCTTGGTTTTTGGTTTTTTGAACCAAAGAGCCATTATAAGTAATAACGAAATCATTGTCCGTAAATAAGTCTAGTTCCTTTAATAAATCTTGGACACCAGTTAAAGGGCGTCCCGTACACAAAACGATGCGTACACCTTGCTTTTCAGCGTCTTTCAATGCCTTGTAAACGGCTGGGGTGATCTTGCGGTCGTTGTTCAACAGGGTACCATCGATATCGATGGCGATCAATTTGATACTCATAAGTTCCTCCTAGTGGCTTGGTTTGATCAAAGCACCATTGCGAATGTGCTTGGCAAACTCTTGATACGTCTCTCCAAATAAATCATAGTGATTTTGGATGTTGGGGTCAATCATTTCTTTTGGAAAATAAAAGCGTTGGTCACCTTGGGTTTGTCCCGCTAAAGCTGCAACTAGCTGACTGGCTTGGGATAATTCCACAAGGGAACCATCTTTTTCCTGTAATTCGATTTGTGTCCGATGTTTGCCTGAAGTCGGCCGATAAAAATCATAAGGCAGATCGAAGCTTGAATTGATGGCAGTATAATAGCGGGGATTGAAGCCGACTTTTTCCACCAGTCCCTGCATTTCTTCAATCATAGGCAACTGCGTCTCATCGTCAAAGCGGGCGGATTTCAACGGTTTACGATTTAAGAACCGCTTGGCCAAATCGCTGAGGATCGGATCATTTTCTTCCGTCCATTGGGTAAAGTAGGTATTCAGAACGCCATCGTCGAGTTTCAAGTATTCATCTAAGGTGAATTCTTGTTTTAAAAATGGGAGAAGCAGCTGCGAATGGCCTTGAAACAATTCTGAATCCACTTGATACAGTTCTGCAGCTCGATCCAGCAAATGGGCTAAGATCACTTCCATCCCTCGAGAACTCGCATGGAAATAAACTTGCACATACATCTGGTAACGACTGACGATGTAGTCCTCCACAGCGTGCATGCCATTCATAGAAAAAGCAATACCGCCTTCGTACGGACGAATCACTCGTAAAATTCGGGTCAGATCAAACGTGCCGTATTCAGTGCCGGTAAAATAAGCATCGCGCAGCAAGTAGTCCATCCGATCAGCATCGATTTGACTAGAAATCATTTGAACGACTTGAGGATTTGGATAAGTTTTAGTGATAACACTTGCGACTTTCTCAGGAAATCCAGCTTCCACTCGGTTCAATATCTGATGAACTTCCGTTTCAGGAGAAGTAATGATCGCCACTGTGATGGCTTCATGGTCTGTATGGAAAATGTGCTCAAAGGTGTGGGAGTATGGTCCGTGGCCCACATCATGAAGCAATGCTGCACACAAGGTCACTAAACGCTCTTTATCATCCCAGCCGTTTGGTCCGACTTTTTCAAGGGAATAATTGCGTTGGAAAATATCGCAAATGCGACGGCTGATTTCATAAACGCCCAAGGAGTGAGAAAAGCGGCTATGTTCTGCTCCGTGAAAGGTAAAGGAAGCAGTTCCAAGCTGTTTGATGCGCCGCAAACGCTGCACTTCTTTGGAATTGATCAAATCTAAAATCACTTGGTGCTGTACATGGACATAGTTATGAACAGGATCACGAAATACTTTTTCTATCGCTAAGGTTTGATATTTATATGGTAGGCTCATCGCTAAACTCCTTTATTGGTTGGTTTCGCTTTTCCATGCCAGCTAAGCGTTGCTGCATTTGTTCGCTAAGGTTATTTTCTGTCCGCCATTGATCCAGTGATTCAAGCGGATATAGGGATTGGTCTGTGATCAAGGAAAGCAGGGCTTTTTGCAAGCGGTCAGTCACCTCGTGTGTGGTAAACTTACGGCCGAGGGCCGCTTCTAAAGTGGTCATGCTCGCAGGATTGACGGCTGGATAGCCATCTGTACCAAAGCGCTCTTTCAAACCTGCTTGGTAAAAACGACGAACGAGAGAGCCGCGGGCTGGTTGGTCGCCGTTGACACTCAGATACATCATGACAGCCACGCCGTCTTTGATTCGTCGTTGTGCTGTACCAGCAATTTTTTTCCCATCAATACTCAGGTCATAGGTGCCTGGGCAATACGAGTCAGCAATTTCATAAGCCAAAATTGTCCGCTCAGGAAAGGCGGTTTGCAGCAATGTCGCCATCATTTCATAGGCTGCATCTGTGGTGGCAGCCAAATGTTTAGGGAAGATGAGGGAGACATTCAAAATACCGGCATCATTAATTACGCCAAGCCCCCCTGAGTTGCGTATGATCGAGGCATAGCCAGCTTCTTTCAAAACCTGCAGACCATCTGTCAAAAAAGGCAGCCGGGTATCTTTCATGCCTAAAATCATCGTATCGGACAACTGCCAAAAATGACAATAAACTTGTTCCTGTTTGCCAGCAACTTCGGTGGCAACATCGGTGAAGGCAAACGGCTCATAAGGATTGTGGATACGTGGTAAGGTTTGATCCATTACATAGATAGTCAAATCGGTTAAACTCCTTTAAAATACCTGTTATCCTTATTATATACGATTCTTGGAAAATTACTTGGAGAAAAGAATGAAAACTTGCTATTGTTTTCTTTTTTTATTTTCAATGAAGAAATAGACTAAGGAGAATCAACTGAAATGATTGACAAACGAATGAAAAAAAGCAAGAATGAAACTGAAATCTTCAAAGGAGGCACACGTACATGCAAGAATTATCAAAAGGAATCCCAATCTCGATTCATTTAACAACCAATGTACGTCAAGCAGGGGAAACAGAGAACTTTCTGTTTGATCTGCAAGGACAAGCAGTCAAGATCGGTGATACCTTATATCTCCGTTACAAAGAGATCCAGCCAGACGGCACCGACATTCCCGTTACGATGAAAATTATGCCAGACGGATTGATTCAATTGATTCGCTCAGGGGAAATGCGCATGCGCTTGAAATTTTCTTATAAGGAACGTTTAGAGACGAGTTATCAAACCCCGTATGGCTTGATGATGTTCCACACCTTCACCAATCACTTGCACGTTAGCTTGAAAGACCGTCCATACTCGGGAAAGATCGATATCGATTATGACTTGTTCATGGCTGCTGACAAAGTCGGCGAATACAAACTGTCTTTAGAATTTACCGCTTAATCAAAGGGAAATTGAAAGAAAAAATTGCAATTTGAGACGTAATTTTGTATGATTAGGAGTAGACTGTGAAAGGACGTGTCCCGTTTGGAAATTAATGTATTTGAAGGTGTAAATAAAAACGAATTGTCGATGATTGAAGTTGCCCATGCGATTTTAGAGCAGCGCGGTGACGTGATGGATTTTTCTGATTTGGTCAACCAAATTCAAAACTATCTTGAAACTTCAGACAGCGAGATTCGTGATTCATTGGCGCAGTTTTATACAGACTTGAATATCGACGGTAGTTTTATTTCTTTAGGCGACAATCGTTGGGGCTTACGTTCATGGTACGCCATTGATTCGATCGATGAAGAAGTCAACCATGGCATCGAAGACGAGGATGAAGATACACCACGTCGTCGCAAACGTAAAAAAGTCAATGCCTTTATCAACGATGATGAAGATGCAATCGATTATAACGATGATGATCCTGAGGATACTGATTTGTCAGATGACGAAGAAGATGATCTCTTTGATGATGATGATGACGAGGATGAAGAAATCTCGGCATACAATTCAGACTTGCAAGAAATCGGCGCCGACAATAGCACCGATGATGAAGAAGAATTACCTGACAGCATTGAGGAAGATCTCACCATTATCGATGACGATGATGAAGATGATTTTGCGGATGAAGAGGAAGAAGAGGAGTAATCCTCTTCTTTTTTTCGCCTTATGGCTGCAAGCAGCTTTTAATCGTTGAAGGACGAGTTCGCCTTCTTACATAGATACAAATAAAAAAGGAACCGCATCAGCGGTCCCTAAGTGCTTTTGAATTATTGATTTGAATCGAGTATACTTGTAACGAAAAGAAAAAACGCGCCTTGAGGGAATCGAACCCCCGTCTCAAGAACCGGAATCTTACGTGATATCCACTACACTAAAGGCGCGAAGCACAAATATTAGTTTAACCAATTTCAGTGAAAAAAACAAGAGGTAGAATGATGAAATTTCAACAGCAATTTTCACAACAACAAAAACAGACGCAAAAGCTTGCTATGACGCAGAAATTACAGCAATCGATCCAAGTGCTGCAATTTTCTGCAGATGAATTATTGTCCTTCATAGATAACCAGGCATTAGAAAATCCGTTGATTGATCTGGGGGAATATGATTCGCCCATCACACCAAGCAAGAGCAGCGGCTCGTCAGAACAAATAATGGATTACTTAAGCCAGATCCCTGATCAGCACACGTCTTTATTCGAACACCTCATTGATCAAGTTCATTTAAATTACCGCGACACCTTTTTGCGGACGATCGTTTTATTTTTAGTCGAGTACATTGATTTAAACGGCTTTTTGACGATTGATTTGGAAGAAGCTGGGAAGCTTGTCGGGGGGACGCCGATCCAAATGCTTGATGCTTTAACCTTGATCCAGCAACTGGATCCGGCAGGAGTCGGTGCTCGTGATCTAAGAGAGTGTTTGATGCTGCAAACGGAAAGAGATGACTATGCGCCGCCAATGGCTTATCTCATTTTAGAAGAATTCTTCACGGAAATGGCAGAGCGCAAGTGGGACAAAATCAGCAAAGCGCTGCAGATTCCATTAACTGAGATTCAAAAGGTCTTTGATTATGTTCAAACATTGACCCCCACACCAGGGGCGGCGTTTGGGTCGACCGATGGGCTTTACATCGTTCCTGACCTGCGAGTGACGGTTGAAAAAGGACAACCGATCGTGAAATCAAACAAACGCGCCTTACCAGAGGTTCGCTTTCAGCAGCAGTACTTTGACCAATTGAAGCAAAGCGGTGATCCAGAAGTCTTAAGTTATTTAGACAATAAAGCCCAAGAGTTCGAGTGGTTAAAGAAGACCTTGCTGCAACGAGGGGATACCATCTATCGTGTCGGGGTGCAGATCGTTGCGCGGCAAAAGGAGTTTTTCACTCAACCAGATCGACCATTAAAGCCATTGGTTTTAAGAGAAGTTGCCGAAGAATTAGGAATTCATGAATCAACGGTCAGCCGGGCAGTCAATGGGAAATACTTGGAGACCTCCTTTGGGGTGTTTGAATTAAAACTATTCTTTGGACAGAAAGTTTCGACGCAAGAAAGCGGTGATGACCTGACGACGGCATCGATCAAACAGCAGCTAAAAGCACTGATCAATGAAGAAAATAAAAACAAACCATTGTCAGACCAAAAGTTGACAGATGCCCTCAAAGCCCAAGGCATCGATATTTCTAGACGAACGGTGGCAAAGTATCGTGAAGCCATGAATATCCCTGGTTCTTCCAAGCGGAAACGATTCGAGTAAAGCAAAACTTACTATTAACGATGAGTAGGGAAGGCAGCAAAGCCTTTCCTTTTTTTATCGATCCTTTCCTCTTTTTCAAATTATGACGATTTTATGAAAAGCAAGATTTTGTGACTGAAATAGTTGCGTATCAAGGCGATAAGTGCTACTATTATTGGTGTAGGAAACAGATTTAAATTTTTTTTGCAATCGATGGGTCATTTTAAGTCATTGTAGGACGAAAATTGTCCAACGGGAGGATATAAAATGCTCGATGAATTAAAATTGATTGAGGCAATCACCCCGGATATTCTCGCTGTACTCCAGGAACGTTACCGTATCTTAAGAAATATTTATTGGATGCAGCCCGTTGGCCGCCGGACACTTTCGGAAAGTTTATCAATGACGGAACGCGTGTTGAGGACGGAAACAGATATCCTTAAAAAGCTGAAACTGATCGACTCTTCAAAAAGCGGCATGCAATTGACCGCCTACGGAGAAGAAGTGTACACGAAGATTGGTGCACTGATGGATCAGCTGTTCGGAATGCACCAAATCGAGAAACGATTATCAGAGACCTTTGGCATCGAACGTTGTTTGATTGCGAGCGGCGATGGTGATCGACAACCGAAAGTTATTGCTGAATTTGGCCAGTTGCTGAATGAATCGTTGGATCTCTTATTGCCAGAAGGCAAAAACACCATCGCAGTAATGGGAGGGACGACAATGGCGAAAGTTGCCGAGGAATTGGGTAATTTGGAAACCGCCAAACGTCATAACTTGTTTGTTCCAGCCCGTGGTGGTATCGGAGAATCAGTCAACGTGCAAGCAAACTCTGTCAGCTCGGTGATGGCAATGCAGACAAATGGCGATTATCGCTCCTTGTTTGTACCAGAACAATTAAGCATGAACACCTACGAGTTTCTCTTGAAAGAACCCGCCATCGTTGATGTCTTAAACTTGATAAGTCAAGCAAATTGTGTTATTCATAGTATTGGACGGGCGTTGCATATGGCGGCTCGAAGAAAAATGTCAGAACAAGAAATTCTGATGTTGAAACAAAAAAATGCAGTTGCAGAATCCTTTGGGTATTTCTTTAACGAAGCAGGCGAGGTCGTTTACAAAGTTCCTCGAATCGGACTTCAATTAAAAGATTTACAAAAAGTCCCAATCATTTTTGCGGTCGCTGGCGGACAATCAAAAGCCAAAGCGGTCAATGCATACATGAAAAATGCACCAAAACAAACCTGGCTCATCACCGATGAAGCTTGCGCAAATGAGATTTTAAAAGGGGCAACCCTTTAAAATAAATATTTTTATGATTTTCATAAGGAGGAAATCTTAAATGACAGTTAAAGTAGGTATTAATGGATTTGGACGTATCGGACGCTTAGCATTTCGTCGTATCCAAGAAGTAGAAGGAATCGAAGTTGTGGCTATCAATGACTTAACAGACGCTAAAATGTTAGCTCACTTGTTAAAATATGATACAACACAAGGACGTTTCAACGGTACAGTTGAAGTTCACGAAGGTTCATTCAATGTGAACGGAAACGAAATCAAAGTTTTAGCTAACCGCAACCCTGAAGAATTGCCTTGGGGCGAACTAGGTGTTGAAATCGTGTTAGAATGTACTGGATTCTTCACTTCTAAAGCAGCTGCTGAAAAACATTTAACAGCTGGTGCAAAACGTGTAGTTATCTCAGCTCCTGGTGGAAACGATGTTCCAACAATCGTTTACAACACAAACCATGAAACTTTAACAGGTGAAGAAACAGTTATCTCTGGTGCTTCATGTACAACAAACTGTTTAGCTCCTATGGCGAAAACATTGAACGACAAATTTGGTGTGATTGAAGGATTAATGACTACAATCCATGCTTACACAGGTGACCAAATGACTCTAGACGGACCACACCCTAAAGGTGACTTCCGCCGTGCCCGTGCTGCTGCTGCAAACATCGTGCCTAACTCAACTGGTGCTGCTAAAGCGATCGGCTTAGTAATCCCAGAATTGAACGGCAAATTAGATGGTGCTGCTCAACGTGTTCCTGTTGCAACTGGTTCATTAACTGAATTAGTTACTGTTCTTGACAAAGAAGTAACTGTTGATGAAATCAATGCAGCAATGAAAGAAGCTTCAAACGAATCTTACGGTTACAACACAGACGAAATCGTTTCTTCTGATATCGTTGGTATGACTTACGGTTCATTATTTGATGCAACTCAAACAAAAGTTATGACTGTTGGCGACAAACAATTAGTTAAAACTGTTGCTTGGTACGACAATGAAATGTCATACACTGCACAATTAGTACGTACTTTAGAATACTTCGCTAACCTATAAGAGTTGCGAACGACTTTAATTTAAACCATCGCAAGAGAAAGCGGGGAAGCATCGCGCTTCTCCGCTTTTTTTAACAATTATGCTAGGAGGAATCTGTTCATGGCTAAAATGACAGTTCAAGATATCGATTTAAAAGATAAAAAAGTTCTTGTACGTGTGGACTTCAACGTTCCATTGAAAGATGGAGTGATCGGAGATGATACACGGATCAAAGCAGCATTACCAACAATCAATTATGTGATCGAAAACGGCGGAAAAGCAATTCTTTTCTCACACTTAGGTCGTGTGAAAGAAGAAGCAGATAAAGCTGGAAAATCTTTAGCGCCAGTTGCGAAACGTCTTGGCGAATTGTTAGGCAAAGAAGTAACATTCGTTGATGAAACCCGCGGCGAAAAATTAGAAGCAGCGATCAACAACATGCAAGATGGCGATGTCGTTGTTTTTGAAAACACTCGTTTTGAAGACATCGATGGCAAAAAAGAAAGCAAAAACGATCCTGAACTAGGCAAATACTGGGCTTCTTTAGGCGATGTTTTTGTAAATGATGCCTTTGGTACCGCACACCGCGCACACGCTTCAAACGTAGGGATCGCTTCAACAGGTATCCCAACAGTTGCTGGTTTCTTAATGGAAAAAGAAATCAAATTCATCGGGGAAGCAGTCGAAGAACCAAAACGTCCAATGATCGCGATTCTTGGTGGAGCAAAAGTATCTGATAAAATCGGCGTAATCGAAAACTTGATTCCTAAAGCAGACAAAATCTTGATCGGCGGCGGAATGACGTATACGTTCTACAAAGCAAAAGGCATGGAAATCGGTAATTCTCTTGTGGAAGCAGATAAAGTAGAATTAGCAAAAGAATTGATCGAAAAAGCTGGCGATAAATTAGTATTACCAGTTGATTCAATCACTGCTGCTGAATTTTCAAATGATGTCCCAACAGAAGAACATACTGGTGATGTTCCTGAAGGACAAATGGGCTTAGATATCGGACCTGAAACCATCGCTTTGTTTGCTGAAACATTAAAAGGCGCAAAAACAGTCGTTTGGAACGGACCTATGGGTGTGTTTGAAATGTCTAACTTCGCAAACGGTACGATTGGTGTTTGTGAAGCAATTGCCAACCTTGAAGATGCAACAACGATCATCGGTGGCGGTGACTCTGCAGCTGCAGCAGAACAATTAGGGTTTGCTGACAAATTTACCCACATCTCAACAGGTGGCGGTGCCAGCCTTGAATTGCTAGAAGGAAAAACACTTCCTGGCCTAGCTGCGATCAACGATAAATAATCAATGACAAGCCGTGCAAAGAACTTTCTTTGCACGCTTGATAACGAAAAGGAGTGCCAGAACATGCGCAAACCAATTATTGCCGGAAACTGGAAAATGAACAAAACTGCGAAAGAAGCAAAAGAATTTGCTGAAGCAGTCAAAACAAAAATTCCTAGCAACGAGACAGTTGACTCTGTGATCGGTTCGCCAGCTTTATTCTTAGAAACATTAGTGAATGCTGCTGAAGGAACAGAATTAAAAATTGCTGCTCAAAACAGCTACTGGGAAAATGAAGGTGCCTTTACTGGCGAAACTTCACCAGCAGCTTTAGCAGATCTAGGTGTTGACTATGTCATCATTGGTCATTCAGAACGTCGTGAATACTTCCATGAGACAGATGAAGACATCAACAAAAAAGCCAAAGCAATCTTTGCAAACGGCATGATTCCAATCCTATGCTGTGGTGAATCTTTAGAAACCTATGAAGCTGGCAAAACAGCGGAGTGGATCGAAGGACAAATCACTGCTGGCTTAGACGGTTTAACAGACGGTCAAGTAAGTAATCTTGTGATTGCTTACGAACCAATCTGGGCAATCGGTACTGGTAAATCAGCGGATGCAAACATCGCAGACGAAATTTGTGGCGTTGTCCGCAAAACCGTTGAAAAATTATACGGCAAAGAAGTTTCAGATAGCGTGCGTATCCAATACGGCGGTTCTGTAAAACCTGAAAACATTGCTGAATACATGGCAAAAGAAAATGTTGACGGAGCATTAGTTGGCGGCGCAAGCTTGCAAGCTGATTCATTCCTAGCATTATTAGATGCTGTAAAATAATTTCATTTTCATGAAAATAACATTTGCAGAATCGTGATTTTTTCACTACAATTAAGTTGTTCGCAAGGGGTATTCCCCTTAAGATAAAACAAACTCAAAGGAGAGACAAAACATGTCAATTATTACTGATGTTTACGCACGCGAAGTCTTAGACTCACGTGGTAACCCAACTATCGAAGTAGAAGTCTACACAGAATCAGGTGCTTTCGGCCGCGGAATGGTTCCTTCAGGAGCTTCAACAGGTGAACACGAAGCAGTTGAATTACGTGATGGCGACAAAGCTCGTTATGGCGGTAAAGGTGTAACGAAAGCAGTTGACAATGTAAATAACATCATTGCAGAAGCTATCATCGGCTACGATGTACGTGACCAAATGGCTATCGATAAAGCAATGATCGCTTTAGACGGAACTCCTAACAAAGGCAAATTAGGCGCAAACGCGATTCTTGGTGTTTCTATCGCTGTTGCTCGTGCAGCTGCTGATTACCTAGAAGTACCTTTATACCACTACTTAGGCGGATTCAATACAAAAGTATTGCCAACTCCTATGATGAACATCATCAACGGTGGTTCTCACTCTGACGCACCAATCGCTTTCCAAGAATTCATGATCTTGCCTGTAGGCGCACCTACATTCAAAGAAGGCTTACGTTGGGGTACTGAAGTATTCCACGCTTTGAAATCAATCTTGTCTAAACGTGGTTTAGAAACTTCAGTAGGTGACGAAGGTGGTTTCGCTCCTCGTTTTGAAGGAACTGAAGACGGTGTTGAAACAATCTTAGAAGCAATCAAAGCTGCTGGTTTAGAACCAGGTAAAGATGTATATCTAGGATTTGACTGTGCATCATCAGAATTCTACGAAAACGGTGTTTACGACTACTCTAAATTTGAAGGCGAAAACGGCGTAAAACGTACTGCTGCTGAACAAGTTGACTACTTAGAAGAATTAGTTAACAAATACCCAATCATCACTATCGAAGACGGTATGGATGAAAACGATTGGGATGGTTGGAAACTATTAACTGAACGCTTAGGCGACAAAGTTCAATTAGTAGGGGATGACTTGTTTGTTACAAATACTGAAATCCTTGAAAAAGGAATCAAAAACGGTATCGGTAACTCAATCCTTATCAAAGTTAACCAAATCGGTACATTGACTGAAACATTCAATGCAATCGAAATGGCGAAAGAAGCTGGATACACTGCAGTAGTTTCTCACCGTTCAGGTGAAACAGAAGATTCAACAATCTCTGATATCGCTGTTGCAACAAACGCTGGCCAAATCAAAACTGGTTCTCTTTCACGTACTGACCGTATTGCAAAATACAACCAATTACTACGTATCGAAGACCAACTTGGTGAAGTTGCTGAATACAAAGGCTTGCAAGCTTTCTACAACTTAAAAAATAAATAATCTTTCGATTATTGCTTTGCTCTGAAAGAGCAGCGGTTGATTTAACAGTCAGCTGCTGCGATTTCAGAGCTTTTTTGTTGCCTCGATTCATTCAGTGCAGACAATGACCAATCATTTAAGATAACAGAAGGTAGTCATTTCTTCTATATTTTCTTTTTCAAAAAAAAGAAATTATAGTTCTGACTTATCAAAATCCTATAATAAAAGAAAATAGTTTTTAGGAGAAAAAAATGGCTTATGATTATTTGATCGTTGGTACAGGTCTTTTTGGCTCAGTTTTTGCTCATGAAGCAGCGAAACGGGGACATACAGTGAAAATGTTGGAAAAACGGACACATATTGGCGGTAATTGTTATACAGAAAAACAAGCAGGAATCGACGTACATAAGTATGGTGCGCATATTTTTCATACATCGAGTAAAAAAATTTGGGACTATATCAATCAGTTTACTGAATTCTATCCCTACATTCATGCTCCTATTGCAAACTATCAAGGCGAGCTATATAATCTTCCTTTTAATATGAACACATTTTACCAACTGTGGGGAACCAAAAATCCTGCTGAAGCTCGTACCAAAATAATGACTCAAATTGAAAAGACAAGAATAAAAAGACCACGAAATTTAGAAGAACAGGCTCTTTCTTTAGTCGGACCAGACATCTATCATAAGCTGATCAAAGGCTACACTGAAAAACAGTGGGGACGAGAATGCGATCTTCTTCCTTCTTTTATTATCAAAAGGCTGCCGATCCGGTATACCTTTAACAACAATTATTTTACGGATATTTTTCAAGGAATACCTAAATTGGGTTATACACAAATGATTCAAAAAATGCTTACACATCCACTGATTGATGTTTCTTTAGAGACTGATTTTTTTGCAGATCGCACACGACATGAATCCTCTTCTAAGAACATTGTTTATACTGGAATGATTGATCAATATTTCGATTATTGTTATGGCGAGTTGGCCTATCGGTCTTTACATTTTGAAACTGAAGTCTATAACACGGATAATTACCAAGGAACAGCCGTCATGAACTTTACAGACAGTCAAACGCCCTATACGCGAATCATTGAGCATAAACATTTTTGTCCAGTGGTGTCAAAAAGAACAGTTATCACTAAAGAATACCCGAAAGAGTGGAAGAAAGGAGATATTCCTTACTACCCAATTAACGATCAAAGCAATAATGCATTGTATCGCAAGTATGAAAAATTAGCGCAACAGCAAAAAAATTGTTTGTTTGGTGGGCGCCTAGCCAGCTATCGCTATTATGATATGGACGATACGATCGCAGCTGCTTTAAAGCTTGTCCAACAGGAATTTCAAGTGGAGTAACCTCTTCTATTGGAGAGGTTGCTTTTTTTTGTCCCGATTCTGGGACAAAACGTAACTTTTTTACTAGCTATGAAATAATTAGTTATCCTATCTTCTAAATAAATAGGACTTGGGGAAGTTTATAAAACATTTTTACGAAAGGGGAGAAAAATAAACGTAATGAGTAAAAAGAATAATTATCGAAAGTTGTTACGCTCCAATAAAAGTGAACGCTACAAGATGTATAAAAGCGGAAAACATTGGGTCTATGCAACGATCACTTCTTTTACTGGCATTGCTGGATTGAGTATCGCGCCAATCGTGGCACATGCTTCAGAAATCACACCGCCATTAGATGCAAGTAAAGAAGCAAATGCCGAGAATGTCTTGGCAAATAAAACGACGACCAAAATACCGGCTTCATCGACACAAGAAAGTGAAGCTACTTCTCAATCTGAAAGCACACAGCCATCGGATAGTTTTTCTGAATCCGAAAGTATTACCCAGTCACAAAGTGCAACAGAGTCAACTAGTTTAACCGAATCACAGAGTGTGAGTGATTCAGAAATTGAAAACAATGTTACCACTATTGAAGAATCCCAAAGCACTTCTGAATCAATGAGCCTTTCCGAGGAGGAGAGTGTGTCTGAATCAGAGAGTTTGAGTATCTCAGAAAGTACCTCGATTTCAGAAAGTGGTTCGTTGTCGTCAAGTGCATCAGAATCGACTAGTCTATCGATGTCACGATCTACCAGCGTCTCTCATTCAACGTCAGTAAGTCAAAAGAACCCACCAAAACAAACAGTCTCCGAAAAAAATAAAGTAGAATCACAAAAAGCACAAGAGCTCTTTGATCAATTAGTGCCGAAGAAAGTACAAGCGTCGGTTGACACTACAACGAATTCATTAGAGATAGTAGTCAAAGATGGCAATTCGCCAAGTACATCTTTGATACGGGCAGCGCAACAATATGCTAGTGCCAATAATTTGATTGCAAGTTTTGCAATTACCACCCAATCGGGGCAGATCATTAAAATCAATGTTTCTGCAGATCCGGATATGGGTCGAGAAGAATTTGAGCAGGCAATCAATGATGGAAATAAAACCAATTCACCTTCTGGGGTAACAGTTGATGTGCCAGACCAAGTGAAGAATAAAGATTTATATAAGCAAACCGCTATTGCTAATGGCACTTATGCCGCAGTTACTGACTGGGCTACCTTAAAAGCAGCATATGGAAATTCTTCGATTACCTATATCGAGGTAACCGCCAATATTACAGCAGCTACCAATGTGGCAACTCGTGATTTGGGTTGGCGCGAAACGAGTGTGATTATTGACGGGAATGGTTTTACAGTCAATATGGCAGGAGCAGCGTTTAATGTAGGGGCAAGTTCTACGGTTCGCGGTTCAATTTTTACGATCACAAATATTAACTTGATTCATTGGCAGTCAGGCACCAACTCAGGAGACAGTGGGACAGGTACAGCGGACGCTGTGATCGATTCAAGGTCGGCAACAGGTGGTTATGGATACTGGTACTTCAATATCGATAATGTCACTCTCGAAGGACGAGATGGTGTTAGCGGAACAGATACTGCTTATCAACCACGACGACTACTGGATGCTGAGGATAGTCAAGTGACTTTATCAGGCAAAATCGTTGCCAATGTAAAACAAGAATTGATGCAAATTGGGGAAGTAGCTATCGCTAACGGATCCCATGTAGAGTTGAATCGAACAGCTGGTACCACTGGTTATTCCATGTTTTACTATATGGCCATCCGAGGGAACAATGCGAGTGATACAGGATTCAACCATACCTTTAAAGTAGGTGATGGAGCGACAATTATTGGGAACGAACTTAGTACCTATAATAGTAACAACTATCCCCTTGTCTATTATGGATTTAACTCAATCACTGTTGGAGATGACGTAACCTGGAAACAAGACGGCTTCCAAATGCTCCTTGATTTTTCTCGTTATTCAGGAAGTCAATCAAATGACCGAACTGCAACTTTTGGACAAAATTTACAAATGACGGCTACGCGTACAGTAGGTTCTAACTCGCTGAATGTCACAAATAGAGCGGTTGTTACATTTAATGCAGGAACGGTACTTGATTTGCAACAATGGAATGCCAATACTGTTGTAAACGTTGATTCTGGCGCAACCATTCGCTTTATTTCACCGCGAGCATTGCACTTAGCACGTTTAACTTCTTCAGGAGCTGTTTCGGCTGGCCGATTGATTACAGGTTCGGGAACATTTGTCATGAATAATTCTCAGATTAGTACATGGCAGGGCAGCAGTAGCCAAACCGCTGCTCCAGAAGGAAACCGTAACTTAAAATTCGTAGAGATGACTATTTCAGGTACGACAACCACCATTAAAGATACGGCTGGAAATGTTACTACATCTAATATTGTAGATACTTCTACCCGTGAATTAGCGACTGTTGCTATTGCACCAGGAACTGTAACTGTAAACTATGTTGATCAGTATGGCAATATTATCAAAACTGTTGATATGCCAATTGATCCAGACGTTAATTACATTGGTGAGTATCTTGATTTGCAAACGTTGGAGTATGCCAATGATCTAATGCCTGATAATTATATGTGGGCAATTGGTACTCAAGTCGCTAGTTCTGCGAAAAACGATGGCCAAAGTGGCGGAGATAGTACGACTAATGCCGATAATGGGGATAGTTATGGACAAGCGACAGTTGCGATCGTTCCGATGGAAAACACCAATTATACCTATAATATTTATGTATACGGTGTTGCTAATAATTCGGTTCAGTACCAATATGTTGACGTTAAGACAGGTCAAGTGATCTCTTCTGAGTACATGAATGCTGGTACCGAAGCTTCAGGAACAGATAGAGTTCCTGCAAACTACGGGAATGTTATTGATTGGACCAATAGTTACTATACTTCGACGAATTTACCTCCTGGTTACTATTATGCAACAGGTGCAGTATTAAATGGTAATGTACAGCCTGGATCTACTACAGTCGGTACTGGAGCGAGTCTAACCACTATTTATGTTGTAGCAGACACACAAACAGTCAACGTAACATTTGTTAATTCAGATGGTCGTCCATTACAAAACCAAACTGGCACAGTTGCCATCAATGGGACGACCGGCCAAGAAATAAGTTATGAGGATTTAATTGCGGATTACCTCACTCAAACCGGTTATTATGCAGATCAAACAGGGACATTTGTTTTTGATAATACTAGCAATAATGGTAGTACGACAGATAGTGATCAACAGTTTATTACGATCACTCTCTATCCGTCTTATCAAGAAGTCGGTGTCGTTGGAAATAATCAACCGGAATCAGATCCTGCTACAGGGGAAGCATTTGAGCAAATCCCGGGAACAGTCACTGTTGGAAAATATGGTACTTCTGGCGTTTCAAACGAAAGTATCACTCTTGGTGTAACAGATGCAGATTTAGAGAGAAATGGATACATTTATACGGTTACAGGACCAGATGGAGTAGTCTACAATACATTAGCGGAAGCTATGGCTGCCAATCAAACTTTTGACACCACCAGTAATGGAGCATCTCAAATGGATTCTTCACCTCAGATGTTCACGGTCAATTATGAACAAGATCCGGTATCTTTGTCTACTTCAGAGTCTGTTTCGGGAAGTGAATCATTATCAGAATCCATTATTACTTCTACTTCAGAATCAGAAAGTGTTTCTCTTTCTCAATCGATTTCAGAAAGTGACTCTTTATCAGAATCGATCTCTGTTAGTGATTCAGAATCAATGTCTACATCAATGAGTGAGTCTGTTTCAGTTTCAGAATCAGAGAGTGACTCGTTGTCATCGTCTATTTCAGAAAGTGAATCTGATATGAATGATTCGACATCTGAATCATTATCAACATCAATCTCTACTTCAACTTCTTTAAGTGATTCAGAATCGGTTTCGATCTCATTGAGTGACTCAGAATCAGCGTCTCTTTCAACAAGTGAATCTATTTCAGTGTCGGACTCAGAGAGTGGCTCGTCATCGACCTCTATCTCAGAAAGTGAATCAATGTCTCTTTCAATTTCGCTTAGTGATTCAGAATCTTTATCAGAATCCCTATCTGAAAGTATTTCAACATCGATTTCATTGTCGGATAGTGATTCAATGTCAGAAAGTCTTTCAGCATCAGAATCGTTATCCATATCAGCTAGTGTTTCTGAGTCAGATTCAGAAAGTGATAGTTCTAGCTTTAGTGCCTCTGTTTCTGGATCATTGAGCAACAGTACGAGTGATTCTGAAAGTTTATCTTTATCTGAGTCAGTATCAGTTTCACTCTCGCAATCACTCAGTGAATCCACTTCACTATCATTGTCAGAGAGTGATTCAGTATCAGAAAGTATTTCAGCATCAGAATCATTATCTGTCGCAATTAGTGAATCTGATTCTTCTTCGCTTAGTGAGAGCATTAGTTTCAGCGAATCTATTTCTGATTCATTGAGTGCTAGCATGAGTTTATCAGAAAGTTTATCGGAATCAGACTCGATCTCAAATTCAATTAGTATGTCGATGTCATTGAGCATTAGTGAAAGCAATAGTGAGTCTACTAGCGAATCAGCAAGCTTCAGTGGCAGCACAAGTGTAAGTAACAGTGATTCCACAAGTGTAAGTACGTCAGCTAGTGCATCAACATCTGTAAGTATTAGCGAGTCAATCAGTACCAGCACATCAGTTAGCGATTCATTATCATTAAGTAACAGTGAGTCAATGAGTTTGAGTACCTCGCTTAGTGATTCATCCTCATTGAGCGCCAGCATTTCGACATCATTAAGTGCAAGTGACTCTGCAAGTTATAGCGGCAGTACGAGCGTAAGTAATAGCGATTCGGCAAGCGAAAGTATATCTGCAAGTAATTCACTTTCAGTAAGTATTAGTGAGTCAACAAGTGAAAGTACGTCAATCAGCGATTCTGCATCATTGAGTACAAGCATTTCGACATCCCTAAGTGCGAGTGATTCTGCAAGTTACAGTGGTAGCACAAGTGTAAGCAACAGTGATTCCACAAGCGCAAGTACGTCAAGTAGTGAATCAACATCTGCAAGCATTAGTGAGTCGACAAGCACCAGCACATCGATCAGCGATTCGTTATCAGTAAGTACAAGTATCAGTAACAGTGATTCGGCAAGTGCAAGTACATCAGTGAGTGAATCAACATCTGTAAGTATTAGTGAATCCACAAGCACAAGCACCTCGATCAGCGATTCATTATCATTGAGTACAAGTGTTTCATCTTCCCTAAGTGCGAGTGAATCAGCAAGCTTTAGCGGTAGCACAAGTGTAAGTAACAGTGATTCGACAAGTGCAAGTACGTCAAGTAGTGAATCAACATCTACAAGTATCAGTGAGTCGACAAGCTTGAGCACCTCGATCAGCGATTCATTATCATTGAGTACAAGTGTTTCATCTTCCTTAAGTGCGAGTGAATCAGCAAGCTTCAGTGGTAGTACAAGTGTAAGCAACAGTGATTCCACAAGCGCAAGTACGTCAAGCAGTGAATCAACATCTGCAAGTATTAGTGAGTCAACAAGCACCAGCACGTCGATCAGCGATTCGTTATCAGTAAGTACAAGTATCAGTAACAGCGAATCAGCAAGTGAAAGTACGTCAATCAGCGATTCTGCATCATTGAGTACAAGCATTTCGACATCCTTAAGTGCGAGTGATTCTGCAAGTTACAGTGGTAGTACAAGTGTAAGTAACAGTGATTCGACAAGTACAAGTACGTCAAATAGTGAATCAACATCTACAAGTATCAGTGAGTCGACAAGCTTGAGCACATCAATTAGTGATTCATCATCATTGAGTACAAGTGTTTCATCTTCCCTAAGTGCGAGTGAATCAGCAAGCTTCAGTGGTAGTACAAGTGTAAGCAACAGTGATTCCACAAGCGCAAGTACGTCAAGCAGTGAATCAACATCTGCAAGCATTAGTGAGTCAACAAGCACCAGCACATCGATCAGCGATTCGTTATCAGTAAGTACAAGTATCAGTAACAGCGAATCAGCAAGCCTGAGCACATCAGTCAGTGATTCATCATCATTGAGCACAAGTATTTCGACATCTCTAAGTGCGAGTGAATCAGCAAGCTTTAGCGGTAGCACAAGTGTAAGTAACAGTGATTCGACAAGTGCAAGTACGTCAAGTAGTGAATCAACATCTACAAGTATCAGTGAGTCGACAAGCTTGAGCACATCAATTAGTGATTCATCATCATTGAGTACAAGTGTTTCATCTTCCCTAAGTGCGAGTGATTCAGCAAGCTTTAGCGGTAGCACAAGTGTAAGTAACAGTGATTCGACAAGTGCAAGTACGTCAAGTAGTGAATCAACATCTACAAGTATTAGTGAGTCGACAAGCACCAGCACATCGATCAGCGATTCATTATCAGTAAGTACAAGCATCAGTAACAGTGAATCAGCAAGCCTGAGCACATCAGTCAGTGATTCATCATCATTGAGCACAAGTATTTCGACATCTCTAAGTGCGAGTGATTCAGCAAGCTTTAGTGGTAGCACAAGTGTAAGTAATAGTGATTCCACAAGTACGAGCACGTCGATTAGCGATTCATTATCAGTAAGTACAAGCATCAGTAACAGCGAATCAGCAAGTGAAAGTACGTCAATCAGCGATTCTGCATCATTGAGTACAAGCATTTCGGCATCATTAAGTGCGAGTGATTCAGCAAGCTTTAGCGGCAGCACAAGTGTAAGCAACAGTGAGTCCACAAGTACGAGCACGTCGATCAGCGATTCATTATCAGTAAGTACAAGCATCAGTAACAGTGAATCAGCAAGCTTGAGCACATCAATCAGTGATTCATTATCATTGAGTACAAGTGTTTCGACATCCCTAAGTGCGAGTGAATCAGCAAGCTTTAGTGGTAGCACAAGCGTAAGCAACAGTGAGTCGACAAGCGCAAGTACGTCAGTGAGCGAATCAACATCTACAAGCGTTAGTGAGTCAACAAGCTTGAGCACATCAATCAGTGATTCATTATCATTGAGTACAAGTGTTTCGACATCTCTAAGTGCGAGTGAATCAGCAAGCTTTAGTGGTAGCACAAGTGTAAGTAATAGTGAGTCCACAAGTACGAGCACGTCGATTAGCGATTCATTATCAGTAAGTACAAGCATCAGTAACAGCGAATCAGCAAGTACAAGCACATCAGTCAGTGATTCATCATCATTGAGCACAAGTGTTTCGACATCTCTAAGTGCGAGTGAATCAGCAAGCTTTAGTGGAAGCACAAGTGTAAGCAACAGTGATTCCACAAGCACCAGCACGTCGATTAGCGATTCAATGTCTGTAAGTACAAGTATCAGTAACAGTGAATCAGCAAGTGAAAGTACGTCAATCAGTGATTCATCATCATTGAGCACAAGTATTTCGACATCTCTAAGTGCGAGTGATTCAGCAAGCTTTAGCGGCAGTACAAGTGTAAGTAACAGTGATTCCACAAGCGCAAGTACGTCATCGAGCGAATCAACATCTACAAGCATTAGTGAATCAACAAGCAACAGCACATCGAACAGTGATTCATCATCATTGAGTACAAGTGTTTCGACATCTCTAAGTGCGAGTGATTCAGCAAGCTTCAGTGGCAGCACAAGTGTAAGTAATAGTGAGTCGACAAGCACCAGCACGTCGATCAGCGATTCAATGTCTGTAAGTACAAGTATCAGTAACAGTGAATCAGCAAGTGAAAGTACGTCAATCAGTGATTCATCATCATTGAGCACAAGTATTTCGACATCTCTAAGTGCGAGTGATTCAGCAAGCTTTAGCGGCAGTACAAGTGTAAGTAACAGTGATTCCACAAGCGCAAGTACGTCATCGAGCGAATCAACATCTACAAGCATTAGTGAATCAACAAGCAACAGCACATCGAACAGTGATTCATCATCATTGAGTACAAGTGTTTCGACATCTCTAAGTGCGAGTGATTCAGCAAGCTTTAGTGGTAGCACAAGTGTAAGTAATAGTGAGTCAACAAGTACAAGTACGTCGATCAGTGATTCACTATCATTGAGTACAAGTATTTCAGCATCCCTAAGTGCGAGTGATTCCGCAAGTTACAGTGGCAGCACAAGCGTAAGCAACAGTGAGTCCACAAGCTCAAGTACGTCAGTGAGCGAATCATCATCTACAAGCGTTAGTGAGTCGACAAGCTTGAGCACATCGATCAGTGACTCATCATCACAAAGTGCAAGCATTTCGACATCATTAAGTGCGAGCGATTCTACAAGCTTTAGTGGCAGCACAAGTCTAAGCAACAGTGATTCCACAAGTACGAGCACGTCGATCAGCGATTCATTATCTGTAAGTACAAGCATTAGTAACAGTGAATCAACAAGCCTGAGCACATCAATCAGTGATTCATCATCATTGAGTACAAGTGTTTCGACATCTCTAAGTGCGAGTGATTCTGCAAGCTTTAGTGGCAGCACAAGCGTAAGTAATAGTGAGTCGATAAGTACAAGCACGTCGATCAGCGATTCATTGTCTGTAAGTACAAGCATCAGTAACAGTGAGTCGATAAGTACAAGCACATCAATCAGTGATTCATCATCATTGAGCACAAGCATTTCGACATCTCTAAGTGCGAGTGATTCAGCAAGCTTTAGTGGCAGCACAAGTGTAAGCAACAGTGAGTCCATAAGTACGAGCACGTCGATCAGTGATTCATCATCATTGAGTACAAGTATTTCGGCATCCTTAAGTGCGAGTGATTCAGCAAGCTTTAGCGGAAGCACAAGTGTTAGCAGTAGCGATTCCACAAGTGTAAGTACGTCATTAAGTGATTCATCATCGCTAAGTACAAGTGTAAGCAACAGTGACTCGACAAGTACAAGCACGTCGATCAGCGATTCGTTATCAGTAAGTACAAGTATCAGTAACAGTGAATCAGCAATTACAAGCACATCAATCAGTGATTCATCATCATTGAGTACAAGTATTTCGGCATCCTTAAGTGCGAGTGATTCAGCAAGCTTTAGCGGCAGCACAAGTGTTAGCAGTAGCGATTCCACAAGTGTAAGTACGTCATTAAGTGATTCATCATCGCTAAGTACAAGTGTAAGCAACAGTGACTCGACAAGTGCAAGTACGTCGATCAGCGATTCAATGTCTGTAAGTACAAGTATCAGTAACAGCGAATCAGCAAGCCTGAGCGCATCGATCAGTGATTCATCATCGTTAAGTACCAGTGTGAGTGATAGTGATTCGACAAGTACAAGTGCCTCAATTAGCGATTCAATGTCTGTAAGTACAAGCATCAGTAACAGTGAATCAACAAGCTTGAGTACGTCCATCAGTGCCTCTTCGTCATTGAGCACAAGTATCTCAGTATCACAAAGTGCGAGCGATTCTACAAGCTTTAGTGGTAGCACAAGCGTAAGTACTAGTGAATCAACAAGTGCAAGTACGTCGATCAGTGACTCGTTATCTCTAAGCACAAGTACTTCGTTGTCATTAAGTGCGAGCGATTCTACAAGCTTTAGTGGCAGCACAAGTGTAAGCAACAGTGAGTCAACAAGTACGAGTACGTCATTGAGTGACTCATTATCAGTAAGTACAAGTATTAGTAACAGTGAGTCAGCAAGTATTAGTACTTCACTAAGTGATTCATCATCATTGAGTACTAGTGGTTTAATGTCACAAAGTGCAAGCGACTCTGCAAGCTACAGCGGTAGCACAAGTACAAGTAATAGTGAATCAACAAGCATTAGTACGTCTGTGAGCGATTCACGGACTAGTGAAAGTCAAAGCTATAGCAGCAGTACTTCAGCCAGCTTGAGCATGAGTACTAGTGTCAGTACTTCGGTTAGTGACTCTGCTTCAATTAGTACAAGTAGCAGTAATAGTGAATCGAATAGTTTGAGTACGTCAATTAGTGATTCACGTTCAAGTATGAGTGAAAGCTTTAGCAGCAGTACCTCAGCAAGTATTAGTCTAAGTACTAGTGACAGTACTAGCTACAGTAGCAGCACCTCAGCAAGCATAAGTACAAGTACTAGCGATAGTACAAGTATTAGTAATAGTGCTTCTGAAAGTATGAGTGAAAGCTTGAGTATCAGTACATCAATGAGCGACTCATCGTCAATCAGTGCTAGCTTGAGCAATAGCGATAGTCTTTCAGAAAGCAGATCACTAGCAAGTGAAAGTCAAAGCTACAGTAGTAGTACTTCTGCGAGTCTAAGTCTCAGCACAAGTACTAGCAGTTCATTAAGTGATTCATCGTCAACTAGTGCGAGCGACAGCTACAGTTTGAGTAATAGTTTGAGCCAATTGACAAGTGACTCACTTTCCGAAGGTATTAGTTTAAGTAATAGCCTAAGTAATAGTTTCAGTCAAAGTACTTCAGCTAGCACGAGTTTGAGTTCAAGTACAAGTCTAAGTGAACAATTATCTCAATCAGTCAGTGCCAGCGAGTCACGGAGTGATAGCCTAAGCTATAGTAGCAGCACATCAATTAGTACGAGTGAAAGTAGCAGTACTAGCTTGAGCGAATTACTATCTCGTTCAACCAGTGCCAGTGAATCACGGAGCAATAGCTTGAGCCAAAGCACAAGTACTTCGTTGAGTGGCAGCAACAGCTCTAGCTTAAGTTTAAGTGAAATGAACTCTCAATCTAGCAGTGCGAGCGAATCACGGAGTGATAGTGTAAGCAATAGCATGAGCACATCAACTAGTGACAGCTTAAGTTCTAGTACGAGTGTAAGTGATTTACTTTCTAGATCAGAGAGTGCAAGTGAATCTAGAAGTGATAGCCTAAGCTATAGCGGTAGCACGAGCGTAAGTAACAGCTTAAGTTTAAGCGCGAGTCTAAGTGATTTACTATCTAGATCTGAAAGTGCCAGCGAATCACGTAGTTTCAGTACGAGTGATAGTGCAAGCACATCACTCAGCAATAGCGATAGTGCAAGTGATAGCTTAAGCGATCTATATTCAAGATCGAACAGTTCTAGCCTTTCAACCAGTGACAGTACAAGTACAAATGATTCTGTCTCGGCAAGTGTTAGTGAGAGCACCAGCATTTCACAATCTACTAGTACAAGTCTAAGCGAATCGGCATCAATCAGCACATCGCTTAGCGAAAAACAAGAAGTGATTGAATCTCAAAGTGTGAGTGCTTCGACAAGTGATTCACAAAGCTCTAGCACCAGTGAATCAGTTAGCGTCAGCATCAGTACTAGCGAAAGCGAGCGGAATAGTACGGAAGTTACACCTAGCGAATCAACCTCCATTAGCGAAAGCATTAGTACAAGTGAAAGTGTCCGAGATTCCGAATCGGTTAGTTCAAGTGACAGTACAAGTTTGAGTCAATCTATGAGTACGAGCGATCAAGCCTCCGCTTCTGAAAGCACAAGCAACAGTTCTAGCATTCGCGATTCTGAGTCTGAAAGTGCAAGTGTTTCTACGGAAGAAAGCCGCAGCTTCAGTACAAGTGAGTCGATTTTTGCAAGTGAAAGCACATCAATCAGTCAAAGTGACAGTACAAGTATGAGCGAATCAGCTAGTGAAAGTACCAGCATTAGTGACAGTGAACGTGGTTCAATATCTGATAGTGCAAGTGTAAGTGATTCGACATCAACAAGTGACAGTACAAGTGTGAGTGAATCTGTTAGCGAAAGTACCAGCATTAGTGACAGTGAACGTGGTTCAATGTCTGATAGTGCAAGTGTAAGTGATTCGACTTCAACAAGCGAAAGCCTAAGTGTGAGTGAATCTGTTAGCGAAAGTACCAGCATTAGTGACAGTGAACGTGGTTCAATGTCTGATAGTGCAAGTGTAAGTGATTCGACTTCAACAAGCGAAAGCCTAAGTGTGAGTGAATCAGCTAGCGAAAGCACCAGCATCAGCGATAGTGAACGTGATTCAATGTCAAATAGTGCAAGTGTAAGTGATTCGACTTCAACAAGCGAAAGCCTAAGTGTGAGTGAATCAGCTAGCGAAAGCACCAGCATCAGTGATAGTGAACGTGATTCAGTATCACTTAGCGCCGAATCAAGTGATTCTGGGTCAACAAGCGACAGTCTGAGTGCTAGCAACTCGGCTAGTCAGAGTGAAAGCTTTAGTGCCTCTGATCGAGATTCAGTCTCCATGAGCGCTAGTGAATCAATCAGCGATAGTACCAGCGTGAGTGACTCTGCTTCGCTAAGCACAAGTACAAGTGATATCAACTCTGATATCGTCAGTGAATATCACAGTAATAGCTTGTCTGAGAGTCTATCAGAGCTGCAATCACAATCAACTAGCCAAGATCATTCACTTTCGGCAAGTGAGTCTATCAGCGGCTCTACTTCAACACCATCAAGTTCTAATCAGAACAACGGAGTGAATGGAAATACAGTAACGCCAATTGGCAACACAGGAGTAGGGGGGCATACGACCAGTGCATCTGGTTCTACTCTTCCTAAGACTGGCGAATCTGATGCAAGTGGTATTCAAATGTCTCTTGCTGGAATTGCCACGCTGTTGGCTGCTATTGCTTTATTGAAAAAGAAAAAAGATGAAGCAAAGCGTGAAACAGAGTAACCCGTTAGTTTTGGTTTGTGAAGAGCTAGGATAAATTTCCTAGCTCTTCTAAAATGATAAAAGTACTTCTATTAAATAAAAAAGCATCACAGTTAGGCAAACTAACTGTGATGCTTTTTTATTGGCTATGGTTGGTTATGGAAATTCAACATCGAATGAACCATCTTCTGTTTTTACCAACTCGGATAATAATAAATTTCTGACTGCTTCTAGATAAATGGCTTCACGCATTTCAGAGAAAGAACGATGTGCTTCTACTTGAAATTCATAGATGGGGCGATGTTGTCCCCAGTTTCGTCCATTGATGACTGTTTTCAATTGTTGCAGGTTGTCTGATTGTTCGATCCAAAGAGTATCTAAGGCTTTTAAAAGTATGATTCGCTTGAAAAACAGCTGTTGGAAACTATCTGGCATAAATTGATGAATGTGAATCAAACGCTCTGAAATCAGATCCAATAAAAATTTTTTGACCGTTCGCTTATTAAATTTATCTAGTTTCTCGATTTCAAAAACATCAAAATTATAGTCCAAATTATTAAAGATAAAATCAAGGATCGCTTGTTGATTTAGGTTCGCTTTTTTAGTGGTGAATTGATTGATTGTTTCTTCTATGCATTGATTAATGATATTTTCTAATTCGACAGGGGTACCTTTCATAATGCTGTTTCTCATGCTGTACATTTTGTCTCTTTGAATGGTAATAATTGAGTCAAATTCTAGCGTCGTTTGACGTCCGGCAATTTCTTGATTTTTGCGATTGCTTTGAGACTGATTGATTAGTTTATTGTATTTTTTCTTTTTTAAGGGCGTGAGATCACTGGATAATTCTTCTTGTTCAGTTAATAATTCTCGTTCGTCGGCGGCCCATTTGGGTGCACTTTCAACTACGATTTTGTCTTCCATAGATACATAGAAAATACTGTCACCCGGATCTCCTTGACGTCCAGAGCGGCCCCGAAGCTGATTGTCAATTCGGTCACTGGTCATCCGCTCAGTTCCTACTACTAACAGACCACCATTTTCCCGTGCGTCTTCTTCCAGTTTAATATCTGTACCACGTCCAGCCATTGAAGTAGCCACAGTTACGGCACCTTTTTTACCAGCTTCTGAGATGATCCAAGATTCCTTGGTCGCTGTTGTAGCGTTTAAAAGATTATGAGGGATTCGATGCTTTAAGAGAATCAGGGAGTATAACGTCGACATTGAGACTGATCCTGTCTCAATCAATACGGGGCGTTCTTGCGTCAAAGCATTTCTTACTGCTTCTAAAGAAGCCATGATTTTCGACTGATTGGTCACATAGACCAGATCCTGATGATCTTTTCGGCGAATGGGTTTATTTGTCGGAATTTCGATTACGTCAATATCATACGTTTCTCGAAATTCGTCGGCGTCTGTTTTGGCAGTACCAGTCATTCCGGACAAAATTTTAAATTTTCGGAATAGATTTTGGTAGGTAATGGAGCCCATGGATCGGCTCTCTGTAGTGATCTCTACGCCTTCTTTTGCTTCGATTGCTTGATGAAGGCCAGCTTGTAGTTTTGTTCCAATCAGCTTACGTCCATTTGCTTCATCAAGCAAAAGAATCTCATTGTCCTCCACAACATAGTCTTTGTTTAAGTGTAAGAGATAGTTGGCCCGTAAGGCAATGACTAAATGACGGTAAAGATTTTTCCATTTTTCTGAAAGAATAGTTTCAACACCTAAGTAGTCTTCGGCTTTTTTTATGCCTGCTTCTGTAAACCAAGCGTGACGTTTGTTTTCACTTCTCATAAAGTCTTTACCTTCAATCAAGCTTTTCACAAACCAATCAGATAGCGTAAAAAAATTTGACTGAACTTTGGGTGCTCCTGAAATGATCAATGGCGTTTGCGCCATATCAAGTAATATTGCATCGATTTCATCTATCAGTACATAATTGAAGTGGGTGACATATTGTTCGTCTGGAGAAACAGCCAAGTTGTCAAATAAATAGTCAAAGCCCAGTGCGCTATGCGTCGTGTAGACGATGTCTGCTGCATAGACCACCTCTTTATCGATTTCTTCTCCTTCATCTTCATGTTCAGGAACACCTGCAGCCACGGATAGTCCTAGAAAACGATAGACTTTTCCCGTTTCTTCAATATCTCGCAAGGCTAAATACGTATTAGAAGTAATCAAGAAATTGCCTTTGCCTCCCAGACCATGTAAATACATCGGCATGGTTGCGGTCAATGTTTTTCCTTCTCCGGTTTTCATTTCAGCAACATTGCCGTAAAAAAGAGCAATTGCGCCAAGAATTTGAACAAAATAAGGCTCCATTCCTAAGACACGACGGTCTGCTTCGACAACGACAGCATAGGCTTGCGGGAGTAAACTCTCCAGTTTTTTACCCTGTTCGAGTTGTTGTCGAAAATGAATGGTTTGCATTTGCAATTCTTGATCTGATAATTGCCGATAGTTTTCTGCAAGACTTTGAACTTTTCTCGCCAACCGAATATACTTGCGAAACTTTTTATCTTTCATTTTTGTTGTTCCTCCTTTCAAAAACTTAAATTGCTTGTGGCTTAAGCTTAATCAGCAATGCTTTCTAATTTAGCACGAATCATGACGTCGTCTAGTTCAAAAAGATATTCCCTCATCAAATCATTGGCTTCTAAAAAAAAGACGATTTTTCCCTTCTGAGTAACTAGTTTCATCTTTCTTGATGCAATAAGTGGTTCTTTGTTTTGATCCAGTAGCGCTTCACCAGAACTTGTTACGAAGTGAAGTGAAAACGTATAGGTTTTGGTGCTATCCATATTATAGTAGGGAAATTCACCATGATAGATGGACTCTTGATCAACTGCTTCCAAAGAGTCATCAGTCCGCAAAACGACAGCTTTTAGGTTTAACTTAGGCGTCGGTTCATTGTCAGGGACCCTAGATTCTGCAGTCGGTGTTTCGTTGACTGTTAAATTTTCTTTCAAAAAAAAGATACCTCCTAAGAGCAAAACGAGAGGTATGATGACTTCAATTAGTTTTTTCATAGTAACGACCTTCTTTTGGGGGCTATTTCTCAGGAAATTCTCCCTTTTTTTTCCAATCCTTGTATTTCTCTGATGACTATTTAAAGTGAGTAGTTTTTACTTATTTGAATTTAAAACGATGATACCACAATGACCAACCTCACCTTTTCCTTTTTTTTTTTCATTTCAACAAAAAACAAGTACAAAAGGCAATTTTAAACCTGTTACTATTTTGTTAAACCTTGCAGATTAAAAAAAAGTAAGAAAATTGGAGATGAAAATGAAGAATCAAAAAGAACTCATTCGAAGAATAATCGCGAGCTTTTTCCTTTTGTTCATTGTTGAGATAGGTAAGCATATCCAGGTTCCTTTTTTTATTTCAGAAAAGATACCAGAGGAATCAACTAGTTTGATTCTGAAATTTTTAGCGACATCAACCGGTGGGAATTTTACTGTTCCAACGCTTTTTTCTTTAGGGATGGGCCCGTATATGACTGCCCTGATCATCTGGACAACGATCAGCATGATTGATACAGAAAGTATCGGAAATCTTTCCACCAAACGAATTGGGTATATTCAACGCAGTTTGACTCTTTTATTTGCTATCCTTCAAAGTTGCGCACTGGTTTTAAAATTTCGTTCCTCAATGATTGATCAAAAAGCAATTGGAGGCTCTATTGTCCTGTTGTTTTTAGGAGCAGTTCTTCTTTTGACGGCTGGGGGATTGTTCGTTGCATGGCTAGCTGATATCAACATTGATAAAGGAATTGGAGGTCAAAGTCTGTTTATTGTTCCAGGTTTACTGATGAATATCCCAGCTATGTTAATTTCGGGACAAACAGAATCCGTTCATTTAAGTCAAAACTTTCTTATCGGGTTAGTTATGGTGACCTTAGTTTTTATTTATCTCACACTCTTCCTTTACAATGCAGAATACCGTATCAATATTGAACGGACAGGTATCGACAGTCGCTTTAACAATTCGTATATTCCTATTCGACTTTTACCTGCCGGGGCAATGCCTTTCATGTTTGCAGTAACTGTCTTTTCAATGCCGCAGCTTTTACTATTGAACGAAAAGTGGGGAGACACAGGCTTTTCAAATTTTATTACGACTTACTTTTCCTTTAATAATGTGCGGGGTGTTTTCACTTATGGTCTGATTCTCTATGTTTTAGGTTACGGATTTAGTTTTATAAATGTTCGACCATACGATATAGCCAAAAATCTAAAAGAGACGGGAGATTACATTTTAAATGTTGCTCCTGGTAAACAGACAGAGCGATATATATTGAAGCGTTTATCAACCGTTGCATTACTTGGCAACAGTTATCTTGTGATCGTTTCAATGATTCCCTTATTGATAGGATTGCAAAATCAAATCATTTCCAACTTAGCTTTTTATTTCGGAAGTATTTTTATGTTGATCATCATTTTAGAAACTATCACAAATGAAATACGGTTCCTCTTTTCCAGACATACTTACCGGATTTTTTAGAGGATGTTAGGAGGCAATTTTTTGAATTATTTTATCCCTGATTGGACGACCAGTAGTGGCAATTTAGAAAGTGATTATATGATGAATATCATTCAGCTTTTCAAGAACAATCGAGAACCGTATCACTTATTGTTATTGGAGCATATACCGTTTTTACGTTATCAGATGCATGCATATGAATTAGAAGTAGCGCAAATGACTTCGCTTTATGATCGCTTGCAAGACATTCAAAAAACCAATGGATTTCCCTTAGATGTCGATGACTTGCCTCTTGCTCAGAATGTTGAGAAGGTCTATACACCTTTTGGAATCACGCTGATTAAGGAAAATCAACCATTTGGTGAAATTCGGTTCAATTCATTTGGTTTTGCAGAACAGATGTCTATAATGACGGAACCTTATCGACAAATCCTCTTTTTCGATGATCGGGGATTTATTTCTGCAAAATCGTTCCAGAATGACAAAGGGGAACAAGTAAAGAAGATTTATTATAACGAATCGGGAATGGAAAAATGTGTGGAATACTTTGGAGAAAATCCACAGATTGAGCTGATAAATCCTCAAAGAATTGGGCTAAAGAAAAGTCAGTATCAAAGCATGGATGAACTTCTTTTAGAGATGATGAATCAATTTCAACTGAATCTTGAGCCAGAAGATCAAACAATTTGTTTGACAAATGAGCGGAGTCTACGATTGGTCAAAACGAACGAGGAACGAAAAAGAGTGATCCAGATCGTTTCTGATGCCCACAGACTTTCAACTTGTGCATCAGATGAAAAAGCAGCATTATGGGCTGGCGAAAATAAAATCATTACGGATTCGACTAGTAATCAAACAGCGCTTTTCTCTTTAATGAAACAGTCCGGTGTCAATGACCTATCTCGGATACAGCGCATACCTATTTACACAACTTCTTTTCAGCTGGGCAATAGCAACTCCATTCCCCAGCTGGTTCTTTATTGGAACGCCGGTGAGCTTAACGAAGACGTTCGGAGAATCCATCATCTATTACTGCAAAAAGTTATTCAGAATGATCGTTATGACTTAATTATCGAAACGACGACATTCCAAAGCGAAGTCGTTTTACGAGAAGCACAAAAAGAACTGGTTGATACTCACTTCGGTGTCGATAGTGAATCTGAGGAGTATCAAAAGGTATTAAAGTATTTCGAAGCAAAAAAGGCGAAAAAGTTATTTAAAACGGATGAAGAGGCGATTGAAGAGATCCGAGAAAGCAAAAATTGGCGAAATCTAGTAGAGGCAGTTGATGTCAATTTTAGGATTCACTTTCGTTTGGATTCTCATCTCACCACGATTCGTCAGGATTTCAATGAGACACGATTGTATATTGATTTGTCTGCTGAAGTTGATGTCCAGAAACAAGCACTAGCTGTTAGTGCAGGGATTCCTCAGCTTGTTAGGAAGAAAACCGATTATGTGGATGACCAAAAGAATGGGCAAATCATTGGTCAAATTAGAGAATTAGATGCAGCAATCGCTTTTTACCTGGACGATTTAAATAATTGGAACCAAGCATTGGTGGAAAATATTAGTTATATTGAGCGTTTTAGTGAGGAAAATATTATTAAACAATGGAGGGAGTTGCTAGAGGGTGTCGTCTAAACAGATTCAGGTATTTCATGTTGCAGCTGTTTCTTCTGAGGGGCAAAAGCAGCTTTCTCCTTTGTTTGCCTATCAGTGGCTTCCGTTGGCCTATGATTTCAGAAAAGATGAGCAGGAGCTACAGCTGTTTAAGAAAGACAAATATAATACCAAATACCATCGGGCAATTTTTCTTCTAGAGGAAAATGCCGCGATTCTTGAAAATTTGGAATTTTTAAAACAATTGCCAGCCTACCAAATATTTTACGAAGAAAATGGGCAGCTATCTCCAGAAGTTCAAGCGCTATTCACATTAAAAGCAGCGAATCCTTTTGATAAAAAGCAGCTAGAAAATGTTTTTCGTACGATCAATGAGCAATTCTCAGCAAAGCAACAAGGATATAAGCTATCTATGGATCACATGAAATTTAATAAAACTGTCCCGTTGCAGATCGTTAAAGAAGGACATGCAGCCTGTCAGGTAAAGGCACAACTGACATCAGACGATCAGCAAATAACTACTTGGAAAATGACTAACCTGATACCTAAAGACGAACGCACCTGTTTTTATCCGGAGATCGCAGATGTTCAAGGAGAAGTGACATTAAAAATCAAACTCTTTTTCATTAAAGAAAACACGAATCAAGTCATCCAAGTGATTGAGGTCCTTCACGATCAAATCATAAATGGGGAGCCGGTTTACTTCAAATTAGATCAAAATTCATACATCAATGTTTCATTGTATGCCAAAGGAAATCGAGGGCAATTTACGATCGGGCAGATGCACCTGCGAAGAGCAATGGCAGATGAAAGTGTCATGATTCCAGGAGGCGGACGGATTCGGGATGAAGAGAATCTGGGGGGCGAAGTGATCTATTACTTTAATCCGGGAGATTTAAAACCTCCATTAGCGGTTTATTTTTCTGGCTATCGTTCAGCGGAAGGATTTGAAGGCCGTGGGATGATGGGAAGTATGGGCTGTCCGTTTCTGCTGATTGGTGACCCTCGTTTAGAAGGTGGGAATTTCTATCTAGGCAGCCAGAAATTCGAACAAGAAATCGTAGCGATCATCTTAGGGAAACTAGCACTGCTAGGATTTGATAAGTCAGACCTCATTTTATCCGGATTATCGATGGGCACGTTTGGGGCGCTGTATTTTGCTAGCGATTTAAGCCCAAACAGTGTCATTGTGGGAAAACCGTTGACGAATCTTGGTTCCATTGCTCTAAATGAACGCATCAATCGACCAACTGGATTTCCAACCTCATTGGATATGCTGCTTTACAATATTGGGGTTGTTTCAAAAGAAGCGAGCAGTCAATTGAATGAACGGTTCTGGAGCAAATTCAAAAGTGGCGATTATCGGGAGACAACCTTTGCGATCGCCTATATGAAACAAGACGATTACGACATGGAGGCATTTCCAATGTTGTTTGAATTTTTAAAAAATAATTTCCCCATGACTCGTGTTCTGTATAAAGGCATGATCGGCCGACATAACGATAATAGTCCTGCCATCAATAATTGGTTTTTGAAACAATACAAAAATATTCTCGTGCATACATTTCACCGCGATATCAAGAAAATATTATAGGGAATGAGGGAGTCGATGAATAGTTTATATCGTATCAAGTGGGGGATCGACTTTAATGACAATTATAATTATGGCGCAAAAATAGCTTATATGCCCTCTGGGGATGTCTTGTACTCTTCTCCTTTGATGCCTCCAGGCGTCAGTATTAAATCTTGGTATTCGAAAACAGAATTTCATATTAGTCGGAAATCACCAATGCTACCAATGTTACTGCCTGGATACAAGTACGAGTTAACACTTCATGCTGCATTCGATCGTAAGGAAGCAGTACAGCTATTGGTGGAATTTTTTGATAAGGATGGTTTTCTCCTTGAAAAACTAGTCTTCGAAACAAACCAAGAATGTTTTCTCTTTCCGCAAGGTGCCACTGATTATCAGATTCATATGGTAAACAAAAAGCATCAAGAGATTCATTTTAAGGAATTGGTTTTATCCACTAAGGAGAATCAAGCATTTGAAGTGGTTCCTATAAATGCAACCACTGGAGCAAACCAAGGCTCAAACATAGCAACCAGCGTTGTTGCGGTTACACCGTTGGTTGAGAAACATGCTGCATTATCGGTCGTATTTGAAAAACAGAACAGCTATGTCAAAGAATATTCACTTTCAGATTTTGAAGCAGGATTGTTTGTTGAACCGGATACTAAGGCTGCATCATCGTATTTGGAAGTATTACTTGAACAAATCTATCAGCGAAGCGATAGTCCCGAAAAAATCAACCTTAAAATGGGACAAAATTTTTCTTTGCTGGAGTCTTGTTACCACGAAGATTTTTCTGTATTAGCTTTATTATTTGCAAAGCCAAATAAAGAAGCCGAAGCACCCGAGCTTATGGATCGTCTGCAAAAAAAGATCGCACTTAATCAAAGGGCACTAAAAGTTTTAGAGAATGTAAAAGAAAACAGGAAAAAATCAACCTAATAAAGAGGGGGACATCATGAATTTTTTTGTAAATAAAGCAATGGGGATTGGTAATTCTGGTGTGGAACATGCACAGTTCTATCGTGCTGCTTGTTTTGATAGAAAAAATATTCCCTATAAGTATATTTTTATGGAGCTAGTGAAGAATCTCCATGAAGCCATGGCGGCTTGGAAAATACCAGATGATAAAGTCATCTCCATGTGGGAATATTTTGCACTAGAAGGTGATTATTTAAGGCAAGGGGCTAAAGCAGTTTTTACTGCACAACAAGATCTCTTAGTAGATGCTACGAACACACATAGAATCAAAGAAACCATCACGTCATCAGGATTAAAAATCGTTGAGCATATGGAAAAATCTCCTAGTCCAAAAAAGGAAGGCTTACTGCTAGTTTCGGATTATCGGGTAGAGATTTTTGACTATCGAACGAATCAAAGAAAAATCATGTACAGTTATCGAAATGATTCGCATCGAGGAAGAGTAATGACGAATATTCATTTGTTTGCTTTCAAAGGCAAACATCGTTTCTTTAGAAATGAAGTCTTATTGCAGCGATTTTTCTTTAAACAACTGATAGAAGAATTCCCAGAAACCAAAAGTATCATCATTGATCGGGGGGAGGAAAGCGAGGCTGCTTTATATGATCATTGTCCTCCGGAAATCAAATTGATTGAGATCGTTCATGCCGATCATTTATCTGATCGTGACGTAGCTAGCGCACCTCTTTGGAACAATTACTATGAATTTGCTTTGACACATTTGGAACAAGTCGCTCATATCGTTGTTGCGACAGAATTGCAAAGGCAAGATTTGTTGATCGATTTCCCAAACGAGTCCAAAAAAATTGTGACGATCCCGGTGGGAGGGATTCGCGATGTGACAGAAGACTCATTTGAATTAGGCAAACAACAGGCAGAGAAGTTTGTGACGGTCTCTCGTTTGGCATCTGAAAAGCACATTGATCTTGTGATGCGGGCAATTGCTGCAGCAAAAAAAGAATATCCAACGATCTCTTTAGACATCTATGGTCAAGGGGGAGAAGAAGGCAAGTTAAAAGCAGTGATCAAGGAGTTGAATGCAGAAGAGTACATTCGGTTAAAAGGGCATTCTCATGCAATCAATGAAGTATATCCTGATTATGATGCATTTATCTCTGGTTCTTTTTCAGAAGGTTTCGGATTGACTTATATTGAAGCTTTAAATGCAGGATTGCCAATTGTAACCTTCAAGGCTCGTTTTGGGGCCATGGAGTTGATCAAAGAAGGAGTCAATGGTTATTTGAAAGATTTTTCTAGAACTGATGAAGCCTATACTATTCAGCAACTAACAGATGGCATTCGTCAGTTGACTGCTTCTGATCTGAACCAACTTAAAGCCAATACCCGCAAGTCTGTCCGAATGTTTCAAGACGCGATAATTGCAGAGAAATGGAGTGAGTTGATCAATGCATTATGAATTAGTAACCGTGATCCGACCAAATGACCGAATTTGGATGGCACAAAAATCACGAATCAAAGAAGGAAGTCAAGTGTTGTCCATCTCACCGAGTCCAAATTTCCAAGCGATGCTCCAAAAAGAAGCATTGCAGGGAATAAATATTTTAGATCAAGTGACACAGCGCAGTCACGATCCAGAATCCTTTCTGTTTTTTAACCAAGTACCAACAGCTTACTGTACAGAAGTTTATATGAACGAGGACCGGACCATTTCCTTGATCACTGATGGAGATGAAGTAGGTAAAGTGAGCTTGTATCCTATGACTAGAAGACATGTCAAAGAAGTTCGCTACTTCTATCCTGATGGCACGACAGATTTCATTGAAGAATATGCCGCAGATGGGAAATTATTCTCAACTATTTATTACTGCAATGACCAGGTTCAAGAGATTGTTTTTTTCAATGATCAGCAACAAAGTATTCTGAATTACTATTTTTATCAAGGCACCATCAATTTGGTCACGATTCGTGATACAGAAACATTCAAGGTAACTCAAAAATTTAACACAACACTTGATTTCATTCGAGATCAGTTAGCTTTCCAGTTAACAGAAAATGATACAGTTGGCATTTCATATATGGGTTTAGAATTATTTTCTCTAGCAAAATCCAACTCGACAAATACACTTTATCTGGAAGAATCGCCGCTTGATGGCAAAGGGAATATCAAAGGGAACTTAATGAGTATTTTAGATGACCGCGTTCCTTATATTCATAAGGTAGAAGTCGATCAAAAGAATTATCAGTTGTTGGCAAACAAAAATGTATGCATGGACAAAGTTGTGTTGAAAGGATAAAGACAAAATGAAAAAAATGAAAGCCACTGAATTGTATGAGCAAATTATGTTGTTAATAAAAGAGAACAGCGGGTCCATGCTCACTTTTGAGAAGGAACAAGAGGAAGCAAAGAAACTTTTTACTCATCAAAACGAATTGATTGATCAGCTGATTCAAATCAATCAAGAAATGAAAGCAATGATGAACAAGTCAGAAAACGATATCGATCTAAATGTGATCCAAACATTAAAAAAACAATTCAATGCATCTTTTGAGCAGCAGCAAGAGGAGCAAAATAAATTACAAATGATTTATGAGAAGCTCTTTTCTGCTTATGAGGTTGAAAAGCAAATGCTTCGAACCTATTTTTTGAATGAAACCGAGCAGATCATTGATCGGTTAACCTCAACCGTCGAAAGACAAGATAACGATGTGAATCAATTGAGTCAAGAGCTGATTGATGAGCTTCGGGCAGTGGAAGTAGCAGAGGTAGTGAATGAGATAGCTACAAACGAAAATGAACCAGTAGAAAATGTTTCAGAACTGAGTGAATCACTACAACTGGCAGACGATCAGAACCAGTAGATAAACCAGTTTTCTTCATAGGTGTTTGCCGAAAATAAACTGGGAAGAGGTGATTTCGTTGGCGAATAATCAGCTAGAAAAAACGATTCAAGCGGGATTTCAAGAAGAACGAGAAAACGTAAGAAATCACTCAGAAGAAAAGAAAAAGGGCAAAGCGATCACCATTGTGCTTTCCTTAGTTATGTCGATCGTGATCCTTGGATCGTTGGTTTATTCTTTATTGGAAGCATTACAGAAGTAAGAATAAAAATAGGTCCTGCATTTTAGAAAAAAGGATTTGAAAAATATGGAAACTAGATTACTAAGCGTTTGTCGATTAATTAGCACGATCAACCCAGACTTAAAGATACCTGATACATCAGTCGTTGCTGTCAATATTGATCGCGAGAAATTAGAAGAGATACGCAAATGTAAAGGACTATCTGTGAAATCTTTTGAAAGAAAGATTGGGTTATCTCGCTCACGGTACTATAGATGGGTACAATATGAGATCGACTTGCCCTTCGAATTGGTTGTTGGCATCAAGAAAATGTTGAGCATATCTGATACCGAATTGTTAGACATGTTTGCAATGTCAACAGATGAACAACTTCATCTATTAAGTGTATTGATTTATAGCTCTTTATCAACGAAAGAGGACATGTTTGTTACCTTTATGAAAGTCAGAAAAGAGTTAGAAAAATTTCGCACCTCTACTGAGGATAATACGATGTTTAAACTTATGTTGGCCTATTCTGACCTCGTATTTGGTTGTATGAATCAGAAAGTCCCGGATGCAAGTTTAGAAATGCTTGAAACATTTTTTCTGGGAACTGATTTTTATACATTATTTGACAGCCTTTTATATTTAGCTACATTACGCATCAAACAGCGCTATGGCTTGCACGCTTCATCTTTAGAAAAACAAATTTTTTTGTTAGAGAGCTGCCTTTTAAAGAAAATAAATTCGACTGATTTTACGGAACTGCGGCCAGTCTTGGTAGGCGCCGTATTAGATTTATCAGAATGTTTGGTAGACATCCAACGCTGTGATGATGCGGTTCAATTACTTCAACATGCAAGTCGTTTAATGGAGGAACATTGGCATATTGATGTCTATAATCAGACAGTTCTAAAACTAGTCAAATATTTGCTGCTTACAAGGAATACTGCACAAGAAGATCCTGCTGTACAACTGTTCTCTAAAAATTTGAAAGGTGCAGAATGGTGCTTACCGAAAGATGAAGTGATGTTTGTGCGGGCAATGATGGAAAAGGAGATGGGACAAGCGTGAATCGGTGGGTGACGACGATCATTGAATCGAATGCAGCAGATTCAGTCAAAAAAGCGAAAGTAGATGTTTTTCACATTGCCAATGGGATGGATTATCAACCTTTATATATTTATCGTTATATCGATGAGAATGAAGATGATTATGCACTTATGTCAAGGATTGATGGCATTACAGCTGGTGTCGCTTATGAAGATATCGTGGTCTATCAATATCCAAGTTATAACGGAGCCCATTTTGACCGAATGTTCTTACAAAGAATGAAACAAAGAGGGATTTACACGAGTTTATTCATCCATGACGCTGAGATGTTGCGTGGGAAAGTCGATTTTGATGAATCTGCTCTTTTCAATGAAGCAACAGTATTGATCGTTCATAGCCAAGCTATGCAGACAGCCTTAGTCGAAAGAGGCGTAACACGGAGAATGATCCAAAAACCATTTTTCGACTATCAGCATCAAGAAGTTAGTGTCAGTCATGAAAGACCAGAAAAACGAGTTGTCTTTGCAGGAAATTTGGCAAAAACCCGTTTTCTACAGCAGTGGCCCAATCGCACGGAAATTCTTGTATACGGCGATAAAAACGACAGTCAATTTGGTCCGAATGTTCATTATTGTGGTGTTTTTGAGCAAGAGAAATTGGTTCGTAGGATGGAGAAAAATGGTTTCGGACTTGCGTGGGATGATAAGTTGCCTGATGGTGGTGACTACCAACAATATACGAAGTATAATGCACCGCACAAAATCTCGTTGTATCTCTCGTTAGGAATCCCTGTCATTGTATGGAAAGAAGCAGCTATAGCAGAGATGGTACAGAAACTGGAACTTGGCATTACTATCAACGCAATTGAAGACATTGATCATCAATTAAGTGAGTTAACAGATGAAGAGCTGCTGCGGATAAAAAATAATGTTCTTTCATTTAGTCGTTTACTGCAATCAGGAATATTTACTAGAACGGCACTGATGGATTCAGAAGTGAAAATACTCCTAGGCAAAGGAGCAAGTCAAGCATGAAACAATCAATGAGTACAAAGAAGTTATCCGCAATCATTCAAATCAGCGAACTAGACCAGATGTTGACTGATTTGAAACAAACGATCGAACAACGGGACAGTAAAATTGCGCGATTACAACAAATGATTTTAGAAAAACGACAGTCAGCCATTGGTTATCGCGATTTTATTGTCTTAAAGAATAGCCAAGAAGAATTGAGAGAGTTATGCAAAAAAATTGACTTGCAGCTGGTCAAAACCAATGAACTTTTGCGGCATATACGTAATACAAAAGTAATTTTCAGCGACTTGTTGCTTTTAGAAGCAGAAGTCAACGAACAAATGAGTAAAATTCATGAACTGTCCAATGCATTCTTTATCCAAGAAGAGGCAGGAAAATAGAGGATGAAATAGCAATAGTGTTATTAGGGAAGCTGTAATTCATGATAAATAGGGAAGTTAGGGGGATTAGTGTGAACAAAATCATTGCATTAGACATTGATGAATTTCGAGTAGGCGTTGTTGGCTACGGTTATCAAGATGTCAGAAGTTCTGTTTATTCAGAAGTCAAAAAAAATAATCTACAATATCTTTTAGGAAAGAATAATGAACCGATCTACCTAAAAAACAAAGTAGGGAAACGAATACTTCTCGGGGGCAGCGAGAAAGAAATCACTTGGGGGCTCGACAAGTTGTATAGTCGACGATCAGAAGCCTATCAAACATTTGGCAATCCGTTGGCAATCCTGGGAGACCAAAAATTTAAGACATATATCAAAACGATACTCTCTTATTTAGTAGCGAAAAGACCCTCACTTTTTACTGAAATTGCAGAGGATTACTTTAGCTGTTCATTATGCCTTGGCGTAGCAACAGAAAGTTTTGACCGGCTTGCTGACATTGAGAGACAACTGGCAGATGAATTCGAGACAGTTGTTGATGGCACTCACTATCAGATCCGCATCGAGCGAGTAAAGCTGATCCCGAAATCTCTGGGCGCAATTTTTGAAAGCAAACGAAATGATATTCATTTGATGTTAGGCGTGGAAGAAATTCTTGCTGGGTTGACCTATGTGATTGAAATCAATGATCATTCTCTCACTTGTGATAGCTACGAAAATGGGGAACTGATCAAAAGTTCAAAAGTCACAGACGGCTTGTTTGAATTGGCAGGCAACGTGGTACAAGCTTATCAAGAAAATGAGGGGGATCATCCCGCACCTATCTTTGCGCTAGATCATGGCGTCGTTTACGATATGCTTGTCACAGCTAAGAAAAACAATCCATTTGTCGTGACGATCAATGGAGGTCAGACAATAGATTTAACTGAGATCGTTAAAAAAGAGACGACTGCTTTGACAGATCAATTGATTGATTATGTAAACAGTGATCAAGATATTCAATATGCTGATACAATTCTAATCAGAGATATTCCTTCAGAAACGATCAACGAAAACACAGTAAATCAGGCACTCAACAAGATGGGGTTATCTTGTAAAGTGTTTAACAATAAAAATGCTCTTGGCGTGTATCTCTTCGGAGAGTTGTTTTGGAAAAGTCAACTGAATGCTTCGATAGATCACTTTGAGGATAACAGTCCATTTCCAATGAAGCCAGACGGTTTAGAGTCGAAAGTGAATGCAGAACCTTTACCAGTCGAGAAGTCCCTCGAATCTTCAACTAACCAAATTGATTCTGAGCTACCAGAAGCTACCAAGCAAAAGAGTCATCATAGAAGCTTATCAGTAGAAGCAATCTTTGCGGAACAGTCGGAATTGCTTGATTTCTTGATCAGCAACGACAAAGAGTAGTCGATTTGGAGAAGGAAACGTGAATTTCGAGCGGATTGCAATAACCATTCCCTTTTTTTCCATGGTTAGTCTTTTGTACTAGATCAGAACATCGGACTTTGCAATAAAGTCTTGTCGTCAATAAGGATTGATATGTTGTACAAAAAACACACTTGGGACTGAAGAATCAATTATGATTCATCAGTCCCAAAAACGATAAAGACGTTTCTTTGTACAGTAAAAGTTAAGAGAACTTATAAATAAAGGGAAAATAACAGTAAGATTTTAAAGAATCTGCTAAAATTTTTGTAACCGAAAATGAAAATAATATGATTGTTTATGAAAATTTCATTTTCAGTTTACAATTATTTTTTTTTGACAAGTGAAATTTTAGCGAGTAGCCAATCACTCCTGATGTTTAAGCGTTTTGAAGGAAAGAACTTTTATCACAAACAAAAGATTCTTTCTGGATTTTGAGTATTTATCATGAAAAAAATATTCTGTTGTTTTTCAAACAAAAGAAATCCTATTTCATTTTCACAAATTCCCTTGAGAGAAGGACCCATTTTTTGGCTTTTGCTCTCATTTTTCTCACAGAATCAAAATTTGGGTCATTTTGCATTTTCTCTTTTTTCCGATTAGGATAATCACCTGAGTAAAATTTGTTGTTTGGAGGAAGAGAAATGCGTACTTATGTGAAAAAAATAGCTTACCCAATGTTCATGCTGTCCTTACTTATTTTATCCTATTTGGCGCCTTTATTATCAGTCATCACAGCCAATGCGGACACCGAGGAGAATCCCAAAACAATCCTATTTCAAAACGAAAAGGGCATAGCGCAAGTGACATCATTACCAGATCCTACCACAGGGGAGATCACTTGGACGATCCAAGTAGAAAAGAATCAACAAGCAGCAAATCAACTGGCATTCAGCTTGAGTGAAGGGGAACAAACGGTTCTGCCGAACTCGATTCAAAGCAGCGGCACGCCATTTACATATGATCCGCAAAGACAGCAGCTGATGGAAGAAACCGCTAGCAGTTCTTTTAGCCAAATGACGCTAACGTTTCAAACAAAAAGTCTTCAAACATTGACAATCAAATCCGCCTTTCTTCAAACAGATGAAAAAAATGGACAAGTGAAAGAAGACATCATCAACACAACAGATGTAGCAGTTGTTCTACCTGAAAATGAATCCACAGAAGCAACGAGTACAGAAGCCGTACTTTCTGATACTCAGGATCAAACAGAGGCTTCTGAAAAAAAGGTTGTATCAACAAGCAGCGAGTCACAACAACAAACGGCGTCAAATACTGCATCAAAAACCATAGAATCAACGCCTGATACCCAAGCAAGTGCGCCAGCAGCTTCACAACTTTCAAGTGGGGGCATTTTTAAAAATGATGTTCCTGAAGTTGATGACGCACTTCTAGGAGAAGCGCAATATTTTCATATTTTTGCTAACCATGCGACGCTAAATACACACACGAACGGAAATTTGGCCGTTGGTGAATTAAACGGAAATGTCAATTTTGGGACCAGTATTCAGGATGGTTCTTTGCCAACAGAAATCAATTATATTCAAAAGGTCAATTCCATCGCAAACTCTTCTTTTGTATCAGGAAGTGATAGTAGAAAAAACAAAGTTGTTTTTGGCCCATCAGTCACAGTAGATTTAGCAGATCAAAATCAGCAACCTGCCGTTTTTGTAAATGGTCAGAGAATGGATCACTTGAAGACTTCCGAAGTTTTTCAAGATCAATCCGTGAGTGAGCCTTATATAGACTTTGAACAAGCATTTTCAACGTTACAGGCGACGTCAGAAAGACTGGGAGCTTATCCGCAGACACCCGGTGTAACCAAGGATTTCACTGATAATAATCAGCGGGTCATCAATACAGCCGATGCCGAAGATGAGACACAAGCGGTTGTTTTGACCTTGACAGACGAACAAGGAAATCCACTTGATGATGGTGTTTACGAACTTCAAAACAACAAGACGCATAAGGAAGTCGATGAAGAAGTCACAAATGATGATGGGCAGGTGATCGAAGCTGGTCTTCCAGAGGGAGAATATTCCTTTGTGGAAACGGAAGCGCCAGACGGCTATCTGATTGATAAAAAACCCATTTCTTTTTCAGAAGATACAATTGCGAAAGAAGATCAAAAGGTTGTTGTTTCTCTTTCAAAAACGGAATTAGAAAAAGATACGCCAATCACCATTAAAGGGCTAACAAGAGGAAATACGCCTGTGATCATCAATGTGGACACTGAGGGAGCCAGCACCGTTAATGTTAAGTCCCAAATCAAACTAGAATATACGGATGGTACGTCTCGTAATAGCCATGAAACAGAAGAGTTTGATGATGCTGTTATCTTATGGAATTTTGTTGACCAATCAGAGGGCCAAACGATTTCGATTAATAGTCCATTCCAAGGAACCATCTTGGCTGTTGGTGATACAGTCGATGTCCATCAAAATGTTGACGGCAGTATCATTGCTGATACAGTGCTGGTCAACGCAGAAACCCATCGCTGGGATCTGCAAGCAAATGAAACAATCGTGCCGACTATTAAACTAGCTGCCATGAATCAATTGCTTTCTTTTGAAACAACGACAATCAGCGGGACCAAAACGTGGGATGATTATGACAACAAATTCAATACCCGTCCGACAAGCATTATGGTTCAATTATTGCAAAACGGTGAAGTATTCCAAACAAAAACGGTTACCCAAAGTAAAGAGGGGGACTGGCATTATGAATTTACTGATCTACCGAAAACTGACGAATCTGGTCAGACCTATGAATACACAATCCAAGAAACACCTGTTGAAGGGTATTCTACTAAAGTAAACGGTTATGACCTGGTCAACACGTACCGCAATACTGAAACGACAGAAGTAGCCGGAACAAAGACATGGAAAGACTATGGCAACAAGTTCAATACCCGCCCTGAAAGCATCACTGTCGACTTAATGCAAAATGATAAAGAAATCGACAAGCAAGTCGTAAAAGCAGATAACCAAGGCGACTGGACTTATCACTTCGAGAATCTGCCTAAGTATGATGAAAAAGGTCAAGCATACACCTACACGATCCAAGAAGAAAAAGTTTCAGGTTACACCACTGAAATCAACGGCTATGACCTAGTCAACACCTATCACAATACTGAAACGACAGACGTAGCTGGAACAAAGACATGGGATGACTATGGCAACAAGTTCAATACCCGCCCTGAAAGCATCACTGTCGACTTAATGCAAAACGGTAAAGAGATTGATAAACAAACCGTAAAAGCTGATAAAGAAAACAACTGGACCTATCACTTCGAGAATCTGCCTAAGTATGATGAAAAAGGTCAAGCATACACCTACACGATCCAAGAAGAAAAAGTGCCAGGTTACACCACTGAAATCAATGGTTATGATCTAGTCAACACCTACCGCAATACTGAAACGACAGACGTAGCCGGAACAAAGACATGGAATGACTACGATAACAAATTCGAAACAAGACCAGAAAGCATCACTGTCAAGCTGATGCAAAATGATAAAGAAATCGACAAGCAAGTCGTAAAAGCTGATAAAGAAAACAACTGGAGTTATCACTTTGAGAATCTGTCTAAGTATGATGAAAAAGGTCAAGCTTACACCTACACGATCCAAGAAGAAAAAGTGCCAGGTTACACCACTGAAATCAATGGTTATGACCTAGTCAACACCTATCGCAACACCGAAACAACGGTAGTATCGGGAACGAAGACGTGGAATGACTATGGCAACAAGTTCCACACCCGTCCAGAGAGTATCACTGTGAAGCTGATGCAAAATGATAAAAAAATTGACAAACAAACCGTAAAAGCAGATAACCAAGGGAACTGGACCTATCGCTTTGAAAATTTGCCTAAGTATGATGAAAAAGGTCAAGCATACACGTACACGATCCAAGAAGAAAAAGTGCCAAGTTACACTATTAAAGTCAACGGCTATGACCTGGTCAACACCTATCACAATACCGAAACAACGGTAGTATCAGGAACGAAGACGTGGAATGACTATGATAACAAGTTCAATACCCGCCCTGAAAGCATCACTGTCGAATTAATGCAAAACGGTAAAGAAATCGACAAGCAAACCGTAAAAGCAGATAAAGAAGGCAACTGGACCTATCGTTTTGAAGATCTGCCAAAATATGATGAGAAAGGTCAAGCGTACACCTATAGCATTCAAGAAGTGGCTGTCAAAGGATACAAGTCAGAAGTCCATGACTATGATTTGATCAATACTTATGTCGAATCAAAAACGCCTGAGACACCGAATGATCCTAGCGGTCCCAAAGTACCAACACCTTCTGACAAGTCTGATAAACCGAAAAAAATAGCCGGAAACGCCGAGCAAAAGCTGGATGACAAAAAGAACCAGACAGAGTCATCACAGACAGATAATGAAAAACGATTGCCAAAGACAAATGAGGAATCCTCTTATGAACTAAGTGTTCTTGGAAGTATTTTACTCACCATGATCGCCTTCCTATTCTATAAACAGAAACATATTTAACCAAACAAATCTTTGTACTGCTCCTTCGCTAGAAGTCAGTACAAAGATTTTTTCTTAAAAAAGTATAGGACTTATTTAAGACTTGCGACAAAACTTTGGCTGAAAACCGGTGTAAATGGTAAACTAAAATGAAGGGGGGATCCTATGGTTTGGCTATTGCTACTACTGCTTATTTTTATTTTTTTGGTGTACTATGTATATCGCACGTCTGTGATGAAAAAGGGCGTACGCTATTTTGTTTCGGCAATTATTATGCGTAACAATGAATGGTATGAAAAAGAAGGCAGAAAGAAACTGGGGATTCCATACAAAGAGCGGATCGCGAAAAGCAGTTCGGCTTTTTGGTCACAAGGTTCGGAATGTACGGTAACGACCACCGATGATCTGATCCTGAGAGCAGAAGTCTTTGATCAGTGTGCTAAAACGTGGGTGATCTGCTTGCATGGGTATCGCAGTGATGGGCAAGCAGACTGTCAAGATGCGGCCGAGAAATTCTGGGCTGCGGGTTACAATGTTTTAGTTCCTGATTTGCGTGGACATGGCCGTAGTGAAGGCAAAGAGATCGGCTTAGGGTGGCTAGATCGGATGGATCTGCTTTTGTGGATCGATAAGATTTTGGAAAAAGACCCACAAACCCAAATCTTCCTCTATGGTTTAGGGATGGGAGCGGCGACTTTGCTGCTGGCCAGTGGAGAAGTCATGCCGGTGCAAGTTGCGGGTTTGATCTCAGACAGCAGTTATACGTCCGTTTATAGTGCCATTCGGGCAAGTCTACCACAATTTTCTCGGTTACCCGTCAAGCGCTTTTTGCGATTAGCCAATCGTTACAGTAAACACTTAGTTGGCTACCCCTTCCTACAAATCTCAGTGACCCGACAAGTCGGCAGCAACCATTTACCTGTGCTGTTTTTACAAGGAGAAAAGGATACGTTTCTTTCTGAAAAAGAAATCAATACTTTAATGGAAGCAACGGCTGGTCCGAAACAAAAAGTCCTTTTTCCCAATATGGGACATTTACAGGCAGTTAAAGATGCCCCAGAATATTGGCCAACCGTTTTGCAATTTATTGAGAATACCAAACAAAAAACAGACATTGTCTGATAGAAAGGGCGAAAACAATGGAAATAAAAGAAGAAAACAAGCGTTTTGCTTTATATGATGGAGAAACAGAAATTGGTGAGATTACATGGCAAGAAACACCAGATGATGTACTTGAAGTTGATCACACCTTCGTCAACCCTGATTATCGTGGACAGCAATTGGCGCAAAAATTGCTCAAAGCAGTTGTTGAAAAAGCACGACGGGAAGAGAAAAAAATTATGCCTGTCTGCTCCTTTGCGGTCAAAGAGTTCAAAGAAAAACCAGAATATGATGACGTACTCGTTCGCTGATTTGAACGAAAGCGATCTATGAGAAAAAGGCTGTCAGAAAGGACAGTCTTTTTTTTAAACCGTCACGCAACGAGCAATGACAAAAAGGGAGTAGTAATTTCTAGCGGAAAATGCTAAAATAGAAAGGACGACTTTAGCAAGCAAGGAGGAGCTAACGTGTATAATATCTTATTAACTGCTGTAATTGTTATTTCGATTTTAATGGTCATTACGATCATGATGCAGCCTAGCAAGCAAAATAGTGCAGCTAGTGCCTTTACTGGCGGTGCGGATCAATTGTTTGGTAAGCAAAAAGCCCGTGGATTTGAAGCAGTGATGCAGCGCTCAACGGCCATTTTAGGGTTTGTTTGGATGGTCTTGCTCTTTATTTTGGCTTTTCTTTCATCAAACTAATCATTTTGCTAGCGAACCTCTCGTAAAGAGAGGTTTTTTTCTTTTTAAGGGGAAGATTTTGATCGCATTTGTCGAAGTATTCTTCTTAACTATGGTAGAATTGGACGTGAGGTGAAAGGAAACATGAAAACATTTAATCAACCAAAACCGGTTTTTGCTGAACACGGCAAGCGAGCAGTCATTTTGTTCCATGCCTATTCAGGTAGTCCTAACGATGTGCGTATGCTTTGTCGTTCGTTAGAACAAAAAGACTACACGGTTTATACGCCGATGTTTACTGGACATGGTACGCCCAATCCAGATGATATCTTAAATCAAGGGATGGCTGCTTGGCAGCAGGATGCTGCAGATGCAGTTACTTATGTAAGAGAAAAAGGCTATGAAGAAGTTGCCGTTCTTGGACTTTCGATGGGCGGGATTTTAGCGATGGATCGTTTGACACAAGATCCAACATTGATGGGGGGCGGACTGTTTTGTTCGCCATTATTTGAAACCAAGAATGAAGTGCCAGTCAATTTTGAAAAGTATGCTGAAATGGTCATACCCTATGCTGATTTAGACGAGGCGACCCAAAAAGAAATATTGGCAGAAGTCCCTCGTAAGGTCAGAGAGCAACTGCAAGGAATCGAAACAGTCGGACAAACCACAGCTGGGCATTTAGGGAAAATCGAGCGCCCAGTCTTTCTAGCACAAGCAGGAAAGGATCAAATGATCGATCCACAGACGGTTTTCAAAACAGCAGGGGCACTGTCCCATGTTCCCTATACGCTTCAATGGTATCCCGAAAGCGGTCATGTGGTGACCGTTGGACCAGAACGGAAAAAATTAGAGCAGGATGTGTTTGCTTTCTTAGAAACACTTGCTTGGAAAGAGTGAGTTATGACAGAAACGATTAAAACAAAAATCATTCAGTTTCTCGAAGAAAGCCGCAAAAAAAGTTTTTCAATGGAAGAAATTGCTGAAGGTCTAGGACTTCAAAAAAGTACAGACTTTAAGAATCTTGTTCAGACAGTAGCGGCGATGGAACGAGAAGGCAGCGTGATTTTTAACAAAAAAGGCAAAGTGAAATTACCCATGAAACGAGTGTTTGTGGAAGGAACCTTCCGTGCCAACGAGCGGGGCTTCGGCTTTGTCACTTTGGATGAAGAAGAAGACGATATTTATATCCCTAAAGAAGCAACAGGCTATGCCATGGACGGCGATACCGTTGCTGTGGACATCGTGCACGTTGCGGATCCTTTCTCAGATCGTGGTGCAGAGGGGAAAGTCGTTGAGATCAAACAACGGGCCATCAGTCAGTTGGTCGGCGAGTTTACATTATTTGATGAAAAAGAGATCGAAGAGTCGGATCTATATGGCGTTGTTCAGCCTAAAGATAAAAAACTAAGTGAATTGAAGGTGTTTATTGGTGCTCAAGGGATTCGACCTGTAGATGGGAGCATTGTGATCGTTGAAATCAGCCATTACCCAGAAAAAGGTTATTCGAAAAGCTTAGAGGGGTTAATCACGAAAGTTGTAGGACATAAAAACGATCCTGGAATGGATATATTATCGATCGTCGTGGCGAACGGGATTCCAACAAAATTCGAGGAAGAAACCTTAGCAGCGGCAGATGCAGTACCAGATACGATCGATCCTGCCGACTTTCCGGAACGGCGGGATTTACGAGATCAACAGATTGTAACAATCGATGGAGCGGATGCCAAAGATTTGGATGATGCGGTGACCGTAAAAGCATTGCCTGACGGTAGCTTCTATTTGGGCGTGCATATCGCCGATGTTTCTTATTATGTGACCGAAAACAGCGCATTGGATAAAGAAGCGTTTGATCGGGGAACGAGTGTCTATCTTACGGATCGTGTGATTCCGATGATCCCACAGCGTTTATCAAACGGGATCTGTTCGTTGAATCCGAATGTCCCAAGGTTGACTATGAGCTGTGAAATGTGGATCAACCAAGAGGGGATCGTCACAGATTACAATATTTTCCAAAGTATTATTCAAACAAGTGCCCGTATGACGTATCAAGCAGTCAATCAAATCATTGAAGACAATGATCCAGAAACCACCAAAGAATATGCGGAATTAGTACCGATGTTCCATGATATGGCCGCCTTGCATCACGTGTTAGAAGCGATGCGCATCAAACGTGGGGCAGTTTCTTTTGAAGACCGAGAAGCAAAAGTCTTGGTCGATGGAGAAGGACACCCGCAAGAAATCGTTCTACGAGCACGGGGCGTCGGCGAACGATTGATCGAATCATTCATGTTGGCAGCCAATGAAACCGTGGCGCGTCATTTCAATCAGAAGCATTTACCATTTATTTACCGGATCCATGAGGAACCAAAAGAAGAGAAAATGCGCCGCTTCTTTGATTTTGCATCTGCTTTAGGGATCGTAGTCAAGCAGACCAATGGCTCGATCTCACCAAAACAATTGCAAAAAGTTGTTGAAGATGTCGCAGATAAGCCAGAGGCAATGGTTGTCAATACGATGCTACTAAGAAGTATGCAACAAGCGAAGTATTCTGAAGAAAACGTCGGTCACTATGGTTTGGCAGCGGAAGATTATACCCACTTCACGTCACCGATCCGTCGTTATCCCGACTTGATCGTGCATCGTTTGATTCGATCTTACAGTGAAGATGTCTCAGAAGCCAACCAAAACAAATGGGCTGAAATCTTGCCGGACATCGCGCTGCACAGCTCCCAAATGGAACGACGAGCAGTCGATGCAGAAAGAGAAGTCGATGCGCTTAAAAAAGCTGAGTATATGGCCGATAAAGTAGGAGAAGAGTTTGACGGTATCATCAGTTCCGTCGTTAAGTTTGGCTTGTTTATTGAACTGCCTAACACGATTGAAGGGTTGATCCATATCAATAATCTGAAGCAAGATTACTTCCATTATTTGGAAAACCATCTGGCACTTGTGGGTGAACGGACAGGCCTGACCTTTAAAATTGGTCAGAAAGTTCGCATCAAAGTCGTAAAGGCTGATCCAGAAACAAGAGAGATCGATTTCGAACTGGTAGCAGCAGAAGAAGTTGAAAAACTGCAAGCACCAAAAGCCAACAAACGTAACAACAATCAAAAAAATGAAGCGGACCGTCGCGGGAAAAAACAACGAAACCCTGAGAAAAACCAAGGGAAACGCTTTGAGCAATCAGGCAAAGGCAAGCCGAAAAAAGCTGGCAAAGTGAAAAAGAAAAAACCTTTTTACAAAGGAATCAAGAAAAAATAATTGGAGGGATGGCCCGTGCCTAAAGGAGAAGGGAAATTAATCGCCCAAAACAAAAAGGCCCGCCATGATTACACGATCCTCGATACGATCGAAGCGGGGATCGTCTTACAGGGAACCGAGATCAAGGCGATCCGTAACAGTCGGATCAATTTGAAAGACGGCTTTGTACGCATTCGTAACGGTGAGGCATTCTTAGTCAATGTGCATATCAGTCCTTACGAGCAAGGAAACATTTTTAATCACGATCCATTGCGGACGAGAAAACTGTTGCTACACAAAAAGCAGATCGCTCGTCTGATTGGCGAAACAAAAAATACCGGTATGACGATTGTGCCATTAAAGGTGTATATCAAGGATGGTTATGCCAAAGTTTTGATTGGTTTAGCGAAAGGAAAACGCGAATATGACAAGCGGGAATCCTTGAAACGCAAAGATCAAGAAAGACAAATTGACCGAGTTCTTAGAAATTTCTAATTTTCTAAGAACTTCTTTTAGAATCCGATAGAGGTTATTGCTTTGAAAATCACGCTAAATTTGGTAGCATTTAAGGGAAAGCTGTTGATATAACAGGCTTTTTCTTCCACATAGCGACACGAGGATTTTTCAATTAATTTAGGATTTTTGGCATTGTGAGTTTTTTGTCTAATTTTCTTGAAAATGCTTTGAAATTTTCCATTCGTGGTGGTATGATACCGATTGTTATGAGAGGAAACGCATTGTAACACCAGATTTTTTCTGGAGATGACAGGAAAAGAGGTGAGAAAGATTGGAAGATAAATCGCTTATGTTTCATATCGGTCCTATATGGTTTGATGGAACTGTAGCTATGATGACAATCATTTCTTGTATTATTGTTTTTTTGGTGGTCTTTATTTGTACACGTAACCTGCAAATGAAACCGAAAGGGAAGCAGAACTTCATTGAATGGGTCATTGACTTTGTTCGTGGCATCGTGGCGGACAATCTACCAGGATCTCAAGTGAACAACTTTCATTTGCTCGGTGTAACAATGTTTCTTTTTGTGTTTGTGGCAAATGAGATCGGCTTAGTCACAAAAATCGTGACGACAGATGACATTACCTTATGGAAAAGTCCGACAGCAGACCCGTTTGTTACATTGACACTTGCACTTATGGTTATTTCCTTGACACATTTCTTTGGGATCAAGTCGTTGGGCTTCAAAAATTACTTGATCAATTCGTATCTGAAACCGGTGGGCTTTTTATTGCCGCTAAAAATCATCGAAGAATTTACGAATGTCATCACGTTAGGCTTGCGTTTATATGGAAATATATTCGCTGGTGAAGTGTTATTAGGATTGATTGCCAACATGTTTATTAGTCTTGGTTGGTGGTCATTGCCGATCGTGATGCCGCTAGAAATGATCTGGATTGGCTTCTCGCTCTTTATTGGAGCGATCCAAGCTTATGTATTTGTTACATTGACCATGGTATTTATGAGCCACAAAATCGTGGCAGAACATTAATCGAATCGACATACAATTAGGAGGAAAAAAGAATGAACTTTATTGGAGCAGGATTAGCAATTATCGGAGCAGCAATTGGTGCAGGGTATGGTAACGGACAAGTAATCGCAAAAACAATCGAATCAATGGCACGCCAACCTGAAATGTCAGGTCAACTACGTTCAACAATGTTTATCGGGGTAGCGTTAGTCGAAGCTGTACCGATTCTAGGGGTAGTTATCGCGCTGTTATTAGTCTTCCGATAAGACGAGCACGAAAAGGCAGAAACGAACAATTGCACTCGTTTTTGCTTTTTTCTAATGAAACAATGACTTTCAGAAAGGAAGAATCGTTATGCTAAATCAGTTGGTTATAGCGGAAGTTCAAAATCCAATGCTTGGCAATATTATCGTTGTCAGCGGGTCAATTCTTCTTTTGCTATTCTTATTGAAACATTTTGCATGGGATGCCATCAGCAGCATGATGCAAAAACGGGAAGATAAAATCGCCAATGATTTGGATTCAGCGGAACAATCACGCTTGAATGCAGCAAAATTAGAAAAAGAACGCCAAGAAAAATTGGCACGTTCTCATTCTGAAGCTGCGGAGATCATCAAGAGCGCCAAAGATAGCGGGGAATTGAGTCGGCAAAATATTTTGAGCGAGACCAAAGAAGAAGTGGCTCGTTTGAAAGAAAAAGCAAACTCAGATATCACCCTTGAAAAAGAAACTGCGTTAAAAGAAGTGAAAGATGATGTTGCAGAACTTTCGCTTCAAATCGCAGAAAAAATCTTAGGCCGCGAATTGACTCCCGAAAATCATGAATCCCTAATCAATCAATATATCGAAGGATTGGGTTCAGTTAATGAAACTCGATAAATTCACAGTGGGAAAACGTTATGGAAAAGCGTTGTTCGAATTGGCGATGGAAGAACAGCGCTTGACAGAAGTTTACCAAGAATTATTGACCTTGCGTCAGATTTATCAGGAAATTCCAACATTCGGCCAAATCGTGACCGATAACCGCTTGGATCTCCATGAAAAAAGACAATTAGTCGATCAATTGCTGAAGGGCTTTGAAGGCTTGGTCAGAAATTTCTTAGAGATCGTTTATGAATATGATCGCATGGATGATCTATTGCTGATCATTGATGAATACGAACGTCGTTACGATGAATATCAAGGTCTTGTTCTCGGAACGATCACAACGGCTGTTGCTTTGTCAGCAGAACAAAAAAGCAAAATCGAAAAGCAAATCGCCGATAAGCTTGGGTACAAGCAGGCACAATTGAAAGAAACGATCGATCCAACGATTTTAGGCGGTGTCATCGTTGAAGCAAATCATCAAGTGATCGACGGTAGTATTAAGAGCCAACTGGATTATCTGCGACAAAAAATCGGCAGATAAACAAGAGATAAGAGGTGAATCGGATGGCCATCAAAGCAGAAGAAATTAGTGCCTTGATTAAAGAGCAAATTAAAAATTATCAGAACGAACTTTCTGTAGAAGAAATCGGTACTGTCACATATGTTGGGGACGGGATCGCCCGCGCCCACGGTTTAGAAAATGCCATGAGTGGAGAACTGCTTGAGTTTTCAAACGGTTCTTATGGGATGGCACAAAACTTAGAGTCAAACGATGTCGGAATCATCATCCTAGGTGATTTTGAAACCATTCGTGAAGGGGACAAAGTAAAACGAACTGGTAAAATCATGGAAGTTCCTGTCGGCGATGCATTAATTGGCCGGGTAGTAAATCCATTAGGGCAACCAATCGATGGTTTAGGTCCGATCGAAACAGATAAATCACGCCCAGTCGAAGCAGCTGCACCAGGTGTTATGCAACGGAAATCCGTTTCGGAACCAATGCAAACAGGGTTGAAAGCTATTGATGCTTTAGTACCAATCGGTCGTGGCCAACGGGAATTAGTCATCGGTGACCGGAAAACCGGAAAAACAACGATCGCTATTGATGCGATCATCAACCAAAAAGGGCAAGACATGATCTGTATTTATGTCGCAATTGGCCAAAAAGATTCAACTGTTCGTGCACAAGTAGAAACATTGCGGCGTTACGGGGCCCTTGATTACACGATCGTGGTTTCAGCAGGTGCTTCACAACCAGCACCACTGCTTTATATCGCACCTTATGCGGGGGCTGCGATGGGGGAAGAATTCATGTATAACGGCAAACATGTTTTGATCGTCTTTGATGACTTATCAAAACAAGCGGTCGCTTATCGTGAACTTTCTCTACTTCTACGTCGTCCGCCAGGTCGTGAAGCATACCCAGGGGATGTCTTCTACTTGCATTCTCGTTTATTGGAACGTGCAGCGAAATTAAGTGATGAACTAGGTGGTGGATCGATGACGGCATTGCCGTTTGTTGAAACACAAGCAGGGGATATTTCAGCCTATATCCCAACCAACGTGATTTCTATCACAGATGGACAAATTTTCTTAGAAAACGACCTTTTCTATTCTGGTGTTCGTCCTGCCGTAGCGGCTGGATTATCCGTTTCACGGGTTGGGGGGTCTGCGCAGATCAAAGCAATGAAAAAAGTTGCCGGTACCTTGCGTTTGGACTTGGCTAGCTATCGCGAACTAGAGGCCTTTACGCAGTTTGGGTCTGATCTAGATGCTGCAACACAGGCCAAATTAAACCGCGGTCGTCGAACCGTTGAAATCTTGAAGCAAAAACTGCATGAACCACTGGCAGTAGAAAAACAAGTCGTGATTCTTTATGCCTTGACGCATGGATTCATTGATAGTGTACCAGTCAATAAACTATTGGACTTTGAAGCAGAATTATTTGAATATATCGAAGCAAATGCGGCGACGATTTTTGAAACCATTCGGACAACGAAAGATTTGCCAGAAGAAAGCTTGTTAGATGACACCATTAAAGCATTCAAAGATATTTTCATGGCATCCAACGGTTCTCGGGTGACACCCCAAGATAAAATATCGACAATGCAAAACGCATAAAAAGAGGTGAGAGAAAATGGCTGCTTCATTAAATGAAATCAAGCAACGAATTGCCTCAACAAAAAAAACCAGCCAAATCACAAAGGCCATGCAAATGGTTTCAGCTGCAAAATTAACAAAATCTGAAGCTCATTCGAAACAGTTTCAAGTGTATGCCAACAAAGTACGTGAAATCGTTACGCATTTAACTGCGCAGCAGCTTTCCGATCTTGCAGGTTCTGGTCCAAAAGATGGTGTGAACTATAACAGTATGTTGGTTAGTCGTCCGGTCAAACGCACAGGCTACATCGTCATCACTTCTGATGGCGGTCTAGTGGGCGGCTACAATAGTTCCATCTTGAAGCAAATGATGACCATGCTGGATGAAGACCATGCAAAAGAAGAAGAGTATGTCATGATTGCCATTGGTGCAACTGGCGCTGACTTTTTCAAAGCACGGGGCATCAATTTGGCGTACGAGCTAAGAAACCTTTCGGATCAACCAAGCTTTGACGAGGTGCGTAAAATCGTAACATTGGCGACAACGATGTACCAAAACGAAGTCTTCGATGAATTATATGTGTGTTATAACCATCACATCAACTCATTGACTAGCCAATTTCGTGTGGAGAAAATGTTGCCGATTTCCGATCTAGATCCTGAAGAAGCCGAAAGTTATGAACAAGAATACTTGTTTGAACCTTCCAGAGAAGCAATTTTGAATCAATTACTGCCTCAATACGCTGAAAGCTTGATTTATGGTGCGATTGTTGACGCAAAAACAGCCGAGCATGCTGCCGGAATGACAGCGATGAAAACAGCAACAGATAATGCCAAAAATATTATTGGGGACTTGACGATCTCTTATAACCGAGCGCGCCAAGGAGCGATCACCCAAGAAATTACTGAAATTGTGGCGGGGGCATCCGCGTTAGAATAGTTTCAAGAACGAATGGAGGAATACGAATGAGTTCAGGCAAGATTGTTCAAGTCATTGGTCCCGTTGTTGACGTGGAATTCTCTCTAGACCAATCATTACCAGATATCAACAATGCGTTGATTGTTTACAAAAAAGATGAGCAGAAAACAAAAGTTGTGTTAGAAGCTGCCTTAGAACTTGGCGACGGCGTTATCCGTACGATTGCCATGGAATCAACAGATGGCTTACAACGAGGAATGGAAGTAATCGATACAGGCGCCTCCATTTCTGTTCCAGTTGGGACAGAAACCTTAGGACGGGTGTTTAATGTCTTAGGGGACACCATCGATTTAGAAGCACCGTTTCCTGAAGAAGCACCCCGCAGTGGGATCCACAAAAAAGCTCCTGACTTTGATGAATTGTCAACAAGTACCGAGATCCTTGAGACTGGGATCAAAGTTATCGACTTATTAGCCCCTTATTTAAAAGGGGGGAAAGTTGGTCTTTTCGGTGGTGCCGGTGTTGGTAAAACTGTCTTGATCCAAGAACTGATCCACAACATTGCCCAAGAGCATGGGGGGATCTCTGTCTTCACAGGTGTTGGTGAACGGACACGTGAAGGAAACGACCTTTATAATGAAATGAAAGAATCTGGCGTTATCGAAAAAACAGCCATGGTGTTTGGACAAATGAACGAACCACCAGGTGCCCGGATGCGGGTTGCCTTGACTGGGTTGACCTTAGCGGAGTACTTCCGCGATGTAGAAGGACAAGACGTGCTTTTGTTTATCGATAATATCTTCCGATTTACTCAAGCTGGTTCTGAAGTATCTGCCTTACTAGGTCGGATGCCTTCTGCCGTTGGATATCAACCGACACTAGCAACCGAAATGGGACAATTGCAAGAACGGATCACTTCAACAAAAAAAGGATCGGTTACTTCTATTCAAGCAATCTATGTTCCTGCCGATGACTACACGGACCCAGCACCAGCGACTGCTTTTGCCCATTTGGATGCAACAACCAACTTGGAACGTAAATTGACTGAACAAGGGATCTATCCAGCTGTTGATCCGCTAGCTTCTTCTTCTAGTGCGTTAGCACCTGAAATCGTTGGTGAAAAACACTATGAAGTAGCGACTGAAGTACAGCATGCGTTGCAACGTTATCGCGAACTACAAGACATCATCGCTATCTTAGGGATGGATGAGTTGTCTGATGAAGAAAAAACGTTAGTGGCTCGTGCGCGTCGGATCCAATTCTTCTTGTCGCAAAACTTCCACGTAGCGGAACAGTTTACTGGACAACCTGGTTCTTATGTACCAGTTGAAGAAACGATCAAAGGCTTTGCTGAGATTCTTGAAGGAAAATATGATGATCTTCCAGAAGAAGCCTTCCGTAGTGTAGGACGAATTGAAGACGTCATTGAAAAAGCGAAAAAAATTGGCTATTAATTAACCAGCCTTGAAGAAAGAGGGGAACCTCATGGATCAATTTTTAACAGTCAATGTGGTGACACCTGCTGGTTTGGTTTACGATCATCACGCGAAAATCGTGGTTGCACGTACGACAGATGGTGAGATCGGTATTTTGCCGCATCATGCCCCAATCATCGTTCCTTTGACGATTGATGAAGTCCGGGTCAAACGGATCGATTCAGATACTCACGTCGACTGGGTCGCCGTTAATGGCGGTATCCTTGAAGTGCGGGACAATGTTGTCTCCATCGTAGCCGATAGTGCGGAACGTGATCGTGATATCGACGTTTCACGGGCAGAAAGAGCAAAACAACGTGCAGAACGTCAAATCGAAGAGGCCAAACAAGTCGAAGATATCGACCAGCTTCGTCGCGCAACGGTTGCTTTGCACCGCGCCATTAATCGAATCAACGTGTCAAAACATTCCTAAAAAAACAAGGGCATCTTGCCTTTGTTTTTTTTATTCGAGAAAACGTTTTAAAAACTTTTTAAAGTCTTTTCATGAAGGTTTCAAGAAAGATTATTTTTTATCTTGACATCTTTGTGGTATGATAGGAATGTTCAATTATGAAAAAGGAGCAGGAAGTATGCAAGTGTATGGAATTGATGCAATCATTCGAATCGTGAGTCATTTAGCGTTCATCTATTTAGCATTTTGGGCATTGCAATCTGTGCGGATCGATGCTTTTTTTAAAGCCTTACGAACGACTCAGATACGAATGGTCATGGTGTTTCTTGCGATTGCATTAGGCTACACCGCCAGTACTTTTTTCCTTGAGTTGATTGCGTTATGTCGTAATTTATTTTTAACAGGTTTTTAAGAATTTCATTAATATATGCAAAAACACCGAATATTATGCTATAATTGGCAAGATTTGTGTGAGTCACTGCATTATTTGGAGGGAACATAAATGGAAGAGATGATCGTTCAAGGTGGTAATCGATTAACTGGAACAGTGAAGATCGAAGGGGCAAAAAATGCTGTTCTACCTATCTTAGCGGCAAGCTTATTAGCGGAAGAAGGAACAACGACATTAACAAATGTACCGATCCTTTCCGATGTATTAACAATGAAAGAAGTGATTCGGCATTTAAATGTCGCAATCGATTTTGAAGAAGAAAACAATACGATGACGATCGATGCATCACAAGAGTTAGCGATCGAAGCACCTTATGAGTATGTAAGCCAAATGCGCGCTTCAATCGTAGTCATGGGGCCTTTGTTAGCCCGTAATGGTCATGCCAAAGTGGCAATGCCTGGCGGCTGTGCAATCGGCAAACGACCAATTGATTTGCATTTGAAGGGATTTCAAGCACTAGGCGCTCAAATCATCCAAAAAGATGGATACATAGAAGCGATCGCCGATGAGTTAAAAGGCAATAGCATTTACTTGGATTTCCCAAGTGTCGGCGCAACGCAAAATATCATGATGGCTGCGGTAAAAGCTAAAGGTATCACCATCATTGAAAACGTCGCTCGTGAACCTGAAATCGTCGATTTAGCAAACATTTTAAACAAAATGGGTGCAAAAGTCTTTGGTGCAGGAACCGAAACGATGCGTATCGAAGGGGTCGATCACCTTCATGCGGTGGAACATTCGATCGTCCAAGACCGTATCGAAGCAGGAACCTTTATGGTTGCAGCAGCGATGACCCAAGGAGACGTCATTATTAAAGATGCGATCTCAGAACACAATCGTCCATTGATCTCAAAATTGATCGAAATGGGCGCAGAAGTGACTGAAGTAGCTGAAGGGATTCGTGTCGTTGGACCTGAACAATTGAAGGCAACAGATGTGAAAACAATGCCTCATCCAGGTTTTCCTACGGACATGCAAGCGCAAATGTCTGCTATTCAACTTTTAGCAGCTGGAACGAGTGTTGTGAACGAAACTGTATTTGAGAACCGTTTCCAACATTTAGAAGAAATGCGTCGGATGAATGCTCATGTCAAAATAGACGGCAACGTAGCAGTGATCGAAGGCGGCCATGAATTGCAAGGTGCGCTGGTCTATGCAACGGATTTACGTGCAGCAGCAGCGTTAATTTTATTAGGTCTACGTTCAACTGGTCGGACACGTGTCCGCAATCTAAAATATTTGGATCGTGGCTATTACAAATTCCATGAAAAATTGCAGCAATTAGGTGCTTCTGTGGAACGAGTTTCTGAAGCAGTTGAAGAAACCGTACCAGTAAACGCATAGTAGGAGTAGGAGAGAATAAAGTGAAGTTGAACCGTTACATTCTAACTAGCTTGATAAAAATTCTAATCGTCATATTATTAGCTATTTTATTGTTCTTAGCCGGAACGATGATTGGCTATGGGGTGATTGGCGACGGTAGTCCTTTTAAAGTCTTCTCTCCAAGTCTTTGGAATCATATCTTTGAGTTTATGAAGTAACCCCAAACTAGGACTTATGCCTCGTGCTGAGTCCTAGTTTTTTCTATCTATCTTCACTGAATCGTGATCATAAAAAGAAAGGTTGGCAAGAAATGAGTAAACTTTTGATTGGCTTTGTTCGTTTCTATCAACGTTTTATTTCCCCATTATTTCCTCCTAGCTGTCGTTATTATCCGACTTGCTCAGGATACATGATCCAAGCGATCCAAGTCCATGGCGCAGCCAAAGGAGGTTTGATGGGGGTAGCTCGTATCTTACGCTGCCATCCCTTTGTAAAAGGCGGTATAGATTACGTACCCCAGACGTTTACTTTAAAACGAAATACGCAAGACAAAGTCAAACCAACGTACCGTTATCGGAAAAGTTAAAAGGAATCAACAAAAATGTAAAAAAGGAGCCAAAAAGCCATGATTCGTCCAATCGACTCTAATGAAGCGTATCCTTGGGCGTTGCTGCTGGATGCAGATCCTGAAAAAGCAGTCGTAGAAAGCTATCTATATAATAGCCAAACACTTGTTTATGAAGAAGCTGGAGAAATGATTGGTGTGCTAGTTTATCAAAATCAAGGCAACAACTGGGAGATTATGAATGTGGCCGTTTCTCCAGAAAAGCAAGGAATGGGCATTGGTCGTCAATTGCTGCAAGCTGCCGAAGAAGCGATCCTCAGTCAACACCTTGGGGCAAAACGGCCGATTGTAGTGATCAAAACTGGTAGTCTGCCCTCTGCAGCCCTGACTTTGTACCAAACGCAAGGCTATGTTGAAAAAGACCGGATGGAAAATTATTTCACCACTCACTATGCTGAACCGATTTTCGAAAATGGGCAGCAGTTGATCGATCAAGTTATTTTGGAAAAGCAGCTCTAATCCCATAGAGACAGTCTATGGCGATTTTAGGCTGTTTTTTTTATTGTTCTCGGAAATCGCTTTCTTCAAGCAGGGACTTACGGTAAAATAGATAGTATCAGAATAATAAAGGATTGAGGGAAAAAAATGGCGATTTTAGTCTTTGATATGGGTGGTTCAGCAGTAAAATATGGCGTCTGGGCACAGGATTCTTTGGTGAGTAAAGGCAAATTTACAACACCAAGCACGTGGCAAGAAATGAAAGCCCAGTTGCAGCAAGTAAGAGCAAGCGTAAACGAAGAGATCGAAGGGGTCGGGATCAGTGCTCCAGGTGCAGTCAATGCCCAAGAACGTCGAATCGACGGTATCAGTGCGATTCCTTATATCCATGGGTTTGACATCTACTCTGAACTCGAAGGAGTGTTTGGGGTACCAGTAACCATCGAAAATGATGCCAATTGCGCTGGGATGGCTGAATTCTATCAAGGAGCGGGCAAAGAGTATCAGCAAGCAGCTTTCGTTGTGATCGGAACAGGCGTTGGCGGTACCCTGTTTCAAAATGGTGAGCTAGTCCGTGGGGCACATTTATACGGCGGTGAATTTGGGTTGATGATTTTGGATCAAGGCAAAACATTTTCGCAACTAGGGACAGCGGTTCAGATGGCTTGGCGTTATTGTGATCGAATTGGTGTAGATCGAACCACAATTACCGGCGAAGAGGTCTTTCAACGTGCAGAAGATGGGGATGCCATTGCGATCGAGGAAGTCAATAAATTTTACCGCTATTTAGCGCAAGGACTATTCAGTATTCAATTTGCTTTTGATCCTGAAGTGATCATTATCGGTGGCGGTGTCAGTGCCAAAAATGGCTTGTTAGAAGAAGTGAATCAACGGTTGAAAAAAATGTTGGCAGATCAAGCTTTAAATGATTTTGTCCCACTGATCAAGCTATGTGACTATCGCAACGATGCCAATCTAGTTGGGGCGGCAGCCAATTTTCAAGCATTGTATCCACGAAATAGCCGCTAACATCTTGATGTAATGTTTTCAAACGTCCTTTTGACAAAAAATGAAGCAATTCGAAACGATCAAAAAGTAAGCAAAGGAAAAAAAACTTTGCTTGCTTTTCTTTTTGTTCAAAAAAATGAAAAGCGATTCCATTATTGATGGAACAGTGTTTTAAAAACACTATTTTTTCCTAGTAAAAAAAAAAAATTCTGAATAGGTGAAATATTCTGATAATTCGTTGACATTTTCCAGATTTTTCAGTATATTGGATAACATATTCAGGGGAAGTGAAGGAGAGGAAAATTATGAAAAAGAAATTTGCGTTTTTGTTTGCGAGTTTGTTTTTGTTGACAGCATGTAGCGCTGGACCAACAGGTGGATCAACGGATGGCAGCGGGGCTGCTGAAGGTGGCAATAAACAAGAGGGAGATACCATCAAGATCGGAACCAACTTAGAGTTGTCAGGAGCCGTAGCTGCTTATGGGACGGCTGAAAAAGAAGGAATCGACTTAGCAGTAGAAGAAATCAATGCTGCCGGCGGTATTCTTGGAAAACAAATTGAAATTATTTCGAAAGATAACAAATCAGATAACAATGAAGCTGCAACGGTAGCAGCCAACTTAGCTACAAATGATAAAGTTGTAGCCATCATTGGTCCAGCAACTTCTGGTGCTACGAAAGCGGCTTTGCCTAACGTGACCAGAGCACAAGTACCAATGGTTACACCTTCAGGTACTGACGATGCGATTACTTATACTAGTGGGAAAGTGCAAGAATTTGCCTTCCGTTCTTGTTTCCAAGATAGCTTCCAAGGAACGATCTTAGCGAAATATGCGGCTGAAAATTTGGATGCATCAAAAGCCGTGATCTTGGGAGACAACTCAAGTGATTACGCAATTGGATTGACGGAAGCATTTAAAGAAAGTTACCCAGGCGAAATTGTCTTAGAAGATAACTTTACTGAAGGCGACAAAGATTTCCAAGCAGTTCTTACAAGAATCAAAGATGTCGACTTCGATGTCTTGTTCATTCCAGGCTACTACACAGAAGCTGGTTTGATCATCAAGCAAGCGCGAGAATTAGGAATTGATCAAGCAATCATTGGTGCCGATGGATTCGGTGATGAAAAAATGGTTCAAACAGCTGGTGCAGAAAATGTCAGCAATGTTTACTATACCGGTCACTTCTCTACCAAAGCACCAGCAAACGACAAAGTTGAGCCCTTTGTGGCAGCTTTCAATGAAAAGTATGGCAAAGAACCTTCTGCTTTTAATGCGTTAGCCTATGATGCAGTTTACATGATCAAACAAGCAATCGAAGATCAAAACTCAGCAGATTCATTGGCAATTGCAGCTGGTTTGTCTGAACTGAAAGACTTTGTCGGCGTGACAGGTGAAATCACAATGGATGAAAATCATAACCCTGAGAAATCAGCAGTTGTTTTAGGATTGACTGACGGGAAGGAAACCTCAGCAGACACTGTGGAACCTTAAAAACCTGTAGTTGTTTGGCAGTGAAAACTGGGACAGACCTGATGTGTTTGTCTCAGTTTCTTTTCTCTAATGAGAAGAACCATAATAAATGATATTGGAAGTGAGTATATGGAAATGATGATCCAACAATTGATCAACGGCTTGTTTCTAGGCAGTATCTACGCCTTGTTAGCGTTGGGTTATACGATGGTGTATGGCATCATCAAGCTGATCAACTTCGCCCACGGAGAAGTTTATATGATTGGTAGTTTTATCGGTTACTTTTTGATCAATCAATGGCAATTGGGCTTTTTCCCAGCGTTATTCATTTCGATGATCGCCAGTGCAGCACTTGGGGTAACGATTGAATTTTTAGCCTATCGTCCTTTGAGAAATTCCACGCGAATTTCGGCATTGATTACGGCAATCGGGGTTTCTTATTTTTTGCAAAATGTCATGATTTTTTTCTTTTCTGCCAATGTGCGCCCGTTTCCGCAAGCAATCGAACGAAAAACCTATTCCATCGGGTTTGTTCAAGTAAGTAATGTCCAGTTATTGATTTTGGCTGTTTCGGTTACCTTAATGATTCTCTTGCAATTGATCGTGAAAAAGACCCGTATGGGAAAAGCGATGCGTGCAGTAAGTGTTGATGCAGATGCAGCGCGTTTGATGGGGATCAATGTTAATCGAACGATTTCCTTTACCTTTGCCTTAGGCTCGGCTTTAGCTGCAGCTGGCGGGATGCTGATCGGTTTGTATTATAATTCCATTGATCCATCAATGGGGGTCGTTCCTGGTCTGAAGTCTTTTGTTGCGGCGGTTCTCGGCGGGATCGGGATCATTCCTGGTGCAGCTTTAGGCGGCTTTGTGATCGGTTTAGTGGAGACAGCAGCGACAGCGCTTGGTTTTTCTGATTACAAGGATGCTTTAGTGTATGTCATTTTAATAATTATATTGTTGGTTCGTCCAGCTGGGATCCTCGGCAAAAATATCAAAGAGAAAGTGTAGGTGGCAGAAATGAAAAAGAATTTACGTTACAACTTAATCTGGCTCGCTCTGGCAGCTATTCTTTATTTTGGATTATTTGCAGCCTACAATGGCGGAATGATTAATTTGTTCTCTGATGCGATCATCGTCAATATCGGAATCAATATCATCTTGGCAGTCAGTTTGAATCTAATCATCGGCTTTTCAGGGCAATTCTCCTTAGGACATGCTGGGTTTATGGCAATCGGTGCTTATGCTGGCGCGATCCTGTCGGCAAGCAATCCAACCTTTGGCGGCTTTTTAACTGGTTTACTGGTGGGGATGCTGGTTTCAGGTGCAGTCGCATTAGTGGTTGGGATTCCGACCCTCCGTTTAAAAGGCGACTATCTAGCGATCGCTACCCTAGGTGTGGCAGAGATCATTCGGATCTTGTTGGTGAACCTACGAGGCTTGACCAATGGTCCTGCTGGAATTTTCGGATTGCCCCAATTCAGTAATTGGCAGATCGTCTTTCTCTTTGCCGTTCTATCGATTCTTGTCGTTTCAAACTTTATCCATAGCGGACCAGGCAGAGCGACTTTAGCGATTCGGGAAGATGAGATCGCTGCAGAATCGATGGGGGTCAACACAACGAAATACAAGGTAATTGCGTTTGTGATGGGGGCAGTGATGGCAAGCATTGCTGGTACCCTTTATGCCAGCTATCAGCAGTCGGTTTTCCCACGAGATTACGGTTTTATGAAATCGATCGATGTGTTGATCATCGTCGTTTTTGGAGGGCTTGGGAGTACCACAGGAGCGGTTGTTTCGGCAGTAGTGCTAGGAATCTTAAACATGTACTTGCAAGGCTTCTCTGATTTGCGCATGATCATTTATGCATTGGCTTTGATCATCATCATGATCTTTAAACCAAGCGGACTTTTAGGGACCTGGGAATTCTCCGTAAAAGGACTGTTGGACAAATTTAGAAAAAAGGGGGATGACAACGATGCCTCTATTAGAAGTTAAAAGCTTAACGAAAAACTTCGGTGGTTTAGCTGCTGTTTCTCATGTAGACCTCCATCTAGATACCAATGAGCTGGTCGGGTTGATTGGACCAAACGGTGCCGGCAAGACAACGCTCTTTAACCTCCTGACAGGTGTTTATGAGCCTAGTGAAGGCGAAGTGCTTTTTGAGACCCAAGGTAAGCCAAAACGTTTAAATGGCGTGAAGCCTTATAAAATCGCGGATTTAGGCCTTTCAAGAACCTTCCAAAATATTCGCTTGTTTAAAAACTTGACCGTAATGGATAACGTCTTGATCGCTATGAACAGTAAGCATAAAGAAGGACTACTGACGAGCATCTTGCGTTTGCCAAAGTATTACAAAAACGAAGAATCCATGAAGAAAAAAGCCTTAGAGCTGTTACGGATCTTTGATATGGATGGCAAAAGCCAAACGTTAGCGAAAAATTTGCCTTATGGCGAGCAACGCCGTTTAGAGATCGTACGCGCATTGGCTACAGAGCCAAAAATTTTGTTTCTTGACGAGCCGGCAGCGGGGATGAATCCTCAGGAAACAACAGAACTGACAAAGCTGATCTATAAGATCCAAAAAGATTTTCAATTGACGATCCTCTTGATCGAGCATGATATGAGTTTGGTCATGGAAGTGTGCGAACGGATCTATGTACTGGAATACGGGCAAGTCATCGCCCACGGTGAACCAGAAGAGATCAAAAACAATCCACGGGTAATCGAAGCCTATCTAGGAGGGGAAATCTGATGCTGGAAATTCAAAATTTAAGTGTTCACTACGGCATGATCCAAGCAGTTCATGATGTTTCCTTCCACGTCAATCAAGGAGAGATCGTTTCGCTGATTGGTGCCAATGGTGCCGGAAAAACCACGATTTTACGGACGATTTCTGGATTGATCCGTCCTTCAAAAGGCTCCGTCACTTTTGAAGGAAAGAAAATTGAGAAAGAAGCACCGCAAAAAATCGTCGCAAACGGCTTGTCGCAGGTGCCAGAAGGGCGGCACGTCTTTTCCGGTTTGACGGTTCAAGAAAACTTAGAGATGGGCGCCTTCTTGCGTAAAGACAGTGGTGTCAAAGAAGACTATGAACAAGTTTATCGCAAGTTTCCTGTATTGAAAGAACGCCTCTCGCAAGATGCGTCGACATTATCTGGCGGTGAGCAGCAGATGTTGGCAATGGGGCGGGCATTGATGTCAAAACCGCGCTTGCTTTTGCTGGATGAGCCATCGATGGGCTTGGCGCCAATTTTTATCAAAGAAATTTTTTCCATCATTCAAGAAATCAAGCAGCAAGGAACGACTGTGCTGCTGATCGAACAAAATGCGAAAATGGCTTTATCGATTGCCGATCGCGGCTATGTATTAGAAACCGGGAAAATCGTTTTAGAAGGTACCGGAGAAGAATTACTAGCAAGCGATGAAGTTAGAAAAGCGTATCTAGGAGGTTAAACAATGAGCGTAAGTGATTTTATGACGAAGACGGTCATCACCGTCGATTCACAAACACCGATCTTTGATGCAATAGATGTGATGAAGCAGCACGATATCCATCGTCTACCTGTCGTTGGTGATGGCAAATTAGTAGGGTTGATCACAGAAGGAACGATCGCTGAAGCAACTCCCTCAAAAGCGACCAGCTTAAGCGTTTATGAAATGAACTATCTCTTAAATAAAACGACGGTCGCTGATATCATGTTGAAAAAAGTGACCACGATTGAACCGGAAGCTTTATTAGAGGATGCGATTTCGGTGATGCGAAGTGAAAACGTTGGGGTTTTACCAGTCATGGATGATGATGCCTTAGTGGGAATCATTACCAACAATGATATTTTCGATGCCTTTTTGAAAATCACTGGGTACCACGATGGTGGAACACGAGTGTCCATTGAGATCACGGATGACCATGTGGGTGTTTTAGCAGACGTGACGAAACTCCTTGCGGATCATCAGATGAGTATTTTGACGATTGTGGTAAATCGGATGGCACTAAAAACAGTTGTTGAGATCCAAGTAGAATCACGGCAAGTCGCAGCAATCGAGAAAATTTTAAGCGATGCAGGCTATACCGTGACGAGTGCTGTCTTGACGAACCAGAAGTGATCTAAGAAAAAGTAGCTGATCGTAAAGATTGGCTACTTTTTTTATTTCCAGAAGAGATTTTCTTTTTCTTTTGTTGCTTTTCTGTTAAAATAGGAAGGTGCTGTAAAGAAAGAGGTGCAACCATGTCTAAGAAAAATAAAGATATCGAAGTACGTATTGAAGAAACAACAAAAGCCATTCATGGCAAAGACTATACCGTCAATGAATTATTCATCGGAAAAAAACGCATTGGTGAGATTTTAACAACTGGACCAAAAGAATTTCAAAGCTTTTTAGGGGATGAAGATCTAGGTTCGAGCAGAAGCTTAGAAGCTGCCATCGAGATGATTATTCGTCAATGGAATTTACATGAATAATTTCTAGAAAAATTTACTTTTTGCTCTTGCAATTTGTTATCTTTTTCGGTATTATAACTATTGTCAGGTTTGAGAAAAACCTTTTGGAGGAGTAGCGAAGTGGCTAAACGCGACGGACTGTAAATCCGTTCCTTAGGGTTCAGTGGTTCGAATCCACTCTCCTCCACCATTATTGGGGTATAGCCAAGCGGTAAGGCAACGGACTTTGACTCCGTCATGCGTTGGTTCGAATCCAGCTACCCCAGTCAAAGAGATACGTAGAAAAAAACAGCAAGCACTCTTGCTGTTTTTTTGTTATTTAAAAAGAATCGTGTTTTTTTATAAGTACTTAAAGAAACAGGAGGCTGATATGGAAGAAGCCACTTTCAACAAGCTAGTTTCTACGAAATTGAAAAAAGCAATGGTTGCTTTGGGGCATTTCTATGAAACAGGTATGGAGTGGAACGGAAAATCACAGTCGATTCTTTCACAGAAATTTCTTTCAGAGAATTTAAAATATTTGGGCATTTTTGGTTCTGTTTGGTATACTTAGGCAAATCAGTTCCTTTGAGAGAACCATTTTATAGCATGAGAAACGAGCGATGACAGGAATATTGCCGATTTTCGGAAGTGATAACTTTACTAGATGGGGGCTTAACGAAGATGGGAAATGAAACGACTTGGGAGAACACAGACCGCCTTTATCTGTTGTGTCAACCAATCATGCAGGTAAAATCGCTAAGTCAGCAAGAGTTGAATGGCTATGAAGTCTTGCTACGTAGCGAGAAGAACAACCGATTTCCACAGCAAGAATTCAGCACAATGATTCAAACTGAAAGTGGCAATCAGCAATTGATGAGATGGTATGCCAAGGAATTGCGGCGTCTATGCAAAAAAAAGCCGGAAACCCGCTTTAGTGTCAATATACATCCACAACAGCTGCTGTGGCAGTCTACGTGGTCCTTTTTTGAAACGATGGCTGTTTATAAGGCGCAGTTGCAGATTGAATTGACGGAACACCCCGTACGCATACAGCAAGAGTCATTTGATTTGTCTGTAGCCATTGCAAAAATTAAAGCTTATGGTTATGTGATTGCGGTCGATGATATCGGTTGCGGACAAAATACCCTCTCGTTGGTCTTTGCCAATCTTGCCAGCGTTGATTGTTTGAAATTTTCGTTGTTACCGTTTATTCAGCTTGATGAGGAGATTGGCTTCAGCTTTTTGGCTTGTTGGTTGAAGGTTGCCCAAAAATATCAGCTTGAGCTGATCGTTGAAGGGATCGAGAACCGCGAAAAAATGGTCCAGTTGCTTGAGATGGGGGTGCATTTGCAACAAGGATATTTATGGTCTAAAGGAGAGCGATTGTGATGGAATGTTAGAACGAGGCGTGCTTTTGGCGTTTGGTTTGCCGCTGATGATTGCCAGTTTACTGGTGACCGCAGATGTTTTTGTACGAAGTGTGCAAAAAATATCGGTTTCTCGTCCATTTAAGTATTTTATTATTGGTATTCTGACGTTTACGCATTTGTATTTTATTCTTTCTTTTTCAATGAATTCAGTTGGGTTTATCTGTTATCAATACACAACTGCTTTTATTGCGAGTCATTTTTTCTATGGTGATCGTGGCAAGATCTTGATTTTGATAACGCCGTGTATGGTCGTTTTCTATTTACTGTTTGTCGGTTTTTCTGACATTGGCAAAGCCTTTTATTTACCGCTATTAGGTGTCGGTGTCTTTGTCCTTGATTTTCTCTTATCAAAAATCAAGTCGCTGCGTCCGCAACAGCAATTTTATATGATGTATTTTTTGACCTGCCTGCTCTCACCGCGTTTTTCGATGCTAGTCCATCATACGACGACCTATGACTGGGAAGCGATGCTGGCAGTATTTGTTGGTTCTTTCGTGCTGCTAGCAAGTTTCATGTGGTTGCATCGATTGATTGAGGGGCAAGAATACCAAGTACTGGCAGAGTTAGCGAATAGTAAGATCGATGCGTTGACCGGCTGCTTCAACTATGGGACCTATAACCACGATCTGCTTCAAGCCGTTTCACAGAAAAAGGCTGTGACGATCGCCATGATCGATCTCGATCACTTCAAAAAGGTCAACGACCGTTATGGTCATATCGCTGGAAATGAGCTGTTGAGAACCTTTGCCACACGGACGACTACTTTTTTAGAGGCGCATTTTGCCGAGACCTATTCCTTTTATCGTTATGGCGGCGAAGAGTTCTGTGTCGTGATCGAAGGGGATGTCAAAGAACAGACCGTAGCTGCGATGACGACGCTGTGTCAAACCATTTCCAGCAGTATGTTTCCTGTCGCCAATTTTGAAAAAGGGACGATGTCTTTGTCTTGCGGCGTTGAAGCGAGCACCGTTTGTCATGGGGATATCTTGGCAGCCGTTGAAAGAGCCGATCAAGCACTCTATCTCGCAAAACAAAGTGGTCGAAACCGGGTGTGCACCTTGCCTGAGACGTAAAAAAATAATGGAAAAATAATTTACACAAATTCTCAAAGAATTAAATGTTTATGCACAAAAAGTTAGTAATAATAAAGAAATAATGTTATTTATTTACAAAATATACATTTTGATTATTTTGTTTATCTTGAGAATCTTCGCATATCAACAAAAAGATTGAAACTATGTATAATTTCTGGTAAATTATTCTAAATCAAGAGTGATAAAAACTGTCAATAATAAATAGTGATCCTTACTTGATGCTTTGTCCGCTTTTCCAATGAAATGTCTCTGGAATTGTCCCGTCGAATCAGCAAGTAAGGGTTCTTTTTTTTAGAAAGGAAGCACAGGAAATGGCAAATACGCTGGTTGTCAATACACTCGCAAATTTAGGCGCAATTATCATCAATATTTATTTGTTATTCAAAATCAGTGATGGCTTCGTAGGTCAAGGGACATTCAAAGCGAAACAGATCGCAGCGGCGATTGCTTGTGAAACCGTGGTGGGGATGCTGATGATGAATTTCTCTTACGTCGTATACGAAACGCGATTTGACCTGCGCTTTTTACTTTACGCTTTTTCCATGAAATATCTGGGGTGGAAGGTGACCGTACCGACGATGGTCAATCTAGCGTTAGGGCGTTTCTTGTTTGAAGTATCAAAATCTTCTTGGCTGAACTTATATCTTACGTTTTTTTTGATGGTGACACTGACATTTCTGCATGCCTGGGCCAAACGGCGATTTACTGACAAACAAGAGTTGTTCCTATCAATAACCTACTTGATTGCTATCTCCTTTCTTTTTGGTTTTTATTTGACGGGTGATATTCAAAAAACGACCCTAATTTATATAGTTTATGGCATTCTCGCCTATACGTTGGCGTTTTTCCTTTACTCGATAGTAAATGATATGCAGCGCATTTTGGCATTGGTCAAAATCGATGATCTTACGCAGTTGAATAACTTCCGTAAGTTTCAAGATGACCGCCAACGCCTAGATACGACCGATGTGGACTTATCGATCGCTTTGATCGATATCGATCATTTCAAAAATTACAATGACCGTTACGGACACCGTGCCGGGGATGTGATTTTGCAAGAAATCGCTCGTATTTTTTCGACCTACTGTACGGCGAGCAATCCGGTCTATCGCATCGGTGGGGAAGAGTTTGCAATCTTGATTCAAGGAGACGCACAGGCTGCTGCTTATCTCCTTGAAAAAATTCAAAAGCGCATCCGTTACCAAGAAATCATCTTGGATGCCGGTGATTCGGTCAGCATCACGTTGTCGATTGGGATCGCACAACGGCAAAGGGGTGAGTTGCTACAGCAAACGCAAGAACGTGCGGATCAAGCATTGTATCGAGCCAAACGCAGCGGTCGCGACCAACTCTGTCTTTACTGATGGGGGTGGCTTCTTTTCTTTTTTTTGTTTTCAAAAATACTACCTTAAATGAGGAACGCATATGGAGAATAGTTTAATCATGATTCCTTCGCTAGAACCTGACCACAAACTGCTGGCTCTGGTGGAGAAAATTCGTTTGCATAATCAGCACCTGCCGATTTTGGTCGTGGATGATGGCAGTGGGGCAGCTTATCAGCCTGTCTTTTCGGCATTGGAACAGAAGTTTGGTTGTCAGGTTTTGACCCATCCAAAGAATCAGGGAAAAGGCGCAGCCATCAAAACCGCTCTCACTGAAGTGCTGACAAACCAGCCAGCTGTTGAATTTATGGTGACCATTGATTCGGACGGGCAGCATGAGTATACCGATATGATGGCTTGCTTAGCAAAGGCCCAAGCCCATCCGGACAGCATTATTTTAGGGACCCGATCCTTTGGCAAAGAAGTGCCCTTGCGGAGTAAGTTCGGCAACATTTTGACCCGAAATATCCTGCGTTTAGCGACTGGTCTTGCTATCGAGGATTCGCAGACGGGCTTAAGGGTTTTCCCTCGGAAATTCATGACAGATTTGTTGGCGATCTCAGGTGAGCGCTTTGAATATGAAACGCGGATGCTGATCGAAGCCCAGAAACGGGGGTGGCCGATTCTCTCGCAACCGATCGCCACCATCTATATTGAAGAAAATGCCTCTTCCCATTTTCGGGTCTTGGCAGATTCCGTCGCTATCTATAGCGTCTTTTTGAAGTATTTGTTTTCATCTGTGGTCTCCTTTTTTGTCGATGTGATCGCTTATGCGTTATTGATCCATTTCTTGTCTGTCATCAATCTGTCCTCCATCGTGATCGCTTCGTTGGGTGCCCGATTGATTTCGGCGATCGTCAATTACTACATCAATCGCGAGCTTGTTTTTGGTCAACGGACAAAGAACAGTATGCTGCAGTATTTTTTATTGGTGATCGTACAGATTTTGCTGTCCTCTTTTCTCGTCTACCTGATTTATTTGATCCTACCGATCGGAGATTCTGTGTTGTTAAAAATAGGCGTCGATTGCCTGCTCTTTTTCTTTAGTTACCATGTGCAAAAAAATGTCATCTTTAAGGAGTGATTGAGGTGGAACAAAAACGTTTGCCTTGGGCGAAAAAAGTCGTTTACTTTCTGGCGTTTGTCTTTTCGCTGATCTATTTATCATGGCGGGGGCTGTATACATTGCCATGGCACGAGTCTTGGTTTGCCTTGCTGTTTGGTTTGCTGCTTTGGGGCAGTGAGATCGTATCGAACTTTACGGGCTTGCTGTTGATTTGGAACAAAAACAAAGCAAAGCCCTTTGAAAAACCGATCGTGCCAGAAGCCGACTATCCAGCGATCGATGTGTTGATTGCGACCCATAATGAAGAAGTGCCGCTTTTATTAAAAACGGTCAATGCGGCAGTTCATATGAAATACCCCGATCCCCAAAAAGTTCACATCTACTTGTCAGATGACACCAACCGTCCAGAGGTCAAAGCACTGGCAGATAAATTTGGCATCGGCTATATCGGGTTGACAGGCAATCAGCATGCCAAGTCAGGCAATCTCAATCATGCATTATCAAAAACCAATTCGCCGCTAGTGGCGACCTTTGATGCAGATATGATCCCTTACTCAGATTTTTTGCTGGAAACAGTGCCATATTTTGTGGCAAATCAGCAGGAACGCCGTAAAGACCAGACCATCAAACCGTTGGGCTTTGTCCAAACACCGCAAAGCTTTTATAATGCGGATCTTTTTCAGTACAATCTTTTTTCAGAAGCGGCAATCCCTAACGAGCAGGACTTCTTTTCCAGAGAAGTCAATGTTTTGAACAACGCCCATGATACAGCTATTTATACAGGTTCCAATACGGTGATCGCACGAGAAGCGATCGAAGCCGCTGGCGGATTTCCGACGGACACGATCACGGAAGATTTTGAATTAGGCGCCTTGATCAATTGCCAAGGTTATCGCAGTTTATCAACACTGCAGCCAATGGCCAGCGGTCTGTCTCCAATTGATATCCCAAGTGCCTTAAAGCAGCGGATTCGCTGGGGAAGAGGAGTGGTCCAAAGTGTCCACAATCTCCATCTTTTTAAGAATAAGACGTTGTCTTTGGCGCAAAAAATGGTTTTCTTAAACAGCTATTTGTATTGGTGGTCGTTTCTACGACGGCTACTATTTATTTTCGCGCCGATTTTGTACACCGTCTTTAATGTAAGGGTCGTAGAGACAAACTTTTGGGTCTTGCTGCTGTTTTGGCTGCCAAGCTATACGTTCTTGCATTTGGCGATGCAGGATTTGAGCAGTGATATTCGAACGCAGCGTTGGGGCGAGATCCAGGAAACGATTTTTGCACCTTACCTAGTGATTCCTGTCTTTTTGCAAGCCATTGGCATCAAAGAGACCCGCTTCAAGGTGACTAATAAAGCAGCAACTCAGTCTAAAAAAGACTTGTTGTTTGTGGTGCCGCATTTGTTGCTGTTGATTTTGACGATTATCGGCTTAGTGAAGTTTAATTACGGCAAATTCGGCTCAGAGATTTTCTACGGCAGCGTGTTGACCTTCTGGCTGCTGACCCATTTCTTTAACTTAACCTTTGCGGTCTTATTTTATCTCGGTCGCCCGATTTATCGAACGACGGAACGGTTCAGAGCCCATTATCCTGTTGAAGTTTCCGACCAAGACGCCAGCTATTCTTTGATGACAGAAAATATCTCAGAAAATGGCTTGTCCTTCGTTTCTGACGTTCCTCTTTATTTTCCGCCAGATGCGCCGCTGACTTTTAAAATCACCCGTAATGGCTACCAAGCAGAGATGACTGGAAATATTGTCCGCGTCTTTTCTGGAAAAGATCGCTGGGTCTATGGCGTTGCTTTAAACCAGTTGACAGAAAAAGATTACTTAGCCTATCTGCAGATCATTTATGATGGCTTCAATCAAAGCCTGCCGGTTCTGCGGGATCCGTGGATGACCTTCTTTGACAGTCTTTTTGAAAATCTCGGTAAGCATCTGCTGCAAGCCAAACAAAAGCCATTGCCGCCTCAACGAGTGCCCATACTGACCATTGATCAAAAATGGCACTTTGATGAAGGAACCTATGCGGTCACAACATTTGGTTTTGATCAGTTCACGTTGGCAAAAGCAGAAGAGGTCGAGATGCCGGTCCATCTAAACTTACCGATCAGTAATCTTGTGCTTCACGCTGAAAAAGCGACGCTTCAGCCAAAAGAAAATCAAGTGATATATCAAGTAAGCAATCTTTCAGAGCTGCGTTCCACAGTAGCCCTCCAAGAATGGGTAGACAGCTTGCTGAGAAAGGAGGCAGACGATGATCGAGATCCTGCTGCGATTTAGTCTATTTGGTTTATCATTAGCTGGCTATGCCTATCTTTTTGTACGAGTTTGTCATTTTACCAAATACATTAGCTGGATCGCTGCCTGCTGTTTGCCGATCCTCGTTCTTTCCTTTGTCGCATATGGTCCCAAAGGATGGTTGATCTGGGGGGCCTGGTTTTTATTTGGTCTTGGCTTACTATTATGCGTTTGGCGTTTTTGGCAGGAGTGCCATCAGGTGCGGTGGGGTTTACAAGAGCCCATCATGCTGTGGTTTTATGGCTATTTTGCTTTGTTCGTTTTAACATTGCTTCACAGTCATTTGACCCACTATGACAACTTCTCTCATTGGGCGACGATCGTTAAATTCCTTTATACGCAGGGACAATTGCCAACGGCAACCGATGCCATCATCAGTTTTACTTCCTATCCTTTAGGCAGCTCACTGTTTGTTACTTATACAGCAATCATCGTTGGCTATCATGAGAATGTCTTGCTGATTGGTCAATTGATTTTGATTTTCTGTAGTCTGTATAGTTTTTTTGCGATTATTCGTGATCCGAAAAGAAAGCTGGCTTTTGTCTTGGTCTTCACCAGCATGGCCGTATTCAATTATTTTAATATTGCGATTCGAATGAATAATTTGCTGGTAGACTTCATTCTTCCCGTTTTAACTTTGGCAGGCATCTCCGGGTTATTTTCTTTAAAAGGCAAAGTGCTGCCTTCAATCAGCTACTTTCTTTTGATTGGCGCCTCTCTTGATTTGGTCAAAAATAGTGCCGTCTTTTTTCTGCTGATTTTAGGTGGCTATTTACTAGTCTGCTTATGGCAGGCATCAATTCGTTGGCGGCAACGGCTAGGCTTGATGATTGTAGGATTAGCTGCCATTGGGCTATCTGTCCTGCCGGCGATTCTTTGGAACCTGCATGTCAAAGCGAATTTTCCTAAATCGAAGCATGAAGTCAGCGTGACCGCTTATAAACAGATTTTTGGTGAAAAGGATTCTCAGATACTGCAGCAGATTACGGATGTTTTTGTCAAAACGATCACGGATGTTACGACGGTTTCCACGCAAGGGATTCTCTTGATCCAGGTCATCCTGTTGGGCAGTTGGCTATTTGTCCGATTTATTATAAAAAAACGCAATCCATTTCTAAAAGAACTGCTGTTGATCGATGGTATTATTGGTCTCTATTACTTGGGTATTTACGCCATGTTCTTGTTCTCGATGCCCACTGATGAAGCACTGTCTTTGGCAGGGTTCGATCGCTATGCTTCGAGTATTGTGATCTTGGCATTAGGTTTGATGACCTTTTTCATGGTCCGGGGCATTGATCATTTGTATCATGAACAAGCGATCGATCGGCGAAACTACCGTAGTTTTGCCAGCTTGACCACAAAAAAAATCTATCAATACAGTACCTTGATTCTGTTATTTTTTGCGACATTGCTGATCCTTTCAGAAAATAATGGCATGCGTTATACCAATCGTGAATATGCTGCTTCGATTCCAGCACAAGTTTCAGCCGTTACTGGCGATCGCTTTGACCTAAACCAGAAAAAATACTTGGTCGTCAGTACCAATAAAGAAGCAGTAGACAGCTACTTAGTTGGCTATGTCGGCAAATATTACTTGTTTTCACCCAATGTCGATGGCCGAGAGAATTTCCTCTTATCAGATGCAGATTTTCGCACGCTATTAAAACAATACGATGAAGTCGTCGTCCTAGAAGAGCACTATACCTTTAATGCCATGACGAAGAAGCTAACAGGCAAGACCTTTGCCCCTGGTGTTTATTCGGTGGCGGAGGTGTTGGGGCAATAGATGAAGGAATTTCTCAAGCGCGTCTCCTTATTAGAGAATCAATAGTAAAAATACCAATGAAACAGACGTATCGTTTGTTCATTGGTATTTTTTTTCTGTTCCCACTGAGTAATATCCTCTATACTATGAAAATACCAAAAGATATGTAAATAATCTGGATTAAACGAAAGGGTACACATGAATAAAAAAACGGCGCAATATTTTCAGTGCCTATGATTTACTGTAATCAATGCAGTAAAAGTAAGTGTTTTCATTTTTTTGAGAAAAAGCTACCATTAGAAATGTAGACGAGGTGAAAGTTTCATGATCAGTGAACGGGAAAAAGCAATTATTCGATATCTCTTAGAGAATGGACCAACAACGGTTGCTAAAATTGGGTTGCATATGTCGCTTTCGCAAAAGACAGTTTCGCAATCGCTAAAGAGAATTGATGAATTTTTGCAGGAAACAGCAATAAGGCTTGTTCGCAAACCTAGAGTAGGTGTATTTCTTGATGGCGATTCAGCTGAAATTCTAAAGTATCTTGATGGGCACGAGGAATCAAACTTACCGACGAGCAAAAAAGATCGTATTCAGTTTCTTTGCTTTGAAATACTGAAACAAAAAACGTATTTTACGCGTCAACAACTGCAAGATGCACTCTACATCAGTAAATCAACTTTAGAAAATGACATGGGGCAGGTAAGCGAGATCTTTCGTCATTTTAACGTTACGATTGAAGTTTTACCGGGGAAGGGTTCCTTTTTGAATTTGTCAGAACAAGAAAAACGTCGTTTAGCATTTGATTTGATCTACTATTTCTGGGGTGGAAATTGGAAAATAACACAAGAGCAGCAACGCTATTTGCATTCGATTCAAGGAATTCCTCAGTTTGTTAATGATTTTATTGACCTGACAAAAATTTCTTTAGTTGATACGCTCTTACAAGAGTATTTGAAAAAAGAACAAATTACGCTTAATGATGCTGCCTATCACTCACTATTGCTTCATCTAATCATCATGATTGATCGGGTCAAAGAGAAGAATTATCTGACTTTCGAAGAAAGAAGCCATCCTTTGATGGAGAATAGAGCTTTTTATCGATTTATCGCATCAATAGAAGAAACGTTTTCTCTGTCGTTGCCAGTTTCGGAAGTTCATTATATTTCGCTTCATATCTATGGGGATTCGTTGATGAAGAAGAATGACTCCGATGATTTGCTTGATGAAACGATACGAAAATTGATTCATGAGACGATCTCCCTACGCAATGAAAGTCTTTTGTTAGGATTGGTATCACATATCAAAGAAGCTATTTATCGCATTCAAAAAGGATTAGTCATTCATAACCCGTTTCTAAATGATGTGAAGAAGAATTTCCCTTTGTCTTTTGAGGAAGCGCTTCGATTAGCTCATGCCTTAAATTGGCAGTTTTCGATTTCGATCCCCGAAGATGAGGTTGCTTTTTTGGCCGTACACATCCAAGTGATGAAAGAACAGCGAGAAGAAAAACAACCGCAGAAAGTGAGTGTCTTATTAGTTTGTAGCAGTGGTAAAGGCACTTCACAACTATTAGCTGCTCGCATTCGGAGAAATTATGAGCAAATCGATATTTCCAGAATTCTTTCTATTCAAGAGTTGATTCAGACCAATATTTATGAGGACTTGATTTTATCGACAGTGGATTTAAAAATCGATTCGATTCCAACAATCAATGTTTCACCTGTACTGAATAAAGATGAGCAGCGAAAAATAGAAACCTTTTTAAAAAATGTCGAAGAAAAGCAAAATGGTTCTTTCAGTCAGTTTTCGAAACTGATTCACGAGGACTTGATTTTTTTAGATCATCATTTTGAAAATTATCAAGAGGTGATTACATTTATTGGAGAGCAGTTGGTTACTCGTGGGTATGTGATCGAGGAAATGATTAATTCTTCCCTAAAAAGGGAACAGCTTTCCTTTACTTCTTTTGGACGATTCGCAACGCCTCATGGGACGCCAGAATACGTGAAAAAATCAGCGATTGTATTTTTACGTCTTAATAATGAGATCCACTGGGGAGAAACAAAGGTGAAATATGTCTTTTTCATCTGTATCAAGGATGAAACTGTACAAGACCTTGAGGAAATCTATGACACGATGCTTAATGTGATGGAATCAGATGAACGAACCTTCCTCCTTAAAGGGACGAAAGATGAATTAAAAAAGTATTTACAAGGGGGAACATAAAATGAATATAGAAACACTACTACCTTTTGAACATATTGTTCTTGGTCTAGAGGCAACCACTAAAGAAGAAGTGGTCCGTCAATTAGCAAAAATATTAGTAATTGAAGGAATCGTTCAATCCGAAAATGAGTATGTTCAATCAGTCATGGAAAGAGAAGATCACTCGACCACAGGAATAGGCAATAATATAGCTATCCCTCATGGAAAAAGTCGTGCAGTTTCTGAACCCGCAATCGTTTTTGCTCGGTTAAAGGCACCATTAGAATGGCAATCTTTAGATGATGAACCGGTAACGGTTGTGATTATGCTTGCTATTCCTGAAGAACATCAAGGAGACACCCATTTACGGATTTTATCAGAAATTGCCATGAAATTGATGGATGAAGACATCACAGAAGCGCTGAAAAGCGAAACAGATAAAGAGATTATCGCGAAATTATTAAGCGAATAAAATGGAGAAAAGGGGAAAGACGAATGAAGAGAAAAATTATTGCAGTAACGGCGTGTGCCACAGGAGTTGCTCATACCTTTATGGCGGCACAGGCGCTAAAAAAAGCAGCAGCGAAACGTGGCGATTTAATCAAGGTTGAGACACAAGGAGCAACAGGTATCGAAAATGAATTGAACGAGCGGGATTGTCAAATTGGGGAAGTCGTGATTTTTGCCGTTGATACGAAAGTGAGAAATGAGGAGCGTTTCAATGGCAAAATGATTCTCAAAGTCCCGGTAGCAGCCCCTATAAAAAACGCAGAAAAAGTAATTGAAGATGCATTAAAGCTGATTGATCAATAAAGAGGAGGAAAATCAGATGAAAAAGTTGGCAAGTGAAATGAAAAATCATGTTTTAACAGGAATATCTTATATGATTCCTCTAGTGATTGCCGGAGCAGTTATCATGGCGATTTCTCGAGTAGGTGGATCAATATTTGGGATTGTTGATATTTGGGACGCCTCTCATGGAGAAAGTGCGAATACGATTATCCGATTACTCCATAGTTTAGATGGATTCGGTGGCATTGCGTTAGGACTGATGTTTCCCGTAATATCGGCATTTATTGCTTATTCGATTTCCGATAAGCTAGGGATTGCCCCTGGTCTTGTTGGAGGTATGTTAGTAAAAGACATTAACGCAGGCTTCTTAGGCGCAATTGTTTCAGGGTTGATCGCTGGGTACATCTGCTTGTGGATCAAAAACCATATCAAACTGCCAAAATCGATGGCATCGGTAGTTCCAGTGTTCTTAGTTCCTGTTTTAGGTACTTTAGTCACTGTCCTACTTGTGAACTATGTGATCGGTACACCATTTGCAGCTATCAATGTGGGCTTAGAGTCATGGTTGAACGGATTGAGTGGCGGAAATGCGGTCGTGATGGCGGCAGTTGTAGGGGCAATGGTTGGATTTGATCTTGGAGGGCCAGTAAATAAGGCAGCTGTGACAACCGCGATGGCTTTATTGACAAGTAACGTTTATGCACCAAACACTGCAGCACAAGTGGCGATTATCATTCCGCCAATTGGTTTAGGATTAGCGACTGTTTTTGCAAAGAATAAATACAATAACGAACTAAAAGAAGCAGGAAAATCGTCGATCATTATGGGACTAGTAGGTATTTCAGAAGGAGCGATCCCATTTGCGGTGGAAAATCCACTAAAAGTGATCCCAGTGAATATGATTGGTTCAGCGATTGGTTCTGCAATGGCTGTAGGTCTAGGAGCTGTCAATACAGCGCCAATCTCTGGTTTTTATGGTTGGTTCACCGTAGAAAAATGGCCACTGTATGTTTTATCGATTGCTACTGGCTCATTATTCATTGCGATTTGTACAAGCTTGCTACGTTCAAAAGATGCGGGGAAAGAAACAGATGCCACGATGGAAGAGTTTGACGAAGCGGCTTGGGAAGAGCAGTGGGAAGCATAGCTATGACAAATGTACACATAGTAAACCACACCCATTGGGATCGTGAATGGTATTTTACTTCGATGGACTGTGTCGTTTTGAGTGACCAATTATTTAGTGATGTACTAAAAGAACTAAAGAGGCAACCGACTGCTTCTTTCGTGCTAGATGGACAACTGTCTATTCTGGACGATTACTTAGAACTCTATCCTGAGCGCTTGACTGAGGTCAAAGAGTTGATCGCCAATGGTCAATTGTTCATCGGTCCTTGGTACACCCAAACAGATGCCTTTTTCGCTTCTGGTGAGTCTATCATTCGAAATGCCATGATTGGTATATTTGATAGCAAAAAATATGGCAGCTATATGCCGATCGGTTATTTGCCAGATACATTTGGTTTTAATGCTCAAATGCCAACCATATTGAACGAAGTTGGACTTGATAACATTATCTTTTGGCGAGGCATCGATTTAGGGGAACAGGTCAAATCCCCTTACTTTAAATGGACGAGTTTAAGTGGGCGAGGTTCACTGTATGCGGTGAATTTTCCTCAAGGATATGGTGCACAGCAGCAATTGGAGCCAACGAGCAGTTATGTAGATGGCAGACTCGATAGAGGTGTTGATTTTATTAAGAGCTACGCGAATGAACCTGAAATTTTGATTCCAACTGGAAATGATCAGTTAGGCATTGTTTCTGCCATAGAAGAAAAACTAACGAAAATCAATCAGCTTGGAAAATACAAGTATCAATTGAGCACCTATCCAGCATTTATGGAGATCGTCCGTCAAAAAGAACTGGAAGTTTATCAAGGAGAGTTTCGTGCACCGGTTTTTGCACGGGTTCACAAAACGATTGGTTCTGTACGAATGGATCTGAAACGTGAGATTTTTCGATTAGAAAACAAATTAGTTTTAGAAATTGAACCAATGTTAGTTATTGCGAAAGATTTAGGGATCGAATTAAGCAATCGCTTGCTAATGAAAGCTTGGAAAAAGTTATTTGAATGTCAAGCCCATGATAGTTTGGCAGGCTGTGTATCAGATAGTGTTGCACAAGATATCAGTCATCGGGTAAAAGAAATCAGTGAGATTTGTGAGAGCATTGAAAATTTGATTTTAAAAAGAATCAGTGAAGGACTCGCTTTACAAGCCAACCAATTTCTGATTCTTCATCCAACACCAGTGCCATTTCAAGGAGAGAAATTCGTTAAGATCGTATCCAGAACCAACAATATCAAGGTTATTGGAGCTGATTCATCTGTACTTGAAGCAGTGTATATCCCAAGCAGGAAAAATATTATGGAAGAAACTCCGGCTGGCAACCGTTTTATTGAAGAAGAGGGGTATTATCTGTTAACCGTTCAAGTGACCTGTGCCTTTTCAGGCCTTGGTTATCAAGTCCTTACATTTGAAGAGCAAGAGACAACTCCCGAATCGTCTTTAGATCAAAACACATGGATTAGAAATGGAAAATACATGCTTTCCTTTGAAGACGGCCACCTGATTTATTCAGATGGAAAACAACAGATCGTGGATTTCTTGTCGATCATCGATGATAGTAATGCCGGTGATACGTATGACTATTCGCCTATTTTGAATGATCAACCGATCACGCTTCGTTTTGCCAGCTGCAATGGGAAGCAAGAAACATTGGCTTTGGAAGGAAGTTTACAGCTACCGTATACGATCGAAGAACGGATGAAAGGAATCGCCACCAAAACATTCGATTATACATTGACCCTCCAACTGACAAAAAATGGTGAGGTAAACGCAAAGCTACGTTTTAAAAATACGCTTTTAAATCATCGGATTCGAGTGAAAGCTCGATTAAACAAGCCGATAGAAAGAGCGGTTGCGGCCATTCAATTTGGCTATCTTGAAAAAAGAAATCAAACACTGGAAAATTGGCAAGAAAAATATGCAGAAAAACCTGTCAATATTGAACCATTTGAAAAACAAGTGGTTGTTTATGATCAAGAGAACGCCCTCGTTTTCTATAGCGAGCAGAGCAAAGAGTATGAATATATCGATGACTCCTTATATGTAACGGTAGTAGCTACAACCGACTCTCTAGGAAAACCAGATTTGTTGTATCGACCAGGTCGTGCTTCTGGCGATACAACCAAAAAGGGACATATTATGATGGAAACACCTCTTGCTCAAATGGAAAACTATGAGATGGTCTTCGATTTTTCCCTAAGGGTCGCATCAACAGCTATTTCTGAAGAGTTGTTGGCTACTTGGAAAACTGTTAAAGAACAGCCATCGATTTCTTATCAATTGCAAGATTTGAATTACTTTATTTATCGTATAGACAATAAAATTCAAAAGCGCATTGATCCATTATCTCTGACCGACATGTCTCTTTCTTTGTTGTCTTGCAGCTTAGAACCAGGTGTGGGAGTCAGTGCGCTCCATAATGCGTATTACTCTGAGGGAATCGTTGTCCGTTTCGTCAATTCAACGAACAAAGAACGTCCTCTTGAGCCCAAAAAATTATTTAATGGGTACGAATATCAGCGAATCAATGCCTTAGAAGAACTGCTTGAAGCGGATCATATCATCCACGCTTATGGAGTAGCAACCTATTTATTAACTAAAAACTAGGAATAAAGAACACAAAATTTGTCGAGAAGGAATTGCTTCTGTAACGTTTTCCTCTACAAGATTTTGTGTTCTCGCTTTTTTACAATACTTAGAAGGAGTTTTTATGTCCGTACAACTTTTATTGCTTGCCTCACTGCCTGCACTAGGATGGGGCTTAATGCCAATCGTCGCTAAATTGATGGGAGGAAAATCAGAGGAACAACTGCTAGGAACAACAATCGCAGCCTTGATTTTCGGTAGTGTATTTGGTTTCTTGAATCAAGTGAGTTATGCCATGGTGCCATTTTTCATCAGTTTATTATCTGGGGTTTTTTGGGCTTGCGGACAATACTTCCAATTTCTTGCTTTGGAGAAAGCGGAGGTTTCTAAAGTAATGCCCGTCTCCGTCGGGACCCAATTATTATTTGTTACATTAGCATCTGGCTTCTTTCTCAAAGAATGGACAGATTTAACGACTGTAATTTTCTCAATCATGGCATTAGGAGTCATTCTAACAGGTGTTTTCCTTGTAACTAAGACAACTCATCAGCAAACAGGCTTAACACAGCAAGTACTTCTTTATCTATGTTGTTCTTCAGCTTTTTTGATGCTATATGTGACAGTCACTGGTCTGTTTCAGATAAGTGGCGCACAGATTTTCTTGCCTCAGGCAGTAGGGATGTTTCTCGGGGGAAGCGTAATTTCCTTGAAAAGTAAGCAACAGTTGCGTTTCCGCAAAATAATCCACAATTTAGGTACTGGTAGCACATGGGTTATCGCGAATACTTCGTTATTCGCTGTATCGTCTTCTTTAGGTGTAGGCGTAACCTATTCATTTTCTCAAATGAGCTTACTTGTTGCTACTTATGGAAGTATTGTCCTCTTAAAGGAACAAAAAGTTGGCAGAGAAAAGCAATTTGTAGCTCTTGGTAGCTTGCTCTATATTGTTGGTGTATTAGGGATGAGTTGGTTGAAATAACTTTGCACCTGAGCAATTTTAGTTAGTGATCAATAAAGTAGCAGATAACAGTTTAACCAATAAAGAACTTATCTTAAAAATCAAAGAGTGGGTAACCACTCTTTTTTTTGTTTAGAACATGAATATTTAACTTATGCCACATTTTTTTATTTAAGCAAGTAGCGACATAGAATCATTTTTTCTTTTTTGGCGTATGCCCATAATACAGTTTGTATTTTTTATAGAAAAAAGTGATATTGGTGAAACCTGCTTCAGCCGCACATTGGGTGATTGGTTTGGTGGAGGAAGCAATTAAGTTGTGGGCGAGATTCAATTTCTTTTCGATAATCAATTCGGTCAAATTTTTACTAGTTTCTCGTTTGATCAATGTACTTAAATAGGAAGGAGAATAGTTGAAAAGGGTGGCGAGTTTTGGCAAAGTAACCGTTTGGAAGTTCTCTTCGATATAGGTCAAGATCGCTAGAATGTGCTGTTTTTTTGCCGCTTCTTGCTTGTTGGTCTGATAGTCGAACTCACGTACGAGAAAAGTGAAAAGAATGGCTATTAGATTGCTGATGATTCGTTTACTACCAATGGCTTTTTCATAAGTTTCTTTCAGCATTTCTTGAATCACAGCATGGATCCGATCATCTTTATTGTTCTTAAAGACAATATATTGGTCATGCGCGTGCTTGTCTGACAATGCAGTCAGAACAAAATCAAGCACGACCCCTTCATTAAACTGTTCTCGACTAATCAATTGAGCGAAATAATCCCGCTTGATCAAAAGATTGATCAAAACATCGTCTTCACCAGTCATTTCAATCGAATGGGGAATTCCGGTATCAATCAGACAAATTTGTCCTTTTGTCAGCGTAACTTTCTGATCATCGATCAATTGGGTGCATGTTCCTGAGTAGATATAATTTAATTCGATAAAACTGTGGTTATGATAAGGAACTCGACTGAAGCGGCTTTGCTTTAACAGAGTAAAGTTTTCTTGTTCTTCCATCAGATTATCGAATAAGTAAACTTGTCGGCCATTGATCATCACTTTTTCCAGCTGTTGATAATAGTCAGAAAGGTGGTTTGGATGGTCTCTGTGATAGCATTCCCGCTCAGATAACTGAAAAAGCTTTTTTTCCATTTCTTCGGTTGTCATTATGATCTCCTCCTTTCGTAAATCTAAAAATGTGATAATTATCTGCAAAGAAGATGACATTGTTTCAATCTGCAGAATTGCTTATGATACATTTGAAAGCGTATTTATTATGATTTTAAATGAAGTTGAATGAGAAAGAAAGAGGAATTTGTATGAAAAAGATAACGAATTTATTGAACGAAAAATATGATAATCATATTTTTCCGTTTTTATGGATGCATGGAGAAGAGAAGGAGACGATTCAAACTTACATCAATAAAATTTACGAAGCCGGCATCCGATCTGTCTGCATCGAATCACGCCCTCATGAAGAATTTTTGAAAGCGCAATGGTGGGACGAGTTGGCGATCATCATTGAAGAGTGTGAAAAAAGACAAATGACACTTTGGATTTTGGATGACAAGCACTTTCCAACAGGCTACGCCGCAGGAGAAATTGAGAAGAATCATCGACATTTGCAGAAAGAATTTTTGAATTTTCGACAATTTGATTTTGTAGGCCCAAAAAAGAATGCTGGAATTATGTTGGATTGGTGTTCCAATGCAGAGCGACCGAATATTTTGAATTCCGAAGGGGAAACGGTTAACGAGAGTGGCAAATCATTTTTTTCTGCTGAAATCATCAGCGCCGTTGCGGTCAAAAAAACTGGATTTAAGCAGATCAGCGAGGAGGAGTGGATCGACCTTACAGACTCAATGATTGATGAGACATTGTATTGGTCTATTCCTGAAGGAGAGTGGAGTATCTTTGTCTTTTACACGACACAAGAAGGAGGGGAAGCTTCGACACAAGGGTACTTGAATCCTTTGGTACCAGAAGCAACGGATGTTTTGCTGGAAACGGTTTATCAAAGTCATTATCAACACTTTGGAGAGAAATTTGGCACAACGATCCAAGGATTTTTCTCAGATGAACCGCGGTTTGGGAATATCAAGGGTCCTGATGCAGTCCTTGGAAAAGTAGATATGCCATTGCCGTGGCGGTATGATTTGTTGACTTTGTTAGCAAACCAGCTAGCCATATCTGAAACTGAGCTGCGAGGGCTGTTGCCGGCTCTCTATCGTGGTGAATCAAAACAGACGGCTAAGATTCGTTACAATTATATGTCGTTGGTTTCTGAGCTATATAGTCAACACTTTTCTCAGCGGATCGGACGCTGGTGTCGGGAACATAAGGTCGACTATATCGGACATGTGATTGAGGATAACAATGCCCATGCACGTTTAGGCTATGGGGCAGGTCACTTCTTTCAATCGATGAAAGGACAATCGATGGCAGGGATCGATGTCGTTTTGCATCAATTGATGCCGCAACAAAATGACGGATACTTTGAAGCCATGACATCTACTGGCTGGGATGGCGAATTTTTCCATTACGCATTAGGGAAAATGGGGGCATCTTTAGGAAACTTAGACCCTGTGAAACAAGGTCGAACGATGTGCGAAGTATTCGGTGCATATGGTTGGTCAGAAGGAACCAAACTGATGAAATGGCTAACCGATCACATGCTGGTGCGAGGGGTCAATCATTTTGTCCCTCATGCTTTTTCAATGAATGACTTTCCTGATGCCGATTGCCCGCCACACTTTTATGCGCAAGGCCATAATCCACAATTTGAGGGCTTCAAACAGCTGATGACGTATATGAATCGTTTGAGTTATCTATTTAGCGACGGGAAACATCAAGCGGATATTGCTGTGCTGTACCATGCTGAAGCGGAGTGGGCAGGCGCTTATATGCCGATTCAAAAAGTTGCTCGTGAACTGATGGAACATCAATACGAATTTGAAATCGTTTCGGTTGAGATGATGCTTGATGCGCAATTTACGGATCAAACGTTTGTCATCAATGAGTATGCCTTTCAAACATTAGTCATTCCATATACTGAGCGAATGTCTGGTCCATTGATCAAAAAGCTGACAGCTCTCGCAGAATCTGGAATTCAAATTATTTTTGTTGAGGAAATGGTGAAAGAAGCCCTTGAACAAACTCTGCTTACCCATGAACTGCGGCTTCTCGCTCGCCTTACGGAAGTAACACCGCTCACAGCACTTACTGATAACGTTGGCTTGAAGGTACGGGATCGTTTAGAAACATCAAAAGCTCTGCCGTATTTGCGCTACTATCATTATCAGCAGCAGACAGATGAAATATTCATGCTTTTCAATGAAAATGACAGTGAATCGCTGCAGTTTCAGGCTGTTTTTCCTGCTAAGAAGCCTTTAGTTCAATATGATCCAGTAGAAAATAAACTGAAACCTGTGTCATATAAAAATGGCAGCTATGAGATTCATTTAGCACCAGCAGAGAGTATGATTCTTTTTGAAGCTACCTCGGAACAACCATTGCGTATTGATAGAAGCAAACCAGTGAAAGAAGTTCATCTAAACGATCAGCCATGGCAAGTCACTTTCGAAGGAATCGGGAAAGAGCAAGCGGTAGTTGCCTGTCAAAAACAATATTCGTCATTGCCTTTACTGGGAGTCGGTGATGACTTCAGTCGGTTTAGCGGGAAAATCACTTATACCGTGGACTTCCCTAAAGCAGCAGGAGAGGTTTTATTAAGTATTGAAGATGCTTCAGAAGTTGTGACTGTTTCAGTGAACGGTCATTGTGTAGGCACAAGAATCAGTACACCGTATACATTTGAGTTGACGGACCTGCTTCAAGAAACGAATAATTCCATCCAGATTGAAGTGATCAATAATTTAGGTCGCAGTATGCGGGATTATCTTTCACAGTTTGTCCTGTTCGAGCCTTTGGGGATCACTGGCGAAATCAAACTTTTTATTGAGGAGGAGCAAAAATGAACAACCAGCAGTTGGCAACAGAGGTTTTAAAGGAAATTGGTGGAAAAGCCAATATCGAATCGGTGACCCATTGCGTCACACGTCTGCGTTTTGTATTGCATGATACAGATACCCCAAGTAAGGAGACCATTGCTAGTCTTGACGGAGTGATTTCAGTCGTTGAACAGGGCGGACAGTACCAGATCGTTTTAGGAAATCGTGTAAACGATGTCTATGAAGCGGTCCTGCAACAAGTCGGCGAATTAATAGAAGACAATACCCATGAAAAAACAAAAAAATCTCTTTTTGATCAGTTTACCTCCACGATTTCAGGGATTTTCACGCCAGCTTTAGGCGCTATGGCTGCGTCAGGAACGATCAAAGGGATCTTGACGATTTTATCAGTAGCAGGTATTTTGTCAGAAACTTCGGGAACCTATATCGTTTTGTATGCATTGTCTAATGCTTTCTTTTACTTCATGCCAATCTTATTAGGTGCTTCGGCGGCAAATTATTTTAAATTAAACAGCTATGTCGGAATGTTGATTGGGGCATCATTGATCTATCCTACTTTGCTGCCGTATGCGACAGAAGGTAGTTTGACCTTTTTGTCGATTCCCGTGAATATGATGGACTATACTTCTTCCGTTTTTCCGGCAATCATTGCTGTCTGGGTGGCAGCCAAAATCAATGGCTTCGTTCAGAATTGGCCGTTGAAAGATTTGCGATTCATGGTACAGCCTCTTATCGTGTTACTAGTTTCTGTCCCTCTTGCCTTGCTGGTCGTTGGTCCAATTATATCCAACTTATCAAGTCTACTGGCAACGCTTGTTAATAATGTTTATCACTTCAGTCCGGTTTTGGGCGGGCTGGTGATTGGGGGACCATGGATCTTGATGGTCATGTTCGGATTGCATTGGGCATTCATTCCAATTTTTCTTAACAACATGGCGATGCAAGGATTCGATCCTGTGATGGGTCTGCTCTTAGCGAACCAAATGGCAATGGCTGGAGCTGTCGTGGCGGTTGGTCTACGAACGAAAAACGATAAAACGAAAGCACTCGCATACTCAACAGGTCTGACAACCCTGATTGGTGTCAGTGAACCAGCATTGTACGGAGTATTACTTCCTTATAAACGTCCGTTGATCGCTGCTGTCATCGGTGGAAGTTTAGGTGGTGTTATTGCAGGATTTATGCAGACAGTGCAGTATTCTTTTGGTGGTTCAGGATTGTTGGGTATTCCTTTGATTATCAATCCAGCAGGAATCGATGGTGGATTTTATGGTGGGATTGCTTCGCAGGTAGTAGGGCTTGTTGCGGCATTTCTAATCACCTATTTTTGGGGAATTGTAGAACCTGAAAAAAGGAAAGCAGTCAATTCAAAAGAGCCAGTGAATTCAAAAATCAATTTTCAAGAAGTCGTTCAAGGAGAAGTCGTTCCCTTAACAGAGGTTCCTGACAAAGTTTTTTCAGAAGGCTTGATGGGGCAAGGGAAAGCAATCAAACCACAATCAAACACCTTTTATGCCCCTTTTGATGGCGTGGTCACTGCTTTATTTCCAACAAAGCATGCGATCGGCTTGACCAGTGATCAAGGCGTTGAACTTTTGATCCATATCGGTGTTGACACAGTAGAGCTAGAGGGAAGGCACTTTACGACCCTTATTGAAGCAAATCAAGCAATCAAAAAGGGCCAGCCGCTGATAAAAGCCGATCTCGCAGCTATCCAAGCAGAGGGATATGCGACCATTACGCCAGTTGTGGTAACGAATGCGTCAGCATTTGAGAAGATCATGAATGAAAAAGAGTCACTTATTGTTGCCAACTAAAACCTTAGATTCAATGCAAAGAAACATGAAATCAGTGAATGATTTCATGTTTCTTTTTTACCGTCCATTCTCCGTCTGTCGATAATCACTAGGTGAAATGCCGACTTTTTTCTTGAATAAACGGCTGAAATAGGCGGTGTTTTCGATGCCGATCGCCAATGAGATCTCTTTGATGGAAAGCCGAGAATAGCGCAAAAGGTCTTTCGAATAAGAGATGCGTTTGCTGATCTGGTACTCGATGGGGGGCAAGCCCATGTATTTGGAAAACTCCTTGACGATTTGATACTTATTGATATGATACCTTTCCTCCAAAGATTCCAAGGTGATCCCTTGACGGAAATCTTCTTCTAGCTGGTCACGAATCTGCAAAATATAAGGGGGGATCTCACTATCCGAAAAATCGAGATGATATTTTTGCAGGAGCAGTTCATTGAGCAGCTGATGGATCAAAACAGAGCTTTGGAAGGCAGTTTTCGCATTTGGTTCTGGCTGTAGCATCAATAAATCTTGTAAGACCAAGTGGATCGGATTTTGACGACTGCTGGCAGGATTGGTGTGAAAAACTGGACTGCCATTTTTGAGGAATTCCTCATAAAACGCTGCGACGTTGGCGCCATATAGATGGATCCAGTCCATTTCCCAGGGCTCTTGACTAACGGTGCGGTAGTACTGATAGTCTAGACAGTCGATAAAAAACACATCACCCGCTTTCAGTTGATAGCTTTTTCCTTTGTAGCGCAATTCACCGCAGCCGGACAATGTATACTTGATCAAATAAGAAGGCAGGTTCTCTCGTTCTGTAAAGTAAGGTTTGCTGGCTTTGAAATAGCCGATTTCTTGAATGTAATAGAAAAGTTCACGCTGCTTTTGAGTTGAAGTATTGATGTAACGCAGTGAATCGGTTGACCATGAGTGGTTGGCTTTTTCCCAGTAGTCCATCGGATCCTCCTTTTTACCAAGATTGTGCAAGTCTTTATCAAAATTGTGTGATGAAACTCGTTGATTGTCAAGCTAAAATTGAGGCAACAAGAATGAATCAGTAAATTGTAATCGATTTATTTTTAACCAAGATAATGAAAGGTGGAGACCAGTGAACACATTTATCGCAATCGATATCGGCGCATCAAGCGGTCGTCTGATGTTGAGCCGTTGGGAAAATGAGCAGATCACTTTAGAAGAGATCCATCGCTTTAAAAACGGCTTTCGTCCCCTTGAAGGCTTTGACCGCTGGGCGATCGATTATTTGATCCAAGAGATTTTAGTAGGACTGCAAAAAGTGAAACAAGCCGGTATCAATGACTGCTTCGTCGGAATCGACACCTGGGCAGTGGACTACTGTTTGATCGATCAAGCAGGCGAACGTTTAGGCGACCCAGTCGCTTATCGAGATAGTCGCACCAATGATGCGATCGCGGCTTTTGGCCAGCGCTATTCTTTGCAAAAACTGTATGAGAAAACAGGCATTCAGCTGCAGCCCTTCAACACGATTTTTCAATTAGCCACAGAAGAAGCGCAACTGTTGCAAAAAGCCGACAAACTGCTGTTGATTCCAGATTATTTGGGCTACGTTTTTACCGGCAAGATGGTCACGGAAAAAACCAATGCCTCGACGATGCAGCTTCTAAATGCCAATACCCAAACATGGGATGTAGAATTATTAGCTGAGATTGGCGTAACAGAAGGACTGTTCCCACCATTGGTTGATGCTGGGACGGTTTTAGGCGCACTGCAAACTCAGAAGTTTCCAGCCTATGATTTGCCACAAGCGACCTTTGTCACTGTCGCTAGTCATGATACGGCTTCGGCGATCATCGGTACACCCGGAGAAGGGTCAGAGTGGGGCTACATCAGCAGCGGGACATGGTCATTGCTGGGGATCGAAACCAAAGTACCCAATGTTTCCCTTGCCGCCTTTGATGAAAATTATACGAACGAATGGGGTGCCCACAACACGATTCGCTTTTTAAAAAATATTATGGGCATGTGGCTGATCCAAGAAGTGGCTCGGCAGCAAGATTATCAGTATTCCTATGCAGAACTGGCGGAATTGGCGCAAGCAACGCCTGCTTTTCAACAGTTTGTCGATGTCAATGATCCTCGTTTTTTGAATCCAGAAAATATGATTACTGAACTGCAAGCGTATTGTCGAGAAACCCAGCAGAAAGTTCCAGAAACCGCAGGGGAACTGGCTCGCTGTGTGTATGATAACTTAGCGCTTTGTTATGCCAGCGAATTGCAAAAGCTGGAACAGCTGACAGGTATGACGAACAAGCTGCAAAAACTGCATATCGTGGGGGGCGGTTCCAACAATCGCTTTTTAAATCAACTGACGGCTGATGCTGCGCAGCTGACGATCGAAGCTGGCCCAAGTGAAGCAACGGCGATCGGCAATCTTTTAATGCAGATGATGAGTGCTGGCATCTTCACGTCGCTGGTTGAAGCACGCCGCGCGGTCAAACACTCATTTCCTTGCAGTGTTCATGAACCACAGCCTTTTGATCACAAGATTTTAAGCAACTATCAACGTTTTATAGAAGGAGAAGGAAAAAATGACAACGATTCAACAGCGTTATGAAGAAGCTAAGACAGCATATGCCAAATTAGACGTCGACACGGATGCGGTTTTGAAAAAATTAGCCGATGTGAAAATCTCGATGCATGTTTGGCAAGGGGACGATGTGCAAGGATTTTTGAGTGATGAAGCGTTATCTGGTGGGATCTCTGTAACAGGGAATTATCCTGGTGCTGCGCATACCCCTGAGGAGTTGCGCCAAGATTTAGAAAAAGCCTACTCTTTGATTCCTGGAAAACACAAATTGAACCTTCACGCCATCTATTTAGACACCGAGGAAGCAGTGGATCTAAATGAATTGGAGCCTAAGCATTTTGAAAAATGGGTCGCTTGGGCGAAAGAACAAGGCTTAGGTTTAGACTTCAATCCAACCTTTTTCTCACATCCCATGTTCAAAGATGGCTTTACCCTTGCTTCACCAGATGAAGAAGTTCGTCAGTTTTGGATCGAACACGGCAAACGTTCGCGTCAAATCGCTGCCTATATGGGCAAAGAAACTGGGCAAGTCTGTGTCAATAATTTCTGGGTGCCAGATGGCTACAAAGACAACCCGATCGATCGTTTTACACCACGGGAACGCTTGATGACAGCATTAGATGAGATTTTTGCTGAAGAATTGCCAGCGGAATACACAGTGGATGCCGTGGAAAGCAAGTTGTTTGGTCTTGGCGCCGAAGCCTACACCGTCGGCTCTCATGAATTTTATATGGGCTATGGCTTGACGCGCGATAAACTGATTTGTTTGGATGCTGGACATTTTCATCCAACTGAAGTGATCTCCAATAAATTGTCTTCATTGGCACTATTCAGCAAAGGCATTTTGCTGCACGTCAGCCGTCCTGTACGCTGGGATAGTGATCATGTCGTGATCATGGATGATGAATTGCAAGAGATTGGCCGCGAATTGGTTCGCAATGACTTATTGCCAAAAACCAACATTGGGTTAGATTTCTTTGATGCGACGATCAATCGGGTCGCTGCGTGGGTGATCGGGACGCGCAATACTCAAAAAGCGTTGCTAAAAGCGATGCTAGAACCGATCGAAGAACTAAAAGCAATCGAATTATCAGGTGATTTCACCACTCGTTTAGCCATGACGGAAGAATTAAAAGACTATCCGTATGCAGATGTTTGGAATTACTTCTGTGAAAGCCAAGGGGTACCAGCAGGTCTGGATTGGCTATCAGAAGTGAAAGCCTATGAAGAAACCGTCTTAAAAGCCAGAAAGTAGGAGAACGATGAAAAAGATTGATATTTTACAAGCGAATTTTGTACAAGAAATGATGGAAACGACAGCAAATCTTTACCGTTTAGGGTGGGATGAGCGCAACGGTGGCAATATTTCTTACTTATTAACAGAAGAAGAGATCTTGCCTTTCATCGATCCGCAAAGCGTCTTGCGGGAAATTCCCATGATTTTTGATGCTACGGCACTAGCCGGCAAGTACTTTATTGTGACAGGTTCAGGAAAATACTTTAAAAATGTAGCCGCACATGCAGCGGAAAACCTTGGTGTGATTCGGGTCAAAGAAGATGGGCAAACATTGGAATTGCTTTGGGGCTTGGAAAATGGTGCGGTGCCAACGAGTGAACTGCCAAGTCATTTCATGAGTCATATCGCTCGCTTGTCGGTCGATCCAGAAAACCGAATCATCATGCATAACCACGCATCGCATCTTTTAGCCATGAGTTTTACCCATGAGTTGGATGAACGCAGTTTCACGAGGACCCTGTGGCAGATGTGTACGGAGTGCTTGGTGGTCTTCCCAGAAGGTGTTTCCATCATTCCTTGGATGGTTCCAGGAACGAACGAGATCGGCGAAGCAACAGCTGCTAAAATGAAAGAAACCCGTTTGGTACTTTGGCCGCAACATGGCATCTACGGTGCTGGCAAAGATATGGATGAAGTCTTTGGCTTGATTGAAACGGCAGAGAAAGCTGCGGAAGTGTACACCTATGTCAAAGCGCAAGGCCCAATTTTACAAACCATTACAGATGAAAATCTGAAAAAATTGGCTGACGCTTTCAAAGTCACTCCCCGAGCAGGCTATCTTGAGGTATAATCAATGGTAGAAGAATAGAAAAGGCTTTCAGTCTTTTCTATTTAACCTATATTGTGAATAAACAAACAAATGGAGGTAGGAAGAATGGCGAATAGAATGATTTTGAATGAAACATCGTATTTTGGAAAAGGAGCAATCGAGAACGTACCGACAGAATTCAAGGCACGAGGGTTCAAAAAAGCGGCAGTGATCACCGACAAAGATTTGGTGAAATTTGAAGTAGCAACCAAAGTGACGAAATTATTGGATGAAGCAGGTGTCGACTATGCGTTATATGATGGGATCGTGCCCAACCCAACGATCCAAAATGTCAAAGACGGCTTAGCGTTTGTCAAAGAAGCCCAAGCTGATTGTATCATTGCGATTGGCGGTGGTTCACCGATCGATACGGCAAAAGCGATTGCGATTATTGCTACGAATCCTGAATTTTCAGATGTGATTAGTTTGGAAGGCGTGGCAGACACGAAACATCCATGCTTGCCGATTTTAGCGGTACCGACAACTTCTGGGACTGCAGCCGAGGTAACGATCAACTATGTGATTACAGATGAAGAAAATCATCGGAAATTCGTTTGTGTAGATCCTCACGATATTCCTCTAGTAGCCTTTGTGGACAGCGATATGATGATGGGGATGCCGAAGAGCTTGGCAGCCGCAACGGGAATGGATGCCATGACCCACGCCATCGAAGGCTTCATCACCAAAGGCGCTTGGGAAATGACTGACATGCTGCACATCAAAGCAATCGAGATCATCGGGCGCTCATTGAGAGATTCCGTGAATGGCGATCAAGCAGGACGAGAAGCGATGGCACTAGGGCAATACATTGCCGGTATGGGCTTTTCAAACGTCGGCTTGGGCTTAGTCCACGGCATGGCACATCCATTGTCCGCTTGGTACAACATTCCTCACGGAGTAGCGTGCGCGTCTTTGTTGCCAACCATCATGAAATACAACAAAGACTTTACGGGTGAAAAATACCGTGAGATCGCGATCGTTTTAGGCATTGAAGGGGCAGAAACGATGTCACTTGAAGACGTCCGAGATGCTGCTTGCCAAGCAATCGATCAGTTAAGCACAGATGTGGGTATTCCAGCGACCATTTCTGAATTAGGCGTCAAAGAAGAAGATATCCCAGCCATCGCCAAAGATGCCTTGAATGATGTCTGCACACCAGGCAACCCGCGGGATACGACTTTAGAAGAGATTATTGAGCTTTATCGTTCGTTGATGTAAAAGCTCAAATCGTTCCTTTCAATGAGCGTGCTTATTTCGCTTGCTGTATAGGCGCTCAAACCTGGATTGCTCCTTAACGACGGTTGAAGGGTTTCGATAAACGGCGTTTTCCTTATCGTTTCATGGGAACTAGCAGCTTTTCTTATTCCAACAGTTGAATAATGAACATTGATGATAACACTGACTTTGTTACAGCCATTTTGAAAAATGGCTGTTTTTTTTGTCCTTAACGTTGTATTGTAATTCTTATTATCGATCGTCTTTGTCCCTTGAAGGGGACAAAGAATGATAGAACGCTTACATTTCCTGGTGCTATGATAAGTGTGTAGAAAGGAGAACGGTTACATGACTGTTATGGAACAACGAAAGAGAAAAATCATCCATATTCTTTCCAATACGAGAGAATTTGTCACAGCCGATGAACTATCCGCAGCGCTTCGACTTTCTACAAAGTCGATTTATCGCATCGTAAAAGCGATCAATGAGGATGCCACGATTGACTATGTGATTCTCTCAGAAAAAGGGAAAGGCTACCGCTTAAGTTTCCATCATCAAGAAAAGCCCCAGAGTCAGAAAGCGGAGATGCCGAATGCACTGACACCAGTGGAACGCCGTAACAAGGTGATGGAGGAGCTATTGCTTATTTCACCCAAAAGAAAGAATATTTTTTCCCTGTATCAGCCTTTTTATGTGAGTGAAACGGTCATCAACAGTGATGAGAAATTAATTTCTGAAGCTTTGCAGCGTTTTGAGCTGACGGTTTCCCGCAAAAATAAAATGATCGGGGTGAACGGTGCAGAAAAAAATATCCGTCGAGCATTGCAGGAGTATATCCAGCAAACCCGCAATATCCGCTTGGATGATCTGCATGTGACGAATGAGTCGTTCAACCGTTATGATGCGGAGTTTGTTTTGCGACAGCTGAATTTGATTGAAAATCACCTAGGCTTAGTAATTCCTCACCCATACAACATCAATCTTTTTTCTCACCTGTATATCTTATTGCGGCGGTTTCGCAAAGTAGGGAATTCGTTTAACGAGGATATTTTAGATGAGAAAGAGAAACAGCAAATGCAAGAAAACCCAGAATTAGCCACCATCGCCAAAGAGATCATTGGCAATAGCGAACAGTACTTGCATACGAAATTACCAGAAAACGAAAGCTATTATATGTATCAGTACCTCGTCTCCTCACGGATGCAAAAGGCCACGGATGAATTAGAGGATCTGTCAGAACAAGTAAAACTGATTTCCAATGCATTTATAGAAAAAATGAGCACTCAGCTGCAGCGCTCATTTGAAGACGAGGAGTTATTCGGTAAATTGGCTCGCCATATCAAACCAATGATCAATCGATTGCGACATGGGATCGAAGTCAAAAACAATCTTTTGGAGCAAATCAAATTAGAATACACAGATTTGTTTTTTGCTACCGAAGAGACTGCAAGAGAAATCTGCCATGTGTACGATTTGCCAGCGCTCACAGAAGATGAAGTCGGCTTTGTCACCCTTTACTTTGCTCAAGCGATCGAAGAACATCCTCAACAACTCAAGGTTATGATCGTCTGTACTACGGGAATCGGGACCTCCGAATTATTAAAAGTAAAAGTGCATAAGAAATTTCGTGAGTTGGCAATCACCGCTGTCCTACCTTCTCGTGATGTGGAAGCGGCTTTAAAGCAACACCCGGATACGGAGATGATCATCTCAACCGTTCAATTAACGATCGATAGTCCGATTCCGGTCGTGATCGTGAGCGCCATGCTGACGATGGAAGACCAAAAACGCCTTGAAGCGATGATTGGGAGGGTGAGAAATGTCTAAATTCCCTTTGTCCCTTACTTTAGTTTCAACAGAAGCAGGAGAGACGAAAGTCGATGTTTTAAGGAAGATTGCAGCTGTTAGTCAAACAATCGGGCTGACGGAGAGCAAAACCCTGCTATTTGAAGCACTGCAAGCCCGAGAAGCGAGCGGCAACACGATGATCGCTGAAGATTTTGCGCTACCACACATTGAAAGTGCTGTGGTGAAAAAAAGCGGAATCGTCCTCGTCAGAGGTGAAAAAGTCCTTTGGCAGGGAACGCTGCAAGCAAAAACGATTTTTGCGATCCTGATGAAGACTGACGAAACAACCGCGGTGAAACAAGCAGTCATCCGCTTAATGAAATGTTTCGCCTATGAAGAAAATCTGCAATTCATTGCAGAAAAATCAAAAGAAGAAATCGAAGCCTTCCTTCTCAACCAACGCGGCTGATAGGAATGAATGGTCAATTCAGTAAGGCAAGAGGTACTCAACTAGAGGAGGAAAACGAATGGATATTTCAACAGTAATTGATCCAAAAATAATCAAAACCAACATGGAGGCCGCTTCTAAAGAAGAAGCCCTGCAGCAATTGAGTCAGCTTTTATATACCAATGAGTACTTGACGGATCAGGCAGCATTTTTAAAAGATGTCTATGAGCGGGAAGCAGTTGGTCAAACAGGGATTGGTAATTACATTGCCATTCCTCATGGAAAAAGTGCTCATGTGAAGGAGATTGGTGTAGCAATCGGGGTTTTAAAACAAGAGATCCCTTGGGAAACGTTGGATGGCAAGGGAGTGAAAGGAATTATCTTATTCGCCGTCGGTGATGACACGGAAGGGGCGCAAAAGCATTTGAAATTGCTCTCTTTGTTCGCTCGGAAATTAGGAAATGACGAGGTGACGGCTGCCTTGTTGAAAGCAAAAGAGCCGCAGCAAGTGATTGAAGCATTTCAAGGATAACAGAAAATTTAAGGAGGAATTATTTATGAAAATCGTCGGAGTATGTGCATGTACAGTAGGGATCGCTCACACTTATATTGCTCAAGAAAAGTTAGAAAATGCGGCAAAAAAGGCAGGTTACGAGATCCATGTGGAAACACAAGGAACGATCGGTCGTGAAAATGAATTGTCACCTGAAGCGATTGCGGCTGCAGATGTCGTGATTTTAGCAGTTGACGTCAAAGTAGCAGGACGTGAACGATTTGAAGGGAAACGAATCATTCAAGTGCCGACCGAAGTTGCCATCAAGTCCCCAAGCAAATTGTTGGAAAAAGCCAAAGAGGTCGTCCAACAGCAGGCGGTCTAAGCAAACCGAAGGAGGAAGGAAACTATGGAAAAAATCAAAGCATTGAATTTAAAAGGACATTTGTTGACAGCCATCTCCTATTTGATTCCGATTGTCTGCGGTGCCGGATTCTTGATTGCCATTGGCATGGCTTTCGGCGGCACCAGCCAGGGACAACTAGTGCCAGGTGAATTTACGATTTGGGATGCTTTAGCTACGATGGGAGGCGCAGGACTCGGGTTGCTTCCAGTGGTCATTGCGACAGGAATTTCTTATGCGATTGCCGAAAAACCGGGGATCGCGCCAGGGTTTATTATTGGTTTGACAGCCAATGCCATTGGTGCAGGTTTTATTGGGGGAATTTTGGGCGGCTACTTAGCTGGATATCTAGTAATTGCTATTTTACGATTTATTAAAGTACCAAATTGGGCGAAAGGCTTGATGCCGACATTGATCATTCCCTTTTTGACCTCTTTGATCGGTGGTCTGATCATGGTCTATATTATCGGTACACCGATCACTGCCTTTACGAACTTACTGACGAACGCACTAAATAGCTTAGGCTCCTCTTCATTATTGGTTTTTGGTGCCGTCATCGGCTTGTTGAGCGGCGTTGATTATGGTGGACCAATCAATAAAACGGTCTTTGCTTTTGTTCTGACGATGCAAGCAGAAGGGATCAATGGACCGATCACTGCACTGCAATTAGTCAATACTGCAACACCGATCGGCTTTGGTTTAGCATTCTTTATTGCAAAACTGTTCGGCAAAAACATCTATACGCCTGTAGAAGTGGAAACGTTAAAATCTGCCGTACCAATGGGTGTGATCAATATCGTTGAAGGGGTGATCCCAATCGTTATGAACGATATCGTCCGAGGGCTGATCGCAACAGCTATCGGTGGCGCTGCTGGAGGTGCTGTTTCAATGGTCTTAGGGGCAGATGCAACGGTACCGTTTGGTGGTGTGCTGATGCTGCCGACTATGACTCGTCCATGGGCTGGGGCAGTAGCTTTGTTGGTAAATATAGTAGTGACTGGGATCACCTTGGCTTTGATCAAGAAAAATGTCACTGAAGAACAAGTAGCCGCGCAAGCAGAAGTGGAAGAAGAAGAAATCGATTTAGATGATATTCAAATTTTCTAAGAAAAGCGATTCAATTGAAAGAAGAATCGTTCCTCTCAGTACAAGACTGATCGAGGAGAAAGGATAAGTCTATGAACAAAGTTGAATTTTCACCGTCACTGATGACGATGGATCTAGATAAATTTAAAGAGCAAATCACTTTTTTGAATGACCAAGTGGACTCCTATCATATTGATATTATGGATGGTCATTACGTACCCAATATTTCCCTATCCCCATGGTTTATTCAAGAGGTCCGCAAAATCAGTACTTTGCCTTTGTCCGCTCATTTGATGGTCACTGAACCTGCCTTTTGGGTGCAGCAGCTGATCGATATCAACTGTGAATGGATTTGCATGCACGCTGAAGTTTTGGATGGGTTAGCATTTCGTCTGATCGATCAAATCCATGATGCCGGATTAAAAGCCGGGATCGTCTTAAATCCTGAAACGCCAGTATCGGTCATTTTGCCTTATATCGATCGTTTGGATAAAGTCACGATCATGACGGTTGATCCAGGGTTTGCTGGCCAACGCTTTATTGAAGGGGCGTTAGATAAAATTGTTGAACTGCGGGAATTACGGGAAGAATACGACTATCACTATGTCATTGAAATGGATGGTTCCTCCAATCGGAAATCCTTCAAACGGATCGATGAAGCCAATCCAGACATCTATATTGTCGGACGCAGTGGATTGTTTGGTTTAGATGATGACATTGCCAAAGCATGGTCGATCATGGTCGCAGATTATCAAGAAATGACTGGAAAAGTTTTGAGTAGCTAAGCAAAGCCGAAAGCAAAAGAACCGGACGACTCAAGTTGCGGACTGTTAAAAAGAGGAGCATTAGATGCCTCCTAGCCTGTAAACTTTGGGTGTCTGGTTCTTTTCTATTGTGAAAAGGCAGTGAATAGAAACATGCTGGCTGAAGAAAGTGAAGGAGGCAATTTAATTGAAAAAATTATTTGATAAAATCGATCAATTAGGAGTGAACACCCTTCGTACATTAAGTATCGAAGCCGTACAAAAAGCCAATTCAGGACATCCAGGATTACCGATGGGGGCAGCACCCATGGCCTATGCCTTGTGGACCAAACACTTGAAAGTCAATCCAACAACTTCTCGCAACTGGGTGGATCGTGACCGCTTTGTTTTGTCTGCTGGACACGGTTCGGCGTTATTGTACAGCTTGTTGCATGTGTCTGGTTACGATGTGACCATTGAGGATCTAAAAAACTTCCGTCAATGGGATAGCCGCACACCAGGACATCCAGAAGTCGATCACACAGACGGCGTGGAAGCAACCACTGGACCTTTAGGACAAGGGATCGCCATGGCAGTCGGTATGGCAATGGCCGAAGCCCACTTGGCTGCAACCTATAATCGCGAAAAGTATCAAGTCATCGATCACTATACCTACGCTTTATGTGGCGATGGCGACTTGATGGAAGGTGTTTCGCAAGAAGCTGCATCCATGGCGGGTCACATAAAATTAGACAAACTGATCGTCTTGTACGATTCAAATGACATCTCCCTAGATGGCCCAACTTCAAAAGCCTTTACAGAAAATGTCGGTGCGCGTTTTGAAGCGTATGGCTGGCAACACATTCTCGTTGAAGACGGCAATGATTTAGAAGCGATCTCGAAAGCGATCGACGAAGCAAAAGCTGAAAGCGACAAACCAACCTTGATCGAAATCAAGACTGTGATCGGATACGGTGCGCCAAATCAAGGCACCTCTGCCGTTCATGGTGCGCCGATCGGTGCCGAAGGCATTTCTGCAGCCAAAGCGATTTATGGTTGGGAATACCCAGAATTTACCGTACCTGAAGAAGTTGCCGCGCGCTTCAAAGAAACCATGATCGATGAAGGACAAAAAGCTGAAGCCGCTTGGAACGAAACTTTCCATGCCTATGAAGCAGCCTACCCAGAACTTGCGGCGCAATTCAAACAAGCCTTTGCGGGTGAATTGCCAGCAGATTGGGATGCAGCATTACCAAGCTACGAAGTTGGCAGCTCACAAGCTAGCCGGGTATCCAGCAAAGAGATGATCCAAGCCTTATCCAAAGCCGTCCCTAGTCTCTGGGGCGGATCGGCTGACCTTTCTGGTTCCAACAACACGATGGTGGCAGCAGAAAAAGACTTTGAACCTGGCCAATACGAAGGCCGCAACATTTGGTTTGGTGTCCGAGAATTTGCGATGGCGGCAGCGATGAACGGAATCCAATTGCATGGCGGTACGCGAATCTATGGCGGAACCTTCTTCGTCTTCGTTGATTACTTGCGTCCAGCGGTGCGCTTGTCTGCGATCCAGCATGCACCTGTGATCTATGTCTTGACGCATGACTCCGTGGCGGTGGGAGAAGATGGACCGACGCATGAGCCAATCGAGCAATTAGCCAGCGTCCGGTGCATGCCAAATGTCCAAGTGATTCGTCCAGCAGACGGCAATGAAACCCGTGCTGCCTGGAAATTGGCCATGACGACAACGGATAAACCAACGGTCTTAGTCTTAAGCCGACAAAATCTACCAGTGATCGAAGGCACGCAAACCGGTGCCGATGAAAATGTCGCAAAAGGTGGCTACGTGATTTCAAAACAAGCTGGTGAAACACCAGCGGGGATTTTGATCGCCACAGGTTCTGAAGTGAATCTTGCGGTCCAAGCACAAGCTAAATTGGCAGAAGAAGGCATCGATGTATCGGTGGTCTCCTTACCAAGCTTTGATTTGTTTGAAGCACAAAGTTCAGAATACAAAGAAAGCGTCTTGCCAAAAGCAGTGAAGAAACGGGTAGCGATCGAAGCGGCTTCCCCATTTGGTTGGGAACGTTACACTGGCTGTCATGGAAAAGTGATTGCGATCGATCATTTCGGTGCATCCGCACCTGGTGACAAAGTCTTAGCGGAATTCGGCTTCAGTGTTGAGAATGTCGTGAATACCTTCAACTCACTATAATCAAAAAACAGGCGATCTTTAGAGGGAACATTCCTTTGAAGATCGCCTGTTTTTGTTTACTAAAGAAGCATGGCCAAATCTGCGCTTAATTTTTCTCTATTGTTAAAAGGAGCCATGAAATCATCTCTCGATAGCAGTCATCAGCGATCGCATTTGGTGTCCGATCAAAGTCATGCTGTTCTAAGTCGAGCCAAAGTGTTTTGGCACGGGGGACTTGTGCAGCGAAAGCTTCGGAGGCGCTGAAGGGAACGTCTGGATCTTTTTTGCAATGAACGACAAAGCAAGGAGGAAAGTCTTTGTAAGCGGCAGCAGGAATCGCCAAGGCTGCCAGCTGTTCCCGATTGCCTAAATAACGCTGCCAGTTGCCATATTGACGGGCGGAAAGGTACAAAGGGAATCGTTTTTCTAACGTGCCGTGGGTGATTGGTTGGCTTTCGATCATAGCTTCGGCGTCGAGTGGCGGGACTTTCGGAAATTGCGTGTAAAAGCGTGCCGGCTGCAAAAATTCTTTATAAAACAACTCTTGGTATCCGTAAAATCGGATCAAGCCTTTTTGCTCCGGATGCTTTGTGCGTGCGGTCAGTAAGGTCGCTAAAAAACCGCCGGCGGAGCGACCGAATAGAATGTACTCATTTGCACCAACGCCGCTGAAGTGCCAGCCCTCTGTCAAAAACCATTCCACTGCCTTTTTTGTATGAAGGTAAATGTCGTTCAGCGCTACTTCGGGAGCCAGTGGATAATCAAAGAGATAAAGGCTAACACCGGCAGCCAGCAATTGGTGGACATAATCCTGCGGAAGGTCTTCCCGCTGACCATAGAGGAAGCCACCACCATGAAAATACAAAAGGCTGATCCGAGGCTGCGCTGCTTTTAGGATCGTCACTTCTAACGGCAAAGTGCCGTAGGTGTCAAATTGGATTTTTTCTGTTTGCGCAAAGGCATTTTTAGGATAAACCATTGTTTTCTTCCTTTCTCTTCTTCGATAGTATAAGGAAGAGTATAGGAGAAGGAAGCGGTTTAAAAAACAGCGTTATGACTAAAAATAGAAACGGTTTTGTCGAAAGTGAACAATGATGTCCTTCAGTAACACGCTTACAATAACCGTATAAATTAAAGGAGGCAGAACAATGGAGTTGAAAAAAGAAGTAGCGGCAATGATCGATGCATTATCTCAGATTGGGAATGATCCAACTGGAGGAATGACTAGACTGCTTTATACCGATTCATGGAAAGAAGCGCAATCATTTGTAGAAAAACAATTAAAAAAAACTGGCTTAACGACGTCCTATGATGCAGTCGGCAATCTCTTCGGCAGAATGGAAGGCAGCCAGTATCCAGAAGAAACGATTCTTTCAGGGTCACATATCGATACCGTCGTCAACGGTGGCACATTAGACGGTCAATACGGGGTCGTTGCTGCTGCTTTAGCGATCAAGTATTTAAAAGAGACCTATGGGCAACCTTTACGCTCCTTGGAAGTCATCTCAATGGCAGAAGAAGAAGGCAGTCGTTTTCCAACCGTTTTTTGGGGAAGTAAAAACTTTGTCGGAGAGGCCAAAAAAGCCGATGTTGAAGCGATCGCAGATTTTGAAGGCAATAGCTTCGTGGCAGAGATGCAACGCCAAGGCTTTGATTTTCGCGACCCACAAGAACCGGTTCGTTCAGACATTAAAGCCTTCGTGGAAATCCATATCGAACAAGGCAGTGTTTTAGAAAAAGAAAATTTGCAGATCGGTGTCGTCAATAGTATCGCTGGTCAAAAGCGCTACACCTTTGTCTTAAAAGGACAAGCCAATCATGCAGGAACCACACCGATGGGCTATCGCCAAGATGCTGTGTATGGTTTTGCCAAAATGTGTGCCGCAGTGATCGACCGTGGCTTAGAGCTTGGGGATCCATTAGTAGTGACATTCGGTAAAGTTGAGCCAAAACCGAATACGGTCAACGTGGTTCCTGGTGAAGTGTTGTTTACGATGGATTGTCGCCATACTGATGGGCAGCTATTGGATGCCTTTACTGCTGAAGCAGAACAGATCATTCAAACGATCGCCCAAGAGCATGACTTGACAGTGGAGATGGATCTATGGATGGATGAACGCCCTGTGCCGATGGACGATACGATCGTTGCCACGGTGGAACACGCGGTGAAGCAAACTGGCAAACGCTACAAAGTCATGCATAGTGGGGCGGGGCATGATTCCCAAATCATTGCACCACATTTTCCAACGGCGATGCTTTTTGTACCAAGTATTGATGGGATTAGCCACAACCCAGCCGAAGCAACGACTATCGAAGATTTAACAGCTGGGGTAGAAGTTTTAGCAGCTTCCCTTTACGAGCTAGCATACAAAGAATAGAAAGCAGGGACACACATGGGATACAAAAATAATAATACGGGCTATTTAGATGGATTGCTGCAATCACGAGCAGTCATTAGAAAAAATAATTTTGCGATCTTGCCGCATGATGGGCTAGTGAATAATGTCATTCCAGGCTTCGAAAACTGTGAATGTTCGATACTCGGCACACCAAAATTAGGGGCGTCTTTTGTCGATTACATCATTTCATTCAAAAAAGATGGCGCCAACCAATTGGGCTTCGGCGGTCCAGAGATCGAGAGTTTTTTGTATGTCATCTCGGGCAAACTGGAAGTAAGTGATGGCAAAGAAACCCATACATTGACGGACGGAGGCTATATCTATCTGCCTGCTGGAGAAAAACTGTATATGAAAAATCTCCAAGAAGAAGCGACAGAAGTGTTCTTGTATAAGAAACGTTACCAACCACTTGAAAATCACCAAGCCTACAAAGTAGTGGGGAATCTCTCAGAGTTGACACCGATCCAATACGAAGGGATGGAAGACGTCTTGCTTTGGGATTTCTTACCAAAAGAGCTGGGCTTTGACATGAATATCCATATCCTTTCCTTTGAACCAGGGGCAAGTCATGGCTACATTGAGACCCACTACCAAGAACATGGAGCGTACTTACTGTCAGGTAAAGGGATGTATAACTTAGATAATGAGTGGTTCCCAGTGGAAAAAGGCGACTACATTTTCATGAGTGCCTATGTACAGCAAGCGGCCTATGGTGTTGGTCGTGACGAACCATTGACCTATATTTATTCCAAAGATTGCAACCGCGATCCGGAAATTTAAAGGAGTTTAGAAAATGGAAGAGACGGTTATTGTACAGTCACAAGAGTTACAGCAATTGATCCAAAAAAAATTAGCGGCTGCTGGTTTGTCTGAAGCGCACGCAGCCATCGTTGCAGAGCATTTGGTCTTTGCCGATGCCAGCGGGATCCACTCTCATGGGGCTGTACGGGTAGACTATTACGCAGAGCGGATCGCTAAAGGTGGAATGAATCGCACTCCACAGATCACGTTTGAAGAGACTGGGCCTAGCAGCGGGATCGTTCACGGTCAAAATGGCGCAGGGCAGGTCGTTGTATTAGAAGCGACAAAGCATGCCATTGAGATGGCCAAACGTTCTGGGATCGCGGCGGTTGGTGTACGGAAAACGAGTCATAGTGGGGCGCTATCCTACTATGTCAAAAAAGCTGCAGAAGCTGACTTGATTGCATTATCTATGTGCCAATCAGATTCAATGGTGGTTCCTTTTGGCGGCAAAGAAAATTATTTTGGTACCAATCCAATCGCATTTGCCGCACCACGAAAACAGGGGGCACCGGTGGTCTTTGACATGGCAACGACGGTCCAAGCGTGGGGCAAAATATTAGATGCTCGCTCCAAAAATAAAGAGATTCCTGCGACATGGGCCGTGGATGCTCATGGCAAGCCAACGACGAATCCACATCATGTCCACGGCTTACTGCCTATCTCAGGGCCAAAAGGCTTTGGGTTGATGATGATGGTGGATATCTTATCAGGAATGCTCCTTGGGCTGCCTTTTGGCAAGCATGTTTCCTCTATGTACAACGATCTGACGAAAGGTCGCGACTTAGGGCAATTTATTTTGCTGATCGATCCGCAACGCTTTACAGATTTAGACACATTTAAAGAGTCGGTGGAGACGATGGTTGCCGAACTGCACGACATACCGGCTGCTGAACAGTTCCAGCAAGTCTATTATCCAGGCGAGATCAATCAACTAACCTATGAAAAATATATGGCAGAAGGCATTCCCATCGAGAAGAACATTTATCGCTATCTCATTAGCGACACGGTTCATTTTGACCAGTATTCTGGGTCAGATGCCTTTGCACAGACAGGAACAGGAGAGTGAGGAGACCCATGTTACACACTATTATTCAAAAAAACAATTACCAAGATTCCATTGTTTTAATGCTTTTGACCAATCGTCTACTGACGATCGAAGGGATCAACAACGCTTCGGTCATGATGGGCACACCTGCCAATAAGGACATTTTCAAGACGGGTGGTCTTTATACCGAGGAGATGAGCAATGCGACATCTAACGATATGGTGCTCGTTTTAGACATCGAAGAGGAAGAAATCATCGAAACAGTCCTGTCAGAAATCGATGCCTTCTTATCGGACCAAAGCAATAGCGCAGGAGAGGAAACCCAAAGCGTCAAAACTTGGGAAAAAGCCTTAGATCTTGGAAAAGATGCGAAGGTCGCTGTCTTATCGATTCCCGGTACTATGGCAGCACCAGAAATTGAAACCGCATTAGCAGCGGGCAAACATGTATTTTGTTTCAGTGATAACGTTTCATTGGAAGAGGAAGTTCGGCTAAAGAAACTGGCGCATGAAAAAGGACTTCTTTTAATGGGACCAGATTGTGGCACAGGGATTCTCAATGGGATACCAGTAGCCTTCACCAATGCCGTCCGTAAAGGGAAAATCGGTGTTGTCGGCGCTTCGGGTACTGGTATCCAAGAAGTCACCACTATTATTCATAAATTGGGTGCCGGTGTGACACAAGCCATCGGAACCGGTGGACGAGATCTCAAAGAAGCCGTCGGTGGGATCACCATGAAAGATAGCATTCTTGCCTTGGAACACGATCCTGATACGGAGGTGATCGTGGTGATCTCCAAACCACCTGCACCACGTGTCCGAGATGAAGTGTTGGCACTTTTAAGAAGAGGAACAAAACCTGCAGTCACGATTTTTCTTGGGGAAGAGCCAACGGACCACGAAGAAAATCTTTACCGAGCCTACACGCTGGAAGAAGCGGCTCAATTAGCCGTGCAGCTGCTACGTCAAGAACAGATTGGACTAGAGCCAGTGAAAGAGGAAACAGCAGCTGCCACTTTTGGACCTGAACAACAAAAAATCAAAGCTTACTATTCTGGCGGAACATTGGCGTACGAAGCAGCGATGCTTGTTAAAGCAGGATTAAATCTGGAACAAGAAGATACCCATCAGGAAGGATACATCTTAAAAGCAGCTGGCCATGAGATCATCGATTTAGGTGATGACATTTATACTCAAGGCAAGCCCCATCCGATGATCGACCCAACAAAGCGGATCGAACTGTTGAAACAAGCGGGGGAAGATCCTGAAACGGCAGTGATTTTGTTAGATATCGTTTTAGGGTACGGCTCTCATCAAGATATGGCGAGTGAATTGGCACCGACCATCAAATCATTGAAGGAAGAAGCACAAGCAGCTGGTCGGGAGTTAGCGGTGATCGCTACGATCGTTGGAACTGATTTAGACCCCCAAGATAGCAACGAGCAAGCAGAGATTTTAACCGCAGCTGGCGTGATTTTGTGTCAAAGCAATGCCCAAGCAGTCAAAAAAGCTTTAGCAATGCTCGGCCATCCCTTTTCCCCAATTAGTCGTAAGCTGTTGCCAAAAGCAGTGACAACTGCCGATGGGTTGCCAGAGCCATCTGAAAAGAGCCGCGAATTGTTGTCGAATGACGCGTTCATCAATGTAGGGTTGCGTAGCTTTGCAGAAGCGATCCAGACGCATCACGGTCAAGTCGTTCAATACGACTGGCAGCCAATTGCTGGTGGGAACGTAACGTTACAAAAAGCCTTACGTTTCTTAGCACAAGTGTCACTATCAGAGTAGGAGGAAGTTATCGTGTACGAAACTATTGAAGAAGCAAACCAAGCCGTTATTGCCAAGATCGTTGCCGGTTCGCCTTTTTTGTTGGATGTCGTTCCAGCAGTCAGTGTCATTCCAGAATTAGGTGAAGGAAAAGTCCTATTGCACGCAGGACCACCGATCCGCTACGACCAGATGATCGATCCGATTCAAGGCGCTTGTGTTGGAGCGGGACTTTTTGAAGGCTGGGGCGAAACGGAAGAAGAGGTACGTCATTTATTAGCATCTGGGGAAGTTCAACTGATTCCTTGTCACCACGTGCAAGCGGTTGGCCCAATGGGGGGCATCACCTCTGCCAATATGCCGGTTCTCGTGGTGGAAAACAAAACAGACGGCAACCGAGCGTACTGTACGATGAACGAAGGGATTGGGGCAGTTTTACGTTTTGGCGCCTATTCTCAAGAAGTCATTGATCGCTTGCATTGGATGAAAAATACGTTAGCACCAGTTTTAAGTGCTGCACTACAAACAAAACCCGATGGCTTGAACATCAATGTCTTAGTCGCAAAAGCAATCGCCATGGGGGATGAGTTCCATCAACGGAATATCGCTGCTTCGTTGGCGTTCTTAAAAGAAGTAGCACCAGCGATCGTTACCCTTGAAGGATTTGAAAAAGAAAAACCAGAAGTCATTCAGTTTCTAGCAGACACGGATCAGTTTTTCTTGAATATCATGATGGCTTCTTCAAAAGCGGTGCTTGATGGCGCCCGGACGATTGAAGAAGGAACGGTTGTGACAGCAATGTGTCGCAACGGGCATGAATTCGGTATCCGTATTTCTGGTATGGGGGACGAGTGGTTTACCGGTCCTGTCAATACACCAAAAGGGTTGTATTTCTCAGGATTCAGTGAAGAAGATGCCTCTCCAGATATGGGCGACAGTGCCATTACGGAAACCTTTGGTGTTGGGGGAATGGCGATGATTGCTGCCCCAGCTGTGACACGCTTCGTTGGTTCCGGCGGATTTCACGATGCGTTGAAAACCAGCAATGAGATGTTAGAGATCTCCATTGATACCAATCCGAATTTTCCCGTTCCTACATGGGACTTCAAAGGGATCTGTTTAGGGATCGATGCTCGGAAAGTCGTGGAAACAGGGATCTTACCGGTGATCAATACAGGGATCGCCAACAAACAAGCTGGACGGGGACAAATTGGGGCCGGGACAGTGACACCACCAATGGATTGCTTTGAAAAAGCTGTCTTGGCTTATGCAAAAAAATTAGGATTTGAAGAATAACTCAGGGTCTGAAAACGTGAAAAGGAGCAACCTAGCGATGATACAGGCAAAATGGATCGACCAAGCTTTATTTGAACCCGCATTTATCAATGGCACCTGGCTCGTTCACAGTGTGTTTCAGCATAGTTTCAATCTGCAAGATCCTCGTCAGGATCAGCTGATCTGTGTCTCTAAACAAGCGGCTCGCGTGCCCAAAGGGATGATTTTAGCTGCCGACGATTATGCAGCGTTGGCGACCGACTTGCTTGCTGGTACCACTCTTTTGGTTCAGCAACGAGTGATCCATTTTCCGCATCATCGTCTGTCTTTTCAAAAGGCAGCCATGTTTACAACCACCTTCCCAGCTGGCACAGCCCCATTTGATCGAGAACTGTTTTGGTCAACCCTCCAACATGTCACGGAAAAGACGGGGATTCAAGAAGCTGTTTCACAAACCATCAGCAGCAATCATCCGTTTTATGACGCAATCGATCAGCTATGCACGCCTTCATTTAAAGAACAACGGCAAGCAGTCGCTTATTTAGTCGGACGGGGTGTCGGATTGACCCCCACAGGCGATGATATGCTAGTTGGTCATTTGCTGGCTCGCCGAGTGATGGGGCAAGAAGATACCCGCTTGGTGGCTTATCTACAAAGAAGGCTGTTGACAGTCAATGATTTGACGACTGACGTCAGTAAACATTATCTTCTGCATGCGTTGACAGGCGCATTCAATCAATCGGCGTTATCCTTGACCAGGTGTACCGATTCAGCGGCTTTTTACCAAGTAATCAAAGAGATACTAGCGATCGGTCATACCTCGGGGGCTGACTTTTTGGCAGGGTTTGCTCGCAGTATCAATCAATTTCAAAACAATAGAAATGAGGAATTCATATGGCAAAACGAGTGGTCATCGCTCTAGGGGGCAATGCAATTTTAAAACCGAATCAACCAGCGACCGTAGAGACACAGCTTGCAAATATCCAGTTAAGTGCAGAACAGATCGCTAAAATCGAGAAACTTGACCATCAAATCGTTGTGACGCATGGCAATGGGCCGCAAGTCGGCAATATTTTACGACAAAATGAAGAAGCCAAAGAAGTCGTGCCGCCTTTTCCACTGGATGTCTGCAATGCAGAGTCACAAGGCTTTATCGGTTATTTGATGGAGCAAAGCATCAAAAATAAAATCGATCAAGAAGAACTGACCAGCAATGTCGTGACCTTATTGACTCAAGTGGAAGTGGCAGCGGATGATCCCGCGTTTGAAAAGCCAACGAAGCCGATCGGCTTGTTCTACTCAGAAGAAGAAGCAAAAACAATGGCTGAGGAAAAACATTGGGTGATGGAAGAAGATGCTGGACGTGGGTACCGTCGCGTCGTGCCATCCCCACAACCTGTGACGATCCACGGCGTGGAATCAATGGTTCATTTATTGAATCAAAATACCATCGTGATCGCTGGTGGCGGCGGTGGGATTCCAGTCGTAAAACAAGCGGAAGGCTTGAAAGGGATCGAAGCAGTCATCGATAAAGACCGAACTGGGAAAAAATTGGCAGAACAAGTGGATGCCGATGTATTTATGATGCTGACCGACGTCAGCAACGTTTATATCAATTACGGAACACCGGAGCAAGAAAAATTAACGGGATTATCCGTAAGTGAAGCGCAAGCATATTTTGATGCGGGGCATTTTGCAGAAGGCAGTATGGGGCCGAAAATGGAAGCAGCGATTGCGTTTGCCAAGCAAGGAAAGACGGCAATCATCTGCTCATTGGAAGAAGCAGACTTAGCATTGTTAGGTGAAGCAGGCACAAGGATCGCTGGGTAACACCAGCGATCCAACTGCTTGATTCGCCTATTAGTCGCCTTCTTCCGACAGCTCAAGGGCTAAGCGCAGATCCAGGCTAATGCTAGGATCATGCACGTTTTTTCCTAGTAGCTTTTGGCACTGTTCGATGCGGTATTTGATCGTATTGCGATGAACGAACAAGGCTTTGGCGGTGCGGGTGATCTCACATTGATAATCCAAGTAAGCCCGTAAGGTTTTGCGCAATTCGATGGTGGCATCTTCTTGCGGAAACGCCAATTCTTTGAGGATCGTGCGGCAGAAATAATGGATATCTTCAGGGCTCATTTTTTCAAATAGACTCCGCATTCCCCGTTGATGGTAGAAAGAGACGATGGGAGAATCATGTTGGCCTCTTCGTTCTTCATAAGCAGTCTTTGCTTCAATGTAAGAGCTGGCTAAATCATTGATGCTTTCACAGACACTCCCTACACCAAAGGCCATTCGAAAAGGCAACCGATTGGTCAAAGCATTGGCGGTCTCAATCAAATGGTCTTCTAAGGCATCACACTTATGCTGCACGAAAATCGCAAAGTGATTGCTGCCCTTTAAGCGAAAGAGACAAACATCTTTGATGCGATAAGGCAGTTGTTCACTAAACCACTGATAGACCAAGTCACTTTCTTCTTTTAGGTATTTGTCTTTGTCTTTGGTTTCTTTGGTTGGTTCACAGGCACCATAGATGACACGATAATGGCGGGCTTTGACCAACCCGTAAGTCTTTCCGAGATCTAACCAATCTTTTTGTTCCTGTTTGGAAGATTGCTGGTATTCGATCATCCGTGTTAAAAAGTCACTTTTTAAATCTTCAAAAGATTCTTGCACTTTTTGGTTTTTGTAGAGCATAAACGACAAGACCAATGCTGCTTGTTCCAGCGCAAAATCCGAGACAGGATAAGGAATCGCCTCAGGATTCAAAATGACTAAATAATGGGGGAAATAAGTGGAGGTTTCAATGGCATAATAAGAAATTTGTGACGTTTTTTCATGGAGATCTTTGATAGGGATCGCCCCGCTTTTTTCACCAGTAAAAACCCCTTTCGTTTGTCCTAATTGATGGATGTAGTACTCCGCGGGTTTTGACATGCGGGTGAAATGCTTGGAATGGGCAATCACTTGTTTGAAAGGATTCAACAAAATGATCGGTGTATTGACCATTTGGCCAAAATCAGCGATAAAGCGAGCGATGCTGACATCCTTCATCAAGGAAGCAGAGAACCGTTTTTGGATATCTAAGGCATAACTCAGCTGCTCGGTTTTGGTGTTCCATAGTAAATTCAAAAGCTGGTGCATCAAACGGCCCAGCGGCATCGTGGCAGGTACTTCTACGATGGGGAAACCTAAACTATCGGCGTAGGCGATGACTTCAGGATCGATGACATCCAAAAAACGACCGATCTTGATGCCTAATCCAGCGGCATTTTTGGCTACGAGGGAATCAATCAGTTCAAGCAGTGCTCCTTGATTATCTTTATAAACCATCGCCGTGCTTAAGATAAAGGTATGCTCAGGAATATAGTGGGCGATATCGGGGGTCTCAGTGATTTCGATACTGTCGACGGGAATTTCCGCGGTAATGGGATCTGTCAACAAACGCAAATTGGAAAAGCGTGGTGTAGCAAGCAATTCAGCAACTAACTTCATAGAGAAACTCCTTTTAGAATTGAACAAAACAAACAAAAACATGTCCTTTTTTAGCTTTATTGTACAACAAACTTGGAAACGTTGACAAGGCGTTGGGCAGTGAAATCAAAAAGAGAAATGAGGGGAAAAGATGTATAAAGAGTTAACGATCGCACAACGTACGATCATGACACCTGGGCCTGTAGAAGCCCATCCAGCTGTTCTTCAAGCAATGACCAATCGTATTTTGGGACAGTTTGATCCGAATTTTTTGGCGATCATGGATGAGGTCAAAGAAATGATCAAACAACCGTTTGGAACCAAAAACAAAGAGGCATTTGCCATTGATGGGACTTCCCGAGCTGGTTTAGAAGCGGCGCTGATCGCTTTGATCGAACCAGGGGACAAAGTCTTGATCCCCGCCTATGGGCGCTTTGCTTTCTTACTTGGAGAAATCTGTGAACGTGCCCAAGCGCAAGTCAAATATGTAGAAAAAGAATGGACGGCTCCTTTTGCACCCGCAGAGGTCATCAAAGAAATCGACGCATTTCAACCCAAGATCGTGGCGATGGTCCACGGGGAAACTGCCAATGGGCAAATGCAGCCGTTAGCAGAAATTGGGCAGTATTGTCGCGCAAAAGATATTTTCTTTGTCGTTGACATGGTGGCGACTTATGGTGGCGTGGCCCTGTCAGTCGATGATTGGTGTGTCGATTTGGCAATTGCCGGTACACAGAAGTGTTTAAGTGTGCCGTCTGGTCTTTCATTAGTGACCTACAACGATCGAGTCGAAGCCGTCCTTAATGCCCGTTACCAAAAAGAATTAGGCTTGAGCAAAACGGATCGAAACAAGCGGCACATTATGAGTAATTACTTGGATTTGAGTCAATTGCAACGCTACTGGAACAAAGAGCGAATCAACCATCACACAGAAGCGACGAGTATGATCTATGCGCTTCATGAAGGATTACGGATGTTGCTAAACGAAGGCCTCGATGCAGCCTATCAACGTCATTTGACGAATGAAGGGGCGTTGGTCGCTGGACTGGAGGCAATGGGGCTTTCGATTTATGGCGAAAAAGCAACCAAAATGCCGACAGTTACCCCCATCTTTATTCCAGAAGGTGTTGATGGCGAAGCTGTCCGAGAAGAGATGCTTCACTCCTTTGGTGTAGAGATCGCTAGTTCATTTGGTGATCTAGAAGGAAAAATCTGGCGGATTGGAAATATGGGCTACAGCAGCCGCAAAGAAAATATTTTACATGTCCTAGCCGCGTTAGAAGGGGCACTATTGTACCAGCAAGCACCAATTTCTGCCGGCAAAGCACTCATCGCTGCGTTAAATTACTACCAAAAAACGACTTAAAATTTTAGCACAAATGCACAACGACTGAAAGCGCTTTGTGAAAAATGACAAATGCAATCGTCGGCAAAAAAACGTACACTAAGACTATCTTAAAGCGCTTTCGTTGACGTGCTTCACAAACTTTACTTGTGTAACTGATGGAGGGAAAAAAATGGAAATCAATAAAGAACGTGGTGGGCTTGCCTACTGGAAACAAATTATTATCTTAATGTGTTCAGGCTGGGTCACTATCTGGATTTATCGCGCTGCGTTATCACCGGTCTATCCGCAAATCAATGAGTCACTTGGCGGCAATATTTCTGATACAGCATTAGGATCGATTGCCAGCTTTTACTTTTTCGGCTATGTGATCATGCAGATCCCTGCCGGCTTTTTAGTGGATAAGATTGGGAAGAAAACAGTTCTGCTTCCGGGATTTGTGGTATTTGCACTGGCAGCTTTACTGATTTCACAAGCCTCTTCAATCTCCATGATCTATACCGGTAGCTTTTTAGCAGGGATCGGCTGTGGATCATTTTATGGTTCCGCGTATTCTTTGACCTCACAGAACATTCCGAAAGAAAAGAAGAGCTTCTCAACAGCGATCGTCAATAGTGGTTCTGCCGTTGGTTCAGGGTTTGGGATGATCTTATCAAGCTTTATCGTTATTCAGATGAACATGCCTTGGCAAACAATGATGTATTTATCCGCTTTCTTGATCGTTTGTATGACGATCGCTTTCGCATTGGTGATCCGCAGCAACAAAGAAGACGTAGCTTTCTTGGAGAGTCAAGCAGCAGCTGAAGAAGAAACAACGGATCAGCCGAAAGAAAAAGTTTCCCTTTCGACCTTGTTCTCCCTGCGGATGCTCTTTACGTATGTGTTATATTTTGCGACGTGTTATGCCTACTATATGACGGTTACTTGGCTACCAAACTTCTTAGGAACAGAACGAGGCTTCCAAGGAGTCGCAATCGGATTCTCTTCTTCATTGGTGGCATTTGCTTCGATTCCTGGGGCCTTGTTCTTTAGCCGCTTGGCAGACAAATACATGCATAAAAAAGTTACCTTTATCGTTATTTTAGAAGTATTAGCGGCGTTGATGTTATTAGTAACGGTGCAAGCAACAAATTCGACCTTCTTAATGATCGCGTTGATCTTGTACGGGTTCCTTGGAAAACTAGCGGTTGAACCAATCATCATTTCTTGGCTAGGGGAAAATGCACCAAAAGTTGGGGTCGGTACGACATTAGGGGTCTTCAACTTTTTCGGCATGATGTCTTCCGTTATCGCACCAACATTGACCGGATCGATCTCGGATGCAACAGGGTCAAAAGTAATGGGCTTTTATATCGCAATTATTTTGTTGATCGGTGGTACATTCTTATTCTTGACTGTAAACTCTAAGAAAACAGCAAAGTAGAAAAGTGAGGAACAACAGATGAAAAAACGATCCTTAAAAATCAGTTTGACCAACCAAATCATGATTGCAACGGTATTGGGGATTTTTTGGGGCGTTTCCTTTCCCGGTTTAGGTGATCAAATGCAGCTAGTCGGGGACTTCTTCTTGCGACTGATTCAAATGTCTGTGGTCGTGTTGGTCATGGGCTCGGTGATTGAAGCGGTGGGGGGACTTGATCCAAAAGAATTAGGTGGGATCGGCGGGAAAGTCTTCCTCTGGTTTACCGGTTCGACCCTCGTCGCCGCTATTTTCGGTCTCTTGTTCGCCTTGATCCTCAAGCCCGGCGCAGGCCTTGACCAGTCGCTGCTGCAAAGTACAGAAACTGCATTAAGTACCAGCAGTATAGAAGAAGTCATCTTGAACTTTGTTCCACTGAACATTATTCAAGCCATGGTGGAGCAGAATATGATCCAAGTGATTATTTTTTCGCTCTTCTTTGGCCTTGCCTTGAGCTTAATCAAGCATGAAAAAAAGAATCAGCTGTTTCTAGATATGATCAGTAGTTTTAATCATATTTTGTTAAAAATGGTCAGCATGATCATGAAGTTGGCGCCGATCGGGATTTTCGGCCTTGTTGCTTCCTTAGTAGAAGATACCGGTATTCGTGTGTTGGGAATGTTAGCCAGTTTTTTATTGACGTTAGCAGCAGCATCTTTGCTCTTTTTGTTTCTTTGGTTTCTCTTGACGTCGCTCTATTGCAAAGTTTCCTTGTTTCGTTTGATAAAGAACATGTGGCGCCTCTCGGTGGTTTCCTTTACGACCACCTCCTCTGCTGTTTCATTGCCGTTTCAAATCGAAGATGGCAAAGAGCGATTTGGGATCAGTGATCGAATCAATAAGCTCGTGATGCCTCTGGGCATGACCTTAAATAGCAATGGGCTCTCCTTATTTTTAGCCCTGGCAATCGTAACCGTTGCTCAGGCGTACCAGATCCAATTGAGCTGGGGGGATCTTTTGCAAGTGGTCTTGTTGTCCTCGTTGGCATGCTTGGGAACGATCGTCGTTCCAGGCGGCGGATTAGTCACACTGGCTACGGTTTTACCTATGTTAGGACTGCCTAATGAAAGCATCGCCTTACTGGCTGGAATCGATTGGTTTTCTGGGATGTTTCGGACCCTCTTGAATGTTGACCCTGACGTCACAGTGGCGTTGATCGTTGCTCATGATGAAGGAGAACTGGATCATGCAGTCTTCAATGGTGAAAAAGCCTCGGTCAAATTAGCAGAAAAAATCAACGATGGCGTATAAGACCAATCATTCTTGTGATGAAACTTTACTCTTTTTTGAAAACGTGCTACGATTGATTCGTTGATAGACTAAAGAAGCTTCCTGAAATACCGTAAACGGTAAACAGTAGCGGCTGATTTTCCGCTTGTCATTCAACAGACAACTACGACAAAAAGAGGAGGAAAAAACATGACAGCATCGATGAAATTGTGGATTGACCTTTTGAATAGCTAACTTAAATCTATTTCAAAAGTCTAGGCAATCGTGATTTCAAGGGATGAGTGTCCTCTTTTTTCCAATTTCTTATTAAAATCAGGGTATAGCGGTAGGCTATGCCCTTTTTTTGTGCTTGCGTTTTCCTAGACGGGAAGGACAGACTGATGGAACAATTAAGTGTAAAAATAAACAATCTAATCAAAAATTATGGGTCCAAAGAAATACTGAACATTGAAGGACTGAGCGCCTATCAAACGGATCGTATCGGGATCGTGGGCGCAAACGGGCAAGGCAAGTCTACCTTGCTGAAGTTGATTGCGGGAGTGGTCGATCCTGATTCAGGAACGATTCAAAAAGAAAATTCGTTTCACTATTTCCCGCAAATCGCTGAGGTGACTGAAAAGACGGAGGGCCTTGACTGGGCGCTGTTCGGTCGTTTTTCGATCCCAACAAATGAATTGGCGACACTAAGCGGCGGGGAGGAGACCAAATACCGGTTGGCACAAACGTTATCTTCCTATCAGTTAGGACTTTTGCTCGATGAGCCAACGACCCATTTGGACCAGCAAGGAATTCAAGTCTTGATTGAGGAATTGCAGTATTATTATGGCACCCTGATCGTGGTCAGTCATGATCGGTATCTATTGAATCAGCTGGCAACGAAAATCTGGGAAGTCGATCAAGGAAAAGTCACCGAGTATGCTGGCAATTATGACAGTTACCGACAGCAAAAAGAGCAAGCGGCACAGCGTATTGCCTGGGAGGCTGCGCAGTATCAGCAACAAAAACAGCAGTTGACCCAAGCAATCCAAAAGAAAAAAGAACAAGCGATCAAGAGCAGTCGTATTTCTGAAAAAAAGCGACAGCAGAACATCCGACCAGACCGTTTGTCGTCATCAAAACAAAAAGACACGGTGCAAAAGTCATTGCAAAAAACAGTCAAAGCCATGGAAAGCCGCTTGGATCAGTTGGAAGAAGTGAAGGGCGTCGCCCGGCAGCAGGTGATTCGTTTTCCAGTAGTCCCTGCAGTGGAGCTGCATAATAAACGACCGATTCGTGGGGAGCAAGTAACCATTCAAAGAGGGGCGAAACGATTGCTAGACAGCAGCAGTTTCCAGTTTGCTGCCGGGAAGAAAATCGCTATCGTGGGTCCGAACGGTTCGGGAAAGTCGACTTTACTAAAAGAAATCATCGCAGGTGGAGAGGGAATCTATGTATCACCGAAAATCGTCTTTGCGGTCTACGAGCAAATGGGCTATCGAAAAAACAGCACCACACCGCTTTTGACGGAATTGATGGCTCAAACAGACTATCAGGAACCACTGGTCCGCAGTATTTTACACAATCTGAGATTTAGCCAGATTGACGTGATGAAGCCAGTCAATGTGCTAAGCGGCGGAGAAGCGACACGGGTCGAGCTCGCACGCATCTTTACTCAACCTGCCAATGTCTTGATACTTGATGAACCGACGAACTTTATTGATCTGCCGACAATCACCGTCTTGGAACAATTGATTCGCAGCTATCGAGGCATGGTTTTGTTCACATCTCACGATCAAGCGTTTATCGATGCCGTCGCGGATGATGTGTATCAAATCGATCATGGAAAATTAACATTGGTTTCCAGTAACTAGCAGCATTGTCGCTTTTATACCTGTATAAAGAAAAACAGCGCGGGAAAGGAAGCGACCGCCCAACGTTCGATCAACAATCGGCCGTTGAGCGGTCACTACAAAACCCGTGCTGTTTTTTTCGCAATCATCGGTATCGCCTAGCTGTTGCTACATCGCTTAATAAATCTTTTTCGTAAAGTATTTTAAGATCAGGGGAGAGATCAAGGTACTCAACAAGACAACGATCACCAAAGGGGAATACAATGCGGACGAAATCAATTGGTTTTGTTGACCAATCTGCAAAATGATCAATGCCATTTCACCTCGGGAAATCATTCCAGCTCCCACCATCCAAGCACTGTTGTTTGAGAATTTCGCGATTTTCGCCCCGACATAGCCGCCGACCAATTTGGTCATGATCGCGACCACGGTAAAGGCAAGAATAAAGAATAATTGCTCATTTAAGCGGGAAAAATCAACTTCCAAGCCAACGCTGACAAAGAACACCGGAATGAAGACGGCGTAACCTAATGCTTCGACACTGTGTTCCACTTCCTCACGAACCTTCGTTTGACTGACAGCGATCCCTGCGAAGAAGGCACCAATGACCGAGCTTAACCCAACGAGGTCAGCAAGATACGCCATTCCTAAGCAGATGATCAGTGACATGATGATCACCGCGGAATTTGCAAATAGCTTTTCTGCAAGTGCCAATAAGAACGGAGCAATCCATTTCACTAATAGAAAAATCAACACAAAATAAATCAATTCTACCAATAAGGTGACCGGCAGTGGTGTTGCTTGGCTGCTTTCGCCGCCTAAAAAGGAAAGGCTAAGACTCAAAACCAACACGACCAAAATATCATCCACGACGGAAGCACCAAGAATCGTCGACCCTTCTTTCGTATTCACCACATTCAACTCTTTCAATACTTCGACAGAAATACTGACTGAGGTGGCAGCTAATACGATCCCGAAAAAGAACGCTTCTGTGGGACTGCTTTGAAAACCGACCCCCGTGGCATACCCGAAGAGCATAGGGAACACGATCCCCAAAAGGGCAACGAGCATCCCTGGACGAAAATAGCGTTTCAATAAAGAAATATCACTTTCCAATCCCGCTAAAAACATCAGCAAAATAACACCAATCTCTGAAAAATCATGAACCAGAATATCTGGATGGACCCAATTGAGTCCTGCGCCTCCTAATAAAACCCCCGCTAACAACTGCCCGATAACAGCAGGAACGCCCATCCGTCTCGCCAGATGCGAGAAGAGGGTCGTCGTGATTAGGATCAAACACAAAATCCCGACAAAATGCATAAAACCTCATCCTTCTTTCCTATAACATACTCCCCTTTAGTATAGCATTCTCTCTTGAATTGAGCCTGTATCAAGCCTTTTTTTATTAAAAGAGTTTCATTAAACCACACGTTTTTTGAGATAAGGAGGAAGCGAAGGCAATCAGAGTTTTTCTGTGCACTCGTCGAAATAAAAAAACATTATTTTCACTTTACTTGTATCAAATTATTGTTTGAGCCAACGGGCGAGCTGCTGAAACACCATTTGGACTTGCGGCTCCTCGACGTTTTTCAAAAAGTCGTGGGGCAAATCATAGACAGGGACAAATTTGCTTTTAGGCACTTTCTTCAAGCCTTTGCTGTAACGAAAAGGAACTTCCTCATCGGTACTGCTGGCACTGCTGAAAATTGGAGGAAATTGAGCAAGCAGCTCAGGATCAATGGCATAGTCAGAAAGAGCTTCAGCTGTTAGACCATAGATCGTGGTGAGTTCTTGCTGTTGAACCCAATAAACATAAGGCAAATAGCGCTGAAACTGCGGATCATCCCAAACGATCTCGGTTTGATCCAAAGAAGGGACTTGCTCTTTGCTTAAGAGCGGCTGCTGCAAGACTCGTTTGTTTTCAATAAAAGAAAGATCGGTATACCCATAAAAATTGACCAGTTTTTCAGGCAATCTCTGTTGTTCCTTCAGTAATTGCTGGGTCAGCGCCAGCATCAAATAACCGCCAGCTGAGCGTCCGCAGAAACAAAACGGGTTATCTTTAAGCACAGTTGCTTGCAATTCTTGAAAATTTTGCCAGTTCAGCGCCAAAATCTCCGCTAACGAGGAATTGGGCGCCAGTAAATAATCGACTGTGAGGACGCTGTATTGCTGCTCTTGAAATAGTGCGATCAGTGATGCGGGAATGTCTTGACGGGTTCCATAAACAAAACCGCCGCCGTGAAAGTAAATCACGTATTTCTCCGAAGCAGGATAAAGGGACACCGAAGCACCGGTGGTCAATTGCCATTCTTTTTTCATTTTGCTTGACTCCTTTTCTGAAGCTCTAATAAATAGGTGCCGATCTCGTAATTGACTAATTGGATCGGACTTGTCAGATCGATCTCTAGTAGCTGTTCGATTTTGCTTAGCCGATAACGAATCGTTTTGGCATGAAGAAACAAGGTTTCAGCCGTATTTTTGTAATTGCGATTCGTGATAAAAAAGGTATACAGCGTTTTGAACAGCTCTTCATTTTCTTCCGAAAGTTGATACAGCTTCGGGGGAATGCTTTGCTGCAGCTTTTCTAGTTGGTTCTCCTTGATAAAGGAACTAAAGATACCTAAGTCGCTATAGGCAATGATCGGCGCCAAATAAAACTGCCGATTGAAGCGGATCGCATCCAAACACTCTGGCAGGATCTCTTTGATCTGTTCCTTGCGTAAGACTTCGCTGACCACCAAGCAGCCATGTTCATCGGCTAACAGGGCATCATCAAAATGTGTCTGCAGCATCTGTTTCGTCACCTGATGGGCGATCGATTGGAAATTATAGAGGATCACCAAATAATTGTGGTGTTCAAAAAAGACGTGGGGTGTTTTCAACGCCCGTAGCTTGTGCAAAACGACGGACTTACGCTCCTTATCTTTAAAGCTGTTGGAAGCAAAGGCGATGCCTTGGTAAAAATCGTAGCGATCCAGTTGCGCTTCTTCTAACAAAAGATCCAGCTCAGCCAAATTGCTAGGAGTGTTTTGCAAGATCGCATCGGCAAGATTGTTCATGCGATTGTAGCGCTCTTTCTTCAACAAATACGCCATTTGGAGGCGTTCATAGATGACGTCGATCACATTTTCAATAATCATGACTTTTGCCTCAGGGATCTGCGAATCTTTCTGATAAACGATCAGGGTACATAGATCATTGTAAGGATTGATGATCTCTACTTTGATGGCAGTCACATATTGATTGTTCTCATGAGAAAATAATTCCAAATATTCGTAGTGGTTCTTGGTAAACTCGATGGTCTTCATAGGTTCTTGTTTGGTCACCACGAAATTCTTAAAGGATTGACCGACGGACACATGCACATCTAAATGGGGGATGCGCAAAGAACAAGGCTTTTCGATCAATTGATAGAACTCTTGCATGATCTGATCGAAAGAAGAGTGGTTGCGCTCGACTTTCATGAAGCGCTGGCGAACTTCGTAATAGGTACGCAGCAGCTGGGTTTGGTGATTCAGCAATGGTTCGTAAACCGCTAGCATGATGGCTTCATAGCTGACTTCTTGCTGTACTTTGATCAAAGGGATCTGATAAGCAAAGCTAAGCTCAATCACCCAATCTGGAATCATAGGGATCAAGCGATCCACTTTGATCACTAAACCGCTGACACCGATTTGCTGCATTTTTTCAAAAAAAACACGCAGTTCCTCAGGCGATTGGTCTTTGAAGGCATAAAAAGAAGTCAAAATCAATTGATGGGCTTTGCTCCATTTTTCGATATCCATCGCTTCCAACACCATAACGGAACCAACGGAATTTGTTAAACCAATGGAGCCAGTCAGGACTTTACTTTTTTCAAAAAGCGGCAGTTCAACCAATTCTTTTAATTTCATAAAATGCTCCTTTTTTCTCTTTTGGATAAAAAGTATAGCATTTTTTTAGAACTTTATCCAATGAAAACGCAAACAAGGCTCGTTAGAATGAGAGTATAAGAAAAGGAGGAGAACAAATGCTGCACACAGTAATCTTAAAGAATAACTACCAAGATTCCATTAACTTAATGCTGCTGACGAATACGATCAATGATCTAGGCGATGTCGAAATGAGTCAAATCATGATGGGGACGGATGCAAACAAAGATATATTAAATAACACTGGCTTGCTTTCTAAAGAGGCTGAAGGTGCTTCACCCAACGATATGATGATCGTAGTCGATAGCCAAAACGAACAGATCATGGATCAAGTAATGCCAGCAATCGATTCATTTTTAGCTGATCTTTCAGCAAAAGATCAAGGCAAAGAAACGCCAGCGGCGGCTTCATGGCAAGAAGCCTTGAGCGCAATGCCGGATGCCAATGTTGCACTATTTAGTATTCCTGGGGAATATGGTGCTGCCGAGATGGAAAAAGCCTTGAAAAATGACTTGCATGTATTCTCGTTTACGGACAATGTTGCTATCGAAGATGAAGTGCGTTTGAAACAGCTGGCTCATGAAAAAGGCTTATTGATGATGGGGCCAGACTGTGGGACCGGTATTATTTCCAGCATTCCGATTGCCTTCACGAATGTCGTGGCACCAGGAAACATCGGTGTTGTTGGTGCCTCTGGTACGGGGATTCAAGAAGTGACGACGATCATTGACCGATTAGGCGGTGGTGTCGTTCATGCCATCGGGACCGGCGGACGTGACTTAAGCGACAAAGTTGGGGCGATCACTGTCAAAGATGCCATCGTTGCTTTAGAAAATCATGAACCGACAGATGTGATTTGCGTGATCTCGAAACCACCTGCAAAAGAAGTGCGGGATGAAGTCGTTCAATTGCTACAAAGTATCAGCAAACCTGTAGTAGCGATTTTCTTAGGAGAAAAACCAGAAGCCCATGAAGGAAAAGTCTATTTGGCACATACGCTGGAAGAAACAGCGCGCATTGCTGTTGATCTTGCCAATGAAGAACCAGTCAAGGCGAACTATTTTGAACGCGTGGAAACCCCAGATGTGCCCAAGCTCGCTGCCGACAAAGTGGTTAAAGGTCTTTATTCTGGCGGAACATTAGCTGCCGAAGCAGGAATGCTGATCTCCGAAGCCTTGAATTTAGAAGGCCTTGTAAAACAAGAAGGCTATATCTTACATTCCCATGGCTACGATGTGATCGACCTTGGTGATGATATCTATACCCAAGGCAAACCGCATCCAATGATCGATCCTGAAGTGCGCATCAAAAAAATCGAAGACTATGCGCAAGATGAGCAAACCGGGGTCATTCTATTTGATGTGGTGCTAGGTTACGGCGCGCATGCAGATATGGTAGGAGCTTTGTTACCAGCTATCGAAGCTGCACAGCAAACAGCCCAAGCAGCTGATCGCGCGTTGTACTTTGTTGCTACCGTCTGCGGAACTGAAAAAGATCCGCAAAACTACCAAGAAGCGGTCAACCGTTTGAAAGCAGCTGGCGTCTATGTGGCACCAAGCAATGCTCAAGCAGTGCAATTAGCCCTAGCTTTAAAAGGGGCGACTCTTTCTGAAGCAGACAAAACAGTCAATGACTATACTGGTAGCAAGGTTGAGGTGCCGACAGTCAGCGAGAAAGTAATGGAGCTGTTGACCACCAAACCACGGATCATCAATGTTGGCTTGCAAAGCTTCAATGAATCGATCCTGCAATATGGCGGGAAAACAGAACAATTCAACTGGCGTCCTCGTGCCAACGGCAACAAGAAAATGATCCGTATTTTAGACGCGTTAGAAGAATTTGACGAAAAAATCACAGATGAAAACCAAGCAGTGACGGATAAAATCAAAAATGCCCAACCATTCTTGATCGATGTCGTTCCGGCTAAATCAGTGATCGCTGAATTAAACGAAAGTCAGAAAACCTTGCTGCATGCAGGACCGCCGATCCAATGGTCGGAAATGACGGGACCGATGCAAGGGTCTTGTATCGGCGCTGCCTTGTTTGAACGCTGGGCGAAAGATGAAGACGAAGCCCGCCGCTTACTCGAAAGTGGGGAAGTCCGCTTTATGCCATGTCACCATGTCCAGGCAGTTGGACCAATGGGGGGAATCACTTCTGGGAATATGCCTGTCTTTGTGGTTGAAAACCGCCTTGTCGGCAACAAAGCCTACTGTATTTTGAACGAAGGGATCGGTAAAGTCTTACGATTTGGTGCCTATTCACAAGAAGTCATCGATCGTTTGGATTGGATCAAAGACGTCTTAGGACCAACCATTGCCAAGGCATTAAAACTAACTGAAGAAGGCATCAATTTGAATGTATTGATTGCCCGGTCGATCACAATGGGGGATGAATTCCATCAACGAAATATTGCAGCATCATTGAACTTCTTGAAAGAGATCGCGCCGTTGATCATCCAAACAGAAATCGATGAAAAGCAAAAATATGAAGTGATCAAGTTCTTAGCAGATACCGATCAGTTCTTCTTGAATATCATGATGGCAACCGGCAAAGCCATCGTTGACGGTGCCCGTGTCGATGCCAAAGGAACGATCGTGACCACCATGACGAGAAACGGCGTCAATTTTGGGGTTCGTGTCGCCCAAACAGAAGACCAATGGCATACTGCACCAGTCAATACGCCGAAAGGTTTGTACTTTACTGGGTTTACCGAAGCAGATGGCAATCCTGATATTGGGGACAGTGCCATTACTGAAACCGTCGGTGTCGGAGCAATGGCGATGGTAGCCGCACCAGGTGTAACACGCTTTGTCGGCGCTGGTGGTTTTGAAGATGCGCTAGAAACTTCCAATGAAATGGCAAAAATCTGTTTCGGTCATAATCCGACCTTCTCGATCCCAACATGGGACTTCCAAGGGACTTGTTTGGGGATCGACATCCGTAAAGTCGTTGAAACAGGCATCACCCCAATCATCAATACCGGGATCGCCCATAAAGAAGCAGGTGTCGGCCAAGTGGGTGCAGGGACGGTGCGCGCACCGTTAGGCTGTTTTGAAAATGCCTTGACGGCTTATGCGAAGGATCTGGGGATCGATGTTGACTGAGAAAATCAAAATCAGTGATTATCTAGACCCATTGCAACGATTCGGTCGTACCGGTCGGGTGCATAGCGTGTTTGATCGTTCATTCAATGTGATGATCGGGCAGCAGCTGGTCAATATCAACAACTATCGCAACTATTTGACTGGCTTCGGAGTCTTTTTACCAGATGCATTGTTTGAGCAAGTCCTGCCTTTGATCGAGGTCGGCAATCGCGTGCAAGTCCGAGAGCATGGTCTGACCTTTTACAGCACAAAAGGAACATTTTCTCTTTCATTAGAGGAAAAAGAATTGGTTTCGCTGCAGGTGAAGGAGCTATCCTTCACCTCTGCGGAATTGCAGCTTTTGAAAGAAATCCTGATTCAACAAAAACTAGAAACCAAGATTGGGTTGCCCGAAGATGAGAAAACCCAAGCAGTATTTGCGGCATTGCGGCAGCCTGTCTCAGATTGGGAACCAATCATTGCTCACCTGATTGGTCGTGGCAAAGGATTGACGCCTAGCGGCGATGATCTTTTAGTTGCCTATCAAGCGATGCTCTATGCCTTGCAGCAGCCGGAAGCTGAAGTGTTAGCGCAAGCATTGGCAAAACCGCTGTCTACGACGGATGTCAGCTTTGCTTATATTCAAAGTGCCAGTCAAGGGTATGTCAATTCTCTGATGCTGCAATTATTCAAAGATTTAAAAAAGCAAAACCCACAGGTGATTGAAAAAGATGTGCAGCAGTTGATGTCCGTTGGTCATTCGTCAGGCAAAGATCTTAGTTTTGGGTTGTTGTTAGCGTTGGAGTCATTGTCACTTGAGGAAAAAGAATAGAAATGGGGAGAAATCATGGAAATCAGTAACCAGAAAGATGCGGTCAAAGTAAGCAATTCTTACTGGAAAAAAGTCGTTGCTATTTTCTTTGTCGGCTGGATTTTAATGTACGCCACACGGACGATCTTCAATCCAATCATGGGTGTGATCGGAGAAGAATTCAATTTAAGCAACACACAACTAGGACTTGCCAATAGTATTTTCTTTTTGACATATGCCGTTGCGCAAATTCCTTTTGGCATCATCGGCGACAAAATCGGTCGCAAATTGGTGATCGCCCTAGGTTTTGTTTTATTGGCGGTGACTACTTACTTCAGTGGGCTAGCCACAAGCTTCGTTTTGTTCTTAGTGATTCGTGCCATTGCAGGGATTGGTCAAGGTGCCTATTACGGTCCGCAATACGCATTGTCTACCGAAGCGATTCCCGACAACAAACGGACCGTCGGAAATGCCATTATCAACAGTGGGATGGCGTTTGGAACGTCTGGCGGGTACTTGCTTTCTAGTAAATTGGTCTTGGATAACGGGGGCCATTGGAGCCAACCCTTCTTCCTAATGGCGTTTCCGACCTTGATTGTCGGTGTCTTGTTCTATTTTGTTTTGAAAGAAAAAGTGATTCGTCCAGAAGATGAAGGACAAGAAATAAAAGAAGAGGGGCCAAAAGAAAAGATTTCCTTGAAGCAGATTTTTTCAAACCGCAATCTCGTGGCAGCCTTTGTTCTATGCTTTACCAGCATTTATGCAAACTTTGTGATTATAACTTGGCTGCCGCAATTCTTGATTGCCGAGCGTGGCTTTGAAGGGGCGAGTGTCGGCTTTATTGCTTCCTTAGTCCCATGGGCATCGATTCCAGGTGCGCTGATTTTTGCTCGATTGAATGATAAAACTGGCGCGACGAAAAAATTAGTCTATTTATTGGTCCCATTGGCGACCCTTTCCGTATTTGCCATTGCCTTTGTAACGGATCGTACCTTATTGATCACTGTTTTGATTTTGTATGGATTGACTGGCAAGCTGGCGCTTGATCCAATCGTCGTGACCTTTGTGACGAAAAACGCACCAAAAGGCGCCTTAGGAACGACCTTGAGTGCCTATAACTTTATCGGGATGTCGGGGTCGATCTTAGCACCTTATGTTACTGGCTTTTTAGCCGATTCTTTAGGATCGATGCAGGTCGGGTTTTACCTGTCTTGTCTATTACTGCTGATCGGATTAGGTGTTTTTGCCGTATTAGCAAAGGAAAATCAGAAGGAGAGCATAAAATGAGTTTGAATGTGATCGCGTTAGGCGGCAATGCTATTTTAGATAAAGACCCTAGTGATGAAGGACAAAAAGCAGTTGTTGCGCAAGCAGCACGTTATATTGCCGATTTTGTCGAAAAAGGGGAAAAAGTCATTGTTTGTCACGGCAATGGACCACAAGTCGGCAACTTACTGTTGCAGCAAAAAGCCGGGGAAAGTGAAAAAAATCCCCAATTGAAATTAGACAGCTGCGTGGCAATGACCCAAGGAAGTATCGGTTATTGGCTGCAAAATGCCTTGATCAATGAGTTTGCCACACGACAAGCACATCCATCGGTGATCTCATTAGTCACCCAAGTTCGTGTCGATCCAGCAGATCCATCGTTTGAGAAACCTTCCAAACCAGTCGGACCTTTTTATAGTGAAGAGGAAGCCAATGCTGCGATGGCAGCCAATGGCGGGGTGTATCAAGAAGACGCTGGGCGTGGTTACCGCAAAGTGGTTCCATCGCCGAAACCGCAAGAAATTGTTGAAAAAGAAGCCATCAAAACATTGGTCGATGCAGGTGTGATCACGATTTGTGCCGGTGGCGGTGGCGTACCTGTCGTTCGCAACGATAATGGGTTTACTGGCGTGGAAGCCGTCAACGACAAAGACTTTACCGCCAGTGTCTTAGCAAAAGATGTGCAGGCCGATCGCCTGATCATTTTGACCGGTGTCGACAATATCTACATCAATTACAATCAGCCGAATCAGCAAGCCTTAGGGGAAATCAGTGTGGCACAAGCCAAGGGCTACATCGAGGAAGGCCATTTTGCAGCGGGCAGTATGTTGCCAAAAATAGAAGCTGCGATTGATTTTGTTGAAGAAGATGCAGCCAGAACCGCGATTATTACCTCAATCGAAAAGTTAGCTGAACTGGATCAGCATACAGGAACCATACTTCGAAAATAAAGAGGGGATCAAAGTGAAAGCAAAAAAACTACCGATGGTGACGCAGATCGTTATTGCCGTTCTTCTAGGGATTCTTTGCGGTTTGTTCTTTGGGCAAGCCGCTTCATTCCTAAAAATCTTGGGCGATCTTTTCTTGCGTCTGATGCAAATGGCGATCCCGTTATTGATCGTTGGACAAATCATTCAAGCAGTTGGGGGCATTGCCCCGAAAGAACTCACACGTTTGGGTGGAAAAACGATCGCTGTCTTTGGGATTTCCTCCTTATTCGCAGCTGCATGGGGTGTGCTGATGGCGGTCTTCTTTGCTCCGGGCAAAGGGATCGACTTTTCACAAGCTGCCGGCGAACCTCTGCAAGCACAAGAAATTTCTATATCAGAGACTGTAATCAACTTTATTCCCACGAATATTTTCGATGCGTTGAGTAAAGGGTCAATTATTCAAATCATCGTTTTTGGGTTGTTCTTTGGTGTTGCTCTCAATCACTTTATGCAAAAGAAACCTGAGTCATCTCTTTATGGGCTGATCGTGGATCTGAATGAGGTCGTCATTGCCATCATTCGTTACGTGATGATCGTGGCACCAATCGGTATTTTTGCTTTGATCGCTTCAACGATCAGCTCCCTGGGCTTGCAGATCATTTTGCCATTAGGCAGCTATTTGCTCGTCTACGGTCTAGCCACCGTCACGTTCCTTGGGCTGTGGCTAGTCTTGTTGACCGTGTATTGTCGGATCAATCCGTTACGATTGATCAAAAATATGAAGAATATGTCGGTCATGGCATTGGCGACAACCTCCTCTGCCATCACGCTGCCGATCGCTATGGAAGAATCCCAGAACAAATTAGGACTCAGTAGCCGCATCACCAATTTGGTATTGCCATTGGGCATGTCTTTGAACAGCAATGGGTCAGCGATGCATATGGCGATTACCGTCATGACAATCGCCCAAATGTATCAAATCAACTTTGACGGGATCCAAATGGTGACGGTAGCTGTAACTGCGACTTTCGTTTCTTTAGCCAATGCAGTTGTTCCCGGAGCGGGGTTAGTTTCCTTGGCAATCATCGTTCCCCAGCTCGGTTTACCAATCGAAAGCATTGCGCTATTTGCTGGTGTCGAATGGTTTGTTGGCATGCTGCGGACAATTTTGAACGTGAACTCAGACGTCTATTCAGCGCTGCTGATCGCTAAGTCAGCCGATGAACTGGATTATCGCGTGTTTAATCAATAAGAGAAGCCGTTGCCAAGCGTGCTTCTCTTTTTCTAAGGAGGAGAAAAGATGGAAGAAATGAGCAGACGTTCTCTGCTGGAATTAGAAGCATTGATGAAAAAGAAACTATTGGCTGCTGGTTTGCCAGAAGCCGCTGCCAGTGAAACAGCGGCGCATTTGACCTTTGCGGATGCTTGCGGGATCCATTCTCATGGTGCCGTGCGGATGGACTACTATGCCGAGCGTTTAGTAAAAGGTGGCATCACGCTGGAACCAAACATGTCTTTTGAAAAAACAGGCGCCGCTACCGGAATTTTCCACGGAGATAACGGCATGGGGCATTATGTGTGCAATGAAGCGATGGCGATCGCCATTCATCTGGCAAAAGAAGCCGGGATCGCTGCAGTAGGAATCGAGCAGACCAGCCATAGCGGGACGATGGCGTATTACGTCAAACAGGCTGCTGAAGCCGACTTAGTAGCGATCGCCATGTGTCAATCGGATCCGATGGCGGTGCCTTTTGGTGGGACCGAAAACTATTTTGGCACCAATCCAATCGCGTTTGCTGCACCACGAGCCAATCATCCACCGGTGGTTTTTGATATGGCGACGACGGTTCAAGCGTGGGGCAAAATTTTGGATGCTCGCTCGAAGAAGCAGCAGATCCCCGATACTTGGGCAGTAGACGAGCATGGCTTGCCTACCACCGATCCCTATGCTGTCCAAGGATTATTGCCAATCGCTGGTGCTAAAGGATATGGCTTGATGATGATGGTGGATATTTTAGCTGGCTCGATGCTAGGCTTGGCTTTTGGTAAACAGGTCACCTCCATGTATGCGGACTTGACGGAAAAACGCCGCTTAGGACAATTCCTTCTTGTGATCGATCCATCTCGTTTTACCAACACCGAAACCTTCAAGCAAAGCATCGATCAGATGGTGACTGAGCTGCATGCAATCCCGCCAGTAGAAGGGCAATCACAAGTCTACTATCCTGGAGAGATCAGCCAAATACACTTTGAAAAAGCCCAGCAAGAAGGGGTCATGATCCCCAAAGCGATCATCGACTATCTCGAAAGCGAAACCCTCCATTTTGATCGCTATGGTAGTCAAGATTCCTTTGCTAAATAAAAATCCGCAAAAGGCAGTTGGTTCATAGGGGGATTGAACCAACTGTTTTTTTGCTGTGTGGAGCAAAGAGAAGTTTTCAGTCAGAAAATCGCACATTATTGGCAGGATCAGACGAATTCTTTGAGTTGGTTCATTTTGTTCAAAGCATTTCTTAAGCCATTCGACCTTTGATTGCTTGTTTTTTGGAATGTGGTAGAATAGGTCGCATAAGTTAAGATCACTCAAGAAATGAGAGAAAAGCGAGGATGCAACGTGGCAATGAATAAAGTGGTTCTTACTGGGAAAATCGCAGAGATGCCTAGTAAAGAAGCGTTTGATGCGGCGGACGATCAGGGCGTACGTTTTGATCTTGTCATTGTGTCTCAATGGCAAAACAGTGAAGAAGTGCACCATGAATGGTTTGCTTGCGTCATTCATGGAAAACAGGCAGAGACCTTTTTACGGTATACTCAAAAAGGGGCAAGTATCAAAATCAATGGACACTTGCAAGGCTGTCCTTATGAAACACCAGAAGGTCAGAGACTTTGTGCGGCAGAAGTGGTGGTGGATAGCTTCCAAATCTTAGAGTTGGCAGAAGAACCAGCGGCGCCTTTTCCTAAAAAGCGGCTATCGACACTTGATGAAACAACGCAAACAAAGTCGATCCGTAATGAAAAAGATCCCCTAAAAACACAGATGCTGGAGTTTTTAAAAGACAATCGATTATTTTAATGACGAAACATGCGGAAAGCAACGGCTTCTCGCATGTTTTTTTACGTAGAGAAAGTATTGGTAAAATTCAACTATATCTGACTAGCGGTGTTCTTTATTGCTTATCAAAGAGGGGGTTAAATAGAATGGTGATTGTAATAAATGATCGCGAAAGTGAAAATAGTGTTTCACAAAAAGTGCGGATTGGTTTAGAATAGTTGAAACATATCTTGAGAAAAAGAGCGGCGCTTGCCTTGTTCAACTGCTAGATACCGCTTTTTTCTGAAAAAATCGTTAATCAGGGAGGGAAGTCGATGGGCAAATCAATTATAGGGATCGCTGCGAATGAAGTGCAAGATGCTGGCGATGTGCTGCATCATTTGCCGATCGCCTACACACCATTAGGGTATGTGCGAGCGATCCAGCAAGCGGGCGGACTGCCATTGCTCGTGCCAATCAGTGAGCCAGCTGCAGCCAAGGACTATGTTTCACAGATCGATAAACTGGTATTAGCTGGTGGACAAGATGTTTCACCCAAGTTTTATGGGCAGGAGGCCCATCAGGCAACTGGAAGCGGTTTGTTGGCACGGGATGAGTTTGAACTAGCGCTGATCGATGAAGCGCTGCTGCAAAAGAAACCAATTTTTGCGGTTTGTCGGGGAATGCAGCTGGTCAACGTGGCATTCGGTGGCACGCTGCAGCAAGACATCAGTACCTTCAGTGAGATCATTCATATGCAGGCGCCGATTCCGAAAGAAGTGCCGACCCATGCCATCGTGACGGCTGAAAAAAGCATGTTGGCTCGTGTTTACGGTCAAAAAACAAAGGTTAATTCCTTTCATCATCAAGCGGTGGATCGATTGGCTCGTCCATTGCAAAAGACAGCTTGGAGTCCTGATGGCATCATTGAAGGCATTGAACACGTGGGTCAGCGCTTGTTGGCGGTTCAATGGCATCCTGATTTTGCCTATGATGCGCTTATACAAGAACAAGCGGTTTTCAAGTATGTCGTTGACGTATTGTAAGAAAGAGGATCACGCAAGGAGGAGAAAAATGAAAAAGAAAATGATGGGTATCACTGCTTTCACATTATTGGTTTTAAGTGCCTGCAGTACCACGAGCCCCACGACGGATTCTGGACAGCAAGAGGAGCAAGGAGCCGTTGCGCAAGAAATTCAAGTGTCAACCGCTGGCGCCTTATCAACCCTTGATAGCGGACAATACACGGATGTCAATAGTTCCGATATGATCGGACAAGTGGCAGAAGGGTTATACCGTCTGGATCAAGAGGGGGATCCTGAGCTTGCGATGGCCGCTGAAGAGCCTACGGTATCAGAAGACGGACTGGTTTATACCTTCACCATTCGTGATGCAAAATGGAGCAATGGCGATCCTGTTACTGCGGATGATTTTGTCTACGCCTTTCAATATGTTGCTAATCCAGAGAATGGTTCTAGTAGCAGTAATCAAATGGATGTGTTGAAAAATGGCAGTCAAGTGCGTCAAGGGGACGCTGAGGTGAGTGAGTTAGGTGCAAAAGCATTGGACCAGCAGACGTTAGAGCTGACATTGGCAAGTCCAATCTCGTATCTGGATCAAATTTTGGTCGGGACACCTTTTATGCCAAAAAACCAAGCGTTTGCTGAAGAAAAAGGTGCCGATTATGGGTTATCAGCGGAAAATTTTGTCGGCAATGGCCCATTCTTGATCGAAGGGTGGAACGGGACCAACGAATCATGGACGTTAACGAAAAATCCTGATTATTGGGATGCTGAGAATGTCCAATTGACCAAGATCGACGTGCAAGTAGTGAAGGAAACGGCGACTGGTGTCAGCCTTTTTGAAACAGGAGAACTGGACTACACCACCTTAACGGATACTTACGCGCAGCAATACCAAAACTCAGCTCAAGCCAACTATGTGCCAAAGGCGCTGGTGGGGTATTTAAGTGCCAACCAAAAACGAGAAGTCACAGGCAATGTCAAGGTACGTCAAGCAATTTTACAAGCCATCGACAAAGAGGCATTTGCCGAAAATATCTTAGGTGATGGGTCCACTGCATTGAACGGCTTTGTGCCAAGCAACTTTGCCAAAGATCCTGAAACAGACCAAGATTTTCGTGAAGAAAATGGCGATTTACTGCCGTACGATTTAACAGCCGCACAAGAGCTTTGGGCACAAGCCAAAGAAGAGTTGGGACAAGACGAAATCACTTTGGAACTGTTGTCAGCAGATACAGCAGCAGCCAAGAAAACCATCGAGTTTGTCCAAGGGCAGTTAGAAACCAATTTGCCGGGATTAACCATCGATGCCAAGTCGATTCCTTTACAAAACCGTTTGGACTTGCAATCCCAAGGTGAATTTGATCTCGTCTTTGGGACTTGGACACCAGATTACGCGGACCCGATCAACTTCTTAGAATTTTATGATTCAACAGGTGGCTTGAATACGTCTGGGTATGCTAGTGAAAGTTACGATCAAGGGTTAGCAGAAGCACGGACGACTTTAGCAAACGACCCAGCTGCCCGTTGGGACTTATTGAAAGAACTGGAAAAACAATTGATCGTTGAAGATACAGCCGTTTTGCCGTTATATCAAGGGGCGGTGGCGTATTTGAAAACAGATCGTTTGCAAGGGGTGCAAGTATTTCCTTTTGGACGAACAGTATCCTATCGCCTAGCATCTGTCACAGAATAAACAGGTAGTAAGAAAACAGAGGAACTTTTTTTCAACCAAGTGTGCTGATCAAACAGCGTTTGTTGAAGAGAAGGGCATCTGTTTTTTTATTTTAGCCAAAATCGTTGCAACTCTTGGGGTAAAACAGGAATTCGTTTTCAAAAAAAGGTTGTTAAAAAGGGCTGTTTTCACATCTGTGTTTTTAGAAAAGTCAATCTTTTTTAAAGAAAATTAATAAAAGTTGTTGCATTCTCAGAAACTTATCTGTAAAGTGTTAGGTGTAGTCAGCAAAATAAAAAGAGAAGGAGGGATTACGATGCAAAAAGTATTTGATAAAAAAACAACCAAATTGAATAAAGTGAATCCCTCATTCGGTAACCATTAGTGTACAGATAATGTCTATAATAACGACGTTTATGCTCTGTCCTTTTTCCGAAGGGACAGAGCTTTTTTGTGTACTTTTTTAGAATGTGAGGGATAAAACATGAAGTATGTATTAAAACAATTAACAACGTATTTTAAAGAACATAAGGTGCGCTATACCTTCGTATTCGTCTTTATGGTGATTGCTAGTGCGATGTATGTCGCACCAATCTATATCTTGCGCTTATTCATTGATGCGTTGATCCAAGATAATTTTGATTATTCGGTACTGGTCCAATACGTGACCCTCTTTGCCGGAGCTATCTTGTTAGGATATCTGGCCGAATTTGTTTGGACGTTTAATTTATTTATTGGTTCCTACGATTTGCAAAAACAATTACGGGAACAATTGATGAGCCACTTTCTTAAAATGGGGGCGCCGTTTTACCATCGTTTCCGAACAGGCGATTTAATGACTCGTTCCAGTGACGATGTCCAAGTGATGGGGATGACCGTTGGGTATGGACTGATGGTTTTCTTAAATACTAGTTTGTATCTAAGTTTTATCGTGGCGATGATGGCTGGGACGGTTTCTTGGCTATTGACCTTGATTGCCTTGATTCCAATGCCGCTTTTAGCCTATTACATTTTCAAATGGGGCTCGCAAGTCGATAAGGCGTTTACGGAAGCGCAGAATTCTGTTTCTGAGATGAACAGTGAAGTGTTGGAGATCATTGATGGCATTCGGGTCGTCCGAGCTTATGGACTAGAAGGAGCCACCACTGAACAGTTTCAAAAGAAAACACTGGAAACAAGAGCAAAAAACAATATCGTTTCTGAGATCGATTCCCGTTTCGGGCCGCTGATTACCATCATCTTAGCGATCAGTTTTGTGATGAGCTTTGGTGTCGGGGCGTTTCTTGTTGCCAACCAAACGATCACCATCGGTGCGATGGTCTCTTTCCAAGTGTACTTGACAATGGTCGTTTGGCCGATGATCTCAGCAGGAGATCTTGTGAATGTGATGCAACAAGGTGCCGCATCCTGGCGTCGGATCAATGAAGTGCTGCAGACGGGTGATGAATTAGAAACTCCTGGTGAAGCCGACCTGCAAGCCATCAATACGATCCGTTTTGAAGCATACCATTTCCAATACCCACAAGCAGCTCGTTATGTGTTAGAAGGACTGGATTTGACGATCACTCGTGGAGAAGTCTTAGGGATCGTTGGGAAGACCGGTAGCGGAAAAACGACGCTGCTAAGACAATTCGGTCACCGCTATCCATACTCTGATCAAGTACCCTTGATTAACGAGCAGCCGTTGACGACCTATCAAACAACAGCAGTGCGCAACCACTTTGCAGAAGTGCCGCAAGAACATACCTTGTTTTCACGAACAATTCGCGAGAACTTGCTATTCGGACAGCCAGATGCTTCAGAAGAAGTGTTGTGGGAAGCACTGGAAGCCGCTTGCTTTAGTGAAGACATCAAGCGGATGCCAGAAGGGCTCGAAACGGTCGTCGGTGAGAAAGGCGTTTCCCTGTCTGGTGGACAAAAACAACGCTTGTCCTTAGCACGGGCGTTTTTACGAAACAGTGAAGTCCTCTTACTGGATGATGCCCTTTCGGCAGTTGATGCCAAAACGGAACAAGCCATCATCACGAATTTGAAAACGATGAAGCAGGCACCGACCTCCATCATCGTGACCCATCGATTGTCCGCCATCACCGAAGCGGATCAAATCATCGTCTTAGAAGACGGACGGATCACACAGCGTGGTACCCATCAGGAGTTGATCGAAACGCCAGGCTGGTACCAAGAACAGTATTACCATCAACAGTTAAAGGAGGACGATACAAGTGTTCTCAACGATTAAGCGTTTGCTCACGTATTTGAGCTATTATAAAAAACAATTTACCGTGGGCGCAATCTTGCTGTTGTTGGCAGCAGCGCTCGAACTGACTTCACCACTGATTGCCAAACAGCTGATCGACCGAGTGATGACACCGGCGGTTGACAGCAGAAACCTAAACACGATACTTTTGATCCAATTACTCGCTGGGTATTTGCTGGTCAATTTGATTGGTTCTCTCTTTCGTTATATCAGCTTGCTGCAATTGCGAAAAATGTCCAACAGTATTGTCAAAAAAATGCGGGATCAGCTTTTTGACCATATGCACAAATTACCGGTTTCTTACTTTGACCAGATCCCAGCTGGTAAAGTCGTCGCACGGATTACGAATGACACCGAAGTTTTGCGGTCTAATTTCTACGTGATCGTGATCAGTAATTTGTTAAGCAACATTATCCAAATCATTGGTGCGTTTATTGCATTATTTCTTTTGAACCGCACCTTAGGAGCAGCGATGCTGATCCTGATCCCGATTTTAGGAATCTGGCAGCATTTTTACACAAAATATGCCTCTCGTTACAATTTAGCAATGCGGGAATACATCTCACAAATCAGTGGGCAGTTAAATGAATTTGTCCAAGGAATGGCGATCATCCAAGCCTTCCAACGAGAAAATCAGTTGCAGAAAGAATTTAATGAGACAGTAGAGAAATGGTTCAAAACCGGACGTAAATACCTCTTACTCGATTCAAGTATCGCTTGGGGATTAGGCAATTTGTTGCGAAATTCAACGATCTTGATTTTGATCACGACCTTGGCTGCCTTTTTCCTTGATGGCCGCTTGGCGATCTCAGCAGGCTTGCTGTATGCCTTTATTGATTACATCAACCGCCTGTATGATCCCATCGAAGGGCTTGTCCAAACCATCACCAATGTGCAGCAATCATTGGCAGCCGGACAGCGGGTCTTTGAGTTTGCTGATCAGCCGGTTGAAAAACAACAAAGTGAGCAGCTGACTGTCACGAATGGCGATGTTTCTTTCCAACAAGTGACCTTTGGCTACGATCCTGAGCAAGCAATCTTGCACGATATCAACTTTGACGTTGCAGCAGGAGAGACCATTGCTCTAGTCGGTCATACTGGTTCTGGAAAATCGAGTATTTTGAACCTGTTGTTCCGTTTTTATGATCCGCAGCACGGAAAAATCGTTGTGGATGGACAAGTGATCGCTGATTTTGATCGTCATAGTTTAAGAGATTCAATGGCGATCGTCATGCAAGATCCCTATCTATTTACTGGAACGATCGCCAGCAACATCGGAATGAACGATCCAACGATCACCGAAGCGATGATTATCGATGCCTTGAAACAAGTCGGCGCTGACTACCTTTTGAGCCGCTACGAAAAAGGCATCCATCATCCAGTCGTTGAAAAAGGCAATGAGTTTTCTAGTGGAGAACGCCAGCTGATCAGTTTTGCCCGTGCATTGGTGTTTGATCCGAAAATCTTGATTCTGGATGAAGCGACGAGCCATGTGGACACTGAAACAGAATCCATCATTCAAAAGGCGATGACCATCTTGCAAAAAGGACGGACGACCTTTATGATCGCTCACCGTTTGTCAACGATCAAACAAGCAGATCAAATCTTGGTCTTGGATCAAGGGAAGATCGTGGAACGGGGAACCCATTCGAGTCTTGTCCAAGGGCAAGGAATCTATCAGCAAATGTATCAAATGCAGGCAGAGCAGCTGTAATCAGCGGTGATTGCCGACAATGTTAACCGTAAAAGAAAATCCTTGAGCCTCCTGCATGGGAAGTGGCTCAAGGATTTTTTATATAATGCGAAGGAGCAGCCAATCATCTATGGGGAGTTGGAAGAGGAGGCCTTCGCTTATATATCACTAGGAAAAGCTGTAAGATGATGCCGTAATTTTGCTAAGAAACGCTCGCCGATCACTGATAACGGGCGATCGTTCTTTTTAATGAGGATGATCTCACCCTCGGACGCGTCGATCAAAGGAAGAAAAGCCAAGCCTTGGCGTTCTGGTTGGGCAACGATCCCCGAGCCGGTTCCATAAAGATCCGTCTGTTGTAATAGCTGGACCATCGTGCCTCGATCGCTGACATGCACCACTTGAGGGCTTTGAGCGAAGTCGATCAAATCTTCTGAGAAGAACGAATAGCGTTCATCTTCTTGCAAAAAGCGTACTTGTGGATAAGGGGCGAGATCTCTTAAGGAAAGCTGCCTTTTTTCTGTCAAGGGATGAGCTGCTCGCAAAAAGACATGGGGGCGAAACCGTCCCAACGCCTCGAAGGACAATTGGGCGCCTTGCAGTAGTCGTTCCAATCCTGCTTGGTTTTGCTCATTCAAATAAAGGATCCCAAATTCACTTCGATATTGTTGCACGTCCGTGATCACCTTTAAGGTCGTGGTTTCTAATAAGCGAAACTGGCGGCAGTCGGGAAATTCCTGCAGCAGCTCACTGAAAATTCCAGCCGTGAAATCATAGTGCTGGCTTGCGATAGCGAAGGTTTGACTCGCTGCTTGCTTGCTGGAAAAACGCGTTTGCAGCTGCGCCACTTGACTCAAGATCGGCTGGGCATGGTCTAGAAATTCCGAGCCTTCGGCAGTCAAGCGGGCGCCTTGATTCGTACGCTCGAAAAGCTGGACCTCCAATTCTGTTTCCAACTCTTTCACGGCTTGGGAAAGACTTGGCTGCGAAAGATACAGCCGTTTGGCTGCTTCACGAAAACTTCCATGGTCAGCGATCGCTTGCACGATGCGCATTTGTTGAATATTCAATTTTTGACCTCCTTTACAAAGATTCAGACGGGGAATGGTCCACTAATCAATAGTAGTCATGTCTTTTCCTTCTATAGTAATAGAAGCTTCTTTAAAAAATACGACGACAGTTGCTGCTTATTGCTACTTGTGAAGCGGTCATTGCAATTCTTCAGGAATAAACCAATAACCCGTTTGATTCTCTTCTGCCAGCAGTTCTTTAAAGGCTTCAGAATGATAAGCTGCCACCACTGCCTGTGCCCAGTCACTATCTTTGTTGGCTTTTTTTACCGTTGCCACCAGTTCATACTCTTGCAAAATGTCTTCACTTAATAAGCTTTCCTCTGCAGCGATTCCAGCACTGTAAACGATGCTGCCGGGAATCACCGCATAGTCTAAATCTGCTAAGCTGCGGGGGATTTGGGCAGAATCCATCTCAACGATATCCAAGTCATAAGGATTGTCAGTAATGGTTCTTAACGTCGCGTCAATGGGCGCCACTTCCGGGTCAAGTTCGATCCAGCCGGCTTTTTGCAGCAGCAACAGGGCCCGGGCACTATTTGACGGATCATTGGGGATCCCGATGGTATCGTTTGCTTCAATCGCTGTTAAACTGTCCTTTCTGCCAGGATACAAGCCGGCTGGAACGGTAGGAATCGGTGTGATACCCACTAAATCGGCATCCGTGTTTTCATTGAAGTTTTCTAAATAGGCGGTGTGCTGATCGACGTTTAAGTCGATCTCGCCATCGTTCAATGCAATGTCCGCTTCCAAGACCCCAGTAAAGCCAATATCCGTCACAGTATAGCCAGCTTCTTCTAAAATCGGTTTGATTCCTTTGAGAAACAGTTCGCTGTAAGGCCCTGGTGTCGTCCCCAATCTGATTTCTGTCTGCTGTTCCTCGGCATTTCCCGTTACTTCTTCTTGATTGCCACAACCGGCAAATAAAACTAAGGACAATAAACCAATGCCCACACCCAATCGAATCTTTCGTTTCATAACTTTTCCTCCTTTTTTATAAAAAAAGCCTTCCCAAAGAATAGTCTTTGGGAAGGACGATCATTTCGCGGTACCACCTTCGTTTGTTTTTTGCTGAAACAAAAAACCTCAGTCAGTTCATCAAATAAACTGCATTGCGCTATCGGGCTTTCTCCGTCGGGGATTGTTCGTCCACGAATGCTCAAAGGTCATTTTCGGATCGTCTTCCTTACTCGTTTCCACCAGTTCCGAGTTCTCTTGAAAGAAAGGGGGGATCGTACTCTTCTTCTCACTGCATGTGTATGAAATTAGTAGTATCTTAGAACAAGATGAGAAAGTTGTCAATTGCTTTCGTGATAGGTGATTCCAATCACTACGCAGGTAGTAGGGGAACAAATGGACAAGGGCAAGAATAGACCTAAAAAGCAGGAAAAGCAGATGAATGGTCGAAATCGCTTGGTTGGGTTAGAATCGAAACACAAAACAAAAAAAGAGGCGAGCAAATGAAATTACTTTTGATTGGACATACCGGCACACTTGGGCAGCTTTTAGTTGAAGGCTTTCAGCAGGTACCAGAGGTGGAGCTGATCACGGCTAGCCGTAGCAATGGCGATCATCAGGTCGAAATTGCGGATGCAGACAGTGTCAGCCAGCTATTTACAGCCACTGGGAAAGTGGATGCCATTGTTTCCGCTGCGGGAAGCACAGTGTTTAAACCCTTTGAGGAATTGACGCCAGCAGATATTCAACAGTCGGTGGCTTCGAAGCTGCAAGGACAAGTCAACCTTGCGTTGATTGGCCAGCATTTTCTCAATGAAGGTGGCAGTATCACGCTGACTTCTGGAATTATCAAAGACGAATTTATCCCAATGGGCACGCCTTCAGCACTGGTCAACGGCGGTTTAGAAGCCTTCGTGGCATCGGCAGCTTTTGAGATCGGTCAGGGGATACGAATCAATGCAGTCAGTCCCAATGCGCTTGTGGGCTCTTGGGAAACCTTCGCCGATTCTTTCAAAGGCTTTATTCCCGTTGGTGACGCACCCGTTTTTGCAGCGTATCAAAAAGCAGTCTTTGGAATCATGACTGGCAAGACCTTCACCGTTTATTAAGGAAAAGCAGAAGTAGAAAAAAACCGCCAAATCAAAGCTGACTTGGCGGTTTTTGTTCTGCTGAAAAAGAAGTAGCAAGCAGTTAAGAAGAGAGCAATTGGGTTTTCAGCTTGGGCATTTCTGCTTTGAGTTGTTGGCGAGCAAAAGCCAAGTCATTGATCCAAGAAGCAATCGCTTCTTTTTCTAAGAACAGAGGCATTCGATCGTGGACTGGTTCAACAGAATCGTTCGCGGCAGTCGTTAGAATGATTGATTCGGTTTCGATCTGATCCTCTTTTTGAAGGATGCGATAAAAACCAGCAGCATAAATCACGTGATCTTGCGAAAAGAGGAACTTTTCCTTTTCATGATTCCATTCATAGAAACCAGACATCGGAAAGACACAGCGATGCTCTTGGAAAGGCTGGCGAAAAGTCGGTTTCTCTTCAACGGTCTCAGAACGCGCATTGATCATCAAATGCCCTTTTTTAAAGCCGGTAAAGCCCCATCTTGTCACACCAGCTACAACTTGTTGTTGTTGATTTGCACCGATGGTTACGACGTGATTGGAGGGGAAAACATCATTGATAGCGACAGTCTGTTGGCGCTTGCGGGCTTTCGCCGCGGCTTCTTGATAATATTCTGACAATTCGCCAGTTGATGGATCAAATAAGTATCGGCCGCACATGGACAGGTCACTCCTTTTTTTGGATTGGCTGGTGCCTTTGTTTCAGTATAAAGACTCAAGGCGTCAAAACCAACTAACTTGCTTCACAGCGTGATTCGACAAGGAAAGGATAGGGACGGTTATGTAAAAAGTTAGTACCGCGAAAAGAGTTAAAAGAAATCAGATAACAAAAAAAGGCAGTCACCTACTGAGGTTGACAGCCTTTTTTATTCTAGTTGGTTAGCCAATTTTTTTAACTCTCCCGCCGATTTTATTTGCGAAACGTTCAGCATCTTCTCTGCAAGTATAGGTCAATGCAATTGTTTTGTCCCGTGTTCTTTTTCCTTCGGCGGTTAGATAACCATGAAAGATTTTAATCGCATACAATCGATAAACACCTCCTTATCCTTCGTAATAATAACAAATTTACCGCTTACATTCAAGAGATATAGTAAAAGTTTATTTTTTGTTAGTTATTTTATTAAGAAATTGTTCAAACGCTTAAGAAAAGATTGAGAGATAAAGGGAGGAGGTGTGGAATAGACCAATGCGCATTTGAAAGGAAAGACGAAGGAACCTAGATGTATAAAGTTACTGCTACTTGCTTTCCAGCATAGAAGGACAAAGAATGAAAGCTGTTTTGTTTTGAAATTTAAACAAATAGACCAATCGAGGAATAGCTAAGATAGGTGTCAAAAGTAGAGAAGAGAATCTATTTTTGTATTTGCGTGTTATTGAGACATTTTCCCCTCAAAAAATGGTTTGTAGAAAGAAACGATGATTCAAGCGCTGCATAAGCACGAAGATTGTTGTTTATTGTGCCGGCAAGTTGCTGGTTTGGGGATTAAAAAAAGCAAAAGTTGTTCTTAAAACACCAGTCTGACAAAAATAGCTTTTGTGAGAAGCTCAACGGTGGCTTAGCGATCGTGTGAAAAAATTTAAGGAAGCGATTGACAAGTTTTTTTTGAAGTGCTATGATACCGATGTAATTAGATAACGGTTACAGAAGTGCTGTGACCAAGAGGCGTGTTACTGTAAGAAGGCAAACCTCATATTCCACCAAGGGTGGAGTATGAGGTTTTTTAGTGTTTTTAAGGTGGAGGAAATCATGAAAATAAAGAAGTTTTTAAATAATAATGTTGTCTTACTAAAGAAAGGCAGCAATGAAATTATCGGATTTTCTACAGGCATCAGCTTCAATAAGAAGGTAGGAGATGATGTAGAAGAACAAGATTTTGAAAAGATTTTTGTATTGGATACTCACGCAATGTTGGAACATTTTAGCTATCAATTAGGAAAATGCGATCCGAAATACGTAGCGATCGTTGCTAAAATCGTGGCTTATGCCAAACAGAATTATCGCTTAGCAGTCAGCGACTATATTTATTTGACTTTGCTGGATCATATTGATTTCACTGTTCATAGGATCAAGCAGCAAATGACTTTTCATAGTCCTTTGCAATGGGATATTCGGCGATTTTATCCCGATGAATATGCCATTGGGGTGTATGCTGTCCAGCTTATGGAGCAAGAACTAGCGATCGATGTACCAACAGAAGAAGCGATCTCCATCGCATTGCATTTTGTAAATGTCCAATCACAAAAGAAGGATATGGCGGTTACCAATCAAATCGCGAAATTTATAGAAGACGTACTGACGATCGTAAAGTATGAGTACAAACAAAATTTTGATGAGAATAGTTTCCATTATTCTCGCTTTGTCACGCATCTGCACTATTTTGCACAAAATGTGATCAATCATACACTTCCCAGCTATGAAGCGTCGACGCTCTATGCACAAATTGAGAAGATGTATCCGCAAGCGTTTCACTGTGTGGAAAAAATCAAGGTTTATATCAAAAATACGTATGATATCAGCATCTCAGAAAATGAAGAAATTTATCTATCACTCCATATCCAGAAATTGACGGAACAAGGAGAAAGGGAGAAAAACAATGGACTATAAAAAACTAGCCAATGAAATTTATGAAAATGTCGGCGGTGGTAAAAATATCCAGCACGTGACCCACTGTGCAACAAGACTGCGTTTCACGCTGGCCGACGACAAAAAAGCTGACAGTGAAGCAATCAAACAGTTAAAAGGAGTGACTGGACTCGTTCAGGGAAATGGTCAATACCAAGTGATTATTGGGCCAGATGTATCGAGTGTATACGCTCAACTACCGACGACAGAAACGACGGCTGATCAAAGCAGTAGCGATCAATCGATCATCTCACGACTCCTTGACTTTATCGCAGGCTGTTTTACACCGATGATTGCAATCATAGCAGCTGGAGGAATGCTGCAAGTGGTCCTTTCACTATTGGAGTTATCAGGAATTTTAGCTGCAACTGACGATACGTATCTCGTATTGTATCAAGTATCGCAAGCAGCCTTCTTTTTCATTCCCGTTTATTTAGGAAATTCTGTGGCCAAACGATTGAAAATTGATCCTTTCTTAGGAAGCTACGTCGGAGCGATTTTTGTGATGCCAGGATTGACGGCCCTTCTTAGCCAAGAAGGAGGAATCACATTATTTGGATTGCTCGTACCGAATGTGAGCTACAATGCCTCCGTTTTGCCAGTTTTATTAAGTGTCTGGGTTATGTCTTATGTCTATCGGTTCGCCGATCGGATTTTACCGAACAGTGTCAAATTTATTCTACGTCCATTGATCGCCATCATCGTGATCACACCGCTGGCTCTATTGCTAATCGGACCATTAGGTGTGACGATCGGCAACTATGTGTCACAGTTTTTGAACTACTTAACAAACAATTTTGGTCCGTTAGCCGTCTTGTTTATGGGTGCCTTTGCTCAATTGCTAGTAATGACGGGCATGCACACGACGCTGACCCCTATTTTATTAACTTCTTTGGCAACGTACGGGTATGATGATTTGATCGTCCCTGGTATGCTGCTTGGATTGGCTGCCGAAGCAGCGATTTGTTTAGCGGCTGGAATCAAAGCTAAGGATACGGAATTTAAACAAGTGAGTTTTTCATCGGCAATTACTGCCTTGATGGGTGTGTCTGAACCTGCTTTGTACGGAGTAACCTTACGTCTGAAAAAACCGATTGTCGGAATGATCCTTGGGGGTGCTGCTGGGGGACTTTATTTTGGTTTGATGAAAATCAATACGCCAGTAGTCATTGCTTCATTTGTGGCGCTTCCATCATACAGCAGTGTGTTTCATGCGCTGATCGGCTCGTTGATTACTTTTGCGATTGCCTTTGCTTACACCTGGGTCATGGTCAAAGATGCAGATTTTCCTAATAATAATCAGCCGCAAGCAGTCAAATCTGGAGCGCAAGATGTGACAGCCAAAGCAACTGATGTTTCTTCTGAAACGAAGAAAGAACAATCAGCGATTGAAAAAATTGTATTATCACCTTTAAAAGGAACTGCCGTTCCATTGACAGAAACCAATGATCAGGCGTTTGCTTCATTGGCATTAGGCAAAGGAATTGCTGTTAAGCCACAAGATCAACAGGTGATTGCCCCATTTACGGGACAGGTTTCTGCCGTTTTTCCAGGAAATCATGCGATTGGACTTACCAGTACCGAGGGGATTGAACTTCTGATCCACATCGGTATTGATACGGTGAATATGCAAGGAAGTGCCTTTGAACGACTAGTCAATGAAGGTGATCAAATCACTATGGGAGAAACATTATTGCACTTTGATGCAGAAAAAATCGCTCAGGCAGGGTATGAAGATACCGTTATGATCACTGTTACCAATACGGCAGACTTCTTAGATGTTGTGGCACTTGCCCAAAATCAAGAAATTAAAGCTGGCGATCAGTTATTAGCCATTTTTTAACCATTAGAAAGAAGAAAGGATGACAGCAATGAGTTTCCCAAAACATTTTTTATGGGGCGGCGCTTCGGCGGCAAACCAATATGAAGGCGGCTATAATGAGGGCGGAAAAGGGCTCGCTTGTGCTGACTTGATCAGCGGTGGCAGCCATACGACTTCTCGGAAAATCACAGCAAAAATTGAAGAAGAGTTGTTGTATCCAAGCCACGAAGCAACTGATTTTTATCATCATTATCAAGAAGATATTGCATTGTTTGCAGAAGCTGGATTTAAAGCTTTCCGCATGTCTATCAACTGGACCCGGATTTTTCCCAAGGGCAACGACACTGAACCGAATGAAGAAGGCCTGGCCTTTTATGATCGTGTGTTTGACGAGTGTCGGAAGTACGGGATTGAACCAATTGTAACCATTGCTCATTTTGATGTTCCCGCATATTTGAGCCAAGAATACAATGGTTGGGCGAGTCGTGAAGTGATCGACTTTTATGCGAGATATGCGGCGGTGTTGTTTGAACGCTATCACGAAAAAGTAAACTATTGGATCACTTTTAATGAAATCAACACGGCCACCTTAAGTATCGGAAACTTTTTATCACTGGGACTGCAAGTTGGTGAATCTGAATTTATCAATCAGCCGGATAATCTACAGCAACGCTACCAAGCCCTGCATCATCAATTTGTTGCCAGTGCAAAGGTTGTCGCTTACGGACATAAACACTATCCAGATTTGAAAATCGGCTGTATGATTTCTTATATGCCACGCTATCCTTATACTAGCCATCCAAATGATGTATTACTAGCCAAACAAGAAGAAAATATGCATTCGAAATTTTGTGGCGATGTGCAGGTCAAAGGGAAATATCCTTATTATGCAAAGAAATATTTTGCTGATCATGGCTTTGCAATCGAGTTTGCACCAGAAGATCAAGCGATCCTAGCTAAGGGAACAGTGGATTACTACACGTTTAGTTACTATCTAACACTTTGTGTCTCTGCAGATGAGAAAGTTACCAAAAATGGACACAGTATGATTGGCGGCTCTGGCGTAAATAATCCTTATCTAGAGCAGACGGAATGGAATGCGATGATTGATCCAGTAGGATTGAGAATTGCGTTGAATGATATTTATGATCGCTACCAGCTGCCATTGATGATCGTGGAAAATGGGATCGGGGTTTCAGAAACTGTTGCTGAAGATGGACAGATTCATGATGATTACCGTATCGATTATTTAGAAAAGCATATTGCTGAAATGGAGAAAGCCATCGATGATGGTGTCGAGTTGATTGGTTACACGATTTGGAGTGCCGTTGATATTGTCAGTGCTTCTACAGGAGAAATGAAAAAAAGGTATGGCATCATTTTTGTGGATAAATATGACGACGGGACAGGGACTTTAGATAGAAAGAAAAAAGACAGTTTCTATTGGTATCAAAAAGTGATTGAACGAAACGGCTTATGATTAAATACTCCAGTACTTGCGGTGTACAAGTGCTGGAGTTTTTTTGCGTATCAATTTCAGCGCGTACAAAACAAAAACCACGCGTAAAACACGCGTGGTCCATATCAGGGGTTCATGTTAGTTGCCCCGATAAACAAATCGTCCATCAAATACGGTGGCTTCAACGGTCGTTTGAAGCAATTCTTCGGCAGTTAAAGGCAAGATGTTTTGTGACAAAATACAAAGATCGGCTAAACAGCCAACTTCTAATTGACCGATATCTTGCCGACTCAAGGCTTTGGCGGCGCCTGCGGTGTGGGCATAGAGGGCATCGGCGATGGTGATTTTTTCCTGTGGCATCAATCCGCCTGCTGGCTGGCCATTTTTTTCTTTCCGAGCAACCGCATAATACAGCGAGTCTAAAGGGGGCACGTCGATCACGACCGGCGTATCAGTCCCAAAAGCCAAGGTGGCACCTTGCTCTAGAAAGGATTGAAAAGGAAACATTTGACTGGCACGCTGAGGTCCTACTTCTTCATCGAGGGTCTCATAACCGACTAATAAATGGCTAGGCTGTACGGAGAGTACCAGTTGTTCTTGGCGAACTAGTGGCAAATCGGCGGCATCCATCACTTCCAAGTGTTCCAAGGTATTGGCTTTTCCTTTAGAAAGCGGGTGAGCAGCAGCACTTTCTTGATAAAAGAGGAGTGCTTGTCGAATCGCTTCATCACCGATGGTATGGATGCGCATCGGCCAGTCTTGCTGGTTAGCTTGTAATATAAAGCGGCGCATCCGTTGAACATCGATCAACGGCATCCCGACATCACCAGCAAAATACGGTGTTTCATATTCCGCTTTTAAAAAAGCGGTGTGAGTACTCGTCACGCCGTCAAAAAATTGTTTGACGCCGCCCATTTGTACTTTTTCGGAGCGATACGTACGGTAAGTTTCTTTTAGTTGTGTGATGTCTTCTCGCATGGCTGGATAAAAGACAGCGCGCAAGGTCGCTTCTGCTTCCGTTTGTCGATAAAGATTGGGGTAGACCAAATCGTCCCAGCTTTCTCCTGTCAAGGCAACATCGCCGATCGTCGTGATGCCGTATTGATTGAGCTGTTTCATATAGGTCAGAAAAGCAGCAGGGCTTTGAGCTTGGAATGACTGTAAGACCTTTGCTAAATAATGAATGGCGATCGCTTCTAAAAAGCAGCCGCTTAATTGTCCGCTGTTTTCGTCAAGCAATGCCTCCCCGCTGATCCCCGTTGGCAAGTTCTCAGGTGTGATCCCTAAAGCAGCGATCCCTTGGCTATTCAACCAAATGCTGTGGGCATCACCGGAAATCAGCATGACAGGCGTGTCGGCACAATAGTTGTCGATCGAATCTTTCGTTGGGTAGACTTGCTGACCGAAATCACTGCTGAACCAGCCGATGCCGATTTTCCATCCATGGGTGATGGGCAGCGCGGGCACTTGCTGGGCAACGGCTTCTTCTGTCACTCCCGTAAGATGGGTCAGTGCCCCTTGATGGAGTAATGCGGAAAGATAAAAATGAACATGAGCATCAATAAAGCCCGGGATGATCATTTGTTCTTTGAGATCAATGACCTGGGTGTCTTCAGCAAGTGTTGGCAGCGCTGAAAGAGGACCCACAGCCGTGATTTTCTGGTCTTCTATCAGGAGAAAGCCCGCAAAAGTCGTTTTCGTTTTGGTATCAAAGATGTGTTCAGATTTTAGTAATAGTGACAATTATAATCCCAACTTCCATTCAAGGAAAAGGTCGTTGTAAAGCTCAACCGCTTCTTTTCCTAAGTATTCATAATGTTCCATTTGTTCCATCGCACTTGGCTCAGGGTAGAAAGCTTTGTCAGCAGTCAGTTCAGCCGGCAGCATGGCTTTGGCCGTTTCACTCGGCGTGGCATAGCCTACGTATTCGGCATTTTGTGCGGCATTTTCTGGGCGGAGCATAAAATTGATGAAGGCGTAGGCTCCTTCAAGATTACCAACGGTTTTCGGGATCGCAAAATTGTCTGTCCAAATCGCACCGCCGTCATTGGGAACGATATAGGTGACGGCAGGATTTTCCGCCATCACATAAGCGGCATCGCCCGAATACCCGATTCCTAAAGGGGCATCGTTGTTGATCATCAAGGTTTTGATCTCGTCGGTCAAAACTGCTTTGACATTGGGACGGATACTTTCCAGCTTCTTCAAGGCTTTGGCGACTTTGGTCGGGTCTTTTTCATTTTGGGAAAGACCGAGCGTCTGTAACGCGATTCCTAAGGTTTCGCGAGCACCATCCACCATCAATACATCATTTTTAAATGCAGGGTTCCATAAATCCCCCCAGCCATGGATCGAAGAAACATCGACTTCTTCAGTATTTGCCATGATCCCGATCGTGCCCCAAAAATAGGGGATCGAATAGGTATTGTTTGGATCAAAGGCTTGATCCATCAAAAAAGGCGACAGATCTTCCGTTCCCGTCAATTTCTGATGATCTAAAGGCACTAACAGTCCTTCTTCGATCATTTTCGGAATTATCGATTCGCTAGGGAAAACCAAATCATAGCGTGAGCCGCCTTGTTTGATTTTTGTTTCCATCGCTTCGTTGGAGTCAAATGTATTATAAATCACTGAGTAACCAGTCTCAGTTTCGAATGTTTTGATCAATTCGGGGTCAATATATTCGCCCCAATTGTAAATAATCACTGTATTTTTGTCGGACGACGTTGCTGCCCCCGATTCTTTCGTTAACACCGAAGCACCGAAAAACAGCAATGCGGTGATGCCGATCACACCGCCAAAAAATACCCACAACCTTTTCAATTCATCAATTCCTTCTTTCTTTACAATTTCGTATTTCTTGAGTAGCGTAATTGATTTTTAAAGAAAAGGCAATAAAAAAATGAAGAAAAAATAAACCCGTTTCTTTCAAGGCTTAGCAGGAGGAATGGCCAGGTGGCTGCGGCAGTTTCCAAACATATCATTTGTCAAATTTCTTCCTTTTGCCTAAGCTAGGGAAGTGAGAAATCAAGGGATGGAAAAACAGGAACCTCTCTTTGATGAAGAATGAATGTAAGGAGTGAAGCATCAATGGAAACACGTGCTGTCGTTATTGAAGCCTATGGTGGAAAAGACCAATTAAAAGAAGCAACGGTCCAATTACCAGAATTAAAAGCAAATCAATTATTAGTCAAAGTTGCCGCAACATCCATCAACCCAATCGATTGGAAATTAAGAGAAGGCTATTTGAAACAAATGTTTCCATGGGACTTCCCAATTATTTTAGGCTGGGATGTCGCAGGGGATATCGTAGAAATAGGCGCTGACGTGACAGAATTCAAAGTTGGTGATGCAATCTATGCCCGCCCTGAAACGACTCGTTTTGGGACGTATGCTGATTACGCCATCGTGGATGCTGAGTTAGCAGCGATTAAACCAGAAAACCAAAACTACGCAGAAGCAGCTGCAGTGCCACTAGCTGGTTTGACTGCTTACCAAGCGTTGTTTGAACACGGTCGTTTAAAAGTAGGGGAAAAAGTCTTGATCCATGCCGGAGCAGGCGGAGTTGGTACCTATGCGGTCCAACTAGCAAAAGCAGCTGGCGCTTACGTCATCACGACGGCTAGTCCTCGTAACCATGAGTTATTAAAAAAACTTGGTGCCGATGAGATCATCGATTACCACACGACAGATTTTGAAGAAGTCTTGCAAGACATCGATTTGGTCTTTGATACGATGGGGGGCGACACCCAGAAGAAAAGTTTCACTGTCTTAAAACCTAAGGGCCGTCTGATCTCGATTTTGAGTATTGAAGACGAAGACTTGGCAAAAGAAAAAGACATCTTCGCCAAAGCAGTTTGGTTACGAACCAACGGCAAACAATTGGCAGAATTGACAGAGCTGATCGAAGCAGAAAAAGTCACCAGTGTCATCGGTGCAACCTTCCCATTGACAGCACAAGGAATTTACGATGCCCACGCATTGAGTGAGACACACCATGCAGTAGGTAAGATCGTTATTGAAAATCAAGACAATTTCATCAGCCAAGACGCAGAATAAAGGAGGCTGAACCGATGCGCTTATGGCATGAAGCACTGATACCTGCTTTGCCCCGGCAGCAGCTGTTAGGCCAGCATCGTGAAGCAGCAGCCTTACGAGGGTTAGGCTGGGGCAAGAAGCACGCAACGGTCGATTACGTTTTTACTCATCCACCCTATAAATTGTTTCAATACCATCAGTTAGTGCTGTATGAAATGACCTGTCGAGGCTATCGGCCAGCACCTGAATGGTACGATCCAGCGTATCGTGGCAAAAATCTGCCGCTGGAACCCTCCGTTCAAGCCGTTCCTTTGACTACGCCGATCTATCCAGAACATGATGAAGCATACTTGGAAGAATGCTTAGTGAATCTCCATAGTAAAGGGATCTATCTTTAAAGACCAAACACTTTCCTGAATTTTTGTTCGGGAAAGTGTTTTTTTCGCTTTAAAATCGGCGACTTACAAAAAGTAAGCATATTGTTCGCAACTTTTTTTGTTCCTTGTTATAGTGAGAACAGAGAATCAGTAATGAGAAATGAGGAAAAGAAAATGACCATCAATCACAGAAATCTTGAATTTGGGTTAGATACTTTTGGCGATCTAGCCTTTGAAGATACAACGAAAGAACGGATCAGTTATAGCGAATCGTTGCGCAATATCGTGGCAGAAGGAAAATTAGCCGATGAAGTCGGCATCGATGTCATTGCCTTAGGGGAGCACCATCGGGAAGAATATTCGATCTCAAGTCCTGATACGGTACTAGCGGCTTTAGCGATGGTTACCAATACCATCAAATTAGGTACCGGTGTAACTGTCTTGAGTTCGGATGATCCCGTGCGGGTCTACGAACGGTTTGCGACCGTTGATGCGTTGTCGAACGGTCGCGCACAAATCATGCTGGGACGAGGATCTTTTACTGAATCATTCCCTCTATTCGGCTATGACTTGCAAGATTATGAAGAACTATTTGAAGAAAAAACAGCAATGTTCAGTGAATTGAGAAAAGGCAAACCATTAACTTGGGAAGGCAAGTTTACGCAATCCTTAAAAAATGCCGACGTTTTTCCAAAAATTGAGGGGCATCAACTAGATACCTATGTGGGTGTCGGTGGAACCCCTGAATCGATCATTCGTGCCGTCCGTTATGGGTTTCCTGTTATGTTAGCGATCATCGGTGGCGAACCCGCTCGTTTTGCGCCCTATGTTGACCTATATAAAAAGGCAGCGCAGCAACTGGGGCAACCGATTTTGCCAATCGGCATGCACTCCCATGGTGTGATCGCCGACACCGATGAAGAAGCCTATGAAATCGGCTGGAACTACATCAAAAAAAGCATGGACAAAATCGGTCTTGATCGCGGCTGGCCAGCCATGAGCAAAGAGCGCTTTGACTTTGAAGTCGAACATGGGTCTTACTATGTAGGCAGTCCAGAAACCGTGGCGAAAAAAATCGCCCGTATGATGCCGCAAGTCGGTGTAGAACGCTTTGATCTGGTTTACGGTACTGGCGGCCAGCTGCAAAAAGACCGTTTCAAAACGATTGAATTGTATGGAACCAAAGTGATTCCACGGGTGAAAGAATTGTTGGCAGCAGGTGATGGCAATGCCTAAAACCATCGGTATTTTAGGCGCAGGCAAGTTAGGCTTAGCGCTCGCAAATCTTGGTGCCCAGGCGGGCTATCGGGTCTTGATCGCCAGTACGAAGCCAGCAGAAAAAATCGCCTTGTCCGTTTCTGTGTTGGCTCCGGGAGCAATCGCAAAAAATGCCGCTGAAGTGATGGCGGAAGCTCAAACGATCATTTTGGCCATTCCGTTGAGTAAGTACCAACAGCTGCCGGCAGAAGCTTTGGCTGGTAAGCTAGTGATCGATGCCATGAATTATTGGTGGGAAGTCGATGGCAAAGAAACAGAATACTCATCCATCGAGCAGACTTCTTCGGAACGTGTGCAACGCTATTTTTCCCAAAGTAAAGTAGTCAAAGGATTCAATCATATGGGGTACCACGACATCCAAGAGGAATCCTTGCTGACGAGAAGGGCTGCTCAAGGAACTGCCAAAAAAGCCATCGCCATTGCTGGTGATGACCAAACCGCCCTCGATCAGACAGACGAAATCGTTGACGCTTTCGGCTTTGATCCCTTTCCTATCGGTGCTTTAGCTAATGGCATCATGTTGGAACCCGGCAGTCCTTTCTTTGGTGCCAATCAAACCAAAGAGGGATTGACGGCATTGATGAAGGAGTTTTGGAGCAGTGAGAAAGGGCAAGCGTTTCTGGCGCGTCCTTCCGCTGTGAGTAACAAGCAGCAGGCTTCGCAGTAAAAGAGCCGCCTCCATGTACGACTGGATACGATAAAAACAACCCTCTTCTCAAAAAAGAAGAGGGTTTTTCCCATCCAGTCAAATCAGCACGTGGTCGCTAAAAAATACAATGTGATTGTTACGATTGTGATTCGTAAGCAGTGGTTGTTACGTTTACGTCTCTGCCAGACGTTCCATAGTGTACATATCAGCCTGTACCTGCTTTGTGCTCGCCTTTGACACCCACCCATATTGATTAAAGATCGACCAGCCAGTTGGTTTGTTGGATCTTTCCATCTAATTCTCGCAGCTGCTTGGCGGTCGCATTCAATTGCTCCGTTAGCGTTTTTGTATCGATCGTACGCACCAGTCGAATTTCGTTGCGACCTATTCGGGGAGCTGCTTTGGTTTCATCCAGTGCTTGCGTTAGCAGTGCATGCTTGCGGCGCAGCTGTTCTCGCTGTTCTAGTGCTTCCATCAGCAATAACGCACTATCTGCTAAAGAGGCAGTCGCATTTTTCCGATTGATGGCAACGACTAATTCTGAATATTGTTGATTGATCTCATCGTATTCCTTGAACAATTCTGTGATACTACGATCCAAGGTATCGCCTTCTTGGACTAACACACTGCTAGAGATCTCGTTACGTAATTGAAACAGACGATTGTTCAAATCCCGTCTTAAAAGTAACGCTTCTGCTAATTTCATTTTGGCACACTCCTTTTTACAAATGAGAACAGCTTATCTAGTTCTTATCCTAGAGAAGAACGTGATGAAAGGCAAGCAAGATGCAAAAAAAGGTCTGCCAGAAAAATCATAAAAAACTGAATATTCGCAATTCTTTTTGACTTCCAAAAACACCAATAGTATACTTTATAACAATCATGAAATAGACAAAAAAACGTCATTTACCTGTTTTTTAGATAAAAAGAAAGACGATGAAGAGAAGAGTAGCTTTGGAATCTGTTAGAAGAGAACCCGGATGGTGAGAAAGGGCAGCAGAAAAAAAGTGAAGATGAGCTCTGAGTGATCTGATTTGTTCACGCAAATCAGACGGAAAGCAGCCGTTATCGTGCCAAGTATCTTAGCGTACTGTTGAGGTGCCATTTGTGAGGATGGTGCGAAAAAGGGTGGTAACACGAAAATCTCGTCCCTTTGTTTGTCAAAATTGATAAGCAAAGGGATGAGGTTTTTTCTTTTTATCGATGAATGCGTTTTTTGCCGTCATGAAAAACACTTGCGTTGGTTGCGCAATCACATAGGAGGAAGAATGGAAATGATCTGGAAGAAGCGTTTATTGGTTGCAGCAGGAGTGATTGGGTTGACCCTTTCCGGCTGCACGACAACAGGAAATACCGAGGGATCAGAGGCTGAAACTAACGGAGCGCCGAATCAAGCGATTGCGGTGAGTCTACCGGCTGAGCTGACGACTCTCGATACGACTCAAACGACGGATAAAGCAACATTTACCATCGTTCAACATTTATTCGAAGGGCTTTACCGTTTCGATGAAAACAGTGAACCAGTTCCGGGCTTGGCAGAAGGAGTCGAAATCAGTGAAGATGGCAAAACCTATACCTTTACCTTGCGAGAGGATGCGAAGTGGAGCAATGGCGAAGCGATCACTTCAGCTGACTTTGCTTATGCGTGGAAAAAGTTAGTCGATCCAGCAACGATGGGACCTAACGCCTATTTGTTAGATAATGTAGTTAATAGTAAAGACATTCGTGAAGGCAATGCTGATATAGAAACGATTGGTCTGGAGACCCCAGATGACGCGACCTTTATCGTGCAGTTGGAGCAGCCACAGCCATCCTTTTTATCCTTGATTTCCATCGGCTGGTTGGCACCGCAAAACCAAGCCTTTGTTGAAGAAAAAGGTGATACCTATGCTCGTACAAGTGAAGATTTGCTGTATTCTGGTCCCTTTACCTTGACCGATTGGCAACAGACTGGGGATGAGTGGACATTGGTGAAAAATGACCAATACTATGATGCTGATGTCGTTCAATTGGAGGAGATCAAAGGCTCCACCATCAAAGAAGAAAATACTGGGATCCAATTGTTTGAAAGCGGCGACCTGGATTTGCAAAAAATCAGTGGGATCTACGTTCAACAATATGGAGACAATGAAGAGCTAGTTACGCAAAATGATGTTGCGAACTTTTTCTTAGACTTTAACAAAACGGCCAACGATGCCTTGGCAAATGTTCATGTGCGTAAAGCGATCGCGTTGGCGATCGACAAAGAAAGTCTCGTGGATAATGTGTTGAACGATGGAGCGAAAGTTTTAAACGGGCTGGTCCCCACCGGCTTAGCTACGAATCCAAATACTGGCGAAGATTTTCGAGCATATAGCGGTGATTACAACTTGTATGATTTAGAGGCGGCCAAGGAAGAGTGGGAAAAAGCCCAAGCGGAAATTGGCGAAAGTACGACGTTGCGTTTATTAGTGACAGATGATGACAATGGTCAAAAAATCGGGGAGTACTTGCAAAGCCAACTGCAAGAAAACTTGCCAGGCTTGTCGATCTCCATCAACAAACAGCCACGTGCCAGCTTGAATCAATCAAGAGCAAATAGTGATTACGAGCTTTCCGTTTCTGGCTGGATCGCTGGAAGTAGTGACATGGATATGTTCTTTATCTTATACAAAAATGGCGCTTCCTTTAACTACGGCGGCTATGTCAACGAAGAATATACGGCATTGACGGAAGATGCTCGCACCGTTCATGCCAATGACCCCGATCAATATTTTGAAGATTACAAAGCGGCAGAAGAAATATTGTTGGAACAAGATGCTGCGCAAGTCCCTCTATACCAGAGTGCTTCAAATTATCTGATCAAATCAAATGTAAAAGACATCCAATTCCCAGCCTATGGCGCGCATTTCTTTTTCCGCACCGCCTATGTCAGTGAATAAGGAGAAAGATAGCTGAATGAAGAGCGCATGTTTATTCGATGAACATGCGCTTTTTGCAACAAAAAAAGCAGTTCAGAAAGCTGAACTGCTAAATGCGGAAGATGGGAGTTGAACCCACACGAGATAAACTCACACGCGCCTGAAGCGTGCGCGTCTGCCATTCCGCCACTTCCGCATAAGATAAAGATAATCCTTTCTAGGAAGAAATGCAAGTCCAATCTCACAAAAAGGAGCCCGCCAGCGGGGACTGGCGGGATAGGAGTAAAAATGAAAAAGTGTTAGGGTTGTTTGTTGGTATGCATTTATAATAGCGTGTAAATGTGAAAAAAAATTGACGAATCAAACAGAATTCTGAGAAGAAATCGCCAAGAAAAAGTGAAACTAGATAAAACAATCAGAAGACAAAAAGGAGCCCGCCAGCGGGGACTGACGGGATAGGAGTAAAAATGAAAAAGTGTTAGGGTTGTTTGTTGGTATGCATTTATAATAGCGTGAAAATGTGAAAAAAAGTTGACGAATCAAACAGAATTCTGAGAAGAAATCGCCAAGAAAAAGTGAAACCATGTAAAACAGTCAGAAGACAAAAAGGAGCCCGCCAGCGGGGACTGGCGGGAAGGAGTAAAAATGAAAAAGTGTTAGGGTTGTTTGTTGGTATACAAGTATCATACCGAGAAAATATGAAGAATTTTCGAGCGAAATTTAGGAATTGCGTGAATCTTTTGACAAATTATGCCTTCTGTTTGAATTTTTTCTTAAAAGAGAATTGACAAAAGGCACAAGCTTTGATAATTTAAATGAAACAAAATGCAAACGCGATGAAAAAGAAAGTAGAATCAAGGAAGTTGTCTAGCAGAGAGTTCCGGTAGGTGGGAAGGAACGACAACGAATGATTTGAAAATGACTTTGGAGCGGATTTTCTGACTAATTAGGAAAATACGGTTGCCCCGTTAACAAGCGACAGTCTCCGAGTGTTTTCGGGTACTGAATGAGGTGAAGCCTGTGAAGGTTTTGCAGATTAAGGTGGTACCGCAGGTGATGCCCTTAGCTTTGGCTAAGGGCTTTTTTTGTGTCTGCACGGTCAGCTGTTTCAAGCGCAGGTTTTGTTAAAAAGGAGAAAGGTTGTTGGGAGGAGAGAAAAATGCACAAATTAGTGGTTCAAACCGATTTTGGTTTGCAAGATGGAGCGGTTAATGCGATGTACGGGGTAGCTTATCAAGTGGCACCAGAGCTGGTCATTGCTGATTTGACTCATGAGATCGAGCCATACAACATTCATGATGCCAGCTATCGTCTGCTGCAAAGCGTCACCTATTGGCCGGCAGGAACGGTCTTTGTTTCAGTGGTCGATCCTGGCGTAGGGTCTGATCGACGAAGTGTGGTTGCCAAGTTGGCGACCGGACAGTTGGTTTTGACACCAGATAATGGCACACTGACCTATTTAGCGACTTATATCGGAATCACTGAACTACGGGTGATCAATGAGGCAACTGAGCGGTTGGCAGGATCAGCCGAAAGCCATACATTTCATGGTCGGGATGTTTATATGTATAACGCCGCGCGTCTCGCCAGTGGCGCCATCAGCTTTGATGAGCTAGGAACACCCGAACCTAAAAAAGCGATCCAAGTCTTTGCCATTGAAAAGCCAAGCCAAACAGCAGAAACGATCACTGGCACGATCGATATTCTTGATATTCGTTTTGGTTCGTTGTGGACGAATATTCCCCATACGTTCTTTAAGCAATGGCAGGTACAGTACAATGAGCCGCTGCTCGTCAGTATTTATTACCAAGATACGCTGCGTTATCAAGAAGAAGTGCGTTTCGGACGCTCTTTTGCGCAAGTGTCGGAAAATGAACCTGTCTTATATGTCAATTCCCTATTGAATATTGGTTTAGGGCTCAACTTGGCTTCATTTGCTGAAACCTATAAAATCGGGACTGGCACGAATTGGAAAATTACCCTCAAAAAAAGGAGAAATGAAAAATGAATCAATCAAAATTTACAGTAAAACACATTGTTGCTATCGGAATCGGTGCTGCCGTCTTTTTCGTCTTAAAACGTTTTGTCACGATTCCGACTGGTTTTCCAAATACAGATATCGCCACAGCCTATCCTTTCTTGGCATTATTAGGCGTTGTCTACGGTCCAATCGTTGCTGGTTTAGCGGGCTTTATCGGCCATGCCCTAGGAGATTTGACGACTTATGGTCCGTGGTGGTCTTGGATCGCCGCCTCTGGGATCTTAGGGGTGTTCTTCGGACTTTTGACTCGTTGGATTCCAATCCAGCAAGGAACCTTTGGCGCTAAAGAAATTCGGACCTTCTTGATTGGTGAATCGATCGCAAATTTGGTCGTCTGGGTGATCATTGCCCCAATCGGTGATATTTTGATCTATGGCGAACCAGCGAACAAAGTCTTTGCGCAAGGAGTCATTGCGGGATTGACCAACGCAGTCGTAACTGGGATAATCGGAGTGATCCTGCTAAAAGCCTATGCCCAAACCAAAACCAAAAAAGGCAGCTTGAGCAAGGAATCCTAAACAAAGAAATGTGTGAAGGCTAAAAAATGAAACAAAAAATCATTCAATTTACGAATTTTTCTTTCCAATATGATGCACAAGCGGAACCGACCTTGAAAAACATCGATCTAACGATCTTTGAAGGAGAAAAAGTCCTGATCGTCGGTGCTAGCGGTTCTGGCAAAAGTACATTAGGAAAATGTTTGAACGGTTTGATCCCGCAAAATGACGAAGGTAGTAGTACCGGAGCATTGACGATCGGTACCAATGCCTTTGGGCAAGCTTCCATCTATGAGCTGTCTTTGACCGTTGGCACGGTGCTGCAAGACACCGATAGCCAATTTGTAGGTTTGACCGTATCAGAAGATATCGTGTTTTCCTTGGAAAACGATCAGCGTAGTCAAGCTGTAATGCAGGAGGCGCTGCGCGTTTGGGCAGAAAAGACCGACTTAATGGATCATTTGGCAAAAAAACCGCAGGAATTATCGGGTGGCCAAAAGCAGCGTGTTTCAATGGCAGGTGTTTTGATCGACGAAACACCGATTCTACTATTTGATGAGCCCCTAGCCAACTTAGATCCGCAAACAGGTGTGGAAGCCATCAAAATGATCGACCAGCTGTATCAAGAGAAGCGTTTTACCACCATCATCATCGAACATCGCTTAGAAGAAGTGTTGGCCGCCGCTGTCGATCGCATCATCGTGATGGAAGAAGGCCGCATCATTGCCGACAGTACACCGAATGAACTATTAAAAACGGACATGCTGCAGCAAGTCGGCATTCGTGAACCACTGTATTTAGCCGCCTTAAAAAAAGCGGGGGTTCCTGTGACCGATGCTGCTGATTTGGTCGCGGTAGAAGCATTTGCATCACATGAGATTGCCGAAAAACTGACTAGGTTTCAAAAGGAATATCCGAAATCGGCACTTCCTAGCCAACAGCCGCCGTTGTTGGAAGCGAAGAATTTATCGTTTTCTTACCAAGTGGGCAAACCAATCTTGCAGGCACTGGATTTTACCATCCATCAAGGAGAAATGATTAGTTTGGTTGGGCATAATGGCGCAGGAAAATCGACCTTGTCCCATTTGATTACCGGCTTTTTGACACCGACTTCTGGCAAGTTGCTTTGGCAAGGAACAGACATGGGCAATGATTCCATCAAAGAACGAGCGCAAAAAATCGGGTATGTTTTGCAAAACAGCAATCAAATGCTGTCAAAAAACTTCCTGTTTGACGAAGTTGCCTTAGGCTTGCGCAACCGAAGTGTCCCAGAGGCTGAAATCACAGAAAAAGTTCATCAGACCTTGAAAATTTGTGGTCTTTATCCGTTTCGCTCATGGCCATTGTCGGCACTAAGTCATGGGCAAAAACGCCGAGCCGCCATTGCAGCGATCCTCGTCTTAGATCCTGAACTCATTTTATTGGATGAGCCGACAGCGGGACAAGACTATCGCCATTACACCGAAATGATGCAATTTTTACAGGAGTTGAACCAGCGGGGATTAACGATTGTTATGATCACCCACGATATGCACCTGATGTTGGAGTATACACAGCGGACGATCGTTTTGACGCAAGGAACGATTTTGCTGGACGCACCGCCAGAAGTTGTTTTAGCAGACAAACAAGTGGTGAGTGCCGCGAACCTTAAAGAAACCAGCTTGTATACACTGGCGACCCTTAACCAGTTGACAGATCCCGCCGCTTTTACAGCCGCCTTCATTGCCAGCGAGAAGGAGGGACACGATGGAGAGTAATCTAATCGGCTATCTTGACCGCAAAACGTGGATCCACCAATTAAGCGGTGCCGCAAAACTGATTTGTTTTTTGCTGCTATCCGTTATCGGGATGATCTCTTATGATACGCGTTTTCTTATTGGACTGGCATTGTTTTCGGTCTTTCTATTTGCCAGTGCTGGAATTCGCTACCGAGATATCGCTTTTGTATTAAAATTTATCATCTTCTTTTCGATTTTGAATTTGGTGGCGGTCTATCTTTTCGCTCCAGAATACGGGGTGGAGATCTACGGGACGCGCCACGTGATTTTCGAAGGGATCGGTCGGTATACATTGACCCAAGAGCAAGTGTTTTATGAGTTGAATCTGTTGATCAAATATTTTGTCACGATTCCGCCAGGGTTGATTTTCCTGTTTACCACTAATCCAAGCGAGTTGGCGTCCAGTATCAACCGCATCGGGATTTCCTACAAGATCGCCTATGCAGTCGCACTGGCTTTGCGTTACATCCCTGATATTCAAGAGGATTTTCGAACCATTGCCAAAGCGCAGCAAGCACGGGGCGTGGAGCTTTCTAAAAAAGCACCTTTGCGCAAACGAGTGGCAGGCAATGTCGCGATCGCGATTCCTTTGATTTTTTCCAGCTTGGAACGGATCGACCATATTTCTGCTGCCATGGAGCTAAGAAGGTTTGGCAAGCATAAGCAGCGTACCTGGCTGAAAGCTAAGCCGATCCAAGGCAAAGATCTCTTGGCGATTGCTGTCGTTTGCTTGATCGTGGCGCTTGGATTGTTCTTGATGGTCCTTAATGGCGGACGCTTTTACAATCCGTTTCGTTAACAAATCAACACATGAAAACTTAAAAAAACGGACTCATTGTCAATAATGAAAGTGGGACGGATGAATCAACTCTGATTCATCCGGTCCCATAAATGATCGAGACAAAAAACGCAGGACAGTCAGTCAATTGACTTTAGCGAGTGCTACATTTGCTAAAGCCAGTTGCTGCTAGGTCTGCGTTTTTTTGCCGATAAAAAAAAGGAGCCCGCCAGCGGGGACTGGCGGGATAGGAGTAAAAATGAAAAAGTGTTAGGGTTGTTTGTTGGTATGTATTGATAATAGCGGGAAAATGTGAAAAATATCGGAAGAGAAAGTAATAGAAGTGTGTCAATCTTTTGATGATTTTCGTAAAACATTCCAGCGGAACCCTTTTAGATCTTTGATTGACGGAAACACGAAATAAGGCTACACTGATGGCATCAAAGCAGTACAAGGAGGGGACAGGATGGATGCCATTACGATCAACGGATTAAGCAAACAATACAACAAGAAGTACGCCATCGAGAATGTATCATTGCAAGTGGCAGAAGGAGAGATTTTTGGCTTTATCGGACCAAATGGTGCGGGAAAATCAACGACCATCAAAGTATTGTTGAATTTTATTAAACCGGATGCAGGGCATGCGGCGATTTTTGGACGAGATTGCCAACAAGCAGCCAAAGAAATCAAAACGTTTACTGGATATGTTTCCAGTGATGTACGGTTTTATTCAAAAATGACGACAGCAGAATTGCTGGCATTTACGGCAGATTTTCATCAAGTCAAGCAGCCAAAAAAAGAGATTCAGAATTTGATGGAGCTTTTTCAAATTGATCCAAACAAATCGATCGCAGAACTTTCTTTGGGCAACAAGAAAAAAGTCGGGCTTGCGAGCGCCTTGATTGCACAACCGAGAATGTTGATTTTAGATGAACCGACCAATGGCTTAGATCCCTTGATTCAAAAACGGCTGTTTGAAGAGCTCCTTAGAAGAAACAAACAGGGGATGACGATTTTTCTATCTAGCCATGATTTGCATGAAATTCAGACCTATGCCCATCGGACCGCCTTTATTCGTGAAGGACAGATCATCACCGTGAAAGAACTGAGTGAGGAAGAAAATTTCGGCAAAGTTGTAACGCTCACGAATGAGGGGAGCCTCTCATTAGCCGGCTTGGAAAACGTGCAAGTTCTTGCTCAGGAATCACACACCTTGCGTTTTTTCTATCAAGGGGACATGAATCAGCTGGCACATTTTTTAACCAATCCTGCCATTAAAGAGTTCACGATCGAACACCCAACCCTTGAACAGCAATTTATGCTGCTCTATGAAGGAGGTTCTCAAAAATGACTTTAATGAAAATCGACCTTAAAAATACCTTCAAAGGCTGGCTGGTCTGGACGATCCTTTTTGCAGCAATCATTTTTGCATTTACGGCTATCTATCCTCAAATGATCACGCCAGAAATGAAAACGTCCTTAGACCAGATGTTGGGCTCTTTCAGCCCAGAATTACTAAGCATCTTTAACATCCAACTGACAGGACCCTCAAGCTTGGTTTCACCGACAGGCTTTTTCGGGTACTACTTTCAATACTTATTTATCGCCGCGTGTATTTATGGGATGCTTTTAGGCTTGAACAGTCTGATCACTGAAGAATCAGAAGGAACGATCGAGTATTTATATGCTCAGCCTATTAGCCGCAGAGAAATCGTTGGGTGGAAGTTCCTCGCCCGATTGTTGCTGCTGACTGGCTTTTGGCTGATTGCCTATGGCAGTAGTCTGGCCTCGTTTGCTCTATTCAAACTACCAGGAGACGACCTGTCCTCTTTTATAGAAGAAATCAGCAAAATCTTCGTTGCCGAGTATGGTGTCTTAGTCTTCTTCCTCTGTCTAGGTTTCTTTTTATCCACGATCTTGCGTTCCAGCAAACAAACCGCAAGTGTCGGCTTAGGCTGCGTGTTCGGGCTGTATTTGCTCGGCATCGTGGGGGAACTCTACGATAAATTGGAATGGCTGGCAGGACTTTCGCCTGTGCGGATGGCATTACCCGTCCAACTCATGGATAATGGCGCCACATCAGTCCTATGGGTACTGCTGATCGGTGTATTGTGTTTCTTTGGCACCTTTTACCGTTACGAGCGCAAAGACTTGCAGGTCTGAGCACAACAATCAAAAGACAAAAAAGAGCCTGTCAGCGGGGACTGACAGGCAAAGGAGTAAAAATGAAAAAGTGTTAGGGTTGTTTGTTGGTATGCTTATATAATAGTCTCGAAATGTGAAAAAAGTATGACGAAGCAGGCACGTTTTTGCGAAAAAATCATTGCGAAAGTTAAGAAAGCGTAAAGCATCCCTTCACCAAAAGGCTTGAAGGGACAACAAGAACCTAAAATCACTCCGAAGCAGCAGGCGGTTCATGCTGTTTCGGAGTGATTTTTTAGTTAAAGCTACTTGCTCAAATCAAGGCTATCGACATTGAAGGTGTCGCCATGTGCTAAGTCACCATAATGATAGCCACGGTTAAACCAGTCCACGCGCTGCTGCGATGTGCCGTGCGTAAAACTATCTGGAACAACATAGCCTTGGTATTCTTTTTGCAGCGTATCATCCCCGATGGCATTGGCAGCCGTGATCGCTTCTTGAATATCGCCAGCTTCTAAAATCGGCTGTCCTTGATAGGTTTCGCCTTGCAAATATTTCGCAAAGGTACCAGCTAAGTAGTCAGCTTGCAACTCCAAGCGAACGCTGTACTGGTTGTACTCCTTCTCTGAAACTTGCTGGCGGATTTTGTCCAATTGTTGGGTGATCCCCAGCTCATTTTGCACATGATGACCGACTTCATGGGCGATGACATAGGCCATTGCAAAGTCGCCGCTTGCGCCATATTTATCAGAAAGCTCATTGGCAAAACTCAGATCAAGGTACACATTCTCATCTGCTGGGCAATAAAACGGACCAACCTGTGACGTGGCATAGCCGCATGCCGACTGGACACTTCCCGTAAATAATACGAGTGTTGGGTCTTGATAGGTTTCTTGCCGCTCTTGAAAAACGTCTTGCCAGTAATCTTCTAAATAGCCGAACACGACTGCGGAAAACTCTTTTTCTTCCGTGTACTCACTGGTGCCCACATTTTCTGTCTGGTAATTGGCTGCTTGTCCGCTGCCACCCAAGACATCCGGCAGCGAATTTAAATCACCACCGCTAAACAGGAAAAATAAAACAGCGATGATCACCGTACCGATCCCGCCACCAGCAGCCAACATCCCACCTGAGCCAGATGATCGCCCCGTTCGATCATCGACATTGCTGCTTTGTCTACCCCCACGCCATTTCATGTTATCTCCTCCTATATAAATCCTAGCTTAATTATAAGAGAAAGGCGGCAGATTGTGAAAAAAAGCGCCTTGAAATTGTTATAAAATGCCTTCAGGAGCCTTAAAAATCAAAGTGTACACTCCTTTTAATCATTCTTTAATCTAACAATTAGCCTTCTAATTTGGTACAGTAGCAATAAAATAGATGTAGAGGGTGAGCGTATGAAAATGAATTATTCGGGGACATCGGAACGAAGGATTTTGATTTTTAAACGGTTGATTGCTGGCGAGCACCTCAGCTATCAGCAGTTAGCAGAGGATTATTTCGTTTCCCGCAGCAGCATTGCTAAAGATATTTCTTATTTAAAAGAGCTGTTTCAAAAAGAAAGCTTACGTCTGAGATTTGATAATTCAGGTACATTTTTTGAAGGAAGTGAATCCCAGATCCATCGAGTGCTCAAACGCTTTTGCTTAATGATGCTGGATCAACCAGCGGCGTTTTCCTTGTTGGTGGAACCTGCGAAATACCAGGAAGTAAATCAGGCCTTTCGTCGAGCATTAGTGGAAAAACAAGTAGAAATGCCCGACAGCTATATCCAAAGTATCGTCCTTTCCATCGTGCTGCTGATCGAGCGGGCGAGTCATGCGGAAAGCTTAGTGATTGAAGAAAACCGCCAAGTGGGGAAGTTGTTTTTGGAGTTCGACAAATATCCGTTAGTCTATGAGCTACTGAAAGAAATCGAAGAACAACACATTTATCAATTTTCACCAAAAGAAGTGCAATATCTAACCTACCTGATTGTCGGTAGCGGCTTGAAATTTTTTATGAAAAGTGAAAAAGTTCCTTTTGTCTTTCGGGGAAAAGTGCGTAACTTGATTCAAAAGATCAGCGAAGGCTTAGGCACCGACTTGACCCAAGACAATCGTTTGGAAGAAGATGTGACGATCCATCTGTATCAACTACTGCTGCGGATCGAAGCGCAAACCACAGTCATCAACCCTTTGTTAGAAGAAATTAAACAAAACTATCCTGCCTTGTATGGCGTGGTCTGGTTCTCGCTTCATGATTTCTTGAAAGCGTATCAAGTGGGGATCTCTGATGATGAGATCGGATTTGTCACGATCCATTTTCAAGCAGCAATCGAGCGAATGCGTCGCATGAACAAAATCATTTTTGTCTGTCCCAATGGCGTCGGCACTAGCTCGTTTGTCTCTGCGAAAATTCGTCGCATTCTGCCTGAAATCGACAGTATCGAAACCGTTTCAGTAGAAAAATTAAAGCAGATGGACATCTCGGCGATCGATTTTATTATTTCAACCATCGATCTTGTCGGGATTCAAAAACCTGTGGTGCGGATCTCGCCTATGGTGACCAATCGCGACATGAAGCGGATCATGAATCACTACATCGATTTAGTCATCGATAATGAGGCGGTGGTCGATCAAAATGGTTTACTTCTTCAAGCCCAATCGATGATCCAGCCAACCGTCTTTTTCGAGCGATTTGCCAGCAAAACAGAAGCCATCAATTTTCTGATCGAACAAACCCCTTTTAGTGATGAAAAACGAAAAGCGCAGTTTCGGCAATCCGTCATTGAAAGAGAGCAGCTACAATCAACCTATTTAGATAATGGCTTTGCCATCCCTCATGGCAATCCGAATTATGTCGAAAAAACAGCGATCTCGATCCTGCTTTTGGATCAGCCAGTAGAATGGGGCAACCAAAAAGCTGACATCATTATTTTATTGATGATCCGAGAGGATGAGACGCAAAAGGTGGAACCAATGATGAAATTGATCATGCAAGGAATCGAAAACAAAGAATGGTTCCTATCAAAAATGTTGGAGGTTAAATCAGAATGAAAGTGAAGGATTCTTTGCCTGAGAAGCATATACAGACGGATGAGACAGTGGCAGATTGGCGCTCAGCCGTAAAATTAGCCAGTCAGCCCTTGCTCGATGAAGCGCTGATCACGTCAGCTTACATCGAAGCGATGATTCAAAGCGTGGAAGAAAATGGTCCTTACATGGTGTTGGCGGATTACTTTGCGCTGATGCATGCCCGTCCTGGAGAAGGGGTTTTGGAGCAAAGTATGAGCCTTTTAGTAACGAAACAGCCCATCGATCTTGAGGGCAAACCGGTGCGGATATTTCTTGTCTTAGCCGCCGCAGATAGTGAAAGCCATCTAGAAAGCTTGAAAGAGATCATGGCGATCTTTATGGATGAAGAAAAATACAACGTGATATTAAACGGCGATCGGGAACAAATTTGTCAATTATTCCAATAGGAGGAAAAGGATATGAAAATTTTAGCAGTATGTGGATTTGGTGTAGGAAGCTCAATGGTATTGAAGATGACGATCGATAAGGTGATCAAAGAGTTAGGGTTGACGGCAACTGCCGAGAATACTGATTTATCAACGGCAAAAGCGACACCAGCAGATGTTTATTTTACGAGTAATGAATTATTGAATGAGTTAAAAGGATCCGTGAAAGCACCCGTTTATCCAATCAAAAAGTATATGGATAAAGAAGAAGTCAAACAGCAAATGGAAAAATTTTTAGCTGAAAGAGAGGGATAATCATGAATTTTGTCACGGATTATATTTTAAAAAATCCGCCAGTCCTACTGGGGATCATTGCCATGATTGGGTTATTGGTACAAAGAAAGCCCTTCGCAGAAGTCGTCAAAGGAACATTAACAGCTTCCTTCGGGATGGTGGCATTGACGGCTGGGGTAAACATGTTGGTGGGAACGATCGCACCGATCAATGCTGCGGTTCAAACCCAATTAGGCGTTGCTGTGTCAGATGGACTCTCTGACATCACCTTTACGGCAGAATACGGCGGAACAGTTGGTTTAGCGATGTTTTTCGGCCTGATCATTCATCTATTGATTGCTCGCTTTACACCTGTGAAGACGATTTTCCTCACCGGTCACATGTTGTGGTGGTTCCCATTCGTCATCGTCGCTGGGGGCGTTGAAGGCGGACTTACCGGAATCCCACTGTTGATCTTAGGGGCGGTTCTATCTGCTTGTTACTGGTCCTTCATGCCATGGATCATGCGTAAATATGTGTGGGATGCCACAGGCGATGATTCATTCTTGATCGGTCATCCAACGGGGATCTTGTCATTGGTTTCAGGCTTTGTTGCAAAACGGGTCGGAAACAAAGAAAAATCGACGGAAGATTTGAAAGTGCCAGAAAATCTATCGTTTTTCCGTGAAATATCGATTACTGGCGCGTTAGTGATGTTTTTGATGAATATCGTTATCGGTCTGATTGCGCCCGTATTAGTTCCTGAAGGGGGCAACTTGGTGATGTTTGCGGTTGATGCTGGCTTGAACTTCGGTGCAGGACTATTGATCATGTTGTATGGGGTACGTCTATTGATCAACCAAATCATTCCCGCCTTTCAAGGGATCGCAGAAAAAGTCGTTCCTGGAGCAAAACCAGCTTTTGATGTGCCCATCTTGTTCAACTATCGTCCAAATGCTGTAATCATCGGCTTTATCGTGGCGATGATCACCTCAACGATTTTAGTGGTCATTGCCAATACGACCAACGTCTTTGGCATTTTGATCGTTCCTTTAGTCATCACCAGCTTCTTTGAATGTGGCGGTGCTGCGGTGATTGGCGAAGGACAAGGGGGCTTGCGAGGGGCCATTATTGGTACGATCACAGCTTCTGTCGTTATGGTAGCACTCGTTGGGATCTCTGCAGCGTTATTCTCAACGACGATTCAAAACTGGATCTTGATTTTCGGTGGGAACGATTTATCTTTATGGGGCATCCTTGGTGAATTGATCGGCAAGCTGTTTGGAGGGTTTTAAATGTTTCAATACTTTGAAAAAGCAAAAGAACTATTGTCTATTGTAGAAGAAAAAGAAGCACCAGCGATTGAGCAAGCCATTGAATTGCTGACGCAAGCCAACTTGACCAAAAAAGCCATCTACATTTTTGGCGCTAGTCACGCTGGGATCTTAGCCGAAGAGATGTATTATCGAGCAGGCGGCATGATGACGATCAACGCGATCTTTGGAAGAGAACTGATGCTTGATCGCAGCCCAATCACCTTCACTAGTAAAATGGAGCGCTTAGAAGGCTACGGTAGTGCCTTGGCGGCGACACAGCCCTTTACAGCAGGCGATGTGCTGATCTTGCATTCGGTGTCTGGGCGAAACCCAGTTATCATCGATATGGCGCTTCATGCCAAAGAAAAAGGGGTCAAGATCATCGCATTAACGAACCTTACCTATTCGAAAACAGTCAGCAGCCGTCATACATCAGGCTTGCGTTTGTTTGAAACGGCGGATATCGTCATCGACAATCATGGGGAGATTGGCGATGCTGCGTGTACGATTCCAGACGTAGAACAAAAAGTCGGACCTACATCCACCGTAGTCGGCGCAACGATCTTAAATGCGATCATCGTTGAAGTTTGCCAAAAACTAAAAGAAGCCGGTGTCGACTATCCGCCGATTTTTTACTCAGCGAATCTAGACGGCGGGGATGAATTGAACCAGTCCCTGTTTGAAAAGTACCAAGAAGCGATCCATTATCAGCTGTGACTGTATAAGTAACTTATCTTTTTATTAGAACGATCAGAACGATAAATTTGAAAACTACTAAATGAATGAAATGCCTTGGGGAAACAATTCGTAAATGTAGGGATCAAATCTCGTTCAGATCGTTTTTTGTGTATTAAAAATTTTAAAGGTTTAGTGAATTTTGTTGGTACGATAAGTACCTGGTGTCGTCCCTTCAAATTGTTTGAATACCCGAATAAAGGAATTGGTATTTTTAAAGCCGACTTTGCTAGCAATTTCATTGATTGAACTTTCTTGTTCACTCATTAGACGTTTGGCTTTTTCCACACGTAGTTGATTGACATATGGTTTGAAGGACATGGACAATCGTTCTTTGATCAACCGACTTAAATAGGCTTCACTTAGATGAAACTGCTGGGCAATATCTGTTAAACTGAGGTCGCTGCAATAGTTGCTATTAATAAATTGAATGATTTCATCTGTTTTGGATCCATTATTATTTTCCGTGGTTTCGATCTGAGTGATCAGCGTGTCAAAAAGGAAAAAAATCGTTTTTTTCACATCGGGATCTGAAAAACCTTTTTTTAAGTAAAGAAATTGTTTCTTATTTTGTTCGTAGAATTCAGGGTAGGAAATCTCTTTGATCACAGCGATACGTTTTATTGTTAAGGTCAGAGCGGTTGAAAATTCCTGAAGGAAGCCTAGGGAACGGTTGCTAGAAATATTGATCTCCACGATTTGTTGCAATAATTCTCTAGCATGGACAAAATCACCTACTTTGAAATATTGGATCAGTAACTGTTCTTCATCAACGGTATAATTGATTTTATGAAAAGCATTTGATGTTGGAACCGGTATTTGATGGAACTGATTATTGCCGTTGCATTCATCTGACCACTGACAGGTTTCATGAAAGACTTCGATAAAATGTTCGAGAGAATGAAAAGGTTTGGAAAGTAGATAAGTCATTCTCAAGTTCAAACTGTCTTCTATCGTTAGTTTCAATTGATCGATCTCTTTCATGATTTGTGAATATTCCTGATCGTAAAAAAGAATGACAAGGTGTTTTTCGGAAAAACTGATGATATCATAACGCTCGATATGAAGATTTTTCTTGATCAACTGTTTGCGTACATGAATGATCTCTGTTTCATTAAAAGTGGCTTCTTCTGCCATCTCACCTGAGAAGGTCAGAAAAGCAAAACTCCCGCCTTTTTCTATGCCTTCAAGATGAAAAGTAGGCAGTAAACTCTTGCTCATATTGTACGTATATTTTCCGTAAAGCAGATTCTTTAAGAATAGTTCCTTTACTTCTTCTGAGACAGGGGACTGGAGCTGGTTGATCGAACTAGACGACTCGATTATCTGGTGCAAAGCTAAGTTTATATCATCAACCGTTAAAATATCAACATTACTCTTTTTGATTTCATCTAATATTTCTAGATAAGGTTTGTACATCCGCTTACTCAAGAAAACGACGATCAAAGCACCCAGTACGATCAAAACCATTAATGGAAGGAGAAAGGAAGAAATCGTAGATAGTGGAAAACTGCTTTGAATCGCGGTTGTCAATTGATAATTGGCAAAAGGGAGCACCTCTGAATTTTTTGTAAAAACGATAGTATCTGATTTGGCCTCTTGCTGAATGGTATTTTGTGTAAAATCAGTAAGTATCGGTGAATTGGTCTCACTAGAAGGATATTGGTGATCGATAACTTGTATTTCTTGATTCATTGGAGACAGTAGTTCATTTTTTTTCCAGTAGGCAAAGAAGTAGAGGGTCTGATTCTCTACTTGCTCTTTATGAAGCATGATCAGCCGTTGATCAAGGGTTTCGAAGATGGAGGAACTGAAGCTGGCATCTGCCAGCATTTCGGAAAGAAGCCCGGCTTTTGTTTCTATATTCAAAAAGGAAAAGAAATCATTGTAAACAAAATAGCCGTCAGAACTTACGATGATATGATTCTCTGGATTCAAGATTCCGATAGAGTATTCAAACTGATTCATTAATAAATAGTTTTCACGAATTTCATCATACATCGCTGAAAACAGCGCATAATCAGATTCAGTACTTTGGGAAAACAGTATAATACTTTCTTTTGTTGCTAAAGATTTCATTGAATTGAGGGCAAATCGAAGTTGCTGATCAATGCGAAAAGCACTGTTTTCTAGCGTCATGATACTTTGGGTAGTTTGTTCAGTTTTCCGCTGATTGACTTCATTATTGATGACGATCACCATAATAAAAATAGTATATGCAATGATTACCGTTAAAAAGGTTAAGAATATTTTTCGATAGGTTTTTGATTTCATAAGTGCTCCTTTCTTTTTTTGGTAACGTTTACATTGATTATAGAGATAAATCAGCTTGAGTCAAATCATCATTATTTGTAGTTATCTACAAAACTTGATATTAAGAGTAAAAAATGTATATTTCAACGAATAATAATGATATTCAACAATGTCTAAACACGCTATATTTAAAGCGCTTACTTTAAGCGAGAGAAAATGAAAAAATTCAGGAGGAATGATTATGTCGATGAAAAGAAAAGCTGTAACATTACTGTCTCTACTGACACTTCCAATGGTTTTAGCTGCTTGTGGGAACAGCGACGGCTCGTCAAATGGGGACGGGGCAGAGGGGAAAACCGAGATAAAGATCACTTGGCGCAATACTGGGGAAAACGATAAAATGACCCAATATTTGGAAGAAACATTTATTCCACAATTTGAGAAAGAAAATGAGGACATAAAAATCGTACTTTCTCCGATTACCGCAAGTGAGGGGGATTATTTTTCAAAAGTTGCTCTTTCTATGCAATCGGAAAGCACAGCACCCGATGTAGTGGCAGAAGATTCCTTTATGTTGAATTCTGATGCAAACGCTGGTTACTTAACCAATCTTGATGAATATGTTGCTGACTGGGATCAATGGGATAAATATACAGAAAACTTAAAAGCTGGTGTTATTGCTGAAGATGGTAGTACGTATGCCATTCCAGGAACTTCTGATTCTCGCGGGATTTGGTACAACAAAAATGTCTTTAAGAAAGCCGGTCTGCCTGAAGAATGGCAGCCAACAACTTGGAGGGAGATCATTGAGGCAGCTGAAGCAATCAAAGCTTCCGATGAGAATGTGATCCCCTTAGGATTAGGTGTGGCTAAAGCCAATGGTGAGTCGGTTTCCATGCAGACTTTCCAGATGCTCTTATATGGTACTCAAGATACATTATTTGATAGTGAAACGCGTAAATGGCAAGTAAATACACAAGGAATCATTGATTCATTGGCTTTCATTGATGAAGTGTATAACCAAAAACAATTAGGACCATCATTATCCGTTGCGATCAACAGCAATTACGGATCTGTGATGTTCCAAGATAAATTTCCTAATGACGAAGTTGGTATGCTTCTAGATGGCTTTTGGAGTGCCGGTAACTGGGCCGAAAATGGGGCAACTCCTGTTGAGAATATGACAGAACGCTTTGGTTTTGCAGCCATGCCTACACAAAATGGTGGTGAACCGCCATTTACGACCATGTCCGGAGGTTGGACATGGGCCATTCCTGAAAAAGCACAAAACAAAGAAGCGTCTTGGCGAGTAGTTCAAGCACTCGGTGGAAAAGAACAGCAAGCTGCACGAGCAATCGCTGAAGGGAATTTAACCGTCCGAGACGATTCAGCAGAAATAGCTGAATATAAGGAGCAATCTTTTATTGAGCAAGCAACCTCTTTCTTACAATATGCTCATTTCCGTCCGGCAGATGACAAATATCCTAATGTTTCAGTAGAAATCCAAACAATGGTTGAAGCAGTTGCCACTGGCAGCAAGACACCGGAAGAAGCAGCTAGTGATTATGCCGCCAATGTAACAAGGATCGTTGGAGACGATGCCGTTAACTAAATCATTAATAAAGAGAAGGAATTGCAGCAAACAATCCGAATGGAAGCTAACGTTTCTTCTCTTTAAAAAAAGAAAGGAGAAAAGAATGGAAAATTCGCTAAAACGAGAGCAGCAAATGTCCAATAGTAAAAAAGCGTTGATTTTTTTATTTCCCAGTTGGCTCTTGCTGCTGATATTTTTTGTTGGTCCAGTTATCTTAACTTTTATCTTTTCCTTCACGAACTTGGCTCTGACCGGTGCTGAAGCAAGTCAATTGCGGTTCATCGGCTTTGAAAATTTTGTGCGCATGTTCAATGATCCGGCTTTTCAAACTAGTGTCGTACGAACCTTGATTTTTGTCATTTTTTCTGCAGTGATCGGTCAATGTTTCTTAGGTTTTTTGATTGCATTTATGATGCGGGAGAAAAATCGAGCCTTTCGGCGAGTCGTTGGTCTGATCATCATTGCTGCATGGGTTACGCCGGAAGTCGTTGTTTCCTTTTGCTGGGTCGCTTTTTTAGGAGATAGCGGAACAGCTAATTGGTTGATGGGACTGATGGGATTTGAGCCGGTTGCTTGGCTGTTTGCTTTTCCTATGATAAGCGTTGTGGTTGCCAATATTTGGCGAGGAACCGCTTTTTCAATGATGGTGTTTCAATCCGCTTTAGATGAGATCCCTAAGGAAGTAGAGGAAGCTGCAGTTATGGATGGCGCCAGCCGCTGGCAAGTGATTCGAAAAATTACGATACCGATGGTCAAAGGTACCATTGCAACGAATTTGATGCTCGTCACTTTGCAGACATTGGGTGTCTTTACGTTGATTTATACTATGACTGGTGGTGGTCCCGGCAATCAGACTGCAACCCTGCCGGTCTTCATGTACAAACAAGCTTTTGTGAGCTATCAGCTAGGATACGGAACAGCGATTTCGCTGGTCTTGCTACTGATTGGTGCTGCCGCAAGCTTGATTTATATGAAAATGCTGAAAGTGAAAGTGTAGGTGAAAAAAATGGTAAAACGCAGTGAAAAATTGGAGACCATGATTCATTATCTGCTTTTGGCAGTATTAGCTTTATTGTTTTTGCTCCCATTGTTGTGGATGCTGATCGCCTCTATTGATCCGGGCGCTATTCAAACTTTGAAATTACCTGAAGCAGTATCATTTGAAAATTTTGCTTCGATCCTTTCTGATCAAACTATCATTCGGTCATTCGGAATCGGCTTGCTTTTGTCCGGCTGTCAATCGATTTTAGTTGTTGTCTTATGTGTTTTGGCAGCATATCCCTTGTCGAGGTATCAGCTAAGATATAAAAAAAGTTTTTTGATGGCGGTGCTGTTCATGACCTCATTACCGATGACTGCTGTCATCGTGCCGGTCTATCAACTGTTTATCTTTTTGAAGTTTCAAGATTCGTTACTGGCGGTGACGTTCTTCTTGACGGCGTCCTCACTGCCTTATGGGATTTGGATGATGAAGAACTTTATGGATTCGGTACCAATCGACTTAGAAGAGTCCGCTTGGGTCGATGGGGCTTCAACATGGCAAGGGGTGCGAAAAGTCGTAGCGCCGCTGATGGTTCCAGGTATTTGTACGGTTGGTATTTTTACTTTTACTGGAAGCTGGGGCAACTTCTTTGTTCCTTATATTTTGATTCAGTCACCCGAAAAAATGCCGGCATCAGTCTCGATCTTTCAGTTTTTCGGCAACTTTGGTATGGTCAATTATGGCCGTTTAGCCGCTTTTTCGGTGCTATATACCTTACCAGTCGTCATTTTATATGCTTTGTCACAAACGTATATGTCTAAAGGATTTAGCATGGGAGGAGCGACGAAAGGATGAAAGATCCATTTCATACGACAAAAAAATTAACGAAACGAATCGCTGAACTAAAAGCGTATCGTTTTCAAAAAGTACAAGACCTTACAAGGTGGTCGGCAAAAGAAGATAAGTCAAAAACGGAAAAACACCCACCAGAAGAGTGGGACTTTACACTTTCAGTTAGCGATTTCTGGCAAGGGAGAGACCGTTATATTTGGGCTCATCATGAATTGACAGTTCCAGAGGAGGAAGACTTATGGTTACTGATCGATTTTGGTCGTACAGGTGGTGGCTATAATTCAGGCTTTGAGTCCTTGCTGTTGATCGATGGTGAACCTTATCAGGGTGTCGATTCGAATCATACAGAGATTTTTCTGGCGGATCATTACCGAGGGAAAACCATCCGACTTGATTTAAAACTATGGTCGGGCTTGGAAGGCGGTGGGGCTGAAGTCATTCAACGGCATGAGTTTCGGCAAGCTTGTTTGGCAAAAAGATACTTAGCTGCTGATGACTGTTTCTTTCTCGCTGATATGATGGCGAAAACTATCGATGGGTTACCGGAAAATGAACCGATACGATACAAGCTGTTGAATCTTTTAGATGATGCCTTTCGTTTGATTCAGTGGCAGGTACCCGGATCTATCTCTTTTTACCATAGCGTTGAGGAAGCGGATCATTATTTAAATCAAGAACTGCAAAAAATACCTAAACTTTCGGAGATCACTGTGACGGCTATCGGCCATACACATATCGATGTTGCTTGGTTGTGGCGGCTGAAGCATACAGGGGAAAAAGCTGTCCGCAGTTTTTCAACGGTTTTACGTTTCATGGAACAATACCCAGAATATATTTTCTTACAAACCCAACCTCAGCTATACAAATATGTCAAAGAAAGCTATCCAGCACTTTATGAGAAAATCAAAAAGAGGATCAAAGAAGGCCGTTGGGAAGTGGACGGAGCCATGTGGCTGGAAGCCGATTGCAATATACCGTCAGGCGAATCATTGGTCCGTCAGATACTCCATGGGAAGAAATTTGTGAAGGAAGAATTTGACAAAGAAATGCATTTCTTGTGGCTTCCGGATGTGTTCGGTTATTCTTGGGCACTGCCCCAAATCTTGAAAAAATCCGGCATTGAGACGTTTATGACGACCAAAATCAGCTGGAATCAATATAACCGGATGCCTCATGATACCTTTTATTGGCGGGGAATCGACGGGACAGATATTTTGACGCATTTTATCACCACGCCAGTTGATGGTAAAACGGATGAATGGGCAGAAGAATGGTTTTATACCTACAATGGAACGCTTTCTCCGGAGACCGTTCAAGGAATTTACGACGGATATCAAGACAAGCGTTTGAATCAAGAATTTCTGCTGTCTTACGGTCATGGGGACGGCGGAGGCGGTGTCACTAGAGAGATGCTGGAAAATCGACGACGCCTTGACCAGATTCCAGGATTGCCGCAAGTCAAAACAGGAAAAGCGAAAGCCTTTTTTGAACGACTGCATCAGACAGTAGAACAAAATAAGCCGCTGGTCTCTCGTTGGGATGGCGAATTGTACTTGGAATATCATCGAGGAACCTATACCTCGCAAGCGTTTGTCAAAAAAATGAATCGAAAAGCTGAAATTGCTCTACGGGAACTTGAGATTCTCTATACATGTTTAGCAGCCAGCAAAGAAGACGAGTATCCTAAGGATCCGCTTTTTGAAACATGGGAGACGGTTCTTCGTAATCAATTCCACGATATTATTCCTGGTTCTTCGATCAAAGAAGTTTATCAAGACCATAGAGCAGAGTTTGCCGTCGTGACTCAGACCATTCAACAGTTATTTGAACAATTAGATGGACCTGCTAATCAAAAGTATACAGTCATCAATACAGCTAGCTGGTCAAGGAATGAACTGATTGAACTTCCACTTTTACAAGAAGGTCGCTTTATTGATTCACAAGGAAAAGAACTTCCGGCTTATTTTGATGGAGAAAAACAGTCTGTTCTTGTGACAAATGTTCCGCCAATGAGTCAGGTGATGATAAAGTTTCAACCGATAGCAGAAAATAAAGACATCAAACCGCTCGCTGAGTTCACAGAGGGAGCGCTTGAGACCGATCGTTTGCGAATTTTATGGGAAACATCGGGAAATTTGATCAGCATTTTTGATAAGAAACTAGGTAGAGAAATGTTGGAAGGAAAAGGGAATGTTTTTCAGCTATTTGAAGACAAACCTTTAAATTACGATGCATGGGATATCGATAGTTTTTATCAAGAAAAAGCAACAGTGCTTCAAGCCGATCAAATACGATTACGCTCAAATAATGCGCTTTACGCTTCCGTAGTATTTGAGTATACGTTTGGTAATTCGCAGATACATCAGGAAATGCGGGTCTATGCTCATACACAACGAATCGATTTTTTAACAAACGTGTCATGGCATGAACGCCAACAACTGTTGAAGGTAAACTTTGATGCAGCAATTCGATCAACTGAAGCAGTATTTGATATTCAGTACGGAAATGTAAAACGAGCTACCCATGCTAATACCAGTTGGCAATTGGCTCAGTTTGAAACAGTAGGCCACCAATGGGCAGATCTTTCAGAAAAATATTGTGGGGTAAGTTTATTGAATGACTGTAAATATGGTTATGCTGTTAAGGAAAATCAATTAAGCTTGACCTTGCTTAAAGGCGCTATCTATCCTGATCCACTGGCTGACGATGGCGATCACAAATTTACTTACAGTTTTTATGCCCACGAGCACGATGCCATCGATGGGGGAACAATGGAAGAAGCATGGTCCCTCAACTCGCCATTAACGGTTATTAACGGAGAACATTCTTGGTTGCTTCCGTTGCAAATAGACTGTGAAACCTCAGTTACCATCGACGCCATCAAGCAAGCAGAAACCGGCAAAGGGTGGATTTTACGCTTACATGATCACACGGGAGGAACTAGAAAGGTTACATTGCAGTTGCCAAGCAGTTTTTGGCAAGAAACAGATTTAATGGAGATACCTTTAAATAATGAGCAGTGGAAAGATGAAGTCTCATTTACCTTGTCACCCTTCGAAATAAAAACATTTCATTTTGAGTTGAGATAAACTAAAACCAGCAGATTCTCCATTTATAGCGGAGAATCTGCTGGTTGTGTTTATTCAAATTCTTCATACTCATTTGGGTCTTGACCATCGATGCGGCCGTCTGCTTTGTTTAACTGATTGATTTGATTGATTTCATCTTCAGTCAGTTCAAAGTCGAAGATCGCAAGATTTTCTCGTTGATGGGCGAGGTTTCTTGATTTAGGTAGGGGCAAAATGCCACGTTCCACATGCCAGCGCAAGATGATTTGACCAGCTGATTTTTGGTATTTCTCAGCTAATTCAGTGATCAGTGGTTCTTTCAGGGCATCGCTGCCGCGGCCTAATGGGCTCCAAGCTTCCGTTACGATGCCGCGTTTTTTGTTCTCTGTAACCATTCGTTCTTGGACCCAGTAAGGATGGATCTCAATTTGATTTAGCGCAGGGGTCACACCAGTTGCTTCAATGATGGCATCCAAATGTTCTGGCTCGAAATTGGAAACGCCGATGGAACGGATCAAACCTAATTTCTGGGCGGTCACTAAGGCTTGCCAAGCTTCGACATATTTGCCGCGTTTTGGTAATGGCCAGTGGATCAAAAAGGCATCGAAGTAGTCGAGTCCCATGCGAGCAAGGGATTCTTGAATGCTGGTTAAGGCATCATCATAGCCATGGTATTTTCCCGGTAATTTTGAGGTGATATAAAATTCTGAACGTGGGATACCAGAGCGACGGATCGCTTTGCCGACAATGCCTTCATTGTCATAATTGGTTGAAGAATCGATCAATCGATACCCGTCAGCGATCGCTGCTTGCAGCTGGCTCAACCCTTCGCCACCGCGGATCTGATAGGTACCGATGCCCACGGCGGGGCGTAAATTGCCGTCGTTTAATGTCAGTAAAGGTGCTTTCATAAAATGATTCCTCCTTTTCTTTACATTCTACTCTAACGCTTTTTTGCCAGGAACGTAACCAACTTGCTCAGACAAAGAAAAAAGAGCAACGGTTTCTGTTTCAGAAACAATTGCTCTTTTTGATTAAATTATTTTTCAGGCGGTGTGCCATACATTTTTGGTGTGACTTGATCGAGTTTTGGCGCTTTTCCTTCGATCTTTGGTTCGTCTAGCCATTGGTATTCGCCTTCACCATCAAGGGCTTTGCCTTTCGCCCAAGAGCCTTCTTTACTTTGGTCGCCTTCTGAGAAGTTATAGAAATCATAAGCGATATCTAAGCGTTCGTTTTTGCGGTCAAAGGTAGTCGGCACTAAAATCGAGCCTTCGTTTTCTTCCAATTCTTTCACGGCAGCTGCCCAAAGATTTTGGTGGTAGCTATCACGCGCTAATAAGACCGAAAGTAAGTCTTTGACCCCACGGTCATCGATCATTTCATAGATGCGTGCTACTTGCAGACGACCTTGTGATTCTGCATTTAAGTTGGCACGGAAATCAGCAAGTAAGTTGCCACTAGCAATGATATACGCACCTGACCATGGATTGCCGACGCTATCAGCAGGACGTGGTCCTAAGCCGGCAACGATGGCATGTTGCGGATTCATTCCGGAAATGATCGCACCGATCGTTGGGTCTTTTTTCATGGCAGCTTCCTGATCTTCCACAGGTGCACCTTCCAGCAGACGTGCAACCATCGTTGCTAACATTTCAACGTGTCCAAGCTCTTCAGTAGCGATATCCATCAACATATCTTTGTATTTTTCTTCCCCACGGCAGCTCCATCCTTGGAATAAGTATTGCATGGCAACACTCATCTCTCCATATTGTCCACCGATTAATTCTTGAAGGTATTTCGCAACTAACGGATTTGGTTTTTCTGGTTTAGCTTCAAACTGTAGTTCTTTTTGATGACGAAACATACTATTCCTCCTAAAATTTTTTATTGGGCCCATAAAAAGTTTCTCATGAATCGAAAGGTTCGTCTAATAAAATGCACTTAGTTCAAAATGAAAAAAGCTCCAAAAAGAAAAGCCATTTACTTTGACAAAAAGCGAGAAGCGTTAGATAGTTAAATTAAGAGAGAATTAGAAAAGGAGCGAGTCACCATGTTTCAGTATTACAAAATGGACGACCGAAAAATAAGGGAATCCTCGGAGGAAGATTACAATTGGCTGGTGGTTTCTGGGACAGATCCAGAGGAACAACGCCACTTGTTAGATAAGTATCAACTGCCCGAAGATATTTTTATTGGCGCCAATGAACCGGAAGAAGTCTCACGTTTGGAATACTTACGTAACACTAAGTTAAATCATCCGATTCTTTATACCTTGATCGATTTGTCAGAAGTGACACAAGACCGCATCGAAGATCGTTTAGAACCGGTGACGTTTATTTATACCAAAGATCTTTTAATCACTTATGTCTCTCATCAATCTACACTGATTAAACGCCTGATTGAAAAGCATGAGCAAGATATTCAACGGTATGAAGATATTGTTGCCTACTCGACGCTGATGATCTACACCCATTACATCAAAGGTCTGCAGGAAATGAAGAAACAGATCGATGCACTAGATGAAGCAGCTCGTAAAACGACGGAAAACAACGAATTGTTTAATTTAGCCGATACCGAACGAGACATGGTCTATCTGGATCACACCTTACGGGATCAGAACCATACCGTCGATCGTTTGATGGATCGCAAAGAATTTTTGGATCGTTTGGATAATGAAGCACTCGTTTATGACATTAAGCTACGACAGAAGTTTGCCATGAAAATGGTCACTATCTATCGCGACTTGTTAGAAACCATTGGTGGCTTGTTCTCCGATATGATGGACAACAATCTAAACCATCTGATGAAATACTTAGATTCTGCGGCATTGGTGGTGGCTGTGCCGTCCTTGATCGCGGGGCTATGGGGGATCAACACCGGGGGACTGCCAGGAAAAGACAATGCCATCGGTACGATCATTGTCTTTGGTTTAGCTATTTTAGTTGGGATATTAACCGCCATTTACTTGTCACGGAAAGACTTTTCAAAATAAAAAGCGCCGCTGCTCTGTGGCACCGTTCATCCATAAAAGGAGAATGGTGTGACGAAGCAGTTGGCATTTTTTTATTTTAACCCGCTGTCCAAATTGCTGTCGAGAGTCCAGCGCTGAAAGGCGAGAAAGACCAGCAGCAAAGGCAAGATGTAAATTACCAAGGCAGCAATCAAAATCGTCCAATGGATATTTTCAGTGCCCACCAAGCTGCGGTTCGCCACTTGCAAGGTGTATTTTTTCGGATCATTCAAGACGATCAAGGGCTAGATATAATCCTTCCACCGCCACTGGAAGGAGAAGATCCCCAGTGTCATAATGATTGGTAATCGGCAGCATGGTGATGGCGATGATAGAGGAAGAAAAAATGGCATCGTATTTTGTAAGCGCATAGCTGCAGTCGGCACTGACTAGAATCCTCAATAAATCCGCGTAAGGCAAATCAGGAAATTCTACAGTCACACCGTTTTTTTCTGAGTATTTTCCCGTCATTTTCAAATAAGTACCGCTTTCGCTGGGAGCTCTGGAAGCAAACATGGGAATCTGCGAAGACATTTCCAATCTGAAACGATCGAAACGTTCACTAATGAAAAATAGCTGAAGTGCTGAAAAGATAGCTGTCCTAAAACGCACTGAGGAGTAAAAAGTGCCAATTATCTGACAAAATGAGAGTGGCTCTCCCTCAGTTTAGCGTCGAAGATGAAAAATATAAAATAAAGCGATTTCAAAAAATGCACGAATATTAAAAAAAACGAATTAAAGCTCTTACAACGATAATTAAGAAGTACTGATAAACGTTAATATAACAAGGTTTGAAAATTTTTTTTGCAAATTGAGTGCAAATCTTTTGTCTAAAACGGGGATTAAGCGTAACATAATATGTGTAATAACTACTTAAAAGAAAGAAGGAGAAAAATATGCATTGGTTATGGGTATTAATCGTAGGAGCTATTATCGGTTTGATCGCCGGAGCTATCACAAATAAAGGTGGATCAATGGGTTGGATCGCCAACATCGTTGCAGGTTTAGTAGGTTCAGCTATTGGACAAGCAATCTTAGGTTCTTGGGGTCCATCACTTGCTGGAATGGCAATCGTCCCATCAATTATTGGTGCGGTTATTGTAGTTGCTGTTGTTTCATTCTTCTTAGGACGTTCAAACGGCTAGTCCATTCAGCAATTGTTTCCATTCATTTATTTCGGGTAGTAATTACCTCGAATAGACAGGCAAATCCAGATTTTTCTGGGTTTGCCTTTTTTGTTTTTAAGGAAGCATAAGCAATCCTTTTGTCATATCGGGAAATTGTCGTTACACTTGAAGTAGGTCAAAAAAAGAAAGGAAGAGGTTCAATGAAAAAGCAATATGAAACAGCGATGATCAATCGAGGCGGACGTGTCGGAGAGGTCGAAGCACCAAATGGCAGTTTTCACCTGAAAATCGACAAACCGGGTCTTCACAGTGAGGGCACAAACCCAGAACAATTATTTGCCGCTGGCTATGCTTCTTGTTTCAACGGTGCCGTACAGCATATGCTGAAAGAGCATAACATCGAATCCGAATCCGAAGTTAAAGCAAGAGTGTCTTTGTATCAGCATGAGGACGGCAGTTACCAAATCGGCGTGATTTTAGAAGTGTCGTTACCAGGCGTTGAAAAAGCCGAGGCAGAGAAAATCGCAGAAGAAGCCCATGATTTTTGTCCGTATTCTCGGGCAACTCGTGGCAACATTGATGTCGAAGTACAAGTAGTCTAAGCATTATTGCAGCTAGACAAACAATAAGCGGCTGATGAATCAGCCGACAAGAGGGAATTCATCAAGGAGGCCAATCAATGAGACAAACAGAGATCTTGCTGCTTTTGGGCGTGTTTGTGGTTGGCCTTTTTGTGGTGTACTGGCTGAAAAAGCATCGACATGCGGGCCACAATCAAGCACTGGCAGCTCAGCTGAAGCGTTATCCCAGTGTGCGGAAAGCGTGGTTGGCAGCCGGGGCAAAAAGGGAAGCAGTCCTTTTGGTTCCTGGTTTAAAAAAAGCTACTGCCGCAGTTGCAACGACGGCAACGGCGAAAGCAGAAACGAGGCTGTACAAGCATGCGGATCAGTGTCAGGCAATGACCCCACAAGGGTTGGCCGTTTCGGAGGACTATTTGTTCCTCTCTGCGTACTGTTCGCAGCAGGAACATCACTCACAGCTTTATATAATAGAAAGAACGAGCGGACGGCATCTGAAAACGGTGGTTCTGCCAAAACGCCCCCATGTCGGCGGATTAGTCTTTGATCGAGCAACGCAAGTGCTGTGGCTAACCATCACTGGGAAAGGAATGGGACGAGTGGCGTGTGTTTCACTGCAGACACTGCTGGAAGATGATTCCTTGGCAACCAGTCAGCCGATCGCTTATCAGCAAGTCATCGAATTGGCAGGCATCACTCATAGCTCCTATTTGGCAGCCGATAGCGGTGAACTTGTCTCAGGGACCTTTGCCTTGAAAAACGGTGGCGTGGTGGCGAATTATCCGCTGCCTGTTCTTTCAGACAGCGGTCGCAAAGCATCTCCTTGCATCAAGCCGCGTAAGAGAAGGGTCACCACCACGAAAGTCCAAAGTGTCGCCTTTACCACTGAATACTTGTTGCTGGCACGTTCCTTTGGACCAGGGTCGGCTGAGTTATGGGTCTTTTCAAAGGATGCAACGGTGCTGACCCGCAAACATGCGTTGCGGCGCATCAAGTTTCCCCATTACCTTGAACAGATCGTGGTAGAAAAAGGGCAGCTGTACTGCTTGTTTGAAAGTGGGGCATGGGCGTATCGGCAAAAAGGCGGCAGCATCGATGAAGTCGTGGTATTGGACCTTGCGACCTTACTTCAGAAAGATAACTGCTTAAAAAGAAAAAAGACCAGCCTCTTAAGAAGCTGGTCGTAAGTGCAGTAATTATTCCACGATTGCTCGTTGGATATCTAAGACGGTGCCGGTATGAGCATCTGCCAAAAATTCATAGGTGACAAGCTGTCCGTCTTCGGTGCGGGTGATGCCGCCAGTATATCCTTGGGAAGTGATCGCAAATTTGCGCAAAGGTTGTTTTTCGAAATTGATCCAAGAACCTTCGATCGGTCCTTCTTTGATAAACGCCGCTTTTATATTGTCTAAGACATCATCGGCATTCATGGCTTGCCTTTTCTTCAACCAGATCGTTGAAAAAATCCCTCCTGCAAAGCCAAGACCTAAACCGATGGTCAGTCCATTTTTAAAATAATGCAATGGATGCTCATTCTCCATCTAATGTCCCTCCTAAAGTAAGTTTTCCCGAATGTTTTGATCTCGGTGAAAGCACAGGTTCTCTTAACAATAGTTTACCATAGTTTAGAAATATTCTATAAGAAAAATAACCAACAATAGAAATTTGCGCTATAATAAAGAATATCAGTAGAAATAAGGAGGAAGAGAGCACATCCGTTGTTTCACCCGAAAATTGCTGGAAAACACAGCCACAGCAAGCGTTGCTTTTTCAAAAAAAGCAGCTTTGTTTCTTTGGGGCAGCAAACAACTGATACGTGTTTCTCGAATGATCATGGAAGAAAAAACATTTCAACGTATCAAAGAACTAACGGAGTTACAAGGAACCAGCGGGTTTGAACACGACGTGCGAGCGTATATGCGTGAAGCGATGACTCCATTGGTAGATGAAATCCAACAAGATGGCTTAGGCGGCATCTTCGGTTTGCGTCACCACCAAGAAGCAGATGCACCACGAGTGATGTTAGCTGCTCACATGGACGAAGTTGGTTTCTTATTGACGACGATCACCGATCGCGGCTTATTCAAAGTCACTCCTTTAGGTGGATGGAACCCTTATGTAGTTTCTGCTCAACGGTTTACATTGAAAACAGCGAAGGGCGATTACCCATGCGTTTCTTCTTCAGTACCGCCACATTTGTTGCGAGGAAGCAGCGGTCAAAAAAATGTCGAAGTGACAGATATTTTGTTTGATGCTGGGTTTGAATCAAAAGAAGAAGCAGAAAGCTTTGGCGTACGTCCTGGCGATACGATCGTTCCACAAGTGGAAACCATCAAAACAGCAAATGGGAAAAACATCATCTCGAAAGCTTGGGACAACCGTTACGGCTGTGCGGTCGTATTAGAAGCACTTGAAGCCTTGAAAGAGGAAACATTAGGCCATACGTTGATTGCTGGTGCCAACGTTCAGGAAGAAGTCGGCTTACGGGGTTCTCGTCCGTCTGTGACAAAATTCAAACCAGACTTGTTCTTTGCGGTCGATTGCTCGCCAGCGGATGACACAGTCACGAAAAATGGCACCTTTGGTCATCTAGGAGCCGGGACTTTGATGCGAATCTATGATCCAGGCATGATCATGTTGCCACGGATGAAAGAATTCTTGTTGGATACAGCAGAAAGCAACAACATTCCTTATCAATACTTTGTTTCAAAAGGTGGTACCGACGCTGGTGCGGCACACATGGCAAATGAAGGGATCCCAAGTTCAGTTATCGGTGTTCCTGGACGGTACATCCATACCCACCAAACCCTATTCAGTATCGCTGATTATGAAGCGGCACGGGAAATGGTGATTCAAGTCTTGAAAGGTTTGGATCGTTCAACCGTTGATACGATTTTGGCAGGACAATAAGCGAGAACGAACGAAAGCAAAGAGACAGCCACCCGTTGTCTCTTTTTTTTCTGCAGGGCTTTGCAAGATCAGCATGTCAGTTGGTAGTCCCTGAAAGAAAGGTGTATACTTAAAGAAAAGAAAGTGGTGAGTATTTGATTATTCCAAAAGATTTAGCAGAGTTAGCAACATATGTGGAGAAAGGCAAAAATGTCTTCTTTTTCACCGCCGATTGGTGTGGCGATTGTCGATATATCAAACCGCAATTGCCTGAGATCGAAGCGGATTTTCCAGCGCTTCAGTTTATCGAAGTCGACCGTGATGAATACATGGATGTAGCGGTTGAATGGAACATTTTTGGTATTCCTAGCCTCGTCGTTATCGAAGACGGCAAGGAGCTGGGACGGTTAGTCAACAAGGATCGCAAAACCAAAGAAGAGATCGAAGCCTTTTTAACCAGCGTACAATCAGCATAGGAGGGGAAAAAGATGGAAGCACAAAGATATCAAAATATTTTAGTAGGGATCGACGGTTCAGATCAAGCGATGTCAGCCTTCAAAAAAGCAGTGGAAGTCGCTCGTCGAAACCAAGGGAAGGTCTATGCCGCAACGATCATCGATCAGCAAGTGCCGACCATGATGGGCTATGCACCTTTGGATAGTTCCATCTTAGAACAAGAAAAAGATACGGCGAAAAATCTGATCGACGACTGCAAAGCCTACGCAAAATCAGTGGATTTTGATCTAGTAGAAGGCATCGTCGCTTACGGCTCCATCAAAGACGCTCTTGCCACTCAATTACCAGATCAATACGACATCGATTTGATCATGGTGGGGCAATCCGGGCTGAACGCCGTGGAACGCTTCATGATGGGGAGTGTCGCCAGCTTCGTTATCCGTGAAGCCCGGTGCGACGTGCTGATCGTATCTCCTGAAGAAACCAAAGCGTAAGGTCATTTTTGAAAAAATAAGCTTGTCGCTGCCGTGTTCTTTTCCTTAGTTCGCATGGTAGTAACAAGTGACAAAAGGAAGTTCCTGAGAATCAGCGATTTTGCTCGCTAATGAAGCATTGTCTTTAGCAAATGAGCAGTAGCTGGTTTTCAGGCTTTTTTGTCTTTGAAAATAACTAGAATTTCAAGGAAAACAAAGAAATTCCATGACGGATGCCGAAAAATTTGTTAAGATTATGGGCGGAATGTGTAAGTACCTAAGGAGGAAAAAACGTGATTTTTGCTTATAACAAAGAATATGTCAGTGATACACTGCTTGCCATCACAGCAGATGATAAAGGATTAGAACAAACCGTCGAACGCAAAGGCAATGTTGCCCAAATCAAAAATGAAGAAGGCACGATCGTTGGCTGGAACTTTTTTGCGATCTCAGAAGTGATGACGATCGAAGGCCGTGGTCAAGTGACGTTGACGAAAGAACAAATCCAACAATTGAACACCATGATCAAAGAAGCAGGATTCAGCGAAGAACTGCCTGCAGACACAGAACCAAAAATCGTCGTTGGCTATGTGAAGTCTTGTGTGGAACATCCAGACAGCGACCATTTGTCTATCACGGAAACAGAAGTTGGAGATGGGGAAGTCTTGCAAATCGTCTGTGGCGCTGCCAATATTCGTAAAGGATTGAAAGTCGTTGTCGCAAAACCTGGCGCAATGATGCCGGATGGCTTGATGATTTGGCCGGGGACGCTTCGTGGCGTAGAAAGCTTCGGAATGATCTGTTCTGCTAAAGAACTACATTTAGAAGGTGCCCCAATAAAAAAAGGCATCCTTGAGCTGCCTCAAGATGCCGTTGTAGGTGAAGCTTTTCCGGTCGGTAAAGCCTAAAAAAATGAACTGCCGCTTCCTGTTTTTGCGGCAGTTCATTTTTTGATTGTTTCGATTGGTTTTGGTGATTGGCTGCTTAGTTGCTGCTGTCTGTTGATTGTTCGTTGATCGATGTATCAACGGAAAGTTTTACTTCTGCTGTTTTTTCTTCATCGCCACGATAGAAGGTTACAGTGATCGTGTCACCGACTTTGTGTTTGTACAACGCAGATTGCAGATCAGTTGTTGTGCTGACTTCTGTATCATCGATTTTCGTGATAACGTCATATTGTTGCAATCCTGCTTGTTCTGCTGGTGTTGCATTGTTGACTGAGTAGATCACAACGCCTGAAGTTACAGATGAAGGAACTTTCAAGATTTGTTCTTGTTGTTGTGATGTGATGGAACCTAAATCGATCGTTTGGATCCCTAGTGCAGGGCGAACCACTTTGCCGTCTGCTTCTAGTTGATTGATGATTTCAACGACATCGTTACTTGGGATCGCAAAGCCCATTCCTTCGACACTAACGCCTGAAGCAGAGCCCGAGGTGCTGGCGATTTTACTTGAGTTGATCCCAATCACTTGACCATCAACGTTGATCAGTGGACCACCTGAGTTCCCTGGGTTGATCGCAGCATCCGTTTGGATCGCATTGATACTGATCGTACCACCAGATTCGTTTTGGCTTGTTACTTGACGATTCAAGGAAGACACGATCCCTTGTGTCACAGAGTTTGCATAGTCAGAGCCTAGAGGAGAACCGATCGCGATTGCTGGTTCGCCGACTTTCAAGGCACTTGAATCGCCAAATGTTGCGGCAGTTGTAACTTTTTCAGAAGAGATTTTTAAGACGGCTAAGTCTGTGTAAGAATCGGTACCTACCAATTCAGCTTTGACTTTTGTACCATCTGCTAAGACAACTTCCAAACCATCTTGACCCTCAACGACGTGGTTGTTGGTTACGACATAGGCATCGTCGCCATCAATTTTGTAGATGACCCCACTACCTTCAGAAGAAGCTTCTAAGGCGCTGTCGTCTTCGCTTTGGCTATCGCCTTCACTTTGTCCACCTTGCTGACCAAAGAGGCTGTTCCAATCGTTGCTTTGACTTTGTTGTAAATTAATGATAGAAACGACGGAATCTTGTACTTTTTCAACTGCTTCAGTGACATCGCTGGTCACATCAAGTTTGACATTAGATACTTGTGTTTGCCCGTTAGAATCTTGGACCCCACTGTTGGTCGTGGTTTCTGGTGTTGAACTCAAGGATGAACCCATTGCCAGATATAGACCGCCGAAGGTCAATAATCCGCCGACCATACCGCCTAAAATCCCAATACCTAATCGTTTTAATAAACCAGGAGAAGTTTTCTTACCTGGTGTGACATATTTTCTTGCCATTACTATTTCCCCCTTAATGAATAATTCGTTATAATCAGTATATTCCTTCTATCTGAGATTAGTCTACTAAGAGATTTTGAAAAAAATATGAAGAAGTTGCGTAAGAATCTGTTTCAAACGATGAAATTTTCTTCGTAAGACCCGTTCATTTTTGAATAAAAATAGCAGAGAAATCTGGGGAGAAGTAAAGGTCTTTTTATCCACAGTGTGTGGACAAACTTGATGGGGTTGGTTGGGTGGATGAAGAAATCGTTGAAGTGTCGCAGTTTTATAGATAAGATAGAAGGATTTCAAAGAAAGTCAAAGTGTGTAAAAGGTTGTGGATAGCATTGTCCACATTTTCATAAAATAAGGGGATAACGAGGAGGAACCTATGAAAATCAAAATCGTCACAGTAGGAAAACTAAAAGAAAAGTACCTCGTTCAAGGAATCAACGAGTACGCCAAACGATTGGGGGCATACGCAAAGCTTGAGTTTGTCGAAGTACCAGATGAAAAAGCGCCAGAAACCTTGAGTGAAGCCCAAATGCTGCAAATCAAAGAAAAAGAAGGCCAGCGCATTTTAGCCAAAATCAAAGACACCGAATATGTCTTTGCCTTAGCAATCGAAGGCACCAATCCCACCAGCGAAGCCTTCGCCAAACAAATCGATCAACTCGGCATCCAAGGAAAAAGCCAACTGACCTTCGTCATCGGCGGCTCCCTAGGCTTAAGCCAAGAAGTCATGACTCGCAGTGATGCCAAAATCTCCTTTGGCAAAATGACCTACCCCCACCAACTCATGAAACTGATCTTATTGGAGCAGATTTATCGCGCGTATCGAATCAATACGGGAGCGCCGTATCATAAGTAAATATCTTAAGCAGTATAATAGAAAAAATTAACCACCGGTACTACCGGTAAAAAGGAGCAACAACCATGCGAAATATCAAACTAACGATTGAATACGACGGCAAGCGCTACTTAGGGTGGCAACGACTAGGAGATTCTGAAAAAACGATCCAAGAAAAAGTTGAAGGGGTCATCAAATTATTGACGGGAGAAGAAATTGAGATCGTGGGTTCTGGTAGAACCGATGCGGGCACGCATGCTCGAGGACAAGTGGCAAATTTCAAGACGACCCATCAAATGAGTTTGCCAGAGATGCAGCAGTTCTTTAACCGCTATTTGCCGCAAGACATCGTTGTCAACAAGATTGAAGAAGTGCCTGAACGATTCCATGCACGCTATCACGCTAAAGGCAAGCAATACAGCTATTATGTTTGGAACAACGCGATCCCATCGGTCTTTGCTCGCAATACCAGTTTTCATTGCCCGCAGCCCCTTGATTTGGAAAAAATGCAGCAAGCGGCTGAGAAGTTGATCGGCACCCATGATTTTATTGGCTTTTCTGCGTTGAAAAAATCAAAAAAATCAACGGTGCGCACAATCGATGAAATCACTATCACACCAGAAGGCGACCTATTGCGGTTTACCTTCAAAGGCAACGGCTTTTTGCATAAAATGGTCCGAATCTTGACAGGCACACTGATTGCCATTGGCGATGGCACGCTACCGCCAGAAGTGATCGATCAAGTGTTAGCCGATAAAGTACGACAAGCAGCTGGTGAAACAGTGCCTTCTCATGGCTTATTTCTAGATGAGGTGTATTATTAAAAGAAACATGGTAATGGCTATTTAAGGAAAGGAGATCATCTATTGATCACATTAAAATCCCCACGAGAGATCGAACAAATGAAAACTTCTGGTCGTATCTTGGCAAGTATTCACGAGCAGCTACGGGAAAAAATCGTTCCCGGTATCACCACGAACCAAATCAACGCCTTTGTCCATCAACAGATAGAAGCTGCAGGGGCAACAGCCGCGCAAATCGGGTTTGAAGGGTATGAATTTGCGACGTGTATCAGTGTCAATGAAGAGATTTGTCATGGTTTCCCTTCAGAATATGTTTTAAAATCAGGCGATGTCGTCAAAGTCGATTTTTGTGTCGATTACAAAGGAGCAATCTCTGACAGCTGTTGGACATATGCTGTAGGAGAGATTTCGCCAGAACATCAAGCACTGATGGAAGTCACGAAAGAAGCCTTGATGAGAGGCATCGAGCAAGCACAGGTTGGCAACCGAGTCGGCGATATTGGTTATGCGATCCAAAGCTTCGCTGAAGAAAAAGGGTATGGTGTCGTGCGGGACTTTATTGCTCACGGCATTGGCCCAACCATTCATGAAGAACCATTCTTTCCTCATTTCGGGTTACCTGGCAAAGGAATTCGTTTGAAAGAGGGCATGACGATCACCATCGAACCGATGATCACGACCGGCACTTGGCGCATGAAGATGGACCCAAACGGCTGGACAGCACGCACGATTGACGGGAGCTATTGTGCCCAATATGAACATTCGATCGCCATCACCAAAGAAGGTCCAGTCATCATGACGTTGCAAAAGGAAGAAACGTGAACATCACTTAATGTCTTTGAAAAATAACTGTGTGTAATTTCCGTAACATGAATACTTTCTACTCCCCCTGTGGAGGGTATAGTGTATATGATTTATCTATCGTTGGTTGTCGCACCAATTGTTGTTGGTATAGTCATCGAACTATTTTCTCACTGGTTGGATGAGAAAGACAAAGACGATAACTAAGCAAGTTGCTATCCAACTCACATGCTAGCAGTCGCAACTAGCATAAACAAGGCGCTCCCTTTCGTCGCGGTTAGGGAGCGCCTTTGTGCTGTAGTGCTATAAACTTTCTATCGTTTCGCAAGGTTATTATATCACAGGGAAAATAAAAAACTACCCGTGATATCCACTCGAATAGATAAAGAAAACCTAATAAATTTGAAATTTAATTACCTCTACTTCTATTTTCCGAAATATGGATGGTAACCCCCACTTGAGGTATTACCGTGAAAAAAATAGTCTATAGTGGGAGTTATTGTTTTCTCTTTTTTTTAAATAGAGAAAAATTTAAATTAGGTGTACATGTAAGTGATAAATTCGGATAAAGTAAACGACCCAGTATTTTCTAATAAAGCCATGGGTGACGGTTTTGCAGGTATTCCTATTGAAGAAATTGTTGGCTCCCTGATTAGTGGGAAAGTTAACTATTTTTTCGAACTAGCTATGCTATCGAATATAGAACACATGAAGGAATAAGTAGGGGAGGGACAGCAATCCCTGTTGTTTACTACTTACTTGCATCCAAATATTGTTAATACCTAAAGAGCGTATCAACGTGGTTATAATCAAATCGTTTATGTCAGTCATTGTCCTGCAATTTGACATTTTGGTATACTACAAATTTTTATTAGCACAGCAGTGTAAACTTGTAAGAACAATTCTTTTTAAATGAATATAGGTGAATCGACCAAAAAGGATAATTATGTATATACTCTGTCGCGATATATGTTATACTATGTATATACAGAAAGAGGTGTCGCGCATGGAAATGCTACCTATAAAAAAATGGGGCAATAGTAACGGTCTTAGATTGCCAAAGTACATTATGGAGTATCTTGGCATTCATACTGATGACAAAGTGAAGATAATACAAGAAGAAGTAAACGGACATAAACGGCTAATCATCGAAGCAGCAAATTTAGAAAACGAGTTAACGATTGAAGAGTTATTTGAAAATTACTCTGCTGAGAAAAATCATGTGGTAATTCAACATTTAGGTGAAGCAGTAGGGAATGAAAAATGGTAAGAAAACCTAGACAAGGGGATATTTTGTTATTGGATACAGCTCCTCGTTCTGGACATGAACAAACGGGAAAAAGACCCTATATTGTTTTAAGTCATGACATGATTGCAAATTATAGTAACGTTGCCACCGTTGCTCCAATTTCTAGTACAAGTAGAAATTATCCGTTATATGTAAGTATTAATCCAGATTATGGAATGAAGACAACAGGAAAAGTATTGTTGGATCAATTAACGACAATTGATTATGAAGCCAGAGCATGTGTTTTTTTGGAAAAAGCGCATGAGCACTTGGTTGATGAGTTATTGATAAAAGTTAGAACAGTATTTCAAAAAGTAAGTAGATAAAAACAGCATGATCATCTAATCGATGTTGACCATGCTGTTTTCTTTTATTCTATAAACGCTTTGTCTCGTAACATTATACTCCATTGCAATCTTTAAGATACTAGCTCTATTCCCGTGATCCTGAACGATACTTTTATAAACAAGGCAATGGGGGCGCTTTTGTGTTTGCACTAGCAGTCTTAATACTTTATGCTTGGCGATGTTTGAATTCGGCACGCTGCTGCTAGGCATCATTGCCAAAATTTCGACGATTGAGTCTTCGATAAATTTATCAAGGAATCTAATGAATGGAGGACTAGCCCACAGCCGCTAACATCAAACATCCCCATGATTGAGTTTGTCAGCCACAAAGGTTTCTACACTATACCTGCCCCATTTTGAGAGACTCTCTATAAATAAAGGGAAGGTTACATCTGTAAAATGACTGACCAAGAGATAACAAGCTTGACCCGAAACTTTATGAAAGACCTCAATTTCTTTGTATTGATTCACGAAGGCTTCAAAAGCTGTAAAGCGATTTGAATCCATAAAAAATCGGATATATTGCGTACTTGGATAGTTTACTACAATACTAAATCGCTGAATGATTCTCTCATCTTGCAATTTCAAGATCCGATTGCCCACGGCTTGTCCCGTCAGGTGGACCATTTCGCCGATTTCTTTGTTCGATAATTTGCTGTTGTGTTTCAGGATAGCTAGGATTTGTTCATCGATGATGTCCATAAGGGTTCCTCCTTTCATAATGAAAGTAAATTGACTTTATCTTTTTCAAGAGACACTTTGTTGTAGGTTCATATGTATTTATACTGGATTATAACAAATAAGAAAAGAAATGGTGATTCTATGAAAAAAGCTTTAGTAATTATTGATGTCCAAAATGATTATTTTAAAGAAGGAAGAATGGCCCTTCATTCCCCTGAACAGGCGCTTGCAAACATAAATAAACTAGAAGCGTCTTTTATCGAAAAGCAACTCCCGATCATCTATATCCAACACATCAACGATCAAGAAGCAGCTGATTTTTTTGAACGAGGGACCGAAGGTGTACTGCTGCATGAACAGTTAAAAACAACGCATTCTTCTATTATTATCGAAAAGCACTTTCCTAACTCCTTCATTGAAACAAATTTAAAAGAGACGTTAGACTCTTTAGGTGTTCAACAAGTTATCATCACTGGGATGATGACGCATATGTGCATCGATTCAACCACAAGAGCTAGTAAAGAACTCGGTTATCAGCCCATACTGATTTCTGATGCCACGGCAACGAAAGCATTAACATTTGAAGCACACGAAATTCCTGCGGAAGCTGTTCAACGAGCGTTTTTATCGGCGTTGGAAACCTTCTCTACGGTGATGAAAACCGATGACTATTTAAACGGATTGTAGAAAAATTGCGTATTTACCAACAAAGGCAAAGGTTCATTTGCATTGAGTGGTTCTTGATCACTCTTTGAAATTGGCAATCCTATCTCATTCCGCTTCAATGTTTCTAAAAAAAAATGAATGCCCAATTGCGTACCCACCAATGATACTGAGCTGATCCCTCAGAGGATGAATAAGAACTAACCCATACAAAAGCCAAAAACGTTCGAGGATTTCTCTCGAACGTTTTTTGGGCATCAAATTGGGCGAATCGGCGAAACTATGGTACAGTGCAACCAAACAAGGAGTAAAAGCGGCTCGTTCATGAGGCAAAGGGGCAATGGTGATGAAGCAAACAACGATGGCGTGGCTGTCAGAAATCTATAATTTGATCTTGCATCCTGGCACGAGACAGTGGGAACGAGAACAACTGGTGCAAGCGAAAAATACCTTGGAAACCCAGCTGGCGACCAAACAAAAAGCAGGCAAACACGAAAAGGAATCGTCAAATAGTCTTGAAGACCAACAGACCAGGCGGGTTTTGGAAAAACTAGAAGCGTCGTTGCGTCCTTTGGCACTGAGAAACAATCTGACCCCGAATGTCGCCGAGTTTTATCAAACAATCAGCCAGCCAGCACCGAAAAAGGCAATGAATGAAGAAACAAGCAAAGCCCAACCAGCAGAAGTTTCCGTGGAGCCGACCGAAACAGGTGGAAAAGCACAAGAAGTGGCTATTTTTGCTGGCGGCTGCTTTTGGTGTATGGTAGAGCCTTTTGAAGACCAGCCGGGCATTCTTTCCGTTTTGTCGGGGTATACTGGGGGAACAGTCCCGAATCCGACGTATGATCAAGTACTAAGTGGAACAACAGGGCATGTCGAAGCAGTAGAGATCATTTTTGATCCCAAAATCATCACCTATCAGGACTTGTTACAGTTGTATTGGCAAGTGACAGACCCGACAGATGCTTTCGGACAATTTCAAGATCGCGGCAATTTTTATCGTCCAATCATTTTCTATACGACTGCTGAGCAAGAAGTGCTTGCGCAACGAGCCAAAAAGGAACTAGCACAATCTGGTTATTATCAGCAACCCATCGTGACCGAGATCCGCATGGCTGCACCCTTTTGGCCAGCGGAAAACTACCATCAAGCATTTTACAAGAAGCAGCCCAAGCGCTACCAGCGGATCAAGCGAGCGCGCAAGCAACTGATGCTTTTTTATAAACTGAAACGCTGGACAAACCGAGGGGAAAAACGATCATAGTCAGAAGATACATCAAAAAAGCGGGGCTCCGAGAAAAGGCCAGAGGATCAAATGAAGGCTCTTTTCTCCACAGGCCGCGCTTTTTTCTGCGCGTTTAGCCAATTGGATAAAAAACGAAGATTTATTTTAGAATAATGTCCAAAGAAAGCGTTAACAACAAGAATTATAATAGAGAAAGAAAAAGTGGCGAAAAAGGTCGAAAAAGCAGGTTCCTTTTGCTTGGTTCCTTTCTTCGAGGAAAGAAGGTGGGAAACACCAGAGAAAAATCAGCGGAAAAATCAATCAGCAACACCCCATAGCAACACAACATTTATTATATGAAGATTCATATAAGTTAGGAGAAATGTGATGAAAAAAAAGGGAACGTTCGTCTCACTGTTTATGGCTCTCATTCTTTTTATCTTTTCAGAAAGAACAGTGTTTGCGGCAGAAGCGATCAATGAGATCGTTGCACCAACTGGAGTCAAAGCATTTTTAGTACTGATTCCGTTAGTGTTAGTACTGGTTTTACTCTTTAAAAAAGTAGATATGATCATTGCTGGCTTGATTGCTGGGATATTGGCGATGATTATTGGCGGGATCAGTTTAGCTGAAGCCAATTCGCAACTGTTGGAAGCTATTCCGACGATGTTAAGTATTACGGTGCCAATCATCAATTCCGCTGTAGCGATGGCGGTCTTCAAAGCCGGTAGTTATACGGCAGCCTTAACCTTAGCCAAAAGAGGGACCAAAGGAAAAGTGGAATATGTGGCTGGTTTTATTGTCATCTTATTGGCAGCAGCGACTTATATGTCTGGGATCGGCGGCGGGAGTGCGATGGTGATCGCACCATTAGCATTTGCGGCAGTTGGGGTGGTACCCGAATTGATCGCAGCGATGTCGTTAGCGGCAGCTGTCTCCTTTACGACCTCTCCTGCCTCTTTGGAATCTAGTATCGTGTCTGAACTGGGCGGCTTTAGTGTCGCTTCTTATGTCGATCAAATGCGCCCATTTTGGTTGTTATTCGTTGGTTTGGCGATTTTATTGGCATTCTTCGGGACTAAGCGTCGTCATCTAGGCTTCAAAGAATCAGCCAATCAAGAGTATGAGAACAAAAGCAATGGCGAGTTGTTCAAAACGACACTGCCTGCGATCTTCTTGCTTTTTGCGGTCATCTTTGGTCCGTTGATCAATGACCTGATCGGCTTTGTCCTCTTTACGCCGCTAGTTTATATGGTGGTCACGTTGGCGTTGATTTTTGTTTGTACCGACTTTTCGATGAATCAATCGGTGGAAGCGATGGTGGACGGATCCACGTATATTTTGACCCGCTTGTTCCAAGTGGGGATCTTTTTAGCCTTCATCAACGTGATCGCTGAAACTGGGACGTTTGCTGTTATTGCCGGTGCGGCACAAAATGCCCCCGCAGCGATCGTCGTTCCCGTGGCGATCTTGACGGGTGTCTTGATTGGGATTCCCGCAGGTGCCTATGTCGGCTCCGTATTAACATTAGTGTTACCAGTTGCCGTTTCATTAGGCTTCCCAGTGTTAGCTCTTGGTTTTGTAACGATGGGGGTTGGACTCGGCAGTCAAATGAGTTTCGTCAACATTACGATGCAAGCTTTATCTTCTGGTTTCCAAATTCCGATTCTGGATGTAGTCAAAGGAAACGTGAAGTGGTTGAGTTTAGCAGCCGTATTATTATTAGTCATCGGCTTAGTGTTTGGCTGATGGATAGGAGGAAAACATGGATATATTGATCAAACAAGCACGTCTTGAAGACGATGCAGAATTAGTAGACATTGCAATTTCAAAAGGAAAAATTACCGCAGTTGCACCCAACATTGAAGAATCAGCAGCAAAAACGATTGAGGCGAAAGGCAAAGTGGTGATCCCTGGATTGATCGAAAGTCATATCCACTTAGACAAAGCCTTGATTGCCGATCGTGAACCTAATAATTCAGGTACATTACAAGAAGCGATCCAAGTTACGGCAAAGCTCAAACCGACTTTTACCGAAGAAGATATTTATGATCGAGCGAAACGTGCATTAGAAATGCTGATCATACATGGCACCACTGCTGTTCGCACCCATGCCGAATTTGATCCGGCGCAAGGCTTCACTGGGTTTGACACCATCATGCGCTTAAAAGAAGAATACCGAGACCTGATCGACATTCAGGTTGTTGCCTTTCCGCAAGAAGGAATTTTTAAAGCACCCGGAACGGATAAAATGATGATTGAAGCGATGGAGAAAGGCGCCGATGTCGTTGGCGGCATTCCTTACAATGATGCGCCAGCCAATGAACACATCGACTTGATCTTTGAGATCGCCAAACAATTTGACAAAGACATTGACTTGCATCAGGATTTTGCTGACGAAGCAGACGATACATCGATCGTCTACCTGTGTGAAAAAACCATCGCAGAAGGCTACCAAGGTCGGGTATCTGTAGGACACTTGACTGCGCTGCACGCCATGGAACCGGATCAGCTGGCAGAAGTTATCGATTTGATGGTCAAAGCCCAAATCAATGTGATGCCGTTGCCTGCGACCGACTTACACTTAGGTGCTAGAAACGATGCCTACAACGTTCGTCGTGCCGTGACGCCGATTCGCAAATTACGTGATGCCGGTGTGAATATTTGCTTAGGCAGCAACAATATTCGTAACGCCTTTACGCCATATGGCAACGGTGATTTGATTCAAATCGCTATGTTGGCTGTGCCAGTGGCGCATTTAGGCGGCGCCGATGACCTGCCGACAGTCTTGCCAATGATTACGACCAATACCGCCAAAGCATTAAATATCAAAGACTATGGGATCGCTGTTGGCAACCGCGCAGATTTGATTCTTTTAGATACCCAGAGAAAAGCCGATGTGCTGATCGATATTCCTGAACGTTTAGTGGTCATCAAAAATGGCCGCATCACCGTGGAAGTCAAAAAAGAAGTGACGATCCACCGTTAACAACAGGTCATGTTTTCTCAAGTAGTACGATTTATTCGTGCTACTTTTTTTGTCGTAATATAGTCGAAATAAAAAAATCATTTTCTAGTCATTTGTTCTTTTTTCATCTATGATAGAAAGAAAACCGCTATCACGGAGAGTTCGTTTAAGAAAATCCTGTCAAAACTGTTTGACAATGCCGTAATATCAATGGATTTGAGCAGAAACCACAGCAGGTCTGCGTTAAGGTAGAAGAAGGAGGACAAGATGACGATTGGGGAAGCACTAAAGAACCATCGAGTCACACAGCAAATGAGCCAAGAAGAAGTAGCAACAAAAATTTTAGTGACCCGCACATCGATCTCAAATTGGGAAACCGGCAAGACGGTACCAGACAGTTTGAATTTATTGAAACTGAGTACCCTTTATGGGTGCAGTGTCGATGAGCTATTAAAAAAGGAGCGAGCAGGAATGAAAAAGAACTTTCGTACGATGACCTATGGTGCTGGATTGAAAGACGGAACGATGCGTTTGAAAATCGAGACTGATGCCAGCAAGTTTTTCCCACGAGGGGTTGAAGTCAAAGTATCCGTCGATTTAGAAACAGGAGAAGTGACCTTTTTTGTCGAGCAAGAGGATTTGAAAAAGCTGAAAGCAGCCACCGACGAAAAATAATTTTTTTATACAGATTTTTGCTAAATTTTGCTTGGACAAGAGAAAAAAAGTGATGGATAAAAAAACACGAGCCTACCTGCATCGTGTTTTTTTATGTGGGATGAAAGAGGACTGAGGCAATCGATGGCAGCTGATTCTGTTTTTTCTTATCTGCTATTTTCAAAGTTTGTAACGTTTAAGGGAAAGCGAAAAGATGTAAACGGATATATACAATATATAGTGAATAGATCGATTTTTATCTGAATAAAGCACAATATGTAGTATTTACTTTTTTAATAGATTGTGTAAAATAGCAGGTGTAGTGAAGAAGGAGCTGTTGTTTTTGAGAGTAACTGTATTTTGCGGTACCCGTTTAGAAAATGAGGAAAAGTTGGCAAAGACCGCTCGTGCCATCGGCAATGCCTTAGCAAAAAATCACATCGCGTTAGTTTATTGTGGCCCTTTGGCTGGCTTGATGAGGGAGATCGTTAATGGGGTCTTTGAAAAAGAAGGCGCAGTGACGGGGATCTATCCATCAGGTTCCTTTGCAGAAGATTTGCCGCCAATCGTCACTGGATCAAGCACATACACCGAGTTCTATACGGATACGAGGGAGGAGCAAACACAACAATTGCTGGAAATGAGCGATGCCTACCTTGTATTACCTGGTGGATTTGGTACACTAGAGGAGTTGTCATCAATATGCTCTTTTATGACTCTTGGGAAATTGCCAGTCAAGCCAATCGGTGTGTTGATGAACGAAGGCTTGAAGGATGGACTGAAGCCACTGCTAAAAATGTTTGAAGCTTCCAGCTTTGCTTGGGCTGAACTGCCGGAAACGCTCTTTTTCCTATCTGACGTTGAGTCGTTGATCCAACGATTGGCGGCGAAGGGGTCAGGAAAGGAGTGCTTGGCAGGATGAAGCATGTCTATTTAGCGGGACCGTTTTTTTCAAACGAACAAGTCGCACGACTCAAACAGGTAGAACGCAGTTTAGCTGAAAACCCACAGCCTTTGGCGGTCTATTCGCCGCGCCTGTATCAAGAAGGTTCATCTGAACCCAATACACCGGAATGGGCGAGAGAAATTTTTGAAAAAGACGTGCTGGAATTGACACGAGCCGACGTCGTCGTTGCCGTTTTGGATTACCATGAAGGAATCACTGATCCGGGAACAGCCTTTGAAATCGGCGCAGCACACGTACTAAATAAACCAGTGATCGCTTTTCAGGAAAAAGCCGCGGCGGTCAATCTGATGCTGACGGAGTCGGTACAAGCGTATTTGACTGATTTGACGGCACTAAGAGCGTATGATTTTGAAGAGATGGCGCACCGAGCATTTGTAGGTGACTATATTTAATAAAGGATGGATGAATGTGTTATTAATCGCAGGTACGATCGGGGCAGGAAAAAGCAGTTTGACTGATTTTTTATCGAAGGAAATGGCGTCGAAGCCTTTTTATGAAAACGTGGAGGACAACGATGTTCTGCCATTGTTTTATTCCAATCCAGAACGATACGCCTTTTTATTGCAGATTTTTTTCTTAAACAAAAGTTTTTTAGGGATGCGAGAAGCTTTGTCGAATGATGACAATGTCATTGATCGCTCCATCTATGAGGACAGTTTGATGTTTCATCTAAATGCGGATCTAGGTCGAATCGCACCGATGGAGGTCGAACAATACGATAACCTGTTGAATACGATGCTGCGGGAATTGGAAGAATCGGCGCCGTTGAAACATCCAGATTTAATGGTTCATATCAAGGTTTCCTTGAATACGATGATCGAACGGATCAATAAACGTGGTCGTTCCTATGAACAAATTGCCAATGATCCGACATTGTACGACTATTACAAAGAATTGAATCAGCGATACGATGAATGGTATGAAAACTTTGACGTTTGTCCGAAAATGCAAATTGATGGGGATCAATTGGACTTTGTTGCCAATGAAGACAACCTCATGGTGATCCTCGAGATGATCCAAGAAAAATTGGCAGAAGTCCGTCAGAACCATGGCAAAGGCCACTATTGTACGGACAAAGCCATCGCAAAAGGTGATTTTTCCAAGAAAAATTAAAGCAGAGAAGCAACCGATGAATCTTGCCAGTTGGGTGAAAAGCAGTCTTCCCTGTCAGCTTTTTTATGATTAATCGAAGTGCTTGAAAACGGCGATTTTACAGGATTAAAGAGCAATCCTTGTTGTCAAACCAATTATTCAATGGCGTTTGCAGTAAACAAAAGGAAATTGGTCAGCACCGAAGACGCCGTTTTCGGTGCTTTAGTGTTTCAATTATCTATTGAGAGACATATTCGCGCCAGACACCAGTAGCAAAGGCAATGACTCGTGTTGGTGTATCAAGAGTCTGTCCATTGTGGTCACTAGGGTGAGTTACTAGCTGATTGAGTGCATCAAGTGTTATTCAAACGGGTGAATGCTGCGAAATACTAATAGTTGATACAATCACCAGCACTTCATTGAAGAATATTTTGCCGAAAAGTAGAGAGATTCGCTTGTAGTCTATTGCCAAGCGAATGCTTCTCTTTTTTTATTGGTAAGGGCTGTTTAGTGTGAGCGATTGAGTTGATCAAGGACATCATTGCGAGGATTTCACAAAGTTTCTGAAAAAAATTTGCATATTCATCTTTTGCTTCGTATACTAGTTTAGGACGTTGCTTATAAAACGGCTGTATCATCGTACATATTTTTTGATAGGAGGAATTGCATGAAAGACAAACGAAAAGTCTTGCGTCCGTTAGGATCAGGGTTTGCGATGGCGGTTCCTTTGTTTATAGGGATCCTCGTTCAGGACCCTTTGATAAGTTCTGTGGGGGCGATGGGGGCTTTTTCCTACTTGGCTTTTCAACATCGGTCCCTTTTTTATAATCTGCGCGCCATTTTGACCCACGGCGCTGCGCTGCTGCTGGCATTTATTTTAGGCGCTGGGACAGCACTGATTCCTTGGAGCGCGCCTTTTATCATCGGTGCGTTATCGTTTTCTGCGTTTTTGTTGTCAAAAGTGATGCGGATCCCCAAGCCCGATTATTTCTTCGTGTTGATGCTTTATGCCACCGGCTTTAATTTTCACGCAGCGCATCTTGGAGAGATCTTGCACCACAGTTCCTATTTGCTTTATGGTATCGCAGGCTCGCTGCTTGCTGGACTGGTGATTTCGTTGGCTGAACAGCTGCCGTTGAAAGAAGAAAAAACGGCCTTTCAACAACTGAGCTTGCACGAGAAATATTCGCTAGCATTATCTCAGCAACCAGAAATGGTCATCAAGGCGCTGCACTTTTCTTTGATATTGTTTATTGCGACCTACATTGCCTACCTGCTGCGAGACAGCAACGGCTATTGGATCTTGATTTCTGCTGCTGCCGTCTTGGCAGGAGAACATATGGAAAAAATCAAAAATCGCACGATTGGTAGGGTACTGGGAGGAATCGTGGGGCTGCTGCTAGGTTTCTTACTGATGTCCTTGCATATGCCCCTTGAAGCGATCGCAGTGGTATTGATCATTCTAAACATATTGACGGAGTTTTTTATGCCAGTCAATTATACCGTTGCTAATTTTTTCACCAATCCGCAAGTCCTGCTGTTAATGACCATCGGTACTAGTTTTACGCCGCTGAAATTGATCCCATTGCGTTTTTCAGGGGCATTGATCGGCAGCGTGCTGGCAATGCTGTTGATCTTTCTAATGGATTGGGCAGTAAAGCAAATGGAGCAAGCACTGGAAAACAAACCAGAAGACACGACGGATCAAACACAATAGAATGCACCATCATCGATAAGCAAGAGCAGCAGCTCTTGCTTTTTTTGCCTTTGATCCTCTATCTAAACGTTATCTCCATCGGATAGGAAAAATAAGGGAAATATGAAATAATCGAGCAAAGATTCCTATTTTGAAATAGAAGCGTTTACATTTTTGCAAACTAAAGTGGCAGAAACATCTACTTTTTTTGTTGTAAGCGAAATCATATACTCAAATCAGAGAAGGAGAGAAAGTTGTGAAAAAACGAATCGTAGATGTTTTGCATCGCCTGTTGGTGACTGATTATCCACTATCCATCGAGCAACTGGCAGAAGAGACCGCAGCGAGTGGGCGGACGATCCGCAATGATTTGAATGAGATCAACACGTTTCTCGCTGACTTACACATCGGACCGGTCCAAACCCTTCGAGGAAAGGGCATCCTTTTGAAAATGCCCTCAAAGCAGCAAGCCATCGTTTGGCAGGCATTACAGGCACAACAGTCGGAATATATGACCCGTGGAGAGCGGAGTTTTGATCTGCTACTGCATCTGACATTTTCAAAAGAGATCCTGGTGTTGAATAAAAAAGAAGAAGCGTACCAGATATCGAAAAGCAGCATGGATGAAGACATGCGCCGTTTGCGGGCGGACATCAATAAATATGGCATTGAGATCATTAGTCTAGGAAAAAAAGGACTGCGGTTGAATGGATCGGAACGAGCGATTCGGACGATGATTTTTGACATCATCAATCAGCGGATCGGTAGGCTGCCACTTGATAAACAGACCCCAGATTTAGTCTTTACAAAATTGCTTTATCGCTATTTGCCGCAAAAAGAAATCAAGCAGATCCAACAAGTGATGCAAGCAGTGTTGCCGCCAAATCAAAATGAGTTGTACAGCAGCCAAATCTTATTATTTACCGCCATTTGGCTGATGCGCATCAGAATGAAGGAATTTATCACTCGCATGAACTGGTCTACTTCCAGCAATCCGCTCCAATGGTCAGCCTATATCCAGGCGATCGCTGAAACCTTTTCGATCGAGCCACCAGAAATCGAAGTCAACTATCTTTCTTTCATCATCGAATCACTGAATTTTAAAGATTTGTCCAATTCCATCGAATGGGCGCATGCGCAACTCTTGTCGCTGCAGCTGATCCAATTTGTGGAATGCCAAACCAAGATCCCTTTTAGTAAAAAGGAAGAAGAGTTGTTAGAGGGATTGTATAAACATATGGCCGCGCTGATCGTTCGAGCCAAGAGCGGCATTCAAGTACCCAATCCGATCAAAGAGACCGTTCGCAAAAATTATGGACAAATCTACCAAGCCGTCAAGGGATTCGCCCCCACGATCGAAGAGATCGTCGGTCAACCACTATCAGAAGATGAACTGACATTTCTCGTGATTCATTTTTCTACAGCCCTAAGTTCATTGAACCACGAGATTATTACGATCTATAAGGCGGTCGTCGTCTGTAACCATGGAATGGCAACCGGCAATCTGCTGGCAGCCAGCCTCAAGGAGAAGTTTCCAGAAGTAGAAGTTGCGGCAGTCTTGAATTCACAAGAAGTCAATTTGATCACGAAATTCGATGTGGATCTGGTTTTTTCAACCTATGAGATCGATTATCGAGAAAAGCCGGTATTACTGATCCCACCGATCATCAATGAAGAAAATCACCAAGTGATCCGCCGTTTCTTAAAAAACAATGAACAATTCAAGCGGATCGCCTTTGACCAAAAAAATGCCACGCTGTTCTTCAATCAATTGCTTACAGTCATTGAAGAAAGCGGTGGGACGGTCGATGCTGCCGCCTATCGCAAATTGACACACTTGTTTGAACAAAATCAATTAGCCATTAATGCAAGGGAGATTCAGCCAATGTTAAAAGATGTATTATCCGCTAGTCATATTCAATTAAATGTTCCTGTTCAAAATTGGGAAGAAGCCATTGAACGCTCGGCGCAGCCGCTAGTAAAAGAACAGATCATCGAAAAACGCTATATCGAGGCAATGGTTGCTGCGGTGAAGGAATACGGTCCTTATATCGTCATTGGTAAACATTTGGCGCTGGCGCATGCCCGACCAGAAGATGGCGCCCAGCAGTTGGGTGTGAGTGTCCTCACCTTGGCGCCGCCAGTAGCATTTGGGAACCCAGAAATGGACCCTGTCAAAATCATTTTTTGCTTGGCTGCGGTGGACTCCTACTCTCATCTTGCCATCATGAAGGAATTGATCGAACTTATCAATGACGAAGAAAAAGTCACGCAGTTGCTGGCTTGCTCTACGATTGAAGCGTTTCAATCATTGCTATTTTCATAAAAAATAAGAAAAGGGGAAAAAATCATGAACAAATTATCGATCTTATTCGTATGCGGTGCAGGTCTTGGCAGCAGTTTTGCGGCTCAGATGTCAACAGAAGATGTCTTAACGAAATTAGGAGTGGAGGCGAAATTGGATCATGTCGATATCTCATCAGCAGTATCAATGAAACCAGACATCATCATTACGGCAGAGAATTTTCGGACGCAATTTGAAAAGTTTGCTTTGGACCCGACAACCGCAATCATTTATTTACGCAACATCGTTTCAAAACCAGAAATCGAAGAAAAAATCATCCCAGTATTAACGGAAAAAGGCGCACTGTAAGGAAGAGGCATGACGAAGGGAGTTTGAAAAAATGGGCATCATCAATTTTATCATTGATAATATTTTAACGCAGGCATCGATCACGATCGCTTTGATCGCGATGTTAGGGCTGTTGCTTCAGAAAAAGTCAGCAGGTCAAGTCATTTCAGGAAGTTTGAAGACGCTATTGGGCTTCCAGGTTTTAAGCGCTGGTTCTAGCATCATCGTCGGTAGTTTGACCTATTTCGGCGAGATTTTCACAGAAGGATTCGACATGCAAGGCATAATCCCTTCCATCGAAGCCATCAACGGGCAAGCGATGAATGAGTTGGGCTTGGGTCGGGACATAGCGCTGACATTTTTAGCCATCTTTGTTTTTAATATTTTATTGGCACGCTTTACAAAATGGAAATATATTTTCTTGACGGGTCAAGCCATTTTATGGATGGCGACCATGACGACGGTCTTTGGCTATTTCGCTGGTTTACGGGGCGTTGTCTTGATTCTTGTCGGTGGGTTGATTGGGGCGATCTTTGCCGTAGCGATGCCAGCGATGGCTCAGCCCATCATCCGCAAAGTCACTGGTTCAGACGACATTGCTCTCGGACATTTTTGTACGATCGGCTACCTCTTTGAAGCAGGCGTTGCCTATCTGTTTGGAGAAAGAGGCGAGAAGAAAAAATCGATCGAAGACATCAAACTGCCACGTTCTTTTGAATTTTTACAAGACACCTATCTTTCTGTCATGGTCGTGATGGTTCCACTGTATATCGTGACGGTCTTGTTTGCTGGAGAAACCTTTGCTTCTACGCTCTCTGGTGATCAAAACTATATCATGTATGCCTTCTTGCAAGCCATCCAATTCGTGGTTGGGGTCTATGTTTTGCTAGCCGGTGTGCGGTTGCTCTTAGGCGAGATTGTCCCAGCGTTTCGTGGGATCGCCATGAAATTGGTGCCCGATGCAAAACCCGCACTCGATTGCCCGGTGTTCTTCCCATATAGCCCAAACGCAGTTATTTTAGGCTTTATTACTACAACGATTGGGACAGTCATCGCCATGTTCGTTTTACCAGTCTTTGGCTTGGCGATGATCTTGCCGGGGATGCTGACGAACTTCTTTGCCGGCGGTACCGCTGGGATCTTCGGCAATGCGGTCGGTGGACGTCGAGGGGCGATCATCGGAGGGATCTTCCACGGTTTCTTCATTACGTTACTACCAGCACTACTTGTGACGATCTTCAATCAAATGGGCTTTGTTAACGCTACGGCAACTGATGTGGATACCGTCACGGCAGCCCTGCTATATGCTTGGATCATCAGTCCATTGTTGAAAAACTTTTAATCGCTAGGAGGAAGACGCATGTTCTCTTTTTTCAAAAAAGAAAAAAAGCCCACAGAAACACCAGCGGTTCCTTTGACCGCTGAAGAAAGCCAAGAGGCAGAAGCGCTTATTAAAACTTTAGAAAGTCAGTTGCAAGCAGAAACCGACATCGACGAACAGGCAAAATTGTATGAAGCGTTAGGCTTAGCCCAGGCAAAACTTTCTCGCACAGAAGAAGCGATCGACGCATTGGAAAAAAGTTTGCAGGCGAAGAAATCGATCGGGGACGGCTACAAAAAACTGATGTCCCTTTACAATGCTCAGCGTGCCGCCGCCGCACGAAATGGCGACGATGCAAAGATCGACTATTACATGGATAAAATGGAAGAAATGCGGCAAATCGCCAAACAACTTACGATCAGCGGCAATTAAACTAGACGAGGTGGAATCAAGGATGTATACAACATTAAAAGAAGTAACGAAAACAGCAGAAGCATTGAATTTTACAGTGGGGGCTTTTAATACCCATAATTTAGAAATGCTGCCAAGCATGCTGCGGGCAGCCAAAGAGATGGGGGCACCTATCATCATTCAAACAAGTATCGATACGGCGAAATACATCGGCTATGATGTCTTGGTAAATGTCGTCAAAACGATTGCCGATCACGAGCTGGTGGACGCTGTCTTGCATTTGGACCATGCCAGAGATTTCGATGAGATCAAAGCGGCGATTGATAGCGGCTATAGCTCGGTGATGTATGATGGTTCGCATTTGCCCTTCAAAGAGAATATTTTGAAAACGCGCGCAGTCGTAGAATACGCCCATGCCTATGGGGTGTCCGTCGAAGGAGAACTAGGAACGATCGGCGGCACAGAAGAAGGCATTCATGTGGAAGAAGACGATAAAGTCTTCACACGCCCAGAAGATGCAGTAGAATTTGTCGCTGCTACTGGCGTCGATGCGCTAGCCATCGCTATCGGAACCAATCACGGCCAATTCCGCTCCAAAACCGAAGTGAATGTTGAGTTATTGAAGGAGATCCATGCAGTCGTCGACGTGCCGCTAGTCATTCATGGAGGAACTGGCGTCAAAGAAGAAGATTATCCTGAATTGATCAATAACGGCATTCGCAAGTTTAATGTAGGTACTGAATTGTTGGTCAATTGGACGAAGATTGCGAAAGAAAATTTTGGGGCAACGGAAGTCAACAAATCATTGCGCCACAACGTAATCCCATCCAATGAAGCCATCAAAGAAATCGTCAAGCACAAGATCGGCCTTTTCATGAATACGAAAGCGCCGACTGAGATCGGCAAATAGATGGTACGCAAAAAGATGCTTGTTTTATTGGCAGGCAGCCCTGGGACTGGAAAAAGTTATTTACTGAATCTGCTGAAGGCACGTTTTCCCAATCTTTTCGCTCTTACGCCAGATGAAATCAAAGAGTGCTATGCCGAATCCCTTGGCTTTGATTCATTGGCAGAAAAAGCCCAGATCGAAAAGCAGTATGTTTGGCCTTTTTACTATCAGGCATTGGGCTTGTACATGTCTCTAGGAAAACGCTTGGTGGTCTCGGAATACCCCTTTAGTGAAAAGCAGAAGCCCTTGCTGACTTTTCTCGCTCAAAGTTATGGCTACGACTGCTTGACCATACGTTTGACTGCCTCGTTTGAAACCTTATGGGAAAGACGTTTCATACGTGATCGAGCGGATGACCGTCATTTGAGTTTTATCATGGAACGATACCATTACGGGGATGTGCTGGAAGATAGACAAGCTGCAACCAACCATATAACCAAAGAAGTGTTTCGGCAAATCATCACCGATCGCCGTTACGATGACTTTCAGTTAGGGGAGCTTATCGAAGTCAATGTGGAAGATTACAAGCAAGTGGATTATCGCCCATTGATCGAGAGAATCGCAATTGAGCTAAGTAAATAAGCAAAGCAGTGGGCGTTATACCTGTTCTAGGTACATGCCAACTGCTTTTTTTGAGGAGCTATTTCTCATGATTCAGCTTTTGGGGAAGTTTAGCTGTCAAAGCAAGACGGATTGTTTCTTATGTCTCAGAAGACTTTCTTTTGCAAAACCGCCGATTTCCTCTAGAATAAGAAGCATAACAGAGAAATGGAAAAGGCGGGGAATGGATGAAAGATTATTTTGCGCAATACAAACGCCTGTTATCGATCGCTGAAGCAGGTTTGTACTATGGCAAAGATGTGTACGATAAGGAACGATACCAAGAAATCAAAGAGTTGGCATTGCATTTGATGAGTACCGTCGTGGATCAAGACGCAGCTGCGTTGACCATTTTAACAGAAAAAAATGAGGGGTATCCTACACCTAAAGTCGACGTACGAGCATTGATCCAAAAAGACGAAAAAATCTTGCTAGTGGAAGACAGCCTGACGAAAGAATGGTCACTGCCGGGTGGCTATGCAGAGATTGGCTTGACACCTCGGGAAAACATCAAAAAAGAAGTGCTGGAAGAAACCGGTTTGCTAGTAGAGGTGAAGGAGCTGCGAGCAATTTTTGATACGAATCTAAGACAAGACATTCCGCAAGTGTTTCAATACTATAAGTTGGTCTTTGAATGTGAGGTTCTGGCAGGGGACTTTATCAAAAACAGTGAAACCTCCAACAGCGATTACTTTGCGTTGAACGAGTTGCCAAAGCTTTCCATCAAGCGCACCACCAAGGAACAGCTGGAGCAATTGGTGAATGAGAAGTCGTTACACGTTGATTAGAAACAACTAAGGGTAAGATGTTGGAAAAAGCGTTTTATTGGTTTTTTTAACCGGATAATATTTACTTGCAGATAAAGTTGGTTTATGATTGATTTCGTCGTTTTCATTATAAAAAAATCAAGCAATGGCGACACCTTTGCTTGATTGCTGGAGGAGTAAAAATGAAGAATCAAATCAATTCCTTTTTTGGGCTGGATGTCTTACAAACAACGGTTAAACGAGAAATCTTAGCTGGTTTTACCACCTTTATCTCAATGGCCTATATTCTATTCGTCAATCCAACGGTCCTTGGGGCATCTGGGATGGACGAAGGTGCCGTCTTTACAGCAACGGCGCTAGCCAGTGCATTGGGCTGTATCTTGATGGGGGTTTTAGCAAAATACCCGATCGCTACGGCACCCGCATTAGGGATCAACGCCTTCTTTTCTTATTCAGTTTGTATTGGAATGGGGGTTCCATGGCAAACAGCATTAGCGGGTGTGTTTGTGGCATCACTGATTTTCATCGTGATCACGATCTTCAAATTAAGGGAGCTGATCATTGATGCGATCCCTGCTGATTTAAAATACGCCATCTCTGGCGGGATCGGTCTGTTCATCGCCTTTTTGGGACTGAGCGAAGGCGGGATCATCGTTTCCGACGATTCGACCCTTGTGGCACTAGGCTCATTGAGTGTCGGTACGACGTGGCTGACGATTTTTGGTCTAGTGATCACTGCCGTCTTGATGGTTCGCAGAGTTCCTGGTGGAATTTTTATCGGGATGGCCGCAACAACTGTTTTAGGTCTTTTGACTGGCTTGATCCAAGCACCATCCAGTATCGTTTCTGCTGCACCAAGTATTTCTTCCACATTCTTAGTGGCGCTAAACCATGTAGGAGACATCAACTCCCTGCAAATGTGGGTCGTAGTACTGACTTTCTTACTCGTCACTTTCTTTGATACCGCAGGCACCTTGGTGGGGCTTGCCAACCAAGCAGGCTTCATGAAAGACAACAAAATGCCGCGGGTCGGCAAAGCACTTGCTTCTGACTCCACCGCCATGCTCGCCGGTTCTTTATTAGGGACCTCACCAGTAGGGGCGTATGTGGAATCTTCCGCTGGGATCGCCGTGGGCGGTCGTTCTGGCTTGACTGCTGTGACGACTGGAATTTTCTTCTTGTTCGGCTTGTTCTTTTCACCATTGCTATCCGTTGTCACTTCTCAAGTGACGGCACCAGCACTGATCGTCGTAGGTGTATTGATGGCGCAATCGCTGCGAGAGATCAAATGGCACGAAATGGAAATCGCAATCCCAGCCTTCTTGATTCTATTAGGCATGCCGTTGACCTACAGCATCTCCGATGGGATCGCGTTGGGCTTCATCTTTTACCCAATTACCATGTTAGCAGCCAAACGCGGCAAAGAAGTCTCACCAATCATGTACGCCTTGTTCTTTGTCTTTCTTGGGTTTATGTGGATTTTGAATGTGTGAGGGACAATTTAAGAGTAGGAATTGTATTCCTATATGAAATGAAAAAACAGTCAAGCTTGAGGCTTGGCTGTTTTTTTATTTGGAATAACTGGAAAATAGATGTGAACATTGATTTTTAAAATGTCTATATGATAGTACGTATGATTGAGGATTTTCTATTCAATCAGAAATAGTCAGAGTTGTGTTCTAACTACTCTTGAGAAGAACGCTACTTCTCAATAAAAAAGTGAATTGATTATATATCAAATTATGGATTCGATTTTCAACTTATAATTTTTCACCATATTTAGCTTTAAGGTGAAATATAAAATATCCTGAGAGATGTTGTTTCAGTTTTCCATTCTTATTTTTTTACAATTTCTTCAACTGATCTATTTCATTATAATATCTTGTTAAAATTGTGGTAGCTGTTTAATATACTGTTTGGCTTCACTTTAATTATTTTTAAATTATCATTAAATAGAAATAGTTTATAGGAAATGGATATTTTTAGCTTATTTTTTCAAATATCATAGATCAAATAAGGTATGATTAAATGAATATACAATGTTAAGATAGGTATAGTGATTTTGATTTGAATTGGAGGTGTGTAGATGAAAAACTTACAACTGAAGTTTATTGCTGACCCGACAACTGTTCGTTGGTTTCGGATACTAAACCTTTTTGAACGCACTCAAATAGCGACCAAAGGCCAATTAGCTAAACTAAATGAAGTTTCTGAACGGACGATTTTAACTGATATAAACAAGTTAAAAGAATATTTTTCTGATAGTGCTAAAATTGTTTCAACCAATAATGGCTATCTTTTCGAAAAAAAGAATTCCCTACGATTTATTGAACAAAAAGAAAAGCTATTGCAAAATGAAATTCTGTTTGAATTGTTAGGGAATATTTTCTATGATGAACTAGAGGATGTAGCGGAATTGATTGACCGTTTTCACCTTTCTGAAACGTCTTTTCGACGCTATTTGAGACGAATTGAGCCGGTTCTTAAAGAATACGGCTTAAAACTATCACTTACTCCAATTGATTTAAAAGGTGATGAAGCAAACATCCGAAAATTTTTCAAAGACTTTTATTATGAAGGAGAAATGACCCCTCACACGTTGGTTCCTCCTAAAGAGATTCATGGATTAATCTATCAGACTTTTTTATCGAAGTTAACTGAAGCATCAGTTGGAACAGGTACTTCGCCGATTGAATTTTATTACAGTCTATATATTGCTATTGAGCGAGTACGACAAGGAAAAACAATCAAAGTACCATCAAAGCTTTATAAAAATGTAATGAATAGCAAGGACTCCAATAATCTACTTTTGATCCAGCAAAGAATTCAAAAGAACTATCAAGTTGAATTAGGAGTAAACGAGCTTTGTTGGTTATATTTAGCTACTATTGCCAAGCGTCCTTTTGATCGAGTCGATCAAGATAAACTATTTTGTGAACTGTTACAATTAAATGATTCTTTAACTGTTCTAACGGAAAATTATCTAAAAAACTACTTTCCAGAATTACACACAACCGAACTATTTTGGGTTTTCGACGCTTTTTTCCTTTCGAGATATATCAATCACTTGATTTCTCCGGTCCAAAATAAAATAATGTCTGAGATTATAGAAAAAACCAAGTTTGAATGTAAGGAATCATACATGAAAAATCGCCATTTTCTGCGCTCCTTTCTATCTAAATTAGATTTAACAGAAGACTTTTTGGAAGATATGGCGACTAGCTTAACATTGCTATCAGAAAGACTGCGGGAACAATGGTTATATAAAAGGAAGAAAATTGTTTTTTTATTAGAAGGCGATCTATATGTTTGTCAAATGATAAAATCTCGAGTTTTTCAATATTTTGGTGATCGGCATCAAATCTTTTTCATTGCGATTCCTGCTTTGACGGAAGATTTTTTGAATCAAGAAGATATTGATCTAGTTGTCACGAATTATAGTGAATATCTATCAGAGTATAATCTAAGTACCAACTGGTTACTATTAAAAACAGTACCTGATAAACAGGACTGGGGACTATTATTCAGAACAGTCGAACCTCAAATGTTCGAACTTATAAAATAATTAAATAATAAACATATTTTAAGTCTATTCAAAAGCAGGGAAAGCCTTTTGAATAGGCTTTTTTATGCTGTATTTCCCCCCAGGGTGAAAAATACGATTTTTGTATTCAAAAGCAACCTTATATACTCTTCTTTAGAACTTAGTATCCTTTTATGACTATGCGGGTTCGAAGGTGACTGCCTGAATAATAAATGATCATGATTTGAGAAATTGAAGCGAAAAGAATAGGAGTGTTAGGAAAGTGATACGCAAGTTAGGGTATATTATGTTGGTCATTACAATGGCATTAGGACATCCCATCACTGTATTAGCAAATACAGTTGTAGATGTTTCCCAAAATGACAGGGTTAAAAATAATCAGGAAATGACGGATCTTTCTATTGGTGAAGCTTTTACAGCTGAAGAAACGGAGGGAATTACGGAGCAGTTTGAAGAGAGTCGATTGACAGATGCGGAACAATCGACGCTATCTACTGAAGACAGTTTAGATACTACTGAATCTGTGGACCCTAGCGAAACAGAAAGCAGTATAGAGGCAGAAACATCTGAAAGCTCTTCTAAGGATGAATCCAGTGAAGCTAGTTTAGATAGTAAGGCGGAAGTCAATCAAGAGGAATCAGAAGAAGTGGCTGAAGGTCTATGGGGAACCGTTCCTTGGACATGGGATGAGGAAACGAAAACAATTGCGTTAGAAGAAGGGGCAGCCGGCACGTCAGCCACAGCACCTTGGAAAACCTACACGAATGTTGTTCAAATTTCTGTTAATGGCAAGGTTATTTTTCCAGAAGATGTTTCATGGTTGTTTGGATCACCGCAAGCGCAAGCAGCAGAACGTCTAACAGATTTGCTGACGATTGAGCATGCAGGAAATATCGATGTGTCAAATGTGACAAACATGGATCGCATGTTTCATGGCGTTACTACACTAAAAAATATTGATGTATCAAATTGGAATGTATCGAATGTGACGGACATGAATGGAATGTTTGGACAAACCAGATCTTTAGCAAGCTTAGATGTGTCAAATTGGGATGTATCAAATGTACAAAATATGGGAGGAATGTTTAATTCAGCAGAGTCTTTAACGAGTTTGGATGTTGCAAGTTGGGACGTATCAAGCGTGACGAATATGCGTAGCATGTTTGGTCTAGCCAGATCCCTATCCGACTTAGACCTTTCAAACTGGGATGTTTCCAGTGTAACTGATATGGGCTTGATGTTTAATGCGGTTAACTCTCTCACAAGCTTGGATCTTTCACGTTGGGATGTTTCGAGTGTAACAAACATGTCGAATATGTTTGGAGTAGCGACTTCATTAGTTACTATTGACGTGTCAAACTGGGACGTGTCGAATGTCACATCGATGCTGAGTATGTTCAGTTCGGCTAGAGCGTTAACGAGTCTTGATCTTTCGAGCTGGGATGTAACGAATGTTACAAATACGAATAATATGTTTGACATGACCCAATCGTTACGTGAACTGACCTTAGGTGAGAAATCTATTTTTGCTTCAAACGTAAGATTGCCAAGAATCAACGCAGGTCTACCCTACTCTGGAAGATGGATAGAGCGTATCAATGATGAGGGGGATAACGGTTCAACTCCAGTAATTTATGCTTCATCTGATGAGTTTATGAATCAGTATGATGGCAGTAACCCAGGGACATATGTTTGGGAAAGGTTAATCTCAGCACCAGTGACTATACGTTATGAAGATACCGAAGGGAATGAGTTATCTGAACCAGACATGCTAGATGGGGAGGTAGGAGAACGATACATAAGTGAGCCCAAAGAGATTCCCGGTTGGTCTGTTGTAGAAACACCAGCCAATGCATCAGGTAGATTTACTGAAGAAGAACAGGAAGTCATTTATGTCTATGAGCGATCAGACTCATTAGTCAGAGGAACATGGGGAACCGTTCCTTGGACATGGGATGAGGAAACTCGAACAGTTGTGCTAGAAGAAGGAACAGCTGGCACGCCAGCCACATCCCCTTGGCGAATAACTTATAGAAATGTTACTCGAATTGTTGTAAATGGTACGGTCATTTTTCCAACCAATTCAGCCTATATGTTTTCTGGTCATACCCTTGATACACGATTAACAAGTCTGGAGACTATCGAGAATGCAGAGAAAATCGATGTCTCGAATGTAACAAACTTTGGTTACATGTTTCATAGCGCTAGCGCATTACGTTCAGTGAACGTTTCAAATTGGGATACATCTAATGGAACAATCATGAACTATATGTTTAATGGAAACAGCAGCTTAACTGAATTGGACGTTTCAAATTGGGATACCTCCAATGTCACTGGTATGTTCTTTATGTTTCAAAATGTGAATCAGTTAACCGAGCTGGATGTCTCGAATTGGGAAACAGGTAATGTTACGAATATAAATAATATGTTTAATGGTGTTAGAAGAGTGACCAAGTTGGATGTCTCAAACTGGGATACCTCTAAAGTCGAAGGAATGCAGGGGGTCTTTCAAAATACTGCTAGTTTAACAGAAATCGATGTCTCGAATTGGGATACCTCTAAAGTAAAACGAACAGACTATATGTTCTATAATAATTTGACCGGTGATTGGGTCAGTAAATTGACTACGATTGATGTTTCAAATTGGGATACTTCAAATATAGAAAACATGATGAGTATGTTTGGGGGAGCAAGAAACTTACTTCATTTAGATGTGTCAAATTGGGATACCTCAAGCGTTACCAATATGTTTAACTTATTTGAAGTAACACCGAAAATAGAAGAATTGGATTTATCAAATTGGGACACCACAAATGTTGGTTCTTCTAGTTCTGCATTTGCTGTTGCTAGTGGGATGTTTAGAGGAATGAATGGACTCAAAAGATTACATTTAGGAGATAAGACGACCTTTTTACATCTAGCAGAAAATCTCCGTCCTACTTTGCCAGAGAATGTGATGCCTGCTGAACTGTATACAGGTAATTGGATCTTTGAAAAAGACCTTGAGGGGAATCTTTCCACCGAACATTTAACCCTGACACCAACTAACTTTTTTCATGAATATGACGGAAGCAAGACTGGTACTTATGTGTGGGAAAAAAAGGAAGCACAACCAGTTACAGTTCGATATGAGGATGTCGATGGGAATCCACTGTCGACTGAGACAATTTTAAACGGTACGATAGGACTTCCTTATGAAACTGAAGCAAAGGAAATACCAGGGTGGTTCTTGACAGAAACACCGAGTAACGCTTTTGGAACATTTACCGCAGAACCTCAAGAAGTGATCTATGTTTATGATCGCTCCGATGCGGCATCAGTGACGGTCAAGTATGAGGATACCGAAGGAAAGCAACTGTCGGAACCAACGATTTTAAGCGGGAAAGTTGGTCTACCATACGAAAGCGAGCCAAAAGAAATCCCTGGTTGGTATGTGCCAGAAACTCCGAGTAATGCTCATGGGATTTTTGGCGAAGAAGCGCAGGAAGTGATTTATGTTTATGCTCGATCGGATGCAGCACCTGTAACAGTCAAATATGAAGATGCCGAAGGAAATCAATTGTCAGAACCTACGATTCTAAGCGGGAAAGTTGGTCTACCATACGAAAGCGAACCAAAAAAAATACCTGGTTGGTATGTGCCAGAAACGCCAAGTAATGCTCATGGAATTTTTGGTGAAGACCCACAGGAAGTGATCTACGTTTATGATCGCTCTGATGCGGCACCAGTGACGGTCAAGTATGAAGATACCGAAGGAAATCAACTGTCGGAACCGACGATCTTAAGCGGAAAAGTTGGTCTGCCATACGAGAGCGAACCTAAAGAAATTCCAGGCTGGTATGTGCCTGAGACACCAAGCAATGCTCATGGGATTTTTGGTGAAGACCCACAGGAAGTGATCTACGTTTATGATCGCTCTGATGCGGCACCAGTGACGGTCAAGTATGAAGATACCGAAGGAAATCAACTGTCGGAACCGACGATTTTAAGCGGAAAAGTTGGTCTGCCATACGAGAGCGAATCTAAAGAAATTCCAGGCTGGTATGTGCCAGAGGCACCAAGCAATGCCCATGGGATTTTTGGTGAAGACCCACAGGAAGTGATCTATGTTTATGCTCGATCGGATGCAGCACCAGTGACGGTCAAGTATGAAGATACCGAAGGAAATCAACTGTCGACACCGACGATCTTAAGCGGGAAAGTTGGTCTACCATACGAAAGCGAACCAAAAGAAATACCTGGTTGGTATGTGCCAGAAACGCCAAGTAATGCTCATGGAATTTTTGGCGAAGACCCACAGGAAGTGATCTATGTTTATGATCGATCGGATGCGGCACCAGTGACGGTCAAGTATGAAGATACCGAAGGAAATCAACTGTCGGAACCGACGATCTTAAGCGGAAAAGTTGGTCTGCCATACGAGAGCGAACCAAAAGAAATTCCAGGCTGGTATGTGCCTGAGACACCAAGCAATGCTCATGGAATTTTTGGTGAAGACCCACAGGAAGTGATCTACCTTTATGATCGCTCTGATTCAGCACCTGTAACAGTCAAATATGAAGATGCCGAAGGAAATCAACTGTCGGAACCGACGATCTTAAGCGGAAAAGTTGGTCTGCCATACGAGAGCGAACCAAAAGAAATTCCAGGTTGGTATGTGCCAGAGGCACCAAGCAATGCCCATGGGATTTTTGGCGAAGACCCACAGGAAGTAATTTATGTCTATGATCGCTCTGATGCGGCACCAGTGACGGTCAAGTATGAAGATACCGAAGGAAATCAACTGTCGACACCGACGATCTTAAGCGGGAAAGTTGGTCTGCCCTACGAAAGCGAGCCAAAAGAAATCCCCGGTTGGTATGTGCCAGAAACGCCAAGTAATGCTCATGGAATTTTTGGCGAAGCCCCACAGGAAGTGATCTATGTTTACGATCGATCCGATGCGGCACCAGTGACGGTCAAGTATGAGGATACTGAAGGAAATCAACTATCTGAATCAACGATTTTAAGCGGAAAAGTTGGTCTGCCATACGAAAGCGAACCAAAAGAAATCCCCGGTTGGTATGTGCCAGAGACACCAAGCAATGCTCAAGGAATTTTTAGCGAAGACCCACAGAAAGTGATCTATGTTTACGACTGCTCGGATGCGGCACCTGTAACAGTTAAGTATGAAGACACCGAAGGGAATCAACTGTCGGAACCAACGATTCTAAGCGGAAAAGTTGGATTGCCCTATGAAAGCGAACCGAAAGAAATTCCTGGGTGGTATGTGCCAGAGACACCAAGCAATGCTCAAGGAATTTTTAGCGAAGACCCGCAGGAAGTGATCTATGTTTACGACCGCTCGGATGCGGCACCAGTGACAGTCAAATATGAGGATACCGAAGGAAATCAACTGTCAGAACCAACGATCTTAAACGGGAAAGTTGGATTGCCATATGAAAGCGAACCAAAAGAAATTCCAGGCTGGTATGTGCCAGAAACACCGACTAATGCTCATGGAATTTTTAGCGAAGACGCACAGGAAGTAATCTATGTTTACGATCGCTCCCATGCGGCACCAGTGACGGTCAAGTATGAAGATACCGAAGGAAATCAACTGTCAGAACCAACGATCTTAAGCGGAAAAGTTGGTCTGCCCTACGAAAGCGAACCAAAAGAAATTCCAGGTTGGTATGTGCCAGAGGCACCAAGCAATGCCCATGGGATTTTTGGCGAAGACCCACAGGAAGTGATCTACCTTTATGATCGCTCTGATGCGGCACCAGTGATAGTTAAGTATGAGGATACTGAAGGGAATCAACTATCGAAGCCAACGATTCTAACTGGGAAAGTCGACATGCCATATGAAAGCAAGCCAAAAGAAATTTCTGGTTGGACCGTGATGGAAATACCAACCAACGCCTCTGGAACGTTTGCGAATGACGTCCAAAAAGTGATTTATGTCTATCAAAAAGAAGGAAATAATGGTGGACAAACTTCGCCTGAAAAAGAGAATCCAGAAAATGACAAAAGAGATCCTGCAGATCCAAAACTTCCCCATACTGGGGAAATGATGGCGGGGCAACGAATCATGCTCATTGTTGGATCACTACTACTATTAATTACCTTAATCATTATCTTTGACAAAAAGAAAAATAAAGACAGGTAAGACTTACATTAGTCAATATTAAAAAAAGCAGCAAAGCCCATGAAGGTTTTGCTGCTTTCTCAAATCTAAAACTAGTTACAAAATAGAGTATTCAATAAATGAAAAGGGATGCGTAGTCCTTTTATGGTATGTGAGAATAATCAGTAAGAGCGGAGAGGAGTATAAGAAAATGTTGTTTGCGACGAAAAAAGAGTATGTCAATTATTTTCAAAAAGAGATAGATCGTTTGCCAAGAGAGAAAGACACGCTGGAAGACTATTTAGAAAAACAAGTAGAACGATTAAATCAACTAATTGAAGAAATTTCGAAAGAAACCTTTTGGGAGGTCACTCCACAAATTCTTGGGATTGATGCAAAATTGGGCCTTTTAGTTGATTTATCTAAGTATGAGGAGTTTTCAGACAACGACATCATAAGAATTATTGAGAGCGACTATAAAAATTATTTTAAAGAATTGTGTGGGTATGATCTTAGTATGGAAACGAAAAACTCAATCGTTTTTAATGTCTGCTGAAGACACTCTTTTTATTGATCTTAGTACTTGTAAAAAAGAAGATATCTGAATCAATACTTTGTCTGCAATTATTTTTATCAGCACTTAGCATTAGGAGATGAAAAAAATACTTGATCTTTCCCTCCTATTTGTTTTTTACGCAAAACCTGCGCTTTTCTTTCAGTTATTGTTATAATAAAAGAAAAAGCAAAGGTGGGAAATCATGACAACGATCAAGGACATTGCTGAAAAGGCGGGAGTAGCGAAAAGTACGGTTTCCCGCTATCTGAACAATGGCTATATCAGTGAAGAAAAGCGCAAAAAAATTGATCAGATCATTGCTGAAACTGGTTATCGCCCCAATACATTTGCTCGATCGCTGAAAGCCCAAGACACGAAATTGCTGGGCGTGATCATTCCTCGATTGAATTCGCCCTCGACAAATGATGTGTTAAAAGGGATCGATACGACGGCTCGGGAAAACGGCTATCAAATGCTGATCACCAACTCTGATCAAAGCGATGAACGGGAACTAGAAAATATCGAAATGCTAGTCAAACAAAAAGTAGCAGGGATGATCCTTTTTGCGCGCAAAATCACGCCGCAGCTGCAAGCGGTGCTGGCAGAGGTTCCTATGCCGGTTTTATTGTTGGGCCAACAGTTAGCTGGCATTCATTCCATCGTCCATGAAGATTATCAAGCGGGCAAAACCATGGCAGAATATGCAGTCAGCGCTGGCCACCGACGTTATTTATTTGTTGGGGTCAGCGAGAATGATTATGCGGTAGGTGTCTTGCGAAAAAAAGGATTTCTTGATGTCTTGGCACAAACGCCCAACGTCAAAGTCGACTTTATCGAAACGTCTTTTTCAAGAAGAGAAACGTACCAAAAAGCCCTTGTGTTCTTGAAAGATCAACCGGCAACGTACATCGCCTGTGCTACCGATAATATTGCTGTTGCTGTATTGAAAGCCGCCCATGAACTAGGGTACCAAGTGCCGAAAGACTTTTCCTTGAACGGATTTGGCGGCTATGATTCGACGGATTATGTCTATCCGACCATCACAACGACCCAATATCCCTATGTCCAGTTAGGCATCGATGCCGTCTTAACGATCCAAAAACTGACGCAAGGGGAAGAGGTTCCTGAAGTGATCGAATTGCCGAATCGATTAGTGGTCAAACAGTCGACTGCCAAGCGTGAAAAGCAGGAGAAATAAAGCAAATATTTTTAGAGAAAACAGGACGACCATTTGCGGCGTTCTGTTTTTTTATTTTCTTTGCTTGCAATTGCAAACGGTTTCTGTTAATCTACAAATGTAGAACCGGTTCCACAAATAAACCGACGATCAAAGGAGTGGGAAAAATGAAGGAACAAAAAACGATCGACCAAGTGTTAGAAGCTGTTGGCGGCAAAGAAAATGTCAAAAACTTTGAACACTGTGCCACACGTTTGCGCTTGATTTTGAAAGACGATCAGTTAGTAGATAAAGACAAAGCGGAAGCAGTTGAGGGCAGCAAGGGCTATTTTTTCAACACGGGACAACATCAGTTCATTTTTGGAACAGGAAAAGTCAATGAAGTGTATCAAGCCTTCGCCGCTGAAATGGGCAATGAGGCCTCCGCTGAAAAAGCTGGCTTCAAAGATGATGTTTATTCGAATCTGTCACCCGTCCAAAAAGTTGTCCGCACGTTGTCAGATGTCTTGGTGCCATTGATTCCAGCTTTGGTAACGACGGGGCTTTTGATGGGGATTCGGGGATTATTGACTGAGTTGGGGGTCACCTATAGTGCTGACTGGTTAGCCATGTTTGAAATGTTAACGGATACAGCGTTTGCCTTTTTACCTGTTTTGATCGCCTATAGTGCGACGAAAAAATTCGGCGGTAATCCGATCATCGGAATCGTGGTAGGATTAATGATGGTGGCACCGCAATTGCCGAACGCTTGGGCAGTTGCCAGCGGGGATGCAGAGCCATTGCACTTATTCGGTTTATCGATCTCTGGGTATCAAGGGTCGATTTTTCCAGCAATTATTGTCGGGATCTTAGTTTCTAAGCTAGAGAAATGGTTCCGTAAATTTGTTCCACAAATGATGGATTTGATCGTGACACCATTCTTAACGATCGTCATTACTTTAGGTTTGATTTTGTTTGCGTTAGGACCAATCTTGCAAGTAGCTGAAAGAGCAGTCATCAACAGTATCGTCTACTTGGTGCAAGCGCCATTGGGCATCGGTTATATCATTTACGGAGGGGTTCAGCAAGTGATCGTGATCACTGGATTGCACCATTCGTTAAGTATTATTGAGTTAGGGTTATTGAATACGACAGGCGAAAACGTTCTACAAGTCTTAGGTACGGCAAGTATGGCGGGACAATTCGGGGCTGCGATCGCTGCGGCATTTATTTATAAAAACAAAGTCAAACGCTCAAATGCCATCAGTGCGGCGGTTCCAACCTTATTTGGGATCACTGAACCTTTACTATTTGGGGTCAACTTACGCTCGATGCGGATTTTTGGCGCAGGCATGCTGGGGGGCGCAGTCGGCGGGTTTGCGACGTATGTCTTCCAATTAGCTGCCACTGGGATGGGCATCACTTTTATTCCAGGACTATTGTTGTATACTGGAGATTTCGGTGCCATGCTGAAATACGTTGTCGTGATTTTGATTGCCTTTGCAGTCGGTTTTGCTGGTGTCCAATTGCAGCGCAAACCGCTAGCCAAAGAGTTGAATCAATAAATAATCCCTTGCTGTTCATCGGCAAGAGAAAAGAGGTACCGCATTGTTAACGAAGGAATACTGGGCACAGCTTGCCCAAACACAAAACGAATTAGCAGAAAAAATCAGTGCCGATGCGTGGCGCTTGAACTATCATTTGATGCCAGAAACAGGATGGATGAACGACCCGAATGGTCTTTGCCAATTCAAAGGCGTGGTTCATTTTTACCATCAATATGTACCGCAAACGCCCCATGGCGGGGAACCACCTCACTGGGGACACAAAACGTCGACGGATTATGTCACGTTTCAAGAAGAAGCGCTGTTTCTTTCTCCCGAACATGAGTATGACAAAGATGGAGTCTACTCGGGTTCTGCCTTTATCGAGAATGACGCGATCCATTTCTTCTATACGGGGAATGTCAAACATCCTGGTGATCATGACTATACCTTTAGTGGACGAGAACAAAACACGGTCCATGTAATCAGCAAAGACGGCTATACCGTCGAAAATCAAGAAGTCGTGATTCCTCATGAGCACTACCCTGAAGGATTTACCGATCATATTCGTGACCCAAAAGTTTTTGCCCACGAAGACAAATACTTCATGCTGCTAGGCGCGCGTACGTTGGAAAACGAAGGCAAAATTTTGATTTATGAATCGACGAATTTAAATGAATGGACCTATCGAGGAATCTTTTTCGGTGAGGACTATGCTCTAGGCTACATGTGGGAATGCCCAGATTACTTCCATTTAGATGGCAAAGATGTGTTGGTCTTCTCACCGCAAGGCTTGGCTGCCAAAGAACATGCCTGTCAAAATATCCATCAATCAGGGTATCTGATTGGTGAGGTGGATTGGGAGACTCTGACGTTTAAAGAAACTTCTGCGTTTCGCGAACTTGATTATGGGTTTGACTTCTATGCCCCGCAAACCTTTGAAGATGAGCAGAAACGCCGCATCTTATGGGGCTGGATGGGGCTAGGGGATACCAGTCCTGAGTACAGCAATCCTACGATCCCTCGTGGCTGGCAGCATGCCGCAACGCTGCCAAGACAGCTTTCGGTCAAAAATGACCAGTTGTATCAAGAACCTTTGCCAGAATTTCAAAAATTGCGGGACAAGCAAGTCAGCCAAAAAATTGTGCTTTCAGAGAAACCGCAGCACTTGTCTTTCGATGAATTGGCATATGAGTTGCAAGTTACGGCGGAAGCCCCATTGCAGCAGTTCCAGCTTGGACTTTTGCAAGATACGACTTTGGCTTATGAAGCTGGTGTCTTCACGATCCATCATGGCGTTTCTGGCTACGGTCGTAAACAGCGCAGTGTCAAGGTCGATGAACTGACGCAGCTGCAGATTTTTGTCGATACGTCTTCGATTGAGATCTTCCTAAATGGCGGGCAATATTGTTTGACCTCTCGCGTGTATCCAAAACGGACCGAGGCGATCGCTCTCAGCGGAACCGGCACGGTTAGTGTCAATGCTTGGGCATTGGCGAAAAAATAAAGCAACGATCCGAAAACGACAGCAAACAGTTGGTTTTTCTTGTTGCACCCCCAAGAGTCAGCTTTTTCTCTGGCTTTTAGGGGGTGTATCATACCAACTATTTTGCTGTCGTTATTTGCTTGTTACTGCTTTTGTTGGTTTTGGATAAAGGTCTGCAGCGCAGGCGCATCGATCCGATAGCCGTCTGTAGTTTTTGTGACTAGTTTTTGCGTTTTGAAATCTTTTAAGGTATACGTCAAATGGCGATAGCTCACGCCTAAGTATTCGGCGGTCTCCGTCAATTTTTCTTGAAAAAGATTATCGATCGAAGCTTCCAACAGTAGATGAGCAAGGCGCCAAGCTAAGGGATAGGTTTGATTGACGGAAAAATGATCCATACGCAGCAGCAATTTTTCACCGATAGTTTTGCCTAGTGTTTGTACGAAAGCCAGGTCTTGCATGAGCCCGTGAGCTGCTGCTTGCATCGGAATGCCCAGACATGTTGTTTCACCGATCGCAACCACGGTTTTCGGTACTGTTTCGGCGCCAATCAACGTGAGATCGCCAATGCAATCACCAGGATGGAGAAACTGCAGCAAGGCACGTTTGCCGTTTTCTTGCGTTTGAATGATCTTGGCTTTGCCAGTCAATAGGACGAAAAAGACCGACATCGGCACCGTTTCTTTTTGGATCGCTTCTCGATGATCAAAGGTCCAGAGGGCACTTTGTTGTAAAATCTCCTCAGGAATCGGCAAGGGGCAGCTTTCTTTGATTGGTACCTGCTTTATTGCCAAGGCATAAGCGGTTTTTTTCACTTTTTTCCTCCAAACTAGGAGAAATCTCCTATTTGTTTTTAGTCAGTATAGCACATACTTAGAAAAGCAAAAACGAAAGTGTGGGAGAAAAAATGAATAAAAAGCAATGGATAGGATCAGGGATTTTTTATGGGCTGAGTGCATTCGGGATCAGCTTGACCATTAAAGCAAGCGTTGGGGTCAGTAGTTTTAATGCCTTGAATGTTACGCTGGCAACGATGTCAGGAATCAAAGTCGGCACCATCACAACAGCCATCAACTTGGGCTTTTTAGCTGCCTGTTGGCTATTGGATCGGCGGCAGACGCCCCTCAAACAAAAAGGCAGTGAGTACTTGATTATGTTTTTCGCTTTGCTGGCTTTCGGCTATTTGATCAATGGCTTTGTTTACTACTTCTTGGCATCGCTGCACTTGACGAATTATTGGAGCCAACTAGCTGCTTTGATCGGTGGGATCTTGATTTCTGGAACGGCGACGGGACAAGTCCTACGGTTGCAGGTCTTGAAATTTCCAATCGAGCACTGGTGTCATTTGCTGGCGCAACGCAGTCGTTGGACATTTAAGCAGTACCGTTATGGCGTTGATGCAGTCTGTATTTCGGGGGCACTCTTGCTAGCGATCAGTTTGGGCTTACCGCTAGCGGTGAGGGAAGGGACGGTCATTAGTTTCTTTTTGCTGTCAGGTGCCATCGCTTGGTCGAAGGAACGTGATTTGGCAGGGGCTTTACCCATTTGGCAAAGAAACAGTTAGCCAGCAGTATTCTTGGAATCGGGAAGGCGTCGAGTGTTTTAAAAATGCAGAAAGCGTTTTTTATGCTACTCTTATTAAAAAATCGAGATGTTTAGTAGGAGGAGACAGGATGAATCGGTTGATTGAAGGGTTTCAGGAAAATTTTGCACCAAAATTGGTTAGGATCAGTGAAAATCGGTTTTTAGTCGCCGTGCGCAACGGAGTCGCCGTTACGATGCCGCTGACGATTATCGGCAGTCTCTTTTTGATTTTAGCCAATCTGCCTTTTCCCGGATGGACCGATTTTGTCGGGGAGTTTGGCGTCAAACTAGGCGCCGCCAGCAATTTTACATTTGGGATTTTGGGACTGGCCGCTTGTATCGGGATCGCCTACTATTTGGCGGCTTCGTATGAGATCGATCGGATCGGTTCTGTCGTGTTGGCAGTCTGCGCGTTTTTGCTGCTGCAGGCGGGGGAAGAATGGACGATCGATCCAGCTTCTTTGGGGGCATCTGGTCTGTTTACAGGAATCGTCACAGCGATTGCGACAGTAGTGATCCATCGCTTTTTTCTCAAGCACCGCTTAGTGATTCGGATGCCAGCAGAAGTGCCGCCCGCAGTTGCCAAGAGTTTTTCGGTCTTGCTTCCCGGAGCTGCCATCATCACTGGTGCCTGGGTGATTCGGGTCTTGTTGGAATTTAATGTCAATCAATTCGTGCAAGCCATCTTTTCACCGCTGGCAGTTGGTCTAAACACATTGCCTGGGATGCTGTTGTATACCTTTTTGATTTTGTTGCTTTGGTGTTTAGGGATTCATGGCAGCAATGTGATGGGGAGTATCGGCGATCCGATTTTTCTAGCTTTATTAGCAGCCAATACCGATGCCTACACTTCAGGCGAACCGTTACCGAACATTTTTGCAGGCGGGTTTTATATCATGTTTTTGTGCTATGGAGGCACTGGTTCAACACTGGGGCTGATCATCAACATGTTAGTTTCAAAGAAAAAAGCCTATCGTTCCCTAGGGAAGATGGCTTTGCCCTCTGCTATTTTTTGTATCAATGAGCCAATCATTTTTGGGTTTCCGATCGTGATGAACCCTATTATGATGATTCCTTTCATCCTGACACCCCTTGTATTATGTGTCGGAACGTATTTCTTGTCGGTCACCAATGTCATTGGGCGAATCATGTTCAATCCACCGTGGACCACACCGCCCTTTATCAATACTTACCTTGCAACCGGCGGCAATATCCCTGCTGTTCTTTGGAGTATGGCTTCCTTACTGATTAGTGTGGCGATCTACTATCCATTCTTTAAAATCAGCGAACGAAGTTTAACGGAAGAAGAAAAAGGCGTTACCGACGCAGTTGCTGCGAAGGGGGAGAACTAAACGCTTATGATTGGCACGTGGTGCGTTGTTTTGTCTGGCAAAGAAAACAGAGGCTGCTACTCATCAAATTGCACAGTGATCCCAGATTTCGTCAATTGTTCCCATTCACGGATCGTTGGCAAGCGACCTTGGCAAAATAGCTGATCGTCGACATAAACGAGTGGCAGACAGCTGCGGCCATAGCTTGCTAATTGCTGCCTGACGGCTTGATTCGTATGAAAAGGGGCAGAATCTTCTGTAAAGAAGTATTCGTCGATCGTTAAAGGTTCGTTATGGAATGTTTGATGAGCCTGGGTCCTTTCTTCATTTATTTTTAACGGGTGAGTCAAGTGTGCTTCCCAAGTATCTTCTTTCTGGTCGGCATAAACAGCGATCGTTGGCATTGCATCAAATCCTTTCATGGCAGCTGATTTGTCAAAAGTATACCTGAATTTCTTGCCACGAGCAAAAAAGAGTGTCAAAAAGAAGTGAAAAGACAAAAAAAGACGCAAATGCGTCTTTTTTGTTGTTTCTTATTAGTCAGCGGGTAAAAAATCGAAATTGGTCAACTCGTTGTAAGAATACGCTTGGTCGATTTGACCCTTGTCTTTCGTCCAAGCAATGATTGCGTCGAATTGCTCTTGCGGCACTGCCTGGGCATACGGATAGTCTTCCTGGCTGTCTAAGTAAGTACTCATAGCATCTGGAAATTGATAGTCTGCCAAGATGTCGGCATAGTCTGTTGCTGAATGAGCATTCATGTAATCGATGGCTTCGTTGTAAGCAGTGTAGAATGCTTTTAGGTCTTGCGGGCGATTTTGGATGACTTCGTCCATAAATTGCAGTGTGCCGCCTTTGATGCCAGCTTCTTTAGAGCTGCCTAAAACAATCGCCCCTTGGGCAGCCAACATGCTGGCTTGCGGTTCCGTATAAACAGCGCCATCGACTTGGTCATTGAGCAATGCTTCGGAACGGGCAGAAAAAGAAGCGATATCCACGATGTCATAAGTAAAATCATTTTCTTGTGCAAATTGATCCATGATGTATTCTAAAATGAAATTCGGTACAAGGGTGATTTTTTTATCCGCTAACCCTTTCATCTCAGTAATCCCTGAATTCGGTGAAGCGAGAATCTTGAAGTTTTCCAAAATATCAGAAGTGATCGTCATATCGATGCCGTTTTGCTTGAAGGTCGCTTCTGTCATGACATCGCTGATGGTACCATCCAGCTCGCCTGCCTGCACCGCCACATTGCGGTCATTCGGGGAAGTGAAGGATTTGAGTTCCACAGTCAATCCTTGCTTTTCGAAAAAGCCTTCTTCTTTTGCTAGAATGATCGGAATCGCTGATTCTGCTGGTAACACCCCGATCGTCAATGTTTGATCCGTTACCGCAGCTTCTGTACTGCTAGTGCTGGAATTGCTGGTACTTGCTGTTTCGCCAGTGTTGCCGCATGCGGCAGCGCCGACAGCGAATAGTGCTAGGATACTTGCTAAAATCGTTTTTTTCATTGGTTCATTTCCTCGTTTCTAAATCGTTGTTCAAAAGCAGCCATTGGTAGTGAGAACGGGATGACAGCCCGATGGAGTTCCATTGGCTTGGTTTTTGTCGTATTGATGCCAGGTTTGGTTGTAAATGCCAGAACAAAGCCTTCCTTTTCTAGTGTTGCGATCGTCTGCTGATCATAAAAGCCAAAGGGATAGGCAAAAACATCCTTGATGGCCACGTGCTGATTGCAGCTTCGTAAGTCTTGCGCAAAGGCTGCCGGTGTTTCCCACATTGACCGCCCTTGCTGGTCCTTGCGTTCGTGAAAATGAGCGGTATGATTGGCATATTCGAAGACATCGCTCATTTCGGCTAATTCGGCACTGCTCAATGTCCGCGAAACTTCTGGTTCGTAAGGCTGAGGGGCATCAAAAAGCCAGCCGGTCACGACAAAGGCAGTGGCCTTGAAACCAGCTTCCTTCAACAGTGGGTAGGCATATTCTTTCATTGATTGATAACAGTCGTCAAAGGTCAGCAACACGGATTTTTCTGGTAGCGGCTGTTGCCGGAAATAAAAATCTTTGACTTCTGCAAGGGTCAACGTATGGTAATTTTCTGCTTTCAAAAAGTCGATTTGTTGTTTAAAATGAGAAGTGCTATTGAATAAGGGCAGAGGCAAGGCATCTTGATAGCCGTCTGCGACTTTGATCAGGCGCACCTGATCATAAAGTTCTGCTTCGGGACGTATTTCATGAAATACGAGGGTCTGAAACATCATAAACCATCCTTTCTTGTCAATCACGCAAAAAATAGTATAGCATAAAATGTGAAAACCAACACAAATAATTTTAAGAAAGAAGTTTATTCTCTGATGAGTATTCGATTCGATTCCGTTTCCTTTACGTATGGGGAAACCGTCATTTTTAAGGATCTTTCGTTTTGTTTTGAACAAGGAACGACCTATGTGCTGCTGGGAGAATCGGGGATTGGCAAAAGCACGCTTTTATCCTTGATCAAAGGGTTGCAGCGACCGCAATCAGGCACGATCACTTACCAAGGCTGTTCCCCTGACAACATCGAGGTCGTTTTCCAAGAACTGCATTTGTTTCCTTGGCAAACAGTTTACCAAGTACTGGAAATGCCGCTGCTTATCAATCAAACACCCAGTGAGAGCCGTAAAAAACGGGTCACAAGCTGTTTGGCGGAGTTGGGATTGACGCAGGTGCAGGACCGCTATCCACATCAGCTTAGCGGCGGTCAAAAACAGCGGACCGCCATGGGGCGGGGACTGATCACACAGCCCGATGTTTTATTATTGGATGAGCCGACTGCTTCGCTGGATCAAGAAACCAAAGCAAACGCCCAAGCCTTGATCGCTGCCCAACAGCAGCGCTGGCAAAACGGCTTGATTGTGGTCACCCACGATCCGGAAGAAGCAGTGTTTTTGGGGCAGACGATTTTGTTACTAAAAGATCAGGGCGTTACGCCGATCAGTAATCCATTTTACGGCAGCCAGCAGGAACGAGACTCATTGGCTTTTTATGAAGTCGTCTTGCAGTTGAAAGAACAAATGAGGGAGGCGAGGCAATGAAACCCATCAAATCTTTTGTTTGGGGCTTCTGTTCGTTTGTCGTGGTTTGGTGGGGTGTAAGCTGGGTGACCAACAATCGCTCGTTGCCTAATCCTTTAGAAACCGCTGAACGTTTTTGGGCATTACGAGAAGTCTTACTGATCCACGCAGGTGCCAGTTTGCTACGGGTGTTTGCGGCGTTGAGTGGGGCGTTGCTGGTCGGGGTGCCGTTAGGAATCTTGATTGGGCGATCCAAAAGAACGGATCGGCTGCTTGGTCCACTGCTTTACTTTTTATATCCGATTCCTAAAGTTGCGTTTTTACCCGTCTTTATGATTTTCTTTGGCTTAGGCAATCTCTCAAAAGTTCTCTTGATTTTTGCGGTAATCGTCATTCAAGTGATCGTCTCGATTCGTGATGCAGTCACAAAGATTCCGTCAGCTTACTTTCAGGTCATGAAAAATTATACCAATCAATGGCGCCATGTCTTGCGCTTCGTTATTTTGCCCGCACTCATGCCCGCACTTTTTGCCAGTGTGCGGGTCAGTATCGGGATTGCGTTGGCTTCCCTCTTTTTTGCCGAAAACTACAACACGACGTATGGTGTCGGCTATCTGATCTTAAGTGCGTGGTCAAAAATGGACTACCCGCAAATGCTTTCCGGAATCCTTCTGATTGCTTTGATGGGCTATCTGCTTTTTGCCAGTATCGATTGGTTGGAAAGAGTGGTTTGCCGTTACCGGCAATCTTAGAAAATGAATGGTTGCTCCATTGTATGATAGTATTTATTGATAAGAAAAAGCGATCGAGCAAGAAAAACGAAGTTGATCGCAATACTAAGGAGTGAGCGAGTGATAGGGTTTATCTATTTTATTGTCATTGTTTTGGCGAATGCAGTAGGCGCTGTTTCGGGTATGGGTGGTGGTGTATTGATCAAACCGATTTTCGATTTTATCGGTGCCCATTCTGTTGCTGCGATCTCTTTTTACTCGGCGACAGCGGTCTTCACGATGTCCATCGTTTCGACAGCTAGACAATTAGCCAGTGGACGAAAAATCAATTGGTCGATTGCCTTGTGGATTTCTGGCGGCGCTGTGTTAGGTGGTATCTTAGGAAATGTTGCCTTTGAACGACTATTGCTGGTCTTTCGAGACGACAAGATGGTTCAGCTGATCCAAATCCTTTTGACTGTGCTGACACTATTGTTTGCTTTTTTATATACAAAATATAACTGGCGCGGGTTTGCGTTGGAAAAAGTCGGCTGGTATACAGCTTGCGGCTTGATCCTTGGTTTTTTAGCCAGTTTGCTGGGGATCGGCGGCGGACCCATCAATGTTTCTTTATTGATGCTGCTGTTTGCCATGCCGATCAAAGAGGCGACGATTTATTCCATTTGTACGATTTTTTTCTCACAGCTGGCAAAAATTTTGACGATCGCTTTTTCGACAGGTTTTGGTCTATATGACCTCAAGGTTTTATGGTTTGTCATTCCGGCAGCCATTGTTGGGGGACTCATCGGGGCAAAGGCTAGCAATGTCCTTTCGCCCCAGCGGGTGACACTGGTTTTTCAAACAGTGATCGTTTTGGTTTTGCTGATCAATATTTACAATGGCATGCAACTATTTTTCTAATTCAATCGGCTTGCTTAACTATGAAAAAGCGGCACCTATTCACGGGGATAGGTGCCGCTTGTTTTATTGCCATTCGGATTGATAATTTCCTTTGAGATCATAGACATAATTGATCTCGGTTCGATTACGAATCCCATTTAAACCAACGGTCCAAGTCCATTCACCTTGGAAGCCGTTTAAAATGACGATGCTGACGCCAGGAACATAGTGATCTAGCTGAGCTGCTCGCGCCTCAGAATCCTTGATGATCTTGGGAATGACGCCCCAGTCGATGGCATCAAAGGCAATGGTATCTTCCATCGAAAGCTCGATCGTATCGTCGTCTTTTTTCCATTTGGTCAACAGATTTTCTGGGTAATACCAATACTCGTCTTGTAGGCCTGTGTTTGGATTGATCACTCGCGCAACTGCATAAATGCCGCTTTTTAGCGGGACATTGCGGATGTGAAAACTATAGCTGACCAGTTGCAGCTCTTTGTCCTTGAATGAAGATTGATTTGGCAGCGCCGCCATAATTTCTTTGGCACTGGTTTCTTCTCGAAAGAGTTGGCGGTCTACAGGTAAAAAGGTGGAAACTACGCCAATACAAAAGAGAATCGCTGGTAGCAAGAGCAATGAGAATAACCAGTAAAATGGCGATTTTTTGTGTTTTTTGAGGCCGATGATCAGACCGATCAAAAAGACCAGCAGGATCCCTGCTACCCAATAGTAGGGGAACAAACGAATGATCTGATGCCTGGTTTCAACGACTTGGTATTCATTCAGACCAAACCAGTTTTCCGCGATGGTGAGGTTATTTAAAACAATAATTCCGCCAATAATACTTAGAATAAATAAGAAAATCAATAGCAAAAGCATCCGACCAAGTATCCGACGTATCAGCGAGGGTCTAGTAGGTGGGGTCATGAGTCACGTCCTTTTTATATTTTCGAAAATAGTAGGTTAAATACAAGAGTAGTACAACTGGTGTTTTTTTTCAATGATTGTAGACAAAAAAACTACATCCACAGATGCGACCTCAAAAAGTTAGACCAAAAATCTAACTTTTTTGGGGTTAGCACACCGCAGATGCAGGTTTTATTTAGTCGAGTGTTTGTTGGCGGGCGATAGCTGGAAAGAATTTTAGGCTATACAATGCGCTGATCCCAACTAGAATATAAATGACGCGGGCAATGATTGACGTGCTGCCGCCGGTGATCGCTGCGACAAGGTCAAACTCGAAGGCGCCGACCAGCAGCCAATTGATCCCACCGATGATCAATAGTGTCAGTGCGATCCCATCAAATGTTTTTAACATAGGAAACTCCTCTCTAGTTGTCGCCCCATCAACGTTCATCGTCGGTGATGGTGACATCTTTTTCTTTCTCACCTTCTTGATTGCGATCATTATAGATATAGACATGGCGAACGATTTTAATCAGCGGACGAATGGTCAAAAAGACACCGCCGATCAAATAGGCGATCGTTCCGTAAATCGCAGGCAAGCTAGTTAATGAAACGATACTCCCGAAAATATAAAACAAGCCCGTCAAAATATCATTCGTAAGTGAGATCAACATGTAGCGATTTTGAAAGTAGATGCGAAAGCGACTTGCCTTGATGATCACATCTTCTTCTTTTCCCGGATCGAATTGATGTTCACTCCGTTTGATTTTTGGCATAGGTGCCATCACTGCTCCTTTGTTTGTGCTAAGGTTTCAAGACAACTTTGATGTTCTTGTCTTCTTTTTTGTCAAAAATCTCATACGCTTTGGCAGCATCTGCTAAAGGCATCGTGTGGGTGATGATCTGTGACGGGTCAAACAAACCGTCCGCGATCATATCATAAATTTTTGGCATCAAATGGATCACAGGTGCTTGCCCGTGTTTGACATCAATATTGCGCATAAAGAATTCTTGCAATGGATATGAAGAAGCAGGTGTCATGTAAACGCCAGTGATTTGGACGGTACCAAATTTTTTGACTGCCTTTGCGGCCATCTGGATCGGTGAGATTGTTCCACTTTGCAAGCTGACTAGATTTTTGGCTTTTTCTTTGACGGGTTCTAAACCATCCATCCCAACACAGTCGATGATCACATCAGCGCCACCTTTGGTCAGTTCATACAATTCATCGGCACTAGTAGCCAGATCATCCAATTGGAATGTTTCGACTTGATTGTAGCTGCTGGCTTTTTCTAAGCGATGAGCAACAGGGTCCACGGCAATCACCCGCTTAGCGCCTGCCATCACAGCAAATTTTTGCGCAAACAAGCCAACTGGTCCTGAGCCTAAGACGATCACGGTATCATCTTTTTTGACGCCGGCATTTTGGACGCTCCAATATGCTGTAGGTAAGATGTCAGATAAAAACAATACTTTTTCATCAGGGATCGTTGATTCAGGTACGATAAACGAGGTGAAATCTGCGAACGGTACGCGCAAGAATTCGGCTTGACCGCCCCAGTGGTTGCCGTTCATTTTTCCAAAACCGAATAAGCCGCCATACAATGTATCTTCTGAAGAATTGTCGCATTGACTTTCCATCTCATTTTGACAAAAGTGGCAGTGACCGCAACCGATATTGAAAGGGATGACGACGCGGTCGCCTTTTTTTAGTTTCTGTATTTGACTGCCGACTTCTTCGACAATACCCATTGGTTCGTGACCAACGACATAGCCTTCTTCCAAAACCGAGCCGCCATGGTGGTAAAGGTGGAGATCAGAGCCGCAGATTGCAGTTGCGGTGATTCGGATGATCGCATCCGTCGGTTCTAAAATCGTTGGATCTTCTACACGGCGAACGTCCATTTTTTGATTTCCTTGCCAGGTTACTGCTTGCATCATTTTTCCTCCTTGTTTGTTCAGATAAGTTCGGACAATCACTAATTTTTCCAACAACATGTTTTTACTTTTCAGTAACAGATAAGTTAATTCTGCAAGGATTTTAACGATTTGACAACGAAAACGCTCAAAACGGTTGATTAGGATTTTTCTTCATCAATGGTTTAAAAAAAGAAAAACAGATGATTTGCTAAAAAAGTGAAAGCGTGACACTATTAAAGTGAAGCATGCATGTGTTACGAGTATCTACTGGAACCTGCATCAACCAGTGACAAGAAATGAGGAGGGATGATCATGGATCTAACGATTCGAGGAAAAGCTTCCTGCACCAATTGCAATGAAAACTTTGATGGGAAGCTAGTCGTTCATTTACAAGAAGACAGCGAGGGGCAATTAACCATGGTACCACCGTTGGAAACGAATGAATTGGCAGAAGATGAAATCGCTATTCATTATACTTACGGGGAAGTGAAGGAAGCCATCGAAGGAACCTTCGTATGTCCAAACTGTCAGACAGAAAATGAGGTTCGGATTGAAATTCCGACCGAGCTATTAGATGGCTCAATGAATTGAATGAATAATTAAATTGAAAAAGCTCCCTGTTCCTTGAACAGGGAGCTTTCGTTATTTATTGGTCATTGGTTTATTTTGTTCCATCAATGATTTGGACATTGAAGTCTCGTAAGATGTCGAGTCCTTGCGACTCGTGATTTTTACCGGCGACTAATGTTTTATTGATGGTGAAATCAGCGTCAGGAAAGGCGCTTTGGATCTCGATCGTATTGGAAAGGACACAGATGTTGGTTTCAACACCGGTGATTTCGATTTTCTTTTTTTCCTCGGGTTCAAATAGATTTTTCTTGATGTCGATCAAGACTTCAGGTGGAATACTGTAATAGTATTTCTTGACGACTTTTTCATTTTCGAGAGGCTTAAGTTCTGGGATAAGCTGCAGGGCAGCGGCTTCTTCATCAGGCGTTCCTTTGACTTCGATTGGGATGTCGCGGGTGTGTAAGATGTACTCCCCATTCGCCCGCGCTTGTTCTAGGCGCTTCGCGATTCGTTTGACGAGAGCGGCGCTATCTGGCACATACGCTTCGTTCGCTTCATCGAGAATTTGGTTTTGCATATCGACAATGACTAGCATGTGGTTACTCCCTTTCTATAAACATCGTTTTTCAAATGATCTAACGAGAGGTTGAAAAATAGGTGCTATTTCTATGATGCCCCACTTTTTTTAAATTTTCAAAGAAAACGCTCTTCTTATCGTGAAACGGTAAAAATGTTATTTTTTTATTCGAATAACGATGCTTTTTGTTTGCTGAAAAGAAGAAGTAGTGATAGCTTTTAAATAGTACATTAAAAATAAATGAAAGTAGGTTAGGTTAAATGAGAAAGTTATTTTATATGGGGACTTTGCTTTTTTCAGTTGGTGTACTGGCGGCAGGATGTGGCAATAGTGAAACCGCTGATTCCTCGGGGAATGAGTCAGCAGATGGCAAAACGACGTTGGATTTTTGGTCCTTCTGGGGGTCTGGTGCAAGACAAGAAGTAATTGAAGAAATTATTGATGATTTTAATGCGTCACAAGATAAAATCGAGGTCAAATACAGCTACCAGCCTTGGGGCGATATTTGGACAAAATCACTGTCGTCGATCACTGCTGGTAATCCGCCTGATGTTATTGTACAAGATATTAATTCTGTTGCTCAGCGGGCAGAAGCGCAGCAAGCAACAAATTTAAGCGAGTATATCGAAGAAGGCTTTTCTGATGAATTTTATCCGCAATTATGGGATACGGTGGAGTATGAAGGGGATGCGTATGCTGTTCCTTTCAATACAGATACGCAAGTGATTTTCTACAACAAGACACTCTTTAAAGAGGCAGGTATCAGTGAAGAGCAACTGCCCCAAACGTGGGAGGAGTTAGAAACAGTTGCTCGTAAATTAGATGTCAAAAACGGTGATGACTTTGAGCGGATCGGTTTTTACCCATTGTGGAATTTAGGCGCCGATGTGTGGGCCTTGAATGCCGACGATGGCGTCAGCTGGTTTGACAAGGATGAGAACGTCAAAATCGATACAGACAACAAAGTGGAAGCGTTGGAATGGATCTTAGACTGGCAAGAGTATTATGGTCAAGATACCATCAATCGGTTAGAAGCTGAATTTGGTTCAGGTGTTGCCGATCCATTCATTTCTGGATTAGTGGCGATGCGTGCGCAAAACATCAACTACTACTCAAGTTTAGCGGAAAATGCACCGGATGACTTTGAATTTGGGGTCATTCAAATTCCTGAAAAAGAAAGTGGTTCTGGTCACTGGTCATGGGGTGGCGGGTTCGTCTTAGAAGTGCCATACGGAGCCAAAGATCCTGAAGCGTCCTATGAGTTTATCAAATACTTGTCGACACCAGAAGTTCAAGAGAAATTTGGTGAGAAAAGCTTTGATATCATGGCGAATCGAACAGCCAACGAAAACTTGGTCAACAACGACAATCTAGATGAAAACGGCCAAATGATCTACCAAATGGCAGATGAAAACTTTGCCAATACGGTGATCACACCTGTACCATTGACAGCGCCTGATTTCAGCAGTCTTGTCAATGAACAGATCGACCAAATCATGCTGGGCAGCAAAACACCGGCTGAAGGGTTGGCAGATGCGCAAAAAGCGGTCGAAGATCTCGTTGAGCAAAACAAATAAATTTCAAAACGAGCGTTTTTAAAAAAGAAGGAAAGTCCAGTCGGTTAGCGGACTGGGCTTTGCTTTCTGCTTTGCGAAGCGGACGTGTTTTCTTGAATAAACAATGAGTAAAAATAGAATGGAGTGGAAGGAATGCCAAAGAAGCGTTCAAAAAGTAAACGGCAAGAAGCTCTTTGGGGCTACTTCTTCGTAGCACCATTTTTGCTTGGGTTCGTGATCTTTATGTTAGGGCCCATGCTGTTTTCCTTCGTAGGAAGCTTTACCGATTACAATCTGACTTCAAAAATGAATTTTATCGGCTTTAAGAACTTTACCCGCATGTTCACGCAAGATACCCTGTTTTGGAAATCTCTTTATAACACGGCGTATTTTGTACTCTTCAATGTTCCCTTAACAACGTTATTCAGTGTTTTTCTAGCCACTTTACTGAATCAAAAAATCCGCGGAATCAGTTTTTTCCGAACGACCTTTTACTTACCAGCGATCCTTTCAGGGGTTGCCGTCTACGTCTTATGGATGCAATTATTATCTCCTTCCGCAGGATTGATCAATACCTTCTTGAGCTGGTTCAATATCAAAGGTCCGGCATGGCTGTTTGATCCAGAATGGACGAAACCAGCGTTGATTTTGATGAAGATTTGGAGTTCAGGGGGCGCGATGCTCTTGTATCTAGCTACTTTGCAAAATATTTCGCCGACGCTGTACGAATCGGCTGAGATCGATGGGGCGGGAGTCTGGGCGAAATTCAAAAATATTACGATCCCTTTGATCACGCCAATCATCTTCTATGATGTGATTACTTCAACGATCGGTTCTTTTCAAATTTTCCAAGAAGCATACGTGATGACCAAAAATGGTACCGGCGGTCCGGCGAATTCGCTGCTCTTCTATAATTTGCATATGTGGAACAAAGCCTTCGTCGCCTTTGATATGGGCTATGCGATGGCCATGTCGATGATCTTGTTCTTGATCGTCTTAGTCTTGACCTTTATCAATCTCAAGCTGGCACCACGCTGGGTTCACTATACCGGAGGTGGCAGCTAATGGAAATGACGACAAAAACGCGAAGCAAATCAAGCCAACAGCGAGTCAAGAAAATCATCAGCTATGTGGTGATGTCGATCATCGGGATCGTGCTGCTGATTCCGTTGCTGTGGATGGTCTTTACGTCATTGAAACCGATGGAGGAGATCGTGCGTTACCCGCCGACCTTTTTCCCAGAAGAAATCAATCTTGGAAATTATTTGGAGACCATCAACGCCTTTCCTTTTTGGCAGTATGCAAAAAACACCTTATTCATTACTGTCTTAGTAGTCTTCGGGAATGTCTTATCAAATTCCTTCATTGCCTACGGGTTTGCAAAATTAGCTTTTCCGGGAAAAAATCTGATCTTTGCCCTCGTCTTATCTACGATGATGATTCCTGGCTTTGTGACGATGATCCCGCAGTATGTCTTGTTTTCCAAAATCGGCTGGGTCGGCACCTATCTGCCGCTGATCGTTCCAGCGTTTTTCGGGAACGCCTTTAACATTTTCTTGATGCGGCAGTTTTACTTGTCTGTCAACAATGAATTGATCGAAGCCGCTAAGATCGATGGCGCCAATCATCTTTATATTTGGAGCCATCTAATGATCCCATTGACGAAACCCGCACTGATCACGATTGCCATCAACTCCTTCAATGGGGCGTGGAATGATTTCTTAGGACCATTACTGTATATTCAAAATCAAGAAAAGTACACGCTGCAGATTGGTCTGCAAGTCTTCCAAAACCAATCAACGACCCAATGGAACTACTTGATGGCAGGAGCAACGCTTGTGCTATTGCCGACGATCTTGCTGTTCTTCCTCGCACAACGCTACTTTATTGAAGGAATGGATCTGACGGGAGGTTCCAAAGGATGAGAACAAAAGTCACGCCGCAACGCTTGAACCAAGGGCTGCTGACTGGCATCAATTGGCTCCCGCATTTGCTGGTTTTACAAGGCATGTGGCTGTTGTATTCCTTGCCTTTGATTACCAGTACCACTGCTAGTCGAGCATTGATCGGGACTTTGGTGGAACTGCGGAACGATGGCTTGGAAGCAAGTAGCAAAGCTCGTTTTCAGCAGGTGTTTCATCAACAGTGGGCAACGAGAAAAGGGCAAGATCGTTTGCTCAGTCTATTCTTCCTGCTGCTTTTGGCGGACAGCTTTATCTTTAGCCGTTTGCAGCACCCGCTGTTTCAGATCGCTAGTTACGCGTTAGCGTTCACCTTTGGCTTGTTTTGCTTGGTCTTACTTTATCAAACGAGGCTGCTTCACACCTATCCGCAGCAGCCCAGCTCATTGTTTTATAGTTTTTATCAGTTTGCTCGTTCACCCAAACGAGTACTGGCGCATCTTTTAGCAACAGTGACGCTTGTCTTGACCTTTTTGCTGTTTGGTCCAGTCTACTTATTGGTCTTAGGAATCAGCACCTTGTATTTAGTCAATGTCTTGCTCTGTGACCAAGCGCTCCAATAGAAAACAAACGGGTATCCCGAAACTTCCTTAGTGAAAAGCTAAGGAGTTTCGGTTTTTTTGTGAAAAGAAGGTTGACAGGGTCAAAAATTATGCCTATGCTGAATGTAAATTTAGTAAACAGTAAACAGATGAGGTGCAGCTATGGCAAGTATGAGAGATATCGCGAAATTAGCCGGGGTGTCGGTAGCAAGTGTTTCTAGAATCCTTAACAATGATGAAACCTTCAGTATCAATGAACACACGCGTCAACGAGTCATTGAGATCGCCAACCAAATGAATTATTCAAAAGAAAAAAATCAACCCCATTCCCGTGAAGTCGGCGACCAAAACACGATTGCCATCATTACCCGCCACGATCGAGAGTCGGAAAGAAACGATCCGTATTTTATGATGATCCGCAATGGGATCGAAAAAGAAGCGGCGAAGTGGCGCTTAAAAACGATTCGGGCCTTTTCCATGCGGGAGCCTCAAAAAGATTTGGCACAATTGGCGAAGTATGGCGCAGTCATTATTATTGGAGAGATGACCAGCGATGCTTTGGCAGAGATCAGTCAGCAAAATGCCAATATTATCCTGGTGGATAATTATAGTGAAGCACCCAGCTACGATTGCATCCAAACCGATTTTGCCCAAAAGACTCACCAGATCCTCACGTTGTTAAAAGAGAAGGGCCATGAGAATATTGCCTTTGTGGGCGGTGTTGCCAGCCGAGTGACGATTTCTGGCGAAGTCGTTTACGATGAACAAGAGATTCGAGCAGAAAACTACCGCCAATGGATGCTGCTCAATAAATTGGAAAAGTTCACAACCGTGCTGCAGGGGAAATGGTCACCAGAGACTGGTTTGCATTTTGGTCAGCAGATCGCGCAAATGAATCCTCGCCCCACAGCGATCGTCGTTGCCAGCGATCCTATGGCTGTCGGGGTTTACAAGGCACTCACTGAAGCGGGGCTATCGATTCCTAAAGATGTGTCAGTCGTTAGTTTTGATGATATCGAAATGGCGCAATTTATGACGCCCGCACTGTCTTCCGTCAAGATGAAAGCTGAAGAGATGGGGCAGATGAGTGTCGAATTAGCGAAAAATAAAATCCTTGGGGTGCGGACGATGCCGGTTCGCGTCGTTTGTGGCAGTGAATTGATCATTAGAGAATCGATTGCCGAAAAAGATCAGTGACGTCTGATCTTTTTTTATTTTAGGGGTTGTGTAAACATTAACTAAACAACTATACTGATTGTAGTAAACGTTTACAGTTAAAAATAAAGGAGAAAACGAAATGAAGTTTATTGATAAATTAGCCGAAAAGATGGTGCCTTTTGCTCAGATCATTGCCAACAACAAATACTTGTTAAGTCTGCGTGATGGGTTTATGGTCGCTTTTCCTGCGACAATGTTTGCGTCAATTATGATTATTATTCAAAATCTGCCTGCTACTTTCGGACTCTCGGAAAAACTTCCAGAGGGATTCATCACGTTTCTAAACGACTTTTTTGGTCCTATCGGAAATGCAACCATGAGTATCACCGCTATTTTCGTTGTTTTTGGGATCGGCTATCAGTTGGCTGGCAAGTATGGACAAGCCAAATTATTTGCGGGTGCCATCTCACTGTCTTCGTTTTTGATGCTGCTGCCTTTTGGCTCATCCGAAGAGTTAGGTACAGTGATCCCCTTGTCGAAATTAGGGGCTGAGGGAATGTTTGTTGGAATCATCACGGCCATTATCGCTACGCAGATCTATTGCAAAATCAGTGCGGCTGGGCTGACGATCAAAATGCCAGATTCGGTTCCGCCAATGATCGCAGAATCATTTGTCGCCATCATTCCTGGTGCGGCACCGTTGTTCCTTTTCAATTTGATCCGCTACTTGTTCACCTTTACTTCATGGGGCAATGCCGTTGATTTCGTTTATGAGATTTTGCAAAAACCATTGATGGGCTTAGGCGGTACGTTGCCAGCAGTACTGATCGCCGTCTTGTTCACCCAATTCTTCTGGTGGTTTGGGATTCACGGGACACTAGTGGTCAATGCGGTGATCGATCCAATCATGAATGCGTTAGCGATTGAAAACTATGAAGCTTACAAAGCAGGGGCTGAACAATTGCCCCATATCATTAACACTACGTTTATGGGCGTGTTCGTCAATCAAGGAATGCAGCTGGGGATCTCGATTACAATGGCCTTCTTTATCGCTCGTTCGATTCGGATGAAAAAATTAATGAAGACGGTGATTGCGCCATCTGTTTTCAACGTATCTGAACCGATGACCTTTGGTTTGCCGATCGTCCTGAACCCGATCGCTTTTGTCCCATGGATCTTAGCGCCATTAGCCAGTACGACGATCTCTTACTTTGCGATTGCCGCAGGTTTGGTTCCGCGGCCAATCGGAGCAACGGTTGTTTGGACGACCCCGGTCTTCTTATCTGGTTGGTTAGGCACGGGTTCTGTTGCCGGCGCAATCTTACAGTTAGTGACGGTTGCCGTAATGACCTTGATCTGGGTGCCATTCTTGATCGTAATGGATCGCGGCTACTTGAAAGAAGAAAAAGCGGAAGCGGCATTAAATGAACAAGCGACATCTGAGACGATCAATCAAAGGGTAGAAGAAAGATAAGCCCAGAAACGTAAAGGAATGCAATAAGCGCATCCTTTAGAAAGGAATTTGTGATGAGAACCGATACATTGTCTTGCAGTTATCAAATGAATACCACACCTACGGACTTTTCCCGTGTGTTATTGGCGGAACAAGAGAAATTCTTTCTAGCCAAACAAGCCCAAGAACCGTTCGGGGAAGGCTGCCGTATTGAAACGATGATTCAAACCAAAACCGCTCCGCGGTTGGTACCTGCCGTTATGACGGTCAAAAAAATTGCCGCGGATGAGCTGTGGCTTCGTACGACCCATGAAGAAGGAGCGATCGATCAACGGTACAGTTTTGCTCCAGGACGAAAAGGGAAGCTGCAAGTCACGTATTCGGAACAAAGCCGTTTTGAGCAGCAGAAAACAACCTACAGTTTTATGCTGGCGGCGCTGTTTTACAAATTCTTTTTCAATCGTGGCGTCAAAAAACGCTTGCGTTATCTTGAAGCAGCTTGTCAACGAGCAGGGACAAATGAAAAAAATGGGGAAAATTGAGGATAGCAATGATAGAAATAAAGAACGAACAACTCTTTCACTTATACAATGAAAAAATCAGTTATATCATAAATGTGTTACCAAATCAGCAACTGGGTCATGTCTATTTTGGGCCATCTCTAGGCACACTGGCGCCGTTTGATCAAGCGTACCTTGATAAAAAAGAGAATAAATCGGCAGGAACCGTCAAATTTTTTGAAGCAGACAATCTTTTTACCTTGGCAGACCGTTTTCAAGAATTGCCAACGTATGGGACTTCTGATTTTCGAGAAGGGGTAGTGTCGGTTTTTGAGGAAGAAACCCCACTTTATGTTGATTTTAAACTTGTGGCTTTTCACTGTTTTGAGGGCAAAGAACGAAAGCTGGCGCAACCAGCCAGCTTCGCGGCTGCCGATGAAAGCCAAAGCATCGTCTTTGAATTAGTAGATCAAGAGCGACAGCTGGAACTGGCGATCACCTATACGATCTTCAAAGGATCAGGAACCATCACGAGGCAGCAGACACTGACCAATACGGGAAGCAAGCCTAGAACCATCCAGCGCTTTTTGAGTGGTGTCTTGGAGCTGAAAAATCGCGATTTTGAACTGCTGCATCTTTCAGGCGCATGGCTGAAAGAACGGCATATCAAGACGGTCCCTTTGACCCAAGGGACGATCAGTGTTGGCTCGTTAAAAGGAGCGTCTGGTCATCAGCACAATCCTTTTGTCGCCTTAAAAGAACAGCAAGCCACCAATGACACTGGTCACGTCTACGGTGCCAACCTGATTTATTCTGGTAACTTTTTGGCGCAAGCAGAAATGGATGAATGGGACAACGTTCGATTGATGTTGGGGATACATCCTGAACATTTCAGCTGGCAGCTTTCACAAGGAGAAACCTTTGAAGCGCCGGAATGTCTCTTCACCTTCACCGCTGCTGGCCTGAATGGTTTGAGTCAAGAATCCGCCCAATTTATCGAAAAGCATGTGATTGCCCCTTATTGGCAAAAGCGGCAGCGGCCGATCGTCTTTAATAACTGGGAAGCGACTTATTTTGATTTTAATGAAGAGAAGCTGTTGACCTTAGCCCAAGAAAGCAAGGCGTTAGGGATGGAGTGCTTTGTGCTGGATGATGGTTGGTTTGGAAAACGTAACAACGACCGCAGTTCATTAGGCGATTGGGTGGCGGACCCTGCCAAATTTCCAAAAGGAATCGGCTCTTTTGCTGAGAAAATTCATGCCATGCAGCTGCAGCTGGGGATTTGGTTTGAACCGGAAATGGTTTCGCCAGATAGTCAGTTGTACCAAGAGCATCCTGAGTGGGTAGTCAAGCATCCTTATGAGCGGATCTCTGTGGGGCGCGGGCAATACGTGTTGGATTTTGCCAATCCAGCAGTGGTCGAGGCAATTTTCGAAGCGATGCAAAAAGTGATCCTTGAAACCAAGCTGGATTACATCAAATGGGATATGAACCGCAATATCACGGAAGCTTACTCTCCTTACTTAGCGGAACAGGGAATTTCTCAGACGGAGTTTTATCATCGTTATATTTTAGGCCTTTATCGCTTATATGAAAAAATCTTAGCGGCGTTTCCGACCCTTTTGATTGAAGGCTGTGCTGGCGGCGGGGGCAGATACGATTTGGGGATCTTGTTTTACAGTCCGCAGATTTGGCCTAGTGATGATAGTGATGCAGTGGAACGTTTAGCCATCCAAAGCGGAACGTTGCTAGGGTATCCGTTGTCCTCCTTCAGCAATCACGTGTCGGCGGTACCAAACCACCAAGTCGGCCGGGCAACTTCTTTAGCCTTTCGGCAAACTGTCGCAATGTTTGGGCCATTGGGGTATGAACTCGATCTCTTTCACTTGTCTGAAGCTGAAAAGCAGGCGATCAAATCCCAAATCGTTTTTTATAAAAAGCAGCGGCAATTGCTGACCTTTGGTACTTTTTATCAGCTGCAGCAGTTGGAACATGCCAATGAAAAAACTTGGGCGGTGTATGATCCGCAAAATGAAGAAGCATTGGTTGCTTTCTTTCGCGTGTTGGCACAAGCCAATCCGACGGCGGAAGACTTTTTGCCCGCAGCCTTTCTCGATGGCCAACAGGTGTATCAGGTCAATGGCGAACCCGTCTCTGGTCAGCTGTTAAGGCAATTAGGGTTGCGTAAACCCTATCAGTTTAATGCCGTCAACCATGGAACGGCGCAAGTCACTGGCGATTTTCAATCATTTGTCTACCATTTACATGCCAAAAAAGGAGCAGAATGATGAGCAATCAATTTTTTGATCAGCAGTTTATGCATGGCGGGGATTACAACCCCGATCAATGGCTGGCTTATCCAGAAATCTTGCAAAAGGATCTTGCTTATATGCAGCAAGCCCATGTCAACACCGTCACATTAGGGGTGTTTGCTTGGAGTGCCTTAGAGCCGCAAGAAGGCGTTTATCAGTTTGACTGGTTGGATCGTGTGTTTGATCAGATCCATGGCATCGGCGGCAAAGTCATTTTAGCCACTCCTAGCGGTGGGCGTCCGCAATGGTTGAGCCAAAAGTATCCCGAAGTCAATCGGACCAACGCCCAAGGGCAAAAACATACCCATGGGTTTCGCCACAATCATTGTTACTCTTCACCGATCTATCGGGAAAAGGTAACGCAAATCAATCAGCAGTTGGCAAAACGTTACGGCAAGCATCCGGCATTAGCCATGTGGCATATCTCCAATGAGTACTCTGGGGAATGCTTTTGCTCCTATTGTCAAGAAAACTGGCGCAGTTGGCTGCAAAAGAAATATGGTGATTTAGCCACGTTGAATCATGCCTGGTGGACTTCTTTTTGGAGTGGTACGTACTCCGATTGGTCGCAGGTTTTACCGCCTTCGCCTCTAGGAGAACACAAAGTGCATGGCATGGATCTTGATTGGAAACGATTTGTTACAGATAGGACGATCGATTTTTATTTGCATGAATGTACGCCGATTCGCCAACTGACACCGGACATTCCTGTGACGACGAATTTTATGGCGGAAGGACATGCTACCCAAGACTTTATTCCTTTGGAAGGCATTGACTACAGCAAGTTTGCTCGTCATGTGGACATCGTTAGCTGGGATAGTTACCCTGATTGGAACAACAACTTTGAATCTTTGGCAGCGACAGCAATGAAATCTGCCTATGTGCATGACCAGTACTGGTCTTTGAAGAAACAGCCCTTTTTAGTGATGGAATGCACGCCGAGTTTTGTTAACTGGCATTCCTTCAATAAAGCGAAAAAGCCTGGTGTCCATCAGTTGAGTGCCATGCAGCAGATCGCTCACGGCTCAGATAGTACCTTGTATTTTCAATGGCGCCAATCCCGCGGCAATTCAGAAAAATTCCATGGGGCAGTCGTGGGACATGATGATTCCACGGAGAATCGGGTCTTCAAAGAAGTTGCGGCTTACGGCAAGCGCTTGGAAAAAATCAAAGAGATTCAAGGAACCACAAGAAAAAAAGCAGTGGCGATCCTTTTTGACTGGGAAAGCAACTGGGCATTGAAGCGAGGAGGCGGGTTTGGTCGACCAACCAGACGGTATCCGCAAACGTTGCAGGAGCATTATCGTTATTTCTGGGAACAAGACATCGCTGTCGATATTTTGACGCCAGAGCAAGATTTTTCTGACTATCGGTTGGTGATCGCTCCGATGCTTTACTTGATGACCTCGGAGACGATGGCAAAACTTTGCCAGTACACGGAAGCTGGTGGTACCTTGATTTCCAGTTACTTTAGCGGCATGGTCAATGAAACCGACCTGTTGTATCTGGGGGGCTTGCCACAGCCGTTGCGAGGGTTATTAGGCATCAACGTGCTGGAGCTGGAAACTCTTTTTGACACTGAACACAATCAAGTGGTTTTTCAAGGACAGCCCTTTGAAACACGGGACTATTCTGCAATCATCGAAGCCGAAACAGCGGAGGTACTAGGGGTGTATCAAGCGGATTTTTACCAAGGAACACCTGCGATCACCAAACATACCTTTGGTGCAGGCACCGCCTACTATCTGGCGGCTCGCACCAACTATGACTTTTTCGAACAGTTTTATGCCTCTTTGGTCCGTGAGCTGTCCTTGGCAGAGGAAAGGATCGCGCATGCCAATCCTGCAGTCTCGATCCAAGGCAGGATCAGTCCAGAACGAACGTACTTTTTCATCATGAATTTTTCTGAGAAAGAGCAGACACTACACTTGATCAAAGAAGTCGTTGATTTAGAGACCAATCAAGCAGTCCCTCAAACAGCAACCTTGGCGCCGTATGAAGTGCGAGTGGTTTATTTTAACAATTAGCTGACCATTGGAAAAAACGTCCCTTTCGACAAATGCAGAAAGGGACGTTTTTTTGATGAATGGTTTATCAGAAATCATTCTGGATCGGCTGCTTGGTGCTTTTTCATCCATTGAGGCAATGCGGCACTGATTTGTGTCGGCAACACGACATAGTGCTCTTCTGCCAATGCTTCGCCAATCAGGCTATGGAGATAGACAGCCGCGTGGATCGTTTCCTCTGTTTTTTCAAACTGTGCCAAAAAGCTGGTAATCATGCCTGCCAGCGTATCACCCATCCCACCAGTCGCCATTGCGGGTGTTCCGAGGGGATTTTGGGCGATGCTGCTACCGTAAATTTGCGTGCGATGGCTTTTTAAGACCACCAGACTTCCGAGTTTTTGTTGGGCTTGCTGATTGTTTTCTTCGGTCTGGTCGGCAATTGCCAGTCCGCTGAGCCGTTGCCATTCCATCTGATGCGGCGTGAAGACGACTTGTTCAGGAAAGGGGATGATCAGCGGATATTTGGCAGCCAAATTGATCGCCGAACCATCGATCACCAACCATTGGTGTTCTTTTTGGGCAGAAACGATCCGCTGCAGCAGATCAAAATTGCTTTTTCCTTCTCCTAATCCGGGACCAATCAGTAGGACGTCCGCCGATTCGGTGACCGTATCGATCAGTTCTGTTTGCTGCCAATCGACAAACATCGCTTCAGGCAAGCGGGCGTGCAGGGCGGTTCGGTTGACGCCATCGGAGATCACAGTGGTCAAACCAGTTCCCCCATATACACAGGCTTGCGCCGCCATTAAGATCGCCCCACCGAATTGGCGGTTGCCCCCTACTAAAACGGCCCGGCCAAAGGTACCTTTGTGGCTTTTTGTCGGGCGCTGTTGGATCACTTTGGATAAAATCGCAGAATCAAGTTGCACCATGCAATGACTCCTTTCGTTAATCAAAATCGAGTTATATTTATTATACCTGTTTCCTAGAAATTTCATAGAAAAGACCCATGGAAAAAGGCGCAATTTTTTTTCCTTTTTTGGTTTAAGAGTGTTATCATAAATAGCGAGAACAGAAATGGAGGGAACACTATGACAATCGATTGGAAAAAAGAGGTCGAAGCCCGCAAAGACGATTTGCTGAACGACTTGATTGATCTATTGAAAGTGAAAAGTGAAAGAGAAGATGATAAAGTGACTGCGGACGCGCCATTTGGTCCTGGACCTCGTGATGCGTTGCTACACATGCTAGCTTATGGCGAACGTGATGGCTTCACAGTCAAAAACGTCGATAATTACGCTGGTCACATCGAATTTGGTGAAGGAGACGAAACATTAGGGATCTTCGGTCACATGGATGTTGTTCCTGCAGGTGACGGCTGGTCAACCGATCCTTATGATCCAGTCATCAATGACAACAAAATCTATGCTCGTGGTTCTTCTGATGATAAAGGTCCTTCAATGGCCGCCTATTATGGGATGAAAATCATTAAAGAATTGGGCTTGCCATTATCGAAAAAAATCCGTTTTGTCGTTGGTTCTGATGAAGAAAGCGGCTGGGCAGATATGGATTACTACTTTGAGCATGAAGAAAAGCCTGATTTTGGCTTCTCGCCAGATGCCAATTTCCCAATCATCAATGGAGAAAAAGGAAATGTGACATTAGGGATCCATTTCCAAGGCAACAATGAAGGAGACTTCACGCTACAAAGTTTCACTGCTGGCTTGCGAGAAAATATGGTACCAGGAACGGCAACGGCAAGCTTCATTGCTCCATCAACAGAAGAAGCATTAGCGATCGAAAAAGCCTTTTTCGATTACGTTGAAGCCAATCCAGTGACGGGCACAATTGAAACAGAAAATGAACAAGTGACGATCGAATTAGTCGGTAAAGGTGCCCATGGTGCCAGCCCACAATCAGGAATCAATGCGGGAACCTTCTTAGCTGTCTTCTTAGATAACTATGCCTTTGGCGGCGGCGCAAAACAATTCATCCATGCAGCAGCAGCCTATGTCCATGAAGATTTCTACGGTGAAAAATTAGGTGTGGCGTACGAAGACGAAAAAATGGGTAAATTAACTATGAATGCTGGCTTGTTTGCTTTTAAAGCGAACCAAGCAGGAACGCAAGCAGACAACTTTATCGCCTTGAACTTCCGTTATCCTAAAGGTGTAACTGCGGAAGGACTTGAAATCGGTGTGGAACGCACCGTCGGTATGGAAGGGGCCACCGTTACTCGCAATGACCGCAACATGGAACCTCACTACGTGCCAGCAGATGATCCATTGGTAGAAACTTTATTGGCGGTTTATGAAGAACATACCGGCGAAAAAGGCTTTGAACAAATCATCGGCGGCGGCACATACGGCCGTCTATTGAAACGCGGCGTTGCCTATGGCGCAATGTTCCCAGGCTATGTTGACACCATGCACCAAGCCAATGAATTCATGAGCTTGGATGACCTATTCAACGCAGCGGTGATCTATGCAGATGCTATCTACCGTTTGGCGAAATAAAGAGACATTGATACCGTCTATTCTTTTTTTAGCTGAGTCGATTTATTAATACTTAGATGAATAGAGGTAATAAAGGAATAGCAGTACGACTGATTGTTTCAATCATTGTCATACTGCTATTTTATTACTTTGGGAAATAAATATTTTATTTTCGTTGGGTTATTTTATTATTGACATCAAATCATCCGAATGATTTACTTTTTGTAAGGAGTTGAAAAGTGATGCCTGATTTGGTGAAATTTATTTTGGTCATTCTGGCGATTTGGGTGGTTTATCAAGTATTTACGACGGTTTTATTTACCCTTTCTCAAAAAGCAGTTGCCAAACAAATCAAAAGCGGGAAGATGTCTGATCAGCAGTTGGCGAATTTGTACCACGCTGTAGCACGAGCAAATCAAGGAAGCAATTTCCAAGCGATTTTCTCTTATGGGCTCTTTTACCGCAGTCATGCAAAGCAAAGTGATGCGGTTTATGAACTGTATCGCGCGGAAATGGCGAAAAGAAATCTGCTGTAACCAACTGTGAAGCAACTGTTTTCGAGAAAATTGCTCGAAGTAGCAAAAAAGCCCAGGTCCTGTACAACAAGTGCAGAACCTAGGCTTTTTTTGTATTTACTGGGCAGCAAGCTGTGACAGATAAACACAGCTCTTTGCTTCAGCTATTTCTTGTCTTTGTTGCTTTTTTGATCCATACCGGCACCGATCGCTACACCTAGTGCGATGCCTAAACCCATGCCTAATGCCAGGTTGTCAAAAAACAGCATCCCAAATGCAGCACCTAAGGCCATTCCGACACCGATCCCCAATCCCATATTGTTAGAAGCGGCTTCTTTTTCTTCAGACGTTTGCGGCGGTTTTTTCGTCATTGTGAAAAACCCCTTTCTTTTTAGTATAGAGGGGTTTTGTTTTGATGACAAACATTCGAACTGCTACCCATGATTTTCATCAGGAGAGAGCATCCGCTTGGTACAGTAATCGGGGGGGGGGGAACCATTGGTCTATCTTCCGCCGGGCAAATAGTTACGCTCGGGGTTGTAGCGGCGAATGATCTTATTTTCAGCAAGTACGTGCTCATAATAATAAACAGGCGCATCCTTAGTCTCTAGTCGAAAAACAAAGACGAGCGGAACCTTTAAGACGGAATAGCGCGCGGGGATCGCAATATATGATTTTTGATTGCGCTCCATCGTCAATGCGAATTCATCAAACAAAAGCGCCACTGGTGTGGGAAAGTTTACCAATTCATAATAGTGTTTTTCAAATGCATAGGTTTCTTGTTTTGCATAAGCGATTTTTGCAGCTGGCATACGCATTCACCTCACTTGAATTATACGAACGTTTGTTCCGTTTGTAAAGTGGAAAATCGCCAGACGAGGAAAAAGGGGGTGCGTTCTCTATGAAAAAGATGTTTTGCTAACAAGAAATTTGCTACACTAGAGGAAAGAAGGAATCAAAAAGGAGCAGATACCATGGATTATGAACGCTTTGCACGATTACAGGCACGCTTTACCGATGAAAAACTGCTGACCAATGAAGGGTTCTATCGGTTGCGCTTGTCAGGGAAGGCGCAGTTCGAACTAGCCTTTATCAAAACTGGACCTTGTGGCGAGTCTGTCTACCAGCCGCTGATCAAGGGCACTTTTTCTGAAAAAGAAGCAATCCCTACCTATTTGCTGGATCTTGCGGCGCAACCTATGACGCAAATCAGTCAGCGAACCTCCGAAAATGCAGCCGTGTTAGATAAAGCATTCGTAGAATTAATGGAAAAATGTGAGCAGGCAGTTGCCGTCAACGAAACCGCACAAGAAGCCGCACGTTAATTAGCGCGACAAAGATACAAGAGCCGCCTGAACCTGATTTTTTACACCAAGCAAAAAAACGATCCTGACAAGATTCCTTGCCAAAGATCGTTTTTTATTTTCCCGTGGTGATTAGTGTCCTCATTCGCCGAAGTGGTCTGAGAAGCCTTGTTGCTTCATAAAGGCAGCGACATCTGGACGTCGCGGTTCACGGAAAAATTCCGTCATTTTCGTTTGCCAATTGGTTTGCTGTTGATTGCTGCTGCGCTGTGCATAATAGGCTTCCGTCGTTTGGTTGTACTGGGCTGTTTGCTCCTGCGTCAGCGGTTGATACTGATCGACACTTACGATCGCTTCTTGAGGCAAGCGGACTTTCGGCTCATTTCTATGTTGCGGATAACCGATCGTCAAGCCGAATAACGGAAACGTCAATTTTGGTAAGCCGACAAGTTCTGCGATACGAGGCAAATCATTGCGGATGCCGCCGATGTAGCAAATTCCTAAGTCTTGTGCTTCAGCATATGCTACCATATTTTGGGCAGCGATCGTCGTATCAACGACAGACACAATAAACGGTTCCATCGTGGTTAAGTGGGTATCCGGCAACCCTGCTTGGGTCAGCAGCTGCTGATGCTTATGTAAGTCGGCGACAAAAAGATAGAAGACCCCCGTTCGAGTGATGTAATTTGGGGCACCGGCAATTTTTTCGATGGCAGCCAGTTTTTCAGGATCACTGACCTCAATGATCGAATAAGCTTGAACAAAGTTCGAACTGGAACCACTTTGGGCAACCGTCACTAATTTTTGCTTGAGTTCCTTTGATAGTGGCCGGGGTTGAAAATCTCTGACAGAGCTGTGGCGGGTAAAAGTATCAAAAAGATCCATCGTTTTTCCTCCTGTAACGTACAAATTTCTTTCTTCTTTAGTGTAACAGAAAAAAAGGAATGGGAACAAAAAGAATGTTTTCAAAAAATTTTCAAATTGATGTTTTATAGTTGCCAAGAACAACAGTTTCCGTTATGATAATGATACATTCTTATTATTATTCCTTAGGGGAGTAACCGGTGGCGCAAGCTGCGATAATATCAACAGTAAGTAAGCTGGCGACAGCTTTCTGGTATTATTTGAAATGGTGAGACCTAAGACAAGCGTATACTTGTCTTAGGTCTCTTTTTTTCTAGCAGAGTGCCTAAGGAAAATAAAATTAAAAGGGGCAAAAAAATTGGCGAAAGAAATGTATCAAAAAGAAATCTCGGAAATTATGGCAGAGGTCCAGAGCAGTCCAGAGGGGTTGACGCAGCAAGAGGCAGCCAAGCGGTTAGAAAATGGCCTGAACCAGCTGAAGGAAGCACCTAAGAAATCAAGCTTTGCCTTATTCTTAGATACCTTCAAAGATGCGATGGTGATCGTCTTGTTGATTGTGGCAATCATCCAAATGGTTATGGGTGCACACGTTGAGTCCATCGTTATCTTCGCAGTACTCTTGTTGAATTCCGTCGTCAGTGTGATACAAACGAAAAAAGCCGAAGGATCGTTAGACGCTTTGAAAAGCTTGTCAGCACCAGATGCTAACGTCATTCGGGATGGCAAAGAACAAAGTGTGCTGGCGAAAGAATTGGTTGTCGGCGATATCGTTATTTTAGAAGCTGGGGACTATGTACCAGCAGATGGTCGATTGATCGAAGAGGGTTCTTTGAAGGTCGATGAAGGAATGCTGACTGGGGAATCAACGCCAGCGGAAAAAGAATTAGGTGTGATCGATCGTACCGCACCGATCGGCGACCGTGACAACATGGTCTTCAGTGGAACGATCGTCACTTATGGACGTGGTCGGTTTATCGTAACCGCGACTGGTAATGTGACGGAAATCGGTCAAGTGGCTGGCTTATTGGAAAGTACAGTTGAACACAAAACACCATTGCAACGAGGACTGGACAGCTTCAGTAAAAAACTGAGCTTGGCGATCTTGGTCCTTTCATTGATTATTTTAGGGGTTCAAGTAGCACGGTTGTTCTTAGGTGACGGAACAGGTGATATGACGGAAGACTTAGTCAACGCCTTTATGTTTGCGGTAGCCGTAGCCGTTGCAGCGATTCCAGAAGCATTGCAATCGATCGTGACGATCGTCCTTTCGATCGGAACAAAACAAATGGCGAAGCGTCATGCCATCATTCGAAAACTACCAGCGGTTGAAACATTGGGTTCAACGAGTATCGTTTGTACAGATAAGACAGGGACCTTGACCCAAAACAAAATGACCGTTGTTGACTACTATTTACCAAATGGGCAAACGGGCACGTTCCCCGATGAGCCAACTACCTGGACATTGCCTGAAAAACGCTTAGTAGAGATCAGTGTCTTGGCAAATGATGCTGCCATCAGTGAAGATGGGGCGAAGCTAGGAGACCCTACTGAAATTGCTTTTCTGGATTACAGTGAGAAACTAAATCAGCCATATCGGGCGATTCGTCAACAGTTTCCTCGTTTGCAAGAATTGCCTTTCGATTCTGATCGTAAATTGATGTCCACCTTACATGAGATCGATGGCGAACATTTGTTGTTGACCAAAGGTGGTCCAGACATCGTCTTTGGCCGCAGTACCAAAGTCTTGATCGATGATCAAGTCGTGCCTTTAACAGATGAAATTAGAAATAAATTGCAGCATCAAAACGAAGAATTCTCAAAACGGGCATTACGGGTCTTGGCGTTTGCTTACCGTCCATTGACTGATGCCCAATCACGAGAATTGACACTTGAGGATGAAAACGAGTTGATTTTGGTTGGTTTGATGGCGATGATCGATCCTCCTCGTAAAGAAGTCAAACAAGCCGTAGCGGATGCTAAATCTGCTGGTATCAAAACAGTGATGATCACAGGGGACCACAAAACGACAGCCGTGGCGATCGCACAAGAGATCGGTATTTCAGCCGAGGGCGACTTAGCTTTGACTGGTACGGAATTGGATGCTCTTTCTGAAACCGAACTAGCGGATCAATTAGACAAAATCACAGTCTATGCTCGTGTTTCGCCAGAAAACAAAATCCGTATCGTGCGGGCTTGGCAAGACAAAGGCAAGATCTCTGCCATGACCGGAGATGGGGTCAATGATGCCCCCGCCTTGAAACAAGCGGATATCGGGATCGCAATGGGAACCGGAACGGACGTTGCCAAAGATGCAGCGGCGATGGTCTTGACGGATGATAACTTTGCCTCGATCATTCGTGCCGTAGAAGTTGGCCGAAACGTCTTTGACAACATCAAAAAAGCCATTTCGTATTTGTTTGCTGGAAACCTAGGTGCGATCATTGCGATCGTCTTTGCCTTAGTGATGGGTTGGGACAATCCATTTACTGCCTTGCAGCTACTCTTTATCAACTTAGTCAACGACTCATTACCAGCAATTGCTCTGGGAATGGAAAAAGCCGAACCAACCATCATGCAACGTCAGCCTAGAGATCCAAATGCTGGTATCTTCACTGGAAAAACATTGATCTCAGTAACGTATCGCGGTATTTTGATTGCCGCTGTCGTGATTTTGGCACAATGGTTAGGGATGAGCCAATCACCTGAGTTAGGTGTAGCGATGGCCTTCTCAACACTTATCTGGAGCCGGACATTGCAAACATTGCCAGCACGCTCAAATACCGAGACTGCTTGGCAAGCTGGCCTTTTTGCCAATAAAATGGTGTGGTTGGCGATCGTCGTTTGTGGTGGACTATACAGCATTACCTTGATTCCTGGCATCCGTGAAGTCTTTGCGATTCCAGCAACCTTCACTTTAGGACATGTCAGTCTATGTATCGCAATGGCTGCTGTGGCAGTTGTTTTGATGGAAATCACAAAGCTGATTATTATTGCCGTTCAAAAACGTCAAGGAAACGCCTAAAGCAAAAAACGTATCGATCCTTTGATCGATACGTTTTTTTGTCGTTTCTCCTCACTGCTTAGTTGATTTTTTTCAGCTGACTGATTTGGGCAGCGACTTGCTTCAAGAAGGCTTCTTGACCAGCCGGCTGTTCCTGGCTGTAAAGGTAGGCTTCGTATTGCTGCGTCAAGCGGATAAAATCACCATGAAACAGTGGATAGAATGCTTCGAGTCGTTGGGCATAATCGATCAACGGCTCCGCCTCGTTACGGTACAAAACTTTCGTCGTTTGCCTTAAAAACAAAGGATAGGCAGTAACTAGCGGCTGTTTGTTAAAGCGGCAGATCAACCATAAATGAATACGGAAAAACGAATGGCGGAAATAGAAAAGTAGGCCAAGTCCTAGGAGAGCTAAGCCTCCAAAGAAGCCATTACGCAGCGTTTGTTTCAGCTCCTCAGTCAACCAAACATCATCGGTAACCGCGGCTGTTGCCGAACTGCTGGTCGTGGTTTCACTACTTTCTGTTTCCGTGCTGCTCGTTGGTATTGTCTCGCTGCTAGCGGTCGGCGTTTCTTCGGAGCTAGTAGATTCTTGAGTCAACACGGGACGATCTGGATTTTGGAAACTAGGTGTCGGTTCAAAAGGCACCCAACCGTATCCGTCAAAGTAGACTTCCACCCACGAGTGGGCATTCAAGTTACGGACAGTATAAGTAGTGATGCCGTTTTCTGTCACGGGGGATCCAGGAGAAAAGCCTTTAGCCCAGCGAGCAGGGATCTCTAAACTCCGTAGTAGAACGACCATTGCCGTGGAAAAATTGTCGCAGTAGCCGACTTGTGATTCAAATAAAAATTGATCAACGTAATCTTGCTCTTCTGCAGGCACGACGGCATCGGTCTTGGAATAGCGAAATACGAGCGGATCTTTCAAATAGCTTTCAATTGCGGTGACTCGGTCAAACAGACTGTTGCTGTCAGTGGTGATCTCAGCGGCGAGATCTCGTACCCGCTGCGGCAAAGAATCGGGTAATTGGATATAATCGATCGGAGAATCCGGATAGATCAAAGGCAGATTTTGAAGATTTTCTGCGGAAAAATCTGGATGGTCCCAATCGAGGGTCAAGGCCGTGTCTGGTAGCGAATCAATCAAATCGACCCGTTGAATAGCGTCGCTGATTTGAAAGCCACGTGCGCCGCTTTCAAGGGATAACCTACTGCGGCCATAGGGCAATGGCACATAGTCTCCATGGTTTTGGAATTGGATCCGCACTTGTTCATTCTCAGGATAGGTTTGTTGATAGCTCTGGTCAGCGATGGTGACATCGTCTGCTTCCAAGCGAACGTCTTCGCGGCTCGTACTGATCCAGCCTTTACCAGAATAAAAGTCTTTGCTTTCCACCCGCCAGTAATGCGGGGTTTCTTGTTGCGCTTCAAATAAAATCGTCGCATCATCAAGTAGTGGTCCGCCTAATTGACGATCATTTTCACTGAAACCCGTGCGAGAACCAGTGGGGGTGCCATGTTCTTCAATAAATTGATAAAAACCCAGCTGATTCAGATTTGTCCGTATAGGCGTGGAACTAGCTGCCAACTGATCCCGCACGCTCGTTTGCGGCAAGTAGACAGCAGTGACGGCTAAGCCACCAATCAATAGCATCACACCAAACCAAGGGGCGATCGTTTGACTGGATCGAAAGGTGCTGCGCTGGATCAGTGAAGAAGCCAGTGCGCAAAGAAAAATACCAATCAAATGCCACGTCAAGTCAAATTGATTAAAAATAACGACTGTCAGCAAGTAGCCGATCATGGTGGCGTAAATCAAGAAAAAGCGCTGATAAGCAATCGGCAAGATCGCTAAAAACAAGACCCAACTAACGATCAATGTCACCGCCGCCAGTTCGGTGATATAGCCGACTTCACCACTGAGGATCTCTTGAAAGGCACGGTGCAGGTCTAGCAAAAAACGCAGTAGCCAGTCAAAAGAAAAGGCAGTCCCATAAGGAAAGATCCGATACAAGACGATCAGCCAAGCGGCTGCCAGCAAAGGCAAACTGTAACGGACTTTCGGCACGACGGTCAAAATCAAACAGATACTAAAGGCATAAGTTAACAGGGTGAACTGATTGCCAAGGTCATAAACTGCGATAAACGGCAAGATCACCAGTGATAGACTGAGAAAGGTCAAAAGACCAATCAGTGCTTTCTTAATAAATCTCATCCTACCACCTCCTCAAGTTCATTCAACTGCCTCATTAAATCAGCGTAGGTAAACACTTGGCAGCTGTTTTTTGCTTCCAACTGACTGAGGTAGTTTTCCAGTTGTGGGGTGAAAACCGGGGTAATGAAGATAAGATGGCTGCCAGTCAAGAGCGGTACCCCTTCAGGAACTTTCTCGAAGGGAAGGATCTGGGCATAGGCAGCGGCATCCGTTTGGTAAGGAGAAGTCAATCCGTCACCAATCAAGAGCGGCTGAAAAAGTCGTTGATTTTGTGAGAAATGGTGGATCGAATAAAACAGTGTCAAGGTCTCTTCAAAAGCAGGATGATCTTCTCCCCAAAAGAGCAGAAAGATGTCTTGTTCTTCTTCGTATTCTCGTTCGCGATAGATCAATTCCTGTTGTTTGCTGGATAATTTCCAATCGATATTTTTTAATGAATCCCCTAACTGGTATTGACGGAACTGTCGAATAGAAAAATTGGGTTCCCCATGGGTTTGGCTGCGGACTTGCTGTTTAAAAAATGGCAATAGGGCAACGGCTTCTAGCTTCAATTTCGGTAGGATCAAAATCGATTGTTTCGCACCCGCAGCGTAGCTTTTTTCAAAAAAGCCAAAGAGATCATGGCTGTACAATTGAACGGGCAATTCTTCATAGCTGCCGCGCTCCTTTGGGGTCCAAGGCAGATGGAGCCGAATCAGATTGCCTCGATAAAAGGCGCTGTGATGACTATTCTTGAAACGATCGTCAAACTGCAAGGTGAAATCGACCAGCGGCAGCAGCGTCGGGCGATACTTGAAGACTTGCAGCGGTAAGGTGATCGCTGTCTGTGTTTCAGCTTGGATCGATTCTTCTAAAACGATTTGGACCTTCTTGAGGGAGGGCAGCAAGAATACTGCGTCAAGCAACAATAACAGAGTCAGTAAAAACCAGAGGCTCCAACCGGCATTATTATTAAAGATCACACAGTAAGCCAGCAGCAAAAAATAGGCAGCGCTAAACAACAGGAGGCGCAGCACGCGTTCAAGCTTTTTTTTCTTCATCGCTATTTCCTCGTAGGGACAGGCACCCGTTGGATCATCTGTTTCATCAAATCTGAAAGGGTCTCCGCGCTAGCATGAACGCCGCCTTTCAGTAATAAACGATGACCGAAGACTGCTGGTAAAATTCGCTGCAAGTCTTGCGGCGTGACAAAGGTCCGTCCTTCCGTCAACGCTAACGCTTTTGCCCCTTTTAAGAAGGCGATCCCACCACGAGGACTGATACCAAGGTCAATGGCATTATGCTGGCGGCTCGCTTGAACCAGCTGCAATGCGTAACGGGCGACCCGCTCATCGACATACACGTCGTCCACCATCGCTTTCAAAGCGGTCACTTCATCAGCATGTAAAATGGTTTGGATCTGATCCAAGCTTTGCTGTCGTTTTCCAGTCAAGAGGGCGAGCTCATCTTGAAAATCTGGGTAACCGATATGCAGGCGGAACAAAAAACGATCCAATTGGGCTTCGGGCAAGGGATACGTTCCTTCATATTCGATTGGGTTTTGGGTAGCTAACACAAAAAAGTGGGGACTCAATGGGTACGTTTGATTGTCGATGGTGACATGATTTTCTGACATGGCTTCTAAGAGCGAGGCTTGCGTCCTTGGTGTGGTTCGGTTGATCTCATCTGCCAAGAGGACGGAGGTGAAGATCGGGCCGGGACGAAACTCGAACTGGTGGCTTTGGGAATTAAAAATCGACACACCTAACACATCGTTAGGTAAAAGGTCTGGGGTAAACTGTACCCGCTTGTAGTCACTTTGAATGGCTTTGGCTAACGATTTGACCAACATCGTTTTCCCAACACCAGGGATATCTTCGAATAAAACGTGTCCGCCAGCAAGCAGCGCAGCCACGGTAAATTGGATCACATCTCGTTTGCCTAAAATCACTTTTTCCACTTCTGCGATCAAGGCATCTATTTTTTGTAATTCAGCGGTCATCTGATAACCTCCCTACATTCGTTTCTTCCATTGTAACGGTTTTCTAGGACTGTCGCAATTTTCGTGTAACAATTAAAGAAAATTTCAAGAATATTCAAAAAAAGAAAAATCCTTTCTGCGGATTTGCGAAAGAAAAACAAAAAACTTCCGAAGCGTTTCCTCGGAAGTTTGCGTTTGATAGAAAAGAAGCGACTAGAAGATGTGGTGTAAGAGGTCAGCGGCGATCTGGTCCGCCTGCCGTAAATTCCAAGCATCGGTTCCTGGCTGAGCAGTGGCAGCCGTCAGCCAGTGGATGCCTTCTGTGGGAATCCCGAAACAATAGAGGGCAGTGTAGGGGCGTTCATCTGGTCCAAGGACCTGATTGGTCTCAGGATCGATGGCGATAGCACCCGTCTCAAAAGGCACCTCATTGGGTATCGGCAACCGGTGCGGGTGAATGATCCGATCGTTTAGCAGTTGCCGCAATAAGGAATTGTTGGTTCGACGAATCGCTGTCGATGGAATGCGGGCCTCAATTAGTTGCGTCGCGTGATAGCGTGTGTCGGGAAATCGCTTTGAATACGTACAATAAGCCTCCTCAATCTCAACAGTCATGTCAGGACCTAGTAAGGTCACCACTCCGGCTTCCATCAAGGCGACCAGTTCCTGCAGTCGTTGAACCGGCGGACCGATCGATAAAAAGCTGTTAAAGGGAACGAAAGACTGCCAAAAGAGTGTTTTCAGGTCTTTTGCTGGCATTAGCTGATGATCGAGAACAAACCGAATCGGGTCACGCAGATCTTTGAAGACTTCCAAGGCACTGCTGATAGGTCCCGCTAGATTGCCTTTTTCGGCATCTTGGATTTGGGTACGTAATAGCGCAATGAAAAAGTCTTGCAAGGACTGCTGCTCTTTCTGAGCAAAGGGATCGGCTAGTTGGTGCCATGACCACCATTCCCTCTTAGGAAGCTGCCATTTTTTTAGCAAGTCTTCAGATCCTTCCGTGGCAACAAAGGCGGTGGTAAAAGCGTCAAGCTGCTCTTTGTCAAGCCGCTGTTTTTCTAAAAGCAGCGTCTGATAATAGACGAGTTCTGCCTCTTTCTTTAAATAGAAGAGCAGTGTCTTGCCAGCAACCGTTTTGGCTGCTTGCCAAGCAGCTAGGCGTTCAGGGGTCAAAAAAACGGGCTTTCGCTGCTGCGTTGGTGTTTTTTGATTGCGGCCACGAGGATGATACGGGACACCCCGACGAGAACCGGCGATGATTTGCGGTTCTTCACCAGAAGGTTGATAGACGAGGGATTCATTGACTTTGACGAAGGTTCCGCCCCGACCACTGGTCAAGCGGGTGACGTAATCGTAAAAGGCAAGTCCTAGTCCCCGTAAAATCACAGGTTCTCCGGCTTTCACAGCCGTTAGATCCGTATCTGCCGCATTGGCTGGCGGTGCATAAAACCAGCCATTATTTTCTGCGGCAGCCGCCAATTGTTGTTCCCCTGATGACAGTTGGGCCTGTGAATGGCCTGTAGCTAAGACGACGGCATCAACAAGGAATGTTTGGTGAGCCGTCGTCAACTGGTAGCGATTTTTGGAAAGAGGGATCAAAGAGCTGACACTATCTGACAGATGGTTGACGGTAATGGATTCAGGTAGCTCTATTAACAACTGCTGATAAAACCACTGTTGATAGAGTCCATATAACGCCCGCGAGCAATGCCCGTTAGGATCAAGTGAATCAAGTGCTGTGCATTTCGCAATGAGCTCAGGGGCATGCGTGGCTGCGAAATGTTTCCCTTCTGTCACTGCCCATTCGTATAAGGTAGGTCCTTTGACCACGGGGCCGCCGGTGCTTAATGTGTCATCCGTGAAAAGGGTGACTTGGCTGGTCACAGAATTCAATAGCAAATCTGCCGATTGGTCCGTGCGCCAAACTGCCCCAGGAAGAAAAGGATCAAACAGCAGCAAGTCGATGGCTTGTTTGTTTTGTTTGCTATGAGCAATCAGCCGTTCTGAAAGTGAAAGTCCACGAGGACCAGCACCAATGATCGCTATTTTCATATCACACCACCTCAATTATTCTATGGTCTTTGTGCCATCAACGGGCTAAGTCAAAAGGTGTCTTGCGGAAAATCAGCCAGTGCATGCCTAGCACCATGGCTTCCTCGATAGCATCGATATAATGGAAAGCGGGCTGATTGGGTTGTTGCTGCAGCAATGGATTTTTTTGGATCGCGTCTAAGAGATCGGTTTTTACTGCATCACTGCTGGCTAAAATGATACAGTGGGGGGCAAAAGCTGCATTGTAAAATGGCAGTAAGCTTGTCAGGCGCTGGACCAAAGCCGTGCGGTCTTGCGGTGCCCCTTGATCCAAGTAGCCGGGTAAAAATTTTGCCTCTCCCGCTAGGGCATCTTTTCCTTCTAAAAGCGCACCATTGACTAGGAGCGTGATACCGGGCATGCTTTTTTCGGGATTGTACATGCCAACGATGGTTTGCTGCAAGGAGATCTGTTGGGCGATGCAATAGCCGATTGTTAAAATATGGGCATCGTTTTGACAGTAGAAGGGCAGTGCAGTGACCTCTGCCACGAGGGCTGCCAGCTGCCAACCGTTAAATTTTTCATACCAGCTGGAAGTCACGGTTCCTCTGCTGATTTTTCCTGGTAAAAAGAGGGCGATCTGTTCCACAAAGGGAAATAATGCCAGCTCGTTCGTTACACATTCTTGAAAGCGGTGAGGGGCAACATCAGGAAAGGGCTGGTCGTGTTTTGCCAAAACCTTCCCCTTACGATCGATCAGCATGGACCAAAGAGCCAAGGAGCCATCGTGATCGATAAAGCTAAGCAAAAGAGAATGACCTCGGTCTTGATTTAGCTGATAGGTCACTGCTGGTCGTCCTAGCTCTTTTTGCTCCAGCGGACCTTTCGTGATTTCCCCCTCTGTTAACAATTCTTTTAATAATGAGTTAGTGGTGACCATGCTGATGCCGGTTTTCTTCACTAAATCGGAGGCGAATAATGCCCCGTTTTGAAACAAAGTTTTTAAAACCAGCTGTTTGTTTTGCTGGCGAATGGTATGGGTGGTAGAAGCCATAAATGTTCTCCTTAATGAAGTGATTTAATTAAGTATACCGACGGGATGAAACGATGTAAAGTTTTTAAAAGACTGACTTGACGGAAAACTTGAAAATAAGTATACTTAATTAATAACGTTAATTAAGTGATTTGGAATGAAGAGGACACGAGGTAGAGGGGAAGAGAAACGTATGATCAAATTAGTCATCACAGATTTAGACGGTACATTTTTGAACAGCCAAGGCAGTTTTGATCGGCCTTATTATGAACAAGTCAGCCAACAAATGAAAGAAGCGGGTGTTGCTTTTGCTGCGTGTACCGGCAAACAGTGTGAACGAGTGGAAGAACTGTTTGGTGAAGCAGCAGCGGATGTTTGGATTCTTGGGGATAGCGCGACCCGCATCAAACATCAAGGAGAGTACATCTTTGAATCGCTGCTGCCAAACGAATTAGGGCGGCGGATCATTGCGAAGCTCGCTGCGATTGCGCAAGATCATGTGATCATCGCTTGTACACCGACTGCGGCGTACATTGCTGACACAACCAATGAAGCGGATGCGCAGAAAGTGCGTGGCTCTTATCGGGTGGTCAAAACGGTGGCGGATTATCAAACTATCACAGAAGATTTTGTGAAGCTCACTATTTTTGATCCCAAACTACGTTGTTTTGAGCATGTCCAGCAGTTAAGCGAGTTTACCAATGAAGCGTACATCGTGGCTTCGGAAGCCGCTTGGATCGATATCACCAATCAAGGCGTCCACAAAGGAACGACTGTGGCACACTTGCAAGAATTGCTGCACGTCACACCCGAGGAGACAATGGTTTTCGGCGATGGCTTGAACGATTTGGAGTTGATGGCAGCTGGCACGTTTAGTTTCGCCATGAGCAATGCCTTTGAGGAAGTCAAGGCAGCGGCAGCGTTTGTGACCAAATCAAACGATGAAAATGGCGTGCTGAAAACTATCGAACGTCTGTTACCGCTACAAATGAAACAATAAAAAAACCGCTCCCTGGCAGGGACAGCGTGCACTTTCATTTGACTGAAAGTAGACTGCTGCCTGTTGCTAAGGAGCGGTTTTTTCGTTATGCATGTGGTTGACTGACGCTATAAGGATAGACATCGGCTGACCACTCTTTGCTGCGAGGGACGATACCTAGCTGGAAGTTCAATGTACCACCGGCAGTCAATTCTTGGTGGGTGAAAAACAATCGCTCGAAGGGTTCTTCGTTCAATGTGATTTTATCCACGAAGAGCTGTTGCGGCGCATTGGGCGTGCTCTTGATCACTAAGTCTTTGCCTGAAGCAAGATGCAGTGTTGCTTGATCAAATAAGGGCATGCCAATGACATATTCGCCTGTCCCCGGTGTGACTGGATAAAAGCCCAAGGCATTGAAGATGTACCAACCAGCCATGCTGCCGTTGTCTTCATCGCCAGGAAAGCCTTTTGGTGAGTCATTGAAGCACTGTGTCAGTAGCTGCTTGATCAAGGGCTGTGCCATTTCTGGTTTGCCCAAATAGCTGAATAGATACGGATAGTGGAAGCTTGGCTGATTGGAGATCGCCAGCTGACCAAAATCGAGTGCGGCCATCTCACTCATTTCATGGATCTCGAACCCGTAGCCTTCTGTCGTATAGCGAGGTTCTTGATTGCACAAGTCGATCAGTTTTGCTTCAAAGGCCGCTTTGCCGCCGTGTGCAGTGATCAAGCCAGCGAAATCATGGTAAACAGCAAAACTACTTTGCCACGCACTGCCTTCTGCATAATCCAAGCCCCAGCGTGTGTCACTAAACTCTGGACGAAAAGCGCCATCTGGGTCTTTTGCCCGCATAAAGCCGGTCTCCTGATCGAAAATGTTGCGGTAATTTTGCGATTGCTGCTGATAATAGTCTGCTTGCTCGTCACCCAGCTGTTGCGCGACTTGTGAGATACAAAAATCACTGTAACAATAATCAAGGGTGTGATTGACCGATTCATGATGCGTCAATGGCACATACCCGTAAGTCAAATAGTCCGTCGTGCCGCGCCGACCATAATTGGGATTTTCACTTTGGACGGTGGCGCCTTTTTTCATCGCTGCTAAAAATTCGGGCATCAAATCGGGACGGATACCTTTTACTGCGGCATCAGCGATCACGGCATCGATCAGCGTCCCGGGCATCAACCCCCGCTCATCAGGTGATAGCCATTTTGGTAAAAAGCCGCTTTCGCGATAACTGTTCAAAAAGCCTTCCAGCATGTCTTCCAATTGTTCGACAGCCAAGAGTGAAAAGAGCGGGTAGACAGTTTTATACGTATCCCAAAAGCCGTTGTTTGTGTACAGTGGTCCTGGTTTGATCGCTTTTGCCAAGGTATCCCAGTGCACTTTGCGACCCTCTTGATCGATTTCGAAGAAGGTTTGAGGAAACAAGAATAAGCGATAAAAATTATGATAAAAAGTAGAAACTTGTGCTTGATCGTGATGCTCGATCTCGATTTTTTGCAAAAAATGATTCCATTGCTGTTGGACAGAAGCCAGATAATCGGCAGGAGCCCATTGCTGTTCCCGCTGCAAGTTCAAACAAGCTTGTTCGCGACTGAGAAACGAGGTTGCAAAACGGATCGTCTGTGTTTGGCAATCATCAAAGCGGAGAACGACGAAGGCTTCTTTGCCTGTCAAGGCACCTTCGATCGCCGTGATGGGTGTTTCAAAACGATAGACGAAATGGAAGGTGAAGCTTTCGTCTTCGCATCCTGAAAATACGATCAGTTGACCAGCCACTGTCTGTTCATCCAACTGTTCTAAGACATAGTCACCCGGCAGTGACAAGCCAAGACCCGGCTGATCCCCGCAGTTTTCAATAGACAGCACACCGCCATACATACTGGGAATCAAAGTCGTTGTTGTTAAATACCGCTGCGTCTTGATTTTTAGAAAGGCTGGATTAAAGGTGCTTTCTTCCGGACGATACGAGCTTTGCGCATGGAAAAGGGTATTTTCAGAAAGCGTGCCGTTTATCGGCAGCATCGTCAGATGGCTGAAATCACCCATCCAAGGGCTAGGCTGATGGGTGATGCGAAAGCCCTGAAAGGTTCGATCTTCTGGATGAAACCACCAACTGCCTCGTTGATCGCTGGTTTGCGGGGCAAAGTAGTTCATACCAAAAGGAACCCCTGTATAAGGCAGGCAGTTGCCATGGGAAAAACTATATTGGTTGTCTGTTCCGTGTCGTGTGTCGATCATTGATACGTTCACTTGGTTCACTCCTTTAATTGGGTTGATTCTCTTTTGATCAAAGAAACAGCCACTAAATGGGTGGTCGTCTCCGTTGGTACTGGGGGTGCTGCCTTCGCAGCGTTGATTTTCTCAATCACTTGGTTTCCTGCCAAGCGCCCCATCTCCGCAAAATTCTGCCCGATGGTCGTTAGTGCTGGATCAACGAGGGCAGCGGCTTGGATATTATCGAAACCAACCAGGGAAATGTTGGCAGGGACGTGCAAATCTGCTTGACGCAGTGCACGCATCAATTCGATGGCGATCAAGTCATTTTCACAGACGGCTGCCGTGACCTGATGTTCTTCCAGGTAGGCAAGCGCATTTGCGATACTGGCAGCTGTGTCGTCGAGCTTGGTGCGAAAGGTTCTTTGGGCTTTTTTCAGCGCATCGATGTAACCTAGATAACGCTGACGGACGGATTGTGGATGATGGGTATCACCAAAAATATAAGCGATCCGTTGATGCCCCAACGCAAGTAAATGCTCCGTAGCTAGCTGTCCACCTTGAAAGTTATCTGGCATGACCGCTGGAAAATCAAACTCATGCAGCTTTTTATCTAAGGTCACGATAGGAAAGTGTTTTTCAGCACATTCGAACAGCAAGTCATAGTAAGAAAACGTATTGCTGGCGTAATAGATCAGGCCGTCGAATTCTTGCATCAGCTCAGCTGCCGTCGTTTTTTCCAAATAATCCACTGGTGTCATCAAAAGTTCAAAGCCGTGTTCTTGCATCACGGGGTAAATGCCTTCGGTAAAGTTTCCTAAAGAGAGATCATTGGCAAAGGGCAAGACAAACAAAATTCGTCCAGTCGCTTTTTTTTCCTTCAATTCTCGGACAAAGCTGCCGCTGCCTTGCACGCGATAGATCAGCTGATTTTGTTCCAGTTCCGTCAAGGCTCTTTTAGAGGTGATCCGACTGACTTGGTATTGTTCAGATAGTTCTTTTTCAGTAGGGACACGACTGCCCGGAGCTAATCGCCCTTCAACGATGGCTTCGTGAAGCTCCGAGTAAATTTTTTTATATAATGGTTGTTTCATAAGAAAACCCCTTTTGATATATCATATTTGTTAGCATACCATAAACCGATAAAAATGAAAACCCTTTAATTATTTTGAAAAAGCGCTAGACATTCACATGATTCATGATATACTAGGTTCGTAAATTGATATATCAAATCAGGGAAGGTGATGGAATGGTTTATAAAGAAATACCAACTTCAGTAGCAACTTTTATGGAAACGATTACGGATCTATGCGGAGAAACGCATGCCGATTGGGCGAAAAATTTTAATGCAGCTTTTGCCAATACACTATTAACGACGGTCAAGCGTCATGAGGATGGCACGACCTTTTTACTGACGGGGGATATTCCAGCCATGTGGCTGCGAGATTCCACTGCGCAAGTTCGTCCGTATTTAGTGATCGCCAAAGAAGATGAAGACTTAGCAAGTATGATCAGCGGGTTGGTCAAGAAGCAATTCTACTATATTACGATCGATCCTTACGCAAATGCCTTTAACGAATCAGCCAATGGCGCTGGCCACCAAACAGACGATACAGAAATGAACGATTGGATCTGGGAACGCAAATATGAGATCGATTCTTTGTGTTATCCGATCCAACTGGCCTATCTGCTATATAAAAACACAGGCAGAACAGATCAGTTCAATGATGATTTTGTAACAGGCATCAAAAAAGCCTTGGAGGTGTTTGTAACAGAACAAAACCATGAGGAATCCCCGTATCGCTTTGAACGGGATACCTGGCGAAAAGAAGATACCTTGACTCATGACGGCAAAGGCGCGCCGGTGAAACCCGTTGGCTTGACTTGGTCAGGTTTTCGACCAAGTGATGATGCCTGCAAATACGGCTATTTGATTCCCTCCAATATGTTTGCGGTGGTGGTCTTAGGCTATATCCAAGAAATCTTTACGACGGTTTTAGAAGACACAGCGATCGTGGCACAAGCGAAAAAATTGCAAGCAGAGATCGAAGCAGGGATTAAAGCATACGGGTTGACCAAAAATCAAGCTGGCGAAGAAGTCTACGCGTATGAAGTGGATGGATTCGGCAATGGCACACTGATGGATGACAGCAACGTGCCGAATTTGATCGCCGCCCCTTACTTGGGGTATGGCAGTATGGAAGATCCCCTTTATCTTCAGACCCGTAAAACGTTGTTAAGCAGTGAAAATCCGTATTTCTATGAAGGCAAATACGCTAAAGGCATTGGCAGCTCTCATACGCCAGAAAATTATGTGTGGCCGATCGCCATGGCAATGGAAGGCATGACCACCACTGACAAAGAAGAAAAGAAACGAATTTTGGATCAGTTAGTGGCGACAGATGCGGGTACAAATTTGATGCATGAAGGGTTCGATGTCGATGATCCTTCGCAATACACGAGAGAATGGTTCTCTTGGGCGAACATGATGTTTTGTGAATTGGTCATGGATTATTTCGATATCCGAGTGGAAAAATAAGCAGCACGACCCACGACCGTTCGAGTGACACAAAAAGCAGTCCAACGACGCAAACAGCGAGGAGTAAAAATCAATGAAGAAACAAGTTTATATCATCTCTCACAGCCACTGGGATCGGGAATGGTACATGCCTTACGAACAGCATCACATGCGGCTAGTTGAATTGATGGATGATCTTTTAGAGTTAATTGAAAATGACCCTGAGTTCCACAGCTTCCATCTAGATGGGCAGACGATCATCTTGGATGACTATTTAGAAGTGCGACCTGAAAAACGCGAAGCGGTCAAAGCGGCCATCAAACAAGGAAAATTACAGATCGGTCCGTTTTATATTTTGCAAGATGACTTTTTGATAAGTGCTGAATCAAACACCCGTAATATGCTGATTGGAATGGCAGAAAGCAAAAAGTGGGGCACCCCTGTTATGTTGGGGTATTTCCCAGATACTTTCGGCAATATGGGGCAAACCCCGCAAATGATGCTGCAAGCCAATCTTGAAAGTGCTGCATTTGGACGTGGCGTCAAACCAATCGGCTTTGACAACGAAGTTTTACCCGATGATCAATTTACTTCCCAATATTCTGAAATGCATTGGGAAGGTCCAGATGGCAGTCAAATCTTTGGTCTACTTTTTGCCAACTGGTACTCCAATGGCAATGAGATTCCAGTGGATAAAGCAGAAGCCAAAGCTTTTTGGACACAAAAACTGCAAGATGTAGAGAAATTTGGTGCCACCAATCATTACTTAATGATGAATGGGGTCGATCATCAACCTGTCCAAAAAGACATTTCGGCAGCGATTCGTACAGCTAACGAGCTTTTCCCAGAGTATGAATTCAAACACGCCAGCTTTACCGAATACCTTGAAGCGGTGCAAGCAGATCTGCCAGATGACCTAGGAACTGTCACAGGTGAATTGACCAGTCAAGAAACCGATGGTTGGTATACTCTAGCCAATACCGCCTCTTCCCGAGTCTATCTGAAACAATGGAATACAAAGGTTTCCCGCCAATTAGAAAATGTCGCTGAACCATTAGCAACTATGGCTTATGAAGCAAGCGGCAGCTATCCTCACGATATGTTGGATCATGCGTGGAAAACACTGATGCAAAATCATCCTCACGACAGTATCTGCGGCTGTTCAGTGGACGAAGTACACCGAGAAATGATGCCGCGGTTTGAAAAAGCCAATGAAATTGGTAAGTTCGTGGCAGATGAAGCGTTACGCAATTTAGTAGCCGCCATCGACACGAGCAGGTTTCCTGAGGAGAGTCGTCCCTTTGTGGTCTTCAACACCACTGGCAGCACCCGTTCTGGTTTAGTGGAAGTCGTGATCGAACTTGAGCGTAAAACATTCCGTGAAGGATTGCCAAGCAAGCTTTACCACGAATTATTGGCGAAGCCAAAAGGTTCTTATTCGGTGATCGATGAACAGGGGAAACCTGTTGCTGCGATCATCAGTGAAGAAGAGGTCCTTTTTGACTATGAATTGCCTAAAGATGCCTTTCGGATTCCTTTCATGAAACGCTTTGTCACGGTTCAAGTAGAAGCAAACCAGTTGCCGGAATTTTCATGGCAGACCTTTGCCCTAGTGGAAAAAGCCGCTACGCCAGTAGAGAGCGCACCGATCGTTTCAGAAGGAGGGCGTAAACTTGCCAACGCACATTTGGAAGCCGTCATTACTGAAAACGGCAGCTTGACGATTACAGACAAAGCAACCCAAAAAACGTATCGCAATTTACTGGTTTTCGAGGATGTGGGGGATATCGCCAATGAGTACATCTTCAAACAACCAGAAGGGGATCAAGCAATCTTATCGACGCAATTTCCGCATCAGGTGACGATCGAACAAAACGATCCGCTGGTGGGAATTGTGCGACTGACACAAGAATTACAGATTCCTGTTTCAGCAGATGACCGTTTGTTAGAAGAACAAAAAGCTGTCGTCGATTTCCGTTTCCGTAAAGCACAGCGGAGTCAAGAATTGGTTGCTTTCAAGATCGAGACGGAGATTCGCTTAGAACGAACCAGCAACCGCCTGGCATTTAAAACCACCGTCAACAACCAAAGCAAAGATCACCGACTGCGGGTTTTATTCCCAACAGGGATCATCACGGATTTCCATGAAGCTGACAGCATTTATGAAGTCGTAAAACGGCCGAATCAGGTTTCCAGTCATTGGGAAAACCCAACGAATCCGCAGCATCAACACGCCTTTGTCAACTTGCATGATGAAACAGGCGGCATGACGGTTTCTAATTTTGGTTTGAACGAATATGAAATCGTGAAGGATCAGATCTGCTTGACCTTGTTGCGCTGTACGGGAGAGCTAGGCGATTGGGGCTACTTCCCAACACCAGAAGCGCAATGCTTAGGCAGCCACACCTTTGAATATGGCGTAGCCTGTCATGGGGCTCCTGAAGAACGTTATGAAACGTATCGCCAAGCACAAGCTGCCCAAGTTCCTTGGAAGGCAAGCCAGACCGACAAGCATCAAGGCAAGCTAGCCAGCAGCAACCAATACATGGAAGCTCATGGAACGACGGTAGCTATCACCGCCTTAAAACGCAATCGCCAAGACCAGCAGATCGTTTTGCGGGGCTATAATTTGGCGGATCAAGCCACTGCCTTTCATGCGCAAAAAGAGCAGGCGACACTCTGTCTGTTGAACCTATTAGAGGAAGAACAAGCATCGTCCGTCAATGAGCAATTACACCCATATGAAATTCGAACCATTGGAGTAAAGGAGTGAGAAATGATGGTTTACGGAGGAATTGAAGCCGGCGGCACAAAAATGATTTGTGCCGTTGCCGATGAACAGCTGACGATCATCGCCCAAGAGTCGATCCCAACGACAACGCCAGAGAAAACGTTAGCGGCGATCTTTGCCTTTTTCGATCCCTACGATCTCGTGTCATTAGGGGTCGGTTCCTTTGGTCCGATCGGGATCGATCCAACCCAAGCGACCTATGGCCACATACTAGCCACGCCGAAACAGGGCTGGCAGCAGTTCGATTTTCTCGGTGCGTTGAAGAAGCGCTACCCAGAGACAGCATTTGCTTGGACAACAGATGTCAATGCTGCCGCTTATGGAGAATTACGCCAAGGAGCGGCACAAGGCAAAGACAGCTGTGTCTATTTGACTGTAGGGACCGGCATTGGCGCCGGGGTCGTTCGTGAAGGAAAGATTTTCGAAGGGATCGGTCATCCAGAAATCGGTCATACCTATGTCAAACGCCACAGTGAAGATATGTATGCTGGTACATGCCCGTATCACGGCGACTGTCTGGAAGGATTAGCCGCAGGGCCTTCTTTGGAAGGACGTACGGGGATCAAAGGACAAGACTTGCCGCAAGCGCACGAGATTTGGGGGTTGCAGGCCTTTTATCTAGGGCAAGCGCTGGTCAATATCACGTTAACTTTAGCACCTGAGATAATCATTTTAGGCGGTGGGGTCATGAATCAGCCGCATTTACTCGCTCAAATCCAACAAGCCTTCCTGAAACAAATGGCAGGCTATATGGAGACACCACCAGTGGAAGACTACATCGTCACTTGGGGCTTGCCGAACAAAAGTGGCATTATCGGCTGTCTCTTGTTAGGCAAAGAGCAGGTGACTGCCCATGACTAACCTGCATTTTCCTAAAAATTTTTGGTGGGGAGCCGCTGCCAGCGGTCCGCAAACTGAAGGACGAACGGCCGATGATGGCAAAGGCGATTCGATTTGGGACTATTGGTACGCAACGGAACCAGAACGCTTTTATCAAAAACGGGGACCCAAAGATACCGTCCAGCTGCTGCAGCGTTACCCAGAAGATGTAGCATTGATGAAAGAGATCGGCTTTAATTCTTTTCGAACCTCGATCCAGTGGAGTCGCTTGCTGCCAGAAGGAAGAGGAGCGGTCAATCAACAAGCGGTGGCGTTTTATCGCGAGTACTTCGCCACTTTGATCGAAAATGGCATCGAGCCTTTCATCAATTTGTATCATTTTGATATGCCGATGGCACTGCAAAAAGAAGGCGGCTGGCTCAATCGCGAGACTGTCACAGCATTTGCAGATTATGCCGCTTTGTGTTTTGAGTTGTTCGGTGATCAAGTCCGTCATTGGTTCACGCAAAATGAACCGATCGTGCCAGTGGAGATGGGGTATTTGTATCAACAGCATTACCCAGCAGAAATCAACTTGGCACATGCGGTGCAAGTCGGCTACCATGAAGCACTCGCCAGCGCTTTAGCGATCCAACGCTTCCGTCAGTCTCAGCAATCAGGCGAAATCGGCATCATCTTGAATTTGACACCGACCTATCCGAAAGATCCGAATGATGAAAAAGATGGCCAAGCGGCGCAACTGGCAGATGCCTTTTTCAACCGTTCCTTCTTAGATCCAGCGGTCAAAGGCACCTTTCCGGAAGAATTGATCACTGTCTTAAACGAGTTGGCGATCATGCCAGAAACCAGAGCAGAAGATTTGCAGATCATTAAAGAAAACACGGTCGATCTCTTGGGGGTCAACTATTATCAGCCGCGGCGGGTGCAGCAAAAGCGTTCTGCCAAAACAGCGGACACTCCAATGCCAGAAGATTACTTCGATGTTTATGATTGGCCAGAAAAGAAAATCAATCCCCATCGAGGCTGGGAAATTTATGAACGAGGCATTTATGATACCTTGATCAACCTACGAGACAACTACGGCAATATCCCTTGTTATATTTCAGAAAACGGCATGGGAGTCGAAGATGAAACACGCTTTATCGATGCCAGCGGTCAGATCCAAGATGAGTACCGCATCACTTTTATCAAAGATCATTTGCGGTATGTTCACCAAGCAATCCAAGAAGGCAGCCGGTGCCGCGGGTATCACATGTGGACTTGCATGGATAATTGGTCTTGGCTGAATGAATTCAAAAATCGTTACGGGTTTATTGCCGTTGATTTGGCTACCCAAAAACGCACCATCAAAAAGTCAGGTGAGTGGTTCCGTGAAGTGATTCAGCAAAACGGCTTTGTCGATTGATCCTTTGTAAAAAACAACTCAATGAAGCGTCCTATCTTGCAAAAGGTAGGACGTTTTTCTGGTTTTTAGAGAATAAAAACAAAATATAAACAAAGACCTTTAATTTGTTTCATTTTATCTTTAGTTTGTTCCTTATTTTTTAGGGATGAAAGCGTTATTCTAGTAGCATGAAGGAGATGATGAGATGTGAAGAAAAAGGGGTTTTGGAGGAATGTCTGGCAATACAAAGCGTTAATATTGATGGCTTTGCCAGGTGTTGTCTGGTTTATCTTTTTTTTCTATATACCTGTATTCGCAAATGTGGTGGCGTTCAAAGATTTCCACATTTCACCAGACGGCTTTTTTGCCAGTTTGAAACAAAGCCCGTGGGTCGGCTTTGATAACTTTAAATTTTTATTTGCATCCAATGATGCTTGGCTGATCACTAGAAATACGTTACTCTACAATATCGTATTTTTAGCATTCAACCTATTCTTTGCGATTGCCTTTGCCATTATAATGAGTGAGCTACGCAATAAGCGTTTGGTAAAAGTTTATCACACGATGTCACTGTTGCCGTACTTCCTTTCTTGGGTGGTTATTTCGTACTTTGTCTATGCCTTTTTGAGTCCAGACAAAGGGATCATCAACCAATGGATCACGGGTATGGGCGGTGAAGGAATCAACTGGTATGCTGATCCGAAATGGTGGCCGTTTATTTTCGTCTTTATGAATGTCTGGAAGAGCTTAGGTTACAACAGCATCATCTATTATGCGTCAGTGGTCGGGATCGATCAAACGTATTACGAAGCCGCGATGGTCGATGGTGCCAGCAAATGGCAGCAGATTAAAAATGTGACGTTGCCACAACTGATTCCAATGATTTCCGTCTTGTTGATTTTGAACATCGGTGGGATCTTCCGTGCCGACTTCGGACTTTTCTATCAAGTCCCACGAAACTCTGGGGCGTTGTACCAAGTCACCTCCGTTTTAGATACGTACATTTATAATGGACTGACTGCCACAGGCGACTTCGGGATGACCGCAGCTGCCGGCCTTTATCAATCAGTGGTTGGGGCATTATTATTACTAACAGCGAATTTGGTTGTTCGTAAACTAGAACCAGATTCAGCATTATTCTAAGGAGGATGGATAAATGAAGAAAAAAGTAACGAAAGTCGAGATCCGCTCCTTTAACCCAACGGTCAACCTGATTTTTAATATCGTGATCGGTCTGTTCGCGATTTCCTGTGTCTTGCCGTTTCTCTTTGTGATCGCGATCTCATTGACCAGTGAAACCTCTTTGGCAGAAAACGGCTATCGCTTTTGGCCACAAGAATTTTCGTTCGCAGCATATACCTACCTGTTTAGCGGACAAATGAGCAGCAAAATTTTCCAAGCATTTGGCGTATCTATTTTTATCACTGTTTTTGGTACCTTCGTCAATGCAACGATGACTTCGCTATATGCCTATGTCATCTCTCGCTCAAATTTTCCATTCCGTCGGTTCTTTACGATCTTCGCTTTGATCACCATGTTATTTGCGCCAGGGATGGTTGCCAATTACTTAGTGATGGTCAACTTGATCCAATTGAAAGACACGATTTGGGCATTGATCTTACCCCTTGCCTTAGGGCCTTTTAATATCCTTGTTATGCGGACCTTCTTTAAAAAGACGGTACCAGATAGTATTATAGAATCTGCGCGGATCGACGGTGCCAGCGAAATGAAGATTTTTCTGTCCATCGTGTTGCCCTTAGCGGTTCCAGGGATCGCAACAATCAGTCTATTTGCCGCTCTTGGCTATTGGAACGACTGGTTCAATGCATTGTTGTATATTCAAAAAGACTCTTTAGTGCCGTTACAAGCACTTTTGATGCGGATTCAAAGCAACTTGGACTATCTAGCCAAAAGCTCCGGCATGGCTGCCCAGATCCAAGGCGGTTTGGCCGCTTTGCCAAGCGAAACTGCTCGCATGGCAATCGTTGTTGTTGCAACCTTACCGATTGCGATCACCTATCCATTCTTCCAACGGTATTTTGTCGGTGGTCTGACAATTGGTGGCGTCAAAGAATAATCAAATAAGTATAGGGAGGAAACAAAAATGAATTTGTGGAAAAAAACAGCTTTTGCTGGGATGGCCGCAGCGGCAACTTTGGGAATGGCTGCCTGTGGGTCGAACGGCGCAACATCCGATTCAGAGAACAATGCAGACGGCGTAACGACTTTATTGATGTATCAAGTCGGGGACAAGCCAGAAAACTTTGATCAATTAATGGAGATCGCTAATAAACGCATTGAAGAAAAAACCAACGCTCGCATCGATCTGCAGTACATCGGCTGGGGAGACTGGGATCAAAAAATGAGCACCATCATTTCATCGGGTGAAAACTACGATATTTCTTTTGCCTCAAACTATGTTGCCAATGCGCAAAAAGGCGCGTATGCAGATTTGACGGAGTTAGCACCAAAATATGCCAAAGAAGCGTATGATCAATTAGACGAATCTTATATCAAAGGCAATACGATCGACGGAAAATTATATGCCTTTCCAGTCAACGGCAATATTTATGCCCAACAAGTCTTGACCTTCAATAAACAATATTTAGACAAATATGATTTGGATATCAGCGGGATCGAATCTTATGCAGATGCCGAAGACGTGTTGAAGAAGTTCAAAGAAGAAGAACCAAACATCGCACCGTTTGCGATCGGACAAACCTTTAATGTTTCTGGAAACTATGATTATGTGATTGGGAAAGATTACCCATTTGCTGTCAAATTGGATGGCGATACAACGAAGATCATCAATCAATACGAAGATGATGAACAAATGGAAAACTTGAAATTGATGCACAAATGGTACAACGAAGGCTTGATCCCAACCGATGCAGCCACCAATACAACTGGTTACCCATTAGAAGGCAACACATGGTTCATGCGTGAAGAAACCCAAGGACCAATGGATTACGGCGATACGATCTTAAGCAATGCCGCAGGTCATGAATTGGTTTCACGTCCAATCACGAAACAATTAAAATCAACCGGACAAGCGCAAATGGCAAACTTTGTCGTAGCGAATGTTTCGAAAAACAAAGAAAAAGCAGTGGAAGTGTTGGGCTTGTTGAACAGCGATCCTGAATTGTTGAATGGATTGGTTTGGGGTGTCGAAGGCGAAGCATGGGAAAAAATCGAAGGCCAAGACAACAAAATCCGTCTCCTTGATGGCTACTTGCCAAATACCCGGATGGCTGCTTGGAACACTGGAAACAACATGATCCTTTACACACAAGAATCCATCACAGACGATATGATCAAAGAGCGTGATGAAAACATCGCTAACGCGGAAGCATCACCAATCTTAGGGTTCAACTTCAAGACTGATAACGTGAAAACAGAAATCACGAATATCGCCAATGTCATGAACCGTTACAAAGCAAGTTTAGCAACCGGAACGATCGATCCAGAAGAAAATGTTCCGAAACTAAACGAAGAATTAAAAACCGCTGGCTGGGAGAAGGTCCGCGATGAAATGCAAAAACAATTTGATGAGTACCGCGCAAGCCAAGAATAAGCAACAGGTGGTTCTCATAAATCAATAGATCAAGCAAGCCGGAGGCTAAACGCATCAGGACCAATGGTTCCCACGTCTAGCTTTTGGCTGCTTTTTCTTTTAAAGTAAATAGCAAAATCTTTGATAAAAAACGTTACTTTTGTTTTTAACGTTCAAACAGCAAGCATGTTGCATCTAAAACGTACATAGCATTAAAAGATTCTCAGGTAGCTTGAGTAGGAAGCTGGAATCATGCTACATTTTCGGTAGGGAACAAATAAGGGAGGAATTTAAATGGAAGAAACAGCAAATAGCGGGTTGGTCAAGGGCTTTCGCTTGATTTGGGCGATCGTGAAGTTGAATTTGTTTTTTGTCGTATTGACGCTTGCCGGTGGTGGAATCTTAGGAATCGGTCCAGCGTTTCATACCATCAGTGCTTTGATCCACGAAGATGGACTGAACTATGAGAATCAAAGCTTTCGTAGTGCATGGCGCATTTGGCGCAACGTCTTTGTCAAGGCCAACAAGCAGTTTTATCTGTTTTTCCTACTGACAGGGTTCTTAGTGTATAACTTGTATTTAGCTACCCAGATCCAAGGCTTGATTTGGTTGATGATCTCTTTTGTTTTAGTTGTTGTCAGTGGATTGAGTGTTTTACTGTACCTGTTAAGTGTGGTTTTTGACACGTCTTATGAGATTTCCTTGTGGAATAACCTGAAATTGTCCTTTGTGTGTCTGTTTCTTCATATGGCGACCTTTCTAAAATTACTGGTTGGGATCGCTAGTATTCTAGTTTTTACTTGGATGATGAAAGGGCTCTTGCTCTTTGGAACCTTCAGCTTACTGATTTTATGGTGCCATGTGGCGATCAGCCAGGAAAAAAACGTCATTGATCGGGATTTGGCACATGACTAAGTGGCGTTTTCGTTTGTTCAAACACGATTTTTTGATCAATCAGTTGATGCAGCTGTACAGTGTACTCTTGGTGATCATCTCCATCATTATTATGTTGGTCCTGACCGCTTATACCGGAGCGGATCGTTTTACTACGAGTGAACGTTTAGTGGAGAGCACAAGCTTGCAGCTGGATGCTTACGTGCAAGATCAAAATACCGTTGTTTCAACGGTACTTGGCGAATTTACTAGTTCAGATACCGCCTTTGAATCATTACGCAACTATTTGCAGCTTTCATTGCCAGATTATTTTTCCTATAGTAATGATATTTTTCGCCAGACGGGACAGAGTGTTTACTTGCCCAATATTCTCTATCGTTTGATTCGTAATCATCCTAGTATCGAAGAGATCATCATTCAATTGGATGAAAGCAATGAGACATTAGTGGCAACGCCGGATACACCTTATGGAGAAAAACACAGCGGCAAACAGATTGATTTAAAAAATCGTCTGTTTTTTGTTCGTTCGATCGCCCAACCAAGTAATTATGCCCAGCCCTTAGGACAAGTCTACGTGATCTTTCGTTCAGACGATGTTTTAGCCAATCGACAAGAAGACAACCAAGTTCATGGAATCAACAGTTTTTTGTTTACCTCAAATGGTCAGCGCCTTTACAAGGATGCCACGAACCTCAGCAAGGAAACTTTAGCCAAAATAGATCAGGCGGTTGCTCACGGAACCATTCACGACACTCTTTCGAAAGACTTTTATATCAAAAAACAAACCACTGTCAGCGGAGAAGTGTCCCTGGTTTTGTTGTCAAAAAGGGTGATCTGGCGTGATATTTTTTCTAGTGCCATCTGGATCTTTAGTTTCGGGATCGGGATTCTCTTATTAGTCCTATGGGTGCTTCATCGCACCTTTAAGCGCTATACATCGCAAGTACAGCAGATCGTCTATGCGACGAAAGAAGTCAGCCAAGGGAATTTTGACAAACGGATCGATACCGCCAATGTCCAACAAGAGCTGAAAGAAATCGCAGAAGCCATCAATCAAATGACCTACAGTATCAACGAGTACATCAAAGATATTTACACGCTAGAGATCAAACAACGGGATGCCGACATGCGGGCGCTGCAAGCCCAGATCAATCCGCATTTTCTCTATAACACATTAGAATACATTCGAATGTATGCCTTGAGCCGCAACCAAGAAGAGCTGGCGGATGTCGTCTATGCTTTTTCGGCCCTATTACGGAACAACACGACGCAAGAAAAGACGAAGACCTTAAAAGAAGAAATCGATTTTTGTGAAAAATATGTCTACTTGTTTCAGATGCGCTACCCAGATAAGATCGCCTATCATGTAACCATCGATCCGGCATTAGAACAGTTGGAATTGCCGAAGTTCACACTGCAGCCACTTGTCGAAAACTATTTTGTTCACGGCATCGATTATCAGCGCAATGATAACGCCATCAGTATCAAAGCTTATAAAGAAGCCGGTCAAATCGTGATTGAAGTCAAAGACAACGGCAAAGGCGCAGATCCGCAGCAGTTAGGAATGATTCATGAAGAATTGCAAAATCAGGAGATCGGAGCCCAAACCTCAATCGGGATCAAAAATGTTCACGAACGGTTGCGGGGCATGTTCAATGGCGCTTATCAAATGGACGTTACGTCTCAAGCAGCCGCTGGGTTTACGGTCAAGATCCGTCTAGATGAAAACAATTTGCAAAGGGGGCATGAGGCAGATGTATAAAGCAATGTTCGTTGATGATGAATATATGATCTTGCAAGGGCTGCAAATGATCTTGCCTTGGCAAGAGCTGGGCTTTGAGGTGGTGCATACAGCGAAAAGTGCTAGTGAGGCCCTCGAGTATCTACAAGAACATTCCGTTGATTTGCTGATCACGGATATTCGGATGCCAGAAATGAACGGCATCGATATGATCCGCCAAGCGCAAGCGTTTGGGAATCGATTTTTTTCGATCATTCTATCTGGTTATCAAGAGTTTGCCTTTGTCAAACAAGGCATGGCGTTAGGTGTGCGTAATTATCTAGTCAAACCTGTTAACAAAGAAGAACTGCGTAGCAGTGTTCAAGCGATTGCAGCTGAGTTAGAGGAGCAGCAAAAACTGTTGGCAGAAAAAGAACTTTATCAAGAATCAAGCCTGCTGCTTTGGTTGAATGATGAATTGAACGAAAGCGAGTACCTCCATTTGCTGGCGCAACAGCGGGTGCCGCTAGCAGCACCCTTTACCGTTTTGCAGTTCAATGGGACTGCCGAGATCTTACAAAAAATCACGACGTTTTTTCAGCAACACGATCAGCCATTGATCTTACCAGGGCGATTAGATGAAAACCAAGTGATCATTACCGCAGCCGGACCAAGACAGCAAATCAACGCTGACTTAAAAGCACTAGCCCAGCAGCTTAATAGTAAAGACTGGCAGTTGATCATGAGCGAAACCATCAACGAGTGGGAGAATTTGTATAAAGCCTATGAGAAAATCAAGCAGGTTCAATCGTTGCAAGCCTTCTATCCAGATCTGTTTTTACAAGAACAGACGATCCACGTGGATATATTAGAGCGAAACGAAGAACTACCGTTTCTATCTTTTAACAAAGCGCTGACCATCGGGGATGTTAAAACAATCCAACATGAGCTAGATAAAATGTTCGCTATTTTGGAACAAACCCAAGCAGACCCTGAACATGTTCGCTATGTTTCTTTTTTGTTGTTCAATGATATTTATCGGCAACTGCCGGTGCTTTCCCAAGAAAACCATGAGCAGATTTTGGCACGGATTCGCGAGTCCAATACATTGGCAGATTTGCGGCAACTTTTTGATGATGTGTTGGAGCTGGCCAAATCGCAGCCGCCGCAAAAACGTTATTCAGAGATCGTTCAAAAGACGATCCAGCTGATTGAAGAAGGCTACACCCATGATTTGACGGTCAAATCAGCGGCAGAAGAACTGCACGTTAGCGTTGTTTATTTGGGGCAACTCTTTAAGAAAGAAACGGAAATGAGCTTTAATCAGTACGTCAATCTGGTGCGCATCAAGCAAGCCCAACAGCTGCTGCTTCATTCGAAAGCCACGATCAGTGAGATCGGCGATCGTATTGGTTACAACAATACCAACTATTTTTCGAAGATGTTTAAGAAGTTAAATGGCTTGACCCCCAAAGAGTTTCGCGATACCTATGAACAGCATTATGAATCCCTTGATTGAATTTAGATTTCTTCAAAAAAAATCCGGTTTTTGTGATTAAATGATAGTAATTGTGACGCTTTCACGGTAAACTAAGAGAGGAAAAATAAAGAAGAGAGCGTGATGTTGTGAAAGAAACCAAAAAATTTGCACAAGTTTTGATAGGTACCGGGCTGATTGCGTTAGCCATATCCTTATTGATCACTGCCCATCAAGGATATGATACGATCAGTACGTTTTTGTTAGGAATTTTGAATTTTATCGATGTCCCCTTTTGGATAGCCAGTTTGTGTTTTAACATTGTTGTTTTGTTGATCGTTGCAGTCTTTGATCGTGCCGAATTAGGCATTGGCAGTTTTATCAACGGGATCGGCTTAGGCTTGTTGATTGGGATCTTTGAACCAGTGATGGACAAAGTATCAATTCATTTGCCTTTCTACCCGTGGATCGCTATTTTCGCTGCACCGATCTTATTTGGCATCGGCGCCGGCATTTACGTTTCTTCCAACAAAGGTTCAGCGGCGTTAGAAGCCTTGACGGCCTTGATCTACAAACGAAGCAAATTGACCCAAAAAACGATCCGTATCGGCTTGGATGCTGCGATGGTCTTGATCGGTTTTGCGTTAGGCGCCAGTGTGGGGTTAGGTACTCTCTTGTGTATCGTCTTTATTGGCCCAATCTTTGAAGCCACCATGAAAACCATCGCTGCCCGAAGGAAAAACGCCTAGCCTTGAAAATAAGTCGGAAAAGCTGTCTGTAAGGACAGCTTTTTTGCTGCTTCCATTTAAGGGAATTATCTGAGGGAAGAAAAATCCTGATTTCCTTAAGATTCTCTGGGTAAAAAAAGTGTTTTCTCCATGGTTACTGTCTTATTGGACTTGGTATACTGATAAGACGAGTAAAGGAGAAGTGAAAATGAAAAGTTATCGTTCGACGATTGCGGCTTGCTTTGTAGGGTACATCGTTCAAGCCGTCATCAATAATTTTGCCCCCTTATTATTTTTGACCTTTCAAAGCCAATACCAGCTACCGATCAGCCAGATTACTTTGCTGGTTAGTTTTAACTTTTTGACCCAGTTAGCCGTCGATTTTGCAGCAATCTTTTTTGTAGACCGCATCGGCTATCGAGTGTCGATCGTAGCCGCGCATTTTTTTGCAGCGATCGGCTTGATTGGTCTAGCCGTTTTTCCCTTATGGTTTCCGACCCCGTTTAGCGGATTGTTAGCAGCGGTTTTGTTGTATGCCATTGGCGGTGGCTTGCTGGAAGTCTTAGTCAGTCCCATCGTTGAAGCCTGTCCAACGGATCATAAGGAAAAAACGATGAGCATGCTGCACTCGTTTTATTGCTGGGGGTACGTGGGGGTCGTTTTGTTCTCAACGGCGTTCTTCATGGTGTTCGGTATTCAACAGTGGCCGATTTTAGCGATCGTCTGGGCGCTGATCCCGTTGGTCAATTTGTATTTCTTTACCAAAGTCCCGTTGGCGCCAATCGTTGCCGAAGGAGAACGAGGGTTGACCACTCGGCAGCTCTTTTCCTTGAAAAGCTATTGGCTGTTTCTGGTGATGATGGTCTGTGCTGGAGCCAGCGAACAAGCAGTCAGCCAATGGGCATCGACCTTTGCTGAACAGGGCTTAGGTGTTAGTAAGACACTAGGCGATTTGGCAGGACCGATGGTTTTTGCCTTGATGATGGGGATCTCCCGCTTGCTTTACGGCAAATTTGGAGAACGAATCGATTTGAAACGCTTTATGTTTTTGAGTGTTTTGCTTTGCCTACTGGCGTATATGATGATCGGCTTTGCTTCATTGCCATTGATCGGGTTCCTTGGCTGCGGCTTAAGCGGTTTTGCCGTAGGGATCATGTGGCCGGGGGTCTTTAGTCTTTCTGCGCAATACATTCGCAACGGCGGGACGGCGCTATTTGCTTATTTGGCATTAGCGGGAGATCTAGGATGTTCAATCGGACCCGCTGTCGTCGGTAGCATCGTCGAATGGACGGGACAACAGCTGCAGGTTGGGATTTTAGGTGCGATCATTTTCCCGATCATCTTGCTGGCAGGAATTTATTTGGTTCAACAAATGCACAAAAAACGACAGCTTCCGTTGCTGGTTTTTCAAGAATCCACAAAAGAATAAAAAAATTTTGGAGCAAATGCCGTCTTTTCATGGTATTTGCTTTTTGTTTTCTGAAATTCCTCTAGTCAAGATAGTTTCTATCCGCTATACTTTGACTTATTCATTTAAAAAGGAAGTGATGTTGTGAAAAGTCAATTGAAAAAAGAAATCAGTTTTTTTGGGGCATTATCGACAGTAATGGGAACGGTGATTGGCGCCGGCGTGTTTTTCAAAGCAGCGGCTGTGGTCCAGCAGACCCAATCGACTGGATTGACCTTGTTGGTTTGGCTGCTTGCCGGCTTTCTAACGATTTGCGGCGGCTTGACCGTGGCAGAGTTAGCGACGGCGATTCCTGAGACCGGCGGACCTATTCGATATATCGAAAGAATTTATGGGAAATTACCCTCCTTTTTATTAGGCTGGGCACAAAGTATCATTTACTTTCCAGCGAACGTGGCGGCTTTAAGTATTATTTTCGCAACACAATGTTTGAACTTATTTCATCTACCTAGCAATTATTTGCTTCCTTTATCGATTTTGACCGGAACGAGTGTGACCTTGATTAATCTTTTGGGAACAAAAGCTGCAGCTCAAGTCCAGTCCGTCACCTTAGCAGTCAAGCTGATTCCGATTGCGGTGATTATCGTGGCTGGCCTGATGACACCAGGGCAAGTATCGGTCTCATTGGTGGATTTTTCTTCCAATACTCAAGGATCCCTTGCAGCTGGTATCAGTAGTGCCCTCTTAGCAACCCTTTTTGCTTATGATGGCTGGATGGGGGTCGGCAATGTCGCTGGAGAAATGAAGCGACCCGAAAAAGATTTGCCAAAAGCCATCATCTTTGGGTTGAGTTTTGTTACCTTGGTGTATGTGTTGATCAATGTTGCCTTTTTAAAAACATTGCCGATCGATCAAATCGCTGGTAATTTGAACAGTGCCTCAGAAACTGCGATGGCCTTGTTCGGCAGTTTTGGCGGAAAATAGGTCACGATCGGTATCTTGATCTCTGTGTATGGCGCATTGAACGGCTATACAATGACTGGCTTGCGGGTCCCATATGCGATGGCGTTGGAAGATGAGATTCCTTTCAGCAAGACCTTTGCGACCTTAAGTAAAACCACTAATGCACCCTATGCGGCGGCCTTTTTACAATTAGGGATCGCGTGTGTCATGATGCTTTTAGGCACCTTTGATCTCTTGACCGATATGCTGGTTTTTGTTATGTGGTTCTTTAGTGTATTATTGTTTGTAGGAGTTTTTCGTTTGCGAAAAACAGAACCGCAGATGAAGCGTCCGTATAAAGTTCCTTTCTATCCAATCATTCCCTTGATTGCGATTTTAGGCGGCTGTTTTATCTTGATCATGACCTTGATCACTGACACGTGGTTAGCAGTCGTGGGAATCGGCGTGACGTTACTAGGAATTCCCGTTTTTTATGGAAAAGCAAAAGGAAAAGCGAGAGGGGCGAAAGAATGAAGATCGTTGTACTTGATGGCTATGCGTTGAATCCAGGGGATTTGGCTTGGCAAGGGTTTGAAGAATTAGGAGAGGTGACGGTGTATGATCGTACCTCATATACAGATAAACAAGAAATTATTGAGCGAATCGGTGATGCCGAAGCGATTTTGACAAATAAAACGCCGATCACCGCTGATGTGCTCAAAGCATGTCCGCAATTGACCTACATTGGGGTATTAGCAACTGGATACAATGTCGTTGATTTGGCAGCAGCGAAAGAACAAGGAATCACCGTGACCAATATTCCTAGCTACAGTACCAATGCAGTGGCACAAGCGACCTTTGCTTTGCTGCTGGAAGTGACGAATCAAGTGGGACACCATAATCGTTCCGTGCATCAGGGAGACTGGCAAACTAGCAAAGATTTTTCTTATTGGCAGACACCGTTGATGGAATTGGCAGGCAAAACGATTGGGCTGATTGGATATGGTGCGATCGCTCAAGCAGTTGCCACGATCGCACATGCGTTTCAATTGAAAGTAATCTACTTTAATCATCGACCAAAACCAGCACAAGCGGATTGGGCAAAACAAGTTTCGCTGGCGGAACTGTATCAAGAAGCAGATATCATTAGCCTTCATGTTCCACAGTTTCCTGAGACAGAAAAAATGATCGATCGCACAGCATTGGCACAAATGAAATCTTCTGCGATCCTGATCAATACCGCCCGTGGCGGCTTGATCGATGAAGCGGCAGTTGCTGAAGCGCTGAAAACCGGGCAGATCGCAGCCTTGGCGGCAGATGTCGTCTCGAAAGAACCGATTGCAGCGGACAATCCCTTGTTGCAAGCACCAAATTGCTATTTGACGCCGCATATCGCTTGGGCGCCAGTCGAAACCCGACGTCGTTTGATGGGGATCGCTGTGGCGAACTTAAGCGGCTTTAAAGCAGGTACAGCGCAAAATGTCGTGTAAGCAAAACGAGCAATTAAAAGGACTTTGACAAAGCAGGCGACTAGCAAAGCAGTTAGTCTCGCCAACACAGTAACCATTTCGACCAGTCAGCCAGCCTCACAAGGTGATTGGTCGTAGGACTGGTGGTTTGTCTAAGTCTTTTTTTGCTGAAAAAGAAAGGAGACGGTCTTGAAAAAGTATTATTATCTAGCGGCCTTTGTTAGCTTGCTGGTCTTGAGCTGGCTGATCCAAACCCAAAGCAGTCGCTTTTATACACAGCCGATCATAGAAGTACAAACGGTTCAAGTCACCGCCGACCAGCAGCAGATTCAAGGGATCCTTCGCAACGGAGAAGAAGCTGGGGCACTGCGGACAGTCACTACGCAATACACCCCCAACGGTGCGATTCATCCGTTGTATCAGAACGGACAACAGCTGCTTTTGCAAAAAGAAGGGGATGGCTGGCAGGTACAAGCACAAAAACGGGATGGGTATCTCTTTTTCTTCCTTGCCTTATTCCTGATGGCAGTAGTCGCAATTGGTGGCAAAAAGGGCTTACGGGCTTTGCTTAGTATCTTTGTGAATACTGGCTTGCTGCTCCTTTTTCTTTGGTTTCACAAAGGCAACAGCTCCTTTTCATTGGTCTTTTTGATGATCGTTTTTACGATCGTCTCGTTGGTTTTGACGATGGGGATTTCCTATGGCTTTCGTACGATCGACAGCCGCAAAATCATTGCCTCCTTAGCCAGCGTCCTCTTGGCGTTTTTTCTCTGTCGGTTCGCCATGGATCTTTTGCAAGATCATGGGTTGCGCTATGAAGAAATGTCGTTTCTGACCCGTCCGTATCGCAGTGTCTATCTAGGGAGTCTGCTGATTGGCGCGATTGGTGCCAGCATGGACAATATCGTCATGCTGATTGCCAGTTTAGATGAGATCCAACGCATCAATCCCCAGACGAGCCGCAAGGAACGATTAGCGATCGGTCGGTCCATCGCGCAAGATACGACTTCTTCGATGATCAATGTCTTGTTGTTTGCCTATTTAAGTGGGAGTATGCCAGCGCTATTGTTTTACCTAGCCAATGGCTGGCTGCTTTCGCAAGCATTGCCGATGCATCTTTCTTTAGAAATAGTGCGTACAGTATGCGGCGGCTTTGCGTTGGTTTTATCGGTACCGTTGACGCTTCTATGTTTTGAAGTGCATAGGAGGAAAGCAAAATGACTGTTTTGTTTGTGTTGATCTTGCTTTTTCTCTTGCTGACTTTCGCTGTTTTTCGGATCGAAGGGCTGTTTCAAGTCACTGGTCTGTTTATGAATGTGGCTGTCTTTCTAGCGCTTCTGGTCCTGATTGACCGAGGGGCACCGATCATACCAGCGGCTTGTGTTGCCTTTTTAGCCGTGGCGGCGATCACCTTGTTTTTCGTGAATGGCGTCAATCAGAAAACCAAAATTGCCTTTGTCTGTGTGTTGGTCTTTCTAGGGCTTTTTCTACTATTATTTCCTCTTGTGCTCTCTGCAATGAATCTTCATGGGTTTTCGGCAGAGGAACTCGATGAGTTGGCGATGTATTCCTTTGATGTAGCTATCGATTTTAAGACATTGATGACTGTGATCATTTTGATGAGTTTTTCGGGGGCGGTGGCAGATGGGAGTATGGCGATCAGCACTGCGACCTATGAACTTTTTCAAGCAAACCCGCAAGTCTCAATCAAGGCATTAAGTAAAAGTAGTATGACAGTGGTATCAGACGTATTGTCTTCGACGATCAATACCTTATTGTTTGCCTTTATGGGAAGTAATCTGGCGTTGATTGCGTGGTTTCAAGATTTGTCGATCTCCTTTGGTGAAATGATCAATTCAAAGGCGTTCGTCTCAGAATTGATCGTTTGTTTGATCACGGGGCTGGCAGCGGTGATTATTTTACCCATCACCGCATGGGCAGCAAGTTGGTATTTTTTGAAAAGAAACCGAATGGAATAGGAAGGAGCGCAACCACCATGGAACCACTAATTGAAACTAAGCGATTAGTGCTGCGAGAAATGAGTCATGACGATCGACCAGCGATTGAAAAGATTTTGCAAGATCCAGAAGTTATGATTGCCTATGAAGGACCCTTCAGTGAGCAAGAAGTCACTGGTTGGATCGACAAACAGCTGCAACACTATCAAAACGATCACATTGGCTTGTGGCTAGTGATTGAGAAAGCATCCGGGCAAGCGATCGGTCAATGCGGGTTGACATGGCAAGACGTCAAGGGAGAAGCCGTTTTAGAAATTGGGTACTTGTTTCAAAAGAACTTCTGGCATCATGGGTTTGCCACAGAAGCCGCCCAGGCCTGTAAAGACTATGCGTTTGCAACGCTGAATGCCGCCATTGTTTATTCGATCATTCGTGAGACCAATCAAGCCTCCATAAATGTGGCATTGCGCAATGGAATGAAGCTGGTGGATCGCTTTGTTAAACACTATCGACAAGTGGACATGCCGCATCTTGTGTATGCTGTGGCGAAAGAGATGTGAAAAACGAAAGAATGCTTTTTTCGATTTAGACAATGAAATGCCCCTAGGAAGTTAGCTTTTTCTAACTTTCTAGGGGCGTTTTTTAAGCTTGCGTAAAGCTTTTTCGCTCGATGAGTTCAGCCCCTAAAAGGACTGTTTTGGTGATCGCTCGAGGATGAACGATCTGATCCACCAGCAAATCGATCGCGGTTTTGGCGATTTCCTCCACATCGATGTTAAACGTTGTTAGTGGGGGAGCCACAAATTTTGCGATCTCATTGTCATTGATACTGATTAATTCCAAGCGATCAGGAATGATGATAGATCGTTCATTTAACGCTTGGAGCACACCAACTGCGACGGTGTCAGAAGCCACAAAGAGCGCCTCTGGCAAATTGTCACCAAGGGATTCCACCATTTTTTTCGCCAAACGATAGCCGGTTTCAACGGAAAAATTGCCACCACTAAATAAGAACGCCTCATCGAACGCATCTCGACGAGCCAGCGTTTGACGGAAGATGATCTCGCGACTATCCATTTCTGCACGTTGAGTATCAGGATTTAGATAAGCGCCACCAATAAAGCCGATCTTTCGGTATCCTTTTGTTAAAAACAGATCGATCGCCAGTTGCGTCATTCGATCAGTATCGGGTTTGACCGTATCGAACAGCTCTGGACAGGGGTTGATTTCCAAAAGGACACCATAGGGGCAAACGGATTTGAACTGCTGCGTTTCTTTCTCAGTGAAAGAGCCAATCCCAATAAACCCCGCGACCTCTTGCAATGTTTCTAAAACATCATCTTCATGGGTGATCAGTTGAATTTCCAAATTGTTGATTTTCGCATATTTTTCTAAAGAGATTCGCAATTGTCGAAAATAGACATCTTGAAGCTCTTCTTGTTCTGTCAGCCAGAAAAGGACGGCGATTTTTTCTAGTGTTGTTTTTATTTTTGAGCGATCATAACCTAGTGATAAAGCGGTATGAATAATTTTTTGACGCGTATCGGCTGCGATCGACAACGATTCGTCGCCTTTCAATAATCGGGAAACAGTCGCTTGTGAAAAACCTGATTGCTCGGCAATTTTTTTTATTGTAACCAATCTTCTTCACCTCTTTCTTCTAGTATACGCTAACAACTTTACCAAGTAAATGAATTTACTAAATATATTTACTGAATAGTGGAAGTTTGTAACATAGAGGTATTTCGAAAAAAATATTTGTGTGATAAACCTTGATTTTATCCGTTTATTTACTCCATTGAAGAAATTAATTTAGTAAAACTATTTACATATTAAGTAAAATAATTTATTATAAACGAGAAGATAGCGTTTGCAAAATAAAGAAAAGGTGGAGAAATGATGATGAAAAAAATGTCTCGAGTTCTTTTTTTAAGTGTAGCAGCTTTAGGATTAGGTGCTTGCGGTCCACAAAGCGAAGGGACAGATAGTACTGCAGCAAATAGTGGCAGCGGTAAGGACTATGATCTATTGGTCTGGGAAGACCAAGCAAAATCAACTGGGATTGAAGAGGCAGTCAAACAATTTGAAGAAGAACACGATGTGACGATCAAAGTGGTCGAAAAAGCCTATGGTGGACAGATCGAAGATTTACGATTGGATGGCCCCGCTGGTACAGGTGCGGATGTCATCACGATTCCTGGCGATCAAATCGGTACAGCCGTTACCGAAGGGTTGTTGAAAGAATTAACAGTCGATCAAACGCTACAAGATCTGTATACAGAATCAGCAATGCAATCGCAAATCGTTGACGGCAAAGTTTACGGCTTACCAAAAGCGGTTGAAACACAAATTTTGTATTATAACAAAGAACTAATTTCCGAAGAAGACTTGCCACAGACAACGGATGAGTGGCTGGAGTATTCCAAGTCTGTCTTAGGTGCTGACAGTTATGGGTTACTGGCATTATGGGATCAAATTTATTACGCACAAGGTGTATTGAGCGGTTATGGCGGTTATGTTTTTGGCGAGAATGCCGATGGATCCTATGACCCTGAAGATATTGGATTAGCTAATGAAGGTGCGATCGAAGGAGCGGACTATATCCAACAGTTTTATGATGCAGGTGTTTTTCCATCCGGATTGGTCGGTGAACAAGGAATCAATGTGTTGGACTCTTTATTTACGGAAGGAAAAGCTGCAGCTGTCGTCTCGGGACCATGGAACTTGTCTCCTTATAAAGAAGCGGGCATCGACTATGGTGTGAAAGAATTGCCATTATTAGGGAATGGTGAACATATGGGCTCCTTTATCGGTGTCAAAAGCTACAACGTAAGTAGCTATTCCCAAAACCCTGAATTAGCTGAAGCGTTCGTGAAATTTATCAGCAATGAGGAGAATTCAAAAGTCCGTTATGAAAAAACACAAGAAGTACCAGCGGTTGCTTCTTTGGCAGATGATCCATCAGTTCAAGAAAGTGAAAGTGCTGCAGCCATCGCCGCTCAGTCCCAACACGCAGAACTAACACCAGGGATCACTGAAATGAATTCAGTATGGGAACCAATGGATGCCGCATTGCAAACCATTGCTACTGGAAAGGCTGAACCGAAAACAGCTCTACCACAGGCAGTCGATCAGATCAAATCAGCCATTGCAGCAATTCAAAACTAAAAAGTCGTTACGAGGACAAACGTTTCGGATGGTGATTCAGCACTAGGAATCAAGTAATGCCGAACGAAACGTTTGTCAGCGGCTTTTTCTTACAGGGGGCGAAAATGTGAAAAACACGCAGTCGTATGCAAAACGAGCAATGCTATTCTCGATAATACCAGGATTCGGTCAATTTTATAATCGGCAAAAAATCAAAGGCGCTTTATTTTTCTTCTTTTTTGCTATGTATCTTGTCGTCTTTAAAGATTTATTTAATATGGGACTTTGGGGCATCGTGACATTAGGCGTGGAAGTGCCGAGAGACAATTCCATCTTTTTATTAGCAGAAGGATTAGTTGCCTTGATCGTCATCGGTTTTGGTCTGTTGTTCTATTATTTAAACATCCGTGATGCCTATAAAAACGGCGAATTAAGAGACAATGAGCTACCAGTCAACTCTATCCGTGAAAGCTACCAGGCACTATTAAGAGAAGGCTATCCTTATTTAATGAGTAGCCCAGCATTTTTCTTACTCGTGTTTTCTGTTATTTTTCCGATTCTCTTTAGTATCGCGTTAGCTTTTACGAACTATGATCTGTATCATTCTGCACCTGCCAATTTAGCAGATTGGGTGGGATTAGAGACCTTTAAGAAGATTTTTACTGTCGATATTTGGCGTAGTACCTTCTTCAATGTTCTAGGCTGGACAGTTATCTGGACCTTGATCGCCTCAACGTTACAAGTTTCTATCGGAATATTTTTAGCGGTGCTGGTGCATCAAAAAGAACTACGATTCAAAAAGTTCTTTCGAACGATTTTGATCCTCCCATGGGCAGTTCCGGGATTTGTTACGATCTTGGTATTTTCAGGAATGTTCAATGATTCCTTTGGTGCGATCAATAATACGATTTTGAATTTCTTCCAGATTTCACCGATTCCTTGGCTAACGAGTGCGAATTGGACCCGTTTAGCTTTGTTACTGATTCAAGGCTGGCTAGGCTTTCCGTATATTTTTATCGTGACTACAGGGACGCTGCAATCCATTCCTGATGATTTGTATGAGGCGGCGACCATCGATGGTGCTTCAGCTATGCAAAAATTCCGACGAATCACATTGCCATTACTGCTTTATGCAATGGCACCAATTTTGATTACGCAATATACGTTTAACTTCAACAATTTCAATATCATTTATCTGTTTAATTCTGGTGGGCCGGCAGTTCCTGGTTCGACCGCTGGTGGTACCGATATTTTGGTTTCATGGATCTATAAGCTCACGATGCAAAATAGTCAATATGCACTAGCAGCAGCATTGACGATTCTCTTATCGATCGTCGTAATCGCGATTGCTTTATGGCAATTCCGTCGAACAAATTCATTCAAGGAGGTTGGATAACATGAAGGCAGCAAGTATGAAAAAACAAAAATTTGTCCGCCTATCCTTGACATATCTCGTACTGATTTTTACGGTAGTGGTGATCGTCTACCCTTTACTATGGACGATCGGTGCTAGTTTTAATCCTGGGAACAGTTTAATAAGTACGAGTCTGATTCCGACGAGTCCGACATTAAGTCACTACACGAAATTGTTTGCTGGCGACAACTCGCTATATTATAGTCAATGGTATTTGAATTCATTGAAAATCAGTGTATGCACTATGTTCCTGTCACTGATCTTTGTCTCCATGACGGCTTATTCCTTTTCACGGTTTCGTTTTACAGGCCGTAAAAATGGATTGATGCTGTTCTTACTACTACAAATGATCCCGCAGTTCTCTGCCTTGATCGCAATTTTTGTACTGGCGCAAATGCTCGGCTTGATCAATAGTCATTGGTTGCTGATCTTGATTTACGTTGGGGGTCAGATTCCCATGAACACGTACTTATTGAAAGGATATTTTGACTCGATCCCGTTAGATTTAGACGAGAGTGCCAAGATAGATGGCGCAAGCAATACGCGAATATTCTGGCAAATTTTGATTCCATTATCTCGACCAATGCTGGCAGTGGTTGCCATGAATGGTTTCACCGGACCACTGGGAGACTTTGCCCTGTCTTCAGTGATTTTACGTAATCCTGAGTACTATACATTACCCATCGGGTTATACAAATTAGTCACGGATAAAATGGGTGCCAGCTATACGACTTTTGCGGCAGGGGCCATTTTGATCAGTATTCCGATCGCGCTCGTCTTTATTGCATTACAAAAACATTTTGTCTCCGGTTTGACCGCTGGCGGCACAAAAGGATAGGAAGAGAAGATGACAAGATATAACTTAGAAGAACGCTTTTTACATGGTGGGGATTATAATCCTGACCAGTGGCTAAATTATCCCGAGATCTTAGCCAAAGATTTAGAACTAATGGAAAAAGCTCATGCTAATACATTTTCCCTTGGTATTTTTGCTTGGAGTGCCTTAGAGCCAGCAGAAGGGGTGTTTCAATTTGAATGGTTAGACAAAATCATGGATGAGCTTGCCGAACGAAACAGTAACGTCATTTTAGCGACGCCAAGCGGCGCGCGTCCTGCCTGGTTGTCTAAAGCATACCCTGAAGTTCTCCGGACCAATGAAAAACGGGAAAAAATGTTACACGGTGGGCGACACAATCACTGCTTTTCTTCGCCAATCTATCGTGAGAAAGTGGCGATCATCAATCGGAAATTAGCTGAACGCTACCACGATCACCCAGCACTATTGATGTGGCATATTTCCAATGAGTATTCTGGAGATTGTCATTGTCCTATTTGCCAAGAAAACTTTCGTCAGTGGGTCAAGCAGAAGTACCAAACGCTAGCAGCCTTGAATGAGGCCTGGTGGGGACCGTTCTGGAGCCATACCATCACCGATTGGTCGCAAATCGAATCTCCTTCACCGATCGGCGAAATGCAAGTTCATGGACTAAATCTAGACTGGCATCGTTTTGTAACCGATCAGACTATTGATTTCTATGAACATGAGATCAAAGACATTCGTCGTTTGTCTCCAGATGTGCCGATCACAACGAATTTCATGGCAGATACCCGTGATTTGATTCCCTTTTATAGTCTTGATTATGGAAAATTTGCCCAGCATGTGGATGTCATTAGTTGGGACTGTTATCCTGCTTGGCATAATGATTGGGGAACGACAGCTGATTTGGCAAGTAAGGTTGGGTTTATCAATGATCAATATCGTAGCTTGAAAAAGCAACCATTTTTGATCATGGAATCAACCCCTAGTGGTGTGAATTGGCATCCAGTCAATCGCACGAAACGTCCCGGGATGCATCTTTTGTCTTCTATGCAATTTATTGCTCACGGTTCAGACAGTAATCTTTATTTCCAATGGCGGAAATCTCGAGGCTCGTCTGAGAAGTTCCATGGGGCCGTCGTGGACCATGACAACGACGAGCAAAATCGTGTTTTTCAAGATGTAGCAGAAGTGGGGAAAGCCTTAGAAGAAATCAAAGAAATCAAAGGATTGCACAAAAAAGCCAAAGTGGCGATCATCTATGATTGGGATAACAATTGGGCGCTCAATGATGCGCAAGGTTTTGGTTTGGAGAGCAAACGCTACCCACAAACGTTGCAAGAGCATTATCGCTATTTTTGGGATCATGACATCGCGGTTGATGTCATCACGAATGACCATGACTTTGATGCTTACCAATTGATCATCGCTCCGATGCTTTACCTCTTACCAAAAGAAACTATGAAAAAATTTCAACAGTATACGAAAAATGGCGGGACACTGGTTTCCACTTATTTGACGGGGATCGTGAATGAAACGGACTTGACCTATTTAGGGGGCTGGCCCCAAGAGTTAGAAGAACTGTTTGGTGTGTCTGTGAAAGAAATCGATACGTTATATCCGAAACAAAAAAATCTGCTTTTAATGAAGGAGCAGCAGTACCAAATTCATGATTATTGTAGTATTGTCCAAACAAACACCGCCCAAACGTTAGGGGTGTACGGTGCAGATTTTTATCAAGGTCAAGCTGCAGTGACCGTAAATGATTATGGTGAAGGAAGTGCCTACTATCTCGGGGGACGGACGGATCAAGCCTTTTTGGAAGACTTCTATCAAGAAGTAACACAACAGCTTCGCTTACAAAATGAGTGGGTCCGCCAAGGTTCAACGAACGTGTCGATTCAAAGTAGAGAAAGTCAGCAAGAGCAGCTCGCTCCGACTACCTATTATTTTGTGATGAATTTTTCCGAAGAAAATCAAGAAGTAGAGGTAGCAACTTCAGGAATCGACTTGCTTACAGGAAAAACGACAAACCAACTTCTTCAGTTGGCGCCTTATGAGGTGCAGATCATCAAAGTGACAGCATAAGATCAATAAAACTATTGTGTCAATTATATGAGAAAAAAGAAGTACTAACGCTGATGAAAAGCGTAAGTACTTCTTTTTTATAGAGAGTGTTTTAATTTTCTTGCGCAAATTCGGCAGCTTTTGTTCCTGCTTGGCGTCCGAAGATGATGATATCGGCAACGGCATTACCGCCAATTCGGTTTTCACCATGCAACCCACCAGTTACTTCACCGGCTGCAAAAAGACCTGGAATGATCTCGTTATCCGTAGCGATCACTTCTGTGTTGGTGTTGATCTTCACGCCGCCCATCGTGTGGTGGATACCAGGAGCGATGGCAATGGCATAGTAAGGTCCTGTTGACAAATCGTTGTCCATTGCTGTGCTGCGTCCAAAGGCTTCGTCTTCACCAGCAGCTACACTGCTGTTCCAGGTAGCGATCGTTTCAGCAAGCGCTGCTTCTGGCATGTCCAATTCTTTTGCCAATTCTTCAATCGTGTCAGCGGATTTGACTAACCCTTGTTGCTCGTAAAAATCAATGGCTGTTACGCGTTCTTTGACACCTGCATCAAAAACTAACGTTGCCGATTTTTCAGGTAGGGCAATAATCGCTTCAGAGACTTTGTCTCGTGTTTCCATTTCATTGAAGAACCGTTCGCCTTCTTGATTGACCAAGATCGCGCCTTCTCCACGGACAGCTTCAGTGATCAACAGTGATTTAGACTGATCCACTGTTGGGTGGATTTGGATTTGCTCTAAATCAACCGTTTGTCCGCCTAACGCTTCGATCATTTTGATTCCATCACCAGTCGAACCCTCTTGGTTCGTTGTCACGTAGTCTGCCAATTCTGGTTTGTACTCGGTGATCATGTCGAAATTGGCACCGAAACCGCCTGTTGTAACGACAACTGCTTTGGCATCAATGGTTTGTTCGTTTCCTTCTACTTCAACGGTCACCCCGTTGACTTGACCATCTTCTTCATTGATTTCTTTGACATCGGCATTTACAAAAATTGGGATTTCCAATTCATGGATGTTGCGCATCAAGCCATCAACTAAGTATTCCCCAACCGCGGAACCATCAGATGGACGGTGCGTTCTTTTTTCACTCATCCCGCCAGTCGTTGTTAAGTTGTCTAAAGTGATACCCATGGAATCTAACCAACCGATCGCTTCTGCTGAATGATCCACAAAGTAGCGCAACAATTCTTCATCATTGGTGTTGTGACCGCCAGCTAATGTTTCTTCATAGAATAGATCGTTTGAATCTTCAATGCCTTCTGCTTCTTGGAATTTGGTTTCTGAAGCGTTCATTCCTGCAGAAGATTTCAATGTATTCCCACCAGAAATTGGCATTTTTTCTAAAATAACTGGGTTTGCGCCAGCTTCCTTTGCTTGGATCGCAGCGGCCATTCCAGCGCCACCCGCACCGACAATCACGACATCGTAGCTGTCTGCAAGTTCGCTAGGGTCTGTGTATTCTTGACCAGATGCAGCTGAAGTTGCATCTGTTTCTTCATTAGCAGATGAACCAGTACTTGTGCTGCTGCTTGTTTGTGAATCAGCGCCACAAGCACTCAAAGTTGCTAACGAGGTTAGGACTAATAGTGTTTGGAAAATTTTCTTCATTGTTTTTATTCCTCCTAAAACTTTTTCCAAATCAAAGACTAACATAGTTGTCATGTTATTTTTAGGTTTTGTTCGAAAAATCACATAATAATTAGAAAAGTTTAATTTATAAAGCGTTTTAGTCGGAAAAATAGTATTTATTGGTCAATCAACGGTAAAAATATTTAGTGAATTTAGATAAATGGAATAACGTTTGGCTGTTTTATTTGTTTGCTTATACGCATGATGATCTTTCAATGGCCAGATTTGTTTTTGTTTGTTTCATGCTTAAGAAGATCGATTCGCCATTGTGGTGGAGAGGAAATATCCGCCCAATATTCTTCTAAACGAATAATTTTTCCAGCCTTTATAGTAAAAAAGGAGGTAACGTAATAAGCAGTCTCCTGTGACCAGATTTTCGAAACAGCGATCAGTTGATCGTTTTGCCACGTACCTTTTATTATTTGTCCAGACCAGTCTCCGGGATAGCGACAGTTTGCTGATAAATACTCAGTTAACGTCATTATTTCACTGGTACAAGGCCATATGATTTTGGCCTCTGGCTGAAAAAAGGTTTTTAAGTGCGCTTCATCTTGAGTAATTACACTGTAAATAAATCGTTTTAGAAAATGGTTTTTCGACATCTTTCTTTCCTCCATCTTTTTTCTTTTATTGTATCAATTGGAAAAAGAAAAAAAAGACAAAAATCTAATGTTTGAACTACAATCGATTGAAAATAGTTGTTTTTCAGAGGGATAGAATGTTCCACTATTTACGCATCAAAGACGGATAAATACTTGGTTCCTAACAAACATTGTCCCAAAATTACTGTATGCATTAAAAAAATCAAGAGAACTGTCTTGCAAAACCAATCCTTTCTTGTATAATAAAAATAAGTTAGGTCTACCTAAAAAATAAATAAACTATCCTTAACTATGGAAATGGAGTGAAAATAATGATTACTTTTTCAGAAATATCCGCAGCCTATGATGGCGATCATCAAGTGATCTCGGATTTGTCGTTTCAAGTAGAGAAACCGGCGATCGTAGGGATCATCGGACCAAATGGGGCAGGGAAGTCGACGCTGATCAAAGCGGCGTTGAAGTTGATCCCTTCCAGTGGGAACATGAGTGTCAACAAAAAAACGTTAAAAGATTTTCAAAAGGAAATTGCCTATGTCGAACAAAAGACTGCGGTTGACTACACGTTTCCGATCACAGTCAAAGAAGTCGTATCTTTAGGCTTGTATCCTAAGATGCGCATGTTCCAAAGAATGTCGGCCAACGATTGGCAGAAAGTGACAGCCGCTCTGGCAGCGGTAGAAATGGAATCCTTTGCGGAGCGTCAGATTGGGGAATTGTCCGGTGGGCAGTTTCAGCGGGTCTTGATTGCTCGAACGTTGGTGCAAGATGCTAACTATATCTTCCTCGATGAGCCCTTTGTAGGGATCGATGCCACCAGTGAAGCGATCATCGTCGGGCTGTTACGTAACTTGCGAGATGCTGGCAAGACGATTTTTATCGTTCACCATGATCTGGGGAAAATCACCGAATACTTTGATTACTTGGTTCTGCTCAATCAAACCCTGATCGCTGCGGGCCCAGTGAGTGAAGTCTTTACCGAAAGCAATTTGAAGCAAACATTTGGCGATGCGATCATCGTGAAAGGAGGCGTTTAACATGTTGACAAGCTTTTTTACCAGTTTAAGTAACTATCATTTCTTGCAAAATGCCTTGATCACGGCAGTCGCGATCGGAATCGTCGCAGGGGTGATCGGTTGTTTTATTATCTTACGAGGGATGTCCTTGATGGGGGATGCAATCTCTCATGCGGTCTTACCAGGGGTAGCCTTGTCTTATATCTTCGGCGTTCATTTTTTTGTCGGGGCGATCTTCTTTGGGATCTTGGCTTCCATGATTATTACCTATATCGCCAATAACAGCCTGATCAAAAGTGATACGGCGATCGGTATCACCTTTAGTTCGTTTCTAGCTTTAGGGGTTATCTTGATTGGGGTAGCAAACAGTTCGACTGATTTGTTTCACATTTTGTTTGGGAATGTGCTAGCGGTACAAGATAGCGACAAATGGCTGACGATCGCTATCGCTATCCTTGTGCTGGCAGTGATCATCCTTTTCTTCCGTCCACTGTTGATCACGTCTTTTGATCCGATGATGGCAAAGGCTTTTGGGATGAAAGTGCAAGCCTATCACTACTTATTGATGTTCTTATTAACTTTGGTTTCAGTGACAGCGATGCAAAGCGTCGGAACGATCTTGATCGTGGCTTTATTAGTCACTCCAGCAGCAACGGCTTATTTATATACAAAACAATTGAAGCATATGATGATCATCGCAGGGGTTTTAGGTGGTCTCGCCTCATTTATCGGCTTGTTTATCGGGTACAGCTTTAATATTGCCGCAGGATCAAGTATCGTTTTGACCGCAGGAGCCTTTTTCGTGATCGGTTTCTTGTTCTCACCAAAACAAAAGACCAGTCCAGTCAAGCGCTGGTCAGCGACAGCGGTTTTAGCAACGGCAGCTGTAGCCGGTGGCTTCTTTTTGGCACAGCAAAACGGACAGATGGACCAAACAGAAGGGAAACTTTCAGTAGTAGCGACCAATTCGATCATTGCTGATATTACGGAAAACATTGCCGGTGATCGAATCGATCTTCACAGTATCGTACCGGTGGGGCGTGATCCCCATGAGTATGAACCTTTAGTGGAAGATGTTCGAAAAGCGACCGATGCCGATCTTATCCTTTACAACGGCTTGAATCTAGAAACTGGCGGCAATGGCTGGTTTACCAAATTGATGAACAATGCCAATAAGGTAGAAAATGAAGATTACTTTGCCGTCAGTGATGGCGTGGATGTGCTTTATCTTTCTGATGACGAAGACCACAGCAAAGCCGATCCTCATGCCTGGTTGAATCTAGAAAACGGCATGATCTATGCCCGCAACATTGCTCAACGCTTGAGCGAAAAGGACCCTGACAATCGCTCTTTCTATGAAGAAAACCTTGAACGCTACTTGGCTTCATTAGAAGAACTGGATCAGCAAGCGAAGGAAAACTTCCAATCGATTCCCGAAGAGAAGAAATTGATCGTCACCAGTGAGGGAGCCTTCAAATACTTCTCCAAAGCCTACGGTGTACCGTCTGCCTATATCTGGGAAATCAATACCGAAGAAGAAGGAACCCCTGCGCAAATCAAGAACTTAGTGGATCAGCTGCAAAACTCAGCCGTCGCTTCCTTGTTTGTCGAAAGCAGCGTCAATACTCGTCCGATGCAAAGTGTTTCTCGTGATGCAGGTATTCCGATATTCGGAACCGTCTTTACCGATTCGATTGCAGAACCGGGAGAAGAAGGCGACAGCTACTATAACATGATGAAGTGGAATCTCGATACGATTTATCAGGGCTTGAATCAATAATGCAAAAAACATCCTTAGCTCGTTCTGGCTAAGGATGTTTTTTCGTCGTATTTTTGTGCTGGAGAAAAGCAAAGAGATAAAATCCGCAGCCCATCAAAGCAGCAAGAAAAGCGATGACAGGAAAGTACAACCCCTGACCGTATACATAGGCTGTATAAGCGAAGAAGGCGATCAAAAACCAAAGCGTTCCCGAGATGAGCATTTTTTGGTTCCTCCTAATTGTTTAAAAGTATTTATTTGGTATATTTTAACACGATAGGGGCAAAAAGAAAATCAGCGAATCGAACGTTTGCTGAAACGATTTGCTGATTTTTTCCCAATTACAACGATGAACAGTTAAGAAACGTTCAATTGCTGTTGCGGTTCTAAATGGTAATAAAGGATCTCTGGCGGGACGCCGAGTCGGGCGGGAATCTTGGTCATACCGACCCCACTGGAAACACTCAATAAGGTCTCATTTCCTAAAAGGTAGAGCCCATCGGTATATTTCAACGCGCCCTTTGTTTTCGCATAATAAAAAGGCAAGCGAATCTGCCCGCCATGGCTATGGCCAGAAAGAATCAAGTCGTAGTTTGGCAGATTGGTGATCCGAGAAACATAATCGGGTTCATGGAGCAAAAGCAGCTGCCATTCTGCTAAGGTTGCTTCATAGGTAAAACTGACTTTCGGACTTTCTATATCGATACCGACAATATTCATCGACGTCTTGTCATCAGAACCAAAAACCGACTCATTATCAAGTAAGGTAAACCCTGCATGCTGGTATATTTCCTTAACAAAGTAATGACCGTCATTCAAATGGTCATGGTTACCCATAACTGCGATCTTACCCAGAGGCGCTTGCAATTTTTTCAGCTTTTCGATCAGTCGCTTGGTTGAACGATGCGGCCATTTTTTATAATTATCGATCAGATCCCCCGTGATGATGATCAGATCCGGCTTGTTTTGGATCGTTGATCGAATGATGCGATTCATTCGTCTTGGTTTAAACCAACGAGAAAAATGGAGATCACTGATATGGGCAATCACGATATTGCTTTCTGCTTGGTAAAGGTCATAAGCTTTTGAAATATCTAAGACGGTGCGCTTGTCTTTTTTTATGAGATAATGCCGTTGTTTGAGAAGATGCGGTTCAATAATAAAGGAGTAAACTAGCAAGCCCGTAAGGAGGAATGCAATAAGAATGAGGGTGTACATGGCGTGGCTCCTTTTTTGATTTGCTAGTTTCTAGCATAGTAGATTCTTACAAAAAAAGCAATCATACGGAAGCAAAAATAACAAAAAATATCCATCGTATTTCGCTTGATTTTTCCATTAAAAAAGATACAAAAGAAGCTGCAACAGCCTATCTTTTGTATCCTAGATCGCAATTATTTGATTTTCACCAATCGTTTGAAGCGTGCCTTGTGTTTGACAGGGATCAAAGCCATGACACAATCATAAGGGACAGAGATGATCGCCCATGCGAGACTTTTACTTGAAGCAAAGGGATAGTTTTGCTGTAAGACAAAATGGCCACTGATCAAGGCAAAACCGATACTACCGACCCACAGCCATTGCGGGTCCCAATTCGTGAAGTGCTGGAGGGCTGTGATGACAAACGGATAGCCGTAAAAGTACAATGCAGTCAAAACGAAAGTGACATTTTTGGTTAATTGACGCAAGGTCAGTAAGAAAAACAAGCCAGAAAGAACGATACCCAATGGAGGAAACAGACTAACTAAGAAGGAATAAACGATGCCCCATAAGATCATGCCTGGGCCTTTGACGAGAGCAGCTATGACAAAGACAAAAAGTAGGAATAAGAGCTGTTGCGAAAAACTTGCTGCCGTCAAAAGTCCGAAGAAACCAACCAATAACCAGTGAGAAAAAGTCGCTGTTTGATTCTTTTGTGGCGTCTGCTGCTGCAGTTTTAGCCATGTAGCAAAATTGGGGAAATCTTGCTGGAAATTTCGCTGAAAATCGCTATTGAATGCTTGATGGGCATTTTGCTGCCGATAGTAGTGATATTGATTTTTTAACGTGCCTTTCGTTGCTGCTTTTTGGCCAGAAAAAAAGCGGCCGGGATCAATTTTTGATCGTTCCATATTTCCACCTCCATACGATTTCGTTACCCTCAGTATAGAGAAAATCAGCTTCGGCGTCCTCCAACTTTGGGCGGATTTTTTTTGCTTGCTGAAAGTTTTCTTAAACTGCTGAAAAAAGCGGAGAGGATTCGTTTCTTAAACCGTCAAAATATGCTAGAGTATAGAAGGACTAAGGAGGAGATTTCATGATTTTTGATTCTCATACACATTTGAATGCAGAACAGTTTAACGAAGACATTCCCGAAACCGTCGCCCGTGCGCATGAACTAGGAGTAACGGAGATGGCGGTCGTCGGTTTCGATCAGCCAACGATTGAAAAATCGTTAGCATTAAGCAAAGAATATCCTGGCATTTACAGCATTATCGGTTGGCATCCCACCGAAGCTGGTTCTTATACCCCACACGTAGAAACCTATTTGCAAGAGCGCTTGGAACGACCAAAAGTCGTTGCCCTAGGTGAAATCGGTTTAGACTACCATTGGATGGAAGATCCGAAAGAAGTTCAAGAAAAGGTCTTTCGTCGGCAAATGGCAATCGCTCGTGAACATCAGCTGCCCATCAGTATTCATACCCGTGAAGCCTTAGAAGATACCTATGCGATCTTAAAGGATGAAAAAGTCCAAACAATCGGTGGTATTATGCACAGCTTTAGTGGAGACGGAGAATGGGCGAAAAAGTTCTTGGATCTAGGAATGTACATTTCCTTTAGTGGTGTCGTGACCTTCAAAAAGGCCACGGAGGTACAAGAAGCTGCACTAGTCGTACCACAAGATCGGCTACTCGTTGAGACTGACGCGCCGTATTTAGCCCCTGTTCCTTATCGCGGCAAACGCAATGAACCCGGCTATACCCATTATGTGGTGGATAAAATCGCGGAGCTGCGGCAAGAAGCGGTCGCTGATGTTGCGGCCTACACGACAAAAAATGCCCACCGCTTGTTTAGGATCAATGACTGATAAACCGAAAATCGAAGAAATCATTGTCGTCGAAGGCAAAGACGACACCCGTCGATTGCAAGAAGTGTTCGAAGTAGATACGATCGAAACGATCGGTTCAGCGATCGATGATACGATCCTTGATCAAATCGAGCATGCCCAAGAGACACGAGGGGTCATCGTGTTTACCGATCCCGATTTTTCGGGAGAAAAGATCCGCAAAATCATTATGGAAGTGGTTCCGGATGCCAAGCATGCCTTTTTACCGCGCAGTCAGGCAGCACCGAAAAGCAAAGGCAGTTTGGGCGTGGAACACGCCAGCCATGAAGCATTGAAAGAAGCCTTGCGAAAAGTCGTAACCCCGATTGCTTCAAATGAAGTCAGTGAAGGAACCATTGATCGCCAACAGTTATTAGCGTATGGCTTGATCGCAGGCGCTGGAGCAAAAGAGAAACGAGAGCGGCTAGGAGATCTTTTACGCATCGGCTATACGAACGGCAAACAATTAGAGAAGCGGCTGGCAATGTTTCGTATCACCGATGCAGAGTTGGCAGAAGCTATGAAAACAGTGGAGGAAGAATTGTGAAGGAAGAACGGGATATAGCAACCCCCTCAAGAACCAAAGAGATTTTAGCGAAACATGGCTTTACCTTTAAAAAAAGTTTAGGACAAAACTTCTTAACAGAACCGAATATTTTACGGAAAATCGTAGAAACAGCAGGCATCGACGAAACGACAAACGTCATTGAGGTTGGACCTGGAATCGGTGCGCTGACCGAACAGTTGGCAAAACATGCCAAGCAAGTGTTGGCGTTTGAAATTGATGATCGGTTGATCCCTGTATTAGCTGATACGATGCAGCCTTACGCAAACGTAAAGATCATTCATCAAGATGTCTTGCAAGCAGACCTATCAACGACCATTCGGTCAGAATTCAGCGATACGGCTGCTTCATTAAAAGTTGTCGCAAATCTGCCTTATTATATTACTACGCCTATCATGATGCACTTTTTAGAGTCTCAGGTACCAGTAGATGAAATGGTCGTGATGATGCAAAAAGAAGTGGCTGATCGAATCTCAGCAGTTCCCGGGACCAAAGCCTATGGCTCGTTGTCGATCGCTGTGCAATACTACATGGAAGCAAAACTGGCATTCATCGTCCCGAAAACCGTTTTTGTACCCCAACCGAATGTTGATTCGGCTATTTTGAAATTGACGCGCCGTCCACAACCAGCGGTCGCAGTCACCGATGAAAAAGAGTTCTTTAAATTAACGAAAGCAGCCTTTCAGTTGCGTCGTAAAACCCTTTGGAACAATTTGCAAAATAGCTATGGAAAAGATGAAGAAACCAAACAGTGGTTGGCAGACAGTTTAGAAGCAAGTGGGATCGATCCGAAACGTCGTGGAGAAACGCTGTCGTTAGCGGAATTTGCCAAATTAAGCAATGAAATGCAAGCGCGCAAAGGATAACTTCTATAAAAACGGATGTTGAATAAACATTCGTTTTTTTGTGTCTTGACACCTTGTGGAAATACCAGTAGAATAAGCAAGACAGAACTGTCATGACACATTTAAGGAGAGAGTATAAATGAAAAATCATTCCATCCGCCATTTAACGATCGCTGCATTGTTAATAGGCATGGGGATCGTCATTCCCATGGTAATGCCCAAAATCGTCATCGGACCTGCATCTTTTACCTTGGCTAGCCATGTTCCCGTATTTGTGGCGATGTTCTTTTCACCAGCGATGGCGATCGCTGTAGCTTTAGGAACGACCTTTGGCTTTTTCTTAACACTACCACCAATCATTGCATTACGGGCATTGTCCCATGTTGTTTTTGCAGTCATCGGTGCCTTTTATTTACAGAAGCACCCAGATATTTTACTGAAAAATGGCAAACCCTCTTTATTGAATATCAAATTTCAGAGCTTTAACTTGATTATCGGATTGATTCATTCTGCCGTTGAAATGGCAGTCGTTGCCGCCTTTTACTTCACAGGAAATGTACCAGGGACAGCATTCGATGGCAATTTCTACTATTTCTTGTTCGTTTTGATGGGGATCGGTGGCTTGATCCATAGCTTGATCGATTTCAATTTGGCTTATTTTGTTGCAGGTGCCTTAAGCAAACAATTTGATATTCGTTCGTTTTCAAAAGCAAAAGGACGCTTTATTCAGAAACAGAAGAAAGCGGCATAAGCGCCAGTTTGAATAGACCCGCTGCGTAAACGGGTCTATTTTTTTGTGTTTAGATTAAGAAAATACTCCCTCTTAAAACGTTTATTATAGTGAAATAATAAACAGAAATAAGTTATAATATAAAAGAGGAGGAAGTAGATGAAGAAGAAAAAGTTAAAACGGTTACTTTTAGGTATGTTCGTCTTGATGCTCTTCTTTCTGCTGATTTTTTATGACAGTAAGAATGGGCAGTCCCCCTTTGAAAAGATAGAGGATGAATTGACACTAGCACTTTCGGATGAAGAACAAACACCAGAGCCTGAATACAGTGACGTTATTCAATTGGACGTTCCGTTAGAAAATCAATTCGATGAAGTTACGTTAGGAAATGGTTGTGAAGTAACGGCTTTATCGATGCTCTTGAATTTTTACGGATTTGATACCAATAAAAATCAATTGGCAGAAGAATTAGTGTATGTCCCACTTTATGAGGATTATAATCACCATGGAGATCCGCGAGAAGGCTTTGTTGGAAACATCTATGGCGGCGATAGCGCGATGGGTGTTGACGTAGAACCGATCACTGATGTCGCCGAAAGTATTGTAAAAGAGCAATATGAAGTCGTTAGTGGACGAGACAAAAGTTTTGATGAGATCGTCAAAGTCCTGCAATCTGGGAAACCAGTTTGGATGATCGCGACGTTAGAATTACAAGTACCTACCGATGCTGATTTCTTTCAATGGAATACCCAAAATGGCGAAATCCTTGTGACTGCATTGATCCATTCGGTAGTGATCACTGGCATCGATGGTGATACGATGTATGTCAACGACCCTTATGGGCATAAGGATCGCGAAGTCAGCAAAGAAGACTTAGCAGCGATCTATGAAAAAATGGGTCAGCAATACTTATATTTAGAAGAAATCTAAGAAAAAGTCTCAACTTGCCGTTGACAGTAAATGAAAAAACAATTATAATTTTTTAAAATTAAACAAAGAATTCGATAACGTTGAAGAGAAGAGTAGCAGATCAACAAAGGTACAGAGACTCCGGTTGGTGAAAAAGGAGACATGCGGTGATCAGTGAAGATGAGCTCTGAGTTTTTTTGTTGGTTCACGCCAGCAAAACGGCATGCGCCCGTTACAGCGCCAAGTATCATAGTGTACTGTTGAGGTGTTATTTGTGAGAATAGCACGAATTAGGGTGGTAACGCGCATCAAGTCGTCCCTTTTATCCATAAGGATAAAAGGGCGGCTTTTTTTGTTTTTCACAGCCGAAACTGTTCGCTTTCTCTTCGACAAGAAATTTATCTGTAAGGGGTTGAAGCAATGCCAATCATTATTCCCAAAGAATTACCCGCTGCAGCGGTCCTGCAAAAAGAAAATGTCTTTGCCTTACTGCAGCATAAAGCGGCGAAGCAAGAGATCCGTCCCTTGAAAATCGCGATCGTCAATTTGATGCCGAAAAAGATCGCTACAGAAAATCAGTTGTTGCGTTTACTTTCCCAAAGTCCACTGCAAATTGAGGTGACTTTACTAAAAATGAAATACCACGAAAGCAAAAACACCTCTGTCGATCACATGGAAAAGTTTTATCAAGAATTTTCAGTGATCCAGCCGCAACGATTCGATGGCTTGATCATCACCGGAGCCCCAGTTGAAAAAATGGCATTCGAAGCCATTGACTATTGGCAAGAACTACAAGAAATCATGGATTGGAGTCAGACGAATTGCACTTCAGTCCTACATATTTGCTGGGGGGCACAAGCGGGGCTTTATTACCATTACGGTATCGACAAAGTGTTGTACCAAAGCAAATTGTTCGGTGTCTTCGAACAAACAGTCACGCATTTTCATCCACTGGTTCGGGGCTTTGACGACGTCTTTTATACACCGCATTCGCGCTATACTGGCATCGATGATGTCCAGCTGGCCCAAGCGCCTTTAGAAATATTGGCAGCGGGCGTTGAAACAGGGCCTTCCATCTTCGTATCAGAAGATCATAAAAATGCCTTCTTGCTAGGACATTTTGAATACCACACAACGACCCTGAATGAAGAGTACTTGCGAGACATGGAACGGGGCTTAGATACCGCGTTGCCCAAAAATTACTTTGCTTATGACCGCTTAGGGGGAAAAATCACCAATCGTTGGCGGGGACATGCCTCTTTGTTTTTCAGCAATTGGATCAATGAAACCTATTTGCGAACGCCGTATGACCTGTCCGTCACGCCGACGAAAGAAGGCTACCGAATTGGCAGTGAGCCAGAAGGTCGGGTGAGTATCAATGACGATTGAGCATTTTCTCTCCCACTATGCCAGGCAGCGAAAAGGCACCAATTCTTTAAAATGGGATCTTGTGGATCAACGGTTCCAAGGAGAAAAGCTTTTGCCTTTATGGGTAGCTGATATGGATTTTGCGGCGCCAAAGGCAGTGGAAGAAGCCTTGCAGCAACTGGTTGCTCAAGGAACCTTTGGCTATGCGATTCCCCCCTCAGGCTATTTTTTAGCCTATCAAGCTTGGCAAGATCGCCACTGGGGGACGAAATTCGAAGAAAAATGGCTCTCGTTTTCCACAGGGGTCGTCCAATCTTTGGTTGATTTGCTTCATTGTTTCACAGAACGAGACGATGGCATCTTGATCCAGCCGCCCGTCTATTATCCCTTTTTTGACAGCATCAAAGAGACGAAAAGGCGCTTAATAGAAGCACCCTTGCAAAAGGTGGGGAATTCTTATCAAATCGATTTTGCTACTTTTGAAGGCAAAATCATTGAAGAAAAAGTGAAACTATTTATTCTCTGCTCCCCCCACAATCCAGTAGGGCGGGTCTGGCAAGAGAAAGAACTGCATCAGTTATTGGCCATTTGCCAAAAACATGAGGTTGTCGTGATCGCCGACGAGATCCATCGTGAACTGATACTCGGTGAGCAGCAATTTGTTTCAGCCGTGACAGTGGCACAGGGGTTCGGCTTTGAGAAGCTGATCGTTCTGGATTCGCCCTCAAAAACCTTCAACTTAGCAGGATTGTTACTCTCTCATGTTTGGATTCCTGATTTAGAGATGCGCAGAGCCTATCAGGCTTGGTGCCGACAATACAAGCAGACGGAAGTCAATCGTTTGGGATTGGTGGCTGCGAAAGCCGCGTATGAATCGGGGGATCAATGGCTAGATGACCTGCTTTTGGTGATTGCTGCCAATGAACAAATGGTCCGCCAGCAACTGCAAGAAGCATTTCCCAAAATTGAGCTCCTGCCATTAGAAGGAACCTATCTTCTCTGGGTCGATCTGCGGCAAGTCATCGCCAAAGAACGAACCAAGCACGTGATCCAAGATACTGCCGGTCTGGCAGTCGACTATGGGGAATGGTTTTCACAAGACGGTCAGGGCATGATTCGTCTGAATCTTGCGACAACACCAACGATCATTCAAAAAGCCCTTGATCGTTTGATTGAGGCAATCAAAAAGGAGGAACGACATGACCATTGATACAGCAACTTTTCTCGCCCAATTAGGCAATCATTCGGATCAGCAAACCGGGGCGATCAGCCCGCCAATTTATCTTTCCACGACCTTTGCACATCCTGAATTGGGGCAAAGTACCGGCTATGATTATACTAGGACCAAAAATCCGACCCGGGATATTTTAGAAGCAGGCCTTGCCGAATTAGAAAAAGGGGCTCGGGCAGTAGTGACCAGCTCTGGCATGAGTGCGATCGCTTTGATTTTTGATTTATTTGCCAGCGGCAGCCGCTTTTTGGTTTCTCGTGACTTGTACGGCGGTAGCTTTCGCTATTTTGCGGAACTGGAAAATAGCAAGCGAGCCTTTTTCGATACCTTCAGTACTTTAGCCGAATTAAGTGAAAAATTAACTGACGAGGTAACGGCTGTCTTCTTAGAGACCCCGACGAATCCTTTGATGACCGTGACGGATATTGCTGAAACCGCCAAGCTTGCTCACGAGCAGGGGGCGCTATTGATCGTAGATAATACCTTTTTGACGCCCTTACGGCAGTTGCCCTTAGAAGATGGCGCGGATCTAGTGATCCATTCAGGTACCAAGTTCTTATCTGGTCACAATGATATTTTGGCAGGCGTCGTCATCGCAAAAGATGCGCAGCTGGGGGAGCGTTTGAACTATTTAGCCAATACTTCTGGCCCTACCTTGAGCAGCTTTGATACGTGGTTATTTATTCGTAGTTTAAAGACGCTGCCATTGCGCTTTGAACGGCAGGAAGCCAACGCCAAGGAAGTCGGCCGCTTTTTACGAGCCCATCCGGCGATCAAAGAGGTGCTTTATCCGAACGCCGGCGCGATGATCAGTATTCGGGTGCTTGATGAAACCAAAATCAGCGGCTTTTTAGCAGCATTACAGGTCTTTACCTTTGCGGAAAGCCTAGGTGGTGTGGAAAGTCTCATCACGTATCCAACGACACAGACCCACGCGGATATTCCTCAAGAGGTACGAGAATCTTATGGGTTGACGCCGGATCTTTTACGGATCTCCATTGGGATCGAAAGTAGTAAAGATTTGATCGATGACTTAGAAAATGCACTGAAGATATTCAAATAACCCGACCACAGATCAGCTAGTTAAAAACTTACTTTTGTAGAGTAATTTTATTGACAGTTTTAGTTGTATAGGATAAAGTTACACTACATATGAATAGTGAGTCCGATGTTTTCGGTTGACGGCAACAGGCATTTGCCATTTCTCCTTTGAAAAAACAATTTGTTTTGAGAAACAGAGGTGAAATTGGTCTAGTTGAGCAATACGTCAAGAAAACGGGACGATTGATCTGAGGAGGGAACAAAAGGGGAAAAAGGGATGAAAAGAAACGTAGTAAAGGGATTGGCAACAGGGGCTCTTGGATTGCTGGCATTGTTCAGCTTCGCCGCTTGCGGCAGCAGTCAAGCAGATGAGGAATCCACCGTTGTCAAATTGGGTGTCGTGGGTGAGCAAAACGAAGCCTGGGAACATGTGCAGGAAGAATTGAAGGAAAACGAAAATATCGACTTGCAATTGGTGAAATTCACCGATTATCGTCAGCCAATCGTGGCGCTTGAGGATGGCTCAATTGACCTTCACGCAGCATTGACGGAGATTTTTATGGACAATGTCAACGAAGAAAGTGGTTATTCCAACACGACGATTGCCTATACGACATTAAACCCACTTGGTATTTATTCCGATAAAATCACCGATGTCAACGAATTGGCAGATGGTGCTACGGTGGCTTTACCCAATGATGTCTCAAATGAGAGCCGTGCACTATTACTCTTACAGACCGCCGGTTTGATCACTTTGGATGAATCAAAAGGTTTACTGCCAACAACCAGTGATGTCATTGACAATCCCAAAGCCCTGAAATTTGAGCTACTTGACTCCAATCAAACTGCTCGGGCAATGACCGATGTCGACATTTCTTTGATCAATAATGGCATGGCCGTCGATGCTGGTTTGGTTCCTACAGAAGATGCGATTTTCTTAGAACCTGTGGCTGATTCCTCCAAGCCTTATTATAATGTGATCGCTGCGCGAGCAGACGAAGCAGACAATGACGTTTACCAAACGGTCGTTCGATATTATCAGACCGATGAAGTAAAAGCAATCATCGAGGAAGTAACAAAGAAATCTAGTATACCTGTATGGGAATAGAAAGTTAAAAACGACTATTACTATATAGGAACAGGAAGTAGGATGGAAAAATGATAAATTGGAAAAAAGGTTTAGCAAGTGTTGCCGTCGTTGGACTAGGATTTGTTCTAGCAGCCTGCGGTGGATCAAATACAGAAGAAACGTCAACCAGTAGTGCAGCTGGAGCTGGGGATGATTCAACATTCACTTATGCGATCAGCGGGGACCCATCGTCCACTAACCCGATCAACACCAGTGATCGTTGGGGATTGACAGTGACAAACATGATCTATTCTCCACTAGTTACAGTGGAAGCAGACGGAACAACACAAAATGCGTTGGCAGAATCAGTGGAACCAGCTGAAGATGGCCTTTCATTGACAGTACATTTGAAACAAGATGTGAAATGGTCAGATGGCGAAGACTTTACCGCCGATGACGTTGTTTTCACATATGAACAAAAAGTCAAAAAAGAAAATGGCAATGCCGATTCCCTTTGGGTCGACGACCAACCAATCGCGATCGAAAAAGTGGATGAATACACCGTCAAATTCGTGTTGCCGACACCGAGTGCGGCAGCGATCAGCAATATTGCAACCGAAACATACATCATTCCCGAGCATATCTTTAAAGATGTTACCGACTTCTCTGTCAGTGAACTGCCTGAAAAACCAGTCGGCACTGGTCCGTATCAACTGAAAGAATACAAACGTGGTGAGTACTTTACTTTTGAAGCCAATGAAAACTATTATGGCGGCAAGCCTTCGATTCAAAATGTGACGTTGCGCATCATCGAAAGTACCGATACTGCGAAAGTCGCTTTGCAAAAAGGGGAAGTGGATGCAGCCGTTGTCTTGCCTTCAGATATTGAAGACTTAGATGATGAGCAGATCTCTGTTTATCCTTATACTGAAAACCGTGTTGGTTATCTAGGCTTGAACACTCACTCAGATGCTTTGCAAGATGTGAAAGTTCGACAAGCAGTTCTCTATGCGTTGAACAAAGATGAATTAAATCAAGCAGCATATTTAGATGAAGAGTATTATGCAACACCATATTCATTCTTGCCACCGAACAACCCATACGTCACTGATGATGTTGAAAAATATGAGACGAATGCTGAAAAAGCAAAAGAACTTTTACAAGAAGCTGGTGTGACTGATTTGTCATTGAATTTGGCTTTCAACTCAACCGATCCAGCCCAAACGATCCAAGCTACGTTGATCCAACAACAATTGCAACAAGCAGGCATAACGGTTACACTTGAAGGTGGCGATGGTACAGCGATCTTTACCGAGTTGAAGAAACCTGATTCAACGAAGTACAACTTATTCCTTGGCGGGTATATCATGGGAAATGACCCTGACTTATACGGCAGTCTATTTGAAACTGGGGGTAGTGCCAACTACTTCCAAAGCAATAGCGAAACCATTGACAATTTGTTTGCCCAAGCAGCAGTTGAATTAGACACGGACAAACGTGAAGCATTGTATGATGATTTGCAAAAGGCCATTGCTGACGAAGCGATCATTTACCCAATCGTTGACAACAAGAAAATCCTAGCGGTCAATAACCGAATTGGTAATGTAGAAGATGCAGGTTTGATCCCAATCTATACATTCGAAGATATGTCTAAATTGACAATCAAGTAAATCCATTGGCTGTGATAAAGAGGAATCTTTTTTATCACAGCTTTTTTCTATGAAAAAGAAAGTAGGTCAGTTATGTTTCGATACATTGCAAAACGAGTATTGCAAGCAATCCCTTTGCTGTTTGTGATCTCTTTTATCGTTTTTTCACTTATACATATCGCACCGTATGATGTGATCGACTCCATCACGACACCCAATATGTCGCAAGAGCAAATCGATCTTTTGCGGCAGCGCTATGGCTTGGATCAACCCTTTCTGGTTCAATATTTTCTTTGGATCAGAAATATTCTTACCGGTAATCTTGGCTTTTCTTTGGTGTCTCAAAGTAGTATTTCGCAAGAACTTGCGACTCGGATTCCCAATACCATGCGCTTAGTCATCCCCGCTTATTTGACTGCCTTGTTGTTGGCCATCATTTTGGGCCTGTTGGCTGCTGCCAACAAAGGAAAAATTTGGGATCGAATCATTGACGCTGTGGCATCTCTAGGGATCGCTGTGCCGACCTTCTGGTTTGCGATGATCTTGATTTATGTATTTGGTTACTTATTAAATATGTTTCCAATCATTGGCATGTATACGGTCGGTAAAGAAGGGGATTTTGGCGATTTTCTGCAGCATTTTATTTTGCCTTATACCACATTGACAGTCGCCTTCTTTCCAGATTTGACGCGGTATATCCGCGCATCAGCGACACAACAAGTTTCAGAAGACTACGTGATGGTGCAACGGGCATTTCATGCCAGCAAATGGCAGATTTTCAGCCGTCATATTAGTCGAAATATTTTGATTCCTGTTGTCACCCAAATCGGCTTGGCGTTGCCGATGTTAGTTACCGGTGCGATCATTACAGAAACGATCTACGGCTGGCCGGGCGTCGGCCCTTACTTGATGAGTGCGACGAAAAGCCTCGATTATCCTGTGATCATGGCCATCATGCTGTTGTCAGCAACACTGGTCATCTTAGGGAATTTGTTAGCGGATGTATTATACTCCGTGGTTGATCCACGTATCCGTAAAGGAGGGAGTAAGTAATGAAACGTTTCAAAAAAATCAGTGAAGTCATGCTTGCTTCGCCCATCTATACCTTTTCTGTCGTTTTCCTGACGTTATTGATTATTTTGTCGCTTGTTGCACCTTTGATCCCCATCGATCCTAATACAACGGATGTCAGCAACATGTCACAGCCGCCGAGTTGGTCTCATTTATTTGGAACCGATGAAGTGGGGCGAGATTACTTTATTCGGGTCGTCTACGGCGGTCGGGTATCATTGTTTGTAGGTGTTTTGGCAATGATCACAGCGACGTTTATTGGGACTCTTGTCGGTCTTGTTTCTGGCTACTTTGGCGGTTGGATCGACAACCTGCTGATGCGGCTCGTCGATGTATTGTCATCGATTCCTTGGTTGGTGTTAGTGATCGTTTTGAGCGTCTTTTTACGTCCCGGACTAACCACGATTATTATTGTGATCGGCGGCTTCTCCTGGATGAACATCGCTCGTTTGATTCGTGGTGAAACGTTAGCGGCGAAAGAACGGGAATATGTCGCTTACGGGAAATTTATCGGACGTTCTTCATTTAGTATTATCGTGAAGCATGTTTTCCCAGCAGTGCTTCCTACCTTGATCGTTGCGGCATCTGCAAGTATTTCAGGAGCGATCATGACCGAATCGGCTTTGAGTTTTCTAGGCTTAGGAATACAGCAACCGATGGCTTCGTGGGGCAGTCTGTTGCAAAACGCGCAAAACAGCTTGCAGCGGGCACCATACATGGCGATTCTTCCAGGGCTCTTTGTTATTTTCACCATCTATTCCTTTAACAATATCGGCGACATGATCAAACATGTCTTGCAGAGAGAGGTGTGACCGATGAAGACAGAGTTATTAGCGATCGAAGCGTTGAATGTGACATTTCAAAGCAAAACCGGTCCGAAACCGTTAGTAAAAAATCTTGATCTGGTAATTCCTAAGGGCAAAGTCGTTGGGATCGTTGGCGAATCTGGCAGCGGCAAAAGTATGACCATGAAAAGCGTCATGGATCTTTTGCCTGATAAAGTGACCGATCACTATACCAGTTATACATTTGAAGGAGCAGCAGTTACCGATCGTCGAACATTACCGATCGCCATGATTTTTCAAGACCCGATGACTTCGTTAAATCCTTTGCGCACGATTGGCTATCATTTGATCGAAGTGATTCGCCGCTCACAAAAAGTATCGAAAAAAGCAGCACAAGAAATCGCCGTCAAAGAGTTAGAAAAAGTCGGCATACCTTTTCCAGCACAACGCATGAAACAATATCCTCATGAGCTATCTGGGGGGATGCGTCAGCGGGTGATGATTGCCATGGCTTTGTTGGCGCAACCGAAATTGCTGATCGCAGATGAACCGACAACGGCTTTAGATGTGACGATCCAAGCACAGATTTTGGCATTGATCAAAAACCTGCAAAGAGAGAACCAGCTTTCCGTCGTCCTTGTGACCCATGACTTTGGGGTCGTTGCAGGAATGTGCGACTTTATTAAAGTGATGTATCAAGGCCGAGTCGTGGAAGAAGGAACCACGGAAGAAATTTTTTATCAGCCGGAACATCCTTATACGAAACAATTATTGCAGGCGGCCCATTTAGGCGACAAGCATGCCGAATTAAAAGTCTTTGACTATCATGAGACATTGGCAGATGAACTGCAAGAAACGCAACTATCTAAGACACATCGCGTCTGGCGCAATCAGGAGGTGACAGAATAATGGAAGAACTGATTCGCGTAGAACATGCGACGAAAATCTTTCGCAGTAAAAACTGGCGCGGCACTGTCAGTGAAGTCCGAGCGGTCGAAGATGTCAGCCTAACGATCCATCGGGGCGAGACATTGGGGCTAGTGGGGGAATCTGGGAGTGGGAAAACCACTTTAGGACGCAGTATTTTAAATTTAGAGACCTTAACAAGCGGGGAGATTTTCTTTGAAGGCAAAGAGATAACAGCATTGACGGCAGAAGATCGCAAAGCAGCGTATCAGCAAATGCAGATCATTTTCCAAGATCCGTATTCATCATTGAATCCCCGTATGACAGCACTTGAACTGGTGATGGAGCCGTTGTATCATGAAACGAAAAATGCTGCTCGAGCGAAAGCCAAAGAAATCTTAGCGATCGTCGGGATCACCGGTGATGACGTCCATAAACTGCCTCGCAGTTTCAGCGGCGGACAACGGCAACGGATCGGTATCGCTCGTGCGGTGGTCAATCGCCCGGCGTTCGTCTTGTGTGATGAACCGACTTCGGCATTAGATGTCTCCATTCAGGCTCAGATTATCCAATTGCTGCTGCGTCTACAAAAAGAGTTTTCATTGTCTTATTTATTCATTTCCCATGACTTGTCCGTGATTCGTCATATCAGTGATCGAACAGCCGTCATGTATCAAGGAAAATTAGTTGAATTGGCACCTACCGATCGCTTGTTTGAAAATCCGCTGCATCCTTACACGAAGAAATTATTAGCAGCAGCTCCGATCGCTGATCCTGTGTTAGCAAGAGGTGCGATGGAACAAACGGAAATTCAAAGCACGATTACTTTGACACCATTGTATGAATGGGTCGAAGCTGAACCAGATCATTTTGTGAGGAGAGAAAAACGATGACAGTAGAAACATTGACGATCCATCAAGGAAGCGACAAATTTGAAATGACGACCCCAACTGGCAATTGGGTGTTAGCACGGGAAAAAGGCTATTCGCCAGTCCAAATGCTTGTGAGTGCGGTAGCTGCTTGCGGCGGCTATGTATACGCATCTGTCTTAGAGAATTCAAAGGTTGAAGCAGAAATCGAAAAGATCGAAGTCAGCTATGACCGAGACGACAACAAAAAAGCCCAACCAGTCAGTGCTATCCACATTCAGTTTTATGCGAAAATCGCCGAAGCTGATCATGACAAAGCGACCCGTTGCCTAAAACTCGTTTCACCAAATTGCCCCGTGATCCAATCGTTAGATCCAACGATCGAAGTGACGGAAACGGTGACGTTTATTTAATCGAAAAAAAGACTTTGTGTGCCTGAAACCAAAAGGCGTACAAAGTCTTTTTTGATCAATAAATAATATTCTCCCGAATAAAGTCGATATCGGTCACTAATAGTTTGCGATCGACACTCTTTAGAGCACCAGATTCTCGTAATTTTTGCATCATTCGATTGACACTGCTGGCAGAGGTAATGCCGCAAAAGCGAGCGATCTCTTCATTGGTGACTTCAAAGTCGATCAAGACGCCCTCTGTTGTTTGAACCCCAAAAGTTTCATAGAGCTCATTGATTTGGGTACAGACAGCACCAAATTTGCCGTTCATCAGCATTTGCTGCATCTTTTTCATCGTATCCATCAAGTTTCTCCGATAATACTCTTTGACATAATCCTGTAGCAGACGGTCACGATTGACATCTGCCCAAAATTGATCCCGCACGATTTTGTATAATTCGGCTTCTTCTGATTCAACCCGCACATTAAAAGGGGCTTCGACTTCTTGAGAGGATTCGTCTTTAAACAAAGAGACGATCTCGAAATCCGTCAAATAGCGCAAGTTGAATTCGCGCCCTTCATGGGTCACTACGCTAGTTTTGATGATGCCTTTTTTTAAAATATAGACGTACCGATCCGGGATCCCCTCATACGTCAAGTAACTCTTTTTCTTACGGATAACGATCGGTATTGCTTGTTTTTCTAAATAATCACGTAATATCTGTTTTTCCACCCGCGTTACTCCTTCACTTGATGCCAACCCAACATTTTCTAAAAAAAAGATGAAATATCCTCTATTCAAGCTTCATTAAAAGACATTTCTAGTGAAAAAGCAATAACAAATGTTAATGTTTCTTGTTAATGCTCTTTTTTAACAGCAAAAGCGCATTTCAAGTAGAGGAAGTTTCGGTATAGTAAAACGCATCACAGCACAAACAGGAGGAATGGAAGAAACATGTCAGACAGGGAAACCAATCAAGAAGGAGTCGTCAGCTCGACGCCGTCAACCAAAAATGAAAAACTATGGAACAAAGGGTTTATCACGATTACCTTGATCAATTTTATCGTCTTTCTCGTGTATTATTGTTTTGTCGTCATCACTGCGAAATTTGCCACTCAGGAGTTAGGGGCATCCACCGCACAAGCTGGCTTGGCAGCGGGGATCTACATTATCGGGACCTTGATCGCTCGCTTGTATGTTGGAAAAATTTTAGAATTAGTTGGTCGTAAAGCTGTTTTGCGCTGGGGGATATTGTTTTATGTCATTACCACCGCTGCTTATTTGGTCTCAGTCAACATTTATATTTTAGATACTGTGCGCTTTTTCAATGGCTTTGCTTATGGTGCTGTCTCAACTGCGGCTAATGCGATCGTCACAGCATATATCCCAGCTTCCAAACATGGCGAAGGGATCAATTACTATGGATTAAGTACCAGTTTAGCAGCGGCAGTCGGGCCTTTTATTGGCATGCTATTATTACCGACCGTCGGCTTTGATTTCATTATTTGGTTAGCAACCATCTTATCAATCGCAACAGCCATCGCGTGTTTCTGGTTTCCAGTCAAAAACATCCCATTAACAGAAGAACACAGAGCACAACTAAAAAAATGGTCCATCAAAAGTTTTGTCGAACCAAAAGTCTTTTTCATTTCCGGGATTGCCTTTTTGATCGGGTTGGCTTACTCCAGTGTTCTCGGCTTCTTGTCGATCTACGCCAGTGACCTTGGGTTAGAAACGGCCGGTGCTTTTTTCTTCATCGTCTATGCACTTTCCGTGACCTTCACACGACCAATGACTGGCAAACTATTTGACCGCCATGGCGCAGATGCGGTCATGTATCCTAGCTTTCTTTTCTTGACCCTTGGTCTTTTCCTATTGAGTATTACCGGCAACAGCTGGATGTTGTTGCTTGCGGGTTGCTTTGTCGGCTTGGGCTATGGCACCTTCATGTCGAATGGCCAAGCCGTTTGTCTAAAAGAGGTCGATCCTCACCGTGTCGGCGTAGCGCTCTCCACCTATTTCATCGGACTGGACCTCGGCTTAGGCGTAGGTCCCTATGCATTAGGAAGCTTGCACGGTCTGTTTGATTACTCGCAGATCTACATCTTATGCGGACTGATCCCAGTCGTCGTCCTTGTTTTATACAAATTGTTTTATAAAACGAAACGCGCAGTTGCCGCCGTTGGTACGATGAAGCAGCCAATCAACGAAGAAGACTAACCTCAACCATTACAAAAAGGAGTGTTTCACCATGGATAACAATCAACTGATTATTGAAGCATTGAACAAATTAGTAACGAACATCAACGAATTGAATGAAGAAATGCATGCCATGAAAGAGGTCACCGCAACGATGACCCATGAACAGCTTGCTATCGATCATCAATTACGCGACATCAAATCGGTATTGATCAATGACAATCTGATTGGATAATTTGTCATAAAGCATGAAAGGAAACAAGAAACAGGAATGAACGCTTTTTTTGAGAATGTTTCCTGCTCACTTACTGGTGGTAGAAAGATTCACATGAGAAAAGCGTTTTTTTGATGCACAAAAAAAGAAAAGCGAACATTGGCAGATTTTGTACAAGAAAATAAGCAAGAAAAATTGTAGCAGTCCGCGCTTGTATGCTATAGTGTGTCTGGGTAGCAATACCTAAAAAAAATCAGAGTAGGAAATAAAGCGTTAAGTGCTGAAAGGATGGGATGTTGCCTTTCGGACGAAGAACGATCATTCGTTCGCGGTTTTATTTTCGCATTCGCTGCATGAATTTGTAGCAACTCTAAAAGGAGATGCTCGCTATGAAAAGAAAAGTCGATGCACACATGATTGCGGTCATGGGACTTTTGATTGCCTTAATGGTGGTCTTGTCGCAAATCTTGGGGTTTGAAACCTCCTATATCAAAATCACATTTTCCTTTGTACCACAGCTGATCATGGGTATGCTGTTTGGTCCGTTTTGGACCGCAGTTGGCTCCTCATTAGCCGATATCGCAGGAATGGTGATTTTTCCAAAATCAGCCTACTTTTTCGGCTTTACCATCAATGCCTTTGTTGGTGGACTGATTTATGGCTACTTCTTCTATCGGAAAGAAGTCACATTAAAACGAGCGGCAACGGTCGTCTTGTTAAATACTATTTTGATAACCTTGATCTTAACTCCGATCTGGTTAGCTATGATGCTGAATATTCCTTTGACAAGCTGGGCCATCTGGTCGGTCCGCTTGCTAAAAGCAGTCATCATGTTCCCGATACAAACTGCGTTGATTTACATCGTAGGGCGTGCGGTACCATACAAACGGCTGATCCGACGGTTCGTTTAACGAGTAAAAAAGAACGATAACATCCATTGAAGTGAATCATCTGCGAATATTTCGTCAGTGGTTCACTTTTTCTTTCTAAGGATGGGCTTAGTCATTCTCAATAACTTGTTTAGAGGGGAAGGTGAACCTATGAATAAAAAAGGACTCGCTATGGGACTGTTTCTTTTCTTGGTCTTAGCAGCAATGGGAGGGATGAAGTGGGTGATAGAACAGCAAAAACAGCAAACGGAGGAGTCATCCGTGATCCAGCAAAGCAGCTCGAGAGACGAAACAAAGGAAGAAAGCAGTGCAAGCCAAGAAACCACCTCAATTTCCACGTCACCTTCTGTTTCAACTTCCACGCAAGAACAGTCAGAAGAGGCAATAGAAGAAAAAATCGCCACGATGAGTTTGGAGGAGAAGGTCGGGCAATTGTTTTTTGTCCGTGTACCTGAAAGCAATCAAATCGAAGAACTTCAAAACTATCACTTTGGCGGCTATCTGTTATTCGGCCGTGATATCGAAAATGAGACGGCGGAGAGCTTGAAACAGAAAATTTCAGATTACCAAGCAGCCAGCGCCATTCCGCTGTTGATCGGTATGGATGAAGAAGGGGGCACGGTGACTCGCATCAGCCGCAATCCGAACCTTACGGATCAGCGTTTTCTCTCACCACAACAGCTATATGCCCAAGGTGGATGGTCGGCGATCGAAGAAGATACAGCAAAGAAAGCGGAAATTTTAAAAGCGTATGGCATCAATGCCGGGCTGTTTCCCGTTGCCGATGTTTCCACTGATCCGCAGTCCTTTATCTACGACCGAACCATTGGCATGGATGCGCAGGGCACGAGTGCGTTTGTAGAACGTGTGGTTCATGTTTTGCAGAAACACCACGTGGGGTCAACCTTGAAGCATTTTCCCGGCTATGGCAACAATCGTGACTCGCATGTCGCCATCGTCACCGATGACCGCCCGCTATCTGCACTGCGGGAAACGAATTTTCTGCCTTTTGCCGCAGGGATCAAGGCTGGTGCCGATAGTATTTTGGTGGCCCATACGATTGTCAATAGTATCGATAACACTGTACCCGCCTCTATTTCAAAACCCGTGCATGAGTTGCTCCGAAATGAATTGCATTTTGAAGGGGTCATCATGACGGATGACTTGGATATGGCAGGACTTTCTGAGTTCATTCCGCAAAATGAAGCCGCATTACAGGCGTTGCAGGCGGGAAATGATCTAGTGATCTCATCTACCTACCAAGAACAGATCCCCTTTGTCGTACAAGCGGTTGAAGATGGCCGCTATTTGGAAGCTGATTTGAATGCTTCCGTCAAACGAGTTTTGCTCTGGAAAGAAGCATTGCATTTACTTTAAGAAAAAATAAACCTGCTGTTTCCTCCGTGTAAGAGAGTCGTTCTCTTACTGAGAGGAAGCAGCAGGTTTTTTTAGATACTATGAGCCAGTACCTCTAATTCTTTGGCAAAGGCTTCTTGTCCAATAAATCGCAGATAGTCCAAGGCTTTTTCAATCGTGGCCATTCCCAGCGTACGATCTCCTTGGAACAAGGCGTAAATGCCTTCGAAATAACGAATCATCAGGCGGATACGATCATTGTCCGGCGGCAGGTGATCGGCTAGATACGTCAGCACATGCGCCAACTCGGCAGGTTTTTTGCGATCGATAAACAAGAAAGCCGCATTCGTCAGCAATTTTGTGTAGATTTGATAATTGATACTTAGCGTATTGCTGTAAAAAATTTTTTTATTCAGGTGTTTCATTTGATACAAGATGTACTCGTCAGAAAAAAGGAAAAGCAGATTGGTAAATAAGGAGATTTCAAACTTTCCCCACGTGTCGATTCGTTCCAAGTATTTCTTGATGGTCGCTTCGATGATGCAACGTTCTTCCTCGTCGGTAACTACGCCTTTTTTCTCTAAAATCAAAAAGAATTGACTATACAATACATAATAGAAAAAATCCTTCGTGGTTTTATACAGTGCTTGGGCTTTGTTGATCAAAGAGAGTACTTCAGAATAATTGCTTTCATAGTAAGCGGTGGTCAACTGTTTGGATAGCTGTTTTTTCTCGCTGACTTGATTGTCATCCAAGCGATACTCAAATTCCTCTAAGGTGACATTTAAGCGGTCCAAATATTGGTGCAAAATATCAAAGGCGATGCGATGCCCTTTTTGTTCAAAGGTTGCCAGTGTACTGCGTTCTGAAATGTTCTCAACCAATTTTCGCTGTGAGATATTTCGTTCCGTTCGTAACTCTTTTAACAAGTCATTGGCCTTCAAAAAATCCCTCCTAAAAAAAGTGGACGGAAAAATAGTCCAAATATGTTACAGCTTTATTTTGCGGGTAAACTTGAAGAAAGTCAATTAAAGGAGGAGAAATGGATGTTTGATTTTTTTAGTTTTCCCTGGGAAGTTGTAGAACTAATGGCTAACGTTTTTTCTTTCTTCAAATAATCGATCCTTTGTGATTGGTTAGCAATTGATTTTTTAACAGGAAAAAAGTATAAGTGGTTTCACGTAATAAGTTACTGTTCATTCGCGCATTCAAACGCCCTCTCCCCAAACAGCTTACCCTGTCAAGGTGCGTAGGTATGCCGAATCCCTTTTAAAAAAGGAGCAAACACAACAGCGAGTGATTGCTCTTTTTTTGTTGGTCAAAAAACCTACATACGGCATCGCAACAGTCAGTTTTGCTTTTTCTTAAACATTGGTTCATTCGGATCAGAATAGTAATCAGGATTGAATTCATCATCGATCGATACCCCGAAAAGAGAAACGAGACTCGGAAGAAACCCAATCACGCCGAGGACGACGGCAACTGGAAGGTAGAATTTTTTACGCTTGTACCATGGAAGCTGCGATTTCTTTTCCATAGGAAATCCCCCTTTTCGCTTAGTGTAACATGTTCTGAGTTAGGTGTGTTAATAATTACCTTCAATACTTAAAAATATACTAAAGCGGTGTATTGGTACATCTGATAGGGCAAAAAGTTTCGCTAGGTAATTCTAGGAAAGGGTCGTTTTTTTTGTCATTGCTGCCAGAATCAAGTTTTTATATAAAAAGGAACCGAGTAAGAAAGCAATTCTTCTTACTCGGTTCCTTTTATTGAAAATAATCCTTGGCTTGGTCCATCAAGGTTTGAAAGTCTGATTCGTTTTTTCTTATTGCCTCTGTTAGGGTAAACAAATAACCGTTGGGGTCTTTGATGGTCATTTCAAGGGCATTCCAAGGCTTTTCCATCAAAGGTTCCACGATCCACTTTGAGGGAATTTTCTGAGCGATATTCTGAAGATCATTCATCGCTACATTCAAAATTGCCCCATCGCCAACAGTGAACGCTTCTGCTGCAATCAGCATCAAATCTTGGTAGTCAGCAAGACGCAGGTGGTCCATCATCACTTGATTTTCTTGATTGCGAAACTGATACAATGACTGGAAACCCAAGATTTCTGTGAACCATTTCGATGATTGCACAATATCTTTTGTCTTCATTTGGTAAAACATTGGCATAACATAAACTTTCATTTTGACACCTCCTCTTGATTAGAGGATACCGCTTGACGCAGCGTCAAAGTCAATAGACATTTTCGTATTGAAGCAAAGCTTGATAATGGCGTTTCTTTGGCACTTAAGTCAAGGAAAAATGGGCAATAATTTTTTGACTCACTTCATCAGGTGACAAGTGGGTATTGTTGATTTTCAGCGAAGGAATCGTTGGGAAAAGGGTAGTTAATTCCTGTGGCAGGCTTTCTAAGCGATAGTTTTCATACGAAGACAAAAGCTCATTTCTAGAAAAAGCCAGCGCTCTTTTTGACGGCTTTGCGGCTAAACGGTCCTCATGGCAATTGCGCTTTAAACGTTCCTCAATATCAGCCACTAATTCGATAAAATAGACCTCTTGTCGGGCATCGGTAAATAGCTGGGCGATCTCTTGTAAAAAAGCTAAATCTCCCGCTTGATCGAAATCAATCAAGACCGTAAAGATGATTGATTTTGTCGTATTATTGGCTTCATTATGAACAAAGGCTTTGAAGAGTTCGATCCGCGTTTGATTAGACAAAGCAAATGCTGCTGGGCTATAGCCAAGAAAATTCGCAAATAGATCAATGGTCTGGTGATTGAATAATAGTTTTGCATCCAACCGTTTTTCCAGTTCTTTCCCCACAGTCATTTTTCCTACCGCTTGCGCGCCAATCAAGACGATCAATGACATCACAACACATCCTTTTTATCAATCGTAACAAAGGTGGGCTATCGTGTAAATCCGTTCTTAGAAAGAAACGATTGAGAAGCTTGATTTTTTATGTGGAAACCAAGGATGCTCTTTTTTTAGGTAAAAAGGAATGAGCGAAATTTCTCCGAGACAGGAAAAAAGATCATACAGCATAGTAGCACGGTTTGGAACAACAAAATGACTAGTAGATTGATCGTTTCAAATCGTGAATAAAGATAGAAGTGGATCAGCCATTCGAAGACATTGACAAAGACTAAATAAAGGTAGTGCGCTTTTTTGACCTTGCAGTTTTTCAACCAATAATAGCTTAAGTAATAATCCAGCAAGATCATCAATAATAGAAAAAGTTTGCTAAAAGCCGTCAGATTGTCATGCTGGGAGGCAAGTTTTTGAAAAAATAGCAAAAGTGTGGGTGTCGGAATATAAATAATCAATAAGGATAGAAAAAAATAGACAATAAAGGGCATAGTCATTCCTCCAAAATATTGATAAAAAAAGCATAGATAAATTAGCAAATTTGACCGTACTCGTCAATTGGTTTTGTTATCGAAATTTTCGATAATGGATGTTTGGTATTGATTGAAGGAAAAAGGACCATAGGAAAGTCGATGGCTATTGATTCAGCAAAGCGCTGATAGCGAAGGAGTAATTAAGGGACAGGAAAAAAGAAATACTCCCTTTCTTTAATCGAGAAGGGAGTGCTTGATTGATCCGACGGAAACATCTAACCCCATGTCTCATTGAGTTTATCCGCATAAAACAAAAGTGCCTGTCGGTAAGACTGGATGTCTGGATCGCTAGAGGTTTCGGCAAGCAGGGTCAATAATCGTTCAGCGGCTTGCTCATACTCGGCTAGATTAAACAGTGTCATGGCATAGAAGGTTTGCAAAGCATGATTTTTTGGAAACAGCTGTATCGCGTGTAAAAACACTTCTTCGGCTTTTTGATACTTGCCGAGGGCACGATAGGTGCTGCCTAGACCTAGGTAGGCATCTGGCAAGTCGTTTTCTGATAACCCTAACGCGATTGCTTGTTCATAATAAGGAATTGCCTGTTGTTCTTCCCCTAAAAGATCATAACTCCAAGCCGTTTGGTAGTGGACAAAGGCATCTTGGGGATTTTCGGCAGCTAATTGAATCAATTGTTCATTTGATTGTTGCAGCTTTTTTTCAGCCCGCAGTTGGATCGCAGCAGCTAGTCGTTCATTCATTGGTTCGAAGCTCCTTTTCAAATAGTAGAAAATGACACGGATAACTTGCGAGCCTAGCTAAGGGGAAAGATCAGCCCAGCTTTCACCTGCAAAGGAAAAACCGCATGCTTCATACAGCTTGTAGGCTGGCTGATTTTCAACCGTCACTACCAGATAAAGGTGAGTGAGTCCCATGGCTTTTGCTCGTTGGATCACTTCATTCATCATTAGCTTGGATAAGCCTTTGCCTTTAAAGGCTGCGCTCATAACAACAAATAATAGCAGGGGAAGCTCTTGAAACGTGCTGGTTACTACGGCACCGATAGGATAATTATCCATTTGCAACCGAAAAGAAAGCTCTGGACTCAAGGGACCGTATTTTCCGTCAGCAGTCTCTCTCAGCTCTCTTTGCCAGTCAGCAATCGATTCCCCTTCGTCATCCGTCGTTTCATGATAGGCCGAATAAAAAAGTTCTGCGACACTTCGAGAATCCGGGATAAAGGGGTCAAAAGAAAGGGCGGATTCTTGTAAAGCTTTGGGGGTATGTTGTAAGTCACAAGCCATAATGATTCGTTTCATAGAAGCACTCCTCTCTGCTCGTTTCATTTATTATAGCAGAGCAAAGCTTTCTCAAGATCGTTTTTTTCTAATGAAAGCCCAGATACAACGAATTCCTTCGTAGATTGCAGTAAAGACAGCAACCAGAAACAAAAACGACATGTAATGAATCAAAAAAGCCAGTTGAAACCATAAGCCATAGACCATCGGCAGGACGACGAGCAAACAAATTCCCAATTCGATGTTTCGCTTTCTTCTTATTTGAAACCAACGTTCATCTGACATCCTTTTTTCCTCCTGTTCATTCTTTACACACGCTCTCAGATAAATATCCATTTTTTTATAAAATATTCAATATATTTGCGATATTTTGATTAAAAACTAGAAAATTAGTTTATTTTTTGGTAATCTTGAAGATAAGATTAGAAATAGCTGTTGTTTTTTATTTTGACTTATTATCCCACGAAAGACAAGGTGAGCACAATGGAAAGAAAACCGATGTATTTAAAAAATGGGCTTCCTCTAACAATGGAGCCTGGTAAGATTTATACATGCCTTTACCGAGGCGGTTATTTCATTTGTGAAGAAAAGGGCCAACCGCTGCCATCGATAAAAAGAGAAGCGAAATAAGCGAACTTCTCACTTAAGATTTGTCAGGGATCGAATGGGTTGTTGGAATTGTTATCTCCTTTTTGGTACCAATCAAATGATGTCTAGCATTTTCAAAAAATCTCAACGTTCTTCATTCAGACCATTCTAAGGCTTAAATTGATTTTGACCGATTTCAATTTAGTAAGAACAATCCGATCACTGACAAATGTTAGGTGAAAAGTCCCCAAGAGACTGAACGAATAGTAAGGGTTATTCGGACAGCCAAGAGCAGTGGAATTACGAGCGAACATACAATAGTAGAAATCGTCTTTTTCTCATAAAAAACGATTCTACTTGAAGGAAACATTTTTTTTTGCTATAATAGTTCAGGAATTGAAAAATAAAATAGACAAAGGTTGAGCATTTTTTATGCTTCAAGGATCAGGTTTGCCAAGGGGTGAGGCAAACATTCTTGGAGGAATGCTGGCCTTTTTTTTGTTATCAGCATACTTCTTCGTGAGGTATGCTTTTTTTGTTTATTTTTCAGTTGAGAATATAAATCACTATGGGAGGGAAATCGATGAGAGAAGCTTTGACTCGTTTACGAGAAGCAGAAGAAGCCAATGAACAGCAATTGCTCGCTTTGAAAAAAGAACTGCAGTCGGAAGAAGCGCAGCAGCAACAAGCATTGCAAGAGCGGGCTTCCGCTTTGGAAGAAGCCCTTGCTCAGGAACAAGCAACAGTCGAAGACCAGTTGCAACAGTCACTAGAAGCACAAAAGCAGCAGCTGGCAAAAGAGACCCAGCAAGTGTTAGATCGTTACCAAAAAAATATGCAAAGCTTCCAAGAGCAAGCGGTTCAACAGATCGTTGAAGGAGTGATCGGAACTTATGGCAGTAACCAAACTAAATAAACTAACGTTGATCACCCCGAAGCACTACCAAGAAAGGGTATTGACGAAGCTGCAAACGATGCAGTTTGTTGAAATCGAGAACGTATTTGAGCAGGAAGCGAACGAAACTTGGCTACGGGAATTTTTTGCAGGAGCCACCCCAGAAGGTGCTTCTCACCAACCAATGATTCGTCGACTGCAAGAAGCAATCCGCTTTATTCGCCAAAATGGTGATGCGAAAAAAGGCATAGAATGGCAACGAGATGCCTTGCGGCTGTCGGACTTTGAAACAAGCTTCGATGAAGCAGCAGCATTGACGGAGCTGGTTGAAGTCGAGAATTTGCAAGAGCGCTGGGTAGAGACGATCGAAGCGATCGAAGCAGCGACGCAGACGGAAGAATGGGCGACACAGTGGCAAAATCTTGACGTGCCGTTGGAGATCGAAGCACCTGCTCATACAAGTTTTTTTGCTGGGCGTGTCGAAGGCCCACGCTGGGAAGATCTAGCTGAAGCCTTGCGACAATTGGAAGAGGTTCATATCGAAGTGATCTATTCTGAGCCAAAAAAAGTCAATTTCAGCTGCCTATTTTTAGCAGCGATCGAAGAGCAAGTGTTCCAATTGTTTCACCGATATGGGGTGAAGAAAGAAACCGGTCTAACATCCGAATCACCAAAAGTGGTTTTGCAAAACGCGAAACAAGCGTTGACTTCCTTGACCCAGCAGCGCAAAGAACTGATTACAGAAATCAGTCAGCACAAACAACGGCTGATCCTGTTACAGCAAGCGGAAGAACTGTTTTTGACTCGTGAGAATCGGGCAATGATGCAACAGCGCTTAGCAGCTGGTCAGACCTTTGCCCTCTTGCGCGGCTGGATCGCAGAAAAGGATCAACCGTTAGTGGCGGAAATGGTCCAAGAATCCTTTGCCAACGAGATTTACTATTCGTTTGAAGAACCCACTGCAGAGGAGATCGCTGCTAATCAAGTGCCAACGAAGCTAAAAAACGCCTCGTTTATTCAACCCTTTGAAATGTTGACGGAGATGTACAGCCTGCCAAAATACGATGAGATCGATCCAACCCCATGGATGACGCCCTTTTACTATGTTTTCTTTGGTATGATGGTGGCTGACTTAGGTTATGGTGCATTAATGGCTGTAGCGACCACGATCGGGCTGCACGCCATGCGTTTGCCCAAAGGGACCAAACGGTTTCTGAAATTGTTCCAGATTTTGTCCGTGCCAACTATGATTTGGGGCGCAGTCTACGGCTCTTTCTTTGGCGCTACATTGCCCTTCCAACTTTTATCACCCTCCGAAGATTTTATGGCGATCTTTGGTCTATCCATGATTTTTGGTGGGATCCAACTGTTTACTGGCCTTTATTTAGCAGCCAAAGAAAATATCCGCAAAAAGGATCTTTTAGGTGCAGTCAACGATGGCTTTGCGTGGCTAGGACTTTTGAGTGGTCTTTTAGTGGCAGCCGCAGGCAATCTTTTGATCGATGTCCCAGCACTAACAACCGTCGGCTTGATTTTAGCAGGCTTTAGTGCCTTATTGATCATCGTGGTACCGATTCTGAAAGGGAAAACCAAAGTGGGCGGCTTCTTTTTAGGGTTGTATGACTTGTACGGTGTGACCAGTTACATCGGCGACTTTGTCAGCTACAGCCGCTTGATGGCATTAGGGATCTCCGGTGGGAGTATCGCAGCAGCTTTCAACTTATTGGTGGGCTACTTGCCGCCAGCCGCTCGTTTTTCTGTAGGCATTCTCTTATTGGTTGTCCTACAAGCTTTAAACATCTTTTTATCGTTACTGAGTGCATATGTGCATGCCGCACGTTTACAATATGTAGAGTTTTTCGGAAAATTTTTCACTGGTGGGGGGCGCCAATTTGAAACCTTCAAGCCAAGTGAGAAATACGTTGATTTTGATAAAGAAAATGGAGGAGACAATAAATGATTGATTACTTAATTAATAATAATGGTGGTATGGTGTTTGCAATTATCGGAATGGGGATCGCTACGATCTTTTCTGGGATCGGTTCAGCCAAAGGGGTGGGCCAAACTGGTGAAGCAGCGGCAGCCTTAACGACGAATCAGCCGGAGAAGTTTGGACAAGCCTTGATTTTACAATTACTTCCCGGAACGCAAGGGCTATACGGATTCGTTATTGCGTTTATGATCTATGGTAGCTTAAGTGGTGAAATGTCGACAGTGACTGGTATGGCGTATTTGATGGCCTCACTGCCAGTTGCCTTTACTGGCTTATTCTCAGGAATGGCCCAAGGGAAGGTCGCTGCAGCTGGGATTCAAATTTTAGCGAAGAAACCAGAGCATTTCTTTAAAGGGGTCATGTTCTCAGTAATGGTTGAGATGTATGCCATCTTAGGTTTTGTTATTTCTTTCTTACTTTTAGGAACGATTTAAAGGGGGCGAAGATATGGACGCAATCGACAAAATGATTGCTGAACTAGACCAAGAAGCGCAGACAAAACGGGAACGTTTGGCTGCCGCTGAACGTGCTAGGATCAGTGAAACGATGGCACGTGACTGGGCGAAAAAAGAGTCGGACTTGCAGCTTCGTGCCCAGCAAACAAAAAAGCAAGCCGAAAAACATTATCAGCAAGCCCTGAATCGCCAAGCAAGTGCCGCTAAGCAGCAGCAAATGATGAAACAAAACGAATACCTGACACAACTTTTTGAGCAAGCGTATCAAAAAATGGTTGCCTGGACGCCAGAAGAGCTGCAGTCATTTGCTGAAAATGTGCTGCAGCAGTTGCCGATCAGTGGGACGGTGACCTTCCACGCTGGTCCTGAGCAAGCAGCCCATCTAGATGCCGCTTGGCTTACGTCTTGTCAATCAAAACTACCGTATCAAATCAAAGCAGGCGCACCATTGACAGAAGCGGGCTTTTTGGTAGATGACAACGGCATTCAATACAATTTTACCTATCAGGTACTGCTTGATGAATACAAGAAAGAAACCCGAGAACGGTGGTTGCAGATCATACAACAAGGAGGTTGATCCATGAGGAACTATCATCAATTGAATCCAATCATTCGGCTGAAAGAGATGACGTTGTTAAAGCCGCAAGAAGTGGAACAAATGATTGCGGCAAAAGGGTTTGCTGAAGTCGAAGCTGTCTTGCGGCAGACTCATTATCAACGCTATTTGAAGCCAGATTTTCATGAACGATTCGAAACCTATCTCGATGAAGAATTGTTAAAGACGATCAAAGAATTGGCCGAGCTGGTTCCTGATCAAGAGATCCTCCGACTGTATATGATGCCTTTTACTTTCCATAATCTAAAAGTCTTGACCAAAGAGTCAGTCACTGGAAAAGATTATGATCATCTACTGATCGAAGATGGTTTTTACACGATCGATGAGTGTCGGACCGCCATCAAAACGGGAACCTCAGAGGTATTGCCTGAGAAAATCGTGACTACGATCCAAGAAGTGCGGGAGTACTTAGAAGGCGGCGCCGTGCTACAAGGCATCGATATCATTTACGATCGCCGGTATTTACATGAACAACGGCGACTGGCAGATGAAATCAAGATCCCTGAGCTACAAGAAGCTGTCATCAAGATGATCGATCTGACCAATCTAACGATCGCCGCACGTTGTGTACTTCAAAAACGATCGCGCAGTTTTATGGAGGCAGTCTTAGTGAGTGTCGGCAGTATCCCGAAAGAAGAATTTTTAGCGTTTGCGGATGCGTCCTATAGTGACTTTTTAGCCTTCTTATTAGAAAGTAATTATCAGGAAGTATTGCGGCCTTTGATTCATGAACAGGTGATCGACTTTGCTGGCTTGGCACTTTTACAAGACAATTTGATCACAGAAAGCTATGGCCAAGCCCAAACAGATGCTTTAGGACCACTGCCTTTACTCGCATTTTTGAATGCTAAGGTTTTGGAACTGCAAAATCTGCGTATCTTGCTGGTAGGCAAACGCAGCGGCTTTACGGAAGAACAAATCAGAGAAAGGATGCGGCACTATGACTCATAAAATCGGCGTGATCGGCGAGAAAGAATCCGTCATTCCTTTTCAACTATTTGGCTTTCAGGTCTGCTATGCCTCGGAAGAAAAAGAAGTGAAGCAGGCGCTGGCAAAATTAATGAAGAACAGTACGATCATCTACCTGACTGAAAAATGTGCCGAGCTGATTCCCGATGAATTAGCAAAAGTCCAACAAAAAATGACACCTGCAGTCATCTTGATTCCTGATTACGATGGTTCCCGAGGAATCGGCAAACGAATGATTCAAGAAAATGTCGAAAAAGCAGTTGGGCAAAACATACTATAGAGAGGAGCCGATGTTGTGGAAAAAGGAACAATTATTAAAGTATCCGGTCCATTGGTGTTAGCCAAAAATATGGGCCATGCAAGTTTAGAAGATATCTGTTATGTAGGAGATTTAGGCGTGGTCGGTGAGATCATCGAAATGCGCGGCGACGTCGCTTCGATCCAAGTCTATGAAGAAACGTCCGGGATCGGACCTGGTGAACCAGTCGAAACCACCGGTGAACCGCTATCCGTAGAATTGGCGCCTGGGATCATGTCACAAATGTTTGATGGCATCCAACGTCCCTTAGAAACCTTCATGTCTGTCACCCAAAGCAACTTCTTGACGCGTGGGGTGCAATTGCCTGCGTTGGATCATGAGAAAAAGTGGCCTTTTGTACCGACCGTGGAAGTCGGCGCGGCAGTCAGTACCGGGATGGTCATCGGCACCGTGCAAGAAACACCGTTGATCAATCACAAGATCATGGTTCCTCATGGCGTTTCAGGAACAGTCAAGGCTGTTTATGCGGGGGAATTTACGATCGATGAAACGATTTATATTTTAGATACCCCCAAAGGAGAACGGTCTTTCACGATGCTGCAAAAATGGCCCGTTCGTCATAGTCGTCCTGTAAAGCAAAAACTGAATCCAGTCGAACCAATGATTACTGGCCAGCGAGTAATCGACACCTTCTTTCCAATCGCTAAAGGCGGGGCGTCAGCCGTTCCAGGACCTTTTGGTGCAGGGAAGACTGTCGTTCAGCACCAAATCGCCAAATGGGCGGATGTCGACCTAGTCGTCTATGTCGGCTGCGGCGAACGCGGCAATGAAATGACCGATGTAATGAACGAGTTCCCAGAGTTGATCGACCCTCGCAGTGGTGAATCTTTAATGGCGAGAACCGTGTTGATCGCTAACACCTCCAATATGCCGGTAGCCGCTCGGGAAGCGTCGATTTATACTGGGATCACGATTGCGGAATACTTCCGAGACATGGGGTATTCCGTGGCGATCATGGCGGATTCCACCTCACGTTGGGCAGAAGCACTGCGGGAAATGTCTGGTCGTCTGGAAGAAATGCCCGGGGATGAAGGGTATCCGGCTTACTTAGGCAGCCGCTTGGCAGAGTATTATGAGCGTTCTGGAAAAGCGATTTGCTTAGGTTCTGATCAAGAAGGCAGCATCACTGCCATCAGCGCTGTTTCACCATCAGGCGGTGATATTTCAGAACCAGTTACCCAAAATACGTTGCGGGTCGTTAAAGTCTTTTGGGGCTTAGATGCCACCTTAGCGCAAAAGCGTCATTTTCCATCGATCGATTGGTTGAAGAGCTATTCTTTATACGAAAACGAATTGGGTGCCTTTTTGGACCAACAAATGCAAGTAGATTGGTCCAAACAAGTAACAGAAGCCATGCGGATGCTGCAAAAAGAATCTGAGTTGTCAGAGATCGTTCGACTTGTCGGCATCGACGCTTTATCCGAAAAAGATCAGTTATTGCTGGAAACCACCAAGTCTTTGCGAGAAGATTTCTTGCAGCAAAACGCTTTTGACGACGTTGATACGTTTACCTCTCGTGAAAAGCAGTTCAAAATGCTGGAAACGATCTTGCTGCTCCACAAAGAAGCGGAAGATGCGTTGACACTAGGTGCGTATCTTTCAGAAATCTATGTAGGGACCGAAGAATTGCGAGACAAAGTGGCACGTATGAAGTACCTGCCTGAAGCAGAATTAGCAAAAATTCCTGCTTTGCATCAAGAGATCAAAGCAACGATGAAAGAAATTTTACAGAAAGGAGACCGCACTGATGATCAAGGAATATAAAACGATTGGAGAAGTCGTCGGACCATTGATGGCCGTCGATCGCGTCTCCGGTGTCAAATACGAAGAGTTGATCGAAGTCCGCATGCAAAACGGCGAAACGCGGCAAGGACAAGTACTTGAGATCCAAGAAGACAAAGCGTTGGTCCAAATTTTTGAAGGAACCGGCGGGATCAATTTGCGGGAATCTGCGGTCCGCTTTTTAGGACATCCTTTGGAATTAGGCGTTTCCGAGCAAATGATCGGGCGAGTCTTTGACGGCTTAGGTCGGGTCAAAGATGGCGGAGTAGAGATCGTCCCAGAAAAATTTATGGACATCAACGGCGAAGTGATTAATCCAGCAGCGCGGGATTATCCTGATGAGTTTATTCAAACGGGGATCTCATCGATCGACCACTTGAATACGCTCGTTCGGGGACAAAAGCTACCGATTTTTTCTGGATCTGGTCTGCCTCATAAAGAATTGGCTTCGCAAATTGCGCGTCAAGCACAAGTGTTGAATTCAGAAGATGATTTCGCTGTTGTGTTTGCTGGCATCGGGATCACCTTTGAAGAAGCTGAATATTTCATGGAAGATTTTCGTCAAACGGGCGCCATCGACCATTCTGTCGTCTTTATGAATCTAGCCAATGACCCAGCGATCGAGCGGATCGCTACTCCCCGAATGGCACTGACGGCGGCCGAATACTTGGCTTATGAAAAGGGCATGCATGTCTTGGTGATCATGACGGATATGACCAACTACTGTGAAGCTTTGCGGGAGATCTCCTCTGCTCGTCGTGAAGTGCCAGGACGTCGCGGCTATCCTGGGTATCTATATACCAATCTATCCACGTTATATGAACGTGCTGGACGGATTCGCGGCTTGAAAGGTTCAGTGACCCAGCTGCCGATTTTGACCATGCCAGAAGATGACAAAACCCATCCGATTCCCGATTTGACCGGCTATATCACCGAAGGACAAATCATCTTGTCTCGTGATTTGTATAAAAACGGCATCCAGCCGCCCATCGATGTCTTGCCGTCATTGTCACGGTTAAAAGATAAAGGGACCGGCGAAGGCAAGACACGCAAAGACCATGCCGCAACGATGAACCAGTTGTTTTCTGCGTATGCTCAAGGAAAGCAAGCCAAGGAATTGGCAGTCGTTTTAGGAGAATCGGCATTGTCGGAAGTAGATAAAACCTATGCCAAATTTGCAGAACGCTTCGAAAATGAATACTTGAACCAAGGGTACCGCACCAACCGTTCGATTATCGAAACCTTGGAATTAGGGTGGGACTTGTTGGCGATGCTGCCAAAAGTCGAACTGAAGCGGATCAGCGATGCCTTACTGGCGGAATACTTACCGGGAGAGGAGAACAATGGCGCAAAAAACCGTTAATCCAACCCGCATGGAGCTGTCGCGCCTCAGCAAACAATTGGCGACAGCCAAACGCGGACATAAATTATTAAAAGACAAACAAGACGAACTCATGCGTCAATTTATTGAATTGATCAAAAAGAATGACCACTTGCGTAAAGAAGTAGAAGAACAATTGCAGCGTGCCATGAAGGCATTTCGCTTAGCCAATGCCACGATCAATGAAAAATACATTGAAGAAATGTTTATTTTACCAGCAACTGAGGTCTCCCTTGAGTTATCCACGAAAAATATCATGAGTGTGGAAGTGCCAGTGATGCATTTTGATTATGACGATACGGTGATGCAAGCGCCGATCGAATATGGCTTTTTGAATTCCAATGTTCCGTTAGATAATGCGGTCGCCCGTTTTACCGACGCCATGCCGAAGCTGTTGGAGCTAACGGAAATCGAAAAGACCTGTCAATTGATGGCAGGGGAAATCGAACGTACTCGCCGACGCGTCAATGCCCTAGAATATTTGACGATTCCCGAGCTGGAAGAAGCCATTTATGGAATCAAAATGCGGCTGGAAGAAAATGAACGAGCAAACGTAACAAGAATGATCAAAGTGAAGAATAAATCAAAATAAAATGGTATGATAAGTGAAAAACAACTGCAATAAACTAGGATTACCAAGCCATTGGTTTTTGCAAAAGGTCAAAGGAAATGAAAATGAAAAAAAGAAATCGTTTGAAAAAAAAGCTGGCATCGCAACGCTTTTTGATTCCGCAGATCGTCACACTGGTCTTCGTTTTGTTGATATTGGCAGGAACTGGCTTACTGATGCTGCCGGCTGTCACCCAAAGTGGTGAAGGTACCAACTTTTTAGATGCACTGTTTACTGCCACATCGGCTGTTTGCGTGACGGGTCTTTCGACCTTGACAGTAGCCGACCATTACAATCTCTGGGGCCAAGGGATCTTGCTGATGTTGATTGAGATCGGTGGGATCGGCTTCATGTCGATTCCCGTCTTCTTTTACATCTTGGCGAGAAAAAGAGTCCATCTTAGTACCAGGATGATTTTGCGGGAATCATTGAATCTGGATCGGATGTCTGGAGAGATCCATTTGGCATGGTACCTGATTCGGATCGCCTTTTTGATCCAAGTCAGCGGGATTATCTTGCTGGCTTTTGCATTCGTGCCCCGTTTTGGTTGGGAGCAAGGCCTTTGGTACAGTGTTTTTCATGCGATCTCGGCCTTTTGTAATGCTGGGTTTGATTTGTTCGGCAACAGCATGGTAGGGTTTCAAAACGACCCATTTGTGCTGGGGGTCGTCAGTTTCTTGATCATCGCAGGTGGTCTGGGTTTTCTCGTTTGGTTCGATCTCCTGCATACGGCGTCCAAAAAAAGGTCCCTGCATAGCCGCTTGGCATGGATCGCTATGATCGTTTTGGTGGTTTTTGGAACGGCAGGGTTCTTTTTGACCGAAGCCAATTCACAGTTGATCACGGGTGACTCGGTCATCGAACGTTTTTTCCAATACCTCTTCTTAGCGGTCACCCCAAGAACCGCGGGATTTTTCAGTATTGATTACGGACAAATGAGTCAAGCAGGCCTGATGCTGACGATGATTTTAATGTATATCGGCGGCACCTCTGGATCAACTGCTGGGGGATTGAAGACAACGACATTTGCGGTCTTGATCATCAAGATCCGCAGCTTATTGAAAGGGCGCAGTCGAGCGGAAGTTTTTGGTCGCACGATCAAAGAATCTGCTGTATCGCGTGCCTTTACGTTGTTCTTTCTTACTTTGACGTTATGCTTCGTAGCGATTTTCTTATTGTCGATCACTGAGCGTATGCCGCAAACCCCAAACTTTGGGTTGCCAACCATTGCCTTTGAAGTTTTTTCCGCTTTTGGAACGGTGGGATTGACCATGGGGTTGACGCCTTACTTGTCGGTTTTTGGCAAACTTTTGATCATTTTTTTGATGTTCATTGGTCGAGTCGGCATCATGACCGTTGCTTTTTCATTGATGAAAAAAGCCAACAAACAAGAAGCTGGCTACAAATATCCTGATGAAACCGTGATGATCGGGTAACGAAACAGGGAAACGAAGCGTGCTTCGTTTCCCTGTTTTTCGTTTATTGAAGTACTTCTAACATCACATCTCGTTGGTCATCGCTGACATTTCCCGCATAGTTCGGCGTGATCAAAGATAGACCACCCTCCTTATTTGTAAATAGATACAGGTTTTGGTTAAAATCAGGATTGCTATTGGGTGTGATCTCTTTTGCAAAGGTCAACTGGGTATTCACTTTTACTGTACGAATCCCATTGTCATTTGCTGAAAAGATGCGAATCTCCTTTGTCGCGATCGTATCGACTTGTGCTTCATAACTAATTCTGTCGGGAATCGAAATGATCATTGGAGTCGTATTTTGAATCGTGACAGTATCTGGTACATTGAAACCGTTGAAGTGAAAAGTCAGTGTAGGGCCATATTGGGAAAGATCAACGGCATATGGAAACTCATTGGTGGATACTGAGCTTGCTGTTGTTTGCGTTGCGTCAGAGTGATCCGTCGATTGCTGGCTTGTGGTTGAAGTTTTTGAAGTGGAGCTTGACGCTAAGGAGCTGCTTTCAGTCGTTTGCGCCGTCGTGCTTTGTTTGCTTTCAGTAGACACACGACTCTGACTTAGCTCGCTTGTTGATTGCGAGGTATCATTTTCATTGTTACAGCCTGTCAAAAGCCCCAAACCGACGAGCGTCAGTGTCCCAATCAAAGAAAATGTTTTTTTCATTGTTTGCTTCATCCTTTCCTTAGAATACTAAAGCATCTAAAACAAGCAAATTATTGTGTCGAAATGCACAATTTTGCTGACGTAGCGTTTAAATATTCTTTAATGTTAAAGATATTGTAGTCCAGAACACTGAAAAAGAATAGGAAGTTTTTGCTGAATTTTTCGTCAATTCTATCATAAAATATTCATTAACGTCCGCAGCAGCTGGCTAGTTTTGTATAATAAAGTATCAGTCATACTGGCGAAGCTTTCTGGCGGCTTGCGTAACGCAGGGATCTAGATTAAAATACCTTGGTATAGGAGAATGGGGTGGTGAAGAGGATGGAAAAAGAACGGATGGGCCAATGGTTAGCCTTCACGAATCAGCATCAAGCGATCGAAGCTCGCTTGGAACAAGCCCTCAAAGCAGAAAGCAATCTGTCTTTGAATGAGTATTACGTGCTTTATTACTTAGAAAAGACCCCCAATCATAGCATGCGCCTCAACGATTTGATCGCCCATTTTGATTTGAGTCAAAGTGCGATGTCACGCATGATCATGCGCATGGAAGACAACCTGTGTGGTGTGATCGAACGGCATTCTTGTCAAGAGGATAAGCGGGGGATCTATATTGATTTGACCCAATCAGGGGAAAAGAAACTGCAGCGCTCAAAAGTCGTTTTTGAAAAAGTCTTGGAGGAAATGCTAGACTAAAGATGTTTTCACTTGTTTTCTCCTTGATTCTTTTGTAATATAGATGCATGTGCATGTATATTTTGGCAAAAGAGAAAAAAATGCACCGATTTGCTTTAAGGATCTCCTTAGGTAACGAAGCCAGTCAGATTTACAAAGCGAAATGAATCCAATGGAAAAGGTGGGAAACCCATGCGAAATGTAACAGACAAAGCAACATTTAAGCGCGGATTACAGTTGAAAAATCGAATCATTATGGCACCAATGACGACCAAGATGTCCTTCTTTGATGGGGTGATTACGAAAGATGAGTTGGCTTACTATGGCTTACGCTCTGGGGAAGTCGGAGCAGTCATCACAGCGGCAGCCAATGTCCAAGAAGATGGCAAGGGCTGGGAAGGGGAATTAGGCGCTTATGACGATGCCTTTTTACCTGGATTAAGCAAATTAGCCAGCACCATCAAAACAAATGGGACCAAAGCCATTTTACAGATTTTTCATGCCGGTCGGATGACGGATGACTCAGTTTTACGAGGCACACAACCCATATCCGCCAGCGCGGTTGCAGCTGAACGACCAAATGCCCAAGTTCCCCGGGAAGTTACGGTGGATGAGATATTAGCGATTATTGAAAACTTTAAAAAAGCTACCGAACGGGCGATCAAGGCGGGGTTTGATGGCGTAGAACTCCACGGAGCCAATACGTATTTGATCCAACAATTCTTTTCTCCTCACTCAAATCGTCGATCCGATGAATGGGGTGGCTCACTAGAGAACCGTTATCGTTTTATTGAGAAGCTCGTCGATGAAGTATTGGAAACAGTAGACCAATCAGGTGTGAAGGAGTTTATCGTCGGTTATCGGTTTTCACCGGAAGAATTCGAAGAACCAGGGATTCGCTTTGAAGATACGTTGTTCTTAGTGGACCAACTGGCAGAAAAAGGATTAGACTATCTGCACATTTCTCTTGCGGATTATACCCGTAAATCGATTTCAAAAGCGTATCAAGAAAAATCAATGTTGGCGTATGTCTATGAAAAAATCGCTCAGCGGGTTCCTTTGATTGGTGTAGGGGATGTCCGAACGTCGAAAGATGCCGCGGGCTTGCTAGAACATGCAGATTTTGTTGCAGTGGGGCGGGCATTATTGATCGATCCTCATTGGGGACAAAAAGTCTTAGACGGTCAAGATGAGTTGATCCGCACCACGGTTTCTACTTACGAACGTGAGGAACTCGTATTACAAAATGGCGTTTGGGGTTTTATGGAAAACATGATGCCAGATCGACTAAATGAAGAATAATAAGCAGACAACCACCTTTGCCTCGGGCGAAGGTGGTTTTTTGTGATCGCTACTCATTTGTGACACATTGAGAAGAGCTGTTTTTTCTCTAGTGAAACCCTGCTAGCTTCAAAATGACGAATCAGCAGAAGACTGTGAGAAACAAGCCTGTGATCGAAAGAAAGAGCGTGAAAAGATTTTTTTAGTTAAAATACACGAATGAATTTTTGCTTTATTTCAATAAATAGTCAAATAATTCAGAATCATTCATTTTTCTTACAAAAAGATAGCGCAAGTCGAGTTGATTGATAAAAAAACAATCAGTTGTTAGACTGAATACAGGTTAAAAAAACAAAAAGGGGATGTAATGATGAAAAAAGGATTCAGAAATTATTTAGGTTCAGATGAGCGGGAGGCAGGCTATAATTTGTCTTGGGGTTCTATCTTTGCAGGGGTCGTAACATTTATCGCATTGTTCATGACACTGTCAATGATCGGCTCAGCAATCGGTTTTGGTTTGGTGGAACCAACATCAAATAATCCATTAGATGGTGTGGGTACAGGATTATTGATTTGGACAGTCATTACCTTTGTCTTGGCATTATTCGGTGCTGGTTTTGTTTCAGGTGTGGCGGCTCGACGTGTTGGATTGGTTCATGGTTTCTTAACATGGGCAACTAGTATGATCGTGATGATGGTTATGCTCTCTTACTTAACGATCGGTGCATTTTCTGTAGTCGGTTCACTTTTAGGAAACGTTGCTTCTGCTGTTGGCAGTGGCGTTGAAACAGTTGCCTCAGGTGCTGGCGATGTCGCTTCAAAAGCCTTCGATGAAATAACAGGAAACATGGAAGACGTCAATACAGATGAATTACAAGCGAATGTCAATGATGTTTTACAAGATACCGATGTTCCTGAATTGCAACCAGACTACTTGCAAAATCAATTGTCTGATGCGACGAACGACATCAAAGATGCCGGCAAAGACATTGCAACCAATCCCAATGATGCTGATAAAATCATTGATGATTTAGCAAGCAAATTACAAGATCGTGCTACAACGATCGGTGATTCAGTCGATAAAGAAGCAATCTCAAATGCAGTGGCTCAAAACACAGATCTAAGCCAACAAGAAGCGGAAGAAGCAACGAACAATATCGTGAACGGCTTACAAGATGCTTCTGATGAAGCACAAAAACAAATCGAAAATGCACAACAAAATCTTGAACAAGCCAAACAAGACATTGACCAAGCAGTGGAAGACGCTCGTCAAAAAGCGGAAGAAGCAAGTGATGCAACAGCCAAAGCGTCTATTTGGGGCTTTGTGGCAATGGTCTTAGGACTCGCTCTTACGTCAATCGGTGGTATGGTGGGAGCAAACTTAGTTAAAACTGCTGACCACGAAAACCGTATCTAATTTTACCTCTCATCAAGAGAGCTAGTGATTTATAAACCAGTGAACAGCGTTCTGCCAAAGAGTCAAATGGCAGCAGCGCTGTTTTCTGCTTTTAAACAAGCGGTTGAAAATCCCCATTGACGAGTGATTTTTCTCATGCTACACTGGCTCTGAGGATTGTTACCGCTTTAGGCGGGCTATACCTATTTTTTTGTGTGAAGAAATCTAAAGAAGAATAGGGTCGTTAAAATGAACGTAACAAAAGTGATCAATAACAACATTGTGATTTCTGAGAATGAGGAAAAACAAGAATTGGTCGTCATGGGCAAAGGCTTAGGCTTTAAGAAAAAGCCGGGCGATGCGATCGACGATACCAAGATTGAAAAAGTCTATCTCAGTACACAAGAGTGGAATGTCACAAAACTAACCCAATTACTTTCTTCTATCCCTATCGAACATATTCAAGCAGCGAATGAGATCATCAGTTTTGCAAAAGTTTCCCTTGGGAAAAAGTTGAGCGAAAAATTGTTTCTGACGCTGACCGATCATATCAATTATGCTATCGAGCGCTATCAAAACGGCATGGAAATTAAAAATGCCTTGCTATGGGAGATCAAGCGGTTTTATAACCATGAATACCTCATTGGCAAAGAAGCGTTATCGATCATTAAAAATCGCTTGGCGATCGAGCTGCCGGAAGATGAAGCCGGCTTCATTGCTCTGCACATTGTCAATGCTGAGTTGGATATGGCGCAGGTCAGTCAAGTATCGGAAATGGCGAAGATCATTCAGCATATCCTAAACATCGTCAAATATCATTTTTCAATGGAGCTTGATGAGTATTCATTGAACTACGAACGCTTTGTGACCCATTTGAAATTTTTTGTCCAGCGCTTATTCAGCGGTACAAAGCTCGATGATGCAGGAACCGGCAGTTTTATTTTTATGTTGAAAGACCGCTACATGAAGGAATATGCGTGTGCGTTGAAAATCAGTGACTACATCAACAAAGAATTCGGTAGACCGTTAGAAGAAGACGAATTGATCTATTTAACTATACACATCAAACGAATAACAAGTGCTTAGGATTGTTACTGGATTGGCAGGCTATACCTAAATGAACTCCCAAGGGGTTTGTTTAGGTATTTTTTTATGGTTTGACACACAAAAAACAAGCGAAAGACCAAAATAGGAGGAACGACATGAATTACAAAGAGTTAGCAAAAACGATCATCACCAATGTTGGTGGGGAAGAAAATATCCAAAGCTTGACCCATTGTGCGACACGCTTGCGCTTCAACTTGAAAGATGATAGCAAACCCCAAGAAAGTACTTTAAAACATACACCAGGGATCATGGGTGTGGTCAATAAAGGTGGGCAATACCAAGTAATCATCGGCAGTGATGTTGGCAATGTCTACAACGAAATCACTGCCCAAACCAATTTAAACAGTGACCAAGAAACAGCAGAAGACGATCGCGGACGTGTTGCGAAAGTCATCGATACGATCACCGGGATCTTCACTCCAATATTACCAGCCATCACGGCAGCTGGGATGCTAAAAGCGGTTCTTTCATTGCTAGTGGTCTTCAATGTCTTGACGGCAGAGAGTCAAAGTTACCAAATATTAAACTTTATGGCGGATGCGGCGTTCTACTTCTTGCCGATTTTGCTGGCTGCTTCTTCTGCACAAAAATTCAAAGCCAATATGTATTTAGCTATGATGGTAGGGGGGATTTTACTCCATCCGAACTTTATCGCGATGGTGACAGCAGTCAATGAGGCAGGCGGCGGCATCCATTTATTCGGCTTGCCGATTTCACCAGTGAGTTATTCATCATCGGTTATCCCAATCATCTTGAGTGTTTGGTTTATGTCTTACGTTGAACCGATCGCCGATAAAGTCTCGCCAAAAGCAATCAAATTCTTCAGCAAACCGTTGCTAACGATCTTCGTCGTAGGGACAGTAGCATTAGTTGCTTTAGGCCCTCTAGGCTACATGATCAGTGAAGCGATCTCTACAGGGATCCAAGCCTTAGAAACGGTTAGCCCATGGATCGTTCCATTACTGATTGGCGCCTTCACACCATTGTTCGTGGCAACTGGTACCCATTATGGGTTAGTGCCTATCGGAATCAATAATCGAATGACTGCCGGATACGACACAGTGATCTATCCTGGCATGCTGGCTTCAAACGTCAGTCAGGGAGCTGCAGCTATCGGCGTTGGTTTTAAATCAAAAGATTCTACGATCAAACAACTGGCATTTTCTGCTGGTCTGACTGGGCTATTCGGCATTACTGAACCGGCGTTGTATGGGGTCAATTTGCGGTTTAAAACACCCTTGTATGCAGCAATGATCGGTGGCGGATTTGGTGGTCTATTTATGGGAATCATGCGTGTCCGCAATTTCTCAGGCGGATCACCAGGCCTGTTGACTTTGCCAAGCTATATCGGCGATGACACCTTACGTCATTTGACCAATGCTTGTATCGGTGCGGCAATCAGTATCGTGATCACATTTATTGCGACATTATTCTTATACAAAGACCCTGTCACAGAAGAAGCACCTGAAGCAACACCGACAGACAAAGCGCAAGAACCCGCACATCAAATCAGCGGCGCAGAGATCAAAGCACCTTTAAAAGGGGAACTAAAAAGCTTGCAAGCAGTCAATGACGGCATGTTTTCGGAAGAGATTCTTGGCCAAGGGGTAGCGATTGAGCCAACCGTCGGAGAAGTGCTAGCTCCAGTAAACGGGACTGTCACAGCAGTCTTTGATTCAAAACATGCTATTGGCTTGACCAGTGAGGAAGGCATTGAACTATTGATCCACGTGGGGATCGATACAGTGCAATTAAATGGTGAAGGCTATGCCTATCAAGTAGAAAAAGGGCAAAAAGTGACAGTCGGGGATCCATTGATTACGTTTGATATTGAATTTATTAAAGAAAAAGGCTATCCAGTAATCACGCCGATCGTTATCACCAACAGTACTGAAGTGGGGGACATTTTGACGGCTAACAGTGGCCCGATTACGTTTGGCGATCAAATCATCAAAGTGATCGGCTAAAAAAGGAGAATAAGACATGGGATTTCCAGAAAACTTTTTATGGGGTGGTGCAACAGCCGCCAATCAATGTGAAGGCGGGTTTAATCAAGGCGGGCGTGGGCTTGCCAATGTCGATGTAATTCCGACTGGCAAGGACCGCCGAGCAGTTATTACCGGCAAGCGTGAGATGCTTGCTTTTGAAGAAGGGTATTTCTATCCAGCCAAAGAAGCGATCGATATGTACCATCATTTCAAAGAAGATATCGCCTTGTTTGCGGAGATGGGCTTTAAAACCTATCGTTTATCGATTGCTTGGTCAAGAATTTTTCCGAAGGGGGATGAAGAAACCCCTAATGAAGAAGGCTTGCGCTTTTATGAAGAACTTTTTTTAGAGTGCCGTAAATACCAAATCGAACCCTTGGTGACGATCACGCATTTTGACTGTCCGATCCATTTGATCAAAGAATATGGCGGTTGGCGCAACCGTAAGATGATCACCTTTTATGAAAACCTTTGTCGAGCGATCTTCACTCGATACAAAGGATTGGTGAAGTACTGGCTGACCTTTAACGAAATTAATATGATTTTGCATGCCCCATTTCTCGGTGCTGGGCTGACCTTTGCTGAAGGCGAAAATGAAGAACAAATTAAATACCAAGCTGCTCATCATGAATTAGTCGCAAGTGCGTTGGCAACAAAAATCGCCCACGAGATCGATCCAGAAAATAAAGTTGGCTGTATGCTGGCTGCGGCTAGTTATTATCCTTACAGCTGCAATCCGAAAGATGTCTGGGAAAGCAAAAAAAGCGATCGCGGCAACTATTTCTTTATCGATGTGCAATCGCGAGGAGAATATCCAAATTATGGTTTGAAGATGCTAGCTGATAAAGGAATCACTTTGGAACGAACCGCCGAAGATGCGGCTTTATTAAAAGCCCATACCGTCGATTTTATTTCCTTTTCATACTATGCCTCTCGGGTTGCTGCTTCAGAAGATTCCGGTGTTGAGAAAACGGAAGGCAACTTGTTCCCGACCATTAAAAACCCGTATTTAGAAGCGTCAGAATGGGGCTGGCAGATTGATCCGCTTGGTTTGCGAATCACGATGAATGATCTCTATGATCGTTACCAAAAGCCGCTTTTCATCGTCGAAAACGGTCTAGGAGCGGTGGATACGCCAAACGAAGATGGAAAAATCAATGATGTGTATCGCATCGACTATCTACGTGCGCATATCGCTGCGATGAAAGAAGCGATTGACCAAGACGGTGTGGAACTGTTGGGCTATACTTCATGGGGCTGTATCGATTTGGTTTCTGCAGGAACCGGAGAAATGAAGAAACGCTATGGCTATATCTATGTCGATCGCGACAATGAAGGCAATGGCACATTAGCCCGCAGCAAAAAGCAATCCTTTTATTGGTACAAAAAAGTGATTGCCTCAAATGGGGAAGACTTGGCTTAAGCCAGTTAACTAACGATTATCATTAAGGAAAGAAACGCCAGCGGAACAGAACTGCTCATGGAAGCAGCCTGGTTCTGTTGGCGTTTTTCTTATTTAACGAAAGAAATTATTCTGCTTCCTCCCGCTGGATCGGCAGCAGCAAGCGAACGGTGGTTCCTTCGTTGATGCGTGATTCTACAGTCAATCCGTATTTTTCCCCATAGAGCAGCTTGATACGCTGATCAATATTGTCTAAGCCAATACCCGAATAGTGTTCAAAGTGGTTCGCGGAGCTGGTTGGGTGCTCTTCATTGAACCCGATGCCCGTATCGATGATCTCAATTTTCAGGCCTTCCTTACTGACACGAGAAAAAATCTGGATCAATCCTGAATCCTCTTCGGGAAAGGCATGCAGGTAGGCATTTTCGATAATCGGTTGCAAAATCATTTTCGGTACGAGAATATTTTCACAGCCATCTTCTGAAAAAATCGTCGATTGGATGCGATTGCCATAACGCACGTTCATTAAAACGAGGTATTCTTCCACGATCGCTAGTTCATCTTTTAAAGGGACGATCTCTTTGCGGTTAAAGGTATGCCGCAACAATTGGACAAAACTTTCAATCGCTTGGGTGGCGGCCTCTTGTTCGTTTTGCCAGATTAAAAACTTGATAGCGGTCAAGGTGTTGTAGACAAAATGCGGTTGGATCTGCATTTGCAGTGAACGAATCTCGAACTTGCGTTTTTCGGCTTCTGTGACCATTAAATGATCGACATAAGATTCCAAGTCCTCCAGCATCAAGTTATAGGCACGCCCCAATTCTCGCGTTTCATACGTCCCGTTGATGGTGACCTTGTCGCTGAAATCGCCTTGAGTGACCGCCGGCAGCTTGGCAATCAGCTGATAAATCGGTTGGGTGATGTTGCGGATGATCCAAAATGCCAGCAGACTAAAGAGTAAAATACTGACGACAGAAATCAAAAGAGCTGGCTTGATCAGATTCATATTGCGTACCAGATGCGATTCATCCAAGACATCGTAAAAAGTAAAGTGATACGAATAAAGGGGCAGCTGATTGATGCTAGTATCTCTTTTGACCGTGACGAGATGATTTTCAAACGGCTTGCCTAAAAGGCTCGGATCAGAAGTGGAGAGAATTTGATTTTGTTCATTGACGATATAGATCGAGTGAAGACTGGTATCTAAGAGTTGACGATAAATTGAAGAAAAATCGGATTCCTTTAAGAAAATCAGGGCATAGCCGAAAATCGTTTCTTCTTTCATTAATTTGCGCACGTACATCAAGCCAGGGGAGTCGCTGGTGGAGGTACTTAAGCCTTGGTCCAAGAAATAATACTGACTGATGGCGTCATTGTCATTGATTTGCTGGATAAAGGTACTGGCGAGAAAATCATCCACCGATTGATTGCGAACCGCATCGTTTTGGAAAAAAGTACCCCCGTTGACCCCAATCAACACTAAATTTGAGGGGATGTCTTGAAACAAAGAGCGGGTGTCTTTTAATTGCTCGTTTAATTCTAAAATCGTACGGCCTTGATTCATGTCGCCTTCTAAGTATGTTTCAACGGCTTTGCTTTCATCGACGATGTCAAAAATCCGATGGATATTCTCGTTCAGACGCTCATAATCTTCTTGGATTTTTTCCAGTAGCAGCTGATTGGAGCTTTGGTACGAAGCAACATAGGCATCTTTCGAGCGACCATAGATCACGACGACGGTTAGCAGACATACACTAATGACCCCGACGACAACAAAGAGGAAGATCCGACTGAATAATTCATTTTTCTGAATCCATTGGTTGATTTTCATAATTGATTCAACCGCCGATACTTCGATGGGGTGACCTGACATTCTTTCTTAAAGATACGAGAAAAATAGCTGATATCCGAATACCCGACCGCTTCACTGATTTCAGATAGATTCAGATCAGATTGTGTCAGCAGTTCTTTGGCTTTATCCAAACGGGTTTTCTTAACGTACTCAGAAAAGCTCATTTTCAGTTTTGCAGAAAGAAAAGCCGAAAGATAGGTGTAACTAAAATGAAAGGTTTCAGCCAGTTCAGACAAAGACAGACTTTTGGTGTAGTTGTCTTGAATAAAGCGCTGGATCGCAACGAGTAGATCATCTTCATCCAGCGGTGATAAGGTCGTCAGCTGTTGACGAATATCATCGATGGTCGCCAACAATAAATCAGAAAAATCTTCCAAATACTGCACGTGACCGATAGCATGCAAAAATTCAGCTTTTAAGCGGCTAAAGCGGGGAGCAGTGGGAAATTCTTCTTCCAAGCGGGAGAGTAACGTGTAAAAAATACTGCTGGCCTGCTGTTTTAAAAATGTCGGATCGACATTGGATAAAATCATGTCATTAAAATATTCCTCGATTCTGGTGATTCCTAGCAAAAAGTTGTTGTCTAACAAAGCCCGTAAGAACTTCTTAGTATCAAAGCGATCACTTTCGATGTACAAAAAGAGTTCGTGTTCTTGCACCAACCGTTGGCGTTTATAAAAAAACGATTGTCCTTGGCTTTTGGCTTTAAGGGTCACAAAATGATCCCGTAACTGCTCAATCTTTCGAAAGGGCACACTGAAAGTAAAGAAGGCATCTGGCTCGGTAAAACGCAATTGCTCCAACGTTTCTTTCAAGGAGGAATAAACATCCGTTCCTTCTGGATAACTGATCACTAAGCCGGCATCTTTATTACTGGTTTGAAAAAAGAGCGTCTTTACCTGCGGTTGTGATTGAGTAAATTCTGTCAACGCATGTAGCAGCTGATTATTGGCACGAAAGCCGCTAAAATTGGTGGTCAAAATTTGGGCTTGCTGTTGCGGCTGACCCAATGCAAGAGAGTCCGCTAAAGGAGCCAACGGTTCTTCATACCCTGCTAAATAGCGATTCAACGATTCTTGCAGCTGCGTTTCCTCAGTCACGGAGCCTTTTGTATGTGACAGCTTTTGTGAGATGTTGTGCAGCGTCTTCAACAAGAGTGTCGGTGTCAGTGTCGGTTTTAAAAGATAATCTATGGCACCATTTCTAAAAGACTGACTGACGTATTGGAAATCATCGTAGCTGCTCAAGACCAAAAAATGGACTTCTGGATATTGTTGTTGAATGATCGTTGTGAGTTGAAGACCATCCATTTGTGGCATTTTCAAATCCGTGATCACGATGTCGGGATTTAGCTCATGGATCAGCGCCAATGCTTCTTGCCCGTTCGCTGCATCGCCTAAGAGACGGAACCCTTCTTGCTCCCAACGTATCATATGTTTCAATCCATCTCGGATCGTTGCCTCATCATCAACGACTAAGACCGTGCGTAAAATAGTCATGGTATCCCCCCTATATCTCTTCTTTATTATAAACGCTTTCAAAAAAGAAAGGTATTGTAACTTTTTTCTATTTTTGGACAAATTTAGTAAGCTCTTTCATAATCGTTGAATACGGTTACAAAATCAGTGTATAGTTAGCCTTGTAAATAAAAGGAAAGAGGGATAAAAATGAAAAAACTACTTGCATCGATGGTAACGGCGGCTGCAGTGCTGACTTTGGCGGCTTGCGGAAACAGCAACACAAGCTCTGGGGATTCCGGCGAGTCCTCAAACAAAGTCACGGTCTGGGCATGGGATGAGACCTTCAACATCAAGGCAGTCAATGAAGCCAAAAAAGTGTATGAAAATCAAGATGTCGATGTGGAAGTTGTGACGATGTCGCAAGATGATATCGTCCAAAAATTAAATACTAGTCTGGCATCAGGAAATACGGACGGACTGCCAAATATCGTCTTGATCGAAGACTACCGCATCCAAGGGTACCTTTCTTCTTATCCAGATGCGTTTAGTGATCTAACGGATATCGTGAATGAGGAGGATTTCTCCAGCTATAAATTTGCGGTCAATAAAGTCGACGATGTCATTTATGGGGTGCCATTTGACAGTGGCGTCGCAGGACTATTTTACCGCACAGATTATTTGACCGATGCAGGCTATGAGCAAGCGGATCTCCAAGATATTACCTGGGATGATTTTATCAGCATTGCCAAAGATGTCAAAGAAAAAACGGGTCACGCTATGATGTCGTTAGACCCAAGCGATCTTGGCTTGGCACGAATCATTATGCAATCGGCAGGCGAATGGTATACCGGTGAAGATGGCTCCACCGTGACCATCAAAGACAATGAATCCTTCAAAGCCGGTCTAACTGTCTTGGCAACATTGTTGAATGAAGGCTTAGTTGAACAAGTTTCCGATTGGGATGGCGGGGTCAATGCTGTTCAATCGGGGAATGTTGCGTCTGCGCCAACCGGTGCGTGGTATTCTAGCACAATTCAAGGCGCTGAAGATCAAAGCGGCAAATGGGCGATCGCTCCGATCCCATCCATCGCTGGCGATAGCAATTCAGTCAATGCTTCCAGCATCGGCGGAGCAGGCTGGTACGTGATCAAAGGGGTTGACGGCGAAGAAAATGCCAAAGACTTTTTAGCCAATACCTTTGCTTCAAACAAAGAATTGATGGGTACATTAGCTACCGAGATCGGTTTGGTTTCAACCATGAATGCTGCAGAAGAAACGGAAGAATATACGTCGGGTCTTGATTTCTATGGCGGTCAAAAAGTCTTCCAAGATTTCTCACAATGGTCACAAGAAATTCCAGCCGTGAACTACGGCAATCACACCTATGCCATTGAATCCGTCTTGACTGAAAGCTTGCAACGAGTGATCAACGGTGAAGACATCGATAAAGTATTAGAAGAAGCACAATCACAAGTGGAAGCACAAATTGCAAACTAATCGAACAACTTTGCAGAAACTCGTGAGCGATCGCGAGTTTCTGTGTTAAGGGGGAATTACAATGAAAAACAAAACAAAAAATTGGTTTGCAAACGGCAATGCCTTTATTACCTTACCCGTCATTTTGATCACGATGCTGGTCTTTATCCCGATGGTCTCGGCATTGTTCACGTCATTCCAATCAGGACCACCGACAGCGATGACCTTTAACGGTCTTGGCAACTATCAGCGGATGTTGAGCGACTCAACCTTTAAAAAAGCCTTTGGCAATACGTTTTTATACTTATTAGTCCAAGTTCCGATCATGCTCTTTTTGGCGCTGATCGTATCGAACATATTGAATGACAAAAAATTGAAATTTAAAGGGCTGTTCCGCACCGCCTTGTTTTTACCATGTATCACATCTTTGGTCTCTTATTCCTTGATCATGAAAAGTCTCTTTTCGGCAAACGGGTTAGTCAATAACTTTTTGACGCAGCTACATCTGATCGATGCGCCGATCCAATGGTTGACAGATCCTTTTTGGGCAAAAGTACTGATTATTTTTGCCATCACGTGGCGTTGGACCGGCTACAATATGATCTTTTTCATCTCAGGCATGCAGAATATCGATCCAAGTATTTATGAAGCGGCAGAGATCGATGGCGCTTCAAAATGGGATCAATTCTTCAAAATCACGATTCCCAACTTGCGTCCAATCATCCTATTTACCACGATCACTTCAACGATCGGTACGCTGCAATTATTCGATGAAGTTCAAAATATTACTGGCGGTGGACCAGCCAATGCTACGACGACCTTGTCACAATACATCTACAATTTAAGTTACAAATTCACGCCAAACTTTGGGTATGCCGCTGCGGTCTCCTTTGTCATTGTGATCGCGATCGTGATTTTATCGATCATCCAAACGAAAATAGGAGGAAAAGAAAATTGAAAACAATCTCACTCACTTTAAAATACGTCTTTCTGGCGATTTTGGCTTTCATCTCTATTTTTCCATTTGTTTGGATGATTCTAGGGATGACCAATCAAACCTTTGATATCGTTGCCGGGAAAATCATGATTGGGGATCAATTGGTGATCAACTTCCAAAATCTTTTTTCTTCCGATTTGAATTTTACTCGGGCATTAGGCAATTCCGCAGTGATTGCCGTGATTACGACCGTCTTTGCGCTGTTGTTCTCCTCCATGGCAGGGTATGGCTTTGAGATTTATCGAACGAAAACCAAAGACCGCATCTTTAATATTCTACTGCTGTCGATGATGGTGCCTTTTGCCGCGCTAATGATCCCGCTCTATCGGATGTTCAGCAAGCTTAGCGGCACACCAATCGGGATCAATACCTTCGCTGTCGTGATTTTGCCCTCGGTCTGTACCGCCTTTTTGATTTTCTTTTTCCGCCAAAACATCAAGGCATTCCCTAGAGAATTAGTCGAAGCTGCTCGGATCGATGGCTTGAATGAACTGAGTATTTTCTTTAGAGTCTACATGCCAACGGCTAAAAATACTTATGCAGCTGCCGCGATCATTACGTTTATGGGCAGCTGGAACAATTATTTGTGGCCATTAGTTGCCTTGCAATCACCAGACAAACGGACCGTTCCACTTGTTCTTTCGGCTATGGGTGCTTCTTATACACCTGATTATGGCATGATGATGTGCGGCATTGTGATCGCCACACTGCCAACGGCCATCATTTTCTTCGTTTTACAAAAACAATTTGTCCAAGGTATGCTGGGATCCGTGAAATAAACGGAGTATCAGCGAACAATTATAAAGTAGAGGGTACGATATGATTCTTTTTGACAAACAATTAAACGTCTTTCATTTAAGCAACGATCAAATCAGCTATCTCATACAAATAGAAGAAGGGGGCAATGTGGCACACCTTTATTTTGGAAAAAAAATCGCTCATTATTCTGGCGGCTATCGTTATCCACGTCTTGATCGGTCCTTTTCGCCCAATCCCCCAGACAGCAGCGACCGGCTTTTCTCATTAGACACCTTGATGATGGAATTTCCTGGCAACGGCTTCGGAGATTTTCGAGAAGCAGCTTATAGGATTCGCCAGTCTAACGGTAGCCGAGTCAGCCATTTTGTCTTTAGTGATTACCAGATTCAACAAGGCAAACCCGCCCTAGCAGGATTGCCTCAGACACATGGTGCCGACGACTGGATCGAAACACTGATTCTGTCCTTAAAAGATGATGTGGCGGGACTCGAACTGCAGCTGTTTTACACGATTTTCGAGGATGCGGCAGTGATCGTCCGCTCAAGTAAAATAATCAACCACGGAATCCAACCTGTTACGATCGAGCAGCTGGCGAGTCAAGCGCTCGATTTTCCTAACCGTCCCTTTGATTTGATCCACTTGCCGGGGGTATGGGCGAAAGAACGCCAAGTCACCCGAGAACCAATCAATCGCGGCATCAAGCGTTTGGACAGCAAGCGTGGTTCCAGTAGCCATCAGCAAAATCCCTTTGCCGTCATACTGGAACCTAATGCTACGGAGTTTGCTGGGGAGTGTTTTGGTTTTAGTTTGCTGTATAGTGGCAACCATGAAATTATCATCGAAAAAGATCCTTACCATCAGACTCGTGTGATCATGGGGATCAACAGCCATCAATTTGCCTGGCAATTGCCGCCAACTGAAAGCTTTCAAGCCCCAGAAGCCGTGATTGCTTATAGTGAGGCTGGCTTGAACCAGCTGTCAGCCACCTATCATGACTTTTATGATGAGCATTTGATTCGGGGCAAATACAAAAAGCAAGAACGGCCGATCCTGATCAATAACTGGGAAGCAACGTACTTTGATTTCAATGAAGAAAAACTGGATGCCCTCGTTGATGAAGCGAAGGAGCTGGGAATCGAACTGTTTGTTTTGGATGACGGCTGGTTTGGTCAGCGAGAAGATGACCAAACCTCATTAGGCGATTGGTTTGAAAACGAAGGCAAGCTAGCTTCTGGCTTGGCAGGATTTTCCCAAAAAGTCCATGACAAAGGGCTGCAATTCGGGCTTTGGCTGGAACCAGAAATGGTTTCGGGCGACAGTGAACTGAACCGACAACACCCCGATTGGCTGTTACAAGTACCAAATCGCAAGCCAGCGCTTAGCCGCAGTCAGTATGTGTTGGACTTTTCTCGGCAAGATGTCAGAGACCATCTCTATCAGCAATTATCCCAACTGTTTGATACGGTTGCCATCGACTATATCAAATGGGACATGAACCGCAGTCTGTCGGATGTCTATTCCTTGCTCCTCGATCCTGCCCAGCAAGGGGAGGTCGCGCATCGCTATCTGCTGGGCTTGTATGAGTTCCTAGAGAAACTGACCACTGCCTATCCGACGATCCTGTTTGAAGGCTGTTCTGGCGGTGGCGGGCGCTTTGATGCCGGTTTCTTGTATTATATGCCGCAGATTTGGACCAGCGACAACACCGACGCCATCGCCCGCTTGAAGATCCAGTACGGAACCAGTCTGGCCTATCCGCCATCCACCATGGGGGCACATGTCTCAGCGATCCCGAACCATCAGACCCAACGGGCAACGGATCTAGCGATTCGCGGCAATGCTGCGATGTCTGGCTTGCTGGGCTATGAGCTTGACTTAACACAGCTGACAGAAGAAGAAAAAGCGCAAATCAAAGAACAAATCACTTTTTATAAAAAACATCGGCGCCTGCTGCAGTTGGGCCGCTTTGTTCGACTGCTCAGCCCTTATGAAGGCAATGACGCCGCCTGGCTGTATGTTTCTCCAGATAAAAAAGAAGCGATCGTCTTTTACTTCCGAGTCTTAGCCGAAGCCTCTGCACCATTGGTTACTTTAAAGCTGGCTGGCTTAGATCCTGACCTTACCTATCAAAGTGGGGGAGAGAGCTTCGGTGGCGATGAATTGATGCAACTCGGGTTGTATATCGATCCTCATTTAGCCGGGGATTATGCCACGCAGCGGTTTCATTTTGTTGCAAAAGCGCCTCACGAATAAAAAAAGCGTCCTGTCAAAGTAGCAAGTTTTGACGGGGCGCTTTATTGTGTTAACGCAAGCTTTTATCTAATGATCGGCAACTGAGAGGCTATTTTAGAACAAATGATTTATTTTTTTCTCGAGAAGTCGTATGATGAAGGAGGAGGCAGGCAGTTTGCTTCTGACAATCAGTAAGAGGAGGGTGTTCAACATGGACGAACAGCCACTAGCGAATGAAACAGAAGAAGGGTTGATTGCTGCAGGATATCGGAAGTATCGTGGTGAAGCGATCGATATTTATTACAACAAAGAGATCTGCACCCACAGCGGTAATTGTGTGCGGGGCAATCCCGCCATTTTTGAAGTTGGACGGCGTCCCTGGGTGATTCCTGATAATGGGGAAGCAGCCCAAGCGGCACAAGTGATCCATACCTGTCCAAGCGGTGCATTAAAGTATGTGTTAAAGGAGGAACAATCATGGAAATCTTAGAAGAAAATGCTCGATTTGTGTTAAAAGACGGTGATAAAGAAATTGGTGAAATGACGTGGTCAAAAGCCGGTGAAACGCGTATGATCATTGATCATACCTTTGTCGATCCTGCTTATCGGGGACAAGGACTCGCCGAAAAATTAGTGGCAAAAGGGGTGGAAAAAGCCCGCAAAGAACAAAAGAAAATCATTCCTTTGTGTCCCTTTGCCAAAAAAGAATTTGAACGCAAACCAGAATATGCCGATGTTTGGAACCAATAAATCAACCAAAACAACCCCACCAACTCAAGAGTCTCTCTTTGAGGTGGTGGGGGTTGTTGTATGACTGATCAATGTTGGAATTGAGCATGGTACAGGCGATAGTAATAGCCTTGTTCTGCCAGTAATTCTTCATGGGTTCCTTGCTCCACGATTTGACCGGCATCCATTACAAGGATCTTGTCTGCTGCTCGAATCGTTGATAACCGATGGGCGATCACAAAGCTGGTTTTGCCTTCCATCATTTTCAAAAAGGCATCTTGAATTTTTTTCTCAGTCAGAGTATCAACCGAACTGGTTGCTTCATCCAAAATCAGCATTGGTGGGTTACTGATCATCGTGCGGGCAATCGTCAATAGCTGTCGTTGTCCGTCAGAGATCTTGATGCCTTGATGACCGATCGGTGTATCTAGTGTTTCTGGTAAGCGCATCACATATTCATACATATAGGCATGCTTTAGGGCATCATAGATTTCTTCATCTGTGGCAGTGTCATTTCCGTATTGCAAGTTTTCTCGTAAAGAGGCATCAAAGAGCCATGTATCTTGCAAGACCATTCCGAAGCTTTGCCGTAATTCTTCTCGTTTCAACTGACGAATATCGGTGCCATCGATCTTGATGGCGCCTTTATCAACATCATAGAAACGCATCAACAAATTGACCAACGTCGATTTACCGGCACCGGTTTTTCCGACGATCGCGACGGTTTCTCCAGGTTTTGCAGTAAAAGTGAAATCTTCGATCAATTTTTGACCAGGATCATAAGCAAAAGACACCTCCTCAAAGGCAATCTCGCCTTTGATCTCACCCAGTGATTGAGATTCTTGGTCATCGGCTGTTTCTGGTTCTTGATCCAACAGCTCAAAGGTTCTTGAAAGTCCAGCCAATGCCGTTTGGATCTGGGTCGTAATTCCTGACAATTCAATGAATGGTTTCGAAAACTGACTGGAGTAGATCGTAAAGCTGGAAATCATCCCAACCGTGACAGCACCTGAACCAGAAAAGTAAAGCAGACCGCCGACAAAGCCGACTGACAGATACGCCAAATGATCGACGAATCGTGAAAGGGGATTGGTCAAAGAAGAAGAAAACTGTGCCTTTTGCCCCCGGACATTCAATTCTTGGTTGATCGTTTCAAAACGGTTTTGGTTGATGGTTTCTCGATCAAAGGCTTTGACGATTTTTTGATTGCCGATCATTTCCGTAACAAAGCCAGAAATTTCGCCGACGATTTCTTGTTGCCGAGCAAAATGCGATTGTGACGTTCGTGCCACGATCCAGTTGACCAAAAAGATGATCGGGGTCGAAACCAATACGACCAACGTTAAGGGCACACTCATTTGCAGCATGACGACTAAGGCGATCAAGACGACCGAAATACCAGAAAACAGCTGGTTGAAGACTGCAGCGACGGCAATGGAAATATTATCCATGTCATTGGTAAAACGACTGACGATGTTGCCGTGGGAGTTTTGGTCATAATAGCGCAAAGGCAATGTATTGAGATGCGCAAAACCTTTTTTGCGCAAATCGGCGACAGATAAATACGCCACGCGGTTACCCAGTCGCTGGATCAACCATTGACTGACCACAGTCACTAAAACCACTCCGGCAAACAGAAGCAAAATACGATAGAGAGCGCTGAATTGCACTTGATCAGCACCTATCAGCTGATCGACGGCTTGACCAATCTGATACGTCATATAAACCGAGGAGACGCCAGCAGCGATCCCGAGGACAACTGCTGCCCAAGTTTCCTTCGCGTAGGCAGTCAAATAAGGGAGGTAGCGACGAAAGGCCGACCAATCGAATGATTTCTTTTTCATGCTTCTTCCTCCTCTGCCTGTGATGCGACGATTTCTTGGTATTCTTTTGAAGATGCCAACAGCTCTTCATGGGTCCCTTTGCCTACCAAATTCCCTTGGTCTAAGACTAAGATCTGCTGCGCATCTTGAATGGAGCGAACCCGTTGAGAGATAATGATGACCGTGCCACGAATGCTTTCTTTTAAAGCCATCCGCAAATCAAGATCGGTTTGATAGTCAAGGGCGCTCAGAGAATCATCCAAAATCAAGATATCTGGTTTAGCAATCAACGCTCTGGCGATCGTTAACCGTTGTTTTTGTCCCCCAGAAAAGTTCTTGCCACCTTCAAAAATCGGGGTATCCAGTTGCTGCGGCAAGGCTTCAACGAAGTCACGGCTTTGAGCGATCTCTAAAGCGCGCCAGCATTCTTCATCGGTGGCCTCTTTTTTGCCCCATTGCAAGTTTTCCCGAATCGTCCCCGTAAACAGCACGGCGGTTTGAGGCACCATAGCGATTTTTTGGCGTAATTGCTGTAAAGGCCATTTCCGCACATCGTGACCGTCAACGATCACTTTGCCATCTGCTACATCGTAGAAGCGGGGAATCAATTGGGTCAAGGCAGATTTCCCACTACCGGTTGGTCCAGTGATACCTAAAATAGACCCTGGCGCGACTTGGAAATCAATGTTTTTCAAAGCTAATCCGTATTCTTTTGAAAAGCGGAAATCAACATGTTCAAAGCGAATCGCTCCGACGTTGTTTTTCGGCTGATCCATAAAGACTTCTGAAAGCTCGTCGCCGATCGATGGCTCAGTGGTTAAAACTTCGTTGATCCGTGAACCTGATGCTGCCGCACGGGTAAAGATGATCACTAAGTTGGAAACCACGATCAATGCTAAGAGCATTTGATTCATGTAATTGACCAGTGCCAGCACTTGTCCTTGCTGCAAATTGCCTATATTGACTTTGAATCCACCGATATAAAACAACGCGATAATGCCGACATTCATGATCAAGGTGGTGGCAGGCGTCAATAAAGCAGACAGATTTGTCACCCGTAAATAGACCTCACTTAAATCATCAGTTGCCTTATCAAAGCGTTTCGTTTCCGTTTTTGTGCGGGCAAAGGCACGAATCACCCGAATCCCGCTTAAATTTTGACTAACTAGCTCATTCAACTCATCTAAATGGACTTGAACTTTCTTATACAATGGCACGGTTTTGGCGATGATCCAGAATAAGACGATACAAAAGAGCGGTAAAACGAGTAGGAAAATCAAGCCAGCTTGCCAATCAATGACAAAGGCCATAATCACGGAACCGATACTTAAGAAGGGTGCCCGGACCACCAGCCGAATCAGCATCGCCAAAGCAATCTGCATCTGATTGATGTCATTGGTCATTCGAGTAATCAACGTATCAGTACCGAATAAGTTCAGTTCGCTATGGGAAAGGGTGTTGATTTTTTTCATCAAGCGATTGCGTAATTCTGTCCCGAATCCTTGAGAAGCGACGGAAGCATAATACTGACAGATGACGGCACAGATCATCCCCACCACGGACATCACGATCATCCAGATCGTCATTTCAACGACCTTCGACCAATTGTTTTGCCGTAGGCCCTCATCGACTAAAGCGGCCATCTGCAAAGGCAGAACCAATTCAAACACCGCTTCTAAAAATTTGAAAAACGGACCAAGAATAATCTGTTTGCGATAATCCTTGGCGTAGCGTAACAAGCTTATCATAAAAAACCTCCTAAATTATTTCGGATGAGCAGGATATTCACTGGCTAAACAGGCAAAAACCAAACTATCGGTCCATTCCCCCTTGTTCCACCAGTCTTGGATAAAATGTGCTTCTTGGCGCAATCCAATCCGTTGGCAAAGCTTGGCTGAGGCCTGATTGCGGGCATCTAGCGTCGCTTGGACCCGATGGATCTTCTGACTGGCAAACAACCAGTCCATCAACTCTTTCAAGGCTTCTTGAGCAAACCCTTGTCCGCCAAATGACGGATGGAAGGCATAGCCGATTTCAACGGAAGACGGCTGACCAGTAGACCACACCGACAAATCGCCGATGACCGTTTGATCGTGTAGTACCGCCAAAGAAAGACCTGCTTGGTCCGTCAAGATGTGCTGTTGACATTTTTTGGCAAAAGACGCCGCTGCCGTTTCTGTCTGCCAAGGCTCATGAAGTAAGAAACGGCAAACTTCCGCTTGCTGATAAATAGCAAAGGTATCGGCAAAATCACTTTCTTGAAACGGACGGATCGTTAACCGTTCACTTTCCATACATACCATAGACAGCCTCCATTTCTTTAGGGACATCTTACCATAGAACGAAATAGCCGAAAACATTATCAGAAAAATACAACAACTTTCTTGTAAAAGAGTGTAAATTTCATGAAAATTCTTTCTTTTACAATTAGAACTTGCCAGTTGCTGCCTATTTACCACGCCTGCCAGCGGGCAAGAAAGGTTTTTTGCCAATCGCCCAAGGGCAAAATCACTCGCTGCATTTGAAAACGGTAGGTTTCCCCTTTATAAGTAAAGCGAATCGGGACGAGCATCCCTACAACAGGATCTTTGTGCTGTTTTTTTAGCTCAGCAAGCGGCACGCTTTTGTGCTGCAGGACTTTTGTCGAGAAAAGATTCAATGCCAAAATCGTCAATTGCTGATCATCTAAGACGAGCAGGGTACGGCTGGTGATGGCATTGAAGGACTGCCATTTTGCATAGCCGATCACAGCTCCTTCCGTCAAATAGGGGGCTGCCAACGCTTGGAAGGTTTTTTTATTTAAAAGAAACATGGGTAGAAAACTCCTTATAAGTAAGAATCGTTTTAGGCAGAGTGTCAACCATCATCGAACAGCGTGAAGACGCTTAGTCAGTTGTAAATGGCTGCAGCATCCGCCGAACTTTTTCAGTATACGCCTGTTTGAGGGCTAACGGTTCGATTTCTTTGATGGTTGGCCCAAATTGCAAGAGAAAGTCAGCTAGAAAATCAAGCTCATTGTCGGCAATGTGTCCTTCTAAGCAAAGCTCACTAGGACGTTCCACCACTGCCATATCAGGATATTTTTCTTGCCACAAGCGTTCCTTTGCCGATAGATCAAAGCGGATGTGATAGCCCAGTGTTTGTGTCAACACTTGTTGCTGCAGCTGTTTTTCATCTAACTGCTGCAAGGTATAGCCTGTTTTTTCAGTCGGAGCAAGTCCCTGCATTGCATCACAGCGATAGCGGCGAAAGGCCTGCTTTTGACAATCAAAGGCCAAACAATACCAGTAACCAGCACGAAAATCCAGCTGATAGGGTTGTACGGTCTTGTTCGTTTTTTGATAACGCTGATAGGTAAATTGGATGACCTGTTCTTGTACGATCGCTGAAAAAAGCGCTGAGAGGATCGGTGCACTCGTCAATTGAGGCACCCCTTGAAATGAAACCGCCGTCTCCATTTTTTCTAACCAGTCGGTATCTCCTTGATAAAAAGACTGCAAAAGTTTTCGCCGCAGCCCTTGATAGCTCCGATCAAAAGGAGAATCGGATAATTTTTGTAAGAGCTGTAAAGCAAAGAAAAGGGTATAACGTTCATTTTTGTCAAAGTACAAGGGGGTCAGTTGATTTTTTAAGATCTGATAGCCGCCATAACGACCGGTTTCTACCACGAGAGGCAAGCCCAGCTCTTCCAACGATTGGACATCGCGGACGGCTGTGCGTTTTGAAATCGCAAAGGTTTTCATCAAATCAGCTAGATGAAAAGTGGTTTTTCCTTGTAAATACAATAGCTCCTGAGTTAAACGTTCTGATTTTTTCATTTCTTTCTCCAATGGTGCCAAGTTTTGGCAATATTCACAGTTACACTTATGGTAACAAGAAAAGGAGGAACCAACAAATGATCGAACCAAAAATCGCTTTATTTTTAACCTTAGACGGCAAAGCCCAAGAAGCCATCCACTTTTATCAGGAAACATTAGACGCGACCCTCTTATTCGCCATCACCAACCAAGAATATCAAGAAAAACTTGATCCAACACTGGAGATTCTTGCAGGTCAAGAACAGTATCTTTCTCATTCCATCCTACAAATCGGAGATTTCCAGTTGCAGCTGGCTGACAATCCATTGATCGAAGGGGAGCCCATCCAAGCAGGGAATCACTTATCCTTGAGTTTGACGATAGACGACACCAAAACAGCTCAAAAGCTTTATCAACGACTAGTGGAAAAGGGCAGTCAGGTGATCCAGGCACCTAGTGAAAATCCGTTTGCGTTTTTTTATGCAAGTGTTCGCGATCCATTTGGTGTAATTATTCAGCTTACTGTCGAAAAAGAAGTTGATCCATCAAAAAAGGGTGAATGAAAAAAATCGTTTTTTAATAAAATATCCATAGAAGTTGACTAATTATCCAGCTTTCTTTCATCATCAGAATTATTTTTAAGGAATGTTTAAAGGACTTCACAGAAAAAGAATAAAACTTCTTAAAAAAATAGGCGGATCGCAAAAATTCTGGTACAATCGGGGAGAGCAATTCAGGAGAAATGAAGGAGGCACTATGGATAGAAAGACGAGATATAAACAGCAAAGAGCCCACAAAGCGCGCAACAAACGCGTGATTATTGGAGGAATCTTTCTTTTCGCCATTGCAGGCATCGTTTTATTTGCCGGCTATACGTATTATGCAGCAAAAAATTCAGTGGATAAAATGTTTAAAGAATCCGCTGTAATCAGTTCCAATAAAAGTAAAGAAGACAACTCATTGAAAGCTTCTGATGTTAATTCAAAGTTTGGGATCTTGCTGATGGGTGTCGATAATGACGCGGAACGTGAAAAGACAGAACATTTGGACAGTGCCCGTACCGACAGTTTGATTTACATGGTATATGATGGCGAAAACAAGAAAATCGATATGGTTAGTCTCCCTAGAGATATTTGGACCAATATTTATGATGGAACAGGAACTGGGACAATTGCTACTACAGCCAAGATCAATAGTGCATTCACGATTGGTGAGGAAGACGCAACGATTGAAACAGTCCAAAACTACCTGCAATTGCCAATTGACTATTACGTAAACATCAATTTTACAAGTTTTGAAAAAATAATCGATGCGATTGGCGGAATCACTGTTGATGTGCCTTACGACATCAACAAGAAATATACTTCAGACAACACGGGAGAAACGTTGATTCCAGAAGGACGTCAATTGTTGAACGGTGAACAAGCCTTGATTTTTGCCCGTATCCGGAAAATGGATACTGATGTGGATCGAGGAAACCGTCAGCAAGAAGTTATTGAAGCAGCGATCCACCAAGCTTTGAAAATCAATAATGTCACCAAGTACCAAGAAATTTTAGATTCTGTCAGCGAAGATGTGAATACAAACTTTAAGTTTGAAGACTTAGTATCTTTAGCGGGCAATATGTTGTCTGGGTTCGATATTCAAAAACATACCTTTGAATGGTACGATGGGGAATCTTATGATGGTCAATCGATCGTATATATTCAAGACTATTCTTACAATGAAATCCGTAATGATATGTTGAAAGCCTTAGGTCAAGCACCAGCAGATTCGCAAGCAGATGCCAATACAGAAACACAAACCGGTGTTGGAAACGAGACAGGTGCAGGAACTGGTGACGGATACGGCTCGGATGTCGTTGATGACGGAACCGGCTACTAATCAAGAGAAAAAAGTCAGGAACATTCCTGACTTTTTTTGTACCCTCAGACCTTTAAAAATCGATTGAAAACAAGTTCAGTCTCTCAAGCCGCTTTCGTTTGCATCTCAGAAGTGCAGTGCTATTCTTAAGAAAAGAGACAACTTGTTGCAGCAAGTCATACACTGGGGGAGGAACCATGATGGAAAAACAGCAAGAACAAAAAGCCCGTAGAATCGTTTTGCTGACCCACGTCTTAGGGTTGATCATGAAAGCCATCGGCTACTTCTTTAGCGGCAGTGCTGTCTTGATGAACGAAAGTATCCATAGTCTGATCGATTGCATCAATCAAGGACTTCTAGCCATCGGTGAAAACCGAGCACAGCGAGGACGCAGTGAACTGCATCAGTTTGGTGAAGGACGAGCGACCTATTTTTTTAGTACCGTAGTTGCCATGACAGTTTTTTTAGGCGGTGGGATTTTAGCGGTTGTTGAAGCCAGCCGTGATCTACTAGACCCAACCCACGAAGTGGAACAGCTCCAGCTGGTGGCAGCGATCTTATTTGTCAGTTTTTTCATTGAAGTGACGGCTGTACAAGAGGGATGGCAAGAAGTCAAAGAACAAAACAAGCAAAACCAGCCCCTCGTCCGTTTCTTAAAAGAAAGCCGCGATTCCGATCTGCTTTTAGGCTTCACGGAAAATTTGTTTGCCTTAGGTAGTGTGACGATCGCCATCGCAGGAATCTCATTGACTGCTTTGACAGGCAATCCGGTATTTGATTCCCTCGGGGGCATTTTAGGTGGATTGTTGTTGATAGCTGCTGCTGTCTTTTTAGCCAAAGAATTTTATAGCCTTTTGATTGGCGAAGGGGCATCCGCATCAGATTTAATGGCGATCAAACAAATTTTAGCCAACCCTGCCATCATTCAAATCAAAGATTTACGAACCCTCCATCTAAGCCCAGAGGAACTTTTGATCGTCGCCGACCTTAGCTTGAAACTAGCGCCGGATGAAGAACCAAGCACGTTTATTGATACCATTGAGCAGCAAATAAAACAGGCTTTGCCTGAACTGAGGGTCTATTGCTATATCGAGAGTGAGGAAGTTCCCTCATAAAGTAGAATAAATACGAAGCATTCATCGGCTGGTGATTCATCAATCAACCGATGAATGCTTGTTTTGGGTAGTGGTGAGCTCGTGTTGAATGAACACAAAGGATCAATGGCTTGTTTTAACTTTAGGCTTTTCTGACGATCAGGAATTAGATTGTAAGCGGAAAGATCCAGTGATTTATCTATTTTTTAGCAGTAAACAGTTTTTTTGTTCAAAAGTTTGTGTTTTTTTGTTAAAATAAAGTAAGGGCAGCGAGTGTTCTCTTTTTGAAGTTATTTTTTTGCTAGAGTTGTAACATTGTAAATCACAACATAGCGAAAGCTCAGGTTATTAAGAAAACGCCGAAACGAGTGCCTGTTTGGCATTACTGACATGCTGTCAAATCGTCACCAAAAGCGGTGGTGCTAATTTTGTTACGACTGTTTTTTTACACCACTTGTGAAGCAAAATCCTTTGCGAACATCTTCATCCATGATAGGTTAGAAATAGGCCGAATGGTTTTTTCACAAAGTACGTACATAGAAAGATCACTTGCGATGACTAAAAGCAGCGACTTCATTGCTCGCAAAATGATCGACGCTCAACACACATACCTTTTCCCACAGTCAGTCAACTTGCGCTTGCTTTTCTTATTGGTTACATTCCCTTCATTCCGCGATCGCCTGAACCGATTCGAATTTAAAAACGACTGTGCAAGGTATCTGTACCGATTTATCCCTTCAGAAACGTGGAAACCCTCGGCAAGAAGTTTACAATTAAAAGGAGGAATTTGATGGAAAAATTTTACCAGCAAAAGACTGAAGAGACCTTGAAACATTTTGAAAGTGACCGCAAGCAAGGCCTAAGCGGGAAAGAAGCCGACAAACGCTTAGAAAAATACGGAGAAAACACGATCCAGCAACAAGAATCCCTTTCTGTATGGGAATTGCTGTGGCATAACTTGAACAACTTGATTGTTTATCTCTTGCTAGCAGCTGCGTTACTCTCTTTTGCGATGGGGGAAACGGTTGAAGGAATTGCAGTATTGATTGCCGTGGTGATTGCTGTAATGACCGGTTTCATTACAGAATTACGAGCACAAAAATCAATTGATTCACTTCAAAGCATGATTTACACTACCGCAAAAGTGATTCGTGATGGAGAAGTAATGGAGATCGAGTCGGCAAAGATCGTTCCAGGCGATATTCTCGTTTTGGAAGAAGGGGATGCTATTGCCGCAGATGCCCGCTTACTTGAAACGAGCAACTTTGCCTGCATCGAATCAGCGCTGACCGGTGAGTCAGAAGCTGTTGAAAAAGATGCACGAGAAACTTATGAAGAAGATGTTCCATTAGGCGATCGCCGCAATGTCGTTTTCGCAGGAACTGCGGCAACTCGGGGAAATGCCTATGCAGTAGTGACAGAAACCGGCATGAAGACCGAGGTCGGAAAAATCAGTGACATGCTGACGGGTGACAAAAAGCGTCAAACGCCGTTAGATATCGAATTGGACAAGCTTGGAAAAGCAATCATTATTGCAGCGCTCTTTGCTGCGGTGGCAGTTTTGGTCGCAGGTATTTTGACGAATCAGCCATTTGTCGAAATGATCCATATCTCGATTATTTTAGCGGTCGCAGCGATACCTGAAGCAATGCCAGCCGTTTCGACAATCACATTGTCTCGAGGCATGCGGACGATGGCCGAGCACAAAGCACTGGTCAAATCGTTATCAGCTGTTGAGACCCTGGGCGCCACCAGTATCATTGCCAGTGATAAAACGGGGACGCTGACAGAAAACCAAATGACGGTTGCCGAGATCATTTTAGGTTCTGGGGAAATGTTCAAAGTGACAGGAAATGGGTATGAACCCAACGGAAAATTCTATAAGGCAGACTCGGATGATAATTCCGAAATCGACGCAACCAATCATGATGCACTGCAAGGGATGGTTGCAAATGGCGCTTTATGTACCACCGCCACTTTACGTGAAAACGAAGGGCAATACGAGATCCTCGGTGATCCAACGGATGGGGCGTTTGTTGTTTTAGGTCAAAAGATTGGCATTGATCGGCAAAAAGAGCAGGACAGCGGGCTGAAGAAAATCGCAGAAATGCCCTTTGATTCCGACAACAAATACATGGTGACCGTGTATGAAGGAGAGCAACGGACATTGATCATCAAAGGGGCACCAGATGTCTTAATTGATTTAGCTGATGCTGATGCCACAGAAAAAGAACAACTTCATGAATACAATGACACGTTAGCCAGTCATGGGCAGCGGGTGATCGCTGTCGGGTGCATCAAGGATTATCAAGGTGGAACGGACGAAGCAGAGCTGAAAGCAGCACTGCAGGAAATCAAGATCCAAGGCTTTGCGGGCATCGTCGATCCGCCACGAACAGATGTCAAAGAAGCAGTGAAGGTCGCCCAAGAAGCGGGGATCCGAGTGAAGATGATCACGGGGGACCATCCGAAGACCGCATCAATGATCGCCAAAGAAATTGGCTTAAAAGATCATGAAAAAACCATGACAGGTCGCGAGATCGATGAATTGGCAGGGCAGGAAGGCTTTAACGAAAAAATCGAAGAAGTCGCTGTCTTTGCTCGAGTCTCTCCAAAAAATAAATTACAACTTGTGGAAGCCTTGCGTGAAGAAGGCGATATCGTTTCTATGACTGGCGATGGCGTTAACGATGCGCCGGCACTCAACGGCGCCGATATCGGGATCGCCATGGGGATTCGTGGGACAGAAGTAGCCAAAGAATCTTCCGATATGATTTTAACGGATGACCGTTTTGGAACAATCGTCGATGCCATCAAAGAAGGACGCATCATTTTTGACAACATCAAAAAATATGTTTCTTTCTTATTCTCATGTAATATGGTTGAGATCGTGACGATCTTTTTAAGTGTCATCTTCTTGATGCCAATGCCGATCCAACCGCTGCATATCCTTTTCTTAAATCTAGTCATCGATATTGCGCCAGCAATGGCGTTAGCCTTTGAACCAGCAGAAGACGATATCATGAAACGTCAGCCACGGTCGAAAGCTGATGGCCTCGTCAACAAACGCTTCTTAGGACGCATCATTTTAAGTGGTGTTGTGATTGGTTTGGTGGCGTTTGGCTTCTTCAATTTCTTGATGTTGACGGATCACGAGTTGCTTTATGCACAAACAGCGACCTTTACCTTTATGGCAGTAGCACAATTGATGCATATTTTCAACGTTCGTAAGAGCAGCGGTTTTGGCTTAGACAAAACTCTCTTGAAAAACAAACCGTTGATGGGGGCATTGCTCCTTTCCGTAGGTTTGCAGCTTTCAGCAGTCTATGTACCGTTTATGAATGAGCTATTAGACACGATGCCAATTCAAGCCGGCACGTGGGGGATCATCTTCGCTGCTGCAGCGATCTCTACACTGATTGTGATGGGCTTGAAGAAACTCTTCCAATTAAAATAAAATAAATTCTCCAGTATTTTCTCAATACCGGAGTAACGAAGACCCGCAGCCTAATGGCGCAACTTCGCCAAAGGATTCTTGATTCGATCCTTGATGAAGTTCGCCTAGCTGCGGGTCTTTTTTGCTTACTCTTTACAAGCAAAAGAAAATGATTTATACTTGACTAGTCAACAGTTGACAAGTCAATGATGAAAGGAGCGGTTTATGCAATGAATTTACGTGAGCTAAGCGGATTGCTGTATCGGATGAAAATCGTGAATCAAGAATTAACGGCGATCTTTGAAAAAGAGACTGGCTTTAGTCTGACCCGTTATCAGTTGCTGCAGTTTTTGAATGAGCAAGGACGCTGTACCCAAAATCAAGTACAGAATGAATTGAAGATCGATAGTGCAGCGGTCACTCGGCATTTGAAGATTCTCGAAGAAAAACAATTTGTGACACGGGAACGAAACAAAGACAATAACCGCGAGATTTTTGTTTCTTTGACACCGAAAGCACAAGCCGATTTGGCTAGTTGTGCTTCAAAGCATGCCAGCTCTGAGGAGTCGTTAGGCATCAATTTGACCGAAGAAGAAGAAGCACAGCTTCTAACATTACTTATGAAATTAGTTCCATGAAAGAAGGCAAACCCATGACAGAATACAGCAATAACAATTTTTCAGAGATCACCTTTGGCCGAAAATCGGTTCGTGTCTATGATGAAACCTACAAAATCCCCCATGAAGAAATGTTGACCATGATCCAAGAGTCAACGACAGCACCTTCCTCAGTCAATATGCAGCCTTGGCGCTTTGTCGTTGTGGAAAGCGATGAGCAAAAAGCAAAATTGAAACCGTTGATTCGTTTCAACGTCCGACAAAATGATACATCTTCTGCAATGGTCTTGATTTTTGGCGATATGCTTTGTCATGAACTAGGAGAAGAAATTTATAACAAAGCAGTAGCAGAAGGCAAAATGCCAGCGGAAGTACGTGACCAACAATTAGCAGCGATCATTCCTCATTACGAAAATCTTACAAAAGAACAAATGAATGATGTGGTGAAGATCGACGCTAGTTTAGCAGCGATGCAATTTATGTTAGTTGCGCGGGCGCATGGCTATGAAACCAACCCAATCGGCGGCTTTGAAGCAGATCAATTAGCAGAAGCTTTTGGCTTAGACAAAGAACGTTATGTTCCTGTCATGATCCTTTCAGTCGGAAAAGCCAAAGAATTAGGCTATGAATCCGTTCGGTTAGACGCAGAACAAATTACGACATTTCTATAAGAGGAGGGAAAACGATGGAAATCATCAATGCAACGTTTTACATCAAAGAAGAAAAGCGGGCAGATTTTTTAGCCGCTGTTACCCCATTAATAGCATCGGCAAGAACTGAGGATGGCTGCCACGGCTATCATCTCTATGAATCATTGGAAGAAAACAATCGGTTTGTCATGGTCGAAAAATGGGCGAGTCAAGAAGCGATCACCGCCCACAATCAAAACCCGCTGCTGCAACAATTATTCCAGCAAATGCCTGACTTTGCAGCCAAACCGAGCGAGATCATTGTCGCTCAACAAGGAGAATAAAGATGACGATTTTATCGACGATTTTAATTGTACTGGTTGCCTTAGAGTTTTTCTATATTCTCTATTTAGAAACATTTGCCACTACGTCCAAAGCAACGGCGCGGGTCTTCAACGTGACGAAAGCAGAACTTGAACGACCGATCGTTGTGACCTTGTTCAAAAACCAAGGGGTTTACAATGGACTCATTGGTTTGGGGTTACTGTATAGTATTACCTTTGCTTCAGCACCATTGGAAATCAGTCGCTTGTTGCTGATCTACATTATCTTAGTAGCTGCATATGGCAGTGTGACTAGCGACAAGAAAATTATTTTGACCCAAGGCGGTCTAGCGATCCTTGCCTTGCTGTCCACCTTTTTTTAACCAATAAAAGAAGAAGCCCCCTAATCTAAGAAAGCCTTTCTATACAATAGAAGCTTTCTTAAATCGGGGGCTTTTAATGTTTGGGCAAAGAGTACTCAGAACGTGAAAAAAATGATAGGATAAGAGAAGGGACTAACGATTTTCTGGACGTAAACTGGTTGCCGCAAATAAGGCTTTTACTAGAATGGGTGTTAAGATCGCAGCTGTGATCACCTCAGAGATTCCATTTGTTATAGCAATTCCACCGAGGGTCACGAATAAAGCCGAAGCATCGACACCATAGGTATTGGCAACTAAGCCAGTATATAAGGTTCCCATTAGGGTTAAGACCAAAACTGTATTTGTGATGGTCCCAAAGATTGCTGCAACAATCGAAGCAGCGACGACTTTTTTGGTCTTTTTGTAAATGATCGTAAATAAGAGACCAGCCACTAAGCCAACCAACACACGGGGGACCACCGAGATGATTGGGTTGGTGAAAACGGCAATGTCCAAGGGCGTTGTCGGGGAGGTAAACGCACGGATCATGGTAAAAATGCCCCAGACTAAGCCAATGAACATCCCGTCTTTTGTCCCTAAAACGATGGCAGCGACGATTACCGTGATATGGATGATCGTCAAACTAGTGATACCGATCGGAATAAATCCAAGGAAAGGCACCATCGTCTGTAAAATAATAATAGCAGTTAAAATGGCACGAATGACAAGGCGATAGGTTTTGCTTTTTGTATTCATTGTAAAAACTCCTTTTTTTATAATGACACTTGTGTCATTTTTAAGTTAGGTTGATTATACAACAAAATGACACGAGTGTCATTAATAATGTGATGAAAGGAGCCAAAAAAATGGCGAAGAAGCAGCAGAGCGAATTGACTACAGCGGAAAAGAAAAAACAACAAAAGCGTGATTTGATTCTTGAAAGTGCCAAAGTCGTCTTTAGTAAGAAAGGTTTGATTGATGCGACAATGAAGGACATTATCGAAGAGTGCGGCATTAGTCGCGGCGGCATTTATTTGTACTTTCGTTCGGTGGATGAGATTTTTTTGGCAGTGTTAGAGCAGCGTTCCAAACGAAAATTTGATGATGTACGAGAGATGATCATGGAGCAAGTACCCTTTGAAACGATTTTAAACAAATATTTTTCCGACCATCGCAAGCGTCTACTCCACAGCATTTCTGACGGTATGCTGCGAGCCGTCTACGAGTATTACTATACGCATAAAACCGAAGCCTCCAGTTCACTGCAGCAAGCTCAACTCGCTGAGACGAAACGGACGATCCATGAGATTTTTCAAGTGGGCGTTCAGCAAGGTGTATTAAAAGATGAAAACTTGGCAGTGATTGCAGAAAACTATATGTTCGTGATTGAAGGATTAGGGATTTTGGCTCTGACCGGTCACATCACAGAACAGACCATTGATGACCAAATCGCCGTAATGAGACAACTACTCCCTTATCGTGAATAACACAGACAAAAAAACTCGCTCTTTTCTAGAAAACACTAGGAAGGAGCTTTTTTCGTCTGTTTATAACTTTGTGAATCAAGCATATTTTGCAGAAAATTAATGTAATAAAAGTGAAATCTACAACATTATTTATTTTTTCTTAAGAAAAAGGACTTTTTCTATGAAGTTTTCTTGAACAGTTGATACATAGGGATTCACTCGGCGTGTCGGTGGGATAGGAGTGGGGAACATGTAATAAAAAAACAGAGCTTATTTATGTAATTAAAATGTAAATCGCTTACGGATTGGGTTTGTTGCTGAACTATGGTAAAATGAAAATGGTCAAATAAATGAAAAAAAAGTTTTAAAATTGAATTTGGAGGATCAGATGAAGAAGAAAATCTTTGCAACAGTGTGTATGTGCGGCATTGTATTGTCATCATTCGGCGGACCTGTGACCGTTTTTGCTACGAATCACGATCAATTGATCGAACAAAAAAATAACGAAATTGATCAGTTGAGACAGCAACGTCAAAGCGTACAAGGGGAAATTGACGGATTGTCTGCAGAAATTGATTCGTTAAATCAAGAAGCAGCAATCATTTTAGCGCAGCAAAGTGATTTGTTGCAAGCGATCGAAGGATTGGATCAGGAAATCAGTCAGTTAGAAGAGCGCATTGCCAAACGCTCAGAAAACATTGAAAAGCAAGCCAGAGAAACACAAGTTAATGGAAAAGGCGACCATTTTCTAACAGCGGTACTAGAGGCGGACTCTGTCAGTGATCTAGTCGGTCGTTTGCATGCGATGACGACGATCATTCGAGCGAATAATGAAGTGATCGAACAGCAAAAAGCCGACCAACAAGCTGTTGAACAAAAGCGTGCGGAATCACAAGAAAAAGTGGCAGAATTGCAAGCAGCACAGAGCCATCTGGAAGCACAAAAAGGTGTTTTGGAAGCAAGCCAAGCAGAATTAAATGTCTTAGTTAGTAATTTAGCCTACGAAGAAGCAACGAAAGAAGAAGAAAAAGAACAGCTGCGTGCGGAAAAAGAAGCCTATGAAGCGGAGCAAGCGAGAATTCGTGAAGAAGCTGCCCGAGTAGCTGCTTTACAAGCCCAAGCGGAACAAGCGGCGCAACAGCAGGCAGAACAAGCTGCAGCGGAAGAAGCAGCCTTGAATGAAGCAGCTGTTCAAGTAGAGAGCACAGAACCTGACGCAGAAACAGAGAGCCCAGCGCCAGTGGAAGAGCCAGAAGCACCAGCAGAAACGCAACCAGAGGAAACGCAACCAGAGGAAACGCAAGAATCTGAACCGGTTGAAACACCAGAGGTTCCAGAGGAAACACCAGTAGATACACCAGAAATTCATGAGCCAGAAACACCAGTGACACCTGCAGCACCGGAGACGCCAGCGGACAGTGCACCTGCAGTTCCTGCACCAACGCCAGCACCGACGCCAGTTACACCAACACCGGCGCCAACGCCTGCTCCGTCACCTGCACCGATCGTGACGCCGCCAGCACCTTCTGCACCAGCATCAACAAATGGTGCTGCAATCGTGGCAGAAGCCTATAAGCATATCGGAAAACCCTATGTGTGGGGTGCCAAAGGACCGGACAGCTTTGACTGTTCTGGGTTTACTCGCTATGTCTTTTTACAAGTAACAGGGAGAGATATTGGTGGATGGACGGTGCCACAAGAAACAGCCGGTACAGTGATTTCCGTTAGCCAAGCACAACCAGGAGATCTTTTATTCTGGGGTTCATCAGGTAGCACCTATCATGTAGCCATTGCTTTAGGTGGCGGACAATACATTCATGCACCACGCCCAGGACAAAATGTTTCTGTTGGCAGCACCGCTCATTTTACACCTAGCTTTGCAGTAAGAATGTAAGAAGTAGCTAGCTGTAGTTTTAAGGAGAGACAAATGGAAGAAAGAAAACAACTTCGTTATCGTGCGAAGAAACAAAAAAGAGGGCTTCTTTACCGTAAAAGTGCGGCGGCAACCGCTGCACTTGTTAGTACGGTGAATATTTTGCCGATGAATGTTTTAGCAGATACACTCGAGTCAGCAGAAGCCCAAAATGGTGTTCAAGTAGTTGAAACAGCAGAGTCAACCCAAGACACATCGACGCATGATTCAGTGAGCATTGTAGAAGATCAAGAAGTGAACGAGGGATCACCAGCAACTCAAGATAGTACCGATCCATCAGAAGCTGAAAGTGCGGATGGAGTAGACATCCAAGAGGTACCCGAAAATGCACCAGCAGATGATGCTTCTGAACAGAATGAAGCAGAAACCGATAGTGATATTCCTGTTCTGTCAGAAGAAGAGCGGATCGCCATTGAAACGAAGGTCATGCCCAACTACAATAATCCAATGGCACGTTCCAACAATCAGCAAGCATTTATTCAGCAAGTAGGACCAATGGCACAAGAAGTTGCCGGGGCAAATGACCTCTACGCTTCGGTCATGATTGCCCAAGCGATCTTAGAATCAGGTTGGGGGCAATCCACGCTGACCACTCTTGCAAATAATATGTTTGGTATCAAGGGATCTTACAATGGACAATTTGTAGAGATGCAAACCATGGAAGATGACGGGAATGGCAATCTCTATCCGATTATTGCTAGGTTTCGTAAATACCCCTCATTAAAAGAATCTTTTCAAGACAATGCGCACGTTTTGAGAACTACCTCATTTTCGCCGGGTGTTTTCTTCTACCATGGGGCATGGAGGTCTAATACAAATTCTTATCGTGACGCGACTCAATGGCTGCAAGGACGTTATGCCACCGATACTTCTTATGCAAGTAAGCTAAACAACTTGATTGAAACGCACAATTTGACCCAGTACGATACATCAAGTGGTGGCGGTTCAAATGATAACAACAGTAACAATTCTGAGCAGGCGACCAATAAGCAATTCAGAACAAATGCAGCACTCAATATCCGTTCGGATGCTTCCACTAGCGCCTCGATCGTTGGTTCATTGGCTGCCAATGCAACATTTGAAGCAGTAGCGCAAAAAACTGGTACCAGTGTGAACGGCAATACGACGTGGTATCGAATTCAAGGACGTGGCTGGGTAAGTGCTGCTCACGTGACGGAGATCTCATCGAATACGGGTGGGAATGATAACAACAATAATAATGGTAACAACAACAACAATAACAACAATGCCGAACAAAGCATCAACAAAGAGTTCCGCACAACTGCTGCCTTGAACATCCGTTCAGATGCATCGACTAGCGCTTCTGTTGTTGGCTCCTTGGCAAGTAATGCGACATTTCGAGCAGTCGCTCAAAAGACGGGAACGAGTGTCAACGGAAACAATGTGTGGTATCGAATTCAAGGACGCGGCTGGGTGAGTGCTACGTACGTGACAGAAGTGAACGCTGGAAGTAATAGCTCTGAGCAAAGCATCAACAAAGAGTTTCGTACAACCGCAACATTGAATATTCGCTCTGATGCGTCTACCAGTGCCAGAATTGTTGGTTCTTTGTTAAACAACTCCTCTTTTCGCGCGGTTGCGCAAAAGACCGGAACCAGTGTGAATGGCAACAACGTCTGGTATCGAATTGAAGGGCGTGGCTGGGTAAGTGCAGCGTATGTTCAAGAAACGAACACTTCCTCATCAAACAGCACCACCTATACCGTACGTTCGGGAGACACTCTATGGGGCATTTCGCAACGCTACAGTGTGACTGTGAATCAGTTGATGCAGTGGAATAATCTTTCTGGCTCATTGATTCTTGTAGGACAGCGTCTTGTAGTCCGTAGATAAAGTAGATAAAATGAAAAAACATCTGGAACCATTTTTGCGGCTATTTGCCAAAATGGTTCCAGATGTTTTGTTTATTCTTCTTTGAAGCTGTTCATGATCGCTGTTAGCTCGTCTTTTGAAGAGTCGTATAAGCTTTCTAACGTCCAACCATACAACTGAACATAATTATTGTCGGTTTCAAGTACATAATAAATATAGTGGATATTTAGCCCTTCAACTGTCGCTGGGAAATCAACGAAATAGGCCTTCGTGTCAGGAATTGGTAAAAAGGTGGCGGTCGTATCGAAGCTTGTTGCCAAATTTTCTTGAACCAATCCGAGATAAGTTTCTAAATCGGCAAAATCTTGTTTCGATTCAACGACTGCAGCTAAGTATTTCGTTTCTAACGCATCTGACAACATGAAATCATTGTCAGGATTCAATGAAGTGAAATCGGGTACCTCTTGCCAATTACTAGGCAAATCGATGGTATAGTTTGTGCCACTCACGCCTGTGATGGTTTGTTCCGAACTCGGTAAAGCCGCTTCGCTGGAAGAGCCCGTCGATTCTTGCGCGACTTCTGTTGACGAAGTCATAGATAAGCTTGTAGCGCTTGCATTTTCCGTGCTTTCTGAAGCTGGTTTCTCCTCTTTTGGCGTACAGCCAGCAAAAAGAAGTGTGAACCCCAATAAACTAAAAACAACACTTTTTCTCATTATTCTCACGTTCCCCTTTGTTTTCTATTTTCAAATAACCAACATTATTTAGTTAATCGTATAATAGGAAAGGAAATAACGCAATAAAATATTCTCAGTTACTGCATGAAAAGAAAAAAATAAAGGATTGTTAAATAATAAATTTAAAAAAATGAAGCCGAAATAACTGACTGTTACCGCTTATTTTCACTTTTTTCTTAGATTGATGCAAAAGTTGATTATAAATACGGGGCGACTTTTGCTATGCTTTAGAAAAGAAAGGAAGCATTAAAAGAATAGTGAAGTTAAAAATTGTGTCGGTTATATCTATAAAATAATAGTGTGTTTTTTATTTATCTATTTGTTTTGAATAATTGTCAGAATTTTGTTGCGAAATACTATGGCTTCTTTCGATACAAAAAGTAGGGCGACATCAGCGACAGCCGGATAGAGAAAGATAGCTCAAAGCGGCGAGGAATAGAAGAAACATAAGATCTACGTTTAAAAATAATGGAACTAGGGGGAAGGAAATTGTTTTATCAATCAGTAAATGAGTATCTAGTAAAAATGAGAGAAGGATTATCTGCTGAAACCATTAAAGGTGAAATGCCATCAGTCTATGCGTACTGGTTAGCACAGGAAGCAGAATTGAAAAAAATATTGAAAAACAAAGACATGGCTTTTTGGATGGATATCCAAAGAGTTCTCTTGATCGATGCAAAATTAGTATTACTTCGCAGTTACATCAATGACTACGATTTTCACGGATTTTCCGAAGATGAGATCATTGCAAATGTGGAACAAGATCATTTTACCTTTAACAAAGAACTGTGTGGCTATAGTTTGAAAGAACAAGTGCACCCATCAATTATTTTTGGTGATCAATAAGCAACGAAAAAAGAACGTTCAAACAGGGAATAAGCTACTGCACTGATTCAAAATAAGACTGATTGATTTGTGGTATGATTGTGATGACAAGTACGATTGCACAAATCATTGTGACAGTTTGAAAAGGAGCGGATAGGTATGGTTCAATTTGAACGGATCATTTTATTATTTTTCTTGTACTCATTTATCGGTTGGCTTTGGGAAACCATTTATTGCTCACTAAAAGCCAAGCACTTTGTTTATCGGGGCTTCCTTGTTGGTCCCATCACACCCATCTACGGCTTTGGGATTCTTGGCGTTGTCTATTTATTGCGGCCATTGCATGAGCAAGTGATTCCACTGTTCTTTGCGGCAGCGTTGTTGGTTACCGTGCTTGAATATGTGACAAGTTATTTACTTGAGCGTTTTTTTCATGCCTCATGGTGGGATTATAAAGAAGTCCCATTAAATATCAATGGACGGGTGGCATTGCCGATTTCTCTTTTTTGGGGCGTGTGCTGTGTGCTCATTGTTCGATTTGTTCATCCGCAAATGCTGGAGATTGTTCAAACATTGAGTGCTCGCGTAGGATTCTTATTGCCAGTTTTCTTATTGATGGTTCTCTCTTTTGATATGGGCTATACCCTAGCTAACTTGGTTGCCTTTCAGAAAGCGGTGCAACAGGTCAATCAAGCCTTTGAACAGCACAAAAAAGAATTGGCTGAAAATATTGAGCAATATAAAAACGATTGGCAAGGGCGCTTCGCAGCGTTTCCAGAAGAATGGCGCGTATTAAAACAGAATCTACCGAGATTGAATTTCCATCAAAGAAGACTCTTAAAAAACTTTCAAAAGTTAGAAATCAATCAGATAAAAAGCAGTCAGGAATTGTCTCGATTTATTGAAGCGATCCGTAAGAAAAAATAGGTTTGTTACGGTAAGGTTACAAAAAATAAACCCTTATCAATGCTGATTCTTCCCACTTCTGACTGATTTCAGTTGAAAAAGACGATTAAAACACCCACTATTACGATAATTTGTAACAAATTGTAAAGGTCCTGCAATAAAATTCTTCTTAAGAATTTGTATAATAGGATATGTTGGAAAACATAGTGAGAAGTGAGGGAATTTTTTGAAGGCAAAGAAACTACGAACAATCGTTGTCGCTGTCTTTGCGGCAGGAATCGTTTCTCCAATCTTTGCGCAGGCTGAGTCACTTGAATCATTGCAAGAGCAAGAAAGTGCCGTCATGCAGCAAAGTCAGGAAATCAGTACGGAAGTACAGATTGCATTGACTGATGTGAATGCGAAATACAGTGAGGTAGAAGAGCTAAAAGCTCAAATCGCTGAAAATGAAGAATCATTAGCAACAACCAAAGCAGAAATCAAAACTGCACAAGAAACAATTGAAAAGCGTGAAGCAGTCGTTGCGGAACGTATGAAAGACATCCAAGTCAATGGCGGGGCTACCAGAGACTGGACGGTACTGTTAGAATCATCAAACATCCAAGATTTTATCAATCGTGCCTATGCGATGACGATGTTACAAAACTTGGAAAAAGAAAAGATCGATTCATTAACAGCTGAAAAAGAAAAGCTAGAAGCTTTAGAAGAAAAAGCACAGTCAACACAGCAATCATTGAAAGAAAATCAAACCGCATTAGAATCAGAAGCCAAAACACTGGATTCAAAAATTGCGAATCTACAAGCCCAATTGAAAGAAAACGAATCAACTTTGGCACAAATCGCTTCAAGCAAAGAAGCTGAAACAGCTCGCTTAGCTGCTGAAAAAGCAGCAGAAGAACGAGCAGCCAAAGAAGCGGCAGAACAAGCAGCGAAAGAAAAAGCAGAAAAAGAAGCAGCCCAAGCTGCCGAACGTTCAAGCGCTTCTGAATCACAATCGTCTGCTTCATCGAGCAGCAATACGACTGAAAGCAGCACCTCATCATCGAGCAGCTCTTCAAGCAGTAACAATAGCTCAAATAGCAGCTCAAGCAATACCAACAACAACAATAATAATAGCAACAACAGCAATACAAGCAGTGGTCGGACATTGATGATGGAATCAACTGCCTACTCTTATAAAGAAGCTGGCTCCAGTTTCTTTACAGCAAGCGGTACAGACTTACGTAAAAATCCAATGGCAGTTGCCGTGGATCCAAGCGTGATTCCATTAGGCACCTTAGTCAATGTTGAAGGCTATGGCGTAGCACTAGCGCTTGATACTGGTGGCGCGATTAAAGGAAATATCATTGATGTTCACTTTGATAACGTAGCACAATGTATCCAATGGGGACGTCGTCAAGTAAAAGTAACGATTCTCGATTAATCAATCAACTAGCAAGAAGCAGCTCACTGAATGAAGTGGCTGCTTCTTTTTTGCTTTTAATAGAATAAGGCATAAGTAGAGAGCGTATCGCTGTGTCAGTGCCGACCCGAATGGATACGCTCTATTTTGATTTAAATTGCTCACAAGTCCTTACAATCGTTCTCTCAGATATTTATTTTGTGGTGATCTAATCATACTAGAGAACGATATGTTTTTTAATACCTAAAATGAAAATGGGGCTGAAGAATCAGTTATGATTCCTCAGTCCCATAAATTAAAGAGCCAAGATTTTCGTTTATCAAGGATTGAAATTGGCATTCAGTTTTTCCTCTAAAGCTTCCCAGTCGTGCTCATCGGGAAAAGTTTTGAATAGCAAATAATCAATGTCTTGGGCATATTCGGTAATGTATTCCGTATAGTTGGTGACGATCAAGTCAATTTGATTTTTTTCCAAATAGCCTGCCGACAATTCATTGGAGTCTGGAAAATAAAATGTCCGAGAGCTGCGCAAATAACGAACAGATTTGCATTTTAATAATTGGCATAAATAAAAGGGGCCTTCAAACAAAAAAGCGATATTCTTCTTTGCTTGCCAGTACAAAGATTTAATAGAGGTAACGTACATCGTAAGACTCGTTCCTAAGTGTTCCAGTGTGATACTGTCCCAAATTTCTCTGGCTAATGGTTGCGTCAACAGATAGTTTTTAAATAGATGGTAATCATCCATATACGCCTCTTCGACAAAATGAACGGTATCCGAAATCATATGGTTTAATAAGGGGGATAATAATTGCTTGATTTTTGCTACCGTAAAAAAGGATTCTACTAAGAGCCGGTCACGAGCGCTATCTTGAGTATCTGGCAAACAATCCTTGACAAAGGCTGCAGCAAGCTGCTTAATTTCAGGCCAATGATTATACTCTTTACAAAAGGTTTGTTCGATCGCCAAGTTGCTGATCGAGCGACGGGTTTTCACCAATAAGAACAAATAAAGGACTTCCTCATAGGGAAGTTCTTTTTGGTATTGTTCACTCATTGCCTCGTTGATTTCAGAAAATAGCCGAAAATCATTATATTGCTCAAATATTTTTTTTATTTGCTTAGGCAACTCGATACCTTGACCCGCACAATGGCGCTCAAAGGTGATATACAAGTAATAATTGAATTCACCAAACGAACAAGCATGCTGGTCAAGTTGATAACATCTAGAAAAAGCGCTAGCAGTGATATTTTGGATGGCGATCGGCGGAAAAATCGTGTGGGCAGTAATTTCCGATTCGTAATAGAAATCATGGAAAAACTTGCGAATATTGATCTCCTCACCAATAAAGCAAATAGGATTGGTTTGGATCTCCAAACGATAGAAAGAAAAAATCGGTTGCACTTTCCGCAAATAGCGAAGAACAGTGCTTTCTGATATATGGTATTTCTCAGCCCATTCAGATGAGCTATAAAGATCATTGTGGAAAATACTTTCGATGATATGGAACAGAATCTCATTGGCAATCAGCGCACGTTTTTTCGTTAAATAAACAGCTGAATGTTTGATCGAAAAAATATACCCCTTGTGAGAAGAGTCGATCGATAAACAATCACCAAAGTACTCTTTTAGATCCGTCACATCCGTAACGATCGTTCGCGTGGTACTTCCTGAAATTTTTGCCAAACCTTGAGTCGAACATTGATAATTTTTCTCGAATGCCCTCAAAATTTTCAGCCATCGAATCGTTGCAGTGTTAGTAATAAAATTTATTTGAAAATTTCTCAAGACGTGGCTCCTTTCATGAACAAAATCGCAAATCTTACTTATTCATCTTAAAGAAGATAGGGAAGAAAAAACAAATCACGTATTTCATCGATTGGTGAAATCTATACCTGAGTCTATGCGAGATTTTTTGCATTTTCTATAAATCAACTGACGATCGGCATATATATAGGTAGAAACACGTTTTTCCCAGCATATCGAAGAAGATTGATGGAAATTGAATAGCCAGAGAGGGGGCGAGACGGTAAGTTTTTAGTGGTGGAATAAAAATTAAATGATTATTGTTTTTCGGGGGGCGATTGAATATTAAGGGGAACAGAATTGAAGAAAAAAGTCACTTTGCGAAAGACAACTTATAATTTTAACAGGAACGATTGACGTAAATAAATAGCAGCCGCAAAGGAAACCCTAAGTGCGCCAAGAAAAGAATTCAGCTTTGCCAAATTAATTTATAATAACAAGAAAAGTGTATAAAAATACTTTCTGAATTTCTTATCTTTTCTATTTATAATGAAAAGATGTTGAGAAAGTGAACGAATATAATCTCTTAAGGTTATTTTTCTATAATGTGACAACCTTCAAAGGTGATGAGAACAACGATTATAACTGAATTACTCATTATTTAAAATGAGGGTTTAAAAAAACTGTCAAGTAAAGTAGACGTTATTTATGGTTTTTTAAAATAACTGATGTTTGGCATGATATAAGTCTTTTATTGACGAAAAATATACCTTAATAAATAAAAAACGGGAATTTCCTTTATTTAATGATACATTTCTCTTATAATAAACTAGAATTGCCTTTATTATGTGAGAGGAAGGCAGAATGCTTAAACAAGCACAATTGAAGTAGGGAGTGTGTTCATGGGAAAGCCGTTAATAAAGACTTTGACTGTTTTAGCCGTTGGTATTGGCGCCGTTGCAATTTGTTTTATTGGTTACCGACAAAATAACCAAAGGCAATATCAGCAACGAGTCGAATATGCACAGACAGCGATTGCCAGCGAAAAAGATCGCATCAATGAGTTGTCAAATGAAATTGCTGAATTTTACAGCAACGAAGATCAAACGTTTTTGCGAAAAGATCTTAAAGAAGAAGACGTTCTTAAAACAGTCGCAAAACTTTCTGCAGTGAAAGTATCTGCAGACGATTATGGGATCGATGATGATGCACTGCCAAGTGAGTCAGTGGAGATCCAACAAGAAAAAACCGCCCTTGATGATCAGCTAAAAGACATCGAGGCAAAATTAAAAGTACAAGCGGATACGGAAGCCTTATTTACTGAAGGTGTTTCAAATTGGCAAAGTGCTGAAAATGATGTCATCATTAGAGCTGATCTAAAAGAAACGGATGTCGGGAATGTCCGTGAAAATCTGAGCTTTTTTGAGGATAGTAAATGGAAAGAGTTAGTCGTTTCCTATTTAGAATATGCGGATACTCAATTGGACCGCATTGCAAAATTACAAGAAACTTTTGATGAAATGCTTGATGGGGATGAGGTGACAAGTGAAGTCACCTTAGAAAAATACCTGAGTGCAGTCGACAGTATCAGCAAAGTTCGCAACGAAGAATTGAAAGAGAAATTCACCGAATTAGCAGATAAAGTCGCTACCCAAATGGGGTACACAGGATACAGCACGTATACACCCCCCGCTTCAACGGAAAGTTATTCAGAGGATACATCCGCAGGAGATGGCACCTGGACAGATCAAAGTTCAGACACTGTTTACTAATTTAAAGATGTATCGAAGAAAATAGAGATAACTGGAGGAAAGCAAATGTCAAAAGGAAAAAAAATCTTTTTAATCATCTTTTCAATCGTTGCAGTGTTAGTCATCGGAATGATCGGTGTCGCTGCAAAATTATATTTTGATGTATCAAGCTCAATTCAAGAAACCTATCAATCAGTCGAACGTGATCGAGAAGATCGTCTACGTGAAAATGATGTCGACCTATCCCAAAAAGATTCCTTCTCGGTTTTACTGATGGGGATCGATACCGGTGATTTAGGAAGAGTCGAACAAGGACGTTCTGATACCATGATGGTTGCGACCATCAGCCCACAAGACAATCAGACGACGGTGGTGAGTATTGGAAGAGATTCCTATGTTGATATCGTTGGACATGGGACGACAGATAAAATTAATCATGCCTATGCTTTTGGTGGACCAGCGATGGCAATGAATACCGTAGAAAAATTCTTGGATATTCCGATCGATCATTATGTATCAATCAATATGGCTGGTTTGAAAGAATTAGTCGATGCGGTTGGCGGCATTGAAGTTGATAATGAAATCACCTTTTCGCAAGACGGCTTTGATTTTGCTATCGGACGTACATCACTAAATGGCGAACAAGCCCTTGCCTATTCAAGAATGCGTTATGAAGATCCAAACGGCGATTATGGACGTCAAGAACGCCAACGTAAAATCGTTGAAGGGATCGTTAAGAAAGTCTTGAGTCTTGATGGAATCACCCAATATCAAACGATCTTAAATGCCGTTGAGCAAAACATGAAGACAGATATGAGTTTCGATGACATGCGAACCTTAGCATTTAACTATCGCAGTGCCTTTCAAACGATCAAACAAGATCAGTTGCAAGGGGAAGGATTCATGCAAGACGGCATCTCATATCAGCGTGTGAGTGACGAAGAACTAGCAAGAGTTCAAAAAGAGTTGAAAGCTCAACTAAATCTAGAGAATGAATAGGAAAGTGGAGAAAAGATGGAAGAAACAATTAGCTTAAAAGAAATATTCGCAATTCTACGGAAACACTTAGCTGCTATTTTTATTTCAATGTTTGCTGGTTTAGCTTTAGCAGGAATATTCACCTTCTTTGTCATTACACCGAAATACAGTTCACAAGCTCAGTTGATTGTGACATTGCCACAATCCGAAACTACCAATGCCAACGATGTGAATACAAACTTGCAAATGATCAATACGTATAAAGATATGATTGTCAGTGACTTGGTTATGACACAAGTAAAGGATCGTTTGGAGTCTGAAAATAACCTTGACTTGACTGTCGGACAATTGAAAGAATCCATTTCGATCAACCAGTCACAGAACTCACAGATGTTTTCCATTCAGGCAACTAGTACAAATGCAGTGTCAGCGCAAAATATTGCCAACACAACAGCATTGGTCTTTCAAGAAAATGCTCAAGATGTTATGAATGTTGATAAAATCTCAATCATTTCAAGTGCGGTAGCTAGTACTACACCAGTTTCACCTAACAACAAACTAAATTTAGCCATTGGTCTGGTATTAGGGATCATGGTCGGTGTCGGTTTAGCCTTCTTATTGGAGCTACTAGATCGAACTGTCAAAGATGATAAATTTGTAACCGAAACATTAGGCTTTACCGTATTGGGTACTGTACCCCAAATGTCACCAAAAGAATTGGCTGCGACCATTCAGAAAAAGCCAAGCGCACCATTTATTAAGAAACCGCAAGGCGACAAAACGGCAGAATCACGCCGTAGTCGTAGCCGGGTCTAGGAGGGAACAATGATGGCAAAAAAACAAGAACGTACTGGGACACAGACACATGCAGTAAGTTTGATCACGCTAATTGATCCTTCTTCACCAATCTCAGAGCAATATCGTACGATCCGTACAAATATTCAATTTGCGTCTTCAGCAGATAAACAAATCAAGACCATTGTTGTTACTTCTTCTGGTCCAGGTGAAGGGAAATCGACAACTTCAGCTAATTTAGCGGTTGTTTTTGCAAAATCAGGACAACGAGTATTGTTAGTTGATGCCGATATGCGAAAGCCTACTGTATACAAAACATTCAGCTTAAACAATGCGAGTGGATTGAGTACCGTATTAAGTACCTCAACGAGCGTCCTTGAAGCAGCTCAAAAAACGGTGATTGATAATTTATCTGTCTTAACCAGCGGACCAAAACCACCAAATCCATCTGAGCTACTTGGGTCAGCACGAATGAACCAAGTGATGGAAGAAGCGAAAAACCTTTACGATGTGGTTATCTTTGATATGCCACCAGTTGTAGCAGTCACCGATGCACAAATCATGGCATCTAAAGCAGATGGGACGATCTTAGTGGTTCGAGAAAATGTTGCACGTAAAGAATCCTTAACAAAAGCGAGAGATCTTTTGAATATGGTTCAAGCAAGAATCATTGGGGTGGTCTATAACGGTGCCGAACACTCGAAAGATTCAGGTTACTACTATTATTATGGAAATTAATTAATTTGAAGGAGACGAGAGAAATGATTGATTTACATTGCCACATTTTACCAGGAATTGATGATGGTGCAGAAGACATCAATGCGAGCATTGCTATGGCTGAAAAAGCGATTAGCCAAGGAATTACGCATATCCTTTGTACCCCACATCATAACAATGGAAAATACCGCAATCCGAAGTTAGAGGTCATTTCTCTCGTTACTTCTTTACAAGAAGAATTAGACGCACGGAACCTGCCCTTGACAGTTCTTGAGGGGCAAGAGGTTAGGATAACAGGAGATTTAATTGAGGATATACAGAAAAATGACATCCTTTTTACAGATCTTGATGATACGTATATCTTGATAGAATTTCCTACGATTGAAGTTCCTACGTATACAGAACAAATATTCTTCGATTTACTACAGCTGGGAAAGACTCCAGTCATTGTCCACCCCGAGCGGAATGCTCATTTTAGAAAAGACCCTAACAATCTCATCCCTTTTTTGGATATGGGCTGTTTGGCACAGTTAACTGCGCCAAGTTATGTCGGCGTATTTGGAAAAGAAATCCAAAAAACAGCAAAAACAATGGTTGAACATAATCTTGTTCAGATGGTCGCTTCGGATGCCCATGGCGTTACAAAACGCACCTTTAATTTAAAAGAAGCTTATGAGCAAATTGAGCAAGATTTTGGCATGCTCAAAGTGACATTGATGAAACAAGTAGCAAAAGATTTGATAAACGGGGATCAAATCAGTTTTCCAGCTTTTACAGAAGTGAAAAAAAAGAAATTCGGGTTATTTTAGGGGGCAACTGGGTTGTTTGAATTAACGAGAAGAAGAAAAATTGTAACTTTGATAGTTGTAGATAGTTTATTGATCATAGCAGCGAATATAGCAGCAGTTTATTTTATGAAACCCTTTGTGGCGATTCCAAAAGAATTTACATTGATGTCGGTGAGCCTTTCTGTCGGTTTCTATCTTTTTTATGGTTCCGTGTTTCGTGTTTTTTCTCGGATCAATCGTTACACGAATTTGAAAGAAATGATTGCTATCTTCTTGGCTGTATCATGCAGCGCTTTTACTTGTAACGTAATCTTGTTTTTCGGTGACGAAACCTATAGCGTGCGCTTAGTGATCTTTACGTACTTTCTTTCGCTCTTTCTGATTATTGCTAGTCGATTGATTTGGCGGATCTATATTGAAAGAAAAAACATGAGGGGGACGTCCAATGAGGTTGTCAAAAATACCCTGATCGTCGGTGCAGGAGAAGGCGGCCGTATTCTTTATAATAGCTTTGTAGGTTCGAAAACGGCAAGTGACATTAATATTATCGGATTTGTCGATGATGATCCGAATAAACGAAACACTTATCTTTCTGGTAAAAAAGTCTTGGGTTGTATCAGTGATTTACCTGATTTGATTCAAAAGTATGAGATCAATATGGTTACGATCGCTATTCCATCCTTGTCACGGAAAAAATTGCGGAGTATTTTTAGCTTAATTGAACCTTTGCATGTCAAAGTCAACACGATGCCATCAATGGAAGAAATCGCCTCTGGAAAAATCAGCACATCACGTTTGAAGAAAATCGATGTCGTTGATTTGCTAGGCAGAGACGAAGTCAAATTGGATATCGACTCCATCAAAGATCAAATTACTGGAAAGACGATATTAGTGACTGGTGCTGGTGGATCGATCGGTTCCGAAATCTGTCGCCAAGTGATTCAATTCAATCCTAAAAAACTAGTTTTATTAGGACATGGCGAAAACTCGATTTACTTAATTGACCGTGAGTTGAAAATCAATTTTAAAGACAATATTACCGAAATCGTTCCCGTTATAGCAGATATACAAGATCGAGAAAAGATGTTTGAAATCATGAAGGAAGTCAAACCGGATATCGTTTATCATGCGGCAGCCCATAAACACGTACCGTTGATGGAATACAATCCTAAAGAGGCAGTCAAAAATAATATTTACGGAACCAAGAATACTGCTGAAGCTGCCAAAGCCGCGAAAGTGAAGAACTTCGTAATGGTCTCTACAGATAAGGCCAATAACCCTCCTAACGTCATGGGAGCGACAAAACGCATCTCTGAGATGATTGTTACCGGCTTAAATGAAAAAGGTTGCACGAAATTTTCTGCTGTGCGTTTTGGCAATGTATTAGGTTCAAGAGGCAGTGTGATTCCAGTATTCCGTGAGCAAATAGCAAAAGGTGGACCAATCACAGTAACTGATTTTCGTATGACCCGCTATTTCATGACGATCCCAGAAGCTAGTCGCTTGGTTATTCAGTCAGGGGCACTTGCTAAAGGTGGCGAAATCTTCATTTTAGATATGGGCGAACCGGTGAAAATCGTTGATCTTGCGAAGAATATGATTCGTCTAAGTGGTTATAGTGAAGAAGAGATTGAGATTATTGAAACCGGGATTCGACCTGGGGAAAAATTATATGAAGAGCTTTTGCTGGATAAAGAACGAAATGATGAAGCAGTCTTTGAGAAAATTTTTGTTGGGAATATCAAAGGATATTCATTGGAAGAGGTACTTTGTTTTGTAGATGCACTTCCTAAAGATAGTGCTACATTGGCTAATGAAATTGTGAAATTTGCAAATGCTTCAAACAAATAGGAGTGGGTTTTGTTGTACAAGGATGGATTGAAACGAATCATTGATTTTATTTTGTCGTTAATGGGGATTGTTGTGTTATCACCAGTTTTATTACTTTTATGTTTAGCAATAAAACTAGATTCTAAGGGACCCATTATTTTCAAGCAAAAACGGGTTGGTAAAAATAAAACTCATTTTAATATTTATAAATTCAGAACAATGAAGATTGATACACCAAAAGAAATGCCAACACATCTTTTAGAAGATCCTGATTTTTATATCACCAAGGTCGGGAAATTTTTAAGAAAAACCAGTTTGGATGAGCTGCCTCAATTATTCAATATTATTAAAGGCGATATGGCTGTCATTGGGCCTCGTCCAGCGCTATGGAATCAATATGATTTGATCGAAGAACGTGATAAGTATGGGGCAAATAATATTCGACCAGGATTGACTGGGTTGGCTCAAATTAGTGGTCGAGACGAGCTTGAGATTCCAATTAAGGCCAAGTTAGATGGCAAATATACGGATAATATTAGTTTAAGGATGGATATAAAATGCTTCTTTGGTACGATTACTTCTGTTTTCAAAAGTGACGGTGTCGTTGAAGGCGGGACTGGAACGATGAAGAAGGAGGAAATCGAATGAAAAGAATTCTAATTACAGGAGAAAATAGCTATATTGGTAATTCATTTTTAAAATATATTAGCAAATTTCCAGATGATTATATTGTTGATACAATAAGTGTTCGAGGAAAAGAGTGGAAAAATGTTAATTTTTCAGAATTTGATTCAGTTATTCACCTTGCCGGCATTGTTCATAAAAGGAATGTTAATTCAAGTATATATTATTCTATAAATACAGCACTAAGTGAAGAGTTAGCAAAAAAATCAAAATATGATGGTGTAAAACAATTCATTTATTTCAGTAGCATGTCAGTTTTTGGTACACAAAACGGTGAAATCAATAAAGGTACAGAGTGTAATCCCCAAAATCATTATGGAAAATCAAAACTTCTAGCGGAAAATATATTATTAAAGTTAAGTTCTGATAGTTTTAAAGTGGCAATAGTAAGACCTCCTATGGTATATGGTGAGCATGCCCCGGGTAATTATAAAAAGCTAAAAATATTAAGCAGATATGCAGTTATGTTTCCAAATAGTAATAACAAAAGAAGTATGATTAGTAGTAATCTTTTGTCGAAGCATATAAAAAAACTGGTAGATACAAATTTTTATGGGTATTACCATCCCCAAGATGCAGAATATATTAATACTTCGTTTATGATTAGAAATTTGAGATTGAAGAATAATAAGGAAACCTATTTAGTAAAAATGTTTTTTCTGAAAAAAATAAAAATAAGTATAATTAATAAAGTATTTGGCGATTTATATTATGGTCGTGGGTTTTACGATTTATTATAATATAATCGATTTCAAAAAAATGGAGACAAGTATGGATAAGAGGATTTTATTTATCGGAACTAAATTTTTTAGTATAGAAGAACAATTAATCGGAAAATTTGAAGAGTATGGTTTTTGTGTGGATTTTTTTGACGACAGACCAAGTCAAAATTCTTGGTTCAAAGGAATATCGAAGTTGAACGCGAAAGTAACTAGACCTTTTAACAAAAGGTATTTCAATAAAATAATTGAATCTACTCGTGAAAGAAAATATGATATAATTTTTGTCCTTAATGGTAAAACTGTTGATGCAACTTTTTTAAAAAAGCTGAAAGGAATTTTCACGAAAGCAGAATTTGTTTTTTATACTTATGATTCAATTAAAATATATCCGGAAATATATAATACATTAAAATTTTACAATAGAAGATATACATTTGATTTATTAGATTCTAAAGAAATAACCGAACTAAGTTTTCTTCCATTATTTTATAATAAAAAAATAGTAGAAACTGCAGATACGTATACTGATAAAAATATTGATTTATTAAGTGTCTGCACTGCTCATTCAAATAGATATAAAGTTATAAAAGAACTTTTTCCAGTTCTGAAAGCTGAAGGTGTAAATGTTTTTTCTTATCTGTATTTAAATAAACTTCAATATTTATATAATAAAATTTTTGATGTAAATTTTAAAAATTCTAAAAAACAGGAGTTTGAATTTATTCCATTATCTGAAAAAGAAAATTATAAATTGCTTAAAAGCACTTCTGTTGTTTTTGATGTTGAGCATTCAAAACAAACCGGGCTTACTATGAGAACAATAGAAACTCTGGGATTTAATAAAAAACTTATAACTACAAACAAAAACATCAGGAATTACAATTTTTATGATTCTAGAAATATTTTTATATTAGAAAATGCTTACTCAATTTCAAATCTAGTTAAATTCATTTTCTCTCCCTCGCATGATGTGCCAAAAGAAATTTATGAACAATATGAAATTGATAAGTTTGTTAGAATAATTTTAGGATATGATGACTTAGGAGATTATTTATGTTGAAAAATTATCCTTTAGGAGAATCTATTAAGCTGTTTTATTATTTAGTGTTGACAAAGTTTTTTTACCGAAAAGCAAGATTAATCAGAAGACCGTTTTATATCAGAAGTAAAAATCTATTGTCCTATCAAAAAGGATTTACAGTAGGAAGATATTGCCGATTTGATTTAGGAAATGGTATTTCCAAAAAAGGCAAAACACTAATATTTGGAACCGATTGTAAAATAGGAGATAGGGTCCATATTGTAGCTTCTCAAAAAGTTTTATTTGGAAATAATTGTTTAGTAGCATCTAATGTATTTATCTCAGATACTTCTCATGGGAAATATAATGAACTCAATCAATCTTCGCCGGAAAGTTTTCCAGATTTAAGAGAATTAACTTGTTCTGCAGTAGTTATTGGTGATCGTGTTTGGATTGGTGAAAATGTTGCTATTCTTCCTGGAGTAACGATTGGTAATGGTGTAATAATTGGAGCTAATACTGTTGTAACTAAAAATGTTCCTAATAATAGTATTTATGTCGGAAATCCTGGAAAAGTAATAAAAAAATTTAACAAACATACCAATCAGTGGGAGAGAATAAATGAATAAAAAAATCTCGGTTTGCATGGCTACGTATAATGGTGAAAGATTTATTAAACAGCAAATTGATTCTATTCTATTACAACTTGATGCAGAGGACGAATTAATTATATCTGACGATGGTTCGACTGATCAAACGGTTCATATTATTAAATCATATGATGATGAAAGAATTAAATTTTTCCAAAATACTTTGGAAAAAGGTTATACAAAAAATTTCGAAAATGCTTTAAATAAAGCTACTGGCGATATTTTTTTCTTGTCTGACCAAGATGACGTGTGGATGGAGAATAAGGTAGTGATTTGCAAAAAATTTTTAAATAATTATGATTTTGTTATAAGTGATGGGTATATTACTGATCAAAATCTAATTAAACTTAATGAAACGCATTTTCAGAAATATAATGTAAAGAAGGGATTTTGGTATAACACCTTAAAAACAAGATATGTAGGTGCATTTATGGCATTTAATAAAGATGTCTATAATTTAATTTTACCTTTTCCGGCTAAACAAAAATTTTCTCCCCATGACTATTGGATTACTTTGATTGCAGAGCATAACTTCAAGGTGAAATTAATTGAGCAGCCATTAGTTTTGTATAGGAGGCATGGAACTAATGTGACTGGTGAAACAAGTCAAAGATCAATTATCCAGAAACTTTCTCAAAGAATATATACATTGATTAATTTGTTTAGAAGAACGAAGAGGTTTAAATATGAACAGAAATGATAAGTTGTTTTATATTGTGGTGGTATACAATCAACCGTTAGCAGAAAATAGCTCTATATTAAATATCAATGATACTAATCAAATACTTATTGTTGATAATAGTATAGATGAAATAATAAAAGAAAAAAACAAAATTTTTTCCGAATCAAATCAAATGATTTATTTAGATATGGAAGGGAATCAAGGAATCAGTAAAGCTTATAATTGTGCAATTAAATATATTGAAAATAAACATAATAGTTTTTGGATTATGACATTAGATCAAGATACATTGGTTTCGAAAGAATATTTAAATAATATAAATCAAGCAATTAAAGATATTCCTGAAATAAAAATTAAAACTGGAATTATAAAATTTAAATCTGGTATAGGGTCTCCAAAAGCCTATAATAATAAAATTATAAAAGTACCTGGAATATATAAAGATTTAATTTGCATAAATAGTTGTTTAGTATTACATTCCGATATAGTGAGAAAAATTAATGGATATGATGAACGGCTTTTTTTGGATATGGTAGACTATTTACTTTTTCATCAAATCAATTTAAACGAACATGAAGAAATAGAAGTCGTTGCTGGAAATATTTATCAGAATTTTTCTGGAGAGGAATACGATGATTATAGTAAAACAATGGCTAGATATAATTTGTTTAAAAAAGATTTTAAAACTTATTGTATTTTAACACATAAATCATTTTTTTATAAATACAAAATATTAATTAAAAGAAGAGCGAATATAATTCGGAAATACAAGCGTATTATTTAGGAGGCTGTTAAATGAAAATACTAGTTACTGGATCAAATGGATATTTAGGAAAAGGGATTGTAAAAGATTTACTAAAAACATCCCATGAGGTACATATTGCAGATATTAATAATAGTATCGAGTTAGAAGGAAAAGTATATAACTGCGATATTTTTGCTGTAGAAGATCCATATTATTATTTTGGACAACCGGATATATTGCTTCACTTAGCATGGAGAAATGGTTTTGTACACAATGATAGTTCGCATTTAGAAGATTTAGCAAAACATATAAAATTTTTGGATCATTTCATTGCTCATGGCAAAACAAAAATATCTGTTATGGGGACAATGCATGAAATAGGTTTTTTTGAGGGGAAGATTACGGAACATACTCCGTGTTTCCCGTTGAGTAATTATGGTATAGCTAAAAATTGCTTGCGAGATTATTTAATCAAAGAAAATCAGAGCTCTGATTTTTCGCTCCAATGGCTAAGAGCTTTTTATATTGTTGATAATAATGTTCAGGGAAATTCAATTTTTTCTAAAATAGCTAAACAAGCCAAAGACAATAAAGTTGAGTTTCCGTTTAATACCGGAAAAAACTTATATGATTTTATAGATTATGATCAATTTTGCAAAGATGTAGTAGAAGTTGTAACTCAAGACTTAGTGAATGGGATAATAAACATTTGTTCAGGTGAACCATTAAGACTTTCAGAAAGAGTTGAAGCATTTATTGATGAAAATAACTACAACATAAAATTGAAATATGGTGAATACCCGGATCGTATATATGACTCGAGAGCAATATGGGGAGACAAAACTAAATTAACTAAAATAAAAAACTTGAGGGATTCAAGCAATGTTAATTAGTCTATCTATATTTATTTATATTTTAGGTATTTACAATTCTTGTCATAAAAAAACCAATAAAATAATAAGTTGTTTATTAATTTTTTTAGTTTTAATACTTATGGGAGGGGTAACAAATAATCCCGACTATCTTAATTATCAATACATTTATGATTACAATATATCTGGTTTAGAACTTGGGTTTAGTATGCTAATGGATTCTGCTCGGTCGCTTGGTTTCTCATATAATGCATTTAGATTAATAGTAATATTTATATCACTTTTATTTGTTAATAAATTCTTAAATAATCTCAATGTAAAAAAAGATTTATATTGGATTATATATATACCTTACTTAATGATATTGGACAGTATTCAAATCCGAAATTTTTTAATGATTTCGCTCGTACTTTTTGGTTTGAAATATTTAATAGAAAACAACAATTTTAAAAACAATGTTATTTTTTTGGTTATTGTAATAATATCTTCTTCTATTCAGAAGCTTGGTCTTTTTTATTTGTTGTTTCCATTCTTTTTGTTTTTTTTAAGAAAAGGTAAACATATTTTTGTTTATATTTTTATCATTTTCTTTTTCTCTATTTTATTAGTGACACCTGATATTTATATTCCACTACTAGATTTTATTACAAATAACTTTTTGATAGGAACTGATCAAAGTTTCTACTTGATAAGAAAGGTTGATTTGGGCTTTTTAGTATTTTGGTTTCTCTCTTTCATTATACTAGTGGTAACTTTCATTTATAGCAATAAAGTCCATAAAATTATAAATCCTAGAGATAAATCAGTAATTAGAATACTATCGTCATTCGTATTTTTTTCCTCACTATTTATTCCTTTGTATATAATTGATTTGACGTATTGGAGACTGATGAGGAACGCTATACCAGCTTTTATAATAATCAACCTCCTATTCTTGAAAAAAGAAAATAGATATTTTTTCAATAGACAGGAAAGACTTTTCTTATACAGTTTGAACGGGATTTTTATAATTATCATATTGTTTTTTGAAGTTTTACCTATTCTACAAACAAGCTTTTTACCAATGTTTTTAGAAAATTGGATGTTTTAAATAATTTAGGTTGTTCTAAGTCTATAAATACGAATAGTTGGTATATTAAAAAAGTTATAATAAGGGATGTTTTATATTGATTAAAGGACTATATATTTGTGAAGAGTTTGCATCGTTACCAGGTATAGAAAAAAAGATTCTTAGTCAAATAAGATTAATGGAACAGAATCTTGGTGCAATGGAATTAGTAAAAATAAAATACAGTTTTTTTGAAAAGCTAAAAAATAAGTTACCTTATTTTTCTGCTAACTATAATCAGTTGAAAAAAATCATACCTAGAATAAATGAATTTAATTTTATTTATATTAGGAAGCCTTCAGTATTAACAAAAAAATTTATCCAATTGATAAATAAAGTAAAAGAATTAAATCCTAATATAATAATATTGATGGAAATACCCACATATCCATACGACAATGAAATAAAAATGACTTTGAAAAATGTCTTTTCTTTAAGAAAAGATAAATATTGGAGAGGTAAATTAAAACCGATTGATAGAATAGTAACTTTTTCAAAGGACAAAATAATCTTCGGGATTAAGACCATAACAATATCCAATGGTGTGGATTTTAAAAGAGTTCCACTGAAAAATAATAATCTTAAAAACAATACAATTGATTTAATAGGTGTTGCTTCTATTTCTGAATGGCATGGATATGACAGGATTATAACAGGATTGAAAAACTATGAAAATACAAACTCTCATATTGATGTGAAATTTCATATTGTTGGTGATGGAAATCAAGATGTGCTTAATACTTATAAAAATATGGTGAAAGAATACAACATTTCCGATAAGGTCATATTTCATGGGAAGTTAACTGGGAAAGATTTAGATAGAGTGTTTGATAAATCAGATATAGGTGTAGATGCTCTTGGTAGACATAGATCAAATGTTTATTACAATAGTTCCTTAAAAGGAAAGGAATATTTAGCTAGAGGAGTTCCTATCATATCCGGTGTTGAAACAGAGTTGGATGATATGAAAGAATTTAAAGCATACATGAGAGTGCCAGCAAATGATAATTCAATTGATATTACTGAGGTCATCCAATTTTATTTGAGCATACTTATCAAAAATATACATCCTAAGGATATAAGAGAATTTGGAGAACAAAACTTTGATTTTGGTAAAACAATGATCCCAGTGATAAAGTTTCTCTCAAACAGATTAAAATAATAATATTAAAAAATCATAAATATTAAGAGGAGAATTGATGCTATGAAAGGAATTATATTAGCAGGAGGATCAGGCACACGATTGTATCCACTCACAAAAGCAACATCGAAACAATTGATGCCAATTTATGACAAGCCAATGATCTATTACCCTATGTCTACGCTGATGCTGGCTGGCATTAAAGAGATCTTGATCATCTCTACACCGCAGGACACCCCGCGATTCGAAGAGCTCTTTGGTGATGGACGGGAATTAGGACTTCAGATAGAATACGCAGTACAACCCTCACCAGATGGCCTTGCACAAGCTTTCATCATTGGGGAAGAATTTATTGGAAATGAGAGTGTCTGCCTGATTTTAGGAGATAATATCTACTATGGCGGTGGCTTATCTAAGATGTTACAAAAAGCTGCTCAAAAAGAAGAAGGTGCCACGGTATTTGGTTATCATGTAAACGATCCAGAACGTTTTGGTGTGGTAGAATTTGATGAGTCGATGCAAGCTGTTTCGATTGAAGAAAAACCCGCTATGCCAAAGTCTAGCTATGCCGTGACAGGTTTATACTTCTATGATAATCAAGTTGTTGAGATTGCTAAAAAAATTGTCCCTTCTGAACGAGGAGAATTGGAAATCACCGATATCAATCAAAAGTATCTTGAAGAAGGAAAACTCTCAGTAGAAGTGATGGGACGGGGATTTGCTTGGTTAGATACAGGTACACATGAGTCCTTACTAGAAGCATCCACGTTCATTGAAACCATTGAAAAGCGACAAAATCTTAAAGTTGCTTGTTTAGAAGAAATTGCTTATCGAATGGGTTATATCAATCAGGAGCAATTGATCGCATTAGCACAACCATTGAAAAAAAATCAATATGGTCAATATTTATTGAACCTGGCAAGTGAGGCATAAACATGGGAAAATTAACCGTAACAAAAACAAAATTGACAGATGTCTTGATTTTAGAGCCTGCTGTCTTTGGTGATCATCGTGGTTTCTTCACCGAAAGCTATTCTCAAGCTGATTTTCAAGAAGCAGGAATCACACAAACCTTTGTACAGGACAATCATTCCTTGTCCGTTGAAGCAGGTGTTTTGCGAGGACTTCATTTTCAAAAAGGAACTGCCGCGCAAACCAAATTGATTCGTGTGGTGACGGGTGCCGTTTTAGATGTAATCGTTGATATTAGAAAAGGAAGTCCAACCTATGGAGAATGGGAAGGCTATATTTTATCTGAAAGTAATCAGCGACAATTGTTGGTCCCTAAAGGATTTGCTCATGGATTCATGACATTGACTTCAAATGTAAACTTTTTGTACAAGTGTGATAATTATTATGATGCTCAGGCTGATGCAGGTATTGCATTTGATGATCCTGATTTGGCGATCGATTGGCCCATTGCAAAAGAAAAAGCGATTCTTTCGGAAAAAGACCAACATCACCCAACTTTAAAAGCGTTTGAAGAACAAAACCCGTTTATTTATGGCGAGATATAAGGAGCGAGTGGACATGAAAAAAATCATTGTAACCGGAGGGGCAGGCTTCATTGGGTCAAATTTCGTCCATTATGTCGTTAATCATCACCCAGAGATCCATGTCACTGTTTTAGATAAACTAACTTATGCTGGAAACAAAGAAAATCTAGCGGGTCTTCCAAAAGATCGTGTAGAGTTAGTGGTTGGCGATATTGCTGACAGCGCATTAGTCGATCAGTTGGTCCAGCAAACCGATGCAGTGGTTCATTATGCTGCAGAATCACACAATGATAACTCATTGAAAGATCCATTTCCTTTTGTTCAGACAAATCTGATTGGTACCTATACATTGATTGAAGCTTGTCGAAAATACGATGTGCGTTATCACCACGTATCAACCGATGAAGTGTACGGCGATCTACCGTTACGAAAAGATCTTCCAGGGCATGGGGAAGGACCAGGGGAGAAGTTTACCGACCAAACACCCTATAACCCATCTAGTCCCTATTCTTCCACAAAGGCTGGCTCTGATTTATTAGTCAAAGCTTGGGTTCGTTCGTTCGGTTTGCGGGCAACCCTTTCTAACTGTTCCAATAATTATGGTCCCTACCAACATATCGAAAAATTTATTCCACGCCAAATTACGAATATTCTGAGTGGCATTCGACCAAAATTATATGGTGAAGGAAAAAATGTTCGCGATTGGATCCATACAAATGATCATTCTTCAGCAGTATGGACAATCTTAACAAAAGGTCGAATTGGCGAGACTTACTTGATTGGTGCTGATGGAGAAGCAGACAACAAATCAGTCATTGAAACGATTTTAACATTGATGGGAGAGCCAAAAGATGCCTATGATCATGTGACTGATCGCCCCGGTCATGACTTGCGGTATGCCATCGATGCCTCAAAATTAAAAGAAGAATTGGGTTGGCAGCCGATGTTCACGGATTTTGAAGAAGGTCTAGCTGATACGATCGACTGGTATCGAAACAATCCTTCTTGGTGGCAAGATGAAAAAGATCAAGTTGAGAAAAGTTACGCAGAACAGGGACAATAAGGAATCAAAAGCAGGAGAGATCCTGCTTTTTTGAAAGGAAGCGATCATCTATGTACTTAATAACAGGAGGAAATGGCCAATTAGGCAGTGAATTACGTCATCTATTTGATGAAAAAGGTATTGACTACGTGTCTACCGATGCGAAAGAGATGGATATCACAGATGAAACGGTCACGATGGAGAAAGTAAAAGAAATCCACCCATCGGTTATCTTTCATTGTGCTGCGTATACCGCAGTTGATAAAGCAGAAGAAGAAGGCAAAGAATTAGATGAGTTAATCAATGTCACCGGCACAAGAAATGTGGCCCTGGCTGCAAAAGCTGTAGGTGCAAAACTTGTTTATATCAGTACTGACTATGTTTTTGATGGAGAAAAGCAAGTTGGCGAATACCAAGTCGATGATCAAGTAAATCCCCAAAATGAATACGGAAGAACCAAATTATTAGGGGAACAAGCAGTACAAGAAATATTGGAGGATTACTATATTATTCGTACTTCTTGGGTCTTTGGACAGTACGGACACAATTTTGTCTATACCATGAAGCGATTAGCTAAGGAACATAAGACTTTAACAGTAGTCAATGATCAATATGGGCGCCCAACTTGGACACGAACATTAGTAGAATTTATGCTTTATGTTATCGAAAAGCAAGCACCGACTGGAATTTATCATCTTTCCAATGATAACAGCTGCTCATGGCATGAATTTGCGTGCGAAATACTAAAAGATTCAGATGTAGTTGTCAAGCCGATTCCTTCTTCCAAGTTCCCACAAAAGGCGAAGCGACCACAATATTCGGTGATGAATCTTTCAAAAGCAAAAGAGTTGGGATTTGAAATCCCAACATGGCAAGAAGCTTTAAAATTGATGATGCAATCTTTTAGATGATTAAAAGTTATTATAAAATTTATGTATTGGTGGAATGAAAATGAAGATTTCTGTTTTTGGTCTAGGCTATGTTGGTCTAGCAAATGCATTATTATTATCTCAAAATGAATATGTTAAAGCTTATGATATTGTTGAAGAAAAAATTGAACTTTTAAGGCAAGCAAAATCACCCTTGGAGGACAAAGAGATACAAGAGTTTTTGGAAAGAAATGATTTAAATATCGAATTTACTAAAAATTTTGAAGACGCAGTAAACTATGGGGATTATTTAATTATAGCGACGCCGACTGATTATGATGAGGATAAAAATTTCTTTAACACTTCTACAGTTGAGCAAGTAATTGAAAAAGTATTAACAATTCGTCCTAATGCAATATTTATCATTAAATCAACAGTTCCAGTAGGTTATACTCTAGATGTCAAAGAAAAATTTAATACTGAGAATATTATTTTTTCTCCAGAGTTTTTAAGAGAAGGAAAAGCATTATATGATAACTTATTTCCTTCAAGGATTGTTGTAGGTGAAGTTTCAGATAGAGGACAAGAAATTGCAGAAATTTTTAAAAAGAATTCTTATAAAAACGATGTTAGAGTTCTATTAACAAATTCTACAGAAGCAGAAGCAATTAAACTTTTCTCTAATACCTACCTTGCTTTGAGAGTTGCATATTTTAATGAACTGGACACATATGCAGAAATCCGTGGGTTGAATAGTCAACAAATTATAGAGGGAGTAGGTTTAGATCCTCGAATTGGAAATCATTATAATAATCCATCTTTTGGATATGGAGGTTATTGCTTACCGAAAGATACGAAACAGTTGAGAGCGAATTATGCTGATGTACCTAGTAATATAATTGGTGCTATTGTGGAGGCAAACATTACTAGAAAAAACTTTATTGCTGAACAAATAGTTAATAAGAACCCCAATGTTGTGGGAATTTATCGTCTAACAATGAAAGCAAACTCTGATAATTTTAGATATTCATCAATTCAAGGAATAATGAAAAGATTAAAACAAAAAGGGATTAAGGTGGTCGTTTTTGAACCTACACTAAATGCTAATTATTTTTATGATTCAAAAGTCATAAAAGATTTTAAAGAATTCTCAGAAATATCAGATGTAATAATAAGTAACCGTTATGAAGATAGACTAAGAGAAGTTTGTCATAAACTATATACAAGAGATATTTTCGGAATAGATTAGACATTGTGTAAATAATTTTTAGGAGAGCAGATTAATGGGACAAAATATCATTCATATTTTTCCAAAGGAAAAGTTTACTACTGATTATGTGAGAATGATCAATGATCACATGAGTAATACTGACAGTCATATATTTTATTTATATGGAGAAGATAATTATGACAAGTTAATAAGTCCAATTATTTCCTATGATAATGTAAAGATACTCCAAATTAATATCAGATTTATTTATAGTATATTGAAATCAAATCAGGTAGTATTTCATTCGCTTTTCATGAATACAAAGACATTAAGTTTTTTTTCTCTAATACCTTTTTTAGCACGAAAATCCTCATGGGTGATTTGGGGAGCTGACTTATATGATTATAAAGTACTGAATAAAACCTTCAAGTTGAAGATTAGATATCTACTTAAAAAAAATCTTACAAGACGTTTAAAGAAAATTGCTGTTTTAACTGATTCTGATTTTAATTTATCTAAAAGATGGTATAAAACATGCGGAGAGAAATATAATGTTAGATATATTGACTACCAGACAATAGATTATATTGAAAAAATAAAAGAGAGTTCTATGGGAAGTCAAGAGGAAATTAATATTCTTGTTGGTAACAATGCAACTGCAACTAATAGGCATAAAGAGGTATTTGAATTACTAAGTAATTACCAAAAGAATAACTTCAAAGTCTATGTTCCATTATCATATGGTGATGAAACATATAAAAATGAAATAATTAATTATGGTAAGAAAATATTAGGTGACAAGTTTATACCGTTAACAAATTTTATGGATAAGAAAGAATATTATATATTATTATCAAAAATAAATGTCGCTTTTTTTAATAACGATAGACAACAAGCTTTGGGAAATATACGTATTTTATTTTATTTGGGCGCTAAGATTTATATGTATGGAAAAAGTTCCATGTATAAAGATTTCGAAAAAAAGTATAAAATTTATAATATGGAAATTGCGAAAAAAGAAGATTTTCTCGAAATTATTAATTATGATGAAGAAAATATTTTATATAATAGTAGAGTGGTTTCTGAATTTTTTTCTATAGACAAAGCTGTTAAAGAGTGGGCTCTATTATTTGAAAAGTAGTTAGAATTAATAATTGTTTAAACGATACATTTATTCAACTAGACTTGAGTATATGTATTTAAAACGATTAAAATCGGAAGGGATAAGTTTATGTGAATTCAATAGATATGGTGATTAAATCGTTAGTGTATAAATTCTTGGAACGGTTCGGAAGTTTTTTTATAACATTTGTCATTCAATTGGTTTTGGCAAGGTTACTTTCTCCTAAAGATTTTGGGATAGTAGCAATTTTAACTGTATTTATTAATATAGCCCAAGTTTTTGTTCAATCTGGCTTTAGCACATCTTTAATTCAGAAAAAAAATGTGACGGAAATAGATTATTCCTCAGTATTTTACATTAGTTTTTTTATATCAATAGTGTTGTATTTAATCTTATTTCTATCCGCGCCAACAATAGAAATTTTTTATAGCATGGAAAATCTATCTGACTATCTGAGAGTAGTATCTATAATAATTATTATTGGATCTTTTAATTCTGTTCAATTAGCAATTGTTTCACGAGAAATGAAATTTCATTTTTTATTGTACAGTACAATAATTTCTAATTTAATTTCAGGTTTGATAGGAATTTTTCTTGCATTAAGAGGTTATGGCATTTGGTCTTTAATATTCCAGCAGCTTATATCATCATTTTTAAACTGCATAACACTATCTTATAGAGTAAGATGGTTTCCTAAATTAATATTTTCATTTAGTAGTATAAAAGCCTTGTTTGCTTTTGGATGGAAAATATTACTTTCTTCATTTTTAGAAACAATTTATGTACAGCTACAAAGTTTAATTATAGGAAGACGTTTTTCAGCCAATATTTTAGGTTATTATAATAAAGGACAACAATTTCCACAAATAATCATAACTAATGTTAATGGTGCTATTCAAAGTGTTATGTTACCTACTTTATCAAAGATACAAGATGATAAAATAAAAATGAAGTCTGTAGTTAGAAGATCTGTCAAAACTAGTTCATTTCTTATTTTTCCTTTAATGACTTTTCTGGGGGTATTAGGTTCTCCAATTATAGCATTATTGTTAGGCAATCAATGGAGGGAAAGTGTCCCGTTCTTACAAGTTAGCTGTTTTATATTTTCGTTAATGCCTATACACACTGCGAATTTGCAAGCTTTGAATGCTATGGGAAGAAGTGATTTGTTTTTAAAGCTGGAAATTTTCAAAAAAATTATAGGAGTTATTATTTTGGTTGCCGCGATATTATTATTTTCTACACCAATGGCTATTGCTGTAGGAACGGCAATTAGCTCCGTAATATCACTAATTATAAATATTGCTCCTAGTAGGAAACTTTTAGATTACAACTATTCAGAGCAAATTAAGGATATACTTCCGTATATTTTTATTTCGTTTACTTGTGGTGTGGGATTATATATCTTCACATTTATGCCTCTTAACAATTTTTTGACAGTTTTTTTTGGTGGTATACTAGCTAGTGTTTCATATTTGATACTTTCTTATATTTTTAAACTAGACTCTTTTATGTATATACTCAATTATGTTATTAAAAGGAGAAGAAATAATGGATAATAAAATTTTTGTTACTAAATCTTCAATGCCATCTATGGAAGAATATTTTGAAGAAGTCAAAGATATTTGGGAAACTCATTGGTTGACTAATATGGGAGTAAAGCATCAAAAATTAGAAAGAGAACTACAAAGATATATGGAGTGTGAAGGTGTTTCATTATTTTCAAATGGTCATTTGGCTCTTGAATTAGGTATTCAAGCGCTTAATTTAAAGGGAGAAGTTATTACAACTCCTTATACTTTTGCATCAACTACTCACGCTATAGTTAGAAATGGACTAAAGCCAGTTTTTTGTGACATAAATGAAACGGATTTTACTATTAATACATCTAAATTGGAGAGTCTTATTACTGATAAAACATCAGCTATTCTTCCTGTACATGTATATGGGAATATATGTAATATAGAGGAGATTGATAGGATTTCTAAAAAATATGGATTAAAAGTAATATATGACGCTGCCCATGCTTTTTCAGAAAAATATAAAGGAGAATCAGTTGCAAATTTTGGAGACTTATCAATGTTTAGTTTCCATGCTACTAAAGTTTTCAACACAATTGAGGGTGGGGCTCTGACTTATAGTGAGAATGAGTTAGGATTAAACTTATCTCGCTTAAAAAATTTTGGTATTAGAAATGAAGAATTGGTTGATTTTGTTGGATCAAACGCAAAAATGAACGAATTTTCAGCGGCAATGGGACTTTGTAACTTAAAGCATATTAATGAAGAAATTGAAAAAAGAAAAAAAGTTTATCTTAAGTACCATACTTTACTTGATGAAATAGAAGGCTTGAATATATTTACAATTCAGAAAAATGTTGACTCTAACTATGCCTATTTTCCTATAATCATAAATGAAGAAATTTATGGCAGATCTAGAAATGAACTAAAAAGATTCTTGGAAGAAAACAATATTTTTGCAAGAAAGTATTTTTATCCAATAACTAGTGCTTTCGATTGTTACCACGATCAATTTGATCCGTTTGAAACACCAATTGCACTAAAATACAGTAAACGTGTTCTCACACTTCCTATGTATGCTGATTTGTCAGAGCAAGATGTAGAAAAAATTTGCACACTTATAAAACAATTCAGAAGGGGATGATTGTATTGCCATCAAGTTTTTATTCTAAAGAAGAATTAGAAAATCTAGGTTTTAAATTTGTTGGAAAGAACGTAAGTATTAGTAAAAAAAGCAGTTTTTATAATATTTCGAATATATCAGTAGGTGATAATGTTAGAATAGATGATTTTTGTATACTTAGTGGTAATATTAATATAGGATCATTTGTTCATATTGCTGCATACAGTTCAATCTTTTCTGGAGAAAAAGGAGTGTTTATAAAGGACTTTGTTAATATATCATCGAGAGTTTGTATCTATGGAAAAAGTGATGATTATTCTGGAGATAGCCTGACTAGTCCTCTTATTTCAGATGAGTATAAAAATCTTAAAGATAAGATCGTGATTCTTGAAAAATTTGTTATTATAGGAACCGGGAGTACTATATTACCCGGTTGTATTTTATCTGAAGGAAGTGCTGTTGGTGCTATGAGTTTAATTAATCACTCATTAGGAGAATATTCTATATGGGCAGGAATACCTGCCAAATTTATAAAAAAACGGAATCGTCAACTTCAATCATTAACTGAAAAATTCCTTAATGATCTTAATCCTAAATAATTAAGGTGCTGTTAAATAAAATATCATATATAAATATAATAATTTTATTAATATTTCCAATAAAACTAATTTATAAACTTCCGCCAATCAAACAAATAAATCACCCCAATTGCTTTAAACATCAAATAGACAAAATGACCATAATTATGGCCGATCAGATGTAACGCATCAGCGGAAGCTCCTTTATTCGACCAAAGAGTAAAACCTAATATAATGGCTAAGATCAGCAGACCTTTTCCTAATGCAAAGACAATTGTTTTTGCAGGGAGGGGTCTTTTTTTTGTGAGGAAAAAACCGAATAAAAGGACAAAGTTAACTAGTAACAAAAAATGTGCAGCAGCTGTCCATAGGGTCATTGTTCCTGTAGGTGTTAAGAAGTCGGTGAAAACGCAAGCGAAGACTGCAGTCAAATTGAGCAAGTATAGAGGAAGGCGGAAGGCTGGTTTCTTTTCTTCACGCTTTATTCCTGGTTCTTCTGCTAATTGTTCTGGTTTCAGCAGTGCCTCTAAATCGATTTGATAGAGATCACTTAATTTGATCAATGTATCGATGTCTGGGGTACTTCGATTGTTTTCCCAATTTGAGATCGTTTGTCTGGTAACAAATAATTTTTCGGAAACTTCTTGTTGGGTGAGTCCTAATTTCAAGCGACTCTCTTTTATTTTTTCAGCTATAGTCATTTCAATGCTCCTTCTGACATATCCTATCATAAAGCGGTTCAAAGAAACAATTGTAAAGCTCGATTTAACGAAGAAATGCACAAGTGTATTTCTTCGTTTTCAAAAAATGAAAATAAAATGAGTTTAGCTTAGAATTTCGCATTGGGTATTCACGGCAACTCGATTATTGTTAGTGATTTTTTCTTTTAAATAATACCTAATTCAATTATGCTGAGTTGGAAATTTGAAAAAATATCTCTTTTGAAGATTAGGAGGTATTTTTATATGAGTCATTTAAAAAAGAAAGTAAATCTTAGGTGAAAATAGTGTCCTGTTTTCGGAAAATGGAAATCGTTGATAAAACAATGATGCAAAGAAGTTTTGCGTTGATTTGCACTGGATTTGCTTGAAGGGAAGGGTACTTGAATTATAAAATTCTGAAGAGGTGATGTAGTTCAATGATAAATGAATCAGGTATACACAAGATAAAGGGCATTTCATGAGTCCGCATAAAAACTTCAGCTAGGAGTGGAGAATACTATAAATAAAAAAATGTTTGTAAATTAAAATTTAATAAATTATAATGATTTTCAGGCGTGAAAAAAGCTTGAATAAAAAAGTATAAATTTTGAAAAAGAAGGTTAAGGTGAAAGTTTGTGAAAAAGAAATTTAAACATATTATGTCTTTAATAATCCTATTAAGTGCTGCGGTGGTAACGCCAGCATTTCAGGTAATGGCGGAAAGCGAAGGTTTTTCAGATTCCCAACAGTTGGAGCAAGACGAAAAGATAGCTACACCATCTAATGATACAAATGATTCAACGGAAGCAGATAATGCTGCGATGACATCAATGACCTCATCGAGTGTGGATGCTAAAAACGAGCAAACGCAAGTCAACAGTGATAATGAAAAAAATATTTCTGAATCAGATATTAAAGAAGATTCTGCTGTAAGCACTGTAGATAAGGTCCCCTCATCTGTTAATGCTTCAGCTGCAAGAGTTGTCAATGGGCAACTGACGGTTCAAGTGTTAGATGGTAATTCAAACCAACCGATCCAAGGAGCTTATTTCACATTGACCTCCTCGACATCTGGTGAAGTGACATTGTTAGTCACGGACAGTTCAGGAAAGGTTATAATTCAACTTCCTTCAGGTGGCTATTTTATTAAGCAAGTTGGTACCACGAATCAAAGACAAAACTATGCATTCACGTCGGTTGGAAATTCCATCACCTTGCAGCCTGGGGAAACGAAAACACTTGAACTCTACGAGCGTTTAATTACGGGTGAGTATGCTTTTGGAAGCAGTCCCGATACGATTCATATTCCTGTAAACAGTACGTTTGATTTCTCAACCAAAGCATTAGGCATTGAGGCGTTTAAACTAAATTTTAGCGGCAATATAGAAAAAAGCATTTCTGACTCGCAAATCTATCCTTACTACACCAATGTTGACCCAAGCAACCCAGGTTCCTATGTAGCAATTTTTATGGCTCGACAAGCCTCCTATAGCGTGAATACCACACATGTGGTCAATGTCATTGTCGATCCGGAGCAAATTGGAGAGGTAAATGTCCGATACCTTGATGGTCAAGGGCAAGAAATCCATGAGATGCAGACCTTGACCGGTACCATTGGTGAACCATATGATGTCAGCAACGAAGAATATAAGTTAACAATTGATGGCTACACGTTAGATGAAACTAAGTTACCAGAAAACAGTAAAGGTATCTTGGGAGAAACAGCACAGACGGTCACCTATGTGTATACAAAAAATCCCGTACCAGCAGCGGATGTAACGGTCGAGTACGTAAATACAGAAGGTAAAGAAGTTCATCCTTCTCAAACGATCAGTGGAAATGTAGGGGACCCATACGATGCTAGCACAGAACAATATCAATTAAAAATCGAAGGCTACACTTTAGACGAAACTAAACTACCAGAAAATGGTATCGGTGTATTTGGCGAAACGGTGCAAACAGTCACTTATATCTACACAAAAAATGCCGTACCAGCTGCGGATATCACGGTCGAATATATAGATACCGAAGGCAACGAAATCCACGCTTCTCAGACGATTAGCGGTAATGTGGGCAATCCATACGATGCCAGTACAGAGAACTATCAATTAACGATCGACGGCTATACACTGGATGAAAGCCAACTGCCAGAAAATACCACAGGAGTGTTTGGAGAAACGGTGCAAACAGTCACTTATGTGTATACAAAAAATCCCGTACCAGCAGCAGATGTAACGATTGAGTATGTGGATAAAGAAGGCAATGAAATACACGCTAGCCAAACGATTAGCGGTAATGTAGGTGAATCATATGATGCCAGCGTAGAAAAATATCAATTAAAAATCGAAGGCTACACTTTAGACGAAACTAAGCTACCAGAAAATGGTATCGGTGTATTCAGCGAAACGGTCCAAACTGTTACCTACATTTACATAAAAAATCCGATGCCAGCAGCGGATATAACAGTAAAATACGTTGATACAGAGGGCAATGAAATTCATGACTCCCAAACGATTAGCGGAAGTATAGGTGATTCATACGATGCCAGCACACATCAATATAAAGTAACGATCGAAGGCTATACTCTAGATGAAACCCAGTTGCCAGAAAATAGTAAAGGTATTTTTAGCGAAACCGCGGAAACAGTTGCGTATATCTATATAAAAAATCCGGTACCAGCAGCTGATGTCACAGTGGAGTACGTGGATACAGAAGGCAAAGAAATTCACTCCTCTCAAGCGATCAGTGGAAATGTAGGCGACCCATACGATGCTAGTACAGAAAAATATCAACTAATAATCGACGGATACACCTTAGATCAAAGTCAATTACCAGAAAACAATAAGGGGGTGTTTGAAGAAACAGCACAAACAGTCACCTATATCTACACGAAAAATCCGTTATCAGCAGCTGATGTCACAGTGGAGTACGTGGATACAGAAGGCAAAGAAATTCATCCTTCACAAACGATCAGTGGAAACGTAGGCGAATCTTACGATGCTAGCACAGAAAAATACCAAGTAACAATCGAAGGCTACACCTTAGATCAAAGTCAATTACCAGAAAACAATAAGGGTGTGTTTGGAGAAACGGCACAAACAGTCACCTATATCTACACGAAAAATCCGGTACCCGCAGCTGATGTCACAGTGGAGTACGTGGATACAGAAGGCAAAGAAGTTCATCCTTCACAAACGATCAGTGGGAACGTAGGCCACTCTTACGATGCTAGTACAGAAAAATACCAAGTAACAATCGAAGGCTACACCTTAGATCAAAGCCAATTACCAGAAAATAGTAAAGGTTTGTTTAGCGAAACAGCACAAACAGTCACCTACATCTACAAAAAAAATCCGATACCAGCAGCGGATATAACGGTCGGGTATGTGGACACCGAAGGCAAAGAAATTCACCCGCCTCAAATCATAACTGGAAACGTAGGCGACTCTTATGATGCCAGCACAGAAAAATATCAACTAACAATCGAAGGCTACACGTTAGACGGAAGTCAGCTGCCGCAAAATGCCAAAGGCACATTCGGTAAGCAGGAGGCAACTGTGACGTATGTTTATACAAAAGAAAACGTAGCAACAGTGGATAGTTCTGATAAAAAAGAAAAAGACCCAACAGCGACTGTTACTTCGAAAAAAAGCAATTCTGCGCAAAGATTGCCGCAAACCGATGAGCAGGGGACGTTGTTCCCATTTGTATTTGGTTTGTGCTTCGTCGCCACAGCAAGCTGGCTTTATTTCAGAAAGCAAAAATAGCGATCAAGTAAGTCATTGGGGAAAGGCGTTACTGACTATCAAAAAAGGACAGCTACGATTCAGCTGTCCTTTTTTTGATTATTTAACGAAAGAATGAAATAAAACCGAGTCCATCATAAAGAAAATGACAGATCCAGCTGACCCAAACACTATTGGATTTTTTCCAGACGTAGTTGAGTGCCAATCTTGCGGGCATCAAGGTGATCAATAATTGTGCTGGATGAAAACCGTACGCTGGGATATGCCACAAAGCGAACAGCACACTGCAAATGATGGAAGACCAGAGGAAAGAGAATCCTTTTTTCTGTAAAGCTAACAAGAGATTGGTACTAAGCAACTCTTCTCCCATCAACATGAAGGGTACTTGTAAAAAGACCATTTGGACAGTGATGGTTTCGCCGATCGAGTTAGTTGTTGGTTGTCCAAAAATAGCGGCATAAATAAAGGAAAAGAACACGCCAGTCAAAATGACGAAAGGCACACCCCATAATAAAACGATGAAACGAAAATGCTTGAATTGTTCCAAAAAGGTCCTTCGTAAGAGAAAGTACCCTGCACCAAATGCCAAAATCACATTCCATACAGTACCAATGATGGATAAAACGGAATCGCTTAGGGGTGTATAGGGAAGCATTTGATAGGTTAAACCGATGACTAATGTAAGAATAAATAAATACGTTGCTGACTTGTGTTTCATTTTGAACACATCCTTTAAAGTAATTGCCACACGCTGAATTATAAACAGAAAAAACATCAAAGTACAAAAAGATATCTCTCATTATTTTTAAACGAAAATAAAACGGAGTGAATACGATATCATGGCTGATAGGCTTGCTTTTATTAGTATCAGAATAAAAGATTTCTTAGAACAATTCTCAAAAATGGTGAACAAAAAGAGAAGTTTATAAGAATCTCTGTAACACTGTTGAAATATTATTACGCTTATGTTACATTTTGTTTACGTTATTATGTTTTAGGGAGAATGTTTATGAAGAAATCAAGCAATTATTCAAATAATTCACAACATAAAGAAGCGATGTCTGAAAAACAAGCACCTTTTTCAAGGGTCGAATCACATCAAAAGCAAACAACGGGAACGGCAAAACGCACGCAAACCACCAATCGTCAAGTTTCTAAAAAGAAGCCAACCCATCGTAAGTATCTCTTTTCATTGATGACGCTTCTGACAATTGTCATTATCGCCACTGGCGGCTATATCGCCTTTACGTTGAAGCAGCAAGAAGCCTTGGCACGGGAAAAATATGAGGCTGCTGCTGAAAAGTTATTGGCATCGATCCAAGAAGAACAAGTTAAAGAGGGAATCCCAGCAAAACTCGAAACATTGTCTAATGGAGACAAGAAAGAATTGATTTTCCGACCAAAAGAAGAAAGTACGATTCCTGTCAAAGATGCAAGCAAGAAATTGTCGACCATGGCGAACAAATTATGCAAAAAACACACCGACAAAGAGACAGTCACTGTTGCTCGGATTGAAGCACAAGCGGTCGCATCGAAAGTGTCAACCTATTCTTTAAAAGCGGACAGCTATGTTTGGAACCGGGAAACTGGTCGCTTTGAAGATGCGGATAGCGTGGTTGCCGATCCAATTTTTATTTCCGAGAAAACCGGCAATGAATTATCCTTGAAAGACTTGGTTCCAGACGAGGGCAGCTTGCTAGGGATCCAGCAAGTCATTCAGCAAAAGATTTTAGACCAAGCCAAGGAACCTGATAAAGTCATTGATGCGGTCTTGGCGATGGATCGAATCACCTATGAGTCGAAATTTACGTATGATCCTGAAAAATTAACGATCCAGTTGCCCCAAAATCAAACTGGCGTATCTGAGATCACGTTGGCGTACAAAGAGATTGCACCGTTTATTGATCCGGAACTTGTTAATGCGGATCAATTGAAAGAGCAACAATCGACATTGGACCAAAACAAAAAATATGTTGCACTGACTTTCGATGATGGCCCTAACGACACAACCACATTAGATCTTTTGAAGATTTTAAAGGACAACGATGTCAAAGCAACGTTTTTTGAATTAGGACAAATGGTGGATCGATATCCTGAAGTATCGAAAAAAGTCCATGAGGAAGGGCATGAAATTGCCAGTCACTCCTATTCACATCCGCAATTAAATACGTTGTCGCCGGAGGATGTCAAAGCTGAAATAACTAAGACCGACAAAGCAATCTATCAGGCAACAGGAGTCTTACCTAAGAATTTGCGCCCGCCGTATGGGGCGATCGATCAACAGAGCGCCCAAGCGGCAGGAAAATCGATCATTCAATGGAGTGTTGATACCGAGGATTGGAAGCTAAAAGATCCGAACAAAATTTTGAAGGTCGTACAAAATAATGTCTACGATGGTTCAATAATTCTGCTCCATGATATTCATCCGAAATCCGTTCAAGCCGTACCTGGTATTATTCAAACGCTGAAAGCGCAAGGCTATGAATTTGTGACGGTGGATCAATTGCTCAATGGCAACCAAAAACCAATGTATCAATACTTTGGAGCGACAGACGAACGTAGTGTTAGCTAATAGCTGAAAAAGGAAGTGATGGCAATCATCACTTCCTTTTTTTATTAACGAACGCTGCAGTTGCCGCTTTATCACTCGGAGGAGGCAAATGCTCGGAGATAATCTTCATCCAATAGCAAAGCAAAATCATCGGCAAGGGCTTCTTGATCCAGTTCTCGCATAATAGCCAACATCTTTTGCGTGATCGTTTCACCAGCTTTTTGATCGCCAGTTCTTATGAGCAACACGCCTTGGAAAAACTTGCAGACGGTTTGGTGGAAAAATTCTTTGTAATCTGTCGCTAAAAGTTTCAATTGGACAACGAGAACTTCCGTCGCATCGTACTGCTGGTGTTTTAGCGTATATTCAATCAAATTGATCAGCAAGGCGCAGTAGATTTCACGACCTTTTTCCATATCGATGTAGTACTCGAGCATCTTGGATACTTTTTTGAAAAAGAGGAAATTATGGTCGTTGTCCAGAAGATCGATGGTGTTGCCAAATAGTTGGATTTCTTGTAACGTCCAGCTCTCAACATCAATGAGGTAAGAAGTGATCGTTTGGCGATCGCATTCTAAAACAGCACTTTGTCGATAGACCCCATGTTTTGCCAAGCATTGTAGCATGCGAATTCGCGAGCGAACCTCTGCAATACGGATATTGTTCAGTCTACTAGTGGTTTGTTGTAGTTCCTGTAACAGCTTTTGTAAATTTGGCAGATCGTGTTTGTTTGAATATTGATTATACCGATGATTATAGCTGTTTTGCTCATCCAGGCGATAGCCATTCGCGATATAGAGAAATTCATCGATATCCATTGAGAGATTTTCTAAAATTTGCAACAGCAGGTTGGCAGCAATTTGATGCTTGCCTTTTTCGAACTCGATGGCATAAGACTTTGAAATAATCGTGCCATAGACTTCTTTTTGGGTGAAGCCTTTTTTCAATCGGATTTGTCTGATCGTTTCGCCATACATAAGAAAGCCTCCGCTCTCGTTGAATTAATGAGATCTTGTATCCCCATTATAGTAAAGTAAAGCCAATAGAGGAATCTAAAAGGTCTTTTATTTCAGACTTTCCTTGATTTGGTGGAAGAAATCGTTCAGTAATCTTTGTGATAGAGGATCCTCAGAGGGGGATCATAGAAAAGCGTGAGAACATTCGGTTCTCACGCTTTTTTTAGACAAAACTGAGGCAGATCAATAGAAAAATCATTACTAGCCAATGCATCGTTTGTTGCTCCTTAAGTCGTATTAGAAGAAGCCAATTGGGTAGCGGTGTTTCCTTCTTACCAACAAGTATAACCGCTTCGAGTAGAATGAACGTTTACGTCCGAAATGTAGGACCAAATAACTAGGTGAGGATGAAAAGCAGCGAAGAGCAACTGAAGAAATAATCGTTCATAATAGTGCAACGTTGATTTTGATAGAATAGTTTCATTCTTTTTTCACAGAACTTTCTGCGAGCGTTTCGATTCCTTTTTTTCGTTAGCAAGAGTTATTTTAGGTGATATCGTGAAAAAACGGCTAAATTATTTTTGTTTTTTTATTTGCGGAGGTAAAAAACGAGGTTAAAATCATGAAAAAACACAATCATCATTTTTCTCTATCTAGATGTATAAACATGCAATTGAAATCGTATTCATTATATTGATTAAACATAAAAAAAAGAAAGGTTAACTGACGAAAAAAGGCAATAATTTATCATTATACATTTGTTTATAAGATAAATATAAATAATTTCTGCTTGTTTATAAAATAAACCTTTTGTGTTTTGAAAGGTGAAATTCAGTGTTTTTTTAATTATTTATCGTGTTTATAATTTGTTGGAAAGAAATAAATTTGCTAGAATTTTGGTACACAGTGTGTTCGTTTAGTTATTTTATTTTTTAGTTTCACAAGAGTGAGCTAATGTGCTTCTAAACTATTTGAACAAAAATCACTGGGTTTTTCAGAAAGCATGCGAAAAAATCTTCGCTTTGCGATCGGTTACTTTTTGTTTTCTCTCTATGCCTTTAGGTGTTGGGTTGAAATAGATTTTCATCTGGTTTTAAAGGGGGAAAGAAGGATTCCAGAGATCATCAGTTTTATCTTTTGTCGGTTAAATTTTTTTCGAACAGGAGGAGAATGAATGAAAGGCATTAATTATAAAAAGCTCATGGATTCAAAGAAAAACACACGCGTTCGAACAAAGAAAAATATTATTGCGAATTTAACTGTCAGTGGAATGTTGTTGACAAGTACGGTGGTCGTGCCAGCAAGTTTGTTATGGGCACCAACGACGGTTGAAGCTGCTTTGGTTTCAGCTGAACTTTTCTCAGATATCACAGCGTCTAATAACTCAGGCACGAGTGCGTCTGCACCTTATGCAACTCCTGGTGCAACGAACCAAGTCAATTTCTCGATTTCTGGATCGAATGCAGTAACGGTTGATGTCTTGAATGGGGATAAAGTCGCGGTTGTTGGGGTTCCTCAAGGCCTTACTGGTTTGGTTCAACCGGCAGGGAATGCATCGATTTCCACCAATGTGATACTCCAACTGGGGAATTTCCCAGCCTTGCAAACACTGATCGGTACAGTCACACCAGCAGTCAATACCTTGATCAGCACGGTGGATGGAATCGTCAATCAAAATTTAGCTGATGCACTTGATATTCCGCCAACAATCGTTGGCGGCTTGCCAAATCCGTTGTATACGGCGGCTTCAATCGTGGATGTTAGCCAAGTGATATCCGTCAACTTAGATGAAATCACTACCCAGTTAGACTTATTAAATCAACTTGGACAATTTGGCCAAGCGAATTTTGAAATTCCAGCTGGACTAACCGATAACGAACGTGCCCTGATTGCCAATGTGGATGATGGTTTATTTATCGTTATCAATCAACGCATCAATCAAATTCTCGATAATTTACAAGCAGCCCAGATTCAAGTCAGTATTTTGGATGGTGCAAGTGGGATTCCAGGCATCGGTACCTTGATCGGTCAAATCAATACGTTGGTACAAAGTACCGTTAATACAGCTAAAGCCACTTTAAACGCAACGGTTGAAACAGCACAAACAGTCTTCAATGCAACGACAGATTTAGCAGATCAAATCGCTTCTGCATCTGTTTTAGGTCAAACCAATGTGGTCATTCCAACGAATGTCACCAGTCCGACCTATGCACAATTGGTTGAAAACGGCGTGGCGAATCCATCTAATCCTTACGAAGCCCGCTTCGAAGGAACGATGTCTCAACTTGATTTGATCACCATTGATTTATTTACGGATGCTGACGGCAATAACTCGATTTGGTTTGCGCCAGATACACCAGAAGATCAAACCGATACACCAACAATCAATCCATTGACAGCAGGGGAAACGACGATCAGCGGAACAGCTGAGCCAGGCGCAGCCATCACATTGGCGATCAACGGCGGTGCACCTATTACAACAACCGCAGATGGTGACGGCAATTGGACGGCAGATGTCCCTGAATTGGTGGAAGGCGATACAGTCACAGCAGTAGCGGAAGCTGATGGGGAATCGGCGAGTGAGCCTGCAACGGCAACGGTAGCAGCACCAGTGGTTAATGCACCAACGGCTTCGATTACAGGAAATAGTACCGATGGGTACCCTGTGACGGGGACAGCCGCAGCAAATGCAGCCATTGAAATCACCAATGCCGAAGGTGAAGTCGTTGGCTCTGGTACGGCAAATGAGAACGGCAACTACAGTATCACGTTGAACCCAGCAGATGTAGCAGAAAATGAAAACTTGAATGTTGCCGCAATCGTCACTGCCGGTGGGCAAACTTACCGTAGTGGTAATACGCCAATCGTCGTTCCAGCAGACGATGCGGAGCAACAAACGGGAACACCAACGATTCAACCGGTGACTGCCGGGGATACAAGCGTCAGCGGAACTGCTGAGCCTGGTGCCTCGATTACTGTGACCGTCAACGGTGCAGATCCGATCGTGACGGAAGCCGATGAAGAGGGCAATTGGCGTGTTGATGTGGACGAAGTGTCAGAGGGCGATACGGTTTCAGCTATCGCCGAACTAGCAGGACAAACGCCAAGCCAACCGGCTAGCACCACCGTGTCCGCCTTAACAGTCAACGCACCAACGGCTTCGATCACAGGAAATAGTCAAGAGGGCTATCCAGTGACTGGAACCGCAGCACCAAATGCGGCCATTGAGATCACCAATGCGGATGGCGAAATTGTCGGAACAGGTACCGCCAATGAGAATGGTATTTATACAGTCACGTTAGATCCAGCGGATGTTGACGCGGAAGAAACCCTGAATGTGACAGCGGTTGTGACCGCTGGCGGCGAAACCTATCGAAGTAACCCAACACCTGTTGTGGTGCCTGCAGATATCCTGCAGACGGAAACACCAACGATCGATCCAGTCAGTGCTGGAGATACGACCGTTAGTGGGACAGCGGAACCGGGGGCAACGGTAACGATCACGCTTCCTGAAGGCGATCCAATCACGGCTGAAGCCGATGATGAAGGCAACTGGGAAGCAACGGTTCCTGAATTATCAGAAGGCGATTCCGTGACCGTCGTAGCTGAGTCTGAAGGCAAAGATCCGAGTGCCCCAATCACCGTGAGTGTAAACGGTTTAACCGTGGCGGCACCAACGGCTACGATCACCGGAAATAGCACAGATGGGTATCCAGTAACGGGAACAGCGATTGCCAATGCAGCAATTGAAATTTTGAATGAAGCAGGAGAGGTCGTTGGTAGCGGAACAGCTGATGAGGATGGTAACTTCACGATCACCCTTGATCCTCAAGAGGTGACAGCTGGCGACAACTTACGAGTGGAAGCGATCGTGACGGCTGGTGGTGAAGATTATCGCAGTACAGGCACACCGCTTGTAGTTCCTGCAGATGATGAAGAAAATTTAACTGAAACACCAACAATCGACCCAGTAACAGCTGGGGATACGACCGTCAGCGGAACGGCTGAACCAGGGGCAACTGTGACGATTACGCTGCCTGAAGGCGATCCGATCACGGCAGAAGCCGATGACGAAGGCAATTGGGAAGCGACGGTACCAGAATTAACGGAAGGTGATACGGTAACAGTCGTTGCCGAAGTAGAAGGCAAAGAGCCAAGTGCACCGATTACCGTGACCGTTGATGGTGTGACTGTCAGTGCACCGAGCGCTTCCATCACAGGCAATAGTACGGATGGCTATCCGGTCAGTGGAACAACCACGCCGAATGCGGCCATTGAGATTTTGAATGAGGCAGGAGATGTCGTTGGTAGCACGACGGCGGATGACGCGGGTGCTTATACCGTGACCTTAGATCCAGCCGATGTGGCGCCAGAAGAAGCCTTGCAGGTGGTGGCAGTTGTGACAGCGGGCGGTCAAGACTACCGCAGTAATGCCACGCCAATCACGGTACCAGCAGACATTGAACAAACAGAGACACCAACGATCGATCCGGTCACAGCAGGTGATACCACGATTAGCGGAACGGCAGAACCAGGTTCGACGGTTACTGTTACGATCACCGGTCAAGAACCAGTAACGGCTGAAACGGATGACGAAGGAAACTGGCTTGCGGAAGTGCCAGCAGTCTCTGGTGGCGATACAGTCACAGTCGTTGCGGAAGCCGAAGGCAAAGAGCCAAGCGCGCCAGTCAGCGTTGGAGTCAATGGAGTCACCGTTGCAGCACCAACAGCGATCATCAGCGGCAATAGTACCGATGGCTATCCAATCACGGGGACTGCTCCAGCGAACGCAGCGATTGAAGTGTTGAATGAGTCAGGCGATGTGATCGGTACTGGGACAGCCGATGGGGATGGAAACTATACGGTAACCATCGCACCATCCGATGCAGCACCAGAAGAAACCTTGTCTGTCGTTGCGATTGTTACAGCAGGCGGAGATCAGTACCGCAGTCCTGCCACACCGGTGACGGTACCAGCAGATGAGCTTGAACAAACAGCATCACCAACCATTGACCCAATCAATGCCGGGGATACGACGATCAGTGGGACCGCAGAACCAGGCGCTACGGTGACGGTAACGATCCCAGGTGAAGAACCTGTTACTGGTGAAGCCGATGACGAGGGGAACTGGACAGTTGAAGTTCCTGAAGTTTCTGAAGGAGAAACCGTCACAGTGGTCGCACAAGCACCAGACAAAGACCCAAGTGCACCGATCAGTGTTGGAGTCAATGGGTTGACGATCGCTACACCAACCGCGACGATCAGCGGCAATAGTACCGCAGGTTATCCAGTAACGGGAACGGCACCAGCCAATGCAGCCATCGAAATCTTGAATGCCGATGACGAGGTCATAGGTACTGGCACCGCCAATGACGAAGGCCAATATACGATCACGTTAACGAGTAATGACGCGTCTCCAGCTGAAGCCTTACGGGTGGTGGCGGTAGTCACAGCCGGTGGTCAAGAGTACCGCAGTGCGGCTGCACCAATCACAGTACCTTTGGATCAAACTGCAGTCCCAACGATTGAATCGGTGACAGCCGGCGACACGACCATCAGTGGTACGGCTGAACCTGGTGCGACAGTCTCGGTCACGATTGGTGACGCAGAGCCAGTCACTGCCGAAGCGGATGACGAAGGCAATTGGACGGCAACTGTGCCCGAGGTTTCTCAAGGAGAAATTGTTTCTGTGGTAGCGACCCTTGATGGGGAAACACCAAGTGATGCAGCTACGGTCGTCGTAAATCCACTCACTGTGGCGACACCGACAGCAGCGATCAGCGGCAATAGTTCGGATGGGTATCCAGTAACCGGAACGGCCACGCCAAATGCAGCGATTGAGATCTTAAATGCAGCCGGTGAGGTTGTTGGTAGCGGTGAAGCAAATGAGGAAGGTGCTTACAGCATCACATTGAGCAGCGACGATGTTGATCCTTCAGAAGCACTTCAGGTGGTGGCAGTGGTAACAGCTGGCGGCGATGAGTACCGCAGTACGCCGCTCTCCATCGTGGTACCAGCAGACCAAACGACCACCCCAACGATCGATCCAGTGCAAGCAGGTGATACATCCGTCGGAGGAACTGCCGAACCTGGTTCAACGGTGACGGTAACGATTCCTGGAGAAGATCCAGTGACTGCCGAAACGGATGAGGAAGGCAATTGGACAGTCACCGTACCAGAACTTTCAGAAGGCGACACGGTCACAGTGGTTGCTGAAGCTGAAGGCAAAGACCCAAGTGCACCAATCAGTGTTGGTGTCGGTGCCTTGAACGTGGCTGCACCAACCGCAACGATCACGGGCAACAGTACTGACGGCTATCCAGTCACAGGAACAGCACCAGCCAACGCAACCATTGAAATCTTAAATGCTGCCAATGAAGTGGTAGGCAGTGGTACTGCCAATGGAGACGGTGAGTATACGATCACCTTGACAGAAGGTGTTTCACCAGCAGAAACCTTGCGAGTGGTGGCTATCGTATCAGCCGGCGGTCAAGACTATCGCAGTCCGGCAACTACTATCGTGGTGCCAGAAGATAACGCAGAAGACCAAACAGCGGCACCGACTGTCGCACCAGTGATTGCTGGGGCTACAACCGTTAGCGGAACGGCTGAACCTGGGGCAGATGTAACGGTTGAACTACCAAACGGCGATACTGTTACAGTGGCAGCGAATGACGAAGGTGAGTGGACGGCAACTGTGCCGACGGTTTCTCTGGATGATGTCTTGACAGTTACTGCCTTGGCAGACGGCAAAACAGAAAGTTTACCAGTAACAGTGACGGTGCAAGGGCTGATCGTGGCAGCACCAACGGCAACGATTTCTGGCAATAGTGCAGATGGCTATCCAGTAACTGGTACAGCACCAGCTAATGCGTCAATCGAAATCTTAAATGCTGATGATCAAGTGATTGGCACAGGGACGGCCAATGAGAATGGTGTTTACACCGTTACCTTGACCAGTGAAGAGGCATCAGCAGGAGAAACGGTCCGTGTCATTGCCATCGTTTCAGCAGGTGGGGATGACTTCCGTAGTCAACCAACGGCTGTCGTGGTACCTGCGGATCAAACGGCGACACCAACGATCAATCCAGCAGTTGCCGGCGCAACAGAAATCAGCGGGACAGCCGAACCAGGAGCAATAGTCAACGTGACGGTCGGTGAGCAAGACCCAATCTCAGCCGAAGTTGACGAAGAGGGCAATTGGCAAGTTGATGTGCCAGAGCTTTCCGAAGGGACGACTGTTACGGCAGTAGCAGAAGTAGAAAATGAAACACCAAGTACACCAGCAACGATCACAGTCGGTGCATTAACGGTGGCGGCTCCTAGTGCGTCCATCAGTGGCAATGCAGCCGAAGGTTATCCAGTGACCGGAACAGGACCAGTGAATGCGACCATCGAAATCTTGAACGAAGCTGGCGAGACAGTTGGAACGGGTACGACCAATGATGCAGGGCTTTACACGATCGATTTGACCAGTGAAAATGTCTCTCCTGAAGAAAACTTGACGGTAGTTGCGGTGGTCACAGCTGGTGGTACAGATTATCGTAGTCCAGCGACACCAATCATGGTGCCAGCTGAACCGGGTGAAAATCAAACAACGGCACCAACGGTTGATCCAATCAAAGCAGGCGATGAAACAGTTAGCGGAACGGCAGAACCAGGCTCAACTGTGACTGTGACACTACCTGACGGCACAGAAGAAACCGCCGAAACAGATGATGAGGGCAACTGGAGTGTCGATGTGCCTGAATTGTCTGAAGGGGATACCATCACAGTCGTCGCAGACAGTGACGGCAAAGACCCAAGTGATCCAATCACTGTCATCGTTGAAGGAGTGACTGTCGCAGCACCAACAGCTTCCATCAGCGGCAACAGCACGGATGGCTACCCAGTGACTGGTACAGCACCAGCCAATGCAGCGATCGAGATCTTGAACGCAGACAATGAAGTCGTTGGAACAGGCACTGCCGATGGAGACGGCAACTATACAGTGGACTTAACTGCTGAAACTGTCAATCCAGAAGAAACCTTAAATGTCGTTGCCATCGTAACAGCTGGTGGGAAAGAGTATCGCAGTAATCCAACAGCGGTCATCGTACCAGCAGATACGGTAGTGGATCAGACAGCTGCACCAACGATTAATCCAATCACGGCAGGAGATACCAGCATCAGTGGGACCGCAGAACCAGGTTCAACCGTGACGATCACTGTACCAGATGCGGAACCAATCACGGCTGAAACGGATGACGAAGGCAATTGGACAGCAGAAGTACCAGAAGTTTCTGAAGGCGATGCAGTCACTGTTGTGGCTCAATCACCTGACAAAGAGCCAAGCGCTCCAGTAACAGTTGGTGTGGGGGCGTTGACGGTCACTGCTCCTAGTGCAACCATCACAGGCAATAGCACGGATGGCTATCCAGTAAGTGGAACGGCACCAGCCAATGCCACCATACAAATCTTGAATAGCGATGGACAAATCGTCGGTTCAGGAACCGCAGACGCGGAAGGAAACTACAGTATCACTCTTGAACCAACAGCTGTTGCACCAGCGGAAAGCCTAACAGTCGTCGCAGTTCTGACAGCTGGCGGCAAAGAATACCGCAGTAATGCGACACCAATCGTGGTACCTTTGGATCAAGAAGAGCAACAAACTGCAACACCAACGATCGATCCAGTCAAAGCTGGCGATACGACGATCAGCGGGACTGCCGAACCAGGTTCGACGGTGACGGTAACGATTGGTGAAAATGAACCGATCACAACTGAAACGGACGAAGAGGGCAATTGGACAGTCGAGGTACCTGAAGTTGCGGAGGGTGATACCGTCACTGTTGTGGCACAATCCCCTGAAAAAGACCCTAGTGCACCAATCACAGTGAGTGTGGATGGCATCACGGTTTCAGCACCGACCGCTTCCATCACTGGCAATCCAGAGGATGGTTATCCAGTGACGGGGATGGCAGCACCAAATGCGGCGATTGAAATCGTGAATGAAGCGGGGGATGTCGTTGGATCAGGCAATACCGATGAAAATGGCAACTACACCATCACGCTCTCTGGTGAAGATGTTTCTCCTGAAGAATCATTGAACGTCGTTGCGATCATTACAGCCGGTGGCAAAGACTACCGAAGTAATGCGACACCAATCGTCGTGCCCGTTGAGAATACGATCGATCAAACCGCCACACCAATCATCGAACCAGTCACAGCTGGTGACACGACCATCACTGGTACTGCTGTACCGGGAGCGATGGTCACCGTGACGGTAACGGGAGAAGAAGCGGTTGAAACCGAAGCAGATGAAGCAGGAAATTGGTCAGTGGAAGTTGCAGAAGTTTCTCGAGATGAAATCGTAACAGCAGTGGCGCAAAGTGAAGGAGAAACCACCAGTGAACCAGCAACGACCGTTGTTAATGGCATCACGGTCAACGCACCTTCCGCGTCCATTACGGGTAATTCCCAAGAAGGCTATCCAGTAACCGGAAACGGGCCTGCCAATGCAGCAATCGAAATTCTTAATGAAGCGGGTGTTGTCGTAGGAACAGGCACGACCGATGAAAATGGTGACTATACGATCACATTGACTAGTGAGGATGTCGCACCAGAAGAAAACTTATCGGTTGTGGCGATCGTTACTGCTGGTGGGGATGACTACCGCAGTAATGCGACGCCAATCGTCGTACCTGTCGATGATGAAAATATCAAGACAGATACACCAACCATTGACCCAGTCACGGCTGGTGATACAACGATCAGCGGAACGAGTGAGCCGGGTGCTACGATCACCGTTACCATCAGTGATCCGTTAACAAGCAGATTCCTAACCATCTTTGCGGCTGAAAGACCGATCACAACGATCGCCGATCAAAATGGCGACTGGCGTGTTGAGTTATCCGCGGAAGCGACGGAAGGTGAAACCGTTACGGTTCTTGCCTTAGCCGAAGGCGAAACCTTAAGTGATCCGACGACGACCGTAGTCGGTGCCTTGACGGTTGACGCACCGGTTGCCACGATCACTGGCAATCCTACCGATGGCTATCCAGTCTTCGGGAATGGGTCAGCCAATGCGACGATCGAAATCTTGAATGAAGCGGGTGACGTTGTCGGAACTGGAACGACCAATGGGAATGGTGCCTTCAGCATCACATTAGACCCAGAGGATGTTTCACCAGAAGAAACCCTTAACGTTGTGGCTATCGTTACAGCAGGTGGCAGAGAATACCGCAGTGCAGCAACACCAATCGTGGTACCAACGGGTGACAATGGTACGGATGGTACCGACGGCACGGACGGTAGCAATGGCACGGACGGTACCAATGGAACGAATGGTACCGACGGAAGCAACGGCGCTTGGGGTAACTGGGGCAGTTGGGGGAACAACAACGGCAACGGTAGCAATAACAACCAAAGCTGGTGGGGAAGTAAGTACCTACCGAAAACGGGATCTGAAGGAACTTGGTATGCTTCACTGATTGGGGCAGCAGTCTTCGTTGTAGGAGGAATTGGTTTGTTCTTCAAAGCAAGAAAGAAAAAAGACCAACAAAAATAGCATGACTTTACCAGCGGAGTGGACATCCTCCGCTGGTATCTCTAGTGAACAATAGTTTTGAAGCAATGATCATCGTTTCGTAAAGAAAGGGTTAGAAATGGTATGAAAAGCAGAAGGAGGGAAAAACGTCTTTACAAATGGACGATCGGCCAATTAATTCTCTTTTTGACCAGCATCAGTTTCGTCAATTTGTATCTTTTAACAACGACAATAAAAGCCGAAGCAGCAGTGAATGTTTTAGATGTGGAGATTTTAAGCAATTTAACGAGTGCCAATACAAGTGGCACCTCAGTAAGCGTTCCATGGCCAGGCAGCGTGACAAATCGACCAGTGACTTTTTCTATTAAAGGCAACGGCGGGTTGAACGCTTCTGTCAATGTCAGTGGGGAAGATAAATTTGCTTTATTAGCGATCCCAGCAGAATTGAGAACTAGCATTAGTGCCAATGGATCAGCATCGATCAAGACGTCGACCACAGTCAATATTGCCAATGTCCCACTTTTGAATGCGATCTTAACAGCGCTTGATTCCTTGACCAGTTCACTAAATCTCAACCTTGGGATTGTTCAAATCGATTTGACAGCGATCAATCAGCAGATTTCTTTACTAAAGACTGTCGGAAATATTGGGAATGTTGAATTTACCAGTCCGTTGCAGTTTACGACCCAGAAAGAAGCTTTATATGCCAATATGAGTTCGAACCTTGGTGTCGTCTTAGGAACCAATGTCCCGCAAATTCTACGGAATTTAAGTACCGCGATTCAAAATACCCAGATCCGAGTGATCGGCATCGATATTGGCGGCGTCGTGCGCGCATTGCTGCAAGGGTTGCTCAATACTCTGCTTAGCACCGTGAACTCAGCGTTGAATGATTTGACAACTGTCCAAGAACAGCTGGCGGATGCAGCTGTTTTAGGAGCAACGGATGTTCAAATTCCGACGTTACTTTCAGGTCCGGGTCAGTTGACTGCAAATTGGACCGCTAATTTTTCCGCTTCTGTTTTGAAAGCAAAGCCGACGGACATCAATCTCTTGAACTTTAGTGCGCTAAATATCAGCAGTCGCCAAACCATGATTTATTTCATGGTCGAAGCACTGACGATGGATCGGACGAATCTACCGACTCAGCTGAATTTTGGCCGACATGCCATTCAAACGAAAAAGAGTGAGACGTGGCGGGCAACCGCCAACGGCGATCAAAGCGCAGCTGCTACAACTGGGATTTTACGGATCAATGATACCCGCAATCGGCAGAAAAAATGGCAAGTAAAGGTCAGACAATCCACCAATTGGGTCAATGGTACACGCACATTGCCAGCCGCCGAATTAAGGGTTCAGCTTGGCACTGTCAATTCGACCTTTACGGATGGTCGAGTGGTTTTACCTGATAATGCAACGATTGCCCTGCAGCAAAATGTCGAAAAAAATGTGGTGGCGTTGGAAAATGCGGCATCGACTGGTGGACTGACCGTTAATTTTTCCCAGTTCAATTTATTTGTACCTGAGAAAACACCTAAATTTCAAGGTCAGTATCGCGCCACCGTCGTGTGGACCGTTTCCGATACACCTTGAAAAGGAAGAGCAGAATGAAAAAGAATTCCCTTGTGCTGCTTCTGATTTTGATGATCGGCAGTTTCTGCAGTTTCGTTCCATCAGCAGTAGCCAATACGACGACCGGCAACATTGAGTTTTATGAAGGACCAACGGAAACAGCTAGCAGTGATTCAATTGATGAAGAAATTGAACCACCGCCCAGTCAAGAAACGGTCACTAACGTAGAAGAACCACTGCCGCAGCTTGCTGAAACCAATCACTTTTGGCTGCCCTTAATAGGTGGATTCTTCATTAGTCTGACATTGATCATTTGCATCAAAAAAAGGAGGATGGCAAAATGATTTCAAAGAAATCGGTAATAGGCGCATTGGGGGTATTGACCGCCCTTAGTATTGTGACCACGGTGCAAGCGGACGATACGACCGGTGTCGTAGAATATACCTCTGGTGGCATCGTGTTTGACCCGGATAAAGGCGGGAGTGATCCCAATACGCAGCTACCAACGAATTTAGATTTTGGTGCCCATGAGATCCAAACAGAAAATGCCGAAACGTGGGTGGCTACTACGGATGGGACTGGACTACCTGGCGATGGGTCCACGCTGCAAAGAGGGGCAGTTGCAGTCAGTGATAACCGAGGACAGGCGAACTCTTCTTGGGCAATTAAAGTACGGCAAGCAACCCAATTTACGGCAGGAGACAGTACGTTGGACGGTGCGGTATTAACGGTAGATACGGGTACATTGACCAACAACTTAAGTTCGCCGCCAACCGGAACCAGTGATATTGCCAATGGCGAGCTTGATTTTGCGGCGATCAACAATGAATATGCTTTCTTGACCGCCAATGCTGGTGAAGGGATCGGTGAAACGTCGATGCCTCTAGAACAATTTACCCTTTCGATCCCAGCCAATACGGAAAAACAATCGGCAACCTATCAAACGACCCTCGTTTGGACGATCAGCAGTGCTCCGACGACCCCATAGGTTAGTAGTCATTGCTTAACAGTTAGCAGAAAAAAAGCAGCTTGCCTAAGCGGCTGCTTTTTATGCTAGCTGATTTTTCTTTCCTATTTTGTGTAGAAAGGATCTGACAGGATGCATCAGAACAAACTTCGAGGCAAAGGATTTCAGTATTGGGTAGTAAGTATTCTAACGGTCTTATTTTTCATTGGTACTAGTAGTACGGGGGCAGCAGATTCACTTGATACCTTCGATGTTCAGATCAAATTGCCGGAGTCACAGCGGGACAAAGAGTTGATGTACTATGATTTGTTGCTGGAGCCCAAGGCAGAAGAAAAACTAGCAGTCATGGTTTCCAATAAAAGCGAGCAACCAATCAATCTACAGCTATCGTTTAATCGAGCGGTCACGAACATGACTGGCGTCGTTGAGTACTCTGGGGCAAATGAGGAAGCAACGCCTTCTGCTCCGTACGCGATCGAAGAACTCGTTACTTTGAGTGATGAAACACTTTCATTAGCCCCTAATGAACAAAAAGAAATCACCTTGACAGTCCGGATGCCATCTAAATCATTTGATGGGATTTTGGCAGGAGGACTATACGTACAGCAAACCGGCAGTGAAGAATTTCAAGGGAATGTTCAAAACCTATTAGCAAGAGAAGTGGCGGTATTGCTCCGAAATAAAGAGTCAGACATCCCGCCAGCGGTCCGAATTGAAGAAGCCCATTTGGAAGAGATCAACCGCCGCAATGTCATCATCGTAGCGGTGGAAAATGCAGCAGCCGATTATCTCAGTAAAGCCACGCTTGCTTATGAAGTGTTCCATGAAGGAAAAGCAACAGCCATCAAAGGGGAAAAAGAAATCCAATTAGCGCCCAATGCATTAATGAATTACGCACTTCCGCTGGATGGAAAGGAACTGCTATCAGGAGAGTATGAAATAAAAGCGACCCTTAAAGCAGCCGATCAAGAATGGCAGGGAGAGCCGACCTTCCAAGTTGCAAGGCAAGAAGCGCAAGAAAGAAACGAGCAAGATGTCAGTATTGAAGAAACCGCTTCGCCGATCCTTCTCTATCTATCGATTGGTGGTGTTTTATGTTTGATCATCGCTTATCTGATTTGGCATAATCGAAAACTAAAACGAGCATTAAAAAAAACAGATGATAAAACCCCATGAGCACTTGTAAGAAATTCCTTATTAATATAGAAGGAAAAAAAGAAAACAATCAAAATTCACGGGATGCATGTAAATCAAAAGCATAATAAAAGCAGCAAACAGGCCATTTATTGTTCGAAATAAATGGTTTTTTGTCGTGTCCATGAAGATTCGATATGGTAAATTAAGTAGAAAATTTTTTTTGATTGCATCTTGCTGCAGCGAACGATCACTTTTATTTTGATGGAAAATCTTCAGAGGAAACAGTTGATTACCCTTAACCGGACTGCCCAAAGAGAAGGGTAGCTTTTTTTTGCGAAAAAACGAAAAATAAATAACGATTAATATTTAATTTGAACGAAGGTTATTTTTTTGGAAATCATTAGAAAGGTTGGGCAGTAGTCGGTAAGTTTTGGAATTGTTAATTAGTTAAACTACTTAAAAAAACATAAGTTTTTATTGTTGTTTGCGCTTTCTGTCTTATAAATGTGTTAAGAAAGCAGTACGACGGGAACTCCTTTACTATAATAGGTTTAGACCAATTATAAAGTCTTTTCTTACTTTGTTTTTAATTTAAACTACCTTTTTTGCATAAACGTTTCGCTAATTCGTTTGAAAGTGCAAGCAGGCATTTTTAATTAAGAATACAATTAGAAATGATGTGAAAAGGAGAATTAAGATGTCTGCAAATTTGAGCAATTTCGCTGTTTATATAGTAGATGACAACTTTTTTAATGGAAATTTGATGAAAAAAATGATCACTGAAAGTCATGTTCCTTATTCTATGGTGGAGATCATTTCACCGGAAGAACTAGATTCTTTTCTTGAAGGGTACTTAACAGATGTTAACGATTTATTTTTATTTTCCATTGAAATGATGGGCTTTGATCGAAGTTTTCAATTAGCAGGGCGATTGAGGGAGCAGTGCAAAAAGTGTCAAATTGCTTTTTATGGTGCCTATGCGTCCAAAATCGAAATCAAGAAACTGAATCTTATCTGTCCTTTAGGAATCATCGATACAGAAGAAAAGGATGTGGCAATGCAGTTAAGAAATTTGTTAACAGAAGCAATTGAAGTGAAACGATCATTGCTGGGAAAAAAACACTTATTAAAAATTGTTAGTAAACGAGAGTTGATGATCGTTGATGCAGAAGCAATCAACTACATAACAACGATCAAAGGTGAGCGAAACCGAATCGTATTCCATCAAAAGAAATCAGTTGAGTGCATTGAAACTTCGTTAAAGGTCATCAAACAGCTAGATTTGCCTGAGTATTATAAAGTATTCAAATCGTACATTATTAATGCGCGACAAATCAAAATGATTGATCGAACAAACAATGTTCTTTGCTTTTTTAATGGGGAAGAATTAGAAGTTGGAAAAAAAATCCGTAAAGCAATCAGTTAAAACTACATATATTTAATGGAGGAAAAAAATGAAAAAGAGAAATAAACGAATTCGTCATGGCATTGTTGTTACCGCTTTAGGTCTGTCCCAAGTGATCACTCCGGTCATGGCGCTTGCGGAAACCACGGAACAGGAACAGACCATTCGTACTTTAGATAACTCAAATCATCTGCTGGAATCAACCAGCGGCGTTGCCAATGAAACAAACACAAGCGACGCGCAAACAACTGAGACTACTCAAACGGATCGTTCTTCAGAAGAAAGCGGCGAAGCAACCTCCAAGACGGATGCAGCAACAACGAGTCAAAGTGAAACGCCTGCTACAACTTCATCAACGCATACAGCAGATACTACAGATTCGACGCAAACAAGTTCTTCAGAAACTGAATCGAAAGAGGCAAAAGGAGCCGAAAAGAGTTCCCGTGTCAGCACCCGCATCAATGGACAAGAGCTTTTAGAAAAAGGCACATTACTGACGATTGCTGGTGAGGAGTTCAGTCAAACGGAAGAAACGCGGATTTTAAACAATAGTCCGGTGAAACTGAAATTAGACTTTGAAATCAATGACGAAGACTATTTAGCCGGCACCACTGCTGTTTTTGACCTGCCGGAAGGCCTTGGTTTTAGTGATATGCAAGGAACAAATGAAGCAATCAATGCTTCGTGGGCAGTAGATAGTGCCGCCCATCAATTAACGATCACCTTTAACCAATCCGTTCATGATGCCTCGTTTTCGATCGAGTTGACCAGTTATCTTTATTCAGAAGACAAGCCTCAGCTAACCATTGAAATCGGCGATCAAAACCAGACAAGCTACACCATTGATTTGTATGAAGAAGTTGACCCGATTCAATATGTGTCAGAAAAAAATGTCTTTGGGATGCAAGGAATGGTTTATTACAATACCGATCGGACATTATCTGGAACGGAAACTCTTTCACTGCATCTGGTTGAGACGCCGGGTGCTTCCTTCAAAAAAATTGAGACTCAACCGTTAAAAGTCTTCAGCTATGAAGTGGATATCAAAGGAAAGATCAAACCAGAAACACAAACAGCCTTAGTAGAAGGGACGGACTACACGATCACCTCAAATAGTCTTTACAATACTGCTGTTGAAGTCAAACAAATGGACAAGCAAAAGGCCTATGGTGTTTCTTATCAATTCACGATGAGTTTGACCGCGTTGACGGATTATACTTCTTCTTTTTCAAAAGGGTATCCGACGACCGGATTTGGTTCGGTACAGCTAAAACAAACAGCTGCCCAAAACAGAGGGTTTTCCTTCACGGCAGCAACCAGTAAAGATGAAAAAGAAGTCGATTCTAGGTATTATATGGGGGTTGCTTCTGCCAGTTTTATGAATGGCCTTTCTAAAGGAAACTACTATGTATCAATTCATCAAATGCCGACGGAGATGAAAGCAGGTCAACAAATCATTCTTTCGAGTCAAAACGGACAGCCGATCACGGCGAAACAGTTAACAGCAAGAGACGCCTTCTATCAAAATGTGACTTTTACGGATTATTTTTCTGTCGAAAATAATGGGGACAAACTGATTGTGACGGCCACAAAAGACAGCAATCTCACTCTTGGTTCCACGAACATAACCGTACCCTTTGATCAGAAAGATATCATCCTCAATGTCTCGACACCGTTAATTGCTAATAAAGAATTCAAAATCGTTGAAGACAACTACGTCGAACCAATCAGTGTTCTTAATCCCAATAACGCTGAAACTGCTTGGGGAAATTATGATCAAAATGGTGCCTATGCCAGTGACACTTCAGTCAATATCGAAGGCAGCACCTCACAACCGATCGAAAATTTACAAATGTTTATTGAACATCCCGAGTATCTTTCTTTAAGAAAGGTACCAAAAGTCGGCTTCTATTATACTTTAGGAACTGATTATACGATTGAAGAAGTAGCAGGCGGAACGATGGTCACCTTTACGTCGCCCATTACCTATTCTGTTCAATTTGATATTGGCTTCAATTATGTGCCAGATAGTTTAGCACCGACAAAATCAATTCCTAACGATACAATTCCAATCACGATTTCCGCGACAGGACTTGACACGGTTCATACCTCCGTCTATACCGGAAGAAAACTGTATTCTGAACGCACGCTCCAAAGCAGTAAGAATCAGTTTTTAGTCAACGCTCGTCAAGATACCATCAGTGATTTGACTGTTGAGACCCATGTTCCGAAAAATACGGATGTTGTGTTTTCGATCATCGATGTTTCCAATGAACAAGTCAGTGGCATTTATCCACAGTACTGGGATCGTGGTTATTATGATAATCAAGCCATGAAAGAAAGCGATCCGAATTATCCAACGATCACCCATGATGAGGCAACCAACTATTATACCTTTGATTTTGGGACGACTAACCATCGCTACATCATTTCCTATCAGTACGCCAATGGTTGGCAGGAAATGAGTACGATTTATGTACCTGGTTTTGCAAAAGAGCCGCTATCAAATAATCAGCAAGGCTCAACTACCGTTTCGGTTTCCAATACAGCGACGGATATTATTGGGATTACTCAAAATACCGTGAATAATACAAAAAACATGACTCAGGTCAAGGTCACAACAAAAAATATCGATGATGGCTCGAAAAAAGTAGCAAATCCAACGATCCTTCTAAAATCATTGGGAAATACCAATGGTGAAATCGATCTTAGGTCAATCAATGTTTCAAATGTGCCAGACGATAGCTACGAAATCAAAGAAATTGACGGAGACGTACAGCTTGTCTTTTCAAACTATGTTTTAACGAAAAATATCGAAATCAGTTACAACGTCCTTTCACAAAACGCCGGCCAAATCTCAGCTTCAGCAACGATCGTTTCTGATACGATTGATACCTTGTCGGAAGCCAAACGGACGGCTACTTCGACGGTGACTAACCTGCAATTTTCGGCAGGTGATTCAAACGGGATCATTTACAAAACTAGTGCGTCACTTGATGTTTATAATACCGAAGAACCAACTCAGAAAATTGCAGGCGTTACATTGATGCTTTGGAATCAGTTGACTGGAGATGTTATTTCTGTTGTAACGGATGAGAAGGGAGAGTATCAATTAGCTGATATTTATACAGGGACCTATATGCTTTATGTTTCCTACGTCCCAGAAGGTTACGTCATACCACAGGAACTTCAGCTTGGTAAAGAGGTGCAAGTGAACCGGACGGGCAATCATCTTTCTGTCGGCATCACACCAGAAGAAGACTTGTCGACGATCGACGCCAAAGATAGCACGATCTACGTGGGAGATGAATGGCATGCTGAAGACAACTTTGTTTCAGCGACAGACAAGCATGGCAATGCGTTGACCTTCTCGGAAATTACCGTCAACGGTGAGGTCGACACATCTAAAGTCGGCACTTATGAAGTCAAATACATGAATGGCAACGTGAGCGAGACAGCGACGATCACTGTGGTGGCCAACCAAGAAACGGTGGCAGCCAAAGACAGCACGTTATATGTGGGCGATGACTGGACAGCAGCTGATAATTTTCTAGCGGCAACGGATAAAGACGGTAACACAGTGGCAATCACAGAAGTGACCATCACCGGTGAAGTTGACACGGATACACCTGGAGAATACCAAGTGATCTATCGTAACGGCAAAGCCGAAGCAACAGCGACGATCACGGTCTTAGCAGACCAAACTTCGGTTAAAGCCAAAGACAGCACCTTATACATCGGGGACGACTGGCATGCGGTTGATAACTTTGTTTCGGCAACGGACAAAACAGGAGCGAACGTTCCATTTTCAAATGTGACAGTTAGTGGAGCCGTGGATACTTCCAAAGAAGGTCAATATCCAGTAATTTACCAAAATGGCAATCAAAAAGCAGTCGCAACAATTACGGTCGTTACCAACCAAGAAACAGTCGTGGCCAAGGATAGTACACTTTATGTTGGAGATGCATGGGAGCTTGCGGACAACTTTGTTTCAGCAACGGATAAGAATGGGCAACCGTTAAGCTTGGCAGAAGTCACCACCAGTGGTGAAGTGGATACGAAAGTACCAGGAGAATACCAAGTAACCTATCGCAATGGCAAAGCCGAAGCAACTGCCACGATTACCGTGTTAGCGGATCAAACGAGCGTTCAAGCTAAAGACAGTACTTTATATGTCGGTGATGAATGGGAAGCCGCCGACAACTTTGTTTCCGCAACGGACAAAACCGGATCAAACCTACCATTTTCAGGAGTGACGGTTAGTGGGTCAGTCGATACCTCCAAAGCAGGCGAATATCCAGTGGTTTACCAGAATGGCCATGTTAAAGCAACGGCGACGATTACGGTCGTTGCCAACCAAGAAACGGTAGTCGCCAAAGATAGTACGATTTATGAAGGCGATGACTGGCAAGTCGCCGATAACTTTGTGTCGGCAACAGACAAAGACGGTAACGCAGTAAAACTGGCTGATATCACAACGATAGGTACAGTCGACAGCGCCATACCAGGGAAATATGAAGTAATTTATCGCAATGGCAAAGCTGAGGCGAAAGCGACGATCACCGTGTTAGCTGAGCAAACATCAGTTAAAGCCAAAGATAGCACCTTATATGTCGGGGATGACTGGCAAGCAATCGACAACTTTGTCTCAGCCACAGACAAAACCGGAGCAAACCTACCATTTTCAGGAGTGATCGTTAGCGGATCAGTTGATACCAGCAAAGAAGGTCAGTATAAAGTTACTTATAGCAATGAGAAAATGGAAGCTATTGCTACGATTACGGTCGTTGCCAACCAAGAAACGGTAGTCGCCAAAGATAGTACGATTTATGAAGGCGATGACTGGCAAGCCGCCGATAACTTTGTGTCGGCAACAGACAAAGACGGCAACGAAGTAAAACTGGCTGACATCACAACAGTAGGTACAGTCGATAGCGATACACCAGGGAAATACGAAGTGGTTTACCGCAATGGCAAAGCCGAAGCAAAAGCGACGATCACCGTGTTAGCTGATCAAACAAGCATTAAAGCTAAAGACAGTACCCTATACGTCGGCGACGAATGGGAAGCTGCCGATAACTTTGTCTTAGCCACAGACAAAACGGGAGCAAATCTACCGTTTTCAGGAGTGACGGTTAGTGGCACAGTCGATACCTCCAAAGCAGACGAGTACCCAGTGGTTTATCAAAATGGCAATGTAAAAGCAACTGCGATGATTACCGTGGTGGCTGACCAAGAAACGGTAGTTGCCAAAGACAGTACGATTTATGAGGGTGAAGACTGGCAAGCAGCCGATAACTTTGTGTCTGCAACAGATAAAGACGGCAACGAAGTGCAACTGACTGATATCATAACAGTAGGTACAGTTGACAGCACCACACCAGGCAGATACCAAGTAACCTATCGCAATGGCAAAGCCGAAGCCACTGCCACAATCACCGTGTTGGCAGACCAAACGTCTGTGACTGTGAAAGATAGCGTGATTTATGTCGGTGATAACTGGACAGCTGGCGACAATTTTGTCTCCGCTACAGATCGTGATGGTAAGACACTTACGTTGGAGCAACTGTTGGTGGACGGTTCGGTTGATACCAAAAAAACCGGAACCTATCAAGTCACCTATTCAATCGTAACCGATGAAGCAGCAACTCCTAACTTTTTCGCACGCTTATTTGGTACTCGCTCACAAGAAGCAGTCACCGCCACAGCGAAGATCAAAGTCGTTGAAAAAGCAGAAGAACCAGAGGAAAATGATAAGCAGCCAGAGAAAGATGATTCTAATAAAGGGCAAGAAAAACCAACGGATGCAGGGCAGCCTGGTAAACAAAGCAAAGCGACCGCAAAGGACAAGCGGGTGTTACCAAAGACCGGTACAGCCATCACTCAAGGCTATTCGATTGCAGGAGTGAGCCTTATTGCACTAGCGGGGATCGTCTTCTTTCGTAAGAAACACACGAACAAAAGCAGAAAAACAAAATAAGTCTCAATGACTCTAACAGCGGATATCCTTCACGATATCCGCTGTTTTTGTTTTTTTTCTAAAAAAAACCTGCTGTATTGCGGTTTTCTTGTCCGATAAGCAGCCGTATAAAGAAGATATAAAGATGCTAGCAGAAGATTTACACTATTTTTATTTCTTTTTGCGTATGCTTACGTCATGAAGGAGTGAAGAATATGAATCTTGTTTTAGGAATAATCGGAGTGATCGTAATGATCTATCTCTTTTGGTACTTGTTTGAGGGGGGAGAACGATGAGTAGCTATTTTGTGCAAGGCTTTTTATTTTTACTGATCTTACTAGCAGTAGCGGTTCCTTTGGGCTGGTATATCAAAGAAATCATGCAAGGAAAAACACCGCGGTTTGTCCGCTTTATTCAACCCATTGAACGGTTGACCTATCGAGTGATTGGTTCGGTCAGCAAAAAAGAAATGACCGCCAAAACCTATCTATTTTCCGTCTTGGCCGTCAGCGTCTTTTCCATCATCGGATTGACCGGATTATTGATGGTCCAGCACTGGTTACCGCAAGGGGCGGCCGTTGAGAATTTGTCCTTTGACTTAGCATTGAACACAGCCGTCAGTTTTGTGACGAACACGAACTGGCAAGCTTACGCTGGGGAAGAAGCACTGACCAATCTTTCCCAAGCATTAGGATTAACGGTGCAAAATTTCTTATCTGCGGCAGTAGGACTAGCTGTACTGTGTGCCTTGATTCGTGGGCTGCAGCAAAAACAAAAACGAACAGTAGGAAATTTTTGGCAAGACATCACCCGTTCCTTGCTCTATATCCTTTTACCACTCTCATTGATTTTAGCAATCTTGCTCCTGTCTCAAGGCGTCGTCCAAACGTTGAGCAGCGGCGTTGAAGTCAATGGATTTGAGGGAGAATCCTTTTGGATGGCGCTCGGACCGGTAGCGAGTCAAATCGCCATCAAGCAATTAGGGACCAACGGCGGCGGTTTTTTTGGCGCCAACGCCGCCCATCCATTTGAAAACCCAACGATGTTCAGTAATTTTTTAGAAAACTTAGCGATCTTGTTGCTGCCAGCTGCTTTGATTTTTGCCTTTGGCTTTTGGATCAAAGAGTGGAAACAAGGACGTACGATCTTGATCACCGCAACCGTCTTTTTGATCCTTGCTTTTATTGGCGTAGTGATCAGTGAAGCTTATGGACCGCAATTCAGTCAAGTGCTTGGAACGGCCAATCTAGAAGGCAAAGAAGTACGTTTTGGTATCGGTTGGTCGAGCCTCTGGGCAGTGAGTACCACCGCCGCTTCCAGTGGATCAGTCAATGCCATGCTGGATAGTTTCACACCACTCGGGGGTGCGATCCCAATGTTCTTGATGCAGCTGGGGGAAATCATCTTTGGCGGTGTCGGTAGCGGACTTTATGGCATGATCGCTTTTCTATTATTGACGGTCTTTATCGCTGGTTTACTCGTGGGACGAACACCAGAATATATCGGCAAAAAAATCGAAGCCTTTGACATTAAAATGACGAGTATCGTTATTTTGACGCCATTGCTACTGACGCTTTTCGGGGCTATGTTGATGACCTTGCATCCTGACATCATGAGCTGGCTAACCAACCAAGGCGCCCATGGCTTTAGCGAACTGTTGTATGCAGCAACTTCCTTCAGCAACAACAACGGGAGTGCCTTTGGCGGCTTGACCGCAGATACTGTTTTCCTGAATAGTTTGGGTAGTATCTTGATGTTCGTTTCACGTTTCGTTCCCATCGCAGCCATCTTGTATCTGGCAGAAAACATGGGGGCCAAAAAGAAAACCGTTCGTAATGAAGGAACCTTGTCAACCACGAGTCCAGTCTTTGTCACGATGCTAATCATTGTGATCATCGTGATCGGTGCACTGAGCTTTTTACCAGCGATGGCTTTAGGACCAATCGCAGACTTTTTTACAACGAAATAGGAGAGAGAAAAAATGAAAAAAATCTATCAATGGGCGATCGGCGAATCCTTTAAGAAATTGGACCCTCGCCAACAAATCAAAAACCCCGTGATGTTTGTGGTTTACCTAGGGGCGATCTTGACAACGATTTTATGTTTTCAAGAACAAACGGTCCCGTTGTGGTTTAGCATCAGTGTGACCGTCTTCTTATGGTTGACTATATTGTTTGCCAATTTTGCCGAAGCAGTGGCAGAAGGGCGCGGCAAAGCACAAGCGGATAGTTTGAAGCAAGCCAAAAAAGACATCATGACCTACAAAGTCATGTCCTTGGAAGATGTCGCCAAAGAGGCTTTTATCGAAGTCCGTTCCTCCGATTTGAAAAAAGGCGACTTGGTTTATGTTCCTTCTGGCGAACAAATTCCTGCCGATGGGGATGTCGTGGAAGGTGCTGCTTCGGTGGACGAAAGTGCCATCACAGGAGAATCAGCACCTGTCATTCGTGAATCTGGTGGCGACCGTAGTGCAGTCACGGGAGGAACCTTAGTCGTTTCCGATTACTTGGTCATTAAAGTGACCGCTGAAAATGGTCATTCTTTTTTGGATAAGATGATTGCGATGGTGGAAGGGACACAGCGGAAAAAAACACCCAATGAGATTGGCTTGCAGCTGTTCTTAGTGACACTGACCATCATCTTCTTGGCTGTTTCCATCACATTGATTCCCTTTACTGATTTTAGCAGTCAGTTATCTGGTCGGGGAACGGCGATTTCCAGTGTGATCGTGATCGCTTTACTGATTTGTCTCGCACCAACCACGATTGGCGCCTTGATTTCCTCGATTGGGATCGCTGGAATGAGCCGTTTGACCAAAGAAAACGTCATCGCCATGAGTGGACGCGCGATTGAAGCTGCAGGAGATGTGGATGTTTTGCTGCTGGATAAAACAGGAACCATTACTTTGGGAAATCGCCGTGCCAGCGAGTTCTTGCCGGTACCAGGGGTCACCGCCAAAGAGTTAGCAGATGCAGCGCAGTTGGCATCTTTTGCCGATGAAACGGCGGAAGGCCGCAGTATCGTGATTTTAGCCAAAGAAGCCTTCAATATTCGTGAACGGGTATTTCAGCAAGCCGATGTCCATTGGATCGATTTTAGTGCCAAAACCCGGATGTCTGGGATCGATTATCGTGGCGATGAGATCCGTAAAGGAGCTGCCGATACGATCAAGCAATATGTGACGGCAAAAGGGCAGACCTATCCCACTGCATGTGACGAGATTGTGGAAAAAGTCGCTAAAGCTGGTGGAACCCCATTGGTCGTAGTGAAAAATGGCCAGGTACTCGGGGTCGTTTATTTAAAAGACATCGTGAAAAATGGCGTCAAAGAAAAATTTGCCGACATGCGAAAGATGGGCATCAAGACGATCATGATCACTGGAGACAACCCTTTGACGGCAGCTGCTATTGCTGCGGAAGCGGGCGTCGATGATTTCTTAGCCGAAGCAACACCAGAAAACAAAATGAACCTGATTCGCGAATATCAGGAAAAAGGGCATTTGGTGGCGATGACGGGGGATGGAACCAACGATGCACCCGCACTCGCCCAAGCCGATGTGGCAATGGCGATGAATACCGGTACGCAAGCAGCCAAAGAAGCGGGCAATATGATCGACCTTGATTCCAGCCCAACCAAATTACTGCAAGTAGTCCAAATTGGTAAACAGCTGCTGATGACCCGAGGAGCATTGACGACCTTTAGTATCGCGAATGATATCGCCAAATATTTCGCAGTGATCCCTGTCCTGTTTTATGCGATTTATCCAGAACTTGCAGCGCTGAACATCATGAATCTTGGTAGTCCCTTAACGGCGATTTTGTCCGCAGTCATTTACAATGCAGTCGTGATCATCGCCTTGATCCCTCTGGCGTTAAAAGGGGTCAAATACCAAGAAAAACCAGCCAGCCAAATGCTGCGGCACAATCTTGTCGTCTACGGCCTAGGCGGCATCATCGCACCATTCATTTGTATCAAGCTAGTAGATTTGCTTTTGTCAGCTGTTCTACTATAAGAGAAGTCCATCAGAGTCAAAGAGTCATTTAGGAGGAAAACATGATGAAGAACACCCTCTTTGCCAGTATCAAATTTTTACTAGTTAGTACCGTGCTATTTGGCGGTCTCTATACATTATTGGTCACCGGTGTCGGACAAGTCTTTTTTGCCCATCAAGCCAACGGCAGTCAGATCGTGGAAGACGGAGCGGTTAAAGGGTCTGAGCTGCTTGCACAACCCTTTGACCAAGCGGGTTACTTCCAAGGACGTGATCAAACCGTTTCACAATTGTCGCCCTATGATCCGACCCAAAAAAAGACTGTAGCTGAGCGGACAGCGGCGTTACTGGCAGAAAACCCAACCCAAACCAGTGTGCCGATCGATCTCGTGACCGCTTCGGGTAGTGGCGTTGATCCTGATATCAGTGTCGAAGCGGCACTTTTTCAACTGCCGCGGATCGCTGACACAAGAGGCATCGATGAACAAACAATTCATGATATAATAAACAGAAATAAAGTAGCTGATCTGTTCTCCACGAGAGAATATGTCAATATCATGACCTTGAATCAGCAGCTCGATCAATTACCCGAAGAATAGGGGGAAGCATCTATGAGTGAAAACAACCAGCAGACGATCCCAGAAGAGATGCTGCTGCAAGCCGGATTTGGCCCCAAACGTGGCAAGCTGCGGGTATTTTTCGGTTTTGCTGCCGGTGTCGGAAAAACCTATACGATGTTAACCGAAGCCCATGAGTGTTTGCTCATGGGCAAAAATGTGGTGATCGGCTATATCGAACCCCACAAACGTCCCGATACCAATCGATTGCTTGAAGGGTTACCACAAGTACCATTAAAGCAATACCAGCACAAGCAATTGACCCTATATGAGCCGGATATCGATCGACTGATCCAACTAAAACCAGATATCGTCTTGATCGATGAGTTAGCACATACCAATCCCATTGGTGCGCGAAACAAAAAACGTTACCAAGATGTTGATGAACTTTTGCATGCAGGAATCACCGTCTACACGACCATCAATGTCCAGCATATCGAAAGTCTGAATGACATCGTGGAAAAGGTCACGGAAGTGGAAGTCAGAGAAACTGTACCCGACACCTTTTTCCAGCACGCCAGCTTACGAGTGGTGGACGTTGAACCAGACGAACTGATTGATCGGTTGGAACAAGGCAAAATCTATGCCGATGAAAATGCCAAGCGGGCACTAAAAAACTTTTTTACGCCAGAAAAACTTGATCATTTACGTGGATTAGCGATCCAAAAAGCTTCCAATCATATCAATCAAATGAACGGCGGTCGAAAACGAGTCCAAAGCAAGCTTTTGACGATTATTGATGATCGCTTGCCGAAAATGGCAGAGAAATGCATTCGTTGGACCGCCCGCTTAGCCCAAGGAGTGGGGGCGGAATGGACGGTGATTCAAGTTCGATCGTTAGATGATACACCTACCGAGGTGCCATTGGCAGAGCGTTTGGGAGCAGAAGTCATCAACATCGAAGCGGATGACAGTTTTGAGACCATCGTAGAGTATGCCAAAATGACGGGTGCCAGTGACATTATCATGGGGAAACAGGTTTCTCAGAAGTGGTTCCAAAAATTGTTTGTCGAGGATTTGGAAGACCGCTTGATTCGGCGCCTTGATGATATTGAGATCCATTTGATTCCTTTTAAAGAAAAAATGCAGCGACCACGGCTGACGTTTTCGCAATTATTTGAAGGCGGCGGTCGAGATTTCAGCTTGACCTTTGGGCTGATCATGCTCGCTACCATAGTGACAGAAGGCATGCAGTACTTACATTTCGGCGATCAGAATTTGATGCTGGTTTATATCTTTTTTGTTCTCTTAGTGGCACGTTACACGAGTGGCTATCTATGGAGTGCCATGGCATCAATCATTAGTGTCCTTTCTTACAACTGGTTCTTTGTCGAACCTTTGTATTCCTTGACGGTCTATAAAGCAGGCTATCCAATCACATTAGTGATCATGCTGATCGTTGCCTTAATGATCAGTAATTTGATGGTTCGATTGAAGACCCAGGCAGAAAATGCCAAGGAAAAAGAGCATCAAATGGAGATATTGTATGAGTTGAACAAACAATACATGGAAACGCGGAATGAGCAAGACATTTATGAAAGTACGACCACCTATTTGGCACGCTTACTCCAGCGAGAAGTGGCGTTATATGACAGAGAAGGTCACTTGAGAAGTCTGCATTCTTCAAGAGAAACATTGTCTCAACTAACTGGCAAGGATGAGAAAGCCGTCGCTTTTTGGGTCGTGAAAAATCAAAAAGAAGCCGGTCGCGGCACAGATACTCTGATTGGTGCCAATGGATTTTACTTGCCGATCGTTTTAAACGGCAAACCACTAGGCGCCCTTGGGGTAGAACGCAACGAGGAGCATCAGTTGGCCAATAGTCAATTGAATTACTTGCGCCTTGTGATCACCCAAATTGCTACCGTGTTGGAGCAAGTCTCTCTGGCGAGTGAGAAAGAACAGATCCAATTAGAAAACGAACGGGAAAAAGTCCGCAGCAATCTACTGCGTGCGGTTTCTCATGACTTGCGGACGCCACTGACGACGATTTCTGGCATTGCCGAAACATTGAGCGAAACCGAAGGCGCGATCAAAAAGGAAACGAAACAAAAGCTGCTAGGAGATATCCAAAGTGAATCCCAGTGGTTGATCCGCATGGTCGAAAACTTACTGTCGGTGACCCGCATCAATTTGACTAACATGGCGGTCAAGCGCAGTGAAGAACCAATCGAAGAAATTATCGAAGCGGTTTTAACGCACCTAAAAAAAGTCTATCCGCAACAAAAAATCATCGTGAAGATGCCCGATCAGCTGATTTTTGTCAAAGTCGATCCAATCTTGATCGAACAAGCCTTGTTTAATTTGATTGAAAATGGCGTACGCCATGGAACCGCCGATACACCGATTTTCTTGCGAGTTTTTCAGGAGCAAGAAGTGGTCATTGAAATCGAGAACCAAGGGGAGATCCCCCTAGGGCAATACCAAAAAATCCAAGCGAATTTGACTAATGACACCGAAGTGCCGGTGGATTCCAAAAATGGACTAGGCATCGGACTGAGTATCGTTAAAACCATCATCCATGCCCATGAAGGCAAATTGGCGATCGAAACGAAAGCTGGCAGTACCATCTTTCGTATTTATTTAAAGCAGTAAGGAGGAAGAGCATGCAGCGACATTTTTTATTGATTGAAGATGATTCGAATATCGTTGATTTTATGGAGGTCGTCTTGCAAAGAGAACACTACAACTTTACGTCAGTTGGCACGGGCATGGAGGCATTGATACTCTTGCAGGAAGAAACTATCGACTTCATCTTGCTGGATCTGGGCTTACCGGACATTGACGGCATGGAGCTGTTAAAAATCATTCGTAAGCGCATGAACACACCGATCATCGTGATCTCTGCCCGCAAAGATGAACAAGACAAAGTGCAAGCGTTAGACCTCGGTGCCGATGATTATGTAACAAAGCCCTTCAGTACCAATGAATTATTTGCCCGTATCCGCACGGCATTGCGGCACAAGGAGTCAGCTGCCTTTAGCAGCAGCCCGATTCTCGTAAACAAGGAGTTAACGATCGATTTTGAGAAGAAAATCCTGTACAAGAATCAAAATGAGATCCATTTGACCAAAAACGAATACCGTATCATGGCAGTAATGTTCAAGAATTTAGGCAAAGTCGTCACTTACGATACGCTGACCAGTGAAGTCTGGGGACCTTTTGCAGCGGATGCACAAACCTTACGAGTCAATATCTCAAACATTCGCAAAAAAATCGAAACCAATACGCTGCAGCCAGAATATTTGATCACTGAAATCGGCGTCGGGTATCGCTTGCGGGAGTATCCAGCAGAATCTTCTGTATAAGTTCGATTCAATCCTAAACAGCCTCCTCCTAAAATTTAGGAGGAGGCTGTTTACTTTCATTGCATCAATGACCATAGTATCCACTGCTTTATACCATTTGACAGTGCCAATCCAAGGGAAGATGGGATTGCACGAAGGGGAAAATGTCGCTCATTCAAATTTTGTATATTTGTCCTATATGTATTGCTGGGAAATATGATGTTTGATCAGTCAATTTTTTTTTATTAAACAGTTTCCAAAGGGTTCGTTAACTAACAGGTAGAAAAAAATAGGAAAAAGAGCAGCATCAACGATGCCACTCCATGGTGTTTTCGATTTCATTGGTATCAGAATCCAGTTGTTCAGAAACGATGGTAAAGCCGTTTTTGAGATAAAACGCAATAGCAGCTGTATTTTTTTGGTAGACATTCAGAGTCAGCTTCTCGTGTTCTGCTTGTGCTTTTTGTAAAAGCTGCTTGCCAATGCCGTGGGCACGATAGTCTTTCAAAACGAAAATACCAGCGATATAATCACCCAACATCCCGATGAAGCCGACGGGCTGATCATCCACCGAATAGGTGTAAATAAGGGCATCAGAGAAGGCTTTTTTCACAAAATCATAGTTATCTTGCCAATGGGCAGCCGAAATAAAGTCATGGGCATCCAAATTACTTTGCAGCCAAATCTGGGCGATGGTTTCTAATTCAGAATCAGTAAATTGGGTCACTTGTTGTATCATGAGAACCTCCGTTTTTATTCAGTATAGCATAGGTCCAGTACTGATTGCTGCAAATAGCGGCACTTTTGTAGGCAATCGGTCAGGAGACGAACCGCTTGATAAGTAACGAAGGTTAAATGACGAAGAAAAGCAATCTTTTTCGTTGAAATATTCTAACAATTTTGTTTCAGCTAGATGTCAATTTCTTGCAGCCAGATGTTATTTGTGTGAAAACAGCCCCAAGAATGAAATCTTTCGGTATGCTAGAGAAAGCGATAAGACACATCTAGTTAAGGAGAAAAAATGAAAAAGACACTTTTGGTTGCAAGTTCACTTGTTTTGCTGACGCTGCCTGTCGTGACGGTATCCGCAGACAGCTTTGATCAGAAGATCCAGCAGCAAAATGAAAAAATCAATGACATAAAAAATGAATCTACCTCATTAGAATTACTGAAACGATCCACAGAGGCAGAGATTCAATCGATTGAAGGAGAAATCCAAGCAATCCTACAAAAGAAAACGACGACGGAAGAAGAAGTCAATGCCTTGGCACAAGAGATCCAAGTCCTTGAAGAAAAAATCATCAAGCGCACAGAGGTACTGGCGAATCAAGCGCGTGACATTCAAACGTCGGAACCTTCCAATCGGTTGTTCCAAAAAATCGTTGATGCTGAATCCATCGGAGAAGCCATTCAACGGGCGATTGCTTCAGTAACGATCATGAATGCCAGCAATAGCATCGTCGAACAACAGCAAGAAGATATCGCAACGAGCCAGCAATTGGAAAAAGAGTTGCAGGAACAATTGGTTGTGATCGAAGAGCAGTCAAACGCATTGCAAGGAAAACAAGCGGAATTAGCTGATGTCAAATTGAATCAAGAAGTTGAACTAGCGGACCTTGCCTTGGCATTGAACACCGAAGAAGAGAAAAAAGACCGATTGGAAGCGGACCAAGCAGAAGCAAAACGGCAACGAGAAGCAGCGTTGAAGCAACTGGCTGAGCAAGAAGCACAAGAAGCAAAAGCGCGCAAAGAAGCAGAAGAAGCAGCAAAACGCCAGCAAGCAGCAGAAGCCGAGTCAGCTAAAACTGCTGAAAATCCTGCCGTTCAACAAGCAGCAGTGGCAGCAGCACAGCCGAAGACGGAAGCCGCAGTGTCGTCAGAAACATCGGTGTCGTCAGAAAAACCTGCAGCTACTCCTGCACCTGTGCAGCAAGCAACTGAGCCAAAAGAACAAGCAAGCACAGGTGGATGGCAAATGCCAGTCGATTCGGTTCATATTTCGAGTCGTTTTGGGTATCGAACAGATCCAACAGGGGCATCAGGAAATCAACATAATGGCATCGACTTTACCGGGGGGACAGGAACACCGATCTATGCGATTCAAGCAGGCGAAGTTGTCGAAGCGGGCTATGGTCCGTCAACTGGTAACTATGTGATCATCAAACATGCCAATGGCATTTACAGCTACTACATGCACTTTAGTACACTGCCAGCTGTCTCGGTCGGACAAAGCGTCTCAGCTAGACAATATGTAGGCGGTATGGGAACGACTGGAAATTCAACTGGCGTCCATCTACATTTAGGGATGTCAACAAGCTTATGGTCAGGATTCTTTGATCCGGCACCAGAATTGGGCTTATAATAGTCAGAAAATCCGCAGAAGCGAACAGGCTTCTGCGGATTTTTTGGTTGCTATTCTTTTACGAAGTCTCAATTGGCTCAGCGCCAAAAGCGGGTCATCTCCGCTTTGTCTTTCAGGTTGAAAGCGATCATGTCTTCAATCAATGCTTGATCGATCGGCTCAGTCCACTTGATGCGAAAAATGTTATCCGTATGGCTGTAGCCAGCTTTTTCAATGGCATCGATAAACTGTTCAAGACACTTGGTTTCTGGAGAGACAGAAAAGTGCGGTTTTGAAACGCTGAAACCGATAATAAAGGTTTCATGTGCGGTGAACATCGGCTGATTCCATTTAATGACTGGAACGAGGTCAGGAAATTTCTTGGTAATAGCGGCAAATAAGGCACGCAGTTTTTCTTGTTTTACTGGATCTTCAATGCTGGTTAAGTAAGTTTCTAATACATCCATTGGGAGATCTCCTTTCGTTTTAAGGAACGAGTACAGGCAATGTCGATTAATAAAAATAACGCATGTTTGAAATCAACTATTTTGTCACTTAGAGTGTACTGTAAAGTTAGTAAGTTGACAAACCTGTTGCCTTGCATGGGGGATAAAGCCTTCAGAAACAAACATTTTTTGCAAAAAGTAACGCTAAAAACAACTTTTTTTCTGCTCGAACAAAAGCCAAACATCAGGAACATTCCAGTATTATCCTGCACGGTTCCTTGAGATCAGCTTAACTTTTCAGAAATAACAAATGAAAAAGCAGATTATTTTCAGAGAAAACTTTCAAAAAGAAATCGGTTGCATTCAACAAGAATTCTGCTAGAATATAACTTGTTCGAACAAGTTGTTGAGCGAAAGCAAAAAGAAAGGAGGAGGACTTGTGACCAAAAGGAAACCGGTAACCCAAGCAGCCAAGAAAGAATATGCAAACAAAAGTATGCGGTTTAATCGTTTTTTACTTTTTCGTTATATGACTGCGATCTTTTTCTTTGTCAATCTTTATTGGACCCTATTGAGTCTGTCTCAATGGACATGGGCTGGTTTGATTCCCATTGCCTTATTGATCGTTGATGGACTTATACTTATTGAACAAACTCAAAAATATTGGCAGCAATCGAATCGTTTACTGGTGACAAAAATCGGATATTGGCTCCAATTCGGTGTCAATCTGATTGCAATTCTATTTATTTTGATCGGGCAGCAAGCAACATTGATTCCTTTTATGAATCAATCGGGTAGAGGCATCTTACTTGCCTTGTTTACTGTCGGCATGATCGCGTGCCTGTTCATCCAGCGTAAAGCGTGGTTGATCGAGCATGACCGCGACAAATATTTCACGTATTTGACTACATTTGAAACTCAAGGAGGAACAGTCAATGGATTCAGAAAATAACAAAATGTTTGCCTTCTTGGACCGCTACTTAATGGGTCCAATGGGGAAAATCTCACAATTACGGATCGTTCGTGGGGTCATGGCAGCCGGGATGGCGTCGATTCCTTTCACTATTGTAGGATCAATGTTCTTGATCGTCAGCGTTTTGCCACAAAGCTTCCCTGCATTAGAGGGCATTTGGAGTGCTTCATTCGATAAGATCCAAAATCTTTACATGTTAGGTAATACCGCAACGATGGGGATTTTAGCACTTTACTTCTGTGTCGTGTTTGGTTACGAGTACACCAAAATCCAAGCACAAGAAGAAAAAATCGTTCTTAGCCCAGTCAATGGCGCGTTGCTTTCAATGATGGCGTTCTTTATGTGCTTGCCACAATTAGTTTTTGAAGGCGGTATGGCAACATTAGTCAATGTCATTTCTGATGACCAAAAAATCATCGATGGTTGGGAAATGGCTGGCGGGGTGACTCGTTTAGGAACAACTGGGATCTTTACAGCGATCATCATGGCGATTATTGCCGTAAAAATCTACGCATTCTGTGTGAAACGCAATATTGTCATCAAAATGCCTGACACAGTGCCAACAGGAGTATCTTCCTCTTTTACAGCATTGATCCCAACGGCACTGACTTCATTAGCTGTAATCGTCATCAATGGTGCATTAGTCGCAATGGGCACAGATATTTTCAAAGTCATTGCGATTCCTTTTAGTTTCGTGACGCAATTGACCAGTACCTGGGTCGGACTACTTGTTATCTACTTCTTCATGCATGCGCTCTGGATCGTGGGTATTCATGGGGCAACGATCGTGACCTCATTCTTGACGCCAATCGTATTGTCGAATATGGTGGAAAACCAAAATGGTGCCAACATTGCCTTTGCGGGTGAGTTTAACAATAGTTTCGTAACGATCGGTGGTTCAGGAGCAACGTTAGGAATGGTGATTTTCATCGCCTTCTTTGCAAAATCAGCACAGTTAAGTGCTTTAGGAAAAGCAGCGATCGTGCCATCCTTCTTCAATATCAATGAACCGATTTTGTTCGGGATGCCAGTGGTATACAACCCGTACACAGCGATCCCATTCTTCTTAGCACCGATGGTTTCAATGTCCGTTGCTTATTTTGGCATCAACTTAGGCTTTGTTAACCCACCGATTGCCCAAGTAGCGTGGCCAACCCCAATTGGCTTATCCGGCTTTATTGGTTCAGGTGGTGACTGGCGTGCCTTTGTCTTAGCAATCATCTGTGCAGTCGTTGCTTTCTTGATTTGGTTCCCATTCATCAAAATGTATGATGGCAAATTATACAAGGACGAACAAGCAAACGCAACGAAGGCATAATCTATCCGTTTTTTTGATAAGCCGGCTATGAAAAATAGCTGGCTTTTTTTACGCCAAAGACGATAATAGTAGTAGAGAATCGCAAGGAAAGGAGTAGGCAGATGACGAAACTCAGTATTGAAGACTTAGCAGCAGAATTGATCAGAAAGATCGAAGCCGGTGACATTGGAAATGAGCAGGGGAAGATGCCTAGTGAACGAGAGCTTTTGGCAATTTATCCAGTTTCTCGTTATACGTTACGCCAAGCCCTCAATAAGTTGAGCAAGATGGGCTGGATCTACCAGATGCAAGGCCGCGGCTCTTATATTCGTTTTCATAACAACCAAAAACCGACCATTGAACAAGGAGATCTTGGCTTCAATGAAGACTTGACCCGAGGCGAGAAAAACATTCGAACGGTCAAAGCCTCAAAGCGACTGGTCAAGGTATCAGAGGCGTTGTTTCTACCAAGTCAAAAACAATTTGCGAAAGATCAGCACTTTATCGAAGTCCAACGGTTTCGCACGCTAGATGACAAACCGTATTTGATTGAGCGTTCCTATTATATACCTGAAATCGTAGGGGAGATCTCCGAAACGATGATGGAGGGGTCAATGTTCCAAGCTTTGGCAGAAGAAAAACAACTGACAGTCGCCTTTATCGACAAGTTCATCCAAAGCAAACCGCTATCACAGGAACAAGCTGCGTTTTTTCATCTAGAAGAAGGCATGCCCGCACTGATCGTACGAGACGACAGCTATCTGAGAAATGGGGAGCTATTAGCCTTTTCGATGATCCATTATGATTATCGGATGGCGACATTATACATGCATAAAAAGTTGTTCGTTTAAAGAAAACTGATTTTCAAGAAACGGTTCTTTCTTTTTTTGAAGGCAAGAGAAGAGCAGCCCATTAGGGAGAAAAAACTTACAGTTGCGGATCGGTAGACAGGAACCGGCTTTCAAACTGAGAGAAAAGGGATCGCTTCCAATGGATGAAAGATGACTGAGCAGCAAAACTATATAATAGGTAAAGAATCGATCAGCGACCTTGGCTTATAAGGTCGCTGATTTTTTTTGAGGGGATTGATCGGCGGTTAGGAAGGCGTGATTGTTGATTTAAGATAAAGATCGTTTAAAGAAGACCATTCGTTTCCTTAACACGAAGATATTTTGCTCAATTTTTAACAATATCGTTGAGATGAATGGTTTCCTCTGACAAATATTTCATCAAGTGAAGAAATATCTGATTTTTCAATCTGTTATTGCTTTGATACTATCAAATAGACAACAGATGTTCTGCGAACGGAAGCCGTCTTTTCGTTTAATGGCTATTTTATTGAGAAACAGGCCGATTCATTTACTTGATTTCTATCTTCCAAAATAAATGGAGGTCGTGGAAATCAAGGGATGTGGTGGTCTTTGCTTTCTTTTTTTAAGCGAAGGGGGACAAGAAGCAAGCGGACATCACTGCTCAAAAGGTCACAGCAGAAACGTCAGCTCGTTTGAAAAAAAGACCGAGGTTAGAACAACCAAAGTGCAACTTTTCACGAAAGCAGACGAACAAGCAGACCAATTTGTAGACACATTAAATTGTTCAACGAATCAAATCATCGATGAGTGAGGAATCAGGAGGGGTAACATGGCATTATTTCGCAAAAAGAAAGATGAAGAAACTTACGAAGGCGTTCATGTCTACGACGAGGAATATGATGAAGAAGAGTACGACGAAGACGAGTACGATGATGAAGAATATGATGACGATGAGTATGACGATGAAGAATATGATGACGACGAGTACGAGGACGATGAGTACGAGGATGAAGAATACGAGGAAGACGAGTATGACGATGATGCCCAAGAAGAGCTGCTGGCATTAGAAAATACCGTTTCACAACTGACCAAGACAGTCGAACATTTGACCAAGCAATTGGAAAACAAACAAGAATCCATCAATCGGATGGCTTCGCAAGCGACGCAACAAGAAAGTATCATTTATGAAAACAAGCAGCTGCAAATGCGCTACAACGAGTTACAGCAGCAGTTAAAAGAAGCAGAACGTCAACAAGAAGCCCTCAAAACCAATTATGAGCAAGAAATTGAGCAGTTGACGAGTCAAGAAGACGAATTGATCGAAGTAGAAGAAGAGCTCGAACAATTGCGTCAAAGAGAAGATGAACTGCTAAAAGAATTAGAAGAGAAAAGCAAACAAGTCCAAGCTTTTGAAGAAAAAGCGATTCATTTAGAAGAAAAAGCGGCGATAATCGAAAACTACAAATTAAAAGAAGTCGAAAGCATGCGCCGGATCACTTCGCTTGAAAATGAAAATCAACAGTTGAACTTGCGCTTGCAAGAAGCGGAAGCGAAATATCGGGATCTCGAACGTTCAAGAGTCGAACAATTGGCAGATAAGAATGTCTTACAGCGTGACTTGGAACGTGAGCTGGCAAAGGTCGAACAAATGAAGGACGAGCTGGCGACGATTTTGATCGAAGCAAAAGAAAAAGCACGGGAAACCGCTGCTGAAGCAGAACTGGAAGCCGACAGAAGACGTCAGATGGCGGAAAATGAAGCCCACAAGATCATTTCAGAAGCATCGATGGAGGTGATGAAAATCCGTCAAGAGATCAAGCAATACCAAGAACGACTTACGACGTTTCATCATGAATCGAAAGGGTTGTTTGAGCAGTTGATCCAGCATAGCAAAGTGTTGAATCTGCCAGACTAAAAAGAAGGTTATGAGTCGGAATAGACGAAAAGGTCTGCTAAATAATTTCCGAGAGCGACACGACAAAGGAGGGAAACCCACTAGGACCATATATGCTGTATAAGAAATCACAGGCAACAACTACGACTTGATTTCTTATGAGCATGTTGGTTATTGGGACGAATGTGACGAATGATATTTTAAAAATTGCCATCTATCCAACCTTGAGTCCAAATCTTGAGGAATTATTTTACAAACAAGAGGCACTTCCATCAGTAATCACTGCCTGTGACAACCTCTATCAAAAAAAGTGGCCGCTCAAATCGTCGATTCGCAAACAAGTGACGCATTACTTTGAGCAATTTTATTCCATCGAAGCCTTCACCCATCATATCGAGATGGAGATCTTACGGAAAAAAATCGATTACTCAAAATTACGCATTCCATTGGAACAGCAATTTCCTCAGTTTGTGTGGACGCAAATCGGCATCAATCATGTGTCCGATGAGAAAAGCAATTTGTTTTTGGAGTTTGTACCAATCGCATACACAGAAGAAGAGTTTCCCTTTACGATGCAGTTGCATGCTAGCTTGCAGCAGCAAGCCCCCGCTGGTGTAAGTGATGCGAACGACTTTAAAGAGCAACTGGTAAAAATCGTACAAAGCGTGATCGACGAACAAAATGTCACGTTTGTGAGTCGCCCGAAAGCGCAAGTCCATGAAGAAAAACGTCAGGGCAAAACCAATGCAATGAAAAAAGAACTGGAAGACACGCTCGAGTTCCAAAAGGTCAGTGCGGATGAGCCACCAAAGTTCAAAAAGAAAGTTCGAAAAAAAAGCAGCAAAAAAAAACAGTCAAAAAAAGCCAAGCAATTGTCCAAAGTCAACGCCAATGAATTAGCGTTGGAGGAAGAGGCGAAACGAGAACGAGCAAGCAAAGAGCGCTTGCGCTTGGCCAATCAAAAGCTTGAGATCTACATCGAAAACTTAGAAGCCTCTTTGATCAAAAATAGTATCCACTATTTAAACAGCTTGACCGATGAAGAAGACGAGAACTGGCATACGCAATTGAAAATCAGCTTACGAGAATATACCTATCTTTTTCAAAAAGCCAAATACCTCGAACAGGTTTGGCGCATCAATGACAATCTCGTACAAAAGATCGAAAAAATGACGTTGAACGAAAAAGAATTGACCTATGAGAGAGGGCAAGTGCAGCAAGTGGTCGACAACAACCTATCTGCTAAAGATATCAGTTTAGTTTTTTATGAATGCAGCGTGATTGAATCACGAGTCAAATTGTATGAGCGACCATGGTTTAGAAAACCTTACGCACGCATTATGAAGATGGACTATGACAATCTTTTACGAAAAGCCGCTTACTTTGATCTTCTCCAAAGCGAAAGCTATCTATTAGAAAAAAAAGCATTGATCGAAGGCAATACAGACGTTAGGAGCAGTCTATGAGAACCCAAAAGCAAAAACAACGATTCTTATTCTTATACCGCATCTACTTTATTGCTTCTTTGATCCCATTAGCGGTATTTTTGCAGCTGACCGCCTATTTTTATCTCTCTGCCTTTCGAGAATATGTCACTATCAGTCACTTGTTTTTACTCGCTCTTTTGCTAGGTTTTACGATGTATTTGCGGAACAATGCCTTTCATTATCAATTGCTGCTTGTGCAGCTTGAGAAAAATGAAAGCAAAGACCATGAACGACCAAAAAAAGGCACCAGCAAGAACAGCCCCAAGGAGGAGGATCAAGAAGATGAAAAAGCCCAGAAGAAACGTAAAAAGTCTGTTAGCGATCGGAGCATTTATCGGAATCATCAATAATCAAACGATTTCTGAAGCCATGGTTCGATCGATCTTAGGTGTAGAACCATCTACTTATATGGAAACCATCGATGCACAACGAGAAAGTCGTGGGCAATCGATAACGGATGCCCTCCGACCGGTCTCTTACGAAGGAGCTGACAGGATAACGGAGCAACTTGATACTCCTCCAGAACAAACAAAAGAAACCCTTCCAGAAGAAGCGGAGCAGGGCGAAAAAGGAACGGAAGTCCAAGTCGTAAATGATGTGGAACGACCGGCAGACGAGGGACAGACAGACGAGGAAGAAATGGAGAGCGGCACGGATGAAACAGAAAATCAAGAGGCCGAAGACGTTCCGTCGACGCCAGATCCTTCAGAAGGCGATCAACAGCCGAATCAGCCTGCTGGACCTGAAACGAATGAGCAAGAAACCAACGATACCAACAGCAGCAACAATAGCGGAAACAACCAATCAAATGGGAATCAAACCAATCAGGACAAAGAAAAAGAGCCCGATCCAATCACTGAAGAACCCGAATCGCCGATCGATGAAGAAGAGCGGGAAAGCAACTTTCAATTTTCGGTTTCTCGTAATCTAACGACACAACAATTCATCAATGAGATTGGTTCTGACGCGCAGGATGTTGCCTATAACAATGATCTTTATGCTTCAGTGATGATCGCACAAGCCATCTTGGAGACTGGCTCAGGAAATAGTGCCTTATCCAGTCCGCCAAACCACAATCTCTTTGGCATCAAGGGCAGCTTTCGTGGGCAAAAAGTGACCTTCAATACGCAAGAAGATGATGGAAGTGGTGCGTGGTATACGATCTCTTCCAATTTCCGTAAATACCCAAGTTACCGTGAATCCATCGAAGATTACGCTCGCTTACTAAGAGGAGGCATCACAGGCAACCCGCGCTTTTATGCCCCCGTTTGGAAAGAAAATGCCCCAACTTATCGGGAAGCAACTGCGTGGTTGACAGGGCGCTATGCTACGGACATCCATTATGACCAAAAGCTGAATGCGTTGATTGAGGCCTATGATCTAACCATTTATGATAATGAGCCGACCGAAGAGATTTTGGAAGAGATTGAACGCACACGTGCACAAGCAATCGAAGCAGCCCGCAAGGAAGAAGCGGAGACGACCCGTTCGTTGTTTGAAGACTTGCAAAGAAGCGCGGCAAATCGTCGAGGCTCAGGGAATTTGCCAGCGTCCATTCGGACCGTCAAGGATCGCTTGCAGGAAAATGCCAATGCCAATACTTATGCAAACCAATTAAGAGGGATGGAACGAGCGGGCAGCGAGGTAGATGCCAATGAGTAATCAGTCGCAAGCACCTAGAAGAAAAAAACGTCCGCCACAGCCTGCCAAACGTGAAAAAAAACGAGACCAATCAGAGGATACACCGAGAAATCCCCGAATCGAAAAGTTTCAGGCGCAAGGAAAGCAAGCCAGCCCTTCTAGTGGCAAGAAACGACCAAAAAAGCCGACCCAAAAAGAACCGACAGGACAGGCGCCAGTGAAAAAGAAACGAAAAAAAGCGGCTGGCACAGCGAATCGCCCCAAATTACCGACCGAAAAGCAGCATCCTAGCAAGCAAAAAGAAAGAGCAGCTGCCAGTACGACCAGTGAAGCACCACGCAAAAAGAAAAAGCGTCCACCGCAGCAAGCACGTCCAAGTCAGCACAACGAGCAGGGGAAAATCAAAAAATCAAGTCATCCTAATGCCAAATCAAAAGGGACCCACAAGCACGGCAAAAAACCAGCGGAAGTTTCCCAGAAACGACGTCCCCCGCAAAAAGGCAAAGCCGCGACGAAGAAACCAACAGCCAAAAAGAAATCTGGCAATCTCGTACTGAAAATCATCTATCTGATTTTCTTGGTTTGTAGCATGACTGTCCTATTTACGTTTATCGGCTTATATGTGACTGATCAAAACGAAATGACAGTTTTTAATCATCGGGTGGTGCGTTTATCAGATAATGGGATGGCGAATCTTGACAGCTCCGCATTACGCACACAAGATTTGATCATTTTAAGAGAACAAGCCTTCACTCAAGTACAGCCAAACGGGCTCGCGGTCTTTACAAATGGCTCAGGAACCGGCTATATTGCTCGCCGAGTACTATCGATCGAGGCTGACGAAGAGCAGGGCTATCATTTATCCGTCATTGGTGATGGACAGGCATTTGGGGAAGAAGCCATCGAAGCAGACCGTTTCGTTGGAGAAGTCTCAATGAGTATCAACCATGTAGCAGATGTGTTTCGTTTTATTGATCAAAACTTGATATTATCCATCATCTTCTGTGTATCATTGATCGCCTTATTCATTCTATTAGGCATTTATCTCTTTACTTGAGAGCCGTCATTACTTGAGAAAAGAGGAAACAAGGGTGCAAAAAAAAATTGTGTTAAGAAATAGTATCGCGGGTCTGCTTTTCTTTCTTTTGTTGCTTAGCATCTTGATTTGGCAGAATAATCAGTCTATTCATATTCGTCGATTAGCGGATGAAAATGAAGTGTTCGAAAAAATCGAGATTTTGGAAGAATGGCAGGAACGAATGACCCTTACAGGGACGACGATCCAACGATCCGTTCGGGTAATGAACGCTAGTGAAGTGCCAGTCTTTGTCCGAGCAAGTTTTGAAGAAGTGCTGCGCTATATCGCGCCAGACAGTGAGGAAGCAGCTTTTGAGCAGGCGGCAGATGCGACTGATGCGCCAGACTTATTACCAGTACTGTCTCGCTTTGATGAAAACGAAATTTTAGCAAGGGGGTATCAGAACGTGACCCAGCAGATCCCAGAACTCATTGGAAATGCTCTTGATGGTCAAGTGATGGTTTGGATCAGCGATGAGACGATCGAAGAGTTGGCACCCACGCCTCCCTTGGATGCCTTCGATAGTGAAGAGATGCAGGAGTTATTGGGGGAACTAGACGCTGAAGAACAGGAAAATCCTGAGAACTTCTACGATCGCACCGAAGGCAATGAAGAAATGGAGGAGCTACCGTCATCAGACTTGATCGATGGTCCACCAGATCTCTGGCAAGAACCGGTCCTTGTCGAAGCTCACTTCAGCTATTCCTTTCGACGAAACCAACAACCGGTCATGCAGAAAATGAGTGGGGAACTGCTGCTGCTCAATCCTGCTGATCCGGTTGCTGAGTGGACCTTTGAAGCAGCCAACTTGACCTATAGTTATTATCTTGAAGGGTATCGTTATTTTGTTCGAAACTGGGCGGAGTCGCAGCTAGCCAGCCCCTTTTCCACCAGTGAGAAACCTACGGGATTCACGTATCTCGGAGAACAGGGAACGATTGACCAGTCGTCATTTGATTACACGACGACAGAATCTGGGTTAGGCAGTGCCTTTCACTTGCCAGAGATGATCAGTGCGTTTCCCGATGCTGCTGGCTTGTATCCGACCCAAACGGTGAAAACGCTAAGCAGCTTTGTCTCTGAAAGTCCCGCCCAGATCGATTCAGAAGCCATTATGATCGAATTCGGTTCTTTGAGCGATTACCGTCAGATTGATCGAAATACTTGGATCTATAATCCCGATGATGGCTGGTTTTATTATAGTTTCCCTTTGGACCGATCCTATCAAAGTGAAGACGGTTATGGCGTCACCCGTTCACTGATCGAACAAGTGATGATCGATACAAGTGTCGCAGACGATAGCCATCTTGCCTACGAACTTTTACCGAAAGTCGAAGTCATTCAGGCTTCTGATCGACAATCATTAAAGGAGGTCTTTCAGTTAGACAATGATCGGCCAGAGAGTGCCACTGCGATCATCTATCGGCATTTGCACTCACTTCAATAAGTTGCTAGAAAATAAGTCAAGGAGAGATTCACGTGAAAATGGTCATTGAAGAAATTGAATACCGTTATTTTCTTCAATACGGGAAGTATTTGGATTATTTCTATCAACAATACATGCAAGCGAATGTCGAAGATCCTGATGTTGAAAAAGGGATCGCCGAGATTCAGCGACTGGTTGAAGAAGAAAGGTATCATTATATCAGGGAACGAATCCGCATCACACGCAAAGCCAAAAAAAGTATTCCATTAGCTGACTACCCTGATTTCAATAAACTGATTCACTGGGGGTTTACCCTTAGCAAATTATCTTTTCTTGACCCAGATACAAGTATCAACCAGCTAGAAGAAAAGGATTCTCCTTGATCGGAGGCTAGGCAAAAAGCAGGTGATAAAACTGAAAAACGGCAGACATGCACATAGTGTACTTGATGAATCGGGGTTCAGCCTGGTTGAGATCCTTGGAGCGATCGTCATTCTCGGGATCGCAATGGTCATGATCGCCATGCTGATCATCCAAAACAACCTGATCCTTAGCTACAATACCCGAATGGAAGAAGCCATCGCAGCACGAGATGATGTCAAGGAATGGCTAATATACCGGGCACAGACTCAAGACTTGGCGGATTTGAATATCGGGATCTTTACGGCTAGACCTTCTTGGATGATGGTCGATCCAGATGATCCCTCAGAAGTTCGCCGACACCATTTGGTCCTCGATAATTCAGGGATTCAATACAATGCGCAAGGGCAACCGATGTATGAAGAAATCCCGATTGCTGTAGATGATCTCAATCGGGGCCGATTTATTCGCAAGGTGGTATACGATCATTCTGGCGCTCATTTGCCGCAGCCCTTGGTAAATTCGGAAGAAAATCGCCTCTATATGGGAACGTACTTGTCGGAGAATGAAGAAACCACCAACTATTTGGTCAAGGTCTCCATTCGCGAAGACCCCAGTCATGGACTGCGAGAAGACAGTTACGACCGTCGTCAGCTCGGGCTCGGACTTATTATTCAGGTCTTCGATAAACAAACGGGCGCATTTTTGACAGAAACGTATCTGCATTGGGTAGTAGACTATTGAAAGGGCTGGCTGTTCTTGCGGAGTTGCAAAGGAGGGGCGCAGATGAAGCATCGATTACAGGATGAGCAAGGAATCACGCTTGTCGAATTGTTAGGGGCGATGGTCATATTCGGCATCATCATTGCACTCTTTTCTGGGACACTCTTTTTGATCGTCCAAGCCTCTGTTCGTCAAGGTCGAATTGCTGCCTTTCAAGGGATAGCGAATGAAATCTTGGCGCAAGCAGACCAAATCGCCAAAATTGATGGTATCTATGAACATGCGGGGTATTTAGGAAAATATGATAGTCTTCTTTTCCACGAGGAACATATTGTCAAAACAATGCCCGAAGGAACCTTAGGGGCAACGATTACGGAAGAGGGCAGTCCTCGAATGGTTGTGACGGATATCACAGATACCAACAATATTCGTGCCAGAGTCTATGATACGAAAGATCCTACGATTAAGTTAAAGATCATTCAACAAAAAAATGAGAATGAAGCGACGTTGACCCATCACTATACGCCAAATTATCGCGATACGTTCAGTATCCAGACCAAGTTTTTCGTTTTATTTTACACGGAAACGATCAACTTTGCGGATTATTATGATGATTTGACTGGCTGGTGGCAGATGGAGGATCTGGTCACTGATTACCACAAGCAGATTATCTATAAACGAGAATTTACGATCAATTATCGTGACAATGAGAAAGCAAGAGGGGGGGTACCCGGGAATGGAAGATGGTAGACAAAATGAAGCTGGTTTTGCGCTGATTTATGCCCTTGCGGCGATCATTCTTTCCTCTTTGATGATTGGCTTGGTCTTCCTTGTTGCTCGAAATGTCAATTCACAAATTCGAACGATAGATAGCTTCCGTCGAGTGGAAGATGTACACGAATATTCCTTTCAACTCGCTTCTCAGGAGCTAAAACTGAGAATAGATGATTTCATCACTCGAACCATGCAGAATGGCGGCTTCTATTCTAATAATAATGACTGGCAAGACCATCTAGATAACGAATTGAGATTTGTGCTGGACGAAGTCGATGTGAATGAGACCATCGATGATAAATTTTCTTTTACCTCCTCTGTCGTTGACTATGAATATAATGAGATCGCCCCTTATGTAATGACCAAATCTGGTGGGGAGCAAGGATGGATCCAATCCGCCTCGATGCTGCCAGATAAAACCAATCTTCAAATCATTATTCGAATTCAATCGCAAGTCACGGATCAGACGCAATTGGCTGAAGGGCAACCGCGAGTACATACAGCTTCTGCCGAATATATCTATGAAATGCAGCTTGAAGAAGAAGACCTCGAACAAAGACAAACACAGCTGGATATTTGGCGAAACATTTTTTATCCCTATTACTTACCCTCTACAGCAGGGCAAGCTGTATCCGCCGATACTTGGGTTCGAAAATTGTTTGAAGTCGCCGATTTTCAACGCGTACGTCCATCGTTTGATTATCTCGCTTTTGAATCGGATGACTTCTTGCAATTCGGGTTTGCCAACAATGTCCTGCAAGATTTTCAAGACGGCAGATTTTTAGATTTTCGAACAAAGCCGATTCTTAATTGGCTGCATTTCGATGGTTCCTTTTTCTTTAATCATGGGGTCCAGATGGAAGGACAGGGAAGCGGGCAATTTTCGGCAAAAAGTCTGCTTGCGATCCAGAATGATGGCGGACAGCCTAGTAACGGGTTGAACGTGATCAAAGACATCTTCTTGCAAGCCGGTTTAGGAATGTATATCGATTTGGGCAGTCGAGCTGGCAGTCGCTTGGTCCTCTCACAAGCATATACGGATATCCTTGCTGGAAACGTATGGATCAACAACACCAATAGTTCGGCTTCGAGAGTTGAGCAAGAAGGGGTTCTCTTTGCTGAAGGCCATCTGAATGTTTCCGTAAATTCACCGGATGCGGGCACTGGGTTAGGCGAATTAAATACCAATTATTTTAATTTTTATCATCGAGAAGCCACGAAACAGAACCCTGCGGCAGATGGTAGTTTGACGTTTATGAAGCCGTCGATGGTTCTGACGAGCAGCAATTTTTATGCGGGACCAGTCACGGAAGGCTCGATCGTGCATAGTACCGAAGATACGGAACGAAGGATTACTGTTTATGGTGATTTTATGCTGACGAATACGATGATGCCTAGTGGTGGAACGATCGATGATTTCTCGTATTTTCAGAATCAAAATCAATTCACAGTGCCCCATGACCCGTCAAGAATCACATTGGATGGCAGCAATACCATAATGGAGGTTCACGGGCTTTCATTTATCGATGCGCCGAAAACTGCTCGTAGATTGGCATTAGCAGAAGCCGGCAGTTCCGCGGTTTTTGATTCTTATTATGAAGATCCAGCGTATTGGAATCAAATCACCTTAAAAAATGGTGCCCAGCTGATCTTGGGTCATACAGGCGTTGAACCCTTTCATTTAGCTGTGGATAGAGAGTCGACCTTTGTCATGGAAATACTGCCAGATTTGGCATTATTTGACCCGACTTTTTTAGCAACAGGGGCTCATAACCGTCGTCTTGAAGGAACGGTCGTTCTCGTACCTTACTATATGGATGACCAGGTGGAACTAGAAAATCAACTGCAACAATTAGGCGTCAATTATCGCGTCCGCGACTTTGAAAGTCAGGCGCAATCGGGGGAGGTAACGATCCTCAGAAGTTTTTTGGATCGAAACATGTGGTCTGATGATGAAGCATATTTAACCGTTACACGAATGTTTGACTATATCAACAAACTCGATTATTGAAAGGAGGGCGCCAGTTGCCGCAATCAAGTGAAAGAACGCCACGTAGAAAACCTAGAAGGCCTCTCAAAAAGTCAGAGAACACCACAAGTTCAACCACTGCTGAGAAAACACAAACAGGCAACCTGTTTGACTTAGAGATCAGCTCAGAGGTTTTGTCACTGATCCCCCGCTCGTTTGCCAAACAGCACAGCGTCTTTCCATTAGAAAAAAAAGGCAACCGCTTGACCGTTGCGATGGCAAACCCTGGGGATTATGCGGCGATCAATGAAATGCGTTTGATCACTGGGTTATTGATTCGTCCGCAAAAAGCCCACAATGCCGATATCCAACAACTGATCGTTCGCGATTACCCTTCTGAGATCAGTTTGGATGGCTTGAGCGACTCTCTCGTTGAAACCATCGATCCAGAAGGCGACTCAAAATTAGATGATTCGCCAATCGTAAAATTGGTCAATACCCTGCTGCAAGATGCAGTGGATCGGGGCGCCAGTGATATCCATTTCGATCCCCAAGAAAAAGGATTAGTTGTCCGCTTACGGGTCGATGGGGAGCTTCGTACCCATGAAAACTTGCCTAAGAGTATTCAGACTGGTGTGACTTCACGACTGAAAATCATTTCCTCCTTGGATATCACCGAAACACGTGTGCCACAAGATGGTCGGGCAATGATTCGTAACGGGGGCAACGTGGTTGATTTGCGGGTCTCGGTTTTGCCTGTCATTCATGGGGAGAAAGTTGTGATTCGGGTGTTGGATCGCTCCAGTGGCATTCGGCGCCTAGATGAGTTTCGCTTTGAACCGAAGGTATTGGCAACCTTTAAAGCGATTTTGCATAAACCCCACGGGATCATTCTTGTCACTGGACCGACAGGATCAGGGAAATCCTCTTCCTTGTATGCGGCGCTGCAAGAGTTGAACACGCCTGAGATCAATATTATCACCGTCGAAGACCCAGTGGAGTTTCAGCTGCAAGGCATCAACCAAGTGGCAGTCAACAGCAACGTCGGTTTGACCTTTTCCGCTGGGTTACGGTCGATCTTGCGACAAGACCCCAATGTCGTGATGGTGGGAGAGATTCGAGATGGCGAAACGGCGGAGATTGCGATTCGGGCTTCCATGACCGGGCACTTGGTATTATCCACCCTGCATACCAATGATTCCGTCAGCACCATCAATCGCTTAGTCGACATGGGGGTAGAACCGTTTCTGGTCGCTAATGCGTTAGAAGGCATCTTAGCTCAACGGCTCGTCCGAACCCTTTGTTCTTCTTGTAAGACAGTAGGACCAGCCAGCGACAAGGACAAGCAGTTATTTGAATCCTATGGCATCACGGTTACGGAACTGGCACAGCCTGTGGGCTGTCCAAAGTGTGGCAATACGGGATTCAAAGGGCGAATGGCCGTCCAAGAGCTGTTGACGATCGATGCCAAGCTGCGTCGTATGATCACGAACAAAGCGACCAACGACCAGCTGATGGATTATGTTCAGGAACGAAAGATGCGCTTTTTGTTGGATGATGGGTTAGACAAAGTGCAACAAGGCTTTTCCACCATCGAAGAAGTCTTGAAGGTGGTCGCCGCAGAAGAGTGAGGCACGGATTGATTTATCGGTGATCTAGGGATCACCGAAGAACTACATACATTATTTTAAAAGGAAATGCACATAGAAAGGGGCTGGTTTAATGGATCAAACGAGAGTGGCAACACAAGAGCGAGCAACCAAAAGGGCGACGAGAGAAAAAACAGCTCCGACCCGTACCCGCATTCGGGAAAATCGTGAACTGAGAGAAAAAAAACGTGCCCACAGTCGCCAGAGCGATCAAGACCGATCTGTCTCGACGCGGGAGATCATTCAAAAAGCAGAACGGCAAGCAGTGACAAAAACGACGACTGCCAGCAGTACACAGGGCGTCAATCGCAACGAAGCGGCGCAATTTGCTGCCATGCCACCTAAAGAGCGGATCGATCATTGGTTGATGATCGCCGTCGAACAAAAAGCATCGGATATCCATTTAGTCGAAGGCGTACCGCCGATTTTTCGTCGCCACGGCGACTTGCTACCGATCGAAGGGGTTCCGACCATCGACACCAAGGACATCGAAGCCATTGCCGAAATCCTTTGCAACCAACGGCAATGGGAGGAATTCAAGGGAAAAGGCGAGACCGACTTGGCCTACGAACTAGGCGACATCTGTCGCTTTCGGGTCAATATTTTCCGCCAAAAAGATACCGTTTCGATCGCCTTGCGGCAGATCCCCATCGAGATCCCGAAGCTAAGCAAACTCGGTATGCCGACCGTCTTGCGGACTCTGATCCATAAAAGCCAAGGCTTGTTCTTAGTTACAGGGCCGACCGGCTCAGGGAAATCAACGACACTGGCTGCGATGCTGGACTATTTGAATGATACCAAAAAGACGCATATTTTGACGTTGGAAGACCCGATTGAGTACATCCATAACCACAAAAAAAGCATCGTTGCCCAGCGGGAAGTCGGCAGCGACACCATGTCCTTTGGCAATGGCTTACGAGCTGCCCTGCGTCAAGATCCAGACGTCATCTTAGTAGGGGAGCTACGAGATTTTGAAACAATCTCGATTGCTTTGACGGCAGCGGAAACGGGACACTTGGTATTAGGAACCTTGCATACGTCAAGTGCCCCAGCGACTATTGAACGGATCGTCGATGTCTTTCCTGCCGATCAGCAGACTCAGATTCGTACACAGCTTGCTGGCGCATTACTAGGGATCTTGTCCCAGCGCTTGCTGCCAACGATCGATGGCAACGGACGGGTAGCAGCAACCGAAATGATGCTCAATACCCGAGGGATCGCCAGCTTGATCCGTCAAGGGAAAACCCACCAGATCCATAATATGCTGCAGATGGGAAAAAACGAAGGCATGCATACCATGAGCGCTTCTTTAGAAGAACTCGTTGCTGCGGAACGGGTCGATGCCGATGTGGCAGATAACTTGATGGAGGAAGGGGGCGAATAGCCGATGGCACTCTTTGCCTATCAAGGCACCAATGTCCGAGGCGAAACGTTTTCTGGCAGCTTACGTGCCAATTCCTCCGTTGAAGCCCGCCAAAAGCTGCGCCAAAAGCATATCAAAGTCAACAGTTTGATCGAACAGCCAGAAACCTTGGCGAATAAAGAGATTCAACTCTTTACAAAAGTTTCGTTAAAACTGCTGGTAGGGTATTTGCGCCAGTTTTCGACATTGATCGCTTCGGGGATCACGATTGTTGATGCCTCACGAATGCTGGAAGAGCAACAAAAAAACCCGAATTTCAAGAAAATTCTTGGCGAAGTTCGGGATGAGATTGATAGCGGACGCCCGCTCTCAGAAGCCTACAAAGATCATCCCAATGCCTTTCCGACACTTCTGACCAGTGTCATCGCTGTTTCGGAGATGTCTGGATCACTGGAAGGAAATTTGAAGGATATGGCGGATTACTATGAAAAAAGCGCCGAAAACCGCAGCGGGATCGTCACAGCGATGGTCTATCCGATTATTTTAGTGATTTTAACCTTTATCGTGGGGATCATTTTATTGGTGATGATCGTACCGATGTTCGTGGAAGTATTTGAAGGATTTGATGCGGATCTGCCGACGATCACCGTCGTAACGATGGCGATCAGCGAGTTCCTTCAGACCAGAGGGTGGGTTTTAGTCGTCTTGATCGTCGGATTTTTCGTCGGACTGTGGATCGCGCGACGCAATCCAACCTTCGATTTCGCTTTTCAAAGTTTTCTATTACGTATTCCTTTGGTGGGCGATATGATCACCAAAAATAGTTTTTCATTATTTATGACAACCATGTCGACACTGCTTAGCAGCTCTGTCGGTATGGTGACCGCCTTGAATATGAGTCGGGATGTCGTTTCCAATAAATACATCAAGCGAATCATCGATAATTGTGCCTTTCAAATTGAAGAAGGTGGCAAGATGAGTGATATCTTTCGTGGCAACATGATGGTCCCGATGTTAGTGACCCAGATGGTCGAGATTGGCGAAAGTACTGGTTCCCTAGAGGACATGCTGAAACGATTGAGTATCATCTATCAAAAAGAAGTTGATGAAACCAGTAAGCGACTGAAAACGATCATGGAACCGATTGTCATCTTGATAATCTGTGTGATCGTTGGCTTGATCGTTGCGGCGATCATGATCCCGATGTTCGATTTATTCGGTGCGATCCAAGGGTAATGAATTTTGGTATTATCAAGCCACCTAGACGGCTTGTTTAATATATATGGAAGAAACAGGAGGAGTAAACACACTATGATTGATGCAATTTTAGCAGAAGAAACAACGGACAATCGATTGAATAAATTATTGAAAGACGAGCGCGGCCTCTCCTTGGTCGAGTTGCTGGCAGTAGTCGTTATCTTAGCGATCATCGCTGGGATCGGGGTTATTGCGATTGGGAACGTGATTCAAAATGCTCGAGAAGATGCAGTTGTTTCTGATATTCAACAAGCTTTCTCAGCAGCAGTGCTCTATCAATCAACTAATAGCAACTTGAATGACGGGACAGCTAACGCGGTTTTAGATTTTACCTTAGAAGATGTAATGGATGATGGATTACTAAACAGTACATCATGGGAAGATACTGATAATGTTATGTTTTATATCGGATCAACAGGTGCTTTAACAATGTATGCTCCAGCTGGCGTTTTAAAGGCTGGACAAGAAAATAGCAACGAGATAGGTGTTATCGGTACTGGGTTAACACAAAATCAAATCAATGGTTTAACTCGAGAGTATGTATTTGGAGATCCTCAACCAGCTCCTCCACCGTTATAAGATATTAATTTTTTTAGGAAACTAAAAACACCTCAAGTCACTAACCTGACCTAAGGTGTACGGCAACTCAACCCCCCAGGAAAAAAGGAGTTTTTTATGAACGAAATTTTGCAACAGATCCCAATGGGCCTAATCATTGGTTATCTTTTCATCATAGGAATGTGTCTAGGTTCTTTTTTCCTAGTGGTTGGTTGGCGGGTTCCCAAAAAGGAATCCCTGCTGACTCGCTCGCACTGTGATGACTGCCAACAGACATTAGGTGCAAGGGACCTCATTCCAGTTTTATCATACCTTATTTTAAAAGGCAAGTGCCGTAAGTGTCAAAAAAAGATCCCGCTGATTGCTTTTCTTTATGAAGTGTTGATCGGCATGCTATTTACGGGTACGACCTTGCTGTTTTGGGGCACTGCTGAAGTGATTGCCGCTTGGTGTTTATTAGCCTTATTAGCCATTATTTCTGCCAGCGACATCTTCTATCAGCTGATCCCCAATAAAGTGTTAGCCCCTTTTTTCGCCGGAGGGATCGGTTTACGGTTGATCCAACCGCAAAATGAGTTTTGGTGGTATTGGCTCGTCGGCTTCTTTGCTGGCTTCTTGCCATTGTATCTATTAGCGGAGCTCAGTAAAAAAGGCATGGGTGGCGGCGATATCAAATTATTTGCCGTCTTAGGTGTGTATATCGGCCCAGTGCAAGTCTTGACGGTTTTATTTGTCGCTTCTTGCTTGGCAGTGATCTTTTACGTGATCCAAATGCTACGGGGCAAAGTCAAAAGCCGCTACATTGCTTTTGGTCCCTTTATCGCCATTGCTACCGGCATGGTTTATCTTGGCAGCGGCTGGTTCCTTTGAATTGGGTTGCTGACCTTGACGTTTGCTTGATTAGCTAAGCAAGCGTTGTACATAGAAATAACGTTGGTTCCTTCATATAAAACCAACAAGAAGAAAGCAGGTCCTCGTATGTTTGGCAAAAAAACAATTCCCCGCTTAGTAGGGATCGACATCCAAAAAAACTGCATCCGTTACTGTACCAAAAAAGGTGACCGTCTCAAATACGGCGAGCTGGTTGTGAATGGTACGATTTTTAAAGATGATAAGCTGCGCAATCCTGATAGTCTTGAAGCCGCCTTCAATGAGATTGCCAAACGCTTGGGATTACGCACGATGAGTGTGGTGATCACGGCACTAAATTCTCGGCTGCTGATCAAACAGATCCCAATCGGTAAGATGAACTCGGAAAAAGAGATTCGCGAGTACTTGTATTTTGAATTGGGGGAGTCCATCTCTTTGCCTTTTGAAAACCCGATTTTTGATCTACTGATCCTTGGTAAAGGCAACAAGGAAAAAGCACCAAAAGCACAAAAGAAAAAAGCCAGCAAGAAGGAAGAAAAAGCAGAGCCGCAAGCTGTGGTCATCCAGCGGAATCGGTTTACCATCAATGGCAATGTGCCAGTCGTGGTCACATCAGAGCCGATTTTGATTCAACTCGGCGACACATTGAAAAAAGGCGGCCATCAGTTGATGGGCGTCGATTGCAGTTTTCTGGCGTATAGTCGTATGTTTCAGCGACAGATCAACTGGAGTGAAAATTTCGTGCTGGTCGAGTTAGATGCTGGCATCGCCAATATCACCTTTTTTGAAGAATTGGTGCCGACTTACCTGCAGTATGAAGATTATAATCAAGCCAACTGGAAATATATTGAAAAAGCCCAATCTGTGCAAGTGAACTTTAGGGAAAGTGCGGAGATCCAAGCACTGGAAGGGTTAGCAGAAACCTTGAATTCGGTGATTGCTTACTATTATCAGGAAATCTCGCCTGATTGTGAATTGAAAAAAATCTACTTAGTCGGCGGTCATCCAATGCTGCGGAAAGAAGTCCAAGAAATATTTCATGAGTTGTCTTCTTTGCCGGTCAAAACGATTTCCGCAAAAGTAAGTGAAACCAGCAAGAAAAAAATTCCCGACCGCTATATCTTGGCTGCGGGATTAGCGACGAAAGAGGTGTAACCATGAACATCAATCTATTGCCTAATAAATTTATCCGTAATCGGGCGTTTGAAGTCATTCTTTCGGTTTCGCTTCTCCTTTCGTTAGTAGTCGTTGGGGTTTGTGGGTTAGGCTTTTGGTATTATCAAAGGCTGGTGACCAATAATCAAAGCAATATCATGTCTAGTCAAGCAGAGCGCATCGTTTTCCAGCGCCAGTTAGAAGAGATGCTGGCATCAAAATCACAAGAGCTACAAGAATTCATCGTCCTGCAAAAGCAAGAGAAATATTTCACGGCTCCCATTATGGAAACCTTTGAGGAAGTGGCATCAGGGATCGATGTGACCATCAATTCGTATAATTTGCTGCTAAATGGTGAGGGGGCAATGTCCGAAACAGCCCAAGACGGCACACCATTGTTTCCTTCGGTGAACTTGGCGGTCCAAGGAGATGTTTATGAAAGTCTGATTCGCCTTAAATCGGCTTTTGAAGCAATTGATTGGGTACATCATGTGACTTATCAATCTTTTTCTCATAGTTCAACGCCGCAAGATGGGCGCATCACTGTCTACCTCTCACGAATCGCTGCACCACAAGTGATCAGTGAAGAGAGCGAAGAGGAAAGCGAGGTGGAAGCGGATGACTAAAGTCTTTTTCTCCAAAAAACACATCATCATCTCCGCGGTAATTGCGTTAGTTCTCGCTACCTCAGTACTCATTTTCTGGCTATTTTTACTGAATCCCAAACGTGCCGAAGGGATCGAATTGGCTCAGGAATTAGCTGGGATCGAAGCTGAGATCCGTGACATTCAGGAACAGCTGGTCTACCTACAAGCGGAACCAGACCTTCTTTCCTCAGAGACGGTCAATGAGGTGCCAATCATTCCCAATGGTATGGCGATTGAGTCTTATTTTACCGATCTCGCTGCCCTTGAAACGGAATTGCCGATCACGATTTTGCAATCGACCTTTAATGAAGAGATGCTTTACCCTACACCAGAACAACTGGCGGATCAGACCGGTGACAATCCTTTGGCTACGCAATTTCGGGTCACAAGGATCGGCTTTGACCTCCTGAGTGAGACGAATGAAGGAATCGTGCGTTTTATTGATCGGATGGAAAACCTGAATCGCTTTTTAAAAGTGGAATCAGTCGAATATCGGCAAGGAAGTAATACGTCAGGAGCAGATGCGTTTTCGGCAAGTGTCGTTATCAAGCTGTATTATCTATCGAGCTTTGAAACGGGACAAGAACTGTTGGAGTAATCAAAGGAAAGGGGTGCCTAGATGAAATCATTTACTGTTCTGGCGACTGTCTCGAAAATCAAACTGGCTGCCGCTGCATTAGGGGGCTTTATCGTAATTTCTATCTTGTATGCGGTCTTTGCTATCCATGGTGGCAATTCCTATGAAGTGTCCGGTCACTTTGACCCAGAAACAGGACAATATGTAGTGACGATCGAATCGGAACAAGCCGCAGGCGAGACGCTTTTCTTGATGGCGAATCATGAAGCGCTGGTGTCATTAGAAATGTTTGAAATGCTTGAGCTTGAGGAAGCGACCTTGCATCCAGCTGAACAAGAGGGTGTTTATGGTGTGGCAATCGAAGTGGCGCCTACGGAAGAAACGTTGTCCTTGGCATTACCGGTCTCTTTAGGAGAAGAAGACGCCATCGAATTTGTTCTTAAACGGGGAAACCGAACGCTGCAAAAAATCGCTCCGCCTTCACTCGAGGAACGACATGCCTTGCGATTGGAAGCCGACAAGGCTGTAGAAGAAGCAGCCTTTCTTGACATTCAGCAGCAGGAAACCAATGAGTCAGCGGCAGTCGAACTACTTTCAGAACGGGCGATGCAAGGAGAGCGTGCCGAAGTTTCGGACTATCAAGAGCTGCGGGCTGCTTTTAGTGATTCCTCGATCTCTGAAATCGTGTTTCTTGCTGACATTACCGCTGATTATACGAATGAGGCCAACAATCGCTTAACTGCGTTGAATCGTTCGGTGTCCATCGATGGGAATGGCTTTACCTTAACCACACCGAAGCGTTTCAACACGAACGGGACACCAAACTATAGCACGAATCCTACTGGACGTTTCTTTGAACTGACGACTACCCATGATCGTCAACCAGCGGTCTTTGAGTTAAAAAATATGACGATCGATTTTCAGGGGAACAATCTAGGATTAAACGCGTTGATCTATCAACAATCGCTGGCAGCTTCGGCTTTTTGGACGGTCAAAATAGAAAATATCGAGGCAAAAAGTGGTGTGCTAGAGGGAAGTACGGGCAATGATTTCCTTTATTTGCAGCAAGGAAATCTCGAGATTCGCGGAACGTTCCATTGGGTGGCTCACAAGAATCCAACCGCAGGTACTAATAATGATAATGGCAGCTTTAATGTCAAAAGTGTCTTGATCACGGATGAGGCGGATGTCAAGATCTCAAATACTCGGCCAATTTTTCGACTTCATCCAAATAACAACAACATTTCAACCTCGTTTCGAGTCAATAAGGGTTCCAAAGTAGATCTCTATAGTGTCCAGTGGCAAGCAATTTGGGCAAATCTCGAAGGACGTACTAACGAGGTGATTTTTGAAGTGGATGGAGAAGGTACCGTCTTAAATGCCTCCTCACAAATGGACTTAGCGGGAGCAAACGGTGCAATCATTTCCTTGATTGGACGTCGGGATGAGACGCAAAATAAGTTTTCTCGTACGATTATTTCTGGTGGGGCGGTCGTAAACTCCTATTCTAGAGCCCCCAGTCCCACGAATGGTGTACCGAAAGGAACCACTGCTTTTGTCAATCAAATCTCTAAAGCGGGATCGACCACCAAACTCGGCGGCAATGTGACGGTAACTGGGGAAGGGTCGCAATTTAATTTGTTTGGCGAAGGTCAACATCATGAGTATGGTTCAGTTATGCGGTTTCGCTTAGTAGGGGAACAGACTTTTCTGCTTGCCGACCAAGGGAAAATGAATATCGTCAAATACCATGGCAATGCGGCTGCAGTGCGGATGTACGGGCGGAACAACGAGTTCTATGTGGAGTCAGCCGGTCAGTTGAATATCTTTAACCATGCCGGCACCAGGACTGCGGCAGATGATGGCATCTATATTGATGAAGCAGGCTTTGCCGTATTCGATCAATACAATGATGAAGAACGAGAATTTGACCCATCTGCTGATTCCACCATTACTGCCAGTAATGGCTCAGATACGGCTGGTCGACAAGGCATTCAATTTCCTCTTGATGGCAGTGGAACTTCGGTTTTTCATGCACAAGGTGAAAACAGTCGAATCCATATCTATGCACATCGTGGACCTGCTGTTTGGATGCAAGGCGGAGAAGCCGAGTTCTTAGCTGGAAAAGACGCGACCTTTCGAATGGAAGGTCGGACCCTAGGTGCAAATAATGGAATAATCAGTTCGGTTGCCAGAAGCAATTTTGTGATTGATGAACCACTGTTTTATGACTTCCGAAATAATCGTCCGAATGGCGGACAAGCTTTTTCTAATTCGAACCGTAACAGTACCTTTATGTCTAATCGTGTTGGACTAGCGGTTTGGGAAAAGCGCAACGACGTGAATCTAGATGGTGATCCGGACAATTTCTGGAATCCACTGAGCTATCAACTAGGCAATGTCAATTTTGCACAAATCGTTAGTCCGCAGCCGGGAGAGCCTTTTTCAAATGAATTCAACAGTACGACTTTTAAGGGCGGGAATGCCTATACGCGATTTTCTGCCAATAATTATCCGCCAATGATCCAGCACTTAGTGACCCCGACCAATGCCGACAAAACCTTTTATGCCAAAGCGGTCGTTCCGTATGAATACACGGGGGCGATTCGCGATGCCTGGGATGATGAGGTCTGGGTGGAAGTTGCTTTGAAGGACGAAGCAGGCAACCAGCTTGAAACGCAATGGCTTTCCTCCAAATCAACTGTCGATGTTTTTGGTGAGGTGCATAATGGTGTGATCGCATGGACGCGGGACGACTTTTTCAAGACAGGTCAACGTTTTGAAGTGCTGCGTGCCCACCGAGGATTAGACCCCACGATGGAGGGTGTTGACGATTCGATTTTCATTCATGCAACAGAAGAGAGTATTGCCGCTTTGCCTGATGCGGTCGTCGTGGATGTACGACCACCGACTGGTCTGCAAGTGGCAGAGGATCAGGTCTTTAATGAACGGACGACAACAGTTTCGGGGATCATGGATTTTCATTCTCCGCAAGACGACCAGCCAAAAGAGCGCGTCGCCATTTATGCGAGTACCGCGCAAGGATTGATCCGTGATGCTTCAGGTGACCCATATGTCATTACGCTTGATGCCGAACAAGGCAACTCCGTGCCATGGCAGTATCAATTACCACGTCGCCTTGATCCTGAAGAGGATGTGTATATCGAATTTTACGCGAAAGATTTTGCAAATGATCGTTACGACGATTTCGTAGGAACGTTACCAGATACGACCACGACGGAACCCAATGGTCAGTTGGGGAGCACGAATCCGTCCGCCAGCGATTATGAGGACTATTTAGGGTATCGTGATGCCATTGGCGATGAACGTTTCCCACCAGCGCTCTCCTTTGAAGTCACCAGTATTCGACCTTCTGACCCATCGATTACGTTGCGAGTACCGCAAAGCTTTGATCGTGATGAAGAAGGCAATCCGATTATCACCGTCGGCAATCAATTGATCTTGCGGACGATCGTAGAAAGCAACGATGCGCGAAATTCTGGGAAAGACGATATTGAGAATGCTGTCGTGACGCTAGATATCTCGCCGAATTTATTGACGTTCTTAAATGTCGATGCGCTCGTGTACCAAGACAATATAGCCTCGGCTAGTCTTTCTGGCGATCGTATCACGATCCACTTAGAACGACCAATCGCACCGGGGGATCGCATGGAATGGAACTTGACTGCTCGAGTGGATGAACAGGCAGCTGCTGGTAATGTTCTGACCCCGGTAACGATCAACGGTAGAGTTTCGGGGAATCAACCAGAGACGGAAAACATTTTGATAGGGGAAGACAGTCTCACGCTTCAGACCGGCACACGCGCTGTCACTGGTGAGTTGATCAATCTTGCTGTTCATAACAATCAGCTGCAAATTTTTTATTCCAATCTTAGTACCTTTGACGTCTATATGGATGGCACCTTTTATCGAACATACAACGTGCAACAAAGACCCGTAACGGATTCTGTCACCCTTGACATTCCTGTTCATGACATCCGTAATTTGATTTCTGTGCGCTACAAAGATGAAAATGGCGCAGACCGTGTTTCTTATTGGAACAATATCTGGGACTTCATCGATTAAACGTGAACAACCTGTTTTAAAACAAACAGAAGAAGAACAGTCTTTCACTGCTGGATCCGCTTGTTGCTGACCGAATTGCCTTGGTCAACAAGCGGGGAGCTATGTAGGAAAGGCTGTTTTTTTGTGGGGAATTTACTGGAGGAAAAGGGGAAAGCAGGGTTTTTGTTCCGCAGGTTTTTTCGTGCTAGACTAAAAAGCAGAAGCACGTGAAGCAACAGCAAAACGAAGGGAACCAAGAAAGGACGTGCCGCAATGGCAACAACAGCCAAAGAAACCAAAGTACATGATGTATTTGAATCGATCGCTTCCCGTTATGATCGAATGAACGGTATTATCTCCTTTCAGCTGCACAAACGGTGGCGCAAGGACACCATGAAACGGATGGCAGTACCAATGGGTGCGGAGATATTAGATTTATGCTGCGGGACCGGGGATTGGGCGTTTGCTTTAAATGAAGCGGTCGGTCCGACGGGGCAAGTGACCGGCGTTGATTTTAGCGAAGAAATGTTAACGGTTGCCAAAGCAAAGGCACAGAAAAAGCAACAAACGCAGATCCAGTGGCAGACCGGCAATGCGATGGCATTAAGTTTTCCAGACGCGCACTTTGATTATGTGACGATCGGGTTCGGGTTGAGAAATGTCGCGGATCGCCAACAAGTCTTGGCGGAAATCCATCGGGTGCTGCGCCCAGGCGGGAAAATCGTTTGTCTCGAAACATCACAGCCCGCACTGATCGGCTGGCGGCAACTGTTTACTTTTTATTTTCACCATGTCATGCCGTTATTTGGCAAATTGTTCGCCAAAAGCTATCAAGAATATTCATGGCTCCAGGAGTCTGCGCGGGATTTTCCTGACAAGGAGGCATTGAAACGGGAGTTTCAGGCAGCTGGCTTTGATGTGCTGCAAGTCAAAAGCTATGCAGGAGGTGCGGCCGCGATGCATATGGGCGTTAAACCTCAAAGCTAACGGCGTTTTTTTTCGATAGAAGAGCGACGAAATGAAAGAGACCATCAAGCGGATTGATGGTCTCTTTGCGTTGAGCAATTCAGAAAGTCTGTACGAGTTATTTTTTGTTTGGTCGTAAAACGATGTTGGTGTATAACCAGATGGTCACCACGTAATAAATGGCATAGAGAGCAATAAAGATGCCAAAGGGCAGCCATAGATCGTGGTACGGATCGATCATCAATGTTGTGAACATTTGTAATCCGAACAAGACATGGATCATCCCTAAGATACCAGGAACTAGGAAGAGCACACCAATCTCTTTGCGGATCGATCCTTTCAATAAGCTAGTCCGGGTTCCGATTTTTTTCAACATCGTATAGCGTTGAATGTCGCTGTTGGCCCCAGAAAGAATTTTAAACATCAAGCAGCTTGCTAACATCGTCAAGAAGGCGATCCCCAAGAAAAAGCCCATAAATTCAAAACCGGAGAAGAGACCATTATACGTGTCATAGACGAAAACCCGTTGCGAAAAATTCGTATCGGCAGTTTCAGTAGTATTGGTTTCTTGGTTTGTTTGCGCCAATTCATGTAATGCATCGTAACTTGCTTGAAAGTCTTTGACTTGCACCATTCGCAAGCTGGATTCAGGGGCATTGATTGTGTCAAAAGCGGTTTGATCGACAACTTGGATCTCTTTGCCTCGTTGTTCTGGCAAGAGGTAGCTACGCAATTGGTCCTGCGCGGTGATGTCTTTGGCTAATTGGTCTCCCGACAGCTTGTTGTAGGTAACGTCGATACTCAACTGATTCGTACTGGTGCTGAACAAGTTGTTCTTGTTGAATTGATCTTTATTGTAATAAAGGGTGTCATCTGTTTCCTTCAGACTATAAGTGACATCAAGAGTCGGCTTTAAGGCTGCAACTTTTTCGTCAGAAGCATTTTGGGCATTATTCAAATACAAGTCATAAGGGGCAACGGATTTTGCCATAATTGGGATCTCGTTTTTGAAGCCCAGACCAACAGTCAAAGCACCTAATGCTAGAGCAAAGAGCATGGCTACCATCGATAGCATCTGCGTATAATCACGAATCCGAAAGCTTAGCTGAGACAAGGTGAAATTGTTTAACCTTTTCAAAGCAATGGCATCGGTCCTCTTCAGCAAAGATAAAATCGTGATGATCACGGAACGAAAGACGAGGTAGGTCCCTAAAATAATAGTAACTAGGGCAACACCGATCCCCACCAATTGGAATTTCATCAAGTCGCTCATCATATAATAACCCACTGCTAAAGAACAAATCCCTAAGACAGTTTGCAAAAAGAGCATGAAAGGACGTTGCTTGACTTGCGCCGGTGTGCTAGTTTCTCGTAACAAGGCTAAAATTGATTTTTTGGCAATTGCCCGTGCATTAAAGATAGCAGCGATCAAAAAGAGAATCGAGAAGAATGCAAGTGTCACGACTAATGCTTGTAGATTAAAGGCCGCATAATGGCTGATCTGTAAATTTAATTGGTTCACTAGTAAGGTATTGACACCACTGGCTAATCCAATACCTAGTAAAGAACCAACAGCAGTGGCGGCGATCCCGACCAAGAATGTTTCAATGAAAATCATTTGGGCGATCTTACGTCCTTTGGCTCCTAGCATCATAAACATGGCATAGTCTTTTTGCCGCATCGCCATTAAGAAAGAATTGGCGTATAAAATGTAGGCAAAGGTGATGATCCCCAATAAGACAGAACCAAAGCGAAAGATAAAGACCACCATACTGATGATCGAGTTGCTTTTTAAAAAGGCTTCATTGCTGGCCATTGATTCGAACATATAGAAGATGGCTGAGGCCATGACTAAACCAGAAAAGAGGACGATATAATCCTTCAACCGGCCTTTGATTCCGGTAAGTGATAATTTCCAAAGCATGTGTTCTTCCTCCTTATTGTTCCAAGTTTCCTAGAATGACAAGGATCTTGCGGTAAAATTCTTCCCGGCTTTGATCCTCACGTTTCACTTCTTGATGGATCTTCCCGTCCTTGATAAATAAAATACGTTGGCAATAGCTGGCAGAAAGGGGATCATGAGTGACCAATAAAATCGATACTTGGTCATTGGTATTCAAGTCGTCCATCATATTTAATAAGTCTTTGGCACTTTTTGAATCCAAGGCACCTGTCGGTTCATCTGCAAAAAGAATCGTTGGTTCCGTAATCAAGGCTCGAGCGGCTGCCACCCGTTGTTTTTGTCCACCTGAGATTGCTGCCGGATAGTTGTCGAGGATATGCGTGATAGACAAACGTTCTGCGACTCGTTTGATCCGTTGTTGGATGATCTTTGGTTTGACCCCTTGTAAAGAAAGGGGCACCGCAATGTTTTCAGAAGCTGTTAAGTTTTCTAGGAGATTGAAATCTTGGAAGATGAAGCCAATTTCACGGCTGCGAAAATCTGCCAAGGCATCGCCTTTTAGTTTGGTGATGTCGCTGTTGTTGATGCGGATCGTACCTTTGGTTGGATGATCCAAGGTTGAAAGAATGTTCAACAAGGTAGACTTACCGGAGCCTGAAGCTCCCATGATTCCGATAAATTCACCTTTTTCAATATCAAAGCTGATGCCTTTCAAGGCTTCGGTTTGTTTTTCGTTGGCTTTTCCGTAAACTTTAGTAAGTTCACTTGCTTGAATAATTTTTTCCATGATTAAGTTACGCTCCTTTTAATTGAGTTAGTGCTTTTGCGGGAATGTCTTTTTCTTTGACCTCTTCATAGCTGGTCACGCCTTTTTTCTCATTCCATGTAAGTTTCAAATAGGCTTCTTTACGCAAAGGCCGCTCTTGGAAACCATTGAAATCAAGGGTTTTGCTTTTGCCATTTTCGTCATAAGCCGGTAGTTCATAGTGGTATTGAGTATAGACATTGCCACTGTCATCTTTAGAAGTCGTCTTTTCGCCATCTGTCGTGATTTGGACATAATAGCTGTCGCCCCCCATGATGACTGATTCAGCAATTTGCAATGCACCAAATCCCACAAGCACGACAACTGCTAGTCCAATCAAAAATTTTTTCATAAATAGGTCACCTCGTTTTTTATTATGATGAAAGTATAACGCTAGTTTTCTGAAAAGGAGTGTGAAAAATCTATCAATAAACTTTCAATTTTGTCACGAGGAACGAACAAAAAAACGTTTCTGAATTGTGTGATCCACAAATCAGAAACGTCGTTTGCTTGTTACTCTTCAGTCATATTTTTTGCGAAACAGTTCAACGACTAGTTGTCCCTCATCATACATAATGGCGGCTTCATCGATCATTAATCCCAATAAATAGTAATCTTTTTCTTCATGGATCGTTTGATGACCGCCCAACAGTTCAACGTAATAGTTTTCCAAGGTACTGTCTCTTGGTGTATTGAGCATGTTGATAAAATGTTCTAGATCAGAGGGCTGTTCAGGGAAAGGGCCCTGCACGACTGCTTTGAAACCTTCTGCTTCAAAGGCCATCTCGCTCGTTATCTTTTGACAGTCATGGGACAAAAAGTAGGTGACTACTTCATCGACGATTCGTCGTGCCCGTTCTTTTTCAATCATTTTTTTCGCCGCCTTCTGATTTGTTGGTATTCATCTAACAATGGTACCATTGCCGCCGCGACAAATCCACTGGAAAAACCGTTATTGTATAAGTTCAATCCTCCATGTAAATAAGTGATATTTGTGACCAGTGCTGCATGGACGATGCCTGCTAAGATACCAGCTACAGGACCATAATACCCACTGATCGGAGCTAAACTTGTTCCAAAGATCGCTGTGAGTAATAAGCTGAAGGTGGATACATCAGAAGTCAAACCGACTTTGGTGGCTAAGACCACCCCAATCATCACGGGCAAACTATTTTTCCAATGGTTTCCAAAGGCACTGAAACCAATCACGGTCAATACAGCCCCTAAAAGTGGACCGGAAAGCTCGCCTTGCAGCAGGAAAATAAAGACTAACATCAAGAGCCCCATCATTGCCATGTTCATCATGGTGATTCCTAGTGAAAAAATTGTGACATAATCGGTCATCAGTTTCCCAGAAGTTTTAAAAAGATCCGTTAAACCTTTTATTGATCGTTTATTTAAAAAATAACCAATAAAAAACAAGAAAAAACAAAGGATGAGCAAGAAAGCCGTCAGATAATAGTGATAGTCAGTCGTCAATTGCTTGTTCGAATAGACTTCCATGTCGAATAATCGTAAAAAGCTAGTGAAAAACATAGTGATAATACCGGTGGCAAAGCCAATATTGTACAAAGAAAATCCTTGATGGAATTGTAAAAATTGTGCTGCCAGTGGGGGGAGTGTTAAGCCAATCAAAATGCCGATTCCATAACCTAACGCGATTCCTAGGGGCAAAGGTAAGCCTAAGCCAAATGCTAAGTAACTAATGACGGGTGAGGCAGCACTGCCAAATAAAGCGACAAGTGAGTACTGGGTTGAGGGCCGTTGCTGTATGTAAGAGTATAGATAGACACCCAAGGGAATGGGGATTGAGTTAAAGATGTTTTTTCCAAAAAAAGAAAAGCCGGATATGGTAAAGAAAGCTGCGATCATCGGACCACTAATAATGGTTCCTTGCTTTTTAGCAAGCAGGATACTAATCAAAGTCAATAAGCCGCTATTCAAAAAGGCGCTTCCGAGATTGCCGATTGCAAAATAATCAGAAATCAAATTGCTAGGGGCATTCAAAATAGCCAACGATCCTTGCCACAATGCCTGAGGCGGCGAGGTGAACAAGCCGAGTAGAATCAACACACAGCTGTAAGCCAGAAGCAACCGCTGAGTTAAGAGCTGTGAGATCGGTGCAAAAGGTTTCGATTTCGTTTGTAAGAAAATTCGTTTGTCTGACATAGTTTCACTGAACGCTCCTTTTTTTTCATAGTATCACATCTTTTCTCGTCTAAGAAGGTTTTTTTGACAGTTTCCACAAGGCGTTTTTCGAAAAATATGAGAGAAAAGGAACGTCATAAAAGAAAAACTTAAGAATATTTGAAAAAAAGCAATAGCGATTTATCAATGATTTTCGTCTTATTTTCAATAATTTCATAGATTGATGAAATTATTGACGGAAAGAGTTTTGAGAAAATTGTTATAATTTAGTTAATCTCGTTCAGATTTTCTAATAAAAAAGCCATTTTAAGATAAAAAAACTGTTTGCTTGGTTTTTTTATCAGTGAATCACAAATGAGGGGATTTAATAAGGAGGAAGAGTATGAAGAAAACGAAGTTTGGCATGATTACTTTATTGGCAGCGCTTGTTTTAGGGGCTTGCGGACAAAGTAACGGAGGTGGAACAGGTTCGACAGATACAGGAGAGTCGTCATCAGACGCTGCAGCATCAGATATCAGCACATTACCGTTAGCGGTAGTCAATGATGATGAAGTGATTGAAGGTGGAGTTTTAGACGTTGCTGTAGTAATGGACACCCAGTTCCAAGGATTATTCCAGTGGGAGTTCTATCAGGATGCCTATGACCGTGACTTTATGTTACCAAGTCATGAATATCTATTCTTACAAGATGAGGATTTTAAGATTATTGATGGTGGACCTGCAGACTTAGACTTGGATGTCGAAAACAATAAAGCGACGATCACATTACGTGATGAACTAAAATGGTCGGACGGGGTAGATGTTACAGCCGAAGATGTCATTTTTTCTTATGAAGTCATTGGTCATCAAGACTATGATGGCGTTCGCTACAATAATGACTTTACTAATATTGTTGGAATGGAAGAATACCATAGCGGTGAAGCAGATACGATTTCTGGGATCACAGCAGTTAGCGATAAAGTAGTTGAGATCGAATTTAAGGAAATGCATCCTGGAATGCAGCAATCCGGTGGAGCAATTTGGAACGCGGCATTACCAAAACATACCTTTGAAGGTATTGAAGTAGCAGATATGCCATCCAGTGATCCTGTACGGACAAACCCAATTGGTTTTGGTCCTTACAAGATGACGAATATCGTACCTGGGGAAACCGTAGAGTATGTTCCGAATGAACATTATTATGGGGGAACACCAACATTAGAAAAAATTGTGATGCGTAATGTTCCATCTGCATCGATCAATGAAGCACTAAATGCAAAACAATATGATTTAGTATTGAAAATGCCAACAGATACGTTCGATACGTATCAAGATATGGATGGCTACCAAATGTTAGGACGACCAGAACAATCATACACCTATCTTGGTTTTAATTTAGGAACATGGAATGACGAAACAAATAGTGTTGATTTTGATCCAAACGCAAAAATGGCCAACAAAGCATTGCGTCAAGCAATGGGCTATGCTATCGATAATGATGCGATTGGTGAGCGTTTCTACCATGGCTTGCGTTCAAATGGTACAACATTGATCCCACCGGTTTATGGTAGTTTGCACAGCACTGATGTGGAAGGCTACCACTTAGATATGGATAAAGCAAATCAACTCCTAGATGATGCTGGCTTTATCGATGTTGATGGTGATGGCTTCCGGGAAGATCCAGATGGCAATAAATTAACCATCAATTTTGCTTCAATGTCAGGTGGAGAAGTGGCACAACCACTGGCAGATTACTATGTCCAACAATGGCAAGAAATCGGTTTGGATGTCCAATACTCTACAGGACGTTTGATCGACTTCCAAGCATTCTATGACAAGTTGAAAAATGATGATCCAGATATCGATGTTTTCCAAGCTGCTTGGTCTACTGGATCAGATCCATCACCAACTAGCTTATGGGGACCAAATTCAGCCTTTAACTACACTCGTTACGAGTCTGAACGCAATACAGAATTGTTAGCAGCCATCGATTCAAATGATTCCTTCGATGAAGAAAAACGCAAAGAAGCATTTGATGCATGGCAAGAATATGCATTTGAAGAAGCGTTTGCTATTCCGACATTGTACCGTAACCAAGTTTTGCCGGTCTCTGATCGTGTCGCAAACTTTACGTGGGCATATGATCCAGATCATAATCCATGGGCGACTATCGGAGTGACTTCAGAATCTCGCTAATCGATTTGTTGAATCACTGAAATCAAAAGAGAACAACGCTTTTGTCGTTTTCTGAAAAGCCAGCTCAGTTTACTTCTATAGTTAACCGGAGGGATGAGTTGTGTAAAATCAAATCTGGGTCAGGATAAACCAGATACGTTTTAAGATTTTAGCCCGAAAACCAGTTAGGTCTACGCACCTAACTGGTTTTTTGTGTACAAGTTAGGCTAGCATTTGACTGAAAAACGCCTGTCCTTCAATAAGCAGACAGGCGTTTACGAAAAAGATAAATCATGTTTGTAAGGATATAGGATGATTCAAAGGGAAGAATGTTAAATGGAGATATTCGTCACGGTATGAATCAAGTTTTGCAGGTCATTTTTATGGTTCTGGTAACCGGCTTGTTCGATAACGATTAAGCTGTTTCTTAACACTTCTTTGTTTAATTGAGAAGATTGCAAATAGGAGTAAATTTCTTGATACAAGACTTGATGGATTTTCAAATAAAAATACAGAGGTGTATTAGGCAAGGGATGAGACAAAAGCAGAAACTTGTTAAGCAGATAGGAATCCTTACTTTCACTGGCAAAGGCGCAGCCATTTAAGATCACAACACTTAACAAATTTGCATAAAAGGGATCATTGGCGTAGTGAAGGATTTTTTTGATCCCATGATCTAAGTAATAACTGATGGTTTCTTGGTCAAAAATAAATAACAAATTTGAGAATAAGTTTAACTCAAAGCGCCCCCATGTTTCGATATCAAACAAGTATTGCTTTACCAGTTCAACTTCTTGGGTGTAAGCTCCTCGATTCATCAGAAATGATTCACGGTTGAGCAGCAGCAGGCCTTGGACATACAAAGAATAATAAAAAAAATTTTGTGTCTCAAAGTAGCGTTCCTCAAGGCTAGTCAAGTAGTCGATAGTCAGTGTTCGATCATAGTATCGGGTATAGAAATCTTGCACCAGCTGACGTTTTTGACCTGTGGCTTCGCTGTCGATCAACAGACTGAACTCATGAACCGTGATATTCATTTTGTCTAAGTAGTCAAACAAGGTTTGTGAAGAGAGATTTGTTTTGCGATTTTCGAAAGAAGAAAGGGTGGTGCGAGAGGAAATACCTTCGGCAAGCTTGGCTTGCGAGATTTTGCGATCTGTGCGCAGTTTTTTGATTAAAGAGCCTTGCTGTTTCATGGGGGACCTCCTTAATTGTGACGCATTTCTGAACAATGTGATTTTAATAACATGTTATCAAATATAATAGGGTATAGCAAATAATAAAGGAGGTCGTTTTTCATGGAATTTGAACCATTTGGTCCTTGGGAAATCAACCCATTTAAAAACTAGTACAGGCTTTCATTTAGAAACTTGTCATTGAAGGATCAGTGACAGATTGATAAATGAAATTTAGTTTACGTCCTGCTTTTTTCGCGGCGAACTGCGAACATTCTAAGCAGGAAAGAGAAGATCTTGAAGAATCGAAAGGTTATTTGGTTGATTCCCCCACTCAAAGAGACCTTTTCGTTTGTGGAAGTCATGAAACGCATGAATCGCGCAAGGTGGTCAGTCCCGTTGAATGTCTGTCATGCACCAGACCTTCCCCAATTTTCTGATTCTTTGTGATTGATCGTCTTTCAAGCATCATACTTCCAGCTATGACCGTAATGCACGAAGATTACGGTTTTTTGTGGTCTTATTGTGCTACACAGTAAACCTTGTATTTCAAGTGAACTAAAAGACCAAAGCTAGAAAAGAAATTCAGTGAGAAAGATAGTGAAAAAAAGTCAAAAACAAAAAAGAAAAACGTTTGCAAAAAAAGTGTTGACATTTTTTCTCAGAATGAGTACTATTATCTCAACGGAACACGAGAGTGTTCTCATTACTGGATTCGTTACTGTTCGGCAGGCAAGACCAGAGGAAAAAAGTGCATTGATTACCCAAAGTTTCTTGGGTTGTACACTTTTTTGCTTTGGTCTTCTTTTTTTGCTCCATTATTTCTATTCGCTAAAAAAGAACCGGTTCCAAGGTAAGGTCCAGTCATTGATCATCAAAGGAGGGGAGAAGTAAAACGCAATGAAGTGCCAGCTAGGTTTGACGATATCCTGCAGTACTGCCTGGAGCAGACATTTACCTCGTCACTTAATGGCAAGTCAGAGAAAGAAAAAAATACAAGACCTTCTGCATAGACGTCAAACGATGCAAAGCTGTGTATGCGCTATGCTGATCAAGGAGGATCGTTCGTGAAGATTATCAAGAGGATCAACAACAATGTTGTACTTTCAAAAGAAGATGAAGTTGAAGTGATCCTAATGGGAAAAGGGATCGGCTTTCAAACGAAACCGGGTGACCTGATTCCGGCTGAGCGAATCGAAAAAAAATACTACCCAGAAGATGACTTGACAGTGGAACATATGTCGAAAGTCATGACGAAGGCTGACGAGAAACAAATGGCCGTCATTTATGAAATCGTGCGTCTTTTTCGGGAAAGTGTTGGAACCGATTTCAATCCAAACGTTTATTTCACACTGATGGATCATATCTTGTTTGCCATCAGTCGTCAAAAGCAAGAAATTGTTTTGACCAATCCCATGCATTGGGAAATCAAGAAAATCTATGCCAAGGAATATGCGGTCAGTGTCCAAGCGGTCGAGTTGATCCGCAAAGAGCTGTATCCCGATTTTTCGCAAGAAGAAGCTGCGTTTATCACTTTGCATTTCGTCAATGCGCAAATTGAAAAAAGCGCCAATCAAAGTGCCTATGAGCACACCGAGTTGACCAACAATATTTTACGGATCGTTAAGTATAGCATGAACATCGAGTACGATGAGAATTCTTCCTACTTCCAACGGTTTGTGACCCACATTCGCTATTATTTAATTCGACAAAGTCAAGAAAAAGAAGAGCCAGTATTGGCTAATCCGATGATTGCCTTGGCTTTCAGCAGCTATCCGAAAGAAAAAGAAACCGCAGATTCGATCAAAGAATACTTATTTGAACAAAAGGGCTGGCATGTCAACGATATGGAATTGATGTATTTGATTCTGCATATCGGTAACTTAGCCGCTCACTCAAAATTAACCTAAGAATGGAAATGGATTCGTTACAGTTCGGCTGGCAAGACCTGCACTTTCTTACAATACTCGTTGAGGAGACCCGTCTCGTTTTTTATGGGTGATACTCCTGCTTGTTTATTGTAGAAATGGCCGGTCTTTTTATTTTTATTAAATGATCTATTAAAAAGGAGAAATCAAAATGGCAAAATATACTGAATTAGCACAAGACATTTTGGCCCACGTTGGCGGCAAAGAAAATGTCTCTTCTGTAAAACACTGTGTGACTCGCTTACGTTTCCACTTAAAAGACGAAAGCAAAGCAGACACAGATTATTTGCAAAAACGTGACGGTGTCGTGACCGTTGTCAAAGCAGGCGGACAATACCAAGTGGTTATCGGTAATCATGTGCCAGATGTTTACGATGAAGTGCTGAAAGTCGGCGGATTAGCCGATGGCGGCAGTCTTGATATCGACGAAGGCGACGAAAAGAAAGGCAGTTTGTTTGACCGCTTTATCGATGTCATCTCAAGCTTGTTTCAACCGTTCTTAGGTCCATTAGCGGCAGCCGGTATTTTAAAAGGGATCACGGCGCTACTTGCAGCAACTGGGATGGAAGCGACCAATGGAATCTATGTAGTAATGAATACCCTAGGCGATGGTTTGTTCCAATACTTACCTATGATCTTAGCCGTAACTGCTGCAAAGAAATTCAAGATGAATACCTATACAGCATTAGCGATTGCAGGTGCGATGGTCTATCCTGGTTTAGCAGAAAGCGTTGCTGAAGCGAGCAAAGTCTTTGGTCTAACCTTGACCTTACCAGCAGGTGGCTACTTTAATAGCGTACTGCCGATTATTTTAGCGATTTTTGTCGCTTCGAAAATTGAACAGTTTATGCGCAAAGTTACACCTGATGTAGTCAAAATGTTTGTGGTTCCTTTTGTAACGATTTTGATCACTGTGCCGTTGACCTTCTTTGTGGTAGGTCCAGTCGCAAATACAGCATCTAGCTGGATCGGTATTGCTTTCCAAGCGGTTTATGATTTCAGCCCAATCATTTATGGATTTGCTTTAGGGGCATTATGGCAAGTATTGGTAATGTTTGGTCTTCACTGGGGTCTTGTGCCATTGGCGATCATGGATATGGCGCAAAACGGCTCTTCGATTATTTTGACCGCCGCAGTGCTACCATGTTTCACGCAAACGGGTGTGCTAGCAGCGATTTGGTTGAAAACGAAAGAACCAAAAGTCAAACAAGGCGCAATGCCAGCATTGATCTCATCGATCTTCGGTGTGACTGAACCTGCGATCTACGGTTACACTTTGCCAATGAAAACACCATTTATCGTTTCTTGTTTAGTTTCAGGTTTCGTTGGTATCTACTTGTCAATCTTTAACGTCACTGGTTACGCAATGGGCGGTATGGGCATCTTCTTGTATCCTGCATATATCGATCCAGCAACAGGCAGCTTCCATAGCGTGATCCACTTAGCCATCGGTACAGTTATTGCAATCGTAGCGTCATTTATCATCATGATGTTATTGAAAGTACCAACTTTGTATACAACTGTTGATTCACCAGTCGACGGTCAAGCAACACCAGCAGCACCAGCACCAGAAGTAAAAACCGTTTCTGCCAGCGTCAAAGATGAAACAGTCAAAAGTCCAGTAACCGGTCAAGTGGTTGCTTTAGCAGATGTGGAAGACAAAGTCTTTTCTTCAGGTGCTATGGGAAAAGGGATCGCCGTTGAACCAGCGATCGGTGAAATCACTGCTCCAGCAGATGCAGAAGTCAAAATCTTGTTTCCAACAAAACATGCCATCGGCTTAGTCACTGAGGATGGGACAGAATTATTGATCCACATCGGCATGAATACGGTGGAACTTGAAGGCAATCACTTTACTGCCTACATCAACCAAGGAGACAAAGTCAAAGCCGGTCAAAAATTGATCTCATTTGATACTGAAGCGATTCGTGCGGAAGGCTATTCCTTACTGACACCAGTCATCGTCACAAACTCTAACGACTACAGTGACATCCAAACGACACAGTCAAAAGAAGTAACAGCGAACGACAATTTGATCGAAGTCGTAAAATAAATGCGTTTATCGGCACGTCGTAGGATCAGTAAGAATGCTTTCTTGCTGATCCGCTGTGTCGATAAATAAAGAAAAAGAAAGTAGGCTAATCATGACAGAAAAACAATTTCCAGAAGGCTTTTTATGGGGCGGCGCCACTGCAGCCAACCAATTTGAAGGAGCATGGAACGAAGGCGGACGTGGCCCAGCGACATCCGATACGGCGATCGCTGTCAAACCAGAAGACCGCAAAAACATGGCAGAATTTGCTGCACCAATGACTCGGGAAAAAGTCTTGTTTGCCTTAAATGACAAAGAAGGCTTGTATCCAAAACGTTGGGGATCAGATTTCTATCATCGTTACAAAGAAGATATCGCCTTGTACGCAGAGATGGGCTTTAAAACGTTCCGTCTGTCCATCGCTTGGTCAAGAATTTTTCCAAATGGTGACGATGTTCAGCCAAATGAAGAAGGTTTGCAATTTTATGACAACGTGTTTGATGAGTGTGCAAAATACGGGATCGAACCCTTAGTGACCCTCTCTCACTACGAAACACCTATCGGGATCGCGTTAAACTATGGCGGCTGGAAAAATCGCCAAGTGATCGATTTGTTCGTCAAATACGCAGAAACTGTGTTGACCCGCTACAAAGACAAAGTCAAATATTGGTTGACCTTCAATGAAATCAATATCATGGGGATCTCTGGCTATGTTGGCGGTGCCTTGTTATCTGAAGATGGCACGCAAAATCTTTCTGACATGTATCAAGCTGTGCATCATCAATTTGTGGCTTCTAGTTTAGCAACAAAATTTGCCCACGAAATCAATCCTGATATCAAAGTAGGGATGATGTTGGCACGGATGCAAGCCTACCCAGCTACACCAAATCCAGCAGATGTGATGGAAGAAATCAAGCGTGACCACGAGAATCTCTTCTTCTCTGATGTCCAAGTTCGTGGGAAGTATCCAGCGTATACGAAGCGCTTCTTTAAAGAAAACGGCATCGAAGTGACCTTCGAAGATGGCGATTTAGACATTCTTGCGCAATACCCTGTCGACTTCATGTCCTTTTCTTACTACATGAGTTCTATTGCCCGCCACAATCCTGAAGAAGGCGGCGAAGCAACGGCCGGCAACTTTTCTTTAGGCGAATCAAACCCTTACTTGGAAGCCTCTGACTGGGGGTGGCAAATCGATCCAATCGGCTTGCGTGTGACTTTGAATAACTTGTACGACCGCTACCAAGTACCATTGTTTATCGTTGAAAACGGCTTAGGTGCCTTGGATACGGTGGAAGAGGATGGTTCGATCCATGACAGCTATCGAATCGATTATTTGAAGGCGCATATCGAACAAATGTATGAAGCGATCGAAGATGGTGTGGAATTGATGGGCTATACGCCTTGGGGTTGTACCGACTTAGTTTCGGCTTCAACGTCAGAAATGTCGAAACGCTACGGCTTTGTCTATGTAGACGCGGATGATGAAGGAAACGGTAGCTTTGACCGTTCCCGTAAAGATAGTTTTTACTGGTACAAAGAAGTCATTGCTACCAATGGCGGTAGTTTGTTACAGGATTAAAAATAAACCAAAGCGGCTCTCAAAAAAGAGAGCCGCTTTTTTGTTGTGCTCAGTAAAAAAAGAAGAGAAAGGGGGTTAGCAGCTGCCATGCTAGAAAGATCAATGAAACAGTCAACGCCCATTTTTTCATTTTGGGCTTAGGCACAAGGGATTCGGGCATCAAATAGACGAGAGAGAATACTGTAAGAAAAAACAGCAGGGTCAGTGGTTGGACGACAAAGGTCAGCCAGTTCATAGGGTAAGCTCCTTTTATGAGGATAGATGATTTGTTCTTTTGTGTTATTATTTTGCAAATTCATTATATATTTAGTTCGTTAAAAAGGCAAGGAGCTCATGGAATAACGATCGTGTGCAGGAAGGGGGGAGAAAAACGAGTGGCACATCCTTGTATTTTGATTCGAATCTTTCTAGAGTAACACAGTAAGCTTGAGGTTAGAATCAGAACTAGCAATAAAAAAGCCCCTTTTCAGGGGAGGGGAGTTCTTTAAAAAGATAGGAAGAAACCCGTGTATTTGATGAAGCTATTGGTCCTTAGTTACTGGGGACCTGACTAATTTACGTGGAAAACCCGCCACTGTCATTCACCGTTTTCTGATCCTCAAGTAGAAAATAAAACAAAGAAGACTAGCCGAAATCAAGAAACCCATAAAATAGAAAGTTAGCTGCATGTCAGGCATCGTATAGGAATACTCTAAAATCTTACAAACAAAGATCACTAAAGAAACCGTGATGGATAAGGAAACCCATGTGAAACGCGGCAATCGTTTCGTTACGATGATCAATCCTAACGAAAAAAAGATGACTGGTACCCAAAAGATCAAGCGAGCAAGTTGGATCATTTTATCTCTCCTCATTCAAATTGATTTGAGTAAAAGGATAGCTTACAACGTTTGTTATTAAAAATAATAACCATTGTTTCTGAGCATTTTTTCGGAAATTGTGTCTTTAACTTAAAGCATGAGCGTAATGTTTCTCTTTAAATTCTTTTGGTGTTTGCCCCGTAACTGCTTTGAAATTGCGGATAAAATGGCTTTGATTGGCGAATGCCAACTGGGTGCTGATTTTTTCGTAGGAAAAATCTGTGAACAGCAATAGATGCTTGGCTTCGCTGATCTTTCGTTCCTGAATGTAGCTGTGGATCGTTTTGTTCATTTCTTTTTTGAACTGATTACATAGATGGGTCTTATGTTTTTGAGTGATGGCTGCGAGATCATCAATGGTCACTTTTTCATAGAGATGGCTGTCGACATAATTAACAATCGTCTTGACCAACAGTGATTTTTGCGCCAGCGGATAGCTATGCAGAAGCTCCATAAAGCGGTAGGTGGCTTCTTTGATATAGCGGAGGCACTCCTCGGCAGAATGAATATAAACCAGACCTTGGATCAATGAATCAGATAAGCCGAATGCTTGGTTGACTGGTACTCCTTCATCAATGCTCATGCGGGTCACGACAGCGACAAAGGCCGAAAACTTTAGTTTTAAGCCTTCCAGTTCATGAGGGGAAAGGGAAACACTGTAGGTCTCTTTCATTTTGTTAAATACCCAGACTACTTTTTCCGGCTCGTTTCGTTTGATGTAGTCAAGATAGCGCAATTCAAAATGATAGGAATCAAAGGTAGCTTCATGCACACGGCGTTCATAAAGATTGGTTTCCAAGCTAAGATCTGTTTGCATGGATCGGTCGTGGGATTCAGTTTGGTAATGCCAATGGATTTGGTCTTTTGCCAACGGCTGCTCCGCAAACAGCGTATAAAGCAGCTGGATGTATTCTTCAAAGGAGTATTTGTCTTCTTTGGAATAGTGCACATTGTAGTGGTATTCATGTTCAAGAAATAGGTAAGACGTATCTGGTGTACCAATCACTCCACAGGGTCCGATGACCATATAACAGGTTTTTCCAGCTAACTGAAACGCAAAACAACCAAGCATATATTTGCCGAAATGATAGAGATTTGCAACTGGGCCGTTCGTTTCTTCCAAATAGTGTTTCAGAGGATTCTTGGCTGTTAAGGTGAGTGGGGGATACAGCGGAGTCCCTTCTTGATCCAAGAGAATCATCGGGATCAAATATTTGCGATAAAGCAGATCCATGGCGGTCGTAAGTGTTGTTTTGTTCATGAGACACCTCAAAGTCCAAACATTGTTTTTTCTTTTAGTATAACGTAAATTTTTTAGCATTCAATAAACAATTTATTATAAACACTAGTTTTTTAGTATATCTAAGGAAGGATTCTTTCTATAATTCAGATAAATAAAACGGTTACAGGAAGGAGTAAACATGGATAGTAAAAAATTGAAAGAATTGTTTCAGCAATTGACGCCAGAAGAAAAAATCGCTCAGACGATTCAATTGAATGGCAGTTTAGTCATTGAAAATGAGGTGATGACTACTGGCCCGATGCAAGATTTAGGGCTTCCACCAAATTTGAAGATTCACGAGATTGGTTCGATTTATAATGTGAACGATTACCAAAAATTGATTCAGTTACAGAGGGAAACGTTAGCACACAGCCGACTAAAGATTCCTATGCTGTTTATGTCGGACGTCATCTACGGGTTTCGAACGATTTTTCCGATTCCCCTTGCCCAAGCAGGTTCCTACGATTTTAATTTGATCGGGCAAGCCGCTGAGATGACCGCCAAAGAATGTTACCAAAATGGCCTTCATGTGATCTTTTCACCCATGCTGGATCTTGTTCGCGATCCTCGCTGGGGCAGAGTGATGGAGTCGCCAGGAGAGGATGTGTATACGGCAAAACGTTTTGCTAAAAGCGTCGTGACCGGCTACCAAGGCAATCTTGATCAAGGAGTGGCAGAAAATCACGTTGCTGCTTGCATCAAACATTTTGCTGGTTATGGTGCACCCGAAGCGGGCAGAGAATACAATACGGTCGATATGTCCAATCAGCGCTTATTCAATGAATATTTGCAACCCTATCAAGCGGCGATCGAAGCCCAAGCACTGCTAGTGATGACGGCCTTCAACCTATTGAATGGTGAACCTGCAACGGGTAGCCGCTGGTTGAACCGAGAGATTTTGCGCGAACGTTTCGGTTTTGATGGGGTACTGGTCTCCGATCATGCCGCCATCAAAGAATTGGTCCCCCACGGTTTTGTCAAAGATGAACGGGAGGCCGCTCAGAAAGGTTTGGAAGCGGGCGTTGATTTTGATATGATGACATCGGTCTATGCGACGCACTTGCCAGAACTGATTAAAGAACCCGAATTAGCCGCGTTGCTGGATGAAGCAGTCTGGCGAATTCTCGTACTAAAAAATCAATTAGGTTTGTTTGAGGAACCCTATCGAGGGTTGAAAACGCAACAAACTGGAGAGGTTTTGTCGGATAAAGCCAAAGAGCTAGCCGTTAAGCTAGTAGAAAAAAGCTGTGTGCTGTTAAAAAATGAGGGCAGCTTACCTTTGAAAAAGGACCAAACCGTCGCTGTGATCGGTCCTTATGGAGAAAGCCGGTTGACCTTAGGTTTTTGGGCGTCAGTCAGCGGCAAGCCACAAGACACGATTCCTTTAAAAACCGGTTTGCTGCAGCATTTCGCACCCGAAAACTTGATCTTTGCTCGTGGATACAATCTATTCGACTCGTATGAGCAATTTGGTCCTTTAAAAGCCGGGATCGAACAGCTGAATGGACCGATCGAACCAGAAGATCAGTTGCTTTTGGAAGCCATGGAAGCCGCCGAAGCCGCCGAAGTTATCGTCTTGACTTTTGGAGAGCAGTTTTTGGAGAGCGGCGAAGGGGCATCAAAAGCTCATTTGCAGCTGCCATTGAAACAAATTCGTTTGATCCAAGCGTTGAAAAAAACTGGCAAGCCTTTGATTGGCGTGCTTTACACTGGCAGACCGTTAGTCTTAACACAAGTGGAAGCATTATTTGATAGTCTGTTGCTCGTATGGTATCCAGGAACGATGGGCGGGATCGGGATCGCCAATCTGTTGAGTGGGCAGGCTTCTCCGACGGCAAAACTGGCGATGACCTTTCCTCGGAGTGAAGGACAGATCCCACTATACAGTGCCCAACTGCCAACGGGCAGACCTTTGACAGATAGTGAGCATTCTGATCGCTTTTTGTCAAAATACCGCGATGAATCAAATGAACCCTTATTCGCATTCGGAACAGGTCTTAGTTACAGTTCGTTTACTGGTGAATGGCTTGGTAGTGAAGTATCTAGCGAGACAATCCATTTGGCTTATCGAGTGAAAAACCAATCGGCAATAGCTGCAGAAACCGTCATCCAAATTTATCTCATGCAGCGCCCAGCGGCAATGGTTCGTCCAAGTCGCCAATTAATTGCGAGTGACCTCATCTCATTCGCGCCCCAAGAAGAAAAAGAGCGCAGATTGTCACTGCCGTTGTCAGAACTTGTTTTCTATGACAATCAAGGGAAGAAACACATAACCAAAGGTACTTATCGATTCCTAATGCGGATCGATCAAAAAGAAACGATGCTTAGTGTAACGATCTAAACTAAAGGAGTGAGAAAGAATGGAAAAATTAGAAGCATTTTTAAGTAGCAAACTATTACCAATGTCACAAAAATTACAACAAAACAAAGTATTGGCCGCTTTGATGGAGGGGTTTATTCGAACAAGTCCCATCACTTTAGGAATTGCGTTTATCACGATCATTGGAAATTTTCCGATTCCTGGTTGGACGGACTATTTGACGAAAATTGGCATCTTCCAGCATGTTGAAGCGATCACCAACGGAGCAACTGGCGTTTTTGCCTTGTATGTTGTATACAGTTTGGCGTATTCTTACGCAAAACAATTAGGAAGCAATGAACGCAATTCAGCGATTATTTCTTTAGCTAGTTTCATTATGTTGATGCCACAAACCGTCGCAACAACTGTCATGCAAGATGGCCAAGCAGTGGAACAAACGATTGGTGCCTTGAAGCTTGATTTCTTAGGCGGGCAAGGACTGTTTATCGGCATGCTGACCGCTTTGTTGGTCACTCGCTTTTATGCTTTCTTATCGAGAAAAAACATTATGATCAAGCTACCGGATAGTGTTCCCCCAATGGTAACCCAATCTTTAGCACCAGTGTTTGTTGTCACGATCATTTTTGTCGTCGTCTTTGTCTTACGTGTCTTATTTGGGTTTACTTCATCCGGTTCGATTTTCCAATTCTTTATCGATGTGATCAATGCGCCGTTGAACTCCTTAGTTGCCAGCCCGCTATCGATCATCATCATTATGGAATTATTAGCTGTTTTATGGTTTTTCGGAATTCATAATGCAGTTTTACAAGGACCACTCGGGGCGATTAGTATGACCATGGTCGTTTCAAATATTGCCGCTTACCAACAAGGACAAGCGCTGCCTTATCTGATTCCTTCAGTGATTTATATGGGCATGTATGCTGCTGGCTTCATGGGCTTTGTGACTTTCTTTATGATTCGCAGCAAATCGGCAAAAATGAAACAATTAGGAAAATTGTCGTTTATCCCGTCGATCTTTAACATCACAGAGCCAATCATGTTCGGGATGCCGATTATTTTGAATCCGTTGTTCTTTATTCCGCAAGTCTTTACACAATTGATCGCTGGCTTTGTGACCTGGGGATTGGCAACAACGATCCTCCCAATCAGCTTGAATCCAACCATGAGTCTATTGCCATGGACCACACCGACTTTTATCAAAATGCCCTTTTCAGGAGGGCTTAACTACACGATCTTAATGATCATCTGTATGCTGATCGGTATTGTTATGTGGTATCCGTTTCTAAAAATTGCGGATAAAAAAGAGTACGAATTAGAAATGGCTGCTGAAAAAAAGCAAGCAAGTGAAGCAGCAAAAATGACAGAAAAAGTCGTGGAAGAAATTCAAGCGTAAACAAAGGAAGTGGCACATTTGGTTTATTTAGGAATTGATATCGGTGGGACGCACATCAAAACGGGATGGGTTGAAAACAATGAAGTCACCGACGGACGAAGTTTTCCCACCCCGGCAACGCTGGCGGCATTTAGTGAAACTATCAAAACGATCCTCCAAAGCTATGCCCGTCAAGTTTCTTTCACGAAAGTGGCTATCGCAGTCCCTGGTTCAGTTAATGAAACAGGGACTGTCTTCTTTGGTGGTGCCTTGCCATACCTTGATGGGGTAAATTTGCCAGAATTGATCTGCCAGTTAAGCGATGGCATGGTGACAGAGGTTACTGTCGAAAACGACGCAAAAGCCGCCGCGCTAGGGGAAATGAAAGCCGGCAATCTGCAAGGGATCCAAAATGGTGCGGCGATCATTTTAGGAACCGGCGTGGGAGTTGGTCTTTGTCTCAATGGAAAACTCTATCGTGGGCATCATGGACAAGCTGGTGAAGTCAGTTTTATGATTCGTGACCGACAAATGAGAGGCGCGGACTCTTTTGTGGGGATCGGTCTTTCGGCTGTCGGATTAATTGAGCGTTTGGCTGCTAGTATGGCTATCGCGCCTGATGGTCCTTTGGTCTTTGATACCCTTACGAAAACTGCTGATCCTGAGGCAGAGGCTTTATTTTTAACTTATACCAAAGAAGTCGCTGTCTTGTGTTTCGATCTTCAGTGTCTTTTAGCTCTGGAGAAAATCGTTATCGGTGGCGGGATCAGCCGTCAGCCACGCTTGATCGAAGCCATAGCTAGCAGCTATCAAACTATTTTTAAAACCGCACCAATCATTGAGAAAACGCTGCAGCCAGTTGCGATCCAAGCCGCTTATTTTCAAGCGGACGCCAATTTGATCGGCGCAGCCAAGGAGGAACCGTGGGATGAGTAAATTTCCGGAAGCATTTTTGTGGGGAGCATCCACTAGTGCTTATCAAGTAGAGGGCGCATGGGCAGAAGACGGCAAAGGTCCCTCAGTGCAAGATATCAAAGAGATTCCGCAAGGGACCACTAATTTTAAAGTAGCATCAGATCACTATCACCGATATGAAGAAGATGTGAAATTGTTTAAAGAATTAGGGTTAAAAGCCTATCGTTTTTCCATATCATGGAGTCGAGTCATGCCCGATGGTCAGGTCAACCCAGCAGGATTGGCGTTTTATCAAAAACTGATCGATCTGCTACTAGAAAACGAGATTCAACCGATCGTCACCGTTTTCCATTTTGACCTGCCCGTTGCGATCGCGAAGCAAGGTGGGTGGGAAAACCGAGAGACGATCCAAGCATTTGCTGATTACTGCCAAGTACTGTTCGAAAACTTTGGTCATCAAGTACCGCTATGGCAAACCATCAACGAGCAAAATGTGATGGCACTTGCTGGTTCGGTCATTGGTACGAGTCAAAAATCCATGAAAGAAAAATTTCAAGAAAATCACCATATGCTAGTGGCCCAAGCATTGGTGACCCAACAGTTTCATGCCGGTAATTTTAGCGGCAAGATTGGCCCAGCACCGAATATCGCCAGTGTCTATCCAGCTTCTGAAAAACCAGCCGATCAGCTGGCAGCTCTTTCTATGAGTGCGCTGAGAAATTGGTTATTCCTAGATGCGGCTGTTTTCGGCACATACAACCATAACGCATGGCATTTGTTAGAGACGATTGGTGCAGCACCGACAGTCACTGAAGCAGATCGAAAGATTTTGGCAGCTGGAACATGTGATTACATCGCATTGAATTATTATAATACGATGACCGTCAGCAGCTATTTTCAAAAAGAGACAAAACTCGATCAACAGTCTGGTTTCGGGATTCCTGGCTTTTTCCAAGTAGTAGAAAACACCCATTTGCCCATGACTGAATTCGGTTGGCCTATTGATCCAGAAGGCTTTCGCTTTACGTTGAACGAAATCTATTCCCGTTATCGTCTGCCTCTTTTGATCACGGAAAACGGAATCGGTGCCAAGGATGTTTTGACAACTGATGGTAAAATCCACGATGATTATCGCATCGACTACTTGCAGCAGCACATAAAACAGATGGCATTGGCGATCGAAGACGGTGTCGATGTGATCGGCTATTGCCCGTGGAGTGCCATTGATCTCGTCAGTACTCACGAAGGCATCGCTAAACGGTACGGGTTTATCTATGTCAATCGTACGGACGATCAGCTGTTGGACTTGGCGCGATACAAGAAAGATAGTTTTTATTGGTATCAAAACGTTATCGATAAAAACGGGTTAGGAGAGTAAGCGATGTTTTTTCAGGAATATCTATTTGATCCAGAAGCGCAAGCCGGTTTGACAGTGTACCTGCATGAGGAAAAAGCCGAGTATGAACGGGTGGGCGATCGTCCGTTTGTCTTGGTGATTCCCGGTGGCGGCTACTCCTTTTGCAGTGAGCGGGAAGCTGAGCCAATTGCCTTAAATTTTGCTGCCCAAGGCTTTCACGCCGGGGTCTTACGCTATCATGTAGGGACACATCGCAGTTTCAGCCATTCCTTAGCAGATGCCGAAAAAGCGATTGTCAAAATCCAAGAACTAACCAGTGAATGGGGAATCGATGCCGAAAAAATCGCTGTGATCGGCTTTTCTGCCGGCGGCCATTTGGCAGCGGCGTTATCAACACTCTCCTCAATGAAACCGAGCTTATGTATTTTAGGCTACCCAGCGATATTGTCTTCATTTGCTACTGTGATGAAGATCGATGCCCCTTCATTAGAGGAATGTGTCACAAAAGATACGCCGCCCACCTTTTTGTTTTCAACCTTTGAAGACAATGTCGTTCCTATCGAAAATTCATTGGCGTATCTGCAGGCCCTAGAAGATCACGAGGTTCCCTTTGAAAGTCATATTTTCCAAAAAGGACGTCACGGTCTTTCTTTGGCGACCGAACGCTTCGGTAATCGTAAAGAAATGGTTGATCCACGTTTTGCCCGTTGGTTTGATGAATGCGTCGAATGGCTAGAGTTGAACTGGGCAGATAAAGTTGCCCAGCCAGCTTTGTTTCCTGATTTAGGGCAGTGGCCAATTCGGGCATTACTCGAGTCAGGTGAAAACAAACGCTTGCTGTTGCAGGCTTTTCCATCATGGGCAGACAATAGCCGCTTAAAAATCGTAAAAAACATCAGCTTGCAGCAACTACTAACGATCATGCCAGAAGCTTTTGAGAATGTTTCTTATCAAGCGCTTGTTTTGCAGCTGATTGATCCTAGAAAGGAAGAGTAAAAATGAAAGCAATCCTGGTCCATGAAAGCTATAAGGCTTCAACAGAATTGATCACCCAAGAGCCACAAGCGATTGAACAGTTATCAGCTGTTCGTAACAGTACTGCTGCTTGTCAGTTGCTGCTGCACGATGGCAACCGCAATCATTATATTATTGGCGACGAGTTTTCGATCCCCGATGAAATCGAGATTCCCATGATACGCGTTGAGATTTTTAGCGAATTGCCGGTCAAAGCGCAATTCGTCGACTATTATGTCGGTCAGCAGGAAGTGGCGTACGCCGATAAATTACTTGAACGAACTGCCAAAACCTATCCTGGCGATCGCTTTGCGCCTCTTTATTTGGAGTGGCAGATCGATGAGACGATCAAACCGCAAGCTTATCCTGTGAAAATCAAGGTCTATCGGGCACATCTGACTAGCCAAGAGGAGTGCTTGTTAGAAAAGAACCTAACGATTGAAGTGGACGCTTTTACTTTTCCAAAAGATTATTTAGAGACGTTCCACTTAAATATGTGGCAGCAGCCCAGCAATTTGGCTCGCACCTTTGACGTTCCGTTATGGAGCGATGCCCACTTTGACTTGATCAAGGAAATGGCTGAGAGTCTCGCTGTGATCGGACAAAAAGCGATCACAGTGATCGCCGGAGAGATTCCTTGGAAGGGCTGGTTCAATTACATCGTCAAAGATTATCCCGCCAATTTATATGAGTATTCGATGGTAAAGGTCAAAAAGACGCCAGACGGAGAACTTTCCTGCGATTTTTCTGTGCTGACACGTTACCTTGATTGTTTTTTTGCTGCGGGCATCAAAGATGAAATTGATGTGTTTGGTTTATTAGGGGTCTGGGAACCGCCATTTTTTCCGTTAGTCAACTTGGACCATCCAGAAAAATTGGTGATTCGCTTTTATGATGAGGGGAAAGGCGCCTTTGGCTTTATTAATCAAAAAGCTGAGTTGCAGGAGTATCTACGCCAAGTATTTGATTATTTTAAAGGAAAGAATCTGTGGGAGAAGGTTCGCATCGTTTCTGACGAACCGAAGAAACATCAAATCGACAGTTTCCGAGCCTCGTTAGCTGTTTTAAAAGAAATTGATCCGTCGATCCAGATCAAAGCTGCTTTTGATAAAGAAGACGTGTTATTTGAGCTGCTGCCAGTGATCGATCATCCTGTGACTTCCTATTACTGTACTTGCAACCATTACGAAACACTAGCACAAAGCCATCCGGGCAAGATGCAGTACTATGTCTGCAATTATCCCGACAAACCAAATACCTTTTTGCATAGTCCCCTGTTAGAGACGCGAATGCAAGGAATCTTATCGTATCAGTTCAAAACAGACGGCTTTCTGCGTTGGGCCTACAATTGCTGGCCAGAACATGCTCGGTCCGATATTCGGTACAATACGAGCTCACTACCGATCGGTGATCTTTGTTTCGTCTATCCTGGCAATCACGGACATTTATTGTTGTCCCTAAGGTATAAACAACTACAGCGGGGGATTGAAGATTTCTATCTCTTGAAGACCGCTCAAGCTGCACAACCGCATCAAACCGACGCCGTAGTAGCAGATTTTCTTAAAGTTACAGACACGAAACACTGGATGATCGACAGCCATCACAGTCATCCCGATGTTTTTCTACAGACCGCGGAGGAGATTGAGGTCTTTCATCGGGCCCTCCTCGAACTGCTAGAAAAGTAGCAAAATCAAACACTGCACCCAGAAATTTCACTACGATTTTCCAGAAGAATAGTGAGATACCTGTGGGCGTTTTCACTACTGATTCACGCAGCTTTTTCGTTTTACTAGGCATCTGTTTTCTTACAGATGCTTTTTTTCTGGTGAGCGTTTCGTTTTTCATTCCCTCCATCTTCCTTTACACTTTTAAGTAAGGTCATAACAAACTATGACAAATAGAAGTAGAAATAATCAAGGAGGAAACGAGCATGTCAGAAAAAATCAACAATCCGTTAACGAAGTATTATGATGGCAAATTTGAAAAACAGGTGCAAGAAGCACCGGCAATTCAAGGAAAGATGCAGCCAGTACCTGATTGCGGGGAAGAAAGCTACGCAGGTTCAGGCAAATTAGCTGGACGCAAAGCATTAGTGACCGGTGGTGATTCTGGTATTGGTCGAGCAGCAGCGATTGCTTTTGCCAAAGAAGGCGCCGATGTTGCAATCAACTATCTTCCTTTTGAAGAAGAAGACGCGCAAGAAGTCAAGGCAGTCATTGAAAAAGCCGGACGCAAAGCAGTTTTGATCCCAGGAGACTTGAAAGATGAAACTTTCGCTCGTCAATTGGTTCATGAAGCAGCCAAAGAATTAGGCGGGTTAGATACGTTGGTTCTAAATGCTGGGATGCAACAAGCGGTGAAGGACATCAAAGAGTTGACTACACAACAAATTCAAGATACCTTTACAACGAATATCATCTCGATGTATTGGACAGTCCAAGAAGCGTTGGATTATCTGCCAGCTGGTGGGAGCATCATCACGACCACTTCGATCCAAAGTGCGGAGCCTAGTGCCCATCTTTTAGACTATGCAGCCACGAAAGGTGCTATTACTTCCTTTAGTAAAGGGCTAGCTGCTCAATTAAGTGAAAAAGGCATTCGGGTCAATACGGTGGCTCCTGGTCCAATCTGGACACCACTTCAAATTTCGGGTGGACAGCCACAATCTGCGATCCCAGAATTTGGTCAAAAAGAACTGATGAAACGCGCTGGACAACCAGTCGAATTAGCACCAGTCTATGTTTTCTTAGCCTCTGATGAAGCAAGTTATGTAACTGGTCAAGTTTACAGTGTAACTGGCGGTAGCTTCTTCGCTTAAAATTCCCAGGACTAAAATAGTAGAAAAAAAGCTCGAGCAAAGAGGCTCGGGCTTTTTTTGCGGATGAAAATGGAATCGGCAACTTATTTTCCTTGTTCGGCAAACATCTTGGTCATCATCAGTTGATTGATCTTTGCAAAAACGGCTGCCCACTCTTGCTCGGCTTGCAGGTTAGACAGTAAGACTAATTTTTCGGAAAACATCACTTCTTCATAATTATCCGTGATCAATAAATCTGCGGCTTCCATTTGTTTGACGAAAGTCACAGAAGCTTTAGAATAAATCGAACGAATCCTCGTCTCAATCATTTGCTTTGTGCGGTATTGAATCGTCGTTTGAATATAGATCGACACGGTCGGGGGCGTATTCATCTGTGTTTCCAAATACAAGAGATGAGCCAGATAAGGCAACTGTGTCTGTTCAAAATACTCTTTATCCAAGTCAGCAAATGGATACTTTTCAACATGGGTCAGTAAAAGTGTGCAGATTGCTTCATAGGTTCTGTCTTTAGAAGGAGCATTTTCAGTCAACAGTTGGTGTTCTAGCTGCCACACTTCCAGAAGATCGATGCCGATAATGATCGATAGATTGAAGACCAGTAGACAGCTGCTTAATAATTTTTCGAATTCGGCGGCTTCCTGACTTGGAGCAAAGGTATCGTGCCAATCTTTGATCATTGCAGTGAAAAAGCGCACAAGATCAGTATCAGAATGTTTGATCTCTTGGATGATCGTTTGATTCTTTTCTTGGGGAACAACCCCTGGCAAAAAGACATGCAAAAAGAAATTCAAGTAAAGATACTCTGACTGAAGCATCTTTTCTGAGGCATAATCGGCACTCAAAAAAAGTGATTCGAGAATTTCTTCTGGTAAAAAACAATAGAAATTCATCAATCCCATGTATTTTTCAGGAATCGGCGGCAAATATTTTTTCTGGATCGTTCGGCTGACCACTGCTTGCCAAAATGCAGCGAGTTTATTTTTCGTCAACGGATCAAAGTGAGAAACAGCAAAGAATGCCGTAAATTCTTCGACATTTTTATGGGAAACACTCGGCAAAAGCCACAAATCAGCAGGCGCACTTTGGGTCAAGAAACTGTAGGTGAAAATACGGATATCAAGCTCTTTTCCAGCAAGAACGATGCGATTATTCAGGTCTGTTCGAATTCGGATTTGAAATTTTTCCAATAGTTGGTTGATTTTCTTGATCAACCGATACATATGCGATTGGCTGACATGCAAATCCAAACATAATTGAGTCAAGGTCATTTGCGGGCGCCCAATCAAGTAATGAATCAGGTTGTATTGTGTGGAGTTGAGCAAGTAATGATACATCAATTGTGCATAAAAAGGTTCATCATCCTCTGTTCGATCAAGAAAATACTGATTGTAATGATTTTTTGATAGAAGCAGGTGAGGTGAGAGCAGCTGCAAATCTTCATTTAAAAAATAGATATATTTTTGCAGGCTTTTTTGCGGGATATTCAAAACTTCTGATAGTTGGACCAATGTCACTCCGTTGGAATTGCAGACAACTTTGAAAATCTCTAATTTCTTTTCTTCTGCGGGAGAAATGAATTCTCGATACATAAGGGATTCTCCTTTTTGGCGTTTTTTTTACGCTAAATCTGTGAACCGTATGATAACCATGATGGATTATACTTATGATAGATGAGAATAGAATGAAAAAACACCAATTAAATTATTATTTTTTAAGGCTGTTTTTTCGATGACCCTCGGTTTCTCATTAAAAAAAGTGAAGGAAGAGATGAAAATGAACAAAAAGGTACGAATGTTAGGTTTGGTCGGAATGGGTTTAGGAATGGCGCCCACTGCGGCAGCTGCAGCAGAAGCGAATCCAACGGCTTCAATGACGAGTCAAGCAACACTAACGATCGAACAAGGAATCTTGTCACTGGATCAGGTGACCAATTTTAACTTCGGTACAAGCAGTATCCAAGATATCGCTACCGATGAACAAGTGATTCAAACAACGTCGGATGAAGTGACATCGATCACGGATTACCGTGGACCAAATCAAGCTGGCTGGCAGTTGACTGCGCAATTATCGAAAATGACGAATGCCAGCGATAACGAGCTAGCAAATGCCAAAGTCACTTTAAATGGTTCAACGGCTTCGGGCGATGCAACGCTAGTATCGGGCACCGAATTGATGGTAGGAGCAACAGAACCTACATTGATCGCTTCTGCTAATGGGACGACCGGCTTAGCAACCAATGACTTTAACTTTTCCAATGCTTCATTAACCGTACCAAAACAAAATGTGAACAGCGGCACTTATAGTGGAACGATCACTTGGACATTATCAAACACCTATCAAGCAGAATAGCAAGGAAAGGGCGACAATGAAAAAACAAATCAAGTGCTTCGTACTCATTAGTTTCTTTATCAGTTTGTGTTGCTTTACGAAAGTCACCGGTCATGCACAGACCACACGGTTCACTGTAACCCCAGAACTTCCCCAAAATCAAGTCAGTGACGTCAGTTATTTCGACTTACTGGTAAATCATGAGACCGAACAGAATTTGACCGTTGCCCTTCATAATACAAGTTCAGAGCCGTTGACCATTAAAGCAGTAGCACTAAATAGTTATACGGCCTCTACTGGGATCATCGCGTACCAAGCAGAACAGACCGCCGAAGAGAACCAAGGAATCTCGTTTAGTCAATTGATTGAAAATCCGAGACAGACGATCCAGCTTGACCCTGGAGAAAGTCGTCAGGTCCATTTTACCCTTTCAATGAAGGCAAAAGAATTTGCAGGAGAAATACTTGGTGTGTTTGACTTTGAAGAAGAACCGGCGGAAACAACTGAAAGTCAGCAAACAAATCTGCAAGCCAACTATAAAATTCAACAAGGGATCCGCTTGCGTCAGAATGTAGCAACCATGCCTGACCCCCAGTTGTCTTTGGTCAATTCTGAGGCGGTGGAAAGATATGGTTCTACAGCTCTCAAAAGTAGGATCCGCAATGATCAGCCCACAGCCTTTGGCAACATCACTGTCAAAACAGTGATACGTGAGCAAGATAGCGGCAACAAGGTCGGTGGGTTTTCTGCAGAGAATTTTCAAATAGCTCCGAATTCGGTTTTGGAGCTGTTTAGTGCCTTTGATCAGAACATTCTCGAAGCGGGGACCTATCTATTACGGATTGAGTTGAATGCGCCTAAAGGAACATGGGTGTTTGAGGATTCGGTGGTGGTTGATCGCAAGCAAGCCAACCTTATCAACCGTCAGACAACGTTAGGTGCAGCGTATCTTCAAAAACAGTACTGGCTCTATGCAGGAGGGCTACTTCTCTTCCTGTTTGTCCTACTTCTCTTGTTCATTTTATATAGGAGACGTAAAAAAGCAGAAGCAGATGTTAGGCTGTCAGTGCAAGAAGAATCAGAATGAAGAAAGCGGAGGACAGTGATGAAAAAGTTTGGCATTATCCGATGGGGCTATGTGTTCTTTTTTAGCATTTTGCTGCTATGTGGGAAACAAGAAATCGTCCATGCTGCGGTATCTGCGCCAGATTTTCCTACGTTAGCGATTGACGATTCTCTGATCACTCCTGTGGGACAAGCGGGGTCGCCACAAGGGGAACCGGGCGTTAATTATGTTCAGATTAATGATGGAGCTACTACCAACTCCAGTGGTGGTGTCTGGTTCAATAAGCCGGTTTCTTTTACTCGCTCTTTTCGGTTAGAAATGGCATTTTGTATCGATAATACAGCAACGGACAGCGATGGGCTCGCTTTTGTGATGCAAAGCAATGGCTTAAATGTGCTGGCAGAACAAGCAGGACCGACGATTGGCGTCTGGTCAAATACAGGAGGAACGACTCCTTTAAATACGGGGGCAATCCCGCAAAGTTTTGCGATTGAATTCGATACGTTCTATAATAATGCCGGTTTGACTGGGGACGGTATGATGGATCGCGATGTTCCTTCCGGCCATCATATCGCATGGAATTTTCCCGGCTCAAATGACGCATATACCACCGATGGCTGGCTGATTATCGATAAAGTCTTAAATCATCGTGATACGGTATCAGTGAGTGATATTTCCGATGGGGTGTGGCATAGTTTTACAGTAGTTTTTGATCAGCCAACGCAAACGTTGCGTTACACCGTACCAGATTTCGGTGTTGATGTGACGGTACCTGTTGATGACACCTTCAAATCAAATTTGAACCTGACTAATAGTGCACCGGTCTATTTTGGTTTTACTGGTGCAAACGGGGGCTATGTTCAAGAAAAAGCAGTGGCGTTTGTCGATGTTGAAGGATTAGTAGAACTTGAGATGCGAACCGGTGTTTTTGAAAAAGACCCAGTCAAACTATTGTTGGATACTGGTACGACACTTTCCCAGCCAGCCACTGTCGACAATAGCAAAACCATTACTTATGCGACCTATCTCTCCTATAAAAGCACCAGTGATCTAGCTGACTTGGAATCGGGAATCTTGCTCTCATCGCTTTTTCCAGAAGGACTATCATTAGTTCCCGAGGCGGTTTATTTTGGAAAAGCCAGTGAAATCATGGTTAATGGCATGCCGGAAGGCGGAACTGCCTTACCTTTTGTCATTGAAAATGGGCAATTGGTTGCGACACTGCCTGACATGGTCAAAGGGAATGAATACATCGTTCACTTTTCCGTCAATTACACAGAAGCGCCGCTCAATCAGAATTTAGATATAACCATCCCTGTCCAAACTGTTTTTAATGGAAATGCTTTTGTTTCCAGTATGACGTCAGGTGATCCAGAAATTCATTATTATCAAATGACTGGAATCTTTCCACCAACGCTTACAACAGGTTCGGCGTCATTGGCAGAATCAAAAGCAGACCTGCAGATCGTGCGGCAAAAGCGCAATTCCTATATACCGATCACGATTGATGACCAAAACTCGACCCAAGCCAAAATATATGTCACGGAGTTCTTTACGGAGGATGTGACAATCACCGAAACCGATTTCTCTGAAGCAGCGTTGGTTGAACGGGGAACATTGTCGGAGCCGCTAACGGATACATTGGTGTTAGACACCGAAGAACTAGAACCAGGCACAACCTATTATCTGGCTTCCTATGTGATCGATACAGAAGGCAATCGATCGGCGACACGTTATTATGGGATTGACTTTCGTGGGATTGTAGAATTTCAGCGTGCGCCTGCTTCAATCACAGCGACAGTGACCTTGAATGAACTGGTACGATCCATCAGAGACGATGGCTTTGCTTATATAGCGATTGCTTTTGATCAAGAAGCCCTTTTGTCTATCAGCAATACCAGCGAAGGAACCTGGCAGTTAAGTGGACAGATAAAGGATTTTATGCAAGAGCAGCAACTATTGGCAGAGGAAATTCAGTTGGTACTCTATGATCCGGTGACCAATCAGGTGGTGGCTTCTGTCACTTCTGAAGAACAAGTGATTTTCCAGCAGGAGCCAACAGGAGCAACGGACTTAACCTTGGATCTTCAGGAATATGATTGCTACTTTCGCTTTGTCCCCAAGTTAGATTTGATTTTACCAGGTACCTATACAGGCACAGTCAACTGGCTGTTGGAGAGTACAATCATTAATGAATAGAAAAAAAACGCCTAGAAGGCGTTTTTTTCGTCTAAAAGTTTATGTCGGTCCCTTTAACTTTGGCGGCTTTTCGCAATTTTTAAAACTAATGATAGGCCTGCTAAAGCAAAACTGCCGTATTTAACGAATTTTTCCAAGGATTCTAAGGTTTGCTGTTTTTTGTGTTTGCAGTCTGGACAGCTTTTTTCATGGGCATTCATTTTTTTTCCACATTTACAATGACTCTTCATCTGTGATCCACTCCTCGTTTCGTTTTATTTTGATGACTTTCTATAATTTAATTATACATGTTGTATAAGGTTCTGTCTGAAATTATGCTGTGTAAGACGTTTGTTAAAATGAGAAAAAACCTACGTTTATTGGGGGGGAGGCGTGGAAGTGTGTAATTGCGAGGCTATTGGCAGTTACAGAGCCCGATGGGTAGGAATCGCTATAGATAAAAAAGGAAGGAAATCTGACAATTTTCTCATTTTCGATAGGTGCTGAATCGCTTTGCTTATCAGTTTAGCAAAATTTTGCTATTGTGGAGTAAGATTAGGGGACAAGAAAATACGCTTCTCTTTTTTTTCTATATTCTATCCTTAATCTGAGAACGAAAATCACCGATAGTATGCTATATATAAGAACAAGGAGCCATCCTTGACAATGTCGAATATGGCATTTGAATGAAAGGATTGATGAAATAAGTGATTTCTTCAATAATTTATACCGATACAAAGGCTTATTTAGATAAAGTGCTAGACCAAGCACTGTTGGATCTACTAAAATCTGATTATCCTAAAGTCTATGAACACGTGCAAAACTTGATTGTTGCTATGGAACAAACGATCCAACAAATTGACAGCACAAATTTTTGGCGGTTGATGCCGGAAATTTTAGGCTATGATTCTCGCTTTGTTTTGTTGAACTCGCTGCAATTGTCAGAAGACAAACTGTTGACGGAAATCGAGATTATTCAGATGATCGAACGTGATTTTCCGAATTTGAATAAAGAATTTTGTGGCTATTCCTTAAAAGAACAAGAGCATGAGAGTTTGATCTTCAGTGTTCAATAAACACTTCTCGTAGGAATATCAAGTAGAGTAAGAAAACGACTAGCTGATCTAGTCGTTTTTTTTTATCAAGAAAAAGAATAATTAAACATGTTATTTATCATTAAAATAAAAATTATTTTGAAATTATGAATAAAATAGATTATTATTGGTATATAATCCTTTTAGTGAAAGAAAAAACAATCGAAAAAAGGAAGAGGAAAGCCAGCTGACTGAAATAGCTGCGATTGTTTTAATTTAGAAAATAAGAACCAGCCTCATCGGCATGGAAAGGAGCAATTATGGATTACTTGAGTTTTTCAAAAAAAGAGTGGGAAGTCTTAGTTTGTTTTTGGGCTGTGGATGAACCTCTGTGCTGTACAGAATTTAGTGAACGTTTCGGCTTAAACCGTAACACATCACTGTCCGTGATTCGCAAGTTAGTAAACAAAGGAGTTCTGGAGATTGCAAGTATCAAAATGAGCGGATCAGTCTTGGCTCGTCGCTTTCAGCCAGCTGTAAGTGAATTGGAGATATTACAGACAGGCCTAACCGATGACCAGATTTTTGAATTAGTGAAAATCGCCATCAGAAAAATCGAAGATCCTGAACAATTAACCCAGTTGCTAAATGTGATTGGTGAATTGAAAACTAAAGCTTCTTAAAGAATACTCGTTTGCATGATAAAAAAATGATCCGCTGTGAAAACAGCGGATCATTTTTCTTGTTCTTGAAATTTTTGTACCATTTTTGTCGTCAATTGATGGAGCACGGACAGTTCTTCCGGTTCAAGAGGCAAGAATTCGGTCACTCTGTAGGGGATCTCTAACGCTTGTTCATGGAGCGCTTTGCCTGAGTCAGTCAATGTGACCCGCAAAGAACGTTCATCGTCTTGATTTCGATTTCTTGCTAGGTAGCCTTTTGCTTCAAGCTTTTTTAAAACCGGTGTCAGTGTGCCAGAGTCGAGACATAATTGCTTCCCCAATGCTTTGACACTGATCGCTTCATCTTCCCATAACACCAACATCACTAAATATTGGGTATAGGTCAAATTCAACGGGTCCAGTAAGTCTTTGTACTGTTTGATAATTTCTTTTGAAGCGGCGTATAGAGGAAAACACAATTGGTTTTCTAACGCTAAGACATTCATGTTTTCACCCCTTTTTCTAATATCCGCCTCTTATCATAGCTGTTTTTTCAACGAAAGTCTACTCGCTAACGGCTTTGACAGTCACTTCAATGTTGCCAGCTGTGGCTTTTGAATAAGGACATACGGTATGAGCGATCTCAAGCAATTCTTGTGTTTCTTCTGTTGACAATCCTTCGATTTGACCTTCGATCTCAACACCCAAGACAAAACTGGATTCGCTTTCTGCGTACAAGGTCACTTGTGCGCTCACCGTAGAAGCACCATCGATTCCTTTGCTGCTTTTCACCAATTCAAGGGCACTGTTGAAGCAAGCACTAAAACCAGCTGCAAAAAGTTGTTCTGGATTGGTAGCATTTTCGACACGTTTGCCAGGTGCAGTGATGTTTAGCTCAAATGAATGATCGGGACTGTGTACTTCTCCTGAACGGCCACCAGTGTTGATCATTTTAGTCGAATACATTTTTTTCATCATTTCTTCACTCCTGATTTTTATATTTTGTACAATTAAATTGTATGCAATTTAAATGAAAAATGCAAGGAATTGGTTTTCGTTCTATGTTTTTTTTCTAAAAAAAAGCGGAATCAGCATAAGTTTACTGTTCTCTTGGGTGAAACGTGCTATCATAGTTAGTAACACTTGTAATAGATTAACAAATGAGTTTGAAGCTTCAAATTTACTGCATGAAGGCAAAGAGGGTGAAAATCATCGTAGATTATATGGAAAAACGAGCGGTAGGGCGCTATTTTCGATCGTTGACGGATCATTATTCAGGCTATATACGGCTTTATGGCACCTATACAGAATATCGGGTGATTGCAGGGATTCCTGCTGAAAATGTCATGTTAGAGATTATCGGGGTTGAAAACGGTGTCTTATTGACCCGTGTAAACAATACATTATTTGAAAATGGAAGAGGGTTTTTACAATGATCATTATCCAAATTATTTTAGTTATTTTAGTATTAGTGATTCTGATTTGGCTGTTTGCAAGCACTGCTGTGATCGTTCGTCAAGGGGAAGTCAAAGTTGTCGAAAGTTTTGGGAAGTACGTTCGAACGTTGGAACCAGGGCTTCATTTTCTTGTTCCGATTTTGTATACAGTTAGAGAAAGAGTGTCCTTGAAACAGATTCCTTTGGAGATCGAACCCCAAAGTGCAATCACAAAAGATAATGTAATCGTTCAAATTGATGAAGCAATCAAATACCATGTCACAGATGTGCGTGCCTTTGTCTACGAAAATGAAAACTCCGTTGTTTCAATGATCCAAGATGCCCAGTCGAACTTGCGGGGAATCATCGGGAAAATGGATTTAAATGAAGTTTTAAATGGGACTGAAGAAATCAACGTAGCATTGTTTACTTCAATCAAAGATATCACGGCAGGCTATGGGTTAGCGATTGACCGAATCAACATTGGGGAAATCAAAGTTTCGCAAGAAATCATTGAATCAATGAACAAATTGATCACTGCCTCTAGAGACAAAGAATCGATGATCACAAGAGCCCAAGGTGAGAAATCTTCTTCAGTCTTGAGTGCAGAAGCCAAAGCTTCTCAAATGACGATCGACGCCGAAGCCCGAGCGGAACAAACTCAAATCGATGCCGAGGCGCGGGCAAAGCGTGTACGGATTGATGCCGAGGCGGAAGCAGAACGAATCGCGAAAATCACTGAAGCTGAACGCAAACGGATTTTAGCCATCAATGAAGCAATCAAAGAAAGCCAGCTCGACGAGCGCTCACTATCATATCTAGGGATCGAAGCCTTCAGAGATGTGGTGAATAGCAATACCAATACGGTCATTCTGCCATCAAATATGACGGAACTGGGAAATATTCCAGTCGTCAAACAACTTTGGGAAAATGCACCATCTAAATCGGCTGAATAAGTTAAGCACAACAATTGAAAAAGGTTCCCATACTCCGAGAAGAAAGAGGAGTATGGGAACCTTTTTTACTTCGTTTTTTCCGCCGATTGATTATCGACGATCAAGAGGGCCATCATGACATACCCGATCCAACTATCCCGAGAGTATAAAATGTAGCGAGGGGACCAAGAAGCGGCATATTTCTGTTTGTATTCGCGTAACCCTTCAAAAGAATAGAAACGAGAACCAAAGGTGTAAACGAGATAGGCGATCCGCTCTTGCAAGAAACTGCTGCGGAAAGTACCAACGTTGGCTAATGGTGCCATGCCTAAATCAAATTGTTGGTAGCCTTGTTCTTTAAAATAGTCGAATAGCTGAATAAACAAGAAATCCATCGTTCCATTCGGCGCTTTTTCAGGATCGTGGCGCATCAAATCAATGGATGCTAGGCCTGTTTGATAGGTGGGCATAAAGGAAGCGAATGCGACGATCTCCTGTTGCTGATTACGGACGACAGCAATTGGTGCGGTGCTTAGATAGGATTCTGAAAAGAACCCAAGGGAGAACCCTTTTTCTTTCCGTCCATCTAGCCAGTTGTCAGAAATTTCCTTAAGCGTTGCAAATGTTTCGGCTGAAAAGGGAGGGGTGAGCACATCAAAAGTAAAGCCTTCTTTAGTGATCTTATTGTTCAATGCCCGCTGTCCCTTCATTTTCTTTCCTGAGAGGGTGAAGCTAGGTAGATCCACATAAGCTTTCTCACCGAATTTGATAAAGTCATACCCAAATTCATGCAGCAGCATCACCATTTCTTCACTACTTTCATAAAAGACCGGCAGATAATTCCATTGATCCATTTCTGTTAAGAAAGTTTCCAGTGCCTGTGGAAAGTCTGCTTGCTTCCCAGAAGGATCCCCCATGACTAAACATTTGTTATTAAAGGTCGTAAATTGAAAAAAGACCGTCGGCTCGCCAATTTCTGGATACACGTATACTTTCTTGTCTTTTAGATACACCAGATGGCTGTCGCTGTTGCCACCGTAAGTATTTAAAACATGTTTCACTTTATCAGTGGCAGCACTGACGCCTAATTGGTGTTTTGGTCCCATCAAGTACCGGGCAAACAGCAGCATCGCAATGGCGACGAATAAAATCGCAACGAACCCTTGCAGCCATAATTTTTCAGAAGGGAAAAGCAAAAAATCCATCGAATGGTGATGCGTTGGATGTCGATTGATATGAGGCATATTGTAGACCCCGATAATGACATAGAGGATCGTCAACGAACCAATTAACAAACCATCGATCGTCAGCCATTCCCACGAGAAGACGAGTTGTTTACGGAACAACTCGCTTTTTGAAAAAATCATGATTGCTAATAATAATAGAAGAAACAGCATGGTCGAAAAACGGAAGCCCGCAAAAATAGCATAACCGATTGTTGCTGCAATCAACAAAAGCGTCGGCACGTACGCGCGACTGACACGGGCAGATATCCCTCGACCGGCAATTAAAAAGAGGTAACCGAGAAAAATACTCGGGTACTGCATCACAAAATTCAAGCGAATCGGATTGAGGTGGGCTAACCATTTGATTTGATCAAAGGCTTCTGGAATCGTGGCGGAGAGCACCAACATCGTTCCCGTCAAATAAAGCAGCAACACTTCGATCTTGTGGAACACTTCCAACAACAAGCTTTTTGGAATACCAGAAAAGCGCTGGTTGAGGGAGACGCCGACATTTTTTGAGAAAAAAAGCAAACCGATCAAAAAGGGAATGATGTAATAAAACAGGCGGAAAAGCAACAGCCAAGCAATGACACTTTCACGGGGAATCTGCAGTGAGCCCATTCCCATGATCATCATTACATCAAAGGTTCCAAGTTCTCCGGGAATCATCGAAACGATCCCAATCACGGAGGCAGCGATGAAAAGTGGCAACAATTGAAACACATCCACCGAGATGCCCATCAAGAGACCAGTCGTAAAGAAGGCTGCAAAAACACCTAGCCATTCTAATAAGGAAGCGGCGATCAACTGCAGACGATCACGCCGTTGCAGTCCACCTAAGTAAGCATTTTTTTTGGAAAAACTAAGGGCATAGACAACTGGAAAATAAAGACTACCACCTAAAAGCCAGATCCAATACTGTTGCAGATAATCTGTCGTTGGACCAAATAAGACGAAGGCTAGTGCAGCAAGGGATAAAATCGAAAGACCAGACATCAGGTAAATAAAAATCTTCGAAATTGCTTGGGCAACTTCTTTGCCTTTTTTTCCTTTGCCGTAAAATTCCGAGCGTAATCCGATGCTGATGAAGCCGCCGAAGCCGATTAAGTTGTTCATAGTGTTGATGATCCAGCTGGTTTCCAGCAAATAACGGCGATCAGGTTTGTCCCCTAATAGGCGGTTCAAGACAATGTCATATAAGACCATTGGCAAGACACATAATAACCCAATGACAGCCATTAATGCCACTCGCCAAAGTGCCAGTTGCGCAAACAACTCTTTTAATTGATCAATGGAGATCGTCTTGCTTAATGAAAGCAGTTCGCCCAACACGATCACGGCTACTGCAATCAAGAAGAGTGTTTTAAACAGTGAGCGGTGGTCGCGGAGCCAAGTAAAGATTCTCATAGTTATTCACCGACCTTTTCTAAAAAAGATAATACTTTCGTGTTAAATACCTCTGGATTCTTTCGTGCAAAACTATGTCCTTGTCCTTTGACGACGATAAAATTGGACTGAGGGATACTGTTTGCAATATAAAAAGAATGGGAAAGTTTGATCGAATCACGTTTGCCGACCAAAATCAATGTCGGCACACTGAGGTGATTCAAATCGGCTGTAGATAAACCGATTGGACGAAACAACAATCCCAAAATAGGGAGAAAGCCCCGCATTCCTTTTGAGAATGGGGAACAAAGCCAAACGATCAGATATTGCAAGACACTCCCCATTCGAGAAAAGAGTCTAACTCCCCGTGGCTCAGTATTGCCCGAGTTTAAAATCATACAACTAACATACTCAGGGTAAAGATGACAAAAGACCATTGCTAGATTAGCCCCATCACTAAATCCTAATAGGGCGATTTTAGACAAATTTTCTTGCTGAATGATTGCTAAAAGATCCGTTGCCATTTTAAAAAAATCGATCTTTTTCTGTGTGTTAGTGGACTTGCCATGCCCACGGCTATCGATTAAGTACAATTGATGTTTTTGTCGCAATGCGTCGACCTGCTTTGAGAAATAGGCACTGCTACCGCCATTTCCGTGCAATAAAAAAAGAGGGCATCCTGAACCGGTTTTTTCGTAATAGAGGACAGACCCATCCGGTAAGGGTGCGTAACATTTTTCAACTTTCATTTTTTCACCTACTTTCTAAGAGTATACCTTGAAGTCAGTAGCTATCACAAACATATCACTAGATAAAATGAGAAAAAATAACATTCTACTCATTTTTTCTTTAGCAGATATTTAGGAAAAGGCTTTTTTCTTTACAATGTAAATAAAAATAATCGGCTAAGTTAATTAATTTGTTTTCAGAAAATTCTTTACAAACACGGTTTCGTTGACTATAATCGAACTAACTAATTGAGAATGATTTTCATTTATGAAAGAGAGGCTAGCCAATGACCACTATAGCAGATGTTCTGATTATCGGAGGAGGGCCCACGGGGCTTTATGCGAGTTTTTATGCTGGATTACGTGATCTATCGGTCGTATTGTTTGAAGCACAAGCCGAATTAGGCGGGAAGATCAATTTTTATCCTGAAAAAATGGTCTGGGATGTGGGTGCATTGCCGCCAACCAAGGGGAAGAAAGTCAAAGAACACTTGATTGAACAGGCTAAGTTGTTTGATCCAACGATCTATCTGAAAACGAAAATCATCGAATTGACCAAGGAAGACGATCTTTTTTATGCAGTGGATGACCAAGGGAGGACCCATGTTGGACGCACCGTTTTAGTTTGTATTGGCGGCGGTGTCGTTTCTCCGCAAAAATTGCCTTGTTTCATCCATAATAATGTCGACAACTATATCCACTATCAGTTTCCTGACCAGCAAGCGATCCAAGGCAAACATCTTGTGATCTCTGGCGGCGGGGATGCAGCAGTTGATTATGCGATTGAAGCGGCGTCTTATGGGGCAAAAGTTTCGCTTTGTTATCGGGGCGAGAAATTGAAGGCCCATGAAGCACAAGTAAAGAAGATGAAAGCAGAAGGGATTCAAGTGCTGATGAATCACACGATTGACGGGGTGAATCAAGCCGAAACCTTCAATATGGTTCTAAGATTAAAAAACAGTGCTAACCAAGAAACGATCGATTTTTTATGCGATCATTTGTTGATCCAACATGGCTATGACCGGGACAGTGCCTTGTTAGATAAAGTTTCCTTTGATCTCGCGCGTCATGAAGATTTTTATTTGAACTGTGAGATTCCAACAAAAACCAGCCATCCCGGTGTGTTTGCAGCTGGTGACATCCATTACTTCAAAGGCAAAGTGAATCTTTTGGCAGGCGCCTTTCAAGATGCTGCGCAAGCAGTTAACCAGATCAAACAGTATTTAGAGCCCGCTAGTGTCCCACAAGCGATGGTTTCTTCCCATAACGAGAAATTTAGTGAAAGAAATCGACAGCTGCTGGTGAACGAGTAGCAGCGATTCTTTGTGAAAGAAAAAAAGCAAAAAACAGGATTCCCTTGGGAGTCCTGTTTTTTTGGTAGCCTCAGAACAGAAATTCGTTTCACTAGAAGTGAATGTTTGCCACTCCTAAAAAATAAAATCTCTCAAATAAATGATGCAATTGATGAAAATTTCAGCTATTATTTTCAAGTTGACTAATTGGAGGGGATGACATGAATCAAACAAGATATGCAGAATTAAAACAAGCAGAAAGAGGCGCTATCTTAAGTATCGTTGCCTACATTTTTGTTTCCATCGCCAAACTAGTTATTGGTCGTTTGGCAAACTCTGAAGGATTATGGGCGGATGGATTAAACAATGCGACGGATATCGTAGCGTCTATCGCTGTTTTGATCGGTTTGCGTTTGGCTCAAAAGCCAGCAGATGAAGACCATAAATATGGTCATTGGAAAGCAGAAAATGTGGCGAGTCTCGTAACATCCTTGATTATGCTGGCGGTCGGTCTGCAGGTTTTATGGTCCTCCATTCAAACGATTCTACTCGGTGAAACGCAAAGTCCCGATATGATTGCGGCAGTCGTCGGTATCATTTCAGCTATTTTGATGTATGGCATGTATTACTACAATAAGCGATTATCCGCTCGCGTAAAAAGCTCCGCTTTGCTAGCAGCTGCGAAAGACAACCGCAGCGATGCGTGGACAAGTATTGGAACGGCGATCGCTATTTTTGCCGCCTCATTTGGTATCGGTTGGTTAGACAGTTTGACTGCGATCGTGGTAGCTCTTTTGATTATCAAAACCGCCGTTGATATTTTTCGCGAGAGTGCCTTTTCACTTTCTGATGGGTTTGATGAATCGTTAGTCGTGGAGTATGAAGCGGCAATCGCTGGTTTTTCTGAAGTGAAATCTGTTAAATCGATTCGAGGAAGAATGTATGGCGCCAATGTTTTTCTTGATGTCGTCGTGACGATGGACAAATCTTTGACGGTTGAAAAGAGTCATAACGTGGCAGATGCTATTGAAGATCTCTTAGCTGATCGTTTTCAGGTGTTTGATACTGACATCCACATTGAGCCAGCTACCGAATAAATTTTCTGGAAAAACCTTGGTAGGACAAGGATGTAAACCACCCGTTTCCTGTTTGTAAACTGAAAAGTTCTTACGGAACCTGCTCATTCATGGCAAACTAGAGGTAACAAAGGAAGAAAGTAGGGAGCCCTATGAATAATAAGCAGGTAGTAGAAAATGAATTAGTTATTTCTTTAGATAAAATGGATGAAACAGAAATGATGGCAATTTGCCAACAATATATTGCGGCTATCGATGATAGCCAAGTCCTCTTCGCTTTACTGAAAAAAGTTCAAGCCTCTAAAGCAGCAGTAAGCAAATAAAAAAACCGGCATCTTATGCATTGATGTTCCCCACAGCGAAAGCGAAAGGGGCATTGATCAACAGGAAAAGATGCCGGTTACTTTTTGATTCGTTCAAGTCTTTTTAAAAACTTTTAAAGGACGTTTAATAGTGCGGTTAATCCATAGACGAGCAAAGAGGCTATTCCTAAAGGAATAATGCCTCGAAATATAATCTCTTTCAAGCGCTTGCCTGCTTGTCGTTCTTTTTCATAGTTAGGATCATGAGCGTGTGCTTTAAATTGCTGAGGAAAACGAGAAAAGATCAAGCCATTGGTCATCGATAAAACCCATCCAATCAACACCATGAAGAAAGAAACAAAAATGATTGCCAGTAAAAGTAGTTGTAAGAGTTGCATCGTATTGCTACCTCCTTTTTGTAGCCATTTTTTCACTTCTAGTTTACCATCTTTTGAAACTTTTAGGGATCTTTATTCAACGTGCCCTTTCTTTTTTTGGTTCTTCCCTTATAATAGAGATATTTATAAGCGAGTTTCTGTTTCGCACAGCAACAGAGAGAAGGGATTCTTATGGCAATTACACAAAAAATCATTCAATCACCAGAAGACTTCCAAACGTTGGATCGTTTGATCAAAGAAATCTGGCCAGAAGTGTTTACACCAATCATTGGTTCGGATCAAGTCGCGTATATGCTGGCTCATTATCAATCACCAGCAGCGATTCAAAACGAAGTCCAGCAAGGAGCCGTCTATCTTTTACTAATGGAAGGTGACCGAGCAGTGGGGTATACAGCGTATGAAGAAACGCCGCAGCAGATTTATTTAAGTAAACTGTATCTCCACCTATCCACAAGAGGCAAAGGCTATGCCAGCCAAGTCTTTGATTGGTATGAGGAAATCGCCTCAGGCAAAACGTTGCATTTAAACGTCAACAAACAAAATCAGCAGGCGATCGCTGTTTATGAACATCGCGGCTTTGAACGCGTTTCTGAACGCATCGTTACGATTGGTTCGGGATTTGTTATGGATGATTTTATTTATGAGAAGAAGATTGCTGGAGACGAAGGGGCGTAACAAGGAGAAAACGAATGGAACTCACTGCCAAGAATAAGTCGTTCAGTAAGAAAGAATGGCAACTATTTCAATACGTTTTAAATCAACAAGCAGAAGTCTGTTCGATGTCTATTCGTGAACTGGCTGATACAACAAAAACTAGCTCAACGACTGTTCTGCGGTTTTGTCGAAAATTTGATTGCGAAGGTTTTTCAGAATTTAAAATCAAATTGAAAAAGACGTTACAGAAACAAGGAAAGACTGATCGATTATTCAAACAAGATAAAAAAGCCCTGCACTATTTTTTTGAACGTATGGATGAATCCTTCTATCGAGAAACATTATTAACGATCGCCAAACGAATAAGTAAAGCAAAACTTTTGATCTTAGCCAGTGATAGGGAATCGACACTTGCTTTGAGCTATGCCCAACAAAAGTTTACACGTTTAGATAAGATCGTGAGCGTAGAGGAAGAAGCAACATCGATTAAATCCGTTTGGCGAACCTTAAGTAGCGAAACCACGTTGCTGGTCTTTTCTAATAAAGGCGCCGATCCATTCCTTGAATCTTTGATCACTGAATGTAGCCTCGCTGGAATTTCAACCATTTCACTGACAAATCGTTCAACAACGTCAATTGCTAAACTATCTGAGCGAAATTTTGCTTATTATTATTCCGATAATCAAGAAGCTGATTCATTGTCCTCACAAATTCCAGCCATTTATTTGGTGGAACTTTTATTTGATTTAGTTACTGATTGTGAAGGCCGCTGAATAATTAAAACTACCTACGCCTATCAGAGAAGTTCTTCTGATAGGCGTATTCTTTTGGCAATTTTTTCAATTAAATAGATTGCTGGTAGTTGAGAAGTCAGTTCAATGGTTTTCTCTTTTTTCTGACTGGCTTTAAAAATGGTCTCTCTTTCGATGTAATAGGGCACCGTCAAGTCGGATAACTGGCTGATGGTTGAATCTTCGGTATTCGTGATGGCAATAATCTGACAATCTTTTTGATTTAACTTTTGTAAGTATCGAATCATTTCTTGTGTTTCCCCAGAAATCGACAAAACAATGATACCGGTTTTGCACAATATGTCTTCTGGAAACCAGTCGATAGGATAATTTGAGGGATCGTCAACTTTTAATGCCGTTTTTCCCAAGTCAGTAAAATAGAGTGCGCCATATTCCGCAATCGTTTCAGATAAGCCTGATCCAATAAATAGAACGAAGCTTTTGTTCTTAAGAATCTCTGTTGCTCGATTGATTCTCTCAGATAAAAAGGGCTGGTTTACTCGCTTTAAGAAATCAATTGTTTGAGATTCATCACTATCGGATATTTTGGATTTTACGAGAGAATCTAAGTAAAAGCGCAAATTGATCTTAAATTCGGTAAACGTATCACATTCAAATTTCTTGCAAAAGCGGCTAATACTAGCAGTACTGGTATGAGTCTCTTTGGCAAGTTCTTTCATCTTCATTTTAGACACTGAAGCCAAGTTTTTTGATACAAATCGGTAAACCTCGTATTCTAGTGCAGTAAGTTCAGGATTGTAGTCAAGAAAAAGCATGATGCACCTCCGTAACAAAGTGTTTTTTTTGTGGAACAAATGACAAGGGATGAAAACGTTCTCTATTTAGGATTATAACATTATATTGATTTTACTTCATGCTATACTTTCGTTGTTCAATAATGTAAGCGGATGCTTCGCTTAGTAAAAAAGGAATTGTAGGAGGGCGACATGGAGTATAATTTTTCGAAGGACTTTTTCTGGGGTGCAGCAACGAGTGCGACACAATCAGAAGGAACGATAGCTGGAGACAATAAAGGAGAAAACATTTGGGATTATGCATCAAAAAACTATAACCATCGGTTTTTTGAAGGAGTTACAACAGAACATACATCAAGGTTTTATCAGGAAATGGAAGCGGATCTGGATCGAATGGCGGCACTTTCTTTTAATTCTTTTCGGACTTCGATCTCTTGGTCACGTCTTATTCCCGAAGGTATAGGGGAAGTCAATCCAGAAGCTGTTGACTTTTATACCAGAATGCTTGATGGGTTAAATCAAAGAGGCATCAAACCGTTTATCAATCTTTATCACTTTGACATGCCGATGAAATTACAAGAAATCGGCGGATTTGAAAATCGTGAGGTCATCGAAGCGTATCGGGCGTATGCGAAAATTTGTTTTGATCTATTTCATGAGAAAGTTGCGTACTGGTTTACCTTTAATGAGCCGATGATTCCAGCAGAAGCCGGCTATTTGCATGACCGACACTATCCTTATGTAGTAGATTTTAAACGGGCGGCACAAGTACTTCACCATATCATCCTTGCTCACTGTGAGGCAGTTAAGGTCTTTCGACAAGGAACTTATCAAGGAAAAATCGGTATCATCATGGATGTGATCCCAGTTTACCCAAGAAGCCAGCATCCTGCCGACTTAAATGCAGCGGAAATGGCAGACCTCTTCTATACTCGCTCCCTTAATGAAGCGATATTAAAAGGTCGTTACCCTCAAGAGTTAAAGGCTATTTTAACGCGCTACGACAAAATGCCACGAATGGAAGAACAAGATCTTGCTTTGATTGCTGAAACAACGATTGATCTGTTAGGGATCAATTATTACCGTCCACGGCGAGTGAAAGCCAAAGAATTTTTGCCTAATCCCGAGGGAGTTTTCTCACCAGAATGGTTTTACGATGATTACGAGATGCCTGGCAGAAGAATGAATACTTCAAGGGGGATTGAGATTTATCCTCATGGCTTGTATGATATCGCTAAAAAAATCCAGTTAGAATATGGGAATATTGATTGGTTTGTTTCAGAAAATGGCATCGGGATTCAGGGAGAAGAAACATTTATCGAAGGGGGGCAAGTACAAGACAACTATCGGATTGCTTTTTTAAAAGAGCATTTAATTGAGCTTCACCAAGCAATGACGGAGGGTAGTAACTGTCTGGGGTATCATATGTGGACATTTGTGGACTGTTGGAGTTGGCAGAATGCGTTCAAAAATCGCTATGGCTTTTATCGTCTGGATTTAGAAACGGGAGAAAAAACGATGAAAAAGTCTGGTCTATGGTTTAAAGAAGTGATTCAAAGAAATGGTTTTTCAAACGAATTTTAGGAGGTTTTTACAATGAAAGTTTTAGACTCGGTTGCAATGAAGTTATTACCGATTGCCAATGCTATTGGACAGCAGCGGCACTTGCAGGCAATTCGAAATGGGTTGATTTCTATTTTGCCGCTCACGATCGTTGGCTCTTTTTTCACCATTATTTTAAATTTGCCGATTCCTGGTTATACCGAATGGGTCGCTCCTTATTTACCGGCACTTGACATTCCTTTTCGATTTACGGTGGGGCTAATGTCTCTCTATGCCTCATTTACGATCGGCTCCAACTTAGGTGCAAGTTACAAACTCGATCGGATAACAAGTGGGTTTTTATCCATGTTAGCGACGATTTTAATGGTCGTTCCAATCAATTTGGCGGAAGGCATCAGCACGACAGGAGATGCCGTACTTGCAGGAAGGTATTTACCCATCGCTTCACTTGGATCACAAGGATTATTCGGTGCGATCATTGCGGCGCTAGTTTCAGTAGAGATTTATCATTTTACGAAAGCAAAAAACTTGGAAATCAAGATGCCAGAAGGCGTACCTCCTGTGGTAGGAGAATCCTTTGCGGCATTACTGCCAACATTGCTAGTTATCTTAGTCTTTTGGATTCCGCGACACTTTTTTGGTTTTGATTTAAATGGATTGTTGACGATCGCAATCTCTCCTTTAAAAGGGTTCTTAACGGGAAATAATTTGATTGGTGGGATCATCACACAATTTGTAATCTGTGTATTCTGGGTATTGGGTATTCATGGCCATGCCGTTTTAGGTCCCATCATTCGCCCGTTTTGGGATCAGGCAATTTTAGAAAATGCAGAATTGTTCCAAAATGGGATGTCTGCCTTTGATCTACCAAATCTTTTTACCGAGCAATTTTATCAATGGTATGCCCAAATGGGTGGAACAGGATCAACGCTTGCATTGGTTGTTTTGTTTATGTTCTCCCGTTCAAACTATTTAAAACAATTGGGGCGTCTTTCCATTTTACCGGGAATTTTTAATATTAATGAACCAATGATCTTTGGGACACCGATTGTAATGAATCCGCTATTGGCGATTCCCTTTATTCTAGTGCCAATTGCTAATACCATTATAGTTTATATCGTTACCGCTTTAAATTGGATGCCTAAGATGATGGTCAAACCACCATTTTCAATTCCCGCACCTCTTGGCGCATTGATTACCTCAAATTGGAATTGGGTTGCTTGTTTGATGGTCTTCGTCTGTTTCTTCGTTTCCTTAGCGATTTATTATCCATTCTTCAAAGCATTTGAGAAACTTCAAGTGGCGCAAGAGCTAGAAACAGTTAAAGAAGGTGAGTAGAATGGTTCTAGTAGTGAGTTGTTTGCTCTTGATTTTTCTGACCCATCTTCTTTTAGAAAAAAATAATGCTAGAATCACGCTGTCTTTTTGGAAACTATTACTTGTTTCCTTACTTTTCTTACTCAGTTTGTTTTTCCTGTTGATCCGCACTCCTTTGGCGCCAGTTTTCATTTTGTTACTTATCATCAATTGTACCGTCATCCAAAATCGATTTATGTATCAGTATCGACCGAAAGGACAACGATAGGACGCTTGATGGTTACTGTAAGAAATGTTATTGCGAAAAGATTATTCTATCTACTGTTTAAAAAACTATTTACGAACCTTGATCCTATGTGCTATTATCCTTGTATAAACATTATAATGTTATAAACTAAGGAGGCAATTATGAAAGGGTTTGTAGAATTTATTGAACAGAAATTGATGCCGATTGCAAATAAAGTGGGGATGCAACGGCACATGGTAGCGATTCGAAAGGGGATCATCGCTACTTTACCATTAACGATCGTTGGGTCGTTCTTTACGATTTTGCTGAATTTCCCCATTGAATCGGTCGCTGCGGTGATCGAACCGTATCGGGAAGTTTTGGATATTCCCTTTCGTTATACAGTAGGATTATTGGCATTATATGCAACGTATGGGATTGCTTCATCGCTAGCCAAAAGCTACAAGCTGGATTCATTGACTGCGGGTATCTTAGCAACGATGTCCTTTCTTGTAACCGCTGCACCACCGTTGCGAGTCTTTGATTCTGTGGAAGGTATCATTGATGCCGGGCGTTATATCAATGTGGCCAACCTAGGTTCCGGCTCTTTGTTTGGTGCGATCGTTACGGCGATCTTGTCCGTTGAAATCTATCGTTTCTTTATCGTAAAAAATATCACCATCAAAATGCCAGATGGTGTGCCGCCAGAAGTGACAAATTCATTTATGGCATTGATTCCCGGTGGAGCGATCTTGATTTTGTTCTGGGTGATCCGTCATATGCTCGGTTTTGATATCAATGGCTTTTTAAGTAACTTGTTGATGCCGTTAAAAGATGTGCTAGCGGGTAACAGTTTGTTTGGTGGTTTATTGACTGTCTTCTTGATCTGTTTCTTCTGGGTACTGGGAATTCATGGACCAGCCATCATGGGTCCTGTCATTCGTCCCTTCTGGGATATTTCCATCGCTGAAAATATGGAAGCCTTCCAAGCATCTGGCAATGCGCATGAATTGCCTAATATTTTTACGGAACAATTTTTACAATGGTTCGTATGGATCGGTGGAGCCGGTACGACCTTAGCGTTGGTCGTTTTGTTCTTCTTCTCCAAATCAAAATACTTGAAACAATTGGGCCGTTTGTCCATCTTGCCAGGCCTATTCAATATTAATGAACCAGTGATTTTCGGTGCACCGATCGTAATGAATCCGATCTTAGGCATTCCTTTCTTGGTGGCACCGTTGATTACGACAACGATTTCTTACTTCGCGACCATTACGGGCGTCGTACCGATGATGGCTGCCAGACTTGGGTTTGCCATTCCAGCACCAATCGCCGCCTGGATGAGTACAGACTGGAGTATCGCAGCAGCGATTTTAGTAATCGTCAACTTCTTTATCACACTCGCAATCTATTACCCATTCTTTAAAGTCTTTGAGAAACAACAGATTGCCCGAGAGCAAGAAGAAGAAACAGCCGCTTAAGCAAAACAAAAAGAGTGAGGTGCAAACATGGGGATTTATGCCATTTGTTTATTTTTTGGTTGTCAAATTTGGTTAACAAAATCAGCACAAGGGAAAAAAATTCAAGAAGTGCCGTTTTGGCGGATGCTTTTGTTCGGGATTCTTGGCGTTGCTGCAGCGATCCTACTGAGCCGTCAGTTTCCATGGGGACCATTTTTGACGATGACGGCGACGATTGTTTGCAGTTCGCTTTTACTGACACGTTTTACTGCTTTTTATGAAGAAATGAGGATGAGATAAGTTGAAAAGAAAACTAGGAGTATCGGTGTATCCCGATCACAGTGATTTTGAAACAGATAAAGCCTATCTGCAATTAGCCCATGATTATGGCTTTAGCCGCATTTTTATGAGTATGTTGGAAGTGAGCGACGGCAAAGAAAACGTGCAGAAAAAATTTAAAGCGTTGATTGATTTTGCCAAAGGGTTAGGCTATGAAACGATTTTAGACGTGGCACCAGCCATCTTTTCTGAACTAGGCATCTCCTATGATGACTTGACCTTTTTCCATGAACTAGGTGCCGATGGGATTCGTTTAGATTTAGGTTTTGACGGCAACAAAGAAGCGATGTTGACCTACAATCCCTTTGGTTTAGCTGTTGAATTGAATATGAGCAATGATGTGGCGTATTTAGACAATATTTTGACCTATCAAGCCAACATTCCTTACTTATACGGCTGCCACAATTTCTATCCACAAGAAGGGACTGCCTTACCCTATGATTTCTTTGAAAAATGCAGTCGTCGTTTCAAGGAAAAAGGCATTCGAACCGCCGCATTTATCTCTTCTCAAACGGGAACGATCGGACCATGGGATATCAATGATGGCTTACCGACCTTAGAAATGCACCGAAGAATGCCTGTAGAAACTGCCGCAAAGCATTTGTTTGCCACAGGCTTGATTGATGATGTCATTATCGGCAATGCTTATGCTTCGGAAGCAGAATTGGCGGCACTAGGAGCGATTGATCGCTACCAGACGGCATTTGCGATTGAATTTGTGCCTGAAATCAATGAAGTTGAACGCCGAATCGCCCTTGACGAGCAGCATTACCGCCGAGGCGACATCACTGACCGGATGATCCGTTCCACAGAAGTTCGTAAAAAGTATAAGAACCATGACAATCCTGCCCATGACCACGAAGGCGTCTTTCAACGAGGGGATGTTGTGATCGGCAATGATCGTTTTGGCAAGTACAAAAACGAGCTGCAAGTAGTGCTAGAGCCTCACTCAGACCCACGAAAAAATAAAATCGGTTCGATCGTCGAACAAGAGTTAGTTCTGCTGCCCTTTATCCATCCTTGGTCGAAATTCACTTTCACAGAGAGGAAGGTGTAACGAAATGTTTGATTTGATTATTCGTCAAGCCCGCACGATCGATGAAGAAGTATTTGATATTGGGGTTCAAGACGGCAAAATCACTGCTTTGGCACCCACGTTGCAGGAGCAGGCGAAACAAGAGCTGACCTTAGCAGAAGGGGAGTTCTTGTCAGCTGGTTGGATCGATGACCATGTCCATTGTTTCGAGGAAATGACGCTCTATTATGATTATCCAGACGAGATCGGTGTCAAACGAGGCGTCACGACCGTTATCGATGCGGGGACGACTGGCGCCGAAAATATCCATCGGTTTTATGATTTAGCCAAAGAAGCCAAAACCAATGTCTTTGCTTTAGTCAATATTTCCAAATGGGGGATCGTAGAGCAGGATGAACTTGCGGATCTGTCAAAAGTCAAAAAAGAATTGGTCAAAGAAGCGCTGCAGAAGTTTCCTGACTTTATCGTCGGAATCAAAGCCCGAATGAGCAAAACGGTGATCGGCGAAAATGGCATCACACCGTTGAAATTAGCCAAAGCGATCCAGGCTGAAAATCAACCGCTGCCTCTGATGGTTCACATCGGCTCAGCACCACCGAATTTAGCAGAGATTCTCGCTGAATTGGAAGCAGGCGATGTGGTGACCCATTGCTTTAACGGCAAAGCCAATGGGATTTTGGATCAGACGAACCAAACCATCAAGCCTTTCGTCTTTGCTGCCTATGAAAAAGGCTTGGTCTTCGATATTGGTCATGGGACAGACAGTTTTAATTTTGATGTGGCGGAGACGGCCTTTGCCAATCAGCTAAAGGCTTCTTCCATTAGTACGGATATCTACATCCGCAATCGTACCAATGGACCTGTTTTTGATTTAGCGACGACTATGGAAAAATTAGCGGTCGTAGGGTATGATTGGCGTGAGATCATCGAGAAGGTGACCAGTGCCCCTGCGAAGCAATTTCATTTACAGAACAAAGGCGAGATCGCATTGGGATATGATGCTGATTTTACGATTTTCCGCTTTGAAGAGGGCGAAAAGGAATTGACGGATTCTAACGGCAATCGCCGAATCACGACACAACAGATCGTGCCGCAAAAAGCGGTGATAGGAGGGGAACTTTTTGACACTGAATATTGAAGAACTAGGCTTGAAAGAAGTCATCAATGCTTCCGGCAAAATGACGATTCTAGGTGTCTCGAAAGTCAGCGAAGGCGTGCTTGCAGCCCAGCGCTATGGCGGGGAGCATTTCTTTGAAATGGCAGATCTAGCAGAAAAAACCGGTGCCTATTTAGCAAAATTGTTGAAAACGGAAGATGCGCAAATCGTTTCTTCCGCTTCGGCGGGAATCGCCCAATCAGTGGCGGCACTCATCGGTCAAGGAGACAGCTATCATTTGTACCACCCATATAGTGAGAAAATCAGCAAGCGGGAGATCATTTTGCCCAAAGGCCACAACGTAGATTATGGCACACCGGTGGAAGTGATGGTGGCGCAAGGGGGCGGAAAAGTCGTAGAAGCAGGCTATGCCAATATGTGCACACCCGAGCACATTGAACAGATGATTACGCCCGAAACGGCGGGGATCCTCTACATAAAGAGTCATCATACCGTTCAAAAAAGTATGCTGACGGTAGCAGAAACGGCCCAAGTTGCCAAGGCACACGATCTTCCATTGATCGTTGATGCGGCTGCTGAGGAAGATTTGTTTGCCTATACCCAAGCAGGTGCTGATTTAGTGATCTATTCAGGTGCGAAAGCACTGTCAGGACCAAGTGCTGGCTTAGTGATCGGCAAGCAGCCCTATGTCTCTTGGGTGCGCCTGCAATCCAAAGGTATTGGTCGAGCAATGAAAATCGGTAAAGACAATATTCTCGGATTTACCCAAGCCGTGACGGATTATCTAGCGGAGGGAACAGAATCTGGCGCTTCGATGCAAGAGCGCCTACAACCATTTATTGCGGCAATCAATGAAATCACTGGTTTCGAAGCAAAAATCGTTCAAGACAGCGCCGGCAGAGACATTTATCGAGCGAGTGTCAAAGTGAAAGAACCAAGTGCCAAAGCAGTGATCGACGCGCTAAAAGCGGGAGAACCAGCGATTTATACCCGTGAATACCAAGCCAATAACGGCATTATTGAATTTGATATCCGAGCAGTCAATGAACAAGAAATGGCAGTGATCACCGATCGCTTACAAGAAATTATGTTAGGAGCAACCCAAAAATGAAAACTTCACCCAATTATTTCGCTGACCGTGTCTGTCTGAATGTGTTAGCAAACTCTATTGAAAATGCGAAAGCTTGTTATGAAGCAGCAGAGGGCAACATCGTCCTAGGTGTTTTATCAAAAAACTATGATAGTGATGAGGCGGCTATCGCTGACATGAAGAACTATCAAGCGGCAACAAATAATGCCCTTTCTGTAGGGCTTGGTGCTGGCGACCCCAACCAAAGTGAAATGGTCTCCCGAATTTCCGCTGTTCTACAGCCACAGCATGTTAACCAAGTGTTCACGGGAGCGGGGACCTCACGAGCTTTGCTAGGACAATCTGAAACGATCGTCAATGCCCTTGTTTCACCAACGGGAAAAGTCGGCTATGTCAATATTGCTACTGGACCATTGAGTTCACAAACTCCAGCTGCAGAAGTCCCCGTCGAAACAGCGATCGCTTTATTAAAAGATATGGGGGCTAGTTCTATCAAGTATTTTCCAATGAAAGGGTTGGCTCATAAAGCAGAGTATCAAGCAGTAGCAGAGGCTTGTGCTGCGAATGATTTTTATTTGGAACCGACCGGCGGCATCGATTTAGAAAACTTTGAAGAAATTTTGCAGATCGCTGTTGATGCAGGAGTGAAAAAAGTCATTCCACATATTTACAGCTCGATCATCGATGGCGAAACAGGGGACACACGCCCTGAAGATGTACAGACATTAGCAGAAATGACGAAAAAGGTGTTGGCAGCAGCCAAATAGGGGGGGATCAATGATGCGGATCGGTGCTTATGGTGAGGTAATGATGCGATTGACGCCACCAGAATATCGAACACTGGAACAGACCCACTCTTTGCGGATGGATTTTACAGGAACAGGGGTCAATCTGTTAGGCAATTTGGCGCATTTCGGCTTGACCACCTCGATGCTGACACAAGTGCCAGCCAACCGTTTAGGGGATACGGCGAAAGCCAGCTTGCGTTCCTATGGGATTCAAACAGCATTTGTTGGCAAAAAATACAGCCATATCGGCAGTTATTTCGCCGAGATCGGCTACGGCGCTCGTCCGACTTACGTGACTTATCAAAATCGCCATCATAGTTCCTTTGGCGTTTCAGGTCCAGAAGAATATGCCATCGATGGATTTCTAGAAACAGTCGATCTCATTCATATTTGCGGGATCTCTCTTAGTTTGACTGAGAAAACCTGGCAAACTGCATTGGCTTTGGCGAAACAGGCCCATGTAAAGCAGATTCGCGTCTGCTTTGATTTTAACTTCCGCCCAAGCTTGAATGAAGAATTAAATCGTGAGGTACTAAAACAACGGTATGAAACGATCCTGCCTTATTGTGACCTAGTTTTCGGCTCTGTCCGTGACTTGGAGGAGCTGCTGGCGTATCCCTTAGAGGAAACAGAAGGTGCCGAGCTTGCGTTGATCCAATCCTTTATTGACCAGTATCAACTAGAATGGTTCTGCGGGACACGCCGTCTAGCCGTGGAAGACAAGCAATTTATCAGTGGAAGAATCATTACGGCGCAGGATGCCTATGAAACGGCACCGCAGCTGCTGCAAGTATTGGATCGGATCGGGGCAGGGGATGCCTATGCCGCTGGTGTATTATTAGGCTATGCCGAAAAATGGTCGCTCCAACGCACCGCTGATTTTGCAATCACGAATGCTGTATTGGCTCATACGATGCTGGGAGATGTCCCCTTAACCACCAAAGAACAAGTGGAACAAGTCTTACGGGCACCTGGGAAAGACTTGATTCGCTAGAAAAAACACTTGCGTCCTTCTCCTAAAAGCGATGGATGATTGCGCAAAAGCAGCCGATTGTTCTGCTTTTGCGCAGTTATCCATCAGGAGAAGGACGCAAGTGTTTTTATTGTTTTAAAAAGGTTTCTACTTTTTTCTCAGGGATCACCCACAATAATAGCACGAGACTATCCAGCGTGATGATAAGTAGTGGATGGACCAGCCAGCCGAGGAGCAATGCCAGCACGTTGATAAACAACGTAAAGTAGAGTTTCTTGTATCCGCGAAACAGTTCTACGATGGCTTGATTGTCAGGGTTGGCACGCACCAAGGACTTTCCTACAAGGAAATAGCTGAAATCCGTCAATAAAATGACAGACCCGTATAGCAGCTGAGGGGCAAGAGCGACTGGATAACGACTGACCCATGACGTTACAAAAGGAAAGAGGGTTAGTGCCAGGATCAATAAATGATTCGCCCACAAGGTCCAACCGTCAATTTTAGATACTACTTGAAATAGATGATGGTGATTGTTCCAGTAGATCGCTAACATCACAAAGCTGATCAAATAAATAATAAATTGCTGTTCCACTCCTAAAAAAGAAGCAAATGTATCGCCTTCGGGCTGGTGCAATTCCAGTACTAATAAGGTCATTACGATCGCAATGACCGCATCCGTAAAGGCTTCGATTCGATTTTTTGACATGTACATCCATCCTTTTATGTTCCAGTTTACAGGATCAGTGTACGCGATTGTCAGAAATTCGTCTAATAATTTTTCTCGCGCATTACCCAATTGGACTCGCTATTTCGCAATTGGCCCACTGCCTAGTGCACCGAATAAAAACAAATCGATCGCTTCTGGCATTTTGTCTTCTTTTCCCGGTGAGTCCAAGTGAGCCGCCATCAGCACTAACAACTGGCTGGTAACAAATTCTGGATCGACATCCGAACGAAGATTGGAATCACTGCGACGGAACAAGTCAAGAAACGGTTCTTTGTAATTTTTCCGCCAAAGCAAGTACAGTTTTTTTGAAGTGTCCTCAGAAACGGTATGCTGAATGTCGTGCATCATCATATAAAAATTGATGCGATGCCGACTTCTTAAAAAAAGAAACATGTTTAAGATTTTTTCAGAGATCGTCAAGGAAGTATCTTCAACAGTCTGATTTAGTTTTCCAGAAACCTCTTGTGCCAAAGAGACCATCACTTCATAATAGATGGCTTCTTTGCCTTTGAAGTGATAATAAAGATTGGGTTGGGTGATGCCGACGGCTTCTGCGATCTGTCTAGTAGAAGTTGCTTGATACCCCTGCTGCATAAACAGGTTTTCTGCGACTCGTAATATTTTTTCTCGCAAGTTCAAAGTCAGCCCTCCCAACGTTCCTGACGAAGCATTTTTTTCGCGGTAAACAAAAGTTGGATTTTCCGTTGTTTCGGTACCGCTGTTTTTTCAGCAAATACTTGATAGTTGTTTTTGCGGATCACAGTCAAGATTTCCCGATAGATCAAAGCAGCTGCTAATAGAGCTTCACGGCAATCTTCATCGATTTGCGGCATCATGACAAAAGATTCCTGATAAAGCGTCTCAGCAAGTTGCGCTTCGTGTTCCCACATCTCGATAAACTGCTGGTTTTGATTGCCAGCTGCTAATGCCTCTCGCGAAAGGTTGAATTGCGCCAAGACCGTTTGTGGCAAATAGATGCGGCCCATTCGCAGATCCTCGCCAATATCACGTAAAATATTGGTGCGTTGCATCGCTTCACCCAATTTTATGGCGGGCTCTTGAATCGCAGCGGCTGTTTGTGAGAGAATCGGCAAGAGCATCAGACCCACACTGCCGGCTACGTAGTAACTATAGTCGGAAAGCTCTTTTTCAGAGGTGGGCTGCTGGAAGTCAAGGTCTTGTTTTTGTCCCACCAATAGATCGAAAAAGGGTTGAAACTGTAGGTCAAACTGTTGGAAAGAAAGGGTCAATGCCCGCCAAATGGCTTCATCAGGATCTTCTTCCTTGATGGCTTGCGGCAAGTCGATCGCATCGCCGGTTAATAGTTCTTGTATTTCTTCCAAGCGTTTTTTCATGGCTTCGATCAACAATGGGTCATGCTTTTCATCGACGGCATCATCGGCACGTCGGCAAAAGGCGTAGACGGCATAGACGGCGCGTGCTTTGTCTTTTGGCAATTGAGAAAAGGCGGTATGAAAGTTTTTCGAATGCTTTTTTATGATGGCCTCACAGTATAAAAAATCGTTGTCGTATTCATCAAAGACGCTTAATGATTTAACGGTCATCTTTTAACAACTCCTCCACAGCTAACTTGGCACTTTGCATCACGATTGGCACACCCGCTCCCGGATGCGTACTGCTGCCGCAGAAGTATAGGCCTTCTGCATAATCAAATTTATTATGGGGACGATAGTAATTGCTTTGCGCCAAGGTTGGTTTCAAGCCAAATGTCGCACCGTTGTAGGCATTGAACCGATCATTGAACGTATCTGGCGTATACATTTTTTCATACACGATGTGTTCATCGATATCCGTAAAGATCGTTTTTTCTTTTAATAATCCAATGATCTGCTGGCGGTAGCTTTGAATCGTTTCATCCGTCCATTGATCAAATTTAGATAATTCAGGTACTGGGACTAAAACATAAAGACCTTCTTGACCATCAGGTGCTAAGGAAGCATCTTTCAGGGTTGGACGATACAAGTAGAAGGATGGATCTTCTGGCAGCTTGCCAGCCTCGAAAAGATCGTCTACATTGCGTTTGAAATCATTGGCAAAATAAATGCTATGGAGTGCGCTATCTTCATATTTTTTGTCCAGTCCTAAATAAAGCAAGAAACAAGAACAAGAGTAATCCATCGAAGCGATTTTTTGATTGGTGTATTTGCCGCGTTTTGATTCATCAGGAATCAAGCTTTCCATAGCATAAGGAAAATCAGCCGCACAAATCACGGCATCTGCGGTGATCGTTTCTCCATTGACACGAACGCCTTTGGTTTGCTTGTTTTCGATCAATAATTCATCGATTGGGGTATTGTAATGGATCGTTCCGCCTAATTCTTGGAACAAACGTGCCATACCAGTGGCTAATGTATACATGCCGCCTTTGATGAAATAGACCCCATACATCAACTCGATCATAGGGATGATGGTATAAAGGGACGGCCCTTGGTAAGGGGAGACACCGATATACAAGGTTTGAAACGCCAATGATTTTCGCAGGCGATCATCTTTGACAAATTTAGAAATGGAAGAGTAGGCGTCACTAAACGTTCGCAGCTTTAACCCTGCCCATAATGATTTGGGATTGTAAAAGTCTCGCCATGTCCGAAACGACTTGGTGATGAAGGACTCTTTGGCGATCACATAGCGTTTGTAAATATCTGCTAAAAAGGCAAAATAGCCTTGAGCATCTTCTTCCGAGATCGCTTCTAGCGTTTTGGTCAATTCTACTAAGTCGTTTGAGAAGGTCAGCGGTTCGTCTTGAGCAAAATACAGCTGCAGCATCGGATCGACTTTCTCCATAGGAATATAGTCATTCGGATCAACGCCAGCAAATTCAAACACTTCACGATAAATTTCAGGCATCATCACGATGGTGGGTCCCACATCAAAGGTAAAGCCGTTTTCCTTGATCTGATTCATTTTGCCCCCAGGTTGACCTTCTTTTTCGTAGAGGGTGACGTCATAGCCAAGTTTTTGCAAACGGACAGCAGCAGCTAATCCTGACACGCCCGCACCGACAACAATAATTTTTTTCATGCTTGCTCCTTCTGCGAATCACTTGATTCGGCTTCTTTTTTCGTGTGTTCTTTTTCTTCTAAAACGCCATCCTTCATGACGAGGACCCGATCACAATAATCTGTCAAACGGGTATCATGGGTCACCATAATGGTGGCTTTTTGTTTTTCTTTGGTTTCTTTTGCTAAGATTTTGACGACTTCGACGGCTTTTTTTGAATCAAGACTCGCCGTTGGTTCATCTGCCAAAATGATGGTGGGATCATGATAGAGCGCTCGGGCAATAGCCACACGCTGCCTTTCACCACCAGATAGTTCATCGGGGTATTTGTTTTGCAGCTTTTCAATCCCTAGTTGTTCAAACAATTCAGTAGCTGATTGTTCTTGGGGTTTTTTGCTGACCTTATCCACCAATTGAAGTTGCTTTTTGACCGTCAAAAAAGGGACAAGGTTGGAAGCTTGTAAAATAAAGCCGATCTTTTTGAAACGAGTTTTTGCCCTTTGCTTTTCTTTTTGTTTACTAAAGGGTTCGTCATTGATAAATACTTCGCCTTCAGAGGGAGCTTGTAGACCACCGGCAATCGTCAGAAAGGTACTTTTCCCAGAGCCGGAAGGACCGATGATGGCGACAAATTCGCCTTTTTCTACCGAAAAGTTGGTTTCTTTCAAGGCTTCAATCGTCGCGTCCCCATCTTTAAATGATTTTTTGACTTGTTTGAATTCAATGGCACTCATGTTTTTTCCTCCTATCCGATTGCTTTCAATGGGTCGATTTTTACAATCGTTCGCACCGAGAAGAAAGCACCTAGCATCGCGATCAGAATCATCATTACACTGATACTAGCAAAGAATAATAGATTGATTTGGAATGGCACTGCTGCAGGTAACACGAGGGCGGTACCGATCGTTGCCAACCCACCGATCAAAACACCCGAGGTTGCCAATAAGAACGTTTGGGCAATCACCGAAAAAGCAATGTAGCGGCTAGAGATCCCTTGGGCTTTCATGACACCGAAAATTTCTGATTTTTGCATCGTTAGCACATAGATAAAAATACCGATAACGATGGCAGCGATCACGATCAAGAACCCGATCATAAAGCCAAAGGTCAGCACTTGTGCGTTGTAACCAGGCAATTCATTAATAAATTTGCTGATATCCGTAGCGACTAGATCATCTGGCACTTCTTTGATTTTGCCACGAGTTACGATCGCGTTGATACGGGCATTTTCTGAATCATCTTCTTTTTCAAAACGAATTTCTTGATAGGCACCGATCGAGGTGTAGAGGACCGGAGCAACACTGAAGCGGGCGTTATCTGTAAAACCGACGATTTTCAATTTTTTGTCACTGCCGGCTAATTTGATGGTGTCACCAATGGAAATCCCGTATTCTTCCTCAATGCTGCTGTCTGCGACCGCTTCATCATCTGACGCAAACATCTCGCCATCGGTAATATTTGGTGCTAGAAATTGATCTGGATCAATGCCGAAAAAGGTGACATCGACTTTTTCACCGTTGTCTTCTTTAGTCACTACCCCAGCGGTTTGCGCCAAAACAGCTTTTTCTGGTGCATCGACTTCGTCATAAAGACTGCGAGGAAGCATCGACATGTTTAAATTATCATTTGCTTCTTCAGTCAACAAAATTTGATCTGCCTCCCATTTGTCGACCGCCATCCGATTATCTTGAGCCAACCCATACGCTAAGCCAGTTAAAAAAAAGACCAGATAGGCGATTAAAAACATGACTCCTGTGACTAGGGCGTAACGCAATTTGGAATGGCGTATTTCATTGATTGCCAAAAACATAACGATTCCTCCTATTATTTTATCACTTGATAAAATAAAAATACCATTTTTTTTATTTTCAGCAAACTATCTTGCTTACAAAGAGTAAATTCGGTGAAAAAAGGAAGGTTATTTAGAAGGGCGTCTGTCGATTGAAGAAAACCAATTACTGCTCTTTTATTTCGATAGAATCGTTTGAGCAATGAAGGAGAGGGGCGACTTCCGTGAAAAAAGAACTAGAATAACAATAAAAGCCCTCTGATTCAGCGCACGCAAACACTTGGCGTATTTTGAAATCAGAGGGTTTCTATTTAAAGTCTGGTGCTGGATCAAAGTGTCAATCGTCAGTTTCTTTGCTTGTAGCGATAACTAACGGCACGATTTTTTCAAAGGAGTGACGAAAGCTTTCAGGTTGTGCTAACTTTTGATAAATGATCGCCAAACCGTCTTGGTTTTTGCGATAATCCAAACAAACCTTCAGCTCACTTTGAGGACCATATTTCTTTGAAATGTACTGATACGCTTCTTGGTGCAATTGTTCTAGATCTGTGAGTTGCTTTTTCTCATAAGCAAAAAGCAAGGTTCGCTTGAGGATTCGCTCAAAATCTAAGTCACGATCGGCTTCGGAAATAATTTTGCCATAAAGCGAGCGAGGCTCATAGGGCAGCGAGGCGCGATGGTCTTCTACTGCTTCGCCGATCATTGAAATGACTGGAGGAGAGAAAAAGCGTGGCAACACAGCATCTTGTTCAACGATCTTGCGGGAATTGCTTTCGTGGTTTTTGCGGCCATAGAGCAAGCCGATATCATGGTAGGCAGCTACCGTATAGACGATATTCAGGTCAACAGGCAATGTTTCAGCAATCTCAAAACTATTTTGGATCACTTGGTGGACGTGCGCTGGGGAGTGACTGCTATCCAATTGGTTGTATTGTGGGATGATGGAGCTTTCAATATAGTGCTTTAGTTGTGGATCAATCTTCATTTATCTGGTTCTCCTGCCTTTCTTATGCTAGATGAGGAGGAATTGAGCCAGTGCTAAACCGATCACTCGTTTCTAGACCTAGCGGCTGACGACAAAAGCCAAAGGGCTGTCCATCAATGGTGATTTGCTGCTTGAGCCACGGAAGATAGCTGATGGTATCTGTTGGATCGCCGGCAGCTGCTTGTTCCATTTTCTGCCATTCATTCGACGTAGAAATCGTTGCAGCACCTTTGAGTAACCCTTGCCAAATCACCTGGATCTCCTCGGGACAAAGGTTTCCTGCCATTGATGACAGCCCGTTAAACCCTAGTGCGACCTTTTCCGCCAAGTCCGCTTCACCACCAGCATAAAAACGAAAATCGGCAGCCGTCTTTGTTTTTAGTTGAGGCACTCGCTCCTTACTGCCAGCTTCTTTTAAGCCGATCACCCGAGGGTCAGCGATCAAGGTCAAGAGACTTTCTGCAGATAAATCAAAGCCCGTGCGGCGGGGATTGTTGTATAAAATAACTGGTTTTTCGCAAGTATGGATCAATCCCTGAGCATAGAGGACGGCTTCCTTTTGGGTCAGGCAAAGATAAGGGGGAAAGCCTAAAACCACACCATCGATTCGGGGATTTTTGCTGATTGTTTCTGCCAACGCGAGCGTTTCATGAAATACAATGCCAGCTAAACCGAAGAGGACTTCGAAATCGGCTGCCCAGCTGGTTTCTTGCGCTAAGGCATGTAGAAGCTGTTTTTTTTCTGTTAAAGTCAATGAATGCTGTTCACCGGTGGAGCCACACACCAAAACCGATTTGATCCCTTGCTTTTGCAGTTGCAAGATATGAGCGATCGTCCTTTTCGTGTCAAGTCTTTCTGCATGGTCAAATGCTGTGGGGACGGCAACATGCAGTGAGTGATTCAATGGCGTCATCCTTATTCATCCTTTCTTATGATACGTTTAGCCAGCGGTGTTCTTCTTGCTTCTGGTGCAAGCCAAGGTAGACGAAACAACTGATTATCCACTAAGTGTAACAAACTTCCAGATTCAGAAAAAGACTTGAGGAAAATTTTTAAAAAACAGTGGTTGCGTTTTCAAATGAAGCATGGTATTATGCAAGTAATAAAACAGGCATGTGACTGGTAATGCAGGCAGGACCTATAAAAAACATGGAAGGGATCGTTGGATTCCGTTCAATGTTTTTGTAGGTGTTGTCTGCTTTTTTCTTTGTTTGGCCAACAAAGGAAAACTAATTAAAGGAGAAGAAAATTATGAATGTAAAAGAAACGGCAACTGCCATCGTTGAGTTGATTGGCGGAAAAGAAAATATCGCACATTTGGAACATTGCTCCACACGCTTGCGCTTTACCTTAAAAGACAATGGCCTCGTACAAAAAGATGCCTTGGAAAAAGTCGATGGCGTGATTGGGGTGCGACAAAATGTCCAATGCCAAGTCATCATCGGCAATGATGTCGTCGAAGTGTATGATGAGGTTATGAACGTGTTAGGTCATGAGCTAACAGCGGATGGAGGAAGTGAAGGCAAACAAAAACAATCGTGGGGTGCGGTCCTGCTTGATTTTATTATCTCGATTTTTCAACCGTTGATTCCAGCAGTCGCTGGAGGGGGCGTCTTGAAATCCTTACTGTTACTTGCTTCTGTCACTGGATTGATGGACAATACGAGCCAGACGTATCAAATTTTGAATCTGATCGGTGGCGCACCATTGTATTTCTTACCGATTTTAGTGGCGATCACCACGGCAAATAAATTAAAGGTTAACCAATTGGTGGCGGTTTCCGCTGTCGGTGCCTTGATTTTGCCTGAACTAACGACACTATTGACAGATGGCGCAGCTTTCATGGGCTTCGGTTTACAAAATATCGCCTATGCGTCACAAGTATTTCCAGCTATTTTAACGGTTTTATTTTACGCTCAAATTGAAAAACTGTTTACCCGAATCTCACCAAAACCGATCCGTATCTTCTTTGTTCCAATGATGAGCTTAGTTATTACGGTTCCAGTTGCTTTATTGATTTTAGGCCCATTAGGCTTTGAAGTCGGAACGATTTTTTCAGCAGCGATCATTTGGCTGTATGCCCATTTAGGTTGGGTGGCAACAGGGATCTTAGCCGCTGTTTTACCATTGATGGTGGTTACCGGTATGCACAAAGCTATGATTCCTTATGCTGTTTCGTCTATGAGTGAGATGGGGGCAGAGCTGTTATACTTACCTGCCTCATTGGCACATAACATCGCAGAAGCCGGTGCTTGTTTTGCGGTGAGTGTTCGGACCAAAGACCAAAAACTTCGTTCAACTGCTGTTTCTGCAGGCATCTCCGCCCTTTTTGGCATAACCGAGCCTGCTTTGTATGGGGTGACGATCCTGCACAAACGAGTGCTTTACGGCGTGATGGCTTCCAGCCTAGTTGGTGGTGCAGTGGCTGGGTTGTTTGCCATCAAGGCCTTCGCATTAGTTGGTCCCGGTCTAGCAAGTATCACTATGTTCGTCGATGAAGCCAACCCGATGAATCTTGTGTGGGCATTAGTCACGTTAGGGGTATCCTTTGCTGTTTCCTTCGTCCTTGTCCTTTTCTTATTCAAAGACAAAACAGTGGAAAATAAGACGACAGTTGCCGATCCGAAAGCCGAAGTATTGAGTAAACCAGTAGAAGGCCAAGTGGTAGCCCTATCTGAAGTCAACGATGAAGTCTTTTCAAGCGGTATGATTGGAGAAGGTTTCGGGATTATCCCGACGTCTGGCGAATTGATCGCACCGGAAGATGGCGAAATCACGATGTTGTTTGAAACCAACCATGCGATCGGGTTAAAAACTCGTAATGGCGCAGAATTGCTCTTTCATATCGGCTTGGATACCGTTCAATTAGAAGGCAAACACTTTACCCCTTATGTGAAAGCGGGGGATCAAGTGAAACAAGGGCAACCCCTGATTCAATTTGATCTAGATGCCATCAAAGCAGCTGGATTTGATCCAATCGTGATCTGTGTGGTCACCAATCAAGAAAACTTTACGGTCAAACCGATCAAATCAACTGATGAGCGCAACGAACAAGGCGTTCTATCGATTGCACCGATCGTCTAAACCAATGAGCAATGCAACAAAAACAATGTAAAAGAGGATTGAAAAAATGACTGAAACAACTTTTCCAAAGGACTTCTTATGGGGTGGCGCTATCGCCGCAAATCAAGTAGAAGGGGGATGGAATCTTGGCGGCAAAGGCTTGTCGGTAGCGGATGTGGCTACTTACAAACCTCATGTCGACGTGAAAAACTTTGCAGCACATATGAGTGTGACTGTTGAAGCCGTCAAAGAAGCAATGGCGGATTCAACGGATACCATCTATCCAAAACGCCGAGGGATCGACTTCTATCATCGCTATCCAGAAGATTTGGCTTTATTTGCGGAGATAGGTTTTAAAGTATTGCGTTTATCGATTGCATGGACCCGCTTGTTCCCAACTGGGGAAGAAACGACACCCAATCCAGAAGGGATCACTTTTTACCGCAATGTCTTCCAAGAAATGCAGCGTTTGGGAATCAAACCGATCGTAACGTTGTCTCACTATGAGATGCCGTTAGCGCTGAGCTTGAAGTACAATGGCTGGGTGGAACGTAAAGTGATCGATGACTTTGTCCGTTTTGCGACCGTCTGCTTTGAAGAATTTGGGGAGTATGTGGAGTATTGGCTGACCTTTAACGAAATCGACAGTATCCATCGTCATCCTTTTACAACAGCAGGTCTCATTCCTGAGCAATCAGAAGCTGGTAAGGAAGAGCAAGACGTATATCAAGCCCTCCATCACCAATTTGTGGCCAGCTCATTAGTGACAAAAATCGCCCATGAAATAAATCCCGACAACAAAGTCGGCTGTATGATCACGAAGTTGATGACGTATCCATTGACTTGTGACCCATTGGATGTTGAATTAACTTTAAAGAAAAACTTGGAAAATGATTTTTATGCGGACGTTCAAGTCAAAGGTGCTTATCCGCGAATGATTGAAAAAGATCTCGAAAAACGGGGCATCAAGATTGAAATGGCACCAGAAGACCGCCAAATCTTAAAAGATCACACCGTTGATTTTCTTTCTTTCAGTTATTATATGTCTATGGCTGAATCAGGCGACCCACATGCGGAACGGACACCGGGCAATACGGTTTTAGGGGTAAAAAATCCCAAGCTGCCGTCAACTGAATGGGGCTGGCAGATCGATCCTAAAGGCTTGAAAATCTCCTTGCTTTCATTGTATGATCGGTATCAAGTGCCATTGATGATCGTTGAAAATGGTATGGGTGCCGTGGATGTCCTTGAAGACGGTCAAGTGCATGATCCGTATCGGGTCGATTATTTCAAGGCACACTTCAAACAAATGAAGGAAGCCATCGATGAAGGAGTCGATTTGATTGGTTATACTTCATGGGCACCGATCGATCTGGTCAGTGCGGGGACGTCACAAGTGACGAAACGCTACGGCTTCATTTATGTGGATGCCGATGATGAAGGAAACGGCAGTTATGACCGTATGAAAAAAGATTCCTTCGATTGGTACAAAGAAGTGATCGCTACCAATGGCGCAAGTTTGGCAGAATAAACAGTGAGGAGCGAGAGTGCATGATTTACATCAAGAAAGTCTTAAATTCAAGTGTCGTACTTGTTGATAAGGAAGGCCAGGAAATGATTGCACTTGGGAAGGGGATCGGCTATGGAAAGAAAGTCGGCGACAGCATAGCCGATACCCAGATCGATCAAGTTTTTCTGCCAATCGATGAAAAAAAATCGGGTCAGTTTGCCGATTTGGTGGATGAGATTCCGTTGTACTATTTTGAAATGACCAAAGAAATCGTTCAGCTGGCGCAAAAAATGCTGCCGTATCCGCTAAATTCAACGATTTACCTTACCTTATCGGATCACTTGCACTTTGCTGTGGAACGTCAGCAAAAAGGCTTGAGTGTGACGAATCGGCTCTATTGGGAAATCAAGAATTACTATACGGAGGAATTTCGAGCCGCCGAACAGGCACTACGCTTGTTGAAAGAGAAGTATCAAATTGATCTGCCGGAAGAAGAAGCCTCCAATATCGCGTTTCATTTGATCAATGCCCAGTCGAACACCGAGGAAAATCAAGATGGGTTGAAAAAAGCCAAATTGATCGGGTTGATCGTCAATATGGTACGCTACTCGATCCAGCAAGACGTCAACACCAATTCGATCCATTATAATCGCTTTATCACCCACGTGCGTTTCTTCGTTGACCGGTTCTTTTTGGATGGTCTGCTGCAAGAAGAAGACGAAGGACTATACCGTCAAATGTGGGCTCTTTATCCAAATGCTATGGAGATCGCGACAAAAGTCAAAGCCTATATCGATAAAGAATATCAAACGAAGATCCCTGTCAATGAAATCGTCTATCTAGGCGTTCATATCAATCGGTTGATGAACCATTCAGCGATCAATTCCTAAGCGTCCTCATTTTTAACAAACACAAACAAGCCGTTTCCCTTTGCTGGAAGAAACGGCTCGTTTGTATTTAGTAGGCTTGCTTGTCAGGAATCACGCCTCGAACGCCGCCTTTTGGTTCCTCCACGTCGCCTTGGTAGCGTGGGATCAAATGACAATGGCAATGAAAGACCGTCTGTCCGGCAGCCTCCCCGCAATTGAAGCCGATGTTGAAGCCGTCTGGTCGATAGGTTTCCAACAAATAGGCTTTGCCTTCCTGCAACAAAGCCTGCAAGTCTTGTAATTCCTCTTGGGTGAGGGCAAAATAATCCCTTCGATGTTCTTTGGGGATCAATAGCAGGTGTCCAGGGGTGACGGGAAACTTATCAAAGATCGCATAAAAGCGTTCGTTTTCAATGATCGCATGTTTTGAGGCAGTACAAAAAATACAAGTCAAAATCTTCCGCTCCTTTTTCTCAGCTAGATAGCGTATCGATACTTATCTTTAGTGTACCAAAAGCTGATTCGAAATGAAACGCACGACAAAAAGCATGTCATTATGAGTCATTTGCGAGTAAAATGAAAAAAAGTTTGCTGATTCGCTTGACTTAGAGTGCACTTCAACCTGTATGCTTAGTGTAACTTAAAAAACAGGAGGACGAGCAAATGAACTATGTAAAATTTGGCAATACGGGACTTGATGTGTCACCATTATGTTTAGGGACAATGGGATTTGGCGATCCCAATAGTGGCTTTCATGAGTGGGTGTTAGAAGAAGCAGATAGTCGCGAAGTCATCAAAAAAGCCTTGGATCTAGGCATCAACTTTTTTGATACGGCAAATGTCTATTCTTATGGAGCGAGCGAAGAAATCGTCGGTCGAGCATTGAATGATTTTGCTCCGCGGGATGAGATCGTGGTTGCCACAAAACTGTATTCAAAAATGAAGCAACGGCCAAACAGTGGAGGGCTGTCTCGAAAAGCGATCTTTTATCAAGTCGAACAAAGCTTAAAACGCCTACAAATGGACTACATTGATTTGTATATCATCCATCGTTGGGATTACCACACGCCAATTGAAGAAACCATGAAGGCCTTACATGATTTGGTGGTTTCTGGAAAAGTGCGCTATATTGGTGCATCCGCGATGTACGCTTGGCAATTTGCCAAAGCACAAGCAGTTGCAGAGAAAAATGGCTGGACCAAATTTGTTTCGATGCAAAATCACTTAAACTTGCTTTATCGAGAAGAAGAGCGAGAAATGATGCCCTTGTGTGCCGATCAAAAAATTGCCGTGACGCCATATAGTCCTTTGGCTGCTGGACGTTTAACAAGAGATTGGGGTGCAGAGACCAAACGGTACTTAACGGATAAAACCGCCAATCAAAAGTACGACAAAACGATGGAACAAGACCGGGAGATCGTGGCACGAGTCGCAAAGATCGCTGACAATCACCAAAGCAAACGGTCGCAAATCGCCTTGGCTTGGTTATTGCAAAAAGAACAAGTGGTCGCACCAATTATTGGCGCAACAAAAGAAAGCCACTTATTGGATGCTTTACCTGCCCTTGATCTAAAGCTGACTGCCGAAGAGATTGCTTATTTGGAAGAGCCTTACTTGCCTCATGCAGTGGTAGGAGCGGAATAACGAGTAACAAAAGGGCTTCTGGCTCGTAGCATGTAAATCGATCTAGGAAAAAATGCAAAACAAGGAAGTGAAGTCATGAATATCAAAAAAGTCAGTGAACTGAGCGGTGTCTCAGCTGATACCATCCGTTACTATGAAAAAATTGGGCTGATTCCGCCGGTCAAACGCAATAAAAACGGTGTTCGTGAATTTGATGATGACGACTTAAAATGGATCACCTTTACTAGGCAAATGCGTAATGCTGGACTATCGATTGATGGGTTGAGTCATTACCTGGCTTTATTTGAAGAAGGGCGAGGGACGGTTCCTGAGCGCAAGCAGCTCTTAGCAGAACAAATTGCGGTACTCAGGGAGAAAATCTCAGATATGACGGAAGCTGTTGAACGTTTAGAATACAAACTAGAACATTACGACGAGCATGTTCTGCCGACAGAAGAACGATTGCGTCAACGAAAAGCCAATTTGGTCACTAAGTCTTAATGACTGAATTCGCTACTATGGAAATTGAAACGTTCTGCTCAATGGAATCCAATAGAAAGGAAGCTTATGAAACGACTTGCGATTTTAGGTGCTGCTGGAACGATTGGGCAGCTGACACGCCAAACACTTTTAGAAAGAACCAATTTCTCCCTAGTACTCTATGCCCGCCAGGCAACGGAGCGTTTGCAACAGATTGATGCTGCGCGTGAGACGATCATTGATGGTGACTTTCTCGATTTAGGGCGACTCGTTCGGGCATTGCAAGGTTGCCAGTCGGTTTTTTTGACGGATATCCATGATCCGCGGGCAACGCTGCGGGTGATCGAGGCGATGAAATTAGCAGAGGTCAGCCAATTGATCAGTGTCGCACCAGAAAGAAACCTTTGTCATCCAGAGGCATTAAAGCAATTGGTGTCCGCAACTGATCTTTCCCTTTCCCCGAAAAAGCATCAGCTGTTATTGCAGCAAAAAAATCGCTTGATGTCCTATCAATTGATTAAAGGATCAGAATTGTCGGTTTACTTTGTTCATTTGCCGTCAGAGAAGAAACGTATGGCGAATAGAAGAGCATGGCGGGAATCTGTTGTAGAAGAAATCCTTTCCGCTTGTGATTGCTGTGCAGCTTAACAGCAATCTTAAAGGAATGAAAAAATAGCAGAATACTTTCTTGAAGGTCAGAATCAATTTTTTCATGTTTTCATGAAAAAATTGGTTCTTTCTTTTACGATTTTTTTGATAGAATAGACAGAAGCTTTTATACATAAAAATAGTTGCCAGATCGAAAGGAGAACGTTGATGGAAACACTTATCAAAAAAAATCTTGCTTTATTGCTTGGGGTGCTATGGATCTGCATCGCATTAAACTTCTTCCTTTTACCTCACAGCATTGCTTCTGCCGGTGTCGGGTCGATTGGCTACCTCATCGAAACTGGCTGGTCGATCAATCGCCATATCGTTGTCTGGGGTATAAATTTATTGATGCTGGCCCTTGCGTTTTTACTTTTGAAACGAGAGGTCTTTGTCAATACGGTTATCGGTAGTTTGGCATTTCCCGTTCTTCTAGCACTTTTACCAGAAATTATGCTGCTGCGCTTTTATTCCATCTCATTGATTTTAGGTAGTTTCTTCTTTAGCTTCGGCATCTTTTCGCTCTACAAAATTGGTGCGTCTAATGGCGGCGTGACGATTCCGCCACTAATTTTGGAAAAATACTATGGCATTCGCAGATCTAGTGGGGTTTTCTTGACCAATTTGATCATCATCTTATTGAACCTTCTGATCTTTTCTTGGCAAGAAGCACTTATTTCTGCCTTTTCAATCTACTTGATTGCCTTCTTCATGCGGCTCTTCATGAGAATCGAACAAAAAATGCAGGCCAAGAAATCTGTGAAAGTCCAAGGAACAGCAAAATAGAGTAACATTTCAGAAGCAAAACATCGGTGCAAAAAATCTGCACCGATGTTTTTTAATATTTTCTTTTTCTTAGAACAGCTATGGAACCAGTCAAACAAGCGATGATCAAAAAGCAAGTTAACAACAGTGCTGGCAGCAGTTCCCCTAGTTTGATTTGGTCGGTTAAGTAGTTAGGAAATTGGCTGGAAAGGGAATATGGATTCCAGTTTGTTACTTGACTCCATAGGTTGCCTAACGTGCCCATCAGATAACAGACGCCAATAAACAACAAACCTTGATAGATACTTTTAGCAAAGCTGGAACCTAGCAGCAGGATGCTGATTGCTAGTAAACCGAAAAGCCAATAGCTGACCAAAGCGCTAGGGACTTGAGCAGCGCTGGAATCATCGAAATAAATCATCGTATAAAAAGCACTGACACTGGCACTTATAAGGTAACTCAAAGACCAAAGAATCATCAAATAGCAAGCTTTTGCTATGACGATCGTGGTTTTTGGTAAGCCTCTGGTGATCAGCTGAATAAAGGTACCCTGATTTATTTCGGCTGAGAGCGTATCGGTAAAAAGAATCACAAATATTAGCAGGCCAATCGTGCCGATGTTGCTGTAAAACTGAAGCCACGCATCGATCGATGTCGGATCAGCAATCGTGATTTCAATCGATTCCGGCATCATACTGGCCATCAGATCTGGCATAATTTTGGCAGTAAAGGGAGAAAGCATACCAATCAGGGCAAACAGGATCAAGCAAATCAGTAGTTTTTTGCTACGAAGACCGCCGAGAAACTCTTTCTTTAAGAAAACAAGAAACGCATTCATTTGATCACCTCCAAATAAATCGACTCTAACGATGGTTCGATTCTTTGAAAGGATTCTGGGACAATGTGTTGTTCGTTCAGCAATTGTAGCAACTGTGAACCGATATTGGTTCCAGTTTGTTCATCGATCAGTAATTGATTGTTCTTTCTTTTCGCCGAAATGCCATGGATTGCTAACACTTTGGCAAATTTTAAATGGTCTCCTTCGTCGGTAAAGACAATCCCAAAGACGGTTTTTCGATAACGGTTTTTTAAGGAATCCATCGTTTCGAACGCACGGATCTGACCTTTGTGCAAAATTGCAATATAATCTGACAGCTGTTCGACATCTGCGAGAATATGAGAGGAAAAAAGCACTGTCGTTTCTTCTTTGATTTTTTCCAATACATCAAGAAATGCTTTGCGTCCGAGAGGGTCTAGTGCGGATGTTGGTTCATCACAAATCAAGATGGCGGGGCGGTTGATCAGAGCTTGGGCTAACCCTAGACGTTGCTTCATGCCGCGAGAAAAGCCAGCGATTTTTTGTTTCGAAGCTTCCAGGCCTACCAACTCTAAGACTTCCATCACTCGCTGAGGCTGAAAAGATTCTTTATTTGGCTGAATTTTTCCGCAGAAAGTCAAATATTCTACAGCTGTCATAAAAGAGTAAAACTGCGGCACATCTGGCAAATAGCCGATCCAGCGATTGGTCTTGGTTGAGCCAAATTGTACTGGTTCGCCACAGACAGTGATTTCGCCTTCATCAATAGGGAGTAACCCTAAAATCGCTTTCATAGTGGTTGTTTTGCCAGCGCCGTTTTCCCCTACAAATCCCACGACACTCCCTTTGGGGACCGAAAAGGATAGGTCTTGTAGCACTTGTTTGTGCCCAAAACGTTTGGATAAGTGATTGATCTCGATCATCTTCATTGTTGATCCCCTTTTCCAAAAGCAAAATAAAGGATAGGACCGATCAGGCTAACAAAACAGGCGATGAAGAGCCAAAGAATACGAGAGCCGAACTTAAATTGTTCTTGTTTTAAAATATCTCGAACTGCCAAAACGATCAAGATCAATTGCAAAAGAATCAGAGGGATCAGTATGGGCAAATAATCAGATATATTTTCTGGTACGTTTAGTGAAAAACTATTCATGTGAGTCACTCCTTTGCGAATTAGATACTTGTTCAGCCAGATTGCTCAAGCGCTGAAACAACTCTTTAAATGGGGGTTTTTCTTGATACGGTTCAAACAAGGGTGTCAGCTGTGCTATTGCAAGAAATTGTTTTTTGACACTACCTGAGTTACGCGGGATCTGACTCCCTAATTCTAATTCACTGATCCACTCATCGATGCTGTTGAAATAATCATCTCCTTTCAAAACGATTTCCTCTGGAGTAGCTTCTAATGTTTTGACATACAGCGTTAATGCTTGTAACAATAAGCTTTCTTTTCCTAAAGCAGCAAACGAAACCATCCCAGCGGCTAGAAAATTCAGTAAAGAGAGGGGATGCAATTCGGCCAGTTGGAAGCTCTCGCTGAGTGCCAGTCCACGTGCATAGGTTTTTTCCAGTTGCTCCTCGTCTTGTGTGAGCATTGCTAAATAATTCGTTAGCAAACTCATAAAAATAATTAAGTACTGGTAAATCGCACTTTGCGTAACGATCTCAGCTTGTTGCAACTGATTGTTTTGCTGAAATGCTGCGGCAATCAACGGTTCGCTAGGTAAAAAAGAGAGAGTTTTCGTGCCAAGGATCGCCAAGACTTCTTCTGGCTTGTTTCTCATCAGAAGACAATAAGCATCGATCTGTTTCGCTTGTTGTGCCAGCTCACTGTCTCCTTGGTCCATGATCCGTTGGTACAGGGTTTCTGCTTCCTTCAAATAGGTATTTTTCTTTGCTTCCATCAAAGCGTCTTCGTAAGTTTGCCCTTTCGGGACGCCTTCTACGGGGACATCCGGCAACAGATCCCAATGATTCAAGTAAAAGGACCCCATTTGTAATAAGAATGGATAACAAGAGTAATACCGTTTGGTAAAACTTTGAGCAAGAGCGAGAACTTCCGTTGGTGTTTTTGTTTGGAAGGCGTCTTTTAATAATTGGTAGATTCGCTGGATCTCTTTAGGTGATAGCTGCGAATCTAAAATCAATAATTCATCGACGCTGCAATCAAAATACGCCGCTAATAAGGGCAGTGAAGTGATATCTGGATACGTCTGTCCCGTTTCCCATTTTGAAACGGATGCTTTTGACACGTTCATAAATGCTGCTAATTCTTGCTGCGTAACGCCTCTGTGTTTTCTTCTCCGGGCGATTTCCTCGCCAATTGGTAAGTCCATAGTACACCTCCGATAGGTTTGTTTGATATACTTCTATCATAAGAGGAGAAGGGATAACTTACAATGGATTACTAGTTAACTTTTGGTTGATTTGATTAACCATAGGTTGATTATTAACGTAGGTGCCCCCATCTCTGACAAAGAGATGATCTAGAAGGAGAGGCAGAATGATGAAAATTATAGCAGCGATTGATTCCTTCAAAGGAAGCGCCACTTCCGCAGAATTAAATCAAGCGGTCTTAAGCGGGTTTTCAGACCAGTGGGAAAAATGTAGTATTCCCATCGCTGATGGGGGAGAAGGCTCGATGGCAGCAGTTTTTGCTGCGTTTGGAGGCAATTACGAAACGGTTCCAGTGACCGACCCATTAGGTGGTAAGTTGCAAGCCCGTATGTTGGTCACAAAAATCAATGAAGAAAAAATCGCTTTGATTGAATCTGCGGAAGTGATCGGATTGCAACTCGTGGAACCTAGTGACGAGACCACCCGCAATAGCTCTTCTTTTGGTTTAGGCCAAATGGTCTTAGCAGCTTGCAGACAAGGAGTGAAAAAAATTTACCTGACCCTTGGCGGTAGCGGCACTTCTGATGGGGGCGTAGGCTTTTTACTTGCGTTAGGAGCAACCATTCAAAGAAACGTGCGAATGGAAAACAATCCTTTGCTACAGGCAGAATCTCTGGAGCTCAGCCAGTTGAACCCTCTGCTTGCACAAATTGACCTGTTTGCTTTAGCCGATGTAACAAATCCTTATTCAGGTGAACAAGGATTTGCGTCAGTTTTTGGTTCACAGAAAGGGGCAACCAAAGAAACGATCCAGCAGTTGGATCAACAAGCAAAGCGTTTGGCTGAACACATCAAGCGGACCACGGGGATCGATTTGGAAGTCCCTGGTGCTGGTGCAGCTGGGGGCCTTGGTGGTGCGGTTTATTTGGCAGGTGGTCAGTTGGTTCCGGGATTTTCGACGATTGCTTCCTTGATTGGATTTGAGGAAAAAATCAAAGGAGCAGACTTATTGATCACAGGTGAAGGTCGTATCGATGGCCAAACAGCTAGGGGGAAAGTACCCTATGGTGTCGCTTTGATCGCTCAAAAACGCCAACTCCCAATTGTTGCAATCTGTGGCTCCCGAACCGAACGTCTCGGTGAACTGTCGCAATTGCTTCCAACAGTCTTCAGTATCCAACAAGGACCAGTTTCCTTGGCAGAAGCGATGGAAAAAAAGCGAACCTTGATTAATGCTCAACAGATTGCTCAAGCCATCGCCGGCTTTGTGGAGCAGTGGCAAAAAAAGACCGGATCAGCTCCTTCAGAAGTCACTGATTTTCCAACCAAATAAGAAGCAAACACCAAAAAACTTCGTAGGGAAGGCAATCGCCAGTACGAAGTTTTTTGGTGTTGCGCCTTTTTAAGCCAAGGTGGCTTGTGCTTCAATCTCCACTTTAAATTCAGGGGCAACCAAGCCGGCAACGATGACGAGACTCATGGCCGGTTTGTTTTCTGCCAAAATGGTTGTGAATGCCGTACGGACAGCAGCTAAGTAAGCAGCATCCGTTAAAAAGACGGTCATCTTGACCACTGATGACCAAGACAGTTGATTGGCTGATAAATGCTCTTCGATTTTCTTCAAAACGATGGCTGTTTGCTCTTGCGGGTCCTCAGGTGTGGCTCCGTCTTGTGACGGCGTTTGACCAGAAATGAAAAGAAAAGGTCCCTGCGTGATTTTTGTATCGGTATAGATTGCCATTAATTTGGCTCCTTTCTTCTATCTTACCTTTGGATGATAGGGACAGATAGCAATTGATTGGGTGTGTCTTAGTTTACTTGATTACACCTGCAAAAACAATCAACAAACGTTTTCTGTTGGTTTTGTGAAACCACGGGACGAAGCCGCCCTTCCCCTTTAATAAAAACACTCATTTTTTTCAGGCTCCACTGAAATTATCGCCAGAATTTTATGGTTTTAATGTCTTATACTATGTTCAGATCAAATAAATAAACAAGGAGGAAAAAAATATGAATTGGTACAAAAACACAACAGAAGAACTATTACATACGTTGCAAACAACACGGCAGGGCCTTTCCTCCGAAGAACGCAACCAGCGTTTAGCAAAGCAAGGTGAAAATAAAATTACTGAGGCTGCGCAGATCCCTACATGGAAGAAAGTCGGCAAGCATTTTACAGACTTACTGATGTTGGTCTTAATCGTCGCAGCCGTTTTAAAAGGGGTTTCGGGTGATTATATCGAAAGCGGCATTATTATGGCGGTCGTCGTCATCAATGGATTAGTCGGCTACTGGCAAGAGCGTAAAGCCCAAGAGTCACTGGATGGGTTGAAGCAATTCATGGGGCAAGAAGCAACAATTTATGTTCATGGCCGCAAGAAGAAAATTGCTGTTTCTTCCTTAGTAAACGGAGATTTAGTCGTTTTAGGACCAGGAGATGTCGTACCAGCAGATATGCGCTTGATCGAAACCCATGATCTTGTGATTGAAGAGTCTATCTTAACCGGCGAATCTGAGCCAGTTCAAAAAATGACCGAACCCATTACTCAAGAAAGTACGATTGGTGACCAGCGGAACATGGCGTTTTCTGGTACCCATGTAGAAAGCGGAACTGCCAGCGGGATCGTCGTTGAAACAGGAGACGATACACAAATCGGCCAGATCAATCAAGCAATTCAGTCTGTGAAAGCGCAAGAAACCCCGTTGATCAAAAAAATGAAGCAATTGAATCACCAAATCTTTAAAGGCATTATCGGATTAGTGATTTTCTTGATCTTCTTTACTACCTTCCGCTACGGCTTTGATCTTGATCTCTTGTTCTCATCAGGTATCGCATTAGTTGTAGCAATGATTCCTGAGGGCTTGCCAGCCGTGCTGACCATGATTTTATCGATGGGTGTCAAGGAAATGTCTGAGGAGCAAGCAATCATCAAAACGATGCCATCAGTGGAGACACTAGGTGCCATGACGGTGATTTGTTCAGACAAAACAGGAACCTTGACCAAAAATGAAATGACGGTCGTCGATGTCTTAGTTGAGTCAAACGTGGATAAAGCAACGGCGCTTGATATCATGGCAAATTGTCAAGATTTGAAGCAAGACGAAGGACAAAAGGCGGCTGAACTCGTTGGAAACCCAACCGAAAAAGCCTTGTTACAATACGCAGAATTAGCGCAGCAACCATTGCGTAAAACAGTCGATAAAATTCCTTTTAGTTCCTCTTACAAGTACATGGCAACACGCCATCAAAATCAAGAAGAGCCGAATGACTCGGTAGTGTTTGTCAAGGGTGCGCCCGAAGTGTTGCTTGAGAAAAGCCAACTGACTTCAGATCAAAAGCAATGGTGGTTAGATGAAAGTGCAAAATTAGCAGCGAAAGGGCAGCGACTGATCGGCTTTGCGCATCTGACGCTGTCGGCACAGGAGTCCTTGTCCCACGAAGCACTCATCAATTTAACCTTTGTTGGGATCGCTGGCATCATTGATCCTCCGAAAGACAGTGCCATCAAAGCGGTAAAAGAGTGCTTGCAAGCGGGCATCCAAGTCAAAATGATCACAGGAGATCATGGCAAGACCGCTCAAGCTATCGGCAAGCAAATTGGATTGAAGCACACGAATCACGTGTTGGAAGGGCTGGAAATCGATCTGCTGTCTGAGGAGGAGTTGCAGCAAGCAGTCCAAAAGACAGATATCTTTGCTCGAACGACCCCAGAGCATAAATTACGGATCGTTAGTGCTTTGCAGGCGAATGAAGAGATTGTCGGAATGACCGGCGATGGTGTAAACGATGCACCAGCGCTGAAAAAAGCCGACATTGGGATCGCTATGGGGATCAAAGGCAGTGAAGTAACCAAGCAAGCAGCCGATATGGTTTTGGCAGACGATAATTTTCATACGATCGCCAATGCCGTCCGAGTGGGTCGACGGATCTACGATAATTTGAAGAAAACCATCAACTTCTTCTTACCAACGGCTGTTGCACAAGGATTGATCGTTATTGCGGCACTCTTGTTGAACCGACCACTGCCACTGACACCTGTACAAATTTTATGGGTAAATATGGTGACAACCATCACGCTTTCTTACGCACTCGGTTTTGAGAAGGCAAGTGCGGATGTCATGAATCGACCACCACGGCCAATCAAAGAAGGTATCTTATCTTGGTACAGTCTGTTCCGCATCTTCTATGTCTCGCTGTTAATCATGATTCCTTCCTACGTCTTAGCGATTCAGTTTGAAGGAACGGTCCTTCAACAAAGCATGCTACTGCAAAGTATCGTCTTTGCTCAAGCAGTCTACTTACTGAACTGTCGTGAGCTGGTAAAGCCGGCGTTGAATCGCCAACTCTTTGCCAATAAAGCACTCTTAGTCTCCCTGGCACTACTGATTGTATTGCAGGCAGCGATTTTCCTAACACCTATCGGACACCAGCTTTTAGGGATTGGTTCTTTGACGCTGATGCAGCAGTTGAGCATTGCAGCCAACGGGGCACTTCTTTTCACAGTCGTCGAAGGTGAGAAATTTATTACAAACAAGCTGCAAGGACGTCAAAAAGCTGCCCCAGTGAAACAATAAAGGCAGCTTGATGATTCTAGTGATAACTTAAATAATAGGTTTGAATGAGCTCAGTCACTTGATTGAGCTCATTTTTGGTCGGTACCATCGATAAATAAAAGACTGGGACAGGGGCATCATCTAATGGGAAGTTTGACAAAACAAAATCAACGTCGGTTGCCGATAGCCCTTCTAGTTGACCTGGTTCGATCGCCGATAGTAGAATACGTGCTCCGAGAAAGTCATTCAATTCTTGCATAAGGTAAGCTTTCCATGCTGGCTCCCCTTGAAAGATAAAGTATCCCTTTGCCCGGATAGGGTTGATTTGTAAAATAGCCTGTTGGATCAACAAGGTGGTGGTTGACCATAAAGGAAAACTCGTTTCCCTTTGACTGTTTGTCTGTTCTTCTAAAAAGTCATGGATCGTTGCTTCTATCGGTAGCGAATAGGGCTGATTCAAGCGCTGGATCTCGTGAAATTCTAACCCAAACCATTCTGAGAGTTTGGCAGACTCTTGCGTTTTGATCAAGAGCAGCAACAGATTCTCAATCAGCTGCGTCCCGCTAGCGAGAGGTAGCTGCAACGAGCGGGCTAATTGTTCGACAAAATGGGTCGTTTTATCGTGAATGGTTTGATACGTTTCAAGAGTCGCTTGAATCGTTTGGGACCAATCGTTATTGTAGTTCCAGCTTTCTAAAAAACAGTAGAAGCTAAAGAAGTGTTCGCTGCATTCTAAATATACGCCTTCTTTTTGGTAGAGATAACTTAATGGCTGTTGGAAAAGACCGTAGAGGGGATCATCCCCATTAAATTCGAAGGAATCCATGCGGCAATTGGCCTTGATACGGATTGTATTGATAAAAAACCAGCAAGTACCGAAGATTTGTTCTACGTCGATTTGGAGTTTATCTTTGCCCAGACGCTGTAAAAAATGTTGATAGTGGGACTCATGAATTGTATATTCCTCAAAAAAGTAATTGTTATGGGTATAAGGCAGTAAAAGTCGATGGAAAAAGACCCGAATATTGATCTCACTTCCTTCAAAGCGGATCACGCGATTTGTGATGCGAATCCGTAAGGAAAAATCCGTCAAACTTTTATTTAATTTTGTAATATGCCGCCGCAAAGTTTCATAGGAAGTTCCTGCTTGGCCAAGAATTTCTTGCGTGCTAAGTTCGCTGGAAAAAAGCAATGCTTTCATTAAAGAAACACCGATCGATTGAGGGAAAAACGTTTCCCATAGCTGACTCATCAACAATGGCCCATCATGGGTCAAAGCAAAGCCATTACTGGCGGCTTCAATCTGCCAACCTTCGGGTAATTGTTGACGAATATAGGTTATATCAGAAAAAACCGTTCGTTCCGTCGTATCGATCAATTTTGCTAGTTGCTTGGCAGTGATCATTTTGTGATTCGCCAGTTGTTCCAAGAGAAGGATCTGACGTAATAAATCCTTCTCGGTAATGATTTTTTTCATCATCCCATCCATGACAAAAACTTCCTTTCTGAGTCTTTCGTGTTCTTTTTGATTTTATACGAAAAAGGCAAGTTTTGCTATTTCCAATTCACCGAATGATGTTTTTCTATTAAAAAAGATGGAATGGGTATCCTTCTGAGTAACTGTCTAAAGGAATGAGGTTTTTTATGTGTTTTAACGGTTAGAGGTCTATCATATGTTCGTATTTCTTCATTCGCAAATACAAAGAATAACTTTCTTTCGATAATTTTATTTTTGAGGAAAAAAGACTCTTTTTGCGAGAGGCGTAGAGTTTTCGATGGAGAGCAGAGTCGATGATCCATTCAATTTCTGCTTGTTCTTCCTCTGATAAATCGGCATTTTTCTCATTGGATTGAATGAGAGAGTAAGTAAATTCTAAGCAGCTCATTTTATAAATAAAGGTGGAGAAATATAATTTGTCTATGTGCATTTAATCACCCTTTCTTATATCCGGTTCAATCATATAGAATAATATTTTGAATAACAATTCTGTTTTTTCATGATGTCATGAAAATTTTGGGTAAATGTCGATTTTTTGGTAAAAGATAGCGAATATTTCGTAGCTTGATCTTCACGAAAGGGTTATAAAAAAACAAATATTATTTAAATGAATCAGCAACTATAATTAAGTAATCTGAAAGAAGTGAAGGGCATTTTTGGCCTAAAGAATGTGTCGTCATTTTGGTTAAGACAAACCGTTGCAGGATGTTTTCTTGTTTTGTCAAAAGGAGTCAAAAAAATAAAATTCGCTTTTTCCTGTTGACAGATCAACAAAAGCCGCGTAATATAGCTACCAATAACTCATTAAGACTAAACAAAAGAGAAGTATGAGGACGTTCGTCTTGCAGAGAGCTGATGGTGGTGCAAATCAGCAGATTGACGCTTCAGAAATGGACTTTTGTGTCGAAAGGCTGAAATCAGTAGGCTTTTTCCGGGAACTCCCGTTACAGAGAACGATCGTTGATAGACGATCTAGAGAACCAATTGAGGTGGCACCGTGAGTAATCGCCCTCAGGCAGACAAGTTTGTTTGCCTGAGGGCTTTTTTGTTTTTCTTGCCCTTCAACCAATAAAAAAATAAACGTAAAATCAAACTAAGAGAAGTACTTGAGTCTTTTTTGGTTACAGAAAGTCGGCGGTGATGAGAGTCCGGCACCAAGAAATCAAGGAAATGGCCTTAGCCGATCATTTTTTGAACCCTTTTTTGGCAGTAGGAAAATGCGAGAACTCCCGTTATAGAGGAAGACCGTTGTTTGACGGTTGATAGAGAAGAAGTTGTTTATTTGGGCAACTTCAATTGAGGTGGTACCGCGATCATTCGCCCTCAAGCAGACGTTTTTATGGCGTTTGCTTGAGGGCTTTTTGTTTACAAAGAAAGGAGCAGCTTATGTATCGAATGGAACGAATCAACAGCGATTGTTTGACACCTGTCTCAGTTTTTCTACGGATTCAAGGGGCGCATAAATGTTTATTGGAAAGTATTCCCAGAGAAGAAGATACCGGACGCTATTCGATCCTCACCTTTGATCCTGTTCAGAAACTGACCTTTAAGGATGGTGTTTTTGAAGTGGAGGATCTTTTGAAAAAAACGGTCAACAAGTACCCGTGTCAGGACCCTTTAAAAGAAATGGAAGGGTATGTAGTCAAAAAGGAAATTAGCGCTTTACCGAATCTACCGCTGCAAAGTGGGGCTATCGGGTATGCGGGCTATGATATCGCCGCTTGCTATGAAGACATCGGACAACTGCCCGCAGATGAATTGCAAGTGCCTGATATGGCCTTTTGGCTTTTCGAAACTTTTCTCGTTTTGGACCATCAGACGGAAACTTTAACGATCATTCTTGAAAATTGCTATAGCCAAAGAGGACCCGTCGAGATGGAGCAGGTAATGCAAGCAGTGAAGCAGCAGTTAAGGACACCAGTCGCCGCTGAGACCCGTGTATTGTCAAACGAAAAACTGCAGTTTACCAGCAATGTCACACAGCAAGCCTTTGAAGCGATCGTTCAAGAGGCGAAAGCCCGAATTACGGCGGGAGACATGTTCCAAGTCGTTCCTTCGCAACGTCTGAAAGCGTCATTTAAACAAGAGCCCTTTGACTATTACCGCAAACTACGAGTGACAAATCCTTCCGCGTATCTCTATTATCTTGATTTCGATCACGGATTTAAAGTGATTGGTAGCTCACCTGAAAGCCTGATTCGCGTTCAAGGCGACGAAATCACCACGAATCCGATCGCTGGTACCCGCAAACGAGGTGCAACCAAAGCAGAAGACGAAGCTTTGGCAAATGAACTATTGGCAGATGAAAAAGAACGTGCAGAGCATCAGATGCTTATCGATCTTGGGCGCAATGATTTAGGGCGGATCGCTGAACATGGGACGGTTCATGTTCCTTTATACATGGTGATCGAGAAATACCGCTATGTCATGCACATCGTTTCGGTAGTGGCTGCCAAGCGCAGAGCAGGTGTGACGGCAATGGATGCCTTGAAAGCAACCCTGCCAGCAGGCACGGTCAGCGGGGCACCAAAGATTCGTGCCATGACTCGCATCTATCAGTGGGAAGCTGTTCGAAGAGGGGTCTATGCTGGTGCAGTTGGTTATTTTTCACGAAATGATCAAGCGGATTTTGCCATCGGGATTCGGACATTGGTATTGAAAGACGAGATCGCTTATGTCCAAGCAGGGGCGGGGATCGTTTATGATTCTGATCCTTCATCTGAATACCAAGAAACATTACACAAAGCCAAAGCACTATTGGAGGTGTCAGCCAATGATTTTACTCGTCGATAATTATGATTCCTTTACGTATAACTTAGTCCAGCAATGTCCAGCGGATACGATCGTCTTGCGAAATGACGATCCAGAGCTTTTTATTGTTGCTAAAGAAGCAGATGGCATCATTTTTTCCCCGGGACCAGGGCGTCCCGAAGAGGCAGGATTCATGATTTCTTTGATCAAAACATACCATGATAGCAAGCCGCTTTTAGGCATCTGCTTAGGTCATCAAGCCATTGGTGAAGCGTTTGGTGCCAAAGTGGTCCAAGCACCAGCTATTATGCACGGCAAGCAATCGACCCTTACGTATCAGAAAAAAGGCGTATTCGAAACCTACCTAGGAGACATGACTGTCATGCGCTATCACTCGCTTGTCATTGAGCCAGCGACACTTTCAGCGGAATTTGAGGTGTTGGCTGAAACAGAAGGGATCATCATGGCGATTCAGCATCGCGAAAAACCAATCGTAGGACTCCAATTCCATCCAGAATCAATGGGAACAAACGAGGGGGCATTTTTCATAGAACAGTTTCTTAAACTCGTCTCGGATAATACAGAAAAAACACAAGATGAAAAAAGGAGGAATCTTTAATGCAAGCACTAAAAAAGCAGCCGCCGCAACAAATCACTCAGCAATTATTTAATGGCCGTCATTTAAGTTATCAGGAGATGCGCCACTTTGCTCAAGGAATTTTAAGCGGGGTGTTTTCAGAAAGTCAATTGGGGGCAGCGTTAGTTGCGATGAAGATCAACGGCATCACAGCCGCCGAATTGACTGCTTTAGCAGAAATTATGTTAGAGCATGCCGTGACCATTCCTTATGAAGGAGGAGACACCATGGACAATTGCGGCACTGGTGGCGACCACGCCAATAGTTTTAATGTCTCCACTACGGCTGCCTTCGTTTTAGCAGCTGGGGGAATCACGATGGCAAAACACGGCAATCGCAGTATCTCTAGTCGTTCAGGCAGTGCCGATGTCTTAGCATGCTTGGGGGTGGCAATTCAAGCATCACCAGAAAAAATCGCCGATCTATTAGCGACAGTCGGCATCGCTTTTCTCTTCGCCCCGTCGTTGCATCCGGGCATGAAAGCAGTGATGAAAATACGGCAAGAATTAGCGACACCAACGATTTTTAATCTATTAGGCCCTTTGATCAATCCTGTTCCGTTGACTACGCAACTGATCGGTACTTACGCTGGCGAGAGCTTGGTAGACACCGCTCAGGCGTTAGGCAGTCTTGGTCGGCAACGAGCAATGGTGATCCATGGATGTAATGGGATGGATGAAGCCAATTTGGCTGGTGAAACGGCGATCAGTTTTTATCACGAAGGAAAGGTGACGAATTTTTCTTTGGATCCGCAAGCGTATGGCTTTACGCCAGCACCGATCGAGGCGATCGTCGGCGGAGATGCGGCTCAAAACGCCGCGATCTTAACAGCAGTTTTGAAAAATGACCCTTCCGTTTATCTAGAGACAGTGGTCTTAAATGCAGGGTTAGGCTTTTATACCAACGGCAAAGCCGCCACCCTAGCGGAAGGCTTTGCGATGGCACGAGCGTGTATCGCTTCGGGTGCGGCCTACGACAAACTGCAGATGCTGATTCGTCAGTCAAATAGCCATTAACTACGAGAGCTGTAAGGAGGAGAATCATGGATTTTTTAGAAACGATCATCCAGAAAAAAGTTGAAGAAGTTGCCGCGATGCCACAAGAAATCGAAAAGGTCGTAGCGAAACGTCCATCATTTTATCAGCAAGTCAAGGACCGACCACAAAAAATGCACCTCATTGCTGAAATCAAGCGTGCTTCACCCTCAAAAGGAGACATCAACCAAGGAATCGACCCAGTCACACAAGCGCAAGCTTATGAAGCCGCGGGTGTCAGCGGGATTTCCGTTTTGACCGACCAGCAGTTTTTTAAAGGCTCGCTGGCAGATCTTGAAGCAGTCAGTAATGCCGTTTCGGTGCCTATACTATGCAAAGACTTTATTATCGACAGAAAACAATTGATTCGCGCCAAGAATGCGGGTGCCAGTATTGTTTTATTGATCGTGGCCGCTTTAAAACCAGAACGCTTAGCCATACTTCATCAAGAGGCAATAGCACTAGGGTTGGAAGTACTCGTTGAGACTCATAATGCGGCTGAATTTCAACAAGCCCAAGCCTTAGGGGCCAAAATCATCGGCGTCAACAATCGTGACCTAAAAACCTTTGACGTTTCCTTGGATGTCAGTGTTGCTTTAGCACCTCAGCCGTCAGAGGCGGTTTACATCAGTGAATCTGGTATTCGAACTTCCTCCGATGTGCTGCAGCTTGCACCGTTTTATCATGGAGTCCTCGTTGGAGAAACGTTGATGAGAAGCAATCGAATTGCTGAAACAGCTGCAGATTTGCAGGTGAGCCGCCGATGACCAAAGTGAAAATTTGTGGACTCACCGAACGGCTGCATGTCGAAACTGCCATCAGTGCAGGAGCAGATTACCTTGGCTTTGTTTTTGCCGAAAGCCGTCGGAGAATCGATCCGACACAAGTCCGCAAGATAACGGAGCAAGTACCCCAAAATGTAGGGAAAGTCGGGGTTTTCGTTTCTCCAAGTTTTGAAGAAGTGCAAGCGGCAATTCAAGCCGCCCAGCTGACAGCGATTCAGCTCCATGGAAAGGTTCTGCCATCTTTGCAAACAGCCATCCAGACAGGCATTTTTGCGCATCAAAAGATCGCAGTGATCCAAGCCTTTGATGGAGAAGCAGAGACTTTAGAACAAGATTTCCTAAGCTGCGATGCAGATTTTGGGTTATTGGACGCTCCAGTAAGAGATCACCCTTATGCTGGCGGCAACGGCCAATCCTTTGATTGGCAAAAAGCGGCGAGAAAACCGCTACCGTTGTCTGAGCGATTTTTTATTGCTGGCGGTTTGCACGCGGAAAATGTAGAAGAGGCGATCCAACTTTTTAGGCCTTATGCTGTCGATGTTTCTTCAGGCGTTGAAACCCAGGGGAAGAAAGACAGTCGGAAAATCGAACAATTTATTTACTTAGTAAAGGAGAAGATAAAATGACCCAATACCCCACAGAAGCAGGTTTTTATGGTTCTTTTGGCGGGCAGTTTGTGCCAGAGACATTGATGTATGCAGTCAAGCAATTGGAAACTGTCTATCGTGAAGCACAAGCGGACGCAAGTTTTCAAGTAGAATTACAGGAATATTTGCAAGAGTATGTAGGAAGAGAGACCCCCCTTTATCATGCACAGCGCTTGTCACAACACTTAGGCGGTGCCAAAATTTATCTGAAGCGAGAAGATTTGAATCATACGGGCGCCCATAAAATCAATAATGCGCTAGGGCAAGTGTTATTAGCAAAGCGGATGGGGAAAAAGAAAGTGGTAGCGGAGACCGGTGCTGGACAGCATGGCGTCGCCACAGCGACTGCGGCCGCGTTGTTCGGTATGGAATGCACGATTTTTATGGGTGCGGTAGATGTTCAGCGGCAAGCACTAAACGTCTTTCGAATGGAATTGTTGGGAGCAAAAGTGGTTTCAGTCACTTCAGGCAATCAGACATTGAAAGATGCTGTCAATGAAGCGCTGCGTTACTGGGTCGCAACCGTCGAGGACACCCATTACGTGATGGGTTCCGTACTCGGTCCGCATCCTTTTCCAGAGATCGTTCGAGATTTTCAAAGTGTGATTGGCAGTGAGACACGACGGCAACTATTAGAAAAAGAAGGACGACTACCGACGACAGTCGTTGCTTGTGTTGGCGGCGGCAGCAATGCGATGGGAATGTTTTACCCTTTTATCGATGATCAGACCGTTCGTTTGATTGGCGTTGAAGCAGCTGGGAAAGGTGTGGATACTACTGAGCATGCGGCGACCTTGACGAAAGGCAGTATCGGTATTTTACATGGTACCAAAATGCATCTGCTGCAAGACGATGATGGGCAAGTGATCGAACCTTATTCGATTTCAGCTGGTTTGGATTATCCAGGGGTCGGTCCCGAGCATTCTTACTTGAAGGAGATTGAGCGAGCGGAGTATTTCGCTGTCACTGATGAAGAAGCCGTTGACGCCTTTTATCTCTTGTCTCAAATCGAAGGCATTATTCCTGCTTTGGAAAGTGCTCATGCCGTTGCCTATGCCCTAAAGCTAGCCCCAATCATGACACCCGAAGAACGCTTAGTGATCTGCTTGTCTGGGCGAGGGGACAAAGATGTTCAACAAATCAAAGACCGGAAAGGAGCAGCGAAATGACCAGCAAAACATTGACGATGAAACTAAAGGAGCGCCAAAAACAAGGCAAGCCACTATTTGTTCCTTATATTATGGCGGGTGCCAACGGACTGGAACGCCTGCCAGAAGAAATCGAACTGTTGACGACACATGGCGCCGCCACCATTGAAATCGGCGTGCCCTTTTCAGACCCAGTCGCAGATGGAGCGGTCATCCAAGCGGCTGGAATGCAGGCATTAGCCAATGGGACCACTTTAAAAAAGATCATTGCTTTGCTGCAAACAATCCATTCCGAGGTTCCACTGGTATTGATGGGGTATGCCAATTCATTCTTTCATTATGGGATTGAACAGTTAGCAAATGAGTTAAAAGCGACAAATGTGAAAGGGTTGATTATTCCAGATTTACCTTTTGAACATCGATCACTAGTAACGCCTACTTTTGATGCGGCGGATCTCGCGCTGATCACACTGGTCTCTTTGACCAGTCCTCCAGACAGAATTCAGACGCTGATCGAAGACGCAGAAGGATTCGTTTATGCTGTGACAGTGAACGGTGTCACTGGAGAAGATCGCCAATACAACGAACAGCTGGATCAGCATTTGCAAGCCATTTCGGAAAAAAGTCCGATTCCAGTATTAGCTGGTTTCGGGGTCTCGACCCATGCAGATGTGCAGCGCTTTGCCAGTGTGTGTGAAGGGGTAGTGATCGGTTCAAAAATCGTAGCAGCGCTACAAAACGAGCCACTGCCTAAAGTCAGTGAGCTGTTAGCAGAACTTGTTGGTAAGCCATAGAAAACAATGTGAAGGAAAGAACCCGAATTGGGTTCTTTTTTTATGAGAAAACTAGTATTCGAGGTACTGATGGGCTGCTATGGAAAAAAACGTAATGTGTGAAGAGGAAAAGAAAAAAGGCTGATTGAAGATCAGCCCCAAATTGTCGTGATTATGCCAGTGTATTCGTGTCGATGGTTACTGTCTCGCAAAAATGCCCTCTGCCCCCAACGTAAACATGTTGGATTTCCTTTCGCGAAGTCGTAACGAGTTTGACAAAGATTTCAGAAGGTTCACCTAAATTGCTGCCTTGTTCAAAGCGATACACTTCTTTTTCGAGGGCACACTTTTGATACAAGAAGCAAGCCAAGGCGGCATTGGAAGTGCCTGTGGCAGATTCTTCATTGATGTCAAACAATGGGGCAAAGTTACGGCAAACGATTCGTTCTTTTTCCATTGCATATAAGTGCATGCCAACTACTTGTTGAAGCGCACTTACTTTTTTTATTTCCTCAAAATCAGGTGCAACTTGCTGCAACTGGGCCGTTGTTTTGATTGGAATAAGGATATCCTTTAATCCAGTAGAAACGATTTGAATAGGAATTTGATCATTGATAGCATTGGTATCAAAACAGTCAGTTAATTGTTCTAGTGAAAGCACATCTGAAAACAGTGGTTTGTTCTGTTCCATGAAAATGACACCGTCTTTGATGGTGATCGACAAACGTCCGGCGTTGGTGTCGATGCGATACTGTTGCCTGGAAAGTTTGTTTAGATACGATAATAGTGCAAAGGAGGCAATTGTTGCATGTCCGCATAAGTCAACTTCTTCTTTTGGCGTAAAATAGTCAAATCGGAAATCGGCCTGCGGGGATTTCGATAAAAAAGCTGTTTCTGAAAAGCCTAACTCTTTTGCGACGGCTAACTTTTGTTGTGGCGTAAGAGGCTGTTCCAACAAGACGACTCCAGCCTTGTTGCCACCTGTTTGATTTTTACTAAAACCGCTTGCGATATGTACCGTTATCTCCATAGGACACCTACTTTCTTTATTCTTGTCAAGCATAGCATAATTTTTGCAGGGATAGGTTAAGAAAACGGATTGGTTAAGCGTGTTATACTGAAGGTAAGACAGAGGAGGGACTATATGAAGAGAGCGATGATCCTTTACCCAATCATTTTTGTAGACTTTCCCTTCGGATATGAACACCAAGACTTACGTCAGTTGATCGACACGGTGATTTATTTGAAAACACCACTAGATATTGCTTTTGCTCGTCAGATTAAACGGGATTATACGAACGAATCAAAAGAAGCGATTTTGACTTGGGCAGATACTTATCTTTCCTATGCAAGGGAGCTATTTGTTTTACACGAACAGATCATTGCTGAAACAGCCGACTATGTACTGGATGGTGCTCTACCAGCTGATCAGCTAGCAGAACAAGTCAAGTATTATCAAGTATTTTAAGAAGCGCTTTTAAGCAAGATTTAGTCTACTGGGTTTTGTTTAATCTACCTTACTATCTGTTTCAGAGGTCAAAAATGCCGCTGCTTCCTCTAAAGAGAGCGCTGCTCCATTGAATGTGGGCCACGCATTGATACCGTCACATTTTTTTCTCGGAATCAAGTGAAGATGAAAGTGAGGGACTGATTGACCCGCTGCTTGATTTGCTGCGCTTAGCAAATTAATCCCATCAAATCCTAAGCGAGTGACACAATGATCTGCTATTTTTTGAACCGTTTGAATGAGGTGAGCAAGAAGAACGGGGTCGCAATCTAAAATACTGGTGTAATGTTTTTTAGGAATAACCAGCATATGATAATCCACGTCTTTGGCATGATCAAGGAAGGCGCAAACACTGTCATCTTCATAGATTACATGGCTTTTTATTTTTCCAGAGACGATGCGGCAAAAAGGACATTCTTCCATCAAAATTCCTCCTATGGAATAAATTTTGTTAGTTGTGTTCGAGAAGTATAATATCTAAAAATGTGAAGCTACGGGATTATGGGAAACCATAAACGATCTTTGTAATTAAGCCGCTCTTTGAGAGGATAATATCATATTTATTTAGCAGTTAAAACTATATGTGATAATTAATGATGTTTTAGATAATTAGTTAATAGGTTGTTTGCAAAAGAAAAGCTCCGTGCTGCTGATTTGTGGTAAAAGTGACGTTTGAAAAAAGTGGTTTTTAAAAATTTATCAAAAAAAATCGCTAGGAATCAAGATTCCTAACGATCTGCTAGTGCAATGCACGATAATATAACGTTCCAGGAGGGATTCGAACCCCCGACCGTTCGCTTAGAAGGCGAATGCTCTATCCGGCTGAGCTACTGGAACAAATAATTTTCAGCGAATGCTCACTTCGCCTAAGCTGTTGAAATCAATCAGCAACAAATAACATTATAGAAAAAGGGCGCAGCAATGTCAATCGCTTTTCGCCCTTTTCTTATTTTTTCTTTGAAAAAAGGAAGCGCAGCTGCCCTCAACCTTTCTCAGGTTCCTCAAGAATTACGCTATCTGCTTCTTTCGTAATGAGAATCACGCCATCTCCCAAAGGGACAAGCGTGGAGGTCAGCTGAGGATGGTTCATCACAGTATCCAAGAAAAGATTCAATTTGCGATGGATCGCTCGCTGGTTGCGAGGAATTTCTTCGATGGGTTGTAGAATCGTTCCAGCTTGAAATACGTCATCCACCATCAGCACACCGCCTTTGCGTAATAGACGCAGACATTCTGGTAAAAATTCAATGTATTTTGATTTGGCGCTGTCCATGAAGATAAAATCATAAGGGCCACTCAATGTAGGTAGAACGTCTGCCGCTTGTCCTTCTAATAGCGTGATTTTTTCTTCATTTCCTAAGCGAGCGTAAGTTTCTTTGGCTTTGCGGATCATGACGTCAAAGCGATCGATCGTTGTGACATGACCATCTTTCACACATTGCGCCATCAAGCTTGAAGAAAAACCGATCGCTGTGCCGATCTCAAGGATTTCTTTTGGCTGGAGTTGTCCTAATAAAAACTGCAAAAAGACCACTGTTTCATGTGGGATGATTGGCACTTCTTTTTTATGAGCGGCTTGCTCGATTTCACCAAGTTCGCCGGGTAATTGTTTTTGTTTTTCACGCATAAACGCCACTAGTTCAGGTTTGACTACTGGACGATGCATCATTTCGTTGCGCATCTTCATCCTCCTAATTTATCGCTGTCCCCTATTATACGAATAACTCACCTTAAGTTCAATCTTTTCGAGTCTTTGGAACAACAAAAAAACCAGTCATAAGACTGGCAGGATAAAGGGGTGAAAAATATTTTTGGGATATTTCTATCATAACGGTGTTATGTGGAGGTTTGGTTAAAATCCTGTGAAGATCTCGTCAGGTTCTGCTTAAATTTTCATCAAGAAGAAAAGCAACCCATCAACAGGGCAAAAACGAACTTTTTATCGAAATATTCAGAAAATTCAGGGAAAAGTGTTGACAGAGGAACCTGCTGTTTGGTATCTTCATAACAAGATAAAAAAAGTGATAGGTGACGACGATGGATAAACGATTGAAACAAACAGCTGCATTTTTATTATTATTATCGTAAGGACTCTTTTTCTATGACCCGCCTTTTTTAAGGCATCATTTGAAGAGTCCTATTCGCATTGCATGAAGGAAACCCTTTATGGAGTGCTTTTTTTATACCATTTTTTCAATTGTGTTTGAATGAGGTCGCGCCAAGCGTGCTCCTACCACTGCTAAGGAGGAAATAGTGATGAGAAAAATCCAGTTTTTTGATACGACATTGCGAGACGGTGAACAGACCCCGGGAGTCAACTTTAATACGAAAGAGAAGGTTCAACTGGCGCTGCAATTAGAAAAATGGGGCATCGATACGATCGAAGCAGGTTTTCCGATTGCATCAGAAGGAGATTTTCAAGCAGTCAAAGCGATTGCTGGGGCGGTGACGAAAATGACCGTTGCAGGACTTGCCCGTTGTCAGAAAAAAGACATTGATCGTGCCTATGAAGCTCTTTATCAAGCCGTCGATCCACAGATCCATGTCTTTCTAGCAACGAGTAAGGTGCATCGCCAGTACAAGCTGAATATGACGAAAGCAGAAGTACTCGCTTCCATCAAAGAACATGTGGCTTATGCGCGTGAACGCTTTGAAAAAGTTCAATTCTCGCCAGAAGATGCCACCCGCACCGATAAAGCCTTCTTGCTTGAGGCGGTTCAAACAGCGATTGATGCCGGCGCGACGATCATCAATGTGCCCGATACAGTAGGGTTTACCAATCCTACGGAATATGGAGCGCTTTTTGCCTATTTGATCGCCAATATCAAAAGCGAGCAGCAGATCACTTTTTCTTCCCATTGTCATGATGACTTGGGAATGGCGACAGCCAATGCGCTGGCGGCTATTGAAAATGGTGCTGATCGGGTGGAAGGAACGATCAACGGGATCGGCGAACGAGCTGGCAATACTGCATTAGAAGAAGTGGCCTTGGCGTTGCATATTCGCAATGATTTCTATCAGGCTACCTCCAACATCAAATTAAACGAAACAAAACGAACCAGCGATCTGGTGGCACGTTTGTCAGGAATCACGGTACCGAAAAACAAAGCGATCGTCGGAGGCAATGCTTATGCCCATGAATCAGGGATTCATCAAGATGGCGTCTTGAAAAATCCTGAGACCTACGAAATTATTACCCCACAGTTGGTGGGGGTAGAAACCAACTCGTTGCCTTTAGGCAAACTTTCTGGCCGCCATGCGTTTGTCGATAAAATGCAGCAACTGGGCTACCAGTTTGACCAAGAAGAAACCAACGAATTGTTTAAACGCTTCAAAGAATTGGCAGATAAAAAGAAGCAAGTGACCGAACAAGATTTGCTGGCTTTGGTGGCCGATCAAGGCCGCAGCCAAGAAGGCGGCTGCGAGTTGGACGCCGTTCAGCTACAATACGTGTCCAATGGCCATCAAGGAGCAGTGGTTTCTATCATCAAAGACGAGGAAAAACAAGTGGCATCAGCCATCGGTGCCGGCAGTATCCAAGCTATCTACAACTCGATCGATCAGATTTTCCAGCAGCAGCCGAAGTTGTTGAATTATGAGATCACTGCCTTGACCAGTGGGGAAGATGCGCAAGCGGAAGTGCACGTGGTCATTGAATGCCAGGAAACCAATGAAAAAATCAGCGGGATCGGCTTAGACTTTGATGTCTTGCAGGCGTCAGCCAAAGCATATGTACAGGCTAGCGCAGCTCTAAAGAATCGAGGTGTCCTTGTTTGAAAAAGATCGTGGTTTTAGCAGGAGATGGCATCGGACCAGAAATTATGGACAGTGCCCTTGCGGTATTGAAAGCGGCTTGTCCTGACCATCTCCAGCACTTTCATTTTGACCAGCGGCCATTTGGTGGAGCGGCGCTGGCACTTACTGGAGAGCCATTGCCGCAAGAAACACTACAAGCTTGCCAGCAGGCGGATGCGGTCCTTTTAGGAGCCATCGGTGATCCAGCTTGGGAAAACGCACCGACAACACCCGAGAAAGGACTTTTGAATCTGCGTCAAGCGTTAGGTCTATACGCCAATATTCGACCCATCAAAGTAGTTGATGCGGTGATTGCTTTGTCTCCCATTAAAGAAACGATCCTTCGAGGGACAGATTTTGTCATCGTTCGTGAGTTGACTGGCGGTATCTATTTTGGCGAAAAAGCAGAAAAACCTGAAGAAGCCTACGACATCAATCATTATCACCAAGCAGAGATTCGACGGATTTTGCGTAAAGCCTTTGAGATCGCCCGTACGCGGAAGAAGCGGGTTCTCTCTGTCGATAAAGCAAATGTGTTGGCGACTAGCCGGCTTTGGCGCCGATTAGCGGAAGAAACGGCACAGGAATTCCCAGATTGTCAGTTGACTCATCAATATGTTGATTCCGCCGCTATGAAAATCATCCAAAATCCCAAAGACTTTGATGTAATCGTGACCGAAAATCTCTTTGGCGACATTTTAAGTGATGAAGCCTCGGTTTTGCCGGGGTCATTAGGGGTGCTACCAAGCGCAAGCCATGGCGCAGAAGGGGTTTCTTTATATGAACCGATCCATGGCTCGGCACCGGATATTGCTAGGCAAAATTGTGCCAATCCGGTTTCCATGATTTTGTCTGTCGTGATGATGCTAAGAGAGTCCTTTCAAGAGGAACAGCTGGCAGATACCATCGAAAGTGCGTGTTATGAGGTAATGAATGCGGGGATCTTGACGCGTGATTTAGGTGGGACGGCAACGACAACTGCCTTTACAGAAGAGGTTATTGCACAGTTAGGAGTGAGCAATTATGGGGAAAACGCTGTTTGATAAACTATGGGATCGGCATGTGATCACAGGAGAAGAAGGGCAGGCGCAGCTGCTTTATGTCGATCTGCATATGATCCATGAAGTGACGACGCCGCAAGCCTTCGAAGGATTGCGGCAAGCGGGACGGACAGTTCGCTGTCCCGAAAAAACCTTCGCAACAATGGATCATAATGTGCCTACCAAAGATATTTTTACCATCACCGATCTGGTTGCAAAAAAGCAAATGGATACGTTACGTAAAAACTGTCATGATTTTGGGATCGAATTGTGTGACAATGGCTCTGCCAACCAAGGAATTGTCCATATGGTTGGCCCAGAAGTAGGCTTGACCCAACCAGGAAAAACGATCGTTTGCGGTGATTCCCATACTGCCACCCATGGTGCTTTCGGCGCGATCGCATTTGGGATCGGTACGAGTGAAGTGGAGCATGTCTTTGCGACACAGACGATTTGGCAGACAAAACCGAAACGCATGGGAGTTGAGATCACCGGTCAGCTGCAGCCGGGGGTGTACGCCAAAGATATTATTTTGGCATTGATCGCGACGCATGGCACAGATTTTGGTGGTGGCTATGCCGTAGAATTCTTTGGCGAAACGATCCGCAACCTGACGATGGAAGAGCGCATGACCATTTGCAATATGTCGATCGAAGGTGGGGCAAAAATGGGCTTGATCGCACCTGATGAAACGACCTTTGCTTATGTGAAGGATCGACGCTTTGCGCCACAAGCGTTTGCCAGTGCGGTGACGGATTGGCAAACCCTTTATACCGATGAAGGTGCCAACTATGATGCCCTGATCACCTTAGACGCAGCAACCTTAGAACCTTACATCACTTGGGGCACCAATCCAGAAATGGGAGTACCGGTCAGCGAAACGTTTCCTGAAGTGCGAGATCACAATGATCAGCAAGCCTATGAATATATGGCACTGCACCCCGGACAGACGGCTGCCGATATCCCCATCGAATACATCTTTATCGGATCGTGTACCAATGGTCGTTTGTCTGATCTGCAAGAAGCAGCGGCGATTTTGAAAGGTCAGACCATCAAAGAAGGGGTCACTGGCATTATCGTTCCTGGTTCACGCCCTGTTCGTAAAGCAGCGGAAGCTATCGGTTTAGACAAAGTCTTTATTGAGGCTGGTTTTGAATGGCGGGAGCCTGGCTGTTCCATGTGCCTAGGAATGAATCCTGATAAAGTACCAGAAGGCGTCCACTGTGCCTCCACGTCAAACCGCAATTTTGTTGGACGGCAAGGGAAAAACGCTCGGACGCACCTTTGTAGTCCAGCAATGGCGGCAGCAGCTGCGATTCATGGGCGTTTTGTCGATGTACGAGAAGTGGTTGGAGGTGTTGGTTAATGGAAGCTTTTACGCAATTTGAAGGTACGACGCTGCCTTTGATGAATGACAATATCGATACCGATCAAATCCTACCGAAAAATTATTTGAAGCGCGTCGAAAAAACGGGGTTTGGCGAATTTTTATTTGACGATTGGCGCTATTTGCCGCAACGCAAGCCTGATCCAGCATTTATCTTGAATGATCCAGCATATCAGACCGCTCAAGTCCTCGTCACTGGTGATAATTTTGGTTCTGGCTCTTCTCGAGAGCATGCGGCTTGGGCGCTGTTGGATTACGGCTTCAAAGCCGTGATTGCTGGTAGCTTCGGTGATATTTTCTATATGAATGCCACCAAAAACGGGCTGCTGCCCATCGAGCTGCCTTTGACTGTTCGCCAAAGGATCGCCTCGCTGCCTGCTTCTGAAAAAATCAGCATCGACTTGCCGAGGCAATGTGTGATCGTTGCCGGGGAGGAGCATTTCTTTGCAATCGATGCTACCTGGAAACACAAATTGATCCACGGTCTCGATGAGATCAGTATCACCTTGCAGGAAGCGGCGAAAATCACCGCCTATGAGCAGACGATTCCAGCGTATTGGCAGTAGGGCTAGGGGACTGGTCGTTATTCGTTGGCTGGTATTTGTGAAAGAATGTTTCTTAACCCTCGCCAATCAGCTTCGATTTGCGGAGTCAACGTCCGATTATAAAAGATCGCAGCGGGATGATACATCGGCACGATCAGATATTCTTTTTCCGACCATTGATAGCCATCCTTTGTCGGATTGCTTTCTTGAATTTTGGAACGGATCACTTCGCCATGGTGGTCTTTGATATAATAGGCGTTGCCTAATAATCGCTGTAGTCCGATATTGCCAACAGTTGCAATGACGGGCGGATCCACGATGGACAACTCGTAGTCAAGCAGTGGTGCGTGTAGCAAGACTTCCTTTTTGGTAGGTGTCCGATTGGGATGGACGATCTCATGGGCACCGCTGCGCTTGTTGATTCGTTCTTTGACGGAATATGGACGGCTGCGGACAGCGCTGGTGATGTAGACATCCTCACGGGTCAAACCGGCTAAAGCCAACGATTTCATCAATTCTTTTCCTGCTTGTCCGCTAAAAGGAATAAAATTCTCGATTTCGGTTCGACCAGGGGCTTCACCAACGATCATCAATTTGGGCTGCAGCGGTCCTTGACCTGGAACAAATCCTTCCAACGGATAACTGCGGGATGCCTGTTGAACGGCAGTGGCTAATTCTTTGGGGTATTGCATGAAAACTCCTCCCGTTCTGTTTCGCTTGTGCTCTTTCTTCTATAGTAATAGAAAATAAAAAATGCACAAAAGGAAATGACTAGTAGCAAAAGAATTCTGTCTTTTCCTTAATTAGTGATTGACTTTAGGAAAACATTTTGATAAAGTTAATCTGTTGTAATTGTGGACTCCACAGCTACAACCGCACAGAACAAGTAGTAAGTACGAAAGTCACTTGGGATGGCGAGTCTAAGTATATTATAAGGAGGTGCTGTAGAGCATGTACGCAATTATCAAAACTGGTGGGAAACAAGTAAAAGTTGAAGTGGGTCAAGCAATCTACGTTGAAAAATTAGACGTTGAAGCTGGACAAAAGGTTACTTTTGATGAAGTTATCTTATTAGGTGGCGAATCAACAAAAGTGGGTGCCCCAATCGTTGCAGGAGCAACTGTTGAAGGAACTGTTGAAAAACACGGCAAACAAAAGAAAGTCGTAACTTTCAAATACAAACCTAAAAAACATTCACACCGTAAACAAGGTCACCGTCAACCTTACACAAAAGTTGTTATTGACGCGATCAACGCTTAATTCTTACGAAAAGCAGGGTAACGAATATGATCAAAGGGACATTCAAACGAAATGACTCTGGTCGGATTGTTTCTTTTGAACTAGCTGGACACGCACAAGCAGGAGAATACGGCAAAGACATCGTCTGTGCTGCAGCATCCGCTTTAGCGATCAGTGCAGTCAATGGGATCGATGCTTTGGCTGGCGTTGCGCCAAAAGTTGAAGCAGATAACGAAAATGGTGGGTACTTATTAGTCACGCTGCCTTCTCGTTTGACCCAAGAGCAGTCGAATATCGCACAAATTCTTTTAGAAAATTTGTTGATCGGCTTGCAATCAGTTCAAGAAGAGTACAACGATTATATCCAAATCAAAACTACTAAAGAAAACTAGGAGGTGCATCTCATGTTGATGAAAATGAATTTGCAATTCTTCGCTCACAAAAAAGGTGGGGGTTCTACTTCTAACGGACGTGACTCTCAATCAAAACGTTTAGGTGCGAAACGTGCTGACGGTCAAACCGTTTCAGGCGGATCAATCCTTTATCGCCAACGCGGTACTAAAATTTACCCAGGGGTAAACGTAGGTATCGGTGGAGATGATACATTGTTTGCAAAAGTTGACGGCGTTGTTCGTTTCGAACGTAAAGGCCGCGACAAAAAACAAGTATCTGTTTATCCAGTAGCGCAAGAAGCATAAGAAAATGACATCCAGATTACGTAAAAGTAACCTGGGTGTTTTTTTATACACCGATGAAACCGTTTTAACGAAATAGTTATTTATAATGGCTTAGATAAGGAGTGAAGCAATGATTCAATTAAAAGAAATCACGAAGGAAAACTATCGTGCGTGCATGAATTTGAAGACAACGAAGGAGCAAGAAGATTTTGTTGCGCCCAATTGGTACTCAATGTTAGAGGCGATCTATGAGGAACCACGTCAGGCATTTGCCCTCTACAATGGTGAGGATATGGTCGGCTTTCTCTTATTTAGTTTTTACGAAGCGGATGAGGATTATCCAAAAGCTTCGTGGTGGATCGAGCGGTTTATGATCGCAGAAAAATTCCAAAATCAAGGGTTAGGCAGTCAGGCGTTTCTTGCTGGGTTAGATTGGTTCAAAACCCATATCCAAGCGCAAGAATTAAGGATCTCCGCTGTAGATGGCAACGAGATCGCAACAAAGCTTTACGAACGAAACGGCTTTGTCTTGACAGGTGAAATGATTGATAACGAGCATGTACTCTTGTTGCAGCTGCCAACGGATCAAGGGTAAATGACTCTTTCTACAGTAAAAAATGAGGTCAAAAGCAGAGGTTCTTAAGGGGATTCTCTGCTTTTTTTATTGGTGTTTTTCCGGTCAAAAAAGTGTGCCGTCATTTTCTGGCTAGATTTTTCAAGAAATTTTGTGCACTTAGGGTAAGAATTACGAGTATATCCATGCTTTGTTGTTCACAAAGTTCCTTTTGCTATTAACGGAATCTTTACACGTTGACAACACAAACCTTATATTCATTTGATACTCTGAGGAAGTAGAACAAATGGAAAGAAACTTTCGAAAAACGTTGATTATTGAGAATATGCTCACGAATGATTTTGGTCGAAACACGAACATTATCAAAAAAGAAAACGTTCGTAATTCGAAAAAGATTGTTTTTGATTCGTTGGTTTTTTATAATCAAAAAGGAAAGTTCGGAATTCCGTGAGTTCGATTTTTTTAATGAAAAGGAGAAAAAGTGATGAAAGTTTGGAAGAAAACGGCAATGTTTGGTTTAGGTTTGGTGGCAGCAGTTACGCTGGCGGCATGTGGCTCAGGTGGAGCAAGTACTGACTCGGCGGCTGAAGAAGCAGGATATGTACCAGAAAAGTTGACCGTTCAATTTGTTCCATCACAAGCAGCAGAAACATTAGAAGCAAAAGCAAAACCACTTGAGCAATTATTAAGTGATGAATTGGGGATTCCAGTCACTGTGAGTGTTTCCACTGACTACAATACAATCGTCGAAGCAATGGCTTCGAAACAAGTAGATGTAGGCTTTTTACCGCCGAATGCCTATGTTTTAGCAAATGAACAAAGCAATGTTAAGGTGCTATTACAAGCACAGCGTTATGGCATCAAGCAGCCTGGTGGGGAATCAACGGATGAATTGGTTGATAGCTATCGCTCAATGATCGTCGTAAAAAGCGGCAGCGATATCAAAGAGTTGGAAGATTTAAAAGGCAAAACGATTGCCACGCAAGATGTTACTTCTTCTGCCGGTTATGTTTGGCCAGTAGCAGAAATGAAAAAAGCAGGCATCGATATCAATACGGATGTGACGACTGTTCAAGTCAAAGGCCATGACCAAGCGGTCTTATCTGTCTTGAATGGCGACGTTGACGCAGCGTTCGTTTTTGAAGATGCCCGCAACACGGTCAAAAATGATTACCCAGAAATCATGGATGAGGTAGAACCAATGTACTTTACCGAACCGATCCCGAACGATACGATCAGTGTCCGCAGCGACATGAGTGAAGAGTGGGACAAAAAAATCCAAGATGCCTTTATCGCGATCGGTAAAGATGAAGAAGGAAAACAAATCATCTCTGATATTTACTCTCATGAAGGATACGTTGTTTCACAAGACAGCAATTTCGACATCGTAAGAGAGTATGCGGAACAAGTCGGACAATAACTAATAGATGAATAGATCGGGAGGGTACCGGTAGTTGAGGTACCCTTTTCGAATGGAAAGCAATTTTTACCTAATGGAAAGAAAGTAGGAGAATCATGGCTCTAGAGAACGAAACGATTATTTCATTTCAGAATGTGACCAAGCAATACCCAAATGGGGTATTAGGTTTGAAGGACTTAAACATCGATATCAAAAAAGGGGAATTTGTCATCGTAGTGGGTTTATCAGGAGCAGGAAAATCAACGATGCTGCGCTCCATCAATCGACTGCACGAGATCACGAGTGGCGAGATTTTAATCGATAGCAAGTCGATCACAAAAGCAAAAGGAAGAGAGCTACGCTTGATTCGTCGAGACATTGGCATGATTTTCCAAAGCTTTAATTTGGTGAAACGTTCGAGTGTCTTGCGAAATGTCTTAACTGGGCGAGTAGCTTATCACCCAACGATCAAAATGTTGCTTGGTTTGTTCCCGCAAGCGGATAAAGAGCTGGCTTATCAATCGCTGCAGCGGGTCAATTTAGCAGAAAAAGTCTATACTCGAGCCGATGAATTGTCTGGCGGTCAGCAGCAGCGGGTTTCGATTGCCCGTGCTTTGACGCAAGAGCCGAAGATTATTTTAGCGGATGAACCGGTTGCTTCCTTAGATCCTTTAACCACTGAAAAAGTCATGAATGACTTAAAACGGATCAATCAAGATCTGGGGATTACCATCGTAGTCAATTTGCATTCTGTCCAATTGGCAAGAGAGTACGGCACGCGGATCATCGGGTTACGAGATGGGGGCTTGGTTTTTGATGGCCCTGTCAGTGAAGCGACCGATCAGCGATTGAAACAGATTTATGGCAGCGAGATCATAGAAGAGCAGGAAGGGGCAGGACAATGACGACAAATACGTTGCCGAAACGCAGCGGACTATGGAAAAATGTTCTTTGGCTCGTCATTTTTTTAGTGGTATTGTTCGTTAGCGGCTCTATTTCAGGCGTTGATTTGGCACGGTTCTTTAGCAATAGCAGTCAAATGAATGTCATTTTACAAAAGATGGCTCATCCTGATTGGGCATATGCCAAAATCATTGTAGAGCCGATTTTGCAAACCATCCAAATGGCGATCATCGGCACGACCTTTGGTGCACTGGCGGCTTTTCCGTTTTCACTTTTAGCAGCACGAAATATCATGACGAATCATTGGATCAGCGGTTGTTTCCGTTTTGTTTTGAATATCATTCGGACGGTACCTGATTTGATGCTGGCGGCTTTATTTGTTGCCATTGTCGGAATCGGTCCCGTTGCCGGGGTGATCTCCATCTCTGTGTTTTCTTTTGGGATGATCACCAAATTGTTTTATGAATCGATTGAAACGATTGATGAAGGTCCGATCGAAGCAATCACGGCTTCTGGAGGATCGAAGTTTGACATCATCCGCTATGCAGTCGTACCGCAAGTCATGAGCCATTTTCTTAGTTACTTGCTTTATGCCTTTGAGATCAATGTGCGGGCATCGACGATTCTTGGGTATATCGGCGCAGGCGGAATCGGTGTTTTCTTACAACGATCTTTAAGCCAATTTCGATATGACCAGACGTCGATTATCGTCTTAGTGATTTTTGCAGTTGTTTTGGTGATTGATACCATCAGTAATAGATTAAGGGAGCGATTGTTATGATGTTGCCAGCAGAACCGAAAAAGAAAAAAATACGGAATTGGCTGATCGCAGTAGTCGTTATCCTCCTTTATATTTGGGCTTTCGCTGGTATACCTTTTGCCGGCGTTAAAGAAAATGTCGGTCAAATTGTCGGCTCAATCTTTTATGGCCTGATCCATCCTGATTGGGGCTATGTTTATACCGGTGATGGCGAAGATTTGATCAGCTTGATGATCGAAACCGTTGCGATCGCCTTTGTAGGTACGTTTTTATCCTCAATATTAAGTATTCCTTTTGCCTTTTGGGCGGCGCGCAGCAAAAACAGCCCTCGCTGGCTATCAGGTTTCGGTAAAATCGTGCTGACGGCGATTCGAACGTTTCCAGAAATCGTCTTAGCGATCATGTTCATCAAAACAGTGGGTCCCGGATCCTTTGCTGGTGTTTTGGCAGTTAGTGTCCATTCCATTGGGATGTTGGCGAAACTCTATAGCGAAGCGATCGAGAACATGGATCACGGTCCTTCAGAATCGGTCGTTAGTGCGGGAGGAAATCGTTGGGATGTGTTAGGCTTTGCGACATTGCCACAATTGATTCCAGAATTTCTTTCTTTTACCTTGTATCGTTTTGAACTGGCTGTCCGTTCAGCTTCGATCTTAGGGATCGTAGGGGCAGGTGGGATCGGTACGCCGATGATCTTTGCCATCAATGCGCGATCATGGAGCCGTGTAGGAATCATTTTATTAGGGATCGTTGTGACGGTCACGATCATTGATTTTATTTCTGGGCGCTTGCGTAAACGATTGGTTTAATAAAATGAGGTGCGTACTCGAAAAAACACAGTCTGCATAGGCTGTGTTTTTTTGCAGCGGATAGGCGGATGTCGTTTAAGACAGGTTTCGTGAAACTTGTTATACTGGATTCATAGAAAATGAACCCAAACAAGGAGGCTGTTTTATGAAAGCATTATTGATCGTCAATCCAAGTTCTGGTGGGGAACAAGCGAAAGAATTTGAGGAGATGGCAGAAGAAAAGCTGCGGGAAGCTTTTTCAGAAGTCGTTGTCAAACATACCGAAAAAGAAGGAGATGCTACACGTTTTGCCTCTGAGGCAGCAGCAGAATTTGACAGTGTCTTCGCAATGGGCGGTGATGGTACCGTCAATGAAGCGGTCAATGGCTTAGCCCCTCATGACAAACGACCAAATTTTGGTTTCTTCCCGCTGGGAACAGTAAATGATTTAGCCAGAGCATTAGCGATTCCACTAGATCCTAAGGAAGCCATCGAATCATTTGCAGTGGATCACACCCGCAAAATCGATATTGGGCAGGTTAATCAAGACTATTTTACCAATGTAGTGGCGATTGGTATGATTCCAGCGGCGATCAACAATGTGGAAGTTGAAGAAAAAACCAAGCTGGGAAAAATGGCCTATTTTGTTTCTGGTCTACGGGAAGTGCGGAAAAATGAAAGTCATCCGTTTGAAGTGACCGCCGAAAATAATGGCGAAAAAACGACAATCGAGGTTGAAAGCAGTACGATGATCGTTGGTTCATCCAATACGATCGGCGGTTTCGAATCTCTTTTGCCTAAAGCAAGTACCGATGACGGCAAATTACATCTGATCTACTTAAAGGATACGAATCTTTGGGAAACTGTCAAAAGCGTGCCTGAGCTTCTCAAAGGAGTTACGGAATCAAATGATGTTCTTGGTTATCAAACTTTTGATAAAGCAACGATTCGTTTGACGGATGGGGCAACGATCGAAACGAATGTCGATGGTGATCCAGGACCTGAATTGCCAATCGCAGTAGCGGTGCTGCCGCAACATCTTACCGTGTATTGCGGAGTTGAAAAAGCCCGCTAAATCATTCATAACTAGGAAACGATCCGTCTAAAGCGGATTGTTTTTTTTATTCAGAAAGAGTATACTGGGAAAAAAATTTACTGAAAGAAGGGGTTCTATGACGATACGTTCTGCCACGATTGCAGATGCCCAAGCCTTGACAGCAATCTATGCTTATTATGTAGAAAATACACCGATTACCTTTGAAACGGAGGTGCCATCGGTTCAAGAATTCGCGGAACGCATCGCCAAGACCTTGAAACGCTACCCGTATCTCGTTGCAGAAGAGGCTGGTGGAATTGTCGGTTATGCCTATGCGTCAGCCTATAAAGAACGGGCGGCGTATGATTGGACCGTTGAAGTAACCGTTTATTTAGCGCCGGATGCCAAAGCAAAAGGGCTCGGCACCGCTCTTTATCAAGGGCTTGAAGAAAAATTAAAAGCGCAAAACGTGGTCAATCTGACTGCGTGTATTACAGGAGGCAATCAACAAAGCGAGGCTTTTCATGAGAAGCTTGGGTATCGGAAAGTTGCTGATTTTGCGCATGTCGGCTATAAGTTCAATCAATGGCACGATGTGATTTGGATGCAAAAAGAACTGCAATGGTTTCCTGATCAGGTGCCAACGTTCATTCCCAATGAAAAAGCCTAACACATCCTGACTTTTGAATATCTTTTTTTGGCAAAATGCTTTATGCTGAGAGTAGCATGTGAAAGGACGTTCTATTGTTCTTTCGAACAAAGTATTTTGCTTTTTCTGTGTGGAAAAAAAGTTGCTTTTTTATAGAAAAATGAGTAAAGTATTCAAGTGGAAAAAACAAGGAGGCGAAGCTGTTGGGCAAGCGAATCGAACGGATTTATCAATATATCGTCGAAAATACGATGAGCGGCTTAGGGGAAAAGAAGGGGTTGTCTACTTCAGAAGTTGCCGATCATTTAGCCATTCAGCGCAGTAATGCCAGTAAGGATTTAAATAAGCTTGTTAAAGAAGGGCGCGTCGAAAAAAGCGACTCGCGGCCTGTTCGTTATTGGGCGGCAGGGGTCGATCCCAGCAGTAAGGAAAAGTATGTCCCAAGCTACAAAGAAAGTCGCCCGCAAAGAGAAAAAGCCTTCCCTCAACGAGTACAAGGAAAACCCTCTGACCGAGATATTTTTGCGACGATCATCGGTGCCAACGGAAGTATGAAAAACGCTGTTGAGCAGGCGAAAGCAGCGATCTTGTATCCGCCGAAAGGGCTAAACTGCTTGATCACAGGGCCTACTGGTTCTGGGAAAACGTACTTTGCCCATGCGATGTTCCAGTTTGCCAAAAGCAATCAAGTAATTGCCGATGACAAAGAATTGATCGTCTTTAACTGTGCGGACTATGCAAATAACCCAGAGCTTTTGATGAGCCATTTGTTTGGTTATGTACGAGGGGCATTTACGGGTGCCGATCAAGAGAAGATTGGTATTATTGATCAAGCGGATGAGAGTATGTTGTTTCTCGATGAGATCCATCGATTGCCGCCAGAAGGGCAAGAAATGATTTTTTACTTTATGGATCATGGTACCTTTAGCCGTCTAGGAGAGACGGGCAAAAATCATCAAGCGAATGTCCGAATCGTTGGAGCGACTACCGAAGACCCCAACTCAACGCTATTAGATACCTTTACCCGACGCATTCCCATCAATATTCAACTGCCCTTTTTTGAGAAACGACCCGCATCAGAAAAAGTCGATCTCGTTCGGGTATTAGTCGGGCAAGAGGCGACCCGTATTCAGCGGACGATCTCCTTGACAGAAGATGTGGTCAAAGCGTTGATCGGTAGTGTCAGTTTTGGGAATATCGGTCAATTGAAATCCAATGTCCAGCTAGTCTGTGCACGTGGCTTTTTGAATCATATGCAACAAGATGAGATTGAAATCGATTTGATCGATTTACCAGAAGGGATTCGTTCAGGATTGATCGTTTTGGGGAATCGCCGCAATGAGCTGGCAGAGCTTTCTAAGATCCTTGAACCGAAGATCAGCATTCAACCGAATCAAAACTTAAACAATATTCAATCAGATTCCTATGAATTGCCTTATAATCTTTACGATATTATCGGCGACAAGGCTGCTCTGCTAAAAGCAGATGGGTTAGATCAAGAAGCGATCAATCATTTTATCTCAACAGATATCAATGTTCACTTAAAGTCTTTTTATAAAGATCACGGGTTTTCCTTTAACTCGGTCAATAAACTAAGTGAATTTGTCGATCAGAAAGTGATCAGTGTAACAAATCAAATCTATGAGCTGGTTCGACAACGCTTAAATTATGATTTTCAGCAAAATTTCATCTATGCCATGAGCTTACACATCAGCTCGTTTTTGAAAAAAATCCATTTGGGAGAAGAACGACAAACCAATGACAATATTCGTCAGATGGTAGCTGACTATCCTCAAGAGTTTGAAGTCGCCAAAGAAGTCCGCGATTTTATTGGTGATAGTTTCCAAGTGGCGATTCCTGAGAGCGAATCTTATTATTTAGCGGTTCTTCTGGTTTCTCTTAGAACCTCTCATTCCTCTGGGAAAATCGGCGTCGTCGTTGCAGCCCACGGCAACAGCACAGCCAGTAGCATGGTACAAGTGGTCAAACAGTTGCTGGAAGTCGATCAAGTGACAGCGGTGGACATGCCATTAGATATGCCACCAGCTGTGGCGTTGAAAAAAATCGTGGATAGTGTACGGGCAGTCAATGATGGCAGTGGGGTGATCCTCTTAGTCGATATGGGGTCCTTAGCGACCTTTAATAATGAAATCCAGCGAGAAACGGGTGTGGCTGTTCGAACAGTCGATATGGTGACCACCTCCATCGTCCTAGAGACGGTCCGTAAAGCGTCAGTGATCGGCACGGACCTCGATCAGCTCTATGATTCATTACGGAAGTTCCGCGGGTATGGAGCGGTCACTGTGGAAGAACCAGTGACACAAAACCACCATCCTAAAGCGATTCTAGCGGTCTGCGCTTCGGGAAAGGGAACGGCGCAGCGCATCAAAGAATTGATCCAAAGCTCATTGTCAAAACGTCAAAACCAAAATGTCGAAGTGGTGACGTTATCGGTGGCGGATCTGAGGACGGACTTGGATCAAATTCAACAGCGCTATCGACTGATTGCCGCAACAGGGATCATCGATCCCCATATCGACGCACCGTTTATTTCATTAGAACGTTTTATCGACCAAGATGTTGATCTTTTGTTGGATGATATCCTATTAGAGAACGATTTGAGTTTTGAAGATGAAGTGCAGCTAGATGATCGGCAGGCAAAGGAAATCTGTGTCCGGTATTTAGAGGAAAACTTTACCTATATCAATGCGAAAAAAGTAGTAGAGCCGTTGTGGAAATTTGGCGAAGAGATCATTCACGATTTGGATTTGGTAGGGGCGCAGCAAGGCTTTCAGATCAATTTTGTGATGCATGGCGCAGGTATGCTGGAGCGGATCTTACTGCGGCAGCCATTGACTGTTTCTGAAATTGATTTAGCAGCGATGGAGGAGAATCCGCTTTATGGCCAATTGCATGTGCATGTCCAATCGTTTTCACGCTTGATGAATATCGAAGTGCCTAAGACTGAAGAGTACTATCTGCTAGAGCTGATCAAAAACCATCACGAAAAAGAAATGTATTTTTAATTCTTACAAATAATACAGATACACTAAAAAAGATACAGTATTTTTTAGTGTATCTTTTTTAGTGTATTATCTGAATGCTGATTCTTAAAGTTTTTCAAGAATAGTGTATCGGAAAAACTTGGCACGCTTCTTGCTTCTATATAAGTGGATACAGGAGGTGATTGAAAAAAGAACAGATCCTCAATATGAAAAGCGGATCGATGGATGTAGGAGGCTTGCACAATGGGAATGGATATACGTCTTGCCCGAATCGACGATCGGTTGATTCATGGTCAGGTCGCCACAGCTTGGTCGAAAATGACTGGTATCAATCGAATCATCGTGGTCAGTGATGAAGTCGCAAATGACCAATTACGAAAGTTTCTCTTGAAAGAAGCTGCTCCACCAGGGATCAAATCCAATGTGGTGACAGTAGCGAAAATGCTTGAGGTGGCGCATAACACATTATTTAATACGCAAAAAGTCATGTTATTATTTACCAACCCTCAAGATGTCGTGACTCTGGTTAAAGGAGGCATTGACATTCGTTCCGTCAATATCGGCGGTATGAGTTTTTCAATGGGAAAACGAATGATCACTAATTTCGTGTCAGTCAATGATCAAGATCTTGCTTCATTGCTTTACTTGCAAAACCAAGGCATTGAAGTGGAGATACGCAAAGTTCCAGCTGATCGTAAAATCTTTTTGAAGGATATTTTGGAAAAAGAAGGTAGTCACCCTTAGTTTTTCGATGTTGTTTTTTCTTTCGTATTCGTGTCACATTTTTCAATTTTGATATAGGAGGTAAAAAGATGGTAGGAATTATCCTAGCAAGTCATGGAGAATTTGCTAACGGCATTTTGCAATCTGGTTCAATGATCTTCGGCGAACAAGAAAATGTTAAAGCTGTTACATTGATGCCAAGTGAAGGTCCGGATGACATCAAGGTAAAAATGCAAGAAGCAATTGCTACATTTGACGATCAAGAAGAAGTATTATTCTTAGTTGATCTTTGGGGTGGTACTCCTTTCAACCAAGCGAACAGCTTGTTTGAAGATCACAAAGACAAATGGGCAATCGTTGCTGGTATGAATTTACCAATGGTGATCGAAGCCTATGCTTCACGTTTTTCAATGAATACAGCGCATGAAATTGCTGCGCATATCGTTGAAACAGCTAAAGAAGGGGTCAAGGTCAAACCAGAAGAACTTGAACCAGAAGAAGCTTCAGCACCAAAAGCAGTGCAAGACGATCAACCTAAAGGATCACTTCCTCCGGGAACTGTTCTAGGCGATGGCAAAATCAAAATCGTACTTGCTCGTGTCGATTCACGTTTGTTGCATGGTCAAGTTGCTACAGCTTGGACAAAATCAGTGAATCCATCTCGGATCATCGTTGTTTCTGACGCGGTGGCAAAAGATGACTTGCGTAAAAAACTGATCGAACAAGCAGCTCCTCCAGGAGTAAAAGCGAACGTCATTCCAGTGGACAAAATGATTGAAGTTTCTAAAGACCCTCGTTTCGGGAATACGAAAGCTTTACTATTATTTGAAAACCCACAAGATGTATTACGTGCTGTTGAAGGTGGCGTTGATATAACTGAAGTGAACGTTGGTTCAATGGCTCACTCTGTTGGGAAAGTTGTTGTAAGTAAAGTATTGTCGATGGGTACAGATGATGTGAATACATTTGAAGATTTGAAAGAACGCGGCATCAAATTCGATGTGCGTAAAGTACCAAATGACTCTCGAGACAACATGGATGAAATCTTACGCAAAGCCAAAAATGAATTGGCAAATAAATAGAAACGTATTCAACTAAATAGGAGGTCTATCATGACTATTATATCTATGGTATTAGTAGTACTCGTTGCCTTTTTAGCTGGTATGGAAGGGATCTTGGATGAATTCCAATTCCATCAACCGCTAATCGCGTGTACTTTGATCGGTTTAGTGACCGGTAATTTGGAAGCATGTATCATTTTGGGCGGATCATTACAAATGATCGCACTTGGATGGGCAAATATCGGTGCCGCTGTTGCACCTGATGCTGCATTGGCGTCTGTCGCATCTGCAATTATTTTAGTTTTAGGTGGACAAGGAACTGCTGGTGTTGATACAGCGATTGCCGTTGCGATCCCTCTAGCTGTTGCTGGGTTGTTCTTGACAATGATCGTTCGTACATTGGCTGTGCCAATCGTTCACTTTATGGATGCTGCTGCTGAAGAAGGCAACATTCGTAAAATCGAAATGTGGCACGTGATCGCTGTATGTATGCAAGGGGTTCGTATTGCGATTCCTGCAGCTGCATTGTTGGCTATCCCTGCTGCAACTGTTCAAAACTTCTTAGAATCAATGCCTGCATGGTTAACTGATGGTATGGCTATCGGTGGTGGTATGGTTGTTGCCGTTGGTTACGCAATGGTTATCAACATGATGGCAACTCGCGAAGTATGGCCATTCTTTATTATCGGTTTCGTAATCGCAGCTATCTCTCAATTGACATTGATCGCTATCGGTGCCTTGGCAGTAGCAATCGCATTGATCTACTTGAACCTAACTAAAATGGGCGGATCATCAAATGGAGGCGGCGGCAGCAACACTGGCGACCCTCTAGGCGATATCTTGAATGACTATTAGAATCGAAGGAGGAGAAAAAAATGGCAGAAAAAATTCAATTAAATAAAAAAGATCGTTTAGCCGTAGCATGGCGCTCTACCTTCATTCAAGGTTCATGGAACTATGAACGTATGCAAAATGGTGGTTGGGCATTCTCAATGATTCCAGCAATCAAAAAATTATACAAAACAAAAGAAGACCGTGCCGCTGCTTTGAAGCGTCACTTAGAATTCTTTAATACTCACCCATATATCGCATCACCAATCTTAGGTGTAACTTTAGCGTTAGAAGAAGAACGTGCCAATGGCGCGCCTGTCGATGACGTAGCGATCCAAGGGGTAAAAGTTGGGATGATGGGTCCTTTAGCCGGTGTCGGTGACCCTGTGTTCTGGTTTACTGTACGTCCGATGTTAGGTGCATTAGGTGCTTCTCTTGCTTTAGGCGGAAACATCTTAGGCCCAATCATCTTCTTCGTTGCTTGGAACATCATCCGTTGGGCATTTATGTGGTACACACAAGAATTCGGCTACCGTGCTGGTTCTAAAATCACAGATGACCTTTCAGGTGGTTTGCTACAAGATGTAACAAAAGGTGCTTCTATTTTAGGTATGTTCGTATTAGGGTCACTTGTTCAACGTTGGGTATCGATTTCCTTTGCACCAGTTGTCTCAAGCGTACCGCTTGATGAAGGTGCTTATGTCGACTGGGCGAACTTGCCTTCTGGTTCAGCTGGTTTGCAACAAGCCTTCCAACAAGTAGCTGAAGGCCGTGCATTGACTGATACAAAAGTAACAACATTGCAAAACAACTTGGATCAATTGATTCCTGGTTTAGCTGCACTATTGCTTACTTTGTTATGTATGTGGTTATTGAAGAAAAAAGTTTCTCCAATCGTCATTATTATCGGTCTATTCTTAGTCGGTATCGGTGGACACTTGATCGGATTGTTATAATCTTTTCAATGATAGGTGCTTGGGGAGACCCAAGCATCTTTTTATTTATTCGCCAAACATGCCGCAAACACGTATAATAGGTAACGATAAGACGATATAGAATGGAGTAAGCGCAAATGGTACAATCCCTTAATACAAAAGTTGATTTGACGATCGATGCTACGTCTTTTTTAGGTATCAATGAATACGGCAAAATAATGATCGGCGATAATGCCTTTGAGTTTTATAATGATCGTGACAAACGCAAGTTTATTCAAATTCCTTGGGAAGATGTCGACTATGTGATCGCTTCGGTCTTGTTCAAAGGACGCTGGATCCCACGGTATGCGATTCGGACCAAAAAGAATGGGACATATACCTTCTCATCAAAAGAACCAAAAAAAGTTCTGCGGGCAATTCGCGAATACGTTGACCCAGATCATATGGTCCATTCTCTTGGCTTTTTCGATATCTTGAAACGGGCAATTACCCGTAGAAAATAACAAGAGAGCATATGTTTTTCCAATTGATTCTCAATATGTTACCCTTTTTATAAGAAAGTTTAGGAGGGGTTATTATGCACTTTTTATGGACATTGATCGTGGGAGCGGTCATCGGTTCAATCGGTGGCGCTATCGCAGGAGAAAAACGCGGTTGCATTTTTGATATCGTGGCAGGACTTGTGGGCGCATCAATCGGACAAGGTTTATTCGGCACTTGGGGACCGCAAGTGGCAGGAATGGCAATCGTGCCAGCAATCATTGGGGCAGTCATTTTCGTGGCTGTCGTATCATTCTTTTTGGGACGTAAAAGATAATTATCAAAGAAGCAATCCGTTGATTGGGTTGCTTTTTTTGTGGATTAAAGTTATCTAGAAAAGAACAACGAGAGAGCCAACTAGAGTCTTTTTAAAACACCATTCTTTAGGTTCGTATTGTTTGATTTTTTAGAAAACTTTTCGCTTACTTTCCGCTTTTTCTGGAAGTTTGTTATAATACTATCGTATAGAACAAGAAAGTAGGGAACGATACATGTTAAGAGTTGAAAAATTACGTGAAGCAATGAGAAAAGATTCGATTGATGGGTTCTTGATCACCAGCCCATACAATTTGCGTTACTTGACAAACTTTACTGGTACAACTGGTTTAGCAGTCATTACGTTGGACAAAGCTTTTTTTGTAACAGATTTCCGATATACAGAGCAAGCAGCTGCCCAAGCCCAAGGATTTGAGATCGTAAAAAATAGTGGACCGATTTTTGAAGAAGTTGCAACTATCTGCCAAAAGGAAGAAATCAATGTCTTAGCATTTGAAGAAAGTTTCGTCAGCTTTGCTGAATACTCCGTCTTAGAAGACTTGATTGAGGAATCCTCATTAGCTCCTGTATCTGGTATGATCGAGGCATTGCGGGAAGTCAAAGATGAGGAAGAGATCGCATTGATCCAACAAGCCTGCCATATCGCCGATCAAGGGTTCGAACATATTTTGAAAATGATCCGCCCAGGGATGTCCGAAATCGAAGTGGCGAATCAGTTAGATTTCTTTATGCGTTCATTAGGTGCCACAAGCGTATCTTTTGAAACGATCGTGGCCAGTGGTCTTCGTTCAGCAATGCCCCATGGGGTTGCCAGTGAAAAAGTGATTGAACAAGGCGATCTGATCACGTTAGACTTTGGCTGTTACTATCAAGGCTATGTGTCTGATATGACCAGAACTTTTGCTGTGGGGGATCCTGGCGATAAATTGAAAGAAATCTATCAAATCGTGCTAGAAGCACAAGAAAAAGTCTTGGCAGCAGCAAAACCTGGAATGACCGGAATTGAACTAGATGCGATCGCCCGGGATCACATAGCTTCCTTTGGCTACGGGGATGCTTTTGGTCATTCAACAGGCCATGGGATTGGTTTAGAAATCCACGAAGGACCAAATGTCTCCTTCCGTGCTGATAAAGCATTTGTTGTCGGAAACGTCATTACAGATGAACCAGGCATCTATCTTCCAGGAATTGGCGGCGTTCGTATCGAGGATGATCTTTTGATCACTGAAACTGGTAATAAAGTGTTGACACATTCACCGAAAGAATTGATCATTCTCTGATTCATCGACCTTGTTTTTCAGAAAATTCATTGAGAATAGTGGGTTATTATAGATTCTCAGTGCAGAAAATGATAAACTTAGAGCGAGAAGAAACACTGTGCCATGGATGTTATTGATTGAATCAAGCGCTGGCTTGCTTCAAACGGAAAAAACGAGCGATTTTTTTACAAACAATACGGTACAGCTGTTTAGAATGGAGGCAAAAACGTATGAATGAAGATAAAAACCTTGTATTAAATGCAAGTCCTGAATTAGGCGAAATCGTCATCGCGCCAGAAGTGATCGAGATCATTATTGGGATCGCTGCTTCTAAAGTGGAAGGTGTCTATGGAATGCGAGGAACACTGGCAAACAGTGTCACTGAATTACTAGGCCGCGCAGCTCATGGCAAAGGAGTCTACTTAACGATCGATGAAACAGGGATCAAAGTGGATATCTACTGCTATATCACTTATGGGATGTCAGTGCCTAAAGTGGCAATGGAGATCCAAGAACGGGTCAAACAGCAAGTCTTATTTATGACAGATGTGCAACTGGCTGAAGTAAATGTTCATGTTGTGGCAGTCGTGCCAGAAAAAGTAGATTTACCAGACATCGAAGAATTATTTGGAAACGACGAGGAAGAAAATGAGTAAAGAATTATCACGGCATGAAATACGGAAAATGGCGTTACAAGCTTTATTTCCACTAGACTTTAACAAAGATTTAACGAAACAAGATGCCATCATGCATGCCATCGAGTTGGAACACCATGAATTGATTGATGAAGAACAAGAGCATTTTGTCCCTGTTTATTTAGATCAATTAGTGGCAGGTGTCTGTCATTATAAAGAAGCCTTGGATGAAGTCATTCAAAGTCATCTAAAAGCCGGTTGGAAAATCCAGCGTTTATCAAAAATGGACGTGACGATTTTACGAATCGCTTTGTATGAAATGATCTATGTGGATAATGTGCCGAATCGTGTGGCTTTGAATGAAGCGATCGAATTAGCGAAAACCTTTAGTGACGATCAGTCAAGAAAGTTTGTCAACGGTATTTTATCGACTGTCAATCAAGAGCTAGAAACAAAAAACAACCAAGTAAGTGAGTAATTTTTAGCCTTAACACTATCGATCAAAAGAAAACAGCCTTTTTTCGATCGAGGCAGAAACCGAACGATTTGTGAGCAACCGCCTTGTTTTGACGGTCCTGCTTGATCGTTCGGTTTTTTTGCATACACTTTGTCGGTTTGCCCTCGTTTTTTCCGAAAAAAGGGAGCGTTAGACGGTGTTTTTCTTTTCAGAAAATGCTATGATAGAAAACATGAAGAAGCAGATCGACAAACGATTGGTGCGTTTCTTTTTACAAAATAAGTCAGTATAATCAGGTTGGAGGAGTTGTCAGAATGGGTACATTGATCAATGGAAAAGAATTGGCTGAAAAAATGCAAGCAGCGTTTCTTTCAGAGACAGCAACACTAAAAGAGCAGGGTGTGACACCGGGATTAGTTGTTTTACTTGTTGGAGAAGACAAAGCAAGCCAGACTTATGTGAAAAATAAAGAACTAGCTGCGGCGAAAATCGGCATCAATTCCCGTGTTGCCCGCTATCCTGAATCCATTACTGAGGCAGAATTATTAGCAGAAATCGAACAGTTCAATAACGATGATGCCTTTCACGGCATTTTGGTTCAACTTCCTTTGCCAAAACATATCAATGAAGAAAAAGTGCTGTTAGCCATCAAACCGGAAAAAGATGTCGACGGTTTTCATCCAATCAATTTAGGAAAATTATTTGCCGGTGTACCTGACCGAATTCCTTGTACCCCTTATGGCATCATGAAAATGTTTGCCGCATATGGGATCGAATTGGAAGGGAAAAATGCTTTAGTTATCGGCCGCAGCAACATTGTCGGAAAACCGATGGCGCACTTGCTCTTAGGGGCAAATGCCACCGTGACTATTGCTCATTCAAAAACCAAAAATCTGCCTGAGTTAGCGAAGCAAGCGGACATTTTAGTCGTGGCGATCGGCCGCGGTCATTTTGTCACAAAAGACTTCGTAAAAGAAGGGGCCGTGGTGATCGATGTAGGAATGAATCGGGATGCCAATGGCAAGTTGATCGGCGATGTGAAATTTGATGAAGTCGAACCGATCGCTAGCTATATCACCCCGGTACCTAGAGGTGTAGGACCAATGACGATCACGATGTTGATGGCCCAAACGATCGAGGCAGCAAAGGAGACAATGAAAAACTAAATGGCGCAAGAATATTTAACGGTGACCGCATTAACAAAATATATCAAGCGTAAGTTTGACGTCGATCCGTATTTAGAGCGGGTTTATTTGACGGGGGAGATCTCTAATTTTCGTCGTCGCCCCAATCACCAATACTTTAGTTTAAAGGATGATGGTGCAAAAATTTCGACCGTCATGTTCAAGGGCGCTTTTGACAAGCTGCGCTTTCAACCAGAAGAGGGCATGAAAGTCATGGCGGTTGGACGTATCACCTTGTATGAGGCAAGCGGAAATTACCAGATGGTGATCGATCACATGGAACCAGACGGTGTCGGTGCCCTTTATCAAGCCTATGAACAATTAAAGCAGAAATTGGCAGCGGAAGGATTATTTTCTGCACCGAAGCAGTCGTTGCCGAAATACCCGAAACGCATCGCAGTCTTGACCAGTCCTAGTGGGGCGGTGATCAAAGATATCATCACGACGACCCAGCGGCGTTATCCCATTGCTCAGATCGTTTTGTATCCAACCGTGGTACAAGGCAACAAAGCCGCGGATGATGTGGTGAAAAATATCCAACGAGTCGAAGCCGATGGTACCTTTGATACTATGATCATCGGACGTGGGGGTGGGTCGATTGAGGACCTCTGGCCTTTCAATGAAGAACGAGTGGCAAGAGCCATTTTTGACGCAAAAACCCCCGTTATTTCTTCAGTGGGGCATGAAACTGATACGACAATTGCCGATTTAGTGGCGGATGTGCGGGCGGCAACTCCGACCGCAGCTGCCGAATTAGCAGTGCCCGTCCTATCAGAAGAGATTTTGCGGATCGAAGAAAGACAAGCCCGATTAGAGCAAGCTTTTATGCACCAGATCCAGTACAAACAAGAACGCTATCAGCGAGTGATTGGATCATATGTTTTTCGACAACCAGAGCGCTTGTATGAGGCACAGTCCATCAAACTCGATCAGTTGCAGCAGCGGATGCAGCAAGGTCTGCAAACCTTGCTTTATGACAAGGATCGCCATGCACAGCAATTGATTTCACGGTTAGCACAACAACAACCAAAAGCGCGATTGCAAGCTAGCAACCAAGAGGTCAGTTATCTTTCCCAACGCTTAATGAAAGCCATGAAAGATATTTATGCAGCAAAAGAAAATCAATTTGCAAATGCAGTCCAATCTCTTGATTTGCTAAGCCCACTGAAAATCATGGGTCGGGGCTACAGCTATACCACGAAAAATGAGCAGGTGATCAAATCGATTGATACGATCGAGCCAGAAGACCAGCTGACGATTCATTACCAAGATGGCCAAGCACTTGTCGAAGTTATTAGTACAGAAGGAGTTAATCATGGCAAATCCAACATTTGAAGAATCATTACAAGAATTAGAACAAATTGTAACCCGTTTGGAACAAGGGGATGTTCCCTTAGAAGAGGCACTAGATGCTTTTCAAAAAGGGATGGTTTTGAGTAAGCAATGCAAGGACACTTTGAGTAAAGCGGAAAAGTCCTTAACAAAAATGATGACAGAATCTAACGAAGAAGTGCCTTTTGAAGAGGAAAACCAATGAGTGCTTTAACAGAATTCACAAAAGAACACGCCCCATTGATTGAAGAAGTCATGGAGCGCTTTGTCAAAGAACACACCTCTGATCAACGATTGTTTAAAAGCATGCAGTATTCGATCCAAGCTGGCGGCAAACGTATTCGCCCGCTTTTATTGGCAGCAACAGTCGCCGCTTTTCACAAACCCGTCAATACCGCGGTGTACCAGTGTGCGGCAGCCCTAGAAATGGTGCATACGTATTCGCTGATCCATGATGATCTTCCAGCAATGGACAACGATGATCTGCGTCGAGGCAAACCTACCAACCATAAGGTTTTTGGTGAAGCTTTAGCGATTTTAGCTGGAGATGGTCTTTTGACGGCTGCATTTCAATTAGTCGCTATGGCGGAGATCGAAGCCAATCAAAAAGTCTTGCTGCTGCAGCAATTGAGTAAAGCGGCGGGAACACAAGGCATGGTCGCCGGCCAAGCAGCTGATATTCAAGGAGAAAACCAAGCCCTTAGTCTTGAGGAACTGATGTCCATTCATGAACGGAAAACTGGAGAATTGATCCGCTTTGCGGTGATTGCTGGAGGTGTCTTAGCCGACCAGACGGAAGAAGTTCTGCATGAATTGGATCGCTTTGCCCAGCATATTGGGTTAGCCTTTCAAATTCGCGACGATCTGCTGGATGCCACTAGTACGACCGAAGAGCTAGGCAAAGTTGTCCGTCGAGATGACGAATTGGCGAAAAGTACCTATCCTGCTTTACTTGGCTTAGCAGGCGCGCAGCAAGCCTTGACAGAAGAATTAGGCAAGGCCAAAGAAATTCTGGCGCAATTAAGTCAATACGGTCAATTTACGCCGGATGTTTTGTTGGCATTTGTGGAACGATTTGAGATTCGAGGGAACGCATGAAGAAAGAACGAGTAGATGTTTTAGCTGTCCAGCAAGGCCTGTTTGAGACCCGCGAGCAAGCCAAACGGGGAGTGATGGCTGGATTGGTGTACAAAGAAAAAAATAATGAGCGCCTAGATAAGCCGGGAGAAAAAATTGCCGCAGATACACTGCTGCAGATCAAAGGCAAAAAGCTGCCTTATGTTTCTCGTGGTGGTCTCAAGTTAGAAAAAGCACTCAAAGTCTTTGATTTTGACGTAACCGATAAAATCATGTTAGACATCGGCGCATCCACCGGTGGTTTTACTGATGCGGCATTGCAAAATGGTGCCAAAAAAAGCTATGCATTGGATGTCGGTTACAATCAGTTAGCCTGGAAGCTGCGGCAAGATGAGCGAGTGATCGTAATGGAGCGGGTCAACTTCCGTTATGCAAAACCAACTGATTTTTTAGACGGTCTTCCAGATGCCGCTACGATCGATGTTTCTTTTATTTCACTTAAACTGATTTTACCCCCGCTATATGATATTTTGGTAGCGGATGGCGAAGTGATGGCGCTGATTAAACCGCAATTTGAAGCGGGCAAAGAAGCAGTCGGGAAAAATGGGATCGTTCGTGATCCCAAAACCCATGAACGAGTTTTGGAGGAAGTACTAGCATTTGCTAAGAAAACAAACTTCGATGTCTTAAACCTAAGTTTTTCACCAATCACTGGTGGCGAAGGGAATATCGAGTTTATCGTACATTTAAAGAAAAGCCTGCAAGAAGGTACCGCAGCAGGGATCGATATCCCGAAAGTTGTTGCATCAGCACATGAGACCTTTCATCAACCAAAATAAAGAATGGAAGAGAGTGGACATTTTACTTGTCGGCTCTCTTTCTTTCTTGCGCAAAATAGGATAAAATTAGTAGGAATTCATTCAGGAGGAACAAGAGATGAGAAAAAAAGAACGGCATCGCTTGATTACACGATTGTTAAGTGAACAAGATATTCAGAAACAAGAAGATTTTGTCGAGTTGTTAAAAGATCGCGGCGTCTCAGTCACACAAGCAACCATATCAAGAGATATCAAGGAATTGAAGTTAGTGAAAGTTCCTTCCCAAAAAGGCGGCTATCGCTACAGTATCCCACAAGAGACAACGGAAGACGTGAGTGGTAAACTTGATAAAATCCTAAAAACGGCTTTTGTTTCTGTCGATCGAATGGACAAATTTGTGATCCTGCGCACACTGCCCGGCAATGCCTCGGCTTTGGCGAATTTAATCGATAAACGTTATGCCAAGGAATTATTTGGCACGTTAAACGATGATGACAACGTCTTGATGATCACTAGAACAGAAGCAGATACTGAGAACCTATTCAGGGATTTCCAACGTTACGTTTAGAAGAGGAGGCAAGGGATGCTTTTAGAATTGTCGATCCAAAATTTTGCGATTATTTCCAACTTGCACTTATCTTTCCATGAGGGAATGACGGCACTGACAGGTGAGACAGGTGCCGGGAAATCAATTATTATCGATGCGATGGGTTTGCTAGCAGGCGGTAGAGGTTCCAGCGACTATTTGCGTCAAGGAGCAGAGAAATGCCGTTTAGAAGGGATCTTCGAATGGCCGAATCAGCAGGAGTTCAAAGACTTGACCGCAGATTTAGGTATTGATGAAGAAGAAGTTTTGATCGTACAACGAGATATCTCTCAATCGGGGAAAAATATTTGTCGTGTCAATGGTCGAACCGTTACCTTGTCGGTTTTGCGTCAAATCGGTTTATTCTTGGTCGATATCCAAGGACAAAATGAGCATCAAGAGCTGCTGCAGCCAGAAAAACATTTGACCTTGATGGATGGGTTTGGGGATGATAGCTTTAAAGCGGAGCTTGCGGATTACCGTCAAGCCTATCAAAGCTATCGCTCTTTAGAAAAACACGTCAGGACCATTCAAGAAAATGAACAGCTATATGTCCAGCGAATGGACATGTTGCGTTTTCAACAAGAAGAAATCGCCCAAGCAGAATTGATGGAAAATGAAGAAGAACTGCTGATCGATGAACGAGAAAAACTGACCAATTATCAAAAAATCGTGGATGCTCTAGGGCAAAGCTATGGTGCCTTATCTGCCGAAGAAGTCAATAGCCTAGATGGGGTCAGTGTAGCTTTATCCGAGATCCAGTCAATCGCCCATCTTGATCCGGCTTACGAAAAAATCAGTGAAGCGATCCAAAGTGCGTATTACTTGTTGCAAGATGCAGCCACTGATATTTCGCGGCAAGTCGACAATCTTGAATTAGATGAAGGCCGACTGGAAGAAGTCATTTCGCGGCTGGAAACGATTCGTCAATTGAAGCGCAAATACGGGGAGTCGATTCCTGTGATTCTTGCTTACTATGATGAGATCAGTAAAGAAATCAGCGAGTCTGCCTATACAGAAGGTCAGTTGGAGCAATTAGAAGAAGAGCTTGCCCAAAAAGCTGAAGCAGTTTGGCAGCTGGCGGAAGCCTTGCACGTCAAACGACGTGAACTGGCTCATCGTTTAGAAAAAGAAATCGTTCAAGAGTTAAAAGAGCTGTACATGGAGCACGCACAATTTGAAGTACGGTTTGCACCTGGCTCAAAACAATTGAGTAGCAGCGGATTTGACACCGTAGAATTTTATTTGACCACAAATCCTGGTGAAGGCATGAAGCCGTTGGTGCGGGTTGCTTCTGGGGGAGAACTTTCACGGATCTTACTGGCCCTCAAATCAATTTTCTCTCGGAAACAAGGAATCACCAGTATTGTTTTTGACGAAGTTGATACTGGGGTCAGTGGCCGAGTAGCCCAAGCAATTGCTGAAAAAATCGCCAAGATCGCAGCCAATTCGCAAGTTTTGTGTATCACTCACTTGCCGCAAGTAGCTGCTGTAGCGGATAATCAATATTTTATTGAAAAAGCAATTCAAGAAGGACGGACAGAAACCCACGTCCGTAAACTATCTAAAGAAGAACGGGTGGCAGAGATCGCCCGTATGCTCTCAGGTGCAGAAATCACCGATTTAACGATCGAACATGCACGAGAACTATTGGCACTTGCACACCGATAAAAATTGGGAAACATTCGTAGAAAGATTCAGGAGATGATGGACCAGCAAGTTTCGTCTGCCATCCTTTCCTGATCTTCTTTTTTGCAGGAGGATATGATGAGAAAAAGAACAAAAGTTTTGATTGGTGTATTGGTCACCGTTGTTATTTTAACTATTGCCGGTTGGATCGGTTGGCAACAACTACACTACCCAGCAGTTGATGCTGCAGTCACAGCTGCGAAAGAGGCAGAAGATGAGGGGAATGTCCTTTATTTTGCTGGAGATGAAGAAAAGCCATTGGTCATTTTCTATCCCGGCGCCCTTGTCGATGCGGAAAGCTATAGTGTATGGGCAGCAGGTTTAGCGGAAAAAGGCTATCCTGTCGCGATCGTTAAAATGCCCTTTAACATGGCTGTTTTATCAGGCAATCGTGCAGAAGAGGTCTTGAAAGAAATTCCCCATAACTCCTATGTCATTGGTGGTCATTCATTAGGTGGGGTAATGGCGAGCCGTTTTGCAGCGAATCAATTGGCTGCAAACGACAAGGATTTAAAAGGGGTCTTTTTCTTCGCAAGCTATCCCGATGAAAAAGGGTCTTTGGCTGATCAGTCGATTTCTGTGCTATCGTTGACAGGGAGTCAAGATCAGGTGGTCAATCAAGAAAATTGGCAAGCTGCCCGCAGCTTCCTTCCAGAATCTACCACGTTCCAAACGATCGAAGGCGGCAATCATGCTGGCTTTGGTACCTATGGGTTACAAAAAGGAGAAGCCGCTGCTGATTTATCAAATGAAGCACAGCAAAAAGCCATCGTTGAGCAGATGGCTGCGTGGCTAAGTGAATTAGAGTAAAAAAAGACGGCAGAAGATGCATAGAAATGCTTCTTTCTGCCGTTTCGATTCAACAGACATTTTGGGGAAATGTTGATGAAATCGTGAAAACGCTGAACATAACAACATATTGTACTTGATTGGGGAAGCAAGATTAATAATTATGTTCTTTTAAAATACGTTTCCTCTCACAGTATAGCATAGCATACCTTCTGGATGCACGTAATTTAATTAAGAAATTCTGTCATTTTTTTTACGAAACAGTTATTTTGAGAAAGAAAAAAAGCGTTTTAAATAAACGAACGGACGCTGTTCCAGAAAAAAAAGCAAATAATAATTTTCATTAAATTCAACTAATGGTAAAATGAAAATAATTGATTTTTAAGATCAATGACTTACGAAAGTACAAGGAGCGTTATGATGAAAAAATTTAAACTTCTAAGTCCTATTATCGGATTGGTTATTTTACTCTCAGGATGTGCAAGCTGGGCAGATAGAGGAGAATCGATCACCGCAGTCGGTTCCTCTGCTTTGCAGCCGCTAGTAGAAACAGTTGCAGAAGAATTTCAAAACTCAAATCCAGGACGGTTCATCAATGTCCAAGGAGGCGGAAGCGGAACTGGACTAAGTCAAGTCCAAGCCGGTGCAGTCGATATCGGAAATTCTGATTTGTTTGCGGAAGAAAAGCCAGGAATCGATGCTGATGCCCTTGTTGATCATCGGGTGGCAACGGTGGGAATCACACCAATCGTTAACAAAGGAGTTGGTATCACAGACATTTCCACAGAAGATCTAAAAAATATCTTCTTAGGAAAGATCACCAATTGGAGCGAAGTCGGTGGAAATGATCTGCCAATCGTTTTATTGAACCGGGCGACAGGTAGTGGTACGAGAAGCACATTTGAAAAATGGATCATGGATGGCGAAACCGCTATTCCTTCTCAAGAGCAAGATTCTAGTGGGATGGTACGCTCGATCGTTTCTGATACACCAGGGGCTATTAGCTACGTTGCATTTTCTTATGTGACTGATGAAGTCAATGTCCTTTCAATTGATGGCGTTGAACCTACGATTGAAAATGTGACGACGAATGATTGGAAAGTTTGGGCGTATGAGCATATGTATACAAAAGGAGAACCAACCGGATTAACTGCTGAGTTTTTAGAATATATGCTTTCTGACGAAGTCCAAGAGCATATCGTTGGGGATCTAGGCTATATTCCAATTTCCATCATGCAGGTGGAAAGAGACTGGGAAGGCAATATTGTTGAATAATCTTTACACAAAATTTACACAAGCTTTAACAGAAATTGATGTTGAACCGATAAACTAATGGTTATGAGTTTAGTTTGATTTTTGAGGAGGAACCCTCGTGGAAAATGTAAAAGAAGTGTTAACAAAAAAATCTAAGCGCGCAAGAATGGAACAAAGAGGAAAACTAATCAGTTTTCTTTGTATCGCGTTGATTGTTTTGGTTGTGATCTCCATTTTTTATTTCGTTGCTAGCCGAGGATTAGCGACATTCTTTGTAGACAAAGTCAATGTGTTTGACTTTTTGTTTGGTACCCAATGGAATCCGAGTGCTGTGGGACCTGATGGACAACCGTTAGTTGGTGCCTTGCCGATGATTCTAGGATCGTTCTTCGTAACGTTCTTATCAGCGATCGTGGCAACACCTTTTGCCATCGGTGCAGCCGTCTTTATGGTAGAAATCTCACCTCGTAATGGAGAGAAGATCTTGCAGCCGGTCATCGAACTTTTAGTCGGTATCCCTTCAGTTGTTTATGGATTCATCGGTTTGTCTGTCGTTGTACCAGCAGTCCGCTCCGTTTTTGGCGGTACTGGTTTTGGGATCTTGGCAGGGACGTTTGTCCTGTTTATCATGATCTTACCGACAGTGACTACGATGACTGTCGACGCTTTGCGGGCAGTTCCACGGCATTATCGTGAAGCTTCGTTAGCTTTAGGTGCGACTCGCTGGCAAACGATTTACAAAGTTGTTTTACGAGCAGCTGTTCCTGGTATTTTAACAGCGGTTGTTTTTGGAATGGCGCGGGCGTTTGGTGAAGCATTGGCGATTCAAATGGTTATTGGTAATGCGGCATTGATGCCAACTAGCTTAGTGACACCAGCTTCAACATTGACTTCTATCCTAACGATGGGTATCGGAAATACGATCATGGGGACAGTCCAAAATAATGTTTTATGGTCATTAGCCTTGATCTTGTTATTGATGTCCTTACTATTTAACATTGTTATTCGCTTTATTGGGAAGAAAGGAGCCTTGAAATAATGAATGCAAAACGTTCAGATAAAATTGCTACCGGCGTCTTGTATGCCGTTGCTGGAATCATTGTTTTGATTTTGGCTTCCTTATTACTGTACATTTTGGTTCGGGGGGTTCCTCACATTAGCTGGGAATTTCTGACCTCTTCTTCAAAAGCGTATCAAGAAGGCGGCGGGATCGGCATCCAATTGTTCAATTCCCTTTACTTGCTTTTAGTAACAATGATCATTAGCTTCCCGATTTCTTTAGGAGCGGGGATCTACTTATCAGAGTATGCAAAGAAAAACTGGTTAACGGATATCATTCGGACATCGATCGAGATTTTGAGCTCACTGCCTTCAGTGGTTGTCGGTCTCTTTGGTTTCTTAGTCTTTGTTATTCAGTTTGGTTATGGCTTTTCAATTATTTCTGGTGCCTTGGCATTGACCTTCTTCAATTTGCCACTATTGACGAGAAATGTAGAAGAATCACTTCAAGCAATTCATTACACGCAACGTGAAGCAGGCTTGTCTCTTGGTTTGTCACGTTGGGAAACGGTCACACGCATCATTGTTCCAGAAGCAACACCAGGGATTTTGACTGGGGTCATTCTAAGTTCTGGTCGGATTTTTGGTGAAGCGGCAGCGCTGATCTATACTGCAGGACAAAGTGCACCGGCCCTTGATTTTACAAACTGGAATCCATTGAGTGTTTCCAGCCCGATCGGTCTTTTCCGACAAGCGGAGACGCTGGCAGTCCATATTTGGAAAATCAATACAGAGGGCACGATGCCTGATGGCGCACAAGTTTCAGCTGGAGCTTCGGCAGTATTGATCATTGCCGTCTTGCTATTTAACTTTGGCGCCCGTGCAGCTGGCAAACGGTTGTACAAGAAAATGACGTCAGCATAAGGAGAATGACAGTATGAACGATTACAATTGGGATGATCGAAATATCATTACCTTCGATAAACCAGAAGATGTGGCGCTTTATACCACTGACTTGCATGTATGGTATGGATCAAATGAAGCCATCAAAGGCATTGATCTACAATTTGAAAAGAATAAAATCACCGCATTGATCGGTCCCTCTGGTTGCGGAAAATCAACGTATCTGCGTTCCTTGAATCGAATGAATGACGGAATCGCAAATACGAGAGTCACAGGAAACATCATGTACAAAGGGGTCGACGTGAACACGAAAGAAGTCGATGTCTTCGAAATGCGTAAGCGGATCGGCATGGTTTTCCAACGACCAAACCCTTTCAGTAAATCGATCTATGACAACATCGCCTTTGCTTTGCGACGTCATGGAGAAAGAAACAAAAAGAAATTGGATGAAGCAGTCGAAACCAGCTTGAAACAAGCCGCACTTTGGGATCAAGTAAAGGACAGCTTAGACAAAAGTGCTTTGGCATTGTCCGGTGGACAGCAGCAACGTCTGTGTATCGCTCGAGCAATTGCGATGAAACCAGATATTTTGCTTCTAGATGAACCAGCTAGTGCCCTTGACCCCATCTCAACCGGGACAGTGGAAGAAACTCTTATCAACTTGAAAAACGACTATTCAATCATCATCGTGACCCACAACATGCAGCAAGCTGCTCGGATCAGCGATTATACCGCCTTTTTCTACTTAGGAAATGCGATCGAGTACGATGAGACCCGTAAGATATTTACTCGTCCAAAAATTAAAGCAACAGAAGATTACGTATCCGGTCATTTTGGCTGAGCCGATTCGATCAGTAAACGGAGGCAAAACAATGGCAGAAGAAATTATTACATCGAAAGATCTGCATTTATACTACGGAAAAAAAGAAGCATTAAAAGGAATCGACCTTTCCATCAAAAAAGGCGAGATCACTGCGATGATCGGTCCTTCAGGTTGTGGGAAATCGACCTACTTGCGTTCTCTTAATCGAATGAATGATTTGATCCCTGGTGTGACAATTACAGGAAGTGTTGTCTATAAAGGGAAAGACATTTATAGTCCGAAGCAAGACATCGTTGATTTGCGTAAAGAAATCGGGATGGTTTTTCAGCAACCGAATCCATTTCCCTTTTCAATTTACGAAAATGTGATTTATGGGTTAAAATTAAAAGGAGTCACGGACAAGGCGATTCTTGATAAGACGGTAGAGGAAAGCTTGAAAGCAGCGTCTGTCTGGGAAGATGTCAAAGATAAGCTTCACCAAAGTGCGCTATCTTTATCCGGTGGACAACAGCAGCGGGTATGCATCGCTCGGGTATTGGCTGTCGATCCAGAAATCATTTTGCTGGATGAACCAACCAGTGCGTTAGACCCAATTTCATCTGGGAAAATCGAGAATACCCTTTTGGCACTGAAAGAACGCTATACCATGATCATCGTGACTCACAACATGTCACAAGCTTCAAGAATCTCAGATAAAACCGCGTTCTTTTTGGACGGCAACTTGATCGAGTTTAATGACACGAAAAAAGTGTTCCTAAGTCCAAGCAAAAAAGAAACAGAAGATTATATCTCAGGAAGATTTGGTTAGGAGGAAAAGGGATGTTGCGTACACAGTTTGAAGAAGAATTATTAAATCTACACAATCAATTTTATGAGATGGGGATGCTAGTCAGCAGCGCGATCCACAAATCCGTACGAGCATATGTCAGACATGATAAAGCAATTGCTCAAGAAGTGATTGAAAATGATTTGGCGATCAACAATATGGAAGTTCGTTTGGAGAAAAAGAGCTTTGAAATGATTGCTTTGCAACAACCAGTAACCACCGATCTACGAATGATCATTACTGTAATGAAAGCCAGCTCTGACTTGGAACGAATGGGAGACCATGCAGTATCGATCGCGAAGTCAACGATTCGGGTCAAAGGTGAAACACGGATCGCCGAAATCGAAAAAGAAATTTCTGATATGTCGGATTATGTGAAGAAAATGGTCGATAATGTTTTAGTTGCCTATGTAAAAACTGACCAAGAAGATGCCCGTATGATTGCCCAAATGGATGATCGGGTCAATGAGTATTACAAAGACATCTATTACAAAACGATCGAGAGTATGAAAGAAAATCCGGAAACCGTTGTTAGTGGAACCGATTATTTATCTGTTGCACAGTACTTAGAACGTATCGGTGACTACGTAACGAATATTTGTGAATGGATCGTGTATCTTGCTACTGGGAAAATCAGTGAATTGAATACAAACCGTACGGAAATGATTTAAGAAACCAGCTTAGGTTCTTGATCACTTATCTCTTTTAAAAGAGATGGGACAGACCGCCGAAAGAAGTTGACCTTTAAGGAGTAACTTCTCTCGGCGGTCTTTTTGATTTGGAAGAATCACTGAAATAGATGACGTGAACAAGATAGACAAATTATAAAATGGCTTCCCTAAAGATGGACAATGGAAATCGATTCTATCGTACCCGAATTTTTCAAGTTGAACCTTCTGCTCTTTTCATCCCCGACCCGCAGTGAAATGAACAATAGATCATTTACTCTAGCAGGCCTATTCCTCAAGGCTGCTATTAGCTGAAACTTTTGTTTCCAATGGTTTTTCGTGGTACTGTTAAGATAAGGAAGATCGTTTTGTGCCTAAAGTAATGAAGAAAAGTGCCGGTTCTGCTTGCCAATCTGCAGATTGAGAAAAACTTGGTACTTAAGACCTATGACACTTTTGCAAAAACAAGGCATAATAGGTTCGTAAGCTAAACTTGCAATCACACATTTGCTGAAGGAGGCAATTTCCATGAACGAAAGAGAACGTATATTGGATCTAGTAAAAAAAGGTGTGCTTTCTACAGAAGAAGCCTTAGATTTACTAGAAGGTATGGCAAAAGCCAAAGACGAAAAACAAATTAACAAAGCTGCTGCTGAGGTAACCGCGGATAAGAATGCGACAAGCCCATTTGATGATACTGAAAATGACGATGAGATGTTCACGTTTGACGGCGAAGAAAAACTTCGTCAAAACGAAGCGCAAGACAAAGAAAATCTTGAAAAGATTCTTGATGGCTTAGCAACGGAAGCCAACCAAGCATCTGCTGAGTTGGACGAAATCAATGCTGAAATTCTTGGCGTCAAAGAAGAATTAAAAGAAGCGCAAGAAACTCTGATGCAATTGAATACCAAAGAAGAATTGGATCAATTGTCAGAAGAGGAATTGGCAACACGTCATGAAACAGAAGCGACCATTACTGGCTTAGAAGAAACGTTAGATGGCTTAACCGAAGAAAAAGCAGAATTGGAAGCAAAACTAAAAAATATTCGCAAAGACCAATGGTCTCAAACGAAAGAGAAAATCTCTCAAAAATTAGATATTCCAGAAGATTGGAAAGAGCAAGCGACCGATACTATCAATCAAGTAAGTGAAAAAATGGTCGATGCCAGCACCCACTTCGGACACTTCTTGAAGAAAACGGTTCGAGCAGTAACGGATTCTGTTAACGACAACATGGAATGGAAAGATATCAACTTGAAAGTTCCCGGTGTTGCAGCGACGAAATTTGAACACACATTCAGCTATGACGAAACGGCAGCGACATTGATCGATGTGAAGTTAGCCAACGGCAATGTTTCCTTCCAATTATGGGATGAACCAGGTGTCAAAGTAGATGCCAAAATCAAACTATATGGTAAAATGGATGCGGCGGAGCCTTTCGATGCTTTTGAAGCAAGAAGCCAAATCAATGTCGATGATGAACGCATCTCCTTCCAAATTCCAAACAAACGCATTCGTGCCGATCTGGTTTTCTATTTACCAAAACGTACCTATGATCATGTGGCAGTAAAACTATTGAACGGAAATGTTACATTCAATGAATTGGATGCAAAAGATGTTTATACAAAATCAACAAATGGCAATATCGATTTCCGCAAAGTAAACGCATCGATGTTAGAGATTGAAGGCGTGAATGGAACGATCACTGTTCAAGAGGGTGAGATTTTAGATGCCATCATCGAAACAGTGAATGGCGACGTGACGTTGACAGCCACACCACAAAACACCGGTATTTCTTTAGTAAACGGCAATATCCGTGTGACCTACAAAGAAGAAACGGTCCAAAAATTAAACGCCAGCTCTGTAAATGGCAATGTTAAAGTAGCATTACCTGCAGGGATCGGTTTTGAAGGGATCGCCAAAACAAGTTTAGGTAGCATTAACAATCGCTTAAGTGAGATGGAAGTTGTACGGGAGAAAAAAGAACGCCTAAACCAACTATTGCAATTCCGTCGGGTTGCCGATAAAGTCGCACAAATCGATCTATCCACAACAACAGGAAATGTCTTTATCAAAGATACAGATAAATAAGAATAGTTGAGTATACACTCATTAAAGAAAAGAAGGAAGGTGTAGATAAATGAACAAAAAATTAACAAAATCAGCCAATAACGTTGTCATTACAGGGACTCTAGGGGGTCTGGCAGAATACTTACGAATTGATCCAACTATCGTTCGCGTGATCTATGTCTTTCTATCTTTAGTGACTGCTGCGTTTCCTGGAATCACTTTATATATCATCATGGCGGTCTTGATTCCTTCAGGACGCAAGAGCACCTCAGGATATGGTCATGACAATCGATATTACAAACAAAACAAATACAATGAAGCAAATCGTCCCCGTAAAGAAGCGGAAAAGGTAGAGGATGAGGACTGGAGTGACTTCTAGTGTCTTATTTTCAACGGCTTATCATGAATACACTGACGTTTGTCACATTGGCGGTTCTATTACCAAATATGATCCACGTTCAAAGTATTATGACTGCAGTGATCGCCAGTTTTGTACTGTCGATCCTGAATGCTTTGATTAAACCAATTCTGATCGTCATTTCATTTCCATTGACTTTACTGACGCTTGGGTTTTTCACCTTTGTGATCAATGCGCTCATGCTGAATTTGACTTCGTATTTTGTTGGGTCAGCCAACTTCGGCTTTTCCTCGTTTGGGGCTGCTTTATTAGTGGCACTGATCATGTCAGTGATCAATATGATCGTGACCGAACACCATATCGAAAAATATTCACGTTAAAAAGACGTTTCACGTTTTCTCCTACTAGCTACGAAGCTAGTGGAGAAACGGAAACGTCTTTTTTTAGTTTAACTGTTCTTCTTTGATGGCTGACAGATACGTATCTACTGCCTGTAACGTTTCATCAAGCGCTCCTTTTTCAAAAGGTGAACGTAGATGAGCCAGAGCCAGGATCTCAAGAAATGTTTTCGTGCCGCCGACTTCGCAAATGGCCAAATAATCTTGCCAAGCGGTTTCGTCTTTTGCCACGATGAATCGATACCAAAATTGGAACGCACACACTTGTGCCAATGTGTAATCGATATAGTAGAAAGGTGATTCAAAAATATGCCCCTGTCTGAACCAATACAAGCCACGATCAAGGTCTGGATACTCTGAATAATCCCGTTCTGGACAGTATTGGCGCTCTAATTCCCGCCAACGGGCTTTGCGCTGTGATGGGGTCCATTCAGGATGCTCATAAACCTCTTGTTGGAAGTGATCCACTAAAACGCCATAAGGCAGAAATTGCAGGCTGCTAGCAAGATGCGCAAATTTGTATTTTTCTGTTTCTTCTTCGAAAAAGGCATCCATCCATGGCCAGGCGATAAACTCCATCGACATTGAATGGATCTCGCAAGATTCATAATTGGGAAAGAGAATTTCCGGTTCTTTGATCCAACGAGAGCGAAAGGCTTGAAAGGCGTGGCCAGCTTCGTGGGTCAAAACATCGACATCGCCCGAAGTACCGTTAAAGTTGGCAAAGATAAATGGCGCTTGATAGTCTTGGATAAAGGTACAGTAGCCGCCAGATTGTTTGCCTTTTTTGCTTAGTAGATCAAGTAGGTCATGCTCGACCATAAAATCAAAAAATTCGCCAGTTTCAGGGGATAGTTCCTGATACATCACACGGGCTTTTTCTACTAGTTCTTCAGGAGTTCCTTTAGGCTCTGCGTTACCACTAGGATAAACAAGTGGCAAGTCGGTAAAGGTTGCCTGAGTCAATTGATTACGCTGCGCCTGTCTTTGGTACAGCTTTTGGGTAATTGGGACGACTTTTTCTAAAATTTCCCGACGATAGGTCTCGATCATTGAACGATCATAGTCCCAACGATTCATTTGGGTATCCGCAAAGGCGACGTAATTTTCAAAGCCGAGCTTGTGGGCGATCTCGGTACGAACCTTGACCATCTCGTCATAAATTTGATCAAAACGGTCTTCATTTTCCGTGAAGAAAGCCGTTTGCTTTTCAAACGCTTCTTTACGAACGCTGCGATCTTTATTTTCGGTAAATGGTCGCAGTTGTGCGAGGGTATAGGTTTCTCCTTGGAAGTCGATTTGGGCAGAAGCGACCAATTTGCTGTAATCGGAAGCCAATTGGTTTTCTTTTTGAAACAATTCGATCAAGGCATCATCAAAAAGCTTCACGCGGCTTTCGGCAAACAAGAAAAGTGTTTCTGGATATTCGGCTTTTAATTCATCTAAGACCGGTGAAGCCAAGAGTGCTTGATAGAATTGAAAATCCAGAGCTTCAAAATGAGGCTGGTATTCATTCCAGAAAGTGTCTTCTGTTTCATAAAAGGCATCGTTGGTATCGATCGAATAACGGATCGAAGCCAAGTTCATTGCGGTATCGATCGTTCCTCTTAGTTCGTTCAAAGCATCAAGAGCTTGCTTCGCCTCCGAGAAGGTATCGGCTGACTGAAGGTTTGCTAATGCTTTTTTGAATGTTTCTTGATAGACTGGAAAATCAGGGCGTTGATACGTGTATGCTGAAAATTTCATTAAAAATCCCTCCTTAGTAAAATAATAACACAAACGAAAAAGAATGAGGACTTCTATTGGCGAAGGTAGTAACTTTACTGATAGAATGATAAAATAGAACCAGAGTGTCGTTTACAAGAAGCAGCGGCAAGAATCATTGAGAAAAGAGGGAAAACCTATGGCAGAAACCGTCAAAGTCAGCGAGCTGGCGGAGGCTTTAAATTTAGAGATAGTTGAAGGAACTGAAAACAGTTTAGAAAGAGAAATCATTACCGGCGATATTTCCCGACCTGGTTTGGAATTGACGGGTTATTTTAATTACTATTCCCATGATCGTCTGCAATTATTCGGCAGCAAAGAGATCACCTTTGCGGAACGAATGATGCCAGAAGAACGCTTGATGGTGATGCGCAAAATGTGTGCCGATGATACACCGGGATTTATTGTTTCTCGCGGCTTGGAAGTACCAGCAGAAATGCTTCAAGCCTGCAAAGAACATGAGATTACGATTCTACGTTCGCCCATCTCAACGTCACGTCTGCAAGGAGAGCTTTCTAGTTTTCTCGATGGGCGTTTAGCAACAAGAACCAGTGTCCATGGGGTATTAGTGGATGTCTATGGCTTGGGCGTTTTGATCCAAGGCGATAGCGGAATTGGTAAAAGCGAAACAGCATTAGAGTTGATCAAACGTGGGCATCGGTTGATCGCTGACGACCGTGTGGATGTGTATAAGCAAGATGAATTGACTTTGGTGGGGGAACCGCCGAAAATCTTGCAACACTTGATCGAGATCCGGGGAATCGGGATCATCGATGTCATGAATCTTTTTGGTGCCAGTGCCGTACGAGGGTATATGCAGGTTCAAGTAGCGGTGTATTTAGAAGCTTGGGCGAAAGACAAAAAGTATGATCGACTAGGAACCGATGATACGACGGTTGAAATTGGTGGCGTTGATGTACCACAAATCAAAATCCCCGTAAAAACTGGTCGAAATGTTGCGATCATTATCGAAGTTGCTGCCATGAATTTCCGGGCGAAAACGATGGGTTATGATGCAACGAAGACCTTTGAAAATCGATTGACGCAATTGATCGAAGAAAATTCTGGAAACTAGAGAGGATAAGATAGATGTTAGGTTTAGTAAATCGAGTCGCATTTGAACTATTTGGTTTGCCGATTTATTGGTATGCGATCATTATCGTATCAGGCGTGATCATTGCTATGTGGTTAAGCACGAGAGAGGCGGTTCGTGTCGGGCTCAAGCCAGATGATGTGACTGATTTTATGTTGATTGGATTGCCAGTATCGATCATTGGTGCACGGCTTTATTATATTCTATTTGACTTGCAATACTATATTGATGACCCAAGTCAAATTTTCAATATTCGGTCTGGTGGGATCGCTATCTATGGTGCATTGATCGCCGGGGGGATTTGGCTGTACTTTTTCTGCCAACGAAATTTTATTTCTCCCTGGACCTTTTTAGATATCGCCGCACCAAGTGTCCTATTGGCACAAGGCATCGGGCGTTGGGGCAACTTTATGAACCATGAAGCATTTGGAGCAGAAGTCAGCCGCTCCTTCTTAGAAAGTTTGTATATACCGAAATTTATTATCGATAATATGTATATCGACGAAGCGTATCGGCAGCCGACGTTTCTTTATGAATCGGTTTGGAATGTGATCGGATTTATCGTTTTGATTTTCTTGCGCAAGAAAACTGGGTTATTAAAAGAAGGCGAAGTTTTCTTGAGCTACTTAATTTGGTATGGGTTCGGACGCTTCTTTATTGAAGGAATGCGCACCGATAGTTTATACTTATTTGGGGATATCCGTGTGTCACAAGCACTTTCCGCTTTATTATTCTTTGGAGCGATTGGGCTATTGATCTGGCGTCGGAAAAACCAAACTTTAAAAGACTACAATCGCAGCTTTGGCAAAAACCAAACGATTATCTAAACAGTTATTTTATCGAAATTATGGTAAAATGATAAAGTGCATGAATTTGCGAAAAGGATAGAGGAGGTTTCCATAGTGAAACAGAAAATCGCCGTTTTAGGTCCCGGATCATGGGGGACTGCTTTGGCACAAGTCTTGTCTGAAAACGGACATGAAGTGACTATTTGGGGCAACAATCCCGCCCAAATCGATGAAATCAATACGTATCATACCAATCGGCATTATTTGCCTGATTTGAAATTACCTGAAAATATTTTAGGCTGCAAAAATCTAGAAGAGGCGATCCAAGGGGCAGATGCTGTCTTGTTTGTAGTACCAACCAAAGCGATTCGTGCCGTGGCACAAGAATTCACTAAGAAGACAACCGGTAAACCAGTCATCATCCATGCCTCAAAAGGATTAGAACAAGGCAGTCATAAACGAATCTCAGAAGTACTTGCCGAAGAGATCCCAGCCGATAAACGGCAAGAAATCGTTGTCCTGTCAGGACCATCACATGCCGAAGAAGTCGCTGTCCATGATATTACCACGATCACGGCAGCTTCAGAAAATGAATCGGCTGCTAAATATGTACAAGAGCTATTTATGAATGATTACTTTAGAATCTACACCAATAACGATGTGATCGGTGTCGAAACTGGCGCCGCGCTGAAAAACATCATCGCTATTGGTGCCGGAGCGATTGCTGGACTGGGCTTTGGGGATGATGCGAAGGCTGCGATCATGACCCGTGGGTTAGCAGAAATCAGTCGTCTCGGTGTGGCAATGGGTGCAAATCCATTAACCTTTATCGGATTGAGTGGTGTTGGCGATTTGATCGTCACGTGTACCAGTGTCCATTCGCGGAATTGGCGTGCCGGAAACCTATTAGGAAAAGGCCATAGCTTAGACGAAGTGTTAGACAATATGGGCATGATCGTTGAAGGAGTTTCAACCACCAAAGCTGCCCGCGAATTAGCAGAAGCTTTGTCAGTGGAAATGCCAATCACAGAAACGATTTATTCGGTCTTGTATGAAGGCAAAGACATCAAGCAAGCAGCTAAAGATATTATGCTGCGAGACGGCAAAGAAGAAAACGAATTTACGGTAGATCAATCATTATGATTAAAGGAGCGAGTCACATGAATGTCAAAAAAGCAGTTATCCCAGCAGCCGGTCTAGGTACCCGATTTTTACCAGCTACAAAGGCAATGGCAAAGGAAATGTTGCCGATCGTTGACAAACCAACGATCCAATTTATTGTGGAAGAAGCTTTACAATCAGGGATCGAAGATATTTTGATCGTAACAGGAAAAGCAAAGCGTCCGATCGAAGACCATTTCGATGCCAATTTAGAATTAGAGATGAATCTAAAAGAAAAAGGCAAGACAGAGCTTTTGAAATTAGTGGAAGAAACAACTGACGTAAATCTGCATTTCATTCGCCAATCTCATCCGAAAGGATTAGGCCATGCCGTATTACAGGCTCGGGCATTTGTCGGAAATGAACCGTTTGTAGTCATGCTAGGTGATGACTTGATGGAAGATCAAGTGCCATTGACGAAACAGCTGATCGATAATTATGAAAAAACGCATGCATCAACGATCGCTGTCATGGATGTTCCTCATGAAGATACATCAAAATACGGAATCATTGATCCTGGTATGGAAGTTGAAAAAGGTTTGTTCAATGTCAAAAACTTTGTTGAAAAACCAGCGCCAGAAAATGCGCCAAGTGATTTAGCAATTATTGGTCGCTACTTGCTGACCCCTGAAATTTTTGATATTTTAGCCAATCAGGAACCTGGTGCTGGCGGCGAGATCCAATTGACGGATGCCATCGACACATTAAACAAAACCCAACGCGTGTTTGCTCATCAATTTACCGGCAAGCGTTACGATGTAGGAGACAAATTTGGTTTCTTAAAAACAAGTATTGAGTATGGTTTAGTACACCCTGAAGTCAAGGACAACTTGAAAGAGTATTTGATCGAGTTAGGAAAAGAACTAGCTCCGGCTCAAAAAGAAGTCAAAGAAGCACCGAAAGAGTCAAAAAAATAACAAAAACTCCTAAACAAGGCAATTTCTGATGAAATTGCTTTGTTTTTTTATTATTTCCTGTTGAAAGCGGATAATTTTCTTAAAAATGCAGTCTTTTATTTGTAGAAAGTGCAGTGAAATGCTATTCTTAATATAAGTAAATGGGGAAAGGAGCCATTCTATGTCAGGAGGAGAACTAGCTGCATTGATTGCTGCGATCGCATTTGTCGTATTGGTCATTTTCGTCGTTCGTTTGTTGATGCAAGTCAGCAAGACAATGACCAAAGTAGACAAAACGGTCGAAGAAGCAAACACAACCATCCGTGTCATTACCAAAGACGTTGATATTCTTTCAAAAGAGGTTGAAGGTCTTTTGGTAAAAACGAATGAGCTTTTACAAGATGTGAACGGAAAAGTCGCAACCATCGATCCTTTGTTCACAGCAGTTGCAGATCTAAGTACCAGTGTTTCAGAACTAAATGTTTCTGGAAAAAATTTAATTACGCGCGTGGGTAGTCTTGGCCGGACCACTGCCAAAGCAACGGTAGCTGGAAAAGTCGGTCAAACAGCCATGAAATTTTTCAAAGACAAAAATAACCAAAAATAAAAGGAGGACTTTCAATGAGTAAAAAAGGCGGATTTTTATTAGGAGCAATCATCGGAGGAACAGCGGCAGCAGCAGCAGCACTTTTGTTGGCGCCAGAATCTGGTAAAACATTAAGAAATAAATTAGCAAAACAAGCAGACGATTTATTAGATAAAGCATCTGATTATGGTGATTTAGCCAAAGAAAGAAGTACGGATCTTGTCGATATCGCTAAAGATAAAGCAGCAAAATTAAGCGAGCAAGCATCTGACTTTACCGGTTCTTTAACAGCGAAAGTCGATGACTTAAAAGAAACAGCAGCTGGTTCATCAGAAGAAACCGTTGAAGAGTTAAAGAAACAAGCAGGTGACCTATCAGAACGCTTCAAAAAATCAGCAAGCGATGTGAAAGAAACAGCGAAAGATGCCAAAGAAGATGCAGATGATACAGTCCAAGATATCATCATTGATGCAAAATCTTCTGCAGCGGATATGAAACAAACCATCAAAGAAGGGGCACAAGAAGCAAAACCTGTAGTTGAAGAAGCCAAAAAAGACGGTCAAGCAGCCGCAGCTGATTTGAAAAAAGAAGCTGGAAAAGCAGCGGATGATGCAAAAAAAACAGCGAAAGCAGAAACAAAAGAAGCTAAAGCTGACTTGGAAGATGCCAAAGAAGAATTAAAAGATACATTAGAAAAAAACAATCCTGAAGCATAAGCAAGGGTACAAAATTTGATTGCTTTAAAAGATAAAAACGTTCGCCAGTTAAATCGGCGAACGTTTTTTGTGACTTCAGTAGCTATTCGTTTGATGCTTGGGTGATTTCCCAATCGCAAAGTTGATAGATCCAATCCCGCAGTTGACTGAATGGAAACCCAATTCCCTCAGCGAGAGCAACATTGATCGAATAAACAGGTGTACCATTGTAAGGGCCTTGATCACCTGTTTCTGAAAAGAGCGGGGAAAGACCGGTTTTTTCCGTTACGTATTGCAGCACTTCTTCTAAAGAAATCGTGCCTTTTGACGCACCGTTGATGGGTCCGGTGAAAGAGCTGGTACCTAAAAACGCTAAAAATTGGCCAGCTTCTTCAGCATCGACAAAGCCCATTTGATGCGTTAGATTATCGACAGCCATTGGCTTTTGCTTTATCAGATGGTCGATGTAAAAGGCAAAACGTTTTGTATAATCATCTGCACCGATCACGTAAGGAAAGCGGACAAAAACGGACGGAATCTGACTGTAGTTTTGGGTAAGAATCTCTTCAACGGTTCGTTTGCCTTCAGCATAATTGACTTCCTCAGAGTAGACAATTTTGACCGCTTCTTTGGCAGGGTCAAAATCCGTTTCTTTCAAATCGAAGTGCAGTTCATGATAGGCAGACATCGAACTAGTGACAATGTAGCGTTTGGGTGTGACATGACGCAGTAGAATCTCAATGTCGTTGGAAGTATAAGCAATATTGTCGTAAATAACATCATAGGTTTCTTGTGTCAACGTCGTTTTGATACTTTCTTCATCCGTGCGATCAAAGACAAGTCGGTTGACTTGATCGCCAAAAGAATCAGTCGTCTTCCCTCTGGTAGCGATCGTGACATCACAGCCTTGATCCACTAAAGATTGGACCAAATATTTACCGAAAAAACGCGTGCCGCCTAAAACTAACACTTTTTTACTCATAAGAACACTCCTTTTCATGTAATTCCAACATATTGCGCCGTTTCATTAAAAGAATCAAGATAAAATCAACAATTCTTTTGCAGTTTTGGTAAATGGTACACAGCCATCTGCAGTGACATAGATGCAATCTTCAATACGAACACCGACTTGATCTGGCAAATAAATCCCTGGTTCGATAGAGAAGCACATGCCTTCTTCAATCACTAAATCATTGCCAGTGATCAAAGAGGGGAACTCATGAACCGTGGTCCCGATGCCATGACCTAAACGATGGTTGAAGTAGTCGCCATAGCCATAACCCGTAATCACATCACGAGCGATCTTATCTAATTCTCCTGCAGTGATCCCAGGTTTAACTGCTGCTTGAGCGGCCAATTCCGCCTCTAAGACGATGTCATAAATTTTTCTTTGTAATGCAGTCGGTTCTTTATAGGCAACCGTTCTGGTTGCATCGCTGCAATACCCTTTCCAGATGACTCCTAAATCAAATAAGACGAGTTCATTAGCAGTCACTTTGCGATCCCCAGGTACGCCATGAGGACTTGCTGCATTGGCACCAGCTAATACGGTCGTATCGAAGGACATATGGGAAACCCCACGTTTTTTCAACTCGTACTCAATTTCTGCCACGATTTCCATTTCACTAACGCCTTCTTTGATGGCAGCAAACCCAACCTCAAAAGCAACATCTGCCCAGTTGCCGGCTTCTAGCAAGGTGTCAATCTCAGACGCGGTTTTTGTTAATTGCATTTTTTGAATCACCGGGGTCACATCTAAAGAAAAATCGGTTTTTGGCAAGAACCGTTTCAATGCTTCATAGCGCTCGACGGAAAGGTCATTTTTTTCTAGTGCCAAGGATGAAACCTCGTAACGAGAGTTCAATTCCTGACAGATTTTCGCCCAAGGGTCTTCACTATCGAGATAGCCGATAATGTCAAAGGGCCAACCGCTATTTTTTGCTTCTTCTACTTCCAGAGCTGGTGTGAAAAGAAAGGGATCTTTTCCAGGTGCGACAAACAAAGCAAGAACCCGTTCATGAGGTTCACTTTTAAAACCGGAAAAATAAGCGATCGTTGCTGGATTAGAAATATAGGCAACATCGGCGCCAGTGGTTTTCAGCCAGCCATTTAACTCATTGATTTTTTTATCATTCATTTGAAAAAACCTTCTTTCAAGTATTATTTTTCTATTTTATCATGCTTTCGAAGAGAATAGGGGTGGGGAAAGTAGGAAATTGCTAAGTTTTCATGAAAACAAAATTAAAACGGTTGCAAATACGGAAAAAATTTGCTATCCTAACAAAGAAATGTAAATAAGATTTTCTGAAAATAGAATAAGGGAGATATATCATGGAAAAACAAACAATTACGATTTATGATGTTGCACGGGAAGCGAATGTATCGATGGCAACTGTTTCACGGGTAGTCAACGGAAATCCAAATGTAAAACCAGCAACTCGTAAGAAAGTGCTGGAAGTGATCGACCGCTTGGATTATCGTCCAAACGCAGTTGCTCGAGGGTTGGCAAGTAAAAAGACCACAACTGTTGGTGTTATCATTCCTGATGTCAGCAATATGTTCTTCTCATCACTTGCTCGTGGGATCGATGATGTAGCGACCATGTATAAATACAATATCATCTTAGCCAACTCTGATGGCGATACGATGAAAGAAGTCAACGTATTGAACAACTTGTTAGCAAAACAAGTAGACGGCGTTATCTTCATGGGTCATCGCATCACGGATGAAATTCGCGGGGAATTCTCTCGCTCAAAAACTCCAGTCGTTTTAGCTGGTTCGATTGATCCTGATGAACAAGTAGGAAGTGTCAATATCGATTACACAGCAGCTGCCAAAGATGCTGTTTCGTTATTGGCGAAAAACAATCAAAAAATCGCTTTTGTCAGCGGTGCTTTGATCGATCCAATCAATGGCCAAAACCGCTTGAAAGGCTATAAAGAAGCCTTGAAAGAAAACAACCTTGACTATTCTGAAGGGTTGATCTTTGAATCACCATACAGCTTTAAAGAAGGCTTAGCATTAGTTGATCGCATCATCAACAGTGGTGCAACAGCAGCTTATGTTACAGACGATGAGTTAGCCATCGGCGTCTTAGATGGTTTGTTAGACAAAGGCGTTAAAGTTCCTGAGGATTTCGAGATCATCACCAGCAACAACTCATTATTGGCTGAAGCAGCTCGTCCACGCTTATCAAGTGTGACGCAGCCATTGTATGATATGGGTGCCGTTGCGATGCGTCTATTAACTAAAATGATGAACAAAGAAGATGTAGAACAAAAAACGATCGTCTTGCCTTACGGTATTTCAGAAAAAAGCTCTACGAAATAAGCAGCGATTTAATAAAAAGACTAGTGGAGCAACGCTTTGTTGTTCCACTTTTTGCTTCAACGATCGTTCGCGTGGGTAGAAAATCTATGGATTTTCTACCCACACTTTTTTTGTATAAAAAAACTGATCAGCACAAGGCTGATCAGTCATCATCATCATTTGTATTAGGTTGGTTATTTTCTTGCTCGTCATCGTCGTCATCATTTGCAGTAGGTGTAACATTGTTGGATGCGTTATTCGATGATGTATTCGACGAACGATTTGTTGAACGGCTAGAAGATGCTTTTTTCCAATAGTCAGCATAGTTTGCATCTGAACCACCGAGTCCAAATTTGAAATCGACCGTATCTGGTCCGCCAGTTGCCCAATAAGAAGTAACGGTACTACTTGGATTCGTATAGGTTCGATTATCGACTCGCACGGTTCCTCCTGGTTGGGTACCAGTAAACTTGGAAACTTGAGCTTTTTTGACATCACTAGAAAGTTCAAACTTCTGATTTACACCAAAGACTTCTTGGTTTGTTTGATAGATACGATTGATCAAGTAAGCCATGTAATTGGCTGTCCGAGTTCCTGCTGCACTATCGGTAGCTTTATTGTCATCCCGCCCTGACCAGCTGCTGATTGTGATCGATGGGGTGGAAACGACTAGCCAAGAGTCAGACCAATTATTGGTAGACCCAGTTTTACCGACCCAATCGGCATTCCCGAGGTTCCAATCTAATCCGCTGATAACCGATTTAAAGGAACTGGTTTTTTGCTCATCGATAACACTACGCATCATGTCGGTCATAATGGAAGCTGTCGCTTCAGAAAAGACTTGGACCGGTTTGGCTTCATGCTGATAAAGCACTTCGCCTTCATTATCCTTGATTGATTCGATGATGTAGCCTTGCTGATAGACACCGTTATTGGCAAATGTTTGGAAGCCATTTGTTTGATTCAACACTGTGACATCGGTAACCCCTAATGGCGCTGATTCATATGCCCAGCTGTTATCTTCAGGATAGCCCATTTTGCTCAAATAATTTGAATAGGCATAAAAATGATCGCCTTCTTTTTCCCACAGATCTTGGAAAATATTTGTCGCTGCGATATTACTGGAAACTTCCAATGATTCGCGAATCGACATAAAAGTATTGGTTCCACGATTTGTGGCATTGACGATCGGCTCACCGGCGTTTTCTCCTGTCCGCCATTTTGCGGCATAATCAGAAACCATTGATTCAGAGCCCATCAAGCCACTTTCGATCGCCGGTCCGTAAACCAGCATTGGTTTGATACTTGAACCTGCTTGGCGTTTAGCATCAAAGGCATGGTTGAATTGATTGTCAGCATAGTTACGACCACCAATAAAGCCTAATACTTTCCCGGTGGCATTGTCCATCATGACGTTGCCGACTTCGATGGTGGAGTCGCCCCAGTTGTCTAACATATAGCCGTATTTATCGACGGCATCTTGCATTGCATTATAAATATCTTTATCGATCGTTGATGTGACGGTATAGCCACCATTAACCAGTTTTTGCTGCGCCAATTCGAAGTATTTTTGGTAGGTTTCGTCTTTGGCATATTCTTCGTCACTGACATCATCTTCATCTGCCAGCTGTTTGGCAATAATGTCTTTTGCTTCATTTAACACAGTGTAATAAAGGAAGCTTTGATCCGTTTGTTCAATGGCTTCTTGTTTTTTGAAGTCTTGCTTCAAGTCATAATTAAGCGCCTCTTCGTATTCTTCTTTCGTAATATCGTGGTTACGATACATACTGAAGAGCACGAAGTCTTTCCGCTCTAAGCCAGCGGTCAAGTTTTCCTTGATCTCGCCCGTATTTGTATAAGGGCTGTAGACGATCGGGCTTTGTGGCAGACCCGCAATAAAGGCTGCTTGCGGTAAAGACAGGTCAGCTGCGTTAACGCCAAAAATTCCTTGCGCCGCTTCTTGCACACCTGCGATATTTTGCCCTTTATTGTTCCGGCCAAAAGGGGAGATGTTTAGATACATGGTGACGATCTCATCTTTATCGAAAAATTTCTCCACTTCCATGGCTAATAAAATCTCATTGGCTTTGCGTTTGAAGGTCGTTTCACTGGAAAGGATTTGTTGTTTCACCAGCTGCTGGGTCAAAGTGGAACCCCCGCTGCCGCCAAAGCCTGTCGCTTCGGATAATAACGCCCGCACGACTGCTTTTGGTACGACCCCATTATGAATATTAAAATATTCGTCCTCTGTTGCGATGATCGCTTTTTTCAAGTAGTCTGAAATTTGATCGGAATTAACCGACGTTCGCATCAGATCTGAGCGAATCGTTGCGATTTTACTGCCATCAGCGTATGCGAGTTGAGAAGTCTCTGTGATGTCGGTCAGTTCTTTCTGCAACTCATCTTTAGAAGGAGCTGCGGTATCTTCCACAAGAAAAGCAAAGTAGCCGGCACCGATCCCTAAAGCTAAAGAACCGCCTAGCACCAGTAAAGAAATAGCCACTAAGAACAAGGCATGTAAAACCCTAAGACTGATATTGAAATAGAACCAGCCTCTATTTTTGTTTTCTGTATTCTTTTGATTTTTCGTTTTCTGGGACAAAAAGAGTCACCTCAATAAATTAGAATAGATTCCGTGTAATTATAGCAAAAAACAAGGCGCTTGGGTAGCACCCTATCTGTTATCGAAAGAAGTGTGCGAGAAAATGCCAGTTGGTATTTGTATTGAACCAGCGATAATAAGGGAAAACGAACAGATTTGCCTAAAAGTTTCTTTTTTGGTAAAGGACTTTGAGAGAAAGACTTTTCATTGCCCTCTTTTTCAGTTAAGATGAACAATGAAGCAATTATTAGGAGGAGAAAGAATGAGTACAGACTTTTTTGAAGAACTAAAGCAACGCGGATTAGTTCATCAGACCACAGACGAAGCAGCCTTGACCAAACAATTAAATGAAGAGTCTGTGAAACTATATATCGGCTTTGATCCTACCGCAGATAGCCTGCATATTGGTCATTTATTGCCTATTTTGATGTTGCGCCGTTTCCAACAAAACGGACATGTGCCGATCGCATTAGTTGGTGGCGGTACAGGAATGATCGGTGACCCATCCTTTAAAGATCAAGAACGTCAATTAAACACATTAGATACCGTTTTGGAATGGTCACAAAGTATCAAAAGCCAATTATCTCGCTTTATTGATTTTGATGACCAAGAAAATCCTGCCATCATTGCCAATAACTATGAATGGTTAGGGGAATTGAAACTGATTGATTTCTTACGGGACACGGGGAAAAACTTTACCATCAACTACATGATGAGCAAAGAAAGTGTCAAACGTCGGATCGAAACAGGAATTTCCTACACGGAATTTGCATACCAGCTTTTACAAGCCTATGACTTTTTGAACCTTTACGACAACCACGGTTGCTTGTTGCAATTAGGTGGTAGCGATCAATGGGGGAATATCACTTCTGGAATCGAATTATTGCGTCGTGAGCGTGAAGTCCAAGGGTTCGGTTTGACTATGCCATTGATCACAAAAGCAGATGGAACGAAATTTGGGAAAACAGAAGGCAATGCGGTTTGGCTAGATGCCAAGAAAACAACGCCTTACGAGTTCTACCAATTCTGGATCAATACGGATGATCGTGATGCAGTCAAATTCTTGAAATATTTCACCTTCTTATCATTAGAAGAAATCGCTGCGATCGAAGCTGAATTTAACGCTGCACCAGAATCTCGAGCAGCACAAAAAGCTTTGGCAAAAGAAGTCACTACTTTGGTTCATGGGGCAGAGGCTTATGAACAAGCCGTACGCATCTCAGCAAGTTTATTCAGCGGCAATATCAAAGAATTGAACGCTGAAGAGATCGAACAAGGCTTTAAAGGGGTTCCTAGTCATCAGGTAACAGCGGATGATTCTTTGAACATCGTTGAAGTGTTGACGACTGCTAAAATCGAACCATCAAAACGTCAAGCAAGAGAAGACGTACAAAATGGGGCCATCTACATCAATGGGGAACGCGTCCAAGACCTAACGTACGAGATCCAAGCAAGTGATCGGATCGGTGGAAAATACGTCGTGATTCGTCGTGGCAAGAAAAAATATTTCTTATTAACATTTTAATCGCAAAAAGCGAACCGACCTGTTGGTTCGCTTTTTTTCAAATTTTTGTAGAGGAAGGGTCTTTGTTGGAATGGGAAATATAGTGTTGAATGCCGCCGGTTTATTTGCCATGATCTTCTTAGGGTATTTTCTTAAACGGCTAAATGTCCTTTCAAAAGCGGATGGCTCGATCTTATCCAAAATTATTTTGAATGTGACGTTACCGGCAGCAATCATTTTGAATTTAGCTTCAATGCAAGTACAAGTCAGTGCGCTTAGTTTGATTGTGATCGCTTTGATCATTACGATCGTCCAGATCCTCTTCGCATTTTTCTTGACAAAAAAAGAATCGAACACGCTGCAACAGTTTGCTATGTACTGCGGGTCAGGATTTAATATCGGCAATTTTGCAATTCCTTTTGCCCAAAGTTTTTATCCTTTAGGGATTCCACTGATTTCGCTGTTTGATATGGGGAACAGTATCATGTTGGCAGGGGGAACGACGATTTTCATCGAGTTCTTGATTGGAAAGCGGACGACGTTTGAACCAGGAAAAATCTTTTTGAATCTCCTGCGCTCGCCAACATTTACCATTTATCTAGTGATGCTGATTATCCGCAGTGCGGATTGGAGGATTCCCGAGTCAGCCTTGGCGCTCGTTCAGCCAATCGGGATCGCAAATACGTTTCTGTCCATGTTTATGATTGGCTTATTTTTGGATTTCCGCTTACCGAAGCACACTACGCCAACGGTAATCAAAATTTTAAGCTTACGCTACGGACTTGCTTTCGTGCTGTTCGCGGCTTTCTATGTTTTACCGATCCCAGTTTTATTAAAACCAGTACTTTGTTTGTTAGTGTTTGCTCCGATCCCTTTATTTGGGGTCATTAATTCCGTGATTGCTGGGATGGAGGAAGAGGCGGTGGGATTTGTTTCTTCCATTAGCTTTTTGATAAGTATGCCGCTAATGACGGGTGTCCTGATGTTATTTGGACTCGCTTGATAAAAAAATACGGCAATGAGCAAAATAATCGCTTTACAAGGTGATTTTATCGATAATAGAGAAGACTAGATTTAGGAGGAAAAGAAAAATGTTGATTGGTTCACACGTTTCAATGAGCGGCAAAAAAATGCTTTTAGGAGCAGCAGAAGAGGCGGCTAGCTATCAAGCTACTACGTTTATGATCTATACCGGAGCTCCGCAAAACACGCGGCGCAAACCGATCGAAGAGATGCAGATCGCAGCTGGACAAGATTTTATGACGGAAAAGGGAATTTCGAATATCGTTGTCCATGCCCCTTACATCATTAATTTAGGTAATACCATCAAACCAGAAAACTTTGGCTTTGCCGTTTCGTTCTTACAAGAAGAAATCCAACGAGCCCAAGCTTTAGGTGCAACTCAAATCACGTTGCACCCCGGTGCCCATGTCGGTGCAGGACCCGAAGCTGGGATCAAGCAGATCATTAAAGGCTTGAACGAGGTCCTTGAAAAAAATCAAACCGCCCAGATCGCATTAGAAACAATGGCAGGTAAAGGCACCGAGATTGGTCGCAGCTTTGAAGAATTGGCAGCAATTATCGATGGCGTTACCTTAAATGAAAAATTATCCGTTACACTAGATACTTGTCACACGAATGATGCTGGCTACAATGTCAAAGAAGACTTTGACGGCGTGTTAAACGAGTTTGACAAAATCATCGGGTTGGATCGCTTGAAGGTCATCCATGTCAATGATTCAAAAAATCCACAGGGCAGCCACAAAGACCGACATGCGAATATTGGTTTTGGCACGATCGGCTTTGAAGCCTTGAATAAGATCGTTCATCATGAGCAATTATCAGCGTTACCGAAAATTTTGGAAACACCCTATGTTGGCGAAGACAAAAAGAATAAAAAAGCCCCTTATGGCTATGAAATCGCGATGCTGCGGGAAAAGACCTTTGATCCTGAGCTATTGACGAAAATCATGGCGGGTGCTTAAACGGTTCATTTAACCATGAGCCAGCTTATTATTGGAGGAAGAAAAATGGACTTTCAGTTGCTGATCGATGCCGCGAAACAAAAACTGGGATTCAGACAGCTCTCTCAATTTGCAGAAGCAGGGAGTGTTGCGGCAGCTCTGACTACTGCAGATGGACAGATTTATACAGGGATCTGTATCGATACCAGCTGTTCTATGGGTTTTTGCGCCGAACAGGCTGCGGCTGCGCAAATGATCACCGATGGGCAGCAGCGGGTGTTACAGATGGTTGCAATCAATTCGGCAGGTGAGCCGATCCCACCTTGTGGTCGTTGCCGTGAATTCATCAGCCAGCTGGATCCTGCCAACCACAACACGCAGGTCATGATCGCAGCAGGAAAAATCATGACGATAGAAGAGCTGTTGCCTTTTGATTGGAAAGCATCAAAATAAAAAGAGATTTAGCCCCTTAGACCGCTCTGTTCTAAGGGGCATCTTTGTTTTATCGATCCAATGGACGATCAACATGTTTAGATAAAAAAACTCCTCAACCAGCAATAGTGCTTTGTTGAGGAGTTGATCGATAGCAATGATTAGAATTTTTTCGCAGCTGCTGCTACGCGTTCTAAACCTTCAGCAATGATTTCTGCTGTTTTAGAAGGATCTGCATTGTGACCTTCGATGATTACTTCTTCTGTGATGTTCATGCCGAACATACCACCGAAAACTTTTTCCATAAAGGTTACAGCGTTTTCCATTGCGCTCATTTCGCCTGAGTAAACACCACCACGGGCATTCAATAGAACGATTTCTTTGTCTTTCAACAATTGGTTCATTGAACCATCTTCGTTATAAGAGAAAGTAAAGCCAGCTTGGAAGATATAGTCGATGAATGTGTGCAAAGCTGCTGGGATCGTTAGGTTCCACATTGGGAAAGCGAAAACGATGGTATCTGCTGCTGCGAATTTGTTCATCACGTCTTGACGGACAGTCATCAATTCTTGTTCTTCTTGGTTTAATTCTTGTTCTTGTGAAAGTTTGCCAAATGCTTCAAATAACGTTTGACCGATATAAGGCATTGGTTGTGCGTACACATCAAAGGTTACAACGTCCACATTGTTCGTATCAAGATTTTCAACGAACGTATCAAACATTTTTGCAGATACTCCATCAGGACGGTTATTGGCTTTAACAACTAAAATATTTTTCATTTTTTTCCACCTTTACTTTAAGTAAGTTTTAATCACAAAACGTAGTATACTATAAAATAATTTTGCTTACAATAAATAAGTGTACTTTTTTTAAAAAAGCTGGAATTTTGCAGTATTTTTCACGTAGTTTTGGTAAACTTTAGAGAAAACAGGAGGGGTTCTATGAAAATATTCGTGGTCGAAGATGACAAATCGTTAGTCAAAATGATGGAAAATCAATTATCCCGCTATGCGTATCAAACCTTTGTTCCGGAAAATTTCGCTGCGGTTTTAGCTGAATTCTTGATGATCCAACCTGATTTGGTTTTGTTAGATGTCAATCTGCCTTATTATGATGGGTTTTATTGGTGCCAAAAAATCAGGGAACATTCATTGGTTCCAATTCTCTTCATCTCCGCACGTGACGGCAATATGGACCAAGTGATGGCATTAGAATACGGTGCTGATGATTATCTGGTCAAACCTTTTTCTTATGACTTGCTGCTGGCTAAAGTGAAGAGCCATATTCGCAGAGTCTATGGGGATTATGCACAGTCTGATCGGGCGAGAAGCTTGAAAGCTGGCGAATTGACCTATTATCCGGAAGCGTTGAAGATGGTCTATCGTGAAGCCAGTGAATGGCTGACTGTTCGAGAAGGAGAATTATTGACCCTTTTAATGTCAGCGCACCCAGAAATGGTCAAACGGGAACGGATTTTAAATCTATTATGGGATGATGAGCGTTTTGTTGATGACAATACGCTTTCTGTCAATGTTGGCCGTTTGCGAAAAAAATTGGCGGCAATGGGCATCAATGATCCGATCCAAACGATTCGCGGAAAGGGTTACGCCTTATCGGTAGTAGGTACAGAAGAATGAGAGCATATGTAAGTGTTCATTTACCTAAACTACTCGTTACCTTCCTAGCCATTTCATTGTTCGTTTTAGTGATTTGGTTGGATGGCTATCGAAATTACCTCGTGATTGGTTATGGTCTGCTTCTATTCGGGCTGTTCATTGTTCTTGTTTATTTGGCAGATTACCTTTCCAATACTACGTTTTATCATTATATCAAGCATGGAAGAGCGACACACCGAAGCAATGGCTACCTTTCCAGGCAATGGCGCAAGCAGTTCGATGCACAAGAGCAGCATGAGCAAGAGCGGCTGACAGAATTAGATCAGCACCATCAAAATCATATTCGTTTCATGAATATCTGGGTTCATCAAATGAAAACACCTGTCTCAGTTTTGGCGCTAATGGCTGAAAGTGAAGAAGTCGATAGCTATGATCTTTTGGCTGAAACAGATCGCTTAAAAAGTGGCTTGGCGACTGCGCTGAATTTTGTGCGCTTGGAAGATTTCACGGAGGACTTCGTTATCGAGTCAGCCTCACTGTTGGAATTGTTAAAACACAGTATCGGTGACCAGAAGCGGAATTTCATTCGCAGTGAAGTCTATCCGAAGCTGATGAGTGAAGCAGATATCACGGTGACAACAGACAAAAAATGGCTAGGTATTCTGATCTTTCAACTCATTAGCAATGCCATTAAGTACTCAACAGCAGAGAGCAAAGTCTATTTTGAAATTGATCCGTTTTCTAGAAGCTTGACGATCGCAGATGAAGGATGCGGGATTGCAGCAGCGGATCTCCCGCGGGTTTTTCGCCCCTTTTATACAGGTCAGAATGGTCGGCAAACAGGCGAGGCAACTGGAATCGGACTTTACTTAGTCGAAACGATCAGCAAGCAATTGGATATCGATATCGCTTTGGTCTCTAAGGAGAATCTAGGCACGACGGTTACATTAACGTTTCGGACGTAAAGACTTTCTTACAATTTTGTAAGCTTTCTATCATGAAATCGATAACTGATTGCGGTGCCGCCTGCTAAACTGGTAGCAAAGGAGTGAAGATGATGGCTTTACTAGAATTGAAAAATGTATCGAAAACCTATACAGGGGAAGTGTCTGTTGAGGTTTTACAGCAAATCGATCTCAAAGTGCCAGAAGGAGAATTTATCAGCATTATGGGTCCATCTGGCAGTGGCAAGACCACCATGCTGAATTTGGTGGCAACATTGGATAAACCGACTTCAGGTTCGGTGATCATCAAGGGCGAGCAGCCCCTAGAATTATCTAAGCAAAAACTCGCGGAGTTTCGTCGTCGGCAACTAGGTTTTGTTTTTCAAAACTACAATTTACTTTCGCCATTGAGCGTGCTTGAGAATGTGATTTTACCACTGACATTGGATCGGGTGCCGGTTCTTGAGATGAAAGAACGTTCGGAACAGCTATTACGTGAGCTTGGGATCTATGAGAAAAAAGACAAACGCATCTATCAGCTTTCCGGTGGAGAGCAGCAGAGAGTTGCGATTGCTAGAGCTTTGATCCATCAACCGGAATTGCTTTTAGCAGATGAACCGACGGGCAATCTTGATTCAAAGGCAGCACGAGATGTCATGGAAATACTAAGTCAGATGAACAAGCAACTTAAGGTCACCACCATGATGGTCACCCATGATCCTTATTCTGCCAGCTTTTCTGATCGGGTCGTTTTCATCAAAGATGGAAAGCTGTATAACGAAGTCTATCGCGGGGCTGATCAACAGCAATTTTATCAAAAAATTCTTGAAGTCCTAGCACATTTAGGAGGTCGCCGTCATGAATTTCAGACAGTTGATCATTCGTAATCTGCGGGGGAATTTTCGAACCTATGCGGCCTACTTCGTCAGTAGCGCCTTTGCGGCGATGGTGTTTTATATCTTTAGTCTTTTGCTCTTTCATCCGCAATTGGAAGAAAATTTGTCCAATAGCGGTACACTTTCAGAATTGGCGAAGGTCGGTCTATCCGTCGCACTTGTGGTGATCGCTTTACTGTCGCTGTTGTTTTTATGGTATACATTTGTGGTCTTTTTAAAACGACGCAAACGTGATCTGGCAATCTACTTGATTTTGGGGATCGAAGAAAAAGATCTGCGAAAGATTTTGTTTGTCGAAAATGCCCTTGTAGGAACCTGTGCCACAGTGACCGGTATTGGGTTAGGGATTTTATTGACGAAATTATTGCTGCTGATTGCGCAAAATGTCATGTATCTAACAGAAGGACTGAAATTTATGGTTCCTATGGAAGGTTTAGGATTGACCTTTGGGATCTATGTCTTTATTTTTCTCTTGATCTCCTTTTTCAGTACCCGCGCCTTGCAAGGAGAACAGATCATCTCATTGATCAAGGAAAATGAAAAGCCACGTCCTGAACCAAAAAGCCATTGGGCATTGGCTTTTTCAGGAATTGTGCTGTTACTAATTGGCTATGGATCGGTCTTTTATTTTAGCTACCAAACGTACTCGATGCTGCCGCTTATGCTAGGAGTCTTGTTGACTGTTGCGGGCACGATTTTGTCATTCCATCAGTTCAGCGTATTTCTATTGAAACGATTAAAGAAACGCCCGACCTTCTTACGAGGGACTCGGATGCTGACTATCAGCGAATGGATTTTTCGCATGCGAGACAATGCGGCGATGTATAGTCTGATTGCTATTAGTACCTCCGTGGCATTCGTTGGGATTTCCGTGATGCTGGCGATTGGCAGTTCTTCTTTTTCTTCGATCCAAGGAATTAGTGTAGCCTATGTATTTCCGTGGTCTGGGCCAGAAGACCTCGATCATACCGAGGGAAAAGTAAACGAAATTAAAACTGCTATAGAAGAAAAAGGGTATGCGCCTGTAACGGATAGTGTTTCCTTACTATGGGCATATGCGAATCTTGATGAATCTGCAGTTACGAATGATTCATTCTATACGACGAATGGCTTTTCAATTATGCGAGAAAGCGACTATCAGAAAATGATGAAACAAATTGGTGAGGAAGCTGATTCTGTTGCAGATAATCAAATAATGACACTTAGTGCTAATTATTCACGTCGAAAACAGCTTCTAGAAGTCCCTGAGAACGAACGTACAAGTATCTATCCAATCGAATTGGGATCAGAGACCGGTATAAAAAAAGATGTTACGATTGTCCACAGTCCCTCAATGCTTTCTCTGGATTACTTTGGACTGTCAGTTGTGACAGATAAAACCTTTGAGGAGTGGCAAGCCCTCTTGCAAAAATCCACCGACGATATGGAATCTGGTTTTATTTGGTTAGACTATCCAGAATGGGCTGAAACACCTGAATTGGTATCTGATTTCAATGGGGATTTAGATAAAGAAAATGCCTTGATCGATCAGCAATACGAAGAGCTCAGTCAGGAGTTTGAAGCCAAAGGTGACTATACGGATGAAGAGTGGGCAGAAGCAGCAAAAGACATTCCGATGCGTACGTCTTATACCTCGAAATACCAAGCTTTCCAAGAAAATCGTCAAGGAAATGGCATCATCTTAATGATCACGGTATTACTGGGTTCGGTTTTCTTTATTTTCTCCGCTTCAATTATCTATTTCCGTTTATTTGCAGATTTAGATAAAGATGGGGCGTACCACCGTTCCTTGCATATCTTAGGTGTGTCGCCGAAGGAGCGTCACAAAGTTCTGCGACGCCAACTGCAAGTGATGTACTTCTTGCCAACAGTCGTGGCAATGATCCATTTTGCGGTGGCAATGACCGCTTTGCGTATTTTAGTAGAATTGCCTGTATGGCAATACTATGGTGTGATTGTTAGTCTCTTTTTGATTTTCCAAATCGTTTTTTACTTTGTTTGTCAGTATCGGTACTTGCAGCAAATTGATAGGATCGCCGATCCTACAGAGTAATTTATTCTTCAAGCCAAATCTCTTTCAGTTTGTACTGATTGGGATTTGGCTTTTTATTAGCTAGTTTGTCTAAATTTCTATCCATGAAGCCTTTTAATTGTGCAAATCATTGAAAAGCAGATAAAATTAAGTAACGCTCATTTTGTCAAACAAACGAAGAGACACTGTTAGAACACGACAACTGTCAGATGCAAAATTCATTTCGAGTACAGTGAAGGCTGCGGTCGATGGATTTAGGGAAGCACTTATTTGAGGGAGGAGACCAATGATCACACGACTTGGAAAAGCATTTGCAGTCTTACTGTTGCTGATTCCTTTATTTGCTGGTATCCGGATTGTTTATGGAGAAACCGATGTGGGCGCCAAGCTGATCACAAATGTGTCGATCGTCAATAGCCACAATGAGGTCATTACAAGTATCGAAAAAGATGACTCGTTTAAAATAGATATGACGTGGAGTTTAGAAAATCTGGGTGACTTAAAAGCCGGTGACAAAGCAACAGTCACCTTGCCAGTTGAGATTGAAGGCGTCAATAATACGTATGCTTTATACGATGAAAATAACAACTTAGTGGTCAATGTTACCCAAGTTGGCAATCAGCTGACCTTTGTTTTCACGGAATTTGTCGAACAAAATACCAATGTACACGGGGACTTTTATTTTTGGACAAAGTTCAGCGATGAAGTGACAGAGAACCAAATCAACAACATCAACTTCGAAACAGTAAATGGAACGCAATCGGTGCCTATTTTTATTCAAGCAGTGGATGATACAGGGGAGGGAGCCTTACTCACCAAACAAGGACTGTATTTAGGTACGCAAGAACCCAAACGGATTATTGATTGGCGTGTGTATATCAACTCGTTTGATACAAATCAAGTGACGATCAAAGATGGAACGTTTATTGATATTTTAGGTCCCCATCAGACACTCATCAGTACGACTGCCCGAGTGGTTTACGGCCCCAGCGTTTCCAACCCAACGTATGTTGAGCAAGTACCGATCGTTTTAAATAGTGATGGCTCCTTTGAAATTCCTTTGCGGGATACGGAGGAACGGATCTACATTACCTATAAAACAGAAACTGATGGATCATTGGAACAATATACCAATCGGGGCATCCTTGATGCCGTGGTCAATGATGTGCCAAGAACAAGCAGTATTACTGGCTATACGCCACGCTATGGTGGCGGTGGTGGCGGAACCGGTGAACCAGGGGAGTCCAGCAGCACGGAACCAAGTAGTGGAAGCAGTACTAGTAGTACTACCGAACCAAGTAGTGAAAGCAGTACAAGTAGTAGCACGGAATCAAGTAGTGAAAGCAGCACCAGCAGTAGCACAGAACCAAGTAGTGGAAGCAGTACTAGTAGTACTACCGAACCAAGTAGTGAAAGCAGTACAAGTAGTAGCACGGAACCAAATAGTGAAAGCAGCACCAGCAGTAGCACAGAACCAAGTAGTGAAAGCAGCACTAGTAGTACTACCGAACCAAGTAGTGAAAGTAGTACTACTAGTAGCACAGAACCAAGTAGTGAAAGCAGTACAAGTAGTAACACGGAACCAAGTAGTGAAAGCAGCACCAGCAGTAGCACAGAACCAAGTAGTGAAAGCATCACTAGTAATAGCACGGAACCAAGTAGCGACAGTAGCATCAGTGAATCCACCGAATCAACTAACAGGAGTAGTTCTAGTAATACTGGGGCGGTGTCACCTGAAAATTCATCCTCTGGGATCAATAAGTCATCCAAAACAAATAATTTGCATAATCAATCAGAAAAACAGCACTTTCCTCAAACGAATGAAGTGTCTAATCATTTATGGATTGCAATAGGAATGGTTTTAACAGGATGCGCATTGAAGTTAGGTTGGAGTAAATTTATCAGGTAGATAGAAACTGAAATTTTGGAGGCAGTTTTATTACTTGGAAGAAAAATTAATAAAGACTTATTTAAAGGAAAGATGCCATTTTATGGCCACTTTCCTTTTTTTTTCGGCGCATGTTTTCTCTGAGATTTTATTATAATTTCTTTATCAAGTTATCTTGAAATATACATTTAGGAAGTGAGGAAATGAGAAAACTGGTTGGTGTATTAATCACAATACTGCTAATAGGGTTATTGATTCTTGTGTTTGGTTTCGATCATACTTCAGCAAAAGAACGTTCCAGAGGAAATCTGTCGTTTTCTGTACAAACGAACCGAGTGATTTATGACGAAGCCTTGAAAATGATCACGGTTCCGGTACGTCCGAACAAAACACTGACTTCACAAAAGGTTCGTGTCTTACTAACTTATGGTTGGGATGGGAACGGACACAGTGAAAAAGTGATCGGCGAAACAGTTTTAACGAAAGTCGATTGGTTTTCAGGTGTTGAAAACTACTTAAGGATCCATGCGGAGATGGCTATTGATGAGATAAAAAGTATGGATAAAGTTGATTTAGTTGTTATATATGATGGTGAAACAACAATAACTGAAAACCTGAAGCCCGGTCATTGGCAAGTAACCGCGCCGCCAAGCAGTAATGAGAGTACGACAGCTGAGACAAGTAAAAGCTCAAACGAAACGGTAGCAACAAGCGCTTCCTCTAGTAGTATCGAGCCGAAATTTAGCGAGTCTCAATCGACGAATCCAACGACTTCTGAGGCTGAAATTACCAGTGAAGACATCCAAAGCACACAAAGCACTATCGATATCAGTGATTCGGAAACCGTCAGCACCCAACCAGTCACTAAAAGCGAGCCAAGTCAGACAGAGAGCTGTCAAGAAAACGCAGCGACAGCCATAACGTCTACCGAGAAGGAATCTGCTTCGTCAAAGCATTCAGATTCACAAAAGAAAACCAAAGGATTGCCAGCCAATCAATCCCAGAAAAGTCAGGCGAGCGTTTCATCTAGTGTCCGTACAGAAGAGCACCAAGCGACAACATCTTCTCAAGACAAAAAGGAACAACTTCAACCCACGGAGATAAGCAGTGGCAAGGAGGTCAATGCAGCCGTACTACCGAAAACCGGCAGCAAAACTACCAATCTTCGCTATCTACTCTTTGGTCTAGTAGTGGTTCTGACTGTGTTTCTTTACTGGATGAAGCGAAAGTTATTTTATGATGAGAAGCTGTAACGAACATACCCAAAAATCATGAGAAAATTGATAACCCACGATTGGAAATTTCTTCCCCAGAATGCACAATCACGTGTTGTTTTGCCGTAATTCATAATTAGTCTGACGATCGTTTTGAGGCGTCAGACTTTTTTTATGAAAATATACAGATAACAAAAGGAAAATTTGTTAAAAGTAATTTGACAGAAAAGAGGGCACAGTGGTACGATCACCAAACATTCACAGCTTACAATTTTGTAAGGTGATAGATTCAAAGCAAAAAACAGCTTTGGCTGACCATACAAGCGAGGGAATTTTCATGTTACACGCACTTTTGGATACCACAGAAAAACAAATTTTTCAGTTTCTAAGTTATTGTTACGAAACGAACAAACCAAAATATACAATTAAAGAGCTTTCTGATGTTTTCAATAGGAGAACGAATAAAATGCAGTCGATCGTGCAACAAGTCGAATGGTTTTGTGCCCGCTATCCTCAGTTTACGTTGATTTATGATGAACAAGAAAAAGAAGTGGTGATTGCTTTTTCTCCACGATTTTTATTGAGTCAAGCATATAATGTATTGTTACAGGGAACCGTTGGGTTTATCTTACTCGATGCACTCTTTCATGGGGACTATCACTCCCTTGAACAACTCAGCCTCAAAACCTTCAGCAGTCTCCGAACGGTCCAACGAAAATTGAAAGAACTAAATCACATTTTAGCGAACTATCATTTGTCCTATAGTCTGAAGAAAGGAGATCCCTTGACAGGTGAGGAATACGCAATCCGCTATTTTTATCATTTAACCTATTGGCAGATTTTCGATGAGAAGCACTCACAGGTCGTGGCATCGATCAAGGATAAAGAAAGCGTTATGGCTTTGTTTGAAACTCATGCTTCTTATATGAGAAAAATCGATATCGATAAGTTTCTTAATCTATTCGCTATCTCCCTGCAAAGAATTCATCAAAAGCATCCAATCACTTTTTTACCAGAGGAAGTAAGTACCTTTGAACATCCACTGATTGAAAGGAATCAGTTTTTTGAGGTCTTTTTAAAGCCATTATTCAACGGCAATCACCTTTCTCTATCTGAAATCTCGGAGCCTGAATGCAGCTTCTTGTATTTTATGTTTGGCGTAATGAACACCTATCTTGAAGAGGATCTTTGCGAGGCGGAACTCTCGTGGTTGACCCAACCCAAGTATCAGCCAGAAGTATTACTTGTTGAACAACTAGCCCAGTGTTTTCGTCTGAGGTTTACCGATGCTGAAAAAAACTATTTACTAGTTAATTTCGTAATGATCCATTCTGCTTCCAACCTTTTTGGTACCCGACAAAAAAGTGATAGTTTTGGTAAACCGACCGACAAGCAAGAGCTACAAGCGGCTTTCCCAGTGCTTTATCCGACCGTGAAACGATTTTTTGAGGAAGCGACTGTTTCTTTACCAGCGTTGCGTAGATTACTGCAAATGAATGATCGCTTGATTTTCCAATACTGTATGTTACTGAGAGTTATTTTTATAAAATATGAACAGCCGGTCACGTTCTCGATCCATTCGAAATACGGAAAAACGCAAGAGCTTTGGATCAAGAACCGCTTAATGAATGCCACGCATCGAGCGATGGCCCATTATTCGCTGTCTCAAAAGCCAGATTTGGTGATCAGCGATTATCCGATCCATCAGGAATTTTCTGAGGAAGAACAGCCGTACCTCTTTTATTGGAATGGTCACCCAAGCGCAAAGGAGTGGAAACAGCTCAAGCAAGTGATCAAACAGATCAGAAGTGCCAAGAACAAGGCAGCGTTTGCCCAGCTGGCATTCACCCAAACGGAGTGATCCCGCTATAAGATCGATCAGATAGAACTTATAATTTTGCCAAGCTTTTGACCAGTAGCAATAGGTCAAACGTTAAAAGTAACAGTGTTAAACGAAGAGGTCAAGAAGCAAAAACAGGAACATCGTCGTTCCTTTTTCGCTTCTTGACTTTTTTTTACAGAGATGGCATGGTATACATATTATCATAACGTTTTTTATTTAAAATCGTTGCAGAAAAGGTGTTAGGAAGAAGGGGTAACTTTGACAGAAGTATTAGCACTACAAAATGTTTCCAAATTGATTGGAACCAAACGAATCATTGAGGATGTTTCCTTTGTGGTGGACCAAGGACAAGTCGTTGGTTTATTAGGGCCTAATGGGGCTGGGAAGACGACGATCATTCGGATGATTGTTGGGTTGATGAAGCACAACACAGGATCGATTGCCATTATGGGGAATTTACTGGATTCTTCTTTTAAAACCGCGATTGCCTCAGTCGGTGCGATCGTTGAAAATCCTGAGTTTTATAATTATATGACAGGCTATGAAAATTTGATGCAGTATCAGCGCATGGCGAAGAAAAAAAGTACGACAGCAGAATTAGAAGCTCTTATTCGTCAGGTACATTTAGAAGGACACATCCATCAAAAAGTCAAAACCTATTCATTAGGGATGCGTCAGCGTTTAGGTGTTGCCCAGGCATTGGTCCATCAACCAGACTTATTAGTTTTAGATGAACCGATGAATGGCCTGGATCCTAAAGGCATGCGGGAGTTTCGAGAAATGATTCTTTCTTTGAGAGAAAAAGGCGTTTCTGTCTTAGTTTCCAGTCATCAATTAAGCGATATCGAACAAATTGCCGATCATTTGATCGTGGTGCAAAAAGGAAAAGTCACTCATCAAGTAGCAATGGCAGAGTTGAAAGCAGAGAAAAATGTACTGATTATTAAAACTGATGATAATGCGGAAACAGAAGCACTGTTAAAAGCTTCCTTTGAGGTCGAGGTCTTGCAGGTTGCAGATGAATTGCAAGTCACGTTGCAAACCGATCAGCGTTCGGCAATCGCTGCAGCGATCGTGACGGCTGGGATCGGCTTGAAAGAACTACGGACAAAGCAATCTTCTCTAGAAGATACATTCTTGGCTTGGACCGAAGAAGGAGGTTTGTAAGCATGCTGACATTGATTAAAAATGAATGGATCAAATTAACCAAAAAACGTTCTACTTGGATCATGCTGCTTTTATTGGTTCTAATGACTTTTGGGTTGACCTATGTGGTTCGCTTAGGTAGTCCCGAGATTGGTGCCAATGATTTATTCGCTTCTTTGAGCGACATGACTTCCTTTTTAAACTTATTTGTGGTGATTGTGGCAGCTTCTTCAGTGGCGGAAGAGTTCAGTCGTGGAACAATCAAGTTCTTATTGATTCGGCCTTTTTCCAGAAGCCAAATCTTAGCAGCAAAAGCCATCAACACGTTTTTATTTGCGCTTTTAGGGACTGCTGTTTTACTAATCAGTAGTTTAGCAGCCGCCAATTTATTTTTAGCAGCTGAATCACCTTTTGCTGCTACTGGCTACAACGGGCTAGCGGCGATTCTCGTTGCCCTTGTTTTTGCGGGAACCAACTTGCTGTTGATTGTCTTTTATATTGCATTGACCATCTTTATCTCAGCCGTCATTCGCTCTCAAAGCCTGGCGGTTGGCTTAGGCTTGGGTATGTTGTTTGGAAGCAGCATCATCAACTCGATCATGCTTTTTGCTCAAGAAAAATACCCATGGCTGAAGTGGAACCCGTTTAATTTTATGAATATCAAAGAGCAGATACCGAGTTTATTAAATAGTCCTGACATGCAGATGACTGCCTTTGATCCGGGATTGGGCTATTGGGAAATGGCGATCGGGATCCTTGTTTATAGTGTTTTAATCTACCTTTTAACAAATTGGTTATTCAATAAAAGAGATGTCGCATTAAGTTGAGGAAACGAGTGAAAGTTTTTGGATAAATCCAGCTTTCACTCTTTCTTTTTGTGTTTTTTTCTAGTAAAATGATTCATTGAGAGTACAAGAGAAAGGAGAGTTTTCAAATGGTTAGTGTAGGAATCGTAATCGTGATCGCTGTTGTTGCAGCATTACTAGGCGCTGTCGGCGGCTTCTTTTTGGCGCGAAAATATATGCAAGATTATCTAAAGAAAAATCCTCCCGTTAATGAGGATATGCTTCGCTCGATGATGATGTCAATGGGTCAAAAACCTTCTGAGAAAAAGATTCGTCAGATGATGCAGCAAATGAAAAACCAAAAGTAGGTTTTTTTCTAAGAAGCGGGCTGATTTTATCAGCTCGCTTTTTATTGCGGCAAAATGTAGAAACTAATAAAAAAATGGCCGCATGCTGCTTTTGCTATTTACTTTCTGTGAATAGCGGGGTAGCAATCGAATCTGAATCTAATAAATATTCGGAAAAATCGCAAAATTTAAGCAACAGGTCACAAAGAAATGGAGAGTGTTATGTCAATATTTAGGAAGTTAGGTTGGTTTTTTAAACAAGAAAAGAAACATTATTTGTTAGGCGTAGGCTCTTTAGTCCTAGTCGCCTTGGTACAGTTGGCACCCCCAAAAGTTATTGGGATCATCATCGATGAGATTGCGGAAAAAGAGATCTCGATGCAGACGATCTTTTTTTGGGTCATGATCTTGATTGCTTCAGCTATCGCTCAATACGTGTTCCGTTTCGTCTGGCGGACGCATATCTGGGGCAGTGCTGCTCGGCTAGAAAAAACGTTACGCAGACAGCTATTTGCACATTTTACAAGGATGGATCAGTTGTTTTATCAAAAGCATCGGACAGGTGATTTGATGGCCCATGCCACCAATGACTTGAATGCCATCCAAAATGTGGCAGGGGCGGGGATCTTAACCTTTGCCGATTCCTTCATCTCGGGAGGGGCAACCATCATTGCGATGGTTCTCTTTATTGATTGGCGTTTAACGTTGATTGCTTTGTTGCCGCTACCATTCTTAGCAGTCATGGCACGAGTTCTTGGCAGCAAATTGCATGATGCGTTTCGTGACTCACAAGAAGCATTTTCTTCCATCAACGACAAAGCCCAAGAAAGTATTACTGGGATGAAAGTCATCAAAACCTTTGGACAGGAAAAAGAGGACATCGCTGATTTTCAAACCAAAATCGACCATGCCATCATCAAAAACCGCAAAGTCAATTTTCTGGATGCCTTGTTTGATCCGTTTATTACGATCATCATTGGAATCTCCTATGTGCTGACGATCATCGTTGGCGGCAATTATGTCATGGACGGTACCATCTCGATCGGTCAATTGGTATCTTTCATCAGTTATATCGGTATGTTAGTTTGGCCAATGTTTGCCATCGGACGCCTGTTCAATGTGCTGGAACGAGGCAATGCAAGTTATGATCGGGTTGCCGAATTATTGGCGGCAAAGACCCATATCATTGAAGCCAAAGATGCGGTCGATACCCCAGCCCAAGGAACGGTGAACGTTCAAATCAATGATTTTCACTATCAAGGAGATGATTTTGCCCTGCAAGACATCCACTTTACTTTGCCTGCCGGGCAAACACTTGGTGTGGTCGGGAAAACTGGTGCAGGAAAAACCTCTTTGATGAAGCTCTTGTTGCGAGAGTATGATTCATTTGATGGGGCGATCACCTTCGGGGGCATCGACAGCAAGCAATACTCTTTGAATGCTCTTTTGGGTTCGATCGGTTATGTTCCGCAAGATCATTTCTTATTTTCCATGACGATTCGAGACAATATCCGCTTCGCGCAACCACGGGCTTCTCAAACAGAAGTTGAAGCGGCTGCTGGATTGGCAGTGATCCACGAGGATATCAGTCAGTTTCCTGAAGGATACGAAACGATGGTGGGGGAACGTGGTGTTTCTCTTTCCGGCGGACAAAAACAGCGTTTATCCATTGCCCGTGCCTTGATCACTGACCCAGAATTATTGATTTTAGATGACGCCCTTTCAGCAGTAGATGCCAAAACGGAAGAAGCTATTTTACAACAATTACTGACATTCCGTCAGAATAAAACAACGATCATTGCTGCCCACCGCCTAAGCAGTGTCAAGCATGCAGAAGAAATTCTCGTGATCGACAATGGGAAAATCAGTGAACGTGGGACCCATGAACAATTATTGGCTGCAAATGGCTGGTATAAAAAAATGTGGGACAAGCAGCAACTAGAAGCCAAAATCGAAGGGAGTGAAGCCTAATGCAAGAATCAGAATGGAGCAAATCGATTCCCTTTAAAGAGCAAAAAAACATCATCAAACGAATGTTTCTTTTTGCCAAACCGTTTCGAAAAACCTTCTATGCAGCGATCTTTTTTGCTTTTGTGCTATCGATCATCAATATCTTGTTGCCTTTGATCATTCAAACCTTTATGGATAATTATTTGACCAATCAGACGGCGACCCAGCAAGTCATTTATTTCTTTGCTGCGTTGTATTTCTTTGGGGTGTTGGTAAAAGCCGTGATTTGGTTTTTCCAATGGTTCCTTTATTCAATGGGTTCTTTAAAAACCTATCAATATATTCGAGCAAAATTATTTGAAAAATTGCATAGTCTTGGGATGCGCTATTTCGATCAGACGCCAGCGGGTTCGATCGTTTCACGGGTCAGCAACGACACAGAAACATTGTATGAATTTTGGTATGTCTTCTTGATGGTATTGACAGGAATTTTTGCGGTGGTTTCTTCTTTTGCCGCCATGTTCCGCATCAACGTCAAAATTGCCTTACTAAACTTGATTTTTCTGCCAATCCTAATGGTAGTCATCTGGTATTATCAAAAATTCAGCTCTCGTATCTATCGTCAAATGCGGGAAAAACTGAGTCAGCTGAATACGAAATTGAATGAATCGATTTCTGGCATGCAGATCATTCAGCAATTCCGCCAAGAGGCGCGGCTGAATGAAGAATTCGAAGCGACCAACGATGATTATTTGAAAACTAGATACGCCATGATCCGCACGAATGCGCTGCTACTATCACCAATCATTAGTTTGTTGTATGCCTTAGCGATTGCCTTGTCATTGACGCTCTTTGGGTTTGATGCCTTAGAATCGCCCATTGAAGTTGGGTTGATTTTCGCCTTTACGACCTATATTCAAGGATTCTTTAATCCCATGACACAGATGATGGATTTTCTCAGCGTCTTTACTGATGGGATGGTAGCCGGCAGCCGGATTTTGAAGATTATGGATAACGAAGAATATACGCCGCAGCAAAACTCCGATGCCAGTCAAACCATCACCAAAGGAAAAATTGAATTTCGCGATGTCAGTTTTTCCTATGATGGAAAAAACAACGTATTGAATCATATTTCTTTCATCGCCTATCCAGGTGAGACCGTGGCTTTAGTCGGTCACACAGGAAGTGGCAAGAGCTCGATCATCAATGTGTTGATGCGTTTTTACGAATTTGGGGAAGGGCAAATTTTGATCGATGATCAAGATATCCGCGACTTCACGATGGAAGAGCTTCGGAAAAAAGTTGGACTCGTATTGCAAGATGCTTTCATGTTTTATGGGGACATCGCTGACAATATCCGCTTATTGAATCAGGACATTCGTGAAGAACAGATCGAAGCAGCAGCAAAATTTGTTCAAGCAGATGCCTTTATTCAAAAACTACCTGGTAAATACCACGCCAAAGTGATTGAACGGGGTGCCAGTTATTCAAGCGGGCAACGGCAATTGATTTCCTTTGCCCGAACGATGGTGACCGATCCGAAAGTGCTGGTCTTGGATGAGGCGACTGCCAATATCGATACTGAAACAGAAGGACTGATCCAAGAAGGCTTGGCAAATATGCGTCAAGGGCGAACCACGATCGCGATCGCCCATCGATTGTCTACCATTCGCGATGCTGAGTTGATTTTGGTGCTTGATAAAGGCTCGATCGTCGAACGAGGCACCCATGATGAACTTTTGGCTCAAAAAGGGTTGTATGCCGATATGTACCGTTTGCAGGCAAGTGAAGTTTAAACGGCCAATAGACCTTAAAATACCACGTAGGTATTTTAAGGTCTATTTTGTATAAATTGAACAAATGAAGCAAAAATTTCTATTTGTGATTGACAGCGTTTTCACCCTTTGCTATCATGTAGACATTAAAACAACTAGCACCTAGTCAAACAAATGATTAATCGGTTAGGATCCTTTTCGGTTTAGACTAGTAATTACGCTCGGTCAGGCGAGTGTCAGAGGAGCCTTATGTGAAATGTTGTGCAAACAAGAGGATCGAATCATAGAGGAGAAACAGGAGGGAAGCGGCTCTAATCAAAAGGCAAGCATCCTGAGCCTATCTTTTACGAAGAGCCCAACCGACGAGAGTGGAATATGGAGGTTGATTTGAATAGTGGCAGCTCCCCATCGAGAAGGGATCGAAGGAGAATCGAGTGGAAGCTTAAAGATAGTGGATAAACACGAGATATTATTCGTTGTTTTATTTTTTTAAAATTTTTGTTAACCGGTTAACTAAAACGGTTAACAAAAAAGAGGAGGGAAGCAAACGTGGGAAATGGTCACAAGTCTAGCCGATTATTTCATGATAAAGGTCGCATTCAGCGAGAATAGGGGAAGTAGCAAACGTAGAAACTTGCAACACGATGTATGAACAAAAAAAGTTCAAATGGAAAGATGAGGGAAAATTTATGGTAGAAATTATAATTGGTATTTTAATGATCGTTTCTTTCTTAGGAATGGTTTGGTACTGCGTCAAAGGGTTCAACCTGATGGTGGGTTTCTTCGTTATGGCAACACTTTGGACCGTTTTAGCTTTTATTGGCAATGCGTTGAGTCCGGATTTAACAGCTTTGAATTTTGTCGATACGATCACAAATATTTATCAAACAGGACCCGCCGGTTTTGCTAGTTCGATTCTGGTCAATATTTTCTTCGGTTCCTTCTTTGGTCGGATTTTGATGGATACAGGGATCGCAGCAACGCTGATTCGCAAGGTTGTTGAGCTTGGTGGGGATAAACCACGGATCACCATGACCCTTTTATGTACTGTTACTGCTTTATGTTTCACATCCATGACGGGCATTGGTCCTGTAATCTCTATCGCAGTGATCGTTATGCCAATTTTGCAAGCGTTGGGTATTCCAACAGCGATCGCTTTATTCGCTTTTATGGGTTCCATCATGGCGGGAATTTTTGCCAATGTAACAAATTTTGTGCAATACCAAGGTATTTTAGCGGCATTACAACCTGACGGAAGTCAATCCATGATGGAATATGGGTTTTCCGATTATTTCACATTCGGCATGATTGCACTAGTCGTTTCCTTACTTGTGACATTGGTTTTTGCCAATATTGCTTTAAGTCGTGCGAAATCATCAAAAGTCAAAGCGTGGGCTTCCACACCTGGCGCAACTTCAGGCGATGCTCCTTGGTATTCTTGGGTAGCTGTGATCGCACCAGTCTTACTCGTTGTGTTTGCTGAATTTCCTATTATTCCAGCATTTATTCTCGCAGCTTTGTACGCCTTACTGACTTGCGGAAAATTAAAAGGTGGTTTCGTGAATATTTGCCGCATGTTAGCTAAACAATTTGCAGATGGTGCTGTCGATGTTGCGCCCCTGGTAGGTTTCTTATTAGTACTGGCTATGTTTAATTCAGCTGCAAGTCTAGCGGTTCCTTTCTTTGAACCAATCGTTGGCGGTCTAGTTCCTCATAGTACCGTGGCTCTTGCGATCTTATTTGCCATCTTAGCGCCCCTTGGTTTCTTCCGCGGTCCTTTGAACTTAGTCGGATCAGGAGGCGCAGTAGCGGCAGTGATCTTAGCTGCCACAAATTGGGATCTGGCATTCATTTTTCCACTTTTCGCTGTGGTCACGATCGCTCCTCAGCATTTGGATATTACTCAGTCATGGGTAGCATGGGGTCTAGGACATCATAAAGTTGGTTCTAAAGATTTCATGAAGTTTTCGATACCAGCTGGGTGGCTTTCTAGTGCGATCCTGTGTATCATTGCGCTCATTTTGTTCGGTTTGAATAACTAGTCGATGAAAGAACGTAGCTAATCAATAAATCATGCAACTATGGATGTAGGAGGAAAGTGGAAATGAGTGAATTAAGAAAAGTTAGAATGGGGATCGATGTAGGCGGTACCCATACAAAAGCTGTCGCTATCGATAATCTGACTCACGAGATCATAGGAAAATCCAGCGTGAAGACCACTCATGATCATGAACGGGGGGTAGCTGCTGGCGTTGTCGAGAGTTTTCAAAATTGTATGAAAGAAAATGATATTGACCCAAAAAGTGTGATTTTTGTTGCTCATTCAACCACCCAAGCCACGAACGCTTTGATTGAAGGGGATGTGGCTGACATTGGTGTTTTCGGTATGGCTCGTGGTGGTTTCGAAGGATTTCTGGCAAAGCGTCAATTAAAAATTGCCGATATCGTTCTAGGGAATCAGCGATCCATTAAGATCATCAATGCCTTCTCAAAACTCAAAGGAATGAATAAAGCGAGTGTTGAAGAAATGATCGATGATCTAGTGAGGCAAGGATCAGAAGTGATCGTCGCTAGTATGGCTTTTGGTGTAGATAATAATGATGCTGAGAATCTAGTGATGGAAGTTTGTACAGAAAAAGGAATTCCATGTACTGTTGCTTCAGATATCACGAAACTTTACGGATTGACCAGAAGGACACGAACTGCCACTATCAATGCAAGTATTTTACCTAAAATGTTATCTGTCGCAAATTCCACGGAAGTCTCTGTGAAGGAGTCTGGTGTAGATGTACCCTTAATGATCATGAGAGGCGATGGTGGGGTTATGGAGATTGCTGAGATGAAAAAGCGGCCAGTTCTGACCATGCTCTCGGGTCCGGCAGCTTCAGTAATGGGTTCACTGATGTATTTACGAGCATCAAATGGCGTGTATTTTGAAGTAGGCGGCACAACCACCAATATCGGTGTCATTAAAAACGGACGGCCAGCGATCGACTATTCTGTCGTTGGCGGACATGAAACATACATTTCCAGTTTGGATGTACGAATCACGGGCTGTGCAGGGGGGGCCATGATTCGCGCAACTGCTAATGGAGTGGTAGATGTAGGACCTCGTTCTGCACATATTGCCGGTCTTGACTACGCAGTTTACTCTGATCCAATCAACTGGACAGGAGGAACGGTGGAATTCTTTAGTCCGAAAGAAGGCGATCCTGCAGATTATGTTGCAATCAAATTTGATAATGGTGATCGGGTAACCATCACCAACTCATGTGCAGCAAACGTGTTGGGCTTGATCAAACCGGAACATTTCTCTTATGGGAATATCGAAGCGGCTCGAAAAGCGATGGGCGTATTAGCGGATTATTGTGGCACGACGATCGAAGATATCGCGACTCAAATCATGGAGCGTTCTTACGCAAAATTAGAGCCAGTCATTTTGGCTTTAGCAGAAAAATACAAACTAGAAAAAAGCCAGATTTCATTAGTAGGAGTTGGCGGCGGCGCTTCGTCATTAATTATCTACTTGTCAGAAAAAATGGGCGTAAAATATTCGATTCCGGAGAATGCTGAAGTGATTTCCTCTATTGGCGTCGCCCTAGCGATGGTACGAGATGTCGTTGAACGGATTATTCCTTCACCTTCGAAAGAAGACTTGCGATCAATCAAAACAGAGGCTATCAATAAAGCCATTGAGAGTGGGGCTACCCCAGAAAGTGTGGAAGTCTTTATCGAAATCGATCCTCAAACGTCTAAAGTCACAGCCATTGCAACTGGTTCCACCGAAGTCAAGACGACGGATCTTTTAGCAGAGGCAACCGTCGAGGAAGCCCAAGAATTAGCAGCGGGCGATTTAGGGCTACCTACTAACGAAATTGATCTTTTAGAGAAAAGCTCGCATTTTTATGTGTTTGGAACCCGTGTTTCTACAGGAGACAATCCGGCAATTCGAATCCTTGATAAAAAAGGCTTTATTAAAGTACAACGAGCTTCAGGGAAGGTCATCAAAACCACCGCGGAGAATTATGTGCAAGCAGTCGAGCAACTATGGGATGATTTGGCGATCTATCAGACAGAAGTGATTTTGCGTCCAGATTTCTATATTTGTGCCGGACCTCGGGTGATGGATTTTTCAGTAAACGATTTGGAGGCATTGATGTTGTTGATCGATATCGAAATGTCGACTTTAGATTCTAATGAAGAAGTGATGATTCTGGCGGCGAACTCCCTATGATCAAGCAGAGGTTTTTCTTAAAACAGCAAAATACGGTTGATCTGGCATTATTAGAAAAGTGGTATGAACAGCTCATGCCCATCAGCGAATTCAGTTGGGGAGTATTTGAGTTTACCCGCGAGATGCTACGTAATAAAGTGAGGGAAGAGGAAAAAAACGAAATCATTGAAGAAGCCATCTTATGTGGTAGAACATGGGCGCAAAAAATGCTCGACCAGTTTGATTTGAAAAAACAGGAAAAGGCAGATCGTGCCTGGTACTTGGCGAATAAGCTTGGTTTATCAATTACGGAAAGATCTGGAAAACCGACGAAGTTTCGCATGGTCTTTGCGCAGTTTGTCATGGAGCGCTCCATTGAATTGATCACTGAACCCATTGCTGCCTACACTGTGCTGACTCAATCTTCGCAAATATTGCCTAAACCAGAAGTTGTCCGAGGGATCTTGATCGCCCATGAAATTTTTCACTATTTAGAAGAGCAACATGGTGCCACGATGTACCATATCACCAAAACGATCCCACTGTGGCGCTTTTTTTCCTACGAGCACCGGTCAACGGTTGGTTGTGCTTCGGAAATTGCTGCGATGGCTTTTGCAAAAGAACTGTGTGAGGCAGACTTTGTGCCTCAAATATTAGATATTTTGCTTTCCTATCCGTTGGAAGTGGACTTTTCAAAAAGTATATATGAAGTCGTGCAGCAAGAAATGCGCCACATTGAAGCAATGGGCTAGTTCTTTGAAAATAGCTCACTTAGCGGCTTCTTTACGATCTGTCACTATTGAGATAGGACAGTCCGTGTCGAACGAAATCGGTCCTTGTTCATTTTTCAAGGGTTCCATGATATAATTGACCAACAGCAAAAAGCAAGGCGTGGATTGAATGGCAAATGAGAAAATCACCATTAAGATGGTGTCAGAAAAAGCAAATGTTTCAAAAACCACCGTTTCTAGATATTTGAATGGCAAATATGAATTTATGTCAGCAGAGACAAAAAAGCGCATCGAAGAAGTGATCGCAGAGCTTGAATACCGTCCAAATGCGCTAGCACAGGGGTTGAAAAACAATAAAACGGGATTGATCGGCATCGTTGTCAGCAATATCATGATCCCGGAAGTAGCAGCTTTAGTTCGAGGCGTCAATGATTATTGTATACGAAAATCTTTTCAGGTGATTCTTGTTGAAACCGATCAAAAAAATATTTCTCAGCAGGATCAAATCCAAGCGTTGATCGACCGTCAAGTGGAAGGGCTTATTCTATCGTCGAATCAGGACGAAGCATTCGTGAAAAGCTTGACTGAGCAAAAGGTCAAAATCGTGCTGGCTGATTGCACGATCGAAGAATTGATGATTGATACAGTCATCGTTGATAATGAAAAAGCGACGGCCGAGATGATTCAACGTATTTATTCAGAAGGCTTTGATCGAGTCGCTTACTTTACACCACCGCTCACAACGCCTAGTCGGAAGAAAAAACTTGCTCTTTTTCTGGAAAGTTCTAAAATCGCAGTCAGAAATCCTGAGCAACTAGCATTTGAGATCGAAGAAACACAAGTGGCATTTGACGCGTGTAAGGAATCACTAAACGAATTGTTGAAAAAAAATCAAGGCTATCGTTTAGCAATATTAGCTGAAAACAGTGAGTTGATGTTTGCATTGATCCATGTGATCTATAGCTTGGGCTTGCGGATTCCAGAAGACGTTGCGATCGGGGGCTATGATGATTTAGGCTGGAACAAACTTTATCATCATGAAATGTCTGTGATTGAAAAACCGTCGTATGAAATTGGTTCGCAAGCTGCTGAACTTTTAGTCAAGCGGATCTCAAAAGGGAAAATGCAGTATAAACCAAAAGTGATCGAAGTACAGCCAAAAATCAAAATGAGTGGTTCGACACAAGTGAGTGACAATAGTTTTGATAAAATCGTTATCCGTATGAACCAAGAAAACCAGCCTTACATCAAAAAAAATTATCGTAAACAAGATGATTAGCTTTTTTTGAAAAAACAAGAAGCAAATGACATAATAGCCGACTCCCCATCATTAGACTGATCAGTCAAGTCTTTGGGGAGCGGTTTTTTATCGTTCGTTAAGGTTTTGTCTTTATCTAAGATAAGAACGAATAAAAATTGATCCCTCGTGTTTTCAACAAACGATCAATAGATTCGTATTAGGTGTCAGTAAAAATAACGAACAACGATTGACAGCGCTTTCTACCTTTGCTATGATAAAGATAATAGAACTGGTTCTAATGGATAGTGATTGTTGATTTTTAACAAGCTAAACCTGATGAAGCTGCGGTATTTGCGCTGCTTTCATGAGGTTTTTTCTGTGTTGACTGTTGGCTAAACAATAAAGACAAGCAATGAACCATATCCGCAATGATAAAGTAAGTGGGGGTAGGACATGAAAATCAGTAAAGTGTTAAACAATAATGTTGTGATCACTACCGATCAAAGTCAAAACGAGATTATTGTTATGGGGCGGGGGATTGCCTTTAAGAAAAAAGTGGGAGATGACATTTCTTCAGAAACGGTCGATAAAGTATATCGCTTAGAAAATCAGACGATCTTATCTCAATTTCAAGAGCTGCTTGCTGACTTACCACTGGAATATCTTGAATTATCCAATGAGATCATTGAGTATGCTCGGCGAGAATTGTCATCCCCCATCAATGATTCCATCTACATCTCGCTGACAGATCATATGCACTGTGCCATTGAACGATCGAAAAAAGGAATGACGGTCAAAAATGTCTTATTGTGGGATATCAAGCGTTTTTTCCCCGATGAGTACCAAATAGGCTGCAAAACAGTAGAAAAAATCAAAGAACATTACGGGATTCAGCTGCCAGATGATGAAGCTGGCTTTATTGCTCTGCATCTGGTCAATGCGCAAACCGAAAATGGTGACCAAGGCAATATTGCTGAGCTAACCCAAACGATGCAAGACATCATTAACATTGTTAAATATTTTTTCAAAACCACCTTTGATGAAGAGTCCGTTTATTTTTATCGCTTCACTACGCATTTGAAATTTTTTGTCTCAAGAATGCAAAACCATACCCCTCATACGGATGAAACCGATGAAGATCTTTTGGCTATGGTCAAAGTGAAGTACCGAAATGCGTATCAAAGCGTACAAAAAATCGCTGAACTATTAGAAAATCAATATCAGTATCAAATGTCCAGTGACGAAAGTTTGTATTTAACGATTCATATTGCCAGACTTGTGCAAAAAAATCGTTGATTGAAATAAAGAAGAAAGGAGAAGGAGTTTTACTCAGTGCAAGATATAGAAGAAAGAATAATTTTTTGGCAATGATTTTTATTAAAACGTATTTTTAGGACCGCTAGTTAAGAAGCAGCATATCAAAGACGAAACATTTTGGATAGTGACATTCAGTTGGCTAAACCTTCAATACAAAAAAATTGGAGGAATCAAAAATGGGTAAATATCGTGAATTAGCAGAAAAAATTGTCGCAAATGTCGGTGGGAAAGAGAACATCAATAGCTTGACGCATTGTATCACACGCCTGCGTTTTAAATTAAAGGATGAAGGCGTCGCAAATGATGAAGTCTTAAAGAACATGGAAGGTGTCGTGACGGTCATGAAGAGTGGCGGTCAATACCAGGTGGTTATCGGAAACCATGTGCCAGATGTCTATGCAGAAGTGATCGATGTTGCAGGAATCAGTGGTGATGCTGAAGAAACAGCCTCAGGTGGCAACTTGTTTGATCGTTTGATCGATATTTTGAGCGGCTGCTTCCAACCCTTCTTAGGTGCTTTGTGTGCGGCTGGGATGATCAAAGGACTAAACGCACTGTTGCTTTTTATTGGTACAACAGGTTTGATCGATTATACAACAACGACTGGTACCTATGTGATGTTCAATGCGATCGGTGATTCGATCTTCATGTTTATGCCGGTGATTTTAGGGTATACGTCAGCAAAAAAATTCCGCTTAAATCCAATGGTGGGAATCGTGATCGGGTCGGCGCTTTGCTATCCGACGATTCAAGGATCAGCCTTGCAAGCGGCATTTGTTGCCGGAGCTGGCGAGGGAGCTGCTGCACCTTATAGCTTATTAGGCTTGCCAGCGTATGAAACCTTCTTAGGGATTCCGTGGGTTGGTGCGACATATACTAGTAGTGTGGTTCCAGTAATCTTTATCATCGCATTCGCTGCACAAGTTCAAAAATTGGCGAAGAAAATCATTCCGTCTGTTGTCCAAACATTTTTAGTGCCTTTCTTGGTTTTATTGATTGCATTGCCAATTGGCTTTTTGGTGATTGGACCTGTGATCAGTATGTTGACGGATCTTTTAAGCTCAGGATTTGAAGCATTGATGGACTTCTCTCCAGCGATTTATGGTTTGTTATTAGGCTTCTTCTGGCAAGTCTTGGTTATTTTCGGCTTGCATTGGTCAGTTGTGCCACTACACATTATGCAAGTGACACAGCTCGGCTACAGTCAAATTTTGGTAGCATCATTTGGTGCCAGCTTTGCCCAAACAGCGGTAGTGATGGCTATGTACTTTAAACTTAAAGACAAAAAACTAAAAGCTCTATGTCCACCAGCCATTATCTCAGGACTTTTCGGTGTAACAGAACCAGCAATTTATGGGATCACGTTACCGAAAAAAATGCCGTTTTTCTTCTCAATGATTGGTGGGGCGGTCGCAGGTGCCTTCTTAATGATCAATGGCACAACGAGCTATACCTCTGGTGGTTTAGGCGTCTTTGGAATCTTTAACTATATCACTCCAGAAGGCGATGCCAGTGGCATGTGGTTCTCGGTCATCGGGATCTTGATCGCTGCAGCGATTGGTTTTGGTTTGACGATGGCTTTCTGGAAAGATGATGCGGTGGAAGAAGAAATCGCAGAAGGACAACCAGCGATGACTGTTCGGAAAGAAGTAATCACTTCCCCTGTTGAAGGAACGATCGCACCACTAAGCAGTGCAAAAGATGAAGCCTTCGCACAAGGGATTCTAGGAAAAGGCATCTTGATCCATCCCTCAAAAGGCGAAGTTGTGGCTCCTTTTGACGGAACAGTAATGACCTTGTTCCCAACCAAACATGCCATTGGGTTGATCTCTGAGAACGGCTTAGAGCTTTTGATCCATATTGGTTTAGATACTGTTCAATTAAACGGTGAATACTTTGAAGCCCATGTGAAGCAAGGAGACACGGTGACTCGCGGACAAAAATTGATCACCTTTGATAAGGATGCATTGATCAAAGCTGGATTTAATATTGAGACCCCAGTGTTAGTCACCAACTCCGCCGATTATTTGGATATCATCGAGTCAGACAAACGTGAGGTAGGCTGTTCCGATGATTTGATCACGGCTTTAGTTTAGCCAAAAACTTTCTAACAAGTTCTACGTAAGGTTAAAAGCGATCGCCCATGTGAAGCGATCGCTTTTTGTCAGTCATTTAATTGGGAAACAGTGAGTCTTTATAATGAAGATTTTTATCGTAGGTTGGCTCAGCGATTATCGTCGATGATGTAGGGCGCTTGTCATAAGCCATGCCAATATCGATCAAATGCTGCAAGTTTTTTTCATAATGCTCCGAAAAGACGACTGCGTACAACAAATCCAGCAAGTAGCAAACGGACGTATTGATCGTAAAGTTGGCGATCTTTGAGTAGAGCCGTTCTCTTGTCGTGATATTCAAAACACAATTACTTAATTTCGCCAAGGAGTTCTCCCCGATACTCGTCATGCCAATGATGGAAACCTGCCGCTCGGCAAGGATCTTACCGATTTCTTTGACCATTTTGTTTTCACCGGTGTAAGAAATCAAGATCGCGGTCGTATCGGAGGTACAGTTAGATGCCTCGTAAGCACTCTCGCCGAAGGTGTCGCAGACGTGAATGTTTTTTCCTAAACGCCGCATCTTCAAAACAAAGTCTTGAGAAATCAAGGTATTGGCATTACTGGCGAAGATCTTGATATGGTTGGCGTTGAGCAACGATTGTTTCGCTTTTTGTAATTCATCATGATGGATCAAGGAAAGCGTATCTTCAATCGTTGTTTGTTCAAGCTTTGCCAACTTTTTGGCGATGGTCATAATGCCGTCATGGGAGGAAAAAGGGAAGTTCGCATCTACATCAGTAAAATGGCTGCTCATATAAGTTTGCTCTTCCACAAAGGCCGTTTTTAAGTCGAGCCAACCATTGAAGCCTAATTTTTTGGCAATCCGAATAAAAGTAGAAGGATGAACGTAGGTCTTTTCTGACAATTCCTTAATGGTTTGATCCGCCATCGCAGTCGGGTTGGCTAATAAATAATCGATCAACGATCGTTCCGCTGGTGCTAGTTTGATTTGGCGCATTTTTTCTTGTAACAACATGGTATCTATGCTCCTTTTTACATTTTTTTATGATTATTTGTAAATGGTTTTTACAAAAATTCGTTTTTATTCAGTACCTAGCGAATCGTTTACATCCTAATTATTCCTTATTTGATGCTCTTTGTAAATCTTTTTTACAAAACATCTGCAAGAAGAAGCGAGATTTGCAAACGCTTTTTCTAAATATGCTATTTACATTGAATCAAATGTTTTTATGAATGATAATAAGAATGTAAATAAAATAGCAAAGGAGCAATACAATGACAAAAGGAATTAAAATTGCAACCATTGGTGGCGGCAGCAGCTATACCCCGGAGTTAATGGAAGGCTTTATCAAACGCTATGAAGAATTGCCGATTCGTGAGATTTGGCTAGTAGATATCGAAGCAGGAAAAGAAAAATTAGCAATCGTTGGTGCGATGGCACAACGGATGTGGGATGCGTCACCCTACGATGTAAAAATCCACATGACATTGGATCGAGAAGAAGCGCTAAAAGATGCTGATTTCGTTACGACCCAATTTCGAGTAGGGTTGCTGAATGCCCGCATTAAAGATGAACGAATTCCTGCTTATTATGGCATGATTGGTCAAGAAACCAACGGCCCTGGCGGAATGTTCAAAGCGTTTCGTACGGTTCCAATCATTCTTGAAATTGTTGAAGACATGAAACGTTTATGTCCGGATGCTTGGTTGATCAATTTTGCGAATCCAAGCGGCATGGTGACTGAAGCAATCGTGCGTTACGGAAAATGGGACAAAGTGATCGGGTTGTGTAATGTGCCAGTCATGGCAACCATGATTGAGCCAGCCTTGATCGGTAAAGAACCGGACGAATTGATCTACAAATTTGCAGGATTGAATCACTTCCATTGGCACAAAGTTGCTGATTCACACGGCAACGATGTAACGATGGATATTATTGATAAAATGTATGAAGAAGACAATGGCTTACCGAAGAATATCTTTGATATTCCATTTTACAAAGAACAGCTAGAACAAATGAAGATGATCCCTTGCGGTTATCATCGTTACTACTATCGTCAAGAAGAAATGCTGAATCATGCGATCGAAGAGTACAAGACTGTCGGTACACGCGCACAACAAGTGAAACAAACCGAAGCCGAATTGTTTGAGTTGTACAAAGATCCTGAATTGGATCATAAACCAGAACAGCTGCAAAAACGTGGTGGTGCTTACTACTCAGATGCAGCGTGTGAAACGATTGCTTCCATTTATGCTAATAAAAATACCCAAATCGTCGTTTCAACCAAAAATGAAGGCGCCGTTCCAGATCTTCCTGCCGATTGCGTAGTCGAAGTAACAGCTTACGTTGGCGGACAAGGGGCTAGAAATGTTGCCTTTGGTGAGTTACCGACAGCTGAAAAAGGTTGGTTACAGGTAATGAAAGCAATGGAATTATTAACGATCGAAGCAGCTGTGACGGGGGATTACAATATCGCATTACAAGCCTTCACCATCAACCCATTGGTTCCATCAGGTGATACGGCAAAACGTGTCATGGACGAACTGTTTATTGCCCACAAAGATCACTTGCCTAAATTTAAGGAAACGATCGCACGTCTTGAAAAAGAAGGCGTAGAAGTACAAGATGAAGTAGCCCGCGAACTTGATCGCGAACTAGTTAAATAAAGAGAAAGTAGGAAAGAAACATGGCATTTAGAAAAGACTTTTTATGGGGCGGCGCAACAGCTGCCAATCAATGTGAAGGAGGCTACCAAGAAGGCGGACGCGGCTTGGCAAACGTTGACGTGGTACCGATCGGCAAAGATCGTTTTCCAGTCATTACTGGTCAAATGAAAATGTTCGATTTTGATGACGAACATTTCTATCCAGCAAAAGAAGCGATCGATATGTATCATCGCTACAAAGAAGACATCGCGCTATTTGGCGAAATGGGCTTTAAAACCTACCGTTTGTCGATCGCTTGGAGTCGGATTTTCCCTAAAGGGGATGAAACAGAACCGAATGAAGACGGCTTGAAGTTCTATGAAGATCTTTTCAAAGAATGCCACAAATATGGGATCGAACCATTAGTAACGATCACTCACTTTGATTGCCCAATGCATTTAGTTGAAAAATACGGAGCATGGCGTTCTCGTGAATTAGTCGGATTCTATGAAAACTTGTGTAACGTGATTTTCAACCGCTACAAAGGATTAGTAAAATACTGGTTGACCTTCAACGAAATCAACATGATTCTACATGCGCCATTTATGGGAGCGGGACTTTATTTTGAAGAAGGCGATAACGTTGAGCAAGTGAAATATCAAGCGGCTCACCACGAGTTGTTGGCATCCGCAATCGCAACGAAAATCGCTCACGAAGTCGATCCTGAAAACAAAGTAGGTTGTATGCTGGCTGCTGGCGCGTACTATCCATATACAAGCAAACCAGAAGATGTCTGGGAATCACGCAAAGCAGATCGCGAAAACTATTTCTTTATTGATGTTCAATCACGTGGGGAATATCCACAATTTGCGCTGAAAGAAATGGAACGCAATGGGATCGAAATCAAAATGGAAGAAGGCGACCTTGAGCTGTTGAAAGCTCACACCGTAGACTTTATTTCTTTCTCTTACTATTCTTCACGCGTATCAACAACGGACGCTGAATTGTTAGAACAAACGGCTGGCAATATTTTTGCCTCTGTGAAAAACCCATACTTGGAAGCAAGTGAGTGGGGTTGGCAAATTGATCCACTTGGTTTGCGGATTACAATGAATGACATTTATGACCGTTACCAAAAACCATTGTTTATCGTTGAAAATGGTCTAGGCGCTGTGGATACACCAGATGCAGATGGCTATGTGGAAGATGATTACCGCATCCAATATTTGGCAGAGCATATCCAAGCAATGAAAGATGCGGTTGAACAAGATGGTGTCGACTTATTGGGTTACACGACTTGGGGTTGTATCGATTTAGTTTCAGCTGGAACAGGTGAAATGAAAAAACGCTATGGTTTCATTTATGTGGACCGTGACAATGAAGGAAACGGCACCTTGAAACGAACCAAGAAAAAATCATTTGATTGGTACAAACAAGTGATTGCTTCAAATGGTGAAGATTTATCGAATAACTAATCAAAAGAAGCTGCAGTTGATCCCGTTGAGAAATCAAAGGGGATCAACTGCAGTTTTTTTAAAGTCTTTTTGAAATCTTTGTAACGAATGGTTTCTTTAAGAAGAAATAGACATTCAGATATTTTGACAAGCGCCAATGTGATTGTTGTATAATGTTTATGTTGCAGCAATCACAAAAAGGTGACCTTAAGGATGACATGTTTTGTCCTCAAAATCGCCTTTCTCTGTTTTTTAAAGAACTTTTTCAATTTCTGGAATCATTTTTTGAGGATTTGTCTGGGGAGCAAAACGCTCAACGACTTTACCTTGGCGATCCACCAAGAATTTCGTGAAATTCCATTTAATGGCTTTTCCTAGCGTGCCAGGTGCTTCTTCTTCCAAATAGCGAAACAAGGGATCCGCGTCTTTTCCATTGATCACTGTTAACTTGTGCATCGGAAAGTCGACACCATAGGTGGTTCGGCAAGCGGCTGCGGCTTCTTCGGCTGACCCGACTTCTTGTTTGAACTGATCAGAAGGAAACCCTAAAACGACCAATCCTTGGTCTTTATAAGTTTCATAAAGACCTTGTAGTTCTTTGAACTGCGGGCTCAAACCACACTTCGTAGCTGTATTGACGATCACTAGCGGTTGACCTTCGTATTTTGCTAGCGAATAAGTTTCGCCATTTTCCAATGTTGCTTGGTAGTCATAGATTGACATAGCAAACGCTCCTTTTAATGTAAATCGTAGTCGATAGCTTCTGAGACAAGTATAGAGCAAAGTCTTCAAAAAAACCAAGCAAACTTCTTGGCGCATTTTATTTTTTATGGAAAACAAAAAAGTCCAGCAGTCACCGAGACCGCTGGACTTTAATTATGCTTCTGGCAATACTTCGGGTTCTGTTTCTTGTGGATGAACGACAGATTTAGTTTTCCATACACCGGAGTGCCAACGATAAATCATTAAGACGCTGCGCAATGCTTCGTCAATGGCATAAGCGATCCAAACGCCGATCAAGCCGAATTTAAAGACGATCGCCAGTGAATAGGAAAACGGTAAGCTGATGACCCATAGAACAACTAGACTACAGATCAATGGGAACTTCACATCGCCACTTGCATTTAAGGAACCCACAAGGATCATATTGACTGCACGCGCCGTTTCTAAAACGATCTCTACCAAAAAGACACCTTTGGCAATCTCGATCACTTCCGCGTTGGTGGTAAAGATTCCCATGATTGGCTCAATAAACAAGTAAGTCAATAAACAGATCGTTACCGAGGCAATGATCCCGATCACCATCGTGCGCATGCCTCGCTGATGCGCGCGATCGTATTCTCCAGCACCGACATTGCGGCCAATCATGATTTGATTCCCTTGACTCAATGCGGAGGCAATCAAATAAACAAATTGGGTGATAGCTGTTACGTAAGATTTTGCAATCAAGACGCTGGCACCAAGTTGAGCCACGATCATCGTCACTACGACTTGCGCTCCTTGATAGGAAAGAGACTCGCCAGAAGAAGGCAATCCGTAAGTCAAAATGTTTTTCATCACACCCCAAGAGACATTCGAGAAACGGGCAGATAAAACAGAAAAATTCACATGCTTCTTCAGCAACATTGCGGCAATTACTAAACCGATCGAATTACCAAAGACGCTAGAAAATGCCAATCCGGTCACACCGAAATTCGGTAAACCAAAGGGGCTATATAAGACAAAGTAATTCCCAATGACGGCTAGGATACTAGCAAACATCGGCACCAATAATGCAGGTTTTGTGAAACTGTGGCTACGCATGACAGCAATTATGACCGCCGTGATCGATGAAAGGAACAGACTTCCTCCATACACTTGTAAGTATCCATGACCTAAAGCAACTAATTCAGCATCCAATCCCATGAAACGAAGGAGATAGGTTGAGCCGAAAAGGAACATTAAGCTGATCAAAATACCGATGAACAATGAGCCAAAGAGAGCGGTATTGATGACTTTCGGTATCTGGTCGCGTTTTTTCGCACCAATCAGTTGTGCGATAATGATCTGAGTACCCACGGTGATGAAACCGTATATAAAGACCGTTAAATTCAATAGTTGATTGGCAGCACTGACGGCCGCTACTGCTGGCTCGGAGTAATGAGAAATCATCCAAACGTTGACATTCCCAATAACGACCCGCAAAAATAGCTCAACAAAAATCGGCCAGCTGAGGAAAAGCAGTTCACGGTCTGATTTTCCTAAAAGTTTTTTCTTATTCAATTGTAAGGACTCCTTATTTTCTATATAATAGACGTATCGTGAAAATTTTACAAAAATTGAAAAGAAAGTCAATGTAATTTTCAAAAGTAAAAGCAGGAATATCTTATTATTTTTTGTAAGCAGATGAGTTGAAAGAATTTGCTTTTGAAAGTAAAGTATGGGTAGTCCAAATTGGAGGGAAATATATGTATGATGTAATTATCATCGGCGCAGGCCCTGCGGGGATGACAGCAGCGCTTTATGCGTCAAGATCGAATTTATCAGTACTAATGATTGAACGAGGCGCACCTGGCGGTCAAATGAACAATACGGCTGAAGTTGAAAACTACCCAGGATACGAATCAATCTTAGGCCCTGAATTAGCATTTAAAATGTATGAAGGTGCCATTAAATTTGGTGTTGAAAATGCCTATGGGATCGTTCAGAGCATCACGGATCAAGGTGAATTCAAAGAAGTTGCCACCGAAGACAAAACCTATCAAGGGAAAACAATCATCATTGCCACAGGATGCGTACATAGAAAGTTAGGCGTCAAAGGCGAAGAAGAATTCGCGGGACGCGGTGTTTCATACTGTGCGGTTTGTGACGGTGCCTTTTTCCGTAACAAACGCTTGATTGTTGTTGGCGGAGGCGACTCGGCAGTCGAAGAAGCTATCTACTTAACACAATTTGCTTCCGAAGTAACGATCGTTCACCGTCGTGACGAATTACGAGCACAAAAAATCATTCAAGATCGCGCATTTGCCAACGAGAAAATCTCTTTTATTTGGGATTCTGTTGTTGAAGAAATCAAAGGCAATGAGATGGTCGTGACTGGCGTGCAAATCAGAAACGTAAAAACGGATGAAGTGACAGAAGAAGCTGCTGGCGGTGTCTTTATCTATGTTGGTTTAGATCCGTTGACAGAACCATTCAAAGCCAGCGGTATCACGAATGATGCTGGCTGGATTTTAACCAATGAGCAGATGGAAACTTCAATTCCTGGTGTTTACGCGGTTGGCGATGTTCGTGAAAAAGGCTTGCGTCAAATCACGACGGCAGTCGGCGATGGCAGTATTGCTGGTCAACAAGTGTTTGATTTTATTGAAACACAAAAGGATGCTCAATTAACGAAATAGTTTAATGGAATCAGCTGTTATTTTTAAAGTGTCAATCACTTTTGATAGCAGCTGTTTTTATTTTTCGTTTGGTTATTCTTTGAGAAATCTGTAAGTAGTGTTATACTAATTTTAGAGCATTTTAACGGAAAAAGGAGAGGTTATTTTATGGCATGGGAACAAACATTTAATCAATGGAAAAACAGTGAACACTTAGATCCACAATTAAAAGAACAATTGACCGCATTAGAAGCAGATCCTGCGATGTTAGAAGACGCTTTTTATATGCCTTTGGAATTTGGGACTGCCGGTATGCGAGGAATTTTAGGACCTGGTATCAATCGGATGAACATTTATACGATTCGTCAAGCAACCGAAGGATTGGCTCGCTTTATGGATACACAAGATCCTGAAACAAGACGTCGTGGCGTAGCGATCGCCTATGATTCCCGTCATTTTTCACCTGAGTTCGCGATGGAAGCGGCAAAAACATTGGCAAAACACGATATTCCAGCCTTCGTCTTTGAAAGCTTACGTCCGACGCCAGAATTATCTTTTGCTGTGCGTTACTTAAAAACCTTTACTGGAATCATGATCACAGCTTCTCACAATCCAGCCGAATACAATGGCTACAAAGTATATGGGGAAGATGGTGGACAAATGCCACCAGCAGATGCGGATGCATTGACAAAATTCGTTCGGGAAATTGAAAATCCGTTAGAGATCCCTGTTTTAAGTGAAGAAGAAGCCAAAAACAGCGGCTTGATCTCTATTATTGGCGAAGAAATCGATACTGCCTATCTGAAAGAGATCAAAGAAGTCACGATCGATCAAGAATTGATCGATACGGTGGGCAAAGATTTGAAACTTGTCTATACACCACTTCACGGAACAGGGCGGATGCTTGGGGAGAAAGCGTTGAAACAATCTGGTTTCCAACAATTCATTATTGAACCTTCTCAAGCGGTTGCTGATCCAAATTTCAGTACAGTAAAATCACCGAATCCAGAAGAGCACTCTGCCTTTGAATATGCGATTGCTTTAGGAGAAAAAGAAGGTGCTGACCTGTTGATCGCAACAGATCCAGATGCCGATCGCTTAGGAGCTGCAGTAAGAATGCCAGATGGCAATTACCAAGTGTTGACAGGTAACCAGTTAGGCGCATTGATGATCCGTTACATTTTAGAAGCCCATAAAACAGCTGGGACATTGCCAGAAAATGCAGCAGTCTTAAAATCGATCGTTTCTAGTGAATTGCCAACAGCGATCGCTAAATCCTACGATGTGGATATGATCAACGTATTGACCGGCTTTAAATTTATTGCCGAAAAAATCCAACAATTTGAAAAAGACCATTCTCAAACCTTTATGTTTGGCTTTGAAGAAAGCTATGGCTACTTAGTAAAACCATTCGTACGGGACAAGGACGCGATCCAAGCGCTCGTTTTATTAGCAGAAGTGGCTGCTTTTTACAAACAATCAAACAAAACATTGTATGACGGTCTGCAAGATATTTTTGAAGAGTACGGTTATTATGCAGAAAAAACGATTTCTGTAACGATGAGCGGCATGGAAGGGGCAACTAAGATTGCTGCCTTGATGAAGACTTTCCGTGAAAAAGCACCTTCTGTCTTCGCAGGAACCCCTGTCGTACAAACAGAAGACTTTAAACTGTTGACTCGTGTGGGCTTAGATGGTCACCAACAAAAAATGACCACACCGCCTTCTGATGTTTTGAAATACACCTTGGAAGATGAAAGCTGGATTGCGGTTCGTCCTTCTGGGACCGAACCGAAAATCAAGTTTTATATTGGTGTAAAAGGCGAAACGGCAGAAGCAGCAGAACAAAAAATTGCTGATCTGCAAGCAGCGATTGAAGAAATCACAGGTGAATAAAGTCATCTGCTGCCTTCATAATCAAAAAATTGCAATTTGACTGAATGATCCGAGTGGTAGAAAAAGAAGCATTTGTTTCCCTCAACGAACAGTTGTTGAGGGACCTAAGCTTCTAAAGGGAATTTTCTGACACTTGGATCTATTCTTGTCTTTTATTTAATTACTTCTCCTTGTTTGGCGGCCGCTGATTGACAAGCCGTCTATCAAGGGCTAAAATGCAAAAGGAAATAAGAGAGGATGTGGCGCGATGACTCCGCCTAAATTAGAGGAAATTCAGCAAGTAACGCAGATTTTTAAGATGCTTAGTGATCCGACCAGATTAAAAATTTTGTTGTCCCTTCAAGAGGGTGAACGCAATGTCACTTCAATCGCGGAACAAGTACATATGGAACAATCAGCAGTCTCTCATCAGTTGAAACTATTGAAAGATAATCGGATCGTAAAGTCGGAAAGACAAGGAAAAACCATCCTTTATAGTCTTGATGACAAACATGTTGTGGATATTTTGCAAAAAACATTCGAACATATCCATCACCGTTAAAACTAGGGCGAGAATTTCTCAAAAGTCCTAGTTTTTTCTTATTGTTTTTGGTATGCTAGTGGAAATATTAAAATTAGATGAACGGTTTTTAATAACGTTTTCAGTTAGGGGGCATTATGGGTAAGCAATTGAACATTGGATTATTAGGAATGGGTGTTGTCGGCAGCGGGGTATGCCAAGTGCTGGCAGAGCAAAAAGAAGCCATTCTAGCACGCACAGGAGTCAGTGTACAAATCACGAAAGCATTAGCTTCGCCTTATGAGGATAAGTCTGCGTTAGCAGCTAAGTATGGGTTTGCTTTGACGAATGAGGCAAATGAGTTGTTTGAAGATGAGACCATCGACGTAATTGTGGAATTGATCGGGAAGATCGATCCGGCAAAAGCGTTTATTTCAGCTGCTTTAGAAAATAAAAAGCATGTTGTGACGGCAAATAAAGATTTGATTGCCACCCATGGACCTGAACTGCTGGCAATTGCTGAAAAAGCCGGTGTTTCTCTTTATTATGAAGCCAGTGTGGGGGGAGGAATTCCGATTTTGCGCACATTGAGCACCCACTATCTACCTGATACCATCACAGGAATTTTTGGCATCGTCAATGGGACGACCAATTATATGCTGACGAAAATGACGGAAGATGGCCTGACCTATGAAGATGCGTTGTCACAAGCTCAAGTAAAAGGTTTTGCCGAATCAGATCCTACCAATGATGTTGACGGTATCGATGCGGCTTATAAAATGGTGATTCTGACCAAATTTGCTTTTGGGAAAACAATCGACGTTGCAGATGTTGCAACAAAAGGTATTCGCGGATTAGCTGTAGAAGATATTAAGCAGGCACAAGCTTTTGGCTATGAAGTGAAATTGATTGGCGCAGCTCAAAAGACTGATGACGGTTCCCTTACTGTATCGGTTGGGCCGGTGTTAGTGCCAAAAAACCACGCCTTGGCGACGATCCAAAATGAGTTCAATGGTATTTTTATCAAAAGCGACGGAATTGATCAGTCGATGGTTTATGGACCAGGGGCTGGATCGCGTCCGACAGCCACTAGTGTGGTTGCCGATTTGACGGTATTGGCTAAAAACAAAACATTCGGGATCGTTGAACCTTTTTTAACCTTTGAAAAAGAAACAGCATTGGCTTCGGTACAAGAAGTTCCTGTGCAACACTATGTTTCCTTTTCAAGTAAAGACCTTAATGCAGCTTCTTTCCCAGAATGGTTTGAATCAAAGCACACAGCATTTGATGAAGCAAGCCAACGAATAGCTGGAATCACGAAGCCAATCAGTGAAAAGGAACTAACAGTAGCACTCAAGGCATACGCGAATACGCAAAACGTGCAAATAATGAAAGTGATGGAGGAATAAACATGTATCAAGGATTATTGCATCAATACAAAGAATATCTCCCAGTTAATGAAAATACCCCAGCATTGTCGCTGGCTGAAGGAAATACACCTCTGATTCCATTACCAAGTCTTTCAAATGAATTAGGGATCCAATTGTATGGAAAATACGAAGGCCTGAATCCGACAGGCTCATTTAAAGACCGCGGCATGGTGATGGCGGTGGCAAAAGCGGTGGAAGAAGGCGCGAAAGCGATCGTTTGTGCCTCGACAGGAAATACTAGTGCAGCCGCAGCCGCTTATGCGACCAGAGCAGGAATCAAAGCTTATGTCGTCATTCCAGAAGGCAAGATCGCTATGGGGAAACTGGCGCAAGCGATCGTTTATGGAGCGGACATCATTTCGATTCCAGGAAACTTTGATGAAGCGTTAAAAGCAGTCCGGGATATTGCGAAAACAGAAGCTGTGGCATTAGTGAACTCTGTCAATCCTTATCGTTTAGAAGGACAAAAAACAGCTGCCTTTGAAGTATGCGAACAGCTAGGACAGGCGCCTGATGTTCTTGCAATTCCAGTTGGTAATGCTGGGAATATCTCGGCTTATTGGAAAGGATTCAAAGAATGGCATGAGAAAAAAGGCACCACGTTGCCAAGAATGCATGGGTTTGAGGCAGAAGGTGCGGCTGCCATCGTTCGTGGGGAAGTCATTGAACAGCCGGAAACCATCGCTACAGCGATTCGTATCGGCAATCCAGCCAGCTGGCAGTTGGCAGAAGCCGCTCGTGATGAATCAAAAGGATACATCGATGCAGTAACCGATGAGGAAATTTTGAATGCGTATCGTAAAATTGCTGCGCAAGATGGTGTGTTTATTGAACCAGGCTCTGCTGCCTCGCTTGCTGGTGTCATCCAGCACGTGAAAGCAGGGAAAATCAAACCAGGTGAGACTGTCGTTGCCGTCTTTACTGGAAATGGTCTGAAGGATCCTGATACAGCTATCAAAGCGACAGAAGTAACCATCAATAAAATGAGTGATTTAGAAGAAATGCGCCAGCATCTTCGTGAAGGAGTTGCCAAGTTATGAAGATCCGCGTTCCTGCAACCAGTGCGAATTTAGGGCCTGGCTTTGATTCCTGCGGGATTGCCCTGTCAAAGTATTTGTTCATCGAAGTTTTAAAAGAAAACGATACATGGGAGATCATCCATGAGCTAGGCTCAGAGATCCCAAACGATGAAACTAACTTACTTTTGCGTGTGGCACTAAAATTAGCACCAGACATGAAACCCCTGAAGATCCGTATGAGTTCGGATATTCCTTTGGCACGAGGCTTAGGCAGTAGTTCCTCGGTGATCGTCGCTGGTATTGAACTAGCCAACCGAATGGCCCACATGAATCTGAGTGCAGCACAAAAGCTTGAGATCGCAACTGCCATTGAAGGGCATCCTGACAATGTTGGACCAGCGATCTATGGAGATTTTGCAGTTGCTGCTTATGACCATCAGCACAAGCATACGTATTTAGTAAAGCATCATTTTCCAGAGTGCGAGATCATTGCCTATATTCCTCATGAAGAACTTTTGACTGAAGCAAGTCGTCAAGTCTTGCCGCAAACACTTTCTCACGAGCAAGCAGTTGAGGCCAGTGCGATCGCCAATGTTATGATCGCAGCGGTCATCAATGGCAATCTGCCTCTTGCAGGGAAATTGATGCAGCAGGATCGTTTTCATGAAGCCTATCGGGAAAAGCTTGTGCCACACTTGTCGACCATTCGCCAGATTTGCGAAGAAGAAGGCGGCTATGGCTGTTTCTTAAGCGGCGCTGGACCAACGGTCTTAGCGATCGTCCCAGAGGAACGGGCAGAACGAATCTCAAAACTTTTACATGCCTTGGAGAGCAATGCGTATATCGAACAACTACAAATCGATCGTGAAGGGCTGCAAGTTTTTTAAAAAACTTTGAAATGATAGATATCCTAAAAAAGATGAGCAGACGGCAGTCTGTTCATCTTTTTTTATTGCTTTATCGTTGTCAGTCTTTTGTCTCTGAAGTGTAATAGCTATGGTCTTCTAAATTTAATGCATTTAAAATCATTGAGGCGGTTTCTTCGATGGAAAGGGAAGCGACATTGATCACGACACAACCTAATTTCTCATAAAGATCATTAGCAAACGTCAGCTCTGCTTTGATTTTTTCAATATCGGAATATGCAGAATCAGGGTTCAGGCCATAAGAACGCATCCGTTCTTTGCGGATACTGTTTAACACATTCGGATCATTTGTTAACCCGACGATTTTTTTCGGATCGATTTCCCAGAGCTGTTTCGGGATGTGGGCTTGTGGAACCAAAGGCAAATTAGCGACTTTTAAGTTTTTGTTCGCTAAAAATAGACTCAACGGTGTTTTTGAGGTTCGAGAAACCCCTAGTAACACGACATCTGCTTCCAAGAAGCCACGAGGGTCTTTTCCGTCATCGTACATGACCGCAAATTCCATGGCTTTGATGCGTTTGAAATAATTTTCGTTCAGGTGGTGCAAAGCCCCTGGCTCTCGTGAAGGTGCTACTCCAGTGCGGCGTGCCACTTCACTGACAGGCGGTGTTAATACGTCGAAATGATAGAGATCCGCTTCTTCACAAAAATGATTCGTCAAATCCACGAGTTCTTCTTTGATCAAAGTGTGAAGGATAATGGCATTGTGTTTCTTAGCATCTGATAATGCTTTGATCAAGTGCTCTTTCGTGTGGATAAATGTGCGTCTAAAAAGGTTAAATTCGACGCTGGGGTACTGTGCCATTGTCGCTTGGGCAAGCTTCGATGCTGTTTCACCGGCAGAGTCCGACAAAACGAACATCGTCACTGCAGCACTGGTTTGCAATTTTTCTTGCAAGTCTAGTTGTTCTGGTTCATTTGGCTTCATAAGAAAAATCCTCTCTTGCTTTTTTATTGATTTCATTATACCATACTTAAGATTGATAGAATCGGAATGATTTTGATTTATCAGGAGGGTCTACGATGAAAAATCAAACGCTCATAGAGCATGCCATGACAACGTTGAAAGAAAATGGCTTTAAAAATACGAAAAAAAGAGAAGCGATCATTACCTATTTAGTGAAACGCAATCGCTATTTACCGGCAAAAGAAATTCACGAATACATGTCGGAAAAGTACCCTGGCTTGAGTTATGATACGATCTACCGGAATTTGCACGATTTTTCTGAGATTGGTATTTTAGAAGAAACAGAACTGAACGGTGAGATGAAGTTTCGCTATAACTGTTGTGCAGAATTAGAAGACCATCATCACCATCACTTTATTTGCACGGTTTGTGGCAAAACAAAAGAACTGCATATTTGCCCAATGGACTTCTTTCAAGAACAGCTTCCCGGTTGTTTGATCGAGGGTCATCGCTTCGAGATTTTGGGTCGTTGTGAAGAATGTCAATGAAAACCCAAACAAACTTGACAGTATCGAAGACTTTTTTAACAGAATGCCTTGACACTTTTTCAGGGGTTAGCTATAATTTTTAAAGGACAGTCGTGTTTTTTGGGATTTTATTTCAATAACAACTACGGTTACTTTTTAAGCTCGGAGGGAGGGAATTTACATGTCAAAAACAGTCGTTCGCAAAAACGAATCACTTGACGATGCTCTTCGTCGCTTCAAACGTTCCGTGTCAAAAGCGGGTACTTTACAGGAATCTCGTAAACGTGAATTTTACGAAAAACCTAGCGTAAAGCGTAAGAAAAAATCTGAAGCAGCTAGAAAACGCAAAAAATTCTAATTTTCTACTGTTTTGAGAATTGGAGCTGGTAGTGTGACACTACTAAGTACACTGAATGATGACATGAAGACAGCGATGAAAGCCAAAGACAAGGAAACCTTGCAGGTGATCCGCATGTTGAAAGCATCAATTCAAAATGAGCAGATCAAAAAAGGTTCTGACTTGAATGAAGAAGAAGAGTTGACCGTTTTATCTCGTGAGATGAAGCAACGTCGGGACTCTTTACATGAGTTTGAGAAAGCTGACCGAAATGATCTAGCTGAGAAAGTCAAAGTTGAAATTGCAGTTGTTGAAAAATATTTGCCAGCACAACTTGATGAAGCGGAAATCCGCCAAATCGTTGCTGGAGCGATTGAAAAGACTGGTGCTTCTTCTTCCAAAGAATTTGGAAAAGTGATGGGTGCTGTAATGCCGCAAGTCAAAGGCAAAGCAGACGGCAATCAAGTCAATGCGATCGTTAAAGAATTATTGGATCAAATGTAAGCTCACGCCGCGAGTATGGATGACATGCTCGCGGCTTTTTTTCTGATTTCAAAAACTTAAAAAAAGCATAAGGACAAAAAGGAAACTACCCTTGGACTTTATAAGTAATTTTTCTTTTTTGCATCTTATGTTATTATTAATAAGAACGCCAAAAAAGGAGCTGTAACATATTTGACAGACAAAACTATGACGATCGAGATAACACTTAGTGAGAACGATGACGTTCGTTTACTCTTAGGTGCTCACGATAAGAACATTAAAATCATTGAAGACTCGACGGGGACGGTCATTCACACTCGTGGGGAGCTGATCCAAATCGTCGGCGAAGCGGAAGCTACAGAAAAAGCACAATCCGTGATCCGAGCGTTGCAAGAGTTGATCAAACGAGGCATCAATATCAGTACTCCTGATGTGATCACAGCTTTGAACATGGTAAACAAAGGCAGTCTTGATTATTTCAAAGATATGTATGAAGAAGAAATCATCAAGGACCGTAATGGGAAACCGATTCGGGCAAAAAATGCCGGTCAAAAGAAATATATCGAAGCTGTCCGTAAACATGATGTGGTCTTTGGGGTCGGACCAGCCGGAACCGGAAAAACCTTTCTGGCCGTCGTAATGGCGATCGCTGCTTTAAAGAAAGGTCAAGTGCAAAAGATTATTTTGACACGGCCCGCGGTTGAAGCAGGAGAGAACCTTGGCTTTCTGCCAGGCGATTTGAAAGAAAAAGTCGATCCTTACTTACGCCCCGTTTATGATGCGTTGTATCAAATTTTTGGGATGGATCATACGAACCGTCTGATGGAACGAGGCGTCATTGAGATCGCACCATTGGCATATATGCGTGGACGTACGCTAGAAGATGCCTTTGTCATTTTAGATGAAGCGCAAAATACGACGATCGCTCAAATGAAAATGTTTCTGACGCGTTTAGGATTCAACTCCAAAATGATCGTCAATGGCGATACGAGTCAGATCGACTTGCCAAAAGGGACTTTAAGCGGTTTGATCCATGCGGAGCGAACGTTGCAGGAGATCCCTAAAATTGCTTTTGCTAATTTTGAAGCAGGAGATGTGGTGCGGCACCCAGTTGTGGCCGATATCATTCGAGCTTATGAAGAAGCAGATCTTAAAGACAAGCGCTGATCGTCTTTCAGGAGGAGAACTATGATCATTCAACCACTACGGAAACTTAGAGAAAGACTCGGGAAGTTTTATTTACCAGTTTTGATGTTTCTCTTCTTTCTTTTTTCGATTGGTATCATGTACACCAGTGTCAAACAGAATAATGTCGATTATAGCGAAGGCCAGGTGGCGGAAGAAAACATTCGTGCCAATAAAACGATCGAAAACACTACTGCAACGGAACAAAAACGCAAATTGGCAGCAGAAGCGGTTCCGCCAGAGTACACCTATCAGGATACTCTAGCGCAGACACAGCACGATCGCATCGACCACCTTTTTGACTTAGTTGATTCAGTCAAAAAATCAACGGATGAGGCACATGCAAAAGAAGTTGCTGAGGCGGATGAGGATGAAAATATCCCTAAACCGAGTACGGATGAATACATTGCAGCCTTAAAAAAAGAGTTTGAAAAAATGAGTGATGATGAACTCGATTTCTATCAGTCATTGACGAATAATTTTTTGTCGACATTGTTTTCATTAAGTACCGATGAATTGAATACGGTACGAACCTATGCGTTGCAGCTAGTAGACGAGCAAATGGCCAAACAGATCCGTCAAACAGAACTCAGTACTTTCCGCTCAGAGGCGGAAGACAAGATCCAATTTCTAGATGTTACTTCGGATATGGCGTCCGTTTTACGCTTCATTGTCAATCAAGGAATCGTCGTCAATGATATTCCCAATGAAAAGCGGACGGAAGAAGCGAGACAAACCGCCATGGATGCAGTTCCACCGGTAATGATCTATCAAGGGGAGATCATTGTTCGTGAAGGATCACAGATCGATGCCAACGCATTGGAAAAGCTGCAGCTTTTAGGAATGACCAATCAGACCTTCTCAGTTTTTCCATTAATCGCCTTAGTTTTAGCGACCTGCTTACAAATGCTCATGCTGTTTTATTATACAAGACAGACAAAAGATGTTGAAAAGCGAATGAACGCCGTCACTTTTTATATTTTGGCGATGGCATTCAGTATCTTGATCATGAAATTTTTCCAACTGTTCCAATCAGAATTAGTGACCTTTATCCCGCTCTTTTTCCCAGCAGCCTTTACACCGCTGATTCTAAGCATTTTCTCCAGCAGACGTTTAGGGATATTAGCCGCGATTTTCCAAGTGGTCAGTGCACTCTTCATTTACTTTGATTCCAGTGGGACCAACTTGTTGACGACTGTTTTAGTGACCTATCTCTTCTCTGGGTTGATGGGAACGATGATCAAACGAGCACGTATCGCCAGTCAAGGGAAAATCGCAGTCATGTGGGTGATCGTTTTCCCATTACTCTTAAGCATCATGTTGGTCATTTTCCAAGGAATGGATTTGGCCCGCGGCAATACGTGGACAACACTCGTCTGTGGATTGGCCGGCTCGCTTCTTAGCTATTTGCTGACGATGGGGCTGCATCCATATATCGAATTATTGGTAACGGATGAAAGTATGATCGTGTTGAATGAATTGAGTAACCCGAACCACCCGTTATTGAAGCAGTTGCTGGAAGAAGCACCAGGGACCTATCATCACAGTATGATGGTTGCTAATCTTAGCGCCAATGCCGTCGCCGAGATCGGTGGGCAAAGCTTACTGACCCGCGTGGCTTGTTATTACCATGATATTGGCAAAGTCAAACATGCCAATTTCTTCGTAGAAAATTTACCTGCTGGTGCCGAAAACCCGCATAATTTTTTGCTGCCGGAAGACAGTAAACAAATCATCTTCGGTCACGTGATCGACGGAGCGGAAATTCTCGAAGAAGCCAAAATGCCGCGAATGGTGATCGATATTTGCCGTCAACACCATGGCACAACTCTGATGCGTTATTTCTATGTAAAAGCTCAAGAGCGTAATCCCGAGGTGACGGAAGAAGATTTCCGTTATCCTGGGCCAAAACCGCAGACACGAGAAGCGGGTGTCGTGAGTATCGCTGACAGTTGTGAAGCAGCTGTTCGAGCGATGGAAAATCCGACCAATCAAAAAATTCAAGAATTTGTTGCGAATCTCATCAATGATCGGATCTTAGACGGTCAATTAGATGAAACGGGACTAACGTTGAAAGAAATCCGGATGATTGAAAAATCACTGGTCAACGGACTATGCAGTACCTTCCATTCACGGATCAAATACCCAAAAATGAAATCGGAAGCAGAGAAAATGAAAGAAGAACAAGAAAGAAGAGAGCGCTAATGGAGATTACCTTTTTAGATGAGACAAATTCAGTGGGGGAAACGAAGATCAAAGAGATCGAAGGACTTCTGCAATTTGCTGCAGGACATTTAGACCTTCCAGAGGATACGGAAATGTCCGTCACGTTTATGGACAATGCAGCCATCCAAGAAATCAATCGGGAGTATCGCGGCAAAGATATGCCGACAGATGTCATCAGTTTTGCCTTCGAAGAAGAAACGGCGGAGGAGATGCCGATTATTTTTGACGAAGCTCTTGAAGAGATGCCTCGTGATCTAGGAGACATTATGATCTCCATTGAACGGGCAAAGGAACAAGCTGCTGAATATGGGCATACTTATGATCGGGAACTTGGTTTCTTGGCGTTGCATGGTTTCTTGCATATCAACGGCTATGATCATATGACACCAGAAGATGAAAAGGAAATGTTTGGATTGCAAAAGGAAATACTGGATGCCTATGGACTCAAAAGATAAGAATATTGGGAAAAATAAACAGTTTATCTCGTCAATCGAATTTGCTTTCACCGGTATAAAAACCGTCTTTAAAGAGGAACGTAATATGCGTAAACATGTTGGGTTAGGAATCGTTGCGATCATTGCAGGCTTTATTTTCCGTTTGAGTCAAATGGAATGGCTCTGGTTGCTGCTAGCTGTTTTCTTAGTCTGGATCGTTGAGATCATCAACACCGTCTTTGAAAACGTCGTAGATATGTTTACAGATTTCCATTTCCATCCTATCGGAAAAAAAATCAAAGATATGGCAGCTGGTGCCGTGCTGATGACTGCAGTTTTTGCGTTAGTCGTCGCCGCGATCATCTTCTTGCCAAAATTGCTGCAGCTCTTCTGATGCGCACCAAAACACAAGATAAAGGGGAACAACAATGACAACACACAAATCAGGCTTCGTTGCGATCGTCGGGCGGCCAAATGTTGGGAAATCAACACTACTAAATCGAGTCGTAGGACAAAAAATCGCGATCATGAGTGACAAAGCGCAAACGACCCGTAACAAAATCCAAGGGGTCTACACGACGGATGACGCACAGCTGATCTTTATCGATACACCAGGGATCCACAAACCCAAACACCGTTTAGGCGATTTTATGGTGGAAACCGCCTATAGTGCACTGCGAGAAGTTGACGTGACGCTATTTATGATCAGTGCCGATCAAAAGCGCGGCAAGGGTGATGATTTTATCATCGAACGGTTGCGTCAAAGCCAGACGCCAGTTTTCCTAGTGATCAATAAAATTGATAAAGTCCATCCGGATGCTTTATTGGCAATCATTGAAGATTACTCCTCACAAATGGACTTTGCTGAGATCGTACCGATTTCTGCAACGGAAGGCAATAATTTCGAAACGCTAATGAAACTATTGGTCGATGAAATGCCTGAAGGTCCTCAGTATTTCCCAGAAGATCAAATCACTGATCATCCGGAATACTTTATCGTTTCCGAGTTGGTACGGGAAAAAGTCTTGCTGCTGACCAGAGATGAAGTGCCTCACTCGGTAGCGGTCGTCGTTGACTCCATGAAACGAGATCATAATGACAAGGTGCATATTCAAGCGACGATCATTGTCGAACGTGACAGCCAAAAAGGCATTATCATCGGTAAAGGCGGTAAAATGCTGAAGCAGATCGGGACGAAAGCCCGTCTAGATATTGAACACTTACTAGATGACAAAGTCTTCTTGGAATTATGGGTGAAAGTTCAAAAAGATTGGCGCGACAAGCAAACCTTCTTAACGGATTACGGCTATCGTAAAGATGAGTATTAAGGAAAGGCAGATCCATCACGGTCTGCTTTAAAGAGGAAAAACTGATGCAGTTAGCGAACTGGATCAGTTTTTTTCAAGAAATGAGGTGCGACGATGAATCTTGTTGAAACAAAAGGAATTTTGCTTTTTTCAAAGGACCATAAAGAAAAAGACAAGCTAGTCAAAATCTTTACGGAATCTGCCGGGAAGCAAATGTTTTATGTCAAGGGTGCTCATCGGAAAAATAACCCCTTGGCACCAGCGTTGCTCTCCTATACTGAAGCCACCTACATGGGAACCATCAAAACGGAAGGCTTGTCCTTTTTAAACAATGCCAAAGACATCCATCCTTTTCGTACGATCCAAAGTGACATTTTTATTGCTGGTTATGCAACCTACTTGTTGAATTTGGCTGATTCTGCTATCGATGATCGGGTCTATGACCCACATCTATACCAATTTTTACATGAGGCATTGCACTTAATGGATCAAGGGAACGACGCAGAGATCATCACCAATATCTTTGAGATCCAGATTTTGCATCGTTTCGGGATCACCCCGAATTGGACCCATTGTGCCATCTGCGGAAAAACCGACGGTCGGTTTGACTATTCCTCAAAATATAGTGGCATTTTATGCGAACAACACTGGGGGATGGACGAACGTCGCTATCATGCGGATTCTCGTGCGATCCATTTTATTCGCTTATTTTCGCAAATATCCTATGAGCAGATTGCTTCGATCAAATTAAAGCCAGAAACGAAAACAGCGATTCGACAAGTGATCGATCTATTGTATGATGAATATGTGGGCATTCATTTAAAAAGTAAGAAGTTTATCGATCAGATGGGGCAATGGCAAGACGTTTTAAAACCGAAAAATCAATGATAGAGTTGGCGAAACTTCAATGGAGTTAAGCCGACTCTTTTTTTGAACAATGCGGTAAAGTGACTCGCATCCTGAAACCCTACAGCAAAAGCGGCTTGCTGAATGGGCAGATCCGGCTGTGCCACCAAAAGCTCTTTGGCACGGGTCATGCGATAGTTTAATAAGTATTGGGCGGTGGATTGTCCTAAAAAACGCTGGAACAACCGAGAGAGATATTGAGGCGAAACATAGACGAGCCCTGCTAGTTCTTTGATCGTGATCGCCTGATCGTAATTCGTTTCGATTTCTTGTATAACGGGAACCAGATATTGTTGGAACAGCGGGTGTTTTTCTGTTGGATTCCCTGAGCGTTCTTGCATAATCGCCAATAAAAAGCGGTAACATTCGCTAGAAGCCCGTAGCGGGTCCCAACTGATTTGTTGGTCTTCATTGATCCGTTGATTGATCCAGGTGACATAAGAAAAGGTTTCTGACTCTTCAGCTAATATATAGGGCTGATTCGTGTACTGCTTTAACACCTCAGCTGCCAAAGGGCCTTGGAATGTGGCGAAGGATGTTTTCCAGTTAGTCAGTGGATAATAGCGATGGGGCGTAAAAGGAAAAATCAAAATGCCTTCATTCGGACGTAAGATAAACGATTCCTGACCAAATGTGATTCGGCCTTCCCCTTGCTCGGTTTGCAGCCAATGGAAGTAGGGATAGCCATCAGGACGAGCGACGTCATCTTGTGGCCAATCGTTGCCGATGCTTTCCAGAGATAAAGGCAGCTGCAGATTGGTTTGATAAAAGTAGATAGGCATAGTGTACCTCCGTGTTTCGAAAAGTTATAAAATAGTGTTTCATGTATTATACTACAACAAAATGAAAAGCCTTACAATAAGAGAGTAGAAATCATTTTATTTTAAAGGAGCGTTCACTTATATGACAAAATTTTTTGATCGAATTCTATTCGGCGGCGATTATAATCCAAATCAGTGGCCGAAAGAGATTTGGGAAGAAGACATTCGGATCTTTAAAAAAGCAAGTATCAATAGCGCGACCGTCAATGTTTTTTCATGGGCAAAGATCCAGCCCTCTGAAAATTGTTATGATTTTGAGGAATTGGATCAAATCATCGAAAAATTAAGTACGGAGGGCTTCGACATCGTCTTAGCCACTTCCACAGCCGCTTTGCCAGCTTGGATGTTTAAGAAGTATCCGGAAGTCGCTCGCACCGATTATGATGGACGCCATCATAAGTTTGGGCAACGGCATAATGCCTGTCCCAATAGTTTGGTTTATCAAAAATACGCAGAACGTCTGGCAACGAAATTAGCCGAACGTTACGGCGAAAATCCACAAGTGACTTGTTGGCACATCAATAATGAATACGGCGGCGAATGTTATTGCGACAACTGTGAAAAAGCGTTTCGTGTTTGGCTAAAGGATAAATATCAAACGATCGAAGCACTGAATAAAGCCTGGAATATGGAATTTTGGGGTCATACTGTATATGAATGGGATGAAATCGTTCTGCCAAATGCGCTGTCAGAAGGAATCGGCTATGACAAGACGGCATTTGCAGGAATTTCTATTGACTACCGACGCTTCAACTCGGATAGCCTTTTAAAAAACTATATGATGGAGCGGGACGCTATTCGGAAAATCGATCCCACGACACCGATTACAACGAATTTGATGGGAACCTTTAAAGGACTGGATTATTTCAAGTGGGCGAAGGAAATGGACCTTATTTCGTGGGATAATTATCCAGCGTATAATACGCCATGGAGTTTAGTAGCCATGACACATGATCTAATGCGCGGCTTGAAACAACAGCCCTTTATGCTGATGGAACAAACACCCTCCCAACAAAACTGGCAACCCTATAACTCATTAAAAAAACCGGGACAAATGCGGGCGCAAAGCTACCAAACGATCGCTCATGGGGCGGACACGATCCAATATTTCCAATTGCGACGTTCCATCGGTGCTTGTGAGAAATTCCATGGAGCTGTTATCGAACATGTCGGTCATGAAGACACGCGAGTTTTCCGAGAAACGGCAGCTCTTGGTGCTGAATTAGCGCAGCTTTCAGACATTATTGGGACGCAAACTCAAGCACAGGTTGCCGTGATTTTCGATTGGGACAATTATTGGGCATTAGAATATACGAGTGGTCCGACCGTTGATCTGAAGTATGTAGAACAGATCCATCGCTACTATCGTTATTTTCATGAACAAAATATTGCCGTCGACTTGGTTCCCGTGGATGCTGACTTATCAAAATACAAATTAGTCGCAGCACCTGTTCTCTACATGGTCAAAGAAGGAATGCAAGAGCGGCTCACTGATTTCGTCAAACAAGGTGGTTCTTTACTTACCACGTATATGAGCGGTATCGTTGATCAATCTGACAACGTTCACTTAGGGGGCTATCCTGGGCCATTGCGGGAGTTAGCTGGCATCTGGGTGGAAGAAATCGATGCATTAGCCCCAGAACAATCAAACGGCGTTTCCTTAGTCAATGAAGAACTGACAGGAACCAGTAATTTAGTCAGCGATTTGATCCATTTAGAAACCGCCGAAGCGCTAGCGCATTACACAAGCAATTTCTATGCAGGAATGCCGGCAGTGACGAAAAACATGTTTGGCGATGGCACCGTCTATTACTTTGGTGGACAGTTGGAAGATCAGCTGCAAGATCAGCTTTTCAAAACGATTGTCGAAGAAAACGATATCACCCCAGTGATCGAGGAAGCAACAAAACTAGAAGTTGCCTGTCGTGAAAATGCAGAGGCGAAATTCTTCGTTATCATCAATTTCCACGAAGAAGCACAACCGTTGCCAGCAATGTTTGTTGGAAAGACGGATCTTCTGACGGGTGAGGTTCTTTCTTCAGAAATGATGCTGACACAATACACCACCTATATCGTCAAAGAGGAGCGTAACTGATGCGAACTTTTGCTATCGAAGATGACTTTTATCTAGACAAAAAGCCGTTCAAAGTGATCTCTGGAGCGATCCATTATTTTCGGGTCGTTCCTGAATATTGGCAAGATCGATTAGAGAAACTACGCTTGATGGGTTGTAATACTGTGGAAACCTATGTTCCGTGGAATCTCCATGAAGCACAGGAAGGCGTCTATCAATTTGAGGGGATCCTTGATTTGCGGCGATTTATCCAAACGGCACAAGAAGTAGGGCTTTATGTCATTTTGCGACCAGCACCTTATATTTGTGCAGAATGGGAATTTGGGGGACTGCCTTATTGGCTTTTGCAAGATCCCATGATGAAGCTTCGGTTTGATTATCCACCATTTATGGAAAAAATCACTCGTTATTTCGCCCATTTGTTTCCACAAGTGCGGGATCTGCAGATCACCCAAGGCGGTCCGATTTTAATGATGCAAGTAGAAAATGAATACGGCAGCTACGCCAATGATAAAGAGTATTTGCGGAAAATGGTGGCTGCGATGCGGCAACAGGGTGTAGAAACGCCGTTAGTGACCTCTGACGGACCTTGGCACGATATGTTAGAAAACGGCACTATCAAAGACTTGGCATTGCCTACGATCAACTGCGGCTCCAACATCAAGGAAAACTTTGAAAAACTTCGAAGATTTCACGGAGAAAAACGGCCACTGATGGTCATGGAATTTTGGATCGGCTGGTTTGATGCTTGGGGTGATGACCATCATCATACAACATCAACGGCTGATGCAGTAAAGGAACTTCAGGATTGCTTGGCAGAAGGTTCTGTCAATATTTATATGTTCCATGGCGGGACCAATTTTGGCTTTATGAACGGGTCAAACTATTACGAGCGCTTAGCGCCGGATGTCACTAGCTATGATTATGATGCCTTGTTGACAGAATGGGGAGAACCTACTGCCAAATACCAAGCCTTCAAAAAAGTGATCGCTGACTATGCGGAAATTCCTGAGTTTCCCTTGAGTATGAAACTTGAGCGAAAAGCTTATGGAACATTCTCAGTGAAAGAACGAGTCTCCTTGTTTTCGACGATCGACACGATCAGTCAACCGATCATAAGGAATTACCCTTTATCGATGGAAGCCTGCAATCAAGCGACAGGTTATATCTACTATCGCTCACTGATTGGGCCTGCACGGAAGATTGCCGACTACCGTCTGATCAATACGATGGATCGTGCCCATACGTTTATCAACCAGGAACTTTTGCGCATCGATTACGATCGAGAAATCGGTCAATCCTACAGTTTCGATCTATCAGAATCAGAAAACGAGTTGGGGATCTTGGTGGAGAATATGGGGCGGGTCAATTATTCCGTTAAAATGAACCATCAGCACAAAGGCATTAAAGACGGTGTGATCATTAATGGCGCATTCCAAAGCAACTGGGAAATCTATCCCTTGCCGATGGATAATTTGCATGCCATTGATTTCCAAGGGAAATGGCAAAAAGGCCAACCAAGTTTCTCACGCTTTGAATGTGTTTTTGATGAATGTGCAGATACCTTTATCGAATTGCCGGGCTGGGGCAAAGGGTTTGTCCAAGTCAATGGTCATATGATCGGCCGTTTCTGGGAAAAAGGACCGCAGCAGCGCTTGTACGTCCCGGCGCCGTTTTTAAAAACTGGAATGAATGAGATCATTGTTTTTGAAAGTGATGGGAAAATCGCTGATGAGATCGTCTTTCATGATCAGGCGGATTTAGGTCCAGAAGGATAAAAGTTCAAATTAATCATTGACAAACCCTAGCTTCAACTACTATCATAAGGGTAATCGAATCCGTGCTATGACCGGAAGAAAGAAAGAAGACCATTCCATGAAGCGAACTTGGGAGAGTGAAAGCCAAGTTGGAACCTTATTTCGCAGGCGTCCGTGAGCATGATCAATGAAGCTGCCGACTTGTCGGAAGTAGGGTGGAACCGCGAATGTATCGTCCCTATATCTATACACTTTGTATAGATATAGGGACTTTTTTATGTTTCACACTAAGAATAGCCAAAAATAAAGGAGGTTTATTATGTTATTTGATATGACGATTCCAGCAAGTGCGTTTACCGAAAAAAAGCTCAAAGTATTAGCAAGTATTCCACTGCAGGTTCGACTTTTAAAGGATGAACAGCTTTTACATGAATTTACAACGAGTCCAGACCAAATGCTTTACGACTTATCTGATATTTTAGAAGCAGATGCCGTGGTCGAAGTAAAATTGATCCCCGGATCAGTTGTCGAGTTTTATCCTGTCGTCAATGCGTTATAAGAAAGGAAGAAAAAGATGAGTAAACTAACTGTGCAAGAGATGATTTTGACTTTGCAAAAATTCTGGTCTGAAAACGGCTGTATGCTGATGCAGGCCTATGATACAGAAAAAGGGGCTGGAACCATGAGCCCATACACATTTTTACGTGCAATCGGTCCAGAACCATGGAACGCCGCTTACGTAGAACCTTCTCGCCGTCCAGCTGATGGCCGCTACGGGGAAAACCCAAATCGTTTGTATCAGCACCACCAGTTCCAAGTCGTGATGAAGCCCTCTCCTGAAAATATCCAAGAGCTTTATTTAGAAAGCTTGCGTCTTTTAGGGATCGATCCATTAGAACATGATATTCGTTTCGTCGAAGATAACTGGGAAAACCCCTCAATGGGTTGTGCAGGTCTTGGTTGGGAAGTTTGGTTAGATGGGATGGAGATCACCCAGTTTACTTACTTCCAACAAGTTGGTGGCTTAGCGTGTAAGCCAGTGACATCAGAGATCACTTACGGCTTAGAACGTCTAGCATCTTATATTCAAGAAGTTGAAAGTGTCTACGATCTTGAATGGTCTGCAGGTGTCAAATATGGTGAGATTTTCCGCCAACCTGAGTATGAACATTCAAAATACTCCTTTGAAGTCAGTGACCAAGACTTGCTTTTAGGGAACTTCGATCGTTTTGAAAAAGAAGCAAAACGCTGTATCGATGAACGCTTAGTTCATCCAGCTTACGACTATATCTTAAAATGCAGCCATACCTTCAACCTGTTGGATGCTCGTGGCGCAGTCTCCGTCACTGAACGTGCTGGGTACCTCGCACGTATCCGTAATATGGCTCGTCAAGTAGCAAAACTATTTGTAGCAGAACGGGAAAACCTCGGTTATCCATTGCTTGATCCAGAAGTGGCGCAAAAACTGATTGAGGAGGGAAAATAAGATGGCACAAAACCTATTATTAGAAATCGGCTTAGAGGAATTACCTGCGCATGTCGTAACCCCAAGTATGAAACAATTACAAGAAAAAACGGCAGCTTTCTTAGATGCTCATGCATTACCTTATACAGCGATTGAAGCTTATTCGACACCTCGTCGTTTGGCAGTCTATGTCACCGGTCTTCCTGAAAAACAAGCCGATACACAAGAAGACGTCAAAGGGCCAGCGAAAAAAATCGCCTTAGACGAAGCAGGCAATTGGTCGAAAGCAGCTCAAGGATTTGTTCGGGGGCAAGGATTGACAACCGATGACATCACCTTCCGTGAATTAAAAGGTGTTGAGTATGTCTATGTAACGAAACATACCCAAGGTCAACCAACCGTTGAGGTATTGAAAGGATTGCAGGAAGTAATCACGAGTTTGACTTTCCCAGTAACGATGCACTGGGCAGACTACGATTTTGAATATATCCGACCAATTCATTGGATCGTCGCACTCTTTGGTGAGCAAGTCATTCCTTTCCAAATCCTTGATATTGTTACCGGACGCGAGTCAAAAGGTCATCGTTTCTTAGGTGAGGCAGTCACGTTTGATCATGCGGACGACTATTTGGAGAAAATGAAGCATCAGTTTGTCATTGCTGATCCAAGCGAACGTCAACAAATGATCACCTCACAAATCAATGCGATCGCTCAAGAAAACAACTGGCGGATCGATTTAGATGAAGACCTACTCGAAGAAGTGACAAATCTGGTTGAATACCCAACAGCTTTTGTAGGGGACTTTGAAGAAAAATATCTTTCTGTACCTGAAGAAGTGTTAGTTACTTCTATGAAAGAACATCAACGCTACTTCGATGTCCGCACCCTTGATGGAGAATTGCTGCCGCATTTCATCTCTGCCCGCAACGGGGATGCCGTGAAAATTGATAATGTCATCAAAGGAAACCAAAAAGTCCTGACCGCCCGTCTAGAAGATGCTGAGTTTTTCTATAATGAGGACAAAAAATTGACCATCGACCATTGCGTGGAAAAGCTTAAGCAAGTCACCTTCCACGAAAAAATTGGCAGTTTGTATGAAAAAATGCAGCGTGTTGGATTAGCTGCACAAATCATCGGGAATACTGTTGGTTTAACACAAGAAGAACTGACTGATCTCCAACGGGCAGCTCAAATCTATAAATTTGATTTAGTGACAAATATGGTGGGAGAATTCCCTGAATTGCAAGGAATCATGGGGGAAAAGTATGCCTTGATCCAAGGAGAAAAACCAACAGTTGCCCAAGCGATTCGTGAACACTACATGCCGATCTCAGCAGAAGGTGAACTGCCGCAATCGAAAATCGGGGCTGTTTTAGCCATTGCGGATAAATTGGACAGCTTGCTTGCGTTCTTCGCTGTCGATATGGTTCCAAGTGGTTCAAACGATCCTTACGCACTCCGCCGGCAAACGTACGGAATTATCCGCATCCTAGCTGAAAAACGCTGGTATTTCCCATTTGCTCAGTTACAAGAAGAGATTCGTGAAGCTATTAATGCCCAACCGGAAATTTTTGGTATTCAACTTGCCGCAGGTCAAGAACAAGTGACCGATTTTGTGAAAAGCCGTCTGCGTCAATTCTTACTCAGCAAAAATACGCGTCATGATGTCATTGAAGCTGTTTTAGGCGCACGCCAAGCAGATATCAGTACGCTATTTGAAACGGCTCAGATGTTAAGAGAACATCTGCAAGACACCGACTTCAAACCATCGATGGAAGCCTTGACCCGAGTAATCAATTTAGCGAAAAAAGCCGAATTGGAACAAGCAGCAATTGATCCTGCCTTGTTTGAAAACGACTCTGAAACTGCCTTGTATGAAGCGGTCTTAACAGTAGAGAACAAGTTCCCACATCAAACGATGGAAGAAAACTACCAAAGTTTAGTGGCACTGCGCCCATTGATTGAAGCTTATTTTGATCAAACAATGGTCATGGTGGAAGATGAACAGATTCGCCGCAACCGTTTTGCCTTGTTGGATAAAATCGCGAAGATGAGTCTGGCAGTGGCTAGTTTAGATGCTTTGATTACAAAATAAAAAGCAGCTTGCAGTTGCACATTTCTGAATAAAAAAGCTGGAACTGAAAGAATCAGTTCTGGCTTTTTTTCTATGTTTCTCGATTTTTTTTGTACTTAGAATTGCTTTCTTGCAGTGTTAAATATTATATAATAAAAAACATTTTGACCCATTACTTTTCAAGGGATCGAACGATTCTTCGGCTTTAATGATTGGGGATTTGATGATGATTATAATGATACAAAGATTCTCATCATACAGACCGATTCATTTTTCCATTGAAAATACGCTGAAACGATAGGTGCAATAAAATAGCCTGACAGATCACAAGATGATTTGTCAGGCGAATGTTTATTTGCGGGTCAATTTTACCACCACTTCGCAGCGGGCGGTTTGTGGAAACATATCTACTGATTGCAGATATTCTACGTGAAACACTTTGGCTAATTGGACTAAGTCTCTTGCTAAAGTAGAAACATTACAAGATATATAGACCATCTTCTTCGGTGGTTGTTTCAGCAAAGCTTGCAATAATCGTTCATCCAAGCCTGTCCTTGGCGGATCAACAATGATGCTATCAGGTTTGAAGCCTTCATTGAACCATTTTGGTAAGAGCTCCTCAGCAGTTCCCGTTTCATAATGGGTATTTTGGGCACCAATACGGTGGGCATTTTCTTGGGCATTTTCGATCGCTTGAGGAATAATGTCCATGCCGCGGACTTCTTTGGCATAAGGTGCCACACTCAACCCAATCGTCCCCACACCACAGTAAGCATCAACAACTGTTTCATTTTTGCTTAAGTCAAGGGCTTTTAACCCTTCTTGATACAAGACGCTGGTTTGCTGCGGATTCAGCTGGAAGAATGCGCGGGCGGACAAGTCGAAGGTCAGTTCATTCAACCGTTCTTCGATCGCTTCTTTGCCCCAAAGATGAATCGTTTCCTCTCCCATGACGACGGACGTTTTTTTGTTTTGCACATTTTGCATGATGGAAACGACTTGCGGCAAGCGCTGATTGATCTCGCGAATCAGCGCATTTTTTTGCGGCAGTTTGACAGAATTGGTAATGAAAACAACTTGGACTTCGCCAGTGGCGATCCCGATGCGAACCATCAATGTTCGTAAAATCCCGCTATTTTTTCGTTCATCGTAAATCGGGATCTGGTATTTGTTCAACAATTGGACGATGCCGTTGATCACTTTTTGCGTATCTTGTTCTTGTACGAGGCAATCATCAATGGCGACTAAGCGATGAGACTCCATTTCGTATAAACCCGCTTCGATTCGTTTGGTTTGACTGTTGTAACGCAATTGAAATTGTGCTTTGTTGCGGTAATGCCAAGGAACATCCATGCCTAAAGTATCCCTTAGTTCAAACTGTTGGTAACCTTTTGGCTTAAATTTTTCAAGTGCTTGTTTCAATAGGTCTTTTTTGAAGTCTAATTGTTTGTCGTAGACTAAGTGCTGCAATTGGCAGCCGCCGCACCGGTCGTAAAACTTGCAGGGTGGTTGGATGCGATCGCTGCTTGGCTTGATGATTTTGGTCATCTTAGCTTCAGCAAAGCGGGGAGAGGCTTTGGTGACTTCGGCAATGACCTGTTCCCCCGGTAGAACACGGGGAACAAAGATGATCAGCTTTTTGTAATACCCGATGCCTTCTCCGTTGATTCCCAAGCGTTTGATCGTTAGTTGTAGTTTTTGTCCAAGCTGGACTTGTGTATTTGCCATGTGAACTCCTTAAATAAAATAGTCAGTTCATTTTACCACATTTTTTCAGCTTGATTAGAAGGAATTTCATCGTAGTTGTGGTAAAATAGAATGTACGTTCGCGAGGTGAAGAAGATGAATACAATTATTCGTATCAATAAAGGAAAAGGACCATTTTATGAAGTGGCGACATCAGAAGGTGAAACGCTGCGGGTCTCAGAAGATCTTTTGGTCCGTTTTCGGCTATTAAAAGGCAAGGAACTGAGTGAAGAAGAATTAAAAGAAATCAAAAAAAGTGCGGGGTTTGATTTAGGATTGCAGCAAGCCATGAACTATATCAGCTATCAGCTGCGTTCTGAAATGGAAGTCCGTACCTATTTGAAAGACAAAGAAATCGAAAAACAAGACCGAGACTTAGTCGTTGAACGGCTGAAAGAGCTGAATTTGATCGATGACAAAAACTACGGAGAGAGCTACATTCGCACCCAAGTCCGCATGAGCGATAAAGGACCCGTGGTCATCAGTCAGCAATTGAGAAAAAAAGGCTTGAAAGATCCCGTGATTCAGGAAGTATTGCCTTTGTATACTGAGGAAATGCAGTTTGAAGTCGGGTATCATACGGCTGAAAAAGCGATGCGTCGTTTTCACAACAAAAGCCATAAAGAAATGATCCAAAAGATAAAAATGCATTTGATGCAAAAAGGTTTTCATCAAGGAGTCATTCAGATGATTTTGGATGAATTACCGATGGAAAAAGATGAGGACCAAGAAAATGAAGCGCTCCAAAGAGAAGGGGCCCGACTTATGCGGCGGCATCAGCGGTTACCATTGATGAAACGAAAAATGAAAATCAAGCAAGGCCTTTATCAAAAAGGGTTTGCCATCGATGATATACAACGATTCTTAGATGAGGAAGTAATGGATGAGTAAGCAATGGGAAACTTGGGATGAAGAAAAAATCAAGACGTTCCAAGAAACATTTTTAACTTGGTATCATAAAGAAAAACGCAATCTGCCTTGGCGGGCGACCAACGATCCGTATGCAATCTGGATCTCAGAGATCATGCTTCAACAAACACGAGTGGAAACAGTGATTGGCTATTTCTATCGTTTTATGGAACAATTCCCGACGATCCAAGACTTGGCGGCAGCCGAAGAACAAAAGCTTTTAAAGGTTTGGGAAGGTTTAGGTTATTACTCTCGTGCCCGTAACCTTAAGGCTGCCGCCCAGCAAATCGTTGCCGAATTCGACGGAGAAATGCCCCAATCAATTGAAGAGATTCGCTCATTAAAAGGAATTGGTCCCTACACAGCTGGAGCCATTGGCAGTATTGCTTTTGGCTTGCCAGAACCGGCAATCGATGGAAATGTGATGCGGGTCGTCAGTCGGTTATTTTGTATCGAAGCAGATATTGCGAAAGCCAGCAGCCGAAGACCATTTGACGAGGCGATGAGAACAATCATTTCCCCCGATGAACCTGGTGAGTTTAATCAAGCCTTGATGGATCTTGGCTCACGAATCTGTACACCCACTACACCGAAATGTGAAGAGTGTCCCATCAGTCAGTATTGTCTTGCTTATGCGGAGAATCGACAAACAGACTTTCCAGTGAAATCGAAAAAAGCAAAGCCAAAAGATGTCTATTACATCGCAGGCGCCATCGAAGATCAAGGCTCGTTTTTACTCGTGCAGCGACCTGAAACAGGCTTATTAGCTTCTATGTGGCATTTTCCTTTGGTAGAAGTGACGAAAGAACCGTACGAGGCTCTGCAGCGAACATGGGCAAAAGAGGAGCAGCTGCAGTTGGATTTGATTGCCGAAGATGATGCACTCGAAATTTTTCCTGATCTGCCTGTCGTTTGGCAAAAACGACATTTTGGCGAGATCACTCATATCTTTAGTCATTTGAAATGGCACGTCCTTTTATTTTACGGCAGAAAACGTGGAGAGCTCACGTTACAAGACAGCGAATGGGCAGCAAAAGAATCCTTTCAAAACTATGTTTTCCCAAAACCCCAGCAGAAATTGGTGGATCAATTAAAGAAATATCAGAAACTCGATAAAGATTTCTAGGCAAAGCTTTCTTTTATTGCTATAATATTAACGATGTCGGTGTAATGAACACCCAAACAAAACGCAAGTTTTCTTGCTGAGGGAAGGGTTGCTATGCGAGTTCCAAAAGAAGGAGAGTTTGTCAGCATTCAAAGCTACAAACATGACGGCAATTTGCATCGAACGTGGCGGGATACGATGGTCTTAAAGACCAGTGAATTCTCAGTGATAGGGGTCAACGATCATACATTAGTGACCGAATCAGATGGAAGACGCTGGGTTACCCGTGAACCAGCAATTGTATATTTTCATAAAAAATACTGGTTTAATGTTATTGCAATGATTCGAGAAAAGGGGGTTTCCTATTATTGTAATCTTGCTTCACCGTATTTACTTGATGAAGAGGCATTGAAATATATCGATTATGACCTTGATATCAAAGTATTTCCTGATGGCGAGAAACGTTTACTAGATGTGGATGAGTATGAATTGCACAGTAAGATTATGCAATATCCGCAAGACATTGATTTTATCTTAAAAGAAAATGTCAAAATTTTAGTAGATTGGATCAATAATGGCAAAGGACCCTTTTCGCAAGGGTATGTGGACATTTGGTATGATCGCTACAAGCAGTTGTCTCAAAAATAAGTAAAATGGGTCGAATCGCTCATTTTCCCTAAGAAACTTCAACCAAGTTGGTTGGAGTTTTTTTGTGTTTCTAATGGAATGCTTCAATCAGCAGGTTTTAAGTTCTGTTTAAGCTGACAGTCCCATGATAGAGAGACCAAGAAAATTAGTGGGGGAAGCACATGAAGAAAAAAGGGAAGCTTGTTATCGGGACCACCATGATTCTGCTTTTTGCAGCAGGGTTTGCTGTGTTGAGAAACGACCAATCCGCTCGTGAGGAGAGTCAAGAAAGTACTTCTCAAACTGAGCTTAACGCTCAAACTGAAGAGACCGCTCAGACTGCCAGTATGGTTCAAATTTATGTAGATCCCTCAGAATACGATGCAGCGATTGAAAGTGAGAACGATTATGTACCGATTTATCAGTCAACAAGTCAAGAGACAGTCATTGGGAAAATCCATCGGGGAAGTTGGGCAACCTTCATCAGTCAAACAGAAGACATGGTTGAAATTCAAACAGACGATGGGGTAACTGGTTATATTGAAAAACAATCAGCATCGATTCAAGAAGTCGCGCTTTCGGCAATCCCAAAAGATCTATCGAACTTCAAAGTCGTCCTTGATGCAGGTCACGGCGGCGAAGATTCTGGGGCACTGTCAACGGATCAAACGATCATGGAAAAAGACTTGACGCTAACAACGGTCCAAACGATCGGCGAAGTGTTGACAGAAGCAGGTATTCAAGTCAGTTATACACGCACTGAAGATCGTTATCTCTCGCTGTCTGATATCACCGCTGCTTCGCTTTCAGAAGAACCAGATTTATTTATTAGCATTCATTACGATAATTCAGAAATACCAAACAGTAATCAAGGACTGACAACTTACTATTACTATACTGGGTCAAAAGAGATGGCAGAAACGATCACTGCCAATTTGAGTTCTTCGGTGGCATTGAGTTCCAACGGCACTCGTTTTGGTAACTATTATGTGTTGCGAGAACAATATCTTCCAGCAGTATTATTGGAGTTAGGCTATTTGAACAGTGACAATGATTTGGCAATGATTACAAGTGAAGGGTATGATCAAAGGGTGGCGCAAGCGTTGCTGACAGCGATTGAAGAGATCGTTGAAGCAGAGGAATAAAAAACGGCGACTACAAAACAGAGGAAGGATCTGTTTTGTGGTCGCTGTTTTAAGGAATCACTTCTCGTTAAAGGTTTTGCTCATTTTGATATGGGGCATATCCGCGTCTAAAAAAACATCGCCTTCAGGCTGATAGCCTAACTTCAAGTAAAACTCTTTGGCGGTTATTTGTGCCCCTAAAGTGACTTTTTTGATTCCTTGTTTTTGAATGAAGGCTTCCGCACCTTCGATCAGTTGACTGCCATAACCTGAACCTCGATAAGCAGCGGGGACCGCCATTCGCTGCAACTTCACTTCATGATCAGAGATAGGTAAGAAACGCAAGGTTGCGACTGCTTCATTATCGTCGTCATATAAGACAAAGTGGACTGCCAATGCTTCATTTTCATCTACTTCCAATGCTAATGGAACACCTTGCTCTTTCACGAATACTTGATTTCGTATTTTCAATGACGCCAAATAAATGTCACTCAGCGTATCTTTTGTTTGTGCAATATGCATAAAAAATTCACCTCAGCTAAGATTTCTCCGTTATTTTTAATAGTATACCACTTTTTTTACAAATTTTTTTTGTTTGCGGCTAAAGTCGCAAGCTTTTTTTTTCAAAATCATCTATAATGTTATAAAAAAGGGAGGGAATCTTTTGTTCGACAAATTCAAACAATCAAAACTGTTCTTTTGGTCATTGGAAGCATTAGTTTTAGTGACACTCGTGTTTGTGTTAAGTAAAGTCAATTTTCTATTTGCACCGATTGGCACGTTTTTTTCTACTTTATTTGCACCAGTATTGATTGCTGGCTTTCTGTATTACCTGCTAAATCCAATCGTCTTATTTTTGATGAAAACCACAAAAATAAAACGACTGTTTGCTGTCATATTGGTTCTGTTGTTATTAGTAGCAGCAATCATCTTGATTTTCGTCAGCGTTATTCCTAATCTAGTGAGTCAGATTACTTCATTGGCGGAAAATATTCCAACATTTGCCAAAAATATGGAAAGCTGGATCTCAAGAATCGCAGATGATCCATTTTTCAAACAAATCGATATCGCGCAGCAGTTAGAAAACCTAAATCTTTCTTATGGTTCTTTGCTGCAGCAGTTTCTTAGTGGGTTATCCACTAGCTTAGGATCGATCGTCAGTACGATTGCTTCCGCGACGATGATCATCGTTACAGTACCATTCATCCTTTTTTACATGTTGAAGGATGGAGAAAAGCTAGTTCCTAATCTGAAAACTGTCTTTCCAGAAAGAAGACGAGATCAGATTGTTGGGTTGCTAGGTGACTTAAACAAGACATTATCCAATTACATTAGTGGGCAAGCGATCGAATGTATTTTTGTCGCTACCTTCACGTTTATTGGTTACTGGATGATCGGCGTTAACTATGCCTTTCTTTTTGGGGTAATTGCAGGCGTCACAAACTTGATCCCTTATTTAGGCCCATATCTTGGTTTGATTCCGGCGGTGTTAGTGACGGTCTTTGATGAACCATTTCGCGCATTATTATGCTGTATCGTGGTTCTGGTCGTCCAACAATTAGACGGAAATGTTATTTACCCGAATGTAATCGGAAAATCATTGGCGATCCATCCGTTAACGATCATTTTGGTCTTATTAGTTGCTGGAAATCTAGCTGGCTTGCTGGGGATTTTCCTAGGTGTGCCATTTTATGCGATTTGCCGAACGATCGTCGTCTTTATTGTTCGCCTGATCAAAGACGACAAAATCAAGAAAAATCAGGAACGGTTGATCGAATAATCAATGACTGGTGTTTTTTATTGCAAAGAAAAAAACTTTGTGATAGGATTTTATCGTGGGCTAAACCCACGATTTTTTTTAGAAAATGAAAAAATAAGGAGAGAATGCTATTATGAATGCTGACCCCGAGAGTCAGTCGCTTCTAGCGCAAATTTTATTATTGATCGTTTTGACATTGATCAACGCTTTTCTAGCGGCCTCTGAGATCGCAGTTGTCTCAGTTAACAAAAACCGTGTGGAGCAAAAAGCGGAAGAAGGAAATGTCAAATCACAAAAATTATTGAAAATCATTGATAATCCAACAAATTTCTTGTCAACGATCCAAGTTGGGATTACCTTGGTGAATATTTTATCTGGGGCATCTCTGGCAGATACCTTGTCGACCCGTTTGGCACCTTTATTAGGTGGAGGGACGGCGGCTAAAAGCTTAGCGAACATTATTGTTTTAGCGATCTTGACGTATGTGTCGATCGTTTTTGGTGAGTTGTATCCAAAACGGATCGCCATGAACAAATCAGAAGAAGTTGCCCAGTTCACTTCTGGTGTCATTCGAACGATCGGGATTATTGCAAAACCTTTCGTCTGGTTCTTATCTGCTTCGACAAGTTTATTGGCGCGCATCACTCCAATGGAATTTGACGATGAAGACACGAAGATGACCCGTGATGAAATGCGGTATATGTTGGAAACAGAAGGGGTCTTTGAAGAAGATGAATTAGAGATGCTGCAAGGGATCTTTTCATTAGACACGAAAGTCGCCCGGGAAGTCATGGTTCCTAGAACCTCAGCCTTTATGGTGGACATCAATGACTCAGTAGAAGAAATTTTGACTGAAATTTTAGCAGAAAATTATTCTCGTATTCCTGTATATAATGAAGATAAAGACAAAGTCGTAGGGATTCTACATACCAAAAATCTTTTGAAATGTGCGTACAAATACGGCTTTGATACGATGGACATCAAACAAATCCTGCAGGAACCATTGTTTGTGCCAGAAACGGTCTTTATCGATGATTTGCTTTATGAATTAAAGAAAACCCAAAACCAAATGGCGATTTTGCTTGATGAATATGGCGGCGTCGTTGGGTTGGTTACACTAGAAGACTTGCTAGAAGAAATCGTCGGCGAGATCGATGATGAATCAGATGAAGTCGAAGAGCTTTATGAAAAAATCTCTGATAAAGAATATGTCATCCAAGGACGCATGTTGATCGATGATTTTAATGAAGCCTTCAACATGAGCTTGCATATGAGTGATGTGGATACGATGGCAGGATATTTGATCACTGCTTTAGGATTAATCCCCGATGAAGGAGAAAAACTATCCTTCGAAGTGGACAATGTGAAGCTGATCTCTGAAGAAATGGAAGGATCACGCGTCTTGAAGATCCGGGTGATTTTCCACGACCCAGAAGAAGGGGAAGTGGAACCAGAGGAAGAGCGGCGCTATTTCCGTAAAGATTTTGAGGAAGATGAGCCTCGCCGTTAAAGTTCCGTATAAATGAAATGAGAAAGACCAAGGCAGTTGCTTTGGTCTTTTTTGTCCGTTTTTTTACGTATTCCCCTTGATTTGTATGGAAGAAACGGTTACGATAAATTTATTGAATAATACAGTTTAAAAACAGATAAAAAAACACGTGTATCTTATCGTTAAGCAGTTTGATTGCAATTTTCCGTAAGAAAAGCGAGAATATCCATAGAAATATAATGAGAATGAGGGGCTTGAAATGAAATTTTACCGTATGCTTAGTGAAGATATCCGTTACAATTTGGCGACTGAAGAGTATTTGATGAATAACGTAGATGTTTCGGAGCCTTGTCTTCTGTTATACATACAAAAACCATGTGTTATAATCGGCAGAAATCAAAATGCGTATCAAGAGATTGATTTTGACTATCTAAGAAGCCGTAAGATCGTTTTGACTCGCAGAACGTCTGGTGGTGGAGCGGTTTATGACGATCTAGGCAATATGAGTTTTAGTTTTGTCACCAAAAAAGATGCCACGAGCTTTGGTGACTATCAAAGTGCAACACAACCTATCATGAAAGGCTTAGCGGCAATGGGAGCCAAGGATGTTGAAGTACATGGCCGTAATGATCTGTTCATTGATGGGAAAAAGTTTTCTGGCAATGCGATGTATACAAAAAAAGGCCGGACGTATTCCCATGGCACATTGATGTATGATGTGGATCTAGAAGAATTGACGAAAGTTCTACATGTTGCCCAAGAAAAAATTGCTTCTAAAGCCACGAAATCAGTTCGGAAAAGTGTGACGAATATCAAGCCCTTTTTGGCAGAGCAATACCAATCAATGGATACCAAGGAATTTCGAGATACACTCCTTTGCCGAATCTATGAAGTAGAATCGATTGATGAAATCAGTGAGCAAGAGATCGTCTTAACGGAAACCGATCGACAAGCGATCCAAACACTGTTTGAAGAACGATATGCCAATAATGAGTGGATTTTTAATGAAGCGCCTGCTTTCGAATGGCAAAAAAGAAAGCGGTTTGAGCAGGTTGGGATTGTTGAAGTCGATTTTACTGTCAACAAAGGCAAGATTGCAGCGATTCAAATTACCGGTGATTTTTTTGGACAAAAAGAGATCAGTGAACTTGAAGCGATGTTGCAAGGTATTGATTTTGAAAAAAGCACCATTAGCCGCTTGCTAGAGGGAATCGCCATCGATCAGTTTATCCATCAGATGACCGCTTCTGAATTTTTAGCATTGCTGTTTGATTAGGAGGAAAAAGATGTTAGAAGCGATCAATCTCACAAAGCGTTACGATCGAAAGGTTCTCGGTGGTTTGTCTTTTTCTGTTCAGGCAGGAGAAATCGTTGGGGTCGTCGGCAAAAGCGGCTCAGGAAAATCGACGTTGTTGCGGCTTTTAAACTTGATTGAAACCCCAGACAGCGGGGAATTACTTTTTGATGGCAAAAAAATCGATACATCGAATAAAAAGCATCTGCTACGTGCACAACAAGAAATCGGCATGATTTTTCAAAATTACAATCTGTTACACAATCGAACCGTTTTCGAAAATGTCTATTTGCCCTTGAAGTTAATGGGAAAGTCAGCAGATATGGTACTTGAGATGCTTTCGTTTGTTGGCATGGAAGATAAGGCCCACATCTATCCGGCCAAGTTAAGCGGCGGAGAGAAACAACGAGTGGCTATTGCACGGGCTTTGATCCGTGAGCCAAAAATCTTGCTGTGTGACGAGCCCACTAGTGCGCTGGACGAAGATACGAAAGCCGATGTTCTTGCTTTGCTGCAAAAAGTTCAACAGACGTTTCAACCAGCTGTCGTCTTTGTCAGTCATGAGCTATCGGCCGTCCGACAAATTTGTCAACGTGTGTTTGTATTGGAGGACGCCGTCTTTGAGGCGGAGTTTGCCAATCAGCCACAACCAATCGTCCGCATTGAAAGCTCTTATGTGAGCAAAGTGGAGAGGAGTCTGCTGCATGACGATCAGTGAGAGTATTTTGTATTATCTGCCTGAATTGCTGCAATCTTTGAAAGAAACAGCGATCATGATGGGCATTTCGATGCTCGCAGCCATTGTCTTAGGTCTACCGTTAGGTGTCTGGCTTTTTCTCAGTCGCAGCCGAGGGAAAAAAATCTCATTTCTTTATGAGTGTTTGAATCTCATTGTGACGATCATCCGCTCGTTTCCTTTTTTATTATTTGTTGTAGCGTTGATCCCGTTGACGCGGATGCTTTTAGGCAGCTCATTTGGACCGATTCCCGCCAGTTTTCCTTTGAGCATCGTTGCTATGAGTATTTTTGCTCGTTTGACGGAGCAAGTGCTGTTGGATGTTCCAGAAGAAGTTTCTTATTTGGCGAAATCTCTTGGTGTCAGTCAATGGCAGTATGTTTGGTCGTTTTTACTAGTGGAAGCTAGAAGCGGCTTGATTTTATCTTTAACGACGACAGCAGTCGGCATGGTTTCTTATTCGACGGTGATGGGGATCGTTGGTGGCGGCGGTATCGGCGATTTTGCGATCCGTTATGGGTACCAGCGTTATGAGTATGGCGTGATGTATTTTGCAATTATCATCATGATTCTTTTGGTCTTTATCCTGCAAGGGATTGGCAATCAAGCAGCAAGAAAACTTGATAAACGAAAATAGGAGGAATGAAAGTGAAAAAAGGATTTGTTTTAGGATTGAGTGTATTGGCATTAGGTGTATTGGGGGCTTGCGGTACAGGTTCTGATGAAGCGAGCGAAGAGAAAATCATCAAGGTCGCTTCGCAAACGACGCCAATGACCGATGTCGTAAAGGTTGCAGCTGAAGCAGTGGAAGATGGCTGGGAAATCCAATTGGTCCAAGTCAATGACAATATCCAGTACAATGAGTTGCTGAATAATGACGAGGTCGATGCTAACTTTGCGCAACATGAACCATATATGCAAATGTATAATGAAGAAAAAGATGCAAACCTAGTGGCACTAGATAAAATCTACAACGCAAAAGTCGGTTTTTATTCCAAAGAGTATACGAATATCAATGATATTCCAGAAGGAACGAAAGTCGCATTGCCAAATGATGTGTCCAATGAAGGTCGAGCGTTAGCGATTTTAGCAGAAGAAGGATTGATCACCCTTAAAGAAGGCGTTGGTGTCAATGGAACACTTAAAGATGTTACCGAAAATCCGAAAAATTTTGAGTGGTTATCTGTCGATTTACTGAATCTTGCGGAAGCCTATGATGAACCAAACGTATCTTTGGTATACAATTACCCAACCTATATCGCGAAAATCGGTTTGAAACCAGCAGATGCCCTTTTCTTAGAAAAGACCATCGATGATCGCTTTGCTATCTCATTGGTTGCTCGAGAAGACAATCAAGATTCTGAAAAAATCGCTGTATTGCGCCGTGCCATGACTAGCGATAAAGTTCGTGAGTTTTTAGAAAACGAGCATAGCGATACCTTATTGCCAGCATTTTAATTTATTTCTATCAAAATGGAAGGAGCGCCCTTTGCCTAACTCTCTAAAAGAGAGTAGTCAAAGGGGTTTCTTGTCTTTTTTTGCTTTTTTATCACCCTTATCCATGATATACTGATTTGGTCAGAAAACTAGCGACAGTCTAAAATAGACACTGTTCGCATTGTAAATACAAGAAATGGAGCAATAGAATCAATGGATAATCCAAAATTAAAACAACAAGTCGATAGTCGCCGTACCTTTGCGATTATTTCCCATCCGGATGCGGGGAAAACAACCATTACAGAACAATTATTATTATTCGGTGGCGCGATTCGCCAAGCTGGTACGGTCAAAGGGAAAAAGACTGGTAATTTCGCAAAGTCCGACTGGATGGAAATCGAAAAACAACGGGGGATCTCCGTTACCAGTTCCGTTATGCAGTTTGATTACCAAGGCAAACGGGTCAATATTTTAGATACCCCTGGGCATGAGGACTTTTCTGAAGATACCTACCGTACCTTGATGGCGGTGGATAGTGCTGTCATGGTGATCGATAGCGCAAAAGGGATCGAAGCACAAACGAAAAAACTCTTCCAGGTCGTTAAAAAACGTGGTATTCCGATTTTTACTTTTATCAATAAACTCGACCGTGATGGCCGCGAACCATTAGAATTATTAGAAGAACTAGAAGATCTTTTAGAGATCGAATCATTTCCAATGAATTGGCCGATCGGCATGGGGAAAGGCTTGGAAGGACTGTATGATATCCACAACCAACGGGTCGAATTTTACCGTCCTGACAATCACGGTGGGGAACGTTTAGTTGCCCTAGATGAAAATGGTCAATTCCCAGCAGATCATCCATTTGCCGAAGATGGGCTGTTCCAACAAGTTTTAGAAGAAGTGGAATTGCTGCAAGAAGCTGGCGACGCCTTTGATACAGAAAAAATCGCTCGGGGCGATCAAACCCCTGTATTCTTTGGTTCTGCTCTCACAAATTTTGGCGTACAGACCTTTTTAGAAACCTTCTTGACTTTTGCACCAGCACCTTACGGACATAAAACACTAGCTGGTGAGGAAGTCAGTCCTTATGAACCAGAAATGTCTGGGTTTGTATTCAAGATCCAAGCAAACATGAATCCTGCCCATCGTGACCGGATCGCCTTTGTCCGCATTTGTTCAGGAACCTTTGAACGAGGCATGGACGTTACTTTAGAACGTACTGGCAAAAAAATGAAACTCAGCAATGTGACTCAATTTATGGCTGATACCCGTGAAAATATTGAAGAAGCTGTCGCCGGAGATATTATTGGTGTCTATGACACGGGGAATTATCAAATCGGTGACACGATCTATGAAGGAAAACTAAAAGTTGCTTACGAAGAGCTGCCATCGTTTACTCCGGAACTCTTTATGAAAGTTACTGCGAAAAATGTGATGAAGCAAAAATCTTTCCATAAAGGAATCTATCAGTTGGTCCAAGAAGGGGCTATCCAGTTGTACAAGACGTATCTTAGTGATGAGTATATCATCGGTGCTGTCGGGCAACTGCAATTTGAAGTTTTCCAATATCGCATGATGAATGAGTACAATGCGGAAGTCATCATGACCCCAATGGGCCACAAGATCGCCCGTTGGATCGATCCGAAAGACTTGGATGAGCGTATGAGCTCCAGTCGTAACATTTTAGCGAAAGACCGTTTCGACCAGCCATTGTTCTTGTTTGAGAATCAATTTGCGATGCGTTGGTTCGCAGATAAGTACCCAGATGTCGAATTGAAGAGTTTGATGTAAGAGCCGTTTCCCGCGAGCCTGTCTAGGTATGCGCAACTCTGTACGTAAGGCTGATCTTTTTGAATTGAACGATCGTAGAAAGTCCTTTCTTATCAAAATGGATAAGAAGGGGCTTTTTTTTGCTGAAAACGTGCTTTTGATACAGAAAGAAGGCTGTGTGATTGGGGCAATGGTCCAATGATCAGACAATTATCCTAATTTATAAACATTCTTTTAAAAGAAGATAAAAAGAGTTGGAAAAAGAGCGTAGTATTAAAGATGACCGCAAGGAAGTGCACTTGAAATGAATAGAAAAATATCATAGGCACATTTGGTGATTCAGGAAATTTTTACTTGTTTGAAAGTAGAGGGAAAGCAGAGAATAGATTGCCAGTGATAGAGGTCATTTAATCATTTGATCGAGGGACAAGTTCTTTTTGTCAGATGCTACTAGTGAAGACTAAACTTTCTTTATCTGAGCATGATTCGGTTATAGCCCTTAAAACTTCATTTGAAGCACTTCTAACAGATGGCTTAAGTTTTCAGTTGGTGAACCATGGCTTCATAACTCCAAAATGAATTAGTCTCATTGCTAGTCTACTAGTTATCTATAGATCGATTTTGCTAAAGCGAATGATTATTTGTTAAATAAAAGTGATTTCTGAAAGAAGAAAGGGGACCATGTAGTGCTAAAAAGTTTGTTATTTATATTTTCGGCGATATTTTTCTTTCCAACAGTAGAGGCTGCGGCTGATGAGGTTTCCGAAACGTTGATTTTTGATTTGAACACGATTGACTTTAAGGACGAACACTATTATTTGTTGAAAACCACACAAGATCTTCAGCTGACCGTCGATAGCAACGGCAGTGAAGGTGCTTTTGGCGTAGAGATCACAGCTGTCGGGAAGGCATTTTCAGCAGAACTAAACAGCGTGAACGGTTCGGAAGAGAAAATCATTCAGATTGAGGATACTGATGAAGCATCAATGATTCTTAACGTAGCTGCAACATTGAACATAAAGGAATATCTTGATTCCAACTCTGAGTACTACCTATCAGTCACTTTTACAGCAATTGATGATTCAGAGACCTTTACGAAAGATATAAAAATGAATCAGACGGATGAGGAAAAAGAAGAGATATCGGATGAGAATTTAATGACTGAAGACCAAGACGATGAAAAGCAAGAAGACAATGGCATCGAAGATGATTCTGAGAGCCAAAAGGAAGAAGCAGAATCTATTTACGACGAGCAAGCAAACTTGGAAGAAGACTCGCTTGATAAGGATTCTACCAAACTAGAAGATTCAATCAGTGATGTTGAGGATGAGGCTGGTACTGAGTTTTTTTTAGGGAAGAAAAGCCAATGTGAGACAGCAACATTTTTTTCAAAAGAAGTGATCATTGAAAAAAATATGTTTAGATTTATATTAGGAAAAACCGCTTATTTGATATGAGCGGTTTTTCTTGTCTCACTTCTTCTATTTCTTCCTAAAGAGGAAACCATGGAGAGAAGATACGCAACATTTCTTTAAAAAGGAATCTCTCAATAATTGATGACCAATGGAATAAGTAGAAGCAGAACAAAAGAGAGGAACTAGCCCTCTCTTTTTCTTTTTGATTTTAAAATGTAGATGACTGCAGCTGCCAGCGCTGCAATGAGAACAAAGATGATCCAGATAAGGATTTGATTATTTGTATGAACGTTGGCAGTGTTCGTTGGACGGTTCTCTTTTTTGAAGTTATCCAAGTCCTCTTTCTCATAAGAAAAAGTAGTGGTGATCGCTTTTCTAGTTGTTTCTATTGTTAAACGGTATTCGCCTTCAATAAGCTCACTATCGTCTATTAAAGGAATCTGCATTCTTGATTTGGTTAACGGCGTTAAAAGAACGGAATCTGCTAACTCTCCAGAGGCAATTGTTTCTCCATTTGGGTTTATTAGTTCGTAGAGCGCATTGTTTAAGTTGCCTAAAATAGGATTATAGTTGAGGGCATAAAATTGTAGGTTTACCGTGTCCTGAAGAGCAACAAATGAGAAATCTTGATAAATAATATCTTGAATATCCTCATATTTGCTAAAAATTAAGTTGATGAAAATGATAGACTCGTAGGCAGACGCAATACTAATAGAATCTTCAGCTGTTTGAACACCTAATATTTGCTTAAAATTAATTCCACCCATTACAGTACCTTCAAGCTCTATGTCGTCTGGAACATTTATGGTAATGCTGACACCAACAGATTCATTAGGAGCAATTTCTATTTGATTCTCTTCGTCTATAGCTTCTGAAGCGATAGTAACATAATTTGAAAAGTCGTATTTATCATCGAGAAGGTTCTCTGTATTCGAAGTGTACAAAATAGAGGATTCTCTTGAAATAGCAGTTGAAGCAAAGGGAGTGACCACTATTGATGAATCACCAGCTCCGATGTTTTCCAATTTAATGTCAAATGTATACTTTTTATCAACATCAGAAGGAAGAGTAATAGTATTTCTTGATGTCTCATATTCGGTATCGCTAAGCGATAGTTTTAAAGTATTCGTTGTCTCATTCGCTGTTGCAATACTTATATTTATATTTGCGATTATTGTCAATATGAGGAAGAACACAGAAACTCTTAGAAAGGAGTCTCTGTGTTTTGATATTTTATCCATATGTTATCCTTTTTAAGAATTAAAGGTCTTGGCCATTGTCTAAGTCAGTAGTATCTGATGCAGTAACTGTGATAGTGGGTGTGCCATCTAGCAAAGCAGTTTGACGATTGAATGTGAAAGTTGTATCTACGCTGGTAGCTACTGATTGGGAAATAGCTTCTGCTTCAACGGCAACATCACCATTTTCGGTGATAACGATTCCTTCAGAATCAGAAGAAACTGTAATTGTAACTTTATTAACTGAACGAGTTAAGTTTGTTAATGTTCCGCCAACGTTTTCAATAGTTCCTGTCATTGTTCCGTTGACAAATAATGCTGGACTTATTTCGAACGTTTCGTTTAAATTCATATCATTAAATGCAAAACTAGATGTTCCTTCTGTTATAGTAACAGCAAATGGAACAGAGGGAACCTCTGGCATAGCAACATCTGCTGACGCAGTGATTCCTCCTACTAGTAGTAAAGATGTTGCCAATGTAGTACCCAAAATAACTTTTTTCATAATAAAACCTCACTTTAATTTTTGCAGATGATTTACTGCTTAAATAAAGTATACAATGATGATGTATTAAGTTATTATCCGTTTTTGCGCTATTTTTAATGAAAAAGTAGAAAGTATTTTATTAATCTGATTTTTTATAAAATAATTTAATCAAATTTTCTAGTAGTCCAGTGATGTTGATTATCAAGTCCACATATTTTTCTGTGTAGCAATTGTCCGTGCGGTAATGATTTATATGAAAATAATTTTGTTGCAATGTTACAATTTGGCTAATATTTTAAGTCAAGATCTTCTCAGAGTTGAAAGAATTGTCGTTCCAACTAGGATTCGACCTAGCAAAGTAATTATATTGTTATTCGTAGTCTCTGAGAATTTGCTCTGAATCAGTCGCTGTCAGGGGAATCAGTTCTGAAGATTCATATCTGTTATTTCTTTCGTGAACATCTGCAATTCAGTAGAATACAATCTTCTATCATTTTTAAGATACTATTTATAGAAGTAGTTTTACGAGTATGAACTATTGCATAGGTGGGGATTGAACGTATTGTTCTATTTATGCATTTCTATTGAATGGGCAATCAAAGTCATAGATTTGAAAATTATCAATTAATGTTTTTATTCAATTTGTAATCTGTGCCTATAAATCTTCTACCTTAACGGGACAGAGATATTAAAGGTTGCTTCAAGCTTAAAATTATAAATCCGTACTTGTTTCATTTTAAAAATATCTCAAAAAAATTAGCTGTTTAGAATTACTATCTCATTAATACTAGATTTTAGTAGGATTCATAATATTAGGAGAATATACAATAAGACTCTTTGAAGAAACCTTAGAGTTTTTTTGTCTCTTTTATTTTTATGAAGTTGCTACTCGTTTCTAATTAACAGGTCTTTTAGTCAGTAGAAAGAAAAATGAGGAACAATGATTATTTTATTTGTAGTTTTTTTGAAAAAAAGACGATAAAAATCGGCTGGTTCTTACTATATCCTTAATAGCAGAGGATCAAAGTTCTTTTAAGGAGTGAATCAAAATGCTGCAAACCAGAATAAATTTCAGTCGACAAAAGAATGCTACTATGTTGACTGTGCGCTTTTTCAGCAACAAGACGAATACGATTTTAGAGAGAAATTTAATTGTGGATCAAGAAGATGATCGCCAATCGGTTCTTGACTACTTAGCACAATCACTAGGGGAAATCAACATCTTGCAATACTCTTCGAAAAACGTTTTGTGTATCGCTGAACGTTCAAGGTTAGAAAAAGCAGGCGGCACTCATCGATTGGAACATTTTTGGGGAGATGTGATCAGCTATATCGTTGAGTGCGTGGATAAATCTGGTGTTCATTATGATTTGCATGTCATTGGCAATGTTGATTCGGATGATGAAGAAATCATGCGGTCAATCAATCAAATGAGTGATGAATTGTCGATCATCAACATTTATGAATACAAAGATTGCTGGCTAAAAAGAGAAGATATTTTATTACAAGCTCTTTGAAATGAACTTGATTCCTCAAAGAAGTTTGTCCAGCTAGAAAATGATTTTACTCTCCAAGTCACTTACCAATCAATGAAAGAATACGAATTTTTTCTAAGTTTATGGAAACAGCTAATTCACAGGTTCTTTTACAGGGTTTCCAACACTTTTTTGTTACAAAAAATAAGAATCGTTTCACAAGTTTTTCTCACCCGTACTGTTTTAAAGAAGAGGGGATTTTTCTGAATTTTTTATTAAAATTGTCCGTTTAATGAAAAAAGAGGCTTAAATTTAAGTTTATTTTACTATAATTGGATACTGGGATACTTTTTAAATAAGGCGGGTAAAAAATTTTGGAGTATATAGAAAAATTGTATAGGTTTTATTTAACCAAAAAACAGGTAGATAAATTAACTGTTGTTAGAAATATCATTTTGGAGAAGCAGCTGTCTCTCGATAAAATATGTGAAACGACAAACAAATCTTTGTATCAGGTGAAAATATTGATCAATGAAATCGCCGAAGATATGAGAGAGTTTACGACTTTTGACGAGTCAATTTTTTTGCTGAAAAAGAGAACTGTTTATTTGTCACGAGAATTAAATGAAGAACAAAGCCTGCATATTTTTGTGAATCTAAAGAAAAAATATTTCTTAGAATCTCCTTATTATCGTCTATTATCCTATTTGTTAAGAAAAAGAAAGACCCGTATGGTGGACATCTCGGAAGAATTGATTTTTAGTATTTCTTATTGTTATAAATTGATCAGCTATCTTAAGAAAATGCTGGTTATCCAAAATGTTCCGATTACTATCAATAACAATACAGATTCCATTGATTTGACAGGGGCAGAGCCGTGTGTGAGGATGTACCATTATTTAGTTGAGATCATGGCTTGTAATGTATACATCAATCAGCGAACCCGTGCCAGCGTTGAATTAGCAGCTAAAGAATATGAGCCGTTAAAAACCACGAAAGTGAAGCACGACATTATGTTTTCAATCATTGAAAATGCGGTGTTGAGAGGCTATATTGTCAATGAGTTAGACGATGCTTCCATCACTATTTATGAGCAAATCAAGCAACTAGATGGGGAAAAGCAAGTGATCAAGCTGCTGCCGATCAGAAGTCAGCAAGATATTGAGAAAGAACAGATTTTTTATCATTTCTGGGTTTTTCTTTTCATACCTGAAACGATCTCGGATCAAGAAAAACTACTTTTGGGCCAAAAGCTGAGAAATCTTTTAGGAAATCCGCTGGTCGAATTTTCTGCCGATGTTGTAGCTGTCTTGTCGCAAAAGTATAATCTTTCTAAAGAGATCGAAGAATTCATTACCTATGAATTAGTGATGAATACATGGGGCTGTCTTCATCTCTTTTTGGATAGTTTTGTGTCTACTGAAGATTTGTCCTCTACGAACGAACGAGTATTAGAGGTGGAAGAGCTGATTGCAGCTGCCTTGCAGCGCCATTCGTTTGTAATAGAAAAAGAAGCCCTCTTCTTAAGGAAAATCGCTCAGATCACAGCGTCTTATTTACCTATCCAGGAAGAGGAACCGATTCGCATTGGTATTTCTCTTTTGAACCATCCAGAATATATTCCGGTCATTAAAAACAAACTGTTGAAAATTTACAATGAAAATGTGATTCACTTTAGTTCGAATTTAGGAGACTCAGATATATTGTTTTCTGATGGCGTGCTAATCCATAATGAGTCGCAGAAATTCACATTTTTTGGCAATGTTCATAGTACCAAGGATTGGCACAATCTAAATGTGATGATCCAGTCGATGATTTCTAATAAATATACTTGAAAAGAGAGCGTATGGCTCTCTTTTTTTACTTGAACATCAGGTATCGTTGGTCGAAGTACTAACCAATAGAAGGAAGAGAGAAGACAAAAAAAGATATCTATAAAAGAGGGCTGCGACAGTCACCTTTTATAGATATTTTTTAAACCCGTGATCAGGCAAAGCTAACGTGATGAGGATAACGTTTTTTTGATGGAGATTTCCACCACTTCGGGCATTTGGATCACAGAGATCGTTGCAGGATCATAAGAGCCATCAGGTAATTTTTTCAAGAAGTAATTTTTGATTTCTTCAACTTCCGTCGGGCGAATAGTTCTTTTTTTATTGATCAGCAAAATTTCATTGTGGTTCGGCGCTGAGGTAAAGATCACGGTTGTATCTCCGGCTGTGTAAACCTTTACAAGTTCCGCGTCGGTATTTTCAAGTTGATTCAATACTAGTCGAGAATGGCTGTTCGTAACATTGATTAATTTCACCAGACTCACCTCACATTCTATGTATTTATTAATAACATTATAGGGCGTTTTTTTTCAAAAGAAAAGCCAGACAACTCGGAATTACCCAATTTTTTGGCAAAACATGGTTGTCTGGCAAAGGAAACGTTTCGTTACACGTTTTGGCAGCTTGTTACTCGTTTGTTTCCGATGCTTCTTCTTCAGAAGCCGGATTGGCTTCTTCAAGAGGTGCAGGGGACTCAGCGGAGGTCACAATGATTTTATCTGCATCTTCTAATTGTGCTTTTAGTTGATGTACTTGTGGATGCTCAAGATAAAATTCTGCAATGCCGTCTTCGATTTGATCTTGGATGGTTCTACGCAATGGGCGAGCCCCCATCGTTGCACTGTAACCAAGATCCACCAATTTTTCTTGCACGTCTTGTGGAACGTCGATATGCAGTTTTTGTTGGCTAAGGGTTTGATTGACTTCATGCAGCATGAGAGACACGATCGATAACAAGTTTTCCTTGCTTAAAGCTTTAAATTCGATGATGCCGTCAAAGCGGTTGAGAAACTCTGGTGTAAAGTAATTATTCAATTGATTCAAAACGGAACGAGTGATACCTTCACGCGCCGCACCGAAGCCAACGTTAGCTTCAACTTTGCCGGTTCCGGCATTACTTGTCATGATGATCAAGGTGTCCTTAAAGCTGACGGTACGTCCTTGAGCATCGGTCAAGCGACCATCATCGAGAATTTGCAAGAACATATGCAATACATCAGGATGGGCTTTTTCTACTTCATCTAATAGAATCAAGCTGTAAGGATTCCGACGAACTTTTTCAGTCAATTGACCTGCTTCTTCATAGCCAACATAGCCTGGAGGAGAACCAATCAATTTGGATACACTGTGTTTCTCCATGTATTCTGACATGTCGAAACGAATCATTGATTCTTCAGAACCAAACATTTCATAAGCTAATTGTTTTGCTAATTCGGTTTTCCCGACACCGGTTGGACCGACGAATAGGAAAGAGCCGATCGGACGGTTTTGTTTGCCTAAACCGACCCGATTTCTGCGGATCGCTTTTGCAACTTTGTCGATTGCTTCGTCTTGACCAATAACTTTAGCTTTCAAGTCATCCGCAAGATTCCTCAACTGGGTTTGTTCTTTTTCTTTTAATTCCCCAACAGGGATATTTGTCCGTTCTTCAACGATTTGTTCCATGTCTTTTTCGGTGATGACAGGCGTTTCTTCTTCGCTGATTTGACGTTCTTTCATTTTTTGAAGCTTGTTGATTTGATCGCGATAGTAAGCAGCTTTTTCAAAATCTTCTTCTCGAGAGGCAGCTTGTTTTTGTTCTTCCGCTTCTTGTAATTTCTTTTCGATCGTTTTTGGATCAACGATTTGGATCGTCAAGTTTTTCTTCGAACCTGTTTCATCTAGCAGATCGATCGCTTTATCAGGCAAGAATCGATCTTGAATGTAACGGTTAGAAAGGGTAGCGGCAGCTGCGATCGCTTCATCCGTATATTTCACATGATGGTAATCTTCATAACGCGGTTGTAGGCCTTTTAAAATACGAATGGTTTCTTCCACAGAAGGTTCATCCACACGTACTGGTTGCAAACGCCGTTCTAAAGCGGCGTCTTTTTCGATAATGCGGTATTCATTTAACGTCGTTGCTCCGACCATTTGTAGTTCTCCACGGGCAAGAGCTGGTTTTAAGATGTTTCCAGCATCCATATTTCCGTCGCCGGCTGCACCAGCGCCAACGATTTCATGGACTTCATCGATAAACAAGATCACATTTTCCGCTTGCTTGATTTCTTCGATCAATTTTTGGATGCGTTCTTCAAATTGGCCACGAATACCTGTGCCTTGAACAAGCGACGCAACGTCCAAACGAATAACTTCTTTTTCCATCAATTTTTGTGGCACATCACCATCAACGATTTTTTGGGCTAACCCTTCAACAACGGCAGTTTTCCCAACCCCAGGTTCACCAATCAATACAGGATTATTCTTGGTTCGGCGATTAAGGATCTCGATCACGCGTTTGATTTCTGAATCACGACCGACCACTGGATCGACTTCACCATCACGAGCCATTTGAGTGATATTGATGCCATATTCTCCCAGCAGACCCGCAGGCGCTTGGTTATTGCGTGGTGGTTGCCCGCCAACAAAACCGTTACCGCCAGTTTGTGTCGGTGGGGTTTGTTCATAAGGGGGATTTCCTTGCTGCATTTGACGAGACATTTGACGGAATAAATCATCAAGATTGCCAAATCCAAAAGGATCTTGCGCCATTGCAGCTGCAGCATTCCCAGATTGTGCTTTTATTTTTTGGTAACAACTTTGACAATAATCGAGTTGTTTTCTTTGACCATTGACATTGGCATATAAATGAATTGAAGCTTCATTTTTGCCGCAATTTTGACAAAGCATAGATTCACGACCTTTCATATTTGTTCCAACAACCCTATTTTACGGCGCATTTGATTGCTTGTAAAAGAAAAGGGGCTGTGGGCAAAGTAACGGTCACCTTCAAGGTAATGTGTTATTGATCTTTACTGACCATAATTCTATTATACTAACTTTTTGTCAGACTGCAAGAATTTTACCTTTAAAAATTTTCCCTTCGATTTCACTTATAGAAGCGGTCTTTTAAATAAAAAGTAATTCCTATATAATAGAAAGAAAGAGGTGAGAATAGACGTTGGAGAACAGAGATTTTGCTGCAGAAGTAGTACGTTTACGTAATGGAGAGATCCAAGAATTGATTGTCCAACAGCCGGAATTTCTGGCGTTTAGAGATGTCTGGCTCCAGTTGGAAGACCGGTCTTCTTTTGTCGGAGAAGCGGGGTTAAATGGGAAGATCATCTACCGTTACGTGCAAGAAAATAAATAGGACATTTATTTCAATCGTTTATTTAAGAGAAAACGGTTGTCTATCGAGGAAAAAAATGGTAATCTTAACAGTTGAAAGGGCGATTTTTTTCGGGTATCATTGCATGCATGGAAATTTTGCCTTCACACAAAAAAACGTATCATAAAGGAGATTGATCAATATGGAAAAGAAAGATTTTCACGTAGTTGCTGAGACAGGGATTCACGCACGTCCAGCTACATTATTGGTTCAAACAGCAAGCAAATTCAACTCTGATATCAACTTAGAGTACAAAGGTAAATCAGTAAACCTTAAATCAATCATGGGCGTAATGTCATTAGGTGTTGGCCAAGGTTCTGATGTAACTATCACTGCTGAAGGTGCTGACGAAGCAGATGCAATCGCTGCAATCGTAGAAACAATGAAAAAAGAAGGTTTGTCTGAATAATGGTTGAGATGCTAAAAGGAATTGCTGCTAGTGATGGTGTAGCCGTTGCGAAAGCCTACCTGTTAGTACAACCTGATTTATCTTTTTCAAAAGTATCAGTTGAAGATACTGCAGCAGAGGAAGCACGCTTAGATGATGCGTTAGCGAAGTCAACAGCGGAATTACAACAAATCCGCGACAAAGCAGCGCAAACTTTAGGTGAAGCAGAAGCACAAGTATTTGATGCTCATTTAATGGTTCTTTCAGATCCTGAGATGATCGGTCAAATCAAACAAAACGTGACAGATAACAAAGTCAATGCAGAAGCTGCATTGAAAGAAGTTACTGACATGTATATTGGTATGTTTGAAGCAATGGATGACAATGCTTACATGCAAGAACGGGCAGCTGACATCAAAGATGTTGCTAAACGTATCTTGGCGCATTTGTTGAATGTGTCTTTGCCTAATCCTTCAATGATCAACGAAGAAGTAGTCGTTGTTGCGCATGACTTGACACCAAGTGATACCGCACAATTAGACCGCAACTTTGTTAAAGCTTTTGTAACAGATATCGGTGGACGTACTTCTCATTCCGCAATCATGGCACGTTCTCTTGAAATCCCAGCAATCGTTGGAACGATGGAGATCACTGCAAAAGTGAAAGCGGGCGACATCTTAGCTGTTAACGGCATTATCGGTGACGTTATCGTCAACCCGACAGATGACCAAGCGGCTGAATTTGTTGAAGCTGGGAAAGCCTACGCAGATCAAAAAGCAGAGTGGGAAAAATTAAAAGATGCTGAAACAGTTACGGCTGATGGTAAGCACTTTGAATTAGCTGCGAACATTGGTACACCAAAAGATTTAGAAGGTGTCCACAACAATGGTGCAGAAGCAGTCGGTTTATACCGGACTGAATTCTTGTACATGGATTCTCCTGATTTCCCAACAGAAGAAGACCAATATAAAGCGTATAAAGCAGTTCTAGAAGGAATGGCTGGAAAACCAGTGGTTGTCCGCACAATGGATATCGGTGGCGATAAAGAACTTCCTTACTTAAAATTGCCTCATGAAATGAATCCTTTCTTAGGCTATCGTGCATTGCGTATCAGCTTGTCTGAACTTGGGGACGACATGTTCCGTACCCAACTTCGTGCGTTGTTACGTGCTTCTGCTCATGGTAACTTACGTATTATGTTCCCAATGGTGGCAACATTGAAAGAGTTCCGTACAGCGAAGAAAATGTATGAAGAAGAGCGTCAAAAATTGATTGACGAAGGCGTTGAGATTTCTAACGAGATCCAAGTCGGAATCATGATCGAAATTCCAGCAGCAGCTGTCTTAGCAGACAAGTTTGCGAAGGAAGTTGACTTCTTCAGTATTGGTACCAATGACTTGATCCAATACACAATGGCTGCAGACCGCATGAATGAACGCGTGTCTTACTTGTACCAACCATACAACCCATCCATCTTACGCTTGATCAAAAACGTGATCGATTCAGCGCATGCTGAAGGCAAATGGGCTGGTATGTGTGGAGAAATGGCCGGCGATCAAACTGCTGTGCCACTTCTTGTAGGTATGGGCTTAGATGAGTTCTCAATGAGTGCAACATCTGTTCTGAAAACACGTAGCTTAATGAAACGTTTGTCAACCACTGACATGCAAGAATTAGCAAAACGTGCTTTAGAAGATTGCGATACAATGGAAGAAGTTGTAGAGTTAATCGAACAGTATGTAAAATAATCATTTCTAGGCAACAAGCAATTTTTGCTTGTTGCCTTTTTTTGTTTTAAGAAGACATTTTGTTTGATTTGACTTGCAACAACTTACTACTTTTTTCAGAAAACGAACAGTTTTGTCATATCTTGGAATTAAGCTATGATTCCCTGAGTTTTTCCCGTATCATGGTTAAATGGGGAACAAAATCTAGGACCATGGTAGGAGTATCTCTGCGATCGCCTATGGTATACTAATATCAGATATAAGCATTTCCAAGGAGGAATCATCTTTGAAAGTACTTCTTTATTTTGAAGGAGAAAAATTATTAGCTAAATCAGGTATCGGTCGCGCATTGGCCCATCAGCAACGAGCGCTGACATCTGTCGGGATTCCTTTTACTCTTGATAAAAATGATGAGGATTATGACATTCTTCACATCAACACGTATGGAATCAATAGTATGCATATGGTCAATAAAGCCAAAAGACAAGGAAAAAAAGTGATTTACCATGCCCATTCTACAGAAGAGGATTTTCGGAATTCATTTATCGGTTCAAATCAGCTTTCGCCATTATATAAAAAATATTTGATCAATCTTTATTCCAGAGCCGATCAATTGATCACCCCGACCCCTTATTCGAAAGAACTTTTGGAAGGGTATGGTATCCAAGTGCCGATCGAAGCGATCTCAAACGGGATCGATCTTGACAAATATCAGCCGGATCATGAGAAAGAAAAAGCCTTTCGTGAGTATTTTCAGCTTTTACCTGATCAAAAAGTCATTATATCGGTCGGCTTGTTTTTTGAACGAAAAGGCATTCTTGATTTTGTAGAGATAGCTAGACAATTGCCTGAATATACGTTTATCTGGTTTGGTCATACACCAATGATGACGATTCCTAAGCAGATTCGCGACCTTGTCAATGAAGACCATCCAGAAAATGTGCTGTTTCCCGGCTATATCAAAGGAGACATCATCGAAGGGGCATATTCAGCGGCTGATCTGTTCTTCTTTCCTTCCTATGAAGAAACAGAAGGGATCGTGGTCCTTGAGGCGTTAGCCAGCCACCAAAATGTGCTTGTTCGGGATATTCCAGTATATAAAGGGTGGCTAAGCAATGGGCACAATGCATACATGGAGAAAACCAATCAAGGGTTTATCGAGAAAATCAAAGGAATCGTAGATGGCACGTTGCCACAGTTAAGTGAAGCGGGTTATGAAACGGCCAAGCAAAAGAGTATTGATGAAATCGGATATGAGCTAAAAGAAGTTTATACAAAAGTGATGAATACGGAATAAAGAAACTAATGTAAAGTTTGGAGGTACCGTTTTGAAAATCGGATTTTTTACAGACACCTACTTCCCCCAGGTAAGTGGTGTGGCGACATCGATCAAGACATTGAAAGAAGAGCTTGAGAAAAAAGGCCATAAAGTGTATATCTTTACTACGACCGATCCCAATGCTGATCTAGACGAAGAAGATATCATTCGCATGCCAAGTGTCCCGTTTGTGTCCTTCAAAGATCGGCGAATCGTAGTGCGCGGCATGTTGTATGCCTATTTGATCGCCAAAGAGTTAGAGTTGGAATTGATCCATACCCATACCGAGTTTGGCTCTGGGATGTTAGGGAAAATGGTGGGGCGCAAATTGCAAATTCCTGTGATCCATACCTACCATACGATGTATGAAGACTACTTGCACTACATCGCCAATGGGAAGGTCTTACGGCCGTCTCACGTGAAATATCTTTCGCGGCTATTTGCCAACCACTCGACAGGTGTTGTTTGTCCAAGTGAACGAGTCATCGATACGCTGAGGGGGTATGGTGTGGTTTCACCGATGCGGATCATCCCCACAGGGATCGAAGTCGAGAAGTTTCGTCGACCGGACATTACATCTGAAATGAAAAAAGAATTGCGGGAGAAATTAGGCATCACTGAGGATCAACCCATGCTGCTTTCTCTCAGTCGTATTTCTTATGAAAAGAATATCCAAGCGATCATCGATGGAATGCCGGAAATTCTAACCAAGATTCCTGATGCGCAATTAGTGATCGTTGGGAAAGGTCCGCATAAAGAAAAATTAGAAGAAAAAGTGGTGGATATGGCGCTAACTGACCATGTTCAATTTGTCGGCGAAGTGGCGAATGATAAAGTGGCGATCTATTACCACGCTGCCGATTACTTCGTCAGTGCCTCCACTTCAGAAACACAAGGACTGACATACACGGAAGCAATGGCTGCTGGGACCCCATTAGTCGTTGAAGGCAATGATTACTTAAACACCTTGATCGATGATCCATCGTTAGGCGTCACCTTTGAGAGTGATCGGGATTTCGCAAAAGCATTTATTGATTATTATGAACAAAAGATTCCTGCTGATCCCGAAGTTCTTTCTAGGAAGATGTACGAGATCTCGGCATTACGCTTTGGTGAGTCGATGCTGTCTTTCTACCATGATATGGTTGCCTATTATGAAACCGAACGCATCGAGAAAGAAACCGAGCAGACGTTAGAAAAATTCAAAGTCAAATTAAAGGCTTTTCGCCGAACGATCGATTAAACAGAAAATTTTCGCAAGTTCATGTTTTTAGCGTATACTAAAGACATGAACTTTTTTATTTTGGAGGGATCTGCATGAAATTAGGATTTATCGGTACTGGTGTCATGGGTCAAGCGATGGTTGGTCATCTCTTAGCTGCAGGACATACAGTGAATGTTTACAATCGGACGAAAGCAAAAACAGATGAACTCGTTGCGAATGGAGCAATTTGGTGTGACACCCCAACAGAAGTTGCATCAGAAAGTGAAATCATCTTTACAATGGTTGGGTATCCATCCGACGTTGAAGAAGTTTACTATGGGCCTCAAGGGATTTTTCAAACGGCTGTGACGGGCAAAACATTGGTGGATTTTACCACCAGTACACCTGATTTGGCAGAACGAATCTATCAGACAGCGAAGGAAAAAGGTGCTGCGAGTATCGATGCGCCAGTTTCTGGTGGTGACCTTGGTGCCAAAAATGCCACGCTAACGATTATGGTTGGTGGCGATGAAGAAGCTTACCAACAAGTAAAACCACTTTTTGAAGTATTAGGAAAGACGTTTCAACTTCAAGGAGGGGCAGGAAAGGGTCAGCATACGAAAATGGCCAATCAGATCATGATTGCCGGAACCATGACGGGGATGACAGAAATGCTGGTCTATGCGAACCAAGCGGGTCTAGATTTACCACGAGTGATTGACACCCTTTCTGGCGGTGGTGCTGCCAATTGGTCCATGACGAATTACAGTCCACGTATCCTAAAAGAGGATTATTCACCAGGTTTTTTTGTCAAACATTTCATCAAAGATCTGGGGATCGCTCTGGATGAAGCCAAGAAGATGGGATTGGATTTGCCAAGCACCACTTTAGCTAAAAAATTGTATGATCAGTTGGCTGAAAAAGGCTATGAAAATGACGGAACGCAGGCGCTGATTAAACTTTGGTGGCAAGATGGAAAAAAATCTTAAAATGACAAAAAAAATACGAAAAATCAATGCAAGATAGAGGATGTTTTGATACAATATAACGGACAGAAAAAGGAGGCTTACGAATGAAAAGTTCGCAATTAGTCGCTATCATCAAACGTTTAGAAGCGATGGTCGAAGCGCAAGACAATGAAGTTCAAGTACGTCGTTTTGAAAAAGAAGGCGTCGAAAAATGTACCGTTACTTATGACAATTCGACAGAAACGTTTGAATTAACGGAAGCAGAATCAAGTCAATCTTATCAATTTGATAATGTTGATATTGTAGCCATGGAAATCTATGATTTGATCCAATAAGAATGAGTGGGACGTTCGTCGTCGCTTTCTCATTTCTATACAGCAAGCCTACTTGGGCTTGCTGTTTTTTATTTATCTGCTGCTTTTTCTTGGCGGTACAGGTGATTAAGGATGATCCCTAATGGATCGAGATCTTCCGGGGCTAAAGGCAGCGCAGCGCTTGATGGCGGAAGTGGCTGGAATGTTTCTTCGGGAGAAAGAATGTTTGTTTGGATCAACTTACCAAAGCTGACTTGATAGTATTTGAGTTGAGTCGTCTGTGATACTGGCTCCTCTAAGTCAAGGGGAATCGAAAAAATCACTTCCGGTTCTTGAATGAACTGATTGACCCTCACGATTTCTTGGTAAAAGCTTTCTGCTAAATGGATCTCTCGCTGCAGTACACTAGCTTGTTCAAACAATAAGTGATCAATCAGGTATGCCAAGCGTTTTTTAAGGAGTGAAAAACAGTCTGTCTTCTTTCCTGCAAAAAAACAGCCGATCTCTCGCCACTTCTCTTCCAAGGGATACGCCTCCATTTGAGGGAGTTGTTTACGTAAGGTTAATAGCGTCAGTTCGTTGACTGTCGGCAATTGAAACGTTTCTGACAATAATTGAAACAACACAGGCAATTTTTTTGTTTGCCGAAAGGGGCCATAACTGCCAATTTGTGGTGTTTGAGTGATCGTGAAGCTATGATTCGTCAAATCAACAAAGCAATAGTTCGCTGAATGGTTCATTTGGCGGTTGTAGATAGGATGAAAAGCTTGGATCAAACGACATTCAAGTAATAGTGCATCCAATTCGGTATCTGTTTCGATGGTTTCAAAATCAACGACATTATAAACAAGTCGAAGTACCTTATTGGCATGCTGCTGGTTTTTTCGGAAGTAGGAAACGACACGCTGCTTCAATGATTTGGCTTTTCCCACATACAAGACTTCGTTGTGTTGATCTTTCATTAGATAAACGCCAGGCTTTTCAGGCAGTGCATTTGCTTTGTTTTTTAGAAACTCTTTGTTCGGATTCATCGATCGTTCCTCTCCTTCCTTCAAAGAGTAGCAGATGAGAGCGGAGAGAGCAACGTTTGCTGGCCGTTGACAAGAAAAAAATAGGAATAGAGTGGAGACAACGCAATGATAAACTTTGACATTCAAAGGAAATTTCTCTATAACGGAAACGGATTATTTTGTCAACTCGCAGCTTTTAAAATCTTAGAAAATCAATTCTTAAATAAAAATGCGCTTAAAAATAAAAAAAGTTCGAAAAAATTCTTGCATTTCTCAATAACTTCCGATATAGTTTGACTATCAAATGATTTGATTATCAAAGTATTCGGATGGTGAAGGTTATGGAACCCAATTTAGAAACAGTTAATGACTACTTAGTCAGCGTCTTTAATGACATCTTAGTGATTGAAGAATCTGAATTGAAAAAATCTCAATTCAAAGACCTTTCAATTACCGAAATGCATACCATCGAAGCCATCGGGATGTACAAAAAAAAGACCACGACTGAAGTTGCCAAAGAGCTTTCGATCACTGTTGGGACTTTGACCATCGCGATCAATCGTTTGGTGAAAAAAGAATATGTAGAACGGATTCGCAGTGAAGATGATCGGCGAGTCGTCAAACTAGGTTTGACGAAAAAAGGAAAACTCCTTTATCGTGTTCATCAGCATTTTCATCGTGAGATGGTGAAGGGTGTCTTGAGTCAGATGTCTCCTGAAGAGGAACAGGCACTGTTGAAAGCACTGAAAAATCTGCATGACTTTTTACAAGATTATAAGTGAGAATAATGGATGAATATGTTTGGAAAAATTACCGCGACTGCAAGTTATGTTCCAGAAAAAATCGTAACAAATGATGATCTATCAAATTTGATGGATACTTCAGATGAATGGATCCATTCTCGCACGGGAATCAAACGAAGAAGAGTCGCTGTCGGCGAAAACACTTCAGACCTTTGTATTCGCGTCGCTCAAACGCTCTTGCAAGATGCTCAGCTTTCAGCAGAAAGTCTGGATTTTATCTTGGTAGCGACGATCACACCGGATTTCAATACACCGGCGGTTGCTTGCCAAGTCCAAGGGGCGATTGGGGCAGTCAATGCCTTTGTTTTTGATATCAGTGCAGCATGTGCTGGTTTCGTGTATGCATTGTCTATGGCTGAAAAACTGATTCGAACGGGCGCTAAAAAAGGATTGGTCATCGGTGGAGAAGTACTTTCAAAAGTCTTGGATTGGAACGACCGTTCGACGGCTGTTTTATTCGGAGATGGTGCCGGCGGTCTATTGTTGGAAGCATCTTCAGAGCAGCATTTGCTCAAAGAGTCTTTAAAAGCAGATGGGACGCGAGGCATGTCCTTAACATCTGGTTTTCGCACGAATGAGAATCCTTTTTCACAAAACGCTCCGGCGTATAGTGCTTGTATGCAAATGATTGGACGAGAAATCTTTGATTTTGCGACGCGTGATGTGGTCGCCTCGATCAATGATCTGATACAAGATGAAGCAATTGATTATTTTTTGCTTCACCAAGCAAATTCACGCATTTTAGACAAAGTTGCTCGCAAGCTGAAGCAACCCCGTGAGAAATTTTTGCAAAATATGCAAGATTATGGCAATACTTCGGCAGCCTCGATTCCGTTATTGCTAGATGAAGAAATCAAACGAGGTACACTGTCCCTTGGCAGTGGTCAAAAAGTGGTGTTCTCAGGTTTTGGCGGCGGATTGACATGGGGAACTATGTTAGCCACCTTATAACTTGTTCACGAAACAAAATTACTATTGAAAAACACATTGGAGGAATATACACATGGTATTCGAAAAAATTCAAGAAATCGTAGCAGAAGAATTAGGAAAAGAAAAAGAAGAAATCAAATTGAACACGAACATCCAAGAAGATTTAGAAGCAGACAGCTTGGATCTTTTCCAAATCATTAACGAGATCGAAGATGAATTCGATGTGAAGATCGAAACAGAAGATGGTATCACAACCGTTGAAGATCTAGTTAAATATGTAGAAAAACAACAAGCATAAAACAAAGGCTAGGCAGACAGCCTAGCCTTTCCTTTTTAAGAACGTGTTTTTGCTGATTCATAGACGAACTGCAAGAAGCCATGTTCTCCAACAACAACGAACAAAGTAATGAAGGAGTGCAAGATGAAGACAGCCTTTTTATTTAGCGGTCAAGGTGCACAGTACCCCAAAATGGGGGAAGAGCTCTATCACCAAGAAGCAATCGTTCGTGAGACGTTTGAACAATCCAGCACTATTCTAGGATATGATATGGCCGAGTTATGCTTTACTGAAAACGAACGTTTAAACCAGACGGAATATACACAGCCTGCCATTTTAACAGTAAGCACGGCTTTTTGGCGACTTTTGGATGCGCAAGGAATCGAAGCTGTTGCTGTTGCTGGCTTAAGTTTAGGTGAATATACAGCCTTAGTCGCTAGTGGCGCGCTTGATTTCCAGACCGCAGTCGCATTGGTGCAAAAGCGCGGTCGGTATATGGCAAGTGCGGCGCCTGCAGGTGTTGGGAAAATGGTCGCTGTGATGAACACACCCGCTGAAACGATTGAAGAAATCTGTAAAGAAGCAAGTCAAGTCGGGATCGTGACACCAGCGAATTACAATACGCCGCAGCAGATCGTTATTGGCGGTGAAGCGCCGGCAGTGGATAAAGCGGTGGAATTGTTACAAGCTGCTGGAACCAAACGGGTGATTCCTTTAAATGTCAGCGGTCCTTTCCATACTGCTTTGTTGGAACTGGCATCGCAGCAATTAGCACAGGAATTAGCTCAAATTACCTTTGATGAGTTGCAAGTACCTGTCATCAGCAATACGACCGCGCAGCCGATGCAGCAAGACCAAATCAAGGAACTGTTGACGCTGCAAGTGAAATCACCAGTGCGTTTTTACGAAAGCATTGCGACACTGAAGGAACTTGGCATCCAACAAGTCATCGAGATCGGACCAGGAAAAGTATTGAGCGGTTTTATGAAGAAAATAGACAAAGAAATCCAGACTGCGCGTGTAGAAGATAGCCAAACGTTGGCAGATACACTAGCCCGATTCAACTAGGAGGAATTTATGGATCTGCAAAATAAAAACGTCTTTGTAACTGGTAGCTCGCGAGGGATCGGTTTTACTATCGCGGAAGCCTTTGCCAAAGAAGGAGCGAATATCGTTTTAAATGGACGAAAAGAAATTCCCCAGTCACTGATCGATCGCATCACCAGCTACGGCGTGAAATGTGTAGCGATCAATGGGGACATTTCTGATTTTGATCAAGCGGCAGCCATGCTTTCGGAAGCAGAAGCGGCAGTCGGGCCGATCCACATTTTGGTCAATAATGCCGGGATCACGAATGACAAATTATTGTTGAGAATGAAACCGGAAGATTTTGATTCCGTGATCAAAATCAATTTGACTGGTACCTTCAATATGACGCAGCACGCGTTGAAAAAAATGATGAAGTTGCGAGAAGGCCGCATCATCAATTTGACGAGTGTGGTCGGCTTGACGGGAAATATCGGGCAAGCCAACTATGCGGCAAGTAAAGCTGGCGTGATCGGTTTTACGAAATCTGCCGCTCGTGAAGGTGCCGCTCGGGGGATCACCTGCAATGCGATCGCCCCAGGATTTATCGAAACAGAGATGACTGAAGTGCTGTCGGATAAAGTCAAAGAACAATCATTGGCAACTATTCCATTACAGCGTTTTGGTTCCACACAGGATGTTGCGCAAACAGCAGTCTTTTTAGCAAAAAGCCCCTACATCACTGGTCAGGTGATCAGTGTAGACGGCGGGATGGCAATGCAAGGGTAGGAGGAAGAAAAGATGAATCGAGTAGTAGTTACAGGATACGGCGTCACTTCTCCAATCGGAAATGACCCAGAAACTTTTTTAGCAAGTTTACAAAACGGGACCAACGGCATCGGCCCGATTACAAAATTTGACGCAGAAGCAACAGGGATCTCAGTTGCCGCTGAAGTCAAAGATTTTCCGTTAGAAAAGTACTTCGTTAAAAAAGATACGAAGCGGATGGATCTTTTTTCCATTTATGGAATTTATGCGGCCTTAGAAGCGATGGAAATGGCGAAGTTAGATACAGAAACCATTGATGTGGATCGTTTTGGCGTGATGGTTGGTTCGGGGATCGGCGGCTTGCCAACGATTCAAGACCAAGTGATTCGAATGCATGACAAAGGAGCAAATCGGGTATCACCAATGTTCGTACCGATGTCGATCGTAAATATGGTTGCCGGCAACATTGCGTTACGGGTAGGTGCGAAAGGCATTTGTACGACGACTGTTTCCGCCTGTGCTTCTGGTACCCATTCAATCGGTGAAGCTTTCCGAAACATCAAGCATGGCTATGCAGATGTCATGATCGCTGGTGGTTCAGAAGCGACGATCTGTGAAATCGGTATTGCTGGTTTTGCTTCTCTGACGGCGTTAACCACTGAATCAGACCCTGACAAAGCTTCCGTTCCGTTTGATAAAAATCGTAGTGGATTTGTCATGGGTGAAGGCGCTGGCGTCTTCATTTTAGAATCATTGGCGCATGCACAAAAACGTGGGGCAACGATTTTAGGTGAAGTCGTAGGGTACGGTGCGAACTGTGATGCCTACCATATGACTGCGCCAAACCCTGATGGATCAGGTGCTGGAAAAGCAATGAAATTAGCGATGCAAGAAGCGGCGATTACCCCAGCTGAAGTTGGTTACATCAATGCCCACGGTACAAGTACGCCCGCCAATGACAGTGCAGAAGCGACATCGATCCAATACGGATTGGGCGAAGACTATAAAAAACCATATGTCAGCAGTACAAAGTCAATGACTGGTCATTTGCTTGGGGCGGCTGGTGGAATCGAAGCCATTGCTTCACTATTAGCATTACAACATCAATTTATTCCACCAACCATCAACGTGACAGAACAAGATCCTGAGATCGACTTGAACGTTGTTATCAATCAAAGCCAACCAGCAGAATTGACCTATGCCATGAGTAATTCACTTGGGTTTGGCGGTCATAATGCAGTGATCTTGCTGAAACGTTGGGAGGAAGCGTAATTGGAAACACATGAGATAAAAGAGCTGCTCAGCCAATTCGATCAATCGACGTTAACTGAGCTTCAATTAAAAAAAGAGACGTTTGAACTTTATTTTAATAAAAATACGACAAGTGGGCTACAAAATGCACAATCTACACCTGCGCCTGCTCCTGCAGCGAATGCTGCGCCAACTCCTGTTGTACCAACGCCTGCTGTCTCAGCGACACCTGACACAGTAGAAGCGGCGAAACCTGTCTTAGAGGGCAAAGAAGTTGTCTCGCCGTTAGTGGGTGTCGTTTATTTGAAACCAAGTCCTGACAAAGATAACTTTAAGCAAATCGGCGATCACGTGAAAAAAGGCGATATTCTTTGTATCGTTGAAGCGATGAAAGTCATGAATGAAATCGTCAGCGACGTCGATGGCGAATTGGTTGAAGTCTTGGTTGAAAGCGAACAAATCGTTGAATTCAATCAACCATTATTCCGTGTGAAAGAAGGGTAAAGCAATGAGCGCATTAACGATTCAAGAAATCAAAGAAATCATCCCTCATCGTTATCCGATGCTTTTAGTGGATCGCGTTGAGGAGTTAGAAGAAGGCAAACGGGTCGTTGCGAAGAAAAACGTTACCATTAATGAGCCGTTTTTCCAAGGCCATTTTCCCCATGAACCAGTGATGCCTGGAGTATTGATCGTGGAAGCAATGGCTCAAGCAGGTGCTGTGGCATTATTGTCATTGGAAGACTTTCGTGGGAAAACTGCCTACTTTGGCGGTTTAGACAAAGCAAAATTCAGAAAAAAAGTAACACCAGGCGATACCTTGATCTTAGAAGTAGAAATAATCAAAGTAAAATCTGCAGCCGGCATCGGCAAAGGAATTGCCTATGTTGATGGGAAAAAAGTGGCGGAAGCAGAATTGACTTTCATGATTGGATAGGTGAGACATGTTTTCTAAAGTATTGATCGCAAACCGTGGCGAAATCGCCGTACGTATCATTCGCGCTTGTCGCGAATTAGGTATTCAAACGGTCGCCGTTTATTCAGAAGCAGATAAAGAAGCGTTGCACACAGAGCTTGCCGATGAAGCGATTTGTATCGGACCTGCCAAAGCAGCTGACTCTTATTTGAATGTACAGCAGATCCTAAGCGCTGCGATCGTCACAAAGGCTGAGGCGATCCATCCCGGCTTTGGCTTTCTTTCAGAGAATAGCCGCTTTGCTGCGATGTGCGAGGAATGCAATATCGTCTTTATTGGGCCAAAGAGTGAGACTATCGATGCAATGGGAAACAAAATCAATGCAAGACGCTTGATGATCGAAGCAGAAGTACCGGTCATTCCCGGAAGCAAAGGCGCGATTTCTGATGTGGAAGAAGCTTTAACGATCGCTGAAGAGATTGGTTACCCGGTCATGCTCAAAGCAGCAGCCGGCGGTGGCGGTAAAGGGATACGGAAAGTCGCCGATAAAGAAGCGTTACCACATCATTTTGCTTCGGCACAGCAAGAGGCGAAAGCGGCATTTGGCAACGATGAAATGTACATTGAAAAAATCATTTATCCTGCTCGACACATAGAAGTGCAAGTGTTAGGTGATTCTTTTGGTAATATTATCCACCTTGGTGAACGCGATTGCTCGCTGCAACGCAACAACCAAAAAGTGTTGGAAGAATCTCCTTCTGTGGTGATTTCTGAAAGCAAACGAGCAGAGCTAGGAGAAGCAGCGGTACGTGCCGCACAAGCGGTAGGGTATCGCAATGCCGGCACGATCGAGTTTTTAATGGCAGACACTGGGGCGTTTTATTTCATGGAAATGAACACTCGAATCCAAGTGGAACACCCCATCACTGAAATGGTGACGAACATTGATCTAGTCAAAAAACAACTCGAAGTTGCTAGTGGCGAACCGCTAGGCTTGACACAAGCAGACATCAAGATGACAGGTGCGGCAATCGAATGTCGGATCAATGCAGAAAATCCAGCCTTCAATTTTGCACCGTCACCAGGCAAGATCAACAATTTATTTCTGCCTGGTGGAGGCTTGGGTGTACGGGTAGACAGTGCCATGTATTCCGGCTATACGATCCCGCCTTATTATGATTCCATGATCGCTAAAGTGATCGTTCACGGCGAGAACCGTTTTGAAGCATTGATGAAAATGCAGCGGGCGTTAGCTGAATTAGTGACCGATGGTGTCATTACGAATGCAGAATTCCAAATGGACTTGATCAGTCACCCGAAAGTGATTGCGGGAGACTATACAACCGCCTTTTTACAAGAGGAATTTTTGCCAAATTGGACACCTGAACAATAGGAGGGAAGTTGAGTGGCTTTATTTAAGAAAAAAAACTACATTCGCATCAATCCTAATCGAGGTCAGCTGCCAACGAACGAACCAGTCGTCCCAGATAATCTTTGGGCGAAATGTCCTAGTTGCAAACGAACGCTTTATACGAAGGAGATGGGGGCAGAAAAAGTCTGTCCCCACTGCGGGTATAATTTCCGGATCAGCGCCTGGGAACGGATCGCTATCACGATTGATGAAAAAAGTTTTGAAGAATGGGACACAGATGTTACCACAAAAGATCCCCTTGATTTCCCAGGGTACCTGGATAAAGTCGCACAAATGCAAGAAAAAACTGGTTTGCATGAGGCTGTTCTAACGGGAGAAGCCAAAGTTCGAGGATTGCCGTTAGCAATCGGTGTCATGGATGCGAATTTCATCATGGGCAGTATGGGAACGGTCGTGGGGGAGAAAATCACCCGTTTGTTTGAACGTGCGATCGAAAAACAGCTACCAGTTGTTCTTTTTACCGCTTCGGGTGGGGCTCGGATGCAAGAAGGGATTTTGTCACTGATGCAAATGGCGAAGATCTCCGCGGCAGTAAAACGCCACAGTAAAGCTGGCTTGTTTTATCTAACGGTTTTAACGGACCCGACCACCGGTGGCGTTACCGCTAGTTTTGCGATGGAAGGGGATATCATCCTGGCAGAACCGCAAGCATTGATCGGTTTTGCTGGACGACGTGTGATTGAACAAACCATTCGTCAGGAACTACCTGAAGATTTTCAAAAGGCAGAGTTCCTGTTAGATCATGGCTTTGTCGATCAAATCGTTCCACGGACGAACTTGCGGGAGAAAATCCACCATTTGATTTCTTTGCATACGCGGAAAGGATGGAATCGCAATGACTAGAGCAGCCCACGAAATCGTTGAACTCGCTCGCAGCAAAGACCGCTTGACGGCACTGGATTACTTTGAAGGCATTTTTTCTGAGTTTGAAGAGTTTCATGGAGACCGTCTGTTTGGCGAAGATGAAGCCGTTGTTGGCGGGATAGCTTGTTTAGATGGCAAGCCAGTGACCGTGATCGGTATTCAAAAAGGCCGTAATCTACCTGAAAATTTACGCAGAAACTTTGGCTCACCACATCCTGAAGGCTATCGAAAAGCGTTACGCTTAATGAAGCAAGCAGAAAAATTTCAGCGACCTGTGGTCACATTGATCAATACAGCAGGGGCATTTTGTGGTATTGGCGCGGAAGAACGGGGAGAAGGTGAAGCGATTGCCCGTAACTTGATGGAAATGTCCGATTTAACGGTGCCGATCTTGGCAATCATCATTGGTGAAGGCGGCAGCGGCGGTGCTTTAGCACTGGCTTTAGGGGATGAAGTGTGGATGATGGAACACTCGATCTATGCCATTTTATCTCCCGAAGGCTTTGCTTCGATCCTATGGAAAGATGGTAGCCGGGCCAAAGAAGCTGCTGGTTTAATGAAGATCACTGCCCAAGAACTATTTGAATTAGGCGTTATTGAAAAAGTGATTGCTGAAACCCATGAAGAGGCCTTTTTACCGAAAGAGCAATTGATGGAACAGATGAAAGCGGCAATTTCAACGAAACTCGCTGAACTTTCTACGTTGCAAACAGAAGAATTGCTTGAGGCAAGGTATCAGCGTTTTCGCCGATTTTAACAACTAGGATATCCACTCTGATTAGAGAGAGGGTATCCTAGTATTTTTTTATTAAAAGTGTTATTGAATAAATCGTGCAAATGACGAAGTTTTTAGTTTAAAATTTAATTATTCTGTGCTATTATGTATATATTCTGAATATAAGAAGATTATATTGCATAAATATTTGTTTTGAAGAGGAGCGTTTTTAATGAAAAAATTATTTGGAGCACTTGTTGTATTGACGGGGATTTTGGTTTTAGGAGCTTGTGGAAATGGCGGCTCATCGAGTACTGGCAGTTCTAGTGCCAGCGGTTCGGCGGATAACCAATTGGAAGCCATCAAAGCAGCCGGTGTGTTAAATGTGGCAACTTCTGCTGACTTTGCCCCCTTTGAATTTCATGCCTTGATTGATGGCAAAGATACGATCGTGGGCGCAGATATCGATATGGTCAATGAGATCGCTGATCGTCTTGGTGTCGAAGTGAATATTTTGGACCTTGATTTCAATGCTGTCTTGACTGCTTTGCAACAAGGAAAAGCCGATATCGCTGTTTCAGGCATCTCAGCAACTGACGAACGTAAACAGACTTTTGATTTCACCGATAACTATTTTACACCAGAACAAAAAGTAGTTGTTAATAAAAACAATGAGTCGGCATTTGATTCAATCGAAAGCTTGTCTGGCAAAAAGGTGGGCGCTCAAAAAGGCTCGATCCAAGAAATGATCGTTCAAGACCAATTAGCGGATTCGCAATTGGTTTCCATCGCCAAAGTTCCGAATCTAGTCAATGAATTGAAACAAGGCTCGATCGACGGTTTGGTGCTTGAAAGTGCGGTGGCTGAATCGTATGTTGCACAAAATGATGACCTCGTGATCACTGATGTAGCATTAGAAGCGTCTGAAGGCGATTCTTATGCAATTGCTTTACCTAAAGGGAGTACCGAACTACAAGAAGAGCTAAACAGTATTTTGAAAGAATTGATTGAAGATGGTACAATCGATGAGTATGTACAAAAGAACACAGATCTAGCCAACGAAAATGCGGCGCAATAGATAGAACGGAGTAGACACAATTATGGATTTATCCTTTTTAGCGATATATTACCCTTATTTTCTTTCTGGTGTGGTGATCACCATCGTGATCTCTATCATCACCGTGATCTTTGGAACGATTCTAGGGGTGATTTTTGCCCTAATGAAATTATCAAAAGTGACGCCTTTGCGCTGGTTTGCTAATGCGTATATTGAAGTCATCCGCGGCACACCAATGTTGGTGCAGATATTGATCGCTTTTGGTCTTTTGCAAGGCATGTTTGCCTTGCCGACAGTCTCGATCGGTGTGTTGAGTCTTGATTTTGGGCGGTTATTTCCTGGGATCATTGCGCTCTCGCTTAATTCTGGGGCATATGTTGCTGAGATCGTCCGAGGGGGAATCAATGCCGTTGATTACGGTCAAACAGAAGCGGCTGGTTCTTTAGGGCTGCGGCCTTTTCAAACGATGCGTTATGTCGTATTGCCACAAGCACTACGCAACATCTTGCCGCCACTAGGCAATGAATTTATCGTTTTGATCAAGGATTCCTCTTTGCTTTCAACGATCGGCATCTACGAGCTGATGAATAGTGCGCAGATCGTTGTCACCAGTTCTTTCCAACCATTAACGCCTTTCTATGTGGCGGCGGTCATTTATTTCATCTTGACGTTTACGACTTCGCGACTATTGAGTTTATGGGAAAAGAAACTAGGAAAAGGCTATCGTCGTTAAAAGGAGAAGACAAGCTATGATGTTAGATATTCAAGAGTTACACAAAACCTTTGGCAGCAATCAAGTGCTAAAAGGGATCACAACGACGATCGAGCAAGGAGAAGTCGTTGTGGTGATTGGACCATCTGGTTCAGGAAAAAGCACGTTCTTACGCTGTTTAAACTTACTAGAAGTACCGACAAGCGGAAAAATCTTTTTTGAAGGAACCGATATTACCGATCCAAAGAATGATTTGTATAAGATGCGGGAAAAAATGGGCATGGTTTTTCAAAATTTCAATCTTTTTCCGAATATGACGGTTTTAGAAAACATTACTTTGTCCCCGACGAAAGTCAAAAAGATAGCAAAACCAGCTGCTGAAACACTAGCAAAGCAACTATTGAATGATGTAGGTCTGCCTGATAAGGCAAACTCCTATCCACAAAGTCTATCTGGTGGACAAATGCAACGGATCGCTATTGCACGTGCCTTGGCGATGGAACCGGATGTGATGCTCTTTGATGAACCGACTTCTGCGTTAGACCCTGAAATGGTTGGCGAAGTATTGTCCGTTATGCAGCGTTTGGCTCAGCAAGGAATGACGATGGTCATCGTCACTCATGAAATGGGCTTTGCGAAAGAAGTCGCGGATCGGATTTTATTTATGGATCAGGGAATCATTATGGAGGAAGGAACGCCAGAACAGCTCTTTGATCATCCGAAAAACCCGAGAACCATTGATTTTTTAAGTAAAGTATTGTAAAATGCGAGAAGCTCGCAGTTGCAAATGACAATTTTGGACTTTTTCTAAGCATCCTTTCAGTAAAAGGATGCTTTTTTGACGGAAAAAAAGAATACTTTAAAGAAGTGATGGAACAAACTGTTGTTTCGACACCTTCGTTTTTCAGTTCTTTTACAAGAAACCTGCAGAAACTAGCGCACTTGCTAGTATTCAAAAAGATTCTATTGTATAATTACAGGTTGAAGAGGTCTGATCTTGATAGAAACCATCTGCGTGATTGTAGGCAGATCGGACTGTTTCTTTTTAAGGATCGACAATTTGGATCGATGACTAGTCGCCGATTTTTAATACGTGAAGAAATCATGCAGTAAAGGAGATTTTATGTTTTCAAATTATAAACCGACTTGGATGGTCGATGCGATTTATAAAATCACCCCTAGCCAACTAAAGGCACAGGGGATCAAAGGGATTTTGACCGATCTTGATAATACCTTGATTGCTTGGAACAATCCTGACGGAACCGAAGAACTAAAAAACTGGCTACTGGAAATGAAAAATGCTGGGATACCGGTAGTTGTCGTTTCCAACAACAATAGTGAACGAGTGGCACGGGCAGTTGCGCCCTTTGGCTTAAAGTACGTACACCGCGCATTAAAACCTTTTTCAAGAGGGATCAAACAAGGCTATCAGCAATTAGGCTTGAAAAAAGAAGAGGTCGTGATGATCGGCGATCAAATCATGACGGATGTACGAGGTGCCAATCGTGCCGGTGTTCGCAGTATTTTAGTGAAACCAGTGATCCCAACGGATTCTTGGAAAACCCAATTTAATCGAGCCGCAGAAAGAAAAATCATGAACTATTTATTGAAGCACAACCCAGAGTTAAAATGGCGTGGAGGAATTTAATATGACAGAAGGAATCGAAGAAATTCACTGTATCGGCTGCGGGGCAGTGATTCAGACAACGAACCCCAATGAATTGGGCTACACCCCGCAATCCGCATTAGAAAAAGGACTTGAATCAGGAGAAGTCTATTGTCAACGCTGCTTCCGTTTGCGCCATTACAATGAGATCCAAGATGTTTCCCTTACCGACGATGATTTTCTGCGTCTACTGAATGAAATCGGGGAAAAAGAAGCCTTGATCGTTAATGTCGTTGATATTTTCGATTTTAATGGTTCATTGATCCCAGGACTGCACCGCTTCGTCGGCAATAATCCTGTTTTATTAGTGGGCAACAAGGTGGATATTTTGCCAAAATCTTTGAAAAAATCGAAGATGACCCAATGGATGAAGGAACGTGCTCATGAAGCTGGTTTAAGACCAGTGGATGTATTATTGACGAGTGCCAAGAAGCCAGGTGAAACGGAAGCTTTACTGCAAGCGATCGAAACGTATCGTGAAGGTCGTGATGTGTATGTGGTTGGTGTGACGAATGTTGGAAAATCAACATTGATCAATCAAATCATCAAACAAACAGCAGGGATCAACGAGCTGATCACCACTTCGCGATTCCCTGGAACTACATTGGATAAAATTGAGATTCCATTGGACGACGGGCACTTTTTGATCGACACACCAGGAATCATTCATCGTCATCAAATGGCACACTATTTAGGTAAAAAAGATCTGAAAATCGTGGCACCAGCCAAAGAAATTAAACCGAAAGTGTATCAATTGAACCCTGAACAAACCTTGTTCTTAGGGGGACTTGCCCGTTTTGATTTCATACAAGGAGAACGAAGTTCGTTTGTTGCCTATGTAGCGAATGATGTGGCGATCCATCGGACCAAATTAACGAAAGCCGATGAGTTTTATGAGAAACATGTTGGTGGGCTGCTGCAGCCGCCGCGAGCAGATGAAGTGGCGGATTTTCCTGAACTCGTCCGTTTCGAATTTTCAATCAAAGAAAAAACCGATATCGTTTTTGCTGGACTTGGCTGGATCACGATCACCAAACCGTGTGTCATCGCTGGGTGGGCGCCAAAGGGTGTCGATGTGCTTAGACGTAAAGCATTAGTATAAGGAAGAAGGAAGAATATGGACTTACGAGGAAAACAAAAAAGATTTTTACGAAGTGAAGCGCACCATTTAAACCCGATTTTTCAAATCGGCAAAGGCGGCTTGAATGACGCGATGATGGCGCAAATTGAAGAAGCGCTAGAAAAACGAGAATTGATCAAAGTCTCATTGCTCCAAAATACCGATGAGGTTGCTGACGAAGCAGCTGAAACGATCCGTGAGAAAGTCGGCTGTGAAGTGGTACAGATCATCGGACGAGTAATCGTTTTATTCAAACCGTCAAGCAAAGAAAAATACCAAACGATTTCAAGCAAAGTTCGTTCAATTTAGGAGGGAGAAGGCATGCAAGGACAAACATTTGGAAAGGTACAAACGGTTTTAGAGACACAAACACAAGAACTGGTACCGAAAAAGCAAGTGGGCATTCTTGGTGGGAATTTTAATCCAGTACACTACGCACATCTGGTCATGGGTGAGCAAGTAGGGCAAGCATTAGGGCTGGATAAAGTTTATTTCATGCCTGAGTATTTACCGCCTCATGTTGATGAGAAAAAGACGATCCCAGCGGAGCATCGCTTAGCGATGTTGGAGTTGGCGATCGCCGATAATCCGCGATTTGCTGTAGAGACCATTGAGTTGGAACGAAAAGGTAAGAGTTATACGGTTGATACGATGCGGGAATTGACAGCTAAGAATCCAGATACCAATTATTATTTTATCATTGGCGGGGATATGGTGAACTATTTACCAAAATGGCATCAAATCGATGAGCTGATGGAATTGGTGACTTTTGTGGGGGTTCGCCGTCCAGAAGTGCCGATCGATAGCCCATACCCGATTATTTGGATCGATATCCCGCTAATGGATGTCAGCTCAACAACAATTCGTAAAAAAATGCAACAAGGTTGTTCGGTTCGCTACTTATTGCCAGATAATGTGTTACACTATATTCAAGAAAAGGGGTTGTACTTGGATGAAGAGTGAACACTACACACAAGCAGAACGGGAACTTTTGATGCAAAAGGTCCAAATGCAGATGAGTCAAAAGCGCTTTGAGCATGTGTTAGGTGTCGAAAAAACGGCCGTTGCCCTTGCGGAAAAATATGGTGCTTCACCGGTCAAAGCCAGTATCGCTGCCTTGACGCATGATTATGCGAAGGAACGCAGCGATGAAGAATTTCAATTAGTCATTCGTAGAGACGGATTCGACTTGGATCTCTTGAACTGGAACAATGCTATCTGGCATGGACTCGTCGGTGCTGATTTCGTTCAACGAGAATTAGAAATCGATGACGAAGAAATCTTACAAGCGATCCGTTTGCACACCACCGGAGCTGCCAAGATGAGCCTGTTAGATAAAATCATCTATGTGGCAGATTATATCGAACCCGGTCGTACGTTTCCTGGAGTCGTTGAAGCCAGAGAAATCGCAATGATCGACTTAGATGCCGCTGTTGCTTACGAAACGAAACATACCTTGCTTCATTTGATCGAAACAGAAGCAGTTATCTACCCAAAAACGATCGAAACCTACAATTTTTGGGTAGCCAAATATAGGAGGGAATTACCATAGATAGTCAGAAAATATTAGAAATTGCTGTAAAAGCCGCCGATTCAAAACATGCCGAAGATATTATGGCATTAGATGTGCGGGAAATCTCTTTGCTAGCAGATTACTTTGTGATCTGTTCAGGAAATAGCGAACGTCAAATCAATGCGATCATTGATGAAGTCATCGATAAAGAAGAAGAAAATCAAGTATCTGTTCGCCGTGTCGAAGGAAAAGATGGTGGAAAATGGGTCTTGATCGACTTAGGTGACGTGATCGTTCACGTATTCAGTGCCTCAGAACGTGCTTTTTACAACCTAGAAAAATTATGGTCTGATGCGCCGCTTGTGGATCTTAATGAATGGGTCGTGGCGTAATGGCTTACGAAACCTTCGCATTTGTCTATGACGAAGTAATGGATTCCAGTCTCTATAAAAAGTGGCTGGATTTTTCTTGTCGTCATTTAGGAAAAAGAAAACAGCTGTTAGAATTGGCTTGTGGAACCGGTGCGTTAGCCGTTGAATTTGCCAAGGCTGGGTTTGATGTGACTGGGTTAGATCTTTCAGAAGAGATGCTGATGATCGCTAGTCAACGGGCTGAAAAAGAAGAGGCGGCTGTGCAATTTGTTGCGGGTGATATGCTGGATCTCGTAGATATTGGCACCTATCAAGCTATTACTTGCTATTCTGACTCCCTTTGCTACATGGAAGACGAGCAGAGTGTGCAGCAAGTTTTTGATGGTGTTTACAGTTGTTTAGAAGAAGATGGCGTCTTTTTATTTGATGTGCATTCCTTATATCAAATCAATGAAGTGTTTCCTGATTATAGCTACCATTACCAGACGGATGAATTTGCCTTTCTTTGGGAAAGCTATCAAGGAGAAAAAGACCATAGCATTGAACATTTCTTGACCTTTTTTGTTGCACAAGAGAATGGGTTGTTTGAACGCTTAGATGAGCTTCATCAAGAAAGAACCTATCCTCTCGAAAGCTATTTAAGAATGTTAGAAAATGCTGGTTTTGCTAATGTTGAATGCTACGCTGATTTTATCGATACAAAACCAAATGAAAAAAGCCGTCGCTGGTTTTTTGTCTGCCATAAGTAACCGTTATGTAAAACAGGAGGGATGTCGATGAAGGCTTGCGGACTAGTCGTAGAATATAACCCTTTTCACCATGGCCACCAATACCATGTGGACAAAGCCAGGCAAGAAACCAACGCTGATGTCATTGTAGCCGTGATGAGTGGGAATTTTTTACAGCGTGGTGAACCAGCAATCATCGATAAATGGCAACGAGCCCAAGCGGCATTGCAAAATGGCGTCGATTTGGTCGTTGAACTGCCATCCGCTTGGGCCGTCCAGTCTGCTGATTTTTTTGCAGCGGGAGCGATTAGGATCTTACAAAATCTGCAATGTGATTCTTTGTGTTTTGGTACAGATGCGAAACAACCCTTTGACTATGCAAAGTTCGCTCAGTTTGAAAAAGAAAATCAGCGGATGATCGATGACGCATTTCAACGCATAGCTAGGCAAAATGCTACCTATAGTCAAAAAATGAGTATGGTCCTCAGTGAGCTTTATCCTGAGTACCATGCAGAAAAAGACCAGCCGAATCATCTGTTGGGTATGGCGTATGCACGGGAAGTGTTGTGTTATGAAAAACCAATGAGGCTTGTTCCCATTCAACGAATTGCGGCCTCTTATCATTCAGAACAATTTAAGCATCCAACGATCGCTAGTGCCACAGCCATTCGTCAAGGACTCAAACAAGGTGAAGCTGTTGTGGATTTTGTTCCTGAAGCAACACAAAAATTTCTTTCGCAAACAACAGTCGACTGGGAAGCCTTTTGGCCGTATCTTCAATACCAGATCATTTCTGCCCCCCTCGAAAAATTAGCTGCTATTTACCAGATGGAAGAAGGACTAGAATATCGACTAAAACAATATGTGACTGCGGCGGATTCGTTTGCAGATTTTATCAAGTTGTTAAAGACAAAACGCTATACCCAAACGAGACTGCAGCGTCTTGCTTGTTATGTATTGTTCCAAGTGACAAAAGCTGAAATGAAGGAAGCCCAAGCACATCCCTTTATTCGAGTCTTAGGCTATACAAAGCAAGGGCAGCACTATTTAAAAGAAGTCAAAAAAGAGCTGACCCTGCCGCTGATCGCTAAATTCGGTAAGAAAGAAGCACAGCGCTACGGCTTGTCATTGCGGATCGACCAGATTTATCAGCAAGGGAATGCTCAAATCTCAGAACAAAATTTTCGAAGAATTCCGCTTTTTATTGATAAATAAGTGAAAATTGCTTCACAGAACGCCATTTGACAAGTATAATGAATAAGGATTTTTAAAAACAAGAAAGCGAAGTGAAATCATGGGTCGTAAATGGGCAAATATCGTAGCGAAAAAAACTGCTAAAGATGCAAACAATAGCCGAGTTTATGCAAAATTTGGAATCGAAATCTACGCAGCAGCAAAATCGGGTGATCCTGATCCTCACGCGAACCAAAAATTACGCTTTGTTATCGAACGTGCGAAAACCTACAATGTGCCAAAACACATTATTGACCGTGCGATTGAAAAAGCCAAAGGTTCTGGCGATGAACAATACTCAGAACTTCGATATGAAGGATTTGGACCAAATGGATCAATGGTGATCGTCGATACTTTGACAAACAACGTCAACCGTACCGCAGCCGATGTTCGGGCCGCTTTTGGTAAAAACGGCGGGAATATGGGTGTTTCTGGGGCAGTTGCTTATATGTTTGATAACACAGCATTATTTGGCTTTGCTGGTGACGATGCCGATGAAATCTTAGAATACTTGATGGACAAAGAGATCGATGTTCGTGATGTTGTTGAAGAAGATGGACAAATTATCGTTCACGGTGAACCAAGTGACTTCCATGCCATTCAGGAAGCCTTGAAAGAAAAAGGAATCACCGAATTTTCAATTGCTGAAATGCAAATGATTCCTCAAAATGAAGTAACCTTAACTGGCGATGATCTAGAAAAATTCGAAAAAATGATCGATGTATTAGAAGATCTTGAAGATGTTCAAAATGTCTATCACAATGTGGCAGACGCTGAAGAATAAGACATACTGGCAGCCTAGAGGTGATCTGGCTGCCAGTTTTTGGTGTTTTTTTCATCAACCTTCCGTTGTTTAGTCAAGTGAAAAAAACAAGAGAGCGAGAAGCACTTCTCTTGAAAATTCTTCAATATTCATCGTCTTTTCAGTTGGTTTCCAGACATTTTATATGTTATGATTTACTACATAAGCAAACAACTCGTTAGGGGGGCAGACATGGAAGAAAAAATCGTTTTAGAGCCATTTAATCGAATCTTAAGTGGTTTTGAAAAGCTAGCAGAAGTGTCTGTATCGATTTCTGACTGCTCGGCTCTTTGTCGGAAATATCAAAAGTATGGGGTGGAAGGGTATCGTCTAGGCGATTATCGTGGTTCTTCTTATTTGAATCGTTATTTAAATGTCGTCGTTGATCGCGCACCCTTGTTAATTTATAAAGAGCGATTCTTGATTCCTTTGGTCTTTCGCATGTCGGAATACTCTGAACGGCTCTTTATCGATGATTATCGAATGGAAGGGTTCTTCATGCTGTTGGATTGGCTTTTGGAACACCGACCAGAAAAAGCAATTATTGATTATAAGCGAACGCGTGCTTTACCTCACAGAAAAGAATTGGTGATCGATAGTTCTTATGTGCTTTTTCGATTGACGGAAATTCTCGACGGTGCTGGTTTTCCTCTTAGTCGCTTTACAACGATCGAGGAATTTAGTCAATGGAATCGTACCCATCGTTTGATCGATAATGGCAGTATCGGACGTCATACAAAATTATTTGTTCCAGAAGATCCGGAACACGTTTCTGAGCTGCAGATGATTTTAACAATCGTTGGGATGCGTTATCCAGAAACCCGCTTATTTATTGGCGAATTAAAAGGCTAAAAAACATCACAATCGGCTGGTTTCATTTGAGAATCAGTCGATTGTGATGTTTTTTTGTTAGGTTATTCGTCAATCCGTGATGCTTCTTGAAACTGATAAGTGGCAGGATCAGCTTTCACTAGAAGCGGCAATTCTTCTTGGGTAAGGACGGTCAACTGATGCATCGCCCGTGTCGCCATTGTATAAAAAATCAATTGGTCTTGTTCAGTCGCGAAAGTGGCACCTGGTGTCCAGACAAATACTTGGTCAAACTCTAGCCCTTTTGCTAAAAAGGCCGGGAAGATCATGACATTGCGTTTCATGAAGTCTTCTTCAGAGGTGATCAGCTGCACTTGTTCCTGCATTGTTTCTGTCAGCTGGGCATATAACTGCTGGCAATCCTTTGCGGTTTTACAAATGATCGCGGTGCGCCAACGCTGATTCTCCGCTGCCTTTCGAATACTGGTTTCTAGGAAAGCCAGATTTTCAGATTCAGTTCCTTTAACAATTGTTGGTACCGCACCTTTACGAGCCGTCAATTCCACTTGATCACTGCCAACTAAAAATTGATTGGCGAAATCTGTGATTTCCTTAGTCGAACGATAGCTGGTTTTCAATTGATAACGTTTCACGCTTTCGTGGGGGAATAATTCTGCTAATGCTCCGACGATCGTTTCATTGCCATAAACTTTTTGGTTCAAATCGCCGCACAGGGTGATACCAGCCTTTGGATAAAGCTGACGCAGCAGAGCCACTTGTGCTGGTGGAAAATCCTGCATTTCATCGATAAAGATAAACCGAGCTTTTTCTTCGACGTGAACAGGATAAAGCTGTTTGATCAGTAAGAAAAACAAAACGGCGTCTTCTTGTTTGATTTGTCTTTGGCGCATTCCTTGGCGAATGTTGGCAATACTTTGCTGCCAAGCCGCAGCCTCGATGCCAGTTTCTTTGACTGCAGCAGACTCAACCGATTGTAAAAAGTGTAAGTATTGCTTGGCTTGGTTGATAAACTGAAAGTTTTTCACTCCCCGCGTCAAGGAACGGAACTTCTTACGGACGATCTGCTGTCTGAGTTTCTTCCGCAAACGGCGTTCGTTTTCTTCGCTGTATTCTTGATGAGGATCGTTGGTAAATACTTGTTGCAATTGCTCTTCGGTCGCTTCTTTGACCCAGTCTTTTTTGGCTTCATCTTTTTCCAAGCCGCCGATTTTTTTTAATAATTTTGTTTGAAGCAGTTGGGTTCTTTGGTAAATCGGCAATTCATGATTGGTTTCTTGGTACCAGCGGCGAATCTGTTCTTTTGTCAAATAGGTTTGCCCTTGGATTTTTAGATCACGGAACAAGGGGCCGATCGGTGCAATCGAACGGACATAACGGTTGATTTTTTCCACCAAGAAAAGACTACTTTTGATTTTTTCAATGGCATCATCGTCGCCGCTTAAAAAGTTCTCTTCTTGTTGGGTTTCTTTTGTTACTTCATAGCCAGTCAGAATCAATTGGATAAAGTGGTGGAAGGTTCTTGTGGGCACTTCACTTTCCCCTAATGAAGGCAGGACCATGGATATATAGTCAGAAAACAAATGATTGGGTGAAAACAGCAAGACTTGTTTTTCGTCCAGCCATTTGCGATTACGGTAAAGTAAAAAGGCGACCCGTTGCAATAAAGCAGAGGTTTTCCCACTTCCAGCAATCCCTTCGATCAGTAAAAATTTATTGGTGGTATCACGAATAATTTGGTTCTGTGCTTTTTGGATCGTTGAAACGATGTTACGCATTTGAGAAGAAGAGGCCTCATCCAAGATTTCCAATAAAAATTCGTCATTGATGATCTCCGAAGTATCGACCATCGATAAGATCTCACCATTTTGAATTTTAAACTGGCGTTTTAAGAGCAGCTCTACCGTAAAACGGTCGGTGTCTGTTTCGTAGAATGTTTCACCAAGTTCTCCTTCATAGTAAAGATTAGCGATCGGTGCGCGCCAGTCAATGACGATCGTTTCTTCCTCTTTGTCTCGTAAAGAAGCGATCCCTAAATAGAGGGTCTCGGTTTCTTGCTCTTCTTTGAAATCGATTCGAGCAAAGTAGGGATTGCCTGCCATCGTTGTTAGGGTTTTGACGCGTTTTTCTTGTGATTCTGCGGTTTGATACTTGATCAGCAGTTCTTGTTCATGCTGCTGGTACTCGATAACTGATTCATAAAAGGCTTCACTGTCGCCTCCGCGAATTTTCTTATCGGCGATTTCTTTTAATTGATCATCCATTTTAGCGGCTAATTCTTGTTTTTGCTGCGAAAGGATCGCTTGTTCTCTGTGGATCAGAGCAATGGTTTCATTGACATGTTGTTGTTCTTTTTGACGTTCGTTCACGAAGGATCCTCCTTAAAAAAATTGCGACATAAAATTATAGCATATTTTCCCTGTGAATGTCGTGGAAAAAAAGAAACTATGCTAATATTTATAAAAAGAGCTTAGGTGTTCAAAAACGAAACGAAATAGAGGTGGAAAAGGTGAGAGAAGAAGCAGAATTGCGCCAATTGATCCTGTCTGTTGGGAAACGTGTTGGGGCACGTGCCATCGGTTTATCTGGTTCACGGACCGATCCACAGGCGCCAAAAGATATTTTGCAGGATTTTGACGTGGTCTTCGTGATGGAGGATATTCAGCCTTTGGTCGATGATTCTTCATGGTTAGAAGCCTTTGGATCAATCATGATCAGGCAAACACCGGAAGCTAGCACGATTTATCCACCCAGCTTGGGTGGTTGTTTTACCTACTTAATGCATTTTCAAGACGGAGCACGAATCGATCTCATGCTTTGTCCTCTTGCACTGGTCGATCGTCTTGCTAAAGAACCAGGCTTGCAGCCGCTGCTTGATCCAGACCAATTACTAAGTTTTGCTAATCAAGCAAATCATTCGCATTACTGGATCAAGCGCCCGACCCAAGCCGCTTTTCAAGAACACTGCAATGAATTTTGGTGGGTAAGCACGTATGTTGTGAAAGGGCTGCTTCGAAAGCAGCTGATTTATGCTGCGGATCATTTATATACCATTTGTTGGCAAGAGTTGTTATGGATTGAAGATTTGTTTGTTGCCCATGCTCAGCAATTTCAGGTGAGTACTGGGAAAAATCATAAATACCTGCAGTCGTTTCTAACGGAAAAGGAGTGGCGGGAATTGACCTCATTGCTTGATTTTTCCACGATCACTGCTTGCGGTCAGTCCCTTTTGAAGATGCAAAAACGATTTGATAAGCAAGCAAAGAAAATCAGCGAGAAATTAGGGTTGGCCTATGATTGGCAAGAAGCTGAGAATGTCCAAACATATACGAAGTATTGGAGTGAAAAAAATTGGCAGATGAGACCAGAGAACCAAAAATAAAAGACAGTCAGATTCAAGCGTTTTGGCAGCGGTTTTTAAAAGCAAATCCAAGAAATCAATCTTCTCTGACCTATGAAGATGCTTGGTCCTTTGGTGATACTTCAGAAATGGCGGATGAACTGGCAGCACTTGTTTTAGCTGGCAAAAAGACAGCGACGACCTCCGCCGCTGCGCTCTATGAAATCGAGCAAGAAGCATTGCCACAATCAGAAACGTATAGTGTCCTTTTAGATGGTTCGGATGTACCAAGAGCTGTTCTTTATTTAGAGTCAGTGTCGATCGTGCCATTTGATGAAGTGACAGCAGCGTTTGCCTTTTTAGAAGGGGAAGGAGATCGCACTTTGGCTTATTGGCGCCGTGTTCATGAAGCTTTTTTTCGACGAGCTTATGCCTCAGCGGGGTTGTCTTTTCACGATCAAATGCTATGCGTTTGTGAAAAGTTTTCTGTCGTGTATCAGGAGGAATAAAGACACGTTTTTCTTTGGAAATCATGGGAATAGCTTTTGTCTTTTTGAAAAAGGTGTATAATCAAAAGCAAACAAAGGAGGAAATCGTATGCCATTTATTCATGTCGAACTAGTTGAAGGGCGTTCGCAAGAACAACTGACGAATATGATGAAAGAAATCACTGAGGCGGTCCATAAAAATACGGGTGCCCCTAAGGAGCATATCCATGTCATCATCAATGAAATGAAGCAAGGAACTTATGCTGTGAATGGCGATTGGAAATAATTCTCTTGCTTTTTCTTGTAGGTAGTGGTTTAATTGAGCCATAATCGATCAATAAAAAAGACACCTGAGTTTGAGAGTCTTCGATAAGAGAGGGAAATCTTGGCTGAAAATTTCCTGGAAGAAAACCAAAGGATGACCACTTTTTTAGACCTCTGTCGAAACGGAGGCGGTTGAACCGTTATCTCATGAAGAGGAAAACAGACTTTTTCTGTTTTCGAACAATAGGTGGAACCACGAGTGATCGTCCTAGTATCGTAACCGATACTAGGACTTTTTTATTGATTGAAATCATTCAAAGGAGGACATTCATATGTCATTATTTATTACATTTCCTGATGGCGCAAAAAAAGAATTTGCTGTTGGGGTAACAACTAAAGAGATTGCTGAAAGTATCTCGAAAAGTCTTGCAAAAAAAGCCTTAGCTGGAAAAGTCAATGGACAACTGATCGATCTTTCACGTCCGATCGAAGAAGATGCAACGATTGAGATCGTGACACCCGATCATGAAGACGCCTTAGGTTTACTTCGTCATTCGACAGCTCATTTAATGGCTCAAGCCATGCGCAGACTCTATCCATCGATCCATTTTGGAGTAGGACCTGCAATTGATTCTGGTTTTTACTATGACACAGACAATGGGGAAAACCCAGTAACTGCGGAAGATCTACCAGCAATCGAAGCAGAAATGATGAAAATCATTAAAGAAAATCTGCCAATTGAACGACGTGTATTAACAAAAGAGGAAGCTTTGGCTCTTTTTGCTGAAGATCCATACAAAGTTGAGTTGATCACAGAATTACCAGATGACGAAACGATTACTGCCTATCAGCAAGGAGAATTTGTTGACTTATGCCGCGGCCCTCATGTCCCATCGACAGGTCGTATCCAAGTGTACAAATTGTTATCAGTAGCCGGAGCCTATTGGCGTGGAAGTTCTGATAATCAAATGATGCAAAGGGTATATGGAACAGCCTTTTTCGATAAGAAAGACTTGAAGGAATTTATTCGTTTACGAGAAGAAGCAAAAGAACGCGATCATCGTAAATTAGGGAAAGAATTAGAATTGTTTATGTTGTCCCCTGAAGTCGGCGCGGGTTTGCCTTTCTGGTTGCCAAAAGGAGCAACGATCCGTCGTACGATCGAGCGTTATATCGTGGATAAAGAAGTTAGCCTTGGGTACCAACACGTTTACACACCAATCATGGCAAACGTGGATTTATACAAAACATCAGGGCACTGGGATCATTACCACGAGGACATGTTCCCACCAATGGATATGGGGGATGGCGAAATGCTGGTTCTACGACCAATGAATTGCCCGCATCACATGATGGTTTACAAAAATGACATCCATTCGTATCGTGAACTACCAATTCGGATCGCTGAATTAGGAATGATGCACCGCTATGAAAAATCAGGGGCACTATCAGGGTTGCAACGGGTTCGGGAAATGACCTTAAATGATGGTCATACATTTGTTCGTCCTGATCAAATCAAAGAAGAATTCAAACGGACACTGGATCTTATGGTGGGCGTTTACGAAGACTTTAATATTACTGACTATCGTTTCCGTTTAAGTTATCGCGATCCACAAAACAAAGACAAATATTTTGATGACGATGCGATGTGGGAAAATGCGCAAACAATGCTAAAAGCGGCCATGGATGAATTAGAATTGGATTATTTTGAAGCTGACGGTGAAGCAGCTTTCTACGGACCTAAACTAGATGTCCAAGTGAAAACAGCTTTAGGTATGGAAGAAACCTTGTCAACGATCCAATTGGATTTCTTATTGCCTGAACGGTTTGATCTAACATATGTTGGTGAAGATGGCGAAAACAATCACCGTCCAGTGGTGATCCACCGCGGAATCGTTTCAACGATGGAACGTTTTGTGGCTTACCTGACAGAAGTCTATAAAGGGGCATTCCCGACTTGGTTGGCACCAATCCAAGCATCGATCATTCCGGTCTCAGTCGAAGCCCACAGCGACTATGCTTACGAAATCAAAGAACGCCTGCAAGCGCAAGGACTGCGAGTGGAAGTGGATGACCGCAACGAAAAAATGGGGTATAAGATCCGTGCATCACAAACCCAAAAAATTCCTTACCAAATTGTTGTTGGGGATCAAGAAGTCAATGATGCGACAGTCAATATCCGTCGCTACGGCAGCAAGGAGACCCAAGTCGAAGAATTGAATCTGTTTGTTGATGCAATGGCTGCTGAAGTGAAAAATTATAGCCGAGCATAGCTTTTGGTTCAAAGAAAACGAATGATTTTATAGTATAGGCACCTGCTTTCAGCAGGTGCTATTTACCTTTTTTAATCTATAAAAAATAAAATGATTAGATTTTTTTTTGTTTTTGTGAATAAAATCGTGTATAATTAGTATGTGATAAAAAGGAATAAACTAGAAGGAGTTTGTGATGAATTATAATTACGGAGTTAGAAAGAAATCGGTTGTATCGGTCATTTTATTAACATTTATTACTTGTGGCATTTATACATTCTTTTGGATGTACCAAACAACCAAAGAGCTGGCAGAATACAGCGGGGATAATCGTCTTTCGCCAGAGACGTCGATTTTACTCACGATCCTTACTTGTGGATTGTATCAAATTTATTGGTGGTACCGAATTGCGGATATCTTTATGAGTGCACAACAGCGAGCGAATATGCCTCGTCTGAGTGACAACAAAATTCTTTTTGTCGTCTTGAGCCTGTTTGCTTTTGATTTCATCAACATGGCGATTTTACAAGGTGATATGAACCAAATGTGGGAAGCGGCTGATCAAAATGCCATGACCTCATCTAACAATACAAATGATTCGTCTGATTCAGATGATTGGGTAGATTATTGATTTGTCCGTTTAAATGGTTAACGGGGTTTCCTTGTCCAGGTTGTGGCATGACGCGCGCCTACTTGCACTTATTTCAGGGTGATCTTGAAGGTGCGCTGCATTTTCATCCCTTGTTTTGGTTAGTGCCGATCGTATTCGGAATCGTTTTATTCAAAAAAAATCCGAAAATCAGCAAACTTTACTACAGTCACAACCTGTGGGTGACATTGACACTTTTGGTACTAGTGGTTTATGGTGGTCGGCTCTGGCTTCATTTTCCACATGACGCGCCAATGGACTTTGATCCAGAGAGCATTTTCCCACAACTACTACGTCGGATTGGTCAAGTGATTCACTAACAGCCATTCACCCAAGCATTAAAAATCTTTAAGAAAATGCTTTGTTTTTTTCTGAAAGCGAAGGGAACATGCGACAGTAGTTGAATCTTTATGAAAATTGTGTTATATTTACAATGTAATGATACTTAGAGTGAGTGAGCGGTTTTTTCGCTCACTCTTTTTAATGGAATGAAGTTCGTTTCGTTGAGAAATAAAGGAGGCGATGTTGTGAGTACGGTAGTGGAAACTGTTACAGATATAGTGACCCCTATTCTGGATGCGCAAAAATTTGAATTAGTTGAAGTAGAATTCGTGAAGGAAGGGAAAAATTGGTTTCTTCGTGTGTTCATTGATAAAGAAGGCGGAATCGATATCGAGGAATGTGCCTTTGTCAGTGAACAACTTAGTGAACAATTAGACCAATGCGAACCTGATCCTATTCCACAGGCCTATTTCTTGGAAGTTTCTTCCCCTGGCGCCGAGCGTCCATTGAAGAAAGAAGCAGATTATCAACGGGCAGTCGGCGAGTACATTCATGTTTCTTTATATCAACCGATTGATGGAGAAAAACAGTTCGAAGGCTTTTTACAGTCATTCGATGAAAATCAGCTAGTTATGAAGACCCGAATCAAAACCAGAGAAAAAGAACGAACGATCGACCGGAAAAATATTGCCAAAGCTCGTTTAGCCATTCAATTTTAAACACGGAGGAATGAAAGAATCATGAGTAAAGAAATGTTGAATGCATTGGATGCATTAGAAGCAGAGAAAGGCATTTCAAAAGAGATTGTCATCGATGCCTTGGAAGCGGCATTGGTTTCAGCGTACAAACGTCATTACGGGCAAGCACAAAATGTGGAAGTAGAATTTGATCAGAAAAAAGGCAATATCCACGTCTATGCAGTCAAAGAAGTGACAGAAGAAGTCATGGACTCGCAACTAGAGGTTTCATTAAAAGAAGCGATGACAATCAACCCCGCTTATGAAATCGGCGACAAAATCCGCTTTGAAGTAACGCCTAAAGATTTTGGTCGTATTGCGGCGCAAACGGCAAAACAAGTCATTTTGCAACGGGTCCGTGAAGCGGAAAGAAACATTATCTATAACGAATTTAGTGCGTACGAAAAAGACATTTTGCAAGGAATCGTTGAACGCCAAGACAATCGTTATATCTATGTAAACTTAGGCAAAATTGAAGCCGTGCTTTCAAAACAAGACCAAATGCCAAATGAGTTTTATCAACCCCATGATCGGATCAAAGTATTCGTTTCTCGTGTTGAAAATACTTCAAAAGGACCTCAAGTATTCGTTAGCCGCAGCCATCCAGATTTGCTGCGCCGATTATTTGAACAAGAAGTGCCAGAAGTATATGATGGTACTGTAGAGATCGTAAGTATTGCTCGTGAAGCAGGGGATCGTGCCAAAGTTGCTGTTCGTTCCTTTGATGCCAACGTCGATCCAGTCGGCACTTGTGTTGGCCCTAAAGGTCAACGGGTTCAAGCGATCGTCAATGAACTAAAAGGCGAAAACATGGACATCGTGGAATGGAATGAAGATCCAGCGATCTTCATCGCCAATGCGTTGAATCCAGCAGAAGTCAGCGACGTTATTTTTGATGTTGATAATCCGAAGGCTTGTACTGTTGTCGTGCCTGATTACCAACTATCATTAGCGATCGGTAAACGCGGACAAAATGCTCGCCTAGCAGCCAAATTGACTGGCTTCAAAATCGATATCAAATCAGAAACAGACATGGAAGAATTTTATGCGAAGCTGGATGAAGGCGACTATATCGATGAGTATGATGCCAATGCTTCAGAAGCTGCTGAAGAAATCAGTACAGAAGCAACAGAATCTGCAGAAACAGTTGATGAAGCGATCCTTCCATCAGACATGACTGCGGATGATTATGAAAATGTTGAGTTTGACGAAAAATAGTTGAGGTGAGATCGTGATGAAAAAACGAAAAATTCCTTTACGAAAATCAGTGATTTCAGGCGAAATGCTACCTAAGAAAGAAATGCTTCGTATCACTCGTTCAAAAGAAGGCGTTGTTTCCATCGATCCGACAGGAAAAATGCCAGGTCGGGGAGCTTATATAGCGATCGAACCGGCTGAAGCCCAGAAAGCATGGGATAAGCGTATCTTGGATCGAGTGCTGGAAATGAAATTGACAGATGAATTTTACCAAGAACTATTGGACTATGTAACGCACCAAAAAGCGCGAAAAGAGTTATTTGCAAATGAATAAAACCAAAGCATTAAATATGTTAGGACTAGCCATGCGTGCTGGGAAATTAGTAACTGGTGAAGAAATGACTTTAAAAGAGATTCGCAATGAGAAAGCTGCTTTAGTCATTATCGCCAGTGATGCTGGTAAAAATACACAAAAGAAAATTAAGGACAAAAGTTCTTATTACGAAATTCCGCTCCTAGATGCATTTTCTGCTGATGAAATCAGTGCGGCCATTGGGAAACCAAGAATGGTCATTGGCATCTTAGATCAAGGATTTGCAAGGAAGGTGCAGGAATTAATATTAGGTTAGGAAGGTGATTGCATGGGAAAAAAAAGAATTTATGAACTTGCAAAAGAATGGAATAAGTCGAGCAAAGAGGTTGTTGAAAAAGCACAATCTTTAGGCTTTGATGTCAAAAATCATATGGGCGCGATCTCAGATGGAGAGGCGCAAAAATTGCAGCAGTCATTAGGCGGCAATCCAAATGGTAAAACATCTGCAAACTCAAATCCCGCAAATCAGAAACCAGCCAACCAGCCGGAAAAACAAGAACAAAAGAAATTTAAAACGCAAAGAAATAATCCTAACTTCCAAAACCGTCATAACAATCAAAGTCAACAGCGAACTACGCAAAGCAATAACCGTCCTGCTGGTCAAGGACAAGTAGATCGCACGAACAGTCAAGGAAGTAACAGACCAAATAACCAAGGAAGTCATAATCGAGTGAATAACCAAGAGAATCGTAACAATCAAGGGCAACAAAACCGCCCAACAAACCAAGGACAACAAAACCGTCCGAATAATCAAGGGCAACAAAATCGCCCAACAAACCAAGGACAACAAAATCGTCCGAACAATCAAGGACAACAAAATCGTCCGAACAATCAAGGACAGCAAAACCGTCCAAACAACCAAGGACAACAAAATCGTCCGAACAATCAAGGACAGCAAAACCGTCCGAATAATCAAGGGCAACAGAATCGCCCAACAAACCAAGGACAACAAAACCGTCCGAATAATCAAGGGCAACAAAATCGCCCAACAAACCAAGGACAGCAAAACCGTCCAAATAACCAAGGGCAACAAAACCGTCCGGCCGCTCAATCTGCAGGAAATACGCAAGGGGCAGACCGTAACAATAACCGTCCGCAAGGATCGAATGATTCTCGTGGAGGAAATCAAAACCGCGGCAAGTCAAACTACGGTGGACGCAACAATAATTTCAACAATAACAATCGCAACAAATTCAATAAAAAAGGCAAAAAAGGCCGTCAGCAGACGGAAAAGAAACCGCCAGTTCCAGCACGTAAATTCCGTGAGCTACCAGAAGTATTGGAATATTCAGAAGGCATGAACGTAGCGGATATCGCGAAAAAAATCTACCGTGAACCAGCAGAGATCATCAAGAAACTCTTTATGATGGGGGTTATGGTCAATCAAAACCAACCTTTAGATAAAGATACGATTGAACTGCTTGCTACCGATTACGGAATCGAACCACAAGAAAAAGTTCAAGTGGATATCGCAGACATCGATAAATTCTTCGAAGCAGAAGAACAAATTGAAGAGAATTTAGTATCACGACCACCTGTTGTGACGATCATGGGTCACGTTGACCACGGGAAAACAACATTGCTTGATACTTTACGTCATTCACGCGTAACAAGTGGTGAAGCTGGGGGAATTACGCAGCATATTGGCGCTTACCAAATCGACATCAATGGCAAACCAATTACTTTCTTAGATACTCCTGGACACGCGGCCTTCACTAGTATGCGTGCACGGGGAGCAAGTATCACCGATATCACGATTCTTGTTGTCGCCGCTGATGATGGAGTGATGCCACAAACAGTAGAAGCGATCAACCATGCGAAAGCAGCAAAAGTGCCGATCATCGTTGCAGTAAACAAAATCGATAAACCAGGTGCTAACCCACAACATGTGATGCAAGAATTAAGTGAACATGAGTTGATCCCAGAAGCTTGGGGTGGCGATACGATCTTCGTTGAAATCTCAGCGAAATTTGGGCAAAACATTGAAGAATTGCTTGAAATGATCCTCTTAGTAGCAGAAGTCGAAGATTTGAAAGCTGATCCTACCCAACGGGCGATCGGTACAGTCATTGAAGCGCGCCTTGATAAAGGAAAAGGTCCTGTAGCAACACTATTGGTTCAACAAGGGACTCTTCATGTAGGTGATCCAATTGTTGTAGGGAATACTTTCGGTCGTGTTCGCGTAATGACGAATGATTTAGGTCGTCGTGATAAAGCAGCTGGACCTGCTACACCAGTCGAAATCACAGGATTGAATGATGTGCCTCAAGCAGGTGATCGTTTCGTTACTTTTGAAGACGAGAAAACAGCTCGAGCAGCGGGTGAAGAACGTGCAAAACGTGCTTTGATGGAGCAACGCGCATCAAGCAGTCGTGTGACATTGGATAACTTGTTTGAAAGTCTAAAAGAAGGCGAACTGAAAGAAGTAAATGTCATCATCAAAGCAGACGTACAAGGTTCAGCTGAAGCATTAGCTGCTTCATTGAAGAAAATCGATGTTGAAGGTGTGCGAGTGAACATCGTCCATTCAGCCGTTGGTGCAATCAATGAAAGTGATGTAACGCTAGCAGCAGCAAGTAATGCCATCATCATCGGATTCAACGTCCGTCCAACACCGCAAGCCAAACAGCAAGCGGAAGCGGAAAAAGTCGATATTCGTTTGCATCGCATCATCTACAAAGCGATCGAAGAAATCGAAACTGCGATGAAAGGGATGCTTGATCCTGAATTCGAAGAAAAAATCACTGGTCAAATGATCGTTCGTGAAACATACAAAGTATCTAAAGTGGGCACGATCGCAGGTTGCTACGTAACGGAAGGCAGTATTCGCCGTGACAGTGGCGTCCGCGTGATCCGTGACGGCATCGTTATCTATGAAGGCAAACTTGCCAGCTTGAAACGCTTCAAAGATGATGTCAAAGAAGTGAAGCTAGGGTTTGAATGTGGCGCGATGATCGAGAAATTCAACGATCTTAAAGTTGATGACGTGATCGAAGGCTATGTCATGGAAGAAGTACCGACAAAATAACGGAATGACAACTATACAAGGAGGCTTTTTGAATGGCTAACTATCGAGATCGCCGAGTGGCACAAGAAATCTTAAAAGAAGTCAATCAAATTCTTCGTAAAAAAGTTCGTGATCCTCGCGTGCAAGATGTGACGATCACAGATGTACGAGTAACTGGAGATTTACAGCAAGCAACGATCTTTTACAGCACCCTAACGGACTTAGCTTCAGATAAGCAAAAAGCCCAAGCAGGACTGGAAAAAGCAACTGGCTTGGTTCGTCGTGAATTAGGTCAAGCGTTAACGCTCTATAAAGTTCCAGAAATCCAATTCGAATTGGATGAATCAGTACAATACGGGAATAAAATTGATGAAATGATTCGCGCATTGCACTCAGAAGAATAAAAAAAAGAGCAGCTTCCAATCGAAGCTGTTCTTTTTTATTTGAAAAGAGCATCAGGTATTCATCAGTAAAGTTACCAGTCCAGCAACACCTGTCCCCAAGAGCCAGCCTCCGATCACATCTGTTAAAAAATGGATCCCTAAGTAGACTCTGCTAAAGCCGATCATAAAGCTTAACAAAACTGCCAGCAGAGTCATCGGAAGGACTGCTGAGGGAACCAATTGTCCAAGATTCAAGGCGATCGTTCCGTACATGGCAGCGGATGTGGCAGCATGGGCACTAGGAAAGCTGTGATCTTTTTCTTCAACTAAACGATGATCGATCGGACGATCTCGTCGGACGATCCGTTTGATCAGGTAAGCAGCTGCTGATACTATGAAGATACTGACTGCTGTTTTTGGTGCAAGATCCGCCCGCGATGATGGAAAGACAAACAATAGTAAAGCGATCGCAACTGTCGGAAAGGCTTTTCCTAAATTGGTAAAAAAGTGCATCATGCGCGTCAAAGAAGGCGTACGGCTCTGGATGATCTGCAAAGCAAACGCTTCTTCCCAACGCTGCATCGTGCCGAGCTGAATCATGATCAAAAAGATGGCAAATCCAATAAATGACCCTATCGTTAAAACAACCATTTTAGGACCTCCTTATATGCTTAGTTTATCATGTAATGAGAAGGAGCGAAAAGGATTTTGTCGTGCAATGAATTTTTTTTATATGTTATAATAAGCAAGTTGAAGTGAAATGGAGGAATACGATGGACGGGATTTTACCATTATGGAAAGAGCGTGGACAAACAAGTCACGACTGCGTGTTTAAATTACGAAAAATATTAAAGACAAAAAAAATCGGACACAGCGGCACACTAGATCCTGACGTGGATGGTGTCTTGCCCATTTGTATCGGAAAAGGAACGAAGATCGTCGAATACTTGGTTGATTCTGGAAAAGTCTACACCGGGGAAATCACCTTGGGCTTCAGTACCACTACAGAAGATCGGTCGGGGGATATCGTTGAACAACAAGCACTAACTCGTCCGTTTACGAAGACAGAAATCGATCAGGCAATGAAACAGTTGACGGGGACGATTACCCAGATCCCGCCGATGTATTCGGCGGTCAAAGTCAATGGCAAACGACTTTACGAATATGCTCGCAACAATGAAACTGTCGAGCGACCACAGCGCAAAGCAGAAATTTATTCCTTCAAACGAATTTCAGAGCCGGTTTTTCATGAGGACAATACGCAAAGCTGGCGTTTTGAAGTTTCTTGTGGAAAAGGGACTTATGTTCGCACGTTAGCGGTCGACACAGGAAAATTGCTGGGTGTACCCGCGCATATGTCTGATTTGACTCGCTTAAAAAGCGGTGGTTTTTCTAAAGAACAATCTTACACGATTGCAGAGGTGCAAAAGGCAGTCGATGAACAACGTGTTTCGGAACTACTGCTACCGGTGGAATATGGGGTATCGGAGTTTGTTCAAGTGACGATCGATGCGGACCTCTGGCAGAAAGTAAAAAATGGCATGCGCTTGCCTTTCAGCGTGTTTGGATTACAAGAGCGCCCAGAGGAATTAGTGGCGATTTTTTATCGAGAACAATTGATCAGTATCTATAAAGCTCATGACAAATACCAAGATATGATGAAACCGGTAAAAGTCATCCGTACAGAAATAGGAGAATGAACATGGAAATCATTGAAATGAGACACCCTTATGATCACGAAACGATTCCTGATGAGGAGATCGTCTTAGTGTTAGGCTTTTTCGATGGCGTACATCTAGGTCATCAGAAAGTCATTGAAACAGGACGAAAGATCGCAGAAGAAAAAGGGTTAAAATTGGCATTAATGACCTTTAATCAACATCCCTCGATCGTTTTTCAAAAAGTCGATCCTGAAAAAATGCAATACCTGACCAGCTTGGCTCAAAAGGAAGCGCATATGGAAAAGCTTGGAGTAGATATTCTTTATATCATTGAGTTTACTTCTGCTTTTGCAAATCTGGCACCACAGGTGTTTGTGGATGAATACATGATCGGTCTGCATGCAAAAGTTGTTGTTGCTGGATTCGACTATACCTACGGCAAGAAAGAGATAGCCAACATGGCGCTGTTACCAACATATGCAGAAAATCGTTTTGAAGTTGTGACTGTCGCGCAAGAATCGTTTGATGAAGAAAAGGTTAGCTCCACACGCATTCGCTCTGCCCTACAAAATGGCGATATGGCACAAGTCAATCGCTTGTTAAGGTATATTTATGAATTTGAAGGAACCGTCGTTCACGGTGATGCTAGAGGACGAGAACTTGGGTTTCCAACCGCGAATATCAAAGTAAAGAGCACCGTTCGGTTGCCAAAAGAAGGCGTCTATGTGACGGAAATCAAAGTCGGTGACAAGTGGTATCCATCGATGGGATCGATTGGTCACAATGATACGTTTGGTCAGGGGCGCCAGTTAACAGTTGAAATCTATATTCTTGATTTTCACCAAGATATCTATGGTGAAACCGTGGCGATCCGCTGGCATCATTTCTTACGTGATCAAGTCGCTTTCAATGGCGCACAAGCGTTGATCGAACAATTAAAGCAAGATGAACGAGACACTGAAACTTATTTTGATGGGCTTTCTGAAGAAAACTAAGCATTCGTAGTGAAAAGAAGCGTTTCTGGCTTCTTTTCACTTTTTCTTTTTCTTTCTTTTTATAACGTAGTTTATTTGAATTCTAATGCTTTCCCCATGAGGAAAAAACGTTTTTTCGATATACTAAAAAATAGGCAAAAATGATAATTTATGCAGAACGCTGCAAAGGGAAAGGGAGAGAAAAAGTGACAATTGGAAAAAAAGCGAAAAAGGGGAAAGAAAAGAAAGATTTAACTAAAATGAAAACGCCTCATACGTATGTCATCATCTTTGGGGTCGTATTGTTGGCGTGGTTGCTGACTTTCTTAGTTCCCGCTGGAAAATTCAGTACACAAGAAATCGAGTATACCGATGCAAATGGGGAAATAAGTACCAGAACGGTCTTGATGCAAGATTCGTTTCGTTATGCCTACCCGTTAGATAACGAATACGTCTATCAACAGTTGAATCAATTGGAAGACGATCCACAAGAGTTGGAAGAATTAGATGTCGATCCTGAGGCTTTAGCAGCTGTTCTAGCTGAAGGGCCTAAAGAGTTGTCCCAGAGTCAATTAGATGAGGTGGGACTGACCGATGACACGCTTTACAGTCTTTACGGCGAAAAAATTTATGATACTTCTGAAAAACTGCACAAAACAGCCAAGGTTTGGGGAACTGATGACTTTAACGGTTTCGGCTTCTTAAATTTTGTTTTTGAAGGATTGGTTTCTGGTGATAAATACGGCTCAGCAGTTGGGATCGCAGCACTGATCCTAGTGGTCGGTGGTGCGTTTGGTATTATCATGCAAACCGGAGCGATTGATGCGGGGATCTTTGCATTTATCAGCAAAACTCGTGGATTAGAACGCTTGGCATTGCCGCTGTTGTTCTTTGCTTTTTCATTTGGGGGCGCTACCTTTGGGATGGCAGAAGAAGTCATTCCGTTTTCGATGGTCATGGTGCCTTTCGTGATCGCATTGGGGTATGATTCGATCGTGGCGGTCACCGTCACCTATGTCGCCTCCCAGATTGGAAATGCCACCTCGTGGATGAGTCCGTTTAGTGTGGCAGTAGCTCAAGGGATCGCAGGTATTCCCGTTCTTTCAGGCGCAACGTTCCGAATCATCATGTGGGTCGTGGTTACCGCACTATCCGCAGGGTACCTCATGATCTATGCCGAAAGAATTCGCAAGAATCCTGAGAAATCGCTAACGTATCAATCGGATGCGTATTTTAGAAATCATCTTGAAAAAACCTCCAGTGAGCAAAAACCATTTTTATTAGGTCATAAATTGATCTTGGTTGAAATGCTGGCGGTTTTGATCTGGATCGTATGGGGTGTGACGCAGAAAGGCTACTATATTCCCGAGATTGCTTCTCAATTCTTTGTTATGGGCTTAGGGGCAGGAATCATAGCGGTTCTTTTCAAATTAGAAAATATGGGCTTGAATGATGTGGCGAGTGCCTTTCAATCTGGTGCCTCAGAATTGGCAGGAACTGCAATCGTTGTAGGGATGGCCAAAGGGATTCTTCTGGTTCTCGGCGGTTCTGATGCCAATGTGCCGTCAGCGTTGAATACGATTTTGCACAGCATCGGCGGTTTGTTAAGCAATGTTCCAGCATTTATTGGTGCCTGGTTCATGTACATTTTCCAAAGCTTCTTCAATTTGATCGTGACTTCAAATTCAGGTCAAGCTGCATTAACCATGCCGATCATGGCGCCATTAGCCGATCTTTTAGGTGTCTCTAGACAGATCGCTGTCTTAGCTTATCAATTAGGCTCGGGCTTTATGGATGCCTTCACTCCAGTATCGGCAAGTCTGATCGGTGTCTTGGGTGTCGCAAGAATCGAATGGGTGAAATGGGCGAAATTCCAGATCAAAATGCAAGGTTTCTTATTTGTATTAGGAACGATTTTTATCTTTATTGCGGTCGCAATCGGCTTGCAATAAGAAGCAATCAGGCACAAGGAGGAAGCACTTATGAAGGTGATACGACAAGCAGAGGTTTACGCTCCTGACTATTTAGGAAAAAAAGATATTTTATTAAATGAAGACAAGATCATTGCTATTCAAGATTCGATTGAAGGAGGATTCTCAGGTGTTCCTCTTGAAGAAATCGATGGCACAGGGTTACTCGCTGTGCCCGGCTTTATTGACTGCCACTTTCATATCTTAGGAGGTGGCGGGGAAGGCGGCTTTCAAAACCGGACACCAGAAGTGAAATTGAGTCAATTGACCTCTGCAGGAGTAACGACAGTGGTTGGCTGTTTAGGTACTGACGGAGTAGGCAGAGATATGACTGCCTTGATCAGTAAGGCGCGTGGACTAGAGGCGGAAGGCATCACGACTTATCTTTATGACGGTTCGTATCGATTGCCTTTGGCGCCCGTCACGGATTCCATCATCCAAGATTTTTTGACTATCGATAAAATTATTGGTATCGGTGAAATTGCCGTTTCTGACCATCGTTCTTCACAACCAAGTTTCGAAGAATTTACCCGCGCGGTTGCGGATGCTCGTGTTGGTGGGATGCTTTCTGGAAAAGCAGGTATCGTAAACGTCCACTTAGGTGGAGGAAAGAAAAAATATGAGCTGCTTTTACGAACCATCGAAGAGACAGAGATTCCAATCAGCCAATTTTTACCGACACATGCCAATCGGACCAGCGAGCTTTTCGAAGCAAGTATTGCTTTTGCAAAAATGGGTGGAACGATTGATTTTACGGCGAGTGAAGATCCTGATTTCTGGGAAAAAGAAGACGATGAGGTTCGCTTCAGTAAAGGATTGAAACGTTTGTTAGCAGAAGGGATCGGCCTGGATCAATTTACCATGACCTCTGATGGGCAAGGCAGCCTCCCGTACTTTGATGAAAACAATCAATTCATAGGTCTGGGTGTCGGCAGTTCGCGAGCGCTGATGGTAGGCATTAAAGAAGCAGTCCAAAAAGAGCAGATTCCATTGGAGATCGCCATTCGAGCAATCACTTCCAATCCAGCGAAAGTATTGAAGCTTGATCAAAAGGGACGTCTTGCAGCAGGGATGGATGCTGATATTTGCTTGCTGAACAAAGACTCATTAGCAGTAGAAACGGTTCTAGCAAAAGGCAGAACAATGGTAGAAGAACAAGAAGTAAAAGTGTGGGGTACCTTTGAACAACTAACATAAGAAGAATTCAGTTTTAACAGACTAAGAAACGGTTGTTTTTCTAAACAGAGTTGTAGAAGAAAATAAGCAGCCCGATCCATGACCAGCATTTACTGGACTTGATCGGACTGCTTTTTTCAATTAAACGCAAGTATTCTTAAGCTTGCAACTCATCCAATTTCTTCATGTCTTCTTCAGAAATTTCAAAGTCAACTTTGGCATTGTCAGCAATGTATTCTTCATGAACGGATTTTGGCAATGGCAGAATGTCTTTTTGTAGCAAGTAACGAATTGAAAGTTGTGGAATAGATTTTCCATAGGCTTCAGCAATCGTCTTCACTGCATCGTTATCGAGTAAACGACCAGTAGCGATTGGTGAATAGCCTTCCACTAAAATTTCGTGCGCTTTGCAAAATGTCAATAGTTCTTCATTTGTGCGGCCAATATGGTAAATAAACTGGTTGACCATCGGTTTCACATCGCAATGATCAAAAATATTTTGCAAATCTTTTTGATCGAAGTTGGAAACACCAATCGATTTTACTTTTCCACTTAAGTAGGCTTCTTCTAATGCTTTCCAAACATCGATGTTTTCAAGATAAAAATCTTTGTTTTCTGGATTGTTTCCCATGATTTTCCAAGGACGAGGGGCATGGATCAAAATCAAATCGATATACCCTAAGTCAAGTTTTTTTAGAGAAGCATCAATGCTATCAACCGCTTCTTGGTAGGTCTTTAACTCAGCAGGTACTTTCGTGGTAACAAAAATTTCATCGCGGGCAACGCCTGAATCGCGCACAGCTTTCCCAACCGCTTCTTCGTTTTTGTAAGCTGCCGCTGTATCGACATGTCGATAACCATTTTGAATGGCAAATTTTGTTGCGTTGTAAGCATCTTCTGGAGAAGATTGCCAGGTTCCAAGGCCAATCTTAGGAATTGCCAGTTTGTTCTGCAAGGTAAATGTTTCTTGTAATATCACGTATCTCAACCTACTTTCATCGCTTTTTTTTGTTACATCTTCCATTATAAAACGTTTTCTTGTTTGAAACAAATCAGACGCTGAAACTTTTGAGGGAAATTGACTTTCAAAAGGATCTTTGATACATTATCAGCAACCTAAACACAGAAAGATGTGGAAAAAATGGATTTTGTTAAAGAAGATTTTGCCTATTATCGGCGCTCTTTTGAATTGATGTATCGCAGTTATTTCCGTAGAAGAATGATTGCCCTTGGTGTGGCGATTTTGATTATCTTAGGTTATTTACTTTTGTTACAAGAAAGTTTGCTTTTAAATATCATTTTGCTAGTTATATTGCTAGGCATAATGGCGTGGTTGGTTTCACTTTATCAGCGAGCGAGTGAGGTCGTACTTGCTTTCGAAGAAGAAAATCAGGTGCCGCAAATTCATCAACTGACAGAATTTGAGGATCATTATGCGTTCCAAATGAATGATGGAACAACGATGCGCGTGAAGAAAAACGGCAATCGCAACTTTCCTTCCAATAATAAGCAGTACACGTTGATGGCAGGCTATAAAAAAGTTTTCTTTGTGCAACAACCCTTGATGATTTTTTATTATGACCTCTTGGAGATGAAGTATGATGAAGCGTATCGTTTGAAACGAAACCGCCAAAACGGGTTCAATCGTTGGTCGCGTTATTTCAGTTTTCGCTCCTTTAAGGGATCGATTGGCAATGTCTTTCAATTCTTGCTGGGAAATATTTTCTTCTTATTTATTGCGTATCGGTTGATCCGCTATCTGATCGATATTTTGCTGCACATTTTATAACTGTTACCAAGGTGAAGATTCTCATCGTTTTCATAGACTGGTGAAAAAGATGATAGGACTTAATTTTTTTAAAAAGGTATACTTAAGTCAGATAAGACAAGCAATTGTCTTTCATGAATAAGAGTCCTGCTCTTGTTAAGTAAGCCGTCAACAACAGCTTATCTATTGTGGCGTTAACAGTTTGGGGGAAGTGTTAGTTCTTGTAACAAACAGATTTTTTTCTGGGCGGGATAAGAACAAAAGCGGTATTTTACCGTACTTAATAAGAGTAGTGCTCTTTATTTTTTCTATGAATATTTAAAGACATCACTTCTTGGAAGTGGTGTTTTTTCTTGCTTAAAAATAGTCCAAGTGATAGGAGAATTCTAAGAACTATGCTACAATGAGTGCCGGTGCTCTCAGCGGTGGGAGCAAAAAAGAAGGTAGAGGAGAATTACTTAGGAATGCCTGAAGGTCAAACAATAAACGATCCATCTACAAAAAGCGCGCAAAATATTTCTGCGTATATACATATACCTTTCTGTGAACATATCTGCTACTACTGTGACTTCAACAAAGTGTTTTTAGAAGGGCAGCCAGTGGATGAGTACATCGAAGCGTTACTAAAAGAAATTGAGCTGACCCTCTTGCGTCAGCCTCTCAATGAGGCGAAAACGATTTATATCGGCGGCGGGACGCCAACGTCGCTTTCGGCGAACCAACTGGATCGATTGCTTTCAGGTGTGCATGAATTGCTGCCAACACACACAACCAAAGAGTTTACAGTGGAAGCAAATCCTGGTGATTTGAGTGAAGAAAAAATGCTGGTTTTGAAAAATCATCAAGTCAATCGCTTGTCGATGGGGGTCCAGACCTTTGATAATCGCTTGCTTAAAAAAATTGGCCGCAAGCATACCGCTGAAGATGTTTATTCAACTATTCAGCTGCTGGAAAAACATGATTTTCAGAATGTGACGATCGATTTGATTTATGCACTTCCGGGACAAAGCATAGAAAGCTTCCGTGATACACTGACGCGAGCGATTGATCTCGGGTTGCCTCACTATGCGATGTATTCTTTGATTTTAGAAAACAAAACCATGTTTATGAACTGGGTTCGCCAAGGGAGAATGGCACTGCCTTCTCAAGAAGCTGAAACGCAGATGTTTGATGAGGCGATCGCCGCGATGACAAAAGCTGGATTGAACCAATATGAAATCAGTAATTTTGCACGACCAGGGTATGAGTCCTTACATAATCTAGTGTATTGGAACAATGAACATTATTTTGGCTTTGGGGCAGGCGCCAGCGGGTATCTTGGACAGACTCGCTATAAGAACAAAGGTCCAATCCAGCATTATTTGAAACCATTACAGGAAAATCAGTTGCCAATCCACGAAATCGAAGAATTGACAACCAGCAATCAAATGGAAGAGGAACTGTTTTTAGGCCTTCGTAAAAAGGTCGGCATTTCAAAAATACAGTTTGCAGAAAAATTCGGGAAGTCTTTTCAGGAAATCTATGGTTCAACGAGCGAACAGTTGATTCAAAAAGGCTGGTTGGCTAGTCAAGGTGACCGTGTCTTTTTAACGAAAGCTGGGATGTTTATTGGCAACGAAGTGTTTGAAGCATTTCTCTTGGATGGAGAAAAATAAGAAAGAACGAGTAAGAGAAGTAGCCATTTCGTGCTGCTTCTTTTTTTGATTTCTTTTTTAGCACTCTCTTAGAAAGAGTGCTAAAAAAGTGATGCAAATACTTGACATTCCTAGCAAATATGGTATATTTATAATCGTGTTAGCACTTAATAGGAATGAGTGCTAACGGAGGAGTGGATAAAATGTTGACACCTAGACAACAAATGATTTTACACCTCATCATCCAAAATTATACGAATACTGGTCAGCCCACGGGCTCGAAGCGATTGATGGAAGATGGGGTTGAAGCTAGCTCTGCCACCATTCGTAATGAGATGAAGGCGCTGGAAGAAGCTGGACTTCTGTTAAAGACACATTCATCTTCAGGGCGTGTGCCGTCAATAAAAGGGTATCGCTATTACGTTGATCACTTATTGAAGCCATCGGAAGTTGACCAAAACGAAATTCAAACCATTCGTCATTCTTTTGGAAAAGATTTTCATGAAATCAATGAAATCATCCAGCAGTCTGCCACGATCTTGTCCAACTTGACTAGCTATACAGCGTTGTCTCTCGGGCCAGATATGAAGGAAAGGAAATTGACCGGTTTTCGAATCGTCCCATTGAATGCACGACAGATCATCGCGATCATCGTGACGGATAAAGGGAATGTCGAAAATCAAGTCTTTACTCTTCCTGAATCGATGAGCAGCGAAGATTTGGAAAAAATGGTAAGGATCATCAACGACAAATTGATCGGTGAGCCTCTAATGACGGTCTACCATCGTTTAAGAACAGAGATTCCTATGATTCTGCATAAGTATTTTCAAACGACTGACGGAATCGTTGATCTCTTTGATACGATGCTGAGCCACATTTTTGAAGAAAAAATCTTCGTCGGCGGGCGAATGAATCTTCTGGATTTTGAACCGACGCAAGATGTTAGTCAGTTCAAATCGATGTATTCATTTATGAAAAATGCAGATCAGCTGACACAGCTGCTGGCGCCAAGAGATTCTGCGATTCAAATCAGAATCGGCTCTGAGCTTGGTAATGACTTGTTACAAAATATGAGTTTGATCCAAGCTAGCTATGAAATCGAAGGTCATGGACAAGGAACGATCGCTTTATTAGGTCCATCAAGTATGCCGTATTCACGGATGTTTGGTTTGATGGAAGTTTTTCGAGGCGAGTTAGCAAAAAAATTGGCCGATTATTATCGCGCATTAGACGCTGCCAATGAATAAGCGGCAATGAAACAAATCGTAGAAGGGATGGTTGAAACGTGACGGAAAAAGAAGAGCGTTTAGATGAAGAATTAGATAAATCTGCTGAAGAAACCGCAGAAACAACTGAATCTTCAAATGAATCAACTGAAACTGAAGCACAGACTCCTCAACCAGAGGAAGAAGCAGTGGAAAAAAGCGAATTGGAACTTTTGCAAGAAAAGAATAATGAATTGGAAGATCAATTCCTGCGTGCTCGTGCAGAGATCGCAAATATCACTTCACGTAACCGCAACGAGCGGGAACTTTTACAAAAATACCGCTCGCAAGATCTTGGCAAAAAACTGTTGCCAGCAATCGACAATTTGGAACGAGCGATGGCAGCAGATGTCGATCAAGACCAAGCGGCGAATTTGAAAAAAGGCGTTGAAATGGTTCTTGAAAGTCTGCGTCAAGCCTTAAAAGAAGAGGGAATCGAAGAGATTCCTGCTGAAGGTGCAATGTTCGATCCGAACTTGCATCAAGCGGTGCAGACTGTACCTGCCTCTGATGAAACACCGGCAGACACAATCGTTACTGTCTTGCAAAAAGGGTATAAATTGCATGATCGTGTCTTGCGTGCAAGCATGGTCATCGTTGCACAATAGTTCTTTCTATCTATAAGTAGATGTTTAAATTAAAAAAGGGAGTGTATTACTTATGAGTAAAATTATCGGTATCGACTTAGGAACAACAAACTCAGCTGTTGCTGTCCTTGAAGGCGGCGAAGCAAAAATCATTACGAATCCAGAAGGAAACCGTACCACACCTTCTGTTGTCTCATTCAAAAATGGTGAGATCCAAGTAGGGGAAGTTGCAAAACGCCAAGCAGTGACAAATCCTAATACGATTTCTTCTATTAAACGCCATATGGGTGAAGCTGGATACAAAGTAGAAGTTGAAGGCAAATCGTATACACCACAAGAAGTTTCCGCAATGGTTCTTCAATACATCAAAGGATTTGCTGAAGACTATTTAGGGGAAAAAGTTGAAAAAGCAGTCATCACTGTTCCTGCATACTTCAACGATGCACAACGTCAAGCAACCAAAGATGCTGGTAAAATTGCCGGTCTTGAAGTAGAACGGATCGTCAATGAACCAACTGCCGCAGCTTTAGCTTATGGGTTAGATAAAACAGATAAAGATGAAAAAATCTTGGTCTTTGACTTAGGTGGCGGTACTTTCGACGTATCGATCCTTGAATTAGGTGATGGCGTCTTTGACGTATTATCAACTGCTGGGGACAACAACCTAGGTGGGGATGACTTTGATAACAAAATCATCGATCACATGGTAGCAGAATTCAAAAAAGAAAACGGCATTGATCTTGGAAAAGACAAAATGGCTTTGCAACGTTTGAAAGATGCTGCTGAAAAAGCGAAAAAAGACTTGTCAGGTGTAACAAGTACACAAATCAGCTTACCGTTTATCACAGCTGGCGATGCTGGTCCATTGCACTTGGAAATGACCTTGACTCGTGCGAAATTTGATGAATTAACAGCAGACTTAGTAGAACGTACAAAAATTCCAGTACGTCAAGCTTTGAAAGATGCTGGTCTATCACAATCAGAAATCGACGAAGTGATCTTAGTTGGTGGTTCAACTCGTATTCCGGCAGTAGTTGATGCTGTACGTAAAGAAACCAATAAAGAACCAAACAAATCAGTAAACCCAGATGAAGTGGTAGCGATGGGGGCTGCGATCCAAGGTGGCGTGATCACTGGGGATGTGAAAGATGTTGTCTTACTAGACGTTACACCATTATCATTAGGTATCGAAACGATGGGTGCTGTCTTCACAAAACTGATCGATCGTAACACAACGATCCCTACAAGTAAATCACAAGTCTTCTCAACTGCAGCAGACAATCAACCAGCCGTTGATATCCATGTCTTGCAAGGGGAACGTCCAATGGCTGCTGATAACAAAACATTAGGAAGATTCCAATTGACGGATATTCCACCAGCACCTCGTGGCATCCCTCAAATCGAAGTAACATTTGATATCGATAAAAATGGGATCGTTAATGTTTCTGCAAAAGATTTAGGTACACAAAAAGAACAAAAAATCACGATCAAATCATCTTCAGGTTTATCAGATGAAGAAATCGAACGCATGGTAAAAGATGCTGAAGCAAATGCTGAAGCCGACAAACAGCGCAAAGAAGAAGTTGATCTACGCAATGACGTCGATGCATTGTTGTTCACTGTTGATAAAACATTGAAAGAGCTTGAAGGCAAAGTGGATGCAGACGAAGTCAAAAAAGCGGAAGAAGCTCGTGATGAGTTGAAAGCTGCGGTTGAAGCAAACAACTTAGAAGAAATGAAAACGAAACGTGATGCTTTGAATGAAATCGTACAAAACTTAACCGTTAAATTATACGAACAAGCAGCACAACAACAAGCACAAGAAAATCCAGAAGCTGCACAAGGCGGCGCAGACGATGTGGTTGACGCCGACTTTGAAGAAGTAGACGGTGACGATAAATAATCGCTGTTTGTGAAAAAGCCAAAGTCACCGCTTTGGCTTTTTCTTATGAATTTGCGAAACGTATTTTTCTAGAGCGAATTATATGCTAAAATACGAGAGACGCAAGAATAGAGTGGAGGGAAGCCAATGGCAGACAAAAGAGATTATTATGAGGTCTTAGGTCTACAAAAAGGGGCTTCGGATGACGAAATCAAAAAAGCTTATCGTAAGCTTTCAAAACAATATCATCCAGACATCAATAAAGAACCTGATGCAGAAGCAAAGTTTAAAGAGATTTCTGAGGCCTATGAAATATTAAGTGATTCCCAAAAAAGAGCTGCTTATGACCAGTATGGTCATGCTGGTACCGATCCGAACTACGGAGGCGGTTATGGCGGTGGATTCGGCGGCTTTAACAGTGGCGGATTCTCCGGTGGCGGTTTTGGTGGATTTGAAGACATTTTCGAATCGTTTTTTGGTGGTGGAGGCGGCAGAGCAGCCAATCCTAATGCACCTCGACAAGGAGCAGACTTGCAATATGCGGTTGATCTTTCCTTTGAAGAAGCGATTTTCGGAGTGGAAAAAACTGTTCAATACAATCGTGAAGAAACCTGTCATACCTGCGGCGGGAACGGGGCAAAACCAGGTACTTCACCAGAAACCTGTCATAAATGTCATGGTGCAGGTACTATCAATGTTGAACGTCAAACACCGCTTGGTCGTGTAATGAGCCGTCAAACCTGTGATGTTTGTCATGGAACTGGGAAAGAAATCAAAGAACCATGTACAACCTGTCATGGTACTGGCCATGAAAAGAAAAAACATAATGTAAAAGTCAACGTGCCTGCAGGTGTCGAAGATGGACAACAAATGCGTTTATCTGGCCAAGGGGAAGCTGGAACCAATGGTGGTCCTTATGGGGACCTATACGTTGTTTTCCGTGTGGAAGAAAGTGATATTTTTGATCGTGACGGTTCAGAGATTTATTACGAGTTGCCGTTGAACTTTGTCCAAGCAGCTTTAGGAGATGAGGTCAATGTGCCAACCGTTCACGGGAATGTGAAGTTAAAAATCCCAGCTGGGACCCAAACAGGTACGAACTTCCGCTTACGCGGTAAAGGAGCACCTCGCTTACGGGGAGGCGGCAATGGCGATCAACAAGTCAAAGTGAAGCTGATCACACCTAAGAACTTAAATGAGGAACAAAAAGAAGCATTGCGGGCTTATGCAAAAGCTAGTGGTCATGAAACCACCGAACAACAACCAGAAGGGTTTTTTGATAAAATGAAAGATGCTTTTGGTGGGAAAAAGAAATAACAAGTAAATAATCCAATTCATGCCCTTATAAAACCATCAGTTTTATAAGGGCATGAGTGTTTGTATGGCTATAAATGTGCAGTATGTGCGAGAATCGAATCTTCTTGGCCATCTTTTTTTCTTTTCCTTTGAAATCGCTTGCTTAGTGTGTCACAATAAAAGTAGACCAATTGAAGGAGGAGATACAATGGAAAGAATATTTGCGAGTCCGTCACGATACGTTCAAGGAAAAGGAGTATTGAAGGATGGTTTATCTCACATTAAAGATCTAGGAAAGAAAGTGCTGCTTTTGACCGATGAAACAGTTTGGAAAATTGCCGGGGAAGATTTATTTGAAAATCTCAAAGCGGCTGATTTAGGTCCGGTAAAAGAAATTTTTGGTGGAGAAGCTTCTGCAAATGAAATCGATCGTATCGTCTCTAAAGCCAAAAGCGAATCCATTGAAGTAATTGCTGCATTAGGTGGCGGGAAAACCATCGATACTGGGAAAGCTGTTGCGGATGAATTAAACATACCGATTGCTGTTTTGCCAACGATCGCTTCTACTGATGCACCAACTTCGGCACTTTCTGTTATTTATACAGATGAAGGTCGCTTTGAAAAATATCGTTTTTACAACAAAAACCCTGAACTTGTCTTAGTGGATACAGCCGTTATTGCGAAAGCGCCTGCCAAATTACTTGCAGCGGGTATTGCGGATGCACTAGCAACCTATGTCGAAGCACGCGCCGTTGCCCGAAGCCATAGTAAGAATATGGTGGGTGGTATTCAACCAATTGCCGGCATGGCAATCGCTGAAAAATGCGAAGAGATTCTTTTTGAGAATGCACTGAAAGCCTATCAAGCAAATAAAAAACAAGTCGTTACCGAAGCTTTTGAACAAATCGTGGAAGCCAACACTCTGTTAAGTGGTTTAGGCTTTGAAAGTGCTGGTTTGGCAGCAGCTCATGCGATCCATAATGGCTTGACAGCCCTTGAAGGAGACGTCCATGATTTGACTCATGGGGAGAAAGTTGCTTACGGGACACTTACACAATTGATGCTGGAAAACGCGGATCCTGATGAAATTGACCAATATATTGAGTTGTATCAGGCGTTGGAATTACCAACGACATTAGCTGAAATGCATCTTTCTGATGTTAGCGATGCAGAGCTTATGAAAGTCGGTAAACAAGCAACCATCGAAGGGGAGACGATTCACAATATGCCGTTCACGGTATCCGCAGAAGATGTTGTAGCCGCGATCAAAGCCGTGGATGCCTATGTGACTGCTTATTATCCTCTTTAATGTTATTTTATAATCGTTCATTGATCGATACTTGTTGATTAAAAAAAATATTTGACAAAAAAAAAGAGTCGTGCTATTTTGATAACAAGCAAATTAAAGGAGGGAACAAGACATGACGAACTTCAACACACAAACTACCTGTTGTTGTTGTATGGTGCAAAAAGCAGCATACCCATTTGTCATGCCTATTATTAGTTCCTTTGTCGCAGCAGATCGCTGATTTTTTTAGTGATTCGCTTCTATCCGGATAAGACGACATTTTTTTGGGGTACTGATGTAATAGTCAGTAGCCCTTTTTGTTTGCTTTTTTTTACCGCTTTCAATGGCGACGGCTGATGATTGCAAGCCAAAATATGTATATGAAGCTTACAAGTTTTGCCTAAAAATCTGAATAAGGAGTCAAACGATGATCGTTAAAAATGTAAAAGAATTGATAGGGCATACCCCGCTCTTTGAATTTGATGCCGCAGCTTTAGGCGGAAAAAAGGGAAGTAAAATCTATGCGAAACTTGAATATTTAAATCCTGGTGGCAGCATTAAGGACCGCTTAGGAAAGTACTTGATCGATGAGGCATTTCGAGAGCGTACAATCAATCATGAGACAACAGTAATTGAACCGACAGCCGGAAATACCGGGATTGGCTTAGCTATTGCCGGGATCGAGCATGGACTAAAAATGATTTTTGTTATTCCGGAGAAATTCAGCATTGAAAAGCAGCAATTGATTGAGGCATTAGGCGCAACTATCGTTCATACACCAACGGAAGCTGGCATTCAAGGGGCAATCGAAAAAGCAAAGGAATTAGCAAAAGGACAGCCGAATAGTTTTATGCCATTGCAGTTTCATAATCAGAACAATCCTGCAGCCTATCAAGCAACATTGGGGCCTGAGATCTATCAGGAATTACATGGAAAAATTGACAGCTTTGTTGCAGGCGCTGGCAGTGGTGGTACTTTTGCGGGTGTCGCGACGTACTTAAAGAAGCAAAAATCAAGCACTCGTCTTGCTGTTGTTGAACCGGAAGGATCAATCTTGAACGGCGGTCCTGCCTATGGCCACGAGATTGAAGGGATCGGTGTTGAGTTCATTCCACAATTTTTTGACGATTTGCTTATTGATAACATTTATACGATAAGTGATGCCGAAGGCTTTGCCTTTACTCGTTACTTGGCAAGAAACTATGGTCTGCTTGTTGGAAGTTCAAGTGGAGCCGTGATGGCAGCAGCAGTAAAAGAAAGCCTCGAATTACCAACCGGAAGCTCGATCGCCACAGTCTTTCCCGATGGTGGCGACCGCTATCTATCAAAAAAGATTTATGCTGGCCAATCAGCAATCACACCATTCATAGGAGGAAAAAACAATGCATTTTAATACAAAAGTAATTCACGGCGGTATCAGCGAAGACGAACTCACCGGTGCAGTCAGTGTGCCAATCTACCAAACATCTACCTATCGGCAAAATGCTCTTGGTCAGCCAAAGCAATATGAATACAGTCGTTCAGGCAACCCAACTCGTTTTGCCTTAGAAGAATTGATTGCGGATCTTGAAGAAGGCGCTCAAGGGTTTGCTTTTGCCTCTGGATTAGCAGCCACCCATGCGATCTTCACGCTTTTTCAGACAGGAGATCATGTCATTTTAGGAGATGACGTTTATGGTGGGACATTTCGTTTGCTTCATCAAGTATTAGAAAAAAGCGGGTTGACTTATTCACTTGTCAAAACCGATGATTTAGTTGCTATTGAAACAGCCATTCTTCCGGAGACCAAAGCGATTTTTCTGGAAACACCGACGAATCCGCTGTTAAAAATCACGGATATCAAATCGGTTGCGAGACTAGCTGCCCAGCACGATCTCTTGACGATCGTGGATAATACCTTTGCGACGCCATATTTTCAAAAGCCGCTACAATTAGGCGCAGATATTGTGATTCACAGTGCTACCAAGTATCTCGGTGGACACAGTGATGTAGTAGCTGGATTAGCGGTTGCCAAAGAGCCGCTAATCGCCGAAAGAATTGCCTTTTTACACAACGCTATTGGCGGTGTATTGGGGCCTCATGATAGCTGGTTGATCCAGCGAAGCATCAAAACACTTGCTTTGCGGATGAAAGCACATCAAAACAATGCGATGAAAATTGCCCACTACTTACAAGCACATCAAGCTGTCGCAAAGGTTTATTATCCAGGATTGATTGACCATGAAGGTTATGAGATCGCCAAATCACAGATGTCTGGGTATAGCGGTATGATATCTTTTGAACTAAACGATGAAACGAAAACAGCCGGCTTTGTTGAATCATTAAAGATTTTTACTTTAGCAGAAAGTTTAGGTGGGGTGGAAAGTTTGGTTGAAGTGCCAGCCGTGATGACTCATGCCTCAATCCCTAAAGAAATCCGCCAGCAATCGGGGATCAAAGATGGCCTGATTCGGTTGTCGGTTGGCATCGAAGACAGTGAGGATCTTCTGGCGGATTTAGAACAAGCGTTTGAAAAGGCAGGTAGCTAGTGATGGGCAGAGAGTTTATTCCAATTTTTTCTGACTGGGCAGCTGAGTACGATGAAACAGTTGCAGGTAAGGATGAAGAATATCGAGCGGTTTTTTTCAAATATGAACAGTTACTAGCTGAAATTGCTGAAAAGGCAGGGCGGTCTGTGGTAGAATTTGGTAGTGGAACTGGAAATCTAACACAAGCTCTACTTACTCAAGGAAAAAACGTGCTGGCAATCGAGCCATCGCCAGAGATGCGGCGGATCGCCAAGTCAAAACCCAGTCTTTCTAAAGTGACTTTTGTAGATGGTGATATGGAGGTTTTTCCTGAAATCACGGATGTAATCGATACGATCGTTTCTACCTATGTTTTTCATCATCTTACGGAGGACGAAAAACAACGGGCAATCGGCAAATATGCGGCGATGCTGCCAAAAGGCGGGAAAGTGCTTTTTGGGGATACGATGTTTCTTTCCCTAGCCCGAAAAATGGAGCTAATCGATGAAGCGCGGCAAGCTGGACACCAGCGACTAGCCGCTGATCTGCAACGGGAGTACTATCCAGTTACTGCGGATATCGAACGATATTTTCGCCAACATGGGTTTACCAGTCGTTTTAAGCAAATCAATGAGTATGTTTGGCTTGTGGAAGCACAAAAAGAGTAGGAGAGAAGTACAATGAAAATGAATGTTGAAAGCTTTAATTTGGATCATACGAAAGTCAAAGCACCTTATGTACGGGTTGCCGATAAAAAACAAGGAACAAATGATACCATCATCAAATATGATGTTCGTTTGAAGCAGCCGAACCAAGCACATATGGATATGGCAAGTCTGCATTCTTTAGAACATTTGACGGCAGAGTTGATTCGTAATCATGCAGATTATATCGTGGATTGGTCACCCATGGGATGCCAAACCGGCTTCTATCTGACTGTCTTGAATCATGACGATTATGAAGAGATTTTGACAGTCCTAGAAAAAACCATGAAGGATGTTTTGCAAGCAACTGAAGTACCTGCCAGCAATGAAGTGCAATGCGGTTGGGCGGCGAACCATACCTTAGAAGGTGCGCAAAAATTAGCGCAAGAATTTCTTGATGAACGTGACAATTGGTCGACCGTTTTTGCCTAAACAAAATAGAAGTAAAAAAAAGGTGCCTGCGTTTGTATTCGCGGACGCTTTTTTTGTTAATCCCGCAAAGAGAGGGGGGATTCACTATTTTTCGTTTATGGTTCTAACGCTTGGACGGTGATGCCGACTCCATTCGGATTGTAGGTATGACTAATGTAAAACTCAAATCCTTCATGAACAAAGAAAAGTCTCCGAATGGCGCTAACGTCCCTGATGTGAGCATCTAAACCATACTGTACGATCAATGTCTCTTTGATCTCCTCAACATCAGCCTCTTTCTCGAATTGTGAGAAATCAATACCGAAAAATTCTGGGACATCAACCAATGTGATTTTCGCTAATCTTTCATCACCAGAATCATCAAAGTCAAAATCAAAGCTGATTTTGGACAGTTTGTCCCGTGAACCTAAAGGCACTCTTTTTGTCTCGAGAGCGCTGCTATCAACCATCATTGATAACAAATCAATGGCTGAATCAGGTAAGCGAGTGGTTACTTTTCTTACTTCATCAACCATTGCTCCTTGATCGGGAGAAAAAACTTTTCTAGTCTCTTCTGTGACGATCACATTTTCGCGGCGCCGCTTTCGGTTGATGGCACTGCGCTCTTGGTTTACCCGATCACTACGTTTGATGAGATCGAGGCCAAGATCGCTGATGGACTCAGGGGAAGGTCTTTCTTCCAGTAAAGCAGTTAAGTAATCGATCTCTAAAAACTGCTCGTAGGCAGCTGCCGGCTGGTTTTCGCTGTAGAAGAGGGCAGCGCCAAGCGAAAAACAACTGATACCCAAAGAAAGCAAAAAGCTTCTTCTGCTATGCTCCCGGATTTTTTTTCTAAGTCGACTCAGTTTCATTTGATCCTTCAACTCCCAAGTTTTTTAGATGACTTCTGATAAAAGTGGTGATTGAATTTCATCATGCGTTTTACCAATATCAGTCACGTGAGATCGCTTAATGGATTACTCAATTTCTGATTCAGAAAACTGATCATGCCAGGCCACATCAGAAACGGTTCGGTTAATAAGAGTGACAATGATTGCTTCACCATCGGAATTGATCCAGGCATTGGATTCCACACCTACGACTGCTAGTCGCCAAGAAGGAAGGCCACCCATGGTTTCAAGAACTTGATCGCAAGACATTCCTATTTGCAGTTGATGGAGCAAGTCTTTGTTGACTGTTCGATTCCACCGTCGCGGCAGCCCGATCTGCAATTGTTCACAATACGAAAATTGAGGGGCAGCTGTTTCGGTACTGCTCTGAGCTTGTGCAACGTCATCAGGAGAATGAGTTGTTTCTGATGCGGGTTCTGATGCATGGTTCTCAGTTCTGGAAGAAGAAGCTCTGGTTTCTGAATCAGCTGACAAAGATTGAGAAGACGACGTTGCTTCTGGTGAAAAACTGCTTTTGGTGTTGTCATCCATGATTTCGTCAATCAAGGTACAGCCAGTGAGAAAGAGGGAGAGTATCATTAGTGGGAAAAATAAAATGATGGTTTTCATAAGATAGGTTCCTCCAAAATGATTTTCATGGCCTTCCTTTGTTATTTTAATGTTGGTTTTTTATTAGGAAAACCCCGTCATTTGCTATAAAATAAAAAAGAAAAACGTTTGTATACCTATTTTGGTTTGGAGGGAGTGTTGTTTAATAAGTGTAACATGTTGCTTCTGATCTGGCTACTTGATTTCAAATGTCCTTTCATGGTTTTAGTAAAATTAGTATCTGCAGCTTACGATGGTGAAAAGGAAATGTTATAATAGATTTAACTACTCAATAAAAATTTGCTATTTTAAAGGTGAACCCTGTTTACTCTTACCAGGTCAACAGGAACCAGCATACCGGTTGCTAAGAATTTATGTAAGGATTCATAACAAGGAGAGGAGGGAATGAAGATGAGCATCTTAAAGCAGTGGCAAGCAAAACATCAAGCGAAAAAAGAAGCGAAAAAACAAGCGTTACGTTTAAAAAATGCGCAACTTCGTGCAGCAGGGAAAGAGCCATTGAAGGGTTGGGGAAAGATGGTTGATACTGGCGTCGGAGGGGCGAACAAAGCCAACCCTATCGATACAAAAGTTTTTTTAGGTGAAAATCAAAAGCGGATTTCAGAAGAAACCAAACGAAAAAATCAATAAAAAAAAGACCTCTGCAACAGTCCGAGAAAAGAGCTGTTGCAGAGGTTTTTTTTAGATATTCAATACTTTGTCTAAGAAATCTTTCGTACGATCGTGCTTAGGGTTGGAAAAGATTTGCTCAGGTGTACCGTCTTCCAAGAAATTACCGCCATCAATAAACATCACACGGTTTGCTACTTCTTTGGCAAAGCCCATCTCATGAGTAACGATTACCATGGTCATTCCTTGTTTTGCCAAATCCTTCATAACATTGAGTACATCTCCAACCATTTCTGGATCGAGGGCGGAGGTTGGTTCATCGAACAACATCACATCGGGATTCATTGCTAAGGCTCTAGCGATTGCCACCCGTTGTTTTTGTCCTCCAGACAGATTGTCCGGGTACATGTCTTTTTTATCTGCCAAACCCACCGTCTCTAATAAACGAATCGCGTTTTGTTCCGCTTCTTGCCGAGAAGCATTTTTTAGATCCATTGGAGCTAAAATAATATTTTCTAAAACCGACAAGTGAGGGAAGAGATTGAAATGCTGAAACACCATGCCGATATGTTGACGAACAGCATTGATATTGGTGTTTTTATCCATCAGATGTGCGCCGTCAACGATAATATCGCCGCTGGTTGGTTCTTCTAAGCGGTTCAAACAGCGTAAGAACGTCGATTTCCCAGATCCTGAAGGGCCGATCACACAAACGACTTCTCCTTCAGCGATTGAAACATTGATATTGTTCAATACGGTATTGTCGCCGTATTTTTTTACAAGATTTTCAACTAAGATTTTTTCTTTCATGCTATTTCACCTTCTTTTCTAAAACTTTTGCAAGTTTCGTTAAAGCTGTGATCACGACTAAGTAAATAATCGCGATGATCAAGTAGACATAGGTACTTTGTGTGGTTCGTGCAACGATGATTTTCCCAGTTTGCAATAATTCTACGACTCCAATAACCGAGATGATCGTTGTATCTTTCAACGAGATAACGAATTGGTTAACGAAAGATGGAATCATGATTTTGATCGCTTGCGGTAAAATGATTTTCTGCATTGTCCGAGTGTAGGTCATCCCCAAACTACGAGAGGCTTCCATCTGACCTTTTGGCACCGCGTTGATCCCACCACGGACGATCTCAGCGATATAGGCACTGGCATTTAAGGTCAATGTAATGACCCCGGCTGCAAAGTCCGGAATCGTGATACCAATCGCATCGGAAAGACCGAAGAAGATGAAGAAAGCCAATACCATCATAGGAATACCACGAATGATATCAACATAGATCCCTGCAAAAACCCGCAATGCTTTGATTGGAGCAACACTGAATAGTCCAAAAATGATTCCGATCACTAATGCTAAGGCAAAAGAAATCAATGCTAGTAATAGGGTATTCCATAATCCTTTTAATAAGACGTTATAGTTGTTGCTGATCAAACCAGTGATCGTTGATTCATCCACTCGTTTTTCTGTGGCAGAGCCATCTTCAATGTATTTATTGATGATTTGATCGTACTCCCCAGTCCGTTTCATTTCTTTCAATGCTTCATTGAACATTTGGATCAGTTCAGGATTTTGGCCTTTTTTCACCGCAAATCCGTACTGACCACCAGATTCTTTTTCAATCGGTGTCACTAGTTTTTGACCTTGGCTGATGGCATAACCAATCACTGGATAATCATCCATCATGGCATCGATTTGCCCACCGTTAACAGCCGCATATAATTGATCGGCAGCATCATAATATTTGATGGAATAGCCATATTTCTCTTCGTTGGCGATCAAGAAGTCTGCACTTTCTGTCCCAACTTTTGCACCGACGGTTTTTCCATCTAGATCTTCATAGGATTTGATGGAATCATTGCCTTCTTTTACAGCGAGCTGAATGCCGCTTTCAAAGTAAGAATCAGAGAAGTCGTAGGATTGACGACGCTCATCAGTGATTGTCATCCCAGCGATCATCCCATCTGCTTGGTTACCATCCAAGGCTTGCAAAGCTCCGGAAAAACCGATGAAATTGAATTCGATGTTGAACCCTTGCAATTCTGCCGCTCGGTTCATTAAATCAACATCGATCCCTACATACTCATTGTCTTCATTTTGGAATTCAAATGGAGCGAAGGCGGAGTCACTAGCAATTCGGTAAACATCTTTCTTTGGTTCGACTTTCACCATTTCACTAGTGTCTGCATCTGTATCAGACGTTGTGATGTAAGTATTGACGATTTCGTCGTATTTGCCGGAAGCTTTCATATTGGCTAAACCAGCATTGAATTTTTCAAGGAGTTCTTGGTTTTGGCCTTTTCTGACGGCAAATCCGTAAGAAGCACCTTTTTCAGGTTCGCCGACAAGTTTCATCGGTTCGCCATTGTTGATAGCATAGCCAAGCACTGGATAATCATCAAAAGCGGCTGCCACAGTACCATTGCGTACAGCGCCATATAGTCCAGTAGCGTCATCATATAATTTGATGTTGTAGCCATATTGGTCTTTATTGCTTTCTAGAAAGCGGGCACTTTCGGTACCAACCTTTGCACCGACCGTTTCGCCTTCAAGATCCTCGTAGCTAGTAATACTGTCATTGTCAGCAGCTACCGCCATTTGAATCCCACTATCGAAATAAGGATCTGAGAAATCAAAGGTTTCTTTACGTTCCTCTGTGATACTCATCCCAGCGATCATGCCATCTAACTGATTTGATTGCACTCCTTGAATGGAGGCGTCAAAACCTAAAGGACGTAAATCAACTGCAAAACCTTGATCTTCTGCGATCGCATTTAATAAATCTATATCGATCCCAACGTATTCATTATTTTCATTTTGGAATTCGAAAGGAGCAAATGTTAAATCTGTTCCTATCTTATACGTAGTTTCCTCCGCACTTGCTGACTTTACTGAGAGCGTAAAAATGCTGATAATCAGCGCGATTAAAGCGAAGGACATGTGTTTTCTTTTCAAGAAAATTCCCCCTTTAGATATAACGTATTTATAGATTATATGGATTTTTTCTTCAACACACAAGTCTTTCTCTTTAAAAATATGACAAAATCGTTTAAACCTCACATTAAATGTTAGAAAATCAAACATGTTAAGTTATGCTTAATCGCATGAAACTTTCATAGCAAATGATGGCGAAAGTATGTTCGCTATGATATACTTATTTATGGAAAAGCGGCAGCGAGTTTTTCTTTTTTTGTTGTCGTTTAGAATAATCGAGGGGGAATGAAGATGATCGAAAGAACAACTTCCCATGAATTTGACTTAGTATCAAAATATCAACCAGCTGGGGATCAACCAGAAGCGATCCATCAATTGGTTGACGGGGTGGTCGGTGGAAAAAAAGCACAGATTTTGTTGGGAGCCACTGGGACCGGTAAGACTTATACGATTTCTAATCTAATCAAAGAAGTCAATAAACCGACATTGATCATTGCCCATAATAAAACATTGGCTGGACAATTATATGGCGAGTTTAAGGACTTCTTTCCAAATAATGCAGTCGAGTATTTTGTCAGTTACTATGATTACTATCAACCAGAAGCGTATGTTCCTTCCAGTGATACATACATCGAAAAAGACTCCAGTGTCAACGATGAAATCGATAAGCTCCGTCACTCGGCGACAAGTTCTTTATTAGAGAGAAACGATGTGATCGTTGTCGCTTCTGTCTCTTGTATTTTCGGTTTAGGTTCGCCGATCGAGTATGCAAGACAAGTTGTTTCTTTACGAGTAGGGATGGAAAAGTCTCGGGATCAACTATTAAAAGAATTGATCGAGATCCAATTTGAACGAAACGACATCGATTTTCAACGGGGGCGTTTTCGCGTGCGCGGCGATGTTGTGGAGATTTTCCCAGCTTCTCGTGATGAGCGAGCGTTGCGCATTGAGTTTTTTGGCGATGAAATCGATCGGATTCGTGAAGTTGATGCCTTGACGGGCGAGATCATGAGTGACACCGAACATGTGTCGATCTTTCCGGCAACCCACTTTGTGACCAATGAAGACCATATGGAACATGCGATCGCTTCAATCCAAAGTGAACTCGATGAACGACTGAAAGTTTTGCGAGCAGAAAATAAGCTGCTGGAAGCACAGCGTTTAGAGCAGCGAACCAACTATGATATTGAAATGATGCGAGAAATGGGGTATACCTCAGGAATCGAAAACTACTCTCGCCACATGGATGGACGAAAAGAAGGCGAACCGCCTTATACGTTATTGGATTTCTTCCCAGATGATTTTCTATTAGTAATCGACGAATCACACGTAACGATGCCCCAAGTTCGTGGGATGTATAATGGTGACCGTGCTAGAAAGCAAATGTTAGTGGATTATGGCTTCCGTTTGCCTTCTGCACTGGACAACCGTCCGTTACGCTTGGAAGAATTTGAGAAACATGTCAATCAAATCGTCTATGTGTCAGCAACACCTGGCCCCTATGAATACGATCAAACCGATACCGTCGTTCAACAAATCATTCGACCAACTGGTCTGTTAGATCCGGTGATCGAAGTACGACCGATCATGGGTCAAATTGACGACCTCGTGGGAGAAATCAATGAGCGCGTCGAGCGAAATGAACGGGTCTTTGTGACGACCTTGACGAAAAAAATGTCTGAAGATTTGACGGATTACTTCAAAGAATTAGGGATCAAAGTCAAATACTTGCACAGTGACATCAAAACATTGGAACGAACAGAGATCATTCGAGACCTGCGCCTCGGTGAATTTGATGTACTGGTCGGAATCAACTTACTGCGAGAAGGGTTAGACGTGCCGGAAGTTTCTCTGGTTGCGATTCTTGATGCCGATAAGGAAGGCTTCCTGCGCAGCGAACGCTCCTTAGTCCAAACCATTGGACGGGCAGCCCGAAACTCTGAAGGAAAAGTAATCATGTACGCTGATAAAATGACTGATTCGATGCAGCGAGCGATCGATGAAACGGCGCGACGCCGAAGTATCCAAGAAGCCTACAACGAAGAACATGGGATCGTACCGAAAACCATTATTAAAGAAATTCGCGATCTGATCGCGATCACAAAAGTGGCAGAAGAGACCGGTGAATACACCACGACTTCTTATGAAGAACTGAGTCGTGAGGAAAAAGCAACCTTGTTGCTGAAGCTAGAAAAAGAGATGAAAGATGCTGCGAAAGCATTGGATTTTGAAACGGCTGCTACCTTAAGAGATACTATTCTTGAGCTAAAAGCTGCTGATTAGAAGGAGAAACACTATGGCAAATGATAAAATCGTGATCCATGGGGCACGGGCCCATAATTTAAAAAATATCGATGTGACGATTCCCAGAGACCAACTCGTTGTTGTTACTGGTCTTTCGGGTTCAGGGAAAAGCTCCTTAGCTTTTGATACGTTGTATGCCGAAGGACAACGCCGATATGTAGAAAGTCTATCGGCGTATGCCCGTCAGTTTTTAGGTCAAATGGATAAACCAGACGTAGATAGCATTGATGGACTTAGTCCAGCGATTTCTATCGATCAAAAAACCACCAGCAAGAACCCGCGATCAACAGTAGGGACGGTTACTGAAATCAATGATTATCTGCGGCTTCTTTACGCTAGAATCGGTCACCCGATTTGTCCAAATGATCACATCGAGATCACTAGTCAGTCGGTTGAGCAGATGGTGGATGAAGTTTTGGCATTACCAGAACGCACCAAGATCCAATTGTTGGCACCGATCGTTTACCAAAAGAAAGGGCAGCACAAAAAAGTCTTCGAACGTATCCAAAGAGAAGGCTATGTAAGGATGCGCGTAGACGGTGAAGTCTATGATGTTTCTGAAGCGCCTGAATTAGAAAAAAATAAAAAGCACGATATTGCCATCATCATCGACCGGATTGTTGTGAAGGAAGGCATACGTTCACGCCTGTTTGATTCTTTTGAAGCGGCATTACGGTTAGCGGACGGCTACGCGGTAGTCGATGTGATCGGCCAAAAGGAAATGCTCTTCAGTGAACATTATTCTTGTCCTTATTGCGGTTTTACGGTTGGAGAATTAGAACCACGACTCTTTTCATTCAACGCGCCTTTTGGTGCTTGTCCAGACTGTGATGGTCTTGGCGTGAAGCTAGAAGTCGATGTCGACTTAGTGATTCCCGATCAAAGCAAAACGTTGCGTGAAGGCGCACTATTGCCATGGAATCCAATCAGTTCACAATATTATCCGCAAATGCTGGAACAAGCCTGTCAAGAATTCAATATCGATATGGACACACCATTTGAAGAATTGCCAGAAGAACACAGAGATATTATCTTGAATGGTTCGAATGGGGAGATGTTCCATTTCCATTATGAGAATGATTTTGGTGGGGTGCGTGATGTTGAGGTCGCTTTTGAAGGGATCTTACCAAATATCAAACGCCGTTATCATGAAACCAACTCTGATTTTACCCGTGATCAAATGCGTTTGTATATGACAGAGTTGACTTGTAAAACCTGTCATGGCTATCGCTTGAACCCTCAAGCGCTGTGCGTGCAAGTCAATGGGAAGCATATTGGTGAAATGAGTGAGATGGCGATCAACAATGCCTTGAACTTTGTCGAAGAATTGAAACTAACGGAACAAGAGCAAATGATTGCACGTCCGATCGTGAAAGAAGTCGATGATCGTTTAAGCTTCTTAAAAAATGTCGGATTGGACTATTTGACCTTGAGTCGTGCGTCAGGCACACTCTCTGGTGGGGAAGCGCAACGAATTCGCTTGGCAACACAAATCGGCTCCAATTTGTCTGGGGTGCTTTACATTCTTGATGAGCCATCGATCGGTCTTCACCAACGAGACAATGATCGCTTGCTAGATTCATTGCGGAAAATGCGTGATCTCGGGAATACCCTGATTGTCGTTGAGCATGACGAAGACACGATGAGGGCAGCAGACTACTTGATCGATGTCGGTCCGGGTGCAGGACATGCAGGTGGCGAGATCGTCGCTGCAGGCACTCCCGATGAAGTCGCTGCCAATGAGTCTTCTTTAACAGGTCAATACTTATCTGGAAAACGAGAAATCCCAACACCGACGGAACGCCGCAAAGGCAATGGTGAAAAGATTCGTGTGACCGGTGCCTCTGAGAATAACTTGAAAAACATTTCGGTCGATTTTCCATTAGGAAAGTTCGTCGCAGTTACAGGGGTCTCTGGCTCTGGTAAATCAACATTAGTCAATGAAATTTTGAAAAAAGCCTTGGCGCAAAAAATCAATCGGAATTCGAACAAACCTGGCCGCTTTAAAACCATTACTGGTTATGAAGCTATTGAGAAATTGATCGATATCGATCAGAGCCCGATTGGTCGGACACCTCGAAGCAATCCGGCAACGTATACCAGTGTCTTTGATGACATTCGTGATTTATTTGCTAAAACCAATGAGGCGAAAGTCCGTGGTTATAAAAAAGGCCGCTTTAGTTTTAATGTAAAAGGTGGACGCTGTGAAGCATGTAAAGGGGACGGAATCATCAAGATCGAGATGCACTTCTTACCTGATGTCTACGTACCTTGTGAGGTTTGTCATGGCAAACGTTATAACTCAGAAACGTTAGAAGTTCATTACAAAGGAAAAAATATTTCGGAAATCTTAGATATGACCGTGGAAGATGCAGTGGAATTTTTCCAACATATTCCCAAAATCCATCGAAAATTGCAAACGATCGTCGATGTCGGTTTAGGTTATGTCACTATGGGACAACCAGCGACTACTTTGTCTGGTGGGGAAGCGCAACGGATGAAGCTTGCCAGTGAACTGCACAAAAATTCCAATGGCAAGAGTTTTTATATCTTAGATGAACCGACGACTGGTCTGCATACGGATGATATTGCCCGTTTGTTGAAAGTTTTGGAACGATTTGTCGACGCTGGCAACACCGTTTTAGTGATCGAACACAACTTGGATGTCATCAAATCAGCGGACCATGTGATTGACCTAGGTCCAGAAGGTGGCGAAGGCGGTGGCACGATCATTGCAACTGGTACACCAGAAGAAATTGCTGCGGTTTCAGACAGCTACACCGGTCATTATTTGAAAAAAGTCCTTTAAGCAGATGAAAAAGCACTCACTTTTTCACTTGTCTGTCAATAGGTTTCGCTAAAGTTTAAGGAAGCGTGAAATATCTGCAAATTTCATGATAAGGGCTTGAAATCAAAATTTTATTTGATAGAATAGCAATAGGTATACGTATATTCGCATTGAATAAACTGCCTATAAGTTCTATCCGTTCAAAGTGGGAGAAAGCAATCAAAGATAGATACTTTGATTGCTTTTTTCTTTGTGGTATTATAATGCTATTGTAATCAAACGAAACGAGAGAGGTCGTTTTTCGTATTCAAAAGAGAGAGTGATTTTTGATGAGTCAGGAAAATTTTCTTCCCATATTATTAGGAAGCGATATGAATGTTTATGGTATGGCCAGAGCGTTCCACGAAGCATATGGTATTCAATCAGTTGCCTATGCAGGCGCCGAACTTGCACCAACCCGCTTTAGTAAAATTGTAAAAATCAATCAAGTGGAAGGTTTTGACCATGATCCCGGATTCACTGAGACGTTGATCAAGTTAGGAAAAAATACTTACAATGATCCTGCAATGAAATATTTGTTGATTCCTTGCGGCGATGGTTATGCGGAACTGTTGGCGAAGCATAAAGAAGAATTGGCGCCCTATTATACCTTTATCGCTAACGATTATTCTTTACTAAAACGGTTGATCAACAAAGTAAGCTTTTACGAAGTCTGCGAGGAATATGGCTTGCCTTATCCTAAGACCTTCATTTTAACGCCTGAACTGTTGACGGAAGGAACGTTCAAAGGAGAGCTGCCTTTTGATTTTCCTGTGGCATTGAAACCGGCAAATAGTGTAGCATGGCTGTCAGTTGATTTTGAAGGACGCAAAAAAGCCTTTATTATTGATAATCGAATAGAATTTGAAGAAATCGTTTCTCGCATTTATCAAGCGGGTTATCAATATGAAATGATCGTCCAAGATTTTATTCCCGGTGATGACAGCAACATGCGGGTTTTAAATGCCTATGTTGATGAGAATCACGAAGTTCGCGTGATGGGCTTAGGTCATCCTTTACTAGAAGACCCAACCCCTGGAGCTGTTGGGAATTACGTAGTGATCATTCCAGACGAAAATGATCAAATTTATCAAATGATCCGTAAGTTTTTAAAAGAGATCGAGTATGTTGGATTTGCCAATTTTGACTTGAAATATGATGCGCGAGACGGGCAATATAAACTATTTGAAATCAACTTGCGTCAAGGAAGAAGCAGTTTCTTTATTACCTTAAGCGGATTGAATTTGGCAAAGTTTATCACTGAAGATTTAGTCTTCGAAAAACCTTATACAGAAACGGTTTATGGCAAAGCTGACGCGCCAGAAGCGAAATTATGGCTAGGGGTACCAAAAAACATCTTCTTGACTTATGCAAAAGAAAATCCTGCGAAAGAACGAGCAAAAAAATTATTAGCAGAAAATCGCTGGGGAACGACCGTCTTTTATAAAGAAGACTTATCTCTGAAGCGTTGGATTCTGTTAAAGAGAATGTTCCATCTATACAACAAACGATTCAAAACGTATTTCCATACGAAAGAAGGCTAGAAGATGGAGAATTTTTTTAGTATTTTAGGCGGCATGGGAACGTTAGCGACGGAAAGTTTCGTCCGCATTTTAAACCGACGGACACAGACCCATAAAGACCAAGATTACTTGAACTATGTTTTATTCAATCATGCGACAGTACCGGATCGGACGGCATATATTTTAGACAATACGTTAGAAAACCCTGTTCCTTATTTAATGGACGACATCGAAAAACAAAATTTATTAAAGCCAAATTTTATTGTGTTGACTTGTAACACAGCGCATTATTTTTTTGATGAGTTGCAAGCGGCTACTGAGATTGAGATTTTGCATATGCCTCGTGAGGCAGCGAAAGTCGTTTTTGAAAAAGGCGTCACTGGAAAAGTGGCCTTTCTTGGGACAGAAGGCAGTGTCAAAGCCGGCATCTATGAGAAAGAATTGCGCCAGTTGGGACTTGATGTCTATCTCCCAGAGCCAGCGATCCAAAAAAAGGTCAATACATTGATCTATGATCGAATCAAAGAAAATGATCATCTGGATCAAGAACTTTACTTTGAGATACTGGAAGAAGTCACCGAACGCATCGGCTGTGAAAGCGTAGTACTTGGATGTACCGAGTTATCCTTGATGGATGAATTTGTGACTGACAATCCTTATCCAGTCGTGGATGCCCAATCCATTTTAGTTGATCGGACGATTGAAAAAGCATTGGCAAATCGCCAAGCAATCTAAAGCTGATAGCGACGTTAGCGGCATTTTTTGAGCTAACGTCTTTTTTTATGCCGGTGTTCCAATGATACGCCCGGCATGATATAATAGAGTTGTTTCAGAAAGGAGTTTTACCTATGACTGAAGTGGATCATTTAGAATTGGTCATTATTACTGGGATGAGCGGAGCCGGCAAAACGGTCGCGATCCAGAGTTTTGAAGATATGGGGTACTTTTGTATCGACAATATGCCCCCAAGCTTGATCCCTAAATTTTGGGAACTGATCAAAGAATCAGGAAAAGTGACAAAAATTGCCTTAGTTGTCGATCTGCGTTCAAGATCGTTTTTTGAAGAAATCCAAAGTATGCTGATCGATATTGAAAACACGAATTTTATCGACACACGGATGCTCTTTTTAGATGCATCGGACAATGAATTGGTGTCAAGATATAAGGAAACGAGAAGAGCACATCCATTAGCGATGGATGGCTTAGTTACGGAAGGCATTCGCAAAGAGCGAGCGATCTTAAACGATTTGAAGACGCGCGCCAGTATTGTTATCGACACAACGACGTTGACCCCTCGGCAACTGAGAGAAAAAATCAATCAAGAATTTCGTGCTTCTCATGAGACAGGGTTTCGTATTGAAATACTTTCGTTTGGCTTCAAGTATGGCTTGCCGATCGATGCTGATATCGTGATGGATGTTCGTTTCTTACCGAATCCCCATTACATTCCAGAGTTGCGTCCTTTAACGGGTAAAGATGAACCCGTGTATGATTACGTCATGTCTTTTCCAGAAACGGAAGAATTCTATCAGCAATTTAGTACACTGTTGCAAACGATCATGCCAGGCTATGTCAAGGAAGGTAAAAGCAGCTTGACGGTGGCTATCGGCTGTACTGGGGGTCAACACCGTTCGGTTGCATTATCGGAGCGCATCGGGGCGGTTTTGGCAGAAGACTATCGCGTCAATATTACTCATCGCGACAAAGATAAGCGCAAAGAGACGGTGAATCGTTCATGAAAATGAAAACGTACCGGATCAGAAAGCCGAAGATCGTTGTGGTAGGTGGCGGAACTGGGTTACCAGTCATCCTGAAGAGCTTGCGGAATCAAGGTGTCGACATCACAGCGATCGTTACGGTCGCTGATGATGGCGGTAGCAGCGGCGAGATCCGCAATTTGGTTTCCTCTATTTCACCACCGGGGGATCTGCGCAATGTTCTGGCGGCTCTATCTGATATGCCGCAATTATATAATGATATTTTTCAATACCGTTTTAAAGCGGAAGACAAATTTTTAGCCAATCATGCCCTTGGGAACTTGATTATTGCGGCGATTGCTGAAATGCGTAGCAGTACCTATGAAGCCATTCAAATTTTGTCGAAAATCATGCATATCGATGGACGAGTATATCCTTCCTCAGATCTGCCATTGGTGTTGCACGCTGTTTTTAAAGACGGCACCGAAGCGGTAGGCGAGTCCAAAATCGCGGTTGATCGCAAAACGATCGAACGGGTCTTTGTTCGTAATCAAGAAAATAATGATGAGCCGAAAGCAGCTCGTAAAGTTGTTTCTTCAATTATGGAGGCAGATATGATCGTCTTGGGTCCTGGTAGTCTCTTTACTAGTATTTTGCCCAATCTCATGATCAGCGAGATCGGCCAAGCAATGTTGGAAACACAAGCTGAAACGGTTTATATTTGTAATATCATGACCCAAAAAGGTGAAACCGAACACTTTAGTGATGCCGACCATGTGCGAGTCTTGCATAAGCATTTAGGCAAACCCTTTATTGATACGGTGTTAGTCAACACCGAGAAAGTTCCAGAAGGATATATGGACCCAGAGATTTATGATGAATATCTTGTACAAGTGAAACACGATTTCCAAGGACTGCGAGAAGAAGCCAGCCGTGTCATTTCAGCTGACTTTCTGGAGCTTAGAGATGGCGGAGTTTTTCATGACGGAGATAAAGTGATTGAAGAACTTCTACGTATCGTTTACGGGGCCAAAATCTAAGAAAGGAGGGATTTTTTAATGTCCTTTGCAGCAGAAGTAAAAAAAGAATTGACTGCATTAGAAGTTCATCGCGAACATGCCAAGGCAGAACTGGCAGCTTTGATTCGGATGAATGGGTCATTAAGTATCAACAACCAGCAATTTGTTTTAAACGTTCAAACAGAAAACGCGGCGATTGCCAGACGCATCTACTCTTTACTAAAAGATCATTACGACGTGCGCAGCGAGTTGCTGGTCCGTCGCAAAATGAAATTAAAAAAGAACAACGTCTACATCGTTCGTTTGAAGCAAGAGACAAAGCGCGTGCTTTTGGACTTAGATATCATGGACGGGCTGATGTTTCAAAGCCATGTTTCTGATGAGATCATGGGCAATACTCAAAAAATGCGTTCCTATTTACGAGGGGCTTTCATGGCATCAGGATCGATCAACAATCCAGAAACTAGCCGCTATCACTTAGAGATTTATTCCATCTACGAGGAGCATAACCAAGATATTTGCGATATGCTAAACGCATATGGTTTGAATGCCCGTGCATTAGAACGTAGAAATGGGTATATTTCTTACTTGAAAGGCGCTGAGAAAATCGCTGATTTTTTGACTCTGATCGGCGCCACCAATTCCATGTTGAAATTCGAGGACGTGCGGATCGTGCGAGACATGCGTAACTCAGTCAACCGTTTGGTGAATTGTGAAACCGCCAATATGAACAAAACGATCGATGCTGCTTCGAAGCAGATCGACAATATCGAGTTTATTCAAGATCGAGTTGGCTTGCAAGCTCTACCTGAAAAGCTGCAAGAAATCGCCGAATTACGTTTGGAACATCCCGAGGTCAGCTTGAAAGAGCTAGGAGAAATGATTCCATCAGGAGCGATCTCGAAATCAGGGATCAATCATCGCATTCGAAAAATCAACGAATTTGCCGATCATCTTCGTGAACAAGTCAGCTAGTCGAATGGAATAAAAATGAATCAAAAGAGCAGGAGCAGATTTGACGTGGATGTTCGCGTCAAATCTGCTCCTGCTCTTTTATTTGTGGTTACTCATTGATCAATGCAGTTAATTCCTCAGCAGTGATCGATTCATCAAAAATGTGCCCATCTAAGATAATCGTTGGCACAAATTGAATGTTGGCGTTTTTCGCTTCTTCCACAATTTCTCCGGCGATCGCAGGATGATTTTGTTCAGATAGCCCTAAGGTATTTTTCGCATATTCTGCCACTTCATTTAAAGATAAATGACCCCATTCGTCTTGTGTTTGATAAATTTTTGTAATCTCAGCGATCGTTGCCTGAGGATCTGTACTGGAAACAAACCGATGCATCACATTGCCTCGTTGCAATGATTCTTTTTCTTTGTCGAATAATTTGATGACACGGCGTAGTTTCCCAGCTGTGACAGCTTCACTTAAGGTCGGTAACGATTCCTCAAACCATTGCCGACAATAAGGACAACGCAAATTCATAAATTCGACGATCGGTTTAGCGGAAGGGTCTCCGATATGTATCCCTGTTACCGCATTTGTTTCTTGTGCTTTGATGATTGAAATATCCATTAAGATTCCTCCTTTTTCTTTTAGTTTACCGAAGTTTCTACTGAAAGAAAAGCCTCAGGTCTTTTGATCCGAGTCTGTGAAATGAGGAGGAAAATTAGCTAAATACTATGTATTTCGTTTCACGAAATAAAGAAAATTACCCAGCCGGTGCTTTTATATTCCTTGATTTTCAGCTATAATGAATTGTGTTTTATTGTGCAAAATGATGATTAAAGGAAGTTATATAGATGAGAAAAAGAAAAACAATGGATGGCAATACGGCAGCTGCCTATATTTCCTATGCCTTTACGGAACTTGCGGCGATCTATCCGATAACCCCTAGTTCAACCATGGCTGAATTAGTGGATCAGTGGTCTGCTCAGGGAAAGCATAATCTTTTTGGGCAGCCGGTGAAAGTGGTTGAAATGCAATCTGAAGCAGGGGCGGCGGGTGTGGTTCACGGCTCATTAAAAACCGGTGCCTTAACGACGACCTATACGGCATCTCAGGGACTTTTGTTAATGGTACCAAATATGTACAAGATTGCTGGGGAAATGCTGCCAGGCGTCTTTCATGTCGCCAGCCGAGCAGTAACAACCAATGCCTTGAATATTTTCGGAGATCATACCGACGTAATGGCCACTCGACAAACAGGCTTTGCTATGCTAGCGGAAAGCAGTGTTCAAGAAGTAATGGATTTAGCGCCAGTCGCTCATTTAGCAGCAATTGAAGCCAACATTCCATTTTTAAACTTTTTTGATGGTTTCCGAACCAGTCACGAGATTCAAAAAATCGAGGTGCTGGACTATGAAGAACTCGCACAACTGGTTAATCATGAAAAGTTGGCTGCTTTTCGTCAAAAAGCGATGAATCCGAATCACCCAACAACGAGTGGGACGAATCAAAATCCTGATATCCATTTTCAACAGCGGGAAACGATCAATCAGCACTATCAAACATTGCCTGAGATCGTTCGTTTTTACATGAAGAAAATCAATGCTTTAAGAGGAACCAACTATGATTTAGTGGACTATTATGGTGCTGCGGACGCCGAAGAAGTTATCGTTTCGATGGGGTCCTCAACGCAAACGATCCAGCAAACGGTGGATCATTTGTGCGCTTCTGGACGCAAGGTGGGAGTCTTGTCGATCCATCTGTATCGACCATTCCCATTAGAAGTCTTCTTAGAAAAACTGCCTGCTACCGTCAAAAGTATCGCTGTATTGGATCGCAGCAAAGAACCTGGTGCCAACGGAGAGTCTTTGCTTTTGGATGTGCAAAGTGCCATGTATGATGCAGCGATTCGGCCGACGATCATTGGTGGACGCTATGGTCTTGGGTCAAAAGATGTAACGCCTGATCAAATCGTTGCCGTTTATGACGAATTGATTAAGCCAAAAGCGAGCCAAAAGAAACGCTTCACCATTGGGATCACGGATGATGTGACGCAATTGTCGTTGCCCTCAAAAGGCACGCTAGATCTAACTGATCCATCCACCTTCCAAGCGAAATTCTGGGGATTCGGCTCTGATGGGACCGTTGGGGCGAATAAGTCAGCAATCAAAATCATCGGTGATCATACCGAAAAATATGTGCAAGGCTATTTCCACTATGATTCGAAAAAATCTGGTGGTCTAACGGTTTCCCATCTGCGATTTGGGGATACCCCCATTCGTTCTACCTATCTGATCGAACACGCGGATTTCGTTGCATGTCATACGCCTGCGTATTTGCATACGTATGATTTGCTGAAAGGACTCAAAAAAGGCGGAACCTTTTTATTAAATACGACCTGGTCACAAGAGCAAATTTTAAATAATCTACCGAAGAAGATGAAACGTTATCTTGCTGAAAACGAGATCCGTTTTTATACCATCAACGCCATGCAGTTGGCAATGGAAGTTGGCTTAGGTGGGCGGATCAATACCGCGATGGAAACAGCCTTCTTTTACTTGGCAAACATCATTCCGACCGAGGAAATCTTGCCGATTTTAAAAGAAGAGGCGCTGAAAAGTTATCGGCACAAATCGATGGCGATCGTTGAAAAGAACCAAGCAGCCATTGATCGCACCATCGAATTATTACAAGAAATCCCTGTTCCAAGCGAGTGGGCAACAATCGAAGTGCCGGAAAGGACATCCACTGCTATGACACAATTTGTGCGGGAAATTGTGGAACCCATCAACCGTCAAGAAGGCAATCAACTATCCGTCGGCACCCTCGTAAGGAACCAAATGACTGAAGGGGTGATCCCTGTCGGGACAACAGCGGTTGAGAAGCGGGGCATCGCTGTTGAAGTGCCCGAGTGGCTATCAGATCGCTGTACCATGTGCAATGAGTGTGCCTTCGTCTGTCCTCATGCGGCGATCCGCCCGTTTTTGGCAGATGAAGATGAATTAACCGAAGCACCGGAAGGCTTTATCGTTAGAGAGATGCGAGGAGCGAACGGCCAAAAATATCGAATTCAAGTTTCCGTTGAAGATTGTACAGGTTGCGGCCTTTGTGTGGAGGCATGTCCCGCCAAAGGGAAAGCCTTGACGATGCGTCCTTACGAAGAACAAAAAGAGCAAGCTGTAAATTGGGCTTTTGCGATGACTTTACGCCAAAAGGAAAATCCAGCAAAACCAGGAACTGTTTTGGGCTCCCAATTCAATAAGCCCTTATTGGAGTTCTCTGGTGCTTGTGCGGGCTGTGGGGAAACCCCTTATGTCAAACTTCTGACCCAAATGTTTGGTGATCGCATGATGATCGCCAATGCGACCGGTTGCTCTTCGATTTGGGGTGGAACCTCACCAGTATCCCCTTATACAACCAATCACTTAGGACAGGGTCCAGCTTGGTCAAACTCGCTGTTTGAAGACAATGCCGAATATGGCTACGGCATGTTCTTAGCCAACCAAACCCGACGGGAGAAATTAGCAGCCCAGTTGCAGTCATTGAAAGCCGCTGTATCAGAAGAATTGCAGGCTTTGATTGATGATTGGGACCTTCATCGAGAAGAAAGTGCTGGGACACAGCAGCGAGCAGCAAAATTGATCGCCGCCTTAGAAGCTGAGGCTTCCACGACACCTCAGCTGAACAAAATCCTGCAGGAAAAAGATTTGTTTGTTAAGCCAAGCCAATGGATGATAGGTGGCGATGGCTGGGCATATGATATTGGGTTTGGCGGTATCGATCATGTTCTCGCTTCTGGTGCAGATGTCAATATTCTTGTGTTAGATAATGAAGTTTATTCCAATACGGGGGGGCAAGTCTCCAAAGCGACACCAACTTCGGCTATTGCTAAATTCGCTGCTAGTGGCAAGTTTGTTTCCAAAAAAGATTTAGGAATGATGGCGATGACCTACGGACATGTCTACGTCGCACAAATCGCATCTGGTGCTAATCAAATGCAAACGATCAAAGCCTTTGAAGAAGCCGAGCGGTTCCCGGGACCGTCAATCATCATTGCCTATACGCCATGTATCACTCACGGTCTTGCTGGCGGAATGCGTCAATCCTTGAAAGAAGCGCAAGAAGCAGTTGCATCAGGGTATTGGAGTCTCTACCGCTATAACCCGCTGTTGGCAGAAAATGGGAAACAGCCAATGACGCTCGATTTCAAAAAGCCAGCATTTGATCAAATGCCTGCCTTTATGCAGACCCAAGTCCGATTTGCTTCCTTGCAGTCTGCCAATCCCAATGCGGCGGAAGCCTTGTTTGAAAAAACCGTTTCAGATGCGAAAACTCGTTTCTATAACTATGCCCGCTTAGCAGGTCAAGAAGAAAAAATTCGAGCAAAGCTTGAAAAAAATGTAAGTACTGATACAGAACAACCAATGGCAGTAAAAACGGAGCGTGTGCGAAGAGAAAAACAGCCGTTAAGCGAAGAACAGCTCGCTGAAAGAGCAGCACGGCGTGCAGCGCGCGCAAAACGTCGTCAGCAAGAATAATCGCTAGCTGAGGAACGACCCTGGAAAAACGCTTTATCACGTTTTTTCAGGGTCGTTTGTTGTTTTTCCTATGAAATGCGTGCAAGAAGCTCTTTTAGATGAAATCTTCTAAGACCTTTGACAAACAATGATTTCATGATAATGGTAAACTAAATAAAAGAGCTGATTATTTTTTCAAAACTTTTTCATAAATTTGTTTTTTTTCAAATCTTTGAAGAGGTCCTATGTTATACTATTATCTGAAGTCTTAAGAATAAAGGAAGGCTGTTTATGTTGATAAATTTCAGGGATTTTTTTAATTTAGATTATTGGAGAGAATTGCTCTCATTTGATATATTTTCTTGGTCTTTTTTAGTAAATGTTTTAGATGTGATCGTTGTTTGGTACTTGGTTTATAAGCTTATCCAGCTTGTGCGAGGGACAAAAGCGATCCAGTTGTTCAAAGGAGTCGGACTGTTCATTGTTCTAAGGTTTTTGGCTGGTATCGTAGGATTAAAGACGCTATCTTGGTTGATGGATCAAGTCATTACTTATGGGGTGATCGCCGCAATTGTTATTTTCCAACCAGAAATTCGACGGGGGCTAGAGCATCTTGGACGCAGCTCTTTCTTCAAGACTTCTAAAAACGAAAAACGGCGGGATGAAGTTTTGGTCCAAGCACTGGACAAAGCTGTTCAATATATGGCAAAACGAAAGATCGGTGCATTGATCACGATCGAGCGGACGACTGGTTTAGAAGAATACATCGAAACTGGGATTCCCTTAGATGCGGATGTGACGGGCGAACTACTGATCAATATTTTTATTCCTAATACACCGCTGCATGATGGTGCAGTCATTTTAAGAGATGATAAGATCGCTGTTGCTAGTGCCTACTTGCCATTGTCAGAAAGTCCACTGATTCCGAAAGAATTCGGGACACGTCATAGAGCAGCTGTTGGGATATCAGAAGTCAGTGACGCATTGACCATTATCGTCTCAGAAGAAACCGGCGACGTTAGTATTACGCTAAATAATCGCATGCTGACTGAACTTTCTCGCCAAGAGTATCTCGACGTGTTGAATCGCGAATTAGTTCCGGAAGAAAAACCTGGCAAACGCAACTTGCTGCAATCTTTCTTTGAAGGGGTCAACAAAGGAGGAAGAAAATGATCAAGAAAGAGCGTCGTCAAAACGTATTTTATGGTATACTAGCGCTGTTCTTTAGTCTGGTTTTGTTTTTCATCGCCAGCGGATCAAGCCTGCAAGTCAATCTTGCGGGAACATCAAATCCTTATGAGGAAGAGATCGAAAATGTACCGATTCAGACCACCTACGACACGGATGAATACTTCATCCAAGGATTTGAAACAACAGTGGATGTGACTTTATCTAGTCGAAATCGGGTACAATTGAATGCAGAACGTAGTGAGGAAACACGGAGCTTTCGAGTCGTAGCTGATTTGACTGGGCTCGATGAAGGAACCCATGAGGTCCCTTTAGAAGTAAAAAATCTTAGTTCAAGCGTCACAGCTGAAATCGAACCAAAAACAGTCACTGTGACGATCGAGAAAAAAGTGACCCAAACGTTTACCGTTGAACCCGTCATCTCCACTGACGGAGCAACGAGTGGTTACGGCGTCGATTCAATGAGTGTCGATCCGCAGAAAGTAGAAATCACAACTGGCGATCAAACATTAGCTGAAATCGACCGAGTGGTAGCGATCGTAAATCCAGATGATATCACTGGGGATTCGATCACTGTCAATGGAACCATCGAAGCCTGGGATAGCGACAACAATCCATTAGCGATCATCGCGGATCCTGATTCGGTAGATGTTGCATTGGTGATGGAGGCTCCAAGCAAAGAAATTGAATTGTTTGTTACACAACAAGGGACAACTCCAGACGGGATCTCCCATTACATTTATCGCATGAGTAGTATCAGTGCCGTTCTGACAGGACCACAAAGTATCTTGGATGAAACCCAACAGATCGGTGTGCCGGTGGACGTTAGTGAGATCACGACAACGACGGAACGGACAGTAACCATTCCAGTGCCTGAGGGGACAACAATCAATCCAACGGTCGTGACGATCCAAATCACACCGGTTGCAGAAGCTACTACGGAGAATCAATCAAACAATGATAGCAATGAAGCAGTGAATAGTGAGAATTCTCAAGACAACTCTTCAACAGACGACACGACGAACGAACAAACAGAGAATTCCGCAAGCAGCACGACGACAAGTAGTTCTTAGTCGTTTGACTGTAGAGAATGAATAAGAGAGGTTATTAAAATGGGAAAATATTTTGGTACTGATGGTGTTAGAGGAGAAGCTAACAAGGAATTGACACCTGAGTTAGCATTTAAATTGGGGCGTTACGGCGGCTATGTACTAAGTCAACATGAAACCGGAGACCGTCGTCCTCGCGTATTGGTTGGGCGAGACACACGAATTTCTGGACAAATGCTAGAAAGCGCATTGATTGCTGGTTTGTTATCCGTTGGGATCGAGGTATTTCAATTAGGCGTTATTTCCACACCAGGAGTGGCATACTTGACGAAAGTACAAAAAGCAAGCGCAGGTGTGATGATCTCTGCCTCTCACAATCCTGCACAAGACAATGGGATCAAGTTCTTCGGAAATGATGGCTTTAAATTAGTCGATGAACAAGAAGCTGAAATTGAAGCATTGCTTGATGCGCCGGAAGATACACTTCCTCGACCTTCTGCCGATGGCTTAGGAACGGTGGATGAGTTCCCAGAAGGGTTATTGAAATACTCTCAATTTCTACGTCAAACGATTCCTGACGATTTAGAAGGGATCACGGTTTGTGTCGATGCAGCAAATGGCGCAACAGCTACAAGCGTTAATCGTTTGTTTGCCGATCTAGAAACAGAATTCTTCACAATGGGAACTTCCCCAGATGGGTTGAACATCAATGATGGTGTTGGTTCGACTCACCCCGAACCATTAGCCGAATTCGTCGTTGAAAAAGGGGCCGATGCTGGTCTTGCATTTGATGGAGATGGCGATCGGGTCATCGCAGTTGATGAACTAGGAAATATCGTTGATGGCGATAAGATCATGTATATCTGTGCAAAATATTTAGCAGAACAAAAACGCTTGAACCAAGGAACGATCGTTACAACAGTCATGAGCAATTTAGGGTTCCACAAAGCAGTGGAAGCAATTGGTCTGAAAGATGTGATCACACAAGTCGGTGACCGTTATGTCGTAGAAGAAATGCGTAAAAACGATTATAATTTCGGTGGCGAGCAATCAGGGCATATGATTTTCTTGGATTTCAATACGACAGGTGACGGTTTACTATCAGGAATTCAACTATTGAATATCATGAAACAAACGGGCAAGAAACTGTCGGAATTAGCAGGAGAGGTAACGATCTATCCACAAAAACTTGTCAACATTCGAGTGACAGATAAAAATGGTGCGATGGATGTTCCAGCTATCCGTAAAATCGTGGAAGAGACAGAAGCAGAAATGAACGGTGAAGGCCGGATCTTGGTTCGTCCTTCAGGAACAGAACCATTGCTTCGGGTGATGGCAGAAGCACCAACCATTGAAAAAGTCGATTACTATGTTGAAAAAATCGCAGCGGTCGTTCGAGAAGAAATCGGTGCGGAATAAATGAAGAAGTAAGACGATCAAAGATATTCTTTGGTCGTCTTTTTTGTCTACTTACCAGCAAGAAGCCAACTTGCGAACTAGAGAAACTTGTCAACGAATTTGTCGACAACGCTTAAAAGGGAACACGCCGTGGGCAAGCCTTGCGAAGTATAGTTGCTTTTAAAAGTCTTTTCGGATTTGTTGGGCAGAAAACAAGAAAAAAGAACCCCTATGAACGATCGAGTCATCGAACGAGGAGTTCTTTTTATTAAACAGAAGATAACCAATTCGGTTTCAGTTTTTTAAAAAACTATTCAACGGTAACGGATTTTGCTAAGTTTCTTGGTTTATCAACATCGAATCCGCGTTGTAAAGTGGCAAAGTAAGCCAGCAGCTGTGTTGGAACGACTGCCACTAAGCTGGTTACCAATGGATGAACATTTGGCAAAATGATTTGATCAGTCGCTTTTGCTAACTCTTGACTAACGATCACAAGGGTGTGAGCCCCACGAGATTCGACTTCTTTCAAATTGCCTCGCGTATGAGAGCCAGTCACTTCTTCCGTGATCACACCGATCACTGGTGTACCTTCTTCGATCAACGCGATGGTGCCGTGTTTTAATTCACCAGCCGCAAAGCCTTCCGCTTGGATATAAGAAATTTCTTTTAATTTCAATGCCGCTTCCATTGATACATAGTAATCATTCCCACGACCAATGTAAAATGCATTACGGGTTTCGGAAAGAAAATCTTCAGCAAATTGACTGATAACAGCTTTTTCATCCACTAAAGCCTCCATTGCAGAAGCAACGATGCTTAGTTCATGGAACACGTCAAAATCCAATGCTTCAGGGACAGCTTTTTCATCACCAATGGCTTTTGCTAATAAGGTCATGACAGCGATCTGTCCGGTATATGCTTTTGTAGAGGCAACGGCGATTTCTGGACCAGCATGAAGCAATAAGGTATGGTTCGCTTCTCGAGAAAGAGTAGAACCAGCAACATTGGTAATCGTGAGACTAGGAAGACCTAACTGGTTGATCGTCACTAATACTTGACGGCTATCTGCCGTTTCACCACTTTGTGATAAGAACAAGAAGAAGGGTTTTGCTGACAACAATGGCATGTTGTAGCCAAACTCACTAGATAAGTGAACCTCAACAGGGATCTGTGTTAGCTTTTCTAAAATGGATTTTGCTGCCCAACCAGCATGATTACTGGTACCACATGCGATGATGTAGATTCGATCGCTCGCTAAAAGTTCGTTTTTTAACGCTGGATCGATTACTACTTCACCGGATTCTCCTTGATATTCTTGGATCAAGCGGCGCATCACGGTTGGTTGATCATCGATTTCTTTTAACATGTAGTAAGGGTACGTTCCTTTTTCGATGTCAGTCAGATCTAGTTGTGCTTCATAAGATTCACGGTACACAAGGTTTCCTTTTGGATCTTCGATTTCGATCGCATCGGCTGTTACGGTCACCATTTCGCCATCTTCGATCTCAACAAAATGAGTCGTTTGATCGAGCATTGCTAAGGCATCGCTGCAAATGACATTAAATCCATCTCCCAAACCGATCAATAAGGGACTTTTATTTTTAGCAACATAAATGGTTTCTGGATCTTTTTTTTCTACTAAAGCAAAGGCATAAGAGCCGCGAATCAAGGACAAAGCTTTTTTAAAGGCCGCTTTGGTCGTGCTGTTGTCTTGCTCTTTCAACACTTCAATCAAATGAACAACGATTTCGGTATCTGTTTGACCTTCAAACTGGTGGTTGCTTAAATATTCTTGATGAAGCTCTTCAAAGTTTTCGATCACACCATTATGAACCAAAACGAGTGCTTGGTTTGCCGAAGTGTGAGGATGAGCATTCATTTCTGATGGCTTGCCATGGGTCGCCCAACGGGTATGTCCGATACCGATCGTTCCTGTTACTTCAGAAGTCACTTTTTCTTCCAAGTTTTTGATTCTTCCTTGGGCTTTCACTAAATGATCCGAAGTCCGATCAGCGACATAAAGGCCTGCTGAGTCATAGCCCCGATACTCTAAGCGTTCCAATCCGTTTAAAATAATTCGTTCTGCATTTGATTTTCCTACGATTCCTACAATTCCACACATAATGATAATCCTACTTTCAAAAAATTTAGTTTGGCATTATGTATTTCTATCTGCGCAGCAAGTCTTTGTCATCATCTTACGATGAGATTTGTTCTTGCCTGTAGAGTGCAGTCCCTAGAGTCATCCGCCGAATGTTTCGATAAACTCTTTCCTCGTCATCTGTTTCCAGATCAGGCGCTATCCATATTGGTCTATCTATCCTCCTTGTGAAATATTTTATAGAAATACAAGCAATATCATAATATTTATTCCTGTTTCTGTCAACTGTAAGTTATATGAAAATAATTGGTATAGTTATTGGTAAGGTTGATTTGAACCAGTCTAAAGGGAATCAAAATAGCTGACATAGCTTTGTCGAATAAGATTCCCAAGAAATTTCCTCATAAAGCTATGCTTTTTTTTTTAAGTTCGCTACAATAAAAAAGTAAGAAAGTGAGGGAATGAAATGCCAGAATTTGTAAATTGTATGACTTTTTCAGAGCTAAAGAAAATAGTAGCTGCGATAGAAAAAGATCCTAATGTCACAGATGAAACAAAGGTCATGTTGGATACGGGCTGGGACAGCTTGCAAGAAATTTTACCCGGATCAGTCACCGTGGAAACCGCGCAAACATTCAAAGTCCAGGATGAACTAACAAAGGAATTTTTTGGCGGCTACGTCTTAGCTGAAAAAAGCGAGAAATTTGATGCGGTTGGTGACGAAGAAGCAGTGATCGTCATCAAAAATCTATACTAAATTATGGGAAAGGCGAAAAGTTAGGTGGGAAAATGAATAAAAGAAGATGGATCGCAGCGGCGATCGCAGCAGGGTTATTTATCTGCTCGGGGGTTTTTTCAGTAATCACAAATCGTCCAGAGCAAGAGGAAACTCAAACGCTGCAAGGTTTAAATGCTTTGTTCTACGGAAGTAATGCGATCGAAGAGACAACGTTAGTTGCCGGAGATCAAGACAATCGCATTGTTCGCTTATCTTTAGAAGGAACGATCGCCAGCAGCTCCAGTGGCGGCTTATTCACAACAGAATCTTATGATCATCAGCGATTTTTAGAAGAACTACGGATGATCCAAGAAGATCCAACTATTGGGGGCATCTTGATGGAAGTCAATACCCCAGGAGGCGGCGTCTATGAAAGTGCCGAGATTGCTCGTGAATTAGCAAAAATCAAAGAGTTAGGGATTCCGATGTATGTCAGTATGAAAAACATGGCAGCCAGTGGCGGTTATTATATTTCGGCAGGTGCTGATAAAATTTTCGCAACGGATGAAACGATTACCGGTTCGATCGGAGTGATCATGTCGGGGCTCAACTATGCCGGCTTATTCGAAAAGCTAGGGATCGAAGACAATACGTATAAAAGTGGTGCACTAAAAGATGTAGGTTCAGCAACGAGAGAGCCAACAGAAGCCGATAAAGAAGTCTTGCAGACCTATGTCGACAATGCTTATGGTCGGTTCGTTAAAATTGTGGCTGAAGGACGCGGCATGACAGAAGAAGCCGTTAGAAAGATCGCTGATGGCCGCATCTATGATGGTCAGCAAGCAGTGTCTGTTGGCTTAGTGGATGAAATCGGTTTTCCTGAAGATACATTAGCAGCAATGCAAGCAGATCTAGGCTTGGAAGATGCAGAGATTTTCAGCTATGACGTTTCATCTACTGGATTTGCTTCTACTTGGTTAGGTTCAAGTTTAGCCGAACTGCAAGGACTAAAAGAATCAAATACAGAACGAGTGATCCAATTGATGGAAAGCCTAGGAACAAGCGATGCCCCTAAACCTCTTTATTACTATGGAGGTGAATAACTATGACAGATAAAAACAAGTATTCCGCTGCCGCATCGTCAACAGATGACAATCACACAAGTACATCAATCGATCAAAGGGAACAGCGCGAAACCTCCACACCGTCAACCGGTCATACGGATGTACGAACTGAAGCGCAGGTTTCAGAAACAGCCGAACCAGTAAACGCCAGCAAAGCGATGAAGAACGCACAAGTAAACCATCCCGATGATTTTTATCAACAAGTCTTGACGTCTTTTCAAGAAGAAGAGTATAACCAAAGTGAAATCGAAGAAAGACAAAAAGCGTGGCAACATTTTGAAGAACCTGAAAAACAGACCGAAGACAAACGGTTCTTTAATGACTTTCCTAGCTACTTTTTTGCCGGTTTTTGGATACGTCTGTTTGCTTTTTTAGTGGATCTTCTAGTGATCCGGGCAATCACGCAAATAACGATCGGCAGTATCTATAATCTAGCGAATCTAACGGCAACTAACCAGCGGTTTGGACTTTACAACGTCTGTGCCTTAGCGATCTATCTGGGCTATTTTGTTCTGATGACGAAGCTGAATCATGGCCAAACAATTGGGAAAATGCTCTTTGGCATCCGCGTTATTTCTTTTGTAGAAGAAGAACTCAGTTGGCAAACGGTCTTGATCCGCGAACTTTGCGGGCGCTATGTGCTGCAATTCAATGTTTTCTTTTATCTCGGTTATTTACCAATCGTCTTTAATAAAAATAAGCAGCAGGCTGCGGATTATTTTGCAGAAACAAGTGTGGTAACCATCAATTTGATCAAGGCCTTTAATAAACAGGTGGATGCCAATCACGTAATGATTGGTGCACAAAACTAACTAGCAGATCAAGCAATTAGTAAAGGAGGGGTCGTGAATGGGTGAGACGATTGATTTCCCGGGACCAAATGAGCGGCTTCGTCTGGCGGCAGAAAAAGCCTACCAGTCAAAAGAGTTTTTGCAGGCTTTTCGTTTGTACAATGAACTTTATCAAAAAAACGCCAGTTTTGAGATCAATCAATGGCTCGTGGAATGCTTGCAACAGCTGAATGATTTTGCCAAAGCGTTAGATCTTGCGGAAGACTATCTAGATGATTATTTGAAACAAACTGATGGTTTTTTACAAATTGGTCATCTGCTGATCTTGGATGGTCAATACTTAAAAACTCGGCGCTGGCTTACATTAGGTCAGAAAACAAAAATTCCAAAACGCTATCAGGAACAGTTGGCTAGTGAACTAGCTAAAGTAGAAGAAGTACAACAAATTTTAGGATTGGAAGATTTTCATGGGAAACGCAAGCATTTACGCGCATTAGATGAAGCCAATCAACCGGTGAGTGCAACAGAGTGGCACATTTTTACCCAAGCTATTACCAAATCACAATTTATCTCGCTGATGCATGACACGTTGGCTTCCATCAAAAATCCGTATTTGCTACCTAAATTAGTGGATGAGCTCGTGCGTCTTGAAGTGGACGAACCTTTTGACCTAATCGATTACCTTGGGAATATGCAGCAAATCGTTCCGAAAGAATTGAAACTTTTACAGGAGGATGACGCTGTTAAAGCGATCCATAAAGCGATCGAAGAAACGATCGCCCAAGAGGACCCGATTTTAGCGGAAAGTGTCTCAGCAGAAATCGATGATCATTTAGCGATAAGTTACCCGTTTTTACCGGCAAAAGAAGAGGCAAACGCATGGGTGGCAAGCTACATTGAAGATTATCGCGGGTTATTTGAAGAAAAAGAACAGCCAAAAGCAGACAATGAAATAGAAGAACGCAAACGACACTTGCGCAATATCCTACGTTTGAGCATTCGCTGAAAGAAAAATTCGCAACTTTCATGGTAAAATGTTTACAATTAAACAACGTTAGTGTACTATTTAAAGGTATGCATGAAGCTATTTCATATGTAAATCAATTAATATTCGGAGGGAAATAAATGACTGCAAAATGGGAAAAAACAGGCACCAATGATGGTGTTTTGACATTTACGATCGCTCAAGCGGAAATCCAAAAAGGCTTGACGACTGCATTCAATAAAGTGAAAGGCAATCTTAACGTACCTGGCTTCCGTAAAGGGAAAGTTTCACGCCAAGTATTTAACCGTATGTACGGCGAAGAAGCGTTGTATGAAGATGCATTGAACGCTGTTCTTCCAGAAGCTTATGAAGCTGCTGTAAAAGAAGCAGGGATCGATCCGGTTTCGCAACCAAAAATCGACGTTGACAGCATGGAAAAAGGTCAAGACTGGGTAATCAAAGCAGAAGTTACTGTAAAACCTGAAGTAAAACTTGGTGATTACAAAGATTTAACTGTTGAAAAACAAGACCGTGAAGTAACAGAAGAAGACGTTGATGCACGCATCAAACGCGAACAAGAAGCACAAGCTGAATTAGTTATCAAAGAAGACGAAGCAGCTGAAAATGGCGACACAGTCGTTATCGACTTTGAAGGCTTCTTAGGAGAAGAAACATTTGAAGGCGGCAAAGGTGAAAACTACTCACTTGAACTTGGCTCAAACTCATTCATCCCTGGTTTTGAAGAACAATTAGTAGGAACAAAAGCTGGCGATAGCAAAGACGTTACCGTGACTTTCCCAGAAGATTATCAAGCAGAAGATTTAGCTGGTAAAGAAGCAGTCTTCAAAGTAACGGTTCACGAAGTAAAAGCAAAAGAACTTCCTGAATTAGATGATGAATTCGCAAAAGACGTTGATGACAGCGTTGAATCATTAGCTGAATTAAAAGAAAAATATCGTGCTGAATTGACTGAAACAAAAGAAAAAGCAGCAGAAGATGCAAAAGATGAAGCTGCGATCCGTCAAGCAGTTGAAAACGCAGAAATCGTTGAATTACCACATTCAATGGTACATGATGAAGTACACCGTTCAATGGATGAGTTCTTGAACAATATGCAACGTCAAGGAATCTCACCAGAAATGTATTATCAATTAACTGGTTCAACTGAAGCAGATCTTCACACACAATTTGAAGGCGAAGCAGAAACACGCGTGAAAACAAACCTTGTCATTGAAGCGATCGCTAAAGAAGAAGGTTTGGAAGCAACAGAAGAAGATATCGAAAAAGAAATCAAAGAACTTTCTGAAGCTTACAATATGCCAGTAGATCAAATCAAACGCGTCTTAACAGAAGACATGTTGAAACATGATATTACAATGAAAAAAGCAGTTGAACTTGTAACAGGTACTGCAAAAGAAGCGTAGGCAAAACTCTAAAAACGGCGAACATCTAGTGGTGTTGGCCGTTTTTTCATGGGAGTAAATAGGGGGTATTTCGGAATTACTAACAAATGATAAGAAAACGTTAGGCAAAGTAAAAATGACTTTTTCTTTCAAAAAAGTTATGATATGATTGTTTAAGACTGCAAAGTTAGTAAACCAAATTCCACTCCTTTAAATAGGTTGGAAAATTTTCAAGGGGTGAACAGTATGTACGATAATACAAACGGTAATGAAGCTGTTCGTTGTTCTTTTTGCGGAAAAACGCAAGAAGAGGTGAAAAAGATCGTTGCAGGGCCTGGGGTCTATATCTGTAATGAGTGCATTGATTTGTGCAAAGAAATCATTGATGAAGAGTTTTACGAAGAAGCAGTTCGGGAGTTTACCGAAGTGCCGAAACCGCAAGAACTATTGAATGTCCTCAATGAATATGTGATTGGACAAGATCGTGCCAAACGAACATTGGCTGTAGCGGTTTATAATCACTACAAACGCGTCAATGTAGAAACGACAGCTGAAGATGTGGAGTTACAGAAAAGCAATATTTGCTTGATCGGACCAACAGGTTCAGGTAAAACATTTTTGGCACAAACGCTAGCACGTTCACTGAATGTGCCTTTTGCAATCGCTGATGCAACCAGTTTAACAGAAGCCGGCTATGTCGGTGAAGATGTGGAAAATATTCTTTTGAAGCTTTTACAAGCTGCTGATTATAATGTAGAAATGGCTGAAAAAGGGATTATCTATATTGATGAGATCGATAAAATCGCCCGTAAGAGTGAAAATGTATCGATTACTCGTGATGTCTCCGGTGAAGGTGTTCAGCAAGCTTTGCTGAAAATCCTAGAAGGAACCACTGCTAGTGTGCCGCCTCAAGGGGGACGGAAACATCCGCATCAAGAGATGATCCAAATCGATACGACCAATATTCTCTTTATCGTTGGTGGGGCGTTTGACGGGATCGAAACAATTGTTAAAAACCGCTTAGGTGAAAAAACCATTGGGTTTGGTACAAACAACAAACGTCTTGAAGAAGGCGAGAGCGTGATGCAACAGATCATTCCTGAAGATTTGCTTAAATTCGGTTTGATCCCTGAATTTATCGGCCGTTTGCCAGTGATGGCTGCTTTAGAGAAATTGACGGTAGATGATTTAGTGCATATTTTGACTGAACCAAAAAATGCCCTTGTCAAACAATATCAAAAATTGATGGCATTAGATGACACAGAACTCGAATTTGAGCCAGAGGCTTTACGTGCGATTGCTGCGCAAGCAATTGAGCGAAACACCGGTGCTCGTGGATTACGTTCGATCATCGAAAATATCATGATGGAAGTCATGTTCAATGTTCCTTCTGATGAGTCGATTCAAAAAGTCACTATTACGGAAGAAGCTGCGAAAGGACTTGGCGAACCAAAAATCATTTACAATGAAGAGACAAAAAAAGCAGTCTAATCGAGACCAAGTCGGATAGTTTCATTGCTATCCGGCTTTCTTTTTGAAAAAAATGAAAAGGAGCGATCCAATGAAAGTACATGAAGCTGAGATCGTCATTAGTGCTGTTTCACCAGCACAATACCCAGATACACCCTTACCGGAGATTGCCTTAGCAGGGCGCTCCAATGTCGGTAAATCTTCCTTTATCAATACATTGATTAACCGTAAAAACTTAGCCCGAACCTCGTCAAAACCGGGGAAAACCCAAACATTGAATTTTTATTTGATTGAAAATACGCTGCATTTTGTCGATGTCCCTGGCTATGGCTATGCAAAAGTATCAAAAACCGAGCGAGCAAAATGGGGAAAAATGATTGAAACGTACCTCGAACAAAGAGAGCAGCTGCGAGCAGTAGTATCTTTGGTAGATTTGCGCCATGCACCTTCCCAAGAAGATGTTCAAATGTATGAATTTTTAAAGTATTATGAGATCCCTGTGATCGTTGTTGCCACCAAAGCAGACAAAATCCCTCGCGGGAAATGGAATAAGCATGAAAGTATGATCAAAAAAGCGTTGTCCTTTGATCCAGCTGATACGTTCATTCTTTTTTCTTCCATTACCAAACAAGGAAAAGAAGAAGCATGGAAAGCCATCGAAGCAGCAATCAAATAATTTTGAATAAAGAAACGAAGCGAGCAAGTCGCTCCCTTCGTTTTTTTGCTTTTTAAAAGTAAAAATTGGGGATTTAGGCTATTCTACGGAGCGTAGAGTGCCAAATTTGCCCAATTTCAGCGAAAATCTCCTTAATATTTGTTAAACTTGTAACAAGGAGGTGTGGTCGAATGCATGAAACATTAAGTAAAAAATTAAAAAAGTATCGATCAAGACATAACTTAACCCAGAAGGAATTAGCTGCGAGGTTATTTGTTTCTGATAAGGCCATTTCAAAATGGGAACGAGGAAATGGGTTGCCAGACATCGAGACATTGGTTCGTCTCGCCGATTTATTAGGCACTCCAGTGGAAGAGCTATTAAAAGAAAAGAAAGAAACCTACTATTATGAATACAAAAGTGAACGGAGGGTTCTACGGCTTCCGTTAATGCACATTTTGATTCCCAATTTATTCTTATTACTGAATCAAGTGACGAGCGTTCGAGAGTTTTTTGTTCTGATGAAAGAGGTACCCACTGCGTCTGGCTGGTTCTGTCTTGGCGTTAAAGCCAAAGGGGTCATTGCTATGGGGCTTATCAGTTTGGGACTGCTATCGATCGGTGTTATGTCCTTTGGCGCGTTGGCAATCGGGACCATCAGCATCGGCGCGTTCGCTTTTGGTCATTTCTGTTTTGCCTTGCTCGTTGGTATAGGAAATATCGCCGTTGGATCGGTTGTTGTTGGAAATGTTGGTATCGGATTACTTGCATTAGGAAATGTTGCTGTTGCATGGATTGGAGTTGCAAATTATGGTGTAGGGAGTTTTATGGCTGTTTTGCCATCGAGTGCAACGGCAAAGGATTTCAATCATGCGATTCAGCAACTGCTAGCGACAGACATCCCGGATTTGATCAAAACCACTTTTTTTGAACCAATGATTCGCTTTACTCAATCCCCAATCGTGGTAGCTGGCTTTGTGGTCACGATCCTAGCAGGCGTCGTTTTCATTCTTTGTCTGGTGATTATCGGCTTGATTCGCTTACGGCAAAGTGTTTTATATGAAGAGTTGTAATGTGAGAAGGAGGATCAGATTCTGATTCTCCCAGATAAGTTGATTTGGTCGCTCATTTCTTAGCTAAAAAGGTAAAAAAGGCAAGGACCTCACAGTCCTGTGCCTTTTTTGTTAGTCTGCTTTTTTTATATTATTTGCTTTTTTTTGCTCTTTTTCATCATCAGGTTCGTTTTTTAAGAAACGCTCAATGTCCTTTTCCTGCTTTTTATTGTCTTTGTCGTTATCGGGAAGAAAGGCAAAATCATCAAACATTTTATCTAGCGAGTCTTCTCGTTGGAATTTTAAGCCCATAAGGTTCACCTCCAAGCGCCTTTAGTTTACCACGAACGGTCGTAGATTTCACCAAAAAAAAGCGAAATAGTGTTCAATCGTTTCTCCCTTTACTATAATTAAAGAAAGGGGATAGAAAAGAGGGATAGCGATGATCAAAACTGAAAAAATTTACGGCTTTCTACAATCGACACAAATGGAAGCATCACAGTTGCGTTTGTTGATTGAAAATTGGTTCGCTTTGGTTCGTCTTAGCTATCAGCCGACGGAATACTATTACAATCAGCAAGAAAAGAAACCTTATGATTTTGATGAGGTCAGTCAACTGCTGCATAGCGCCCCTGAAGAAATCAATACTGAATTGATTGTGACGGACGGCCAAAATGAGTCCAGTATCCATATCATTCAAGAGGCTGTTTTACAACGGCACCTGTTTACGAAAGACGTATTCTCCACACAGAAAACAGTGATTTTAAGTTACTTCGATGAAACGATGCAAAGAGATGGAATGTTTGGCTATTTGCGTTCATATGATGAGTACCTGATGCATAACGTCGAGCGAATCGAGAAAAGACAAAATTTTCAATCGATTGCTGAAATCAACGCGTTACCGAAGCGGAAAAATTTTGAACAAGAGATCGTTATTGATTGCAATCAATTTGCTGGGTACGATGTTTTTTACAATGGCTACACACTGACCTCTTGTTGGCGAATGTACTTTTCGGTATTCTATGCCCGTATTATTCCTCAGGTGATCATTACGGATGCGCAACAAGTCGAGCAGGTCCAAGTTAGAGATCAGGGAATCGTGATGGTGGAATTGTATCGCGATCCGTTTCAGTGGGATCACGAGTTGAATCTTTCATACCAGCGTTTGTTTCGCGATCAAACTGGGATCGATCAATTGACATGGGATAATGGCGTCGGTATTTTGAGGGAACCATATATTGAGTACGCCTTTGGCGACCAATTGATCCAAACCATCCAGTACCAAAATGATCGGCTGCAGCCGACGACTAAGCGTAACGCGACACATTTCGTCACTCGAAGCTTCGATTTGGTGAACGAAGAGTACCAGGAGCGACGGGTGAAAGGTTACTTGAATGCACAAGCGTATTTTCCTTGGATCGACCAAGATCGGTTGCGCATGATGGATTATATTGTATTAAAACCGGAATTGACTGTAGATGATGGGGTCGAGGCATATGCCTTTTATATTCGGAATCACCTCGAAATTGATTACTCAGAGGATCGCTTTAAAGACTACACAGCTTGCTTACAATTTTATTTACCAGAAACAGCCTTGAAGGAGCTGCCGATAGACGGATTGAAAGCAGCGATGCCGGATGTTCATTTTGGGTATTTGCACCGCACGCGCAAATATACGTGGGTCAATCTAAAAAAGAATGGCAAGAAACTTCGAGTGTATTTTATGAATACCCAAAAGCTAGTCGAACAGCAGCTCTTTACCAATCAAGAATGAAAAAGACCCGCAAGATCACGAGGATCTTGCGGGTCTTTTCAATTAGGCAGCTTGTTCAGGCGCTTTTTTCAACAAACCGAATACAACGCCAGAAACGATCGCACCGATTAAGATGAATAGCAAGAACAAAATTGGTTTAGATAATAATAGAACAACAAAGATCCCACCATGTGGTGCCATTAATTGGATATCAAAGGCACCGACAAGCGCACCAGTCAGTGCAGAACCAACGATAAAGCTTGGGATCGCCCGCAATGGATCTGCTGCTGCAAATGGGATCGCACCTTCTGTGACGAAGGATAGCCCCATGACGATGTTTGTTAAACCAGCTTCTTTTTGGTCTTTGGTGAATTTATTTTTAAACAATAACGTTGCGACAAAGATTGCCAATGGAGGAACCATTCCGCCCGCCATTACAGATGCCATCACGACGCTACCACCTTCAGCAACGGTCGTTGCCAATGTTGCAGTACCGAAAACATAAGCGGCTTTGTTGATTGGGCCACCTAGATCGGCTGCCATCATTGCTGCTAACAAAGCACCAAGTAAAGCGGCGTTGGTACCACTTAAGCCAGTCAAGAAGCTATTCAAACCGTCATTGATGGCTTTCATTGGCACGTTGATCAGTAACATCAAGAAGCCAGTGATCAATAGGCCGAAAACAGGGTAGAAGAGGATCGTTTTGATTCCTTCTAATGATTTTGGTAAACCTTTGAATAATGAACGCAAGAACTTGATGACATAACCAGCTAAGAAACCGCCAATCAATGCTCCTAAGAATCCAGCACCACCCGTATTTGCTAGGGCACCTGCTGCGAAACCGACGATCAATCCAGGTCGGTCACTGATACTTGAAGCGATGAAACCAGCTAAGACAGGTAGCATAAAACCAAATGCCGCGCTACCGATTTGATTGAACCAAGAAGCTGCTTGGTTGTAGTTTCCTAATTGACTCAAGGCATCTTGAGGGACACCCATGAACTGGTCCACCATGAAGGAAATAGCGATCATGATTCCACCGGCAATAACAAATGGTAACATGTGAGAAACACCATTCATCAAATCTTTATAGATTCGTTGACCGACTGAACCATCAGCTGAAGCGTCCTCTTTATCAGAAGCTTGGCCGCTACCGTGAAAAACAGGAGCAGTTCCGCTCATTGCTTCATTGATTAATTGCTCGGTCTTACGGATACCATCGCTCACAGGACGGTTTACTAAATGTTTACCGTCAAAGCGATCCATTTCAACTTTTTTATCGGCAGCTACGATCACACCAGCAGCTCGGGCGATATCAGCTTCTGTTAAACGATTTTTGATTCCTTCTGAACCATTTGTTTCGACTTTGATGTCAACACCAAGTTCTTTGGCTTTCTTTTTCAAAGCATCTTCTGCCATGTAGGTGTGGGCGATCCCTGTCGGGCAAGCTGTAACTGCGACGATATAGGGACGTTCGCTAGCAGGTGCTGCTTCTTGGTTTGCCGCTTCTTCTGCTAAAGCATCGGCTTCTTGCTGTGCCTCAGCTTCTGAGAAAAGTTGTTGTACTTGATCAGCAGTTGTCGCTGTTTTTAGTTTAGCAACGAAATCTGGATCGATCAATAAGCGAGATAGAGCTGCTAACGCTTGTAAATGAGTATCATTTGCTCCTTCTGGTGCTGCGATCATAAAGAAGAGGTACGTTGGTTGTCCATCTAACGCCTCATAGTCGACACCCGCATTACTCTTTGCGAATAAAACCGTCGCTTCTTTGACTGCACTGTTTTTGGCATGAGGCATTGCGATGCCGTCACCTAACCCTGTTGAGGTTTGGGCTTCTCGGGCAAGAATTCCTTCTTTGTAGATTTCGACATCTGAAATCCGTCCGACAGCATATAATTTTGCTACCATTTCATCAATGGCACCTTTTTTGTCTGTTGCTTGCAAGTCCATGATCATGGCCTCTTTCAGCATCAACTCATTGATTTTCATTTTTTCCATCCTCCTATAGATTCACTTGTTCAATAATGACTTCCGGTAGTAATTCTTCGATAAATGACGCCTCAGCTAAATCATCTGAGAACGCAGTGGCACTGCCACAAGCGACTCCCCATTTGAATGCTTCAACCACATCTTTGGTCTTTGCGTAACGCCCAATGAATCCAGCAATCATGGAATCTCCAGCGCCAACTGAATTTTTCAAAGGTCGTTTCAACACATTGGAGCGATAGATCTCATTGCCAGTAAAGAGCAGGGCACCATCACCACCTAGAGAGACGATGACATTTTTAGCGCCATCCTTTAGCATTCTTTGGCCATAAGGCAAAATATCTTCGATTGTTGAAAAAGAAGTTTCATAAAGTTCCGCTAATTCATGATTATTTGGTTTGATCAGCAAAGGCTGATCGGATAAGGCATCAAATAGTTCCGCACCAGTCGTATCAATGACAAATTCTGCACCAGCTTCTTTAACGATTTTGATCAATTCTTTATAAAAGTCGGCTGGAAGACCAGCTGGTTTACTTCCTGATAGGATGACGATGTCTTCGGCAGAAAGAGCGGCTAATTGGTGTTTCAATTCAGCGATTTCTTGCTCTTGAATGACTGGACCAAGGCCGTTGATTTCTGTTTCTTCGCCGGATTTTAATTTGATATTGATCCGGGTATCGGCAGCGACTTGCGTAAAATTGCTGTTGATTTCCTCTTTGGTCAGCCACTCTTCAATAAAACGACCAGTAAATCCGCCAACAAAACCAAGGGCAGTCGAGGAGATGCCAATTCGCTTCAAAATACGTGAGACATTGATTCCTTTGCCACCAGGTAGTTTAAAGTCTTGTTTCATTCGATTAAGGGCACCGATCTCCAAATGATCGACGTGGACGATAAAGTCGATCGATGGATTGAGTGTTACTGTGTAAATCATTGTATTACCTCCATAATGGTTGTTTTTGCTCTGAATTTCGCTAAATAGTTTTTTGGGCAATAATCGGTGATGATCGTTGCACCTTCAATAAAAGCAACTTGAGCAAAAGTTGTTTGCTGAAACTTGGAATGGTCTAGCAAGACATAGGCTTGTTGACTGTGCTCTAGTGCAATCTGCTTGATCAGGGCTTCTTCAGGATCGGGTGTGGTGAAACCAGCTTCCGAATGAGCACCGTTCATGCCCATAAAACAGCGGTTAAAGCGCAATTTACGCAACTGTTCACCGGCATTGATCCCTAACACAGCGTTGGTAGCTATCTTGATAGTTCCCCCTAAAATCATGGTGTCGATCCCGTGATCAATCAGTAGGGAAGCGTGCTTGACGGAGTTCGTGACAACTTTCAGCGCTGTGATGGTCGATAAGAAAGGAATCATTTCAAGGGTCGTTGTTCCTGCGTCTAGATAAATGACTTCACCATTTTTGATCGTTTGTGCGGCTGCGCGAGCAATTTTTTGTTTTTCTGTTTGAAACTTCGCTTTTTTTTCAGACATGTTGGGTTCAAAACCTAATTGCTGGCTTTTTTTGGCCCCGCCGTGAATTCTAACTAGAAACCCTTTATCTTCCAGTTCTTGGAGATCTCTGCGGATTGTTGACTCTGAAGCATCCAGCAGTTGGATCAGTTCACTGACTTTGACGATTTCCTCTTGCTCTAATCGTGCCAAAATCGCTTGATGCCGCTCCTCTGTAAGCATTTACATCACCTCTTCACCTGCCATAGTAACATATGATTCATTCAAAATCAATCATAAACAGTAAAAAACATTCATAATGAAAGCGTGAATAATAGAAATCGGTCACAAACGGTCATGCTAACCTTCATTTTCCTGAGATTGCTGTCCTTATATTTGACAATTTTTACTATTATTTGGCTTAATTGAATTAAGGGGGGATAAATAAATGAATAACAAAGTCATTTTACAAGGGTTCGAATGGGACCTGCCGTCAGATAGCCAACACTGGAACAAATTGAAAGAAATGAGTAAAGAAATCAAAGAGTATGGATTTACCGCAATTTGGCTGCCGCCTGCCTATAAAGGGACAGCTGGGTCCGAAGACGTTGGGTATGGTGTCTATGATTATTATGATCTAGGCGAATTCGATCAAAAGGGGTCGGTGCCAACAAAATATGGAACCAAGGATGAGTATTTGGAAGCCATCAAAGCACTACAAGAACAAGGAGTTGAGGTTTATGCCGATATCGTCTTTAATCACTTGATCGGCGCCGATGAAAAGGAGGTCGTTCCGGCGGTTAAATACAATACCGAAAACCGCAATGAACCGATCAGTGATGAAGAAGAGATCGAAGCTTGGACTAAATTCACTTTCCCAGGACGTAAAGGAACTTACAATGACTATGTCTGGACCTGGCATAATTTTTCTGGTGTCGATTATGATGATCGCAATAAAGACCACGGGATTTTTAACTTCGCTGATAAGGGCTGGGAAAGCCAAGTGGATGATGAGATGGGCAATTATGACTACTTAATGGGTTGTGATCTGGACATGGAAAATCCTGAGACAGTGGAACAGCTCAATAAATGGGGGCAATGGTACCAAGAGCTGACTGGTGTTGATGGCTATCGCTTAGATGCGGTCAAACACATTGAGTTCAATTATTATGCGGACTGGATCTTGAACCGTCGGGAAGAAAAAGGCAAACCGCTATTCGTTGTGGGAGAATATTGGTCAGGGGATCTGCCAAAATTAGAAGAGTATTTAGATTCTTCAGGAAATCTGATTTATTTATTCGATGTGCCTTTGCACTATAATTTATATGAAGCATCTCACTCAAATGGCGAATATGATATGAGTCAAATTTTTGCCGGTACACTGACTGCCGCGCGCGAAGATTATGCCGTGACTTTTGTGGACAATCATGATACACAGGTTGGTCAAAGTTTACAATCTTGGATAGACGGTTGGTTTAAAGTCCATGCTTATTCATTGATCCTTTTACGAAAAGCGGGTGTACCGGTTGTTTTCTGGGGTGACTTATTCGGAATCCCAGCGCAAGAAATCGCTCCTGTTGGTGATGCTTTGATCCATATGTTAAAACTTCGAGAGAAGCTTGCATTTGGGAATCAAGTCGATTATTTCGATGATCCTAATTGTATTGGCTGGGTATTAACTGGCGATTATGAACATGAGCTTTCTGGATTGGCGGTCGTGATGACCAATGCTCAAGGTGCGGAAAAAGAAATGACCATCAGCGCGATCCATGGTGGAGAGACCTTCGTGGATATATTGAGAAATAATGAAGCGAAAGTTGTTTTAGATGATACCGGAAAAGGTGTTTTCCCGGTCAATGATGGGCAAGTGTCAATCTATGTGAATGAAAAGCTAGTAGAGAAATACTTTAGCTGATCTCTTTCAATAGTCATAATAAGAGGCTGGTAAGTTTACAGCCTTTTTATTATGTAAACAAACAACGGACTGACTTTTTTCTTTCAAAACTGATGGCATCGTGAGTACTAAAATCAAAGTGCTTTTAATTAAAAGTTTTCAAAGCGTTCGGTTTTCCCCTTTCCCGGATAATGCTATAATTGAGAAGATTGAGAAAGAAAGGATGTTTAAAAGCATGTCATCCAAAAGTGAATTACTTGAACGCATGAATCCACGGCAAAAAGAAGCCGTTATGCATACGGAAGGACCGTTGCTGCTGATGGCAGGGGCAGGAAGCGGGAAGACCCGTGTCCTAACCCACCGAATCGCCTATTTAATAGAAGAAAAAAATGTAAATCCATGGAACATTTTAGCCATCACTTTTACCAATAAAGCGGCGCGGGAAATGAAGGAACGGGTAAGCCAATTATTAGGTTCCGGTGGAGAAGACGTTTGGGTCTCGACCTTCCACTCGATGTGTGTCAGAATCTTGCGCAGAGATGTTGATCGAATCGGTTATTCGAAGAATTTTACTATCATTGATTCTTCTGAACAAAATACCCTGATGAAACGGGTATTAAAAGAATTGAATATCGATCCCAAAAAATATGATCCTCGTTCCATTTTGGGAACGATCTCTCATGCAAAGAACGAGCTATTGACACCTGAAGCTTACCAAGCCATGGAAGGTAGTCTATTTGAGCAGATCGTGGGTCGTTGTTATGAAAAATATCAAAAAGAGCTGCGCAATAATCAATGCATGGACTTCGATGATTTAATCATGAATACGATCCGCCTCTTCCAAGACAATGAAGATGCGCTGCAATTTTACCAACGGAAATTCCACTATATCCATGTCGATGAATACCAAGATACCAACCACGCCCAATACACGCTGGTCAATTTATTGGCCGCTCGTTTTCGAAATCTTTGTGTTGTTGGGGATGCGGACCAAAGTATTTACGGTTGGCGTGGTGCCAACATGCAAAATATTTTAGACTTTGAAAAAGACTATCCGGATGCCGCAACGATATTGTTAGAGCAAAACTATCGTTCAACGCAAACGATTTTAAATGCGGCAAACCAAGTAATCAAAAATAACCGCAACCGCCCAGACAAAAATCTGTGGACAGAAAATCGTGATGGGGAAAAAATCACTTATTATCGCGGGGATAGTGAACGAGATGAGGCGCGATTTATCGTCAGTGAAATGCAGAAACAAATTGCAGAAAAGAACCGTAAATTCGGTGATTTTGCGATTTTGTATCGGACCAACGCCCAGTCACGGATCATTGAAGAAATGCTTTTAAAAGCCAACGTTCCTTATACGATGGTCGGCGGCAGAAAGTTCTATGACCGCAAAGAAATCCGTGATATTTTGGCTTATTTATCGGCGATCGCCAATCCTCGTGATTCCATCAGCTTGGAACGAATCATCAATGTACCAAAACGTGGGATCGGTGCGACATCCGTCGAAAAACTACGAGATTTTGCGAATCTTCATGAGTGGTCATTGCTAGAAGCAGCCATGAACGTCGAGTTGGCGAATATTTCTGGAAAGGCCGGCAAAGAATTAGGAAGCTTTGGGATGATGATGGATGGCTTCGCCCAAATGGTTCCTTACCTCTCAGTAACTGAACTGACGAAAGAAATATTAGAAAAGACGGGTTATCGTCAAGAGTTAGTCAACCAGAATAATTTAGAAGCACAAGCTAGACTTGAAAACCTGGAAGAATTTTTATCGGTTACCCAAGAATTCGATAAACGATTTGAGGCGCAAAACGAAGACGATGCAGATGCACCAGATGAGAAGTTGAGTGTTTTCTTAAATGACTTAGCTTTATTGTCAGACGTCGATAGTTATGAAGAAGAAAGTAGTCAAGTGACGTTGATGACCTTGCATGCTGCAAAAGGACTGGAGTTTCCAGTGGTATTCTTGATTGGTTTGGAAGAAAATATCTTCCCGCTTTCTCGGGCTTTAATGGAAGAAAGCGAACTCGAAGAAGAACGGCGCCTTGCTTATGTGGGAATCACTCGTGCTGAGGAAGAGCTCTTTATGACCAACGCTTTTTCCAGAACATTATACGGTCGTACCCAATACAATCGTCCGTCACGGTTTATCGAGGAGATTGAACAAGATCTGCTGCAATCATTAGGCGAGCGTTCACAACCGAAAGCTGCTGCACCGTTTCAACCAAAAGTCTTTAAACCGAGCTATACACAGCCGCGTCAAACGACCGTCGCTTCTAAGCAACAGACCTCTGCAGCTGGTAATACATGGCAAGTAGGCGAGAAAGTTCAACATAAAAAATGGGGAATCGGTACGGTCGTTCGGACGACTGGCAGCGCGCAAGACATCGAATTAGATGTGGCGTTCCCACAACAAGGCGTCAAACGATTGTTGGCGGCCTTTGCGCCGATTGAAAAAGTTGAAAAATAAGGAGGATATTAGGATGGATGTCCCTTCAAAAGAAATCCAATCACGAGCAGAAGAGCTGCGTACGCAATTAAATCAGTACGCGTACGAATACTATGTAAAAGATCAACCTTCTGTTGAAGATTATCTCTATGATCAGCTGTATGCAGAACTGGTTGAAATTGAAACCAATTATCCGCAGCTAATAACCGAAGACTCGCCCACCCAACGAGTAGGCGGCATCATTTTACCTGGCTTTGAAAAAGTCACCCATGATATCCCACTTTATAGCCTGAACGATGTCTTTGACAAAGAAGGAATCGTGGCTTTTGATGCTCGTGTTCAAAAAGCATTGGGGAAAGCGGTAGATTATGTCTGCGAGTTAAAGATCGATGGATTGTCAATTTCCTTGAAATATGAAGAAGGGCGCTTTGTTCGGGGAGCGACTCGAGGAGATGGTACGGTAGGTGAAAACATTACAGAAAACCTAAAGACTGTCAAATCGATCCCACTGAAATTAAAAGAACCGATCTCGTTGGAAGTTCGTGGCGAATGCTATATGCCAAAGGCTTCGTTTTTGAAATTGAATCAACAGCGAGAAGAAGAAGGGGTGGAGGTTTTTGCCAATCCGAGAAACGCAGCTGCTGGAAGCTTACGTCAATTAGACACTCGGATCGCAGCCCAAAGAAACTTGAGCACCTTTTTATACACACTAGCTGACTTTGGTCCAATTGAAGCTAATGATCAATTTTCAGCATTGAATGAACTGGATCAATTAGGCTTTCGTACAAATCACGAACGCAGAGTGTGCCACACCATCGATGAAGTGTGGGCATATATCGAAGAGTTTCATGACAAGCGCAGTGAGCTCCCGTATGAGATTGACGGCGTAGTCATCAAAGTCAATAATTTTAAAGATCAAGATGCGTTAGGCTTTACCGTAAAAGCACCCCGATGGGCGGCGGCATATAAGTTTCCACCGGAAGAAGCGGAAACAGTGATCGAAACGATCGAATGGACCGTGGGACGGACGGGTGTTGTGACACCGACCGCTGTTATGACTCCTGTTCGTGTTGCTGGAACGACGGTCAGCCGTGCTAGTCTCCATAATGTAGATTTCATTAAAATGAAAGACATTCGCATTGGCGATTCGGTCATCATCTATAAGGCGGGGGACATTATTCCAGAGGTTGCGAAAGTCTTGGAAGAAAAACGCACGGAAACAAGTGAACCCTTTGAAGCGCCTACACATTGTCCCGAATGTGGGAGTGAGCTGATCCATTTAGATGAAGAAGTTGCCTTGCGTTGTATCAATCCGAAGTGTCCAGCGCAGATTAAAGAGGGCTTAAGCCACTTTGTTTCCCGAAATGCTATGAATATTGATGGTTTAGGGCCACGTGTTTTAGAGCAAATGTTCGATAAATCCTTAGTCAAAGATGTGGCCGACTTGTACTTTTTAACAGAAGAACAATTGCTGACCCTCGATAAAATCAAAGAGAAATCAGCTAATAACCTTTTGCGTGCCATCCATCAAAGCAAAGAAAATTCAGTTGAGCGCTTGATTTTCGGGCTAGGCATCCGTCATGTTGGTGCCAAAGCGGCTCGGATTTTAGCGGAACATTTTGGTGACCTTCGGACCCTTAGCAAAGCCAAAGAAGAAGAGATCATTTCGTTGGAAACCATTGGTGCTACAATTGCAGAAAGTGTCGTTACGTATTTTGACAATCAAGAAGTTCACGACCTTTTAGATGAACTTGAAAAAGCGGGTGTTAACTTTGCTTATCTAGGGCTGAGAACGGATCAATTGGAAGAAGTGGAGTCGCCATTTAAAGAGAAAACAGTCGTTTTGACAGGGAAATTGAGTCATTTCACCCGCGAAGAAGCCAAAGAAAGAATCGAAAACCTTGGTGGAAAAGTCACCGGAAGTGTGTCGAAAAAGACTGATATCGTTGTTGCCGGGGAAGAGGCTGGCAGTAAACTGACCAAAGCCCAGTCCCTAGGCGTTACCGTTTGGGATGAAGCTCAAATGGTGGCTGCGATCGAAGGCAGTCATTCGGCAGAACAATAACTGTTAAGTATTGTCACAGACGAGAAGCAGTTGTTTCTTCTTGTCTAATTGAAATCATTTCTTCCCTGCAATACGAGGAAAGAAATGATTTCTGCTTTTATTTGCAATTATATTTGATAATTTTCAAATTCTATTTCATGATTTGTTAAAAAAATGATACAATACATTGGAAAAACGTAAACGTAGATTACGGATACGAGAAAGAGGAGGATTTTATGGCGATCAGCGAAGAACAAGTCAAACACGTTGCCAAACTAGCAAAACTTTCATTCTCAGACGATGAATTACATGAGTTTACCTCTCAGCTAGGAAAAATTATTGATATGGTTGAAACACTTGAAGAAGTGGACACCACAGGAGTACCATTCACATCGAATGTCGCAGAAACGATCAATGTGATGCGTGAAGATGTAACGACCGGTGGCTGGGACCGTGATGAATTAATGAAAAATGTTCCAGAATCTGAAGAAGGCTTTATTAAAGTGCCTGCAATCATTGACAATGGGGAGGCGGGTGCCTAATGACTGAACTATATAATAAAAGCTTAGAAGAATTGCATAGCTTATTAGTATCAAAAGAAATCACTGCGACAGATCTAACGAGCGAAACCTTTGCTCGCATTAAAGAAACAGAGCCAAAAGTTGATGCGTTTCTTGCATTGAACGAAGAAAAAGCCCATGCGTTAGCGCAAGCTATCGATCAAAAAGGTATCACTGAAAGCAATGTGTTGGCAGGGATTCCCATTGGGATCAAAGATAACATTGTTACCAAAGATCTACGCACAACAGCTGCTTCTAAAATTTTAGGCAACTTTGACCCAATCTACGATGCAACCGTCATGGACAAAGTTTACCAAGCAGACATGATTCCAGTAGGTAAGTTAAACATGGATGAATTTGCGATGGGGGCGAGTACGGAAACGTCGTTCTTTAAGAAAACAAAAAACGCTTGGGACGAGACAAAAGTACCTGGTGGTTCATCAGGTGGCTCGGCGGCTGCCGTTGCAGCGGGACAAATCCCCTTATCATTAGGTAGCGATACGGGTGGTTCGATTCGCCAACCAGCAGCTTTCAATGGAATCGTCGGGTTGAAGCCAACATACGGACGGGTTTCTCGTTTTGGTTTGATCGCGTTTGCATCTTCGTTAGATCAAATTGGTCCAATGACCCGTGGTGTGAAAGACAATGCCATCGCATTAAATGCCATCAGTGGGTTTGATGCAAAAGATAGTACGTCAGCCGGGGCAGCTGTTCCTGATTTTACAGCAGGTCTGACTGGTGATATCAAAGGCATGAAAGTTGCTTTGCCAAAAGAATACTTAGGCGAAGGAATTCAAGCGGGCGTCCGAGAAGCGATCTTAAAAGCTGCAGACACTTTCCGTGCGTTAGGTGCGACCGTGGAAGAAGTCAGCTTGCCACATTCAAAGTATGGGGTAGCTGTTTACTATATCATCGCTTCTTCAGAAGCAAGTTCTAATTTGCAACGTTTTGACGGCATCCGTTACGGTTTCCGTTCAGAAAATGTCAGCAATTTAGAAGATGTCTATGTTAATTCGCGCAGTGAAGGATTCGGGGAAGAAGTAAAACGTCGGATCATGTTAGGTACGTTTTCACTAAGTGCTGGCTACTACGATGCCTACTTCAAAAAAGCCGGTCAAGTACGAACGTTGATCAAACAAGATTTCGATAAGGTCTTCAGCCAATACGACTTGATCATTGGCCCAGCTTCCCCAACGGTAGCATTTGGTATTGGAGAAAATATCAATGATCCGATCACTATGTACTTGAATGATATTTTAACCATTCCTGTGAACTTAGCAGGACTGCCAGGGATGTCGATTCCAGCAGGTTTTTCTGAAGGACTGCCTGTCGGCTTGCAAATCATTGGGAAACATTTTGATGAAGCAACCATGTATAAAGCGGCTTATGCCTTTGAACAAGCAACTGATTTCCACACGAAAAAACCAGTGATTTTAGGAGGGGATAAGGCATGAACTTCGAAACAGTCATTGGGCTTGAAGTCCACGTAGAATTAAAAACAGAATCAAAGATTTTTTCTCCAGCACCTGCTCACTTTGGCGCTGAACCAAATAGCAACACGAATGTGATCGACTGGGGCTATCCAGGTGTTTTACCAGTAATGAACAAAGCGGCTATCGAATTTGGGATGAAAGCTGCGCTTGCGTTGAATTGTGAAATCTCAAAAGAAACACATTTCGACCGCAAAAACTATTTCTATCCTGATAATCCAAAAGCCTATCAAATTTCACAATTCGATCAACCGATAGGTCATGATGGGTGGATTGAAATCGAAGTGGAAGGTAAAAAGAAAAAAATCCGCATTGAGCGAGTTCATTTGGAAGAAGATGCCGGGAAAAACATGCACGGCAAAGGCGGTTATTCTTATGTTGATCTAAATCGTCAAGGAACCCCTTTGATCGAGATCGTTTCCGAAGCAGATATGCGTTCGCCAGAAGAAGCATATGCGTATCTAGAAGCATTGCGCTCAATCATCTTGTTTACAGAAGTATCTGATGTGAAGATGGAAGAAGGTTCCATGCGTTGCGACGCCAATATTTCGTTGCGACCTTACGGCCAAGAACAATTCGGAACAAAAACAGAATTGAAAAACTTAAACTCTATGTCCTTCGTGAAAAAAGGTTTAGCATTTGAAGAAAAACGCCAAGCCAAAGTATTGCTTTCTGGAGGCGAGATCCAACAAGAAACTCGTCGTTTTGATGAAGCAACCAGCAAAACTTTATTGATGCGTGTCAAAGAAGGTTCTTCTGATTATCGTTACTTCCCAGAACCAGATATCCCACGATTTGTGATCGATGATGAATGGATCGAACGGGTACGTCAAAGCTTGCCAGAAATGCCGCAAAAACGTCGTGCCCGTTACATCTCTGAATTGGGCTTACCAGAATACGATGCAATGGTCTTGACTTTATCAAAAGAAATGTCCGATTTCTTTGAAAAAACCATTGATGCCGGTGCTGATCCCAAACAAGCTTCTAACTGGTTGATGGGGGAAGTTTCAGCGTATCTGAACAGTGAAAAATTGGAACTGCCAGAAACAAAATTAACCCCAGACAATTTAGCGGGAATGATTCGTTTGATCGCCGATGGCACCATCAGTTCGAAGATTGCGAAAAAAGTCTTCAAAGAATTGATCACAAACGGCGGCGACGCTGAAGAAGTCGTAAAAGCCAAAGGATTGATCCAATTATCAGATCCTGCGCAATTACTACCAATGATCAATGAAGTATTAGATAACAACCAACAATCCGTCGATGACTTCAAAAACGGAAAAGACCGCGCAGTTGGTTTCTTAGTTGGTCAAATCATGAAAGCAACCAAAGGACAAGCGAATCCAGGCGTTGTGAACAAGCTGTTGCAAGAAGAACTAGCAAAGCGATAAGAGGCAAGCGATGAAAAGAGCAAGAGTAATCTATAACCCGACATCTGGGAAAGAATTGATTCGAAAAAATTTAGCAGATATTTTAGATGTTTTGGAAAGAGGCGGTTATGAGGCGAGTGCGTTTGCCACGACCGCTGCACCATTTTCCGCCCGTGATGAAGCAAGAAGAGCTGGCGAAGCTGGTTTTGATTTGGTGGTAGCTGCCGGTGGTGATGGCACGATCAATGAAGTCGTCAATGGGATCGCTCCTTTAGAAAAGCGACCAAAAATGGCGATCATTCCTGGAGGAACCACCAATGACTACGCACGTGCACTAAAGATTCCTCGGACCGATATCAAAGCAGCTGCGGAAGTGATTTTGAAGCAGCAAACGGTGAAGATGGATGTTGGAAAAACACCTAACACGTATTTTATCAACATCGCTGCTGGCGGACACTTAACAGAACTGACCTATGATGTTCCTTCTGAGTTGAAAAGTGTTTTTGGCTACTTAGCTTATCTAGCAAAAGGAGCGGAATTACTCCCTCGTGTCAAACCGATCAAAATGCATCTAAAGTATGAAGACGGAGAATACATTGGCGGAGCGTCGATGTTCTTTTTAGGGCTGACGAATTCAGTGGGAGGCTTTGAACAGATTGCGCCTGATGCAAAGCTTGACGATGGGAAATTTTCGTTGATCATTGTCAAAACGGCCAATATTTTTGAGATTGTCCACTTAGTTGCTTTAATGATGAATGGTGGCAAGCACATCAACGATCGTCGTCTGATTTATACGAAAACATCTTTTCTTGAAGTAGACGCGCCAGAGCAGGTCAATCGATTAATGATCAACCTTGATGGTGAATACGGCGGAGATGCTCCTATGCGCTTTGAAAATCTACACAATCATATTGAGTTTTTTGCGAATGTCGATCAAATTCCTGATGATGCGGTCGTTGGTGAGCAGAACTATCAAGAGATGAGCGAAGGTTTTATTAAAGAAGTCGAACGTCTTTCCGATGAGGACATTAATGGAGATGGCAAGATCGGCGACGAAACAAGGTAAACGATTTTTCTTTTCATGCAAAGTGAAAGAACAGGGACTTTTGGACCTGTTCTTTTTTTAAAAAATAAATTGTGGAAAAAGTAACAGGAATATTTTTAAGAAAAGTTGATAGAACAGCTTTTCTTAAATTTTAGTAAAGGACGTTTTTTGCGTTATGTTCCACATCGGACGTTTGTTTCACGGATATTAGCGTGATTCATGAAGATAAAACGAATGAAAAATTGGAAAAACGAACGATCTTCGCTAAAAAACGAACTTTTTGAAAATATACTCGTTAAAGTTCGTCATTTACGTATTTCTATGCAATCTAATGATGCAAAAGCCAGAGAGAATATGCTATAATGGTGAAACGAAGAAATGGGGGGACCGGAATGGAGCACATCGATTCTACAAAAGCGCTAGATCTGCTTAGAGATGACGCAAAACGAATCAAAAAGCTGATCCGAAACCAAGAAAATAGTTTATGTATCGCACAATGCAAAGCATTTGAAGAAGTGGTTGATACCCAAATGTATGGTCTATCACGGCAAGTGGCATTTGCGATCCGCTTGGGGATCGTCGATAATCAAACAGGACAACAATTGATGGCGGATCTCGAAAAAGATCTGAACCAATTGTACAGCGAGGTCTATGAAGACCAGCGGACACCTGAAATCGGCAAGGAGGCATAAACTTGCCAGAAAAAGTAAAGAAAAGACATTTATTAGATTATAGTATTTTACTGCCTTATATAGTGATGTGTGTTACGGGTTTGATGATGGTCTACAGCTCCACATCCTATGTTGCGATGACCGCCACACAACCGACCACAGCTGCTTCTTACGTCATCAATCAAACATTATTTTGGTTGGTGAGCCTAGTAGCGATCACTGTCATGTATAAAATGAAAACGGATGTTTTTCGGAATAAAAAATTTGTCCAGATCGCCATGATCGTCATCTTGTTTTTATTGATCGCTGCTTTCTTTTTCCCAAGAAGAAACGGGGCCCATGGTTGGTTAACGATTGCGAGCTTTTCTATTCAACCAGCTGAGTACTTGAAATTTATTGTCATCTGGTTTTTATCGGTGACGCTATCTTATCGTCAAAAAGGCATCCAACAAGAGTTTTGGAAAACGGTTTGGCGTCCAATCGGAATCGTTTTCGTCTACACCGGGATCATGGCCTTTTATCCCGACTTAGGGAATGCTGTGATCGTCATGCTACTGGCTTTTGTCGTTTTATTATCTAGTGGATTGAATTACTTGTACACTTTGATATTGGGGTTGGCAGGTATCGTTGGGAGTATGTTGATTGTCCTATTTGTGAATCTAACTGGCGGTAAGCTTTTACCAGCTTATGTTTATAGTCGCTTTTCATCCTTTTTGAACCCGTTTGCTGATGAATACAATACAGGTCATCAAATGGTCAATGGGTATTACGCAATGTTCAACGGTGGGCTTTTCGGACGCGGACTTGGAAATAGTATCCAAAAACGTGGCTTCTTAAACGAAGCGCACACCGATTATATATTTTCGATCGTTATGGAAGAATTAGGCTTGATCCCATCGATCATTATCTTAGGTGTTTTGTTCTATATGGTGGGACGGATCTTTCTTGTCGGTATCCGTTCAAGAGATCCCTTTAATTCCATGATGTGTATCGGCATAGGGACATTATTTATGTCTCAGATTTTCATCAACTTAGGGGGGATCACTGGTTTGATCCCATTGACGGGAATCACTTTTCCGTTTTTAAGTCAGGGTGGGTCAAGTTTGCTGATGCTGTCGATTTGTATTGGTTTTGTATTAAATATCAGTGCCGAAGAAAAGAGGAAACAATATTATTTGAATTATTGATCAATTGAATGGAGTGGATTAGATGAAGAAAATTCTTGTTGCCAATCGTGGAGAAATCGCGATTCGTGTCTTCCGCGCATGTGCGGAGTTAGGAATCAAAACAGTCGGTATTTATGCTGCGGAGGATGAATACTCCGTCCATCGTTTTAAAGCAGACGAAGCGTATTTAGTGGGGAAAGGCAAACGGCCGATTGATGCGTATTTAGACATTGAAGATATTATTCGCACAGCGAAAAAAGCCGGGGCTGAAGGGATTCATCCAGGGTATGGTTTTTTATCAGAAAACCTGGGCTTTGCTCAGCGCTGTGAAGAAGAAGGTTTGATTTTCATCGGACCATCCACTCACCACTTAGATATTTTTGGCGACAAGATCAAAGCAAAAGCAGCAGCGATCGAGGCGGGGATTCAATCCATTCCCGGATCTGACGGTCCAGTGGCATCGATTGACGACGTTTTAGCATTCGCTGACGAACATGACTATCCAATCATGATCAAAGCAGCTCTTGGCGGCGGTGGTCGAGGCATGCGTGTCGCTCATGATGAAAAAGAAGCACGTGATGGCTACGAACGTGCCAAAAGTGAAGCGAAAGCGGCATTTGGTAGTGACGAAGTTTACGTTGAAAAATATATTAGTAATCCAAAACATATTGAAGTCCAAATTCTAGGGGATACGCACGGAAATGTCGTCCATCTATTTGAACGTGACTGCTCTGTTCAGCGCCGTCACCAAAAAGTAGTCGAAGTGGCACCTTGTGTGTCAATGACGACTGAACAACGGGAAAAAATTTGTCAAGCTGCCGTTCAATTGATGAAGCATGTTGGCTATATCAATGCCGGAACAGTGGAATTTTTAGTTGAAGGCGATAAATTTTACTTTATCGAAGTAAACCCTCGGGTCCAAGTGGAACATACAATCACTGAAATGATCACCAATTTAGATATCGTGACGACACAAATACTAATTGCACAAGGCAAGGATCTGCATAAAGAAATTGGGATTCCTGAACAAAAAGATATTCGCTTCGAAGGGGTTGCGATTCAATGTCGCGTGACAACGGAAGATCCAGCGAATAATTTTATGCCAGATACTGGTAAGATTGATACCTACCGTTCTCCAGGTGGATTTGGGGTTCGTTTGGATGTCGGAAATGCTTACGCCGGTGCGGTGGTAACCCCGTATTTCGACTCACTGCTTGTAAAAGTCTGTACACATGCGGCAACCTTTGATCAAGCGATTCAGAAAATGATGCGCTGTTTGAAAGAATTTCGTGTACGTGGGGTAAAAACAAACATTCTCTTCATGCGAAATGTCGTTTCTCATCCAGCCTTTCGTTCGGGTGAAGCCAAAACCACCTTTATCGACAATACGCCGGAACTATTCAATTTCCCTCGGATTCGTGATCGTGGAAACAAAACCATGAAGTATATCGGGGAAATTACCATCAATGGATTTCCGGGGATCGAAAAACAAAAGAAACCATTTTATAATGAGCCACGGATGCCACAACACATCCAAGCAACGCCTGATTTTGTCAGCGCCAAAAATATTTTAGATACGAAAGGTGCCGAGGGTGTCGTTGAATGGATCGGTCAACAAAACAATGTCTTACTGACGGATACAACCTTCCGAGATGCCCATCAAAGTTTGTTGGCAACTCGTGTAAGAACCCATGACTTTAAGAAAATTGCCGCGATGACGGAAGCTGGTCTGCCACAATTGTTCTCAAGTGAAATGTGGGGTGGAGCAACGTTCGACGTTGCCTACCGTTTCTTAACAGAAGATCCATGGGAAAGATTGCGGATGTTCCGGAAAAAAATGCCGAATACTTTGTTGCAAATGTTGTTTAGAGGCTCCAATGCTGTGGGATATTCCAATTATCCAGACAATGTATTGGAAGAATTCATCAAAGAATCTGCAGCGCAAGGAATTGATGTGTTCCGAATCTTTGATAGTTTAAACTGGGTTCCACAAATGGAGAAAAGTATTCAAGCCGTTCGCGATACAGGAAAAATTGCAGAAGCAACGATTTGCTATACCGGGGATATCAATGATCCGACCCGTCAAAAATATTCAGTACAATACTACAAAGATATGGCGAAAGAATTGCAAAACCTTGGTGCCCATATCATTGCTATCAAGGATATGGCTGGATTATTAAAACCGCAAGCGGCTTATCGTTTGATCAGTGAGCTAAAGGATACGATCGATGTGCCGATTCATCTGCATACCCATGATACGAGTGGAAATGGGATCATTACTTACTCAGCAGCTACTAAAGCCGGTGTTGACATCGTGGATGTCGCTATGTCAGCGGTCAGTGGCGCAACGAGTCAACCAAGTATGAGTAGTTTGTATTATGCACTATTGAACGGCGAACGCTGCCCAGAAATCAATGTAGACAATATCCAACAGTTGAACCACTACTGGGAAGATGTCCGCATGTACTACCATTCCTTTGAAAATGGCTTGAACGCACCTCAAACGGAAGTGTACAAGCATGAAATGCCGGGGGGACAATATACCAATCTCCAGCAGCAAGCCAAAGCCGTTGGTTTAGGCGAAAAATGGGATGAAATCAAAGAAATGTATCATGAAGTCAATATGATGTTTGGAGACATCGTGAAAGTGACGCCTTCTTCGAAAGTCGTTGGGGACATGGCACTCTTTATGGTTCAAAATGGCTTGTCTGAGAAAGATGTTTTTGAAAAAGGCGATACATTAAGCTTCCCTGAGTCAGTAATCACATTCTTTCAAGGTGAGTTAGGTCAGCCAGTTGGTGGCTTCCCGAAAGAATTACAGCGCATTATCTTGAAAGGACGCCCAGCCTTTACCGAACGTCCTGGAACATTCGCGAAGCCAGTTGATTTTGCTGATGTGAAGCAAGAACTAGCGGAGAAAATCGGCTATGAACCAAAACATGAAGAAGTCTTGAGCTACTTGATGTATCCGCAAGTCTTCCTTGATTATCGAAAAGCTTATGAACAGTTTGCAGATGTGAAAGTTCTTGATACTCCAACTTTCTTTAACGGCATGCGCTTAGGTGAAACGATCAATGTTGAATTAGAAAAAGGCAAAATCTTGATCATTCGTCTAGATGAGATCGGTGAGCCAGATATTGAAGGCAACCGAACCCTCTTCTTTAACTTGAACGGACAACGCCGAGAAATCGTCGTTAAGGACAACTCAATCATCAGCTCTGTTCAAACGAAACGTAAAGCAGAGCCAACGAACAAAGAACAGATCGGTGCTTCGATGAGTGGCTCAGTTTTAGAAGTATTAGTCAAAAAAGGCGACCGGGTGGCACGTGGACAAACCTTGATGGTCACGGAAGCGATGAAAATGGAAACTTCGGTTGAAGCCCGCTTCTCAGGCGTAGTTGAACATGTGTATGTAACCGATGGGGAACCAATTCAGTCAGGAGATCTTTTGATTGAAGTCAAAGAGAAGTAAGGAGTCGATCCACAGATGAAGCGAAGAGGATTATTGTTTTGCGGCTTATTTGTCCTAGCCCTAATAATCGTGTATTTGCAGCCAGTTTTCATGCAAAACGCTTCAGATTCAAGAGTGACGATCGAAAACCCAATCAAAGCACCAACAAACATGAATTACGAACCAATCGCAGCTCAAGGATTAGCTGAATTGATCGGGGAACCTGTTTCGGATTTCGAAGAAGTCTATGGTCTTCCAGTTCAAACATATCGATCAGGTTACGAGTTTGAAATTCGGGTCTACAATCAATTAGACGATCAACAGTATGTTGAGATCAATACCGATGGTGAAAGTGTGCAAGCAATCAAAGTAATCGGCGCCGGGGGCTCTTCCCTGACACCTTTTACGATGGGCATGACCTTGACTGACTTGACGGAGTTGACCATGATCTATCCTAACTTTACCTTGACACAAAATGATCGTGCGATCAGTTTCGAATTGATGGAAGAAGATATGAACTACCGTCCATTAGTGGCTTTTGACAACGGGACATTTGCTGTTTTGTTCTTTGATCAGGAGACTGCCCAACTGCAAGCCGTCACTTACTTGGATCAGACCACATTGCTTAAACTGGCACCTTATCCCTTGACGGAAGGGCAGCGACCGCTATTTCAAGTTTCGCAAACAATTGACCAAGCCCAAGCCAACCTTGAAAAAGAGACCCTGGCGTTTGTTATCATCGATAAAATTCGCCAGCAAATCGGCTTAGACAGCTTCTCACAAGATACCCAAACACATCAAGAAGCAGCTGGACTTTTATTTAATTTGACGAATAACCTATCAGACTATTTGACTTCTCAACGAATCCATTCTTATCAACGAGCACTTTCTTCGGAAAAGACAAGTAATTTTGTCTTATCGAATGACGAATGGCGAGAGTTGTTAGCGGAAAAGGAATTGGAAGCATCTGCTTCAATCTTCGAAGCGCCTGTTTATGATCCAACTTTTACGATTTTATCTTGGTTCAGTAATCCAAGATTTACTGAGCGCCTGACCCATGAACAATCAGAAAAGATAGGAATTGCTTTTTCTGAAGCAAATATGGTAGTCTTAGTGCAAGAAGATGTGGAAGGGACCGAGGATAGTACGTCAGATGATTTACGATGAAGCCTTTTTTGAGATTGAAGATCAAATCGAAGCACTTGTGAAGGCAATCAAAGCAAGTGAAACGTGTAAAACCTATCAAAAAGCGAAACAGGTCATGCATCAAGACCCTGATGTTCAGACATTGATGCGATCGTTTTTAGAAAAAAAACTAGATTTTGAAAGAATTGAAGCTTACGGTGAGTATGCGCCTGATTTCAAAGAAAAAAAACGGGCGTTGCGCACAGCCAAGCGGCAGTTGGATCTTAATGAACAAGTAAGTGAGTATCGCTGGAGTGAAACACAACTGCAGCGTTTGCTGGATGAACTGACTGTGGCGATCTCTACTTGTTTTTCTCCCTCTGTCAAAGTGGACGCTGGGAGTCCCTTTTTTCAATCAAAATCAAGTTGTGGAGGAAATTGTCATGCACGAGGATAAAGAGCCTTTTACGATGCAAAAGCGTCGAGGATTGATCGTATGGGTTTACAGCCTACGTCAACTAAAGAATTTGCGCCGTTTTGGTTTTGTTCATTATGTGTCACGCAAGATGAAATACGTGGTCATGTATTTGAACGAAGAAGAATACGAAAGCAAAAAAACAAAAATCGAGCAGTTTCACTTTGTTCGACAAGTTGAAGCTTCCTATCGACCAGATGTCGAAATGGATTTTGCTGAAAAAATTGGTACGTCAGCAGCCTATCCAGTGAAAGATGAAGGGTTTGATATCGAAGAAAAAAATACGATGATTCGATTGGCAGAAAACGTGTAATAAAAAAGTGGGGGTGCCTTGAGTCACCGCCATTTTTTTATTGCTATTTATAGAAACAGTGCTATATTTGTATTTACGAAGATCTTGGAGGGAAAAAAGCATGCGTGTAGTAGCCGGAGAATATGGTGGCCGCAGATTAAAAAGTCTCGCTGGAGACAACACTCGCCCCACGACAGACAAAGTAAAAGGGGCGATTTTTAACATGTTAGGGCAATATTTAGATGGAGGTGTTGTACTGGATTTATTCAGCGGAAGCGGGGGCTTAGCTATCGAAGCGGTCTCTCGGGGAGCTGATCATGCGGTTTGTGTCGACCGTAGTTTTCCAGCAACCAAAGTGATCCGCGAAAATATTGCTATAACCAAAGAACCCGAAAAGTTCACGGTGCTAAAAATGGATGCGAATCAAGCTTTACGGCAGTTTGCAGCTGAGGGACAAAGTTTTGACTATTTGTTTTTAGACCCGCCATACGCAAAGCAAGAGATTCTGCATCAGTTAGAAGCTATGCTGAAGGATGAATTGATTCGCCCGTCTGCATACGTAGTTTGCGAAACAGACAAGTCCATCGACTTACCAGAACAAATCGGCTCGTTGCATTTGGTCCGTGCCCAAACCTATGGCATATCGGCAGTGACGATCTATAGAAATGAGGGATAACGTGAAAAAGATTGCTTTATTTCCAGGGAGTTTTGACCCATTGACATCCGGTCATGTTGATCTGATCGAGCGAGGAGCCACGCTTTTCGATGAATTGATCGTCGGCGTTTTTACAAACACCAATAAAAAAAGTTTTTTTACGAGTGAAGAAAAAGTTCATTTGATCGAAGAAGCCCTCGCCCATATTCCTAACGTCAAGATTTTGGCACAAGAAACAGAGCTAACAGTCACGATTGCGAAAAAATTAGGTGCCCAGTTTCTGCTTAGAGGCATTCGCAGTGTGAAAGACTATGAATATGAGCGGGACATTATGGAAATGAACCATCACCTAGAACCCTCATTAGAGACCGTCTTTCTTTTAGCAGACGCAAAACATAGTTTCATCAGTTCCAGTTTGTTGAAAGAGATCTTAACCTTTAACGGCGATGTTGCCGAATATTTACCTCAAAATATCTACGATGCTATAGTAAAGAAGCGTGATACCAATGAATCTTAAATCAACGATCAAATATGTTCTCTTGTTTGTTTTAGCGCTGATCATCGCCGCTTGTGCCTTTTTGCCGATTCCCTATTATATCGAGCAACCAGGAGCAACGATCGATTTAAAAGAGCTGATTACCGTCAATCAAAAAGAAGACACATCAGCCGGCTCCTTTTCTTTGACCAGTGTTGGGATTCGACAAGCTACCGTGTTCACAGCGATTGGAACGAAATTCAATGAATTCCAAGACTTGATCAGTGAGGAAGAACTTTTAGGCGGTGCGACAGATGAGGAGTACAACCGCATTCAACGCTACTATATGGAATCCTCGCAAAATAGTGCGATTGAGCAAGCATTAAAGCTAGCAGACTTACCTTATGAAATGACCTATAAAGGGGTCTATGTCATGGGGATCGATCCAAATTCCAGCTTTGCTGGGAAAATATCCGTTGGAGATACCGTCACCGCAGTCAATGGTAAAGAATTTAAAAGCAGTCAAGATTTTATCGACTACGTCCAAAGTCAAACCATTGGTGATGAAATCACCGTGACTTACTTGCAAGATGGCGAAGAAAAAGAAGCAACGGGCAAACTAATTGAACTGGAGAGCAATCAAAAAGCCGGTATCGGCATCTCCCTCGTCGATCATACAGAGATCACTTCTGATGAAGAGATCGTGATCGATTCTGGCAATATCGGAGGACCTTCCGCTGGTTTGATGTTCACCCTTGAAATCTATGAACAGTTGACCGGAGATAACCTACGTAAAGGCCACAACATAGCTGGGACAGGAACGATCTCAGCTGACGGAACCGTTGGTCGAATCGGTGGGATCGATAAAAAAGTAGCGAGTGCCAGTGAAAGTGGTGCAGAAATCTTCTTTGCCCCAGATGATGAAATCACTGACGAAGAGCGTGAAATAGATCCTTCCATCAAAACAAATTATGAAGAGGCAGTGGCAGCAGCGAAGAAGTTAGACACGGATATGAAAATCGTTCCGATCGCCAATGTCCAAGATGCCTTGGATTATCTAGCAACACTGAAAGAAGCAAATTAAAACGGCGCTCGCCGTTTTTTTATTGTCTAAAGAATACAGTAGGCTCAAAGAAAAGGTTATGCTATACTTTTAGATAAGGAGTGTGAATCTAGTGGAATTAAAAAGACAACAACCGATCGTTGAAGCATATCATTTTGATATGAAACCGAAAGACAAAGAAATGGAAACAAAATTGAATGTCGGCTTTGCGCCGTTAAAAGTCAAAGATGAAGAATATATGGAAAAAAACAGTATTATTGGTGCCCGCTTAGAATTCCAATTGGTGTTCCCTGATTATGTTTTGTCAGGACGTGTCGGACAAGTCAATCATATTTTGAATCGCAAAGTCAATTCTGGAGAAGATCTAACAAAAGCTGAAACTGATCGTTTGGTTGAGCCCTTGTTTGATATCGTCAAACGCCTGACGTATGAGGTGACAGAAATCGTGACCGATAAACCAGGACTCCAACTGAACTTCAATACCAACTCGAACCCCACACAAGAATCGACCGAAGAAGAAAAATAAGTTGAAATAGGAGGGATTTCCATTGTTTTCCAACCAAATGCAAGTGATGCTCTACGTTGATGATGTGACGAAAGCTGTCGAGTTTTGGCAAGAATTAGGCTTTGTGATCATTGAACAGCAAACGATCGATGGAACATCCGTCGTCGAAATCGCTCCTTCAAAAGAGGCAGAGGCTCATTTTGTCTTATATGACCGTGAGTTCATCGAAACGCACTCACCTGAAGTCGCATTGAATTCTCCATCGATCATGTTTTTTGCTGAGGACATTACAGCTCTCTATAAAAAACTTTTAGAGATGGAAGCAGAAGTGGGTGAATTGATTCAGATGGAAGAACAACTGGTTTTCAATTTTGCCGATCCAGATGGCAATTATTTTGCTGTATCAGGAAAATAGGTTTTGCCGATCGTAACCAATCATTCGTCTTTATGAACCCGACTCTATGCTGTCGAACCGTTCAAGGCGAATGATTGTTTTTTGTTTTAATGCAAGACATTTTGCAACTAAAGGACTAGAATTGATAATAAAAGAATCAAATGCCTTTAAGGAGGGAATGACAATGCAAAAATATCTTTATGCAATCAGTGATATTCATGGAATGGCCGATCTTTTTAAAAGGCTTCTTACGGAATATGATCCTAAAATCCATCAGTTGCTTTTGATTGGTGATCTAAATGACCGAGGACCAAAGTCCAAAGAGTGTTTATTACTTGGAAAGAAATTAGTCGAAGAACATCAAGCGATTTATTTACGTGGCAATCACGAAGAGTATTTTCTGCAATTTCTAAATGCCCCTGAGGATTGGTTCGCCGCCTACGTACGCAATGGTGGCAAAGAAACGCTTGAAAGTCTTTTGCATACAGGCGCCACTGAGGAGTATTCGCCGACGGAAATCGCCTTAATGATCCGAAGTAGGTATGGAGACTTAATAGAGTTTTTAATGGAGCGGCCACTTTATTACGAGTGGGGAAAGTACCTCTTTGTCCATGCGGGCGTGGATTTAAGTAAAAAAGATTGGCGGAAGACCACCGACCACGATTTTATCTGGATTCGCGAACCTTTTCATAAAGGGAAAAACCGCACAGGAAAAACGATCGTTTTTGGCCATACCATCACGCCCATGCTGCATGGAGATATGCAGACAACGGATCTTTGGCAACAAGACGACAAAATCGGCATCGATGGTGGGGCAGTATTTGGTGGATCGGTGCATGGCGTGATTTTTGATGACAAAGGGGTCCTTCAAGATATCGAATATCAAAATTTAGCAGGACCTTGGCAACAAGACTTTTAAAAGTCTTTTCTAAAAAGAGAAAAGCAGCCATTACAAGAGCCCCGAAGCAATGTTCCTTTCGTGCCTTCTTGTTTCCTCAATGGCTGACTTTTTTATGTTAAAATAGCAAAAGCAACAAAGGAAAGGTGAGAACGAATGGCAGAAATGAATCAAGAGGTACTTGATTTAGTGAAACAAGAACTAACCTCTTTTACCCAAAAACAAATCAGTACGGTGTTACAATTATTGCAAGAAGGAAATACGGTTCCGTTTATTGCCCGCTACCGTAAAGAAATGACGAATGGACTTGACGAAGTTCAGATTCGAGAAATCGAAGAGCGGTATCAGTACTTAGAAAACCTAGAGAAACGCAAGCAAGAAGTTTTGCGCTTGATAGAAGAACAAGAAAAGCTAACGCCTGAACTAACACAGGCGATTTTAGTTGCGACAAAAATGCAGGCCGTTGAAGACCTGTATCGTCCTTACAAACAAAAACGACGCACCAAAGCGACGATCGCCAAAGAAAATGGCTTGGAACCATTTGCTCAGTGGCTGTTAAGCTTCTCAAAAACAGGTGACGTACAAGAAAAAGCGGCCGAATTTATGAGTGATGCTGTTCCTACTGTAGAAGATGTCTTGGCTGGCGCCCATGAGATCATTGCAGAAGGCGTTGGTGATACTGCAGAATTTCGAAGTTGGATTCGGAGCTATTATTCTAACAAAGGACTGTATAAGAGCACGGTCAAAAATGCTGAAAAAGATGAAAAAGGCGTTTATGAAATGTATTACGATTTCCAACATCCTATCAATAAGATGGTTTCCCACCGGGTTTTAGCCACCAATCGTGGAGAAAAAGAAGACATTTTGAAGGTAACGCTTGTGGCAGATGAAGAAAAAATCATGGAGTACCTACGTCGGAAATTGATCACGAATAGTGATTCACCCGCAGCCAGTTTTGTCCAAACTGCTGCTGCTGACGCCTTGAAACGGTTTATCTTACCAGCGATCGAACGAGAGATCCGCAATGAATTGACAGAAAAAGCCGACGAACAAGCAATTGCGATTTTCGGAGAAAATCTTCGCAATCTGTTGCTGCAGCCGCCATTGAAGGGCAAAGTCGTTTTAGGTTTTGATCCAGCGTATCGAACGGGCTGTAAATTGGCCGTCGTTGATGAGACAGGAAAAGTACTAGCGATCGAAGTGATCTATCCCCATAAACCGGCGCCGATGAACAAACGAGAAGCGGCTGGACCAGCGTTTCGTCGCTTATTGCAAACCTATAAAGTTGAAATGGTCGCAATCGGTAATGGAACGGCGAGTCGAGAGTCAGAGCAATTCGTCGCTGAACAATTAAAATTGATCGATCAAGAAGTATATTATGTGATCGTGAATGAGGCAGGCGCTTCTGTTTATTCGGCCAGTCCGATCGCCCGGCAAGAATTCCCTGATCTGCAAGTGGAAGAACGCAGTGCCATCAGTATTGGCCGCCGTCTCCAAGATCCCTTGGCAGAATTAGTTAAAATCGATCCACAATCGGTGGGCGTCGGGCAATACCAACATGACGTTTCGCAAAAGCGCTTAGCCGAACAATTGGATTTTGTCGTGGAAACGGTCGTCAACCAAGTAGGCGTTGATGTCAATACCGCAAGTGCGGCACTTTTACAGCACGTGGCGGGTTTAAATAAAACGACTGCCCAAAATATCGTGACTTATCGAGAAGAAAATGGTGTATTCACGCAGCGGAATCAACTGAAAAAAGTCCCTCGCTTAGGACCAAAAGCTTATGAACAGGCGATCGGCTTTATGCGGATACCTGGCGGAAAAGTCATTTTGGACAATACCGGGATCCATCCAGAAAGTTATGACACTGCCAAAGAAATTTTGGCGCTCGCGGGTATTTCTTTAGCGGAGCTAGGGAAAGAGCAAATGGAAGAAAATAAAGCGAAACTTGCCCAACTACGCCCAGCGGAGCTTTCCGCAAAATTGTCAGTCGGCAAAGAAACCATCACGGATATCCTAAAGGCGTTAATGCAGCCTGGACGCGATATGCGTGATGAAATGCCAGCCCCATTATTGCGCAAAGATGTGCTGAGTATGGAGGACCTAAAACCGGGAATGGAACTGAAGGGAACGGTTCGAAATGTGATCGACTTTGGTGCTTTCGTCGATATCGGTGTCAAACAAGATGGACTGGTGCATTTGTCGAAGCTGAGCCGTTCGTTTGTAAAGCATCCGAAAGACGTTGTTTCCGTCGGTGATGTCGTAACCGTTTGGATCGAGCAAGTAGATGTCAAAAAAGGCCGTATCAGTTTAACCATGGTCGATCCAGGAAATGCAAAATGACCCAACAAGAATTGCAGCATTTGGTGGAAGAGCTGTCGCTGTCTGTTTTCAACAAACCATTCACGCATCGAGCGGTGTTTAATTCTCGCTTAAAAACAACCGGTGGCCGCTACCATCTAAGTGATCACCACTTGGATTTCAATCCAACCATGCTCACAGAACAAGGGATGGAGGTTTTTATCGGCATTATCAAGCATGAATTGTGTCATTATCATTTGCACTTAGCAGGTCTTGGTCACCGTCACCAAGATCCTGCTTTTAAAGCATTGCTGGCAAAAACGGGAGGCCTGCGGTATGCACCTCCTGCCATAAGAACAGCTAAGCATTGCTATCGATGTCAAAATTGTGGCTGCGAGATTCGGCGGCAGAGGCGTGTGGATATCAAAAAATTTGTTTGTGGAAAATGTCGCGGACGTTTGCTAGAAATAGGAAATGATGAGAAAAGTCAAGTCGAAAAATAAAACTCGTTGCTATTTTTTTCATTTTGTATGATAATGTAGGTCGTGTGACAACCTGATATTTGTCAATACACGCGTTTTTTTACGACGCGGATTTGAGAAAAGAGGATTATAATAATGGAAAATCAAAACAAAATACATCATTTTGTTGGAATCAAAGGTTCCGGTATGAGTTCATTGGCTTTGATTCTGCACGAAAAAGGCTACCAAGTACAAGGCTCTGATGTGGAAGAATATTTCTTCACTCAACGTGATCTAGAAAAAGCAGCAATCAAATTGTTGCCTTTCGATAAAGCAAACATTCAACCAGAAATGGTCATTATCCAAGGGAATGCTTTCCCTGACACCCACGAAGAAATCATACGGGCCAAAGAACTTGGTTTAGAAGTCACTCGTTATCATGACTTTATTGGCCAATTCATTCAGCCCTATACGAGTATTGCTGTGACTGGTTCTCACGGAAAAACCAGTACGACAGGATTGCTTTCTCATGTTTTAAGCGGCATCCGGCCAACAAGTTTCTTGATTGGCGATGGTACCGGTCATGGAGAGCCCGATGCGGAATTCTTCTCGTTTGAAGCTTGTGAATACCGCCGTCATTTCTTAGCTTATTCACCGGACTATGCAATTATGACCAACATCGATTTTGATCATCCGGACTATTTCCACTCGATTGACGATGTCTTCTCAGCCTTTCAATCGATGGCAAGTCAAGTAAAAAAAGGCATTTTTGCTTTTGGTGATGACGAGTACCTGCGTAAACTTGAAGCAGATGTCCCGATCTACTATTACGGCGTCAACGATAACGACGATGTTCAAGCAAAAAACATTGAACGCACCACCCAAGGTTCAGAGTTCGACGTCTTTATCCATGGTGAAAATATTGGCCATTTTGTCTTGCCGGCGTTTGGTCAACACAACATCAACAACGCACTCAGTGTGATCGTTGTGGCTTTCAAAGAAGGATTGGACATGAAAGAAGTTGCCGCTGAGATGCTCTCATTCCCTGGAGTGAAACGTCGCTTCAGCGAAAAAATCGTAGCGGATATGACGATCGTAGACGATTACGCCCATCATCCTGCAGAAATCAAAGCAACGATTGATGGCGCTCGTCAAAAATATCCGGATAAAGAGATTATTGCTGTCTTCCAACCTCATACCTTTACCCGTACGATCGCTTTAATGGATGAATTTGCGGAAGCGTTAGATCTTGCAGACCATGTCTATCTATGTGATATTTTTGGATCTGCTCGTGAATCCCGAGGGGATGTTAAAATTGAAGATCTGGGCAATAAAATTCAAAGAGGCGGAACTGTGATCAAAGAAGAGAACGTTTCTCCGCTACTAGATCATCAAAATGCTGTCGTGATTTTTATGGGAGCAGGCGATGTGCAAAAATTTGAAACAGCCTATGAAAAACTACTAAGCAATACAACTCGTAACGTATTGTAATCAAAGACTCTTGTGGCGTGTTTGCTGCAAGAGTTTTTTACATCTGAAGTTTTTGCAAAAGCAGCACCGCGAACTTGCACTTTTGTCGGCATCTGATAGAATATACTCAGATGAAACTATTCTTTTTGGAGGAATTAAATTTTGAATATAGGAAAACCGCGAAAAATAGGGAAAAGTATTGAAGATATCGAGGAAGGCGATTCGTTATCCTTAACAGAATCGATCGAAGACAATCAACTGTTGTTATATTTAGGACTTACTAATGATGCAAACCCTTTGTATATTCAACATGACTACACGCAAAATACTGAGTATCAGCGTCCAATCGTCCCATCCATCATGTTGATGGGGATCATCACCAGTGCCGTATCGAAACATTTGCCTGGTCCTGGCTCTCATGTAGTCAATTTTTCGGTGAACTTTATTGAACCTGTATATCATTATGAAACATTGACCTTTGAATTCGAAGTGATCAAAGTGGATAAAATGAAAGACGTGGTAACTATTTCGGTTGAAGCGATCAACACAGAAGATCATCGTATTTTAGATGCTGTGGTCATGGTCCAGCCGCCAAAAGCAGTAGCAGTAAATGAGGAGGAACAACAAGATGAATAATTTAAACAATGAAAACGTCCAAGCCCAAGGCTTAAATCGCTTTTATTCAAAAGTGTATTTATTCTTCGGCGTTGGGCTTGCGATCAGTGCGATTTCAGCCTATATTTTTGGGGAAGTCTTCAAAGCGCAAACCCTGCAATTTATCGACAATTTTCCGCTAGGATTTACCGGTCTTTGGATCTTACAGATCATTCTAGTTATTGTATTAGGGGTGAAGGCGCAGAAAAATCCGTCCTTGACCGTTGCTGGCTTTTTAGTCTATTCGCTCTTGAATGGATTGACCTTGTCTGTGACATTGATGATCTATGACTTTGGATCGATCGTGGGAGCATTTGTTTCAGCAGCCGTCACTTTTGGTGTCATGTCAGCATTTGGGATCATGACCAAACGTGATCTAAGTGTGGTTGGTCGTATCGGCTATGGTCTGTTGATCGGGATCATCATCTCAACGCTCTTGAATGTATTTATTTTACGCAGTCAACCGGTTGACTTTTTCTTATCGATCGTGACCGTCTTTGTCTTTATGGGAATCACCGCTTATGACAATCAGCAAATCCGCAATGTATACTTCGCAACGAATGGTGGCGCAAATACTGGAGTGGCCGTTTTCATGGCATTACAACTGTATTTAGACTTCATCAACTTATTCCTAGCGTTATTGCGAATCTTTGGCAAAAACAACTAAAAAAAGTGCGAGGAAACTCGCCTTTTTTTTTGTATAAAATGAGAGAGAAAACAAAGCAATTCATCGCTTTTGTGCCCGTTCTTTGATAGAATAAAGAGGAACTTTTTGAGAAAAGGAGTAATCAAATGCCAAAAAATAAATTACTACTCGTTGATGGGAATAGTGTGGCTTTTCGCGCGTTTTTTGCGTTGCATAATTCATTAGAACGGTTTAAAAATGCCAACGGGCTGCACACAAATGCCATCTATGCGTTTCATACTATGTTTGAAAATGTGATGGCAAAAGAACAGCCAACACATGTTTTAGTGGCTTTTGATGCTGGAAAAACCACCTTCAGGACAGCGATGTATGAAGATTATAAAGGTGGGCGTTCAAAAACCCCTGGGGAATTTAAAGAACAAATGCCTTACATTCGCGAATTGATCAACGCGTTAGGTGTTCAATACTACGAATTAGATAACTATGAAGCCGATGATATCATTGGCACATTGGCAAATAAAGTCGATAAAGAGCTATTTGATGTCGTCGTTTTATCTGGCGATCGCGATTTGACCCAGCTGGCAACGGAGCACGTGAAAGTTGACATTACGGTCAAAGGCGTTAGCGAAATTGAAAGTTATACGCCCGCTCATGTGGCTGAAAAATATGACGGCCTAACGCCCTTACAAATCATCGACATGAAAGGACTAGCTGGCGATGCTTCCGATAATATTCCCGGCGTCACCAAAATTGGTGAGAAGACAGCCATCAAGCTATTGAAAGAATATGGCTCTGTTGAGGGGATCTATGAACACATCGATGAAATGAAAAAAAGCAAGATGAAAGAAAACTTGATCAATGATCGTGAGATCGCCTTTCTTTCAAAACAATTAGCAACCATTGATGTGGATGCGCCCATTGAGGTCGATGTTGACAAACTGAAATATGAAGGCAAAGATTTAGAGAAGTTAGTGCCATTCTACCAAGAAATGAACTTTAATAGCTTCTTAGATAAGCTGCAAATTACAGCTGAACCAGTTGAGATGGAAGACATTTTGTTTTCGGTCGTTGAAGAAGTAACGGAAGATATGTTCCAGGGAGACACAGCATTGTATGTCGAGATGATGGGGGATAACTATCATTTGGAAGACATTGTCGGTGTTGCTTGGGGCAATCAAGAAAAAATTTATGTCAGCAATCGTGAAGAATTGTTTGAAAGTCCAGCCTTTACCGATTGGTTAAAAGACGAGAAACGTAAAAAATTCGTCTATGATGCCAAACGCACGTACGTGGCGTTAAACCGGTACACGACAGCACCAAAAGGAATCGCTTTTGATGTTTTATTGGCAGCTTATCTTTTAGACACGAATGATACGAATAATGACATCGCAGGTGTTGCCGCTCACTATGGCTATGATGCGATCCAATCGGATGAAGCGATTTATGGAAAAGGAGCGAAAAAAGGGCTGCCGGCGGATGAGGAAGACTTCTTTGCTCATTTAGCCCGTAAAGTAGCGGCGATTACAAACCTAACCCCAAAACTTACGGAAGAATTGGCAGCGAAGAATCAAACAGCGCTCTTTGAAGAAATGGAATTGCCTTTATCAATGATTTTAGCTGAGATGGAGATTACCGGCATCAAAGTTGATGCGTCTCGCTTGCATCAGATGAAGGGCGAATTTGCACAACGGTTGCATGAAATTGAAGAAAAAATCTACGCCGAAGCTGGAGAAACCTTCAACTTAAACTCGCCGAAACAATTAGGTGTGATTTTATTTGAAAAAATGGGCTTACCAGTTATCAAAAAAACCAAAACTGGCTATTCGACAGCAGTCGATGTGTTAGAACAACTAAAAGAGCAAGCACCAATCGTTGAAGACATTTTGACTTATCGTCAAATCGCTAAGATCCAATCAACCTATGTAGAAGGCTTATTAAAAGTGATCCAAGGAGATGGCAAAGTCCATACGCGATATGTACAAACCTTGACCCAAACTGGTCGTTTAAGTTCTGTCGATCCAAACTTACAAAACATTCCGATTCGTTTAGAAGAAGGTCGAAAGATCCGCGAAGCCTTTGTGCCACGAGAAACTGATTGGGTTATCTATTCCTCGGACTACTCTCAAATCGAATTACGGGTGTTGGCACATATTTCAGATGATACCCATTTGAAAGAAGCCTTTATCGAAGGTCAGGATATCCACTCAAGTACAGCGATGCGAGTCTTTGGTATCGAAAAAGCAGAAGATGTGACACCAAATATGCGTCGTCAAGCCAAAGCGGTCAACTTCGGTATCGTTTATGGGATTTCTGATTATGGATTATCACAGAATCTAGGAATCACCAGAAAAGCCGCCCAACAATACATCGATACGTATTTTGAAAAATATCCTGGTGTGAAAACGTATATGGAGGATGTGGTTCGTGAGGCGAAGGACAAAGGGTACGTTGAAACCTTGTATCATCGCCGTCGTTACCTACCTGATATCAATTCTCGCAATTTCAATATTCGAACTTTTGCCGAAAGAACCGCCATCAATACACCGGTTCAAGGCAGTGCGGCGGATATCTTAAAAATTGCCATGATCGATTTGGCGAAACGTTTGAAAGAAGAAAAATTAGCAGCAACGATGCTGCTGCAAGTACACGATGAACTAGTCTTTGAAGTACCTGAATCTGAATTGCCTCGTCTTGACGCTTTAGTGAAAGAAGTGATGGAGCAAGCCGTTGCATTGCATGTCCCTTTACTGACAGACAGCAATTGGGGCAAAACATGGTACGATGCAAAATAAATGAGGTGAACAGAGGTGCCGGAATTACCAGAAGTTGAAACGGTCCGCAAAGGACTTGAAAAACTTGTTTTAAATAAAACGATCGAATCGGTCGAGATCCTTTGGCCGCGAATCATCGAAAGTCCTGAAGTGCCGATCTTTTCGGCACTGTTGAAAGGGCAACGTTTTGAAAAATTTGAACGACGTGGAAAATTTTTGATTTTTAAATTGACAGATTATGATCTGATCTCTCATCTACGAATGGAAGGCAAGTACGAGTATTTTGAGTCAGACCCGATTGTCGATAAACATACACATGTCATTTTCCATTTTACAGATGGCAGTCAGTTAAATTACCATGATGTAAGAAAATTTGGTCGTATGACCTTAGTGGATAAAGACCAAAGCGCAGCCTATAAAGGGATCATGCAATTAGGTCCTGAACCTAAGCCTGAATTGTTTTTATTAGAAGCATTTGAACAAGGATTGAAGCGTTCGAAAAAAGCCATCAAACCGTTATTGCTTGACCAAAAGCTCGTTACTGGTTTGGGCAATATTTATGTAGATGAGGCGCTGTGGCAAGCAAAAATCCATCCAGAGCAACCAGCGGATTCATTAATGCCAACTGAAGTAGATGTGCTGCATGAAGCAATCATCGATGTCTTAGAGCGAGCTGTTGAAGCAGGCGGAACTACCATTCGGACCTATCTCAATGCACTAGGAGAAGCCGGGAAATTCCAAATGTCATTAAATGTCTATGGCCAGACAGGCAATCCTTGTGGCCGATGTGGCACACCAATCGTCAAGATCAAAGTTGCCCAACGGGGGACGCATTTTTGTCCTCAGTGTCAAAAACTGCATGTGAGGTCCAACAAATGAGTTTTGTTTTAGGCGTCACTGGGGGAATCGCCACTGGAAAAAGTACTGCAGTCGCGCATTTTCGATCACTGGGTTTACCGATTATTGATGCCGATATCATCGCAAGAGAAGTCGTTGAACCGAATACGGAGGGCTTGCAGGCGGTGACGCAAGCCTTTGGTCCGCAGATTTTGACCGATGATGGGCACCTAGATCGACAAACCCTCGGTGCTTTGATTTTTAACGATCCAGAAAAACGCCGCATGCTGAATCAGACGTTATCTCCTTTTATTCGACAAGAGATTTTGTCTCAGATCGAAGAAAAAAAACAGGAAGTGCCCTTGTTGATCGTTGACATTCCTTTGCTTTATGAAGCCGACTACGACCAATACATGGATCAAACCGCAGTCGTTTATGTGCCAGAAGCGATTCAAAAAGAGCGGTTGATGGCACGTAATCAATTGAATGAGCAAGACGCGCAACAACGAATCGACAGTCAGCTTTCAATTGAGAAAAAGAAACAACGGGCCGATATTGTCTTTGATAATCAAGGAACGATCGCCCAACTCAATCAGCAGATCGATGATTGGTTAGCATCCTTAAACAAATAGATAAGACAGCAGGTTCCCTTCAGTAAAAGGGAACCTGCTATTTTATCTTTCAATAGCAAACCTAGCCCTATCATTTCTAAAAACAACTGGCGCTGAAACATGTCGGAAACTGTTTGGTTTGGAAAGTAAGACGATCGTTTATGAATGGTTAAATATCAAAGTACCAGCCCTGATTTATTTTGGGGTCACGATCACGCGATTGCTGGAAAAGGGGTGAAGAACGATCGGCTGATCATAAAAAGAGGTGAGAACCTCCTCAGTAAAAATCGTCTCTCGTTGACCAGCGGCGTGGACTTTGCCGTTTTTTAACATCAGCAAATGAGTGAAAATCGGTAGTAGCTCTTCTGTATGATGGGTAACGTAAAGAAGAGTCGGCGTATTCGGCAGTTGTGAAAAAGCCTCCAGACGGGTTAGCAGTTCTTCTCGCGCAAATAGATCAAGGCCCGTACAAGGTTCGTCCAAAATCAGGATCTCTGGTTGTGCCATCATGGCCCGTGCGATCATGACAAATTGTTTTTCCCCTTGAGAAAGGACGTGATAGGAACGATGGATCAAATGCGACAAACCTAAGTCAGTCAAAAGCGCTTTTGCTTGGATCAGCTGCTCTTCTTCATAGGACTCATAAAGACCAATACTGGAATAAAGCCCCGAAAAAACGATCTCTTCGGCAAGATCGCGACCATAAAACTTGCTTTGCAGCGCTGAACTGACCCAACCAATGCGCCGTTGAAGATCGGGCACAGACGTTTTTCCGTAACGCTCACCTAAGACCGTTCGTTGACCAGAAGAAGGCCATAAACTTCCCGTGATCATTTGGAGTAATAAACTTTTGCCAGCACCATTCAGACCTAAAATCACCCAATGCTCATTTTTTTTCACTTGCCAATTGATCGCTTTTAATAAATAGTTCTTGTCGCGAACGAATGAAACCTGTTGGAAATCGAGGATTGTCATCTATTGTCGAACCTTAAACAGGTTCTTCACCTCCAGTTGTAAGAATATTCAGAAAATAATCGCTCATATTATAGCATAAAGAAAAACATTTTGCTGACTGTTTGGTATCGCATTCATATCTTTTGTCAGAATTCAGAATGCTTGTTATGATGAAACTATACAGGAGGGATGATAACTATGGGTACTTTTAAAGACGAAAAAGATGTGATCGTTGGCAAGGCTAAAGAAAAAATCGGTGAGTGGACCAATAATGAAGAACTTGCCCATTCTGGGAAAGAACAAGCACACGAAGGTCAGATCAAGAAAGAGCACGATCAAAAAAGAGTCAATGAATTAGAAGATCAAAATGACGAGCGCGATGCCCGCAATGATCGAACTACCCCAGAAAATGTCAGCAGTGAAGAATTGTTGCGAGCTGAAAATCCTGATGCCAATAAAATTTCTTCTGCCGATCGTCGAGATGCAGACCAGCTGAAGCATTATACTGGAATTGAAGATAAATTATAACTGAACACGGATGCCTTCGTCTTCTAGACGAGGCATTTTTTTGTTAACCAGAGTGGATGAAGAGTCAAGAGACTACTGCTCAGTTGACAATTGCTCAACATCTCATTATAATCCATTAAGATCGCATAGAGAGAAGCAAAGAAATTGGGAGGTGGTCATCAAATGCTTATTTATGCATTGTGTACGACTGTCAAGAAAGTAGAACAGCCGCAATAGGAAACGGAAAATTAGAAAGAAGGCTTTTTATGATCGAACCTTACCAATTTCATTCAATTAAACATCAAGTATACCAATTAGTTCGAACCTATCAATCGGTGAATGATCCTCGAACGATCAAAACGGTTGAAACGATGACCAAAGACGCCATAGAACATTTTTTTCCTGAAGAAGAAACAGCACCACGTGAAATTTTAGCTGCTTTCTTTCAACACGGGATGACGATCAGTCGCAGCAATGAGCTGTTAACAGAACTCAAAGAGTACGTCCGACCCTTTCAGGTGCCGACAACAAAACAAATTGAAAAAATGTTTCGGAAAGTAAAAAAACTGAAAATACCTGATTTTGCTTCCGTTGATTTAAAAGAGACCACTTATCTTGCTTGGGATGATATCGGTAGTCAAAGCAAGTTTATGATCATAGCCACTGAGCAGGGATTTACAGGACTTCACGGTCATGTGTCAACCGAGGTCAAAAAAGGGATCTGTCCCTTGTGCCAGCATGAAGGAAATGTGTCGATGTTTCTTTCTTTGACCAAGAGCAACGGCGATGGAACATATACGAAACGCGGGAATTATATTTGCCGTGATAGCCAAAGGTGCAATCAGCAGTTGGAACAGCCAGCAAATTTGCATGATTTTGTTTCTTTGCTGCAAATGAAAGATAAATAACGAAATGAAACGGCAGAAATCTTTCTGCCGTTTTTTCTCATTGAAAAAAACAACAGTTATAGCATTATTTAAATTTTGTATTAAATGAACAGAATAAACCACTTTGGCTATTGTACCAATGGATTTCATGTTATAATTAATCATAGAAACCGATGACTTTACGTGAAAACGTAAGCGCATAAGAGAGAAAATGAGGTGGAACTATGCAATGTCCAAAATGTCATCATAACAATTCGAGGGTAGTTGATAGTCGACAAGCCGATGATGGACGTGTGATTCGCCGTCGTCGTGAGTGCGAAAATTGCGGCTATCGCTTTACAACATTTGAACGTATTGAAGAGGCACCCTTGCTTGTGATCAAGAAAAATGGTGCCCGTGAAGAATTCAACCGAGAAAAAATTTTACGGGGCTTGATTCGTTCTGCTGAAAAACGACCAGTGACAATGGATCAGATGGAAACAATCGTCGATCATGTGGAAAGTCGTGTCCGTGCTCTTGGTGAAAATGAAATATCTACGACACAAATTGGTGAGTATGTGATGGAAGATCTAGTTGATTTAGACGAGATCGCTTATATCCGTTTTGCCAGTGTATACCGCCAGTTTAAAGACATGTCAGTTTTCTTAAAAGAACTACAAGACATCGTCGAAAAAGCGAAAGAACCACAAGAATAGAGGGGGACAACAAGTGGGCAATAGTTTACCGAATCAATCGTACAAAGTGTTCAAAAGCCGTCCACTTACAACGGAAGGGAAAGACGCCCTCATTTATTTGTATCAACCAATTATTGAAAGTGATGCTTTAGCGTTGTATTTGACACTAGCAAGCGATGTCCAAGCCCAAAGCATTTCTGGCGAGGAGTCGATGACGACCGTGCATCTAGATATCTTGAATGCCATGAATGTCGGAATGCCTCGCTTCATAAAAGCCAAGCAAAACCTAGAAGGTATCGGCTTGCTGAAATCATATGAAAAAGCAGATTTGCAAAACGGATCCTCCTATCTGTATTGGTTGCAAGAACCGGTCCATCCAGCAGCGTTTTTTCAAGATGAATTGTATGCCTATCTGTTGTTGGAAAGAGTCGGAGAGCGTAAATTTAATCAGCTGGTCAAGCTGTATCAGCCAAAGCAGTGTTCCTTGACCGATTATCAGGAAGTGACTCAATCCTTCTCAGCCGCCTATGGGTTAAATACCGCACGTTTTGCTTCCCATGAAGAAACGTTACAGGCAGTCAGTGATTCTTTTCAAGAAACCAATGCGAACTTGGTGCTTGACGAAAAGCAGTTGGATTGGGACTTTCTTTTATATGAAGCGCAGCGTCGGTATATCCGTGCCGCTAATTTCACGCCAAGTTTTCGACAAAAGTTAGTTCTATACCATTCTTTATATGGCTATGATGTGTTGGAACTGTTGGATTTGATGGCGGACAATGTTTCTTTGACAACAGGCGAGGTCGACCAGAAAAAGCTGGAACAAGCCATCATGAAGAAATCACGACAAACATTCACGAAAACATCAAAAAGAGAAGATCCCCAAGCGGAAAGTCAGTTGCGCCGCTTCAATACCTTAAAACAGAATGGTTTTTCAGAAAATGATGTATTATTGATTCAAGAAAGTGAGAACAATGCACCGATCGCTTTTCTAAAGGCGATCAAAGCGGAGAAAAACAGTTTCATGACGGATTCAGAACAATGGCTGATCAAGAGCCTTGTCGAACGGTCACCATTGCCTAATAGTGTGATCAATGTTCTGGTTCATTATGTCTTGGTGGTCCAAAACAATGCCGCTTTGTCAGGGAATTATGTGAACAATATCGCCGCCCAATGGTCAGAATTAAAAATCGGCACGGCAGAAGATGCCATCAAACATGTTCGGAGCCTTGTTCGAAGTGCCAAGGAAAAACGCAGCCGACCACAAACTAGCGGCAAAAAAATCATTCGCGAAGAAAAGCTGCCTTCTTGGGCTGAAAAACCAGTGAAAGAGACAGCCTTAACACCAGAGCGACAAGCAGAATTAGATAAAAAACTGCAAAACTACTTGCATAAGAAAGCTGGTGACAAGTAATGGAAGATGTAGGGAAAAACTTAGGAAAACTATTGGATAAACGCAATTACCGTGATCAGTTTTCAGCAATGATGGCAGAGGTTTTACAAGATCCTGATGTCAAAGCGTTTATTGCCGAAAATGAAGAGGTATTGACCGAAGCAGATATTCAAAAAAGCTATGCGAAACTGTATGAGTTCGTCCAAGAAAAGCGGAAATTCCGCATCAATGATCCATCCATGATCGCACCGGGCTATGAGCCGCGCTTAGCATTAAATTTTCATTTTATTGACGTCACCTATGTACCAACGAAAGAACTACTGGCATATCAAAAACAAGAAGAAATTCGCAGTCGCATCAAAGCGATGGATATGCCTAAAGATATACAAGAAGCAAGTTTTGCAGATTATCAGCAAACGCCTGGCCGAATGGAGGCCATCGCAGCTGCCGTTGATTTTATTAGTGAGTTGACAGCCAATCCACAGGAGTTTCATAAAGGCCTTTACTTTGTGGGAAGTTTTGGGATCGGAAAAACCTATCTGCTTGGCGCGATCGCCAGAGATTTAGCGGAGGCAGGCTACACGACGACATTGGTTCACTTCCCGACATTTGCAGTAGAGATGAAGCAAGCAATCGGCAAAGATCAGGTGGGGGATAAGCTGAACGCAGTGAAAAAAGCCCCAATCTTAATGATGGACGATATCGGTGCTGATGCGATGAGCAGCTGGATTCGCGACGAAGTCTTCGGTGTCATATTGCAATACCGCATGCAAGAACAACTGCCGACCTTCTTTACTTCGAATTTTACTATGCATGAGTTGGAACAGCATCTTTCGGTGACGCAACGAGGTGAATCCGAACCATTAAAAGCCAAGCGCATTATGGAACGTATCCGTTATTTGACACAAGAAATTCAAATGACTGGTAAAAACCGACGAAATGATGGCCAATAACTGACTATTACTGGAGGAAGAAGATGATGACAAAACAGGTAATAATAGGATTATCCTTTGCAGCAATGCTGCTTTTAACAGCTTGCGGCAATCAGGGAAACAGCGCTGCAAATGGGGAGACTGGAACTTCTGAAACTAGCGAGCAGACCAGTTCCGTATCAAATAGTACATCAGAAACGGAAACAGCCGCAATTTTTACTGGTGTTATCCAAGAAGATGCGATAGCAGGATCGGATGATACCTTTTCACTCTTTTTGAAAGAGGTGGCGGCAGTGGAAGATGACGATCAAGTCGTCCAAAGTTTTCAAAATGATGGGGTCATCCTACATGTCCCAGTCGAGGCTTATTCAGGAGATCTGGAGGAATTGACGGAAGGTGCTACCGTCCAGGTGACGTTGCAAGGCATACCGATCATGACGATGTCGATCCCACCGCAAATTCCCGGTAACTCGATTCAAAAGGTTGAATTAGTGAACGATTAATGCAATGTGCGCCTTGGCAATGGCACCACAGTCAAGACGCACATTTTTTTCTATTTATGGAAAGCGTGTTATACTACAAAAGAAGGAGTGACAATATGAACGAACATGCATTATCGGATCGTTTGGCTTGCGTGGGCGAACAAATTCCCGACCAAGCACGTTTCGCCGACATCGGTTCCGACCATGCTTACTTGCCTGTTGCATTGATGCTGCAGAACAAAATCTCTTATGCTGTAGCTGGAGAAGTTGTTCAAGGACCTTATGATTCTGCCAGCAAACAAGTGCGTAAGAACGGGTTAGCTGATAAAATCGTGGTTCGCTTGGCAGATGGACTGGACGCGATTCAACCTGAAGACAACATCGACACCGTTGTCATTGCTGGAATGGGCGGCACACTGATACGTTCGATTTTAGAAGAAGGTAGCCGGAAAAATCGCTTAGCGGGAGTCAAACGCTTGGTCTTACAACCGAATGTTGGGGAACGGACTTTGCGAGAATGGCTCGTTAGCAACAACTTTATAATCATTCATGAAGTACTTTTAGAAGAAAACGACAAAAACTATGAAATTATCGTTGCGGAAACTGGAAAAACGACGTATACGTCCCAGCAATTATTTTTTGGTCCTTTTTTATTAAAAGAAAAAAATCCAGTTTTCCTTAAAAAATGGCAACATGAATTAAAGCAACGACAACGCGTCATTAAAGAGTTAGAGAAAGCCAAAGAACCACCTGCTGAAAAAATCAATGAATTAAAGGATCAGATCGAATGGATCAAGGAGGTGTTGGCATGATTTCTGGTCAAGAATTTATCAAACGCTTTGAAGCATACTGCCCTTTGTGGTTGGCAGAAGAAGGCGATCCTGTTGGTCTACATGTTGGCACATTAAACAAACCGCTCGAGCGAGTCATGATGACTCTTGATGTACGTCCAGAAGTGGTTGCAGAAGCCATCGAGAAAAAGATCGACTTGATCATTGCCAAACACCCACCGATCTTTCGGCCTTTGAACCGCTTGCTGACAGATGATCCACAACAAAAGATGCTAATGGATCTCGTCAAGCATGATATTGCCGTTTACGCCGCCCACACCAATATGGATATTATTGAAGATGGTTTGAACGATTGGTTTTGTGAACTATTAGAAGTTGAACCCGACACGTATTTGAAGCAAACCCATCAAGTAAAAATGAAGAAGCTAGCTGTTTTTACCCCTGTTGAATCGGCACCAGCGTTACGAAAGGCATTAGGTAAAGCAGGTGCTGGTCAGCAAGGTAATTACCAAAATACCAGCTATTCCTTGATTGGTACCGGTCGCTTTACGCCACAGCAAGCGGCACATCCTGCCATTGGTGAGATCGGAAAAGAAGAACAGGTGCAAGAAGCGAAGATCGAAGTCATTTTTCCAGAAACGATCGAGAATAAAGTGCTTTCGGCAATGATCGCTGCTCATCCTTACGAAGAGCCAGCTCATGATCTGTATGCCTTAGACAATTTGCCGAAAACCTATGGAATCGGACGGGTTGGCAACCTCGCTGAGCCTCTTTCCCTTGATCAGTTTGTCGAACGTGTCAAAGAGCGCTTTGGTTTGACTGCTTTACGCCTCGTCAGCTTTCCTGGTGCACCTGAAAAAATTCAGCGAATCGCCATTTGCGGCGGCAGTGGCCAATCGTTTTATTCGGATGCCTTACGCCATCAAGCGGATGTGTACATCACTGGCGATATCAGTTACCATTTCGCCCATGACATGCAAGCCAATGGGTTGATTGGGATCGATCCAGGGCACAACATCGAAAAGGAATGTATTCCTCGGTTTATTGAGAAATTCAACCAGTGGAAAGCAGAAGAGAACTGGGCTGTGACCTTTGTTCCTTCCACCACTTCAACAAATCCATTTGACTATAGATAGGAGAATCTTTTATGTACGAAAATTTATTGCCTCGCTTTTTGAATTATGTAAAAATAGAAACTCGCTCTGATGCGACAAGCACGACAACACCTTCTACCCAAACACAGGTCGCGTTTGCCAAAGAACTGCAAAAAGAACTTGAAGAATTAGGATTAAGCGATGTTCATTACAATGAATCAAATGGTTTTGTGATCGCAACATTACCAAGTAACGTGGATCATGACGTACGCTCCATCGGTTTTATCGCCCATATGGATACCGCCGATTTTAATGCAGAGAATGTTGATCCGCAGATCATCGAAAATTACGATGGCGAATCAACCATTAAATTAGATAAAGAAGGAAAATACACATTAAACACAAAAGATTTTCCGAATTTAAAAAATTATGCTGGGGAAACCTTGATCACTACTGATGGTACTACTTTATTAGGTTCTGATGATAAGTCAGGTATTGCAGAAATCATGACAGCCATGGAAATTTTACTTAAAAACCCAACGATCAAACATGGGGAAATCAAAGTCGCATTTGGCCCTGATGAAGAAATTGGGGTTGGTGCAGATAAATTCGATGTTGAAGATTTCAATGTTGATTTTGCGTATACAATGGATGGCGGTCCAGTAGGAGAATTGCAATACGAGACCTTTAATGCGGCGCAAGCTGAAATTACGATCCAAGGAAAAAATGTCCACCCAGGAACTGCTAAAGACACCATGATCAACGCTTTGCAACTAGCAGTCGATTTTCAAAATGCGCTACCGGCTGATGAAGTTCCTGAGAAAACCGAAGGGACAGAAGGATTCTTCCATTTGATGAGTCTCAGCGGCTCAGTAGAAGAAGCGAAAATGGCATACATTATTCGAGACCATGACCGGACCCGTTTTGAAGAAAGAAAAGCACAATTACTAGCGGTTCAAGAAAGCTTGAATGCCCGCTTTGATGAACCGAGAGTACACGTTCATCTATATGATCAATACTACAACATGAAAGAAATCATCGAAAAAGATATGAGTATCATTGATCTAGCAAAAGATGCGATGGAAGCAGTGGGAATCACTCCGATCACAGAACCTGTTCGTGGTGGAACCGATGGCTCGAAAATCTCCTATTTAGGGATTCCAACACCGAATATCTTTGCTGGTGGAGAAAATATGCACGGACGTTATGAGTTCGTCTCACTACAATCAATGATGAAAGCGACCGATGTGATTGTGAAAATCGCCGAACTGAATGCTCAAGCATAAACGTTGATTTTTGATTTGTTGGAATAAATGAAAAACTCTTGGGCTGGGAACTCTTCACGCAGGTCTTGCGTAAGACCCGGCCTTTTTAGGATGTGAATAGGATGAAAATTCTCGTTTTATACAATGATACAGCGGGGAAAAGTGAAGCAAAAGAAACAGCAGAAAAATTACAAGCCTATGTGAAAGAACAAGGCGAAGAGCATCAAGCGTTCTTGCAGGCCTCAAATCCAGACGTGGATCCCAAAGACGTTCGAGAGGCTGCCGAAAAACACGCAGTCGATACGATTGTGATCATTGGTGGAGATGGGACGATCCATCATGGATTGCAAACCTTTAAAGAAAAGTTAGATGAGTTGAAGGTCGGCATCATTCCTGGTGGAACCGTAAATAATTTTGCCAGAATGTTGGGGATACCGGTGAAGCCCGAAGAGGCCTTCGAGACGATCTTAACGGGGGTTGAGCGATCGATCGACTACGGGACGGTCAATGATCAAGTCATGATCTCGACCATGACCATTGGTCTTCTGGCAGATACCGCCGCAGCCACTTCCCAAGAAGAAAAACAGCAATATGGGCCGTTAGCGTTTATGAAACGGTTCATTCATCTGTTGATCAAAAAGAAACAATACAAATTAGAAGTCATTGCTGACGAACGGAAATGGCAGGGGAAAACTCAATTACTGACGATCGTCATGTCGAATTCAGCAGGTGGGTTTAAGAACTTCGATGAAGAAGCAAAGCCTGATGACGGATTGTTTCATATCATTCTTTTGCCAAAACTGAATATTTTACGATTTATTTTGTATTTACCAAGAATTATTCGTGGTAGAATTGCCAAAGTGCCAAGTGTTGAATATTTCACTGCCGCAAAGGTCTCAATAAAGGCCAAAGAAAAAACGGTTCATACTCGAACCGATGGCGACCCAACGGATGATCTACCGATTGAGATGAAAGTTATCAAACATGGTTTGACGATGCTGGTACCTGAAGAAGCACAAGAATCAAAATAATGATCCCTACGATCAATCATATGGAGGAAATGGATGAATGCACTGATTTACAATCCATTGTGGTTTTATTTAATTGCAGTCAATCTTTATCTTTTCTGTCTGATGGGGTATGATAAATATCAGGCAGTGAAACAAGGTTGGCGGGTTCCCGAAGCAAATCTCCTTTTTATGGGGGCGATTGGCGGAGGATTAGGCGGTTTAATTGCGCAACGCGTATTTCGCCACAAAACAAGAAAGAAGAAGTTTCACCTCTTTTTTGCTTTTGGCACCGTTTTTGCTATCCTGCTGATGGTCTTTTTTGCATAAATTCGGTATAACAAGCAAGGAGTTAATATGAAAATTAAAGTGAAGTTCGCCCTTAATTTACTTTTACTAGTAGGGATTCTGGGTGTGATGTATTTTTTTGTCCGTAACTCGATGATGGATATTTTGGCGGGGCTAAGAGAGACCAGCTTTCTCGTCGTCTTACTGGTTATGGGGCTTGGCACATTGTACCTAGTGATAGAAGGACGAACAGTCAAAGAGATTGCCGTGACTTTCCAACCGGAATTCACAACCAAGGCGGGGTTTCTGACCGTCTGTTACAGTGGTTTTTATCGGATTGTGACGTTTGGGGCAGGCACCTTAATCTCAGAGGTGAATTTTTACCGTAAAAATGGCTTGCAGTTGTCACAGGGCGTTGGGGTCACCACCTTACACATGGTGATGTATAAGTTCGCCATATTGACTTATGCAATCGCTGGGTTGATCATTCAATTTTCGCTATTCTATGACAATGCACCCAATATGATTTGGGTAATTTTAGCGGGGATCGTACTCGTTTTTTTGATCATTGCCGCTTTGTTAGCACTTTCGGTCAGCATCAACATCCAAGTCTTTTTCGTGATCGTCAGCAATAAGCTGTTCAAAAGTGCGACATTAAGAGGATTGGTTGACAAATGCAACACCCAAATTTATTCTTTACGAGAAACAGTCAATGCGATTATTACCGACCGCACCGCTTTCTTGCGCATCTATTTGTGGAATCTTTTGAAGATGCTGCCTTGGTATGTGATTCCTTATGTGATTCTTGTTGTGCAGCATCCAGAGATCGATTTCTTGTTGACGTTATCCTTCATCAGTTTTGCCGTCGTCTTGTCCGGGGTGATTCCAACACCGGCAGGGATCGGATCATTTGAATTTATTTATATGCTGCTTTTTGGTCCATTAGTTGGCACGGTCGATGCTGCGTCTTCCATGCTACTGTACCGTTTAGCAACATTCATTTGGCCCTTCATAATTGGTTTTGCTTATGTAATGAAAGAAAAACGCAAAGATATTAGCCAAGAGTTGACTGAATTAAGAAAAGAAAAAGTGGAAAGTTAAAAACACGCTTATCTTCGAATAGAGGATAAGCGTGTTTTTTTTAGTCTTTCAAATCAATGATTCGATCAACAAAGGATTCATAAAACTCGCCTTCATGGGAAACAATCAAAACTGTTCCAGGAAAGGCCGCCAGGGTTTCTTCCAAATTGTTTTTCGTATCTTGATCGATATGGTTGGTCGGTTCATCAAGAATCAAGAAGTTGCTTTTACTCAACATCATTTCGGCTAGTTTGACTTTTGTCTGTTCACCACCACTTAATAGCTTCAATTCTTCCTGGGCTAATTGGCTAGGTAAACCTGCCCGAGAAAGTTGCCGTCGCAATTCTTTGTTGGTGGCCTTCGGAAAAAGATCCTCAAGGTATTGAAGAGGGGTCTGCAATGGATATTCCCAGTTAAGGTCTTGAGAAAAGTAATTGAATTTTGTATGCTGTGGGTAAGAAACGGCCCCTTCAATTGCTGGGATCACACCAAGAATCGTTTTGATCAATGTTGATTTACCGATCCCATTAAATCCCCGTATAGCAATTTTTTCGCCATAGCGGATCGTTAGGTTGATCGGGGAGAGTAAGGGCTTTTGGTCGTATCCAATGACTAGATTGGTGGTTTCCAAGGCCAAGGTGGTAACGATTGGTGCCAAATCAAATCCTAAATGGGGTTTAGGGACATCTTGCGGTGGGGTCAAACGATCAATTTTTGCCAACTGCTTTTCACGACTCTTTGCCATCGTTGAACGAGAACCAGCTTTGTATTTACGAATATAGCTTTCGGTTTTCTTGATATGCTCTTGTTGTGCTTCGTATTGCTTCATATAGCTTTCATTTTGCAGCGTTTTTAGTTTTAATGCTTTGTCTAAATTCCCCGTATACTTAGAAAGCTTGCCAAATTCGATATCAATGATATGGGTCGTGATTTCGTTAAGGAATTGACGATCATGAGAAACGACTAAATAGGTACCAGTAAAGTCCTGTAAAAACTCAACTAGCCATTTGATGTGCTCATCATCTAAGTGGTTGGTCGGTTCATCTAAAATCAGCATGTCGGGTTTTTCTAGCAGCATTTTTGCCAAGATCAGTTTTGAGCGTTGACCACCACTTAAAGAAGCGAGGGGGGTATCCATTCCGAGAACCGAAATACCTAACCCTTCTGCTAGATCATCGATCAATGTATCCATTTGGTAGAAATTTCCTTGATCCAATTGATTTTGCAATTCGCCCGCTTTTTCTAAAAGCTTATCGTCGAGGCTTTCGCCATAAGAAGTATAAAGATCGGCAATCTGTTGCTCTTTTTCGAAGTCTTCTGCAAAGGCAGAGCGCAAAAAATCACGGATCGATTGCGTTTCATCAACATTGACGTATTGATCCAAATAGCCCATTTTCAAATTTTTCGGAAATTGGACGAAGCCATCATCGGGGAGAATTTCTCCTGTAATGATTTTGATTAAAGTACTTTTGCCAGCGCCGTTCCGTCCAATCAACCCGACTTTTTCACCACGGTTGATTTGAACGGAAACGTCTTCGTAAAGCAATTTGTCGCCAAATTGTTGGCTAATATTCGTTAATGTTAACATCATTTCCTCCATATAAAAAAGCTGTAAACAGTAGACGTTACAGCTAAGTAGATAATCTTACTGAATAAAAATCGCCAAAAAGCGATCAAAACGATCAGGAAAATCGATTGTTCCTGACCAATCAGGACCTAGCATACCATTGCTGCTTCCCATCTGTCAATTTTCATGAAAGAATACTGAAAAAAATCTTGATGTTCGAGGGAAAACTTTTGACCATTACTGACCAACGTTGTATAATAGAAGAGTAGAAAAAAGGATACTGCTTGCAGCGTACTTTTTTCTGACTACCATTTTGGGAGGGAAAAGTATGAACCCAGAAAAAATGACGACTACATTACAAAGTGCTATCGCTGAAGCCCAGCAGATTGCCATGACCCGTCACCATCAAGAAATTGATATTCCGCATTTATGGAAGATTTTATTGCAAGCCAATCAATTCGGCCGCAATTTTTACACGGACACAGGTCTCGATGTCGATGCTTTTGAAAAGGAAGTCGACCGACTATTAGATGAACTGCCTTCGGTTGAAGGAGGAAATGTTCGTTATGGTCAATCCATGAGTCAAAATCTGTTTCATCTTTTGTCTGAGGCAGATCAATTAAAAAATGAATTTCAAGACGAGTATCTTTCCACAGAAATCGTCCTTTATGCGTTGATGAAATTGAAAAATCATCCATTGACGGTGTATTTAAAGAAACAAGGAATCAGCGCGAAAGAAATCAAGCAAACGATCGAAACATTAAGAGGAGGGGATCGTGTGACCTCACAAAATCAAGAAGAACAATACAAAGCTTTAGAAAAATACGGCGTTGACCTGGTGCAACAAGTCCGCAGCGGAAAAATGGACCCAATTATCGGACGAGACGAAGAAATTCGCGATGTGATTCGCATCCTTTCTCGGAAGACAAAAAACAATCCCGTTTTGATTGGTGAACCAGGAGTTGGTAAAACAGCCATCGTTGAAGGATTGGCACAAAGGATCGTGCGAAAAGACGTCCCAGAAAACCTAAAAGACAAAACGATCTTTTCTCTGGATATGGGTGCCTTGATCGCAGGTGCTAAATTCAGAGGTGAATTTGAAGAGCGTTTGAAAGCTGTCTTACAAGAAGTGAAAAAAGCCGATGGACGCATCATTCTCTTTATTGATGAGATCCACAATATTGTAGGTGCTGGTAAGACGGAAGGCAGCATGGATGCTGGAAACTTACTGAAACCAATGCTGGCACGGGGAGAATTGCATACGATTGGCGCAACCACCCTTGATGAATACCGTCAATACATGGAAAAGGATAAAGCTTTGGAACGTCGTTTCCAAAAAGTGCTGGTACAGGAACCAACCGTTCAAGATACGATCTCAATTTTACGTGGGCTGAAAGAACGGTTCGAGATCCATCATGGCGTCAACATCCATGACAACGCGCTTGTTGCAGCGGCTACCTTATCTGACCGTTATATCACGGACCGCTTTTTACCAGACAAAGCCATCGATTTGATCGATGAAGCAAGTGCCACGATTCGGGTGGAAATGAATTCGATGCCTACTGAGCTCGACCAAGTTACCCGTCGTTTGATGCAACTTGAGATCGAAGAAGCCGCATTGAAAAAGGAATCCGATGATGCATCGAAAAAACGCTTAGGCATTTTACAAGAAGAATTGGCGGAATTGCGTGAAGAAGTCAATACCATGAAAATGCAGTGGGAAACGGAAAAAGAAGAAGTCAATGCAGTTTCCAACAAACGGGCAGAGATCGATAAAGCCAAGCATGAGTTGGAAGATGCTGAAAATAACTATGATTTGGAACGGGCAGCTGTTCTTCGTCATGGGACGATTCCACAACTGGAAAAAGAACTAGCTGAACTGGAAGAAAAAAATCAAGATGAAGGCATTCGGATGGTCCAAGAATCAGTGACCGAAAATGAGATTGCCCTAGTCGTTGGACGTTTGACAGGGATTCCTGTTGCGAAATTAGTGGAAGGCGAACGGGAAAAACTGTTGAAATTAAATGAGACCTTGCATCAACGAGTGATCGGACAAGACGAAGCCGTCGATGCCGTCAGTGATGCCGTCATTCGTTCACGAGCTGGCCTGCAAGATCCAAATCGACCATTAGGTTCCTTCTTGTTCTTAGGTCCGACCGGCGTCGGTAAGACCGAATTAGCGAAAGCGTTGGCGGTCAATCTCTTTGATTCAGAAGAGCATATGGTTCGGATCGATATGAGCGAATACATGGAAAAACATTCGGTGTCTCGCTTAGTCGGTGCCCCTCCAGGCTATGTAGGGTTTGAAGAAGGTGGCCAATTGACTGAAGCTGTTCGACGCAATCCATACACGATCGTCTTATTGGATGAGATCGAAAAAGCCCATCCTGATGTTTTCAATATCTTATTACAAGTGCTTGATGATGGCCGTTTGACAGATTCAAAAGGGCGAGTCGTTGATTTCAAAAATACAGTCTTGATCATGACTAGCAATATCGGCTCTCAAGTCTTGCTAGATGGCGTGACCGCAGAAGGGACGATCCCAGAAAACGTTGCTGAAAATGTCCGTAATCTCTTGAGAGGGCATTTTAAACCAGAATTCTTAAATCGGATCGACGACACGATTTTGTTCACACCGCTTAGTCTAAACGATGTGACAGGCATCGTCGACAAGATCATCGCACAGCTGTCACAACGACTGGAAGTCCAAGATATACTGTTGACGATCACTGAAGAAGCCAAACGCTGGATCGCTGAAAATGCTTATGAGCCAGCATATGGTGCGCGACCTCTCCGTCGGTTTATCACGAGAGAAGTCGAAACCCCATTGGCAAAAGAAATCGTTGCTGGCAGAGTCTTACCAAAGACCCAAGTCACGATTGAATTATTGAACGAACAGCTGGTTTTTGAAAATACGCCAATTACCGAGTAATAAAAAGATAAAAAATGGATAAATGCAAAACGATGGTTGCCGTTTCATTGGCAGCCGTCGTTTTTTTGCCGCTCAACATAAGACAAAAAAGTTCCCCTTGCTTGTTGTTTGGAGGAAATTCGCACTTCGATTATACTGTTCTTATGGAGTAGGAGAGGAATGAAAAGATGAATACTTTTTTTGAAACGTTGAATGAGCGAAAAGGGGAATTGCTGACAGCTGTCTTTGAGCATTTGTCATTGTCGAACATTGCGCTGCTGGTGGCGATCGTTATTGCTGTCCCGTTAGCCATTTGGCTGGTTAATCATAAACGGGCAGCGGAAGTCGGCCTACAAATAACGAGTGTGCTACAAACGATTCCATCACTGGCACTGTTAGGTTTATTGATTCCATTTGTGGGGATCGGAACGCCGCCTGCGTTGATCGCACTAGTTATTTATGCGTTATTGCCGATCTTTCAAAATACCTATATTGGCCTTTCGGAGATCGATCCATCAATCGAAGAAGCTGCGGCGGCATTTGGTATGTCTCGGATGCGCCGATTGATCAAAGTCGAATTGCCGATTGCCTTGCCTGTCATTATTTCGGGGATTCGCACGGCGTTGGTCTTGATCATCGGAACAGCGACTTTAGCCGCTCTGATTGGCGCTGGTGGGCTAGGTTCCTTTATTTTGTTGGGGATCGATCGGAATGCCCCTGAATTAACGTTGATCGGCGCGATCGGGTCTGCTTTACTGGCTATTATTTTCAGTACGTTGATCCGTTATCTACAACACCTGAAACCGCGCTATACCTTGATTACGCTGGCAGCGATCATCTTGCTGATTGGCGGCGTTTCTTTTTCACAGAGCGGATTTTTCGCGCCGAAAACCATTACCATAGCTGGGAAGTTAGGGTCTGAACCTGATATCTTGATCAACATGTACAAAGAATTGATTGAGCAAGAAGATCCTGATGCACAGGTTGAATTGGAACCTAACTTTGGGAAAACTTCTTTCTTATTCAGTGCTTTAGACAATGACCAAGTCGACATTTATCCAGAATTTACTGGAACTGTGTTGGAGAGTTTAGTGGATGTACCGGAAAAAACCGCTAGTCAAAAACTTGACTCTGACGAAACCTATACCGAAGCAGTCAATCTGTTAAAGGATCAGTTTGAGATGACCTTGCTTCAGCCGATGGCGTATCAAAATACCTATGCGTTGGCTGTGAAAAAAGAATTTGCTGAGGAAAATGGACTAACCACGATCTCTGATTTGAAGAAAATCGAAAATCAAATCAAAGCCGGCTTTACCCTCGAATTCATTGATCGGACGGACGGTTATGCGGGCATCCAAGAACTCTATGGGCTAGATTTTCCAAGTGTCCAAAGTATGGAACCAGCATTGCGTTATCAAGCCATCAATAATGGCGACATCAATCTACTGGATGCCTATTCCACGGACAGTGAATTGCGTCAATATGGCTTAGTTATTCTAGAAGACGATCAAGAACTATTTCCACCTTATCAAGGAGCGCCTTTGATGAAAGAAGCCTTTGCCAAGGAACATCCAGAAGTCGTCCGTGCATTGGAAAAGCTGGCAGGTAAAATCACCGAAGAACAAATGAGTGAAATGAATTATCAGGTCAATGTCGAAGGAAAAAATCCAGCAGAAGTCGCGCGTACCTTCCTGATAGATGAAGGATTAATTAAGGAGGGACAAGAATGACACCAATTATTGAATTTAAAAACGTCAGTAAAAAGTTTGATCAAAAAATAGTGATCGATCAATTAGATCTGAGCATCAATAAAGGGGAAATCTTTGTTTTGGTCGGTCCTTCTGGGAGTGGGAAAACGACGACTTTGAAGATGATCAACGCGTTGTCAGAACCAACGGATGGCGATATTTACTTCAAAGAAAAACGAATCAAAGAATACAATATCCAAAAAATGCGTTGGCAAATGGGGTATGTTCTCCAACAAATCGCCCTGTTTCCGACAATGGATGTGAAGCAAAATATTGAAGTAATCCCAGAGATGTTAGGGTGGTCGAAAAAAGATCGCTCAGAAGCCGTGGATCGTTTGCTGACACAGGTCAAACTTGACCCAGAGCAATACCGCCATCGAATGCCTAAAGAGTTGTCAGGAGGAGAACAGCAGCGGATCGGGATTTTAAGAGCGTTAGCTGCTAACCCAGAAATTATTCTGATGGACGAGCCCTTTAGTGCTCTTGATCCAATTTCTCGAAATTCCTTACAGGAGTTAGTCCTCGATTTGCACCAAGAGCTTGGGACGACGATTATTTTTGTCACGCATAACATGAAAGAAGCGGTAAAACTAGGTACGCGCATTGCTGTCATGAATCAAGGGAAGATCGTCCAATGTGATACACCGGAAGTGATTGTCTCGCAACCAAAAACTGCTTTTGTGAAAAGTTTTTTTGAAGAGACCGGTGAAGACGAAGCAAAACTGGTCACTGCAGGGGATTTGATGCGGATGAACTTTTTCAGCGATGAAGTCAACCCAGTGGCTCCTCAAATCGCTGCATCTACTACTTTAAATGAGTTGTATACCTTATTTGCAACTCATGACACGGTAGTGATTGAAGAAGAGCAGAAACTCGTAGGGAGTCTAAGTCGAAAAGATGTGTTTGCTTTCTTGAGTCGTGATCGAACGTAAAAGGTTCTTTATGGCCACTAGAAATGTCATATTTTTTTAAAAATCGATGATTTCTCTTGCTCAATGTAAAAATTCCACGTAAGATTGAGGAAGATATCTTTTGTCAGAATGCCAGAAACGAGCTTTGATAATGACAAAAGATGCAGTAAAGGAGCGAAAGAGCAGCTATGGTAAAAATCCTAAAAGAGAATTGGTTACTGCTTTTCTTTATCGTCGCCGTGGTTCTCATCCGTTTGTTTGTCCTGACGCCAGTTCAAGTCAGTGGCCATTCTATGGATCCAACTTTGGCCGATAAGCAGCGTTTGATTGCATCAAAAATTTCTTCATATGACCGCCAAGACATCGTGATATGTGTTGAACCAGATGATCCAAGCAAAATTGCTGTCAAGCGGCTGATTGGTTTACCCGGTGATACGATTGAGATGAAAGATGATGTCCTAACAATCAATGGAGAAGTATACGAAGAACCCTATTTAGATGAGTTTAAAGAGAAATTTGCGGACGATCAATTACAAGACGAATATTCTTATCGCGAAATGTTTCAGCAGATCGCCGCTGGTGCAGAACACTTTACCGACGATTTTACGGTAACTGTTCCTGAAGGCAGCTATTTTGTGATGGGAGACAATCGTTTGATCTCTCGGGACAGTCGTAGTTTCGGGGTCGTAACAGAAGATCAAATGGAGGGGAAAGTGCTGCTGCGTTTTTGGCCTTTGAATCAAATCAAACTTTTCTAACCACAAAAAAACATTCTTGCCAATGCAGCGAAAACGCCGCAACTGGCAAGAATGTTTTTTTAGATGACCCAAGCGACAAATGCAACCATTGAAAAGAACATTGTCCAAACCGCAATAATAGCTGATGCGATAAAAATAATTTTGATTGATAAAGGTTGGACAAATTTTCGGGCATCTTTAGAGAACGCATAGGTGATCGATGAAAAAATCAAGCAGCATAAAATAAAAAACACTGTTAGAACCATAAGCCTCTCCTTTACTGACGCAATGTCAAATGAATAATGTAATTATAACAGACCATGGTTTTTTGGGGAAATAAAAATGATTAAACGAGGGAATTTTCTTGTAGTTGTAACCGTTTTATAGGGAAGTGTAAGAAAGGTCGAACCTTGTTAGACAGCGAAATTATAAAAATAAGCCGTGTTATTTAAGTATTTTTATAAATTTTTCTTTATCAATAAAAGAACAAAAGAAAAAAGCTTGTTGAAAAACGATGGTTTCAACAAGCTTTTAAAGGTTGGTTATGATAATTTTTTAATCCGATAACTTTCAAAGTAATCAGGTTTGCCTCGTCCTTGAACATACGCGATCACGCCCATCAAAGCAGCACCAATCGTGTTGGTTAGTAAATCGCCCATCGTATCCATCAATGCTTCACGACCAATAAACGGGGTGCCATCTAAGGTTGCATAACGTTGGAGATTCATTCCACCAACAGAGTCGCAGATGAATTCCCAAAACTCCCAGAAAACACCACACAAGCCAGCAAAAGCAAAGCCCATCAGTAAAAATAACCAAGGCGAAACTTTTGAAACGGGCACTTCTTTTAGTAAGAGACAGATCAATCCATAGCCTACAGCCGTCAAGACCATTGGGCTTACCGCATGCAGAATTTTATCCCAGAAAGCAATGGTTTCGATCAAATGTAAGATCGTCCCCATGAATACGGAGATCAGCAAGAAAAACCAATAAAAGTAGACGGTGGCATTTGGTAGCTGGATTTTTAAGAACTTTTTACTCATTTCTGGGACAAAGATCAATAAAATCCCAAGTAAGGCTTGACCCAAGAAAATCAGTCCTTGTGTTTGCGGATAGACGCCACGGAAAAATTCCCACAAAGAAAAACAAAACACGAGAATACCGAAAATAGTGAATACCTTTTGCAGTCGCTGATAATTTTGCCCCATTTAGTTGTCCTCCGAAAGATAGTCTGCTAAGCCAGCTACAAGTGCTGCTTCAGAGGAATAAATCTCACCGTTTAGCTTGATCAAACCCACCGTATAAAGATTGACATAGTGGAACTGATTTTCCGCAACGGTTTGTAATGCTGCCAGCTTTTGCTGATTATCGGCACCTTGTTGGCGACTATCCGTATAAAGCCCTAAAACAGGAATGCCTTTTGCATAGGCGACGCCAATCTCAGAGGCAACCCCAGCATCGATGGTCAAACCATCCAGCAAAGCGATCATCAAATCGCTTTCCAGTACTTTTTCGGTATCTGCCAACGCAATCATTTTGCTATCCGCGTAGGCGGACTTATCATTGATCGCGGCATTTTCTTGAGGTAAATAAATCTCCAGCTGCGGATACTGCTGGCGAATCGACGCAACAAGTTCGGCGTTGTAGCGAAGGTCACTAGCAGCAAACAGGGGAGCAGCAAAATATAGTTTCATTCAAAAACACTCCTTAATCATTCATAGTTGTACGTTTTGTTGATTCGTTGTTTAGAAATAATCACTGAAATAGGCTTCCATATCAGGGATGATCGATTCTAGTAATGCCAGTGTTTCTGAATCGGTATTTAGCCGTTCCACACGCTCTAAGTAAGCTGGACGGCGGTAATTCATCAACAGACACGACAATGTCTGAATATCCAATTGGACAGCTTTTCCGATGGCTTCTCTTGAAACCACGATCTCCCCGTGATTGTATTGGACACCGAAGATTCCGTTGTTCCAATCGGCAACTGGGTCAGAAACAACAAAGTGAAAGGGTGTTTGAAAGGCTTCAAATGGGAAGTTTTTCAAAAACTGTTCAACATCGACGATCCGCGCCATGTAATAAGGCTCAATGGTTTCTTTGATTTGGCTATCATCCAGGTAGAAGGACAGGGGTTCATTTGAATAAATGTCTCCTTTGACCCAATAGACCATTGAGAAATGAGCAGAGATAAAATTCCAAAGACCATTGCGGGCTTCTTGATTCAAGTAGAACATTTCCTTTACATGGAAGACTTCTTCGGCTACCCAATAAAAAAGTACACCAGTCGGATGACCACTGGCATTGTAATAGACAGCCGCGGTGCGCTCTTCTTCATTTTCATAGCGCCAATACTCTTCCCAGTGAAAAGAGGTCCGCTGCAAGGCACCATGGTTGTCGCGGGAGAATTGGTTGTAGACAGTAAAAACATCAGGGTCATCCACTTCTTTGCGCTCTACGATCCCAGGGACTTCTTTGGTTTTCGGAAGCTGGGTATCACGAATTTTGAAGGTCAGCTTGTCGGACATGATCTCCCAGCCTTTGCGACGATAGTAAGGCACATTGTATGGATAAAGGTAGGAGATCCATTGCTGATCTTCCCGCATGGTTTCTAAGGCAAGCTTGATCAAGTCTTTCATCAGGCCATGTCCGGCATATTCAGGGTAGGTCCCAACACCGGTCACTCCGCCCATTTTGATCAATTTGCCGTGTATATTGACTTCACAAGGATAAACGGCGATTTGCGAGATCAACTTGTCTTCATTGAACCAGCCAAAGACCTTGGAAAGCTCTAAGATCGGGCGCTTAGATTTAATCATTTCCCGTTTGCTCTCATAGCCGCTTTCTTCAATATCCGATTCAGTGATCTGAAAAACGTAGCTTAACAGTTCGTTGAACTGATCAACGTCTTTTTCATCCACCGCTCGAATATGTAGATTTTGATGAAAATTATTGTCCATTCTTTCAACTCCAATTTATTTGCTAGCTCTAGTATAGCAAAACCTGAATGAATATGTCTAAATAACGGTTAAGAAAAATACTTTAACTATTGGCGTTTCGTTGGTATAATAGAAAAGCTGACTAAAAGAAATGAGGAACGTATCCATGAACATAGAAGAAATGAAAAAACGACAGGAGAAGATTCGTAATTTCTCCATTATCGCCCATATCGACCATGGGAAATCAACACTGGCGGACCGTATTTTGGAACAAACCCATACGGTGACGTCTCGGGAAATGCAAAACCAATTATTGGACTCCATGGATCTTGAACGTGAACGAGGAATCACGATCAAATTAAATGCTGTGGAACTTAACTATACCGCCAAAGATGGAGAAACCTACATCTTCCATTTGATCGACACCCCAGGGCACGTCGATTTCACCTATGAAGTTTCCCGCAGTTTGGCCGCTTGTGAAGGCGCCGTACTCGTCGTTGATGCGGCTCAAGGGATCGAAGCACAGACATTGGCAAACGTCTACTTGGCGTTAGACAATGATTTAGAGATCCTACCAGTCATTAATAAAATAGACTTGCCAGCTGCCGATCCTGAGCGGGTACGAACAGAGATCGAAGATGTTATCGGTATCGATGCCAGTGAAGCTGTTTTAGCGAGTGCCAAAGCAGGTATTGGGATCGAAGACATTTTGGAACAAATCGTTGAGTATGTCCCAGCTCCAGCAGGTGATATTGAAGCACCGTTAAAAGCGTTGATCTTTGACTCCGTGTACGATTCCTATCGTGGGGTGGTCTTAAACGTCCGCATTATGGACGGGATGGTCAAACCTGGAGATAAAATCAAAATGATGAGCAATGGCAAGACCTTTGATGTCACGGAAGTCGGCGTCTTTTCACCCAAAGCCATTCAACGAGATGCGTTGATGGTGGGCGATGTTGGGTATATCACTGCTGCCATCAAGACTGTTAAAGATACGCAAGTCGGAGATACGGTGACTTTAGCCAACAATCCAGCAGCCGAAGCATTGGAAGGCTACCGCCAAATGAATCCGATGGTTTATTGCGGATTGTACCCAATCGATACCTCACGCTACAACGACCTTCGAGAAGCATTGGAAAAATTACAACTGAATGATGCAGCATTGCAATTTGAGCCAGAAACCTCTCAAGCGTTAGGATTTGGGTTCCGCTGCGGCTTCTTAGGCTTATTACACATGGATGTCGTGCAAGAACGGCTAGAACGTGAATTTAACCTTGAGCTGATTACGACTGCACCATCCGTAATCTATCATGTCAACAAGACAGATGGCTCAATGGTCGTCGTTGATAACCCAGCAGAATTTCCTGAACCAGTCACGATCGACAACGTGCAAGAGCCTTACGTCAAAGCACAAATCATGGTCCCTAACGATTACGTCGGTGCTGTAATGGAATTGTCCCAACGCAAACGGGGAGACTTTGTCACGATGGATTACTTGGATGATTATCGAGTAAACGTCGTTTATGAGATCCCATTATCGGAAATCGTCTTTGATTTCTTTGATAAATTAAAATCCAGCACGAAAGGGTACGCATCACTGGATTATGAAATGTCTGGTTACCGAACTAGCAAGCTAGTGAAGATGGACATCTTGCTGAACACTGAAAAAGTCGATGCATTGAGCTTTATCGTTCACCGTGACTTTGCTTATGAACGAGGCAAAGCCATCGTTGAAAAACTGAAGAAACTGATCCCACGACAACAATTTGAAGTACCGATCCAAGCAGCCATCGGACAAAAAATCGTTGCCCGTTCAGACATTAAAGCCTTGCGTAAAAACGTATTGGCGAAATGTTATGGCGGTGACGTTTCTCGGAAACGCAAACTTCTGGAGAAACAAAAAGAAGGGAAGAAGCGGATGAAACAAATCGGCTCTGTCGAAGTACCGCAAGAAGCCTTCATGGCAGTTCTTAAGATGGATGAGGATGAACCGAAGAAGTAACTCGTTTCAATTTGAAAAGTCTAATAAAGCAATCTTTTCTTGTGTTAGAAAAAAGTGATTTAACCGTTTATAAAATTTAAACAGTTATACGGATTGTCACTGTTGAATAAAAGGACAAGAAAAAAATCTCTTGCTTGAGAATTTTTAGTTGTCAGCGTATGAAAGAGCATCTCATAAGGAGGTGCTTTTTTCATACCATTACATAAAAATGAATGAATCCATAGAGGAAAGCATTTAAAGAAAAGCAGATTATCCAATCGTTCAACTCTGGAATATTTAGCGATGAAGAAAATTCTTTTCAAGCTGCTATTGAAAAAAGAAAATGGGTTGAGTGACCTATCTTAGCAGTGTGATAAAGTTTTGAGTATGATACAAATGTATAAGAGAAGTAGCTCAAAAAAAAGTCTCGGCTATTAACAGAGATAAAGAAATAGCAGCGTATTAATTACTTCTCTCCTGAAACACTATCAAAAAACTAAATTGAGATGCCACTTTTAAATGATCATCAAGAAAGCACGCTAGAAAAAGAGAAGAAGCTTTATTTCTTGACGGCGATCACCAAACCGTTCTACTATCAAATTGATAGCCCTCCGTATGATTCGATAATTAAATGAAGGGTGAGCAATCGACGCCAGCTCACTCAAATATCGTCAATGGAAAATTCAGAGAGTAACTAATTTTTTGGATGCAAAATCCGTATTGAAATGACATCGATCATCAGAGGGAAACAAACATGTTTTACGGGTATTTGAACTTTAAGAATGAAATGTTTCTGTAGTTGATCTAAGTAGCAGGCCGATAGATCAAGCTGTTTTACATCCACGAGTAAAAGAAAAGAGGAACGGAAATGAAGTAGGCAGTTACTGGTGCCACAGTGAATTTAGGCAGTCGAGTAGTGAAAGAATTTAGTCGTTTGGTCGATAAGAAAGAAATATTTGCTCTTGTGCATACACTGTCTCTATGAGCAATAGTCAGAGCTGCAGAAAAAGCAAGTGAATGACAACGCTCTTTCTTATGAGTGGTGTCGAAAGATGTGAAGACGTAAATCAATTTCATTTGTAACGAAAAAGCCCACTGAGATGTCAGTATCTCAATGGGTTTTTTGGTTTTATAAAAATGGCTCAAGAAAAGATTTGTTTTCCGGTCGTTTGCTTTCCTCTAAACTTGCAATACTTGTTAATAGAGAGAACAGATTGATTTTCGCCATTTTTTCTTCGACAGTTACTTGCAATTCATTATACGCACCATCCAGTACTTCTTGTATATTTGCACCAACAATGCAGTCTGGATTCGTTTTAGGATCGACTTGAATGAGATTTGTGTTTCCATGAATACTTTTATATATATCAAGTAGACTAATATCTTTGGGGTCCTTTGCTAAATAGGGCTTTGGTTTCCCAGTAGTTGTTCGAATCAGTCCAGATTTTTTTAAGTTTGCCATTATTTTTCTGACATTTGCAGCATTAGTTTCTACACTTTGAGCAATCATCTCACTTGAGAGCATATTAGTATCTTTATAGATGACGATATAACACATAATATGAATTGCATCACTGAGTTGAATAGAATATTTCAAGTGAATTCAGTCCTTTTTAGATTTTCTTCTTGACTTATCTTAACATACTATTTATTATATAGGTGTATCTTATAATTGTACAGCAGAATGTACGAACTAAAAAGGAGTGTTTTATATGACATATTTAGTAACAGGAGCTACTGGTGGTTTTGGAGGATATGCACTTGAATTCTTGAAAGATTTAGTTTCTAAAGATCAGATCTATGCTTTGGTACGATCTGAAGAAAAAGCAGCTACACTAAAAGAGAAAGGCTACAATGTAAGAGTAGGGGATTATTCTGACATCAATTCGTTGAGTAACGCTTTTGACGGCATTGACCGCTTGCTTTTTGTGTCTGGCGCACCAGGCAATCGCCAAGAAGAACATGCTAATGTGGTTAAGGCAGCCAAAGACGCTGGTGTTCAGTATATTGCTTATACAAGTTTTGCTGATGCAGATCACTCAACAAGTGCATTAGCTGCTGATCACATCTTTACTGAAAAACAAATCAAAGAAGCGGGAATTGCGCATACATTTTTACGTAATAACTGGTATTTAGAAAATGAAATGCCGATTATTGGCGGTGCGTTAGCTAGTGGGAAATTCGTTTACGCAGCTAAAGAAGGCAAAACCGGCTGGGCTTTGAAGCGCGAATATGCTGAGGTTGCTGCAAAAGCACTAGCAGGAACAGAATACCCTGAAATCCTTGAATTATCGGGCAGCCCTATTACTTATGCTGAATTAGCAGCAGCTTTAAAAGAAGCAACAAGGAAGGAAATCGAAGTAGTTTCATCTGATGATCAAACCTTTGTAGATAGTTTGACAGCAGGCGGTTTACCACAACCTGTTGCAGAAATGTTCTTGTCTTTCCAACATGATATTAAAAATAATCAATTAGATGTGACATCTAGTGACTTTGAACAAGCTTTGGGTAAGCCTTTGACGAGTCGCGTAGAAGCAATCAAAGAGTTGTTAAATTAGTCTTGCTATTTCCCGATTATCGAAAATAATCGGGAAATTTTTATAAAGAAGGTGTTGACGATGAACCATAGCGAAAAGAGGAAATGGCTGATTAACTATTTATTAGAGGAAAACAGTCACTTAAGTAAAATAGTAGATGCTAGCTCGGATGATCCGAAAGAACAAAATGATTTATTGCGATGCTTATTAAATATAAGAGAAGCGCGACCTATTCATAAGGACTTTATTGACATTCAAAATCAATTTCTTTTAGAAGAAAGAGCTGAAAATCAGATTTTTTCACTAAACGATGCGCAACAGTATACAAAAAACCTTTATCTCTGGCAAGGAGATATCACGAGGTTGGAAGTGGACGCCATCGTAAACGCTGCAAACGCACAGCTACTAGGATGTTTTGTTCCATTACACAGGTGCATCGACAATGCGATCCACTCTGCAGCAGGTATTCAATTAAGACTAGCATGCAAAGAAATCATGGACGCACAAGGTCATTTGGAAGAAACCGGCTATGCAAAAATCACCGACGGCTATAACTTGCCTGCAAAAAAAGTGATACATACTGTTGGGCCAATCATAAAAGATACCGTAACTAAAGAACACGTATCCTTATTGGCTGACTGTTATCGTCGCGTCTTGTTGCTTTGCGAAGAGTATCAATTGAAGAGCGTCGCTTTTTGTTGTATCTCAACAGGAGAATTTCGTTTTCCCAATGAGTTAGCTGCAGAGATCGCTATCAAAACAACGCAAGAATATGTAACGCGTGTTCATTCACCTATAAAAATTATTTTCAATGTGTTTAAAGACATTGATAAGGAGTTGTACTATGAAAAACTACAACAATTATCAGAAAGTTTATCAAAAGATAACTGAAGCAGAGGCAATCGTTATCGGTGCTGGATCAGGCCTTTCTGCTGCTGCCGGGTTAACCTATTCTGGTGAACGGTTCAAAAAATATTTCAGAGACTATATTGATCATTATCATTTAACCGATATGTATTCTGCCGGATTTTATCCCTTCGATTCATTAGAGACGTATTGGGGTTATTGGAGTAAACATGTTTTTCATAATCGATATCAGCCTGAGGCTTTGCCGCTATATAAAGAGCTTCTATCTTTGGTAGAAGAAAAAAATTACTTTGTCATTACTACTAATGTAGATCATCAGTTCCAAAAGACGGGCTTTGATAAGAGACGATTATTTTATACACAAGGTGATTATGGGTTATTTCAATGTTCACGTGCCTGCCATAACAAGACGTACGAGAATGAATCATTGATTATGCAAATGGTCCATCAGCAGAGTCAGTTCAAAATTCCCAAGCACCTCATACCATATTGCCCCAAATGTGGACAACCGATGCGGGTCAATTTACGGATAGATCAATTTTTTGTACAAGATGATGGTTGGGAAAGCGCAGCTAACCGATACAAAGAATTTCTAGAAAATTATTTAGGAACTAAAATCGTTTTTTGGGAGATCGGTATTGGTAACAACACGCCTTCCATTATAAAATATCCATTCCAAGAAATGACGAGGGCAACGAATCAGTCGACCTATATCGTATATAACCAACAAGTACAACGCATACCAGATGAACTCATGGATAAAACGATTATTCTACAAGGAAATATAGTTGAAACGATCAGAGAAATCGATCATTTTAGATAGGAGCGCATTCATGGACCATTCAAAAATGAAGACAGAAGATTATTTGAATTATTTAAAAAATGAGATTCATTCTGCCGTGTTCGCCACAGTAGACGAAAACGGAAATCCGGTCACCAGAGTAATCGATATTATGTTGGTAAAAGAAACGAAGCTGTATTTTTTGACTGCAATATCCAAGCCGTTTTATAAACAGCTCAAAATGAACCCGGTCGTTTCCATCACAGGTATAGAAGGAGAAACATCAATGGAATCGTTTTCTATTACCTTACAAGGGAGAGTAAATGAAATAGGCTCTACCTATTTAGATGAAATTTTTGAGAAAAATCCTTACATGGCAAAAATATACCCCTCTGTAGAAGACCGAAATGTTTTACGAGTCTTTGAAATTTATAAAGGCGTTATGTCAATCTTTGATTTAAGCAAAAAGCCTATCTATCAAAACGTTAAATCTTTCGGATAACTCAAAGCAAAAGGAGACAATCACATGGCAAATAAAGTATCAGAAGAGGAAATGAACGAAGAAGAGTGGTTAAGCTGGTATAAGAAGCAGGAATTACCACAATATCCAAAACCAGCATTTACTGTTGACAATTTGATATTCAATGTCACGTCGGATGCAGTATACATTTTACTTGTCAAAAGAAAAAATCATCCTTTCAAAGGAAGGTTCGCTTTGCCAGGTGGCTTCGTTAACGAAGGAGAAAATATCATTAAGGCCGCCATCAGAGAGTTAAAGGAAGAAACGGGCGTGGAAGTGCAGGAAGTTTCTTTATTAGGTGTATATGGAGATAAAAATCGGGATCCCCGTGGATGGACTATTTCTGCTGTCTATATAACTGTTCTACAGCAGATGAAGACTCTTTATGCAGGAGATGATGCTTCTGAGGCTTTTTGGTATAGGGTTGATAAGGATAAAGTACTCTATCAAGATGTTACGTCAAAAGAACGATCCTCTACGGAGAACTGGGAATCTCTTTTTGCTTTTGATCATGCGCAAATCATCCATGATGGATTTAAGTGGTTGAATGACGAATTAAGGCAAATAGGCCTTTAACAAGTAGAAGCGATGTGGCTTAATTTTTTTCGAGTGGGGATAATTATTTATATGATACAATTGATTGATCGCCGGGCGACTTTTGCCATCTCTTTCCTGATATCCTCTAAAAACCATGGATAGTCAGTTTGGTTCCGATGTAATGAACTACATCTGAGGATTTGTCAGACTTAAAAGATGATGGCTTCAAATCCTCACTTCTTTCTCTTAGTAATAGTCAGCTTTGTTATAATCCTGTTTTACACAAAAGTAGTTGATTTATCTAGGAATAAGGTGGGTTAGACATAACCGGAATTGATAAGGAGGATCTGAACGAATAATCTACTTTGACGAATCTCATCTAGAAGAATAGAATGAAAGTACCTTCGTGAGAAGGTGCTTTTTTTATAGTAAAAAATGACCAAAAGAACTTAAATTATTTATTTTTATATGATTTCAATCTAATGATAGTTGGCTAAGTGATAGAGCTTTGGTTTCATAAAGAAAATCACACGATTTTGATTGGCAAAAGATAGGAGATGTTTTGTGCATGAAGGCATTGTACTTTAAAGAATTTGGCGATTCAGATGTGTTAACTTATGGTGAATTGCCTGATCCCACTATTCATGAAAATGAACTATTGGTAGAAATGATGTATATTGGGTTAAATTATGCAGATATTTATCGAAGAAAGGGCAGCTATCATATTGAATCCCGAGACCCTCTTATTAATGGCTATGAAGGTGTAGGGAGGATTGTTCAAAAAGGAAGATCAGTCTCTAAGTTTCAGCTAGGGGAAACGATTCTTTTTGTGGATGTTCCTTTTGCTAATGCAGAATTGGTGGCTGTTCCTGAGGAAAATGCCATCCATATTCCATCAGGTATACCATCTAAATTAGCAGCCAGTATTGGTCTGCAAGGGTTGACAGCTGATTTTTTAGCTCATGATCTTGGCAATAATGTGAATAATAGTAAGGTCTTCGTCCATGGGATAAGTGGTGGTGTTGGACAAATTTTATCGCAACTATTAACCGCAGATGGTCTAGAAGTTTATGGCGTCACTTCCACGGAAGAAAAGCGACAACTGGCTTTAGACCAAGGAGCAAAACAAGTCTTTTTAAGAAATACAGAATGGCAAGAAACCTATACTTCTTTCTTTGATACCGTTTATGATGGCATTGGGCATACATTAGCCGAAAGTGTCGACTTGCTCAAAAATAGAGGGAAGGTTATCTTTTTTGGCATGGCCGGCGGAAATCCGCCAGCGATCGACTTTATTCCCTTGTTATCAAAATCAAAAAGTATTTTGACAGGGGATCTGTGGGATTACTTGACAAGTTTTCAAGAGCGGGAGAGAAGAAGCACCCGACTGTTTACTTACTTTAGCAAGGATCAAATGAAAATCAGTCAACCAACCTTTTTTTCCTTAGCTGACGGAAAAGCTGCCCATGATTATTTAGAATCTGGAAAAAGTGTCGGAAAAATTTTGCTGCAACCATAAGAAAGTAAAAAAGCTAAATGACTTTATCATAAAAGATACACCGAATGTTTGCTGATTCACTAAATTATCTTTTTATATAATCGATACTTTTCTTATGATAAATCATTAAGGATAAAAATAAGTATAAAAATGAGTAGAATATTGCAAGAATCTAATGTTTTCTGTTTCTTCAGTGAGAATCAGATAAAACTTTGTGATAAACAGTACATTTAATTTGAAAATATTTAATTACAGCAGTAAGATAAATATATCAAATACTTAAGGAGTGATATCTATGACAAACTATGAAGAAAAGGAAGCAAAAGCATTGGTAAAGATTGCCGAGGTTCTTGATAAGTTAGATGAGAATTTAGCTGAATTAGACACACTAGATGCTGACGCAAAAAAACATAGTATGAAGAAATGGATCGTTGAGAAAAAAGCGATTCACGAAATCAAAAAGATCGCACACGAAGCCGGTAAGTATGAAAAGTACGATGAAAAAGCACTACAAAAAGAAATTAATGAAGTTGAGAAGTATATGTAATTGAAGAAAAATAAGAAATTGTCTTCATTATTCAGCAATTGAAATCTGAATTGATAAAAGCCAGATTTTAATTGAAGATTTAGAATTGACGATGATCTCACTAAGCCCATGCTCTTATGAGTGTGGGCTTGTTTGCTGTACATATGATTAAACACGACAAGCTGAATAGGCATAAAAGATCATGTTCTACAACGACAAGATAAAACCTTAGTTAAAGGGAGACGAGGAAAAATCAAAAAACACAAAGAAAGTCTGTTTTTTCGTTTTTTTCATCGACTTTCTCTATTTCTTTAGACAAGCTTTTCGCTTATTCTAAATTTATGAGCGGTATCAAAGTAAACAGTTAACAAAACGTTTAGACCATTTGAAAATATCTTTGCAGAAAATAGTGACGAGAGATTTATGGCTGATAAGCAATTCGATTGCCTTTTACAACATAGTAGAAAGTTCTTTATTGAAGATAAAATAATAAACTATATAGATGAAACGGGTGATTACATGGAAACAACATTTTTCATTTCTAAAAATACTTCTGTCACGTCAAAACAGCTGGAAAATGAAGTGATTGGGCATGCTTGCGAGATATTGCAGCGTGACATTTTAACCGTTGTGGCAGACACAAAGAAGGCAAATGAAATTGAATTGGTTTTACTTGATGAAAAAAATGAAACGGATGCTTTTCATATACTTTTCGTATCGCCAGATAAAGTAAAAGTGTGTGCTGAAACACCGTTAGGATTAATGTATGGGGTTCTTGAAATCTCTCATAAAATTTTAGGTGTTCAACCCTTTTGGTATTTCATGGAGATTCCCCCAATAAAAAAGCCATTTATTGAATGGACAGGTTTTGACTTAACATTGCCTGATTTTGCAACGGACTATCGGGGCTGGTTCGTTAATGATGAGTTGCTGCTGGATCAATGGGAAGATAATGGTTCAAATGAATATGTATGGGAACGTATTTATGAAACATTGTTACGTTTAGGCGGAAATGTCATCATCCCTGGAACAGATAAGAACAGTCATAGACATCGAGAAAGTGCGCAAGCGATGGGGTTGATCTATACACATCATCATGCCGAGCCACTAGGCGCTGAGATGTTTGCTAGAAGGTATCCCAGTTTGAAGGCTTCATACGAGGAACATTTTGTGTTGTTTCAGGAATTATGGAAAAAAGCCTTACACGAGCAAAAAGGTACCAAGGTTATTTACACACTCGGTTTTCGTGGACAAGGGGATTGTCCTTTTTGGTCAGAAGATCTTGATCGACAGTGGTCAGCAGCGGAAAAAGCAGCAGTGATCAACGAAATCGTCCATCTGCAATATCATATGGTTAAAGAAGTCGATCCTCATGCAGTATGTTCAATGAACATTTATGGGGAGATGACGGAATTATTTAATCTTGGCTTACTTGAGCTTCCAGATGATGTGATTGAGATTTGGGCGGATAATGGTTATGGCAAAATGGTTTCTCGTAGACAAGGGAATCACGATCCACGAGATGAGGTGTTAACAAACACACCAAAACCAAATCAATCAAGAGGAATCTATTATCACGTTGCCTTTCATGATTTACAAGCATCTAATTTCTTGACGATCTTGCCTAATAGCCCAGAATTTGTTTCTAGAGAGCTAATGGCTGTTAGAGAAGTCAAGATGGATAAGTTTGTCTTAGTCAATACAGGCAACATAAAACCGCATATTTTGTTCTTACAAGAAATAGCGAATTTCTGGCGAGCAGATTATCAGTTACGAACCAATCAAGAGATAATTTCAGAGCATGTAACACAATATTATCAAAATCAGCAAGAAGAGATCCAAGCTGTCTATGAAGCTTACTTTGAAGCGGTTATTCGCTATGGAACACATGAGGATCAAACCGCTGGGGACGAGTTTGCCTGTTATTTGATTCGAAAAATTATTCAATCCTGGCTCAAGCAAGAAACAAAAATTCCGAGGTTAGAATGGTTGACGGGTGATCGGAAAATCAAGGAGCAAGTCACAGAAATTTTCTCTATGGTAGGAGAAAAGATAGTAGCCTGGGAGAATCTATTGCTGAGATGCCAGCAGATTACATTATCCCTTCAGGATAAAAATCCGGAAAATGCTCGCTTTTTTAATGATATTTACCTCTCAGTAGCCGTTCAATGCAAAACATTAAAAGCACTGCTCCGTTTGTTAGACGCTTATCAGATGATTGATCGGGAAGAAATGGTTTTTGTATTTGTAAAAGTTTTCGATGCGTTAGAAGAAATCCATCAACTAATTCAAATACTGAAAGAAAATCCAAGTGATACATGGTATGATTTTTATGAAAACGATGGCTATACCAACCTAACATTGACAAAAGAGATGATTAAAAGTCTGTTGTCTTACATTCGCATCATTGGCGATGGTCCAGATCAAGACCAGTGGGAGAGAAAATATATTATGGACTCCACTGAATCAAGAGTTATGTTGCTTTCAAATACTAAAAAAGCGTTGACGGATGAAAAGTTAGCAAGAAAAATCAGAGTAAGTTTTAGAAAAGTTCGTAAATAATATTAATTTGAGATGAAACGCCATTCAAAAGTTAGACTTAATATCTTACTTTTGAATGGCGTTTCATCTAGTATGCAGTTTTTTATTAGAATTCATTAGGCGTGTTGGCCAATTCTAGCACCATATTATACCAAGCAACACCTGCATGTTGTGATTCTGACAGTCCTTCTAGTTGATAGCCATGCTTTTTGTAATATGGAACCAATGATTCTAAACAAGTTAAGGTGATTCCTTTTCTGTTTTGAAGACGACATTTTTCTTCAAGGGCTGACAGTAGTTTGTTACCAATTTGGCAGTTTCTATAATCAGGAGCGACAGCTAAGCTAAGAATACTTTGGTAGCCACCAAAAGGCTGATTAGGACGAGTACTTTCAAAAAGATCGTCAGAGAGATAACGTTTAGAAATAATGGGTCCTACAACGTAGCCGATCGGATAATCCTTTTCATTTACTGCAACAATAAAACTGTCACTTATTGTAAGTATACGATCCATCATCGCAGATTTGGATGCTGCTTCATCCGCTGTAAATCCTGCATTTTCAATCTGCATGATTTGATCAATATCATCTTCTTTTGGTGGTCTGAAAAAAACGTTCATTCAATCACTCCTATACTATTTAGGAATAGTTTATCATATAATGATCCTTTTAAAATCCATCTTACGCGCTTCTATTTTATTTTTGCTTGTCTAACGTTTTTTAACATAAATGCGTTGACTTTTTCGCCACATATTTGAGGAAAATCGAAAGATAAATGGAAAAGTCGTTAATAAATTATTGTTTACAACTTTCTTTCAAACTCTTTTAATAAGCCTTAGAAATTTTATATGGAAAGATAATTAAAAAAAAGATTGGAGAGCCTTAGTGGTAAATCAACTTTATGATTTATTCAAAAATGAAGCTTTCTTCTTGTACCAGGAGTAATGCCATATGTTTCTTTAAATTTTTGGTAAAAGAAATTAATATTCTCAAATCCGACTTGTTGCGAAATATCAACGATATCCATGTCAGTTGAAAGTAAAAAACGATCAGCTGCCAAGATACGTTGATTGATTACAAGTTTTTTGTAAGAATAGCCGGTGTGTTTTTTTAAAAGATTGGACAGATAATTAGGATTAAGGTTGAATTGTTTCGATAATTCTGTCAAAGTCACATTTGCATAATTTTTCTCAATGTATTTCAAAATTGGAACAATCGGGCTCTTTCGATATCGATCAGAACGATCCGTATAAGAGTCTTGATAGATATTCACAAGATCCGAAATGATCAAACTCAACAACCCTTCACAAATGTCGGTATATGCTGTTGAACGATCGAACCATTCGCATAACAACTCTTTAAAAAAGAACTGTAGACGTGTCCTTGTTTCTGAAGCAAAATGAATAAATCGATCATGTTTCATTCCATGAGTGATGGCTTCAATAAAAAATGAAGTCAAAACGCTGTCCGAGGAAAAACGGTTGAAGAAATTTGCAGTTAAATAGTACTTGGGAATAATCAAATTAATGAGAATATCATTTTCGCCAAGCGGTTCAATCTTGTGAACAGTGTTTGCATCCATCAGCAAAATTTGCCCTTCATACAGAAAATGTGGCTCATTGTTAATGATCTGCTGACATTTTCCAGCATACATATAATTAAACTCGATCCAATCATGGCAGTGAATCGGATAATTTTGAAAACGAGAATGCCGTTTTATAAAAAAAGGCTGTTCTTGCGTAATCATCTGTGAATTTGTCAGTTCCATGCAAAGAACTTCTTGACCATTGACAACTACTTTTTTATAGTCGGAATAATCAGGTTTCAAATTTCCGTTTCGATACGCCTTTTCATGATTAGAAACCTTACGGATCAGCCTGTCTAGGGATAAATGGTCCATCGTTGCGCTCCTTTTTTATCGATTTTAACAATCAAGAATCAACTAGTCAAATCTGTGTTTTTGTCAAAAACAAGTCAGGAATTGATATTCGCTTTCGCTAAAGAGTCTGTTATATTGATAACAAGTTGAAATTGAAGGCGCTATCAAATCAACAATAAATGATTGGAAGGAAATATTATGAAAGAAAAAATCACAGGTCATTTCGATAAATTAAGTCCTTTTTTTGACAAATTAGGCAACAATGCTTATTTAAAATCGATCTCCGGGGCGATGATGGGGACACTAGGTCCTATTTTGATCGGCTCGATCGCTGTTTTACTTCTAGTATTACCTAATAGTCTTCCAGCACTTTCATTTTTAGCTGGTTTCGCAAATGTTTTTAGCAAACTAAATCAAATAACTATTGGCTCGATGGCTGTTTATGTCGTGGTATTAATGGCTTATCATTTAGTGAAAAATCTACGTCCGACAGAAGATGGTATTTCTGCTGCTATTATCGCATTGCTTAGTTTCTTTATCATTACCCCTCTAGGTACAACGACGGATGAAGTCAGCGCAATTCCAGCTACTTGGCTAAGTGCACAAGGAGTATTTTCCGCAATGATCGTTGGTTTGGTAAGTGGAAGGGTATATATTTGGCTGAAAGACAAAGGTTGGACAATCAAAATGCCAGCAGGTGTACCTCCTATGGTAACAAAAGTGTTTGAATCAATTTTACCTACGATTCTTATCAGTGTGCTCTTCATTGCACTAAATTCACTCTTTGAAGCAACCAGCTTCGGCAACATGCATCAGTTTGTTTACAGTATCATACAAGAACCGCTTCAAGGGATCGGAGGATCAATCAGTGCAGTCATTCTGATCTCACTGATTCAACAGGTTTTGTGGTTTTTCGGTATTCATGGAACAAATGTCGTTATGCCGATCGTTCAAGCCCTGTGGATGGCAATGGACGTCGAGAACTTAAACGCTGTTGCGGCAGGCCAAACACCGCCAAACATTACTGGCTATGCATTCTTTATGATCATAACTTGGAGCGGTATGGGCTTAGGATTAGCATTATTAATGCTGCGAGCGAAAAGCAAGCAGTATCGAGAAACAGGGAAAGTCGCAATTGTTCCAGCTCTTTTCGGAATCACTGAACCATTGATTTTTGGTACGCCTTTGGTATTAAACTTTAAATTAGCGGTACCATTCATTACCAATAATAGCATTGCTTTAATTTTAGCTTATGTTTTAACACATTTTGGATTTGTCGCTCGTTTTACTGGTGTTACTGCCATTTTCGGTTTACCAATTGGGTTCCATGCTGCTGTTCAAGGGAAACTGTCGATTATCATCTTACAGTTGTTCATTCAACTGATTTTGTCCCCAATACTATGGTATCCGTGGTTTCGAAATCTGGATAAAGAAACCTATCAATTGGAACAAGCCGCATTGAAGGAGCAAGTGTAAACCCGAAAAAGAAAGCGGCTAGTGTCGCTTTCTTTTTTCTATGTGGCAATACAAAGAGAAAAGAGGAGCACAATGAAGTATACCAATCCGGTTATCAAAGGATTTCATCCTGATCCGAGTATTTGTTTCGATGGAAAATCCTACTATTTAGTCTGTTCAAGTTTCGAATATTTTCCTTGTCTGCCGATTTTTAAAAGCCAGGATCTACTCAATTGGCAATTTAAACAGTATGCGATTGATTGTCCAGATCATATCAATCTGAAAGAAATCAGCAACTCGATGGGACTTTTTGCCCCAACGATCCGCTTCTTTGAGGAAACATATTTTCTGATATGTACAAATGTCACTCAAGGGAATTTCATCTGCCATACGAAAAACCTTGACCATGGCTGGTCTGATCCAATCTGGATCAATTGTCCTTTTGGGATCGATCCCTCGCTTTCATTTATTGATGGCCGATTTTTCTTCCAACTTGCTGCATCAATGAAAGGGAAAAACAGCATTCTACAATTTGAAATCGATCCTTACAGCGGGAAAATGCTGACAGATCCGGTAGAAATCAGCCAAGGGTGCGGTGGACGCGACGCGGAAGCACCACATCTTTTCAAGAAAGACGAATGGTACTATCTTATATTGGCGGAAGGTGGCACAAGAGAAGGACATATGGTAACGATTCAAAGAAGTAAATCAATCAATGGTCCATATGAAGGAGCAAGTATGAATCCTATTCTCTCGAATAGAGATATCAAGTCGCCGCTTCAAGCCGTAGGGCATGCAGATTTCTTTCAAGATAAAGAAGGTTTTTGGTGGCTGACAGCTCTTGCGACTAGGCCCAAACGTCATTTTACCCTGCTTGGTCGTGAAACGATTCTATTACCTGTAGAGTGGATTGACGGTTGGCCAGTTGTCAACCAGACAGGGAACGCATCGGTTGAAGTTGAAACAGATCGTTTTTCAAAGAGCGTTAAGCAGCGGAATGAACCGGTACCTTTTCTCTGCAAGAAGTTGCAGAGTGTACGTTTGCCAATTGATTATACGTATGATACTGATTTGGTCATTGATAACTTACCGACCCGTTTAGGAACTTCTAAGGACGAGCCCATTGCCTTTTTGTCCTTAAGTCAAGCTGATACTGACTGCTGCTTTGAAACGACATTGATGGTCGACGAATGTCAGGAGGGAACTTTTGGCATAGCAATCTATAAGGATGACCTGCATTTTTGCCAATTCGGATTGCGAAAAACAAAACACCAAACAGAGCTTTTTTCCAGCAAAATCATCTTCGATTTACATCTGCATCGATCCAATAATTTAAAAGATAGAAACAGACTGACCCTGAAATTATCTGGAGACAGCAATAGCTACAATCTGCTGATTATAGATGGAACGAGTACTGTAGTGTTTAAAGATCAAATCGCTGTACGTCATTTTACAAACGAATGTTCTGACTCAAAATTTACCGGTGTCCAGTTAGGAGTTTTTGCAGAAGCAGCTACAGGAAAGACTCGCTTTATCACACCAGAACTAAGATATCAATAGAAAAAACTATGCGAGGAGTAATAATATGAAAAATCAAACACTGGTACAATTAGTCAACCAACTGACCTTAGATGAAAAAATCGGCCAATTGGTGCAGTTATCTGGAGAATTCTTTCACGGAAGCGATTTGTCTTTGGGTCCTCAGCAAAAACTTGGCATCGAACAACAAACCATCGATGTTGTCGGTTCAGTACTAAATGTCACAGGGGCTCAAGTAACTCGAAAGATTCAAACAGACTACTTAAGAAAAAGCCGACACAAAATCCCTCTATTGTTCATGGCAGATATCATTTATGGATACCGAACAGTCTTCCCGATTCCTCTAGGATTGGGAGCAACATGGAATCCGGCGTTGATTCAAAGCGCCTACCAAGCCGCAGCCCAAGAAGCAAGAGCGGCTGGCGCGCATGTAACTTATGCACCGATGGTCGACTTAGTACGCGATGCTCGCTGGGGCCGATGCTTGGAGTCGACAGGAGAGGATCCGCTGCTAAATGCTGATTTTGCGAAAGCGATGGTAGAAGGCATTCAGCAGGAAAAAGGGGGGGATCTGTTCGGAATCGCTGCCTGTGTTAAACATTTTGCTGCTTATGGAGCAGCAGAAGGCGGACGCGATTATAATACAGTTGATATGAGTGAACGCAAACTGCGTCAAGACTACTTAATCGGCTATAAAGCGGCTGTCGAGGCTGGATGCAAACTAGTCATGACTTCTTTTAACACGTATGATGGTATTCCCGCTACTGCTAATCAATTTCTGATCAAACAAATTCTAAGAGAAGAATGGCAGTTTGACGGAGTCGTTATTTCGGATTATGCAGCTGTTCAAGAATTGATTCCTCATGGGATTGCTGCGGATGATCGAGAAGCGGCCAAATTAGCGATCGAAGCAACAAATGACATCGATATGAAAACCCGCTGTTATGCGAAAGAGCTTCGTCCGCTGCTGGAAAGCGGTGCGATTGATCAGCGGTTGATCGATGACGCTGTGTATCGTGTCTTGAAACTTAAAGAGGATTTAGGGCTGTTTGAAGATCCTTTCCGTGGCAGTTCAGAAGAAGTAGAGGCTCAAATACTTTTATCCGAAGAGAACCGGCAACTTGCACGAAAAGTTGCCTCCGAAGCGATCGTTTTATTGCAGAATAAGCAAGAGGTACTTCCTCTTACTCCAAACAAAGAGAAAATATTACTCGTTGGTCCCTATGGTGACAACCAAGCAATGATTGGTTTATGGGCAGTACACGGAAAAACAGAGGATGTCACAACATTAAAAACGGCGCTCCAAAATGCAGTTACGGAAAAATATGTTCATTACGAACCAGGTTGTCCGCTTTTAGAAGATGATTCTATACTTGGAGACTTTGGCTATACTGCCAGCGGCAATTCCTCATCAGCTGCACAGCAAGATCTTTGGCTGAAAGAAGCGTTGAAATCTGGCACTGAGGCAGACATTATTCTTTTTGCTATGGGGGAACACAGTTTGCAAAGTGGGGAAGCTGGCAGTCGAACGGACCTTCATTTACCAGCTGTTCAAAGAGCTTTTATTAAAAAAATGACCGCTCTTGGTAAAAAAAATATCTTGATCAATTTCAGTGGTCGCCCACTGGTGTTAAAAGAAGAAACAAAACAAATGGATGCAATATTACAGGCATGGTTTCCTGGTACAGAAGGAGCACAAGCAATCGTTGATATACTTTTTGGGAAGGTCAATCCTTCTGGTCGTTTAAGTATGAGCTTCCCAGAAGATGTAGGGCAGCTGCCACTTTACTACAATCACTTCAATACTGGAAGACCATTGAACAGCAAGACACATACAGGACGTTTCGTTTCGAAGTATCTGGATTGCTCAAACGAGCCGCTCTTTCCATTTGGTTATGGGTTGAGTTTTGGGGAAGCATCATACCATTCGTTAAAATTGAGTGATTTAACCATGAATGAAACGTTGGAAGCTGAAATTACGATCCGCAACAATTCTGCTTACTCCAGATTGGAGACAGTCCAGCTTTATATCAGAGATCACGTTGGATTGGTAGTTAGGCCTGTGAAAGAATTAAAGAAATATCAAAAAATCTCTTTGTCAGCTTATGAAGAAAAAACCGTTCAGTTCACAATAACAAAAGAAGATCTTTATTATTATCAAAAAGACATGAATTATGGCGTCGAACCAGGAATGTTTACTTTGTTTATTGGAAAAAATTCATCTGAGGGCGAATCAACAACTTTTGAACTTCTCTGAATTTCCTTCGCTGGCCCAGATTAAACACTGAAAAACAAGATAGAACAATAAGAGATGAGACTTGGGAGAGCTGTAGAACAACAGGAATTGTTTTACGGCTTTTCATTGTGTTGATTTTGTGAGAAATTGGTAAAAGAAAATCTAAAAACGCTTCTAGCGTATTGCCCTAAAGTACACTTCAGGAAATATACTTAAAAAGTCAATCTGATTGATAATAAGAAAAAGGGGTAATATGATGAAAAAAATTTTGTATGGAATACTTTTTTTAGTGATCTTTCTCACCGGATGTGGTCAATCACAAAATGAAGAGACAGAAAATGGTGCGACGACTGACAATACAGCAGAAGTTGATGGTCTAGAAAGTGAACAAGTAGGGAATGGAGGGGTAGAAGCTACGATTGCCATAGCATACTTTACACGTCCAGAGAATTTAGAACAAGAGCCTGAGATCGAAGCTGTTTCAAGAGCCAGTTTTAATATAGTAGACGGTGAACTCGCAGGAGATGTGCGCATTTTGGCTGAAATGATCGCAGAGGAGACAGGTGGTGAAATATTCTCCATTCAGACAGTATCAGGCTATCCAAATATTTATGATGAACATACAGCTACAGCCACTGTAGAGGTGGAAGAGGATGCGAGACCAGAATTGATAGAGAATACTGAAGAACTAGAAAATGCAGACGTTCTTTTTATTGGATTTCCTATTTGGTGGAACCGGGCACCGAGAGCTATTTTAACATTTCTTGAATCAAATGATTTTAGCAACAAACAAATCGTTCCATTTGCAACACACGGTGGTAATGGATTAACAAATAGTCAAAATGAATTGGAATTGCTATATCCAGACTACGAATTTCTCCCAGGATTTGGGGTAAGAGGGGTAAATGTGGAAGCGTCTGAAACGAACCTGCAGGATTGGCTAACGGAAATTGGATTCTAGCTATTTCTTTAGGTATCAGCAGATGGATGATACCTTTCTTGAAAAATAAAATGAAACATAATATTGTTATGGTAAACTAAATTTAATCGGAAGTCACAGCTACAATGAAGGAACATAAGGATCTTCATCGCAGCTGATTTGTAAAAAAGATCTATTATTAACTTGCTACATGAGCTTGTATAGATATTTAGACTATCTCGGGTAAGAATAAGCATAACAAAAACCCACTTATCCTACGTCAAATGCCATAAAATAAATAGCTGATAAACCTGTTCGTTTGTGCGAACAGGTTTTACATTTCATTCCATAAAACGATCTTCTTAAAATTCTACAGTCTTCTCCGCTTTTTTAGCATGATTCGCTGAATTAGCGATTCTTTGTTATTATTAAAAATGAATAGACCAAGAAGTAGGATGATTCTTTTCATTGCTAAGAGTTAAAATGTTGCAAAAAAGAGGAGGCGATTTAGTGGAATTTCGTTTATTAAAATATTTCTTCACGATTGCAGAGGAAGGGACAATTTCTCAAGCTGCAGAAGTGCTCCACATCACCCAACCGACATTGAGCCGTCAATTAAAAGAATTAGAAGATGAATTAGGAACGGCTCTTTTCATTCGTGATAATCGTACAATGCTCTTAACGGAAGCAGGTCGTTTTTTAAAAAGCCGTGCCGAGGAGATATTGAGTCTAACGGATCAAACCATGCAAGAGTTTGAAGATCGTAATAAACAGTTGTTTAGTGGTCATTTCACAATTGGCTGTGTGGAAGCAGATAATTCCGACACGCTTTCCTTGATGTTGGAAGAATTTATCAGTGACTATCCAGATGTCCGCTTTCATATTCACAGTGGCACAGGAGATGATATCAACGAGCGTTTAGAGAAAGGCTTATTGGATTTGGCGATTTTGATCGAACCCATCGAAATCGAGAAATACGAAAAAGTCGTTCTACCAAGAAAAGAAACTTGGGGCATGTTGACATCGGCTGATTCTTTTCTCGCCCATAAAGAAGAGATTACACCAGAGGATATCAAAGGGGTGCCATTGCTAGTGTCAAGGCGCCCGGAAGTGCAGCAAATGTTCAGTCAATGGTCAAAAATACCAATAGAAGAATTACCGATCATTGGAACATATAACTTGATTTTCAATGTCTTTTCCTTAGTAGAAAACCATGTTGGTTCGGCATTGACCATCAGCGGAGCAGTCGGAGAACGGAGGGATGAAACGATCAAATTTTTGCCTTTAGTCCCTCAAATCGAAACCAGCTGTGTCTTGGTGTGGAAAAGAAATCGTGTGATGTCGCCGGTTGTGACGGCGTTCATTGCCCGCTTTCGTGACGCTTTTGAATAATTGCATCCTAAAAGCCAAAAGAAGTGGAGTGATCCGCTTCTTTTGGCTTCCACCTCTCCCTATGCTTCGTAAGCATAGGGACTTTTTATAGAAAGCATTATTCAACGGCTCCGCTTTGCCTTACTATTAAATATACCAAGAAGAGAAACCAAGGAGGTGACAAAATGCCGGCAATACTTGTGTATTCACGAGCAGGGGAGAATCTTATTGAAGGGCAGCGAAAAAAGCTGATAGTGGGAAATACGCGGGTTCTAGCAGAGAAAATAGCAGATAAATTACAATGCCCGCTTTATTCTCTTGAACCGGCTTATCCTTACCCTGAAAGCTATCAAGCAATGGTCGAGCTAGCAAAAAAAGAAAAAGCGGCCAATGAATTCCCCTTCTATCAAGAGATATCGGCAGCGTTTTTTAAAGAACGGGTCTTGTTTATCGGTTTTCCCAATTGGTGGGGCACATACCCGATGATCCTAGCGAGTTTTTTAAAAGATCACCGATTGATAGGGAAGAGTATATTTCCGTTTTGTACTCATGAAGGCTCAGGATTCGGCAATAGCATTGAAGACTTTAAAAAGACTTGTCCTGATGCAGTTGTTTATCCTGGATTAGCTGTTCGTGGTTCAAGAATAGAGAAAGCGGATACAGCTATTCGAAATTGGTTAAATCAGCATTTCATTAAAATAGATGAAGGAGTCGATCGATATGGTCAAGAAACAAACAGCAGGAAGAGATAACTTAGGCAACTTTGCGCCGAAATTCGCGCAACTGAATGATGATGTGTTATTTGGTGAAGTTTGGTCACGTGAGGCAGAATTGGCTCCTCATACGAGAAGTTTATTGACGATATCTGCCTTGATTTCCGGTGGCAATTTTGAACAGTTGACTGCCCATTTAACGATTGGCAAGGAAAACGGGATCACTGTAGAGGAAATTGCAGAAGTAATCACTCATCTGGCTTTCTATGTTGGCTGGCCCAAAGCTTGGTCTGCTTTTAACATCGCCAAAACGGTTTATCAAGAAGAGCTAGCTGAATTGGAGGAAAAATAAATGTCAAAAGCTGATGCAGCAAAAGAAGCAGGAATCTTTTTATTGGGCAACACAAATGATGCCTATGCGCAATATTTTAGCGGTCAGAGTTACTTGAATCCTTTAGTAGCTGATTCAGCGATTCCAGTCAACGTTGGCAATGTGACCTTTGAACCGGGTTGTCGCAACAATTGGCATCGGCATATCGATGGTGGGTATCAATTGTTGTTGGTGACTTCAGGAGAAGGCTGGTACCAAGAAGCAGGTAAGAAACCGCAAAAACTTACTGTTGGGGATGTCGTAGTCATCAAGGAAGGGGTCAAACATTGGCATGGTGCAGCAAAAAATAGTTGGTTTGCCCATGTAGCGATTACTGCTGGTGCTTCAGAATGGTTAGAAGCAGTCAGTGATGAAGAATACGATCAATTGCCTGACGCATAAGTGATGGTAAGGCAGCCGTACTTGAAGGCGTGTAACAAATCTTATGGGGTCTCACTTGACTGCAGCCAATACTGTGGCTAGTCAAAAGAGATTGAAGAGATCAATGTGAATGAATGTACGGTCGATTCGATGATTCAACCGGGGTAAATAGGAAACAAAAAGAAGTGTCCACTTGCACAATTAACGTGCGAGTGGACGCTTCTTTTTGTTTAACCAAGATAAAATTCAATCAAGGTTTTTGCAATCAATTTTGTCATGGGATGACCTTTCGTAAAGCTTGATGCCAAATAGATCGTCCTTGATAAGGGGAAATCTGCTAGTTCACGTAAAACGAAAGGTGCCTCATCTTCATAACCCCAAGTAATTTTAGGAAAGAAGGTGATTCCTAGTCCTTGATTGATAAAGGAGCGCAGCGTCGCTGGATCGTCCGTCGTTGAGCCGATAGTCAAACTGATTTTTTTGGCTTCAAAAGCTTCGTCAATGGTTCTGCGCAGCGGGCTGTTTTCAACCAGCATCAGCAAAGGCACGTGTTGGATATCGGCAACTTGCAAGTCTTTTTTTTCTGCCAAGGGGTGCTTTTGGGGGATCGCCAGTAAGATGGGTTCCGTGAATATCGGCAGATTAGTCAAGCCGTTCTTTGGCTCTGAGGTAATGTAGAAGGCTTGTTCTTTGTTGGTCTCCTTACTGCCGTGCTGCTTGATCGAAAGTTGGATCTCAGGGTGCTTTTCAACGAATGTCGCCACCAGGTTAGGCAAGGAAACGGATGCGACTTCAGAGTAGATCGTCACTGCCGGGACCATTTCTCCATTTAAGGCTTGGATCGCACTCATTCCTTCGTCGAAACGTGCTAACGTCTCAACGACATAGGGATAAAATTCTTCAGCATACATCGTCAACTCGATATGCCGACCGGCATGATAGAACAAAGGAACGCCTAGTTCACTTTCTAAGTGTTTCATGGCACGGCTCAAGGCAGGTTGCGAGATGTATAATTCTTGTGCAGATTGGGTAATATTTTTCGATTCGGCTACTTTTTTAAAGTAGCGTAAATGATCAAGGTTCATCAGATACTCCTCTTTCCATACCTTTTGGTTATGGATATTCACGAAACTGGTATTTTTTATTATAACAAACTTCCGTTATTATGACACAGGAAAGAGAAATTGCTTAGGAGGTGTTTCATGAGTACAGGTTTCGTATACCCAGGACAAGGCAGTCAGACCAGCAAGATGCTTGAAGACGTACCTGCCAGTTATTTCCATCGGCTAGAACAGGCGACAGGCTTTGATTTACACCGTCTATCGGAGAATCTCGAACAAGATACCGTCTCTATTCAGTTGGCGCTTTTAGTAAAAGCGGCTTTTTACACGGACCAGATGAAAGCCTCTGGTGTGCAACCTCAGCTTGTGGCGGGGCATTCGATTGGCGCTTTTTCCGCTGCGTTAGCTTGTGAAAGCTTAAGTTTCGAAAATGCCGCTAGCTTGGTCTATCATCGGGCGACATTGATGAAAGAAGCCTATCCGACTGATTATGCCATGGGGGTACTTGTTGGTGTAACGAGAAGTGAAGCAGAAGCGCTCGTGGCAAAAACATTTGATCCTGCTGCTCCCGTCTATTTGTCAAATGAAAATTGCCCCATGCAGCATACGATCTCTGGTCATCTCAAAGGCTTGCGCAAGACGCTGGCTCAAGCGAAAGACTATCATGCGCAAACCGCCAAACTTTTAGCAGTGCCTGTGCCGTCCCATTGTGTGTTGATGACAGAACCCGTGAAACGGTTTGCGCCATTTATGAACACGGTATCCCTTGATGTGCCTATCTGTCCGTACATCAAAAATACAGATGGGCGGATGACCATGAATCCTGAAGAGATCCGTCGTGATTTGCTGCAAAATATTGCTTTTCCGGTGCAGTGGAACAAGATCATGGATGTTGCCTACGAAGCAGGACTTGATTTGGCTCTTGAATTTCCTCCGGGCAATACCTTAACAAAACTGATCCAAGCAAAATTTGGTGAAAACAAAGCGATCCGTGTGATCAATTTGGATCAACATGGCATGGATGATGCTTTATTCCTATATCAAAAATGGAGATGAATACAATGGAAAAACCTGCAAGAAACTGGGCAAGTAAACGTGAAAAGAAAGCCCAAACCATGAAAAAAATCGAGCATCTTCTCGATGGAAAATATGTCCCAACGGAAGCAATCATTGAAGTCTTAGAACAGTTGATCCGTCCGGGAGACAAAGTGGTCCTTGAAGGCGACAATCAAAAACAAGCAAGCTTTCTATCAAAAAGCTTAGAACAAGTCGATGCTCAAAAAGTCAACAATTTGCATATGATCATGTCGAGTATCTCCCGTCCAGAACATTTGACGATATTTGAAAAAGGCATTGCAACGAAAATCGATTTTTCTTATGCAGGCGCACAAAGTACGCGCGTTGCCCAAATGATTGAAGACAAAACCATGAAATTAGGGGACATTCATACGTATTTGGAATTATATGGTCGCTTATTTATCGACTTGATTCCGAATGTGGTCCTTGTGGCGGCGGACAAAGCCGATCGCCAAGGAAATCTTTATACAGGTTACAATACGGAAGAAACGCCAACGATCGTCGAAGCAGCAGCCTTTAAAGATGGGATTGTGATCGTCCAAGTTAATGAAGTGGTCGATCGTTTGCCGCGGGTCGACATTCCCAGCGATTGGATCGATGTCGTCGTGGTAGCAGACCAACCGTATCAATTAGAAGCCCTCTTTACGAGAGATCCGCAAAACATTACGGAATTACAAATTTTGATGGCGATGATGGCATTAAAAGGAATCTATGCAGAACATGAAGTACAATCGTTGAATCATGGGATCGGTTTTAATACCGCTGCGATCGAGTTACTTTTACCAACCTATGGAGAAACGCTTGGAATCAAAGGAAAAGTAGCGAAAAACTGGGTCTTGAATCCTCATCCAACGATGATTCCAGCTATAGAATCTGGTTGGGTCGAAAGCATCCACAGTTTTGGTGGGGAAGTTGGTATGGAAAAATACATTGCCGCTCGACCCGATGTATTCTTTGTCGGAAAAGACGGCACGATGCGCAGCAATCGAGCATTATCACAAACTGCAGGTCAATATGCCATCGATATGTTTATCGGTTCGACCTTACAACTAGATTATCAAGGAAATTCTTCTACAGTGACGAAAGGCCGCTTATCTGGGTTTGGTGGTGCACCAAATATGGGGCATAATCCGGGGGGGCGTCGGCATTCGACTCCAGCTTGGCAATCCTTGCGGGATGAAACAGATCCTTTAGCAAAAGGACAAAAATTAGTCGTTCAAATGGTTGAAACGTATGGTTCCAATAAAAAACCTGTTTTTGTAGAAACGTTAGATGCGTTGGCTGTTCAAAAGCAAGCTGGTTTAGCCAATGCCCCAATTATGATCTATAGTGAAGATACGACGCATATCGTGACAGAAGAAGGCATCGCTTATCTTTATAAAGCAAACTCAAAAGAGGAAAAACAAGCAGCCATCGCAGCCATCGGTGGTGTAACCCCACTAGGAATGACCAGCACAAAAGCTTCTCTGGATGCCTTGCGCAAAGCGGGAATCGTGAAATTACCAGAAGACTTAGGGATCAAACGCAGTGATGCCAAACGATCATTGCTAGCAGCTCAAACCGTTGATGATTTGATCGAATGGTCCGATGGGTTGTATGAACCGCCAATGAAATTCAGAACGTGGTCTTAATAAGAGCAAGAGGAGAGAAGAAGAGATGGAAAAATTAGCTTATACGTATCAAACAACGAAACCAGTCACCAAAAAAGTCCATGTTGGCGTGGTTGGTTCTGGTGACTTGGAAATTCTGCTTTTTCCAACGGACAAACAAGAAACCACCGTTTCAGTTTGTACAGGAAGTGATGGCTTTGGCGATGTGTGGCAAAATGTCTTGACACGTTTTTTTGAGCGCTATCCAATCAGTGCGCAAATAGTGATCAACGACTTTGGCGCCACTCCCGGTGTGGTTTACCTACGATTGACCCAAGCAATGGAGGAACTAGCAGATGGAGAATAGTTTTGTAGAATTAAATGCCCGAGAACGGGTGCACGCATTATTGGATGCCAAGAGCGGTCGTGAATTGATCGATCCATTCGACCAAATAATCGCACCCAATCTGGTGGCTCAAGACATCGTGCCACAAAGCGATGATGGGATCGTTGTTTGCCGTGGAACGATTTCTGGAGAAAACGTGGTCGTGATCGCTATGGAAGGAAAATTCCAAGGTGGCGGGATCGGTGAAGTTTCTGGTGCTAAAATCATCGCGGCATTGACTCATGTGTTGGAAGAAAACCAAAAGGGCAATCCGATCACACCGATCATCATCCTCGATACTGGTGGCGTACGCCTCCAAGAAGCGAATTACGGCTTATTGTCGATTGCAGAAATCGGCAATTTGATCGTTGCAATAAAATCGTATGTGCCAGTGATTGGATTAGTGCCAGGTCGGGTGGGTTCTTTTGGCGGTATGTCGATTACCTCAGCACTTATGAGTTACTTGATAGCGACGAAGAAAGCCCGTATCGGTTTGAACGGTCCTGAAGTCATCGAACAAGAAGCTGGCGTGAGAGAATTTGATTCCAGTGATAAAGATTTGATTTGGAACACCATTGGCGCCAAACAACGTTTGGCAGCACAAATGATCGATGAACTAGTGACTGACAGTGTCGAATCGATCCAAGAAGCCGTGATTGCTGCGATGGCTGAAAAGAAAGACAGTCATCGCAGCGAAAAAAGTGGTTTTTATCTTTCTCTTTTACACGAACTTGATCTATCAAAGCCGCTGGCTATCGAGGCATACAATAAGGCTCTTGCAGCGCATAAAGCAACTGAAGTGGCACCTATTACTGTAACAGAAGGCAAAGAAGCTGCTGCTGACAGTATCGGTTATCACTGGTTTTCAGCATTGACGAATCTGCAATTCCCAACCTCAACTAGTGCAACTGTCTATGCAGCTGCATCTGACCTTTTTACTGAAGAAGTCGTTGTTACAGCGATCGTGCCAAACCCAACTAATCCGATGTATCGGGTACGCAAGGGAGAAGTTGGTTTAGTCGAAGGGTATGAGATGGGCCACCTGTTAGAAACTGTTTATCAAGAAGACAAAGAGAAAGCAGTCAAACGACCAATCATTGCGGTCATCGATGTCCCTAGCCAAGCGTATGGCTACAATGAAGAATTGATTGGTATTCATGCAGCTTTAGCAAACAGTGCGGCAGCTTATGCCAAACTACGCCAAGCGGGTCATCCAGTGATCGGTTTTATCGCTGGTAATGCGATCTCTGGGGCTTTCTTAGCGCATGGCTTGCAATCAAGTCGTCTGATCGCACTAAATAGTGAAAAAATCACTGTTCAGGCAATGTCAAAAGAAAGTGCAAGTCGGGTCACCAAACGGTCGATTGCCGCGATTGAAGCCGCTGCGGAAAAAGTACCAAGTATTGCTTATGATATCAAAAATTATACGAAACTTGGGGCAATCTTCACTTTCTTATCCTCCATTACGGATCAGTCTGTCACCTCTGAAAGCAAAGCGACTGTAATTGAAGCGATCAATGAGGCGATTGATGATGTGCGTAAAACGAATGACACGATGTTGACCAGTCGCTACACCAATCCGATCGCTAAAAAGAGCGGCCGGCTGGAAACGAATAACGTATTTGAAAAAATGAATGCAGAATGGAATGTGTAACGAATGAACCGTGCCCACGATATCGTTCAATTAGATAAAGAAGTTCTTGATATGATTGATATTCCGAAATGGTTTTCTGAAAAAGAACAGCTTTTTGCGACCGTCCGTCGTGGGAAACCCAGCAACCCTAGCTATTTACCCGTGGGGTTGCGCGGGGAAAAGCGGCAAGAACGGTTTGCCTTTGAGGCACCCTGTAACATGATCAAACGAACGATCCATCCTTGGGAATTGACCAGTCGTGAGAGCTTCCGATTCAATGAAGTAGCCAATTATCCAGTTTACCGCAGCTATCAAAAAGCACGGCTTTTATTGAAGTACTATTCTTGGGGAATTGGTGGCAGTTTGGGTTTTGAATTAGCTGCAAAACAGGCAGCAATCAAGCCGACAAGTGATTTAGATCTGTTGCTTTATGCCGACACGAAAGAAAAGCTGCCATTGGAACTATTGGAAAAGCAGGCAGCCTTTTTTCAACAGATCGATGTTCAAGTTATCACAAAACAAGGCGGGTTTGCCTTAAAGGAGTATTTGGAACATCCAACAAAAAAAATCTTAGTAAAAACAGACGAAGGGCCAAAACTCACCACTGAGATTTGGTAATTATTAGAAAAGTGAGCGAAAAACATGTTTGAGAACAACGATTTAAAAATCAACATCAGTGATTTCCAAAAAGTATTTGCCGTGACAGCAGTAATGATGCAAACGATTTTGACTTTTGCCTTATCCAATACCCAAGATGAAAAGACTGCAGCATTCATCGGTACCTTTTATGTCTTGGTGAAATTTACCGCACCCCTGTTTATTTTTGCTATTGTTTATAACATGGTTAAGACAAGTCAACATCTGTCTTATCTAGAATTTTTGAAAGAAAAGTTTTTTGAACTTGTCGTGCCATATGTGCTTTGGACGACGGCTTATTTATGGCTCTTTCCCGCTGTCCAACAAGGAAAACCTTATACTGATACAGCAACGTTTTTACTAAAATATGTGACGGGGGATGCGGCGCCACACTTGTGGTATACGATCATGATGCTGCAGATCCAATTGTTGATGCCGTTTTTTGTCTGGTTAGGCTACAAAGTGTTGACGAAGAAAAAAGCTGTTTGGCCAGTATTGATCGTCGCAACTGCTTTGTATGTCGCTTGGTATGTGTTTTATGATCGCCAAGTTTTTGAAGGACCGCATCATGAAAGCTGGTATTTATTGGATCGGTTTGTCTTTAGCTTTGTGATCTATGGGATCTATGGCGAAGCCGCTTTGATTTATCACGAAACCGTCTATCGCTTCCTATACAAGATTCGCTATGCTTTCTTGCCAGTGGGTTTAGCATTGGGGCTATTATCTGCCAATCATCTGCTACATTATGCAGGTGATCTAAGTTTCGCTCATGCACCGTATTTAAATACATTGCAAAGCTTATATAGCTTAGTATTGATTTTTGCAGTCTTTATGTTTGGGACAACTATGATCAAGAACAATGCCCCTCAGTTAGGGACATTTAAGTGGCTGTCTACTTATGCGTATCGAACCTATCTTGCCAATGTTTTTGTCTTTCAAGTTTTGTTGCTATGCTTCAAAGATTTGTTGCTGCAACTGCCAATGGGCATCATGATCATCGTCGCTTATTTGGCAACTGCCAGCTGTGGTTTTTTAACAAGCTATGTTTTGCATGTTTTATGGGTAACGATCAAAGGTTAAATCAAAAAATAGAGGAGGAGTTGGATGTTTGCATTTGCTGTAGAAGAAAATTGTCGACGACTCGTCCAATTGGTAGAAGAAGCCTTGATTGCAGAAGTGACATTGTCCCCAAAACCTGGGTTAGTGGATGCCATTGATTCAGGTGCCCATCACGATATGGATCAAGCACTCTTTCTGCGATCAGCTCGAGCATTGACGCCATACTTTGAAGAAATGGCCTTGGTGTCTTGGGGAAGCAGCATGTCTCAAGAGTTGCGGGAAGCAATCGCTGCAATCGGTCGGAAGGCAGAACAGGGGATGTTGGCAGCCACTGGTGGCATCAACACTCATAAAGGAGCCATTTGGGCATTAGGCTTGCTCATCAGCGCCGTCAGTAGCCAACTTAGTCGCAAACAGCGGATTTTTTTGCCAGAAGTCTTTTCTGACATCCAGCTTCTCACTGCATTTCCTGATCGTGCGCTGACTCAACAAACGGAAAGTCATGGCAAAACTGTTCAAACCAAATATGGACATCTCGGTGCGTATGGGGAAGCTGCTGCTGGGTTCCCCCATGTTCAAATCGCTCTAGCGGATTATTTTTCTCGGGATTGTTCCAATGAGACTGAAAAAAGGCTCCACATGCTGTTGGCGATCATCGCTACACTGGACGATACGTGTATTTTATACCGCAGCAATCAAGAGGTACTGGCACTGGTTCAGCAACTCGCACAAAAAGCCAATCAGCAAGCGTTGCCGAACCCAGCATTTCATGCACTAGCAGCCTTCTGCCAGTCAGAAAATGTGTCTCCAGGCGGCAGTGCTGATCTGTTGGCTGCCAGCTTCTTTTTATTGTCCATCAACTCGGTTTTACCCGTAAACGAAGGAAAGACCGTTTACCAATAACTCTTTTCCTTAGAAGAAAGCCAACGATTCTTCTAAGGATTTTTTGTTTCATTTTTTCGCTCGTTTAAGAAAAATAAAATCTCTTGCTATTTACATAGTTTAATGATTAGATAATTCTTAGGCACTACTGAAATGCTTCATTGCTTCATTTCAACGAAAAAAGGAGTTACAGATGAAATACTATAATGCTTTTCTTCAAAATCTTGTGTTGCGGCGCTGGACGGTCTTGTTTATGCTTGCGGGCATTCTTTTTTTGTTTCGCAGTATGATGACCATTCTTTTGCTGACCTTTATCTTTACGTATTTGATTTATCGGCTGGTTCTTTTGCTCCATCGAAAAAGTCATCTGCCCATCAAGCTTACGAGCATCCTGACTTACAGCTTGATTGTTTTTATTCTTTATTTAGTAGCAACAAATTATGTACCAATCATCATCAAACAATCCGTCCAATTAGTCAATTCCGTTGCTGATTTCTACCAACGGACAGACTCCAATAATGAATTGATCGAATATGTCTTGAATTTATTGCAAACCAGTGAATATATTCAGAAATTACAAAGCGGCGTTCTAGTCGTGATCAATTATCTGTATAATTTCGGTGAGTTGGCATTGACGGTGCTGATCTCATTTCTGCTTAGTTTCTTCTTTATGATCGATAACAAAAAGACCGTTGCGTTTTCTCGGCTGTTTTTGCAAGGGCGAGGGGCGTGGTTCTTTGAAGATGTTTACTATTTAGGAGCTAAGTTTACGCGTGCTTTCGGAAATGTGATTGAGACGCAGTTGGTGATCGCCTTAGTTAATACAGCAATCACTGTCTTCGCCTTAGCGGTGATGGGCTTTCCGCAGCTGTTGAGTTTGGCGTTGATGATTTTCTTTCTCAGCTTGATTCCTGTTGCTGGTGTGATCATCTCGTGTATTCCATTGACGTTTATTGCCTATTCCATCGGCGGATTTAATGACGTGATCTATATTCTTTTGATCATAGTATTTGTTCATGCGTTGGAATCCTATATCTTAAATCCCCGCTTGATGGCCAATAAAACAGAGATTCCGATGTTTTACACGTTTATTCTCCTGTATCTTAGCGAACATCTCTTTGGTTTGTGGGGCTTGATCATTGGGATCCCATTGTTTACTTTCTTTTTAGATTTAATGAATGTGAAAGAGATTCCGCGATTGCGTAAAAAAACCGATGACACCTTGCAGGACCAATAAAATGATTGCTGTAAAGGATGGCAATTGATAGAAAAACCATCTCTGCTGATGAAAGGCGAGATGGCTTTTTTATTTCGCAGCAATTTTTTTCGTAAAGGAGACAAAGCAGATTGCTGAAGAGGTGCTTTGAAACCTGCCTGTTTGGGAATACCCCAAAGAATGATAAAAGTGAACCAGCTTGGGTTCTTGCAGGATCGTATTCAAATGTATCGTATCTGTTTGTACGTTCCTTTCAATCAAGGTCATTGCTTGTCTACCGATCCCGCGGTTCTCGTAGGAGGGAAGAAGGGCGATGGAAGATAGCTTCGTCGTATGCTCCTGCTCAACCGTCAGTTTTAGGAAGCCCACGGTTTTCTGAGCGGTCATGATTAAATAATAAGTGGTATTCGACGCAGAAAACTTTGCGTTTAGCTTCTCAAAACTTTGTAAATAGGGAGAAGTTTCTCCATCTTGATAACGGAGAAAGAGAGATTTGAAGGCAGCTTTTTGTATCAAGTAGATAGAAAGTAAATCGGAAAGCTTCGCTTCTTTAAGCTGAATGAGCATGCACACCTCCATAAAAAGTCAGACATCATTTGTTGAAAGACATTGATTCGGTATAGAAGGTCCTGATGAAAAAGCCATCGAAGAGCAGTCTTTCATTGGCTCGTTTCCGTTTTGATCCTTCCCTCAACCAGAGGTTCAAAAACGAAGAGATCCGCAGGGCTTCGTGCCAACGGTGTTTTATTGAAAAAGATCATTTATCGATGTAACCAAGTCGTCATAGGTTTGACCGGTAGCGATTGCATAAACGGAAAGCAAAAAGACGAGGGCTGCTGCCAGCACGTAAAAAATTCGGAGGCGATAACCGACACCTGTCCGGCGATTTTTTACAAAAGTAAAAATCGTCACAGCTAGATAAGCGAAGGTCAATAAACAAATAAGATAAGTAATAATTTCTGGTGTCATGGGCGTTTTCCTTTCTTTTTCTATTTGTATAAAAATATACTCAATAAATATAATATAACCATTTCGATACCGTCAAAGAAAGCGCTCAATTTTTGATACAAAAAACTGACCGAGTGGTAGCCACTGGTCAGTTCTATTCAAAAACGATGGGGCATGATCTTAATTGTCTTTTTTTTCCGCATCTAGCAAGCTTCTTAGTTCATCTGCTAAAGCGATACAGGCAATACTATCCGTTAAGGACATCAGGGAATTTTCGAGTTGTCCTTGTGCAAGAGCGGTGTGAACTGCTTGAATCTCTGAATGGAAATCATCGATCTCGTACCCAATATCATAGACCGTGTCTTCTTGGTCAATCGTCACGGTAAAAGAAGCGGGGCGATGGAAGTTGGGGATCGTGATTTTCCCTTTTGTTCCTTGTAATTCCGCCACCGTCTCTTTTGTTTGGTCAAATCCAGTCTCAATCACTGCAACAAAGTCTTCACTGACAAAGCGTGCTTCAACATAGGTATCAACCCCAGTTTCATAAAGGCTGTAATCGATCATTTCGGCAGTTAAATTTTCTGGTGAAAAATCTTGGATAAAGGCTAAGTTATAGATCCCCATATCCAGTAAAGCACCCCCTTGTTTTGGCAGATAATGGTAAGAACTGCCTTCGACTGGTAAATGGCGGCGAAAAGTAGTCGTGACACTTGTTAGCTCACCGATATGACCACCATCCACAAGTTCTTTTAGTTTGCGATACGCTGGGGTGAAGCGTGGCTTCATGGCTTCCATAAAGAAGACTTCGTGTGCTTGGGCTTGTTTTTGTACATCGCGCATTTCTTGTGCAGTCAAGGTTGCTGGTTTTTCACATAAAACAGCTTTTTTTGCTTGAAAGGCTTTGATGATCCATTCATAGTGATACAAATGCGGCAAAGCAATATAAACGACATCGATAGCTGGATCATCTAATAGGTTTTGGTAGTTATCAAAGACGGCATCACACGGAAATTTTGCTTGAAACGCTTGCGCTTTTTCCATCGTACGACAAGCAACCCCATAAAGCTGGGCATCTTGAAAATTTTCTAAACTTGCAGCAAAGCGATTGGCGATATTTCCGGCACCAATAATTCCCCAATTGATCATTTCATTTCCCTCTTTTCTTCAGTTGACGGGTATTCTGAGAGAATCCCTGATTCCAAAACAGATTGTTTTTTTCTTAACTCGACAATATTTTTTTGATATTCTTTGGCATACAGCAAGGCAAACAGTGAATCTAAAATATACTCAAAGGCGACCTGTGAAGAAAAGGTACCGACTTTGAGAAAATCACGTTCATCATGAGAAGCGATGATCGCATGGGTCGCTAATGGGATGATTTTCGCATGGGCGTTGCCAGAGATTACGATCACTGGTACCCCAACATCACGAAAGTGTTGCATGATTTTTTCGTATTGTGTATTTTTCCCACGATAGGTAATAAACACGGCACAATCATTTTGCGTGACGTTCGATGCATTCCACGCATCATCCCCATATTCATCCGCAATGATCAGATACTTATTGATTTTGACCAACTTATTTTGAAAACTTCTTGCCCGGATCTGAGAATCACCGCGAGCAAATAAGAAAATCCGCTGCGCAGCTTCCAACGATTGCACCACTGCTTCCATCGTTTCTGGAGCGACCTGAGCGTGGGTTTTGTGGATCGAGTTGATCGTTAGATCGGCCATTTTTTTCATAATATCAGGTGTTTGATCCTTGGGCGAAAAGGGAAAATTCGCGTCAACAAAGGTTGGGTTGAACATCTGATTATGGGCAATTTCAGCCAGACCTAAGCGAAAACTTTTAAATCCTTCATACCCCATCTTTTTGGCTAGACGAATGACGGAAGAGTGGGATGTGTATGTATGCTTAGCGATGACTTCAATCGTCAACGAAGGCACATCATTGATATTTTGCAAAATATAATCGGCAATCCGCTTCTCCGTATTGGTCAATCCTTCTTGAAGCCGTAATTTATCTCCTAATAACATCAAACCACCTCTTTCTAATCATAGCCTAGGACAAAGAAAACCAAAAGCAAAAACTGTGCCTTTTTGGCAATTTGGTAAAAATGTTCAGAACCACTCAACAGTTTGCGAAAAAGTCTGGTCAAAAGAACCTGTTTTTGGCAAAAGACTTCCCATTTCGAAGGATTTCATCAATAATCAAGCTATCAATTCATAGGAGGCGTTACAATGTTAACTATCGCATATCTCGGAAACGGAAAAAGCACCAATCGCTACCATCTGCCTTTTTCAACCAAGCTGCAGGATAAGATCAAAGTAAAGACGATCTATTCACCAAGCGGCAAGCTGACCTGGCCAACACTAGAAGGCGTTCATTACACCTCTGACTTAGAGGATATCTACCGTGATCCTGAAATTCAATTAGTTGTGGTCACGACCCCCAGTCATTTGCATTATGAATTAGGCAAGGATGTCTTGCTCCATGGGAAAAATGTCTTGATCGAAAAACCTTTTACGGAAACTTCGGCACAAGCAAAGGAATTGTTCGCACTGGCGCAAGAGAAAGGCTTATTTGTGCAATGCTATCAAAATCGCCGCTTTGATTCCGATTTTTTGACTACGCAAAAAGTGATCGAAAGCGGCGTGCTCGGAGATCTCTTAGAAGTAGAGATGCATTATGATTATTTTCGTCCAGAGATTCCACGGTCAGTGACCGAATTTTCATTGAATACTAGCTACTTGTACGGACACGCTTGTCATACACTGGACCAAGTGATCTCCTATTTTGGACAACCAGACGATGTCCATTATGAGGTTCGGCAATTGTTTGGAAAAAATCGCATGAATGATTACTTCGATTTGGATCTGTTTTATGGTCGAATGAAAGTCTCTGTCAAATCTAGTTACTTCCGATTAAAAGAGCGGCCTAGTTTTGTCGTTTATGGCGAAAACGGCGTTTTTGTAAAACAAACGAAGGATCGACAAGAAGAGCATCTAAAACAGTTTTATCTCCCAGATCATGCCGATTTTGGGATTGATTTGCCAGAGCACTATGGCACACTAACTTATATGGATGCTAACGGTGACTACCATGAAGAAAAAGTCATCTCTGAAATTGGTGATTATAGCCGTGTGTACGAGGGCGTCTATGAAACGATCATCCATGGCAAAGAGAAAATCGTGAAAGACGAAGAAACGATTTTACAAATCGAAATGCTAGAAACAGGCATCAATCAAATGATCACTGAGTCATAAGGCAGAGTGATTACGAGGCTTTTGACAAACAAAGCGCCTGAAGGCATCAACTGACTCAACGTAAAGGAGTAGATACGAATCGAATCTTCAGAAATCCTGCAAGAAGAACAGCAGCTGCAGTTTGCTCATTTTGACAATGACCTCGCATTGCGATTGGTAATTGCCATTGATCAGTACGTTAAAAGGAACTACCCGAAGCCTGTAGGGATCAAAGTTGTTCATCATGGCTTGCCGATCATTCGATTTTTAATGGCAGGGCGAAAAGAAAGCCCTTGGCTTGAAAGAAAAGAACGAACGGTACTAGAAAGCGGGCATAGTTCACTATACGTCTATGCGCAAAAAGATAGAGATATACAATTTGCTAAATGGGCACAAGACGAACATTATGCAGTTTGTGGTGGTGGTTTTCCAATTATCGAAGATAGAGAAGTCACTGGTGCTATCTGTGTGTCAGGTTTGGCCCATTTAGAGGATCATAAAGTGATCACCGAGGTATTGAAACAAATGATCTAAGAAGATAGAAAAGGGGAAGCAAGATGAACTTAGCGATTTTAGGGGCAGGCATGATCGTCCATGATTTTTTGACGGTGGCAGGGGATGTCCCGCAGCTTGAACTGTCCGCTATTTTTGGGACAGAAAATGATTTAGAGAAAATGAATCACTTAAAACAGCAATACGGGATTCAAACCGTCTATACAGAGTTAGGGGCATGTTTGGCGGATCCCTCCGTTGACACCGTGTATGTCGCATTGCCCAATCATTTGCATTATTCCTTTGCCAAAGAAGCGATCCTCGCTGGCAAACACGTCATTTGTGAAAAGCCATTTACGTTGCAGGCACGAGAATTAGTAGAATTAACAGAATTGGCTGCTGCCCATGGGGTGCTTTTGATGGAAGCCATCACGAATCAGTACTTAGCCAACTACCAAGGAATAAAAGCGCAGCTTGAAACATTGGGAGAGCTGAAAGTGATTGAATGCAACTATTCGCAATATTCTTCTCGTTATGATTCATTCAAAGAGGGAACCGTTTTACCTGCATTTAACCCAAAAATGGGTGGTGGGGCATTGATGGATATCAATATCTATAATATTCATTTTGTGGTCGGGCTTTTAGGAAAACCTAAAAGTGTCCGCTATTTTGCTAATGTCGAAGAGGGGATCGATACTTCTGGCATGCTGTTTTTAGACTATGAACAAACAAAAGTCGTTTGTATTGGCGCCAAAGATTCGACAGCGACGATTCGCTCAACGATCCAAGGGACGAAAGGATCGATCATCGTCAATGGGCCGACGAATATGCTTGCCAGCTATGACGTTGAACCGGTCAATGGGGAAAAAATCCATCAGGATCAAAGCGTTCACGGACATCGTATGTTTGAAGAATTCGCCCGTTTTGCACAAGCCATTCACGAAAATGATCATGTCTTTGTCAAGGAACGCCTTGCACATAGCAAGCTGGTGATGGAAGTAGTGGAAAAAGCATTGGCAGATGCCCAGATCGTATTAGGATAATCGCATCAATGTGGAAAGACACCAGCTTCTTAGAGAAGTTGCTGGTGTCTTTGTGTGTTGTCTTATTTTTTCTTCTTTAAACTCAATAAGGTTAGTGGGATACCCAAGGTGAGGTAGCCGACAATTGTCATCAAACAGACGACCAGCCAAAAATTATCTACTGCTAGAAACGCAATCAGGCCATAGGCCACCAGAATCGAGAGAAAATAAAAAAGAAAGAGCTGAAAAAAACGTTTAAAACTCACAGTCATTCATTCTCCTTTGTCGTTAAACTGACAAGAAAAGTATACCATATCAAACGCAATTTTAAGGGATGATTGTGATCATTCGCAGGAGCCGTTAAAGGCGAATTGTTTTGTGGGCTGACCGTGATTCGCTATACTTGAAGGGAAGAGAAAGAGCAGGATTTTTTTAAGAGAAGGAGGAGACAGATGAAAAAGGTGGATGTACTGATTATCGGAGCGGGTCCAGCTGGTACGGCTGCTGCCTACGGGTTAAAAGCCAAAGGAAAGACAGTGGCGATCGTCGAAGCTGATTTATGGGGTGGCACGTGCCCCAATCGCGGGTGCGATCCGAAAAAACTACTGATGCGAGGCGTAGAAGTCAAAACAGAGGCGAAACGTATGCAAGGCAATGGCGTTCAAGGGCAGGTAGCCATTGATTGGCCGGCACTGATGGCGTTTAAACGCTCGTATACTGATCGTGTGCCGGAGTCAACCAAACAAGGGCTACTGGCAGAAGGGATCACTACTTACTACGGACAAGCCGCTTTTCGTGATGTCCATACGGTCATCGTGGGCGCAGAAGAGATTCAAGCAGAAAAAATAATCATTGCGACAGGACAGCGTCCAGCCGTACTGCCAATCGTCGGCAAGGAGCATTTACAAAACAGTACTGATTTTCTTTCCTTTGAAAAGATGCCAGCAACGATTGCTTTCATAGGTGCTGGATATATTACCTTCGAATTGGCGATGATCGCTCAAGCAGCAGGTGCTGAAGTTCATGTGATTCATCATAATGACCAGCCATTAAAAGGATTTGATGCTGAATTGACCGCAGAAATGGTTCGTTCAATGCAGGACCAAGGTGTTTCGTTTCACTTTAACCAGAACACACAGCGAATCATGAAAGAACAAAACCACTATACAATTCAGACACAAGCATTGTCTCTCACCGTAGAAGCAGTGATTGGTGCCACGGGACGCAGACCCAATAGCGATCAGCTGCAACTGGAAAAAGCAGGGGTAGAAACGTCAAAACAAGGGATCGTTGTAAATGAGTTTTTGCAGACTAGTCAAACACACATCTACGCAATCGGAGATGTGCTAGCGAAAAAGCAGCCAAAACTGACGCCTGTTGCTAGCTTTGAAGCCGCCTATCTTGTCGAGCATATAGATGACCAGAAAACGCCCATCCGCTATCCACTGATCCCTACACTAGTTTTTGGTGCGGAAAAACTGGCAAGAGTCGGGATCAGTGAGCAAGAGATTGCCGATAATGCCTCAGAATATCATAGTGAGGTGATAGATCTTTCTTCTTGGTATACCTATCGACGAATCAATGATCAAGAGGCAAAAATCAAATTGGTTTATGACACATTTGATACAATCGTTGCTGTCACGATTTTTTCTGCACTGGCGGATGAGTTGATCAACCACTTCGTTTTTGTGTTGGAAAATCAGCTATCGAAAGAAGCACTGGCACAAATGATTTTTGCCTACCCCACACCTGCTAGCGATTTGTCCTATTTTCTATAAATAAACAAACAAGCCTGCGCTAGTTTCCGCTAGCACAGGCTCTAAATTATTATGTCCGTATTGACTATAGTCCGTGAACCTTAAATGAACCTTAAAGTTAGGCTGGGTTTCATTTAAGCAATGTCTTTGTTTTCTAGTAACCCTAGGTTTAGGCTTTTTTTGAAAGCCGACGGACAGCAACAATCAGTAAGATCGATGACAAGAAGAGTCCGACCAAATAGATGATGAAAATAGAATCTGGCTCATAGTGCCGATAATTGAATATTTTTACCATAAAAAAGAGAAACGGGATCGCTGCAATAAGGGTTGAAACGAAACGTTTCCGCCATTGTATGAAAAACGATCCAATCACTAGAAAAAGACAAAACGGGATCCAAAAGACCAAATGTCCGATAAGTTCGATTTTTCACACCTCCTAGCAAGTAAAATCATCATAACGTTTCTTCCTAAAAAGCAAGCGTGAATGAAAAAATAATCTCATTAGGCATGTATGAAATTATGAGTGGAGTCTTCTGAAAAGTTCACAAGAAATCTGAGAATTTCAAAAGGAAATGAAAAAACGGGCGGTTAGGAATGTCCCAATAGTCCGAGACAAGAAAGCACCTCTTGCAGCATTCGTTTTCACTTGAATCCTGCAAGAGGTGCTCTTCCGTAGAAAATCTGGTGCTTTATTCAATTGATATCAAAGAAATGATTAGGAAGGAACGGCAGTCTTTTTTTATGGCAAGATATTCTTACTATACAAAAGGGAAATGATCATACCTATATCCAATAGATCCTTATAATAAAATCCTTTCAGTGGACCAAAGTGTAAGAAAAATCCGAGAATCAGTAATACAAACAGCAGCAGGAAGAGCAGGTTGAAAATGGTCATCAAGCGAAAACTGAAATGCCAATTACTCAAGAAATACTGATATTTGGCTGCTCTGTAAATTTTGTTTTGAATTGGAATTTTCTTGAGTGCAGGGATCGATTCATGATAGGACGTAAATAATTCGTAGTCTTTTTTCGTCAGCACTTCTGAGAAAATGTGCGTCCCCGCTTGAAAGTCGAAATAGCCCCAATGGAATTGTTCTTTATCCTCTGGTGATTCGTGCTTCATCAGCTTTCTTGGCTTGATGGTGAACGCCTTGATGTTCTCATAGGGGTAACTGAAATAGGTGTTACTTTCTAAATAGTCGATGATGACCAGAAAAAGCATTCGGGTTTCTGTGAAAACCAACAAACGATTGCCGCGGGTATCATGAAAGATGTCACGGTATGCTTTTGCTTTCTCAGTTGTTGCATACGCATAGGCGCCAAGCCCTTGGTTGGCGAAGGCGAGGTTTCCATCTGGCGTCAAAGGCAGATAGCCAAGAATCGTTTCGTCTTTTGCTAAAAGCGTCCGAAGCTCCTCTAATAGATCTTGCAAGAAAACATATTGTTTGGACAGCTCGAAGGTTGTTGCTTTTTCTTGTTCAGTTACTTTTATCAGTGATTTATTTTCATTTAAGACTAACTGTTTAAAATCCATCGATAGTCATCCTTTCTTTTAAGCGTTTGCGGCCACGGGAAAGACGATTGTAGATTGCTGAGACATTTAAGTCCGTCTGCTCTGCGATGGTTTCGGGTGATTCCTGATAAAAATAGTAGAGCAGAAAGATCCTTTGATCAAGGGCTTCAAGGTCTTCAATAAAGCCCAAAAAGTTTTCCTTTGTTAAAGGTGATTCTTCAATAGCTAGTTCCTGCTCATCAACAGGTTTTTCTTCCAATGAGCGCTTGTTCAACTTTCGCTTGTGGTCAATCGCACGACTACGACTGATCAAAAGCAGCCAAGTAATCAAGCGGCTTCTGTCAGGTTGATACGCAGCAATCTTTTGCCAAACCTCGTAAAAAACTTCGTTCGCTACATCTTGGCGCTCGCTCACTTCATGCGGTTGGGAGAGGACACTATGAATCGTCCTCAGCATGCTATCACCATAAACAGCTAACAGTTCTTCTAAGCCGGCATAGTCTTTCTTTTTGATTCGTTCAATGATTTCTTCATCCTGCACCTTCTTCACCCCTTCACACTATATACGAAGAATTTTTGCCTTTTCTATCAGAAAAAGAAAAAAACCTCTGTTAACGAGGTTTATGATCTTTTGCCAGTAGATCTGTTGCCAAGCGCTGTGCCAAATACTCCCAAAGAATGCCACCAAAAAAAGCGCCTATCATATAAAGAGTAGCTGCTTGCAGCTCCAATGGATTATTTGCTAGCCAGAAAGAAAACAGCGAGCCGATGATGAATAGGTAGCTGCCAAAAAGCACTTGCCGCCACGAGCGTTTTTTAACAAACTTGCTAATGAGAAAGGTTGAAAGGATCATCAAGAGAATTTGGATGAATGCCAGAGAAGGAAGAAGTGCAAAGTCAGAAACAACCATTTCCCTCAATTGTTGAATCAAGAAAAAGAAAGCAAAGAGAATGAGCCCGCGTGAGAATATACTAAGCTGCAAGGAAGATATTTTTTTTCGCATTGGTTTACTCCTTGAAAGGTTTTCTTTATTATAGCAAATTTTTAGTTAAACAATGTAAAAAGATGAACGAGAAGGTCTGCAAAAAACTTCTCCTAAGTATGCGCTCTTTTAGTATACTTGAAAGAAACGAGTGGATGGACTCGATACATGAGGAGGATTGCATGCCAATGATTCTTTTTGCACCTGCGGTATTCAACTTGGCTGAAACGACACGGATGATCGAAGTCGCTAAACAAATGCAAGGAAATCACCACTGTGAGTTCTTTGGTTTTTCAAAGACCTTTGCTTCACTTATCATTGAAAGTGGTTTTACGTACCATTTATTGACGCCGACTCTGACAGAAAAACAAGAGGAACAGATCATAAAATTAGATCAACTGCGCTCATTCAAAAATCCCTTCACCAAAGAGATGGTTGCTGCGCGTATCCTGAGCGAAAAAAAACTGGTCGACAAGCTTGCTCCTCAGGTGATTGTAACTGGATCGAATGTCACGATCTTTCTATCTGCTCGCAGCAAACAGATTCCCTTAGTCTACGTAAAACCCTATGCGATGAGTGATCCCTTTTTTCGATCAGATAGCGCGTTTATCCCTTCTAGTTTGCGTTTCTTCGGACCGTTAAGGAAACCACTTTGGTATTGGACAAGAAAACAATTGGTAAAATCCCGCTGGATGCCCCGAGCATTCAAACACGCTGCCCAAACAGAAAAACTTTTTATGCCTGAAACGAGCTTACGAATGATGGACGCTGATTTAAATCTCATCACCACTCCTGATTTATTTTTAACGAAAGAGCAGCTGCCAGAAAACTATCAAATCGTTGGGCCGATTTTTGCGAAGCTCGGGTCTTCTTTACCAGACGAAGTGTTGACTTTTATTCAACAAAAGCGGCGGGAAAGAAAACGAATCGTTTATTTTGCGATGGGCAGTTCGGGGAATCCGCGCATGGTGCGAAAAATCTTAGCTTTCTTGCGAAACCGTTCGGAACTAGCGATCATTGCTCCGGTTACGCATCTACTCAAGGGGAAACACAACGTCTCAAAGAATTTGTTCCTGACCGAATATCTGCCAAGTCATCTATTGCATGAGCATATCGATTTTTCTTTTATCCATGGTGGGGAAGGGACTGTTCAAACAGCTTGTGCCTCTGGGAAGCCGTTTATCGGAATCGGGATGCACTATGAGCAAAGCTGCAATATTCAGTACTGCGTGGCGTATGGCAATGCAATTGCACTGACAAAACCAGTAACTGAGAAAAAGCTGGAAACTGCTCTGACAGAGGTTGGAGATCTGAAGATTTGCCAACAAGCCTGCCAGCTAAAGAATCATTTCCCGACAAATGGTCCTCAGAAGGCGATGCAGGAGATTGAGCACTTTTTAGAAATAAACAATAGTGATTATCATTGAGATAATCACTATTGTTTAATAGAGATCTAATAGCATCAGCAAACCTGGGACCCACGTAGTGAAGATACCGCAAGCGATCGCAAAATAATGAATCTTACGACCAAAGTTTACCTTCACGATCGTATCCAAAAAGCCGCAAAACCATAATGCTCCCCATGTTAACCAAATCAGTGCAAAAAGGGGATCTTGCTCCCATTGCCAAGAGACCCAGGCAAAAGGCAAGGTATTGATGGCTACGAATAGCGCAAAAATTCCATAAATCCGTAGATCCAAACCAAAGAGATAAATAATTCCTACTAGTAAATACGTGAAGGCAAAGAGAAAGCCTGTGCCTGCTTCATAATAAGCACCTTGGAGCATATAGATTAGATTGATAATGAAAGATAACGAACCTGTAAAAAGATTAATTAAAGCAAGTGAACGATAGTCAATGTGAAGTAAACTTCCCCAGCCGTTGATTATCAAAGTAATTCCTACAAAAAATAAGCCGATCCCTAACATAAAATCCTCCTTTACTTAAATTTAGAATAACAAATTCCAAGAAAAAATAATACCTTTATTTATTTTTTATGTCAATAAAAAGGAAAATAATTTTCAAATTTACTATTTTTTGCTGTTAAATTTGATAAAATCAATAACAAAGAGCGCTGCTTGCCGATGTTTTTCTCGTTAAGGGGAAAATTCCAGCGTTTAAAAGGAACTTTAACTCGTTGGAAGAATGGGAAAAGAGAGAGGAACAATAGATTTTCAGTGTATTAATTGGACAAAAAGCTGACGAGGCAGTAGCTTATCGGTTTTTACGAATTTGCAGCAGTGAAGACTGTTTTGCGGAAAGGAGGAATTATGCCGAGAAAAGATCGAATCTTACTTTTTATTGACGAATATATGCAAGCTCAAGGTTGCGCACCTACCATACGAGAAATCTGTGCCAATGAAGAGATAAAAACAACTTCTTTGGTTTATCGTCATTTATTGCGTCTTGAAAAAAGAGGCCTGATTTACCGAGCTTATCGCTTTAAGTCACGTTCGGTTCGTTTTACAGACGAAGGGAAGGCCTATGTCAAAGTGTTGCGACAAGCACAAGCCAACGAAGAATAAATAAAACCAAAATAAAAAAGCCTAAGGCTTTTTTATTTTGGTGCACGGTAGCCGGCAGCTTCCGCTTCAGCGATGGTTTTGAACCATTCTTTCGGGTTGGTAGTATCCTCGTAGTATTTAGATCCGGGCAAATGATAGATGCCGCTTCTTGATCCTTTGATCAAACCGTTTCCTTGTTGATCGACATATTCTTTCTGTTTTTCCTCTGTTTCACTGCTTTGAGAAGTGGCTGTTGTCGTGTTGTTTTCACTACTTGTAGCATTCTCCGGCTGCGTCATATCTTCGTTGGAAATCTCGCTGCTACCATCCGCATAGTTGATTGTGACACCATCTTGGATGTTGAAGATATAATAGTTGAATTGGATCGTATCCTCGCCAATAGATTGGGCTTGCATCTGTACCCCACGGGCAACCAGCTCGTCATCGCGATAGATCGGGGTGACGGAATATCGGACATAATGATTTTTATCTTGCTTGAGATAATAGTTGATATCCATTTCTAAGCGCAACATCTCGGGATTGTTCAACTGACTTGTCCCTGTGATCAGATTCTTCCAGTTTGCATTTTCGCCAGCTAAAGCAAAGCCAATCAAGTGGGTTCGATTATATAAATATTTCCCATTGGGGAGCTGTTTATTACGCCAACCTGTCGGTTTCACACTGGAAATATCGCCACGCTTTTCCGTGGGCATCAAGGATTGATTCAACATTGCTTCAGCAGAGGTCGCACGATTGAGGTGATCGAGGTCGCCGTATGCTTCCCAGGCGCCATTTTCAAGGGAAAGATCATCTTCTGAAAACTCAGGAATGTTCTGATTGACTTCAATCGTTTGGGTGCCTTGGTAAGTTAACTGTGCCAGCTCATCTGCACGAATATCCTTAGCAGAAGTGATTGCCACTTCTGATGATGGTGTTTTGTGATTTGGGAATAGATCATTACTGTGTAGGAGACTAAATCCGACTGCTGCGAGTGCGAGAAGCGCAGTGACCGATCCGATAAATGTTTTTTTCTTTGCCATCTTTTTTTGCCTCTCTTTTCATTGATGTATAGTTAGCATAAACGGGGAGTAAAAAAACTGCAACCCATTCATCATACCATTTGCATGGAGCGTTTTACAGAACTTTCAGGTTTCTTTTGCTTTTTGATCTCAAATGTTCTTAACCCACTTTCTTTACCAAGGGAACATGCCTGAATGGTTTTTTTTATTTGCAAGTCAAATTTTTCATGTTTTAAAAAAACTATGTGATATAATGAATAAAGTTGTTGCTATTTCCCTTTGATGCTTGTTTTAATAACAGGCATCTCCAGCTGCGGAACGAAATTTCAGCTGTATAGCACGCAACCTTCAAACGAAAGAAATCTGGACAATTTTCTGAACGATTTCCTTTCTTTCTTTGAGCAAAATTACAGGAGAAGGAGTGTATCCCATGAACCAGCAAGAAACCATCTTACATTATTTAAATCAGAAAGACTCTGAAAAATTAAAAGAACTCGTATCAGGAATGGAAGAGCTGCCGCTGTTACAATTGTTCAGCAATTTATCCGCGGATGAAAAAGTGATCGTTTTCCGACTATTACCAAAAGATAAAGCACTTATCCTGTTTGAAGATTTGACACCAGCTACACAACAACACTTATTACGCTCTTTCACCGATGAACGGGCAACCGAGTTTGTGAACGAAATGGCACCAGATGTCCGAGTAAGACTCTTGGATGAGTTGCCAGCGACCGTAACACAAAAACTTTTACAATCAATGGCACCGGATGAACGTGCTGCAACAAACCTCTTATTAGGGTATGAGGCTGAGACTGCTGGACGTTTGATGACACCGGAATTCATCACATTGAAAAAAAATATGACGGTCAATCAAGCGTTAGAAAAAGTGCGAATGCAAGCCAAAGAAAAAGAAACGATTTATACGCTTTATGTTACTGATCAAACGAAAACATTAGAAGGTGTTTTGTCGCTGAAAGATCTCTTAATGGCGCAAGGGGATCAACTCATCAGTGAAATCATGTCCCAAAAAGTTATTTATGTTACCACGGACACGGACCAGGAAGAAGCGGCACGTTTGCTAAATGAACTAGATATCATTGCGCTACCAGTCGTAGACAAGGAATCGCGAATCGTTGGGATCATCACTGTCGATGACGCCATCGATGTCATCGAGCAAGAAACGACAGAAGACATGTTTAATGCCGCTGGTTTAGTCGATGTTGCTTCTAATGAAGCAGACCGTAGTAACGTTCTGATCAACGGCACCCTTTGGCAAATTTGGAAAGTCCGATTGCCGTTCCTAGTGATCACTTTGGTTGCCGGTCTTTTAGCTGGGGTAGTCATTGATGAATTTGAACAAACATTGGAATCGGTGGCAGCCGTTGCGATTTTTATCCCTTTGATCATGGATATGGGTGGAAACGTTGGTACACAGTCCTCAACTGTTTTTGTTCGCGGGATGTCATTAGGGCATATTGATCTTTCGACCTTCACTCGCCATTTCTTTAAAGAAGTTTGGATCGGCTTAAGTCTAGGTTTGATCGTAGGGGTCATCTCTGGGGCTGCTGCATCACTTTGGCAAGGAATCCCGATGTTAGGTGTGGCTGTTGGTATTTCGTTAGTTTTTGCCATGACCTTAGCCGCAGCACTTGGCTTCTTAGTCCCGTTTGTACTGATTAAACTAAACATCGACCAAGCAGCCGGTTCGGCACCGATCATCACATCGATCAAAGATATCGCCGGCTTGTTTATCTACTTCGTTTCAGTAAATGTTCTTTTGGGTCATTTGCTTTAGCATACTGTCCGTTCCGGTGGTATAATAAAGCGACATCACATGATGAGCACAACATAGAAAGGGGAAATGTCTTATGACAAATCAAATGAAGCAACATCAACTCGGAGGTTTCTCTTTTTAAGTGCGGCCTCCTAACTAACTGGAGGGAAATCATGGAAAAACAAGGAATTGTGGTCTTTCAGGCCAAAGATATTGCAAAAGTCCGCTTGACCACAGGAGAAGAATGTTTAGCAACGGTTTCAGGAAAATTTCGCCAACAGGCACTAGCGCCAAAGGATTATCCGATCGTTGGTGATTTTGTACAAGGACAGGTGTACGATCAAGATCATTTCTTGATTGATGCTTTGCTGCCACGAAAAAGTTTTTTACAACGAAAAGTAGCTGGAAATCGCACGGACGAGCAAGGCATTGCGGCGAACATCGACACAGTTTTTATTGCAACTAGTGCCAATGAAGAATTCAATTTGGCTCGGTTAGAGCGCTTTGTAACGATCGCTTGGGACAGTGGGGCTAATCCGGTGATTCTCTTGACCAAAGCCGATCAAGTTACTGCTGATAAAAAAGCAGAGCTGCTGCAAGCATTAAACGATGCATTTGGTGTGAAAACATTTGCTACGTCCATTTTTGAACCAAACGAATTGCTGATGGAAACGTATTTTTCTGACGGACAGATCAGCGCATTTATCGGTTCATCTGGGGTCGGAAAGTCCAGCTTATTAAATCAGCTTATGGCGCAAGACGTTCAAAAAACCAATGACATACGAGAGGATAGTCGAGGACGACACACGACGACGAGTCGCCAGTTGTTCACTCTGTCCTCTGGCGCAATGATCATTGATACTCCTGGCATGCGGGAAGTTGGCATCAGTACCGTCCGGTCAGCTTCGATCGACCAATCCTTTGAAGCGATCAGCCAGTATGCTGAAGGTTGTTTTTTCAGAGACTGTCGTCATGAAACAGAACCGAAATGCGCGGTCAAAGCGGCCATTGCTGCCGGTGAACTTTCAGAAGAAGCTTTCGCCCGCTATCGTAAAATGGAAAAAGAACTGGCGTATTTGAAGCGAAAAGAACAGATCAAAGAATTGAAAAAGTAAAAGTTAGCACTCCTTTCTTTAAGAGGAGTGCTTTTTTGTACGTGTTAAGAGAGTCTTGTTGAGTAAAGAAGAGGGACGTAGACAATGTCCTTGTGTTTTCACGAAAAGTCGGCCAATTCCACTGGGCACTACATGCTAAATGGTTGAACTAAGCTAAGAACGCCTGTCTGGTTGAAAGCTACCGTCAAGAAAGTCAGTATAAAAAAACACAGTGGGGTGTTTTCCCACTGTGTTTTGAGCAATGATTTGCCCCTGCCAAGGTATTTCAAGTATAAAGCGTTGATTCTTAAATAGCAACTCGAAAAAAATCGCCTCATTCAGCAGAGCGCAGAATTTTCGTCATGGCTTTTCCTTTCGCCAGTTCATCGATCAGTTTATCTAGATAACGAATTTCTTGGACCATTGGCTCTTCGATCTCTTCTACCCGAATGCCGCAAATGACACCAGTGATCTGCTTTCGTGCGGGATTGAGCTGAGGGGCTTGACTAAAAAAACGTTCAAAAGAAAGCTCTTCATTCATCTGTTGCAGCGTTTCTTGGTCATAACCGGTCAGCCAGGTAATAATCTGATCCACTTCTTCTTTTGTTCGATTTTTCCGCTCTGCTTTGGCAATATATAGGGGATAGACTTTCGCGAAACTCATTTGGGTGATCTTTTGATTTTTCATGATATACTCCTTTAGTCTTTACACAAAGTATACTTTATTTTCTTCGTTTTGCCGAGATTTTCGACACTTGTTGTGTGCCAAAAATAGGCGAGGGGACTAAAGAATGATCTTTTCTTCTTGTTCACGAAACCCTAGAACTTTTTGACGTGACTCGCCATCCCAATAGAGTAAGTCCAAATTCTTATGCAGCATTAGCTGTGTATATAATTCTTTCAGCGTCAGAGCGGGTTTTTTTGGTTCAAAAAATAAAATCAATTGGTTATGGCTATCTTGGGCGATCGTCGTAAAAGGAATCAGGTTTTCTTTGTAAGTTAAATAAATTCCTTGGTAATCTGCTGCACTCGACGACGTTGTCAGTGCTGTCAAGAGGTCTCTTGCTCTCATAATGAACCCGCCTTTACTGTTTTTTGTCGATAGGCATCGATATCCAACATGATTTTCGTTTTGCCGTACACCGTATACTTTTGCACCACGAATTGACGGCGCTTATTCCAATAGCCGCCCACGGTTAGAAACATACCGTCATCAACATCCCCTAAAAAATTCAAACTGTGTTTCGCAATCAAACAGTTGGTGGTACCTAGTGTAAAGCGGACCAAAGGGGAGGGGGCAAAGGAGACGATTCTTATTTTTGAGACAGATCCTTTTTGTGTTTCCATCAGGTATTCCTCCTTTAGTAAGTAGTAAAAAGCGGATCATTCGTTGAGATCAAACCATTTTTTCTCTTCATAAAAAGCAACGTGACGAATCTCATCATAATGGATTTTTTCCGTTGTTTCTCCCGTCAAATAAATACCTAATGGGTCATAACCGCTGATTTTCCCGATAATATCTGGAGGATAGCCGCCTTCTTCATTAACTTCTTCTCGTTGGATCGCCACAGTTAGGTTCTTTTTCATGGCTTCAAATAAACACTGATTGATTTCTTCCGTTGTGAGTGACGGCTTAGGTGGACAATCAAACTTACGTGTCGGTTCCTCTTCAATTTCAGTTGTATGCTCAGATAAAAAGAATCCTTGCCACTTTAGCTTTTTTCGATCTTCATATGGTTGTAGCATACCCATAGCAATCACCTCTTATCTATATAATACAAACATACGTTCTCTTTTGTAAAGCGAACAGATTTTTAAATTTCTGATTCTTCTATGAAACATCTAAAAAGGGCATCAAACAAGGGGCTAGTGGTGGGTATCGTTTTTTTGCACTATATCTGTTATAATTTATCCTGAAGCGACGATGAACGCTTTGGAAAATAGCTGGCGAAAAAGGAGAATAGTATGTCTGGATTAATCGTGGTCCTGCTTACGATCTACTTTGCAAGTAGGAAAGATAAAGAACAGTGGCTTTTTGATCGCAAACGATTGACTATTCTGGCGCTTATGTTTGTGATCGTCGGCATAAGTTGGGGCTTAAATGACAAAATAATGAAGGATCCTCTGAACCAAAATATTAGAAGTAATTTACTGTTTAATTATTCGTTTCCCTTATTGATATGTATGCTAGGTTTATTTATCAAAGAAATACCACGTTGGGGACGGATCGTGACTTTGTCATTTGGCTTTATGATTTTCGGGTATTTAGCTTTGCACTATTTGATAGGTTTTCACAACCCGTATTGGGAAAATCTACAGCTAAGTCCATTGTATTGGCTGCCAAGTGACTAGCCATACGAAAGTATCGCCAATGGAAACGCAAAAAAGCACTCCCTTTATTGAGTGCTTTTTTGCGGCTAAATAACTGCAGCAAGGTGTTTCTTTTCCCAAAAAAATAGGTTAGACCTAAGTAACGAGGGGATCATATAAGGAGAAGTCATGACTGTTTAAATCAAAACGATTGATTCTTGACTAAACCGTGTCTTTTGATCATTGCCAAAGTAAAATATGCGATGAGCGTTCCTGCAATACCAAAAAGTAAATCGATTCGATCAGGGGTGTTCATAAAGCCAAAGACAGTCTCGCTCAATAGATTGGCAATGAGTAAGAGCAGGGTCAATAGCGTGACGGCTTTAAATGGCGCACCTACGAGAAGCCAAAAGTACCCCAGTAAGCCAATAATCAAACTAATCGAAAAATTGGAGATATGAAGATAAAAGTCAGCATACCTCGAAGTAAAGAAAGAAATGTCCAAGTACTTTGATAAATAGAGGAAAAGGGCTGTGAACACGAAAAGTAAGTAGAGGAGTGACGCCCATAGCTTTGGTAAAAAGGCTAGCTTTAATTGATTATTCGTTTTCATTTTTATTCTCCTTTTTAGGAATTGTCAGCCATACTTATGAAATTGCTTTTATCGGGTATTAATTACACAAATGGAAAAACAAGCTGCAGACTAGGCAAATCAGTAGTCTGCCTAAAATGAGTTGAGGTGATAAAATGACAATAATAAACAATGAGCGATTATGGTTAGGCTTAGGGGTAGAAATTATTTTGCTCATATCATTCAGCATGATTATGTATTTCATCCTGACTAGTGGCAATTTGAAGCAAAGTCCGTTCACCAGTCAACGAAATGGAAAAATAAGCTTCTGGATAGCTGCTGGTTTGATTTTACTTGCCAACGAAATATCCTAAGTTATCTACCTGATTTTAGGGTTCTTTTTTATAGAATCATGTAACGGGTATTTGTTAGCATTTGCAACATCTAAGCACTAGTGTTAGAACTTTGAAACGGATTGGCTATATATGAATAAAGTTCGAGAAAAAAGCTCAAAGATTTTCAAAATGATTATAGCATACAATCAAACCGATTGGTTCGTAAATCAAGGCTAAGGCTGATAGCTTGAATCTGTATTTGCTGAGATAAAGAAAGTAGGACGACGAATCCGCAAGTACTTGCTACCAGACAGTTATCAATCTGTTAATCAGCAAATCAAAAAAAGAATCTGAAGAACATGTAAAACAAGAAATTCTTAGTTTTAATTGAATTTTAGGTGCATTAGCGACAATCTACTGATAAAAGTCATTCGGAGGGAGGTAAAATGATACAAAATTGTTTTGAACTATTTAGAATGGCACGAACCCTTTTTTGAATGTAACTTTGTATAATATATATTATGTAAACTAAAATAAAAAATTTTTTGAACACCGTATTTAGCTAGTAATTGTGCGACTCTCCTCTCTCTTATTCATGATTATTTCCTTCACATTAACCTAATTAGCAGCATAATCCAAAAAAACGGTTATTTAAGCGATAGTTTAGGATTTTTGTTTATTTTACGACTGACAAGAAAATCAATTGACAAATTATATCTGTACCTTTGTCTGTATTTGATCTTGTTGATCCTTGAATCTTTGAATTCAAAGATAGTTTGCAGCTGCTGGCCAATCTCAATGAATCACTCAATGCTTAATGAATCGCTGTTCACGATTTTATCAGTAATGATTCGTACATAACCCAGCCAAATTTGTGCTAACTAAATAGCCTAATGGGAATCTTGATCACAGGCAAACCAGCAACGATAAACAAGAAAAGTTGAGTTGCGTTCAGTTTTCACCTAAACGGATCCAATTCCCATAGCGAGTCCTAATCAAGGGATCACAGTCATCTAAGTACAATTTTCTTTTTGTTGCTGCTAATAAAGCAATGACAGCTACGGAAAGTTTCAAACTATGTAATACAGGATCGCCGAAAAGACAATGATCAAAACGACCAAAACAATGATTAGTTGATTTAAACGTCGAATAAGCAGGTTTTTCTTATTTTTTTCAAATTCTTTTCCTTCATTTCGATAATATTCTCTATCTTTTGTTCCCACGAGCGCCAACTCCTTTTCCCTGATTTTATCACTATCCTGAAAACAATGGGTGCAATCAAGGTGTTTTGTACAATAAATGGCAGTATTTTGTTAGAGCTTACCATCGTATACGTATAGAGACTAAATAAGACGACTGACGAGTTCTAAGTGATTCATAACCGCAGCTTTCCGAATAACGCCCATACCTGGAAACGACCTTTGCTGATAGGCAGCAATTAATAGCTGCAGCCCAGCTGTTTGTGTAGGATACTCTTCTTCATGCTGTAACAAAGCTTCCATGACTTCGAAAAACTTTTCTTTCTGATTTGGTAATTCTTCCTCAGAAAATAAGTGAACGATTCGCAAATCTTGCTCAGTTGTCGGATAGATCCAATGCAAAACCAACCGCTTTGAGGGATAACTGTGCTCATAATAAATTTTGCTATCGACAGAAAAATCACTAAACCCAGCATAACCCAATTTTTGATAAAGATGATGGGTTTTTGAAAACCCTTCGTCCGGACATTCTGTATAAAAACTATTTTTAGGTAAACGGGTAAACGGATCTTCCATCAGTAGTTTCGGGCCGTTGATTTTATTTAACAAACGAAACTCTTTGCCTACCAGCACCGGCAGTGTATTTTCCCGCCAATCACTAGCGAGTGCTGGGTCCGCTTGATGAACGATCCAAAGATCAGGCGTTTCTTCCACTGTTTCAATGGGTCGATCTACGATCATTGCTTTAGGGGCAGCAACATTTTGCAACTCTGCTAACCCCTCTGCAGTCAGAAAAGCCCCAGCCTGTGGATTGCGAACAAGATAAAAAGGATGCTGCTTCCTTTGAAACAGGTCAATGGTCGTCCAAAACGTTTTTGATTGCTTGACCGGTTCAATGATCGGCTGGATCGCTTCTGACAAGCGATCTTGTTCCAACAGTGCTTTCAACGCCAATAAATCAAATTGTTTTCCACGAATATACGGGAAGTACATCTTCTTCTCTCCTTCTTACTTGCCTGATAAAAAACGTTTTTCCAGCGCTTCATAGGCTGCTCTCGTAGCGGCCAATTCTTCTTTCAAGGCTTCGATCGCTTGCAGCTGAGTATCTTCAATAAATCGATCATAGTAATTGACTCCACCACCGAACAAGTCATACTCAGGCTGGCGTTTCTTCAGTTCTTGGTACAAACGTTCTGTTGAAAATACCCGCAATCCTCGAGCAGTCTGTTTTGCTTTGCCGACTTCTCTCGCTTGTGCCGAAATCAACCGAAACAATAAGCCATTTTCTGGAACCTGCAGCTCTTGCCGTTGGGGTTTCTTTTCGACACTGAAATACCCTTTGCTGCCCGTTTCTTTTTCAAGAAATGCATGATAGACCAAAACACCAATTGTAGGTGCAATCTGATCTTTGACTTTTTCATACAAAGACTTGGGTAAGACAAAATAATTATAATTCCCAATAAAGGATAGTTTTGCTTTTGAGCGAAAATCTGCCAAACTAACTTTGAGTTCGTAGCAACGCCATTCAAATGTATTTTCAGTCGTCAAGCGACAACTCAAAGTATCCACGATGCCGTGATCATCTGGCATGACTACCTCTTCTACCACAATATCACTGTTTTCACGACAATAATAATAAAGTGCCTCTTCCATTTCTAAAGTTAAGGATGTCTTCACAAATTCACGACCTTTGTCTTGTTTCACCTATTATAAAACATATGTTCGCATTTTAAAAGAGGGAAATAAAAGCAACCTATCATCCCCTCACTCATTCGGGCATCCGTTACCGAGAATCTCTTCAACCGTCCTCTTTGTACCGCGGAATCGTAACAAAAAAAGCAGCAAGAGCACACCAAGTTGCGTGATTAATAGACCTTTAAAGGGAAATTCAAAAGTAAAGCCTGCGGGAAGATGAAAGAAATGAAAAAAATCCTGCAGTGCTTTTTGACTAAGCCACAAACCGCTGACAAGCCCTATCAAACCAATAACAATGCTTTGAATGCCTACAAAGAAAAGCTCTTCTAAGGTGACCACCAACGGAGACTGTCCTAACAACAACCGAATACTCAGGGATTGCTGCTCCTCCCCCATCAAATGAAAACGATACATGTGATTGCAGTGCCATAAAAAGGCGGCGATCAATCCTATAGCTAGAATGCTAAGTACGAAGCGCAGCAAATGCAAAAAGAAAAGCCAACTGGCATATGTGAGATCCATCTGATTCTCACCACTATTTGTTTCGTAGTGCAGCCATTGGTGAAAAAAAAATAGCCAATTCTCTGCAAAGATAGCAATGATCAGTAGAAGAATCGCCAATACACCACTCATCAGCAAACTGCGCCTACGAAGTGCTGCGTGCCAGCCGAATTGGCAAGGATAGTAGAAGTACCGCCATTTGTTCATGATAGCCCTCCTTTTGGCGTCTATTTTACAGAACTTTTCAAATTTAGACAAACATCTTCTTGTTTACATAATATAATTATGAACAAAAAAGAGTGCGGCACGTAGCCCACACTCTTTTCCTTTTAGCTATCGACGTCTACAAATACCTTGTCAGCAGCTGCAACAAGCGCTGCGGAAATTCTGTTAGATTGGAAAGATCAATAAAGCGTTCTTCCCCATAAATCGCTTTGATCACCTCTTTGTCTTGGCCAATGGCAGCTGCCAGAAACAGCACCCCTTGTCGTTCATAGTCAGCGATCACTTGCTGAATATCTTCTTTGGCTTTTACCCCTGTATAATCAGGAAGAGCTTTTGGCTGGCCATCACTGATATTCAAGAGTAATTTAGTGGTTGCCGGCTGATGAGCGAGCTTTTCAGCTAGCACGCGCAAGACAGCCCCATCACGGTTATTTTGCCGAGGCTTCATTGTCATGAGTTTCTCTGGCACAAATTCAAAGCCTTCATTAAATTCTTTGTAAGCAAAAAGCGAGGTTTTTTCACGAGCGGTCACGTCCGCTGTATCGCCATAGATCATCAATGGCAAAGATAAACGTTCGGCAAAAGCATTCACCGCTAAGACCGCCTGTTGCGCATACAATATCCGATCTTCTCGAATCATCGAACCCGATTCATCGATGCGCAAAGCAAGAGCTAAGGAAGGCTGTTCATGAGGTGGATTCTTCTTGTCAAAGGTCCGGAAATCTTGATACGCAACCTTGCTGGCATCAAAGCGTGTGCCGCTGTACTTACCTTTACTGTATGCCGAAGCTTGTTCATTTTCCAATACTTCTTGGGTTTGCTTGATCAATGACTCTACGATCGGCAGCAACGGCTGCAAACGCTGTTGGGCTTCAGTCGCTTTTTCTAAATCGACGGGTGGTCGATGAACGATCAGCCCTTCTTTGGCATGGATTGATTCTTTCAATGCTTGTCGTGCTGTCTTTGATGCCGTGGTTTTCTTTTCTTTCTCCTGGGTTTCATACGCTTCGATCGACAAAGAATGAGCAGCAGGAGCTGCCTCTTGTGCCTCACTCCCAGCTTTTGCTTGGCCATCATGACTATTGCGTTCCAGTTCTTCTGAAAACGTCGCCTCAGTTGCTGCGTTTTTCGCTTCTTGTTTGTCAGAATCACTGGTTTCCATCGTTTCCGCCTCAGTTTCTTGATTGGGCGTCTCAAGGACTTGTTCATTTTTTAGGACGGGCGTACCTTCTTCCACTACATTGCGCTGGTCCGCCTCTTCGCTGCTGATTCGACGCCCTTTGATTTGTTGTTTAAAAGCATTTAGTGGTTGTCCAGAAAACAAAAGTCGCAGTTGCGCCAATAACCCTGAAGCTTCTAGTGCCTGTTGTAACAGAGAAAGCTCATTTGGATCGGTGGTGATTTTGTATAGCACTTTGCTATCAATTGCAGTAAAAGGATCTTGTCCTTGTTTGACTGCATTTAGCCAATAAAAATAGGAACGCATGCCCGCCACCCCTTTGATGGCATTGGCTTTGGCGGTCACGTCTAGCAAGCGTATGATCTCAGCCATTTTCTCCGCAGTCGTTTTGTCTGGATAATTGGTTTTGGCAATGCCTCGCTGCACCATGACTGCCAGCTCAGGTAAATCCATTTTTTCAGCATGCTGCATCCGGTCTCGCAAGGATTCGTTCAAGGGGCGGTTGCCTTGGTAATTCCGATTCGTTGTGATGATCACCACACAGTCAGGGTGTCGTCGGACGAAGCCAGTCGGGATATTCAGCATTCCATTTTGTTCAAGGGCCGAGTTTAGTGCCACTAGTACCGAAGCATCACGAATGACCGTTGGCTCTTGAATCTCAAGCAAGTAGCCTTTTTCCAGCGCCCGTACGATTTCGGAGGGATAAAATTTGTATTGAATCGTAGGTTGTTGATCACTGGTTTCGATTCGTTCGATCAGTTCTGCAAATTTCGCCCGTGCCCGCTCACGAGTCAGGGAAAAATGCCGCTGGATCAACCCCAAAACATCTTCAAAACAATCACTTTGATAAATCGCATCCAGCAAGTCCTTGTCCTCTTCTTGGTCGGTGTTGATCACTGGTAATAAAGCACCAAACACATCTGACTTATCCATATCCGCAAAGCAGGTGATTTTGGTGTAGGGCAGTTGCAGGTCGGCAGAAAGTGCCTTTGCCAACTGGGTCTTGCCGGAACCAGCATCGCCTTCCAACAACACATTGAAGATCTTCATTTCTGGATCCGTCCAGTTCAACGCGATCTCTGAAGCGATTCGCAGTTCTTCGGCACTGGTCTGATGACTTTGTGGTTTCTTCCAAATCATTGTTTGTTCTAATTTGCTAAAAGCGCGTCCTTTCGTTACGACAAAAGACGGTTGAATTTGTGTCATGGTAATCTGCTCCTTTTCTTAATAACCTAGCTCATCCAAAAGCCGTTTTAGGATTTTGAAGCGTTCACCATAAAGTTCGCCATCTTTTTGCAAGGAATCATAAAAAAGTAGAATGTCTTCATCGATCTTAGGATTTTCGGTGTCTACTTCAACGGTCATACGATTTCCTTGTAAGCCAATGATCTCGATCAACGGATTTTCAGGATCGTAAAACTTTTCATGGCGATAAGCCTCTTGAAAATACAAACTGGATTGCGCCACTAAGATTGCTAGATCTAAGATTCTAGTGAGCGGTAGTTCTTCTGACTGACGAGACCATTTTTCACCTGTGTGGCGCCAAACCTTGCCTGAGATATCGACTTTTCCCCGGTCGTTCCATTGTGCCAATCCGAGGGAAAGGCCTTTTGCATCCGTATGTAACGCATTTTTTCCGTCAACAGTATCATAGTCTTCCACTTTAATGACGGGCTTATGTTTCAAGTTTTCTGGTATTTTCATTGTTCTCACTCCTTGTTTAGTAAATTACTAATTTACTAGATAGAGTAAGTATAATGAGGAAGCTAGTTTGGGACAAGCAAAAGGTCTTTTCTAGTAGCTAGGGACAGATGTCTATAGAAAAAGCACTTGATAAGAAGTATCTAAAAACAAACGCTCTTAAAAAGTGCTTTTTTATGACGCATTACTTCACTAGCTCAATTGATTGAAAAAAAGGCGCAATTCTTGCTTTCTCTGACTTGCAAGTTGGGCTTTGGGAATGCCTTGGATCGCCCCTTCAATACCATAGAGCATATGGAGGCAAGCGCCCGCATCACATTGTTGGCGGATCGTCACAAAAATGGCTTCGGCCGTTTTTGTGCGCAATTGTTCAGGGGTACTGATGCCGATACGAACCAGGTGATCCGCTAAAACTTGGCCTACATTTGGTAACTTTTGCAGTTCATTCATAGGTTTCTCCTTTTTGATTGTTGTCATCCTGCCCGTCTTCCTCTTGACGAATCAACGCATAGAGTTTCATATCTAACAGCTGATGGTTTTTCTCCGCATGCTTTCGCAAAACGCCTTCTAATGTAAAACCTGCCTTTTCCAACACACGACAAGAGGAATGATTCTTCGCAAAAGATTCAGCAGAAATACGAACGATAGTTGAAGTAGTAAATATATAGTCACATAGTTGTTGAACGGCTTGTGTCATCAAACCTTTTCCCCAGTACTCTTGTGCAATAGAGTAGCCAATCTCAGCCGTTCTATAATGGATATTTTCTTTGCGAACAGCACGGATACTGCCGACTGCTCGGTCATCCACAGTGATTGCAAAGGCAAATTCTGCTTCTTCCACAGATCGAATATAGGCTTGTGCATCTGCGACCGTATACGGGAATGGCAACCCCTCCCGTAAATAATCGTGGATGGATTGATTATTTAACGCATGGGCTAAATCTTGCGCATCGCTCATTTGCCACCTTCTTAAGGAACACTTCATAGCAATTCCTCCTTTGCCAGTCCTTCATTTTGATCCTATTGTACGAGTTTGTGTGATTTTTTACAAGCGAATCTCAAAAAAGCAGAAAAAAGAACCAGCTAGACGAACGTCTAACTGATTCTTACATACATTGTCTTGAGGAGATAATGGCGTGAATAAACATAGAAAAAATAAAAATTATTGCGCTGAAATAGCGATGCCAATGGCTTTTTCCCCTAAATGCGTGCCGATAACTGGTCCGAAGTGACCAATCTCAATTTCTGCATTTGGGTATTTCGCTTGTAGCTTCGCTTTTTCTTCTTTCGCTACTTCTAAATTATTGGCGTGGATTACATAAAATTTAACAGGCAATGCGATTTCTTGCTCCCGTTGACCAATGATATCTTCCGCGCGATTGAATGCTTTTTTGCTGGAACGAATGCGCTCGTAAAGCACAATTTTTCCTTGATCAAAGGTCAAAATCGGTTTGATTTTTAATAATCCGCCAATCAAGGCTGCTCCATTGGTTAAGCGACCGCCACGAACCAAGTTATTCAAGTCGTCAACGATCAAATAGGCATAGGTATTGTCTCTGATAGTGTCCAGATGGGAAATGATCTCTTCTACGGTTTTGCCTTGACTTGACAGATCAAGAGCGGTTTCTACCATGTGCCCCATCGGCATACTTGTGATTTTCGAATCGTAAGGAATGATTTGAACGCCTTCGATTTCATCGGTAATTCCATAAAGCGTTCCGATAAATCCAGAGATACCGCTTGATAAGTGGATACTAATGATCGTGTCGTAACCGCGATCTTTCAATGACTCATATAAGGCTAACACTTCTCCTAATACCGGTTGAGAAGTGGTTGGGAATTCTTTGCTGTTTTTCAACAAAGCGTAATACTCATCAGCTTCAATGTCGATGCCCTCATTGTAGACTTTTCCATCTAAAATAACAGGGATCGGTATGATAAACAAATCTTCATGGTTTTTGATCCGTTCCGGCAGATAAGCTGTACTGTCAGTAACAACGGCTAATTTCATTCTTTTTCCTCGTTTCAACAAATTTCAAACGTCATTAATAATATAGCATAAATTTACTTACTTTCAAATGGTTTTCAGAACTTTTCATTCTGCTTACTCATTAAGAAAATTCCTGATCGCTTGTTGATTGGTTTCAAGATTGACGACTAACACACTTCCGGCACTCGCACTTGAACCGTATTGCCAAGAGTCAGCGACTGGGACAGTCAAGCTGTCGACTCCTCCCGCCCCTCGAGCAATCGAGAAGGTATTTTTTAATAGGAAAGACATTGGCAGGTTGGTGGAAGCATAGCCTAAGACTTTTCCAGCTGCATAAGGCAATTTTAAAATAGCTAAAGGATTTTTCATTTCGCTAAAGATCGCATCCATTACTTGCTGCTGTCGTCTTACACGACCGAAGTCACCTTCTTCGTCCATCCGAAAGCGTGCGTATTGCAACAGCTCAAGCCCATTCATTTGTTGTTGCCCTTGCTTGATGGCAACTTCAAGATTTTTACTCATATCTTTTTCCGCGTTGATAGCAACGCCTGAGGGAAACAATGTGTCGATCACTTTTTCAAAGGAACGAAAGTCAACTTTTGCATAATAGTTGGTTTCTAGCCCGAAGTTCTCCGCTAACGTTTGTCTAACCAAATCAGCACCACCAAAGGCATAAGCCGCATTGATCTTGTTTTCGCCATAACCGGGAATCGTAACTAAAGTATCCCGCATAAAGGAAAGTAGCTTCGGTTGCTTACTGGGACCATCTAATTGCAAAACCATAATAGTGTCTGCTCGTCCAGCTTCTCCTTCACGACTATCACTACCAATGAGCAATATATTCCGAGCACCATTTGCAGCGGCCGTACCATTAAAGGTCTCTTCATCAGTCGTAGCAAAAGCAGCGTCACTTCTTGCGACTTGCTGACCGACAAGAAACGCAATCAATGAATAGGCAAAAAGCACCAATAGTACCCGAACCACAATACGCAGAACTGGGTGCTTCCGCTTTTTCTTTTGTTTGGGTTGCTTGGTCTTCTTAAGCTTTGGCGGTTTTTGTTTGCTTTGTTCCTGGCTTTGATGCATCGCAGGCCCCTGAGCAGATAGCGGGGGGATTGCGCTTTTTCGTCCCTCAGATTTTTTTGCTCCTACTTGTGACTGTTCTCGGAAACTTTGGGCCACACGAGGGTCGCTTGCCCTAGACTGCTGGGTGTTTTGATAAGAAATGTCTCCTACCCGCTCATCAGCAGACGGAGTAGAATCGCTCGGTCTGACGCGCTGGTTTCTTCTTTTGGCTTCTCTGCGGGCAAAGATACTTTCTTTGGCTGCCTCACTGGATTCCTTTTCTAGCCGCTCATGCAGTTTTTTATTTTTTTCCATCCTGCTCATTGCTTCTGATCCTCCAACTAAAAAATAGCTCTCTGTCTATAAGGATACCCTAGACCTTATAGAAAGAAAGCTATTTTCTGAAATTTTAACCTTTTTCTAGGAAATTTCTTCATATTTTACCTTAGATGCTTTGATGCACCTTGTCGTATGCTCACAAATCCTGCTTGCTCATAAAATGATTTCACTTGGTTTGCCGACCAAAAGTTTAGTGAGAGATCATCGAAGCCTTTTTCCAGCGCAACGTTTTCAGCAAATGCCAACAATTGTTTTCCAATATGCATCCCTTGGTACCGAGGGTCAACAGCGATCGCTGCAATTTCCAGCCACTTTCGTTCATGCATCATCGCATTTTGTGGCAAACAGACCTCTTGAAGATGCACAAAGCCACAAGGCTGGTCCGCCAACCAAGCGATAAAAAAGTGGTGGCTTGGCTCTTGCAGCTGCTGTGTGATTGCTTGTTCAAATCTTGACTGATCAAAGGGCTTAAAAATCGTTGGGTACCATTGATGGTGCTGTGTTTGGATCTCTTTATGAAACGTTGCTAAAAGGGTTTCATCTTGGCTAAATTTTATTTTGACTTGAGTCATTTTTTGTCACTTCCTCAACAACATTTACGGAATACACGCCGAGAAGATGGACTTGACCACCCAACAACTGAATCTCTTCAAAAGCATTTACAATCAGTTGCCACGGCTTGTCCATCACCAGATCGATCACGAAAAAGTATTCCCCTAAGGTGGTTTTTGAAGGCCGCGATTCAATTTTGCTTAAATCAATTTCTCGCCAGCCAAAGGTTGCTAAGATTTTGTGCAAGATCCCCGGTCGGTTTGCTGGGAGCGTCACAAAAATCGTTGCTTTCTCAGCAGTCTGCTCTGGTAACTGGGTGTTTGCTGCTTTCTTCGTCAAAACCCAAAAACGGGTTTGATTAAAGGCAACATCTTGAATATTGGTTTCTTTGATCGTTAATTGATAGGCCAATGCCGCTTCTTTGGAAGCAATCGCCGCAACTGCTTCTTCTGGATGTTTTGCTACGTAGGCTGCTGCAGTCGTTGTGGAAGCAACCGCCTCAACAGTAGCTCCAGCAAATCGGGCTTCGATGAAGTCGGCACATTGCGCTAAGGCTTGCGGATGAGAAATAATCTTAGTGATGGGACGGTTGTCTTTTGCTGTTTGCTGAGAAACTAACAATTGATGATTGATCGGTAAAATAACTTCCTGTTCGATGCTCAACTGATTTTGACGAAAGAGCGTATCAATCGTGGCATGAACAGACCCTTCTAATGAGTTCTCGTTCGGAACGACCGCGCGATCGATCACGCCGTTAGCTAGCGCTTGAATACAAAGCGGAATCGATCCATAGGGGATACAGGTATTTTCCGGATAAGCTTCTTGCGCAGCTATATGCGTAAAGGAACTTTTCGGTCCTAAATAACCAATCTTCATTTTATGCACCCGCTTTGATCAAAATTTCCTGTACGATTTCTTCTGGTGCTTTGTTCGTCGTTTCAACGATCAATGAAGCAGTTTCTTCATAAAGAGGGATCCGAGGACGGTAAACAGCCAATATTTCTTCTGGTGATTTTGAGACGACTAAGGGACGAATGCTGCCATTATCCGCCTTTAAGCGATGAATCAGCTCCTCGGGATCTGTTTTTAAATACACGACGAGCGGCATCTCTTTTAAAAGTTGACGATTTTCTTCTTTTAATACGATGCCCCCACCAGTGGAAATAATTTGTTCCTTTGCCAAAGTTTTAGCTAAAATATCCGTTTCGATTTTGCGAAAGGCTTCCTCACCGTGTTGGTCGAAAAATTCTTGAATGGTCATGCCGATCTCAGCAACGATCAAGTCATCAAAATCCACATGAGACTGTTTCGTTTCTTCAGCCAAAAGACGACCAATCGTGGTTTTTCCAGCACCCATAAAGCCAATTAATATCACTTTTTTCACTCGCTGTTTCCTCCTTTAGCCAAACGTGCGACATCCTCAAAAAAATCAGGATAAGAAACTGCTACGGCTTCGGCTTTTTCTAATTCTACCTCTTCATCTGTCAATAAGGCGGCAATTTGCAGCATCATGCCGATGCGATGGTCCCCCCGACTTGACACACGTCCGCCATGCAAAGGGGTTGGACCGTTGATGATCAACCCGTCCTCGGTGGGAGTGATGTCCGCTCCAAGTTTTGTCAACTCTTCGGCAGTTGCATCAATTCGGTTGGTTTCTTTTACTTTTAGTTCTTCCGCATCTTTGATCACCGTTTTGCCATGAGCCTGCGTGGCTAACAACGCAATGATCGGCAATTCATCGATCAAACGTGGGATAATATCGCCAGCGATGGTCACTGCCTGCAAGGTAGAACTTCGAACGGTAAGGTCAGCTGATTGATTCTGATCGTCTTGATTAGAAAAAGCAATTGAAGCACCCATCTCCTCTAGTACGTCAAGAATTCCTGTACGAGTGGGGTTGATCCCGACATTTTTTAAAACGATCTCACTTTCTGGCATAATCGCGCCGGCTGTTAGGAAAAAAGCAGCGGAGGAAATATCACCAGGAACAATTACTTCTTGTCCTTGGAGTGTTTGAGGTCCCGTCACAGTGATCGTTTTGCCTTGTGTTGTAATGACACCACCGAATTGACGAATCATTTCTTCGGTATGGTTGCGACTTGTCTCTTTTTCAATAATCGTCGAGGTACCTTGTGCTTGCAATGCCGCAAAAATCAGCGCCGATTTTACTTGGGCACTTGCTACGGGCATCTGATAATTGATGGGCTGTAAAGAAGCAGTACCATTAACGGTGATCGGTGGGAACTCCGTCTGCTCATGCCCTCTCACATTGGCACCCATTTCTCTTAATGGCAGCATAACTCGGTTCATCGGACGTTTATTCAAAGAGTTATCGCCGAATAAGGTGGTTGTAAATGGCTGTCCAGCCAAAATCCCCATCATTAAGCGAATCGTTGTACCAGAATTGCCGATATCAATTGGGTCTTGGGCAGGCTTAAGGCCATTAAAGCCCTGTCCTTCAATCGTGATCGTCTGACCGTCATCATGGATTGGAACGCCTAATGATTGAAATGCATGAAGGGTGCTATAGCAGTCTTCTCCACGCAAGAAATTACGGACAATCGTTGTCCCTTCGGCTAACGCCCCGAACATGATACTACGATGCGAGATTGATTTGTCAGCAGGGACTGCTATCGTCCCTTTTAGATGTGTTGCTTTTTTTAGTTTCATAACGGCCTCCTATTTTTTTCGACATGAATAGGTCGTCTTTTTTTGAATCAGCTGCTCTGCTTGCAGCAAATCATTTTGCGTTTTGAATGAAATCTGTAAAACACCAATAATATCTTCTCGAGTTTCAAGAATTTTCAAGTTGATCAAAGAGAGCTGATGTTCGCTCAATAGCCCCGTCACTTCAGCGACAACGCCGGGATGATCCGGTACATCGATGAATAGATCATAGAATGCTGGGATCGCCCCATTTTGATGAACCGGCAATTGATCCCGTGTTTCCTTCGCGGATTCAAAAAACCGAAAGATCGCCCGTTCGTCTTTTTTCTGCAACCAGTGAGCCATGGTCGTCATTTGTTTTTGCCACTCATCGATCAGCTGCAGCAGCTCCTGTCGATTACTCAATAAGATATCGGTCCACATACGAGGATCTGAAGAAGCAATGCGAGTGATATCGCGAAAACCGCCTGCTGCAAGTTGCTGTGCTCTAGGGTGTTCGTGGTTGAAGGCATCTGCCTGATTGACTAATCCCGAAGCAATAATATGAGGCAGATGGCTCAACATCCCTGTGATTTGATCATGCTCTTGGGGAGCAAGTGCCACATATTTGGCTCTAGTGCCGCGAAAAAGCTCTTGTAGTTCTTCCACCCGCTGACTTTTCGTCGGTGTGAAGATATAGTAAGCATTCTCGAAAAGGTTCTCATCGGCTGCTGTGATCCCTGATTTATGAGAGCCAGCCATCGGATGGCCCCCAATAAAATCAAAGGAAAAGGACTCGGCAAATTGCGTGATTTCCGCTTTGGTACTGCCGGTGTCTGTTACCAGGACCGAAGGCTTTAATGAAAGTGCCCCCAGTTCGGCAAGATAGTTTTTGGTGATCTCTACCGGCAATGCCAACAAAATCACGTCGGCACGGACAGCACCTTCAGAAAATGAAGGGGGCACTTCGTCTACTAAATTTGTTGCTAATGCGATCTCATTGGTTTCCTGACAATCCCACCCCATCAAATGCACTTGCGGATGTGCCTTTTTGATACATGTTGCTAAGGAAGCGCCGATCAATCCTAGACCGGCGACGAAGATATTTTGGCTCATGAAAAGAATCCTCATTTCTACTGGAATTTTTTGCTGTTTCTTTAATCAGTAGGTTAACAAGTATTCTCGATACGCCTGAACAGATGCGGTCAATTCTTCGAAAGAATCACTTGGAAACTTTTCTAATAGTTCATTGGCCACCACTGTTGCCACCACACTCTCACAAACAACACTAGCTGCTGGTACAGCGGTGCTATCTGAGCGTTCGACGCTTGCTTTATACGGTTCTTTGCTGTCGATATCAACACTTTGCAACGGCTTGTACAAGGTCGGGATCGGCTTCATAACCCCGCGAACCACAATTGGTTCCCCGTTCGTCATGCCGCCTTCAAAACCACCTAGGTTGTTGCTGCGACGGGTGTAGCCCCGTTGTTCGTCCCATAAAATCTCATCCATGACTTTTGAACCCGGTAAAACACCTGCCTCAAAGCCAACACCGAACTCAGCACCTTTAAAGGCGTTGATACTGACCACGGCTTGGGCAATCTTCGCATCAAGTTTTTTGTCCCATTGCACGTAACTGCCAAGACCAGCAGGAACGCCGCCAACAAGCACTTCCACTACGCCGCCGATCGTATCACCATTTTTCTTCGTTTGATCGATCAACTGCTTGATTTCTTCTTCGACTGACGGATCTAACACCCTTACTTCTGAAGCTTCAGAACGTTTTGCGATTTCTTTAACGGTCAACCCTTCTGGAATTTCTGCTTTGATGCCGCCTAACATCGTTACATGACCTGCCACATCGATGCCAAGCTCCTTCAAAATTTTCTTCGCGATTGCGCCGATGGCTACCCGCATAGTCGTTTCCCGGGCAGATGAACGTTCCAGGACGTTTCGTAGATCTTGATGGTGGTATTTCATACCGCCGACCAAGTCAGCATGACCAGGTCTTGGTCGTGCCACTCGTCGTAGTTTGCGGTCTTTTTCTGGTACCTCTTCGATTGCCATGACCTTGGTCCAATTTTTCCAATCTTTGTTCTCGACCACTAAAGTCACAGGAGAGCCTAATGTTTTTCCATGACGGATACCGGAAGTGATACGGACTTGGTCTTTTTCAATCAACATCCGTCCCCCACGACCATAGCCGGTTTGTCGTCTCGCTAATTCAAAATTGATGTCTTCTGCTGTTAATGGCAATCCTGCCGGTAACCCTTCGATAATGGCGGTCAACTCTGGTCCATGTGATTCGCCTGCTGTAATATAACGCATGATCCGTTACCTTCCTTTCTTATACTAGGTAGTCTTTGATTTTTTCAGTCGGGATCGTCACGATTTTCGCCTGTCCGATCGCTTCTAATAGAATAATCTTCAATTGTTGCCCGCGGGCTTTTTTATCATGAGTGATTGCTTGGTATAATTGCTCTTTATCTATTTCCCTTGGTGTAATCGGCAAGTGAAACTTCTCAACCATTTCTGTAAGCTGCTGGGTCGTACCTTTTGGTGTTAATCCGGTGGCTTCTGCATGTCGGGTAATCATAATCATCCCCATCGCAACGCCTTCTCCGTGACTAGTCTCAAAAGCAGCCGTTCTTTCTAAGCCATGACCGATCGTATGACCGAAGTTCAGTGTCAGACGACTACCATGATCAAAGGGGTCTTCTTCCACTACTTTTTGTTTAACCTTTAAAGAAGCTGTGATCACATTTTCAGCGTGGGCCAACAAATCGGCTTCATCTTTCAAACCTGCTAACGTTTGCCAAAGTTCAGGATCTGCAATAGCGGCTGACTTGATGATTTCAGCAATGCCTTCTTGGACGCGTTTAAGCGGCAAAGTTTCAAGTAAATCTGGATCGATCATCACACCGGCTGGTTGGGCAAACGTGCCAACGAGATTCTTGGCACTGCCAGTATTTACAGCTGTTTTTCCGCCGATACTTGAATCGACCTGTGCCAATAACGTCGTCGGAATCTGCAAGAAATCAATGCCGCGCATATAAGTAGAAGCAACAAATCCTCCGAGATCACCGATCACACCGCCACCAAGGGCAATGATCCCATCGCTTCTGGTCATTCCGAATTGGGCAAGACCATCATATAAACTAGCTGCTTGCTCTAGTGATTTGCTTTTTTCGCCGGCTGGTACGATTAACAGTGTCGCTTCAAACCCGGCAGCGGTTATGGAATCAACGATTTGTCCGCCATACAGGGGTGCGACATTGCTGTCTGTAATGACGGCAATGCGCTGTTTGTCCCACAACTGTTGTACCCAGGTTCCGACTTTTCGAAACGCCCCTCGTTTAATGAGGATATCATAGGAATGGTCTTCTAAGTGAATGTGTAACATTGATTTTTGCACCTCTTTTATTGGTTGTCTTCACGCTTAGTCTTGCAACGCTTTGATTTCTTTCATCGCTTTTTCCATGATATGGACTTCTTTCATCATGTTCATGTACGTTTTTTCGTTAAGTGATTGAGGACCATCAGACCAAGCATTGGCTGGATCTGGATGGATCTCTACGATCATCCCATCGGCGCCGGCAGCAACACCCGCTCTTGCCATTGGTGGTACGAGATCCCAGATACCTGTTCCATGACTAGGATCGACGATGATTGGGAAGTGGCTCAGTTTTTTGATGATTGGTACTGCACTTAGATCAAAGGTATTACGGGTTGCTGTTTCGTAAGTTCGGATCCCACGTTCAATGAAAATCACTTCACTTTTATCTTGAACAGCGATGTATTCCGCTGCATTCAACCATTCGTCGATCGTGCCTGAGATGCCTCGTTTAAGGCCAATTGGTTTCCCAGTTTTTCCAACGGCAGCTAGCAATTTGAAGTTTTGCATGTTCCGAGCACCAATCTGCAAAATATCACTGTATTCCGCCACCATATCGATATGTCCTTCGTCCATGACTTCTGTGATGACTTTCATGCCAGTTTCATCAGCAGCTTGGCGAATGTATTTTAGCCCTTCTTCTTCAAGCCCTTGGAATGCGTAAGGCGATGTGCGGGGTTTGAAGGCACCACCACGTAAGATTTGTGCACCACCAGCTTTGGCGATTCGGGCACATTCACGAATTTGGTCTAAGCCTTCAATCGAACATGGACCAGCCATCGTAACAAAGTTGCCGTCACCGATTTTCACACCATCTACATCCACAACCGTATCTTGCGGATGGAACTCACGAGAGGTCAATTTGTAAGTATTTGAGATCCGAATGGCATCTTCGACACCTTCGTAGCTGCGAAAAGCAACATCTTGGATGCGGCGTGTATCCCCTTTTAACCCGATAACGACCTGTTCTTTTCCTTGGTTGACTTGAACATCTAAGCCTTCTTTTTTGATTCTAGTTACAACAACTTCAACTTGTTCTGGCGTAGCGCCTGGTTTCATAATTACGATCATTTTTTCTTCCTACTTTCGTTTTTTCTAATTTTTTTATTTTTTACATGGATTCAATAAGTGCTTTTACTTTTTCAACAGGCATTTCTTGGCCTGTCCAAAGTTTAAATGCAGCTGCACCTTGATACAGCAACATGCTTAAGCCGTTTGCAGTTTTGGCACCGACTGCTTTCGCATCTTTCAAAAGCTGCGTTTCTCTTGGATTATAGATGACATCATAGACAGCTAATGATTCCCGCAAGAGTGTTTTGTCTTTTAGAGGACTTACCGTATCATTCGGCTTCATCCCCACGCCAGTAGCATTAACTAAAAGACTGCTTTGATCGATGGCTGTTTTTAGAGCCGTCTGATCTTCTAAATCCGTTAATGTGATCTCAGAGGCGGTCTTTTCTGCGATCTGTGTCAATTTTTCCTGGATGATTGGATAAAACTCATCCTTGCGGTTAAAGACACGGATTGTTTTGACACCATCTAGTGCAGCTTGACTAATGATTGCTGTCGCTGCTCCACCTGCACCGATCACAGTCATCGTTTTTCCAATGATCGACACTTGAATGTCTTCAAGTGCGCGCATAAAGCCGATACCATCTGTATTGTGCCCAATCAATCGCCCCTCTTGATTGACGATTGTATTGATTGCGCCGATCAGCTCGGCTGCTGGTGAGCATTCATCCATCAACGGTACTGCTGCCATTTTATGGGGCATTGATAGATTGACACCTAAGAGATCCAACTGACGGATGCTTTGGATACTAGCGGCTAAATCATCCGGCTCAACATCAAAGGCCAGATACACGGCGTCGATCCCTTGTTCTTCAAAAGAAAGATTGTGCATCGCTGGAGAGATGCTGTGTTTGGCTGGTTTGGCAAATAGTGCCGCCAACCGTGTGTGACCGGTTATCATTTGTTTCATCTGGTTCATTCCTTTCAACAAAAAAAGATGTCCACCGTAAATTTAAGAATCTACAGTGAACACCTTCAAACATTACATAGCGACAGCGCCGATATGTGAATATAAAAAATAGCCACTATAGATTTTACGATCTACGTGGCTGCGAATTCATTACGAAATGCTCTAGCCATCATAGATACAAACTTAGCGTTTGTACCCATGCCTTCATGAATACAAACCTATCTAAAATAGCTAAAGTAATATTTATTCAGTTGTGTGGGGTTCGTTAGCAATAATTTTTGCATAGTCCTTCGCTCCAAACTGATGTAAGATTGACCTAAGTATAGGTTTAACTTTGAAAGATGTCAATGATTTTTTCTTATTTTTTTCATTTATTTGATTATATTTTTCGAAAACACTGTTCTATCAAGGGTTTATAAGTCGTCTTCAAAGAACAGTAACAGTTCTGGTAAACTTAAGCGAGCTTTTTCATCTGCTGAAAGATCCTTGACGATTTCCCCTTTTCTGAGCAGGATCAGGCGGTCTCCGTATTTTAATGCATCTTCCATCCGATGGGTGATCATGAGACAAGTTAGGTTTTGTTCTTCCACGCGTCTTGCAGTGATTTGCATCAGCTGTTTGGAGGTCTTTGGGTCTAACGCAGCCGTATGTTCATCTAGCAACAACAGTTTTGGTGTTTGAATCGTTGCCATCAATAAACTTAGTGCCTGTCGTTGACCACCAGATAAACTGCCCGTTGGCGTATCCAAATGATTTTCCAACCCGTTGCCGATTTCTTTACAAAGCGCAAAGAACATTTCCCTTTGTCCTTGGAGTTGTCGAAGACCAAGTGACCGTTTTTGCCCTCTTTTTTGTGCTAACAGCAGATTTTCTGCCACTGTCATACGGGGAGCAGTGCCCATTTTCGGGTCTTGGAAGACACGTGCCAAAAAGCGGGCACGTTTTTCTTCCGAAAGTGCGGTCACGTTTTGATCATCGATCATCACTTGCCCACTCGTCAAGGGCATGGTGCCTGAGATGCAGTTGAATAGCGTACTTTTGCCGGCGCCATTTCCTCCGACGACCGTGACAAATTCTCCTGGTTTTAAAGAAAGATCGATTTTATTCAAGAGCACTTTTTTCTCATTCGGTCCGTTGCCGACAACTTTAAAGGCTTTTTTTAAGGCTAACATTATTCATCCTCCGTTTCAAAACCAGTGCGTAGATGCAAGGCTTGTTTAAATTGAGGGATCAACAGGCAGATCGTCAAGACGATTGCAGAGAAGATCTTCAAGTAAGTCGTATCAAATCCAGCTTTGATCACAAATAGGATCAATAATTGGTAGATAATGCTGCCGATCACGATAGCGATCAGACGTTCCAGCAAGGTCAATTCACCATATAATACCTCACCAATGATGATTGACGCCAGTCCGATAACGATCACACCGATTCCCTTGCTTATGTCGGCGTAGCCGTCGTTTTGAGCGATCAATGCGCCTGAGAGTGCGATCACGCCATTGGAGACGATCAGTCCAATGATTTTCATTCGATCCGTATTGATCCCCATTGACTTGGCCATGTGTTCATTATCCCCGGTAGCAATATAAGCTTGACCCAAGTTGGTATGGAAAAAGTAAACCAAGACGCCCCCAATCAACAAGACCATGATCAATCCGATAATCACCGTATCATAATAATTCGGTAAATTCATTCTAGTAAAAAAATCTTGAATTTTCGGTTGGTTTAATAAAGAGAGGTTTGGTGAGCGCATCACAAACAGCATGACCGAGTTCAATGAAGACATCACCAAAATACCTGCTAAAATCACGGGAATTTTGCCTTTTGTATAAAGAAGTCCTGTCACACAGCCCGCACACATCCCAGCCAATACTCCTAACAAAGTCGCTAAGACGGGCGACACCCCATGGGTGATCGCTGTCACACAGACAGCACCGCCTAACGGAAAGGACCCTTCCGTCGTCATATCCGGGAAATTCAAAATACGATAAGTCATAAAAATCCCTAATCCCAGGATTCCCCAAAGTAGCCCTTGCCCTATTGCTGAAACAATCATCATTCTTCCTCCATATTCTTACAAGTTTTCTCTTTCAAGACTCTCTCGGTGATCGCAGGTGATTGCTGTTCCTAATTGTTACTCATCACTTGCTTCACTTTCCGGTGTCGTTGTAATCAATTTTGCCTCGTCTTTGAGGTTTTCTGGGATAGTGATTCCCAATAACTGCGCTTGTGTTTCATTAATGATCGTTTCGCCATCGCTGAATGTATAGATCGGAGTTGTCGCAGGTTCGGCCGTCCCGTCAAGAATTGCTGCCACCATCTTCCCAGTTTCGACCCCAATCGTAAATTGATCTTGCCCAACCGTTGCTAAGCCGCCTTGTTCCACCATCGTATCAACAGACGTGATGATGGGCGTTTTTGATTTATTGGCTTCTTGTACTACCGTCTGCATTGCGTTTGCGATCGTGTTATCTAACGGAATATAGATAAAGTCGACTTCTCGTGCCATCACTTGCACCATTTGAGCAATTTCGTTACTTGAAGGAACGGCATACGATTTGCTGGTCAAGCCATTTTCTTCGGCAGCAGCTTCTGCTTCTGCCACTTGGTATTTCGAATTGTCTTCAGTCGAAGAATACAAAATGCCGACTGTTTTTGCCTCCGGCAGCAAATCTTTTGCTAGTTTGATTTGCGCAGCGACGGGTGCTTTATCTGAAACACCAGTGATATTTCCACCGGGTTGATCCATATCTGCCACGAGATTTGCCCCAACTGGATCAGTGACCGCTCCTAAAACGATTGGTACATCCTGAGTGACATTCGCCAACGCTTGTGCTGCGGGTGTTGCTACCCCAACCAAAACGTCGGCATCTTTATTTAGCAGCTGCTGGCTCATCGTTGCCAATTTGCTTTGATCCGCTTGACCGTTCTGGAATTCGATCGTCAAGTTGTCCCCTTCGGTATAGCCTGATTCTTTAAGGCCTTCTTTGATCCCCTCGGTGATCGCATCCAGTGCTTCATGACTGACAAATTGTAGGATCCCGACTGTTTTTTCAGCTTTTTCTACTGGTTCCGAAGTCTCACTAGCTTGATTGGTCCCACTTCTCATTCCTAACTGATAGACAAATGTCGCTCCTAAAAATAATAAAATAACGGCAACCGATGCAATTAATCCCTTGTTTTTCATTTTTCATTCTCCTTTTTCTGCTTACGTTTTTCGTGTTTTTCATTTTATGGTTTTTGAGAACAAAAAAAGCAACTGCCTATGTGACGGCAATTGCAAGTAAGCAAAAGCCGCATAGAAGCTTGTCCTATGCGGCGATAAATTCAACTACCAGCATAGATACAGCACTTTAGAAGGTTCTCTAAAAAGTTGTATCTATGGAATGAGGTCCCATCAATACAACTATCTACGCCAGTTTTGCCATGATTTCACTTGCAATGGAATAAATAGTTTCATGATTGTTCCTCCTTCTCAACTTGTTTTCTTTCTTGATTGAATTTAGTTTAGCCTATTGATAAAAAAACGTCAACAATTTTCTGTCAAATTGTCAGATTTTTTTATCAATCATTGGCAGAAGAACGAATCGTCCACATGGGTAAACGATTCAATTCTGGGATGAATTCCGTCGTTGGCTGCTCAAATGAATCAAAAGTAAAGCGATTTTTCTCGACTCCTTCTTCATAGAAGACAAAGGTCACTTTATCAGGATCAATGTCATATTCATTGGAGAAAAATGCCACGTCATAGACGATCGGATAATAAAAAAATGTTCGATTCATTTCGTCTTCCTGTGCTTGGATCAGATCAAACACTTGATCCAGCTGTGGGCCATTTGGTTTACTGTACATCACAGAAATCGCTCTTGTTTCGCGAATCGTCTTATCAGCTGTCAAATATGGTAATGGCTGTACTTTTTCCGAAGGTAACTTGTCGAAAGCGATTCGATCCACTAAAGAGGCGTTGATGCGATTTTGAGAAAAAACGATCAAGCCTGCAAAAACCAGCGCGAAAAGAATGCCTCCGATCAGCGTGAAAATCGTTTTTTTCTGATCACGGTATAGATCATCTAACAAAGCTTGCCAGCTTTCCACTGTTTTTTCTTTCGTGTAATGAACAAAGTTCCTAACTTGTTCCATAATTTGCCCACCTTTTTTAAAAATCCTACTATTAATTCATACTATCAATTCCCTTCTAGAACGTCAAGAAACTTCACATTTCTTCGATAATTCGGTAAGATAAAAGAAAACGGTAAAGGAGTCATTATGCATAATCTAGCTAGTTCTTTGATGACTGGAGCCAACCCAATCTTCGATTTCATTGTTGTCTGTTTAAACTTTCTCTCCATTTTCGTCATCGTTTGGGGTGTATTGATCGCAGGCATTGATTTCGTGCGCTACGAATTAACAGAAAAGGACCGTTTGGTGGCAGCCAGAGAGAATAATTTTATCCGCAATTATTTAGGGAGTTATGTCTTATTAGGTCTTGAGATCTTGATTGCAGCAGATATTATTGAGACGATCATCCACCCTACTTTCGAAGACATCGTACGTCTAGCTGCAGTCGTTATTATTCGAACAGTCATCTCTTATTTCTTGAACAAAGAAATTGAGCGTGCACTGCAAACCACCGATCACCAACCTAACAAGAAAAAGGAAAGCTAGCTGCCATGGCTTTTCTTTGGATTCTTCGGTATAATAGATAGGAATATTTGACATTGGAAGGATCAATCCCTCAGTCAAACTATCCTTATAAGAAAAGAGGGAAACAATATGTCTTTTGATGGTGTTTTTACCCATTTAATGGTCAAAGAATTACAAAATCAATTAACCAGTGGACGTGTGAACAAAATTCATCAACCTTATGAAAATGAGGTCGTATTTGTGATCCGTGCCCAAGGGAAAAATCATAAACTTTTGCTATCCGCACATCCCACCTATGCTCGTGTGCAATGCACAACGATCGCCTATAGCAATCCAGAAACCCCACCGAATTTCTTGATGATGCTGCGGAAATATTTAGAAGGGGCGATCTTAGAATCAATCGAACAAATCGACAATGACCGTGTGATCCATTTTCATTTTACTCGACGAGATGAACTAGGTGATTTACAATCCCTCGTCTTGATTGTCGAATTGATGGGCCGTCACAGCACGATTTTATTAATGAATAAGACGAGCGGAAAAATTGTCGATACAATCAAACACATTGGTCATTCACAAAATACGTATCGTACTTTATTACCGGGTGCTACTTATATTGCACCACCAAAGCAAACAACACTTAATCCTTTTACAGCCTCTCGCACCAAAATTTTTGAAGAATTATCGACCATCGATCCCTTGACGGCAAAAGAACTTCAACAACGATTCCAAGGCTTAGGCCGCGATACAGCAGAAGAATTAATCGCTCGAATCAATGCCAATCCCAATGAAAAACTGCGTCAGTGGGAAGCTTTCTTTACAGAGCTTACCCAGGAGCTAGCGCCAAGTTATCTTCAGTCAGAGAAAAAGGAATATTTCACACCAATTCCCTATCCATCATTGATCGATGCGACCACCACTGTCACCCATTATCAGAGTCTGAGCGAGCTTTTAGATGCGTTTTATCACGACAAGGCGGAAAGAGATCGGGTCAAACAACAAGGTGGCGAATTACTAAAGAAGGTTGAGAATGAACTGAAACGCAACCAATTGAAGTTAAAGAAACGGCAACAAACGTTAATCGATTCAGAAAACGCCGAAGAATTCCGTCAAAAAGGTGAGCTTTTGACGACCTTTATGAATCAAGTCCCCCGAGGTGTTGCTTCAGTTGATTTGGAAAATTACTATGATGAGAATCGGCTTTTGACGATCAAATTAGATCCCGCTCTTTCTCCCAATCAAAATGCTCAGAAATATTTTCAACGTTATCAGAAATTAAAAAATGCAGTCAAACTGGTCCATCAGCAGATTGCCGAAACGAAAGAAGAAATCGCGTATCTCGAATCCGTGTTAGCTCAATTAGAAATCGCCTCTCCAATGGATCTGGCGGTTATTCGGGAAGAACTGATTGCACAAGGCTATGTCAAAAATCGGACGAAACAGCGTAAAAAAGCCGCTCCTTCGCAACCAGAACGATTTCTTTCTTCAGACGGAACAGAAATTTTCGTTGGAAAAAACAATTTACAAAATGACCAACTGACTTTAAAAACAGCTCGTAAGAGTGATATCTGGCTGCATACCAAAAATATTCCTGGCTCTCATGTCATCATTCGTTCGGATGATCCTAGTGAGACAACCTTAATGGAAGCTGCAGAGCTTGCCGCATATTTCTCAAAATATCGTCAATCTGCCCAAGTACCGGTGGACTACGTGCAAGTCAAACATATTCGGAAACCGAATGGTGCCAAACCTGGATTCGTCATTTATGAGAATCAAAAAACGCTTTTTGTGACACCTGATGAGGGAATTTTGAGATTAAAACAGTCCTAGCTGCTCCTCAGTCTATTCGGATCAAAAAAACATAGTGTAATCAATAAAAGAACCGACCACAAAAGCGCTGCGAAACTACACGCGCTTGTGATCGGTTTTTATGCTTTTTCCTTCTATCTACTGCTCTTCCAGCGACAATTTTGCTTAGCTTGAAACACAAAAGGCAAGCCTTCTCAGAATTTAGCCATCGACGTATCTGCTAGATCCGATAGAATGGCATTCGAAAATCACCGTGAGAAAGTAGCTTCTGCTAGCTAATAAATACCGCCATCCTCCATAGTGACTTTCTTCTCGAAATCAAAATGATACAGCTTTTCCCAGTGATTGATATTCAACGTTCCTTTGGTCAAATGGATTGCTAGAAAGCAACAGCCTTTATCATTCTCATTGTTGACTTCGTCGTACCAGACAAAGGCTTTGCGAATTTTGCTTCTTAATTCTGCATTTTTAGGGTCTAGCACCCAACCTAAATTCTCCCCTTGACCGACCGCAGTAAACCATTCACCGCTAACGGCAATGGAAACTGCTGGGTTCTTTTTGATTTGCTTGATTTTATTGGATTGCTCGTGTGTCGACACGTAAAAAACGCCCTCTTCATAAAAAGCATCAACTTCTCGAACGACTGGTTGTATGTGTCCCTCTACAGTTTTGTCACAAGCTGTCGTCGCAAGGGCAATCACATTGTCTTTAAAATGTCCGAATTTTTCTTCAAGCAGCTTTATTCCTTCTTCATACTGGTGGGTCATTATTCTGTTCCTCCTTGCATCTTAATTCTTTTTTTAAAAGGAATCCATAATTCGACATGAACCACATGATTTTCCCCTTTTTGATAAAGCTCAGGAAAAAAATTCTCAGCAATCCATCCATTTTTCTTGAGCCAAAAACGGGTATAACGCATCGCCTTTCCCATATTGATGATCAGTTGCTCTGAGACCGTATCAAAGCTGCAAACAATATACTCACGTTCTGGTAAAGTCCATTCAGTGCAGTTGAGAAATTGCGAACCATCAGATATTTGACCAACAAAATAACTTGAATAGCCTTCAGGCGCATCTCCCGGAAATGAAACACCGATCAGGCAATGATCGGTGCGAGGCTGATTGGCAGTCTTTTGATAAAAATCATGCCAAATATCATCAATCGGATCAATCCCTGTTCGTTGGCCCAGCATTTTTCCATACTTAAATGGATAGTAACCAACAACGCCACAAAAAACCAGCGGTTGCTGATTTCGCTTCTTCTGAATCTCCAAAACGACTCCTTCGCTGATCAATGGATTGCCTTCTTCTGTGACAATATACCCTAAAGATAGATCCGGCTTATCAAAATTTTGCAAGCCGATCGGCGCTTTTTGGTAAAGAGAAGGTGAAAGTCCATAAACGGTCTTAAAGGTTCTTGAAAATACTGCATGGCTACTAAAACCAACCTCAAAAGCGACCTCAATGACTCGACTTTTTCTGTCTTTTAATAAAACAGCGGCTCTGGCCAGACGACGCAGTTTTATATATTCCCTAACAGAAATTTTAACTAAGCGAGTAAATAAGCGTTGATAATAAAATACAGAAAGTGATGCGACTTGTGCTAACGTTTCGATCTCTAGCGACTCAGCAAGATTGTCTTCGATAAAATCAATGGATTTTTGGATTGCTTCCCATGCATGCATATGGATTTCCTTTCTTTCACTATAAAATACTCAGCCAAAAAAGCTTTACCGTGTCTGCTCTTTTTCTAAAAAAAACTATATTTGTATTTATTTTCACAATGCATTAACTGCCGAGAATCAGCTTATTTAATATTTTAGCATAGCCTTCATGGTCCTAGAATATAAAAATAAAAAAAGACGAAGAGTTTTCGTCTTTTTCTAGTCAATGACATTCTAAAAATTCTAACATCATTTTTATAGATTACCCTTACGAAGTGGTTTCTATACTGACCATCAAATGAAGTCAGTGAGAAACACTACGTAAAAGGATCTATTTTTATAAATTAATAGAAATAAATAGGCCGATCTTTGCGGTCTTGTAATGGGCGATTATTGTTTTCTAACACTTCTTCCCGGAATTCCAAAATGAAGCGGCGGCTCATCTCCCCGATCCAGTCAAAGACGAACCAATTGATTGGCCCTTTGGTTGGCGGTGTCGTCAACGAACCCACATAATGGAAATGGTGGGTGCGTTCTGGTAAGAACATAGTCGGATCAAACCATTGCGTATGGTTTTCAAAGTCCCAGATGCTGTCGTCTTGCTGATTGCAGATCCAGTTGAGCTTATCCGTCAATTTGAATAAGATACCCACAACCAAGTTTTCTCCGTCCTCATTCATATGGACGAGATGAAACTCTAATTCTTGCTGTTCATCATCGATAATATGTTCAGACGGCATGTGGAAATGAATATCCGTCAAATAGTAGTTGATCCCTTTAAATGTGACATAACTTTCTTTGTTATATGGAACGAAGTGAATCGTATTTTTGAATTCTTTTTCCGTGAACCGCTCTCGTTTATAGTGAAAAGCCAAGTCCTGATCGATAGGTTCTTCGGTTTCATCGTGAACTAAAGCAATTGGGGATTGGTAAGGAAATTCGGCGCCTTGTGCATACCAATCGCACAAAGTGTGCCAATGTTCAGGTCCATTGTCTCCGGAATAACTCCAGGGAACATCCATATTTCTTTTCAAAAAAACAGCCTCCTAATTCAAGTTGACAGCAAGGAATAGCCCTTCCTATCAAAAAAACTTTCTCCCAATGCTATCAGAAAATAGGTAAAAATAAAACGAATATGCTTGGTCATTCCCTCACATATCCGTTTCTTATTTCAATTCCTTATTCACTCAACCAAGCAGCAGGATCTTTTCGCCACTCTTGTAACAGGGCAACATCAGACTCTTGAATAGCACCCGTTTCTAAAGCCGACTCGATCAACGCTGTATAGTTTGTCAAAGTCACATAGGATAGACCTGCTTGGTCAAAATTCTCTTGGACTTGAGGCAGCTCGTAAGTAAAGATCGCAGCGACGCCTAATACGTCGGCTCCTTCTCTTTTGGCTGCTTCACAAGCTTCTAAGACACTGCCACCTGTTGACAATAAATCTTCAATGACGACCATTTTTTGATTTGGCTGAATACGACCTTCAATTTGATTGCCTTTGCCATGTTCTTTTGCTTTGCTGCGAATATAAACCATTGGCAAATCTAACAATTCAGCGACCCAAGCAGCATGGGGAATCCCGGCTGTTGCGGTCCCTGCAATCACTTCTGCTTCGGGATAAGTCTTTTTGATGACTGCAGCTAAGCCTTTCGCAATGGCGCGACGTACATGAGGATAACTCATAGTGATTCGATTGTCGCAGTAAATAGGGCTTTTGATGCCGCTTGCCCAAGTAAATGGTTCATTCGGTCGTAAAAAAATCGCCTCGATGTCTAAAAGATCTTTGGCAATTTGATTGGATTGTTCTTTCATTGGCTAGCTTCCTTCCATTCTTGTTTTATTTGCAGATAACTTTCATACGGTGTCTTAGACTGGGTGATTGGACGTCCCACAACGATCATGGTAGCCCCCGCATTGCGAGCTTGTGCAGGTGTCATGATCCGTTTTTGATCGCCAACTTCACTGCCAGCTGGTCGGATACCAGGCGTCAAGCGTATGAAGGCATCGGTTGTTCTTTGCTTGATCTGTTTTGCTTCGTGTGCGGAGCAAACAACACCGTCTAATCCAGCTTTTTGGGCACAAGTGGCGTAATGGATAACACTTTCTTGCAGTGACGTCATGATCTGCTGATCATGATGCATTTGTGCCTCACTAGTGGAGGTCAATTGGGTAACTGCAATCAAATCAGGGACTTTGTCTCCTGCGGGGGTTCCTTGTTGCAGACCTTTTTTAGCAGCAGTCATCATTTCGATCCCGCCGGCTGCATGAACATTCGTCAAAGCAACACCTAAAGAAGCTAAGCGCTCCATTGCTCGTCCAACAGTATTAGGGATATCATGTAATTTTAAATCTAAAAAAATGTCATGGCCAAAGGATTTCAACCAAGTGACGATCGCTGGTCCTTCTTGGTAGAAAATCTCCATTCCAACTTTTACAAATAATTTTTCTCCCGCAGGAAATTGCGCTAAAAATGTTTCAATAGCCTGTTTGTTGGGGAAATCTAAGGCAATAATTGGTCGTTCACTCATCACACGTGCTCCTCTCTCACTTCTTTTATCAACTGTTCCAAAGAAGTGATCCCTAATTCTGCCATTCGGATAGGCAATTCTTCAATCAATTTTGGGCAAATGTAAGGATCGGTAAAGTTTGCAGTTCCTACTGCAACTGCACTTGCACCTGCCAGATACATTTCAAGTACATCATCCACTGACATCACGCCCCCCATGCCAATAATTGGTAATTGAGAAACTTGCGCCACTTGTTTGATTAGGCGGATCGCCACTGGTTTGATTGATGGACCAGACAAGCCCCCGGTTTGGTTGGCTAAAATCGGTTTTCGTGTTTTTAAATCGATCCGCATGCCCAAAAGCGTATTGATCATCGTAAACCCGTCGGCGCCGCCTGCTTCGATCGCTTTTGCAATTGGGACAATATCCGTCACATTCGGCGAAAGTTTGACATAGATCGGCACTTGCGAGACTTTTTTGACCGATTCAGTCAATGCACCAGCAACCGCAGGATCGGTTCCGAAAGTGATACCGCCATGTTTGACGTTAGGGCAAGAGATATTCAGTTCGATAGCTTTGACATTTTCTGCCTGACTGATTTCCTGACACACAAGAACGTAATCTTCGACGGTCGAACCAGCAACGTTTGCAATGATCGGTAACTCTGGATGTTTTTGAGCTAAGTCCGGCAATATTTGATTCATGACCGTTTCTAACCCAGGATTTTGCAACCCGATGGCATTTAACATACCACTAGGCGTTTCCGCTACCCTTGGGGTTGGATTGCCGAAACGTGGTTCAGGTGTGGTCGCTTTGATCATCACCGCACCTAATTGACTGATGTCATAATATTTATCATATTCTGCACCAAACCCAAAACAGCCGCTGGCAGGCATGATCGGATTTTTTAGACTCAATCCGGGTAGCTCGACGTTGATCGACATTAAATGACCACCTTTCTCGCCTGAAATACAGGCCCTTCGTCACAAACTTTGACACTTTTTGTACCTTGTTCGTCATCTTTCGTATGGCAAACACAGGCATAACAGGCACCCATCCCGCAAGCCATTCGCGCTTCCATGGATAATTGAACATCTGAAAGGTCTTCGAAAAGCTGGGCGGTGGTTTTTAAAAGACCGTTATTTCCGCAGGCAAAGACTGCCGCAGGTGTTTGCTCTGCAGCTAATAACAGGTTGCCAACATTTCCTTGTAAACCAGCGCTGCCATCATCGGTAGCGATCCTCGTATCTCCCAGTGCGCGAAATTCCTCTTCATAATACATGACGTCTTTGCTGGCAAAGCCCAAAAAGTGAATGACGTGGATCCCTTGTTGCGTCAGACGTTTCGATAGTTCGTAGAGCGGCGGTACACCGATACCGCCACCTACGATAAATGCAGTGTCCCCTTGGTTTAAATGATGATAGCGAAACCCATTTCCTAACGGCCCCATCACATCGATTGGATCACCAACGGTCATTTCTGAAAAAATTCGTGTGCCATCTCCTTCGACCCGGTAAATGATTCGGCATTCTTTTTTCTCAGCATCGATATGATTGATACTGATCGGTCGGCGAAGAAGAAAGGCATTTTGAGGAACCCGCAGGTGCAGAAACTGCCCTGGGGTCCTCATCTCATTGACTAATTCACCAGTCAATGTCATTTCAAAAATCCGTGGTGCCAGTTGACGCTGTTTGCTGATGGTCATGATTTCTTGCTTCATCAAAAAACTCCTTTATCTGCGTTAAATTGCTTTTGTTGAAAAACTGCGGGATTCCATCACTTTTAGAATTGCATCCGCTGTATCAAGAGAAGTAAAGGTCGGTACACCATGCTCCACTGCTTCTCGGCGAATGATAAATCCGTCTTCCGTTGCATTTTGGCGATCTTTGTCCATGGTATTGACTACTACTTGGGTCGTTCCTTTACGGATCAAATCAACAACCGTTTCTTCTGCTTGTTGATCAGAGATTTTAGCAACTCGTGTCACTTGCAGGCCTTTTTCTTCAAAGTAATCAGCGGTTCCATTGGTAGCCATTAAGGTGAAGCCGACCTCTACGAAACGCGCCGCCAGTGCTGCTGCCTCTTCTTTGCTTTCGTCTGCAACGGTGAAAAGTGCTTTTCCAAATTCAGGAATATGCAGGCCTGATGCCTCAAAAGCTTTATAAAGTGCTTTTGCCAAATCTTTGTCTGATCCCATTACTTCACCCGTTGATTTCATTTCAGGGCCTAAGTAAGTATCGACTTTTAAAAGTTTTGTAAAGGAGAAGACAGGTGCTTTGATGTGTACTTCATTTGGTGTTGGAGCAAGTCCGTCTTGATAACCTAACGCTGTGATCTCTTCCCCGAGAATCGCCTTCGTGGCAATTTGTGCCATTGGGATCTCTGTTACCTTGCTTAAAAATGGCACGGTTCGGCTAGCACGAGGATTTACTTCAATGACATACACTTTGTTCTCATGGATGACAAATTGGATATTCATCATACCGATACAATTTAAACCTAATGCCAAGCGTTTGGTATATTCTTCGATCGTAGCAATTAGTTCATCCGAAAGATTTTGCGGTGGATAGACCGCCATTGAATCTCCTGAATGGACCCCTGCACGCTCGATATGTTCCATGATTCCAGGAATCAAAACAGTTTTGCCGTCACAGATAGCATCGACTTCACATTCTTTACCAACCAAGTAACGATCGACCAAGACAGGATGTTCTGGTGATGCTTTCACTGCATGACGCATATAATCTTCTAAATCGGCTTGGTTTTCCACGATTTCCATCGCACGTCCCCCTAAGACATAACTTGGGCGGACTAAAACAGGATAGCCGATTTTTTGTGCGATGGCGATCGCTTCTTGTTCGTTCGTCGCCGTGTCGCCTGGTGGTTGCGGAATATCTAGTGCTTGTAATGCTTGCTCAAAGAGATCGCGGTTTTCGGCACGATCAAGATCTTTAATGCTGGTGCCTAGGATTTTGACTCCGGCTTTCACCAAAGGTTCGGCTAAATTGATCGCCGTTTGCCCGCCAAATTGGACGATGACCCCAATTGGCTGTTCCAAATCGATCACATGCAAGACATCTTCTAAGGTCAACGGTTCAAAATACAGCTTGTCGGAGATAGAAAAATCAGTCGAAACCGTTTCAGGATTACTGTTCATGATGATCGCTTCATAGCCAGCAGCTTGGATCGCTTTCACCGAGTGCACTGTTGCATAGTCGAACTCCACCCCTTGTCCGATTCGGATCGGTCCAGAACCTAGGACAAGAACAGATTCTTTTTCACTGCGCTTGCTTTCATTCTCAAACTCATAGGTGCTATAGAAATAAGGTGTTGCTGATTCAAATTCTGCGGCACATGTATCTACCATTTTGTAGACGGGCAAAATCTTTTGCTCATGACGCAGCGTGCGGATCTCAGCTTCCGTGGTTTCCCACAGCTCAGCGATCTTTTTATCCGTAAAGCCGTTTTGCTTGGCTTTTTTCAACACATCAAGGGAATGTGGTTCGTTTGCTAATGCTTGTTCGATCTCAAAGATGTGAAGCATTTTATCTAAGAAGAATAAATCGATTTTCGTCATTTCATTCAAATCTTCGATAGTATACCCTCTTCGGATGGCTTCCATGACGTAGAACAGGCGATCATCTTGGGCCTTGATGACCTTCTCCATCAGATCATTGTCAGAAAGAGCTTCTAGTTCTTTCATTTCGATATGATGTGTGCCGATTTCCAATGAACGAACAGCTTTCAGTAATGACTCTTCAATATTACGACCAATGGCCATCACTTCTCCAGTTGCTTTCATTTGTGTTCCTAATCGACGTTCCCCCGTTTCAAACTTGTCAAACGGCCAGCGAGGAATTTTTGCCACAACATAGTCAAGGGCGGGTTCAAATTCTGCATAGGTGGTTTCTGTGACTGGATTTTTCATTTCATCCAATGTTAAACCGACGGCAATTTTCGCTGCCAGTTTGGCAATTGGATAACCTGTTGCTTTACTTGCTAGTGCAGACGAACGAGAAACCCTTGGATTTACTTCAATCACATAGTAATTAAAGCTATGTGGATCAAGTGCCAACTGAACGTTACAACCACCTTCTATTTTTAATGCGCGAATAATTTTTAATGACGCATCTCGCAACATTTGGTATTCATGGTCTGACAGTGTTTGACTAGGGGCAAAGACGATGGAATCGCCGGTGTGGATGCCGACTGGATCGAAGTTTTCCATATTACAAACAACGATCGCGTTGTCTGCAGAATCCCGCATCACTTCATATTCGATCTCTTTAAACCCAGCAATACTACGTTCAATCAAGCATTGGGTCACGGGCGAGAGCTTCAAGCCGTTTTCAGCGATTTGGCGTAATTCTTCTTCATTGTTACACATGCCACCGCCCGTTCCTCCTAGCGTAAATGCTGGACGAACAATGATTGGAAAGCCGATTTTTTTCGCAAATTCAACTGCTGCTTCCACCGTTGATACGATTTCGGATTCTGGGATCGGTTGATCCAATTCTTCCATTAATTGTTTGAATAAATCTCGATCTTCTGCCTGATCGATTGCCGCTAATTTGGTTCCTAGCAACTCAATTCCTAATTCATCCAAAATACCTGAGTTGGCTAATTCCATCGCCATATTCAAGCCCGTTTGTCCGCCTAATGTCGGTAAAATTGCATCAGGCTGTTCTTTACGTAAAATCCGTGAGACAAACTCAAATGTGATTGGTTCAATGTAGACTTTGTCAGCAATTTCTTTGTCCGTCATGATCGTTGCGGGATTCGAATTGACTAACACCACTTCGTAGCCTTCTTCTCGTAAAGCTAAACAAGCTTGTGTACCGGCATAATCAAATTCTGCCGCTTGTCCTATAATAATCGGTCCAGAACCGATTACCATGATTTTCTTGATATCTGTACGTTTTGGCATATTAGTTCTGCTCCTTCCATGCATCGATCATCTCTAAAAATTCGTCAAATAAGTGGACCGCATCATGCGGGCCCGGTGCCGCATCTGGGTGGTATTGGACACTGAATGCTGGGTAGCGGCGATGACGAACCCCTTCGATTGTGCCATCGTTCACTTCGACGTGTGTCACCATTAGTTTTTCAGGATCGATGGATGCTTCATCCACAGCAAAGCCATGGTTTTGTGAGGTAAAATCGATCCGACCAGTGGCGATCTCTCTTACCGGATGGTTCAATCCGCGGTGACCGAACTTCATTTTATAGGTATCTGCCCCATTCGCTAATGAGAAGAGCTGATGGCCTAAACAAATCCCGAAGATCGGTACCTTGCCTTGAATCCCTTGTATCATTTTAATTGCTTCTGGCAAGCTTTTAGGATCACCCGGTCCATTTGTCAGCATTACACCATCTGGTGCGAGGTCTAAAATTTCTTGCGCTGTCGTATTGTATGGCAAAATCGTTAGATTGCAATTACGGCGTGACAACTCCCGTAAAATACTGTGCTTCAAGCCGAAGTCGATGACCACGATATTGCGACCCGTTCCAGGACTTGGATAAGGTTTTGAGGTAGAAACTTGTGCCACTTGATTGGTTGGTAAAACCGCCGCTTTTAATTGATCAAAGGCATGGTCAAAGACATCTCCTGCATCAACGATACTCGCTTTCATGGTCCCATGTTGACGGATCTTTCTTGTCAGCGCGCGTGTATCGATTCCTGCGATCCCTGGAATATTTTTGCGTTTTAAAAATTCATCTAACGTCAGCTGTTTCCGCCAATTGCTCGCTAGACGCGCGTGTTCTTTCACAACAACCCCTTTACAAGTCGGTGAAATTGATTCGTAGTCGTCTCGGTTGACGCCGTAATTTCCAACCATCGGATACGTAAACGTAATGATTTGTCCGTTAAAGCTTTGATCCGTAATGGCTTCTTGATAGCCCGTCATGCTGGTGGTAAAAACAATCTCACCAAAAACATTGATACTGGCACCAAAGCCTTCGCCTTCAAAGTATGTTCCATCTTCTAAAATAAGCCAACGTTTCATATTATTGCCCACCTTTTTGCCATACTAATTTTCCATTTACAAATGTATAACTTGTATCCCCATATAACGTCCATCCACCGAAAGGCGTATTGACTCCTTTTGATAGAAATTGCTTAGGATCCACGTTATAAGCTGATTCTAAGTCAAAAATCGCGAGATCGGCTTTGTCTCCGACCATCATCGTTCCGGCGCTTAGACCAAAGATTGATGCTGGTTTCACGGTCATCCAATCCACTAGTTGCTGCAAGGTAAAGCGTCCTGTTTTGACAAAATGAGTGTACAACAATTGGAAGGCATATTCTGATCCGACGATGCCAAATGGTGCTTTTAAAAAGCTTTGCATTTTTTCTTCATAGCCATGTGGTGCATGATCCGTCGCAATACAATCGATCGTGCCATCCAGCAGACCTTTGATCAACGCTTCACGGTCTTCTTGCCCACGTAACGGTGGGTTCATTTTCCAAAAGCCTTCATCGGCAGGAATATCTTCATCGATTAGAAGCAAATGATGAGGAGAAACTTCAGCTGTCACATGGATACCAGCTTTTTTGGCATCTCGGATCACTCGAACACTTTCTTTGGTCGAGACATGGCAGACATGGTAATGAGCACCTGTTGCTTCCGCCAAAAGTACATCACGAGCGATTTGAGAAGCTTCCGTTACACTCAAGATCCCCGGTAGTCCAAGTTCTTCTGCTTTTTTACCAGCATGCATCACGCCGCCAAAGAGTAAGGAGTCATCTTCTGTATGGGCAACCAAGGCCAAGTCATTTTCGGCTGCTTGCTTCATGGCCAGATACATTGTGCCAGCAGTCTGAACACCCACGCCATCGTTCGTCAAGGCGAAAGCGCCAGCAGCTTTCATTCCAGCTGCATCCGTCAACGTTTCACTGCGTAAGTTTTCTGTGATCGGGGCGTATTGTAAGACATTGATTGACGCATCTGCGTTGATTTTTTCGTAAACAGCTGTTAATTTTTCCGGTGTATCGGGAACTGGGTCAAGGTTTGGCATTGCGCAAACTGTCGTGAACCCACCGCGAGCTGCTGCGATGCTGCCCGTTTCAATTGTTTCTTTGTATTCAAAGCCTGGTTCTCTGAAGTGTACATGAACATCCACTAAACCTGGCGTGATCAATTGCTCTTTGGCATCGATGACTTCGTCAAAATCTGTTTCGGGAAATGCTGTACCGATCCCACGAATGATTCCTTCTTCGATCCAAATTGCTGCAGGAACACAGTGATTGTCTTTTTTGATGATTTTACCGTTTTTAATGAGTGTTTTCATGTAAACTTCCTCCTCTAATTCTTTCCTTTTTGCCTGTTAGGCCTTACCGTTCAACACCGCTTCAAGAATCGCCATTCGAACAAAGACGCCATTGGACATCTGTGTGATGATTCGTGAGCGTAAGCTTTCAACTAGCGCATCAGCCAATTCCACATCGCGATTGACCGGCGCTGGGTGCATTATGATCGCATGCTCTTTCATTCTTGCGGCCCGTTCGACGGTCAACCCGTGATTTTTTAAGTATTCTTCTTTGGAAAAGCTTTCCGTTCCATCATGGCGCTCGTGCTGGACACGAAGCATCATCATAACATCGACTTCTGCAACCAATTCGTCTAATGGTAGCCAATGACCGTATACTTCAAATTCTTCGTCATACCATTCCTTTGGACCTGAGAAGAAGACTTTCGCTCCGAGACGCTTCAACATTTGCATGTTTGATTTTGCGACCCGTGAGTGGGTGATGTCACCTACGATTGCGACTTTCAAGTCGTCAAAATGCCCAAACTCTTCATAGATCGTCATCAAATCTAGCAAGCATTGCGTTGGGTGTTGGCCGCTGCCGTCCCCGCCATTGATGATACTGCACTGGATCGTTTTGCTTTGGATCAAAGCGTCGTAGTAGTTTTCATCGCCGTGGCGAATGACCGCAACGTCTACACCTAAAGCTGACATCGTCAAGACCGTGTCATACAAGGTCTCGCCTTTTTGAACAGAGCTGGTGGAGGCTTCAAATTCGATGACTTCGATCCCTAGTTTTTTCTCAGCAACATCGAAGCTTTTGTGGGTTCTGGTACTGTTCTCAAAAAAGAGATTTGTTGCGAAATATTGTTCTTTTTGGGGCATCCATTTCGCCCCTCTTTTGAATTCTTGTCCTCTGCGGATGAGTCCCATCACTTCACGGTCCGTCAATGCTTCTACCGTCAAAAGATGCTTTAAGCTGATTCTTTCGGATTGAATAATCATGAATGAATTCCTCCTTTGATTCTGTTTAAACGATGAGTTGGCACAAGTTATTTTTCTTCGCTGCGAGAGCTGTCAGGTAAAATAAGATTCAAGAAGATTCCTAGGACAGTTGCTAACGCCATTGCGGATAATGTGAAGGTACCGACCGTGAATACAAGACCGCCGATTCCTACCACAAGGATCACTGACGCAATGATCAAATTCTTCTTACGATCAAAATCGATTTTGTTGTCGATCAAAATTTTCAACCCGCTGGCAGCGATGACGCCAAAGAGCAGGAAGCTGATCCCTGAGATGACTGGACCAGGAATACTTAAGATCAATGCGCTTAGTTTTCCAACGAAGCCTAGTACGATGGCTAGAACTGCTGCTCCACCGATGACGAACACACTGTGGACCCGTGTAATTGCTAAAACCCCAATGTTTTCTCCGTAACTTGTCACTGGGGGGCCCCCAACGAGACCGGCTGCAATTTGAGCAAACCCATCTCCCAATAGTGTTCGGTTCAAGCCTGGCTCTTCAAAAAAGTTCCGCTTGGTTAATTTGTTCAAGACCATCAGATGACCGATGTGTTCGGTCATGGTAACAAAAGCGATCGGCGCCATCGTAGTGATTGCATTCAGATACAGTTTTGGTTCATAGTTAATGAAGGGAATCTCGAAGCTTGGCATGCCAAACCAGTTGGCGTCAATGATGGGCTGCACATCGACGATCCCCGCTGCTAAGGCGATCAAGTAGCCGCCCACGATCCCCAGAAGGATCGGGATCAATCCTAAAAACCCTCGCAGAAACATATTGAAGAAAATCGTTAATCCTAAGGTAGCCAAAGCTACCAGAATGTACTTGAAATCGTAGACTGAGTCATTGTACATTGCATTCTGGGCGGCGTTAGCGGCTAACCCTAATCCAATCACCATAATCACAGGACCGACAATGATCGGTGGTAAAATTTTATCCAACCAAGCTGCACCGGCACGTTTAATGATCATCGAAACGATCACGTAAACCAACCCAGTCGTGATGGCGCCTTGTGCGATAGCTGGGTAGCCATCAGATTTCATCAGCATCTGCATCGCTGCGATAAACGCAAAGCTGCTGCCTAGATACGCTGGAATCTTCCCTTTCGTCGTGACCAAGTAAACCAATGTTCCAATACCTGAACTAACTAAAGCGATGCTTGGGTTGATCCCAACGAGGATCGGAACTAAAACGGTTGCCCCAAACATCGTGAAAAGATGTTGTAAGCTTAGACCTAACCAAGGCAGTGCTTTGGGCCGATCTTTGATGTCTAAAACTGCGTCTGGATTACGAAATTCTTGCTTCTGCATGTTGCTGTCACTCTTCTTCCTAGTCGTTTTCTTTATTGATCATGATCCGGTCAGAACCATCGGATTCTTCCATCTCCACGATAATTTCTTCACTTAAAGCAGTTGGAATATTTTTTCCAACAAAATCTGCCCGAATCGGCAGTTCACGATGACCGCGGTCAACTAAAACGGCGAGTGAGATTCTTTTTGGTCGACCAATATCCATGATGGCATCCAAAGCTGCCCGAATCGTCCGTCCTGTAAACAAGACATCATCGATCAAGATGACTTCTTTGCCATCAATGGCAGTCGGGATGTCTGATGAATGGATCTCTGGATCATCTTCTGTCTTTTTGTCATCTCGGTACAAGGTGATGTCCAATTCACCGACAGGTACTTCTACGCCTTCTAGTTGTTTTAAACGTTCTGCTATTCGTTGCGCGATATAGATGCCGCGGGTTTTGATCCCTACCAGCACCAAGTTATCAATGCCGCGATTTCTTTCTATAATTTCATAGGTGATCCGCGTTAACGCTCGTTTCATTGTTACTGCATCTACTACTTCTTTCGCTGCCATATGTTATTCCCTCCTAATTTTGAACATAAAAAAACTCCTACCTGCTTGAGGTAGGAGTCATGTTTTCCGATCGTTGCCTAAAATCCCATTCTGTGGATTTTGGGTACACGTTATCATCTAGTAAGGGTTCGAATCTCCAACGCGGGAGTCGTCTGCTTACTCATTCCTTCTTAGCCTCACGGGACTACATTTAAAGGAGCTATTTAGTTGTTACAATTACTATACAGTTCTCACACAAAAAAATCAATCATTTTTTCGCAATTTTTTTAGGGTGTCCTCAAATAGTTCTGGTAATGGGGCTTCAAAGACCATTGACTCACCCGTTGCGGGATGTGTGAAACCTAAAAGCTTGGCATGTAAAAACTGGCCGTTGCCTTTTAAGGTGCGCTTTGGTCCGTAGATTGGGTCACCGGCTAACGGAAACCCGATATATTGCATATGCACTCTAATTTGGTGGGTTCGTCCAGTTTCCAATTGCAATTCCACCAAGGTAAATTGATCAAAGCGTTCCAACACGGTGAAATGCGTCACTGCGGGTTTGCCGTTCTCAATCACCGCCTGCATTTTACGATTGACTTTCGAGCGGCCGATCGGTGCATTGATCGTGCCTTTTTCGTGGCTGATATTGCCATGGACCAATGCCACATACTTGCGTAACGAGGTTTTGTCTTTCAATTGTTTCGCTAACGACTCATGTGCCTGATCATTTTTGGCGATCATTAACAGACCCGACGTATCTTTGTCGATTCGATGAACGATTCCTGGCCGAACAACATCATTGATCGTGGATAAATCATCCATATGGTACAATAACGCATTGACCAAGGTGCCATTTGGATGCCCAGCGGATGGATGAACCACCATCCCTTGCGGCTTGTTGATGACTGCCACATCAGCATCTTGATAGACGATCGTCAAAGGAATATTTTCTGGCTCTAAATCTACTACTTCCGGCTCTGGCACTTGGATGACCAAGTGATCGCCTGCTTTTACTTTATAATTAGCCCGAACCGTTTCACCTTCTAAAGTAACGGCATCTTCTTTCAGCCATTGTTGAACTTGTGAACGGCTATGGTCAGGCAAGCGTTCAGCCAACACTTTGTCGACCCGCCCTTTTTCTTCTTTAATGATTACTTCAATTTGCTTTTCCATTTGATTCTCCTTGTTTCCCTTTTGCTTCGTCATCTACCAGTGCATAAATAAAAATCAAGATTACCCCAAACACTAATGACATATCAGCGATATTGAAAATTGGGAAATTGATAAAATCAAGCTGGAACATGTCCACCACAAAGCCATGCTGCAAGCGATCGATGAAGTTTCCGATAGCGCCACCTAGAACAAATGCCAATCCAAAGCGAAACCACAAACTGCTTTTTTGGTAACGAAACAATAGGTAAACAACGACGGCAACCGCGATAACGGTGATGATCGCAAAAAAAGTGATTTTTCCTTCTAGAATACTCCAAGCTGCACCGGTATTCTGAAGATAGGTCAGGGACAACACATTGTCGATCAGAGAATGTGTTTCACCTAGTTGATAATTGGCAACGATCCAAATTTTCAGCCATTGATCCAAGCCAATGACAACAGCACTTAACAAAAAAAACAACGCGATCATAAATTTTCCACTCTTTCTTCTTTAAAAATATCTCGTGGACGGATGATGCCCAAGAGATTTCCATTCGGATTTTTATCCTTGGTGATCAAAACCGCCTCAAGCAGGGCATTTTTTTGAAACAATTCTTCCACTTCTACGATGGTCGTTTCAGCCGACACGAAACAATAATTTGATCGTTTCCCATCTCCTGCTAATAATTCATCTGCCGTTCTGCCTGTCAACTTGATTTCACCATGGAGGCTTTCTTTCGCTAACCAGTATCCCAGCATCCGCAAAGTGATCAAGCCCAAAAATCGACCATTATCATAGATCGGAAATTGTGAATAGCGCTTTTGGGCAACGATTTTCAATAACTCTGGTAATGGCAGGTGCTTTTCAAAACCAGTCACTCGTTTCGCAAAACGCGGCATGACTTTTTCAGGTGCCAGTAAAGAGCGTTCAATTTCTTGAATGCGATTGACGACCCATTCATTCGGTTCAGCAATGACAAAGTTTTCTCCGATTTTTTCATGTACGATGGCATTGCGCAGCTGAGCCATTTGTAATAAATCATCTTCTGCTCTTCTAACATTGATATTTTTGCTTTTTGACAAGCGACGAACCATTTCAGAAAAACCCATATTCCGTGGATTATCCAATTCGTCACGAAGCCGCTTTTCGATTCGATTAAAACTACTCAAAAATTGATCTGCACCACTAGCCATGAGGAACCTCCTTGATAAGATACGCTTTTTTCAAATAAATCAAAACAAAGACAAAATATGCCACCAAATACACCCCGACAAAAAGCAACGAGTAAAGGGAGATAGAGAATAAGCCCAATACCCCCATCATGAGAAAAAGGCTTAAATAAAAGCCGATATATAATCTTTTAAGCGTAGGATTCATCACGATCTCCAGCTTGAGCGCTGATTGGCCTTGTGGTAGCTGAAAAGGCTGACTTTCTAAAAAAAACATGCGCACACGAATCGGTGTCTGCTCAGCTAACTCTAAAAAAATCGTTTGCTGATGATTGATGGCAGCGATTCTTTTTTTCCCTTGCATGACCTCTAAGGGACTGCCCATTCCATAAAAACCAGTCCTCCTAGTTAGTTGTAGCTCCATTGACAAAGATCACCTCAATTGGTTAAGTATACTTGATTATCAAAAGAAAGAAAATAGACTTTTGCTTGCTTCCTTGATTATTATAACAAGAATCCCTACTTTTATCTTCCATCACGTCTAATGAACGAGAAAAAGACGAATGCCGCTTGCATCCGTCCTTTCAAATCATCTCTTTCCGTTTTTTCGTTTCAAATGCAGCGAATGTCTTCTTTGCTTGTGATCACTCTTTTAGAAAAGACCGATCGCTTGGCCATCAGAAGTCACGTCCATATTGATAGCCGCAGGTTTCTTCGGTAATCCAGGCATTGTCATCACGGCACCAGTCAAGGCAACGATAAAACCAGCACCTAATTTTGGCACGAATTCGCGAATCGTTACTGTGAAGTCATCTGGTGCGCCCAATCGCTTTGGATCATCACTGAATGAATACTGGGTTTTTGCCATACAAATCGGCAGCTGATCCCAGCCTTGCTCTTTGAAGCTTTGCAACTGTGCCTTGGCTTTAGGCGCAAACTCAACCTCTGCCCCGCCGTAGATCTCACGCACAATCAAAGAAGCTTTATCCGCTAAAGGCAAATCGTCGGTATACAAGCGATGATAGTTGGCGGTTTTTTCCTCAATTACTTGTACCAGCGCTTTTGCTAGATCCGTTCCACCGGCGCCACCTTCTGCCCAAACGGCTGTCCGTGCGATGGTGACGTCGATTTGCTGACACATGGTTTCAACTAATTTCCGCTCTGCTTCTGTGTCTTGTGAGAACTCATTAAGCGCAACGACAACTGGAATACCATATTTACGCATGTTTTCAACATGACGCTTTAAATTACTGAAGCCTCGCTCTAATGCTTTTAAGTTTTCTGTCCCTAAATCAGCGACAGCGACCCCACCATGCATCTTCAGTGCTCTGATCGTTGCTACCACTACGATCGCATCTGGTGCCTTTGATAAATTCGGTGTTTTGATATCAAGAAATTTCTCTGCGCCTAAGTCAGCACCAAACCCAGCTTCGGTCACCGTGTATTCGCCTACGTGCAAAGCCGTCTCGGTTGCGATGACACTATTACACCCATGGGCGATATTCGCAAAAGGACCGCCATGGATCAGCGCAGGGGTTCCTTCAATCGTTTGAACGAGATTCGGTTTGAGGGCATCTTTTAAAAGTAAGGCTAAAGCACCTTGGACCGCCAGATCTTTTACGTAAATCGGTTGTTTCCCAAAAGAATAACCAATTAAAATCTTTCCTAATCGCTCTTTTAAATTATCAATACTTGTTGCCAAGCACAAAATCGCCATGATCTCACTAGCAACGGTAATGTCAAAACCGTCTTCTCGGGGAACGCCTTGTAACGGTCCCCCTAGACCGACGATCACTTGTCGTAACGCTCGATCATTCAAATCGACAACGCGTTTCCATGTGACCCGACGTCCGTCGATCCCTAATTCGTTGCCTTGTTGGATATGATTGTCGATCAACGCAGACAAGGCGTTATTGGCAGCCGTGATCGCATGCATATCACCTGTGAAATGTAAGTTGATGTCTTCCATCGGTAGAACTTGTGCTTTGCCGCCGCCGGTGGCGCCGCCTTTGATGCCCATTACTGGGCCCAATGATGGCTCCCGCAAAGCAATGACGGTTTGTTTCCCGATTTGATTCAGGGCATCCGCAAGTCCGATGGTCACCGTTGATTTACCTTCCCCTGCTGGTGTCGGGCTGATGGCTGTGACTAAAATAAGCTTACCTAACGGCTTGTTTGCTTTTTCTTTGATTGCCGACCATTCGATTTTTGCTTTATATTTGCCATAAAGTTCCAGGTCATCCCCTGTTAAACCAAGTGGTTCAGCAATTTCAATAATCGGTTTAGGCGTTGATTCTTGTGCAATTTCGATATCTGATTTCATTTTTACCCTCAATTCACGAACTATTTAGCACTTTAAAATGTATTTTGTTTGCTATGCTCTTATTATACTTGATTTTATTCAGAAAGAAAGAGAGATTTTCCACACTTTTACAAGAAGTTTGCCGAATCCTCTATGTAAACAAAAAACAACGTCCTTCCTAAGGCTGTACCGCCAAAAGGAGTGATCGCTGTTTTCTAGATTCCTATGAATTACTCGTTGGTTTCGACCTGCACCCTTTTTTCAGGGATTTTTTCTTGAAAAAAAGTTTCTAACCATGCCACATCTTTTTTACGCAACGTGAAGGTATACGTTTTTTGATGATCGGTAATGCTGATTAAACGGTTTTTAATTTGCCATTTTTCTATCTCAGGTAAAGAAATAAGGCGTTTCTTCCATAAGCGGGCATAGCGAATAAGGAGCAAATCATTTCTGATGAGCATGCTTCGGTGAATACCTAACCATACAAAAAAGAAAAAGACGGCTAAAACGAGGTTGCTTTTCCAATAAGGTCTGGTATTTTCCAACGAAAGAATCAAACTGATAAATAATATCATCATAGTAAACGACCAATAAATGATCGCTGTAGCAGCTTCCGGTTGCCAATACAATTTACGCTTCATAAAAGTTCCTCACAACATAAAATTTCTAGTATACTATCTTTATCATATCAAAAAAGGGTGAGACAATGTTAAAAGTTTATCTTGATGCTTCCACGAAAGGCAACCCCGGCCCTAGTGGCGGTGGAATCGTCATTGTCGGTACTGATCTGCATGAGCAAATTGCGTTTCCGCTACCTGATTCAACCAACCACCAAGCAGAGTTCGCTGTGATGGTAAACGCGTTGCAGCTGCTGATTGACAAAGGGTTACAGGAACAGACGATTATGCTCTATACCGACAGCAAAGTCGTTGCGCAGACTATCGACAAGAATTATACCAAAAACCCTGCTTTTTCTGATTATTTAACGGAAATTCAATGCTTGTTGAAACAGTTCCCTTTAGCGATCATCCAATGGATCCCTGAGAGCCAAAACAAAGGTGCCGACCATTTGGCACGCCAAGGATTAGCAAAGGCTTTGAAATTAAAGGATCGGAGACAATAACCGAGAGAAGTTTTGTTTGAAGCGCAACCAGTAAGACTGCTTAGCTAAAATTTCATCCGTCAGTAATGTTGATTGCGCCATATCCTCTTCAAAGAAGCCTTTCAACGTTTGCGTGACATCGTGATCGTAGGCAAAAGCATTGACTTCAAAATTCAAGGCATAACTCCGAATGTCTTGATTTGTCGTCCCAAAGGAACTAATGGTATCATCCATCATGACCGTCTTCGCATGGAGGAAACCATTGTTATAGATGTAGATTTTTGCACCACGACGATGCAAATAATTGGCATAATGCTGTGTTGCCCGGTAAATGAATGGGTGGTCAGGCATACATGGGATCATGATTCGGACGTCTACACCTGAGTGGATGGCAATTTCCAATGCGTTCATCATACTGTCATCAGGAATCAAATAAGGCGTTTGGATCCAAATCGATTCTTTGGCAGCTAAGATCATTTTTACAAAACCGCCTTTGAGAATTTGGGTCTCACTTTCAGGACCATCAGCGACAATCTGCAAATCAACATTTCCAGAGAGCTCTTTCGGCGGTAGAATAAAGTAGCGATCCTCGTATTCCAGTTGATCCTCTTCTTTTTTTACAGATGCGTTCCAGTCACGAATAAAAATCTCTTGTAGTGTAAAACTGGCAGTACCTACGATTCTTGCATGGGTGTCTCGCCAATAGCCAAATTTGGCCTTTTTCCCTAAATATTGATCGCCGACATTAAAGCCGCCAGTCCACCCAATTTGACCATCGATCACAACGATTTTTCGATGTAGATGATAGTTCAATCGTGTGTTACGGATCAGGTTCTTCGAAGTGATGAAAGGCACGACTTTTCCACCGGCATCAATCAACGGTTGAAAGAATTTCCGATTGGCTTTCGGTGACCCCCATGGATCATAGACCAAACGCACTTCAACACCTTCACGGGCTTTATCGATCAAGATAGACAGAAATTGGCCACCGATCTCATCATTAAAAAACGAATAATATTCCACATGCAGATTATCTTCTGCTTGCTTCATGTCTTCAAACAATGCTGCAAATTTTTCTTTTCCATCTGTATAAAATTCTACTTTGTTTCCTTTAGTCAAGGGCGATTCATCAAGGTTCTTAAAATAGCGCTCTAATAGATGATTGTCATCTGAGTAAGGATGTTCAGGAAAAGAATAATTGTGCACTTTGATGATTTGATTCAACTCATTGATCCTACTTTGGTGGTGCTCACTAAATTTATAAATAATTTCTCCGTCGATCCCCCGACCACAAAACAAGTACAACAAAAACCCGATGCCGGGGATGAATACCAACGTCATCATCCAAGCAAAGACACTTGCAATCGAGCGTGGTTTCCGAAAAACAGTAATAAAGGCAGCAATCGTATTAATAAACAAAAGTGCCAATAATACCGTGGAAATCATGCTCATATCCATTTTTATCATAGTTTCCTCCTATATCCTGTAACCCTATAATAGGTAACTATGATCGAAAGCAAGCTTCAATTCATAGTCCCCTAGTGTTTCTTTGATTTTTTGTTTCAGCATTTCTTCGATTTCTTGATCACTATACGCCGATTTTGCGGGAATCACTAAATCAAACGCCAACAGATCTCCTTTGACCTGAAAATCATGCATCCGTAACTGCGGATCAACGAAGCGAATGATCTTTGACACTTCTTTTTTTAAATACCGATACTGCTGATCTTGAATTGGTACTGGATCAAGATGACAGACAAGGTCGACCTTTAAAGATTGGCGAAAATCTTGTTCAATAGCATCAATCACCTCATGCGCTTCTCGTAAAGACCACGTTTCATCCACTTCGATATGCACACTGGCAAAGCGATTTTTCGGTCCATAATTATGAACCAGTAAATCATGGTAACCGAGAATCGTCGGATAGTGATCCAAGCGCTGCTCCATGGCAGCTACTTCTTCTTGCGTTGGGCGTGCCCCTAATAATTCGTTGATAAAGGAACGAATCATTTTGATTCCGCTAATCAAAATATACAAGGCAATCAGACAGCCGACAAAGCCATCGATACGTAGGCCAGTCAACCACTCGATCGTCGCTGAAAACAAAACCGCACCCGTTGTATACACATCGTTGAGACTGTCTTGCCCACTGGCTTTAAGTGTTTGAGAGCCAATCAGGTTCGCCAGTTTGCGGTACATCGCTCCCTGCCAGATTTTGATCAAAATCGATAAAACCAAAACGATAAACAATAGTGGTGAAAGACGGATACTCGTCGGTTCCATGATGCGTTGCACAGAGCTGATGAGAAATTGACCGCCAACAAACGTGATGATCAAAGATACCACAAACCCACTGATGGCTTCAAATCGCTCATGTCCATATGGATGTTCACTGTCGGCTGGTTTCGCCGAGATCCGAAAACCGATCAATGTTAAAATAGACGAGGCTGTATCTGAAAGACTGTTGATGGCATCGGCCATAATCGAAACAGATTGTGCAGATAAGCCAATGATAAATTTTCCGGCAAATAATAGGAGGTTGGAAAGCAACCCGAGGCTACCCGCTAACTTCCCAATGGCTGTGCGTTCGTAGACATCATTTTTTTTGCTACGATTTAAAAAAAAGTTTAGCAAATCATCACCCTCTCAAAAAACCATCTTTCTTATTTTACCCCGAAGGAATTCAATTAAACAACTATTCGTATCGCTTTTTCGAAAAAAAAGCGAATTCCCTTCAATTATCGAACGCATTTTCAGATAACACGTAGGAAAAAAGGAAAAAGATAACGGAAGGGTCTCCCCCCTCCGTCATCTTCGTTCAAAAAAGGACTGTGCTAAAGACCTTCGCTCCTCTTTCACCTATCTTCTTAGAAGGAAAGGAACTCGCGGGTACAGATTCAACCATAGTGTGCTTACTTGGCAGCTAACCACGCTGCTGCGGTCTCAAGTGCTGCTGTGATTCCTTCAGGATTCTTCCCGCCGGCTTGTGCCATATCAGGACGGCCGCCACCGCCGCCACCAACTTTAGGTGCGATCTCTTTGATCAAATCGCCCGCTTTCAATCCTTTTTCATTGGCTACTTTGTTCATAGCAGCTAAAAGATTCACTTTGCCATCATTCGCGGTAGCTAACACTAAAATATCAGAATGGTCTTTTTGTTTCCATTGATCGGCTAGTTGACGTAATTGGTTCATGTCCTTAACAGTCACTTTCGCTGTGATTAGACGCAGACCATTTACTTCTTTGACATCTTTGAAAACATCCCCTGCTTGCTGATTTGCTAACTTGCTGGCAAGAGCTTCGTTTTCTTTTTGCAATTCACGTAGCTGCGCTTGCAGTTGTTCTGTTTTGGCAACGACTTCTTTTAATTGGGCAGATTTAACGATTCCTGCGATTGCTTTTAATTGCGTTTCTTCTTCATGCAATAACGTATAGGCTTCTTGACTAGTCACGGCTTCGATCCGACGAACACCAGCACCGATCCCTGATTCAGAAACGATTTTGAAAATACCGATATCCTCCGTATTTGCCACATGGGTTCCCCCACATAATTCGATCGACCAATCGGCAACATTGACGACGCGAACGTCATGCCCATATTTTTCACCAAAGAGTGCCATCGCTCCCATGCCTTTTGCGGTATCGATATCCGTTTCGATCGTCACAACAGGGAGGGCTTCCCAAATTTTTTGGTTGACGATTTGTTCCATTTGGCTCAGTTCTTCGCTGGTCACTTGCCCGAAATGACTAAAGTCAAAGCGCAAATGTCCTGGAGCAACTAATGAACCTGCTTGGTTCGCATGGCTACCTAATACTTCTTTTAACGCTTTATGCAATAAGTGAGTCGCCGTATGATTTTTGATGATCTTATTGCGACGATGCTGATCCACTTGTAAGAAATAGTTCACGCCTTCTTGTAGTGGCGCTTTGACTGTAGCAGTATGCAAGAACTGACCGTTCGGTGCTTTTTTGACATCCGTCACTTCCGCTACGATCGTACCATCTTCTGCTACGATCGTGCCTGTGTCCGCAACTTGTCCACCCATTTCTGCGTAAAATGGTGTTTCAGCAAAAATCAGTTTTGCTTCACCTGTCGAAACAGAATCGTGTAACGCTTCGTCTTGGATGATCACTAATAATTCACTGTTAGCTTCAAGTGAATCATAGCCAACGAAACGGCTGTCTACTTTGATATCCGTCAATAAAGCGGATTGTACGCCCATTGAAAGCTCCGTTTGTCGAGCCGCACGAGCGCGGGCACGTTGTGCATCCATTTCTTGTTCAAACCCTTGATGGTCCACTTTCAACCCTTCGTCTTCCGCCACTTCTTCTGTCAATTCAACTGGGAAGCCGTAAGTATCATACAATTTGAAAATATCTTGACCAGCTAACGTATCTTGGTTGTCTGCTTTTACTTGGGCGATCACTTGATTTAAAATATCTAACCCTTCATTGATGGTTTCATGGAAACGTTCTTCCTCGTTGCGGATCACTTTTTCAATAAATTCTTGCTGCTCTAGTACTTCAGGATAGTAGCTTTCCATGATCTCGCCAACGATCGGTACTAATTTATATAAGAAGGCAGCATCGATCCCTAATTTTTTCCCATGCATGACTGCACGACGTAATAAACGACGTAAAACATAGCCACGGCCTTCATTTGAAGGAAGTGCCCCATCGCCGATCGCAAAAGAAAGCGCACGGATATGGTCTGCAATCACTTTAAAGGAGATATCTGTCGTTTTGCTGTCGCCGTAGTTCACACGACCGCTTAAATCCGCCACTGCATTGATGATCGGCAGAAACAAGTCTGTTTCAAAATTGGTTGGTGCATTTTGAACAATGGAAACCATTCGTTCCAGCCCCATCCCCGTATCAATGTTTTTATGTGGTAGTGGTTCATAGGAGCCATCTGGTTGATGATTGAATTCTGAAAAGACCAGATTCCAGATTTCCAAATAGCGCTCGTTTTCGCCACCAGGATAGTTTTCGGGATCATCTTCCGCTACGTCATTAAACTCAGGACCACGGTCATAGAAAATCTCCGAATCCGGTCCACATGGTCCTGCACCAATGTCCCAAAAGTTGTCTTCAATCTCAACGATATGCTCTGGTGTTAAGCCGACTTCTTCTGCCCAGATCCGTTTTGCTTCTGTGTCTTTTGGATAAACCGTGACATATAACTTTTCTGGATCAAAAGCCATCCATTCTGGGGAAGTCAAAAATTCCCATGCCCAATGAATCGCTTCATTTTTGAAATAATCGCCGATCGAAAAGTTTCCTAGCATTTCAAACATCGTATGGTGTCTTGCTGTTTTCCCAACGTTTTCGATGTCGTTGGTCCGAATTGATTTTTGCGCATTGGTCATTCTTGGGTTTTCAGGAACAACACTGCCGTCAAAATATTTTTTTAGCGTTGCCACCCCTGAATTGATCCATAATAGGGTTGGATCGTTGACTGGGACAAGGGACGCACTTGGTTCAATTGAATGACCTTTTGATTGAAAGAAGTCCAAAAACATTTGGCGTACTTCTGCACTGGATAATTGTTTCACGTTATTCTCCTACTTTCTTCTGTGTTCGCTTAAGATACAGGGGCTGACAAAATTGCTGGTAAGGCGCTCTTATGCCTGTAGAGTCGTTTTGACGATAAAAAAACACCATTGCAGAGCAAGGACGTCGATACGCGGTACCACCTTGCTTGCAATGATGTGACTCATTACCTCTTAGACTCGTTAACGCGGAGTGGACGGCAACATTTCTGCTACAGTTGAGCACCAAAGGGAGCAATCCGTCTGAATTCATGTTTTTCTCTCAGCAGTGAAAAACTTTCTGTAATGAATCATCAAACCGACCATATCCTTCGTCATTCAAAGTATAAGGAAATGTGTCGAAAAAGTCAATCCTCAAATCCGGTCTTTATTGATCAGAATCGCTTTGCGGTAACGATAGCTCTGCGGAGAAAGCTTTTGATCTGGCTGTAGCATTTTCCGTGAACGGTAATAACTGGCATAAGGCAAGGCATCGAATAAGGGATGCCCACAAATTTGCCAGTTCTCCATTTTTAAAGACAAGCCATCTGTCAGCTCCCACGCATCCGCAAGCCCATAGGTGCAGCCAAATAAATTCGGTTCAAGCAATTCAGCGGTTGGCAAAGAGACACCATCGTCGCAAGACTTTTCATTGCCCCAGCGAAAAAGTCGCCGAGTAGCAGCACCGCAGACATATTCCCATTGATCCTCTGAAAGCAGCTGAAAGCCTTGTTTATCTAACTGCTGTTTCAATTCTGTTTGACTGACGGATTCGTGGGTAAATAACTGATAGGTTTCCGATAACGGCTCTAGTGCAGCAAAATAGCGATTCTCTTCGTGATAAAAAGCGGGTAATTCCCAACGCAAGCTTTCCTCAAAGGACGCTGGTGCTGTGAATTGTGCCTTTAGCTCTTTTTCGAAAACACTGAATTGATCGACTAACCCGTGAAACTCCCCAGTGATCGTATTTAACTGCCCGATATACCTTGCGCCAGCAGGCAGAGAACTTTTTTGGACTAGCATGGGATCAATCACAGCTTTACGCAAAGGGCTCGTCGACTCATTGACAAAAATCCCCCAATCCTGGCTGGTTTCTAACTCATAGATTGTTTCCAGTTGGCGAATGATCTCATTGGGTGGTGACTGCCAATTTTTACTCCAGCAAGTAGCCGGTAACCCTTGCACACCGAGATCCCAACCTAAGATCGCCTCAGAATTCCCTGGTATAAAGACAAAGTCTTCGCCATCGATCGTTAATTCAAAGGTAGCACATTTCAATCCTGCATACGTCAACTGACTAAAATGGACATCGGTGATCTCCTTTAAAGGACTGACAAAATACATTAAAATTTGCTGGATCAGCTGTTCTTTGATTTCAAAGGACAGTGTCTTCCAATTTGACCATTGTAACGCCTCAAAAAAATCCACGTCATTTCTCCTCTCATCTGCTACAATTACTATATAACGAGTATACCACGAAAAAGGAGGAAAACGGCTGATGCTTTATTTTGGACGCAGTCCGTGGATGCTACAAGCGGTTTTCGCCTTGCGGCAAGCCGTTTTTGTAGAAGAACAGCACATTCCGGCAGAATGGGAATTTGATGAAAAAGACCAAACCTGTCCATACTTTCTTTGGCTTGATGGAAACACACCGATCGCTACCATTCGCTATCAATTCTCTACACCGAACACTCTGCAACCTGATCGCTTTTGCGTAGCTAAGGCCTTTCGGCACCAAGGATACGGCACCAAATTATTGCATTATCTCGAAATGCGTGGTGTCCAAGAGGGTGCCCTCCAATCAGTGTTATCCGCAGAGATCGACGCTTGTGCGTTTTATGAATCCTGTGGGTATCAAAAAACATCTGAACCCTATGCTGAAGATGGCGTATTGTGTGTAGAAATGACCAAACAATTAAAAACAGCAGTCAAGGAAGAGTAGTTCTCTTCCTTGACTGCTGTTTTGGTAAGCATTAGCTATTCGAATTTTTCTTGTTTTTGCGGGCGGTTCGAGTCGTTTGACGACGTTCGATCTTCCGTTTTTCTTTGTTCTTCTTATCAACGGCCCATTGAATTTTTTTCTTGTAGCCAGGCTTGATTTTTTTCTTCTTTTTCTTGACTAAGCCAATCAAGGTTGGGTCTAATTCGTCACGAGATTTTTCCCGCTTTTGCCGACGATTCCGATCGTAAGTCGCAACGATCTCGCCATTTTTGATTTCCTTCGGTTGGAAAACAACCCCTAGATCTTCGATGGCTTGGATTGCCCCTTCATCGCTTGGATCATATAAAGTGATCGCGGTCCCATCCATTTGATTTCGACCGGTCCGACCAACACGGTGGATAAAGAAATCCAAATCAGCTGGAATCTCGGCATTGATGACATGAGAAACCCCTTCAATATCAATTCCTCGCGCAGCTAAATCTGTTGCGACAACATATTGGTAGTCCAAATTTTGCACTTGGCGCATGATCCGTTTTCTTTCACGAGGACTGATGTCGCCGTGGATCTTCGCTACTTTTAAGCCTTGTTCCTTTAAGTAATCCGTAATTTCATCCACACGGCTCTTCGTGTTGGCAAAAACGATGGCAAGATAGGGATGGCCTGTAGTCAATAATTGATAGATCAATTTATTGGTATTTTTCCCTTTGGTAGAAATCAACCAATTCTCGATCGTATCAGAGATGACTGCTTTCGATTTGATTTCTTCGATCAATGGATTGGCCATGTATTTTTTCAAGAATGGGCGCAATTTCTCTGGAATCGTTGCGGAGAAAACCAGCATTTGTAGTTTCTCAGGCAAACGCCCCGCAATTTGATCGACTTCTTCCAAAAAGCCCATATCCAAGGTCATGTCTGCTTCATCCACGACAAATACATTGGCAGTGTGAACCCCTAAGGCTTGTTCGTTGATCATATCCAAGATACGACCAGGTGTCCCAATCACGACATGGGGCTGTTGATTTTGCAGACGGCTCAATTGGCGCTGTTTATCCGTTCCTCCAACAAAATTTGACACACGAATCTCCGGATCATGAAACCCGCCGATCTGTTTTGCGGCTTGATAAATTTGTGTGGCTAATTCACGACTCGGTGCAGTAATCACGACTTGCACTTCATCTTTTTCGGCATCAATTTTATCCATCAATGGCAGTAAAAATGTATGGGTCTTACCACTCCCAGTCTGAGATTGTCCAACAACACTACGGCCTTTTTGGATAACAGGTATCAATTTTTCTTGCACTTCTGTTGGATTAGAGAACTTTTTATCAGCAAGTGCTTCATAAATAAATGGTTGAAATTTAAATGACTCAAAAGACATTCAAACACCTTCTTTCTTTTAGCATCCTTTGGATTATAGCATATGTTGCCTTGATTTCCTAACTTTCTTTTGTCACGGGTTTTGGATCAATCGTGCTAATTGTATACGTTGCACTGCGGCGTTCATAGAAAAAGCGGCTTTCTTTTTTTATTGCAGCCCAAAAGAGATTCATGTAAAAGCCAAACTGGATCAAGCCAAAAATGACCACCATCAATAAACTGACGACCAGAAGCAGCGTATTATCCGAATCAAGAAACGGTGCAAAAAAGATGTTGACCCGACTGATGCTGGCATAAATCAGATAAAACAAACCATAACGTTTCAATAACGCAGCCAAGCTGACCCTCTGACGGGCTTCTTGCATGATTTTGATTCGTACGAGTTTTTTTCCAATCGTTTGTCCTTTGGCAAGATAAGCAAACAACACAAAGTACAGTAATACTTCAAGAGCAAAGTACCAATAGTCCCCACTAAAGTCTCGTACCGTCTGTTGAGTAAGCAAACGAACAGCGATCACCACAATGAAACTGACCACATTCAGTATTCCCCAATCGATCAACCAAGCAAATATCCTTCGGGTTACGGTTACCCGAGTACCTTTGGCGTATGAATCGGCATCCATCTCTTCTCTTGATGGCAATAAGAACGTAAATAGCGGGGCAATGCTCCACCCCAACAATCCTCCTAGTGTATTGACAAAGAGATCATTAACATCAAATAAGCGATAAGGACGGGGATAAATAAAATAAAGTCCTGTCAGCTGAGTCAATTCAAAAAACAACGTCAGACAAAACGTAATCGCCAGCGTTTTCAGAAAAGAACACTTGAAGTAATAACGTAAGTAAACGCCGAAAGGCAAGGTCAACAATAAATTAAAGAGTGGTTCGAGAAAGACCCCCTGCTTCATGGCAGGAAGATAGGTTTGCGGGTCGTGGATATTTAAGACCGTCTGTTGGACAAAATGGTGCCAGGATGCTCCTAGCTGCAATTCCATCTTAGGACCAGTCATATGAGCTACCTCTTCAATCGAGGGTAATGGCAGAATAACTAAAAAATAGGCGCATAATAAATAGAAGACAAACGAATAAAGAACCAGTGCACGAGAAAAGATAAAACGACCGTATTTTCGATATTGGATAACAAAAAAAATCATTGATATCGCCAATGCTAGAAATGGAAAAACCAGCAGAGCAACCTTTATTGGGGTAATATAAGCGGACATAAAGAACTCCTTCACGTTTTCTTTTTATCTTACACGCTATTTCCCAAAACGTAAATTTTGGAGTATCATAAAAGAAAAGGAGGTTAAAAAACCATGTTAAATCCCTATTTTGCCTTTGGCGTACCGGCATTCCTTTTGGTTTTATATGTAGCTTTTGCTCTTTTTCGCCGGTCTTCCGATATACCCTACTTAGGATTTGCCCTATTCATCATTGCTGGTTTTCTGACTGGATTTAGTTTACAAGTCATTCAACAAGCCATCAATGAAGTGGAGAAAACTTCTCTTGAACACGTGCAAGAAACCCACCTTTACTCGCCCTACTTATTAGCGATTCCATTGATTGTGGGCATTCTTTTACTTATTCTCAACTTGATTCGCGGCTATCTAAAAGTCAAAAACGTTCGTCTGCGGACAAAATAAAAGCAACCTACCTAGAAATACGAAATGATCCTGTTCCTCTTAATGGGAAATGAGATCGCTTCGTATTTTTTTTGGTAAGCTGCCTAGATTGCTAAATCCCTTCAAAAGATCCAACCACCACTCCCGTAGTAAAACAGTTTATCAACCACAAAAAGCGTTTATTCGTCGGCTAGTTCTTCATCCAGGTCTGTCTCTGACGTATCAGCAAAAGATTCTTTTACATCATCATTGACTTGTTCCAATAAATATTGCCAGTCACTATTCGACACAACCACCACATCGATATTCTTTTCTTCATCGATCAGCTCGAGATTCGAAACATCCTCTCCTAACTGCTGGAATAGGTCAATCAATGTTTTGTCTTGGAGTGTTACGTATTCAGTCCGTTTCATTCTTCTTCCCCCCATGAATCAAAAAATTCATAAAACAAGATATCGAAACTAGTAAGATCGGTCATCTTTTGTAAAGTAGATAGATCTAAACGAATAAACGCTTTTTCCACTAATAAATAATGGTTTTCTTCCAACGCTTCTTCGATAAATGGTAAAATCTCTTCCTCGTCCCCTAATGTCTCACTAGAGATTTGTTCGATTTGATCAAACAAGCGATCATCTTGCAACAAAAAGAATTGATCGTCGTAAAGATAGACTGCGATTTGATATTGCCGGATGGGTAGCTCAGCCCGAATGACAAAAAAGCATTCCCCTGAATTGGAAATCGCTGGCAATAGTTCACTCGGTTGTAATGCCTGTTGGTAGTACATTTCCATCCCTCCTTTGTACTTACTATTATAAAGAACAATAAAGGAAAAAGGAAATAATCGAATTGCAGTTTAAAAAACTCTAAACAAAGTTAGACATCCCATTCTGCATAGAATTCTTCTAAAAAATCCTTCATGAAAGCCACGCGTCGCTGAGCTTCTTTTTTGCCATAATCCGTGTTCATCTTTTCAGGGAGCAAAAATAGTTTCTCATAAAAATGATTGATCACCGTCGTCCCTTTTCGGTAATCCTCATGATTTTGAAACGTCTTTGGGGCTAAGTCACTGACATGGATCGGGTGTTGATGACTGCCACCAAAATAGCTCGTCCGTAAAATACCGATCGCACCTAAAGCATCGAGACGATCTGCATCACGAACGACGCGGCCTTCTACTGAGACAACTTGTGCGCCTTGCAAAAGTTCTTTTGAAAAAGACAGATTTTCGATAATAGAAAAAATTTCTTTCGTTTGTGCTTCACTTGCCCCTGCTGCAGTCAAACAAACTCGCACTTCGGCATAAGCCGCTGTGACATCCGCCACAACTTTGTCATCCACCGTATCATGCAAGTAAGCTGCTGCCTGTACGACAAAACGATCAACCGCCAATTCGTCGGCATCGATGATAGCTTGACTTAAGCCCGCCACCCGTTTGACATGATCAAACCCATGTCCTGTGTAATCATTCCCCAAAATACTTTCGGCATAGGCAATTACTTTGCTAAGATCGGTAACATTGTTTTCTTCCTTCATCTTTCTCCTTCTTTCGATACGAAAGCAGCAAGCCTTCCTTTTTTCAGTGGTTATCGATACAAAAGGAAAAGAAGTTCAACAAAACGAGCACCCCACGAAACAGTTAGGGCGGCAACGTCTTGCGAAGCTTCTTTTCACTCGTTTCTTTTAAGCGAAATCTTGCGTCTCGCTGATTTTATAGACACTAAAATAGATCTTACGTAAATAGTCTAATAGATATTGAGGATTCAATAATTCATCCGTTGCATCTAAAATCAATTCATTTGGTTTCTTTGATGCCCCATATTGATGGATATTTTCAGTCAGCCATTTACGAATCGGTGAATAATCATCTGAAGCCAACACTTCATCGACATTGATTTCTTTTTCCATCGCATGCAGTAATTGCGCGGCATACATATACCCTAACGCATAGGATGGGAAGTAACCAAAGCTGGAACCTGACCAATGAACATCTTGTAAGATTCCTTCAAGGTCATTCTCTGGACGAATCCCTAAATATTCCTCGTATTTGTCATTCCATATTTTCGGCAGTTCATCGATCGATACTGTTTCGTTAAAGATCATTTTTTCGATCTCGTAACGAATAATGATATGGATTACGTAAGTCAAACTGTCAGCTTCAATACGGATCAAGCTGGCTTTAGAATGCTTCAAAGAATCATAGAAGGTGTCAAAAGACACATCATCAAACGAGCCTTCCGCACATTCTTGGAAAAATGGGTATTGCTTGGCCCAGAAATTGCGATTACTGCCGATAATGATTTCATTAAAAAGCGATTGAGATTCGTGGATCCCCATAGACGCTCCTTCATGAACCGGTGTTCCTTCGTATTTTTCGTCAATATTTTGCTCGTACATTCCATGTCCGGCTTCATGAATTACACCGAATAGTCCCATTGAAAAATCGTTTTCGCTCCAACGAGTAGTCAAACGCACATCGTTGTGATTGATCCCCGTAGCAAATGGGTGGACCGTATTATCCAAGCGGCCGCGAGAAAAGTCATAGCCTAAGTCGGCAATCACTTTTGAGATAAATTTACGTTGCTGCGCTTCGGTCATCTTACGTGACAGGATCGAAGTATCTGGTGCTGTTCCTTTTTCAGCCAATTGACGACGAATATCCATGATACCGTCTCTCACTTGTGAGAAAACATTATCCAAGATCTCAACCGTCATATTTGGTTCGTATTGGTTTAACAACACATCATAGTTTGTCAGCTCATTCTTCTTCCAATAAGGAATCAATTCTTTCGTCAAGCGAATATTTTCAGAAAGTGCGTCTTTAAATAAAGAAAAATCTTTTTCTTTACGGGCTTTGAGCCAAGCAGTATGTGCTTTTGACGTTGCTGCGGAAGCCGCCATCGCCAACTCATTTGGTACATCTTTTTGCAATTCATACTCTTCTTTGACTAGCTGATAAGCCGCTTTCCCAACTTCTGATAATTCTTCTGGGTGTTTCCCAAAATAGCTGATTGCTTCTTGGATCGGCTCTCCAATTTTTTTGTCAAAATAGAGGCCATATAAATAGCTGTCAACTTCCGCCCGGTAATCACTGGCTTTTTCTGGCATCCCCGTTTGATTGTCCCAGCCTAAGATCCCCATTGCTTGTTGTAATAGATCGATTTCTTTTAATTCTTTCAGAAATTCTTGTTCTTTCATTCAGCAAACTCCTTTTTGCGTGGCGGACGTTGTCCCCAGTATTGGAAGAGATCGGTACGAATCGCACCGTTGTATAATTTGCGTTTTTTTGTCGCTTTTTCGCCGTAATGGGTCTCAAAAGTCAAGTCACTGGTCAAAAAGTACTTGCTCCAGGTTTTAAGCGGTCGAAACACTTGGCCCATTTCTTGATACAGTCGCTGAACAGACTCTTCTTCTCCTAAGCGTTCGCCATAAGGAGGGTTAGCCACAACGACACCATACTCTTTTTCTGTTTTAAAGTCTTTAACAGCTTGTTGTTTGAAGGTGATCGAGTCTCCTAGACCGATTTCTTCCGCATTCCGGCGGGCGATCTCAATCATTCGACCATTGATATCCGAACCGGTAATATCTAATTCGACATCATAATCTGCTGCTTCATCTGCTTCTTTCCGTACTTTTTCAAATACTTCTGCTGGGAACCAATCCCACGTTTCGCAAACAAATTCCCGATTAAATCCAGGGGCGATATTATGGCCGATCAAAGCTGCTTCAATACACAATGTGCCTGATCCACAAACGGGATCGACAAAAGGCTTGTCTTTGTACCAATTTGTCAGCATCACTAAAGCCGCAGCCATGTTTTCTTTCAGAGGTGCGCCCCCTTTTTCTAAACGATAGCCGCGTTTAAACAAACTAGGGCCAGTCGTATCCAATGTGATCATCGCATGGTCTTTCAATAAAGCGACTTCTAATTGGAAAAAAGCGCCAGTTTCAGTCAGCGGCACACTTGCCGGACGATGATATACTTCTCTTAAGCGATTGACGATTGCTTTTTTGGTAATCGCTTGGCAGTCAGGTACACTATACAATTTTGATTTGATTGATTTTCCGGCTACTGGAAATTCAGCGTCTAACGGTAAAAAGTCTTCCCACGGTAACGCTTTAACTTCTTCAAACAGCTGATCGAAAGTCAATACGTCAAATTCCCCAACGACGATTTTGATACGGTCGGCTGTACGGAGCCACAAGTTCGCGGTAGCAATGGTCTCCATTGTCCCTTTAAAGCGCGCTCGGCCGTTTTCAACCTCACACTCGATCCCTAAATCCCGTAATTCTTTGCCCACTAGTGCTTCTAAACCGCTCGCAGCGGTGGCAATACAATTAAATGTTTTTTCAGTCATAACGCTCTCCTTCTTGGTATAAAAAAACCTTCCGTTGCTGGAAGGATTCCCTGATAGGTTGTGATTTTCTATAAGCCATGTTTTGTCCGTATTTTCCTCAGGGAGAAGAAAACACTGGGTAATTATCTATCTGCAATTACTTGCCTTCTTGCTCCGTTCATTTCCGTGCAAAAAGTGCCCCTACCATTGTTTGGGTTGCTCGCTCGAGGGGTTTACCGCGTTCCACCAAGACGGTTTCCCGGCTTGCTTCGTCACTGTGGCACTTTCAAGGATACTTTGGCATAGCTTGCACCTTAGCCATTTTTCCTGCCGTTACTTTCTCAAGTACCCTAGCTTATGGTTTCGCTAGGCACGAACACTACAAGCGTCTCAGCTTGTGCGAGCATGGACTTTCCTCAGCATAATCGAGTTATGCCGCAATTACCCGAAAATCACAACTATCTTTTCTACATTAGAATTGACGGGTTTTTTCGTTGTCGTCTTCAAAATCAGCATTTGTATAGTTGCTGTTGTATGAAGAAGAACGAGTGACAGGTTCTGATTCACGATCAAGCTTTTTGCCAAACACTTCTTTTTCAAGATTAGACAAACGTTTTAAAATATCAAAATTTGTGACTGTTTGGCTTTTCGGTGCTTCTTGTTGAACACGAGAAGCGATTGCTTGGTTTTTCGACAATTGATCGATTTTCGCTGTCAGACGATCGTTTTCTTCTTGCAGGGCTAAGATCTCTTTATTGTAGCTTTCGTAGTCTTTAATGATATTATCTAAAAACTCGTCCACTTCCACTGGATCATATCCACGCATTTTTGTTTTGAATTCTTGTTGCAGAATATCTTTTGGACTATAAATTAAATTTGCCATTATTTACACCTCATTGTTTATTCCAAATGGTTTTCACTTTCTAGACCATTCTATCAAAAAATATACGAAAATCAAAGTAAATTACTATCAAATGTTGCGTTTTGTAAATCATCCATTGTTATTTGATGAATAAAGTAGGGATTTTGCTCACTATAGGCTTTCGCATCTCTTAAGAAATAATTAGGTTTTCCTGGAAATTCGTCATCATATAACACAAGTGCACCTTCAGTATGCTCCAGTAAAAACGCTGTGTGATTTCTTAATTGACTGGGGTCTTGGTAAGGCTTATGGCTGGTGGCATTGACATAATCGGCAAATGACTTCGCTGTTTGCAGTGCCTGTTGATTCGTTTCGTTCCAATTTTCACCAAACCCTTCAAAAGGAAAAATAATTCCTAGTTTCAGTTCCGGGTATGTTTGTTTTAATTGTTCAATGGCTTCGGCACACCACAGCTCTGCTCCAAGATTCCCGCTGATCAAGAGCCATTCTAGCCCTTCTTCGACATAATTGGTCAATGCCGACATTATTACTTTCTTAATAACTGCAATCTTGGGATCTTTTGCTTGAAAGACACCTAATTCATAATTACGATAGCCAGTAAAGTATAAGGTTTTCATTGTTTCTCTGGTCATCTCTTTTCTTTCCAAACGACTTTTTGGTATAATGTTGCCTAGGAGTGTGAACAACATGGTTATTCGTTACCCGAATGGACAATCTACTACCTATGATGACGGCAAAAAACAAAAAATGCAAGAAAAACTAATAAAGCCAAAAACGTATGCCAATCGTGGGATGCGTTTTGAAGAAGCGATCAATGAAAGCAACCTTTATTATTTAAATCGCAAACTTGCGGTCATTCATAAGAAACCGACACCAGTTCAAATCGTCAAGGTAGATTATCCGAGAAGAAGCGCCGCCGTAATTAAAGAAGCCTACTTTCGAGAGGCCTCTACCACCGATTACAATGGGGTTTATCAAGGGCAATATATCGACTTTGAAGCGAAAGAGACTCAAAACAAAACGTCATTTCCCTTTAAAAATTTTCATCCACACCAAATCAAGCATATGGAAGACTGTTTGGAACAAGCGGGATTATGTTTTGTTCTTTTATGGTTTTCTAGTCTACAACGCTGCTTTTTTCTAGATAGCAAGTGCTTAGTTTCTCAGTGGCACCTGCAAAAGGAAACTGGAAAAAAATCAATGACGTTGGCCTATATCGAAACCAATGGGATCGAAATCATCCCCACTATTGCGCCGCGTATTCCCTATTTAAAAGCAGTTGATCAATTTTTAACGATGAAGGAGAATGATGAGTATGGCAAATGAATCACAATCGAGGACCTCTCGGCATGATTCTAAGAAAGGCACTGCTAAAAAAGCACCAAAGCCCCCTAAAGCCAAAGGCAAACGAAGTATTGGGAGTATTATTTTAAAAGTGTTTATGGGCCTATTTTTCTTAGGCTGTATCGGGATTTTATCAGGAATGGGGCTGTTTTGGTGGTACGCCAAAGATGCACCAGCACTTGATGAAACACGTTTGGATTCGACTGTTTCTTCGCGCTTTTATGCCTCCAACGGTGAATTGATCACTGAATTCGGAAGTGAAACGAGAGAAAAAATCACCGCAAGTGAGATTCCCCAACTGCTGGAAGATGCGATCGTCTCTGTCGAAGATCGTCGGTTCTATCAGCATATCGGGGTCGATCCGATCCGAATCGTTGGTTCTGCATTATCCAATGCCACAACCGGCGGTATGCAAGGCGGAAGTACGTTGACTCAGCAATTGATCAAGCTGTCCTTCTTTTCTACCAGCGCCGAAGATCAAACGTTACGAAGAAAAGCACAAGAAGCTTGGATGGCGGTTCGGCTTGAACAAACCAAATCAAAGCAGGAAATTTTGACTTACTATATTAATAAGGTATATATGTCCAACGGGGTTTATGGAATGCAAACAGCTGCTATGAAGTTTTACGGCAAACCTTTGGCTGAACTAGACCTAGCGCAAACCGCTTTGATTGCTGGTTTACCAAATGCCCCTTCTGCGTTTGATCCTTTCGCTCATCCTGATAATGCGAAAAGTCGTCGAGATGTGGTTTTAGGCGCAATGCTTGAAAACGAGAAAATCACGCAAGCGGAATATGATTCGGCCGTTGCCGAAGATATTCAAGAAGGATTGCAAGAAAACCCGCGAGAAAACCAAGAGTGGAAGTACTTTGATAATTACTTCAACGAAGTGATCGCAGAAGTCAAAGAAAAAACCGGCAAAGATGTTTATACCGATGGCTTAGATATTTACACCAATGTAGATATCGATGCGCAAAAACGGTTATATGACATCGTCAACAGCGATGATTATGTTAATTATCCAGACGACAAGATGCAAGTTGCCGCTACTTTAGTTGATGTCAATACGGGCAAAGTCACGGCTCAAATTGGTGCCCGCAACGTTGATGACGTTCTCGCAAACAACCTGGCTGTCAACGTCGCTCGGGACTTTGGATCGACCGTTAAACCGATCACAGACTACGGCCCTGCCTTCCAATTTCTACAAGACTCTACCGGTAGAATGATTTTAGATGAACCTTATACTTATAAAGGAACCGATATTCCTGTGTACAACTGGGATCGCCAATATATGGGCAATATCACGCTTCGAACTGCTTTAGCAGAATCCAGAAATGTACCAGCAGTGAAATTGTTTGATGAAGTTGGAGCGGATAATATCGCCGACTTTCTTAGCGGGTTGGGTATCGAATACCACACGATTACTCAATCTAATGCGATTTCTAGCAATACGGATAAATTAGATGGCACAAAATATGGGATCTCCAGCCTGAAAATGGCCGCTGCTTATGCTGCGTTTTCAAATGGTGGCACCTATTATGAACCTCAGTACGTCAACAAAATCGTCATGCAAGATGGGACCGAAGATGAAGAATCCTTTAAAGTTGATGGTCAAGAAGCAATGGATGATACGACGGCTTATATGGTGACCGATATTTTGAAAGATGTTATTTCTGTCGGTACTGGAACCAATGCGCAAATCGATGGGTTATACCAAGCAGGGAAAACGGGAACTTCCAATTACACCGATGACCAGCTAGCACAACTGGATACATCAAACGGTGCTTATCCGGATATTACTTTTGCCGGCTATACTCCCTCCTATTCATTGGCGGTATGGACCGGATACAACGACAAAATGACACCGATCACTGATAGCAGTACCCATGTGGCTTCAGATGTCTATCGTGAATTGATGCGCTATGTTTCTGCTTCTGTAGAAAACACGGACTGGACAATGCCAGATGGACTGACACGGATCGGAAGAGAGCTTTATCTTGAAGGGACATACACGCAGCCAAGCTATTCAGCACCAAGTTCGTCCAGCAGTAGTTCGTACGTTGAACCGACGACACCTTCTACAGAAAGTAGTGAAGCAACACCATCAAGTACAACAGAATCATCAAGCGAAGTGACACCCCCAGTGACAACACCTGATGAGGATGATTCATCTTCGGTCGTTACACCTCCTGCTTCTAGTCAGGATCCTGGCTCAACAACGCCTTCCAGCAGTGAAGAAAATCCTTCCTCACCGCCGGATCCACCAGAACCAAATGATGGTAACTCCGAATAACTGAGAATAGTGAAAAACAGTAGATCAGATTTTGATCTACTGTTTTTTTTACTAACGACCATATAAATGTAGAAGCTTACTTTTCAAGTTCTTCAAAAAGCAATTTTTTATCTGAAAGCTGATAAACTTGATTATGCAGATCGTCAAACAAATGAATCACATTTTCTTTTGTCTCGTTCACTTCAAAAAGAATCTCCTTGGCACGATCATGAATGCCATCGATTCGCATTTCTGTCGTACGGATCATTCGTTCAGATTCGATCTTCGCTTCTTGAATCGTGCGATTTGCTTTTCTTCTAGCAAAGACTAAAACCTCACTGATTTCTGTTTGGAACTGCTCGTTTTCGATTTGTAAGGTTGCATTTTCTTCCCGTAGTGATTCGATCTTCGCCTGAAGCTCTGCGACTTCTTCATTTGATTCGCTAGCTGAAACTTTTGCTGCAAGCTCTTCTTTTTCTGCCAATTGCTGTTTCAAATCAGCAATTACTTCTTGCAACTGCTGGATTTCTTGCCGCTTCAACGTCCATTCAGCGCGTTCCTTTTCGTAATTTTGTTTCTCTTTTTGCTCTTTTTCTTGCTGAACAGCTAACTTAGCTTCTAATTGCTGGATCTTTGCTTCAAGTTTTTCTGTATCTACTTTTCTAAGCTGTTCTTCTAGGTCTTTGACTTTCTTATTCGCTTCTACTAGCGAAGCTTTTAATTCTTTTGCCTCTGCTTCTTGTTGAGCCACTACCTTCTGCTGTTTTTTTAACTGTTTTTTTTCTTCCTGTAGTTGCTCGTTTTCTAAAATCAATTCTTTAATTTCAAAAGATAAATTTTCAATCATATGATCCTTTTCTTGTTCTTCCGACTCTTGCTTATGTGTCTGGTTTATACTCAATTCTTTCTCCATACGTTCTCCTTTATCTTCAACGAGTTGACTATCCTTGGCGTGGTTATCACGGTTCCCAGAGGATTTTTGCTGCACTGCTATCTTTTTGACACTTTGATCTGTCTGTTGATCAACAGACACTCTTTGGTGAGAAATCGGTTTTGCTAAAGTCTGTGCGACAGGTTTCGCTGTTTCTTTCTGGGTTTTAGGGGGTTCATTGTCCGCTTGTCGATTGGTTCCTTTCTCTTTTTTTTCAGGCGTAGCCTTTGCGGACCCTTGATCCTCAATGATTCCCTCTTCTTGATTTGTCTCCTCAAATTCATTCAGCTCTCCTATGGATAATTGATTTACTTCATCCATTAGCTTTTGGACAGAAAACAAACCTTTGTTTTTCTTTTTCATCATTAATTTTTCACACTGCCTTTTTGTTCATTTGTATTGATCGTTTCACTTTGATCCGTTTGAGGAGTAGAGGATATGCTTTCGCTCCCCTCGTTATTAGCTACTTCTTGAGCGTCAGTGTTTGGAAAGCTGCGTTCTAAAAGGGTCCAAACTCCATTCTCGTCACGAATGAACGTCTGCTCAAAGGACTGATCAGAATCCTTGGAAAATTGAACAGAGAAGGTTCCTTGGGTGATCAAGGGAACGTTCTGCATATCATGGAGTAGACGAGAAAAATTTTCTTCCCATCCGTTTAAGTCATCAATTGATGGTAATTTGCTAGATAGAACAATCGAGATTTCTTGCAAGGGCTGATCAACAAAAATCATCGCTACGGTGCGACCTAGATATGGTGATAACTGATAGGCCAACTCATATTCAGCTGCAAACTGTGCTTCACGATCATTGGATACGAGTAAATGCTCCCAATCAATCGCTTCAAAAGCAAAGCCGTTCTCAGGATAAGCAAAAATCGGCATACGCATCCATTCCGTTTGCTCAGTTCTTAGCGCGAAGACTTCCTCTTTCAATTGACTAGTTTCTTCTTGCAGCCTTTGCAAATGAATGCCGCCTGTCAGCTGAAAAACTGTTAGTAGCAAGACACTTACGATTATGGCACTACTGCAGCCCAATACAATTAGCAGGTGCCCACTGCGCAGGTTGTGCTTAAATAAACGCAGTTTCCTTTTGGCTAAAGCATCTGACGACAGCTGCTTTTCAACTTTTCTTAATAAATATTCTCGATACAATCGCCAACCGATGATACTACCTGCTCCAATGGCAAGCAGTATCATCCCAATATAGATAAAAATCACAGTCTCTTCCTTCCATCAAAACTAAAATTCGTTTTATTCATCCCTTTTGATACAAACTTAGTCTCGTTGATATGTTGCAAGAAATGAATCATCGCAAACTTCCTTTCAAGAAGCTGATGTGTCAGAAGAACGTGGTCACCACACCATAAAAGGTTTTACTTGAAATGATTCCAAATTCTCTACTATCACTTGAAGTGAGCAGTGCATCGCCAACGACAAAGTACTCATCTTCTTTGAGGTACCCCCGAATCGGCAACGCCTCAACGGCTTCATCCTTCACAGTGATCATAAATGAAAAATCAAAGTCAGTATCCTCCGCCCCAATCAACAAACGCTCCTGTGTACGAACGAAGGAATCCCCCGGCACACCAATCACTCTCTTGATCAAAAATTTCCCTTCCTGTTCGAAAGCGATCAGCTGATAGCGATTTGGCTGGCGCTTTTTATGGATCAGCACAACTTGTCGATCCTCGATCGTCGGCAGCATGGACGTTCCTCTGACTAACGCCAGTCGATACGGCTGAAGAAACGCAATAAGCAAAAGGACCATCAAAAAGATACCGCTGATAGGAAGACCTATTTGTCTATGCCTTTTACTCATATTGCCAGCCCTCCATCCTTATTTTGGCATAATATATGAAACACTTGATGAGTGCGCCAATTCATTGCTGATCACGCGATAAGAGATTGTGGTTCCACCATAGACATTTCCTTCTGAAACCAAAATACCATTTGGACCAACGGCTTCAACAAAAGCGACATGCCCATAACGAGGATCAGATCCAGCTGTTCCAGGTGCAAAAGAGATCATACTGCCTGCTTTAGGTGTTTGACTGACGTTGTAACCTAAACGTCGTCCGGTATTGCCCCATTGACCACCATTTCCCATGTAGTCATCTACTTGACCGCCTAATTGACTCACGCGATTGAACACATACCAAGTACATTGTCCAACAGGATACGAACCAGAAAGATTGTAGTCACGACCGTTGTATTCTCGAAATGTCATGAGGGAGCGATACTCTTCTGGAATTTGTTCTTTTCCTTGGATAAACAAGCCTGTTTCTGTTGCGATCACTTGGTCATATTGCGTCAATCCATAGACCGCAATCAGTGAATTGATTTTTTTACTATAATTAACATCGGTCGCATAAGTGCCCGTCAAAGCATCTGCTGCCCGAAGATAGTTTTTTGATTCAGAGCGCCACACGTCTTGATAAAAGGTTGGATTTCCAGTGATTCCTCCGCGAATCAATTTGACATAATCAGCCATGGAATCTCGATAACTTGAATAGGAACGAAAGGCGGCTTGAATTTGGAATAGTTCTCCGTTGCCTTTATCTTCCATTGTTGGTAAAGTCACGCTGTTTCCTTGATAACTGCCTTTGATCCCAAAAAGGTTATAATGGGGACTGCTGGAAAGCCCGCTGTCGCCACTGCCGCTTTCAAGGATCGCTTGCGCGATCAATACAGAAGCAAAGACATCGTATTCTTGCCCTAAGCTTTGGGCTTCTTGTGCCAATGTTTCAATAAACGTCTGGGTCTTTTGATTCACTGTAAATTCGTAAGGGGCTGGATATTCAGTAACTAGCTTTTCGCCATATGTAGCCAATTCAGGATTTGATAGCCGTCTGATCGATAGCAGCTCTTCGATAGAAACCCGCTGAACTTCGATGGCAGTTTTCGTTGGCTCTTCTTGATTTGTCACTAAACTTGCTTGGTAACCATCTGCGAGGTAGATACCGATTAACTTATTTGCGTCATATAAAAGATCCCCCGGTTGTAATTGTTCAACCTGCTGTTCTTTTTCTATCCAGCTAGCTTCTCCTTTTATCACCGCTTTGATCCGTTCATTGATCCATTCGTCCATCGTCAATGGTTCTTCTAGTTCACCAATTTGCCCGATGATCTCGTAGACGAATGCCGCTTGCCATTGCGCATCATAATCAGCTAATATCGGCAAGGTGAAATCTAACAGATTCGAATCTGCGATCTTTGCTGCCCGAAAACTCTCTGGTAAATCAATGGTACGTCCATCATAAAAAGAATTTTTCCAGTGAGAAGTAGCATCTGGTGATTGAACGACAGGGTTTATTACTTGCTCAGGTGCAATAATCGGAGGTGTTTTCGGCTCCTCTTTTTTTGCATTTTCAGTATTTTCGTTGCTCTCAGTTGAAATTTCATTTTCTTTTGGTGCCAATGACTCATCAATCAAGTCGGTCTCTTTTGGCTTGTTCTCTGTTTCTACTTCTAGATCGTCCGTTTCAGCATCTATTTTTTCCTCTTCCTCGGAAGGTTCCGCGGACTCTGATTCCTCTAGTTCGGTCGTTTCCGATGACTCGGTCGTTTGCGTTGAGTCTGCTTCTTCAGACGAATCAAGAGATTCTACAACGGTATCTGCTGTTTCTGAATCCATAAGCGGCTCATTTGATTCGGAGGATAACTCGGTCGAGCCCTCCGTTTGCTCTTTGCTGACGTCTTCTTGACTCTCTTGGGCTTCTGCTGCCGATGAATCTTGGTCATCAAGTTGCTGTTCGACATTTGTATTTTCTGAATAGTTATCAGGCTGAGGGCTTTCTTTCGCCAGTAATACGGGAGAAACAAAAAGTTGGCTTGCTAAAATCCCAGCACTGAATAATGTTAAATATGACTTCTTTTTTCTACTCTTCATACAGTTTCCTTTCTCTTGTTTCAGCCGGCATCCTTGGTTTTGATCAAAACCTGACGAACTGATTCAAAGTTGCTTGAATAGTTTTTGCACGAGTTTAGGTGAACTCTGTATCTTCGCGATTATTTTTGAAGCAAACGATTGATTTAGCCAGCTTAAGCAGATTTTGCTCAGCAGCGTGATCTACCATAAAAAAGCGTTAAAATCCACTGCTTTTCAACCGATTTATTCACTGTCTTCCTATCAAGAATGGAAGCTGTCATAGGCGTCAACAGCTTCCATTTGATAAGATTGAGCATCGATCATTCGGTAGATGGGACAAAACTTAACTCCCATTCAATCGTTGCTTGATAGGTCATGTTACGCGGATTTGATCCAATGGGTACTTCAAGTTTGACACTATCCCCCATCGTCCCCATATCCCCGTAGCGCTGAATCCAGGTACCGCTTCCTTCATTTGCATCCGCTTCAGCGATCAAAGCGGGTACCCCAGGATCAAGGATCATTGATTCACTATAAGTGGGAGGAATTGCTGAATTGGCGGCATTCGTCAGCATAACTGCATTTTCTAAAATAATTCGTGCACCCCGAAGTTCTTCTCCTCGATCATTACGAAATCCTGCAGCGGATAATGTCGCGTTTAATTCCCAGCCGGTAAATTGAGCGCGCCGGTCAGAAATCTGCACGTAATTTGGCCGTTCCTCAGTTACTGAGCCATCAGCACTGCTAAGACGTTGTGGCAATGCCTTGTACTGTTTGGTATCTGCACTTATTGATACATCTCCAAAGCTATACTGGGAGATGAAATCGATACTGATAAACCCTAAATGTTCTGGTATATCCGGTTTATTTTCTGGATTCACTTCAATATCTGGCGCGATCGGATCTCGTGGATTCATTGTGGCAATCTCTTGAACAACTGTTTCAGCTGTATCAAATTTTCCATTTAAGAAAGCGTAAGCCGTCACCGTATTATGTTTTGTAAACCGCTCCCCCTCGGCTAAGGTCAAGCTGAAATCACCATTGGCATCTGCTTGAAGATGAAACAAGCTGTTATCATCAAAAGAGGGTGATTGCAGTTGCGGTGCGGGAATCGCTGGATCTCCGTCAAAACGAATCACACTATATGGTGTGGCTTTTCCCCTAATGATTCTTGAGCCTTCCAGTGCCGGATCTTCCGTTAATGGTTCTAAATGAACCTCGACATCTGGAATATATTCAAATAGAATACGTTGTGCTCTTGTGGTAAAATTCGCGCGAAAATGATCAACGATCTCTTGTGAGATGGAAGAAACATTCGAAATCGATGACAAGGTAGAGGCAAAATTCACTTTTAAATTGAAGATTGGACTCCAACTGAAGTCTGGTTCCTCCGTCAAGTTTCCATGCCGCCATTGCTTCGCAGCTTGAATATCCACATCTAATAGCCCGCCGCTGCCGGAAATCGAAATAAGGCTACTATTTGCTGCATTTCCGGTAACCGCCCTTGTTTTCTCTAAATTGATGCGTTGTGCATCCGCAAAAGTGAAGGTTGAGGCCGAGCTCAAAAATGTCATCAAGGAATGAGAGGGATTGGTTCCGTCCGACTTAATATCCAAGACTCCTTCTTTAGCAACAATAAATGTGGCGGCACCGGCTACATGGATCACTCCGGAGGTGGTGGTCCCTTGATTCACTGCATCAATTTCGACACTGCTTTTATTTCCAATAAGCATCGTGCTTCCAGCACCCATGTAGATAATGTTATAGCCCCATCCATTGAGGCTTGTGGTACGTCCGTCAGCTTTGATTACCACTTTGCTATCCTCAGACATTTCAAAGTGGGCGCCGCTAGCATACATACTGATTGCGGGGGAGTTGGCTCGGGCAGTCAAATGAAGCTCTGATCGATTACCGATATTGATCCGTCCATTCGCAATATAAATATTTGCTCCAAAAGCCTCACCGGCTGTTCCAGCTGCACGCAGAGACATCTTTGCATCATTGCCAATAGTCATACGCCCCGTTGCATAATATAAATAGATATTGCCGGAATTTATTGTCGACATGTCAACTGTTGCGTTATCAAGAATTTCCAATTGTGTTACTTCCATATTTGCTTGGTTGGTTGCATTGATCGTTTGCACACGTCCAGATCTGGAAGTATATGTCGGAGTTTGATGCGATATTACTTCGCCAGACATAATAACAGGTGTCGCTAACGAGTGGATCAACTGATTGCCCGCGTTGGTTAAATTGTGGTAACGCATTCTGGATAGATTTTGTTGCGGAATACTCATATTTGTAAAATTCATGAAGCCATAATAGTTGCCATGAACGATATCGATATTTTGGTACGTGATATCCCACGGCGATGCACTATTGACGGTACTATCATAAAATCCGACAGCAACAGCTCTAAAGTCGATTTGATACCCATTGCCTTCGATCACAAGCGTTCTCGAAATTCCAGAAGCATTGGTCCAAATATAGGCTACCCCATTCGACGGGTTGGAAGTTGCACTTCCCGCAGCCACTCCGGAAACTCCTTGAGTAGGATTGTTTGATGATTCAAAGTCATTTACGATATTGATATAATTTACTTCTCTATTCACGATTGCCGCCATAAACTCTTGCCAGTTGGAAACATCCCGATGACTGATTTCGTCTAACGGTGTGACCGGTTCTGTCAATTGGGCAATTGCTTCTGCTTGGTCAGCTTCTGTGTCTTGCTGATTCTCATTTAGTTTCGCGTCATTAGAAGGTTGCGTGGTTCGTTTCCCTTCCTGCGGCGTGTCTGATGGTGAGACCTCTGTCTCGATCGTTTCATTATCTGCATCATCATCCAAGTCCTCTTCCCCGTCATCTTCTGCCTGTACTTCGATCGTTAGTTCCGCTTCACCTATAAAAAGTCGATAATCGCCTATTTTATTAAAGACGATAGGAATCTCGAACTCCATTAGCTCTTCATCAAAGGTGAGCGTCCATTCCTGTTCTTCTTCAGACAGCTTCTTATTCTTCACTTCTGCAGCAAATTCTTCTTCCACGATCGCTGCTTCTTTCGCTACAACTAGCGTAATCTCATTTAAAGGTTGGCTTGATACGACGAAAACGTCGATCGGTTGATCCACGACACCTTCAATCACACTAACTGGAAACTGAAAAAAAGGTTGATGGATGTCAAATTCTTTTGTTTGGATCGGTTGTGTTGCTTTATCAAGCAAGGACATATTCTGCGTTTCGTCCAACGGTTCAATCGTGTGATCGATGGCGTGGATTTCCGGCAATAGGATACTGCTCAGACTTGGAAAAAAAGTTTGCACACTTAGTAATCCAATAATGATCGCAATTATTACCTTGTGCGGGGTATTCTTCATTTCAACTTTTCCCACCTTCCTTTGCATTTTTTTTCTTATGAACAATTAGGATGATCGCAATAATTAGAAGCAAGCTGATTAGACCAGCCGTGGCGATCATCCACCAATTGAGTGACGTATCTACAGTGACATCGAGTTCATTTAAGCGGCGAGCATCTTCTGCCTCTACGCTAAATATCTGTTCCCAAGACCACTCTTCCTCTCCTGACCGCGCAGTAAGATTCAATACATACTCCCCATTACGAAAACGATCGCCATCCAAGGGAATTGGGAAATGCATATGTGAATTAGGAGCCATTTGCATAGATGATTGACTTGTTTCATATAAGTTCGTCTCACCACCAACAGAACGAATTTCAGCTGTTACTTCCAATTGATTGACAAATGTTGCTGTATAATTTTGGATAACAGCACTAAATACGTTTCGGTAGTTTACTTGATCGGCAAAAACATCAAGCAGTTCCAATCCCGGATCCGTTGCGGACCGATTGTTGCTTACTACCACACCAATGACATAGGAAAATGCATTCCGAATGCCTAATCCTTCTTCAGCAGATTGTGTTTGCTCCTCTTCCGAAATAACCTCTTTGATTCGAATGCCACCTGCCAAAACCCCTTTGAATTCCTCTTCTGGCATCGTAATCGGTAAAGAAATGATTCGTTTTTCTAATGGATCGAACAATACGGTTTCAGGCACCTCTACCAGTTCATCAATTGATGCAGGTAAAGTCGGATCAGGGGATTCTGCATCCCTGCCATATTCCACAACACCATTCACATTCGTAAATGCCGTATGGGCAGAAATTTCTATTTCGATCGCTTGATCAGAACCATTTTCGATCTCTAAAGCCAATTCATCACGTTCTCCTGCCCCAAGATTTAAATCGAAATACCCCAACGCCCCTCCTTCCAGCTGACTTTCCGGTAAGATAGGCGTCACATAAAAGTTTAATTCTGATTCTGTCTGAGCATAGCTCATTCTTGGTGAAAAAAAGAATGATAGTAGGATGACCGCACAGGTAACCGTTTTTATCCATTTCATTCTCATACGTTGTTCAGTCAAAAGTGGTTCTCCTTCCAAAAAAGGCAGGAATAATTTACTATTCCTGCCAGTTGTTTCTTGTTGCAAGCTATGATCCTTCTTACGGATTTACTGTTTCGCCGCCACTATCAACAGAAGCAGTTAGCGTCCATGTCATTTCAGCAGTATAGTTAGTTGCTAGCTGCGTGGTAGAGCCTGGTACAAATAGTTGAATATCATCATTTCTGATCATTTCGCCTTCTTGTTTATTAAGATTTTGTTCCGTCAATTTTTCCTGATCTCCCCAGTAAATCGATGAAGCGCCCGCGCCTTGACCGACCGAAGCACGCATGACAGGAATGTCTTGATCGTTGACATCTAGGATCAACGCATTTTGTTCTTCATTATTGATAACGGCACTTGGCTGTAAGTCTCGATCACCCTCGCCTTTGTTGAACACGATTTCAGGGTTTGCCAACTTGATTTTTGCCCCAGTCAAGACATCTCCTGATTCAGAAGTAAAATCAGTTAGACTAACATTTAATGTCCAACCAGCATGCGTTCCTCGGGTATCTTGCACTTGGGCAAACGATACGTACGGTGTCGTCCCTGATTGATCAGCCAAATTACGCTCATCAGCAACGATTGAATACCAACGATCACTGGTAGAAATAGCATTCTGACCAAAATCGAATGTTTGTGGTGCATAAGCAATGGTAAATGGGCCCGTTTGTCCTGGCGGTGTTGGTTCGATTGTTTCTACTTCTGGGTGCACGACTGGCGGTTGTACCACTGTTAGATCGCTTCCGTCTGAGGTAAACCCTACAACGTTATCGGTAATCGTTTCTAATGAAGATTGGGCAAAGGCTTGAACGCCTCCTGCTAGTAAAGTGGTGGATAATACAGCGACCGTAGCTAAACGAATCTTTTTCATTTCTAGTTCCTTCTTTCTTTTTTTATTCAGTACAAAACCAAGTTACTGAACCGTTTCTCCGTCCGGTCCAGCTGTTGCAGCCAAAGTCCAAGTAAGAGTTGCTTCATAAAGAGCAGCGTCTTTTGCTGTTGATCCAGGAACAAGTAACTCAATTCCAGCATTTTCAACAACCTCTGCACCTGCTTCTACTTGTCGATTGATTTCTTCCTGATCGCCCCAAACGACTGACGATACGCCAGCACCTTTTGTTTGAGCAGCGGTCAGAACCGAACGTTCACTATTTGTAGCATCTAAAATCAATCCATCCGCATGAATTTGTGGCTCATTTTCTTGGTTGCTTCCGTTATATTCCAATTTTGGCGAATTAAAACGAATTCTTGCTCCAGTCAGTTCATTATTCTGTGTTCCTGATTCAAAAGCACTTAAGGAAACTTTTAAATCCCAACCAGCATTTGTCCCACGCGTATCTTGGACTTGGGCAAATGAAACATAAGGAACTCTTTCTTCACTATCTTCCGCGTCTTTTAGCTTGTGTAATTCAGCCACTAGCTTATATTCTTGATCGGTATTAGAAATCACTTGCTCACCGAAATTAAGCGTAGGTGCGTAAGCAATGGTCAATGGTCCCGTTTGTCCTTCCGGGCCGACTGGATTGATCTCTACATCTGGACCATTAGGACCAGGATTTGGTGGTTGAACTACTGTCGCTTCGCTATCGTTTGGTACAAAGAGAACTTTCCCTTCTGTATCATGGTTTGTTACACTCTCAGTAGCGAAGGCTTCCGCGCTAATAGTAAATAAAGTTGCAGCTAAAACAGCTGCCGATGCAAATCGTACGAATTTCAAATTCATCCCTGCTTTCAAATTATTTGTCTTTTCTTTTTAACCATCACAAATTTTGATCGATGTTTGGTATATTGCACATACAATACAACCAGTACAAGCAGTAATCCAAGATAGATTACGCCGTAAGTTCTTGTCTCGTTGGTCTTTGGTAAAATACCACCTGGTTTTGCTACCTTGTTTGGTGGCGATATATTCTCTGTAGGGCCTGCTGGCGGTGCTGGTTCGGGTTGCCCAATAGGCTCATAAACACCGGTAAAGAGCACAGAGCTTTCTGTTTCAACCGACTGCACTTCCTGAGCATTCACCGCTGCCGTAGAAATAGTTATCCCATAAAAAAGAGTGCAAAACAGAACCATACGAACTAATTTCCATACCTTTTCTCCTTTCATTCTCCCTCCTCCTCTATACTTGCCACGTCTTATAAGTGATCTTTTCAAAACAGCGTTTGCCTAAGACCCGTTAACAAAAATGATTTTGAGATCGTTTTAGAATCATTTGAACTGTGCAACGCTTTTTCTGTCATTCGTAAAATAGCAGAGAAAGACTTATAACTTTTGACAAAGTTCACTATACTGATGATTTTCACAGATTTGAAATATTATTTTTCACCAATGGGTGAATTTTCTTATTAATATTCCTTTTTATTGACCAAAAATAAGCATTTTTATAAAAAGAAAGGGTAAAAATTTTGCGAAAGAAGCCCATCATACTAAGCTTACAAATAGTTTCAAAAAAAAGGCGTATTGGAAGGTTCATTTCGCATCGAGCATCACCCCTCACACGATCTATTTGTGAAAAAACACCTGATTTTGAGTGGTGTAATCAAAAAAATTCAGTAAGCTTATGTTTTTCCAGTTACTTGAAAGGGCTTTAATAAAGGGTATTACGTTAATTACCTGTTTTTTTATCAATTTGTGCAAAAAAAAACGCTAAGCGATTTCGCTTAGCGTCTTGATCCTAGATACTTTTGGTCTATGTTCACCATTAAATGGTTTTCTTACCCTTCATCCGAAGTTTTCCTTCTTGGCACATCGCCAACAACGGGCAAATCTCACACTTTGGCGCCCTCGCGGTACAATGATAACGGCCAAAGAAAATCATCGTATGGTGGGTTTTGACCCATAATGGTTCGGGAATCTTTTTCATCAACGTTTGTTCAACTTCTAGTACATTGGCATCTAATTTACAAATGCGCAATCTTTTTGACACCCGTTCGACGTGGGTATCGACAGCGATTGCCGGTATCCCATAGGCATCACCAAGTACCACATTCGCAGTTTTTCTGCCGACACCTGGCAAAGAAACCAAATCTTCTCTTGTTTTCGGCACTTCACCACCAAAACGTAGCAATAGTTCCGAAGCACAAGCTTTGATATTTTTTGCCTTGTTTCGATACAGACCGATCGACTTGATTTTTGCAATCACATCTTCTAAAGGTGCTTCGCTCAAAGCTTGCGGTGTAGGATAAGCCTCAAAAAGTGCCGGGGTGACTTTATTTACCGAGACATCTGTTGCTTGCGCACTTAAAATGACTGCGATCAATAATTCAAACGCATTTTTGGATACCAATTCACCATGCGCTTCGGGAAACATCTCGTACATTGTTTCGATGGCGATCATTGTTTTTTCTTTGCTGATCATAGGACTATTTGAACTCCTTGTCTGTTACTCTCCTTCTAACCAATTATGCATAGGGATTTTGGGCATTGGCCCTTCTTCCTGTGAAATATTCTCATTTTGAAGAAATTGTTTTTTTCTTCTTTTTTGTTCTTCCTCAACTTGCGCTTTCGACGTGATATTCTTACGTTCCCAAGAAAGTAAGATACGATCGATGTAATTTAAGCTATAAGCCTGATTCAAAACCGCTTCTCGCAAAGCAAACTGAATCAGTTCCGGATCGTAATGGTCCTCATCCAACCACTGCCCGATCCGTTGGTATTCGATTGCTGACAATGGCCGACCAAACTCGCCTTCAAACAAGCGATATAACCCACGGATTTTTTCTTCATTTGATTCTACTGCCTCATTTTTCGATTGCTGTGTCAAGAAAAATTCTAAACGGTCATAGATTCCTGTGAAATCATAATAATCAACCATTTTTCCGGCAGCATCTTTTTTTGATTCCATTCGCAGTACATCTTTTTTAAGTAATTGATTTAACCAATGATAAATTTCTTTTTGATCACTCCCCATCACAGAGGCAATCTCACGTAAATCAGGGAAATCATTTCCTTGCTCATGACTGCGATACAACTGCAGCCATAACAAAAATTCGTCATTTGTCAATCCAAGATGATGGTAATTTTCTAAAAGCAAATTTGATATCGTTGTTTGCCCTTTTGCTAAATAGTCCTTTAACGAAACCATACTGTATCCTCTTCTCCTTGATTCACCTGAAACTCTATGATCCTTTGGTCCAGGATCGATCCAATAAAAAGGGGACGACGCAAAGGCGGACGTCCCACGATTCATTCTTGGTTACGCTTTTTCTTTGACTGCTGCGATGATCTCAACTTCAACCAAAACATCTTTTGGCAAGCGGGCAACTTCTACAGCAGAACGTGCAGGTAACTCTTCATTGAACAATGTGCTATAGGTATTATTGAAAGGAACGAAATCATTCATATTTTTTAAAAAACATGTCGTCTTAACGATGTCATCTGGCGTAAGTTCCGCCGCTTCAAGAATCGCGTTGATATTTTTCAATACTTGCTGAGTCTGTACTTCAATCGTCGTACCGACAACTTCCCCCGAAACAGGATCTAATGGCACTTGACCAGAAGCAAACAAAAAGCCGTTTGCGATTTTTGCTTGAACATAAGGACCGATTGCTTGTGGTGCTTGATCTGTAGAAATTATCTTCATTTTGTTTCCTCCTCTTTCACTTGGCATTCGGGACATAGACCATAAACTTCTAGTCGATGGTTATTTATTTGATACCCAGTTAATTTCGAAGCCGCCATTTCGACATCTTCCAATCCTGGATAGTAAAAATCAGCGATCTTTCCACACTTTTGGCAGATAGCATGATAATGAGGCTCCGTTGTAAAATCAAAACGACTGGAGGCATCTCCATAATTCATTTCTTTTACAAAGCCAATTTCTGTGAACAAACGTAAGTTATTGTATACCGTTGCGACACTAATACCAGGAAAATGAACTTCAATCGCTCGATAAATCTCTTCAGCGGTCGGATGGGCATCGTGACTGGCTAAAAACTCTAATATCGCTACTCGCTGCGGTGTAATACGAATATTTTCATGTTTTAATCGTTTGATCGCTTCATCGTAGATCGTACTCACAGGAGTTCCTCCATTTCTCTTATCTCACCTATCATACTATGTAAAACCTAAAAATTCAAACAGCTTTCCTTATTTTTTCAAAGGCAAAACGCTTTTTTCAGCCCGCTTCCATCCCCTTTTTTCGAGAAAGAAAAGCAGACATTTCAATGCCTGCTTTCTCTCGATTGTTAGTCTTCAAACTGATACAGTGCTGTGGACAAATAACGTTCGCCATTGTCAGGCACGATTGCTAAAACTTTTTTGCCTTTGCCTAGTTCTTTTGCTACCTGTAAAGCAGCTTGGATCGCAGCCCCTGAAGAGATTCCAACTAAAATCCCTTCTTTCATCCCAACTTGCCGTGCAGTTTTCATCGCATCGTCACTGGCAATTGCAATGACTTGATCATAAATTTCGGTATCTAATACTTTAGGGACAAATCCAGTACCGATCCCTTGAATCTTATGCGGTCCTGGCTTACCACCTTCTAAAATCGCAGATTCAGCAGGCTCAACACCAACTATTTTCAAATTAGGATAGACGCGCTTCAGTTCTTTGCCCGCTCCAGTGATCGTTCCACCAGTGCCGATTCCAGCGACAAAAGCATCTAAACCTTTTGATTCAAATGCATCCTCAATTTCTTTTCCTGTCGTTTTTTCATGAATTTCTGGGTTAGCTGGATTTTCAAATTGTAATGGCATATAGTAGCCGTCTTGCTCCGCTAATTCTTTTGCTTTGTTAATGGATCCTGTGATCCCTTTAGACCCAGGCGTCAAAATCAACTCTGCACCATAAGCTTGTACGATTTTCCGTCTTTCGATACTCATCGTTTCTGGCATAACCAACACAACCCGATAGCCTTTTGCCGTACCGATCATGGCTAAACCGATCCCCGTATTTCCTGAGGTTGGCTCGATAATCGTATCGCCGGCTTTCAATAAGCCGCTTTTTTCGGCTTTTTCAATCATGGCTAAAGCAATTCTGTCCTTTACGCTACCCCCAGGATTGAAAAACTCTAATTTCACATACACATCAGCAGAACCTTCTTCTACGATATGATTTAATTTGACGATTGGCGTATGACCAACTAATTCATTGACCGATTGATAGATTTTTGTCATTGAAAATCCCTCCCGTTCTTATTCTTCCATTCTACCTAAAATACCTCGGAGTTGCGAATAAAAAGTAAGCAATTTCAAATTTTTTTCATATAGTTTTATACTTTGTTCTATTTCCACTGACCAGAGTTTGATTGCCACGCCAAAAAAACCTTAAGATTGGCTGCAATTGTAGTAATCCATCTTAAGGTTTTTAACTTACTTATACGATCAACTCTTGTCCGATAACGATGATCTCACTGGATAATCCATTCGATGCCATCAACGCATCAACGGTTGTGCCAAATCGGTTGGCGATATCCCAAAGCGTATCCCCAGAAGCAACTTGATAGCTCTGTGCTGAAGATGTACTACCTGAATACGTGGTCGTCGTTGTTTCGCTGGTCGTTGTGCTAGTTGTGTTTGTCCAGGCTGTATTTTGTGTCGTTCCTGTATCGAACCGTGTAAGCTGATAGGTTTCGATCAACCAGTTCAGTTTTTGTGCGTAACCTGGATCGGTAGCATAACGTCCCGTCAAGTAATTCGTTGCATCATAAAATGAGGTTGTTTGGCTTTTCCAGACACCACTGTAATGAGCAGTCCCTGTCGCGAAACTTGTACTTCGCAAGACGTTCGCATGATCCTGAAACGATTCCCAATAAGAGTTATATTGACGAAACGGTTCATTCATCTCTACCCACTGACCATTCAAATACTCTTGGGTAGGCATATACACACTTTGTCCGTTGTAACTGCCTTTGACCCCAAATAAATTGTAATAGGGGGCATTGGATAATGCGGAAGAACCATAGCCGCTTTCCAAAATCGCTTGAGCGATCATCACAGAAGCATATAGATCATTGTTGGCAGCAACATCTTGTGCTGACCAGCCAATTTGTTCGATGAACCCTGAGATGTCCTGCGTCGCATATTGATTCTCAGCAGCTTGTACCTGTTGAGGAACGAAAGTGACCGTCATTGGCGCTAACATCATTCCTGCACCCATCAAAGAGACCACCGCCTTTTTACTAGGTCTTTTCATCGTCTTCTTTGGTTGATGATGTCTTTCACTTCTTGTTTGATAACTTCCCATCTTTTTCCTCCAGTAACTGTACGTTTTTTCAAATAAATCAATACAGCTATTATACGGAAAAATGCCTAGCAGTGCAAACAATGTTCACTTCCGACCCGAAAAAAGACTTTTAAAAAACTTTCCGGACATCCCTCTCAGTTTGTTAATTACTGAGAAGTTTTTAAAAAAACTATTAGAATGGGGTTGTATTGCTTCTCTCTTACTATTTAAAAGAGTCTATATCTTGTGGTGAAACCATTTTTCAGAAACCTTAGCCACTACTACCTTAAATAAGTCACTCTGGCACTTTCAGAGTGAGCAGTACTCGAAAAAAACACGCTCGAAAATCGAAAAGATTCTCGAACGTGCTAGCTTTGATTGATTGTCGATCAATTAATCGATTGATTTAAAAGTATTCACAACATTTTCAACACTAAAGCCGAATTCTGCTAATACTTTGTCGCCAGGTGCTGATGCACCGAAGTGATCGATCGCGATCACTTTTCCATGGCAACCGGTGTAACGTTCCCAACCAAATGGGGAAGCCGCTTCAATCGCTACCCGTTTCTTCACTGCTTTTGGCAAGACGCTTTCTTTGTATTCTGAACTTTGTGCTTCAAACAAATCAAAGCTTGGTAAGGAGACCACCGATACATCGATGCCTTCTTCTGCCAATTTAGCTTGTGCTTGGACCGCAAGATTCACTTCAGAACCTGTGGCGATCAAAATCCCCGCTGGTGTTTCACCAGCTTGTTTTGAAATCACGTAACCACCTTTTGCGACATTTTCATCCGCACCGGTTTGCGTGCCTTCGATCACTGGTAGATTTTGTCGGCTTAAGACTAAGACCGTTGGTTTATCCGTTGTTGTCATGGCCAGTTTCCAGGCAGCACGGGTTTCATTGCCGTCTGCTGGACGAATCACTTGGACATTTGGCATGCAACGGACGCTGGCTAATTGCTCGATCGGCTCGTGGGTCGGTCCATCTTCCCCAACCGCCACGGAGTCATGCGTCAAGACATAGATCACAGGTGCATGCTGGATCGCAGACAAGCGCACCGCTGGACGCAAGTAATCAACGAAGACGAAGAAGGTTCCGCCATAGATTCGGGTACCGCCATGCAATTGGATTCCGTTCATCGCTGCCGCCATCGCAAATTCTCGGACACCAAACCAAATGTTGCGGCCTTCGTATTGGCCAGGTTCAAAGTCTTTTTCTGCTGCCACCATCGTGTTGTTGGAGCCAGAAAGGTCAGCCGATCCACCCCAGAGACTAGGGACGGCTTTGGATAAGGCTTGGATCATCTCTTTGCTAGAAACCCGACTAGCTTGTGAGCTGCCAACTTCGTAGCTTGGTAATGTTGCATCCCAATCTGCTGGCAATTCACCCGCAAAGGCTTGTTTGAATTGCGCCGCAAGTTCTGGGTAGGCTGCTTCATAAGCATGGAAAGTTTCGTTCCAAGCGGCTTCAGCTTTTTGTCCTTCATCGACCATGGTTTCTTTGAAGCGCGCGGCAACTTCTTCAGGTACGGTAAATTCTGGGTATTCCCAACCATAAATCGCTTTAGCTGCAGAAATGCCTTCGGCACCGATCGGCGCACCATGAACGGCAGAGGTGCCTTGATTTGGCGCACCGTATCCGATCACAGTCTTGATTTCGATCAAGGTTGGTTTGTCGCTTTCAGCTTTTGCTTCGTCGATCGCTTTCGAGATCGCTTCTAAATCATTGCCGTCTTCAACGAGAATGTGTTGCCAGCCATACGCCTCAAAACGCGCACCGACATTTTCTGTAAAGGCTTTTGAGGTCGGACCATCTAGGGAAATGTCGTTTGAATCGTACAAGACGATCAGTTTGTCTAATTTCATGTGACCCGCCATGGATGCAGCTTCTTGCGAAACACCTTCCATCAAATCCCCATCGCCACATAAGGCATAGGTATAGTGATCGATGACTTGATACTTGTCGCGATTGTAGGTTGCAGCCAAGTGGGCTTCGGCCATTGCCATACCGACTGCCATGGCGATCCCTTGTCCTAAAGGTCCAGTGGTTGCTTCCACGCCGTCTGTGTGATCGACTTCTGGATGTCCTGGCGTGCGGCTATCCCATTGACGGAAGTTTTTTAGATCCTCAATGGTCACATCGTAACCAGACACATGCAACAAGCTGTACAATAACGCCGAACCGTGTCCAGCAGACAAAACAAAACGGTCACGATCCACCCACTTGCGAGAAGTCGTTGGATTGACTTTCAAGTGTTTGGTCCACAAGGCATAGGCCATGGGTGCTGCCCCCATCGGTAATCCCGGATGTCCTGAATTGGCTTTTTGTACGGCTTCGATACTTAATGTACGAAGGGTGTTCACTCCTAATTGATCGATTTTATCAAACAATGGTAGTTCCTCCTAATTTAGGTTTTTTTTACCTTTATTACATCTTTTATTATACGTGATCCAGATGCTTATTTCAATAGCAATGAAAAGGAATTCACAATTATCTGCCGTGGAGACCTTTTTTCTTTTGAATCTCTTTTAATTTCTCTGGTGTCACATCAGCACCTTCAGGATCAACGATCTTCATTCCTTCGATATGGTGACGCATTCCTCCACGAAAGGCGGTTAAATACTCGTCACGTAGAACTTTTTGTTCGTTCGTTTCTGCCTCAGTCAATCCCTCTGTTTTTTTCTTGTTGGCAAGTTCATTGATTCGAGCTAATTTTTCTTGAGATAGCATATTCGTTCCTCCTTTTCCCTCTTGATTTTACTACAAACTAGCGAATAAAAACAATAGTGTAAAAAGCGAACATTTGTTTGAATATTCGATATACCTATGGTACACTAATGTTATCAAATGAAAGAAGGTGTCAGTTTTGGCAAAACGAACAGAAAATCGACAAATCGAAATTCTTAAGTTCATTCATACCCGTGTCACTGAAAAAGGCTATCCGCCGACTGTTCGCGAAATTGGCGAAGCCGTTCAGTTATCTTCTACCTCAACTGTTCATGGCCATTTGTCCCGACTTGAAAAAAAGGGGTTGATCTTACGAGATCCTACAAAACCCAGAGCCATTGAATTAACTTCTTCCGGTCTTGAAAAAATCGATGTTCAGCCAGCATCCATTCCGATGCTTGGTGTCGTAACTGCGGGAGAACCGATTTTAGCAGTGGAAGATGCATCCGATTTCTTTCCGATTCCGCCAGATTTAGCAAATAGTACCGGTAGTTTGTTTATGTTGACGATCCGAGGAGAAAGTATGATCAATGCTGGCATCCTTGACGGCGATCAAGTGATCGTTCGCAAACAACAAAGTGCGCAAAATGGTGATATTGTGATCGCTATGACAGATGAAGATGAAGCTACTTGCAAACGATTCTATAAAGAAAAGAATTACATTCGTTTACAACCGGAAAATGATTACTTAGAACCAATCATTTTGCCTGACGTAACGATTTTAGGATTGGTTGTTGGGTTGTATCGACATCTGCTTTGATGCTCAACGAGCTGACTAGGAAATCTTCGTTTTTACGAAGATTTTTTTTCTTTCCTCTTTACAAACCGAACAAACATTCGTATAATAAGTATACAAACATAAGTTCGTATTATTTAAGGAGTGAATGAGATGAAAGCAGTTCGTCGATTTGGTTTTATGTTATGGGTTTTATTGATGGGTATTGTTATTGGCTATTTTGGCGTTCTAAGTGCTGTTCTGATTTTTTGTCCTCTAATGATGCTTTGGTTCATGCTATGGGATGAAAAGAAATTCCGCCAAGCAGAGCGCAAACGTAACCGCCATTATTATCACGATCATGATTTTTATCGTTACGAACCATGATCCTTCCCCTACATACGCCATAAGGCAGAAGAAACAAAAAAGGACTCCTGCGAGTCCTTTTTTGTTTCTTCTTTTTTAGTATTCCATTAACGTCTTGATTTCAACACCTTGGATTTTATCTCTTCCATGTAAATCCATTAGTTCGATCAAAAAGGCACAGCCCACAACGATACCGCCTAGTTTTTCTACGAGTTCAATCGTTGCTTTGATCGTTCCGCCAGTTGCTAGTAGATCGTCACAAATCAAGACACGTTGTCCTGGTTTGATAGCATCGGCATGCAACGTCAAAACATCCACGCCATACTCTTTTTCATACTCTGCTTCAATGGTTTCCCGTGGCAATTTGCCTTTTTTACGTACTGGGGCAAAGCCGACACCTAACTGGTACGCAACTGGGCAACCAACGATAAATCCGCGGGCTTCTGGTCCTACCACCATATCGATGCCTTTTTCTTGTGCATACTCAACGATCTGCTGTGTCGCATAACGATACGCTTCTCCATCAGCCATTAGCGGCGAGATGTCCCGAAAAATAATTCCCTCTTGGGGATAATCCGGAATACTAGCAATATACTCTTTTAAATCCATTTTTTTTCCTCCTAGACTGTCAACCACTGACGTAGGGTTGATAAATCACTCATTAATAAAAATTCTTCTGTTTTGATCATTTTTTGTCGTTGCTGATACAAATGACTCTCTGTCAGCGGACGAGAAACAGGATCAGCCGTTTTATTCAAAACACCATCTTGTATTGTAACAAATTCCAGCTCAGAAAACACCTGAATCATAAAAATAAGTAATTTTTCTGGAATTTTTAGATAGTTAGCGACCATCTTTAATTTGTAGCGAATATCCAAACGAGGCTGCTGCTTGATCAATTGAAAAAGCCGACCATATTGCTCTCTGGTTCCTACCCCGTCTAAATAGGCATCTTCCGTCGAGTAAAACACAAACGCAATTCTTGAAGCATGAAGCGCTTGAACGACCTCTTTGATCACAGCAATATCAGCAGGACAATCTAAAAACGCGATCTCTTGGAACGGACCAGCACAAAATGTATCTTTCACAGCAGCCACCGAGTCGAATAAGATCGTTTGTCCACAAAATCCTTGCAGCTCTCGAGGCAGTTTCTTATTGAAAACGACCCCTAATGTTTCATTTCCCAGAGAGACACCTTGCCGACTCCTTTTCGAACGATAATCAAACAACTGCAGCCCTTCCACTGCAAAGTCATCCAACATCAGCTGCGGTTTTTTGTTGCCATTCCATTCATTGATTGAAAGCTGACCGACGATCGATAGTCGATCATTTTCAAACTCTACTGAGTCTTTTCCAAAACCAAAGCCAATCACATCTAGCTGTAGATTGGACTCATCTGTCATCACTAACTTCAAGTGCTGGTTTTCGGTACCAATCTGGCGGGCATTTTGAGTCGATAAATTGGAAAACAGAAATTTCGGTAACGGATTGTCCGTTCCGAAAGGCGCTAAAACGTTTAAAGACTCAATAAAGTTGATCGATACTTCCGCCAATGGCAGTTCCTCATCGATCGCTAAGGGGATTCCCTGACTAAGATCAATTCCATTTTCTTCCACATAGCGATTCATCTGAGCTTGTAGCATGTCCAAATGATCAATCGGGATACTTAAGCCGACCGCCGCATGATGACCACCAAAACTGGTAAACATGTCTTTCATCGTAGCCAACATTTCAAATAGATTCAACGCAGCGACACTTCTACCTGACCCTTTTGCTAACCCATTTTCTTTTTTGGTCAAAACGATCACGGGCTGTCCGGTACTTTGCATGATACGTCCAGCTACGATTCCTAAAACCCCTTCGTGCCAGTTATCACCTACGACCAGATGAACATGATTGGCAGGGTCGATTTTTTCTTGCGCTTCTTTCATGATTTCTTCAACGAAAGTTTTTCGCTGCTGATTGATCGTATCTAATGTCTTGGCTAAGGTTACTGCTTCTTCTTCATCAAATGTGGTTAACAAACGAACAGCAGGATTAGGATCTTCCAACCGACCAATTGCATTGAGGCGGGGGCCAACAGCAAAACCAATATCGGTTTCGTTGACTGTTCGTTTTTTCAACCCACTGACCGTCAACAACTCATTCAAACCAAGCCGATCAGTTTGTTGGATCATTTTCAGGCCATTGCTGACTAGTAGTCGATTCTCATCTGTCAAAGAAACCATATCAGCAATCGTCCCAATTGCAACAAGGTCCAGCAGTTCGACGGGCACTTCTTCTAATAGGGCACAAGCCACTTTAAATGCGACTCCGACTCCCGCTAAATCACCAAACGGATAGTTTCCTTCAGGGTGACGGGGATGAACGATGGCAAAGGCTTCTGGGAGTTCTGCAGGAAGTTCATGGTGATCCGTCACGATCACATCGACCCCTTGCCCTTGAGCATAAGCAATTGCCTCATGTCCAGATACCCCATTATCAACGGTGATGATCAATTGCGTCCCTGCCGCAATTTTATCTTGATAGACAGTTATGTTGGGACCATACCCATCTGAAAAGCGATTGGGCAGATAATATTCAGCTTCAGCCCCTAGCAACTCCAGTGTTTCTTTTAATACGGTGGTGCTCGTAATCCCATCTGCGTCATAGTCGCCATAAATCAAGATCCGCTCACCATTTAAAATGGCTTCATGGATCCGTTCCACGGCCTTATCCATATCATGAAAGAGAAACGGATCATGAAGGTATTGCAGATCCGTTGATAAAAAAGCGTCTAGCGCTTCTGCTGTTCGAATATTTCTTTGCCATAGCAACGCGCCGATGCGCTCAGGAATCTTTCTTGCTTGGATCAATTCTTTAAATACAGGGGTAGCTTCGCTATCTTGCGGTAGCACCCAATGAAAATTTGCACGTTTCACCAAATCACTCCTAACTAGGTTATTATAGCAAAGTTTATGTAAAAAGGAAAAACAACGAAAGAAACAATTTATTTTTTCATGTCACAAAAAAGAGCTTGCAGCGAACGATGCGCCGGCAAACTCTTTTCTTAATTGCTCTCATGTATTCTAGGCTTGCGATTCAAAAGACTTCATTTCTTCATCAATCGTTGGCGGCGTTGAGGCGCCTGCAGCACGTGACGAAAGTTGCGCTTCTTGATCGTCGAGTTGTTGCTGCCTAGCTGCTAACTCCGCCTGCTTGTTGATATATTCTCGTTCCAAGGCTTCTCGTTCATCTTGCAGAACTTTCTCGTTATTCGTGCGATAATCCGAGAGCTCTTTTCTCAATTGTTTTAGTTCTTTTTTTTGACGGAACATTGCACTTGTGGAAACCAGCAACAAAATCAATGCGCCTAACAAAGCAGAACCAATAATGACTAAGATCAGTGGCGATTGAATCGTTGTGAAGCCAAAATTGATCGGAACAGTCATATTGTTTGCAACCGCAAATAAAACGATCACTAAAATCAGTAAAATACCAACGATAACACGCCATTGATTTTTCATGGGTTTCAACTCCTATTTTTTGTTGAACATCGTTCCTGCCATATAATCCCCGATTGCAGGAAACAGTGTATACAGTTTTGCTGCCGCCCCTAAAATATGTGGGCGATTGATTTCTCGTTTTGGATGAATCATGGCTTTGACGATCGTTTGTGCCAATTTGTTTGGTTCAAGGACAAGGCTGCCCACCGATGATAAGTAACTACCGCTAGGATCTGCTTGGTCAAAGAATGCCGTTTCGATCGGCCCTGGGTTGACCGTTGTTACGTTGATCCCCAGTGGTTTTAGTTCTAAACGTAAGGCGTTAGAAAAACCAAGTACAGCAAATTTCGTTGCAGAGTAAACTGCGGTCTTCGGCGTAGCGATCTTACCCGCAATTGAAGCAACGTTTATGATATGACCATGCTTTTGTTCAGCCATTTGAATCGCAACTTGCTGAGTCAAAACCATCATCCCAAGTACATTGACTTCAAACATATTACGGATGACCGCAGGATCCATCTCTGTAAACTCTTGAAAGATCCCGTAGCCAGCATTATTGACAAAGACATCGATCTTTCCGACTTTCTCACTGATTTTTTCTAATAAGCGCTCCACGCTTTCAGGATTTGCTACGTCCAATTGAAACGCATACGCTTCTTTGCCGCTTAATTCCATACATTGTTCTTTGACTTTTCCGATCAAATTCGTCCTCCGGGCACAAGTCACGACGATCGCACCACGTTTTGCGGCTTCATAACAGATTTGTTCTCCAAGTCCGGCAGAACCACCTGTTACAACGACAACTTTATTCTCCAAGTTCATCTGATTCTTCCTCTCCGGCAAAAGGGATCTCGACAACATCAAAATCTTTGACGATCAACGTATTCGGAAATACTTCTTTTGCTTCATTTACTAAATTTGTAATATCTTTGCCAACATAGCGCGCGCTGATATGGGTCAATAGCAAACGCTTGGCGTGAGCTTCTTGGGCAACTTCAGCAGCTTGTCGCGTCGTCGAATGAAAATAAGCGCGAGCCAACTTGGCTTCTTCTTTGTTGAAGGTACTTTCATGTACCAAAACATCCGCATCTTTCGCTAAAAGCACGGCGTTTTGACATTTACGGGTGTCACCTAATATTGTCACGATCCGTCCTTTTTTGGCTTGACCTAAAAAATCAGCTCCATTGATTTGACGACCATCATCGAGGGTAACTACTTCACCTTTTTTCAAACGTCCGAAGACAGGACCAGGTTTCAGCCCAAGTTCAAGCAATGCTTTCACTTGCAACTCCCCTTGATGGCTTGCTTCGACAATACGATAGCCAAAACTATCAATCCCGTGATCAAGGCGCAGACAAGATACTTCAAATTGCTGATCTTTAAAAAGAATCCCTTCTTCTTCAATCTCAAAAAAATGCAATGGATAGCTGACTTTCGTCTGAGAAATCCGCAAAACGGTTTGAATGTATGTTTTGATCCCCTTGGGTCCATAAATCTCTAGAGGTGTGTCTCCGCCTTGAAAGGAGCGGCTGCTGATCAATCCTGGCAATCCATAAATATGATCACCATGAAGATGGGTAATAAAGATTTTTTCAATCTTTCTCGGTCTAATCGTAGAATGCAAGATCTGCATTTGTGTCCCTTCGCCACAATCAAAAAGCCAAACGGCATTGCGTTCATCTAATAATCGTAACGCAGTGCTGGTCACGTTTCGATGTTTCGCAGGCACTCCAGCACCTGTTCCTAAAAATTCTAATTCCATAAGCTTCTTTCCTTTCATCTCTTTCCAATTTTAGCGGAAAAGAAATCAAGTTGCAATTGAAGCTTGCGGTTTTTATTTCTCGGATTGGCTATCGGATTCATCGTTATGGGAATTTTTCCAATCCTCTTGAACACGTGCCTTGGTGGATTCTTCGACTTTTTTGGCCGTCTCGATCTCTGCCTCGACATCATCGTAGTCAAAACGAGTGATGTCACCGCCTAATTCATTCATGATCAGTTGGTTCAAAGGACGATTGTCCTCTTCATCGGCAATCAATAATAACCCCGTATCGCCTACACCAATTTGGTTTCCGACGTGTTCGAAGAGCATTTGCGCATTTTGGATCTCTTTTGCGTCACGAGTAGCACCGATCATACTACCGCCAAACCAGCCCAGCATGATTCCCAAAGGCCCACCTAACACACCAACGAGCATCCCGATCAAACCACCAGTTGATGTCTTATTGTTTCCAGTAAAATCAAGAAAATCCTCGACTTTAAATTGATGCACGCCTTCATTGGTGTGGGTAAGAACCGCCATTTGCTCTCCTTTGATCTTTCGTTCCATATGCATCCGTTTCACTTCAGAAAAGGCTTGATACGCTTTGGCACTAGCATCAAAGTTCATTACAATGACTCGTTTTGACATAAAAATCGCTCCCTTTGGTTTATTTGTTCTTTTCTTTATTTTAACAGTAAATCATTTAAATGAAAAAAGAAACCAAAAAGACTGCTGATCATTGATTTCTTAGAGAAAATCAATGATCGGCAGTCAAAACCAATTCAACTATGAAGGATTTTTTTAAAAAAATGATGTTCTTTTAAACGCTTATTCGACAAACTCAAATTCAAAATTACCGATACGCACAATATCACCGTCTTTGGCACCTCTCGCACGCAATGCTTCATCGACACCCAATCCACGTAATTGACGAGCAAAACGCATCACAGTCTCATCGTGATCAAAGTTCGTCATTTGGAATAGTTTTTCGATTTTCTCACCGCTCAAGATCCAAGTTGCATCAGGATCGCGATCGATTGCAAACTCCGGTTCATCCGATTGGAAGCCGTAATGAACCACATCTTCTTCGATTTCTTCATCGTACAAGAGGAACTCAGGAGTGACTTCCAATAGATCCGCTGTCGCATTCAGCAAGGCATCGATTCCCTTACGAGTGACACCAGAGATTGGGAAAATCATTGGTTCATCCGCGAACTCATCCGTTTTTTCTTTTGCCAGCTGCTCTTTGAAAAGGGCTAGGTTTTCTTCAGCATCCGGCATATCCATCTTATTGGCAACGATGATCTGTGGGCGCTCTAGTAAGCGCAAGTTATGGGTCGACAATTCATTGTTGATGGATAAATAGTCTTCATATGGATCGCGCCCTTCCATGCCGCTCATATCGATCACATGTAAAATGACCCGCGTCCGTTCGATATGACGTAAAAACTGAGTCCCTAAACCAACACCTTGCGAAGCACCTTCGATCAAGCCAGGCAGATCGGCTACTGCAAAACTACGACCATCAGTGGTCGTTACCATGCCTAAATTTGGCACCAGTGTTGTAAAATGATACGCGCCGATTTTTGGACGAGCAGACGAAATCACAGAGAGTAATGTTGACTTCCCAACTGAAGGGAAACCAACTAAACCAACATCTGCTAAGACTTTTAGTTCGAGCTCGATCTTTCTTTCTTGACCGGGTTCTCCGTTCTCTGCTAATTCTGGGGCTGGATTTTTTGGAGAAGCAAACCGAATGTTCCCACGGCCGCCCCGCCCGCCTTTTGCGATTACTAATGTTTGACCTTGCTCAATCAAATCACCTAATAAGGCACCTGTTTCAGCATCACGAACGGTGGTGCCTTGGGGTACTTTGATGTAAGTATCATCTGAGCCACGGCCGTGCATTCCTTTACTCATGCCATTTTCCCCGGGTTGCGCTTTAAAATGACGATTAAAGCGAAAATCCATTAATGTACGCAAACCTTCGTCTACGACTAAAATGACATCACCGCCACGTCCCCCGTCCCCACCTGCGGGTCCGCCATCTGGGACATATTTCTCTCGGCGAAAAGCAACCATTCCGTCGCCGCCTTTTCCTGCTTTGACATCGATTGTCACTTGATCTAAAAACATGGACATTATTTGTCCTCCATTCTTTTTTTACTACCTTCTATACTTTTTGATTATCAGTTATCTCACTTTAAGTGGTTACTATTTCTCTAATAAGAAAGTCTATTTTATTGTAACGACCGAAACGCCTTTTGTCTATCTTTTCTCATGGGTTTCCGTAAGAAATCGCGAATTCTTAAGGGTTATTCTTTGACAGTCACAGGAAATCGTAGCAAACTTTTAAGTGTACCAGTACACAATCAAAGGAGGAAACAAGAAATGACAGTAAAAGTTGGAATCAATGGTTTTGGACGAATTGGACGTTTGGCTTTTCGTAGGATCAGAGAAGTTTCTGCCGATATTGAAGTTGTGGCAATCAATGATTTGACGAGTCCAGTCATGTTAGCACACTTATTGCAATTTGACTCGACCCACGGCACGTACCCTGGAACTGTTACTGCAACGGATAATGCTATCGTTGTCGATGGCAAAGAGACCCGAGTGTACGCTGAACCAGACGCAAGCAAAATCCCCTGGGCAAAAGAAAATGGCGTCGATATCGTATTAGAATGTACGGGTTTTTACACTTCCGCAGAAAAAGCCCAGGCCCATCTTGATGCAGGTGTCAAACGAGTCGTTATCTCCGCACCAGCTGGTAATATGAAAACGATCGTTTACAATGTCAACTCAGACACGTTAACACCGGATGATACTATCATATCCGCAGGTTCTTGTACGACCAACTGCTTAGCTCCAATGGCCTACTTTTTAAATGAGGAATTCGGGATCGAAGTTGGTACGATGACGACGGTTCATGCGTATACTTCTACTCAAATGCTATTGGATGGTCCTGTAAAAGGCGGAAACTTAAGAGCCGCTCGTTCCGCTGCTGACAACACGATCCCTCACTCAACGGGTGCTGCCAAAGCGATCGGTCTAGTTATTCCAGAATTAAATGGCAAATTACAAGGCCACGCCCAACGGGTTCCTGTCGTCGATGGTTCTTTAACAGAATTAGTCTCAATTTTGAAAACCAAAGTAACCGCCGATGAAGTCAATGAAGCGATCAGAAAACACACCGTCGATAATCCGTCATTCGGTTACGATGACCGTGAAATCGTCTCTGGAGATGTGATTGGTACCACTCAAGGGTCTATCTTTGATCCGACACAAACAGAAGTAACCACTGCTGGCGATTTCCAACTGGTGAAAACCGTCGCTTGGTATGATAATGAATACGGCTTTACTTGCCAAATGATTCGCTTGCTAGAAGAATTTGCTCGTTTATAAGCTAAAGGTCAAGCAAAAAGTGCCGGTTCTTTTTTAGAACCGGCACTTTTTTATTCACTTGCTGGATGATCGTATTTGTCCAAAAAAGCTGCAATTTTTTCTTTATAAAGGTCTGGATCTGTTTTGTAGCTTTTCGCATGCTCGGCACCTGAAACAACCCACTTTTCTTTTGGTGCATCGGTCGCGTTATACAAAATATCCAGCATCGAATAAGGAACAAACGTATCCGCATCACCATGGATAAAAAAGATCGGACGCGTATTCTTTTGCAGTTGTTTGACTGCATCTGCTTCACCGAAGAAATACCCCGCTCGGATTTTTGTGACAAGACTAGTGACATTCATCAATGGAAAGGCCGGTAGACCAAACAATTGATCGAGTTGATAACCCAATTCTTCATTGACGTTGGTATACCCACAATCTTCAATGATAGAAGTGACATTTTTCGGCAAGTCTTCCCCACTGGTCATCATTACCGTGGCAGCCCCCATACTGATGCCATACAAAGTGATCGTTTCTTCAGGACCATTTTTTGCGAGTACTTCATCGATCCATTGCAGATAATCCTTACGTTCGTGCCACCCAAAACCAATATAATCTCCTTCGCTTTGACCATGCCCTCGAGCGTCTGGAACCAAGACATTATAGCCTAAATCATGATACATCTTAGCATAGTCCGCCATCGTTTCTGCATTCCCCATGTAGCCATGCGCGATGATCGCCGTTTTTCCTCGATTCTTCTCCTCCGCCGGTAGATAAATGGCGGATAACTTTAAATCATCTTCAGAAGTCAGCTGCCACATCTCACGATTTGCTGGATCTGTAAACCAATTTTGCGATTCATTTCCTGTCTGATTTTCATCCGTACCAGGGGTATCTCCTTCCAAAAAATCTTTTTCTGAAGGAACCACCGCATAATCGTAAAAATAGTTTCCTGCATACCCTAATCCTGCAATTGCTAATACAGCCACTCCGATGGCAATCTTCCAGCGCAATTTCACACTTGTCACGTCCTCTTGTTATATAGTTTACATAATATTATTATGGTTTCGTCATTCCTCAAGGAAAGAACCCACTACATAAATTACCGTTTTTTGCTCATGTTTGTCAATCGCAAGCGCCCAAAAAGAAAACCATTGCCAACAATCTTTGTTGGCAATGGTTGATTTTCGTGGTAATTAGTTATTTTCGACCAATTTAAAACTTGACCAAGGTTTCAAAAATTCTAATAAGAATAGTTCCTCATCAGCGATCTTACCAACGACATTGACTCGACCATCATTTTTCATTGCTTTCAAGGCGATTTGCGTCTCCCCTTTGTATTGTCCATAGCCAGCATTATCGATCAAGACATCCCCTCTTACCATATCACGGGTATCATGAGGCGGAAATTCCTTGTCTTTATAATAGATCCGCGTCATCGTTGAACGCAAGATGTATTCCGAACGATCTCCTCGATAGCTGTGCAGATTATCGAAGAGACAAATTCGTTCATCTTCAGTGATTCCGTCAACGACATCGACTCTTAATGTCGGATAATCCGCGTGAAACGCTTCAGCCATTGCTGCCAATTCTGCTTCTGAAGCATAGGCATTTCCAACAGAGATATCATCGATCAAGCCAGTCAACACTAAATGTTTGACTTGCGTAGCTAGTGGCAGATCACGATGATCTTCCAAAGAGCATAAACCATCTTGTGTTGGCCATGGACCGAAATCAGCTTCGTGAGAATTCACGAAAGCCATCGTATTTAAATTGTATTTGCGGAATTTTTCCGAACAAAAAACGAAATGGTCGTAGCCCAACCCTGAATAGCGATGAGGATAGAAGTTATGCGAGCCGAGTAAATTTTCAGTATTAGGCGAATAACTCATGATGTTGTCCACGTAGCTCGTACCACTGCTCATATTGATTTCGATTTTAATCCCGTAAGGATTACGCGTCATTTTGGCTTCTTCTGAACCAGTAAAACCAATATCTAACCGAACACCGTAAGCCCCCATCTCATCAAAGAAGGATAAATCATCATAAGAAATACCTAGCTGTTCGAATAAACCAGGATTGATATCTACCATGACTTCCATTCCTAACTGATTGGCATAATCCACGACTTGTTTAAAGTCTGCCAAGACTTTTTCTTTGTCATCGTTGATTTGTAGCAAACTGGTAAATACCCGTTTAAAGCCGTATTTGTGTGCCAAGTCTAAATACGCTTTGTCCTTTTCAAACGTTGAGCGCTCTGGATAAATCGATATCCCTAATTTTCCCATCAAAAAAACCTCCTGTAAATTCTATCCGTTTATTATAATGAATCCTCTTTCATTATAACAAACATCTAAAAAGTGGTCTACACCTTTCCGCCTGTTTCTTTCTCATTCCACAAAATCTGCGCTTTCTTCTATGTCTCTTTTTTGTTATGATTATCATTAAGAAAACTGGAAGGAATGAAAGAATGAAAAAAATCCTATTCGCACTGACAGCAGCTGCTAGCCTTTTATTATTAGCTGCTTGTACAGGTTCAAGTACCACCGATCCCTCATCAAGCAATTCGGCAGAAAGCACGTCAACCTCAGAATCCATTGACTTGAATGCCCTGGAATTGCCGCAATTATCAACGGATGTGCAAGAGAATGAAGCCTTAGTTGAAATGGTGACGGAAGAAGGCTCAATCAAAATCAAACTTTTCCCAGAGATCGCGCCCAAAGCAGTCGAAAACTTTTTGACCCATGCCAAAGATGGTTATTATGACGGCTTGACTTTCCATCGTGTCGTAGAAGAGTTTATGATCCAAGGGGGCGACCCTAATGGTGATGGCACTGGCGGAGAAAGCATATGGGGCGAAGGATTCGGCGAAGAATACTCGAACCAGCTTTATCACTTGCGAGGCGCATTGGCAATGGCAAAATCAAGTGCGCCAAACAGCCAAGGCAGTCAATTCTACATCGTTCAAAATGATCAAGACGTATCCGACGGTCTAGCGATCCAACACTATCCTGAAAAAATCATCGAAGCCTACAAAAATGGTGGAACACCACAATTGGACGGTAGCTATACCGTTTTTGGTCAAGTGACCGAAGGCATGGATGTCGTAGATAAAATTGCGCAAGCAGAAACCCAAGACTCTGGCAATGGTGAGAATTCTCAACCGGTTGAGCCAGTGAAGATCGAAACGATCAAGGTCTTACAAGAAGCCAAAGAATAAATAAAAAAACCGCTGAAGTCTCCGATACTCGGGAATTTCAGCGGTTTTCTTTTACTTTTGGTCGCCTACGATAAAGGTAAATTCGCACTCAGCAGCTTTTTTGCCATCCACTGTCGCTACCGCATCAGCAGTTCCAACGGAGCCTTTGATTTTGGTGATCTCAAAAACAAGTTTCATAGTATCTCCCGGAACAACTTTTTGACGGAATTTGGCTTTGTTGATGCCGCCGATATACGCCGTTCTACCTTGGAATTCCTCGGATTTCAAGATCAGGATCGATCCTGCTTGTGCCAATGTTTCTAAAATCAAGGCACCCGGCATTACTGGATTTCCCGGAAAATGACCTTGGAAAAAGTCTTCGTTGATGGTAACATTTTTCGTTGCGATAATCTTTTTGCCAGACTCGATTTCATCGACATAATCAATATATATAATTGGGTAGCGATTTGGAATCAAATCCATGACTTCTGTTTCAGTCAATAGTTTTTTCATGGTTTCCCTTCCTTGCTTAAGAATTTATTATAGTTTGATTATCAAAGTATCATAGTTCAACGGAATTCGCAACTAAATATTTATTAAGAAAAAAATAGTTTGACAATCAAACAATTATGCTTAATAATTAGAAATCAAGATAGTTTGATTTACTATTTGTCATTATACGTATTTTATTATTGTTGAATTTATTAAGGAGTGGAATTATGAGTTTTTTAACCGGTAAAAAAGTTGTCGTCATGGGCGTTGCCAACAAACGCAGTATCGCTTGGGGCTGTGCACAAGCATTAAAAGCACAAGGAGCCGAAGTGATCTACACGTATCAAAACGACCGCATGAAGAAGCCTTTAGAGCGCTTATTGGAATCTGATGAATTTGTAGTGGAGTGTGACGTCGCTAATGACGAAAGCATTGCTGCCGCCTTTGATACAATCAAAGAATATGCTGGAGAGATCCATGGTGTCGTCCATGCCGTCGCTTATGCTAATAAAGAAGATCTTTCTGGCGATATTTTGAATATTTCTCGTGACGGTTATGCTTTGGCGCAAGACATCAGCAGTTATTCATTGATTGCTGTCACCAAATATGCCAAACCAATCTTAGCTGAAAATGCTGGAATCGTTACCCTTTCCTACTTAGGTGCCGAACGGGCAGTACCAAACTACAACATGATGGGTATTGCGAAAGCTGCTTTGGAATCAAGTGTTCGCTATTTAGCTGCCGAACTTTCACCGCAAAAGATCCGTGTCAATGCGATTTCAGCTGGCGCCATCAAAACGCTAGCAGTAACAGGTGTAAAAGACTATCAAAAACTGATCCAATTGTCAGAGGATCGAACACCAGATCATATTGGTGTAACGATCGAAGAAGTCGGCAATGCTTGTGCCTTCTTGATCAGTCCTTTATCAAGCGGGATTATCGGCGAAGTGATTTTTGTTGATAAAGGCGTTCATTTATCTTAATCAATAATTGTCATAGAAAAGTCTGCTATTTGCCTACCCGTTGGCTGAGCAGGCTTTTTCTGAAAAAAACAGGTATTTCAGAAAACCTCCTTTGCATTTCTATTTTATCTTCGTTAAAATAGATGCAGTAAGACTTGGAGGGATTTTATGAAACAACTGCTACTCGCAGCTAGCACGACCGATTCAAGTGGTTCCAGCATTACCGAACCAGCAGCTGCTCAGCTCAATGCATTGCAAAAATGGTGGGCGTCCATCGACTGGGAATCGATCATTGGTCTACTGATTCAAAAAGCATTGATGTTGCTTTTTTTATGTATCCTATTCGGTATTTTATTGAAAATAAGCAATATGATCATCGATCGGATCTATCGTTCCTATGAAAAAAAAGCCAGTTTCAATGTGAGTCGAATCAACACGATCCATACCCTGATCCGCAATACGGTTCATTACACATTAGGCTTCTTTTTTGTCTATGCACTCCTTTCAACCATCGGCGTACCTGTAGGCTCGCTACTAGCCGGTGCCGGAGTCGTCGGTGTCGCCCTCGGTCTCGGCGCCCAAGGCTTTATGAATGACTTGATTACTGGCTTCTTTATAATTACCGAACAACAAATCAACGTTGGTGATTACGTCCGCTTGACCAACCTGACGCTTGAAGGTACGGTGACGGCCGTCGGTATTCGGACTGTTCAATTAAAATCCGTGGACGGAACCGTTCATTATATCCCAAATCGTAACATCACGACCATCAGTAATACATCCAGAGCCAATATGCAAGTCGTGGTAGACGTACGTATCTTACCCTCTGAAGGCTTAGATGAAATACGTGCCATCATTGAAGAAGTCAATGAACAGATTGCTAAGCAGCATGAAGAAGAGATTCAAACGGCCCCTACGGTCTTCGGTTTGGTGGATCTAGGAAACAACAACTTTGCAATTCGCACGACCATGTATGTGACCAACGGTACGCAATGGAAAATCAAAGAGGAATTTTTGGCCGCATCGATCGATGCTTTAACTGCCAAAGGCTATACGATCCCCAATGCGCCGATCGTCGGTATTTAAAAAAAAGGTTATCCCGAAACTGGGATAACCTTTTTTCTATACCACATGCAGTTCATCTGTCATCTTTGGGGCATCTTCTTTAGAAATCAGCAAATAGCGTCTTTCAATTTCGTGCGCCAAATGATTGACGGATTTTAAAATCTCTTTGCGGGTGATAATCCCAACAAAGACATTGTCATCATCAACGATCGGCAAGAATGCTTGATCTACTAACAAATGCAGCATACTTTCCAACTCATCGTTTTCTTTGATGCAATTCACATTGACTTCCATGACATCTGCCACAGTCAGCCCTTCAATATTTTCCATACTGAAGCCAGTGAGATCCATCATGCGTTCTACGATGTTTGAGAGGCTGATTAAGCCGACTAAATGGTCCTCACTATCTAGTACAGGGATCTTTGAATAGCCCACTTTTGATAAAACAAGCAATGCGTGACTCAAAGGGTGGTTATAAAATACCGATGCCACATTTTCTGCCGGCACCAAGAAATTTTCTTGGTTCTCGAGTAATATTTTTTCTACGGTCTGTCCTATCAATCTAATTGCCTCCATTTCACAGCTACTCTTCTATTTTACTTGAAAATGAGAATAGAAAGTTGAAACCTGCAAAATTATAATGAAATTTTTACTTTTTGATTCCGCTTACTTAGCGTGTGAAAACAAAAGCTAGCTCAGGGACTTTATGAAAGGAACGATCATAGTATTGGATTGCCCATTGTTCTGGCGTACTTTCGATAATCGCAAAGCTTTTGATTTGAATTTGCCCTCGCGGTTGGGAAATACTGCCGGGATTCAAGAAAAGCCGATTCCCAACTTTCTCACAAGCAATTTGATGCGTGTGACCAAACAGTGCGATCGAGGCATCGGCTTGTTGCGCTTGCAGCCCTAATTTCGTTACACCAAAACGGACATCTGCTAAGTGGCCATGAGTCATATAGATGGTGTCCAGCGGCGTTTTGATGATACGCTCATTGGGAAAACCACCGCCATAATCGCAATTGCCGCAAACGACTTGAAAAGTATCCCACAAAGGGTCTGTGTCAGGTAGTTCGGAGTCCCCACAGTGCAGGAATAAATCGACTTGATTTTCGAATTCATTTTTAAGATCAACAAGAATTTCACGATCTGAATGATTGTCACTGACAACTAAATATTTCATACATTTTCTCCTTCTAACCACTCCTGCCACTGTTCCTGCAGCTTTTTGATTGCTAGACCACGGTGGCTGACTCGGTTCTTTTCTTCTTGACTCATTTGGGCTGCGCTTTGCTCTGAACCATCAGGAATAAACAATGGATCGTAACCGAACCCATTTTCTCCACGGGGGATACGGCCGATTCTTCCCGGCCATTGAGCTTCAACCACCAAACTATCTTTTCCTGGCGCTGCGAAAACTAACGTACAGTGAAATTGAGCACTGCGCTTGTCATCTTCGACATCCGTCAATTCGTAAAGTAATTTTGCATTATTGGCAGCGTCACTTTTTTGCTCACCAGCAAATCGAGCAGAGTACACCCCTGGTCGCCCCCCTAATGCATCGACTTTCAGTCCTGAGTCATCAGCTAACACCGGTCTTCCCAAAATTCTGGCGATGGTTTCCGCTTTAAGGCGGGCATTTTCTTCAAAGGTGGTGCCGGTTTCTTCAACATCCGGCAAGGAAGGATAGTCTTTTAAGGTGCGGACATCGTAACCTGCTGCGCCAAATACGGCTTTAAACTCCTTGGCTTTTCCTGGATTGCCTGTAGCAATGACAATCGTTTTTTCGGGAATCTCATAAGGGGGTTCATCTGGTAAAAACAGTGCCTCTTTTTGATAGGCGATCAATTCTTCGATAGCCGTTTTTCCGTAGATCAGCATCTCATTCAACTGCTGACCATCAAAAGTCGCTTCTTCCCCAGTTCCTTGCAATTCGACAAATCGACCAGATTCCGTCATCACCAAATTCATGTCAACAGCAGCTGAAGAATCTTCTTGATAATCGAGATCAGTCACACAGGTACCATCTGGTAAGATCCCGACACTAATTGCTGCCAAATGCTCCTTGATTGGATCTTCCGTCAATGCTTTGTCACGCAACAAGGTATCGATAGCTAAACGCAACGCGACAAAAGCGCCGGTAATACTGGCTGTTCTGGTACCGCCATCCGCTTGGACGACATCACAATCGACGACGATACTACGTTCCCCTAATTTTTCTAAATCAACTACGGCTCGTAAGGAACGAGCGATCAGCCGTTGGATCTCCATCGTACGACCAGAAAGCTTGCCTTTGGCACTTTCTCGACGATTACGAGTGTTGGTCGCTCGTGGGAGCATACTGTATTCGGCTGTGACCCAGCCTTTTCCCGTATCTCGTAAAAACGGAGGGACCCGATCTTCAATCGTTGCCGAACAAATCACGGTTGTGTCACCAAAAGAGATCACAACCGATCCTTCGGGGTGTTTGTAGACGTTGGTTTGAATGTTGACTGGTCTTAACATTGTTTCTTTTCTGCCATCATGTCGCATTTAAAAGCCTCCTAAATCAGTGTGAATCGATGAGATCGTATCTAAATCAAGCCAATCATTGGCGATCTCATCAAATATTTTCGGTGAACCAGTAGTAAAGAATGCATGTTGCGGATGCGGATCGTCCTGACTCGTTGCTGCAATGGAAAAATAGTCCAACAAGGTACTGACTTCCCCCACCGTTTCTGCCCCTGAATCAATCAGCTGGATATGGGCGCCTAATTCATTTTGGATCAAAGGGCGCAATAAAGGATAATGAGTACAGCCCAGAATCACTGTATCTAACCGCTTGTTTTTCAATGGACGCAACGTTTCTGCCACGATTTTCTTGGCGACCGAGCTATGGTATTGTTTGCTTTCTACGATCGGCACAAACTTTGGGCAAGCCAAACTGACGACTGACGCATGGGGCGCTTTGCCATGAAGAGCGCGCTTGTAAGAGTCGCTTTTGATCGTTCCATTTGTTCCGATGACACCGATTCGCTGGTTTTTGCTTGCTTTGACTGCTGCTCGACTACCGGGCAGGATCACGCCAATCACCGGGATCGCTAGTTTTTCTTTGATTTCTTCAAGGGCGACCGCTGTCGCTGTATTACAAGCGATCACCAACATTTTAATGTTTTTTTCTAATAAAAAACGGGTCATTTGCCACGTATACGCGATAACTTGCTCAGCAGGTCTCGGACCATACGGGCATCTGGCTGTATCTCCCAGATAAAGAATCGATTCGTTGGGTAATTGCTTGATTGCTTCTTTGACGACCGTCAACCCACCAACACCAGAATCGATAAAACCAATTGGTCTGTTGTTTGTCATAGTTTCCATCCTTTACATGAAAAAAAGAGTTTGGTGCGTTTTTCTCTCTTATTCATTTTGGACTTTTTTTGTCTATTTTTCAAGTATTCCTTTCGTTTGCTAAAAAAGCTTTCCCAAAAAACACGAAACGGTCAAAAAGAAAAAAAGCCCCAACGATTGGCTCACAACCCACAAGTTGCACTTGCATGGGTAAAAGACCGATCGTGGGGATGATTTTGTCGATTATTCTTTTTAGTAATCGTACTGACGTTTTTCCAAAAAGCCAGAAAGCAATGATAATGCATAACAAACCAAAAAGTATAAAACAGTCATTGCCAAAAACATAGGCAAAACATAGTTTGTATTTTGACCATAAATGATTCGAGCATGATGAGTCAGCTCTGGTAAAGAAATAATCACGGCTAATGACGTATCTTTGATCAAAGAGATCAACTGACTGACGATCGCTGGCAACATCGCTTTAAATGCCTGTGGCACGACGATACTCCGCAATACTTCGACATAGCTTAGCCCTGTTGACAAACCAGCTTCCATCTGCCCTTTTGGCACAGCATTCAAACCAGCACGAAAGATTTCAGAGAGCATCGCTGATTCAAAAATCGTCAACGCCACAACCGCTGACCAAAAAATATTAAAGCGGATACCGATCTGCGGCAATGCAAAGTAAGTGAAAAAGATGATCAAGAGCAAAGGCAAGTTACGAATAACATCGATCACGACACCTAATACTTTCGAAAAGACCGGGATCGAGCTGAAGCGCAAAATGCCGGCGATCCCTCCGATAATAAAGCTAAATAAAATCGATAGGATCGACACTTCAACTGTTACCCGCAAGCCATCGATCAAGAAGCGAATGTTAATCGCTGAAAAAGCTTCAAAAAAATCCATAGTTCGTTAGCTCCTTTCTATGAGCGGACAGCCCAACGCCGTTCCAAGTAAACCATCAAATAAGACAATGGTAGGGTAATGATCAAATAGAAAAGACCAACAATGATATACGTATCGAATGTATTGAAGGTCTCACTTGCGATCAAATCCCCTTGATACATAATATCTAATCCTGCGACCATCGCCAAAATTGATGAGTTTTTAACAAGATTGATAAATTGATTGCCTAACGGCGGTACGACGATCTTAAAAGCCTGAGGCAAAATAATGTAACGCATCGCTTGGCTGTACGTAAAACCAGAAGACAAGGAAGCTTCCATCTGGCCTTTAGGAACCGTTTGAATCCCTGACCGGATCGTCTCAGCGATAAATGCCGATGTATAGATCGTTAAGCCAATCGTTCCCGCTTGAAAACCGTCAAAAGAAACCCAATACATTGGCACAACGACATAAAAGAACATCACGATGATCAATAAGGGAATATTTCTAAAAAACTCAACATACGCTTTGGCAATCCCTTTGATGAGGCGATTGTCTGACAACTGAAAAATTGCCATTAAGGTTCCGATCAAAAGACTAAAAAACAGTGCGATCAAACTCGCCATGACTGTGTATTTAAAGCCTTCAATAAACTGACCGGTATACGTTTGAAATAATTCAACCATTCGGTTTCCTCCTACTCTACTTTTCCTGATTCGTCTTCAGGGAACCACTTGTTGTATATCTCATCATAGGTTCCATCTTCACGCATTTCCCGCAAGGCTTGATTCACTGCATCAAGAAACGGCTTTTGTCCTTTATTGATGGCAATCCCATAAGGTTCTTCTGTAAAAGTTTCGCCAACTAAATGGTAATTGGTATTTTCACTCGCCATCCCTAATAAGATCGCATTATCCGTGGTCATAGCATCCCCTTGACCAGATTGTAAAGCAGTAAAGGCTTCCGCATAATTCTCAAGTTCTAAAATTTGCGCTTCTGGTGCTGCTTCACGGATGTTCACAGCTGAGGTAGAGCCTTTCACGACCAATACAGTGGTGTCTGCGGTCAAATCTTCGATCCCTTGAATAGGACTGTCTTTGGCAACTAATAAAGATTGACCTGCATCAAAGTAGACATCGGAAAAATCGACCTGTTTTTTACGTTCTTCCGTGATAGTCATCGTGGCGATGATTGCATCGATGTTGCCGTTTTTCAAAAGAGGAATCCGGGTTTTTGAGGTAACTTCAACAAAGATGGCATTGCCATCACGACCTAAAATTTTCTCAGTGATTGCACGAGCGATATCAATATCGAATCCCCGTACTTCTCTAGTCGCGATATCCATCAATCCAAAAAGACGGGTATCGTTTTTTACGCCCCAAACGATCTGATTCGTCTCTTTGCTGTTTTCTAAAATATCGATATCTGCGGCACTTTGTCCTTTACAACCTGAGAAAGTCACAAGGGCAAAGGCTAAGACTAGAAAGGAAAATATTTTCTTTCTCATAAGGGTTCCTCCTATTGCTTAATGATTTGTGACTTTACTCAAGAATTGTTTTGCACGTTCGTCTCTTGGTGCATCAAAGAATCCATCGACATCGCGCCGGTCTTCTAAGACTTGTCCTTCCGCCATAAAGACGATTCGATCTGCTACTTCACGGGCAAAGCTCATTTCATGGGTAACAACGATCATGGACATACCTTCACTGGCAATTTTTTTCATGACATCCAATACATCACCAATCATTTCTGGATCCAATGCTGACGTTGGCTCATCAAAAAGCAGCATCTCTGGTTTCATCGCAAGCCCTCTGGCAATTGCGACCCGCTGCTGTTGTCCGCCGGATAACATGGAAGGATAGGAATCTTTTTTATCTAACATCCCTACCCGATCAAGAAGTTTTTCCGCCAAATTGATGGCTTCTTGCTCATTTTGTTTTAATACTTTAATCGGTGCCAACGTAATATTTTCTAACACGGTTTTATTTGGATACAAGTTGAAATGTTGAAACACCATGCCGATGTTTTTTCTAATTTCTGTCATTTTGACATCTTTGTCAAACAAGTTCTTACCATTGACCAATAATTGACCACCTGAAATGGTTTCTAGACCATTAATCGTACGGAGCATTGTACTTTTACCAGATCCTGAAGGCCCGATAACAACAACGACCTCACCTTTTTCAAATTCAAGGTTGATGTTTTTTAATGCATGGAACTTTCCGTAATATTTCTCTACGTTCTTAAATTCGATCATTGCCATTGATTCACACTCCTAGCTTTTTTTAAAATTAAATGAGTAATTGGAAAGATTTGATTCATATTATAGCTCAATCTTTTTTCATTTGTAAAGGTTCTTTTCCAATGTTCCCCCCTTATTTCTGAAAAGACAAGTGCTATTTTACTTTGATGTGAGGTTTTTGTCCATGAAAATTTTTCTCACCCCATCAGATCACAAGGAGAACCGGTTGTTTCTTTTGCTAAAAAAAGGTAAGATAAACCATATAACAAAGGAAAAGGTGGAAAAAAAGTGAATACGATTTTAACTGGCGACCGCCCAACTGGCAAATTGCATCTTGGCCATTATGTGGGGTCTTTAAAAAAACGGGTCGAAATGCAAGCTGACCCTGAAAATCAGCTTTATATCATGGTCGCTGACATGCAGGCACTAACAGATAATGCGAAAACACCTGAGAAGGTCTCAGCGAATATTTTAGAAGTTGCTTTGGATTATTTAGCCGTTGGATTGGATCCAGCAAAAACAACGATGTTTATTCAATCGCAAATCCCTCAGCTCTCTGAATTGACGATGTATTATCTCAATCTAGTCAGTGTTGCTCGAGTACGACGCAATCCAACCGTTAAAGCCGAAATTGAACAAAAAAAATTTGGTGAAGGCGTTCCTTCTGGTTTCTTCATCTATCCTGTCTCTCAAGCAGCGGATATCACCGCTTTTAAAGCAAATTTAGTCCCAGTCGGCGAAGATCAAAAACCAATGCTGGAACAAACGCAAGAAATCGTGCATAGTTTTAATTCTACGTATAGTGAAGTATTAGTCGAACCAAAAGCGGTTTTACCGCCAAAAGGCATGGGACGTTTAGCGGGGATCGATGGGAACGGGAAAATGAGCAAATCATTGAACAACGGCATTTACTTAGCTGATCCAGCCGATGTATTACAAAAGAAAGTGATGAGCATGTACACGGACCCAAATCACATTCATGTCAACGACCCCGGACAAGTTGAAGGCAATATGGTCTTCACTTATCTTGATGTATTTGGTACCGAAAAAGAAAAAATTGCTGAATTAAAAGAACATTACACCCTTGGTGGATTAGGCGATGTCAAAATCAAACGCTATTTGATCGATGTTCTAGAAGCCGAATTTGCACCGATTCGTGAACGCCGTGAAGCTTTTGCCAAAGATCCCGGTGAAGTGATGAACTTACTAAAACTTGGTAGTGAAAAAGCTGAACAAGTTGCCGCTCAGACGTTAGCTGAAGTCAAAAATGCAATGGGCATCAATTACTTTGCTTAAAAAAACAAGCCTTTACGGCTTGTTTTTTTGTTTACAAATCGGAATGAATTCTTTCATGCAAAACCTATGTACAAACTCTGTGTTAGATTTCACGAGAACACTTCCTCCCCAGACTGACACTTTGTGTATTTTGATTTGATGCTGTTTCTTGCGCAAAAATCGAGGAGCTGTCCTAAAAAATAACTTCATAAAACGCTGATTAGAAAATGCATTTTTTCAGCCTAGCCAGTGTTTAAAAAAGGTTGTACCAAAAAAGCTGGAATGCCTTCTATAGAGAAATCTTTTAAGGCTTTCACTCAACTCCTAACATTTTTGTGTCATCTGAGCATCTATTATAATAGTAGAAAACGTTCCCCACCCAACTTCTTTGTATGGTGGAGAACGTTTTTCTACTTATTTGATTAGCGGATTTCTGCTTGAACGTTTTCTTCTAAGTTACGAGTAATTTTCGCTATTGCTTGATTGATCTCTTCATCCGTCAGGGTAGCTTCCGGATTGCTAAAGGTCAGACTGTACCCTAGAGATTTTTTACCTGCTTCAATGTTTTTCCCTTGATAAACATCGAATAAACGAATATCACTTAAGAAGCGACCTGCACTTTCACGAATGATTTCCATCACGGATTGGTTATCGATCGTTTCATCGAGCAAGAGTGCCATATCTCGGGTCACTGATGGGAACTTAGAAACTGGTTGATAGACCAATTGTTCTGTTTTAGCTGCTAATAACTGATCTAAGTTCAATTCAGCAACATAGGTTTCACTCACTTCGTAGGCTTTGGCGATCGATGGGTGGACTTGTCCCAAGAAGCCGATTTCTAGGTCATCTAGCAAGATCATTGCCGTACGCCCAGGATGCATCTCTTTGATATCTGCCGTTTTTTGATAACGAATACGGTCGGTTAATGCCAACGAATCAAAAAGATTTTCTAAAATGCCTTTCAAATGGAAGAAATCAACTTTTTGAGCTTGGGTTTGCCAGTCTTTCTCATGGATATTTCCTGTCAATGCTAGCCCTAAGTGATTGACTTCTGTTGGCAGTTCGTGTTTACTGTCGCCCGTTTGATAGAAGACGCGACCAATTTCATATAAAGCAACACGATTGTTTTTACGTGCCAAATTGTACGCAACGTCGTCTAACAAACCTGAAATCAGATTCAAGCGCAAGACGGCACGCTCTTCGGTCATTGGCCAATCCAATCGAGTCACTTGGCTCGATTTATCCGTAAATTGTTGTGCCTTCTCTTCCGTTGTCAAAGCATAGCTGATGGCTTCACTGACCCCGTTGCCTTCCAATAGCGTCCGAACTTCTCTAGTCAGACGTTGCGCTTTGGTTAAATGACCGGCAACCGTTTCTCCTTGCGGTAAAGTCGATGGCAAACGATCATAACCGTAAATACGCGCCACTTCTTCAATGATATCTGCTTCGATCGTAATATCCCAACGACGAGGTGGGACTGAAACAATATAGCTGTCTGCTTCTTGACGATGACCAAAGCCTAATGCATCAAAGATTTCTTGCACTTCTTCATCAGTGATTTCTGTGCCTAAATAGCTATTGATCCGTGCTAAAGTAATCGCAACCTCCACAGGTTCTACTGCTACTTGGGAACCTATTACTGCCTCTTTCAAGACCGTTCCGCCAGCAAGTTCCGCAATCAGTGCTGCTGCTGCATCACAAGCTTTTGCAACCGTTGCTTGGTTGATCCCTTTTTCAAAACGAGCGGATGATTCGCTTCTTAAATTGAATTTTTTCGAAGTCAAACGAATCGCTAATGGATCGAACAAGGCCGCTTCTAAAGCGACTGTGGTCGTCGTTTCCGTGATTTCAGAATCAAGACCTCCCATGACGCCTGCGAGCGCAACTGGTGTCGTTCCGTTGGTGATAACGATGTCTTCTGGGGAAAGCTGACGAGTTTCTCCATCTAAGGTAACCAGGCTTTCATTTTCTTTGCCGCGACGTACCAGTATTTCCTTGCTGTCTAGCTTTTGATAATCAAAAGCATGCAATGGTTGACCAAATAACAGTAAGATATAATTCGTCACGTCCACGACATTATTGATTGGACGAATGCCTTCATTCATCAAGCGATTTTGCAGCCATTGTGGACTTGGGGCGATCGTTACGCCATCAATGATTCGAATTTGGTAGGCGGGTGCATCCGTTGCTTCAGTGACCTTCACCTGAATTTTATCGGCAGCAGCTACTTCACTTTCGGTAAGCGCAATTTCAGGAAACTTCGGTGTTTGCCGATAGATTGCACCAACTTCATAAGCAACCCCCCGCATGCTCAACGCATCCGCACGATTCGGAGTGATCGATAATTCGATAATGTGATCATCCATATCAAGATAAGGAAAAACCGGTGATCCTGGTTCTGCTTCTGCTGGTAAATAATAAATTCCTTCTGCGTATTCTTTGGGAATCACGCTATCGGCATATCCCAACTCTTGCAACGAACAAATCATGCCGTTGGAAACTTCTCCCCGCATCTTGCCCTTTTTGATTTTTACGTTGCCCGCGATTCGAGAGCCTGGTAATGCCACGATGACTTTGATGCCGCTTTTGACATTCGGCGCACCACAAACGATCTGTGAGTCTTCATCCTCGCCAATATTTACTTGGCAAATTGATAGATGATCAGAATCTGGATGTGGTCGGCAGTCGGTCACTTCTCCGACAACGATTTTTTTTAAACCCTCTTCAGGCACGTCAATACCTTCGACTTCGATCCCCGTCACTGACATTTTATCCGCCAGCTCTTTGGGTGTGATCTCAGACAGATCAAGGTATTCATTTAACCATTTGTATGATACTAACATTTATTGTTCCCCCTTGAACTGGCGAATGAAACGCACATCATTTTGATAGAATTGGCGAATGTCGTTCACGCCGTAGCGCAGCATTGCCACTCGATCAGGACCTAAACCAAAAGCAAATCCTGAATATTGGGTTGGATCGATCCCTGACATTTCTAAGACGTTAGGATGCACCATTCCAGCACCGAGGATCTCGATCCAGCCAGTTTGTTTACAAACATTACAACCGGCACCACCGCACTTGAAGCAGCTGACATCGACTTCGACCGATGGTTCTGTGAAAGGGAAATAGCTTGGTCGCAAGCGAATTTGGCGATCTTCCCCAAACATTTTTTGCATCATGACTTCTAAGGTTCCTTTTAAGTCACCCATCGTAATATTCTTATCGATTACCAAACCTTCAATTTGATGGAATTGGTGGCTATGGGTCGCATCATCTGTGTCACGACGGAAAACTTTCCCGGGTGAGATCATCCGCAGCGGCCCTTTAGAAAAATCATGAGTCTCCATTGTTCTCGCTTGCACTGGTGACGTATGGGTTCGAATCAGCACTTCCTCTGAAATATAAAAAGTATCTTGCATGTCTCTGGCTGGATGATCCTTTGGCAGATTCATCCGTTCGAAGTTGTAATGATCTTTTTCCACTTCGTAACCTTCGACTACTTGGTAGCCCATACCAACAAAGATATCTTCGATTTCTTCCATGATTTGCGTTAGCACATGGCGTGTTCCTCGGTCCATCTTTTTACCAGGCAACGTCACGTCGATGGATTCTTCAGCAAGAGCTTTTTCCAAGTTTGCTGCTTCGATAGACGTCTTGGCTTCTTCGATCGCTTCTGTCAAGATATCACGAATCTCGTTGGCATAGCTCCCCACCTTCGGCCGTTCTTCCGCAGAAAGATCTTTCATTCCCCGCAGAACTTCTGTTATGGGACCTTTTTTTCCAAGCACTTCCACTCGAATCTGATTTAAGTCATTCATGGTTGGACTTTCTTTGATTTTAAGCAATGTCGTTTCCTTCAATGCTTCTAATTTCTCTTGTAAAGACATGTATTTCCTCCTTCTATGCTGTGAATAGTGTAAGAATAAAAAGACTGGATTGACTGAATAAAGTGAGTATCATTCGTATAAAGACAAAAAAAGACATCATCCCTTAAAAAGGAACGACGTCTCGTGTTACCATCCTCATTCGCGAAAAAAACCGCGCACTCACTTCGGCTAACGACAGCAAAACTGCCGACTGACTGTAATCAGCAAGCTCCAGAAGTGAAATTCATTTTTCGAATACAGGACTTGCTTTCAGTCTGTGACAAGTCTCCCTTTTTCTGATTCAGCCAAATTACTAGTTTCTATCAACGCTTTTTATCTATTCATTTAAGCTTAGTTTACCTAATTTCCGGTGAGAAATCAACTGCATTCTTCCTCACGCACCCAGGTTTCTGCCCAACGCTTCACACTCATCATACTCTTTTCAAGAGCAATACCTCTTGGCGTCAAGCAGTAAAGATTGTTTTCTTTGCAGACAATTTCTTCCCGCTCTAATTCTTTCAAGCGTTCGACTAACACCCGATCACTCACTTGAGGAATCTTGTTTGCTAACTCAACAAATCTTTGTTTGCCGTCTTCAAGAAGGACATCAATGATCAAGCCGTTCCACTTTTTGCCTAAAATAGAAAAAGCTTTTTCAAATTTAGGACAAAGGGCATAATCCGATTCTACTTTTATCATTCTCCATCACCTCTTTTACCTATTATAGCATATGACTTACGAATTGTAAGAAACTAGGATCGATCAGCTAGAATGCCACGATCATTTTAGGTTTTAACAGCACTAAATAGGTCTGTTTCACTGGTTTGTTCAATGCTTTCTCCAATGCTTGGCAGTAGAGTTTTAATTGACCATAATATCGTTCGCGCATTTTCTTTTCAATCTGAGCCTGACTGCCGAAAACATCATCTGTTTTAAAGTCATATAAAATGATTTCATCCGCCAATTCAATATAGCCGTCGATAATACCATGGATCAAAAGCGGCGCATCTGGTTCGTCAAACCCTTCAAAGATCGTATCAGCCTCTTTTAGCATCGAAAACGGCTGCTCCCGCTTCACCACATCAGAGGATCGGTTCAGCAGTTCACCTAGTTCAGTTTGATAAAACCACAAAATGCTCGATCGGTCAATTTTTTTGGCGATTTCTTCAGAAAAAAATTGCTTTTTCACGAGTTCAGCAATCAGGAGCTCCAAAGTATCTTGTGTTGGCGTCATTCCTAATGGGATCATTTGCAAAACTGTATGTGTTGCTGTCCCGATACTGCTGGCGAGAGGCTTCGTTTCTTGCAGAAATTTTGGTTTCGCCAATTCATCCTGTACGTAGCGATACTGCTGAGGATTCGTCTTCTCGGAAACCGACCGCCATTCCAACAAAGTGGTCTGTTGATCATCGGGATCGTTATAGAGTCTTTTCAATTCTGATACAGATTGATAACTAGTCGTTTGGGTCGCTTTTTGATAAGGATAGCGATATGCTAGGCGTTTCAAAAGATCATCGATATTGCTATCTGGCGCAAGCAATCGTTTAGACTCCTCGACTGGCGCAAGGGTCTCTTGGACTTGTTGCGTGATCGTTTCTTGATTCCACCATGACAGACGAAAATGAGCAGGATGATCGATCGTCCGCTTGCGCTCTGACGCTTCAGAGAATACTGCTTCCATATCTGGATGGCGCATCAGGGTCCGTCCGACCCAATCCATCAAGCTCCCCCGGGCAACAAGGCGCAATGCAGGGTCAAGAACCATCTCGGCTTGTGTCAGGCCAGATTGCCAAGTCTTAAAGGCATCCGCTTGATTTTTATAGGAGCCCACTAAGAAAAGCTTCTGCTCTGCTCGTGTCAATGCTACGTATAATTTTCGCATTTCTTCTGATAAGGCTTTTTTCAAACGAACTTGCTTGATGGCTTGAAACGGCAGTGTCTCAAATTTAAGGTTTTCTGCTGGATTCACATATTGGATCCCAGCCCCCAGCTGTTCTTCAAAGATATAGCGTTTTTGAAAATCTTGGTAGTTAAAGAATTTTGTTGTATCCAGTAAGAACACAACAGGGAATTCCAAGCCTTTACTTGCATGGACGGTCATCACTCGAACGGCATCTTCTACAGGAGTAGCCACAGGCTCCGCCAAATCTTTGTTTTTTTCTTGCATTTTTTCGATGAAGCGAATGAATTGGTACAAACCACGGAAACTGCTCTTTTCGTATTTTTCGGCTCTGTGGATCAATGCCACTAAATTTGCATAACGCTGCTGTCCTGCAGGAAGTCCCACAACATAATCCAAGTAAGCAGTATCTTCATAGATTTGCCATAATAAGGTCGGGATCGGTAATCTGCGTGCTTCTTCGCGCCATTGATTTAGTTTGGCTAAAAACCCATCCACCGTTTGCCACAAGGGTGACTCTTCTTGTTGAACATGATAATCCAATACTGCATCATAGTAGTCGCTGGAACGATTTGCTAAACGGATCTCAGCCAATTGATCTTCTGTTAGGCCGACGATTGGCGAACGCAAGACCGCCACAAGGGGGATATCTTGGTACGGATTGTCAATGATTTGCAGCAAGGAAACGACGGTTTGGATTTCCGTTGCCTGAAAATAGTTTTGAGCATCATTCACCGCCATCGGAATCCCAAACTGCTTAAAGACATCCAAAATGACAAGATTGTTTTTACGTGTAGGGGTCAATAAGACGATATCGTTGTAAGTGATTGGTCGATTTGCTTTGGCTTTTTTGTCATAGATCATGAATTTTGATTCAATCAACTCTCGAATCTTCAATGCAGTAATCTGCATTTCACCCTCTGTTTTGTCATCGATCAATTGTTCTTCGGATTCATGCTCTTTTTCATATAACAAGAGCTCTGTGGCAAAGGCGTCGCTTTCTGGAAAATGAGGAAAACCGGTAATCAAGGCTGCCGCCTCATCATAAGGGATTTGTCCAACCCGTTCATCCATCAGCTGTTGAAAAACTAGATTCGTAAAATCCAATACGTCGGAGCGAGAACGGAAATTTTCTGCTAAGACGATTCTCCGCCCACCATTCTCCGTTTCAAATGCCAAGTATTTTTCGATAAATAGCGTCGGATCTGCTAGTCGAAACGAATAGATCGACTGCTTTACATCCCCCACCATAAACATGTTGCCGGGGTTATGATCGACTTGTCTCACCCAATATAAAATTGCCTCTTGCAGCCGATTGACGTCTTGATATTCATCGACTAAAACTTCTTCAAAGCGATCACGATAATAGGTCGATGCTTCACTTCCACTACCGTCTCCTTGTAAAATCTGCAAGGTGAAATGTTCCAAATCATTAAAGTCTAAACGGCCTTTTGAAAGTTTCCTTTCTTGGAATGCTTTCATAAACGCTTCGGTCATAGCTGCCATTTTTTCAACGACAGGTGCGGACCGATGAAGCAGCTCCATCATTTCAGCCGGTGGGTATGGAAAGGCCGCTTTCAATTGCTCAACCAATTTTTTCGCATCATCTCGCAAAGGTTTAATTTCTTGAGAGAGTTCCTTTTGTTCTGGTTTGCGAAAAGCTGGGTAGCGAGCAAAACGCAACACTTGGATTTGCTCATAGAAGCCCTCAACATCGTCTGAATCAAGCAGAGCCTTTAAAGTTTCCACCATTCCTAATTCGGTATCGATCAATAGTGCCGCTTTTTCCATCGCTTCATCAGAACGGGCATAGTCTTGCGCCGCCTGCAGCAAATGCGCCGCTGTCTTCAAGTTTTCTTGCAAAGTCGGCTTGATTTGCGATTGGTACAGGGTATTTTCAGCAAAGGTTTCTTTGCCGATATAGTGATCACTTAGATGAGCTAACCAGTTTACTGGATCCGGATTTGCTCGGGCAAAGTCATAAAGAGACAGGATCAGATCCCCGACGCCTTCATCGGAACGATCACTAGAAAAATTTTCCGTCAAACGAAAGAACGCTTCATCATTGGCTTCATATTGTTGATCTCTCAGCTGTGTCCAGATTTCTTCTTTCATCAATAAAATTTCGGTTTCATCAGTCATCATGCGGAAATTTGGATCTAAATCGATCAAATAATAAAAACGCCGAATCACAGTTAAACAAAACGCATGCAAGGTAGAAATGTTAGCTGTCGGCAATAGCTGCAGCTGACGGACGAAGTGCTGGCGCTTTTGCTCGTCACTTTCTTGATTGATGGCCTGCTGCAATGCCGCTTGAATCCGTTCTTTCATTTCTCGAGCAGCTGCTTCGGTAAAGGTCACGATCAGTAAAGAATCGATCGTCGTTCCTGCTTTTAGCTTTTCAATCACTCGCCGAACCAAAACGGTGGTTTTGCCTGAACCCGCTGAAGCGGAAACGAGGATATTATCCCCTTTATCAAAAATGGCTTGCCATTGGGTATCCGTAAAGGTTTCATTTTGCGGTTTTAAAGGGATCTTACTCATCTTCTTCCTCCCTTAAGCGATGGATAATCTCATCTTTAGATAAGTTTTCTAAACGGTGGTACTCATTTTCTTTCAACAATACATCAAAGTCACAGATGCTGCGAAACGGACAAAACTCACACGCCCTTTTTTTGTCTTTTAATTTATAAGACGGGTTTAAGGCGATTTCACCGCTCAACAGCTTCTCACCACTTTGTTGCATATTTTTCCGATTGTGTTTTCTTAATAGTTCAAGCTCTTCTTCTGTATAAAACTTGTTTTTCGCCTGTGTTGTTTTTTGATAATTGCCGTTTTTGTCTTTCCGAACAGGAAATACCGGCGAATTTTTGCTGGCTTCAACTTCCTCATCGAGTAACGGGAAAACAGCCGGTTCGTCAATAAACAACCCGTCATACTTGAAACGTTTTAAACGTTCTTCTTCACTGGCTTCTTGTCCGTCCAAAAGCGGATTATGCACATGCAGATAATATGCCCCCGCTGGTCGAACCTTTGGCGAACCAACCAGTTGGACAGCATCCGTCAATGCGACGTCGAGATACGTGATCAACTGCATCGCAAGTCCGTAGTAGGCTTCAGAAAGGTCAAAATCTCGGCTGCTAGATTTATAGTCAACAACGGAAAGCCATTGTTCTTCTTCCGTTTTCGCCGTATCAACACGATCAATCTTCCCCCGCACATGTAGTTTCCCGCCAGAACTTAATGGTAATTCGATCCCGTTGATCCCATTTGAGCCAGCGATCTGGCCGAACAGCACCTCCGTCTTTTCAGGACTAAAATGCATTTTTTGTCCTTGTTTCGCTAATGCCCACGCTACTCGCTGAATCGTCTTGCCTAATTGATACCGAATAAAATTCATCCGAGCAGAACTCGTCAGTAAGCGATAACGGCTTTCGCCAAAAATTTCCTGCAAAACGACTTCCACAAATTGCACGCGTTGGTCAGCAGTTAACTGGGTCAAGGAAATATTTTCAGCAATTAGGACTTTGACAAAGCGGTCCAACGCATCATGGAAAAACTCACCGGTCATTGCTGGATTTAAGCCATAAACTTCCCGTTCTTTTAACCGTAATCCGTAGCTGACGAAATACTTGTATTCACACTGATAGAACGTCTCCATCTGAGAAATGGAGCTGTAGATCGACGGGCCATATAGCGCCGCAGCTTGTGCTTGAGACAAAGGAATCGGAATATTTTGATGGGTTTGGCTTTCAAATACTTGGGCAGCTAAATCTGTCCATTCCGAACGTAACAGCGCTTGTTTCAGTTGCTCCCACACTCGAGGCAAATTCTCTTTTTGTTTTTGCGCTTGCTGACTGAGATTATTGATTTGGTAGATCAGGCCACGATAACTGCCAACATAGTCTCTCGGGTCACTGACTAGCGTCAAGATCCCCCGCTCTTGCAGTGGTACATCCAAATGCTTGACCACGCGGTCTAAATAAGGCGACATCTTGATGTTTTGCTGTGTATCAAAATTAACGGCATAGGACAGTGATAAGTGCTCTGTCGCTGAAAGCAAGACAGAATAAAAGGCGAATGGTTCTTTGACACTGCCTTCCACCACTGTATCTCTAAGGTATTTTTCACCATTAAATAACTGATTGAAATGCTGACGTTCTTCATTCGTCAACAATGTTTTATTTTCCATTTTTCTTGGCAAAGCCGTTTCATTCAATCCCGGTGCAAATGTGATCTTCGCTTGTTTCGGACGTGCCAAATCAAGGCGGTTGATGTTGACTTGGTCGATCGCTGTTGGGATCTTTCCGAATGTGACATTTTCTAAGCCAGTCAATAAGACATCTTCAAAGAGCGCAAAATCAAAGGGCTCATCTCCATAGATCGTGGCATACTCATCCAGCAGATCCATTAAAGCTTGCCATGCTTGTTCATGATTGCGGGCTTGATCTAATTTTCCTTGTTGGATTGCCTGGTCTCGCCAATGCCTCAGCTGTTGCTCGACACCCGCATTCAGTAAAAAGCGATACAGCAGTTCTACGGCATCTCGATTTGTTCTAGCTGCTGTCAGCCAATCGAGTGTATCCACGACATCTTGCTTAAAAGCCCTGCGAAGCTGATTGGTGTAAGCCGTCAAATCCACTTTGTCCACTGCTTCTTCTTCCGATTGTAAATACTCAATCAGTTCCCAATCTTCGTTTCTTGTCCAACTGGCTCCTTGAAAGTCATGGGCTAATGCTTTGTTTTCAGTAATATCCACTAACTTACGAAATTGGTCACGCCCAACGAGCCAATCAGCCTCTGAACGGTAGGCATCCGGCAAATAAAGTTCCGTTCTTAATAATCGCAAAATATCATTTAAGCGGAAACCATACGATTGGCAAGCAAAAAAAGCATTCAAAAACTCAACCAATGGATGTTGCGCCATCATCTGCTCTTCATCGATATAAAAAGGAATCTCAAACTCAGTAAAAATTTTAGGAATATACTGATGATAGACTTCTGGTTCGGCGATCAGTAATTGGATATCACGATACCGTAATGTTGGGTACCGTTTCTTATCACTCATCATCCCGCGGATCGACGCTGCGATTTGACGAATCTCTTCTTCGGGATTCCCAACTTTCCAGACAGCCAAGAAGTCTTTGACGGACGTCTGCTGATGATAATTGGCTTGTGATTGGGTCTGCCGCCAAAAAGTTTCTACTTCCTTGTATGCCTGCGGGATCGATCCCTCGTCTTCTTTGTCCACCTCTTGGTTGACGGAAAGTTTCTGATCTAAGTAAATGTTCACTTGATTGTCACGAGCAAAACTGATCAACTGATAATAGGTCCGTCCTGCTTCGTAAAATAAATTCAATGGCGTGGGCATCTCTTGTGGGTACCCGCGATCCAAAATAAGATCAATCACTACATGACTTCTCTTCATCAGTACTTGAATCAACTGTTGCTCTTGTGTTGAAAAAGCGGAGAAACCGCTGATAATAAATAAGGCGTGGGAAAGCTCTGGCGCTTTGTTCAAAGAAACAGTGGTTGGCATTGCATGATCCACCGAGGAATCGCCCAGCAAGGAACCTTCCAGAAAGCGTGTCAGTAAGGTGATCGGTTGTTCGACTTGCAAGGCACGCTCTAGAAGTTCTTGTTCAAATCGTTGAAAAATTATCGCTAATTCACTGTATTTTTTTTCTTCGTCTTGGGTTGCGCTTGGTGCAGCACCACCTGCTAATAAATCTTCGATCCCCAATCGACTTGTATGCATTTCTTGATAGAAAGCCAACAATTGTTGGATAAAACCCGCTTTGTTGATCTCACCACGGTATAAGACGAGTTCTTCTTCTAGTTCCAAAAGCAGCTTACGCATGATCATGGAGGCACCATTTTCAGTGATGGCATTTTGAGAAAGCAAGCCGGTTTGCTGCAGATAAAACCAAGCCAAACGGTGAAAACTATACACTTGCGCGCGAATAGAAGCAAAATCTTCTACGCGATCCTCTTTCAGTAATTGAAGGATCTCGCGCTCTCGTTCAAATTTGTTGTAGTTAGGTACCAGGAAAAATACTTCTTGATGGTCTTTTTCTAACCAGCTTTTTGCATTTTCTATCACTGCTTGATCATGACGACAACGGCCATCGCCAAGAATAAATCGTAAACTCATGAAAGGACTCCTTCTCTCCATCGTCTTTTAAAAAAATCCACTAAAAAATCAGCGACACGCTTTTTCGAATGCGTCTTTATTTTTAAGAGACTCTCCTTAAAAACAAAATAACAATCGCAGAATTTCATTCTTTGCCTACCATACCAAAATCGGCAATTGGCCAGAAAACAAATTTTACATCCCCCAAAATTGTTGATTCATCGATCAGACCTAATTGACGACTATCTTTGGAAATTCGACGGTTATCCCCTAACACTAAAATTTGACCTTCAGGAATGACTTCAACACCAAATAACCCCATATCAAAATCACTAGTCAACGGAAAGCCATCTGCGACAGCTGCTTTGAATTCATCCAAGTAGGGTTCATCATATGCTTGTCCATTGATATAAAGGGTATCGTTTTGATAGGAAACCTGGTCGCCAGGTAATCCGATTACGCGTTTGATATAGTTTTTGCCTGCTTCATCCGGTGCTTCAAACGTTATGATATCGAAACGTTCGATCTCGGTATTTTTCAAAGCAATCACCCGCTCACCATCATGTAATGTGGGGTCCATCGAATCTCCTTTTACGATCACAGGGGTAAAGACATACTGTCTTAATAACAAGAGGAATAAAGTAAAGATCACGACAAATCCTACTGTTTTTAAAAGCTCTTTTACTTGTTGCACGCGTCCCTCACTCCTTGAATGTTTTAACTATATTTTCCAAGAATCGAACAAACATTCTTATTTTTCTATTCTACCATAAAATGAAAGGAGCAGGACATCTCCTCTCTGGTTCTTTATGAAAATTTGGGGAATCATTGGACTTGCGTATGAATTGTCATCTTATCTAATCCGTGCTAGGGTTGAAATAGAACCCATTATTGAAAGGAAGTGCCAAAATGAACCAACAGTTACCACAAGTGCCCACGAAGTTATTGATTGACGGAAAATGGCTTGAAGGAACAAAAGAGTCGGTTTCGGTTACCAATCCTGCCACTAATGAAGAACTGGTAAAAGTCAGCCAAGGAGGCATCGATGAAACAAAGCAAGCGATCGATGCCGCCGCGAAAGCCTTCACAGATTGGTCAAAACGTTCGCCTCGAGAACGAGCCGATTTGATGAACAAGATTGCTGATTTAATGGAACAAGAAAGCGACCGTTTGGCAAAAATTATGAGCATGGAACAAGGAAAACCATTAAAGGAGGCAGAGGCAGAAATCCAATCCAACGTAGACAATTTCCGTTGGAATGCTGCCGAAGCACAACGGGTCTACGGCGAAGTGATTCCAGCTCCTGCACACAATCATTGGCTGGTGCGAAAAGAAGCCATCGGTGTTGTTGGTGCGATCACGCCTTGGAACTTTCCTTCCAATATGATTGCTCGAAAAATCGCTCCTGCCATGGCAGTTGGCTGTACCCTTGTTATGAAACCATCTAAAGAAACACCCCTATCAGCATTGGCTTTAGGTGAACTTTTTCAACAAGCGGGCCTTCCTGACGGAGTCGTCAATATCGTCTTAGGGGATTCTTCTGAAATCGGGAAAGAGTTGACTGAGAACAAACAAGTTAAAAAAATCACCTTTACCGGCTCCACGAAAGTTGGGATGAAATTATACGAACAAGCTGCACCAACTCTGAAAAAAGTTTCATTGGAGTTAGGCGGCCATGCCCCGTTTCTTGTTTTTGCTGATGCTGATTTAGATTTAGCTGCTGAAAAATTAATTGCAGCAAAATTCCGCAACAACGGTCAGGTCTGTACATCCCCCAATCGAATTTTTGTCGAAGAATCCATCAAAGAAGCCTTTACTAAAAAGCTATTAGGGCAAATGGAAGCCGTAACTGTTGGTAATGGTTTAGAGAACCCCACCGTTGGTCCTTTGATCAATCAAGCAGGCGTTAAAAAAATCATCGACCAGCTGGAAGATGCGGTAAATAAAGGGGCTAAAGTCTTATTCGGTGGGAAGAAGCTTACTGAAGGTGAATACGAAAAAGGCAACTTCTTTGCACCAACGGTCATCGACGGCATCACTCCTGACATGACTATTTACTATGAAGAAACCTTTGGACCCGTGATTCCATTGATCTCATTTACGGATCGACAAGCAGTCATCGCCGCGGCAAATGATACGGAATTTGGATTAGCCTCTTACTTCTTTTCAACGAATCTGCAAACAATCTCGGATGTAGCCCAAAACCTCCAATATGGGATGGTTGGGGTCAATGACATTGCGATCTCAAACCCAGCGGCTCCCTTCGGCGGCGTCAAACATTCCGGTTTTGGTCGTGAAAACGGCAAATATGGTCCTGAAGAATACGTGACTGTCAAATTTATCGCCATTGATGCCCAGTAAGAAAAAAAGTCAGGCGCGTTTGCCTGACTTTTTTCTTACAAAGCATTTTGTTTTACTAACATTAAGTAAGAATGTATACTTCATTCTATGACAATAGAAAAGGTGGGAATACTATGACAAAATTTCTTGATACGATCAAACAGCGCCGTTCAATCTATGGATTAGGCAAAGATGTTTCACTCTCAGATACAGAAATCGAAGCCATCGTGAAAGAAGCAGTAAAAAACAGCCCAACTGCTTTTAACGCACAATCGCCACGTGCCGTGATTTTATTTGGCGATGCCCACGAAAAATTATGGACGTTAACGGAGGCTGCTTTAGAACCATTGACACCACCGGAGGCGTTTGAAGCAACGAAACAAAAACTTGCTGGCTTTAAAGCAGGTTATGGAACCGTTCTATTCTTTATTCACACAGATACCGTTAAGAACTTGCAAGACCAATTTGCCCTTTATGCAGATAACTTCCCGGTCTGGGCAGAACAATCGAATGGGATTGCCCAAGCGAATGTTTGGGTAGCTTTAGAAGAAGCCGGATTAGGCGCCAACTTACAACATTATAATCCAGTAATTGATGATGCTGTTGTAGCTGAATGGTCAATTCCTGAAAATTGGCAGCTGCGGGCCCAATTAGTTTTTGGTTCAAAACAAAGCGAACCAAATGAAAAAGAATTTTTAAATGATGACGAACGTTTCCGCGTTTTCCATTAAAAACGATTCCCGATTTTTAAACAAAAGACCCTTGATTACGGCCACATACGGCAGCAATCAAGGGTCTTTTAGTCATTTTTTCCTTGATCATGATCGACCAGAATATCGATCGGTGTTCCTTCATTCAAGTGCTCCGACAAAAATACCACCAATTCAGCTAACGGTTGTTTGAATTTCATTAATGGTCCCCGCATCCCTTTTCGAAAATAGTTCATCTTGATGGGCTGCCCTTCCTTTTCTTGAAATAATACGACCCGATCAATGTCTTGGTACAGTACCCCTTTAATACTCATTGGATGGACAATAATTCGATCTAGGGCTAACCCGCGGCTGTCTAGCACAAAGCTTAAAAAAACAAAACCTGAAACGATTCCTCGCACCTGATTATCCAATTGGTCATCCATCATCAACATGGATAGGATAATCATTACTGAAAAGATCGTAATAGCGATTTTGCTTAGTTTGCGCTCAACAGCAATAAAGTGAATCTCTTTGCGTACCACCAATAAATAGAGGTACAAAACGATCGTAAAGGCACACATCAATAGCGTTAACCCACTCATAAAACTCTCCGTTCTGTTTTCTTTTCCCTATTTTACCAAAAAATGATCTGTTACAAAAGGCTTAGCCTATTTCCTAGGTTTTTTGATATCTATTTTCACCAGAATTCGGTACAATAAGAAAAAAAGGAGGAATTATCATGAATGCATTTTTTGATAAATTACAACGCTATGACTTGCTTCGTGCCGTCGTATATATCGTCTTCGGCTTCATTATCTTGATTGCACCACGATCTGTTTTCAACACGATCGTTTATCTCGTTGCCGGATACATCGCATGTCTAGGGATTATCAGCTTGTATACGAGCTACAAAGAAAAACAAAAGGGCTATCGCAATGTGCAGTCGGTCTCTGGTATCTTACTGTTGATTGCTGCAGCTGCGATTTTAGTTTTTGCTAAAGGATTACTTGCCATCGTGCCATTTTTCTTAGGGATTATGATCACCATCAGCGGATGCACCCGCTTAATGGCAAGCTTTAACCAAAAACGCATTGGTTTACCTTACATCACGAGCTTAATCATCAGTCTTTTGATTATTGCTGCTGGACTCGTTCTCGTATTGAATCCATTCGCCACTTGGCTACTGTTCTTCCAAATTTTTGGCGGTATCTTGATTTTCATGGGGGCATCCGACGCTATTAATCATTTTCAACGAAAAAGAGCCTAATAAATGAGAATGTTTTAAAATTTTCTACGAATCTAACATCTACATGTAGACTTTTCCCGCTATTCCTTTTAAAATAGGAGATATCAAACAGTCAGTCCATTGAGAGGCGGGAGGTGCGACATGAAGAAAATTAAGCAAGAAGCAAAACATCCAAATGATGTGCCGGTAATTTTTTTGACCGATGCAACTGGCAAAGTCGTACGAAAAATCTCGATCAATGAGTGGCGTGCGTTAAAAGCGAATCCAGAACAAATCGAAGAACTCGATATCAAATTGTATCGTGAAGCGATCAGTTTCTATCTTCAAGAAGACTATGCGAAAGCAAAAGATCTCTTGCACTTCTTGATCAATAAAACGGACTATAGTCATTACGAATATGTTGAACGATTAGCCAATATCTATCGCATCGAAAATCGTCCTGCTAAAGAAAAAGTCCTATTGCTGACTGCTTATCATGCAATCAAACCGTTAGAATCCTCTGAAGGAATTCTAAGAAGGATCGAAAATCGATTACAAAAAATCGATGCCTTTGATTTTCCAACTTCGACACAATTCAGTCATTAAAAAAGCAGCTATCTTTCGATAGCCGCTTTTTTTATGCTTCTGGCAGTTTACGCAAAAGACGTAACCCGTTAAACAATACGATCAATGTACTGCCTTCATGGGCAAATACCCCCAACCCAATGTTCATCAAGCCGAATAGATTCAAGCCGACTAATAACGCGACGATAAACATGGAGAAAAAAATATTTTGCCAAATGATCCGATCCATCTTCTTCGCTAAGCGATAGGCATATGCAAAACGCGAAAGATCATTCTTCATGATCACTGCGTCTCCTACTTCAATCGCAACATCTGACCCTTCCCCCATCGCAAAGCCAATGTCTGCTTGAACAAGTGCAGGGGCATCATTGATACCATCACCCACCATGGCGGTTTGTCCGTATGCTTCTTGGAGTGCTCGTACCGCTTCCGCTTTGTTCTCAGGCAAAACATTGGCAGCCACTTGGTCAACCTTTAAGCGCTGACCGATTGCTTCACCAGCAGAAGCACTGTCTCCGGTGATCATAACAGTATGGATACCTTCATTTTTCAAATAATGAATCACAGAAGCTGCCTGTTCGTTCGGCTCATCCATCAATGCGATGATCGCCGTAACCTCTTCGTTGATGGAAAACACGACCATTGTTTTTCCTTGCGCTTCCAATTGACGGTACTGTTGCTCCATCAAACCTGTTAACTGGGTGTTTTCGGTTCTTTTTCCTAATCGATAGGTTTTTGTTCCTGCGACGGCACCTAAACCGGAACCAATCTCGTTTGTGACAGTCAACTGTTCGATTTCTCGTATTTTATCTGTCTTCTCGAAATAAGTAACGATCGCATCTGCTAATGGGTGGTTGGCTTGCTTTTCCATCGAAACGATGACCGCTGCTGCCTCTGATCGATCGATCGTATCAGCGAAAACGGCTTCCGTGACTGTAGGTTTTCCAACGGTCAAAGTTCCCGTTTTGTCAAAAGCCACCGCTTTGATCTGAGCGAAATTGGTCAAGTAATTGCTCCCTTTAAAAAGAATCCCTTTTTTCGCTAGATTCGAGATCGCCGACAAACTAGCAGGGACGGCGCTTGCCGCTAAAGCACAAGGAGAAGCCGCAATCATCATTACGATCCCACGATAAAAACTTGTATACCAATCCCAACCAAATAAAAACGGTGCAGTCAAAATGAACAAAGGGACTGCAATGAAAACAACCGTTACATAGATTGGTTCGATTTTTTTGATTCGTGTTTCGGTCGGTGATTGATTTGATTGCGCCGCTTCCACCACTGAAAGAATTTTTGCGAAGACTGTTTCAGAGCTGTCTTTCGTGACTTCCATCAAAAATGTGCCGTTTCCATTAATCGTACTCCCATAGACTTCGTCTCCTGTAGTCTTTTCTCGAGGAATACTTTCCCCATTGATCGAAGCTTCATTGATGGCACTCGTTCCAGAAAGGATTACGCCATCTGTTGCTAACTGATCACCAGGTAGCACTTGCAAAATATCTCCTTTTTTTATCTCAGAAGCGGCAATTTTTTTGGTTTTCCCATCCGGACCCATCAAACGGGCTTCCGTGGGATTCAATTTGAGAAGATTGGTGATTTCTCTTCGACTTTGTCCCTCGGCGTATTCTTCTAAGAAGTGAGCGCCTGCAAAAATCAAAATCAACAAAGCTGCTTCATTAAAATTTCCTATGACCATGGAACCAATCGCTGCCAACAACATCAAAAGATGTACATTCGGTGTGAATCGCCGATTGGCTCTGGTACTCTTTAAGGTATCTTCGATTCCTTCCCACGAAATGTGATAACCTGCTAATAAAACCGCAGCAAAATAAAACCCATCTTTCACCCATTGGTTCGGAACAAAAAGTGCCAGTATAAAGAGCAGTAAGCCTACAAAATAAATGTTACGTGGGAGAGTCCCATGATCGTGAGTATGAGAATGCCCCTCCGTTTTTGTGTGATCATGTTGACAAGTATGTTCAGCCATCATTAAAACCTCCTCTAGTCCATCTATCATATGAACGATCAATCATATTTATAGACTTATTATATATGAATAAACAATCATATGTCAACCGAAAGAAGTTTTTCTTGTGAAATGTAAGCGTTTTGGGTTTTGTGATTCCTTATGGCATGCTAGAATAAACTTAGGAGAGAAAGGAGTGTTGGTTATGAGAACATTTACTGGCGGTATTTCACTAAGTCCCCCATTAAAAATGTTAAAAGAAAAATTAATGATCGAACAAGATGAAATTCTTACCTTTTCACCTACGATGGTCTTTATCCCTTTAGCACAACATATTGGTGCTCCGGTGGAACCGATTGTTTCCGTTGGTGATTACGTCAAGCAAGGGCAAGTGATCGCTGAGTCTGATGCGTTTGTATCTGCCAAAATTCATGCATCTGTTTCGGGTAAAATCGTCGACATGGTCGATTGGCCGAATCAAAACAATGAAGAAGGAAAAACCATCATCATTGAAAATGATTATGCTTATCAAAATGATTTTTTGTCAGCCCCCTTCGACTGGCAATCTGCTGCTAACGAAACCATCCTCAACAAAATCCGTCAAGGCGGCGTCGCCGGCAAAGGCGGTGCAACGTTTCCCACCCATGTCAAATTCAGTATTGATGAAACCAAAAAAATCCATACTTTGATCTTAAATGGTTCTGAATGTGAGCCGTTCTTACGCAGTGATGCTTTCTTAATGCAAAAAGAAGCCCAGAAAATCATTCACGGTGCAAAGATCGCCCAAAAGTTACTGGATGGTCCAAAAATCATAATAGGCATCGAAGATGACAAACCAAGAGCCATTTCAGCCATGCAAGCCGCAAGTGCAGAGGATGACACGATAGAAGTCGTTACTGTCCCAACTGTTTATCCAACCGGTGGTGAAAAGCAGTTAGTAGAGTTATTGACCGATCAAGAGGTGCCGTTAGGTGGTTTGACTGCCGATATCGGTATCGTCTTGATCAATGTTGCCACCAGCTTTGCCATCGCCGAAGCGGTCTGTTATGACAAACCGTTGATTGAACGCTATACAACCGTTACCGGCGATGTTCAAAATCCCTGCATCGTCAAAAATCCGTTAGGAACACTCGCAGGAGAATTGATCGACTTTGCCGGCGGCTTTCAAGGAGCCCCCAGCAAATTGATTCTTGGTGGACCAATGATGGGAAAATCCGTCAAAACCTTGAAAGTTCCGGTCACCAAAGGCAGCAACGGCATCGTTGTTTTTAATGAAGAAACCGATTGGCTCTATGCCGAAAACCCCTGTATTCGCTGCAACAAATGTGTCGAAGCTTGTCCAATGCGCCTCATGCCAATGGAGATCGATCAGTTTTATCGAGCGGGGGATTATCAAAAGTGTGAAGAATTATTGGCAGAAGCATGTATCAATTGTGGTGCCTGTACCTTCGTCTGCCCAGCTAAACGTTCCTTAGCTGCCAATATCACTGCCGCAAAAGGCAAAGTTGCCCAGTTGCAAAAGGAGGCGAAGGAAAGTGCCTGATTATTACAAGGATTCCGATAGCGAACGTCTCTTTCAGCAAAGGAAAAATCAAGAAACACCCCCAAGCCCCCATATTCGCAGCAATGACGAGACCATTAAAATCATGGGGTGTGTGGTATTAGCCTTGCTGCCAGCAGTTTTATTCTCTGGCTACCTTTTTGGATTGAAAGTTTATGGCTTGTTTTTCATTGCACTAGCCACGGCGTTTGCTGCCGACGGACTTTGGTCCTATCTTGTCAAACGGCCGTTTCGCTTCGATTTAAGCATCGTCGTGACGGCCTTGCTTTTAACGATGAACCTCCCACCAACCGCACCTTGGTATTTTCCCGTGATTGGGGTGGCGTTTGCCGTAATCATCGTCAAAGAATTTTTTGGCGGTATTGGTTATAATTTTCTAAATCCAGCCCTCGGCGGTCGAGCCCTGTTGATTGGCTTGTTTTATAACCAAATGTTTCTAATCAGTTGGCCTGATCCACCTTTTGGCAGCATCGCACCTGATGTCGTTTCGCAGGCTACAGCGAACGATGTTGTTTCTGGTGCCACACCATTAGCTGTCATGAAAGCAGGAGAAACGTTGAGTGGCTCTGAACTAGTGGACGCCTTTTTAGGATTTACCGGAGGACGAATCGGTGAAACCAGTGCCTTACTTTTACTGTTGGGTGGGATTTTTCTCGTTTACAAGAAAATCATCTCCCCTCGTATCCCACTGATTATCTTTGCGACGATCGGGCTCTTTGCTTTTATCCTTGGTCCAGAAGGACTTTTTACTGGCAGTTGGCAAACGGTCATCGGTCATATCATCAGTGGTGGTGCCATGTTGGGTGCGATTTATATGGCGACTGATTATTCTTCGACACCAGGAACAAAAGCAGGAGAAAATCTTTTTGCCTTAGGCGTTGGCCTCCTCGTTGTGCTCTTCCGTTTCTTTGGTTTTACAAATGAAGGCATGAGCTATGCCATCTTGATCATGAATTGTTTCACCCCACTTATTGATCGCTTCTTACGCCTTCGCATATTAGGGGAAGGAAAAAAGACCCCGTTCAACCTTAAAATCATGAGCTAAATCGTAAAAAAGGAGGGTTCCTTATGATGATCGCCAATCGGCTAGTGGTCTTTCTAGTCATTCTACTCACAAATTACGCCTGTCAAAATTTGGCACCGACCGTCAAAGAGAAAAAACCGAACGTGACGACACGGGTGGTTTTCCTCTCAGCGATCATTGCGGTCGCTTACTTGTTCAGTGGGTTAAGCTTTTATCTTTTACTTCAAAATCGTTTCGTCTATGGCAATCAAGTGGTCACCAACTTGGTAAGTGCTGCCATCATCGCCTTGATTGCGGGGGGCTTGTGTTTACTGATCGTTCCTGCAAAAAAACGTTTCTTGACGACTGATCTAAAAAAAACGCTCCTAGTCAATGTTCTCTTGCTGACGATCGCCACCGTGACCCAATTTCCCTATACCGATTATTTAACCAATTTATTTGTTGCTGTAGGCATGTATTTCCTCTTTTCTTGTGCTTTGTCAGGGGTTCATACACGGAATCAAATTGCCACGATTCCGCCAATTCTAAAAGGTTTACCACTGGATATCGTAACACTTTTTCTATTCTATCTAAGCTTTTCCTTTCTCAATGGTGTCTTCTTCAATTATTTATTCTAAACAAAAAGCAAGTCCCGCTTTGGCAGCGGAACTTGCTTATTTTTTGCGGAATAACTCTCTGAAGGAACCGATCAAAAAACCAGTCGAAAAAGCATTTTGTGCTTTTTGCTCTTTTTCAGCAGCGATTTTTTGTCGGGTTCGCAGCCCCTTATTGGCATTTTTGGACTTCTTCCCTTCACGGAGTTCTTTCGAAGCCTTTTGAAACTCATTTGAGAAACGATTATACCCAACCATGTCGTTTCCCTCCTTTCTTTGTGCTTGACCTATAATAACGAGGATTTATTATAGGAATTGCCTTTCTGATGCAAATCAGGTAACATAACAGACAGAAAGATGATTTATCCCAGGTTTATCAGAAAGGAAGATCCCATGAACGAAACCCACACTGGATTGTTAGTCAATAGCCGCGTTTTTCAAGAAACGCCAATGATGCTGACAGGTATCCAACTTTTAGAAGACCACAAAATCGTAAATTGCATTATTAAGGATCGCTACTTAGCCAGCTATGTCTTACGCCTTCCATTAAATAAATACCAATTAGAAGTTGAAGGAAAATGGAACAAGCGGGAACAGTTAGTGATCAAACATATGAAGATCAAGAATATCGATGAATTTATTAAAATCGTCGGTACGCCAGAATAACAGGACTCACGAAAAGCAAGTGCAGACAACTGCCCTTGCTTTTTTTCTGAAAAAACCCAGCTGATTTTTCCCGCGTATTCCTCCGATGTTTATCGCGACATTCTGGTAAACCGATCGATCAAGGCTTTTTGCTCCTCTTTGATACCGATCGCCAACGGTTTGATCATTAATTTGACAGTGGTCGAAGGTGTCTGAATCTGAACTTTTTTATTTACCACACCACCTAGTTGTAATTTTGTGATCTCATGAATCATAATTGTCTGCATCCCTTTTTCATGAAATTGCAGATCTAACTGAATCAAGTGGATTTTTTCTTCGTCAACCACCACGATAAAATACTTTGGTGTTGGCAGGGCAATCATTTTGGCTTCCTCGGCATAACCAGCCAGTTTTCCATGGAACTTCGCACGGTAGCTTTCTAAATCATCTTTTTTCACGATCCATTTCATCAAAAGCCACATCCTTCCTTAGATACCTTAAGGATACCTGCAGAAAACGCTTTTGCACAACAATATGCCTGCTTGTTTCCTCACATAGCCCCATTCACCACGTTTGATCATCAAAGACTTTTTCTCTAGACATAGATGTTTTTGTCACCACGACTTTGAGTCAAGCAAAAAGACAGCGAGGCGCTTAGTGCCCTTCGCTGTCTTTATTTGGATAGTAGTGTTGGAAAAGTCGCAGAAAAATCGGTGCCAGCATCAAATAAAAGATGCCATTCCCCGCTGCATGCAACGCATCAAAGCTCACTCCTTGAAAATAGTAAGCCCAAAAGCTGGGAAACCCATAAAGTTTGACACTGATCCAAGATATCACAAAGCCATACGCAAAACCTGCAAATACACTATAAATGACTTGTAAATACAACTTTTTCATAAACAGTTTGCTTTTTGATAATAGATACATTCCAAAAATTACGACGGCATAGCTAATCAATTGGGCAATCGTCCATACCCCCATTCCCATGTAAAAATTGGTAATCAGCATCGAGAGCAGACAAACGATCAATCCACGACTAAGACCTAAATGGATGGTTACTAATAAAAAGATCACCGTCATTGGTTGAACATTGGGTAAGGGTTGAAAAAGTGTCCTGCCGACGACGGCTGCTGCTACAAGCAACCCTAAATAAGCAATTTCTTTTCCAGCAAATACAAGTGGTTTATTCGAATTTTTCATAGGTGAAAACCACTTTATCGTTGTTTCCTAAAAAGGTATCATCTGCCCCAGTCGTGATCATTTCATCATTGATCGTATATGTCCAATAATAGCCAGCTTTTTCATCTTGGGCTAAACCGTCGATGCTGGTGATCATCCCTTGATTTTCTTCCAAGTCAAAGTTCTCTTTCATGATAGTCATCAAAGAAACCCCTTCTTTAAAAGTGACCGTTTTGGTTTCGATCTCCTGGTCTTGCTCTTCACTTTTATTATTGAAGCTGATTTGGGCAGTGCGCTCTTCGGCATTTTGTTGGACTGACGAAGAGTCACTAGAGGAGTTACCCGCATCCATCGATGGTTTGGCACATCCGGCAAAAACCAGACTTAGTAAAAAAATATAACTAAAAATTACTGTTTTCTTCAAAATAATGGCTCCTTTGATTTTTTTTACAACACCTTATTGTACTAAAAATAAATAAAAAAGGCGAAATTTTTTTGTTCCCCTCTATAGAAAGCATTGTAAATCCATGTGACTATGGGTATACTAGCTTCAATCATTCGTAAGAAGAAATGAAGGAGTGTTGGAAAGATGGATAGAAAAAAAGCGTCCTGTACCACTTTACTAGTAGGAAAAAAAGCATCGATTGACGGCTCGACCATGATTGCCCGTAATGAAGATTCAGGGAGCGGTTCGGAACCGCAAAAATTCGTCGTCATCAATCCAGAACAGCAAGGAAATGAATTTTACGCCGTTTTAAGCGGCTGTCGAATCCGTTTACCTAAGGATCCCTTACGTTATACTTCGACACCTGAAGCAGATGAATCCCAAGGAGTCTGGGCAGCTTCAGGAATCAATGAAGTAAATATCGCCATGACTGCGACAGAAACGATTACGACCAATTCACGCGTTTTGGCCATTGATCCATATGTGGAAGATGGTATCGGGGAAGCTGATTTCGTCAGCATTGTACTGCCTTACATTCATTCCGCTAAAGAAGGTGTTCTTCGCCTAGGGGAACTCTTAGAAACCTATGGGACCTACGAAGCCAACGGGATCGCGTTTTCTGATGCCGAGGAAATTTGGTATATGGAAACCATCGGTGGACATCACTGGGCAGCTGTTCGCATACCAGATGATGCCTATGTCGTGGCACCCAATCGCTTAAACATTGATCACTTCGATTTCGCCTCAGAAATGACGTTGTGTTCGCAGGATCTCGAACAGTTGATTGAAGACTATCAATTAAATCCTGATTTTGAAGGCATTAATCTACGCCATATTTTTGGCAGCTCCTCAGAAAAAGATACCCGTTACAACAACCCGCGGGCATGGTACATTCAAAAACACTTTAGCGGAACAGTTGCTGAACCGATCGATCAAGAGCTCCCGTTTGTATGCTACCCAAAACAAAAGCTATCCGTGGAAGATGTAAAATGGGCATTGAGCTCCCACTTCCAAAATACGCCTTTTGACCCTTACGGTACAGGGACCGAGACACAAAAAACACAATTTCGATCGATTGCTCTCAATCGCAACCAGCAAGTCCATATTTTGCAGATCCGCAACCACGTGCCTGCAGCAATCGCTGGCATTCATTGGCTCGCCTTTGGCCCCAATACCTTCAACGGCGTTGTGCCCTTTTATGCAGCTATCACTAAGACCCCACTTGGCTATTGTGATACGACAAAGACCTACGATCCAACAAATAGCTATTGGTTAGGACGCACCTTGGCGTTGATTGGGGACAGCGACTACGATCGCTATAGTGATCTTGCCAACCGTTTTGAAATGGAAACGATGGCCGCTTGTCGCCGCATCCAACAAGAAACTGATCGTAAAGCTTCCGCTGAAAAGGAGCCTACTCGTCTGCTTGAAGAAGCCAACGCTGAGATGGCCGAACTGTATTTAAAAAATGCAACAACGTTACTAGGAAAAATGGTGGAGTCTGGCAGTAATAAAATGGCCTTGCGTTTTTCTTTAGCCGATTAGTCAATCGTTGAAAATAAAAGGATTAACAAAAACTTTACATGGAATTGCAGCAATCTAAACATTGCTCTCCTATACTAAAGATACCAATTCGTTTTCTTTTTCCTTGCTGGTACAAATCAAGCAATTGATTTGTACTGGTCCCCCTATTGAAGACCAGTTGGGAAAAAACGTTGGGAGGAATGAGCATGACTGCAAGTATTTATCGGACTGTCACCAACGAAATTGTTAAAGGTGAAATCATCAAGAGCCAGAGTCAGCAAGATATGCTGATTATTCAAGACAAAAAAGGCTATTTCCATGTCGTTGAACCAATCCCCGCTACTACTACATCAACTCCCCACAGGACGAAAGACTAAAAAATCCACTGGCGATCAGAAAGAATACAGGATCTTTCTGATTGCTCAGTGGGTTCTTTTTTATTATGTCAAACTCAATGTGAATCGGTTCAATCCATCAATGAGTTTTTCTCGCGAACAGCCAACGTTTAGGCGTAAAAAATTTCTCCCTTCATTCCCATAGATTTCCCCTGACATAATCGCGACTTTTCCCTTACGAATCATTCGTTGCTGCAATTCCACCATCGTTAAATCCAGTGCTGTACAATCAATCCACATAAGATACGTGGCTTCGCTTTTCGTGACCACGAGTTCTGGATGATATTCCTGTAAATAAGCAATCACATAAGCAATGTTATCATCCAGATAGTCATTGAGCTGATCCACCCACTTACTTTCATTATCGTAGGCAGCAATCGTTGCGGTCATGCCAAAAATACTGGTGGAGCTCAACCCATCGGCTTCTTTTAACTGAGTTAAGAAGCGATCACGCAATTTGGAGTCAGGAATGATTCCATAAGAATAAATCAACCCTGGGAAATTAAACGTTTTGCTACCCGAAGTAACAAGGGCTACTTTTTTTTGCAACAAATCAATGATTGGTTGATGCCTTTGTCCTTTTCTTACAATATCCATATGAATCTCATCAGAAATGATAAATACATCATGGGTTTTCGCCAATTCGATCATTCGTTGCAACTCATCCTTTTGCCAGACTCTCCCAGTTGGGTTATGAGGACTACAGAGGAGAAGAACTTTATTTTCAGGCTGTGCCATCAATCTTGTTAGCTCTTCGAAATCAATGCGATACGACTTAGCATCATAGATGAGTGCATTAGGTACGATTTTTCTTTTGTTCTCTTTGATCATTTTATAAAACGCATCATACGCTGGCGTCTGAACAATGATCCCATCTCCTGGTTCACTGAGTAGGGTGACGAGCTGTTTAACGCTATACATAACGGAAGGACTGTAGACCAGCCAATCGCTTTTGATCATGCTGTTAAAACGTTCAGAATACCATTTGCAGACCGCTTGCTTGAATTCATTATGATTCCAACGTGTATACCCAAATACCGGGTGCTGCATCCGCTTGATAAGTGCCGCTTCAACTGCAGCTGGCACCTTGAAATCCGTATCGGAAATCGTAAATGGCAACAAGTTTTTTTCACCAAAACGGTCTTCCACATAATCCCACTGGGTACAATGGGTTCCTTTACGATTGATTGACTCATCAAAAAACATTTTCTTCACTCCTACTACTTGACAATTTTGCTAAAGAATCGCATCAAGTTGATTTCTGACTGTTGTTACTTTCGTTCCAATGATTACTTGAACGTTCGTATCATCTAAGTGAACGACCCCAAGCGCACCTAGTTTTTTTAGCCGTTCATCATCAACCAATGTACCATCGTTTAGAACGAGGCGTAGCCGGGTAATGCAATTGTCTAAAGAATCAATATTGCTTGCTCCCCCTAAAGCTGCCAAAATACCATGGGCATCGTAGCCACTCTTTCCAGAATAGGTCATTTCCTCTTCCAACTCATTCGTTTGATCGTTGTTCTCTTCTCTACCAGGTGTCTTCAAGTTCTTGCGAAGGATCACTGTTTTAAAAACAAAGTAATACAGGGCAAACCAGCAAGCTCCTACGATCAGAACGAGCCACCATTTTGTATATGCGCCTTGCATCACGCCAAAGATAAGAAAATCAAGCACGCCCCCATCGGTATTTCCAATCGTGACACCCAATAGACTCATTACCATAAATCCAGCACCTGTCATGATGACATGAAAAATCCATAATAAAGGGCTGATGAATAAGAATAAAAATTCGATTGGTTCAGTAATTCCTGTCACAAAAGTTGCAATGACGCCTGAAATCAACAAGCCTTTTATCTTTGAACGATTCTCAGGTTTTGCTGTCTGGTACATAGCTAATGCTGCTGCCGGTAAGCCAAACATAAAGGTTGGCATTTTCCCTTGAGACAAGAACGCCGTTGCACTTGGTGAGATGCTTAAACCGTTTTGTAATTCCGCATAAAAAATATTTAACGCCCCAAAGACTTGCTGACCATCGATCAGCTGACTTCCCCCGGCTTCGGTAAAGCGAATCATGGAAACCAATATATGGTGTAACCCAAATGGCAGTAACAAGCGCTCACCTGAACCAAATAAGAACGGACCGAAAGGACCAGCTTGTTGGATCAAATGTCCGATTCCTGTGATGATCATAGCAAACAATGGCCAAATCATCGGAATGATCACCCCGACCACAGCTAAAGTAAGCGAGGTGATGATTGGAACAAACCGGGCTCCTGAAAAGAAGGCAAAACTATCTGGCAATTGAAAATGGTAGAAGCGCGTATGCAATTTATAAACGATCAATCCTGCGATAATACCACCTAGAACACCCATTGATAATGTTTGAATGCCAAAAACGATCTCTTGTCCTGCTTCTCGAAGTTGATCTGCAGTAGCTAATTGATTCGTTTCTTGTAAATAAAAATTGATGGATAAATGCATCACGACATAGCCCACAAAGCCTGAAAATGCCGCAACTCCCTTCTCTTTTCGTGCTAGACCTAAAGGAATCGCCATCGCAAACATGACGGGTAAGTAACTAAAGGCAAACCCACCGATCGTTGACATGAAACGAAAAACCACTTGAAGCCAAGAGGCACCTAAAAATGGGAAAACGTCGATCGTTGAAGAAGATGAAAATGAACTACCAATCCCTAAAAATAAACCCATGAATGCGAGTAAAGCGACTGGCAACATAAATGTTTTCCCAAGTCCTTGAAAAATTTCCATCCAGCTTGCTTTCTTTCCTTTTTGCATATCATTTCCTCCTAACACTTTTATCTCTTAAAATGTAAACGATATCAAGAAGGCTTACAATACAGTTACCAAAACAAGAATGACCATTCACAAAATGGAATGGTCATTCAGGAGCAAGTCCTGGTTCGATTTGATTGGCGTATTGAATAATTAAAATATCCAGTAACGCTGCTAAAGAGATCCGTGGGCTCAAATCGACTTCATGATGATAAATCGTTGTCATTTCAACAGAAAAAGAGAAGGTGGCAAGCTTTTCCAACGTGCTTGTTGATTGACCAATACAGGCTAAAATCGGCACACCTCTTTGTTTCAACCGGTTAGCATAATTTAGCATCCCGATTGTTTCCCCACTATGACTAATAAAAATAGCCATATCTTTTTTTGATAGTTGATTAGCGATGGTTGTCAATTCATCCCAATCCGTTGAAGCGCCAACCGTTTTTCCTAAGAACCGCAACTTTCGACTCGCAGATAATGCAACCGGCGCACTTTGCCCTAAAGCAAAAAATTCGATTCGTTGTGCTTGCTGAAGCATTTCCACGGCACGCTGAAAGTCGGCTTCTTCGATCATTGATAAGGATGCCGCCAGCTGGTCAATCATTTGCTTGATCAGTGGGGATAAACCAAGAGAAGCTTGAGTAGATGATTTTTTTTCAAGAGTTTGATAATTCTTCAGTGAAAATTTGAATTCTTGAAAACCGGTAAAGCCAAGCTTTTTTGCCATTCTGCTGATCGTCGCTTGACTGGTGTACGTTTGGGAAGCTAACTCATCGGCCGTCATTTCTGAAACTTTCTCGGGCGCCCTTAAACAATAGTTAAGGACCGTTCTTTCTACTCGGTTCAGCTCTGGAATTTTGTATTGGATTCGTTTATATAAATGATTCATCACCTGCTTCTCCTCTCTACTATTGCTTCATTCTTCCGTCTCCACTATGCTTCATTTACACATTATACCTTCCCTCAACAAAAGTACAAACTGATGATGAATGGCTTGAAATAAAAAAAAGGACTCACCCTTTGAGGAGTGAGCCATCTTTGTTATTTTCTTTGCATCGGTCATCTGTAGACAGTCACTTCAGTAAACTCTTGCCCGTTGCCGTAATCATTTTCTTTCGTTTGACGCTTTCCATCAATTCGTTGTTTGCAACTGGCAAGTCCATTTTCGACATAGTTCACTGTATTTGCAACGATCCTTATTATAGTTGCTAGACCTTTCATCAAGGGATCATTTGATTCCATCCTCTATTCCCCCATTTCTATCACGCTTAAGCCGCTACTGGCTTTTTCTTATAACAAGTATAAAAGAAGTACCTTAAACGAAACTAAAAGAGAAGAACTTCGACAAAAAGAAAAGCAGACTAGTTTCTCTTTTTGGTAAAATATGGTAAATGTAATAGGAAAGGATGATCAGTCTCATGATAAAAACTTTAGTGGTAGCCAGCCATCCGGATTTCCACAATTCGCTTTCCCAACGATTCTTTAGTGAAAGTGCCAAGCTTCCTAACGTCACCATGCATTTCCTTGATGATCTTTCTGATTTTTCTCTCGCCAATGAACGGATGCTGTTGCAAACATGCGATCGTTTGATTCTACAATTCCCCCTATATTGGTACAGCGTTCCAGCAAAAATGAAAGCTTGGATCGATACGGTTTGGGAAAAATGTGCCCCTGCATTGGTGGGCAAGGAAATCAGTTTCGCCGTTTCTACCGGCGTTGCCGCCAAAGAATTTCAGCTAGGCGGCCGAGAAAATACGACCTTCAATGAAATTTTGCACCCACTGGTACTCATGGCAAAAAAACACCAAATGACGGTACTCCCCATCGTTGTCCTCGATCAACTGATGTATAAATCAGAACAAGAGAAACGAGCCTTTGTCATTGCCTATCAGCAACTTTTATTAATGCCGGCTCCCTTTACATTTGATCAAAAGCAACAATGGTTTAGCGAAAAGCTGGCGCGTTTGGTTTCTGAAAAACCGCAGCTTGCTCCTTTGCTATCCTTGTTGCAGGAAAACCATGAAACGTTGATCGAATTAGATGACGCTTTAACTGAATTGGAGGTGCTGTGATGGATCACGAATGGCTGAAGCCACTGATAGAGCAGTCAATAAAAGAAACAGCTGACTATCACGAAAAAGCATTTTTGCAAGAACTAGAGAAGTTGCTTCATCAGCAAGAAATTCGAATCGAATTGAAACAAGGAGAACTTGACGGAAAATTGTGGAATCCTAGTGAATGGTAAAATCTGCACTTGTATCCAAAAAAAACTTTGTTCCACCTAGCTATAAAACATGCTGGGTGGGCCAAAGTTTTTTTGAATCGTTTCTTTTGCTTGTTAACTAGGATTCGCACATACTCTTTGTAGCAGCGATATAGGCTGCTTGCAAACGTTTCGTGATCGAACCCAATGTACCATTGCCAACTGATTTCCCATCTACTTTGACGATAGGCACAATTTCCCAGACAGAATTGGTCAAAAAACATTCTTGCGCGTTGTTTAGTGCCTCAACAGGGACAGGTTCTTCTCGATAAGGAATTTCTAATTGCTGACACAACTGTAGCACCTTCATTTTCGTGATACCTGGTAATACCAAGCGTCCATCCGGATGTGTATAGACGATACCATCAATGACAAACCAGAGATTTGATGCCGAAGCTTCCGTGAAACATCCATCTCGTTGCAGGAGTGCATCATCGAACCCCGCTTCGATCGCTTGATCTAGCGCTAACAGATTTCCTAACAAGCTCAATGATTTGATATCACAATGCAACCAACGCTCATCTGGAAGAACGGTCGCAGATAGCCCTGCATGCTGCATTTCCAGAGGTCGTTCAAAGGGGATCACATTTGCGGTCACGACTCCTTTGACTGCTCCAGCAGACGGGAACTCGTGATTGCGGGGAGAGGCGATTCCTCTGGTGATTTGAAGATAGATCTCTCCTTCTGTGATTCCTTCGGTTTTAACCAGTAACTTAAGGTTTTCAGTTAATTGGGGAATTGTATAAGGCAACGTCAGTTTAATTTTTTGCGCACTACTTTCTAAGCGAGTCATATGCTCCCCTAACATAAAGCAGCGACCATTATAGATTCGAATCACTTCATAGATTCCGTCACCATACTGATAACCGCGATCTTCAATGTCAATTTTCACCGCTTCTCGATCAACGATTTGATCGTTCCATAAAACCTTCATTTCCTCACTCCTATCGTCCTTCTCGTTTCAATAAGTATAGCATTTGTCTTGAGGCCTTGCTACGTAGTGCTTAAAAACAAAAAAACCTGCTGATGGAGACCGCTCCATCAGCAAGGTAGAACATTTTCGTTATAATGAATCTTTATCAATTACAGATCGTTCTAATTTTCGTTCTTGAAAAAAACGCAACAATGTACCAGACATTGCCATCACGATCGAATACACTGGCAGTGCCACAATCATGCCTACAAATCCAAGCAAGTTGCCGGCAATCAATAATAAGAAAACCGCAATGATTGGATGGATATGCAATACTTTTTTCATCACTAATGGTGAAACAAGATATGATTCACCTAACTGAATGATCGTGATTCCGACAATCAGAAAAATAGCTGTTCGAATGTCTTGACTTAACGCAAATAAAAAGGCTGGTGCTGCTCCGATAAAGGGGCCGAAATAAGGAATAATGTCCAGAACGCCGCAAATTAATCCTAATAGTAAGGCATTTTGTAAGCCTAGCAAAGAAAAAATGAAATAGCTTGAAACCGCAACATAAGAACAAACCAGCAATTTCCCACCGATGTACGCTGACGCTGCTTGATGAAAATCACTACAAAGTTGTCGCATTAAGCCTTGATAGTTTTTCGGTGTCTTACTTGCCAAAAAATCAGGAACTTTCTCACCGTCTTTAAACATATACACTAATAACAGTGGGATCGTAAACAAGACGATCGCTGAATGAGAAACGATGGAGATCAAACTCGTCAGACTATTGGTTGCCCCGGTAATAAACTGTAAGGCAAAGTTGCTAGCTTGGGAAATATCAATCGAATCAATAAAAGGACCAAATAATTCTTCTAAATAAGAATGATCAATAGTATCGATCACCAAATTGATGATGATGGGAATTTGATTGATAAAACGCCCCATCTCATAGGCTAATGCTGGTCCAATCACCTGAACGATCAAATACGCTGCAAAAACGATCAGCAGCAATGTCGAATATAGCGCAATGCTTTTCTTTTTCGTTCTTTTTTTTACCCAATTAAAGAAAGGTAAAAAGATGTAAAAAATAAAAATTGAAATCAATACTGGTAAAAAGACACTAGAAAAGATGGCTTCCAGTGGTCGAAAGACAAACAGTATATTTGAATAGATCCAGACCGCGATCCCTAAGAGACAGACGATCACTAGACCTGCAAAAATTTTTGATTTTTTAAGAAACTCCAATAATAAATCCTCCTGATTCTAGAAAGTAATTCAACTTCTTTCAGTTTAGCATAATTTTAAAAACGAAGGATGATTTCAAGAAGAATTTTTCAAAAATCCATGTTTTTCATAGCAAACTTTCAATTAATTTAATTTTTTTCATCTCTACATCTCGAATCTAATCAATTTTGATGAGCTGAAAACGGCAACGGAATATGCAACCGTCTGACAAAGTAGACTGCTGAAGCAAACTGGAGCAACCCTAGCAAAAAGAAAATCACATGCAAGACATTCCATTCTTGTAATAAGATGACCTGCACGATGATCCAGACAACTAAACTCATGCCTAAAAGCATTACCCCGTGGTACCCTTTGTTAAGCCGCAAGAGGAAAACAACAATCAGATTACCCAAACCTAAGATAGCGAACAAAAACAAGCCGGGAATTAAGAAGGTCGTGAAGGGTGTTCCTTGCAGCATGGCCGCTTCCAAACCAGCAAATGTCTCCCCTTTGCTTAACGGCTCAATGCTTTTAAACGCCAATAGACTTCCTCCACAAGCGCCAACACCAATAAAGAGACACAAAAAAAGTAACGCAAAGCGCATCTTCATTTTTCTCCACTCCTTCTTAAAACCCAACGCAACTAAAAAAATATTCTCAGTGACACATCGATTTTCTTATTCCTTATTCGCTTTTTGCTGAATAGATAAATGCGGCAATTTGCTGCTCTTCCACAGAGGAAAAGCCACACGCCTCATAAAAATGACGCGTTTTTTCTGTGTTGTCCGTAATCAAAACCTTTTGCCGTATTGATGGATGATTCGCCAGCATTTTTTTGAGTAATCGCTGACCAATTTTTTGACCTTGGAACTCGGATGCTACTAATAGATCTTGAATATAAAGAATGGTTTGTCCATCGGTTATGCAACGGATAAGCCCCACTAGCTGCTCTTCAACATAGGCCGTGATCACCTCTGAGTGGGCTAACGCTTTTAAAAGACGCTCGGGATCTTTAGTATAGGCGCTCCAGCCAACTCCCTCATACAAAGCGAGTACTTGATTTGAATCAGATGGTAATTGGTCTTTAAAGACGATCTTCATACTTTTCCTCCTTGTAATAACTTAGCGACAGGGTGGAACAATAGAAATAGAGTTGACAGCTCTTTTCCAAACAAACTCTTGTTATTAAGCCGTAATGCATTGCTTGACTAAAGAGTATCCTGAGGAAAAGCGGCTGTCAACTCTAATTACGAAATACTTGAAGAACAAAATTGAACTGGTTCTGTTTCTAAGCCAGGACGTTAATCAATCAACAACTCATTTTTTAAACGTTGGCTCGTCGTCTGTTGCTCTTCAGGCGTTACTTCTTGATAGGAAATTCCATATTCTCCTCTGAAGCCATCGCCGGTGAACCCACTGCCAGCCATTTGGTAAGACTCGACAGTCCCTAATGCTGATTGATATTGGATAAATAATTGACTCATTTGCGAAAAAGTTAGATCGGTTTCGCCATTTTCTCCAATGATCGTTAGCAGATCCTGAATCCGCATCACGCTGGAAAGTGAAACTAACTCTTTTGCCAGAATCTCAGTCACTTCTCTCTGACGGCGCTGACGGCCATAGTCACCTTCTGGATCATCCTTTCGCATACGAGTATACTGAAGCGCCTCCCAGCCATCTAAATCGAGGATCCCCTCTGGGTAATCGATTTTCTCAGCAGTAAAAGCAAATTCATTTTCAACCGTGATGCCACCAATTGCATCAACAAGATCTGCCATCCCATCCATGTTTAAGGAGAAATAATGATGGATCGGTATATCAAGATATTGTTCGACGGTTTCAATCATCATCTTTGCCCCACCAAAAGAATGGGCATGATTGATTTTATCATGGTACCCTTGTCCCACGATTTCCACATAAGCATCTCTAGGAATACTCGTGAGGGTGGTTTTTCTTGTGGCAGGGTTCAACGTTGCTACCATGATGGTGTTGGCGCGAAAATCGGTTTTGCGACGAGAGTCATTGGCGATCCCTAACAAAAGAAGGCTCAGAGGCTCGGCATTTTCGATGACTTCCGCCTCTTCTCGTCCTTCGATTGGACGATGGATCGAGTGGGCAACATCCTCTACTTGAAAATACACCCTAACCGCATAGACAGTTCCTGCTGAGATAATTCCGGTCAGCAATACCAGGAAAATGATTATTAGTTTTTTTGCTGTACTCAATTTATCTCCCCCTAAGTACATATTTTTTGATTGAAAAGACGAAAGCATAGGTGATATAACTGATCCCACTTGCCAATAAAATACTTGCTAGCAAGTCGCTGGGATAGTGAACCCCAAATAGCAACCGACTCATCATAATCAGCAACAAATAGATCAATCCTAGAAATAGGGCCATGTTTTGGATAAAGTGACGCTTGCCTCTTTTGGCAGGAACTGTTTGCCCCAAGAAAAAGAGGAGAGAAATAATCAACGTGGTCGCTAATAATGTATGTCCACTCGGAAAACTTGCTGATGCCCGTTCCATACTGTCAGCAAAATCCGGTCTCGGTCGATCAACTACTTTCTTGATCACTTGACCAACACCACTGATCACAATCATATTCCCCATCAACCAAAGACTTTCTAACCGCTGCTTGCGCATAAATAAAATACTTGCTAACAGGAAATGAACGACAGCTATGGGAATGATCGTAGCCGTACTGGCAAGTGGGAGAAAAAGCGATTCCACAGCAGGTGTCCGCCATTGAGGCAACTGGGAAAACAGGTTGTCGATGCTTTGGAACCAGCGCGGTTCTAATGCTACGAGGAAAAACAGCCATGCAAAACAGCTGCAGAGTATTCCGCCTATCACTCCTTTTTTTGCTGTTTTACTCATGTTAAGCCCCTACTTTCTTTTAATGGATACGACCTATTTTTGGCTTTTATCGGAAATTTGTCTAACCCAAAGATAATTCCCATAGCAATGCTGATCGCAATCAGAGAGGTTCCTCCTTGACTTAAGAATGGTAAGGGAATGCCGGTTAAAGGCAGCAAACCGATCGCCGCTCCGATGTTTTCAAAAATTTGAAAAACCAAACCAAACACATAGGTAATCGCAATATAGACCGATGCTTTGTTATTTGTTTTTAAAGCAGCAAAAATGATTTGATAGATCAGATAGAAATAAAGGAAGATGACTAAAGTACTTCCTAAAAAGCCATACGTTTCTCCAATGACTGTAAAGATCATATCTGACTCCCGAACCGGCACATACACCGTTGTATGGGTATCAGGTGCCCCCAATAAGCCGCCAGAACCAATCGCCCACATACTGCGGACTTGTTGGAAAGCGATGGAATCTTGGTACGCGAGTGGATCTGCCCAGGCTCTCACCCGATCCAATTGATATTGTGAAAAGTGAAGGCGAAACAACACACGATTGCCCCATTCCGTGAATACGAGTAGCAACAAAATAGCACCAAGAGCGGCAATCAAACCGATCACGACGGTCAGTATTTTCCAATGAACACCGGAAATGATGAATAAGGCACCTAACATCACGATAAACACCAAACTCGTTCCAAAGTCCCGCTGCATAAACATCAATAAAAATGTGGGTAAGCTGTATAGCAGGATCTTAGTAACATAGATCAAATCGGATTTGATTGTTCGTTCTGCTTTACGTTTCTCATAGACTAAAGTGAGATAGACCATAAAGAGCATAAAGGCCACTTTCATAAACTCAGAAGGCTGAATCGTAAACGCACCAAATCTGATCCACCGTTTGGTGTGCGTTTGTTCAAACATCGTTTGATCGTAAAACCAATGAAGAGAGGCCATCAAACCAAGTGATAGCAAGTACAAAAGACCAGAAAAGCGGAGGAGTAAATTCGTAGGAATCAAACTCGTTACAAAAAGAGCAATCGCCGAAAGGATACAAAAGAGGATCTGCCGAAAAACAATCCCTGAAGGATCATTGCCATCCATCACAGAAGCCTGATGTTGTACCCAGATACTTAACAAAAACAGCAGGAAAATCGGCAGCAATAAAGCATAGTTTGCTTCATGTCGTTTGAGGAACTTCATTAAGTATACCCTCCTCTCGTTCTAGTTTCAGGCATAAACTGAAGGCAAATGAAAGAATAAAGTAACTGGAGCCACCATAACTAATGAATGGCAAAGGTACCCCCGTCATCGGCATCAACCCTAAAATACTGGCAATATTGATACTTGTTTGTAATAACAGCAACGTGCTGGTTCCCAATAATATTAAGCCAATCTGAGGATTTGCGATTGCCGCTGATCGTATAAACAGACGTAAAATGATTACGAATAATAAAGCGATGACAAAAATGCCGAAAATCAACCCTAATTCCTCTACTAAAACGGAGAAAATAAAATCAGTCTCTGCTACTGGTAAAAAGCCTTTCTTGGTGATGCTATTTCCTAAACCAAGGCCCGTAAGACCACCATTGAACAAAGCATAGTAGGAATGGATCATTTGGAATCCTTGATTATATGGGTCGGAAAATGGATCTCCCACTAATCGAATTCGGTTATACACATGCATAAACATGTGGGGCAATAAATCATTGTTTCCTAAAAAGAGGATCAACATAGCAACCAAGAACAGACTGATTAATAACCCGCCAAACAAAAGAGCCGTGAGTTTAACGGGTACCTGAACCGTGGTAATCATGATAAAAGCCAAGAAAAGTAAAATCATCACGCCGGCTACTTTTGGTTGAATGAGGATCAACACACAGCACAAAAATAAAACGAAAAGCGGACGTTTCATTTCCTGCAAGGTAGTTTTTGCTGATTGAAAGTAATGAGCAAGGTATAAGATCATGCCCACATTCACGATCTCTGAGGGCTGAAATTGTATCCCTACAATCGAGACCCATCGTTGCGCTCCATTGACAGAAACACCGAAAAACGGCAAACGTGCCAATAGTAAAGTAAAGACGCCAAATGCCAACAGACCGATCGCTAAATATTTACTGAGCAGAATCTCACGCCGTGTTCGCTGAATAATGAAAAGGAGCACCCAGCTGAGTAACAGAAAGACAAGCTGACGCATAAATAAGCTTGCTGGCGGCTGATCTCTCGTTAATAAACGATAAGAACTTGCACTATAAATCATTAAAAGACCGATAAGGCTCAATAGCAAATAAGCTATGATCAGCAGCCAATCGATCTTCTTTTTTTCTATCATTGCTTCCACTCCTCTTGCCTTGGAGTAGGTGTTCAGACGGTACCAGTTATTATGCCCTTTGAGCTTAGTCATCCATCAAAGAGAAAAGCAAAAAAGTCTCACTTCTCTTAGGACGTCAGACTTTGCTAGCAATCTCATCGTCCGAGTTTTAGCACTATACAACGTAAAGAAAGTTGTTCCCTTTCTTAGCTATTTTATGAAAAGCCTTAATCCGACAATTCCTGTTTTACACATTGGCGTCTTTCGACGTTTCTGCGCAATAGCTTATGTTTGTATAGGAGCCTCACCTAACAAGGTTATATGTTATTTTCAATCCACTATGAATGGTACCCTTCCTCGTATAAAGATACAACCCATTCTTTGTTATTTTTATTTTTCTTTAACTTTTCTTAAAGAATTTAGATATTTCGAGTAATTTCCGACATTTAAAGAAAAATCAATGGAAATCATTCGACCATCACTGGATTCCCTTCGATCATACGCGTTATTAAAAAACGGTCATTTTCAAAAAAAGACAGCTCTTTTTCTAAAACTCGAAAAAGAGCTGCTTTCTTGATTTTATACTCCCGCTCTAAATATATCTGTGCCGATCAATCCAATGATCGTTTGGCCTGACGCTCTTGCGCTGCTTTTCGTAACTGCTTTTGCGCTTTTTTAGACCCACGTTCAATATCTCGGGTAAATTTACGTTGGGCAAAATCGGAAAATAATTGATCTAGATCATAGCCGGCTGGATAGAGTGCTTCTCGTTTGGTGAGCAGTTGCAATCGCCGAGCAGCAACAACGAAACATTGTTTCTCAATATAAATCTTCGCTTGTCCCTGTTCCAAGTATTCATAAAAGACTCCCCGTTTTTCATGCTCTGCTGAAAAGACCTGGTCTCCCTTTTGAAAAGTGTGCTCAGACTTTGTTTCCTGAGGATCGGTTCGTTTTCTGGACGTCTCAAAAGGCTGCTTCTCAAAAGAATAAGATTTATTCTTTAAATAGTCCTTTGCCGTTTGCACGACCTCAGCAGGAATCGCCATTTTTTCGGCGATCCAAAACGCATTACTTTCACCGACCGCATTGGTCAACAAGCGGTATTTCGGCGTCAGGGTCTTGGCATCAAAAGCCATCGCCGCTGTTTCAAAATCTTGGTGATCAAGAGCAAACTGCTTGATTTCACCATAATGAGTCGTGGCGATCATTAACGCCCCCGATCGATAGATCGATTCCATAATGGCGATCGCTAAAGCTGCTCCTTCATTTGGTTCAGTCCCGCTGCCAATTTCATCTAACAAAACGATACTGTTCCGGCTGGCATTCGTCATGATCTGTGCAATATTCGACATGTGTCCAGAAAAGGTACTTAAAGAATTTTCTAGACTTTGCTGATCCCCGATATCCATCCAAAGACTTTTTAAAAACGGCACGCTGCTGTTGCCATTATGCGCTGGAAACAAGCCGTAATGTGCCATCGCACAAACGAGTCCGACGGTTTTTAAGACAACCGTCTTACCACCAGCATTCGGACCTGTGATGACCATACATCGGTTCTCTTCTCCTAGTTTTAAAGATAGAGGAACAGCATCAGTGCCCAGTAAAGGATGCCGGACTTGATCAAGAAGCAAAACTTCTTCTTCAGTAATTGCTATCGGTTGACCATTGATTTCCCGACAATACTTTCCACGAGCAAAAATAATATCTAGTACCACTAAAATATCAAGACAGGCAAATACTGCATTCATTTGTTCGGCGATTGCCCCGGTCAATTCTGATAAAACTTGGTATTGGGCGGCCGTTTCTTCCGCCTGTGCCAAAATCAATCGATCATTCAGACGGGCAGCTGCCTCTGGTTCAATAAAAACAGTCGCGCGTTTATTAGAACGTTCGATGATCGTCCCTTTAATTTGCTGTTGAAATTCAGCACGTACCGGCAGCGTATAACGGTCGTTCTTTTTGATCACACGGTTTTCTTGCAGATAGCGACTTTCTTTAAAAAACTTTGCAAAAACTTTTTTTAAATCGGCCTCATATTTCTCAATTGTGCCACGAATTTTCCGTAATTCTCGGCTGGCGTTACTATCTACCTGACCATTGCGAATTTTTTGGAAAATCATTTCGGCGATTTCAGAAAAGTCGGCCAACCCCTGTGCATAGTGATGCAATCTTGGGGCAATTGATTGATTTTTCTCAAACAATTGACGGATGATTCGAAAAGACCGTAAAAAGTCTCCGTATTCAATCAATTCCTGCGGCTCCAATACAAAGCCTTTTTCAATCTTCTCCGTATGATGTAAGACATGCTGAAGCCCCATGAAAGGGACTTGACGTCCGGCGTCTAATAGCGCCATCGCTTCAGTTGTCTCAGACACTCGTTTTTGGGCGGAATGGATCGTAGCTGCTGGTTTTTCATTGGCAAAACGTGCTTTACCATAATCGCTGATTATTTTTTTACTTACTTGTTCTTTAATTTGTTCAAATTCAGTTGCTTGAGGTATCTTCATGAGTGATCCTTTCTTGTGCCTGAGGATCCCGGTAACATCCCCGTCCAAAAAAGTGTACAAAAAAAGCGATAGTCTCCCATCACCTGATTCATCAATAACGATTTTTATCGGTATCTACAGGCACAACAAATAAACAGTCTGTTTTTGCTTATTTGTTTTAATTAGCTGATTAGATACCTACGACACTCATTAATATACCTCTTTCTTTTTTGAACGAGTTTTTTTCATTGTAATATAGAAACTGTCCTTCTGTCAACTTCCTTCAAATCTCCTTCCCCTCAAAGAAAAAACGTCTCAGAAGCTGCTAGAAGCTCCTGAGACGTTTCTGATCTAGATCAAATAATAAGCTACTTACCTACTTACGAGCGAATCAGGTAATCAAACGCACCTAATGCAGCAGTGGCACCTGAACCCATTGAAGTGATGATCTGTTTGTATACACTATCGGTACAATCTCCCGCTGCAAAGACCCCTTCAATGTTGGTTGCGCCATGTTTGTCCACCACGATCTCATTGCGTTCATTTAAGACGACACGATCTTTTAACCATTCAGTATTCGGCATCAAGCCAATCAAAATGAAGACACCCTCCACAGCTAAAGTGAATTCACCATTCGTTTCACGATCAACGTAGGTCAATTGTTCGACATGATCGGATCCAACAATTTCCTTCGTTGCCGCATTCGTAATAACAGTCACATTATCTAACGTGTTCAAACGGTTTTGTAGCACAAGGTCCGCTTTTAGTTCTGGTAAAAATTCAAGAACATAGACATGTTTCGCCATGCCAGCTAAATCGATTGCTGCTTCGATCCCAGAGTTTCCGCCACCAATGACGGCAACTTCTTTCCCAGCAAATAACGGACCGTCACAATGCGGACAATAGGCAACACCTTTATTTTTGAATTCTTTTTCTCCCGGAACATTGATGTTGCGCCAGCGAGCGCCAGTTGCTAAAATGGCCGTTTTGGTTTTTAATACTGCACCATTTTCTAATTCAACTTCGATGACGTCATTGCGGCGAATATCTTTCGCACGCTGACCTTTCATCACGTCTACATTGTATTCGTTGATGTGCTCTTCTACCTGACGCATTAATTTTGGACCTTCGGTATAAGGGGTACCGATCATATTTTCGATCCCCAGGGTTTCCATTACTTGTCCACCCATTGTTTCGACAACCATCCCAGTATTGATGCCTTTACGCGCTGCATAAATCGCTGCGCTTCCGCCTGCAGGTCCGCCACCGACAACTAATACATCGAAAAGCTCTTTTTCAGCAAAGTCATCTTTACTCGTCGGACCAGCTGCTTTTTCCAACAACTGTTCGATCGTTTGTCGGCCGCTTGCAAATTCTTCCCCATCTAGAAAGACTGTTGGCACAGCCATAATTTTTTTCTTGTCAATTTCTTCTTTGAACATCCCACCTTCGATCATGGTGTGACTGATGGAAGGATTTAGCACTGCCATAATGTTTAACGTTTGAACAACATCAGGACAGTTATGGCAGGTCAAACTGACATAGGTTTCAAAATGTAATGGCTTATCGATCGCTTTGATGCGCTTTTGAAGTGCTTCATCAATTTTCGGCGGACGACCGCTTACTTGAAGCAACGCTAAAATAAATGAAGTGAACTCATGTCCTAACGGTAAACCAGCAAAAGCGATGCCGCTTTCTTCACCGGGACGATTGATCGAAAAGCTTGGTGTCCGTTCACTTGCTACAGCTTGAATCGTGATTTTTGACGACATTTCTGCGATTTCTTCTAAGAATTCACGTACTTTCGTTGAAGAATCATCCTCACCTAAAGTCGCCGCAAAAACAACCTCTGATTCTAGCATCGCTAGATATTGCGTCAGTTGGTCTTTGATTGCCTTATCTAATGCCATGAGAGCCTCCTAAATCTTGCCTACAAGGTCTAAGCTTGGCGTTAAAGTTTCTTCGCCTTCTTTCCATTTTGCAGGACATACTTCACCTGGATGGGTACGGACATATTGTGCGGCACGGATTTTATCGATCAAACCACTAGCATCACGACCGATACCATCCGCATTGATTTCAACCGTTTGTACCACACCATCCGGATCGATGATAAATGTACCACGTTGAGACAAACCTGATGCTTCGTCTAATACATCAAAGATTTCTGAGATCACATGAGAAGGATCAGCAATCATGATATATTCGATTTTATTGATAGCATCAGAGTGGTCATGCCACGCTTTATGTGTGTAGTGGGTGTCAGTTGATACAGAATAAACTTCTGCGCCTAATTCTTTTAATGATGCATATTGGTCTTGCAAATCCTCAAGTTCTGTCGGACAAACAAATGAGAAATCTGCAGGATAAAAACAAACAACGTTCCATTTTCCTTTAAAATCTTCTGATGAAACATCTATAAATTTTCCATTGTGGTAAGCTTTCGCTTCGAATGAACCAATCTCTTTTCCAATTAATGACATATCATTTCCTCCAATTAGAATAATTATTTGAGAATAATCTCTATTAATTATTAGTATATCTAACTACAAAATGCAATAGTTTATTCAGAAATAGTCAAAAAAAATGTTATCATCCTCAGAAATGAGCATATTTATTTTTTATCGAAAGCAAATGGAGTATAGTAATAAGTTTGGCTAATCATTTCTAAGCAAAGTTCCTACCTGTTAGATTCTCAATTACATCTCTTATTCTCAATTAAACAAAAAAAGATTGCCTCTTCCTATGATTCCTCACAATGGAAAGTGAGTCATAAAAAAAGACAATTTTTTTATTTAGTATTGAAATAGTTGAACAATCCACCGATCGTTCGCTCCTTCAATGTAATCCGCTTGCCGTCTAGAAAAACTTCTTCGACTGGGTAATGATCTTGAAAAGGTGGAACTTCCAAGTATTGACTTGCGAGAAAGCGCTCTGGGGATTCAATTGTTGTTATTTCTTTGCTACCATTTTTCAGATAATGAATTTCTAACATATCCATTGCCTCTTTTCTTGTATTCTGAACTTTTGAAAAAGCATTGAGAGGATCTTATTTCTCGCTGTTCTTTTTGCTTGGTTCAGTTACAAGCCGTATTATAGTCTTCCTTTTTTTAAAAGTAAAGAAACCACTCTCGGTTGAAACATCTCTTATTTTTTGGCTTTTGTCTGACCGATAAAGTAGTCCTCTAAGACACCACCAATCACAAAAATGACCCAAGAGTATGCCCAGGCATGAAACATGAAGGACCAAAGCATATAAACGACCAAAATCACTGGCCAGTAGACTGTTCGAAAAAAGGTAACTCTACCAGCGGATTCGCCATATTTATGACGTGTTGCTCGATCACCAAGATTCTCTTCGTCACGAATAAAATACGTCTCAGTTGCCAGCTTCGCAAAGCCTGTACGAATAATACTTACATAAATAATAAAGAACACACCCACTGCAACTGTCAAGAAAAACAAGGAAATACCAAACTCAACAGAATAATAAAACAATTCACTTAAAAGTACAGGCGCAATTGATAAAATACAGGCACCAATTCCTAAAACAAGACCAATACGAAAACTTTTTTCATAATTTGCTAGTTGCTGAGCGGCTTCTCGTTTGGCATCCCTTTTGATTGGTCGATCATCTAACTGCTTACGAGCACCGGAAAAGTGCAAACTGCTAGAGATGATAAAACCAACCCCGATGGCGATGAAAAGAAACATCACCATTATTCCAAAGGTCTCAGCATAAACACTAACAAAGAGCATTAGGGCTGCTAGGGAGGCGATACAAAAGCCGATTCCTATCGACAACGAAAAAGCAAAGTGCCGCACAGTTCCCCAATAATCAAACGCATCGTCTTCTGTGATGGCATCGGACCAATCATCAATCGGCTCTTCTTCTTTTGAAACATCTAACTCTTGCAGCAGTTCATCCACCGAACCAAACTCGCTGATCACCGCACCGATGGCTTCATGCTCACTTTTCCCTTGGTGAATCAGTTCCAAGTAATGGTCTTCCATAATCGCTAAAAGATCTTCTTTTGCCTTCTTCGTTTCCGGTGTGATGGGTACTGATAAAAATAAGCTGTCTAGATAGTCATGAATGGTTTTCATTTGTCTCCTCCTTGTAAGAACTGGTCAACGACGATCTTCGTCTGCTGCCACTCCAATAGTTTCTCCGAAAGGCTTGCTTTTCCGTCTGCAGTTATCTGGTAATAGGTCCGCTTTTTGCCATGTGTCACTTCTCCGGGATACGAACGGATCAATCCTTGTTTTTCTAACCGAGTAAAAGCGGAATACAACGTCGTTTCTTTGATCACATATAAAGCATCTGTTCCTTCACGAATACGCTTGGATATTTCATATCCATAAGAGTCTTCTTTCGAAAGAATGGATAAAATGATTGCGTCGTTATAGCCGCGAATTCCGTCACTCGAGATCACGCAATCGCCTCCTAAATTACTTCATCTGTCGTACTAATTATAAATCAATTACTACGACAGGTAAAGTAAAGCTGGATAACTTGTCAAAAATCAGTCGCAGGTCCTAGAAACAGTTCGAATAAAAAGACACGCTTTCTCAGTAAACTGATAAGCGTGTCCCTTATTACTTAATTTTTTTCACCTATTTATTCAACGGCTGGCTTGACATCATCCATCATCAATTGGATCGACTCCAATCCGGAACCAGCTAAATACCAAACCGCAGCATCCAATTCAATCACTTGATCGTTTTGCCCTGCATTTGTTTCTTGAACAATTTCATTTGCAACAAATTCACTTTCGCTTTCATTGCCACCGATCGCTTTTGTCCGATCGATCACGAAAATGACATCAGGATTTTTTTCAAGCAAGTACTCATAAGAAATACTTTGTCCATGTGTCGACGCCTCTAATTCCTCATCTACTGCTGGGAAACCAAACGTGTCATACAAGATACTGTAACGAGAACCTGGACCAAAAGCAGAAAGATTGCCTTCATTTACCATAACAACCAAGGCTTTCTCGTCAGCATTTTGCGCTTGCTCCTTCAAGGTATCAATCTGACCTTGTAACGATGCTAGTTGTTCTTGCGCTTCCTCTTCCTTACCAAAAATTTGACCAATGGTCGTAATGTTGGCTTCGATCGATGCCCAAGTATCACTATTGTCAACGCTTAAGAAAACGGTTGGCGCGATTGCAGACAATTCCTCTTGGAAATCACGTTGTCGACCAGAAATAATGATTAGGTCTGGCTGCAGTTGATTGATTTTTTCTAAATCAGGCTCTTTGATTCCCCCTGCTGATTCAACATCCGCATACGCTGATAAATAATCTGGCAAATTGCTGGTTGCGGCAGCAACGATTCGATCCCCAAGGCCAAGTGCATCCATCGTATCTAATGCACTGTTGTCAAAGACAACAACTTTTTCCGGCGCATAAGGAACAGTGACAGTCCCATTGCTGTCCGTAATCTCGACTTCTGTCGGCGTTTGTGTACTTTCTTCTACTTGGGTTTGAGCTGTACCCGTTGAATCTGTTGTCCCTGTATTATTCGAGCCGCAAGCGGTCAACCCCGCTAATACGAAAATACTCATAAAACTTACTGCTATTTTTTTCATTTTTTCCTCCTTTGAAACATATTTTTTATTGGAAGGTGTAGCAAAATTGCCGCCCATCCACTTGTACCAGTTTGATTGGAATCTCATACAATGATTCTAATAGTTGTTCTTGAATCACTGCCTCTGTGTCAGCCGCTTTAAAAATCTGACCATCTTTCATCGCGACGATGTGATCGGCATACCGTGCTGCAAAATTAATGTCGTGCAAAACGATCACAACAGTTTTCTGATAGTCTTCCACCAAGGTTGTCAATAGCTTCATCAGCTGGTTGGCGTGTTTTAAATCTAAATTGTTTAACGGTTCGTCCAAGAGTAGATAATCTGTATCTTGGGCTAAAATCATCGCCAAGTAAACTCGTTGTAACTGACCACCAGAAAGTTCATGAATCGATTGATCACTATATTCGGTTAGAGATAACTTAGACAAAGCGTCATCAATGATCCCATCATCTGCTGCCGATTGTCGCCCCCGGTTATACGGATAGCGACCAAATGCCACCAGTTCTCTTACAGTCAGATTGACGGCATAGCGATTGCTTTGCTGCAAAAAAGCCATTTTTTTTGCTAGCTCTTTGGACTTCCATTGACGAATCTCCGTTCCATCCAGATAAATATCACCGGTGCGTTGATCCAACATCCGACTGACTAAAGAAAGCAAGGTACTTTTTCCGGCACCATTGGGCCCGATGAAGGCAATCATTTTCTGTTCCGGCAACGCTATGGAACATTCCGTCAAAACTTGTGTTTTTGCATAATTCTTGGATACATTTTTGGTTTCGATCATGATTTTTTCCTTTCCAGCAGCAATTTGCTTATAAAGAAGATACCGCCTAATAATTGGATCACGGTGCCGATGGTCGTTTGCCATTGAAAGACCTGTTCCACTAGGAATTGACCTCCTACCAACAGGAGAAAACCAATCAAACTCCCACCGAAAAACAACCAGCCGTGACGATAAGTTGGGAAAAGCTGATAGGTGATCGTTGCCACCACAAAGCCTAGAAAAACTGCTGGACCAACTAAAGCAGTGGCGGTGCCTGTCAGTAAAGCAATCAAAAATAAAACACCTTTATGAAGCCATTGAACAGATACACCTAAACTTTTGGCTTGCCCACTTCCTAAATGGAGCAAATTCAATTCTGGAATCAGCAGAACCAGACAAAAACTCCCTAGCAAAATGATCGCGGCAGCAATCAATAGATGCTGGGTATTGATATTGCCAAAGCTGGCAAACAAACGACCTTGTAGTAAATCATATTCATTTGGATCCATCAACACTTGCAGAAAGGTGCTGAGACTACCGAACATCGTGCCACAGACCATCCCTGCCATCAATAACAAAAACAACCCAGCGACTGCTTTTTGATAGAAAAAGCCAATTAAGAAGCTACCTAGAACGGCAGTTAAGCCGACAGAAAACAAAAACATCGTTGCTGTTTCTTGGCTCAGCATCTGAATTCCTCCGATAAAAAAGAAACAAAGGGTTTGAACAAGAACATACAGTTGGTCCAAGCCTAAAATTCCAGGGGTCAGATAGCGATTGCTTGTCAGTGTCTGTAAGGTGATGGTACTAAAGGAGATGGCGATTGCAACTAAGGCAAAAGCCAAGATTCGGCGTCCCCTTAATGCAAAAGCAAATGACCAGTTTCCATAGGTGTTATAGGTCAGATAGGCACCACATGCACAAAGGATCAGAAACAACAAAAGAAAGAGTTTTTTCTTCATCGAAATTTCCTCCCCAGAAGCAAAATCAAGAAACAGCAGCCACCCAGTACGCCGGCAACAACACTGACCGGCATTTCATAAGGTGCGATGACGATTCTCGCCAATACATCACACAATAGCAAGAACGCGCTTCCGGCAAAGCTGATCAAAAGCAGATTGTTTTTCAAATGATCCCCAAAAACCATGCCGATCATATTTGGGATAACGATCCCTAAAAAAGGAATTTGCCCCACAGTCAATAAAACGATACTGCTAGCAAACGCCACCAGCGCAAATACAGCAAAACGCAAGAACAAGTAATTGATTCCCAGACTCTTAGCCGCACTTTCTCCTAAACCGGCGATCGTGATCTCATAAGCCAAGAAATACAATAGACCGAAAACGGGAATCGTCAAATACAAAAGTTCATACTGTCCAACCATAATGGTGGCAAAATTTCCTTGCAGCCAAGAAGAAACGTTTTGAACCAATTGGAAGCGATAGGCTAAGAAGCTACTGATAGCCCCGATGATATTACCGAACATCACCCCTGTTAAAGGCAGCATCATTGGATCTTTCTTTGGTAGAAATTGGCTTAAAAATAAAAAGAACAACACACCTGCGTAGGCAAACACAAATGCTGCTGTAGTGCGAATCAAATTTGAGGCATTTGGTAGAAAGAGCATAACGAGCAAAATTCCTAAACGGGCGCTATCCGTCAGTCCAATCGACTCCGAGGCCACAAATTTATTTTGCATCATGTGTTGCATAATTTTTCCACAGATACTAATGATCCCACCTGCAATGATCAAACTGATCGTCCGTGGAAGCCTAACTTTTACCAAAACAAGCCAATGATTCGGATCACCCTGCTGTAAACCTGATAAAGACAATTCATGGGTGCCTGCCAACAAGGAGCAACCCACTAGAAGAACAAAGATCAGCAGTAATCCGATTTTTTTAAACATGCCCCGCCCTCCTTATTGAGAATGATTCTCACTCTCTTTAATAGGGTAACGTATTTCACTTAAAATCACAAGAATTTTTTTAAAAAAATCCCTTTCCTATCGCAATTTCGAAAAAATGAGTGTGTAAAGAAAAGGATTATGTGATGTTTTTCTCTTATATCCTTGCGAGAAAACTTATTTTTACCTCAATATTGTCTATTTTATTGCTTTAATTATAAAATGCTCGCTCATACTATATTCATTTTATGAGGATCATTCAATAACAGATCACTTAGATTTGCAATTATTTTCATCTATTGAAACCCTTGTAAAGCCAGCACTTACTGATGCAATGGTGATGTAACTTTTCAGATAAAAGCAAATGACGCGCCGTCTCCTCCACCTAAACACCATTCGTCTATCGATAAGAATTTGTGAGTAAAAACAGTTTAGTCGTGGAACGAGTTTTATAGTTTTCGTTTTGAGTTTCTTCTTCCAAAAAATCATGATACCAGTTGAATTCAATCTCCGACAAAAGCCTACCTGTTTTCAATACGCGATACCAGTCACTGATTGTAATCGATAGTCTTTCCCGATTATCTGTAATTAAAAAAAATAAACCTACGATCACCGCAGGTTTATCAAGAGTTATTATTTTACTTTAACAAGCCATCAAGGGCTAATTGATTCAAAAAGTGCAAAGGGAAAGAAATGGTTGGATTGAAAAAGTAATCCATTGTCGCTAGTTGGTGCAAGGTCGTCTTGCTATTGATCAAGGTTGAGATCGTATTGATGATCTCCAAACTTCCACGATCACTCGTAATGATTTGTCCCCCCATAATCACTTTCGTTTGCTGATCAAAAATCAGTTTTAACGTTACTTCAAAATCCTCATCTGTCGCGAAAAATGTCCGAGAATGAAATGTCTGCGTCACTGAATCTACTTCAAAGCCGTAATACGGTGCCTCGGTCTCATTAATACCTGAACTGCTGACGAAATAGCCAAACAGTTTACTAACGACGGTCCGTTGCATTTTTGGAAAAGGAATTTTCGTCGTTCCCCGTTCATTTGCCAATAAATTGGTGGCAGCTACGATCCCCGTCCGATAAGCATTAGTCACTAAAGGGATATACAAAGAGCTATCCGAATGATTGAAAGGAATCGAAACCAGGTCACCAATTGCATAAATCGCTGGGTCAGACGTTTGTAAATATTCATTTGTAAATACCGTGCCATCGAGATTTAGTTTTAAAAAATCTTCAACCAATGCGACATTCGGTCGCGGATTTACGGCATAAACGACCACGTCAGCTCGAATCTTGGTTCCGTTTGAAAGCACGATTCCCTGATATTCACCCTTCTCGTCTTTGATCGTATGGGCGACATTGCTGTTAAGATAGATTTGTAAGTTCTCTGGAAAGCGCGCCATCAAAATTTCAGCAATTTCTTGATCAAAATAACGGAACAAAAGGGTATCCATTCGATCAATCAAATGAACCGCTTTTTGCTGGCCACTTAAAGATTCCGCCAATTCAAACCCAATCAGACCCGCGCCAACGATCGCCACGGTTTGCGCACTTTCGATTTTTTCTAACGCTTGCTTTGATTGACCAATGGTTTTGTAGGTCGTTATATGTGCTTCGACATCTGAGGCAAACTCCGAACGGAAAGTACTCGATCCCATCGCCAAAATCAAGCCATCATAACTCACTTCGTCTTCTTGCTGATAAGATTCCGTTGATGTGACAAAATGAACCGTTTGTTCTTGCGGAAAGATTTTTGTGACTTCACTGTTTAACATCACATTGATTCCTTCAGAAAGAAGCTCACTCGCAGTTGCCGTTCGGGAATCTTCCAATCGTTGAATGTAGCCTTCCAGCACTAAATTCAAACTGCTAGCAACATAACCCAGAACGCTTGATTTTTCAATAATTATCACATCGACTTTTGGGTCAACTTTTTTTAAATGACGGGCAGCAGCAATTCCTGCATGAGAGCCTCCAATAATCACTATTCTCATATCTTTTCCAACTCGCTTTCAAGGTTCTCATTGCGTATTTCATCCACGATTTGATGAAGCCGCTCTTCTTCAAATGGGGTTGCCCCACCTGTTAAAATCAATCGTTTTTTATAACGATAGCCTTCCGAGATCTCAGAATGATCAACGATCAATAAATCATAATCCTTCTCCTTCGTCCCCTCAAAATGAATATTCGGATAGCCAGCCAATTCTTTGATCAAAAAACGCCGCAAAAAGCCACTGCGTAATCGTGATTGAGTCAACAAAATGCCGACCGTAAATGCTTTTTCCTGTTTTACTTGAATCCATTGACGGATCAAAAGCAATTCATTGGTCAAATGCTGCTTTTTCTCAAGAGAAAAGGACTGGTTTACGTTTTTCTCCAACTGTTCAATTGCTTGCTGTGCCACTTCAATCAAGCTCTCATTCGCAACACTTTGCGGCTGAAATTCAGCAAAGGCAATAATGCCGCCATGAATATACAACGCTTGGATCGTCACACTCGTCAAGAAGACGCATAATTCCGTAGAAGTTTCTGTAGTCTTTCTCTCACTATCACCAATTGCCTGCAGCAGCTCCCCATTTAACGCATCGATCTCTTGGAAGAAAAGTGATTTTTGCAAGGAGTCATCCAGTGAAGGGCGAATCAAGCCTTCAGCTAATAAAAATAAATAGAAATAAACCGTTTCATAATCGCTCCAGGATACGGCAAAACGACTGAGATAGCGTCCTAATATATTCCGCAAAAGCTGGAACATCGCTTCATTTTCCAATGACTTCAACAATGGATACGATGCTTCATGCTGCTGCGAGCCACGATAATCAAAACGGGCTTCCATAATACCTAACCACAGCCCGACTTTCCAGCGTTCGGATTGACTAAACGTTGTCTGTAGCTGTTTTTCGATTACTCGAATCAAATTGTTGATGGCTGGTGCATTCAAGCGAGCGATCAATTCTTCATTGGGATAACTTTGTGAAAAAAACTGATAATAGAAAAAGCGAATCTGTTTTTCATCCCCAAGCAATTTTTTATTTTTTAATTGGATGTCGAATTCTTTCAATAACTGATTGATGGCTTTGAATCGACGAAACAATGAAGCTTCACTCAACATCAGTTCTAACATCATTTTCGTCGTTGACTCATCTCGATGAAAAAACAAATACGACAATATCTGAAAATCGATTGCTTCTGAAAGATACGCATAAAAGAATTTTTTTAGTGAGAAATCAAGCGGAAGTGTTAACTGTACTTGATCATTTTCTAAATAAGTCAATGCCGCATCCTCATGGAAAGCGACTAAATTTTGATGAAGATTTTGAAGTTCTTTTTGCAAAGTGGGTGCGGAAATGGATAATGTTTTTGCAAGTTTCTTGTAAGAGATTTCTGAGCCGTTCTGAAAAAAAACAGCTAAAATTTGAAAATGAACCTGCTGATTTTTTTCAAGCAGCTGCATAACATTCATTTTTGAACCTCCTTCACCTTTCACATACTAATTTCCCAATTAATGGGTCGTTTGTCAACTATAAAAATTGCCTGAATGCCTTTGAGTTATATAGAAAAAGCGTTATTTATTGTTCCTAAAGCGCGGGAATGGTAAAATTCTTGAGAAGAAAGGTGGTGAACTATGGGAAAACGAATGTTAGCATTTTTTCGAACGGATCGATTATTTTCGATTTCCCTGTTACTAGCACTCATTGCGTGTTTTTTTGGCACCTTCCGTTGGTCATTTATTGACTTTAAAGTGATTTTATCACTGTTTGGGTTGATGTTAGTAATCAATGGGTTAGAAGAAGCTGGTCTTTTACGAGCATTTGGACAAAAATTAGTGGAAAAAAGTCGCAATCTGCGTGACTTGATCCGTTCAATCGTCTTGCTAAGCTTCTTCAGTTCGATGTTTTTAACAAACGACGTGGCTATCTTAACATTATTGCCCATCTACTTACTCTTAGCGAGGAAAGAACAACAGCGCACCAGTGTCTTATTAGGCGCTGTCTATTTGATTGTGGCAGCCAATTTAGGAAGTAGCCTGTTTCCATTTGGAAATCCGCAAAATCTATTTTTATTTTCTTACTATCAGATTTCGCTGCCACAATTCATGTGGACTACCGGCACCTTTGTGGGACTTTCTTTGCTATTACTCCTTGTTTCGATCCAGCTCATCCCAAAGACTCCATTGGAAATCGCCCTGCAAGAAGAACCCTTTGAAAAAAAGCCAGCGCTGCTCAATACAGGATTATTTGTCCTTATGATTCTTGGTATTTTTAGTGTTCTCCCTATTTCAATCGCCGTGCTTGTCGTCGCAGCCGTGGTTTGGTTTAGCAACAAACGATTATTCGCAAAAGTTGATTATCGGTTACTACTTACCTTCCTCTGCTTCTTCTTGATCGTTGGGAATATTCAAGACCAATCTCTGGTCACCGATCTCATTCGACCGTATTTTCAAGAAACGCATCGCGCTTTTTTAGGTAGTATTTTACTCTCCCAAGGAATATCTAACGTTCCAGCAGCAATTTTGATTGCTCCTTTCACCGATTTAGAAAAAGCCGTTCTTTTGGGCGTCAATGTGGGTGGTTTGGGTACATTGATTGCTTCTTTGGCGAATTTGATTGGGTACAAATTATTGAAACAAGCCAGACCCAAAGAAGCGGGAACATTTCAAAAGCTGTTTTTTATCGTCAATGTCATTTTTTTACTGTTATTAGGCAGCATCGTCTACCTTTTATTGTAGCAAACTCTCTTTAAAACGAGATTCCAGCATAAGATGTTTCCAGTCAGCAGTCAACAGAAGTTTACCTGCTGTCCTGTTTCTTGATCTTATGTCAGAATCTCGTTTTTTGATGTCCATTGTGTTATTTCTCCTAGGCTAAGAGAAGCTCAAAGGTGATTTTCGTTTGGCTTTCGACAGTCAATGCCTCACCAAAGACATGTTGAACCATTTCTTGCCGCTGTTCCAATGAATACTCCTCCTCAAAATAAAGATGAAATAATTCTTGATCGATCTCTTCCTTCAAAATATACTCGAATTGCCGACTCTGCCAATCGATCGCTTCTTCTGTAAACCACTTCTTGTAACAAGTATTTAGGTTCAGATCGTTCTTCGCTGAATGATTTTTTTCATAAGGCTGAAACACGTTCTCTTCTTCTGCGATCATTCTTAGAATAATTAATTGATGGGCCTTTCTTTGAAACTGAAGCAAGGTTTCTTTGTCTCTGACTGCTGGATTCATTGCCATAAAAATACAGGGCCAGTGCTGGTCTGCAGATAAAAAGTCTTTTTGGCTCTGCTGAACCAGATGGAGCTTGCTCATCGGATCTTCCATCGTTTCTTCGATGATTTTTAACATTTCTTTTGAAAAATCAATTGCGTAATACTCATCTACAAAAGGATAAAAAGCTGAAATGTAGCGACCAGTGCCCGCAGCAAAGTCAACGAAGGTCGATATCGGAAACACTTTCTGCTCCACCAAAAAAGCTGCTGCCTCTTCGGCGATTTTCAATTGGGATTCTCTTTGAATTTGCGCATATTCTTGCGCGAATTCATCCCAAAACAGCATCGCTTCCTCTTCTTCCATTTAGCGGACGCCTCCAGTGATCACTGTCTTTCCTTTCGTTCCTTGCTCAACCGCTTTTGTAGCGTGCTTTAAGGTCTCGATGGTAATTCCTCCATCAAACGTTTGGACCGCAGTCGTATGGATCTTTTTGTCAGCGAGCAACGAGGCGATCCGTTGCAAAATGCCCCCTTGTGTTTCAATCATCAACTGAGCATCTGTTTTTGTGAACATATACTCCCAATAAAAATCGATGCCGAGGTTTTTAAATGGATTTAAATCTAGCGCTTCTTTCGTATTCACGATCATTCCGACTTTGCCAAATGGCAAGATTGCTTTTGTTAATTGTGGCAAATAGGCAGATGCGTCATAAAAAAGTGCAACGGCTGAAAAAGGTTCAGTGATTTGTTCAGCTAATGGCAAGCGGTGATTCAGTACCTGATCCACTTGATTGTCTTTAAGCCACTGATCGTTCTTAGGACTCGCAGTGCCATAGACTGTCAATCCTGCCCATTTTGCTAGTTGCGCCGCAATCGAGCCAACACCACCGCTGGCATTGACCAATAAAATTGATCCTTCATTCGCGTTCTCTTCAGGCACATACCCAAATTTTTCAAAAAGCAATTCCCATGCCGTAATACTCGTTAATGGCATAGCTGCAAGATCACCGTCAGAAAAGCCGGCTGGCGCCTTTGCTGCGATCCGAGAATCAACTGTTTGGAACCTTTGATTCGCACCAGGTCGTTGTGTGGTTCCAGCATAAAACACCCGATCACCAACGGCAAAGCCATTAACTGCTGAGCCGATTTCATGTACTATACCTACTGCATCATATCCCTGGATATGGAATTTCTCACTTAAAGTGGTTGTTTGGCGGCGTTTCGTGTCAATTGGATTCACAGAAACAGCTTGCACTTCCACCAATAGATCGTTTGCCTGACAAGTTGGCATTGGAAATTCCTTTTCAATAAATACTTCTGGATCATCTAAAGATCGTCCTTCATAAAAACCTAGTGCTTTATTTATCATCATACTGCTCCTTCCAAAAAAAGTGCTGAATAGTTATAAAAACCATTCTAGCACTTTTAACCAATTTAGAACATTTATTCTTCACCTTGAACGACAAGCGGAACCAAAAACGGATAACTTGTGAAGAAATCCAATAAAGATCGCTTCCATTGATCCGAGTCAATCGTGAGTAACGTTGATTCTGTGTACAAATGAATCGTCAAACGCTGATTTTTATCAAGCAGAACAAGGATCTCGCCTTTGTTTTCTGTGATAAAATCATACGACTGATTTTCCATCGTGATGATGAAAATTTGGTCAAGGACTTCCGCTGCAACAGGAAAATCTGTTTCCATATCGACAGCTAAGGTTTGGGTATTGTCGATCAAACTTGGCGAGACAGTAAAATCCAATTCTTTTAAATGAGCCAGTATCAAATTTACATCGTAATTAAACAGTGAAAGTTGATTGACT
>NZ_CP172953.1:1125000-1645000 GCF_050546735.1 Enterococcus sp. AZ095a | reverse complement strand
CAAAGGCAAACGATGTGTAGTCTTCCGAAATATTCCTTAGAAAGGAGGTGATCCAGCCGCACCTTCCGATACGGCTACCTTGTTACGACTTCACCCCAATCATCTATCCCACCTTAGGCGGCTGGCTCCAAAAAGGTTACCTCACCGACTTCGGGTGTTACAAACTCTCGTGGTGTGACGGGCGGTGTGTACAAGGCCCGGGAACGTATTCACCGCGGCGTGCTGATCCGCGATTACTAGCGATTCCGGCTTCATGTAGGCGAGTTGCAGCCTACAATCCGAACTGAGAGAAGCTTTAAGAGATTAGCTTAGCCTCGCGACTTCGCAACTCGTTGTACTTCCCATTGTAGCACGTGTGTAGCCCAGGTCATAAGGGGCATGATGATTTGACGTCATCCCCACCTTCCTCCGGTTTGTCACCGGCAGTCTCGCTAGAGTGCCCAACTAAATGATGGCAACTAACAATAAGGGTTGCGCTCGTTGCGGGACTTAACCCAACATCTCACGACACGAGCTGACGACAACCATGCACCACCTGTCACTTTGCCCCCGAAGGGGAAGCTCTATCTCTAGAGTGGTCAAAGGATGTCAAGACCTGGTAAGGTTCTTCGCGTTGCTTCGAATTAAACCACATGCTCCACCGCTTGTGCGGGCCCCCGTCAATTCCTTTGAGTTTCAACCTTGCGGTCGTACTCCCCAGGCGGAGTGCTTAATGCGTTTGCTGCAGCACTGAAGGGCGGAAACCCTCCAACACTTAGCACTCATCGTTTACGGCGTGGACTACCAGGGTATCTAATCCTGTTCGCTCCCCACGCTTTCGAGCCTCAGCGTCAGTTACAGACCAGAGAGCCGCCTTCGCCACTGGTGTTCCTCCATATATCTACGCATTTCACCGCTACACATGGAATTCCACTCTCCTCTTCTGCACTCAAGTCTCCCAGTTTCCAATGACCCTCCCCGGTTGAGCCGGGGGCTTTCACATCAGACTTAAGAAACCGCCTGCGCTCGCTTTACGCCCAATAAATCCGGACAACGCTTGCCACCTACGTATTACCGCGGCTGCTGGCACGTAGTTAGCCGTGGCTTTCTGGTTAGATACCGTCAAGGGATGAACGTTCTACTCTCATCCTTGTTCTTCTCTAACAACAGAGTTTTACGATCCGAAAACCTTCTTCACTCACGCGGCGTTGCTCGGTCAGACTTTCGTCCATTGCCGAAGATTCCCTACTGCTGCCTCCCGTAGGAGTCTGGGCCGTGTCTCAGTCCCAGTGTGGCCGATCACCCTCTCAGGTCGGCTATGCATCGTTGCCTTGGTGAGCCGTTACCTCACCAACTAGCTAATGCACCGCGGGTCCATCCATCAGTGACGCAAAAGCGCCTTTCAACTTTCTTCCATGCGGAAAATAGTGTTATACGGTATTAGCACCTGTTTCCAAGTGTTATCCCCTTCTGATGGGCAGGTTACCCACGTGTTACTCACCCGTTCGCCACTCTTTTTCTTTCGGTGGAGCAAGCTCCGGTGAAAGAAAAAGCGTTCGACTTGCATGTATTAGGCACGCCGCCAGCGTTCGTCCTGAGCCAGGATCAAACTCTCATAATGATTTGTTTGAATGACCATACGGTCATTAAGCTCATAAAAATTAACTTTGCTAGCTATTGCTTGCATGTATTTGTTTCAATAAATTGAAACGTCCTACACATTGGTTCGTTTGCTTGCTTTGTTCAGTTTTCAAAGGTCTACCGTGCTGTGTTAGCAACTTTTATATCATATCAGAGCGACAGTTGATTGTCAACTCTTTTTTAAAAGTTTTTTTCGCTCGTTGTTTTTCAACTTCGCAGCGGCTGTCTCAGCGACTTCATTAGAATAACAAATGATTTGTTATTTGTCAACAACTTTTTTTAATTAATTTTGTTGATGTATCAACATCGATTAACTATTTTATTATTGCGACTTCGTTATAATATCATCTGTTTCATTTTTGGTCAAGTCTTTTTTGAAGTTTTTTCAAACGCTCTTTTGACCCGCTGGCTCAATTGCCAACGTTGAATACTTTATCATTCTAAGAATGAAAGAGCAAGCTTTTTTCTGAAATATTTTCAACTAAGTCGAGATAAACAAAAAAACTACCCAAAATAGGTAGTTTAATCAATATCGATCGTACGAAAACGGATCTGATTTTGATCGTCTCGTTTTAAGGTTGTTTCTTCTTTCAGATAAGAAAACTTCTTCTCATTGATCGCTGGATTCTCAAGCATTTCTTCATAACCCGCAAAAATATCATGGATATATTTTTTATAAGCTTTTTTCTTTTTGATTCTTTTCTTCATTTGGCACCGTCCTTTACGTGCTTATCTTAGCAAGCCGAAAGGATTCTGACAACCATTATCCGCATTTTCATACCAAAAATTCACTTTGACACAACTATTCCATTAATTCAGCCAAGTGACACTAATGGAATAGAATGCTTAGCTTGCGGTCAAACGTTTTTGAAAAGCCAATCGCTCTCCGTTCGGAAAAGGGAATGTTACCTCTCCTTTGTATTGATAGCCAGCTGCTTGAATATTCTTTTGCATACCAATATTAGCTTTATACGTATCGATACGTAAATCAACGATTCCTTGCTCTAATGCAACCACTTCAAGAGCTTGCAGCAATTTGGCGCTTAACTTTTGCCCTTTAAAATGAGAACTGACAACGACGCGATGAATGGATAGATATGGACCGTTTCCATCCCACCCTGCGCCGGTAATTGCGTTGTAGACAGGATCTTCACCGGATACTAACGCTGCCGATGCCGCAATTTTTCCATCTATCACCAACACATAGCTCTCATCGTTTGCAATATCTGCTTTGATTTGATTTTCTTTTGGGCCATATCCATCTTGCCATTGCGGAGATCCTTGTGCTTTTAAGAAAGCAATGCCTTCTTCAAAAAGCGCCATCAACTCAACCAGATCATCCTCCGTTGTTTTACGAAACTTCTCCATTAAAAACCACCTTTCTTCTATAAAAAGAAGCGGATAGTAAAGCATTCAAAGTCGTTCTTAATCAATCGTTTTTAATTTCCCCTGGAACTCACTGATTGATTGATACCCTTTTTCTTTCATGATCGCTGCTAATTCTTTCGTCAATCGTTCAAAGATCACCGGTCCTTCTTTTTGCAGCTCTGTGCCGATCTGCAACATAGAAGCGCCACATAACAAATGTTCGTACGCATCTTGACCATTACGAATCCCACCAGTACCGATAATTTTGATTTCTGGCTTGAGACGTGTATAGAAAGCCCGCACATTGGCTAATGCCGTTGGTTTCACATATTCGCCTCCCAAACCGCCAAACCCATCTTTTGGTTTGATAACTACTGAGTCAGTAGCAGGATCGATAAATAAAGCATTCCCAATACTATTGATTGAATTGATATAAGTTAACGGATACTTGTTCAATATCTTAGCCATCTCATCAAAGTGAGCCAAATCAAAGTATGGCGGCAATTTGACACCTAAAGGTTTTGTGAAAAAACCAAAGACTGTTTCCAGAATTTGATCGGTCAAAGGAAAATCATAGGCAACTTGGGGTTTTCCTGGCACGTTTGGACAAGAAAGATTTAACTCTGTGATTCCGTCAAAATCACTTTCTTGGATTTTCTTCAATAACTCAATGTTTTCAGCCACGCTCATACCAGCGACAGAGAAAAAGAAGGGCGCTTGCTGGGTCATTTCCTGCTGTTTTTTGATAGCATAGTCTAAGTAGTAGTCCACCCCTAGATTTGGTAATCCCATCGAATTGATGCTTCCTAACGGTAAATCGGTATAACGTGGTTCTGGATTTCCCGCACGTGCTTCTAGCGTTGCACTCTTCGTGACAAATGCCCCAGCTGCTGATGCCGCTAATTCATCTAATTCCTCGATCGTCATACAATGGACTCCTGAGGCGTTCATAAACGGATTTTTGTATGTATATTTCCCAAAATTCGTAGCTAACATTGATTCATTCCTCCAATCTTTTCAACTAGTTTACCGTTTCATTTCTGAAAATGCAACGATGTCTTTGAGTGGGACAGGTTTTAGAAGGAGCAACCTCTGTAATCAGAGTAGCAAATCAAAAAAACCATATCCATACAGCTTGTTAAAACTTACTGAATAAATATGGTTTTGAAAACAATCGGTTTATATTGTACTCAAATGTTTTTTTAGAGCATGATCATTATTTTATTAAAGCTTTCACTTCTATTTACCGCTAAATCAAATGCTCTTTGAAGATCCTCTAATGGAAAGCGATGGGAAATCATATGACTGACACTCAAGCGCCCGCTTTCTAAAAAGGTGATTGAATCAAACCATTCTTTACCTGGGAAAGGCGCAGAATAACTATTCCAAAAACCCTTAATGGTTAATTCACTGCGAAAGATTTTTTCAAATGCCCGTTGTCTAATCAAAACATCAGAATAAGCGATCCCTTGAAATCCAATTTTCCCGCCTTTTTTTGTCACTAAGAGACATTGCTCTTCGGTTATTTTAGTACCTGCACATTCCATTGCAATATCCACGCCTAAACCATCCGTTATTCGGGAGATCTCTGTTTCAAGATCTTGAAGACTAGGATTAATCGTATCGGTGACACCTAAATCTATTGCTTGTTCCAGTTTCTCTGATTGAATATCAATGCCAATGATCGTTTTCACACCCGCAATTTTTAACCATTGGATCGTCAGCAATCCAATCGTTCCTAACCCAAAAACTGCAACGACATCGCCCACTTTAGGTTCGATTCCATAAACACCATGCGCTGAGACAGCAAGAGGCTCAATCATGGCCGCTTCTTCAAAAGACAACTTAGTCCCTATTTTCACGATATTGCTCGCTGTCACGGAGACGTACTCTGCAAATCCCCCAAACCGTTGCGATCCCATCATGATATAGTCCGTACATAATTGATACTTCCCGATAGCACAGTATGCACAGTTACGACAAGGAATAAACGGGACAACAGCGACCCGATCGTCTTTTTTTAAATGATGAACAGAACGACCAACTTTTACAATAGTCCCAGCCATCTCGTGTCCCATGATCATGGGTAACTTGTATTTCCAGCCTTTACTCATTTTGTGGATATCTGACCCACAGATTCCTGAAGCTTCTACTTTTACAATCACTTCATTCTGACGGCATTGTGGAACATCCATTTCTCGAATCTCAAATTCATTCAGTCCAATTAAGAAACCAGCCCTCATCCACTCTCCTCCAATCTTCATTCATGGGATTCATAGGTAACGTTTGTTTTGTCAGTATAATATTCATAGCCCTGCTGGAGAAGCGCTTGCGAATGTAAATGCACATAAGCATTTGTTTCTAGTCTTTCCAGATAATCATTTGCAAAAGCCAAATTAGTGGCTCCAACAATTACCCCATGTTCTCGCAATAACATTCCATAAGGTAGTTTTTCTTCATTTGTCACCATGTTTTGAGAGTAGTCACCAACCAAGTGTGCTAACTTTTCAGTTGTTGCAGGTGCATAATCCAAACAACGGATCGCATCCGGTCCGAGACGAAGGTTTTCACAGACGATGGGCATATCAGTCCCTATACAACTGTAAACCATCAAATTTAATGGATGAGCATGAATCACTGCTTTGATCCGTGGATCTGAGTGATAAAAACTCATATGCATATTGATTTCCCTGGTCAAGCGACCAGTACCTTCGATGAGGGATAGTTTCTTATCTACCAAAAGAATTTGCGCTGCCTCTAATTCCCAAAGATACTGAACAGATGCCAAAGTAGGTGTCATCAAGAAATGATCTTCTGAAACTTTTATAGAGATATTGCCACCAGCAGCATCCGTTAGCTTCCTGTCAAATAAAGATTTGGCAATCTTACATATGAATTTCCTTTCTTCTAAATAATCCATCGGCTTCCTCCTGTCTAAAACGTAAATATTTTTCAATTAATCCATATTTCCCAAGAAACATAATATCTTCAACAATTTCTAAATATTCTTCACTTCTTACAAGAGCGACGAAGAAAACATAAGTCACTTGAAAATAATCCTCAGATCCGTAAGAGATTTTTTGTTTATTCGTCAAGAGGCTAATCGTGCTACGGTGGACATTTCCCCGATTGTTCGCATGAGCTAAAGCAACACCTTCACTTATTACGATATAAGGTCCATTTTGTTTCACATTTTCAACGACTTCTTCTACATAGCTCTGCTCAATACACTCGTTTTGTGTCAACACTTTCCCTGCTAAGCGTAAAGAATGCTCCCAAGAACATTTTTGGTCGATTCTGATAACATGCGAATTTAACAAGTAATCATGCAATTTTCTTTGTGGTTGTTGGACAAATTGATCAAATTTTTCTTCAGTCTCTTCTTCATTAATCGTAAACAAACGGTCAACCGTCTTTACTATATTTTGGATATCTTCTTGAGTCACAAAAGGTGTTATCCTTAAAACATCCTCTTCCAAAAAAGGCAAAGGATCAGCAGTTAAGATTAAACGATTGGCTTTTTGACGGAAGCACATCTTACGATAAGTAGCAAGTGTTAGCACATTCATAATTTTGAACTGCTTGTATCGACTAATTTTCATAGCAATCATTTTCGCTATCGATAAATTTTCACACACGATCCAGATATCGATTTTGCTCATCTTATATTCTTGTCGGGTTAAGGCAGTTGCGATATGAATAGCGATCGTAGTAATAAATGATTCATTGAAGGATCGGGACAGGTAGTTTTCAATGACACCACTATTAGCCCTTACAGCTACGATAATATCCATAAACTGATGCCGCAAAAGACCGATATTTTCAATATCCAAAATAATGTTCTCTTCTTCAATAATTTGTAAGTGATTGTATAGATCAGAAATTAAGTCAAATTCGTACTTTAGAGTCGTCCCTAAATCTTCATCAATTTTATTCAGAAAATAGATGACCAAATTATACAATTCAGCATCCTTCACATTTTTTCGCTTTTTCAAATGACAAAATTCTGCTATTGCCTGTTTGTCTTCGAAAGAGATCGTTCGATCAAATCTTTTTTCAATTTGATCGATGAGTATGCTCAGGTTTTCCGACATAACGACAAATTTGGGAGATTCACCTTGTTCTTTGCGGGGCATATTGATAACGATAAAAATATAGACGAAAAGATCAAACTGCTGATACTTTTCTGCATACTTTAACTCGTTAAAAATGAATCCCAGAAAGTCTAAATACTCCATTGACCCGTCAAATGCCCGAAGGATTTGCATCCCGACATAATTGATGTATCCTTTTGCGTCTATATTTTCTAAAAACAATGTAAACAAATACTCTCTTTTCTCCGATTGATTCATCTTAAGGATAACCCCTTCGCCCCTAAGCGTTTCGATATATTTACTCATGATCACTTCTTGTTTTTTCAACGTATTGATATCGCGGATGATTGTTAATCGACTGACGTAAAACAAATCAGCAAAATGATCCATCGTAAGAACATCTTCTGTTATCAATAAATTGATCAGAAGTAATGTGCGTCTTTCATCAGGATTCAAGGAATAGTCGTAAGGGGACAATTCTAAAACAAGCTGATAAGCTTCTGACAAATCTAGTTCATCAGGAACCTGTAAGTATCCGCTTTCAATTTTCACTTGCGGCATATCGTGAGTATTTAGAAACGAGTTCAAGACTTTGATTTCACTCGTGAATTTCTTTGGCGAGAGATTCAAGTTTTTATAAAGTTGCTCCAATCTAATTTTCGTTATTTTGTTATATAGTAGGAGATAGATGATTTCAGCAGTAATTTTCCTCACAGCACTCCTCCTTAATGAATAGACAAATTCTCTCTTAGAAAATCAACAAGTTTTTCAGGTTCACACTTGCTTAATTGAACAATAAAATTTCGAGATTGGATGCTTAAAATCAATTTTTGAAGAAATTCAATATAGGTATGCTCATCTTTTAGTGCCATGCAAAATACATGTTCGACTGCTAAGTCATCTACTTGCGTATCCATCTGTTTAAAAGTCACAGGCTTTTTTAGTCTTGCGTAACAGACAGAAGATTCTTTCACAGAGAGATCGAAGGTATGCGGAATCGCAACTGGCGGGTCAACTGGCAGACCAGTAGGAAAATGATGTTCGCGTTCGATACAAGACTCGATAAAACTATTCCCGACGAGCCCTTCGTTTAGCAGTTCAAGTCCGCATTGTTTAATCACTTCTATATTGGAGCGCTCATTCAATTCGATTGCTTTAAATTTCATACACTATTTCTCTCCCACTAAGCCATTTATTTTGTCAACAATTCGTTTATTCATTTGGTCAATTACCCAACGATTCGATGAAATAAGCTGATTATAATATTTGCTAAATTGTAGCCCCAGAAACTATCTGTCACAACCCCTTCCACAGGTACACCGGTCGCATTCATCATTTCGGTTGCTTCAGGTGCAAAGGTGTTTGTTCCAATTAGAACGATAACTAAGAAGAAAAAGCCAGTGACAAGCGTTCGAAAAAGATTGCCATTTGATGCTAATGCTAGTAGTGGAATCATATATACGATTACTGTTAAAACACCAACTGGAAAATAATGCATACCAGGGATAATAAATGCTAAGAATATTGCTATCGGAATCAGAATCACTGTCGTTGTGATCGCTGTCGGATCTCCAAGACCAAGAGCAATGTCCATGCCGATATATAATTTTTTCCCTTCGCCAATATGTTTCTTCATAAATTCTTTGGCAGCTTCCCCGATCGCAGTCAAGCCTTCCATCATAACAGAGACCATTTTGGGTATCAGTACTAGCACCGCTGAAACTCCAACCCCCATAGAAATCGCTACCGTAAATTCTTGGCGTGTCAATACGCCTAGAAAAGTTCCAACCAACAAACCGATAACTGCTGGATCTCCAAAAAAACCAATTTTACTTTCGACTTTTTCCAAACTGATATCGATTTTGTTAAGACCAGGAATCAGATCAATCAGTTTATTTACTAATAGTCCAAAAGGATAAGCGAAAGTAATAAATGAAAATGTCGTACAAGTCGTGCCTTCCAGTCCGTAATACGCCTCCCATCTAGGAGCAAACCACTGAGCCACGAATAAAGTGACAATTGATAAGCCAACCGTAACAGTCAAACCTAGCCAAAAACTATCAAACAAGGCATACGCTAATGCTCCAGGAATCAAAAAATGAATATAGTTCCAAATGTCGACATTCATAACCGTTGTCCATTTCAAAAGAATAAACAATACATTTAATCCTACGATCATCAAAATAGCAATCGCTGCAAAAGGTACTGACCACGACGCCGCTCCCACAGCAGCCCAGCCAACATCCATCGTGGTATATCCTGATCCCATTTCCTGATAATAATCGATGGCTGGTTGCAAGGAAGTACCCAGGAGTCCTACAACAAGCCCCAACCCTTGAAAGCCGATGCCGACTAAAAGCCCAGTTTTAAGTGCTTTGCCAATTTTCATCCTAAAGACACAGCTTAAAATAAAAATGACAACGGGTAGCATAACCGATGCCCCCATATCCATGATGTTTTGAATAACTGATAATACAGCTTCCATTTTTATCCCCCTTTAATAATTCGATGGCACTCTTCAACGATTTTCTGCGCGGTCTGCTCTTCGTTGATTCCCGATATCAAACTGAAAACAGGAAGAATCGGTACTTTTACTGGCTTGACATATCGAGTAGTCACCAAGATTAAATCCACTGTTTCTGCTTTTGAGGGAATTTGATTAATATTCCCTTTGGTGATGGAAGCCTGAATGTTGCTCTGAGCTAAGATTTGTTTGACTTTCTCTTGAACAACCGTGGACGTGGCGATCCCACTACCACAAGCAATATAGATCTCAATTTTTTTATTCATTTTCCTTCTCCTCCTTTCCTTACTCTATTTTTGAGATTTCAATAAAGAATGAATTTTATACTCTTCTTCTGGTAGTAAAACGACTTTTAACGCCTTCCCTTCTCTCGTCAATTCGATGGCCTGATTGATGTCAGCTAAAGGCAAAACATGAGAAATAATTTTTTCAGCAGGAAACTGATCAGATAAGGATAAATGGAAAGATTTTTCGACTTGAATACTATTTGCACCATAATGACCATAAATCCAGAGATTGTTATAATGAACTGCATTCGTATCTATAGGCGTTAATTGATTCTTTGCTACACCACCAAAAAAGACGACAATTCCACATTTTTTAGCCATAAAAATACTTTGTTGCTGTGCTTCTATTGATGGATTAGCTGAAATCACTTTATGTGCGCCATGTCCATTCGTATACTCTTTCACCTTTTCTACAGGATCTTCTTTGGAAGAATCGATCCTATGATCTACATTAAACGCTTCCATAAGAGCTAGTCTGTCAGCATTTTTATCAATCACGATTACCTTGCTTGCTCCGCGAATCCTTGCTAGAATCGCTAAAAAGACCCCAATTGGACCTGCACCAATAATGACGACCGAATCGCCTAACGAAACCTGAATATTCTCCATGCATGCATAAGTGGAGGATAAGGGTTCAGCTAATGTTGCCGCGATAGGCTCTCGTCCTTCTGGCACTTCAAAAATCGCTCCTCGTTCTACTCTTGTTGCACTATATGCTATATACTCTGCAAAACCGCCTTGAAGATCGGTGTAACTTTCAGCTTCCGTACAACATTCGTGCTTCCCATTACGACAATTTTCGCAACGTAGGCAATGAGCCATAGGGTATACATAAACCATCTGCCCTCTTTGATACTTCGTCACATTTTCATCAATTTCGACGATCTCACCAACGATTTCGTGTCCATAAATATGAGGGTAGCGCCCCGCTTTTGAATCGGTCAGCAAATTGCGAATATCAGAGCCGCACAGACCAACTGCCTTAACCTTCAATAGAAAACCTCCCTCTGGACAGCAGGGTCGCTCTACTTGTTCATAGCGAATATCTCCTGGTCCATACATCAACGCAGCCTTCATTTTTTTCACAAACGTTCAACTCCATTCATTCTTTCTTATTTTACATGTTCATTGTAAGGTGCGTCGGATGTACCTCACAAGTAACACTTTTTGCATTTCAAGTTCTATATTTGTTACTTGAATGAGAAAATGTTTGTGAAAAACCATGAACGATTTTTCCTTCTTGGAATTATTTTGAAGCCACGTAAAAACAAAAAAACCTCTTAGCAATGAGCCAAGAGGTTTTGGTGAAGCAAACTATTCTATTTATGAGTATTTAAAACTATAGGTAGCTCATCACTTCTTCCATTCGAACGGATGAGTGAACTAAATTGAGCCGTTCCTCGTAGGAAACTTTCCTCGGTCTTGGTTTCAATTATGCGACCTCAGTAAGGAGAAATTCTCAAGTGTTACTCGATGATACTTGCGTTTTCCATTGAAAGCGTACAATTCAAATCATTTCAAATGATAAGACACTTGAATAGGAGTTTTTTAATTGACTGTTCAACTTTTTTTGAAATTGAAAACGAATAAACACATACTATATACATACAAATTTTTACCTATCAAGTGAATTAAACCTTTTTCTTTGATACCTCAATACCCCAGTATCTCCGATGACGTATAATTTGTATTTTCCATACCCTACTTTAAATTCTAATCTTTCGCCACTTGCGATTTCAAATAAAAGATAATAGGTAATGGATTGATTCGTAAAGCCGTTTGCAGCAATATTCGTGCTACTTGTCATTCGTTTGTCAACTAGCGTGGCAAGTATTGACACTTCTGGCGTAGATTGATCCTTTAAGAATTCGACAATATGATATAAGATAACTGCGACGAAAATAAAAGCAAATAAAGTAAACAGAAAATCCACAAAACACACTCCTTTTTGTTTTTTATGATCAAGGGAATCAAGCAAGTCATTTTTACAACTTAACTATAATTATACATTAATTAAATTAATTAATCTCGAAACTCTAATAAAATATGTTGCTTGCTAAATGATTGACCGAAACTGTAACTGGGCTATCGTTTTCATGTATGGATTGTTGCATACAATACATTTGTATATTTGTTAGCCAAGAGTCATTTGAAAGGATGATATCACGTGACCTTTGAAAAAGCATTTCTAGAATCATCCTTTTTCTTTCTACATTGACTCCTTTAGGAAAAACCATCGTATCCCAAAGTCTCTGACTAAATTCAGTTACTTTTATTTAGACATGTTTTCTCGGATGCACCATAAGGTTATCAATGTGGATGAATAAGAATTTAATCTATGCTCTCTTTTTGTCAAAATGATTGAAGGTTTATTGAAAGTATTACTATTTCGGTAAAGTTAAATACTAACTCACTTTCAGTTGTCACATGAATGGAAAATAAGCTGAGCTTTCAGGTTCTAAAATATCTTGTATTCCTTAATGCTTTTAGTAAAAAAGCTTAACTTTTTCACCAAGTAACTGTTTATTTAATAAAGTATTCTAAAAAAACTCTTCTACCAACTATTTTCAAAGTTAATAAAAGAGTTCTGTGTTTATTTTCTCATTTTGCCAACTGTCCACCACCTAAGAAAACAGCTTGTTCCAACTAGTTAACAAATATGAAACACAATTGTATGATTGAAAATCCTTAACGAATCCCCAAAGCAATCCGTGCATAACGACTCATTTTATCAGTCGTCCAAGCGGGATACCAAACTAATTTTACCTCTGGATTTTTGACTTCTGGAATATCGCTTAGTGCTTCGTGTATCGATTCGGTCAATACGTCGGCTAAAGGACAGCCCATTGTTGTTAAGGTCATTTTGATTACGGTATTGCCTGTTTCTGCATCAAATTCGACTTCATAAACTAAGCCTAGATTCACTATATCAATCCCCAACTCAGGGTCAATCACGGTTTCCAAGGCAGCCAAGACACGCTCTTTGATTGCTTCTGCTTCTACTTCAGTATATGCCACGGTTGAAGACCTCCTTTAATTCTTGTTTCAAATAATACCTTCTTTTGCAAGATTTGTAAATGGACGATCCTTGATTATGGACGGCTTTTCTTGTGTATTTTCAGTTCTGGGAAGACCCCCGTCGTTTTAAAGGTCCGTTGTTCATCATCTGTCGCAAAACGACCTGTGATCGATTGGGTCGGCACAAAGTTAATAAACGCATTGCCGTCTGCTTCTAAAACGGCTTGTTCTAAATCGTAGATCTCGTAGCGGGTCACGACCATCATGATCATATTGCCCGGTACGCCTGAATAGCCTCCGACTGAGGGGAACAAAGTCATGCCGCGAAACACATGCTTAGAAATATTTTTCCCAACAGCTTCCGCATTGGTCGTAATAATCATCGCCGTTACCTTTTGATGACTTGTGTGCAGCATGTCCACCACGTAGCTCATTGCGAAAATCGAAATGATCGTGTACAAGGCACTTTCCCAAGAAAAGACGAAACCTGAGACCATGACAATGATGCCGTTTAAAATAAACATATATTTACCGACCGTTTTTCCAGTCGTTTTTGATAATATCAACGAAAGGATATCCATTCCGCCGGTGGTAAAACCCATTTTCAGTGAAAACGCAACGCCGACGCCTAACAGTACGCCACCGAGCAAAGCGTTAACCAAAATATTGTCAGTGATTGCTCCTTGTGGAAGGATTATCGTTAAGACAGAAACGACAACGACATTGATAAAGCTCAATAGTGTCGATGATTTCCCGAGTTTGATGAACCCGAGAACAAAGATAGGCAAGTTTAATAGGAAAATAAACAGCCCTGTACTAAGGTGAACGCCAAAATGTTCCAAGGCAAGTGCCACGATCAATTGGGCGACCCCGTTCATCCCAGCAGAAAGAACGTTTGCGGGAATCAAAAAGAAATTTAAAGCAATGGCTGCGGTGATACCTGACAGCAAAATAACCCCTATTTTTTTCAATCGTTCTGATTGTTCGTGCTTCGTTAATAACTTACTCACAATGATCTAGCTCCTTCACTAAAAATCTCCTTCCAAAGAATAGCAGTTTGTGTGAAAAAATGAAACAATTATTTGCAAAAATTTACTTTTGATTCCCGCATCGTTCGCCTCCATGTTAAAATCATAGGTAAGAGATGAGAGGAGTGATTGATTTTGGCAAAAGAAGCAAGTTTTGATGTCGTATCTGAGATCAACACAGAAGAAGTGAAAAACGCCATTCAACAGGCGGAAAAAGAATTGAAAAACCGATTTGATTTTAAAGGCTCCACGGTAGAAATCAAGATGACTGAGGGCAAACTGACGATCGTTGGAGATGACGAATTTAAGTTGGAGCAAATCAAAGATGTGCTCTTTGCGAAGCTGATCAAACGAAATGTACCAACAAAAAATATACAATTTGGCGAAACGGAGCATGCCTTGGGGGCAAAAGCTCGTCAAACAGCAGAATTGATCAATGGCATCGATAAAGAAAACGCCAAAAAAATAACGACTGCGATCAAAAACGCCAAGCTAAAAGTTAAAACTCAAATTCAAGATAATCAAATTCGGGTAACAGGCAAAAGTCGTGACGATCTGCAAGAGGTGATCCAATTGTTGCGTAAACTGCCCCTGACGATCGATTTACAGTTTACAAATTATCGCTAATCAAAAAAACTAGAACAGAGTCTAACGTGTTGGTTAGGCAAAATCAGCTTTATCTGCTGATTTTGCACAACCTCTCCTGAAAGCTCTGCTTCTAGTTTTTTTCTTGCCAAAAATGAGTCAATGCCTTTGATAACTCTTGCGGCCGACGAATGTTTAAGGCATGCTGCCAGTGCAGTGGGAAAAGTTCTTGGTAACGCGGTGTCCGAAAACGTTGATCCAGCAATAACACCACGCCGCGATCGCTGACATCCCGGATCACTCGACCGGCTGCTTGCAGGACTTTATTCATCCCGGGCAGCTGATAGGCATACGCAAAGCCAGCTGCCTTTTTCTCATCGTAATATTCCCGAATCAATTCTTGCTCGTGATTGATTTGCGGCAGTCCGACTCCTACCACTGCCGCACCGATCAAGCGATCGCCTTTCAAGTCGATCCCTTCAGAAAAAATTCCACCAAGGACACAAAATGCCACTAATGTTTTTGGCTGGCTCTCTTGTCCGTCTTGACTTGTTTCTAGCAAGGATGATCGTTGCCGCTCAAGAGATTGAAACTGTGCAAGAAACGCCTCGCGCTCTACTTCGTTCATGGCTGTCCCCTGAATCAAGACCTCCACCTCTGGCGCCTGTTGGGAAAATGCTGCCGCCACATCATCCAAGTAACGATAAGAAGGGAAAAAGACCATATAGTTTCCCGCTTTCGCTGCGGTCATTTGCTGGATTGCATCAACGATTGCAGGAATGCTGGCTTCACGTTGGCGATACGTTGTTTGGATATAGTCTGCAATAAAAATCCCCTGATTTTTCGGATCAAAAGGACTTGGCAGGCGATATCGCAAAGCTTCATTGCCGCCTCCTAACACCTCTTGATAATAGGACAAAGGAGTAAAGCTCGCAGAAAACAACAGGCTGGCCTTGCCCTTATCTAACACAGATTCCAAAAACGGCGCTGGTTCAATGCAAAATTGCCGTAGTTTGATATCATAGCGGTCGATCTCCACCGTCGTTTCGTAGTGATCATCATAAAATTCACTGATCTTCAAATAATGGTTAGCTTCAAAATACACTTGCAGCACTTCTTCTTGCAATTCATGCTCAGGATTTGCCGGCAACCATTCCTTCATCAATTCAGCTACTTTGTAGAGCTGATTGACCATCGTTTCATGGGGAGCTGCTTGATGGTGATATTCCCACTCTTCCTCTTTTGCTATTTGAGCAATAGCCGCAAATTCTTTGTCAACTTTGTTTAGGGCGCGTTTTAATTTTTGCTGGTCATTGGATAGTTTCTTCTTTAATTCCTTAAATGGCTGCCGGGTAATGGTTGCCGAATACATTTCTTTGGAACGGTTGACTAAGTTATGGGCCTCATCCACTAGAAAGAAATATTCTTCATCCGGCTCCTCAAAAAATCTTCGCAAATAAACGGTGGGATCAAACAAATAATTATAATCACCAATAATGACATCGCAAAAGACACTGACATCCAGTGAAAGCTCGAAGGGACAGACCGTATGTTTCTTTCCGTAGGTCTCGATCACTTCTCGGGTTATTTGGTTCTCGTGATGCAACAGATCCCATAATGCTTCGTTGATTCGATTGTAATAGCCTTGCGCATACGCACAGTGTTCTGGCGTACAGTTTCGTTCATCTAAAAAGCAGATTTTGTCTTTGGCGGTAATCGTGACACTTTTGGTTTCACTACCGTTGTCTGCTAACTTGCTCAGTGCATCTTCGGCCACTTGTCTGGTGATCGTCTTCGCCGTCAGATAAAAGACCCGATCAGCCCCTTCTTCCCCTAGCACTTTTAATGCGGGAAACAGCGTTGACATGGTTTTTCCAGTTCCAGTTGGCGCTTCCGCAAAAAGTCGCTTGCCATTTTTTAGTGTTTTATACGCCGCTGCTGCTAACTCTCGCTGCCCTTTGCGAAAGGTTTCAAAGGGAAAAGACAGCAGCTGCAAAGACGTATTGCGGACACGGCGCCAATTCTCTTGAAAAACTAACCATTTATGATATTCCTGAAGTAATTCTTCATAAAAAACAGCTAATTCTGAAAACTGAAATGTTCTTCTCGTACGGGTGGTCAGCTTTTCAGTGGTTTGATAATAAGTCAATTGTACGGCGATTCGATCGATGGGTCTCTTCGGATCATTACCTTCAGCAATAGGTTCCGCTTCTGGTTTCTCTTGATTTTCACTGTCACTAAGCGCTGCTTGTTCATTTTCTTGTAGTAAAAACAAATAAGCATAAACCATTCCCTGGGCAAAAAACAAATCGATTTGATCTTCAGGGATATCTTCGAACGCTGGTTCTGAAGTTTTGATCTCATCGATCACCCAAGAATTAAGAGTTGCATCAAAAAAGAGACCATCGGCACGTCCTTCGACAGTGATCGAATCTTTCTCAATTTGGCTTTCTCGTTTGAAAAAGACTTCTTTTTGATACGCATCCCCAGCCTCTTTTTGTAGTTGGCGATGGATACGGGCGCCTTCTTGCGCGGTATGATTACTGACTTTGCGGCTATCAATATCGCCTCGGCGCAAAATAAATTCTACGATTTTTCTAACCGCAACTTTTCCTTTATACACGTGTTCACCTTCTCGTTTGCCATTATAGCGGATAGATTACTTTTGGAAAAGCGAACAGAAACAGCTTTTCATCCTCTGCGGAGAGTATCCTATCCAAACAGGTTTTATCACCATGAAAAAACCACTTGCAACAAAACACCTACTCATCAGATAATTGACTTCATTTTTTCTTCCAGAAAATGGGTTTGGCGAAGGATTTACAAAAAAGCCTACTCTACTCACCTAAGCAAGTAAAGCAGGGCTATTTTTTGAAAGATATTTATTGATCGACTTGAATATCATAACTGACACCATTTTGGTCAAAAGCTTGTTGATTGTCTAGATCTAAGGTGAACTCAAAGGTCCGTCCATCTGCTTTGATCGTCAAATGCTTCCCTTCAACCGTGTATGATGCATCTTGATAGGTGATCTCATAAATTTGATAAGGGTCGTTGGACAACTGTACCTCTGAATGGGAAAAATGACGCTGAAAATCACTTTCGATTTGTCCTTCATACAAGGCAACATCACTAAAGCTGGCTGAACTATCTTCTAAATCTGCCATCGGCAAATACTGCTTAACGATCGTCAACTCATTCTCATGAAAATCATAAACCCCTTGGCTTTGCGGAAAGATGACACTCTCATCTTGGATCAGCATCAAATCAAGGTCGCCATTTTCAACCGTTTTTGAGGCGGAAGTAACAGTTTCAGAAACTTCTTTCGAATCGTTGATGGTTAGCTCCTCTTGGCCACAGCTCACTAAAGCGAGCGCGGCGAAGCATAGAGTGAAAAAAAATTGCAGGGATTTTTTCATAAAAACACCTTCTTACAAAGAGTTGAGGTATACCAATCAAAACTAACGCAAGATACAGATCACACACTTTCCTCGAAGTTGGTCACGAAGAATGTTCATGCTTTCGTCAAAAACTAGACCCGTTTCAAACGAATCAACGCTTTCTTATTTTAATTAGTATAACAGCAGTTTTTTGCTAATGCGGTTTCTTAGAAAAATTTTCGAATTCCCACAATAATTCTAAGCTTTTCTCTCATCAAACTATTGGTTATCCTTATCACCTGCCTGCCAAAGGTTGATCACAGCATCTTCACGAAGTAAAGCCTATCCGTGCCAAGCAAAGGTGTATCCGTAAGCACAGCAAACGGTTCGAAGCCGACTGCTTGGTAGAATTGCGGCGCTTGGTAGTCTTGGGTGGTAACCGTCACGGAACGACACCCCGCTTTTTTACCGTGATCAAAAAGTGCTTTTATCAATTGTTTCCCGATCCCCTGATTCTGATGGCTTGGATCAACTGCTAACAATTGAATATGGATCGTATTGCCTGTCCGTTTTCCAATCACCCCACCAAGTTGATCCTGATTGTCAAAAAAAGCAAATGAAAGCTGCTCTTGATCGGAAAAGGCACTCACTGCCTCTGTTTTTTTCGTTGAATGATTTAGCCATTGACAGACTGCCTGACGATTGTCTTCTGCGTTTATCGTTTTTATCATTAATTTTTCACTCCTAAAAACCTTTCTTTGTTTCCTCTTATACTTTAAGCTATACTTATAGTCAGACACAAGTATTTGTGATCCTAGGAGGTTTTAGCATGAAAATCATTGGTTTAGTGACAGGACCCGTTCAAGAAAATTGTTACCTAATTTGGAAAGAAGATGTTTTGTTGATTATTGATCCTGGAGCAGAAGCAGCGAGATTGATCGCTGAGATCGAAAAAACAGGCGCAAAACCAGCAGCGATTTTATTGACCCACACTCATTATGACCATATCGGCGCAGTTGACCATTTGCGGGATTATTATCAGATCCCCGTTTACGTGAGTCCGCTTGAGCAAGGATGGCTAAGTGATCCTATGAAAAACCTTTCTGGCCGTCATCCTGAATTAGGAACCATCACCGCACGTCCAGCTGAATTCGAGCTAGAGTTGAAAGAGTACGAGATAGCTGGCATGTCCTTTAAGGTTGTTGCAACCCCGGGTCATTCCATTGGCAGCGTCAGTTTTATTTTTGACAATTTTGTCGTTTCCGGAGACGCCTTATTTAAAGGTAGCATTGGTCGGACAGACCTGCCAACCGGAAATTTGGAACAATTGCTGACCAGCATCCAAACGCAACTCTTTGTTTTACCGAATCAAATGGCGGTCTATCCTGGCCACGGAGAACCAACAACGATCGAAATTGAGAAACGGACCAATCCGTTTTTTAACGCATAAACGTATGACGAATCAAAAGGAGGAATAACTAGTTATGGCAAAGACGGAATTGTATGTCGTGCGTCACGGAAAAACAATGTTTAACACATTGCAGCGGGTGCAAGGCTGGTGTGACACACCATTGACTCGAACCGGTGAACAAGGCATCCACTATTTAGGCCTTGGGTTACGCGATGTGGATTTTGTAGAAGCAGTATCCAGTGACAGCGGTCGCGCGATTGAAACCATGCGTCTGATACTGGGTGAACATGTCAGAGGACCGGAGATCCCTTATCACATCGACAAACGGATTCGTGAATGGTGCTTTGGCTCACTTGAAGGGGCCTATGATGCAGAAATGTGGGGCGTTCTGCCGCGGATTCTTGATTTTCCTGATTATGATGAGATGATTGCTAATCATGTCACGTTTGAGGCGATCGCCAATGCGATCTACCACGCCGATACAGCCAATTGGGCGGAAACCTTTGATGTTTTGACCGAACGTGTCAAAACAGGGTTTGAAGATATCGCCTATCGCGTTGAGAAAAAAGGCGGCGGCAATGCGTTAGTTGTGTCTCACGGCTTAACGATCGCTTTTCTTTTGCATCTGATCAATGATGAGAACAATGTTCGTATGGATATTGAAAATGGTTCGGTCACTCGACTGATCTACGAAGACGGCAGCTTTACCATCGCCGAAGTTGGTAACACAGAATACATCAAAAAAGGCTTAGCGCTCTCTCAAGAGCTTTTGTCCTAAGAGAAACCTCTGACGGCTAATCAATTTCTTCAAGAAAGGAGCAGTTTTTGTTTTAAAAACTGCCCTCTTTTTTTAGGAAAAAGATTGGTATTCGAATCAGGAAACGGTATACTAAGAGTTGTATTTTGTCATAGAAAGGACTGGACCAATGTTTTTTACAAATTTTATAAAAGCGATTTTATTTGGGATCATTGAAGGGATCACGGAATGGCTGCCAATTAGCAGCACTGGTCACTTGATTCTTGCCGACGAATTTATCGGTTTGAATGTTACCCCCGAATTTATGACGATGTTCAATGTTGTCATTCAATTGGGCGCGATACTAGCGGTCGTCTACTTATATTTCCATAAACTGAACCCTTTTTCCCCACAAAAAAATGAAATAGAGAAAAAAGATACGTGGACGTTATGGTTTAAAGTTATTGTTGCGGTCTTGCCATCGGTTATTATCGGATTGCCGTTAGATGATTGGTTAGATGCGCACTTCTACAACTTTTTCTCCGTTTCGATCGTCTTGATCGTTTATGGGATCGGCTTTATCGTAGTTGAAAAACGAAACAAGAATAAAGCACCGAAATGTACCGATTTGAACAAATTCACCTACAAAGCGGCCTTGATTGTCGGCATGTTCCAGGTATTGGCATTGATCCCAGGAACTTCTCGTTCTGGTGCTACTATCTTAGGTGCTATCATGATCGGCGCTTCTCGTTATGTTGCTGCTGAATTTTCATTTTTCTTAGGTATTCCAACCATGTTTGGTGCCAGTGCCTTGAAAATCTTCAAGTTTTTGAAAGATGGCAATGCCTTTGATTTCCAAGGAACCGTCATCTTATTAACAGGAACCATCGTCTCATTCATCGTTTCGATCATCGCAATCCGTTTCTTGATGAACTACATCAAGCGTAACGATTTTACCGTATTTGGATGGTATCGTATCGTATTAGGAATCATTTTGATCGGCTATTGGCTGATCCAATTATAAGCAAAAAGAGCAACTCTTGGGCAGGTATGTGCCACAAGAGTTGCTCTTTTTTTGTTTGAAAGGTCTCTAGTTCCTCACGTGTTTTTGATTACCATACCATCGATAATATCAACCGCACTTTCGGTGTCGTTGATAATTGATTCAAAACGATCATAAACATCTTTCCATTTAATGATTTCAAGAACGTCCGTTTCGTCTGTGAATAACGCTTTTTTCATTTTTGAATACAAACGGTCTGCTTCTGATTCAATCGTATTCACATCATTAATCATTTGACGCAATGTTTTTGAATTTTTGAACTTAGGAAATTCTTTTAAGGCCGTTTCAACGCCTTGTGTCGCTTGAACGATCATTCCAGCAAATAAGTTGGTTTCAGGGCGGATCTTCGTAATGACCAAATTCTCAAATAAATAAGTCAGTCCCATAATGCCATCCAAAATATCATCTAGACGCTCTGAAATGACTAGGATGTCCTCGCGATCGATAGGGGTGATAAATGAATCATATAACTCATTGGTTAGCTCAGCGATCACTTTATCCCCTTCTTTTTCCAAAGCATGAATCTCAGCTGCTGCTTCGGTCAATGCTCGTTCAGAATAATCGTTGATCAAAAGCGAAAAACGTTTGGCAGCTAAATGGCCGTTCGTCGCCAACTGCTCCATTGCTGCAAAATAATCGAATCCTTTTTTTCGTGCCATTACTTTCTCTCCTCACAAAATTAGCAATAAAAATTTGACCATTAGAAACGCAATCAATCCACAGCCAGGAAAGGTTAAAATCCAAGCATAGATCATTTCTTTTACAATGCGCCAATCAACGCTAGAAAAACGCCGAGACGCTCCAACGCCCATGATAGCGGTCGTTTTCGTGTGCGTTGTTGAAACTGGGATACCAAATACGGAAGACAAGAACAAACAGATTGCTGCAGTAACATCTGCAGAAAAGCCTTGGTATTTTTCCAGTTTTACCATATCCATCCCCACTGATTTAATGATCTTCATCCCACCGACCGATGTACCGATCCCCATGGTCAAGGAACAAAGAACCATCACCCACAGTGGGATGGCAAAGCCATTGCCGGTCTTTTCAGCAAGATTGTTGTAAAAAAGGCCTAACATGAACACACCCATGAATTTTTGTCCATCTTGGGCACCATGCAAGAAGGCATTGACACCAGCCGCGATGGCTTGACCAACTGTAAAAATTTTGTTGGCTTTTCGCCGTTGGGTATCGCGAAAGAGCCATACGATCAGTTTCGTGATCAAAAATCCACCAATAAACCCCATTAACGTAGACACAACGAGACCGATTAAGACTTTCATCCATTCTTCACCGTTGACTGCATGTAAACCACCCAGAGCCATGGCAGCCCCTGTCAATCCCGCAATCAATGCGTGAGATTCACTGGTTGGGATCCCAAAATACCAAGCTGCGACCGTCCAAACAACAATTGAAAACAAGGCAGCGGCTAATGCGATCTGTGAGACCCGAAAACTCCCGCCTGAGTCAAAAGTCACAATATTACTGATGGTTTCTGCAACTTGCGCATTAAAATACGTCATCACTAGCACACCTAAGAAATTCATGACGACAGCCATGCCAATGGCGATATTCGGGCGTAAGACTCTCGTGGAGACAGCGGTTGCAATAGCATTCGGCGCATCCGTCCACCCGTTGACGAAAATCACCCCTAATGACAAGACAATCGTTAGAAACAAAGCGATATTCACATAGATTCCCCCATTTAAAAATTCCGAAGTAATCATAGCATAGAAAGCTCTTTCTGTGTAAACTTTTTATAACTATTCAGTAAAAAATGTGTAAAGAAGCATTTTTCAAAACCATAAAGCAAAAAATAGCACGGCCAAAAAACAAATTTTTGTGTTAAGTAAAATTTCTTTACAACTTTTATTGCAATCACTCTTGGCATTAGGTATAATGACTAGTGTTGATTTATACGTTTTCTAAACGTAATTGAACTTTTTTTTCGGAGGTGAAATACATGCCAAACATTGAATCTGCAATCAAACGTGTTCGCACAAGCGAAGCGGCTAATGCTAAGAATTCATCTCAAGTAAGCACAATGCGTACAGCAATCAAAAAATTTGATCAAGCTGTTGAAGCTGGTGCTGATAACGTAGATGCGTTATATAAAGATGCTGTTAAAGCAATCGATATGGCTGAGACTAAAGGATTGATCCACAAGAACAAAGCTAGTCGCGACAAATCTCGTTTAAGTAAAAAAATTGCAAAATAAGCAAATTAAGAAAGGCGCAGCAATCATCGATTGCTGCGCCTTTCTTTTTGACTTACTGTTTGCCATGTTTTAAAACAAATAGCTGGAACAAATACTCTTTGTCCATCTGGCCACTTTTTACTAAGTAATCATTTTCGATCAATTCGTTATAGAGTGCCGCTAATTGCTTTTCTCCAAAGCCTCGCGCTTGCTGCATCGCTAACTTCACTCGGTACGGATGAATCCCCAACGTTTCTGCGATATTGGCTTGCTGGTAGCCAATTTCCATCAAAATCGCTGCCTGTAACAGTAGACGGACTTGGCTGATCAAAATAGCATTGATCTTGATCGTCTCTTCCCCTTGCAATAATAGATCGTCATACAAGCGCAACGCATCCGATACGTTCCCCTTTAAGACATCACTGGTTAATTCAAAGACATTATGTTCCAACGTCTTAGGGATCAACTGCAAGACGATCTCTTTCGTGATTTTATTGCCGTTTCCTGCATACAATCGTAGTTTCTGTAACTCCTGCATCGCTTTTGATAGTTGCAGATCCGTTAACCGTAAAAACAAATCAAACGCCTCTCGGCTCATCTCGATGCCATCATTGGCCAACGACTGTTGGAGATACTGACGCACGTCGGCTTCTTTCATAGGTGCGACATCAATCACAACTGCGGCTTTCTTCAGCTGCTTAGTAATTTTTTTCCGTTCATCTAATTTATCGACATCTGCAAAAATCACCATTACCGATGATTCCAATGGGTCTTTGATGTAATTCAAAAAATCATCTAGGTCATGCTCAGGTGCATTGCTCTTTTTTTCAGCCGTTAAGAAAAATGGCCGCTCAACGAAAAGTAATCGCTGATCGCCAAAAAAAGGCAACGATTGAGCTTCTTGGATCACCATATCAAGGGGATCTTTCTCCATGTCAAAGGAAGCAAAATTCAGATCATCTTTCCCAACGGAAAAACGCTCCAAAAAGGCCGTGCGAACTTGCTCTTGTAAAAACATTTCACTGCCGATGACTAGATAAATCGATTGCAACTCCTTGGTTCGAATTGCTTGCAACGCTTTTTGTAATTCCATCGTTCCCCCCGCTTTCATTCTTATCCTACCATTAGTCAATCGGATAGTCTAGCAGCGTTTTTATCAAAAATGATTGTTGTTTTTCAGACCAAATAAATTGGATCATGCCTTGCTGATCGGTTCGCAAAACGGTCTGATTTACCAACGTTTCAAGCACCTCTTCATGAGGATGCCCGTACCGATTGTTCCGTCCACTTGAAACGATCCCGAATTGGGGATCGATTGCCGCAACAAACTCAGGTGCCGTCGAGGTTCGACTGCCATGATGCCCTAGTTTCAATACATCAACTTTAAGATTCGGATAATCATGAATCAACTTTTTTTCCCCTGCTTGTTCGAGATCGCCAGTAAATAAAAATGTTTTATCCCCTACCTTGGTTTTAATCACCAGCGAATCTTCGTTTTGCCCTGCACCTGATTCTGGTGCCAATACTTGCAACTGAAGGAAATCACCCACTACTTGGCCAACCGTCGTCCAAACAACGCATGTCTGCTTAGGCAGTTCGTTTAAAAGCTTGGCGATGCGGTGATCTTGTTCACTTCCTGGTACGAGATATAACGTTTCAACGGGGATCGCCTTCATCAAGGCTAGTGCGTCCCCCATATGGTCCGTGTCCCCATGAGTTAGAAACAAACCAGTAATCTTACTGACTCCCTCCCCTTTCAGAAAAGGAATCAATGTAGATTCCGCGGCAGCTTGTCGTTTGCGCTCTTGCCAGTTTTCTTTCGGAAAAGACAGTGAACCTCCAGTATCGATCACATAAACTTCGCGATTTTTTTCTGCCTGCAAAACGATACTATCGCCTTGACCAACATCGACATAACTAATGGTGGATAAAACGCGATTCTGCTGAAAGACGATTGGTACAACAAGCGAAAAACAGATCACCAGCAGCCACCTTTTCTTTTGGTAAAAGAGCATGCTGAACAAACAACAACTGCCAGCCAATCCTGCAGGAACGGCACCCACCGTTATCGATACGCCTCCTACAGCGCCCACGACAACTTCCATAAGCAGCAAAAGCCCTTCAAAAAGTGCAATCAGCCCACTGATGGTTGGAAAAAGAGTCCCAGTAACGAACATTAAGAAACAGGCTGGCAGCAAAACCATTTGAAAAAATGGTAAAAAGACAAACGTCAAAAAGCCCCCAAATAATGGGAATTCATAAAAGAGCGAGGCAATGACAGGCGCAGCCAGCACCGTGAGGAACTGACTACGCCAAAACCACGTCAATTTGATCGGTTGCTGCATTACTATCAGGAAGGTCATCAAAAGACTTAGTTGCCCCGATGTTTGAAGCAATACTTTGGGATCAACGAATAAAAGAGTCGTTAAGACGATCCCATAATGATCACTTGCCGATAGCCGTTGTTGATAAAGAGTTGTTACTTGAGTAACCGATAATGCCAAGACAGCACGCCAGACACTAGTGCCGCCGCCACAAAGACCAATTACGGCTAAGAAAAAGACCCCCATTGGCAACAGCATTTCTTTTTGCGTAAACCCCAATCGGCAGAAGCATCCGCGAAACCATTTGAAAAATAAGACGACATGCATTCCTGAGATCGTAAAGAAATGCAATAAGCCACTAGCATGATACATTTGACGTACTTCTTGAAAGCCATGGTCTTTAAAACCAAAGAGCAATGCATTGATATAGGCAGCTGAGCGTTCAGGAAAGATTCGTTGAACAGAAGAAATAACATCTGCTCGAACTTTTGCAAGTGAAAAGCCTGCATCTGCTTCTTCCATACCTACCATTTGCTCGATATGGACTGTGCCAATAATTGATCGACTAGCCAGATAGGCAGAATAGTCAAATCCATGGCGGTTTCGTGGTTTTTCAGGAAGAGAAAAAAATCCTTTCACCAGCAGCTTTCTCCCCCAATCGGATCGATCCTGCCATTGCTGTTTTTCAGTCTCTGAAGAAATTGTGTAACGGCCAATCACTTTACCTGCAGAGGATTTTGCTTCAAATGTAAGTAGATCGCCATTGATTTTGATCGTGTCTGGCAGCACATTGACTACCCCTTGATACTCACCTTCTTGTATGTTCCCAGTCCGAGAAAGAGAAACGCGGACACTTAACAGCAACATTCCGACAAAACAAATCATGCACAAAAATGCTTGTCGTTTTAAGACAAGCATCCCGAAATAATAAAGTGCAATGAGTCCCAGTAAGATGGACTGCCGATAGTAAGCAGTCACCGAACAAGCAAAAATAATACTAAGAAATAAAAATGAATCAGTTCTTTTTTGTTGGTTGTGCATCATTCAGCACACCAAACGAAAGTTTTTCAAAATACACCGGATCGAGTTCAACTTGGTGGACGGAAGCACCTACTTGTTGAATCAGTTCCATTGCATACTGATTGTTGCGATAGTCATTCAAATAATGGATCTTTTTGACCCCTGCTTGCAAAATTGCTTTCGTACAGGGAAGACAAGGAAAATGCGTCACATAGATTTCCGCATTGTCTGTTGATACCCCTAATTTTGCACATTGCAATAAGGCATTCATTTCTGCATGAATCGTCCGAATACAATGGTCATCGACAACATAACAGCCATCGTCAATGCAGTGTACATCGCCACTGACGGACCCGTTGTAGCCTCCAGCGATGATTCGGCGATCTTTGACTAATGTAGCGCCGACTTCAAGTCGGGAACACGTACTGCGTAAAGACAGTAATACAGCTTGTGCCATAAAATACTGGTCCCATGGGATTCTCGTATTGCTCATTCGTTTGCTCCTTTGTCATTGATTAGTTCTATTCTAATCGAATTTCTTGAATTTTCAACCGTCATTTCTTAGTATTTCTTACATTTATTTGGTTCAGTCCGCCACTGTAATCATCTCTTTCAAGGACTCAAAGGTCTTCTCTCCGATGCCTGTGATCTTTTTTAGGTCATCAATCTGTTTAAAAAAGCCATATTCTTCTCGGTAAGCGATGATTGCTTCTGCTTTTTTGGCACCCACACCTGGCAGTTCTTGCAGTTGCTGCGCATTGGCTTGATTCAGATTGATTTGTGTCACTGCTGTTTGGCTGCCACCTACTCCTGAAGCATTCATCTCCATAAACGCTTGATCCTCTTTATGAGGGACGATCACCATCTGTTGATCTTGCAGCACTTGTGCTAAGTTTATGGCTGTTTCTAACGCCTCTTCTGTCAGACCACCTGCTTGTTCGATCAATTCATACATCCGAGCACCTGATTTCAAGCGATAAATTCCCGGTTGGTGCACTTCCCCTTTGACATCTATAACGATCTCATACTCTTCATCGTGAAGACTATCTTCTTGAAGGGCTCCACCTTCCCCCATTTCAGACGATTGACCTGCTGCATCTGCCATTGAATGCCAGTTTGTTTCTTTTTTTTGCGAGAACGGTACAAACCAGATGATCAGCAACACCATCAAAACAGCACCACCAACTGCAAATCGCCAATAGTCTTTGAACAGCTTCCATCGATCCATTTTCACCACCTCATAGATGAAATACGCAAAAGATAGTAAACGACAGAAAAAAAGTCAACACTTTCCACGTGTCGACTTTTTCACTAGCTAAGTAGTAATCGTATATAGGCAGGAAACTTTTTTTCGCCCCCCCTCATCTTCTATTTTCTCACTGACTATTCTAAAACCTTTCATCTGACTGATTTCATAGCCACATGTTCGTGGCAACTCCACCGTTAAGCGAACGGTACGATCAGTCTTTTCCCAGCTTAAAGCTACTAATCCAAACGTACTTTGTAAGGAGCCTTTGACATGGGCTATAGGTACATCGAAGGCTGGTTGTATCAGTATCCCAGCGCTTGTCATCTGAATGCCTAATAAATGACGGACAAACCAATACCCATAAGAAGCAAACATGGCATGATTCAACGAACCCTCGTAAGTGGCTGGATGTTGCGGCGTTGGAAAATGTTCCATCAAAGTGCCGTTTCCGCTTGCCAGCATTGCTGCATAACTAGGCGCAGATTTCCTCGTTAACCAATCAAAAATAATATCATTATAGCCAGCTTCAGCCAGCAACTGATAACTCCATGCCATCCCGAAGATGCCGAAAGAGAAAATACCCTCTTGCTGCTTGATCCGTTGTACTAGTTTTGGCAATATTCGTTTTTTCTCACTGAGTCCTGTCTTCATTGCAAAGATCATGCTAGACAAGGTGCCCGCACCGTATTGCTCATTTTCTTTAGAAAACTTCTGTTTGATTTGCAGTGTCGTGTACTGGATCGCTGCTGTCACTCGCTGACAATAGTCCTCTTTACCAATGATCCTCAAGTCGATCAATTCTTGGTAACGCTGTAGTAAAAGCAGATACATGCAGGCAGAGCAAAAGGACTGATCTGGCGAAGTAATAACCCCGTTTTGCTGAGTTTCATCAATTGCTCCCCAATCGCCGAGACAGCACTGGGCGATATAATCAAAATCAAAAGCGAGTAAATAGTTGAGATGCCTTTCCAACTGTGGACGCAGCTTGGCAACCGCTGCTTGTTTTCCATAGGTCTTCACCAAGGCCAAAGCAAGCTCTGAAACTACCAATTGCCACCCTAACGCACCACCACCATTTGATGGACCATTTGTCATGATTCCTACAAATGGCGCAGTTGCAGTCATTGCACCATCCGATCGTTGGTCGTTGGCAAAATCCCACAACACTTTTTCCAACAACGGCTCAATCGCCAGATCTGCCATCTGCGTTGGTAGTAACGCAACGATGTCCCCACCATAACCAAAGCGCTCACGAGTGCAGTCCTCAAAATAAGAGTGGATGTTGTTCAACCGCGTGGCTTGTCCAACCGCCCATAACTGATCCAAGAAAGGATCGGAGGTTTCAAGTGTCACCAACGATTTCACATCCGTATGCAAGCGATAGGCTTTGATTGCTCCTACAATCGCTTGAAGGTTGTCAGCAGGTTTCGTCTCGATCAACGCATAGCGAAAGGAATGATACGTGTAACGGTTTTCAAAAACGAACGTCTTCGCTGCCGTTTTCTCAATGATGTCTCGTTGAACGATAGGATCATCTGGCTGCTTCCCTTCATAGGGATCGTAGACGCCATAAGTTCCACTGATCGTAGACGTATAATCAGGGCTGCCTTGCTCGTCTAATGTTTCTGCATAGCTGATTCTGATCCGACCAATGAAATCTTCCTCAAGAGTACAAGTAAATTGACCGCTGATGATTTGACCGAAGTCAATGAGCAGTCCCGCTGCAGTTTCGGTCATTTTTTGGGGAACGATCGATTGTGTGCGCTTGATTTTTGGAATAAAGCTTGGCTTAAAACGTCCCGCGGGTCCAGCAATTTGTACCGTTTTTCCTTCTGGACGAGGATCAGGTACATCGGTAACGATTTCTCCTATATAAAGATTGTTTTGCAAATAAGGCCCAAAACTACTTTGCCACTGATTGTCTGAGTAAATGTAGCGATTCTCTCCTCCATCATTTAACTGAAGCTCCCCCCAGAAACAGGGTTTGCCGATCGCTAGTTGTTTGCGGATGTTATACCGACCTAAAATCTCAATCGGAGCAGGGTTGTACCAGCCATTCGCAAGTTCAACTTCGATCCGATTGTCTCCCTCCTGTAAAAAATCAGTTAACTCATAAGTATCATAGTAGACGACTCGATCATAGTTCGTTACATCACTGTTTAAATAAACATCTGATACCGTTTTTCCATTAACAGACAAGCGATAAAAACCAAGCCCGCAGCAATCAATCACTGCATAGGAAGGACACTTTTCCAGTGTGAAAGAGCGAGACAAGCAGCTATTTTTCTCTTCTGAAAAGTAAAAACGTTCTTTTTTAATAGGATCATCTAAGCGAGTGATCCACTTGCCCATAGTTTCTTTAGGTTTCTCACGCTTTGCTATCGTGAAAAACACACTACTGTAACTGGTGACATCGTTTCCTGCTCCGGCGGTCAATTTGACTTGATATTTTTTTCGCTGCAGATGCTGTGGCAAGTGGACCGCCATTTTATTCTCAGAAGCGGCTATGTTGGAAACGTCATACACTGCTTGCTGCTGTTCATTGAAAATTTGCAATCGGTAGCCTTGGTGATTGGTCATCGACCATTCAATAAGGATCGGATCATTTAAATCCACTGTTAATGGCTTTGTCATTCCGTTGATGGTTATCGTTTCTTTCATAAGCTGCTCCTTTCGTGGGTTATTGTGCTTCTTCAACACAGATCTGCTTATCAGCAACTTTGATAAATGGCAACCAAATCATCGTTGCGATCACGATCAAGACGATTTGTAACAATGCGCCCATGATACTACCAGTGACAAAATAGCCGCTAATGATCGGCGGAGTCGTCCACGGAATTTGCGCAAGCCCAGTTGGGATCGGGACTAGCCCGAAATAAAAAGCAAAGTAAGCGACGATCGTTGTGACGGCATTTGCAAAAACAAAAGGAATGATAAAACTGAAATTCAACATCAACGGTATCCCGAACAACGCTGGTTCACCGATATTGAAAATATAAGGAACACTAGCAATTTTTCCAACCTCTTTGTACTGTTTACTTTTTGCTACGATCAAAATAGCAATGATCGCACCAACGACGCCAATCGAAGCAAAATGATTCCGAAAACTCATACTGATAATATTCGTTGGAATCTCTCCCGCCACTGATGCCACACGATTTTGGTCTTCAAGGACTTGATGGATTGGGTCCATCACTGCTTGAATGATCGAGGTTCCATGAAGGCCAAAAAACCATAGGAATTGCTCGAAAATTTTCACAACGACCATTCCAACTAGGGAGCCACCTAACATAGTTAATGGAATACCAAGGGTCCCATTGATCAACGTCATGGCATCACTGTTAAATAAGGCTTCGATGATGAGTCGGATGACCCAAATCGTCGTGATGACAAGAAAAGATGGAATCACCGATTCGAATGGACCAGAAACAGCTGGTGGTACCGCTGCTGGCATTTTGATTTTGATTCCTTTACCCTCAATTTTTTTATAAAGAACTGTACTAAAAATACCGACAATAATCGCTAAAAACATCGATTGCGCGCTAACGCGGGTGATATCTAAAAAAGTCCCTGCTTCCATTGCATCCAACGGTGTTAATAGTAAAAAGGAAACAAAAGCAGTTAAGACACATTGCAAAACGTTTGTTTCAAGTTTTTCTGCCAGTGATTTTGCGAGGGAAATGACAACTAGCAAACCACCGATTGCGAGTGTGGCATTGTTGACATAGAGCAATTTCTCTTGCCAGACACTAGCATCTTCTGTTCGCAACACCATAGTAATAAAATCGGTCACTTGTTGGATCGGAAAAAAAGCAATAATTAAAAAGATCGACGCAATAAAGGTGAATGGCATGTAAGCTAACATTGCATCCCTAACTGAAGTAATATAAATATTCCCATTAACTTTACTTGCAAATGGACCAAGGGTACTTTGGATCTTATCCCCTAATGATGGTTTGTCGTGGTTCATGGTGATTCCCCATTTCTTTCGAATTTGCTGGTACTATTGACTATTATTATCATCCGGATTATGATAATTGATAACGCTATCATACAAGTATTATATACTATCTCTACCTGTCTTCAATGACGATACTCTACTATTTCATTGACTATTTTTTATCTAAGGAGAAAGCGATGGATAAACAGAACATTCTGCAGCAGTTACAACAATTGACGACTACCGAAGAAATAGCCCTTAAAAAGACGCAATCCCTTCCATACAATTATGAGGATTTCAAGAAAGTCTACACTGAGAAAAATGAGCCAATTTACCAATATACATTCGAAAAACACCTTTCTCGTCTCATACGAAAACGGCCGCAAGATAGCGGATTTCTTAAGACAAGCCAGCTTTTGATTTTAAAACATGCACGCTTTTCTCCTACGCCGCTACATCAGCATGATTTTATCGAAATGAATTATGTTTTTTCTGGAACAGTCACGATCATGATCAATGAGAAAAAAGTGATCCTAAAGGCAGGTGACTTTTGCTTACTAGATACAGGGGTGATCCACCAAATTATCGAAACAAATCAAGACGACATTGTTATTAACTTTTTGATCAGCAAAGAGTACTTTTCCACCCAGATGCTCAGTCGGTTGGCATCCAATAGCATGATCGCCGATTTTGCCATCAATGCGTTATCTGAAAGCCAAAAGCACAATCAATACCTAGTGTTTGAAACGAGTAACAACGACTATTTGATTGATGCGATTTTTGGGGTCTTGGCCCAGTTCTTTAATCCCTCCTTCGGTTCTCATGAGGTCATCCATTCCTATATGATCATTATTTTTTCCGAACTCGTTCGTAACTTCCAGGAAAAACAACGGATCGAGTCGCAAAAAAGTGACCAACTGTACCTCGGAGAAGTGTTGGACTATCTGGAGAAACATTTCGCTACTTGCACACTAGCCTCGGTTGCGGAGGCATTTGGATACAACCCGAGCTATTTGAGTCGCCGTATCAGTCAGCAGCTTGGTCGATCCTTTGTGACGATCCTTCAAGAATTAAAACTCAATCAAGCCAGTTTATTGTTGAGAAGCTCTTCTCTGCCTGTGGAACAAATCGCACACCAAGTCGGCTATAAAAATGTCTCATTCTTCTATAAGCTGTTTCAAAAGAAGTATCAGTGCTCTCCTCATGCCTACCGTCAAAACTAAACAATACTGCTGCACACCATTTTATCGACAAAAAAACACTGCTCACTTGATGCTGCTAACGCAGCAATCTCAAATGAGCAGTGTTTTTTAACTAATCAGTTTCAAGCAATTCAGGAATTCACGATGCCGATCCTCGGTGATACAACGTTGTATAATATGGCTGTTCGCTGGTATCGATCGCAATACCGATCCCGAGAAATTGATACTCATCGTTTAGAATCGTTGCCCGATGTCCCTCTGAATTCATTAAACCTTGATGGGCGTAAATACTGCTGGCTTGGCCAAATGCCAAATTCTCCCCTACAGCAGTGAAGCTGATCCCGTCTTCTTGCATCCGATCAAATGGAGTCGATCCATCTAACCCAATATGGTCAAAGTATCGATGTTCTGCCATATCTTGGCTATGCTTGACGGCAGTCTCACTGGTTGCTTCACTGAATCCAAGGGGCGACAAACCAAATTTCACTCGGGTGGCATTCGTTAATTCAAATAACTGTGTTCGTAAGCCGCTTAAAATGGCAGCTTGATTTTGGCGAAAATCATTCGCATGGCGTGTTTCTAGCGAGCGATTGATGATTTGAATCGCAGTCACTGTATCTTCGGCATGAACATCATAGAAAAAAGTAATCAATTGGTCGTCTTGTAAGAACAGATCATAGTCGGCATCAGAATCGATGCGATACCGTCTTGATCCTCGTTGTAGACTTTCTTGGCGCGTACCCATCTGATTACGAACGCTTGCTTTTGAAGACCCGATACCTAGCGTGTCATCGATAAGAATCGTGTCTTGATTCGTATAGATCCCTTGCGCAATATCATGTTCATCGTACATCACCATCATGAAGTTACGAAAATCATCGTGATAGGAAGTCCAGTTCAGTCCATACCTATTCGCTGATTCATTGATCGCTTCTCCAAAGGTTTCTTCGATCACTTGTCGTGATTCATTATATAAATATGTCTGGGCAGGTGTTTCTGCCGATGGCCTGGCTGAAGTGTCTTGTGAAGGAGAAAATTGGGACGAGAGAGATTGAGTGATCTCGTTGAGTCGAGCATCCCGAAATGCCAAGCGCCCGTCTTGCCATGCAATCATCTGGCTCACAAAATAAAGAAGTCCGATGAGAAAAATGCTTTTGATTAAGAATTTTATTTTTTTCATATGACACCTCCGTCAATGAATCATTATGTGTTAGCTGTAGCGCGATCGTTTATCCACTCATTCATCCCTAGATTGGATCGCTGATAAACCGTCCTGCCTTTTCTAAAGACTATCATTCCTGTGGAAAATTGACCAGCTGCAGCATGAAACTTCTTAGATGGTCTATGTCTTTTTAAGCTCCTGTTAAGAAACTTTTTTACTCACGAAAACTTTGCAGCGCCATCGAACGCTCCATCAATGGATTGGCAATTTTAGCTAAGGTATGACGATCGTATTCTTCTGGTCGCTTGATAGTGAGGTAAAGAATAAACTGTGGATCATCCGTTGGATAGATCGAGACCGCCGAATAAATATAATCAAACTCTCCTGTCATGTACCCTTGACCATTCTCATTGGCGATCTGAGCAGTCCCAGTTTTGACAGAAATCTCATGGTTCGTCAGTTGGTATACATCATAAGCGGTGCCATAGCGTTCATCCGTCACTACATCGGTCATGTATTCCAATACAGCATCAGCCGCTGTTTGTGCAATAGGCTGAGAAACGACTTCTGGAAAAACTTGGGTCTCTTCTCCCACTTGCCGAATCAATTGCGGACGAATCATCTCGCCACCATTGGCAAATGCGCTAAATAACTGCATCATCTGCATCTGATTGACCCCAATCGCATGGCCATAAGAACTCATGGCATAATCCACCCGATTTCTTGAAGGTAAGATACCAGGCACCTCACCGGGAAGCTCACTTCCTGTAACTTTCCCTAGTCCAAAATCAGTTAAATACTGCGCCCATGCATCAAAACCGATCCGTTGCTGAAGTCGAACCATCCCAGTGTTGCTTGACCAAGCTAACGCTTGCCGCATCGTCAACTCACCATTTGCTCCTGAGTCGTGGTCGTTGATGACTCGATCTTCAATCTGCATACTCACAGGATTGTAGCGTTCCGTCGGATCAAAAACACCTTCATCAATCGCTGCCGCAACGGTTGCCAGCTTCAAGGTCGAACCTGGTTCATACATCTCTTCCGTAAAAAGATTACGCCAAATAAAGTGCTCATCCGCAATTCCTTCTTGGGTCTCTGGATGAAAACTAGGTCTTTGAGCCATCGTTAAAATCTCTCCAGTTTTCGCATCCATTAATAAAGCCGTCAGATTCTCTGGTCGTGTTTGTTCCATAACCTCATCCATCACTGATTCAGTGAATAACTGCAGATGAGCATCTAATGTCGTCCAAACATCGTTCCCATCTACGCCTTCTTCTACCATTTGATTGGTTGCAGGAACAGGATTCCCTGAAGCATTGACTTGAAAAGACTCTCGCCCATTTTGATTCTTCAAAAAGTCGTTCAGTACATATTCTAATCCAGAAACTCCGACTCGAATTTCATCATCATCTGACGTTGTCCCTATCAAATGTGAAGAAAAGATGCCATTCGGATAGCTGCGACTTGAACGAGCATCGAAATAGATACCATTGATTCCAGCTGCATCAAACGCCGCTTCGATTTGATTTCGAGTGGTCACACTTAGACCACTACCAACATTGCCAAATTCCACTTGAAAGACAGGCGGGTCTATTTGATTCGCACCGTCTGTCAAGATAGACAAAACTTGCTCGTTAGAAATAGGTAAATACTCCGAAAGAATCGTTGCGGTCTCCTCAAAGCGCGCTCTGTCTAAATACATGGGTCGTCCATTATCAATGTAATCTTCAGAAAGAACCGCTCGAACAGTATAGGAAAGAATATCCTGTGCGATCACTGTCCCCTGCCGATCAAAAATTGCCCCTCGACTTGTTTCGATGGATCGTGAACTATAATACAAATTTTCTATTCTTTCAGACAAAGAGACGCCAGCAATCACGCCGACTTGAACAATGTAAATCAAACGTGCAGAAAACCCCATAAAAAGCGCAAGACTGATTATGTATAACCAATGACCGACAAGCTTACGATTTTTCTTCGCTTTTTTCTTTTTGACTATATGATAGTCATACATCGCCAAAGCGCCCCTTTCGATCGAATATACCTCTATAGTATTGGGTATTTGTGATGATCTTGTGAGGGAAAGAACAATTATTTTTCAAAGAGTCATTTTCCTATTAATTCAGCGATTATGCTGTGATATACTTTAAAAAATATAAATTATTTTTAAGGATGTGAATAAAATTGCAAAAAATATTGATTGTCGATGATGACACTCATATGCGTGCCCTAGTGAAAACTTATGCGGAGATCGAAGGGTATCTATGTTTTGAAGCATCAGATGGAAAAGAAACTTTGGAAAAATTAACCAATCATTCATTCGATTTGATTCTCCTAGATGTCATGATGCCGGGAAAAGATGGCTTTCAGACGCTTTCGGAAATCAGAGGTAGCTGTAACACGCCAGTCATCATGATTACCGCTCGAAAGGAAGAGTATGACAAACTCTTTGGCTTCAATCTTGGTGCCGATGATTACATCGCCAAGCCATTTAGCCCTAAAGAGCTGATGGCTCGCATCAAAGCTGTGTTGAAACGAAGTAGTCAATTTCAGTTCGAAAAGATCGTTTATGGCGATCTCGAAGTCAATGTTTTTTCTCATACTGTAACGATCAAAGGGAATCCTCTGCCGCTTACGCCAAAAGAATTCGATCTGCTGGTCTATTTGACAAAAAATAATCATATTGCTTTGAGCCGAGAATCAATTTTAGAAGGTGTCTGGGGCTTCGATTATTTCGGTGATACCAGAACAGTGGATACACACATCAAGTCCTTGCGAGAGCGTCTAGGGGATTACCGAGAGTTGATCCAAACGGTTTGGGGCGTTGGGTATAAATTTGATTATGAAGACTAGTCGGTTAGGTTTTACTTACATCAAAAGTAAATTACTCGTGCGGCTTTGGTCCGCCAATATGCTGCTGGTCATCATTGGCATTGCTTTTTTATGGACTGTTCAAATTTTGCTCTTTGAACCAAATTATATCAATGTAACGAAAGAATCACTTTTAGAAACAGTTCAGGAAACAGCTGCCGCTGTTGAAGAAATGGCAGTAGATCCAGATGATTTACCAGAAGATCCATTGCTTTTCCTCAGTAAAACGATCGTTGGGACTCTTTTTTTAGTCGACGAGGATGGCGAAATTCTGGCGGCATTTAACAATGGACAACAATTAAACATAGATGGGTTGAGCAACGAATACAGCTGGTTGTTATCTCATGCACCCACTGTCCTTAACGGTGAGAGCCTTAGTACTGTAGAAGACTTTGAAAAGTCTTCTGCCATTCTTATTGGCGTTCCTACGACTCTTTTCCAACGCCCAGCTGCCCTTTTGCTCTCCAATACGATCACTCAAATCGAAGCGCTTCAAAGCATGAATCGACAGCAACTCTTTCTATTCACCATCATATTAACTATTTTTGCGTCAACGATCTCCTTTTTTTTAGCACAGCATTTTATTCGCCCGATCAAAACCATCAAAGAAGCCATCATCCGCTTAACCAACGGCGAGCTTTATTCCGTACCCAAACTTAAGCGTAGTGATGAATTAGGTACACTTTCTGAATCAGTTGCGGACTTAAGCACAGAACTTCAGCGAGTAGACGTGTTGCGCAAAGAAGTGATTGCCAATGTTTCTCATGAACTACGATCCCCCCTCGCGTTGATCACGGGTTATGGGGAGATGGTACGTGATGTTTCTGGAAGTGACGAACGCCTTCGAAAAGAACATATGGAACTAATTATCAGCGAAGCCCACCGTATGAGTGCCATGGTTGATGACATCATGGATTTCTCTATCATGCAAGCAGGCTATACACAACTTAAAAATGAAATCTGGAATACATACGAGGTGGTTTCCTCCGTCGTTGCCTACGCAAGAGGGATCGCCAATCAATATGACATCACTGCCGATTTTGAAGCAGATTGTACGAATGGAAATGCTCTTTTTGATCGCATCAAAATGGAACAGGTTTTGCGTAATTTAATAAACAATGGCATCAACCATACACCTAAAAATGAACGACTCTTAATTAAATTAACAAATACATCTGCAGGAACAAAAGTTGCTGTCATCAATCCTGGAAAAGATATCCCTCCAGAACAACTCGAACTTATTTGGGAAAGATACCAACGCGTCCAACATCAAGCAGGACATAAAGAAGGAACCGGCATCGGCTTAGCGATCGTGAAAACCATTTTGACTTCTCATGCCTTCGAATATGGTGCTGAGTCGAAAAATGGTGTGACCTGTTTTTGGTTTGTTGTGCCGAGACTAGAAGACCAATGAGAACTACGTTTATACCGTTCATCATGAGTACTGAATGACTTACTTTCTATGCACAAAAAAAGCCTTGATTTCTCAAGACTTAATGATTTCTTGTATTTCAGCCATTGATTGGACGGTATGGTCGGCAGATACATCTTTTAAGAGACCTTCTATATCATAAAATATCGTCTTGACACCTGCTCCTTGTCCTGCAAAAACATCCATCGTACGATCGCCGATCATGACGGTCTGATCTTTGTCTAAATGATATTTTTCGACAAGATAAATCAATGAAGTTGGATCAGGTTTACGGGGAAAGTTGTTTTCCGGTCCTACGATCTCAACGATCAGGTCTGCCATCTGTTCTTTTTCTAACAGCTCTTTTGTTGAAACGACATCGCGGTGGGTCAAAATGTAGTTCTTGCCACCAGCAGCAACCACGGCTTCTAATGTTTCTTTGGTTCCTACAAAGGAAAGCGGCAAACGATCATCCAGCGCTTCATTTGCTTTGAATGCTTTAGTGAACTCTTGAAAATCTAAGTTGTATTTTTCAGCAACTTTTTTGGAAGATGAATCTTTCAATATATAATAAATCTCCGCTGGATCTGGATCGAAGCCATACTCCTTCAATGTCTTAATAAAAGCTTTTAACATGATTGGGTAGCTGTCGTAAAGTGTTCCGTCAAAATCCCATATGTAAGATTGGTACATGATATCCCTCGTTTTCTCCCTTTTTCAAATGAATGAAAGTTCCATTCATTTTCTGTAACTCTAAAAAGTTTACCACACTTTGTTTGGTTTGTCTTATTTATCAAGGGATTTCCTCCACAAGAAAAAACGCCATTGACTATACAATCCTTCCGCTTGCACAAACCTACATGCAAGCGAATGTATTGCAGAACAATGAACGTTCCTCCTTACGAAAAAATTACCAGCTACCAGAAACACCGCCACCGCTGCTACTTCCTCCGCTAAAACCGCCAAAATCATTCGAAGAACTTTGTGTATCGGCAATGACTTGTTCTTGATGGGACACGTGATTATTCATCATCACAAAGAACAACGCCATATTCGTCCCATGCGGGTCATACTCTTGGCGAGCATTATTTAAAACTGCTGCTCGATCAGAAGCATCAAATGAGGATAATTTGTTTGCTAAATCTGGGTGATTTTGATAAACCTGTTTCAAGTCAACTTGGAACAAGGCATCTGTTTTCACTTCCGCTAGAACATTAGAAACTTCTTTCGGAATGGCTTGTACCATCTCAGGATAGGTCGCTTTTTCCGTCACAAGTTGAGCTAAGTATCGCCCTTGCTCATTGCGTCTTCTGATCTCTTCTTTGGCTTGCTTGGCTATTTCTGCTCGATAAGCATCTGCTAAAGGCAGATTTTCGGGTAACACCGCATCAGTCAAATCGTAGTCTGCCATCCGTTCAGTCACTTCCCTGCCTAATTGGGCTTCATAGGTTTTTAAGGTGTCATGTTGTGTAAGGATCACCTGACCGAAATGTTTGACCGTGGTTTTTTTCTTCATCAGCAAGTTTGAAAAATAAGAGCCAATTGCTGGATTCGTCAAGGCATGTTGGATAACTCGTTTATCCGCAGTCGACAATCCGGTGATCGAGCTCAATTTCGCTGGCACGTAAGTACTCGTCACATACTGCGTAAATGCTTGTTGACAATCTTTTGCTGTCTGATACTGATGGTAACGCTGATAGTTCTTTCTATTGCTAGCCCATTTCAAGAAATCTTTCTGTTGGAAGTGACTATCTTCTAACAGATGTTTCGGCAACGGCAGGTGCTCTTCAAATCGCCGTTTGGTTTTAAGATGGCGAAAACTGATGAACCCGACAAGGCTTGCAGCTGCTGCCGCTAAAACACCACTGACGATTTTTCCAATAGTGAACCACATTTGCTTAGTGGCTTCTGCTTCTTGTGCCTGTTTTTCTGCTAACATTTGATTGCCATCTTGATAAATCGTCCCTAATCCAATCGTTTCATCCGCTTCTTTCATTCGCTGATAGACTTCATTAGAAGCTGCCAATATCGCTGTATCATAATCTTCATCTCGTAATGCGTCTTTGGCATCTTCATCCACTAAATCATCTTCCGATAGCTCACTGAAGACATAGGATAGTCCATCGCCATAACCCAGACGAAATTCACGATCATCAATGGCAAAGAGAAACAATAGTCCATTATTGTCCTCTGGATTTCCTAAACCATATTCATTGAACAGTTCCAAATTACGCTCTTCAATCGATTGCCCATCTAAGGAAGGGATCGTGATCACAGCATATTCTGGCGCGCCAGTCAATGATTGGAACCCCTCTTTATTCAAGGCATCGATCTGTTCGATCGTCTCTTGTGAAAGGACCCCGGCATCATCGCGAAAAAATGTCTGTCCGAAGGCAATTGATGGTTGAAGGACAAAAAATCCCATCAAACCAACAAAAACCAACATCCCAAGTTGGAAGATTTTCTTCATTTTACCACCCCTTTTTATCGTGTTATCTTTCATTGTATTCGATTCCAAACAAAAAAACATCCGCCTTAGGAATGAAAAAAATAGTAACAGGACCAAAAAACCTTTAAAAGACAGCATTCTGATTAGTCTTTTAAAGGTCACTTTATCATATTTTCTTACAAAATGAACACGAGCTAGTTTTTAAATGAATGGATCGGTGCGGGAATACGGCCGCCACGCAAAATGAAATCAGTAGACTTCGCAGGATTGGTTTTCATCACTGGCGCTGTCCCTAATAACCCACCAAACTCGATGCGATCGCCGATTTCTTTGCCTTTCGCTGGAATGATTCGGACAGCTGTCGTCTTGTGGTTGATGACACCGATCGCTGCTTCATCCGCGATCATTGCGGCAATCGTCTCAGCCGAAGTATCTCCCGGAATCGCAATCATATCTAAGCCGACAGAGCAGATCGCCGTCATGGCTTCAAGTTTTTCTAAATTCAATAAACCAGCTTCTACTGCTTTGATCATTCCTGCATCTTCAGAAACGGGGATAAAAGCACCCGACAGACCACCAACATGGTTGCAGGCCATTACGCCGCCTTTTTTGACTGCATCATTTAACAATGCCAAAGCAGCTGTCGTTCCGTGGGTACCGACAGATTCTAAGCCCATTTCTTCTAAAATCAATGCCACACTATCACCAACAGCAGGAGTTGGCGCCAGCGAAAGATCGACGATCCCGAATGGAACGCCCAAGCGCTCTGAAGCCACGCGCCCGACCAATTGCCCCATCCGCGTGATCTTGAAAGCTGTTTTTTTGACTGTTTCCGCCACGACATCAAAGGACTCGCCTTTGACTTTTTCCAAGGCACGTTTGACGACACCAGGTCCGCTGACACCGACGTTGATTTCCACATCAGCTTCACCGACCCCATGAAAAGCCCCCGCCATAAAGGGATTGTCTTCCACTGCATTCGCAAAGACGACGAGCTTCGCACAGCCCATATCTGATGCCTCAGCCGTCTTCTTGACTGTTTCTCCCATCAGACGTACTGCATCCATGTTGATCCCAGCTTTCGTTGATCCAATATTGACCGACGAACAGACAAAATTGGTTTGAGCCAAGGCTTCTGGAATCGATTCGATCAATGCAAGGTCGCCGCCTTGATAGCCTTTTTCTACTAGTGCGCTATAGCCGCCGATGAAATTTACTCCGACTTCTTGCGCCGCTCGATCCAAGGTCTTCGCAACTTTGATACAGTCTGCGGGTGTCGGCTGGCAAGCTGCCACTACGATCGCTACAGGGGTAACCGAAATCCGCTTGTTAATAATCGGAATGCCATATTCACTTTCGATCTCTTCGCCGACTTTGACAAGATCTTTCGCTTTTGTTGTAATTTTTTGAAAAATTTTCTCACAGGTACGATCAATATCGGCGTCGATACAATCCAATAATGAAATCCCCATCGTGATCGTACGAATATCTAAGTTTTCTTCTTCCACCATGCGAATGGTTTCAAGTATTTGATTTGTCTCCATAGTGCCTCCTATAATTTATGCATGGTATCAAAAATCTCTTGATTTTGAATGCTGATTTTCACACCTAATGCCTGACCTATTTGGTGAAGCTCCTCACGAACACCGTCAAAATCCTGATTGGCATCCATGTTTAAAAGCATCATCATCGTGAAGTAATCTTCCATGATCGTTTGGGACACATCTAAAATATTGATTTCTAATTCTGCTAATTTCTGGCTGACACCGGCGATGATCCCAACCTTGTCTTTTCCAATAACGGTTAATACGGCTTTCATATTCTCCCGCCTTTCATTAAATTTTTCTTATTATAGCACAACAAAGCCACATTTTCGATGTAACATCAAACGAAAATGTGGTTTATTCTTTAAATGTTCGTTATATCGCCCGTTCAATCAAGTTTGCTTGGCTATCAAACTCATAAATGATCGGCTGTGCGTTAGGAATATCGATCGTATCCATGTCATCTTTGGGCACGTCCTCCAAGTATTTGACTAACGCCCGCAAACTGTTCCCATGACCAGTAATGAGAATATTCTTATGATCTTTAAGTAACGGAACCACCTGATCTTGCCAAAATGGAACCACTCGGGCCACGACCATTCCCAGATTTTCTCCCTTAGGAATCAAGCGAGGATCCAAAGAATCGTAGCGTCGATCGAAATCATTTTCCTCCACATATAAAGGCGGTTCATCATATCCTCGACGCCATTTTTGCACCTGTTCTTTTCCATATTGTGCCACCATCACATCTTTATTGACCCCAACCAGTTGCCCATAATGACGCTCGTTTAAGCGCCATGTTTTGTGTACAGGGACCCAAAGCTGATTGCTAGCTTCCAAAACGGCATCACACGTGATGATCGTTCGTTGAAGCACAGATGCAAAGGCAAAATCAAAAGTAATCCCCATTGCTTTGATCTGTTCCCCTGCTACCCATGCTTGTTGCCGGCCTTTCTCGGTCAGCGAAACATCCAGCCATCCTGTCCAATAATTTTCGAAATTTGCTTCACTTTCTCCGTGTCGAATCAATACGACCTTCATCCTACCGCCTCCTCTTCACTTTTATTATCGCAAGAAATCAAAAAAATGTCTTATGTTTCGTTTTTTTTGGCTTCTTCTGAGACCATTTTCCATTTGTTCATTCAGTGTGGTCACATTTCTTTATTATCGGTTATTTTCAAAGTGAAAGATCGAATATATATGTTTAGAAAAAAGACGCTGTGCCTTCTTCACATTGCTCTTGGTTGGATTGCAAAAAAATTGAATAAATGGTTTTACGCTCTACAACATTTTTTGACTTTTTTTCTCTGACTTATTGACTTCAACTGATGTTATGCTATGATAGTTTCTATCACTTATATGTATTTTTATACATTTATTAGTTATTATTTGCATTTTTAATAGATGCGCAGAAAAAGTTAAAGGGGCGTTTACATGAAAAGGTTTAGTAAGGGTACTGTTTTATTAGGGATCATCACAGCATTGCTGCCGTTTTTCTTTGTCGGACAAGCACATGCAGAAGAAACTGATCCAATCTATGAAAAAGTCAAAGAAAATGGTGTATTAGTCGTGGGTTTATCTGCCGATTATGCACCTTATGAATTCCGTGCCAATGTTGACGGAAAAAATGAAATCGTGGGAATCGATATTTCCATTGCCCAAAAGATTGCAGATGACTTAGGGGTCGATCTGAAAATCGAGGAACTTGGGTTTGATGCGTTGTTAGGGGCGTTAAAAACGGGTAAAATCGATGTCGTCATCTCTGGGATGGCTGCTACGGATGAGCGCCGCAAAGAAGTCAATTTCACTGACACCTATATGGAAGTCCAACAAACTGTTCTGGTTCGAGCGGAAGACGCGGATCGTTTCCAATCGACGGCTGATTTTGATGGTGTGGCTGTCGGTGCACAACGACAAACCACCCAAGAAGAGCTGGCAAATACAGAATTGACTGGCGCGACTGTCACCTCTTTGCAAAGGGTGCCTGATTTGATAACCAATCTAAAATCACGCAAGATCGATGCGATCGTGATGGAAGGTCCCGTTGCCGAAGCATATGTGACGGCGAATGATACATTGGCATTAGCCGAAAATGTCACGTTTGAAAACGGTGTGAAGGAAACCGCCATCGCCATCTCGAAAGAAGCGCCGGTTTTACTGGAAAAACTCAATTCCTCCATTGAAACCATTATTAGTAATGATCTTTTAAGCCAATACAAAGAAGATGCCTATCGATTGATGTTTACCGAAGATGGCACGATCGATGAAGAGCAAAGCTTTTGGGAAAAATATCTGCCTTTTTACATCACCGGAACTGGCTATACCATCTTCCTAGCCTTGGTTGGGGTATTATTCGGCTCTATCGGTGGCAGTTTGTTAGCCTTTATGAAGCTTTCTAAATCAAAAGCACTGAAAGTCATTGCCGCTGTCTATATTGAATATGTTCGAGGAACACCTTTGTTAGTACAAATATTTATTGTATACTTTGGAACAGGCGTGTTAGGCTTAGAGCTTTCGAAATTAGCTGCCGGCTGTATTGCCTTAGCACTAAACAGCGCCGCCTATGTGGCAGAAATCATTCGTGCCGGGATCAATGCCGTCAACAAAGGACAGCTGGAAGCCGCTCGTTCATTAGGAATGAATCAGATCCAAGCGATGCGCTTCATCATTTTCCCGCAAGCCATCAAAAACATCTTGCCTGCTCTAGGAAATGAATTTGTCACGGTCATTAAAGAGTCTTCGGTCGTATCGGTGATCGGTGTGTCTGAACTGATTTTCCAAACAGGCGTCGTTCAAGGGGCCAGCTTCAAACCGTTTTTACCATACGTTATCGTATCATTGATCTACTTTGTATTGACCTTCGCCCTCTCACGTCTCTTGGGTGTTGCTGAAAGGAGAATGAAAACTAGTGATTAAAGTTGAAAAATTAGTGAAAATATTTGGCGAGAATACCGTCTTAAAAGAAATCGATCTTGAAGTGACACCTGGTGAAGTCGTTGTGATCATCGGACCATCAGGAAGTGGAAAAAGTACTTTCTTACGCTGCTTGAACCTTCTTGAACAGCCGACCGGTGGGAAAATCACCTTCGAAGGCAATGATTTATTGGCAAAAGGTGTGAAAATCGATCAGATTCGTCAAAAAATGGGAATGGTTTTTCAAAGCTTCAATCTATTCCCTCATAAAACGGTGTTAGAAAATCTGACTATCAGCCCGATCAAAGTCAAACAGCAAGGGCAAGCCGCTGCCGAAGAGACAGCGAAAGGATTGCTGGAGCAAGTTGGCTTAGCTGAAAAAGCGGATAGTTACCCCTCTAGCCTTTCTGGCGGGCAGCAGCAACGGGTCGCTATTGCTAGAGCGTTGGCAATGGATCCTGATGTAATGCTCTTTGACGAACCAACATCGGCTTTGGACCCAGAAATGGTCGGAGAAGTGTTGACGGTCATGCAAGCTTTAGCAGAAAAAGGCATGACGATGGTGGTCGTTACCCACGAAATGGGCTTCGCTAAAGAAGTTGCCGATCGTGTCATCTTTATGGCTGACGGTATCATTCAAGAACAAGGAACACCAGAACAAATCTTTGAGCATCCGCAAAATGCGCGGACGCAGGATTTTTTAAGCAAAGTTTTATAGAAATTGGAGATGACAAAATGAACCGTCCGTTGATTGCAGAACGTTTTTTACAACCAGAGGAAAATCTTTTAATGGAGATCGCCACTCTTGCGAAGAAAACCCCAAATTTGATTGATTTGTCGATTGGTGATCCTGATTTGATTACAGATGCGACGATCATTGAAGCAGCTTTTGCTGACGTCAAAGCGGGTCATACAAAATACACCGCTTCAGACGGCAGTGCTGATTTTATCCAAACTGTCGTTGATTTTTATCAAAAGCAATACCAGCTTACTTTTTCTCCTAGCCAAGTACGAGGAACTGTCGGTGCATTGCATGGCATGTACTTAGCTTTGGCTGCCATCATTGATCCTGGTGATGAAGTGATTATTCATGAACCATACTTTTCACCTTATAAACAACAAGTCGAACTAGTCGGTGGTGTGCCGGTCTTTATCCCGACCTTTGAAAAAGATGGCTTTCAAATCGATGTCGAGGTCTTAAAATCCGCCATCACTGAAAAAACTCGGGCGATCATCATCAATTCACCAAACAATCCTACTGGTGCTGTTTTTTCTCCAGAAACTTTTGAAAAAATCGCAGCAGTTGCCATTGAACATGACTTGCTGATCCTCTCGGATGAAGTCTATGAAGCCTTTTGCTTTGATGATACCTTTGTACCGATGGCAGCCTTCGCACCTGAGAACACCATCACATTCAGCAGTTTCTCAAAAGCCTTTGCCATGACTGGCTGGCGGATCGGCTACATGATCGCACCTGAATCGATCAATCTTACGGCAAAACTGATCAATGAGGCGATCGCCTATTCGGCACCAACCCCTTCACAACGGGCAGGTATTTACGCATTGAATCACTATGATACCCTCGTGCCGCAAGTGGTTGCTGTCTTTAAGGAACGACTGACTTACATTGAACAACGGGTTGCTGAGATCCCATTCCTTTCCTTATCCCCTGTCAAAGGAAGCATGTATGCCTTCATCAACATTGAACAAACAGGGTTGGACTCTGTCAGCTTTGTAGAGAAATTATTAAAGGAAACCAGTGTGCTGATGATCCCTGGGAAAGCCTTTGGAGAAACGACCGGCGATGGCTATGTTCGCTTAGCTGCCACCCAATCGTTGGACTTGTTAAAAGAAGCTTTCGACCGGATTGCCGCGTGCTCATTTGAATAAAGAAAATCCCACACACTAGTAGTGAGTGGGATTTTTATTGTTGATGGACACGACCAACATTTAGCAGCTGTTTCGCTAAATCACAAGTTTCATGTAGAAAAAGGGACAGAAGAATCCGATTTGATTCTTCCATCCCATGACTATCTACTCGTTTTTACTTTTTTGCTTCTTCAAGCAGTTTTGCCATCGCTTCTTTTTGATAAGCTTCTGTCAATTCAGCGATTTTTGCTTTTTGGGCTGCCTCGTCCATAGTTGGATCAGCCATTAATGCAGCTTGCATTTTTTCTTGGACATACGCTTGTCCTTGTGTTTTCATGGTGTCCGCTTGTTCTTTCGCTAAAGAAGCCAGTTTTTTTGCTTGATCCACACTCAAGACTTCCCATGAATCTGGTAATGAGAACGTATTGGTACGGCTGACATATTGGCCATCGTTATCAGCGATTCCGAACAAGAAGCGTGATAGGTCACTTTTATAAACCCAGCGCGTCGTTTTTGTTTCTAATTGAGCTGACTCAGCCCCTGTTTCCACGACATTGGTCACTTTATCAGTACCGGTTTGTTTTGGTTCCTCTTGATCAGTATCCGTTTTATACAGGTAGATTTTTTCCGTACCATCTCCTAATGGCTGATACAATAGTAAATCAAAATTCTCATTATCGGCACTAGAAACCAGTGCTGTTGTTTTAGCAGTCGTTTCTTTTTCCATTCCAAAATGGTAAGTCAAATTGGCCATCAATGCGACGACACTTGCTACGAAGACTAGACCTAAGACCAATGATAAACCTGTTTGCCGCTTGTTTTTGGCAAAAACATTCAGTACCGCAAACCCTAACACGCTAAGAACGATCAAAAGCAAGATCATTTGTCCGCACCTCCTTCAAGAACCGTCAATCGTGGTTCTTTTTTCTTTAAGGAGAAGGCGATCAAGAATCCTAAGAAGCTAAAGACCGCTGCCACATAAAAAGCGGCATGGTAGCCAGATAAAGTCGCTTCGATTGCTTGTTCTTTGTATGCCAAAGGCGTTGCATCCAGCAAAGAATCACTTGGCAAGTTGCCTTTGGTGACGTTTGTCAAGACACTGATCAAGATAGCCGTACCAATTGAGCTGGCTACTTGACGGAACGTATTGTTTACTGCGGTACCATGACTGATCAGATTACCAGGCAATGCATTCATTCCTGAAGTCGTTACTGGCATCATCACCATTGAGATCCCGAACATCCGAATCCCATAAAGAATGATGATATGCAAAATCGGTGTATCTTTTGTTAAGAAAGCAAATGGTAAGGTTGCGGCGGTCAAGATAAACATCCCGGTGATAGCTAAACGTTTTGCACCATACTTATCAAAGATCGCACCAGTGATCGGCATCATGATCCCCATAATCAACGCACCTGGTAATAACATCAATCCTGAATGGAACGCTGATTCACCACGAATGTTTTGGATATACAATGGGAGAACCATTTCAGCACCGATCATCGCCATATTCGTGACCCCGGAAAGGATCGATGCCAAGGTAAAGGTTGTTGATTTGAACACGCGCAACTCTAAGAAAGGATGCTCGATGTGCAATTGACGCCATGCAAAGAAAGCAATGAAAAAGACACCGGCTGCTAGAAAACCGATTACTTCAATACTGCCCCACCCTTTGTCACCGACACTTGAAAAGCCATAGAGCAATGTACCAAAACCAAGCGTTGATAAAATCGCTGAGAAAAGATCGATTTTCGGATGCGACAATTCAATCACACTCTTCATTAGAAAGAGCGCTAAGACTAAGACTAAAACGACGATAGGAATGACCATTCCGAACAAATAACGCCAGTCATAATGATCAATGATCCAACCAGATAACGTTGGGCCTAAGGCTGGTGCCAACCCAATAACGATTCCAGACATGCCCATAGCTGAACCGCGTTTTTCTGGTGGGAAGATCGACAACATGATATTTTGCAAAAGCGGCATGGAGATCCCTACACCAGCAGCTTGCACTAAGCGGCCAATCAATAATGTAGAAAAGTTCGGTGCTGCAAAACAAGCGATCGTTCCAGCCAGGAAGATGCTCATTGCCGTTAAGTAAAGATTTCTTGAGCTGAACTTGTTGATCAGCCATGCGGTGATCGGGATCATGATCCCATTGACCAGCAAGAAACCGGTGGTTAGCCATTGGACATCAGATGCAGAGATGTCAAAGGCATCCATCAAGGTTGGAAAAGCCGTTGTTAACAATGTTTGGTTCAAAACAGTACAAAACGTACCGATCAGCAAAACCATAACCAGTAAGGAACGATTGTAAGGTTTGCCGTAGATATCTAAAGGACGACTCGTTGACATATTTCACACTCTTTTCAGTATATTTTTCATAAAACCTTCTTTACTTTAAATCTTTCCCTAACATTTGTCAACCTACTTGACATAAAAGTAAAACAAGTTACAATGTTAACAAATACCTTTACAAGAATGGAGTCCGTATGTCTCATCTTTTTCGAAAACTCGTTGATAATGAAAACTTGTTGGTCGGCATCAGCGAACTTAGCCAAATGTGTGATATCTCCCCTCGCCAATTGCGTTATTGGGAACAAAAAGGATTTATTCAATCGGTCCCACAAGAAGAAAATGCCCCACGAAAATACCGACTGCCCACGGTCGTCAAAGTGGAAATGATCAAAACGTTTTTAGATGAAGGCTTTACGTTAGCCAAGGCTGTTGAAAAAGCAGACAAAAAAATCAAGACCGCCCATCATATTCGCAAAGTGTTTTCTGGGGTTTTACAGAATTTAGAAGTCATCAATGAACGGTTTACGATCATCAGTCTGGGACCAGTAGACGAAGACGGAAAAATCCTCCATATCATTCACGATGAAGAAACAGACCGATTGCAATACGAAGTGCTGTCTGCTAATCAAACGATCGATTTTGAGAAGTTCAAGCAATGCACGTCAAAACAAGCGGAATAAATGATTCCCTATCCTCACCTCCTAATGAAGCAAGCACCCTTGATGACGGTGCTTGCTTCTTTTTTGGTGTTCGCTTTCCTTTTAAAGAAGGTGTCGTTTCATTTACAAGAAAAAAGCCTCATGATATAGTCGAAGGGAGAAACGAACCTTTACAAGAATGGGAAGTGTCAAATACATGGAAAAAGAAGTTTTTATTCAACAAATCAAGGACGGAGTGATCGTTTCTTGTCAAGCATTGCCTGGAGAACCCCTATATACCGAAAACGGCGGTGTCATGCCCCTATTGGCAAAAGCAGCTCAAGAAGCTGGTGCTGTTGGCATCCGTGCCAATTCCGTTCGCGATATTCGCGAGATCCAAGCAGCTGTTGATTTGCCGATCATCGGAATCATCAAAAAAGACTATCCACCGGAAGAACCATTTATCACAGCAACCATCAAAGAGGTACACGAATTAGCAGCTTTACATATTGCGGTGATCGCCTTGGACTGCACCTTGCGCAAACGTCATGATGGCTTGACGGTCAATGCCTTTATCAAGCAAATCAAAACTCTTTATCCCCATCAACTACTCATGGCAGATATCGCCACCTATGAGGAAGGCATCAATGCCTTTGAAGCGGGCGTCGATTTTGTTGGTACAACTTTGTCAGGCTACACGGCGAACAGTCCTACCAATGACGAACCGGACTATCAGTTGATCCAGCAATTGGTTGCGGCGAAGGTTCCGGTAATAGCCGAAGGCAAGATCCACACACCGGAACAAGCAAAAAAAATTCAGGATATGGGTGTGACCGGTATCGTGGTTGGTGGTGCCATCACCCGACCAAAAGAGATCGCCAGTCGATTCGTGCAAGAGCTTCGCAACTGAGTCGTTCATTTCCTAAAATAAGTCTTTCTATGCGCCTTGTGACAGAAGGCGCATTCTTTGTTGTCTTTTTGAGAAACGTTTATACTTAAAAGAGAACGAATGACAACAGAGAAAGCGAGTGAAGAAAATGACAAAAATCAATGCTGGTACAGCAATGATCAAGATTTTTGAAGCGTGGGGCATCGACCATATCTATGGAATCCCCGGTGGATCTTTCAACTCAACGATGGATGCTTTGTACCATGAACGGCAATCGGTCAAATATGTTCAAGTACGTCATGAAGAAGCGGGTGCGCTGGCAGCGGCGGCTGATGCCAAGCTAACGGGAAAAGTCGGTGCGGTTTTTGGTTCTGCTGGTCCGGGTGCCACCCATTTGATCAATGGCTTATACGATGCTCAAATGGATAATGTGCCCGTCGTTGCCTTGTTAGGACAAGTAGCTTCGAGCTCGATGAACTACAATGATTTTCAAGAAATGAATGAAAATCCGATGTTCGCTGATGTCAGTATCTACAATCGCACGGTCATGTCCCCTGAAAGTTTGCCTCACGTGGTGGACGAAGCCATTAAAGCAGCCTACAAATTTAAAGGAGTCGCTGTGGTAACGATCCCGGTCGATTACGGGTTTGCAGAAATCGACGAACAGGAGATTGCAACCGCAAAAAATCATAAGACAGGTGTTCTCCAGCCTGATGAAGAGGGTTTACAGGCTGCCCTTCCTTATTTTGAACAAGCAAAAAAACCCGTCCTTTATATCGGACAAGGTCTCTTTGGTCATTTTGATGCCATCGATGCTTTTTCTAAGCATTTCTCGATGCCTATCGCAGCTTCTGTCTTAGCCAAAGGCATCGTGCCTGATCTTTATGAAAACTTTCTTGGATTTGCTGGACGGGTTGCGACAAAACCTGCCAATGAAACTTTGGCAGAAGCCGATCTCATCGTTTTTGTCGGCAGTGACTTCCCTTTTGGCCGCCGCTTTTTCAATCCTGGTGCCAACTTTGTCCAAGTTGATATCGACGCCTCGAAATTTGGTCGTCGTCATCAGACGGATGTCTCCGTTTTAGGAGATGGTGCGACCGCTCTTAGAAAATGGACAGAGATGGCAGCCCCTCGTCCTGCAGATGCTTGGTTAAAAGCCAATCAAGAAAACTGTCGCAATTGGCATGCATGGCGCCATCATTTTTACCATGATTCGCAAGTTCCTTTGCGTCCTGAACCTGTCTATCGAGAAATCAACCGGATTGCAGCTCCTGATGCCCTGTTTGTCACGGATGTCGGTAATGTGACGATCCACAGTATCCGTCATTTAGAAATGACGGGTGAACAGCGTTTTATAACGTCTGGCTGGTTTGCGACAATGGGTAATGGTGTACCTGGTGGGATCGCAGCTCAATTGAGCTATCCGAATCGCCAAGTATTTACCTTTAGTGGGGATGGCGGTTTTGCGATGCAAATGCAAGACATCATCACCCAAGTGAAATATGATTTACCAATCATCAACGTGGTCTTTTCCAATGACTCATTCGGCTTCATCGAAGCGGAGCAAGAAGATACCGAGCAAACCAAGTTCGGTGTCCAACTAGCCGGTGCTGATTTTGGTAAAGTTGGGGAAGCATTAGGTGCGAAAGGCTTCACGGTAACGAAGGAAGATGAATTAGCATCCGTCTTTACACAAGCTAAAGAAATCAACGGACCTGTGGTGATCGATGTCAAGATCGCTAACGAACGACCTCTTCCTGTCGAAGAACTGAAACTTGATCCGAACCGCTTCAGCGCTGAAGAAATCGCAGCGTTTAAAGCAAAATACCAAGTCCATGATCTGCCAGCTTTGAGTGAGTTGTACGTGAATTCTGAGGAATAAAAAAAAAGAGAGAAAGACAGCAACCCTGTCCTTCTCTCTTTTTTTAATCGCTCATTTCGTATTAATAATCCATCGCCTTACTTATTATAAATTTTCGGGCCTTTACGCATGTTTTTCCGATCATTTTTTGGGGATTCCATCTTTTTTGAACGGCCGCCGCCTTGTTTTTTCTTGATTAGTTCTAACATTTTTTCTTTTTGATCCATCGATTCCACCTCTATTTCTTAGCAATACGATCTGTCGGTTGAAAAGAAGTGTTCCTGACTTCTTTTATGTTTGCGAACAACTACTTTATTTCGATTGGGTTAAAAAACAAACGCTGCCTATTGACGTGTCTAGAGTCAGCAGTTCCTTTTGACATTTTTACTACCCTGATTTAATCTACTTTGATTTTGATTGTTTGTCAATGGCTCTTGAAAAAATCATGTGCTTTTGTTGCCTTCTCCCAAATAACAAACCACCATTTATTATATTATTTTATCATTTTATCTAATTAAATCGAATATTTTTATTATTTATTGGTATAATTATAACAGAATCTCTGTTCCTTTCTTTTGCTTCCTTCGTTCTTCTTCCGATTGTCTCCTAACTTTCGTCGTTCTCACAAATCACGCTATTTGAAAGGAGGTGGATATGTGCTGCACACTTATGCACCTGAGCAAATTTATTTGTATGTTTTGATTGGCTGTGCTGTTTTAGCCTTTTTGCTGCTTCTGTTTGGGGATATCTTCGATTTCGACGGACCAGTCGATCCGATGTTAATTATTCCATGGTTTGCCTGTACAAGTCTCTTCGGTTACTTAGGAGAAACTTTTCTGTCTGGCTATTCGCTCCTACTTTTCGTCATTAGCGGCTGCCTTGCTACAGGGCTCGTTTTTCTCTTGAATTTTTACGTGCTGATTCCCATGCGAAATGCGGAAGCGACACTGTCAAGTTCTGAGAAAGATTTTGAAGGTCGCATCGCAACGGTGCTGACGCCGATTCCTTGTGAAGGAATGGGCGAAATTCAACTCACAAGTGTCACTGGTTCAAGCAATCGACCAGCTACGGCTTTCCAACCAATCGATGAACCATTAGCAGCTGGATCGAAGGTTTTGATTATTGAAGTCAAAGAACGAGTTTGCTACGTCGTTCCTTACACAAAAAAATTTTTGGATAACTAAACTAAATCACTAAAGAGGTGTATCTATGGATATTCTATTATCACCAATCGTTTTCCCGATCGCCATCGTGGCATTCATTTTATTAATGCTTTTGATCGTCTTTGTCACGAAATATCAAACAGCCAAGCCCGATGAAGCATTGATCATCAGCGGAAGCTATCTAGGTAGCAAAAATGTACACGCCGATGAAAGCAACAACAAAATCAAAATCGTGCGTGGTGGCGGAGCCTTTGTTTTGCCAGTGTTTCAACGATCGAATCGAATCAGTTTGCTCTCCAGCAAGCTGGATGTCTCAACGCCGGAAGTCTACACTGAACAAGGGGTTCCCGTGATGTGTGACGGAACTTCCATTATTAAGATCGGCTCATCCGTGGAAGAAATTGCAACGGCAGCGGAACAATTTCTAGGAAAAACCCGTGAAGAATTAGAAAATGAAGCGCGGGAAGTGCTAGAAGGCCATTTGCGTTCGATCCTTGGTTCGATGACTGTGGAAGAAATTTATCAAAATCGCGACAAATTCAGCCAAAGTGTGCAAGAAGTAGCCTCTGTCGATCTAGCGAAAATGGGCTTGATCATTGTCTCCTTTACGATCAAAGAAGTACGAGACAAAAACGGCTATTTGGATTCTCTTGGAAAGCCTAGAATCGCCCAAGTCAAACGGGATGCTGAAATTGCGGAAGCTGAAGCACTGAAAGAAACCCGCATCAAAAAAGCCCAATCGGAACAAGAATCGCAAACAGCGGAATCAAAACGCATGACCGAAATCGCTGAAGCATTGAAGGAAAAAGAATTGAAGCTGGCGCTTTATAAGAAAGAACAAGACATCGCCAAAGCCGATGCCGATCAAGCCTATCATCTACAAAGTGCCATCATGAAACAAAAAGTCCGAGAACAAGAGATTGAAGTCGAAGTCGTTGAACGACAAAAACAAATCGAATTGGAAGAAAAAGAAATCTTGCGTCGTGAGAAGCAATTTGATTCAGAGATCAAGAAAAAAGCCGATGCGGATCGTTATGCGCTTGAACAAGAAGCGCTAGCCAAAAAAGCATCTGCCTTAGCTACCACTGAAGCCGAGCAATTTCGAACAGAGTCCTTGGCAAAAGCCGAAGCCGATAAGATTCGTTTGATCGGTTTGGCAGAAGCCGAAACCACTTTGGCGAAAGGAACGGCAGAAGCCGAAACGAAAGAAAAAGTCGCTGAAGCCTTCAAGAAATACGATGAAGCAGCCATTCTGAGCATGATCGTCGAGATCCTGCCACAATTAGTCAAAGAAGCAGCCGCACCATTAGGCAATATCGATAAAATTTCAGTCGTTGATACAGGATCAGGTGAAGGTGGCGGTGCCAATCGTGTCACCAATTACGCCACCAATCTCTTATCGACCACACAAGAAACGTTGAAAGAAACCCTCGGTCTTGATGTGAAATCGTTGATTGAAAACTTCGCCGGTTCCACTACGAGCGAGCCGCCTCAAGAATAAGAAAACTGCTGTTAGTCTTCATCGCTTTACAAGCGACAAGGCGAACAGCAGTTTTTTTCTTACTCATTGCTATTATGCTTACTCAGTAACCTCTTTGACATATTTTGCAGGTACACCAGCCACGATCGTGCGCTCAGCGACATCTTTGGTCACCACCGACCCAGCAGCAATGATCGCATGGTCACCGATGGTCACACCGGCAACGATCGTTGCATTTGAGCCAATCCAGACATTCTTCCCAATCGTAATGGGGGCTGGATAAAGCGTGCTACGATCTTCAGGGTGAAGGCCATGATTCAAGGTAGCTAGAACAACGTTATGCCCAATTAGGGTATCATCACCGATCGTGATCCCTCCTTGGTCTTGAAAATGACAACCCGCATTGATAAAGACATCTTTGCCAATGCTGATATTCTTGCCATAATCTGTATAAAAGGGTGGAAACAGCGAAAAAGTCGGCTCAACTGGTTTTCCTGTTAATTGGGCAAAAAGTTCTTGTAACTCATCAGACTCATGGTAGACTGTATTGATTTTCATCGTGATTTTTCTCGCCTTAGCACTCAGAGCTACCATTTGTTTGGAAGCTTGCGAACCGGCAAGTAAGGGTTCGCCACTTGCCATGAGTTTGTTTAATTGATCGATCGTCATGTGTTTTTCTCCTATTCATTTGTTATTCACGAGGATTTCTTAACGAAAAAATAACCTCTACGTCTTCCGCCCCAAGTACTTCTTTTAACCCCGTCGGATCTTCAATGACACCGATACGATTATAACCACCATAAGAATTGGTAAAGGTCTGATAAAACAGCACCAACGTATGACTATTCCAGCTCATGATTTCTCCTTCGTGAATGATCTCCGGCCGTTCTGTAGTCATTTCTGGCAAATTCTCAGAAAAACGATAATATTTCTCGTTGTTGTTCAAATCACTCATTGTCACCGTAAAGGGCATTTGATTCATTAGGTGCTCAGACACCTCATTTTCATAAAACTTCGCTAGAAAATCCTGTTGACCAACCGTAATGACGACAGCTGTTGCTGCTGAAAACTGCTGGACATTCTCTTGGCTAGCTTCCGATGAAGTTTCGTTAGCGGATTGCATATTGGTTCTCTCTGTTTCGCTTGTCCCACAGGCACTTAATAAGAACAGCAAAATAGCGGATATCAATTTTATAAGCATCTCTTCGCTCCTTTCTGGTGATGATTCTATGTAGAAGCGGGCAACTGAATGCGTATTTTCAAAAAAACACGACTGCTCAGCAGAGGCAGAGTGACCGAACAGTCGTGAAGATCGTTGTGGCTATTTAGTTCAAATGTTCTTGGAAGAATTGGGTCATTTGATCAAAAGGAATTACGTCTGTTTGATCATATAGATCAACGTGCGAAGCATTAGGAATGACCGTCAACTCTTTGTTATCGCCTTGTAATTGTTCAAAGGCGTCTTGACTGAAGTAAAGAGAGTGGGCTTCTTCCCCATGTAGTAATAAAACGGCGCTTTGGATCTCATCGATATACGACAAGAGCGGCATATTTAAGAACGACAGCGATGATGTCACGTTCCAACCGTCATTAGAATTTAACGAACGTTCATGATAGCCGCGTTCCGTTTTGTAGTAATCGAAATAATCTTGCATAAAGACCGGTGCATCCTCCGGTAGTGTATCTGGCACTCCACCTGCTCTTTCGTAGCTACCGTTAGCAAAATCGACTGTCCGCTGGGCGTTCAGCTGTTGGCGCAATTCATGACGTCCTTCAGCCCCCATCTCATCAAAATACCCCTGAGCATTGACTCTCGACATGTCATACATCGTGGCGGAAACCGTCGCTCTCACACGGGTATCAATGGCTGCGGCATTCAATGCCATCCCGCCCCAACCGCAAATTCCGATCAAGCCGATTCTTTCTTCATCTACATTTTCTTGGACTGACAAAAAATCGACTGCTGCCTGAAAGTCTTCTGTATTGATATCTGGTGATGCCACATAGCGTGGTTCCCCACCGCTTTCGCCTGTGTATGAAGGATCAAAAGCGATCGTAACAAAACCTCGTTCAGCCATCGTTTGGGCATATAGACCAGATGTCTGTTCTTTGACTGCCCCAAAGGGTCCGCTAACCGCGATTGCTGGAAGTGGTCCTTGCGCATCAATTGGTTCATAAAGATCAGCAACTAAAGTGATGCCGTAGCGATTTTCAAAAGTTACTTTTCGGTGATTCACCGTGTCACTTTCTGGGAAAACTTTGTCCCATTCATCTGTAAATGAAACATTTTCTGTCATCGTTTCTCCTCCTGAACTGGCTTGTGTTGCTTCGTTTGCCGCCTCGTTATTGCTGCTGCAAGCACCTAAAATAAGTGGTGCTAGCATCAATAGTGATACAAGTGCCTTTTTTTGCCAATTTTTCATTTCATTCGCCTTCTTTCATGGTCAATCATCCTGTACCTTAGGGCGACATATACAACTCCTTTTCTCTTTTGATCTTTTGTTTGTTACCAGCAACTCATAGATCAAAAGAGTGATTCTCGGATTAAATCTATTGTACTTCGCGGTCTTTTCCATGTAAAATATCAATATCAAATACCTAACTATTCATTTTACGAATAACAAGAGGAGCATTTTAAATGGAATTAAAAAATCTGACCACCTTTTTAGCAGTTGCAGAAAAAGAGACAATTTCGGCTGCCGCAAAACATCTGCATCTTTCTCAACCTTCCTTGTCCCGACAATTGATGGAGCTAGAAAAAGAATTAGGCGTGACGTTGTTCACCCGAGGCAATCGCAAAATCACACTAACAGAAGACGGACTGTTGTTTCGTAAACGGGCGGAAGAAATCGTAGAATTATTAGAAAAGACCCGCTCAGAATTTTTGTCGCCTCGAGATACGATCGCCGGCAATGTATCGATCGGAGCTGGAGAAACTTATGTGATTCAGTTGCTAGGAGCAATCATCAAAGAAATCCAAGCTGAATACCCTAACATCAAATTTCACTTTTATAGCGGCAACGCCGATGAGGTCAAAGAACGATTGGATAAAGGATTGTTGGATTTCGGTGTCGTAATCAGTCCAGCAGACGTCAAAAAGTACCATTCCTTACGCTTACCTGCCAAAGATACCTGGGGCGTGTTGATGCGAAAAGACAGTCCTCTAGCTGTCAACGAAGTCATTACCCCAAAAGATCTCTGGGACGTTCCCTTGATTACTTCGCGACAAAGTTTGGTCAGCAGTGAACTTTCTAAATGGTTGAAAAAAGACCTGAAAAAATTGACGGTCGTCGCCACATATAACCTAGTTTACAATGCATCAAAGCTGGTAGAAGAAGGTGTCGGTTACGGATTGACTCTAGATAAATTAGTCAACTTCGCCCCAGATAGCCAATTGTGTTTTAGAAAATTGAGCCCAGCACTGGAATCAAACCTTGACGTCATTTGGAAAAACACTCAAGTTTTTTCAAAAGCTTCTGGACTTTTCTTGGAGCGGATGAAGGAACAGTTTTCGTAGGATAGGTATTGAAAAACAAAAAACGAAGTGTTTCATCTTTCACATGAAACACCTCGTTTTTCTTTATTAAATGAGATGATTTATTGGCTAAAATCAGTTAAGGCATTCCCGTTCTTTAACTTGGACGTCTTTTTCCATCCACTGAAATAGATGAAAAAATAGCCTATCTCCTTTAAATCACGACTCTTTATTACGAGACTTCCTAAAAAGCCATTGCGCATTCCGATAGCTATGGGTAAAAATATACAAATTTCCTTAGCTTTTAAGAACGACAAATATAAGAATTTTATTTTTTCGAAAGAAAATTGCTTAAATAGAATGCTTTCGAAACTCAGCGATTTGGTAAATATCACTCAAAGGAACGTCACTCGCTACATCAAAAATCACAGAAAAAAACGTCATTTTCGTGCCATTGGTCGGCGCCTTATGAATCCTTTCTTTTGTGTCATCACTGATTGGTAGAGACAATAACTGTGTTCGGACTTTCTCGCTAAAGTGAAAGGAGACTTTGAAGAAGCCCTCCCACATCGAAAGCCAAAAAATTGGTTTCACTTTATTCGTCCCACGAGTCGTTGTCCATTTGTATTCACCTTTGGACAACCACGCTTTTCCATCTTGGTAATAGCGCCAATCCATAAGAGAGATGCCCTCGTTTTCAAGCGTTTCGACAAAACGTTGATAAATGGCATATCCCTCACCCAGTGATTCCGCAATCAGTTGCTCTGTTGGTTTCACGTTTTTGTCTCGAAACAATTGCTCTTTGCCTTCCATCCTTTCGCTCAACTCCTTGCGCTTTTTTTAGGTTTTTGCTACGTTACAATTTAATTTTGTTGATATCATCAGTGATGACCCAATCGTCCATATTTTTTTCACGATTGTACTGAAATGGCGTTATTTCTTCTAATTCAGCGATTTCATAGACCGCTAGATACTTTTTCCCTGCCCAACGATCGACTTGCTTTTTCGATAGATTCAACTCTTTTTCATAGCGTTCTACAAAATCTATGGATTCTTCTTTCGTCATCTTTTCAGATTCAGTCACATTGGCAATGATGCCCCGATGAGTGATGGTCAAATCGCCGCTGGTCTCCACAAAATAAACAAGATCGTTGATTTTGGCTCTTCCTCCTAAGGGTGATTTTCTGCCAGCTGCCCCCCGAATGATCATTGTTTTGTCGCCATGAATCAGTTTCTCAAGCTCTTTGGCTTCCTTATTTAAATAGACCAAATGTTCTGCCCGCCCAGCTTTTCCTTGATACCATTCTGCTGTTTTTGTCATAAGAAGTTCCTCTTTTCATATGAATTGTTTTTTAGCGTTGTCCATTCCATACTGAATGGTTATTGGAACATTTTTTCAATCGTGTATAGGTGAGAGCTGCAACTGTTTCGATTGATGAATGAATAAAAACATTTGTGCAAAGGCATCTGGGATACCGCATTGGTCAAATGTTTCCGCATCTTCTTTCGTTTCGAACTTGGTGATGTCAGCCCAAATTTCTCAATCTACTAATCATTCAAAAGAAAGGTATCCTCTTTGTTTGAAAATGTATTCACGGTTGAATTGTTCAACGACTGGAACAAATTCTGCTGTTGAAGCACCTTTTATTAATTTGTATAAGTTATGAAATGCAACCTGTCCCATCGTGTGTTCCTCCTTTCCGATTCCCTCAAGAAACAGAGCATTTAAACAACTAATAGTCGTCGATTCAACATTCGAATGACTTTTTAACATCCCGTTGTATTTTTCCCTATAATTTCTAAACAGTTGCAACAAAAAGTCCGTTCATCTGAAGAGCATCCGATACTAAAACGATCACTCAATCACTTCCCCTAAAAGCTTGTCGTGGGGAACGATCAAACATTTCTCGATTGCTTTCCAATAGCTTTCATACAGCCTTTTTTGGGCTTTGCCATAGTTTTCTTCGGTATCAAACTCCCAATAGTGGGCATATTTCACACATTTTATGACTCTTGTCAATGGATCAGGCAGGCGTCCTTCCTTGATGGTGCTCATTTCTTTAATGTAATGGGTTCGTTTCATTAATCGAAAGAACAAAGCCCCCTCCATGGCCTTCATTGCCTCTGTTGCTTCCTGCATGATTGCTTCAAAGGTATCGACTTCACTTGGTTTTACTTGATAAATACTGATTTCTGAAAACACTCCGACCGCTCCTTTCACTTGTGATTTTCTTCTCAATTATAGTATACCAAGTTTACGCCGTTGATAGTTTGGTCATTTTATTCATTTCTCATTTATCTTCCGTTTATTATTGATTTGGCCTCCTATATGCGGGATCAAATTGCTAGATTTTAAATTCATAAAAGACTAGCAGCCAAGCTTTATCCGTAGTCACCTGCTTGCCATAGTCATTAAAAGGATCATAAAGCTTTCGCCTACAAAAAAAGCAATCAACTTTTGACAGTAGACTGCTTTTTCTTAACGCTCATTATTGCAAAAGGAACGGTTTTAGCTCTGTCTCGATAAAGTCGATTCGATCAAAGACAGTTGGCTTAAAATAAGCCGTAATAGCAATGACGCAATCTGATTCGGGATCAATATAAAGGACATTTCCGCTATTACCGATGGCGGCATAGGTGCTTTTCTCAGTATCCAAAATCCACCACAAATATCCATAACTCATGTTTTGAAATTTCTCTGTGTTTGTCTCTAGCGGATTGACCATTTCAGTGAGCCATTGTGAGGAAATCACTTGTTTCCCTTGATGGATGCCTTGGTTCAAGCATAGCTCACCGATTTTGGCTAAATCTTTTGCTGAAAGGCATAGCCCGTAACCTGCCGCCCCAATATTTAAAGGATCGCAAAACCAAACTGGTTTTTTTGGTGCCTTGCTCATTGTAAAGTGCTTATGTTCTTGTGCCGTTTTCGCATAATAATTGGTTATTTCGGCTACACCAAGAGGGCGAAATAAATAATGGTTCGCATAATCAACGGTCGTCATTCCAGAAGCTTTCGCTAACAAACCAGTGAGGATCTGCAGACAAACGGTTTGATAATTGAATTCATTTGTCACTCCTTTTCTTCCTCCCAATAAATCAAGGGAGGCGCTGGTCCAGTCGTCACTCGAACAAACTTTTGTCCATGGATCACCTTTGCATTTATACGGGGCTCGCATCGTTAATAGGTGTTTGATGGTAATATCGTGAATCGTTTTTTCGCCCCGTTTTACGGAATAGTCTGGAAAATAATCGAGCACTTTGTCATTGACACTCCTGATGAGGCCTTGATCTATCGCTATTCCGACTAGTAGAGAAACGATACTTTTCGTAGCGGACATAAGGTGGCAAGTATCGTCTGGCTTATACTCATGCCATTCATCCGAGTAAACTTCCTTTCCATTTTGGTAGGCAGAAATTTGGCAAATATTGGGCTGGTTTTTACTGATACATGCATGCAGTTCTTGTCTGTTCATTTGTGAAGCCTCCCTTCAAAGATAAGCATAGTACCATTAAAAATTGTTTTCAATGTTATTTTTAAAATTGTTTTTGAAAGGACTTTGAAAGGACTTTTAAAAGACTACTTCAGAGGAACAAACAAAAAAGGCACTCAATGATAGAGGTACCTTACATAAAACTTTCGAATATCGATTTTTGATTTCTATCCAGTTTTTTTGCGAGGATCGTTATCAACAATTCTTCTAATGCCGAAATAGTGGCGATGGTCCCCAAAATCAAGACAACAATTCTTTCATGGAATACGATGAGCAGCAATGGAAAAATACATAAAAGAAATCCGACTGCTTTGTTGAGCCATGTATGCAGACTGCTAAAAGACTGAAATTTTACATAGCCAATCAGATAACTGACGAAGCGGATGATAGCGATCACCAAGATCCAAACCATGATCGTTTGGGTTTCCAAAAGCTGCGGTAGAAAAGAAAGAAAGACAGCGAGAAAAAAGCTTACATCTGCGAAACTATCTAGTAAGGCACCGACCTCACTCGTGAGGTTCATCCTTCTTGCTAGTAGCCCATCGACAAGGTCACTTAAAAAACAATAGGAATAAAGCAGCCAAAACCAGCCAGACATTGGCTGAAGGAATAGTAAAAGTGGTGCTAGAATCAGTCGAGAAGTAGTAATGATATTGGGTAATTGCTTCATTTGTTCCCCCTGAGATACATTTTCTGAATACCTAAGATTGTTGCAAGTTTTTTAAAGAAGCTCAGAAACGTTAAAATGTTCTTTCTTCTAAGCATTTCGGCGATGCCCCCTATCAAAGTCTCACAGCTAGTCCCTAATGCTCCTATAAAAATCGTATCCGTTCTGTACTATCTGGTATCTGATTCCGAACCTTTATCCATCGTCCTGCTCGGTAAACCTCGTATTCTTCAAAGCGGCAAGGCAGCCCTTTTGCATGGGCGATATCGTTACTGTCCATCACTTGAAAATGCAGATGAGGCGAAGTCGAATTGCCGGAATGACCGACATTGCCAATCACCATCCCTTTGGTGATTTTTTGTCCTACGGAAACTTTGATGGATCCTTTTTGCAAATGGACGAATGCCATATATACGCCCTCAGAAGCTTTTATCACAATGTAGTTGCCAGCTATTTGTTGATACTCATCTTTTTGTTCATTAAAAAACAAGCCATTTTTTAAAGCAATCGAAAAATCGACAACCCAATGAACGACTTTGCGTTCCTGATAGCCCTCTCTTACAACAATCACTTCACCATCACAGGGCGCATAGATTTCTTTGCCCCAACAATAACAGTTCTCAAGGGGAACTCCTAAGAAGAAATAGCGCAGAAAGCTTCGGTCGTGAAAAGCTTTTGTTTTCCCCTCAAAATCGACTTGAAAAAATCAAACGCATAACGTAACCCCATTCGATCGGTGCCATGACTAGGAATCTTCTTGGCTGGTGTAGTCGGCGCAAGCCACTCACCTCTTAAGGGAAATTCAATGGTTATCGACTGCTCTTTCATAGGACTTTCTCCTTTTTGGATCACATGATCTCTTTTATTTGGAAATGACTATCAGCCTCGCGGCAATCTATACCTGTGCTTTACTCCTTTTCACTATAGGTCACCTAAGCCTTTTTTTCAACTCTAAAAAAGTGGGCTAATAGGAGTAGCTAAAAAAAAACACCTCAATCATATAGTGATTCCAAAAAGTTAGATCAAAAATTCTAACTTCTAGAAGTCGCTTCATGGAAGAGGTGTTCTCACATTCTATTTTACTGTAGGTCCTGTCGGTGACGACTGTTCGACTAACTTTTTTTAACGGCTATTGTTTTCGCTCCACAAGTCGGTAGTAGACTCTTGCAGTGATGAAATACACCAGTAAATAGATCATTGTAAACAGCAGAACAGAGATCATCGATACCGTGATCAATAAGTTGCGATCTGTCAGACCAAAAAGAAGCAATAACTTCCGAATCATCGGCAAAGCAAATGCGAGATGGATGATCGCTGCCGCCAATGGAAATGAGAAAATCATCAAGACTTGCTGCTGGATCACTTGTTTGACTTCCTTATGGCTTAACCCAACTTTTTGCAAGATCTCAAAGCGTTCTTTGTCCTCCATCCCTTCGGAAACTTGTTTATAATAAATGATCAATGCGGCAGCTAAAATAAAGACCACACCAAAAATCAAGCCTAAGAAGAAGAAGCCGCCGGTAAAGGTTTTGGTCTCACCTTCAAAAAGATCTTTTGACTGAACGCTCGCATGAGCATCTGCTGCCAGAAGTTCGCTGCGAATCTCTTTTGCGATCGCTTCGCGATCGCTTGCTTGAAAATTAAAGACTGTTGTTGTCATTGGTTGCTGGTAAAGTTGAAAATCTTCTTTTTGATACCAAGAGCTTAGCTTTTCAGTAAGCCACTGATCATCCGCCACAAGAACAAGATGCTGAACCGGGTTTTCTGTTTTCGTGAATGTTGGCAGTTCCTTCAATTCCCGCAAACGAAATTGACGATCATCGATCGTGGTCTTTTCTGGTAATGCTTGTTGGGTCCAAGTTGCGGGAAAAACAAATAATTCACCTTCAGCAGGTCCTGTTTTCCCACTGATTTCATGGTATTCAGAACTGGTAAGAAAAATAAGATACACGGCTTTATCTAAACTACCGCTATTTTCTTCAAAAGTGGTTGAGGGAACAAAATTTGGTTCCTCAAAGGTAAAAAGCAATGGTCTTGTTGTAGTGACTTGCTGGCGCTCTTTGATCGTTAGCTTCTCTTCAAGTCCATCAATCACTGTGTTGATTTGCTGGGAATCAGCCGCTGACTCAATTTGAACATCGTATGGAAAACGAGTTTCGATCACATTCTTTTGTCCAAAGTAAAGACTGGCGGTCGTAGCAACTGTCACTAACACCATCGTTGATAAAATACAAATACTTGCTAAACCAGCCGCATTTTGTTTCATCCGATACAGCATGGTAGAGACATTGATAAAATGGGTCGTTTGATAATAATAGGTCGTTCGTTTTCTTAAAAACTGCAACGCTTTGATACTACCAGCAATAAACAACAGATAGGTGGCTAAAATCACGAGGATCACTGCGACAAAGAACAGGCCTAAGGCACTGATGGGAGACTTGATCGTCACAGAGATCGTATAGCCGGCTACTAAACAAAGGACACCTAATAGTGCTAAAATGCCTTTCGCACGAGGCTCTTTTTCATTACGCTTGCTTCCCTGTAGCAGTTGAAGTGGGTTGGTTTTGCGTACTTGCAACAGGTCAATTAAAAATAGACAACCAAACACGCACATAAAATAGAGGATCACAAATCCAATGCTCTCAAATGAAAGTTTAAAAACAAAGAATTCGCCTACGGCTAAGATTTTCTTCAGGATCAAAAATCCTAATCGTGCAAACAATAAGCCACTGATCAGTCCGGCCGCAAGACTAATAAGAAAACTGTAAAAGAGTTCCCAAAAGACCACGAAGGCTATCTCGCGTTTTCCTAGTCCCAAAACATTGTAGAGCCCAAATTCTTTTTTTCGCTGCTTGATCAAAAAGTTATTGGTGTAAAAGGAAAAGATCGCCGCAAAGATCATCAGGATGATATTTCCTAAATGAAACATGAAAATGGCGCTTTGACTACTAGGAAGTTCCTTCATCCCCGGATTGTTCACGATGATTTGCGTCATCATCAAAACAGCTACCAAGAAACTCATGGATACTAAAAAGGGTGTGTAGGCTTTGGCATTTTTACGTAAATTGGAGAAGGCGATTTTTTGAAAGAACATTCGTTACTCCTCCTTCGCAAAAACAGCAGTCATTGTTTCGGCGATTGCTTCTAGAAAAGCGGTATCACTCCGTTCTCCTCGATACAACTGGTGAAATACATACCCGTCTTTGATAAACAAGACGCGTTGTGCGCGACTGGCTGCGATCGAACTGTGGGTGACCATCACGATCGTCTGTCCGTTTTGATTGATCTGCTGAAATAATGTCAGTAGTTGATCAGAGGTTTTCGAATCCAGCGCTCCGGTTGGCTCATCTGCTAATAGCAGTTCTGGTTTTGTGATGATCGCTCGTGCGACGGCAACACGTTGCTTTTGTCCGCCAGACAATTCATACGGGTAATGCTGCAATAAATCGGCGATCCCTAAAGTTTGTACAATAGGCTGAAGCTGCAATTCCATTTGTTTGACGCAAACTTTCGATAAAACTAATGGCAATAAAATATTGTCCTTTACCGTAAAAGTGTCCAATAAATTAAAGTCTTGAAAGACAAAGCCTAAGTGATCCCGTCGAAAACTTGCTGCATCTTTTTCTTTGATGGTGGTCAAATCGATGCCATTCAGCTGCATCTCACCCGCTGTCGGTTGGTCTAACGTCGCCATCAAGTTCAGTAGCGTACTCTTCCCCGAACCTGATTCCCCCATGATGGCTACATATTCCCCTTCTTCTACCTTAAAGGTGATATTCTTCAACGCTTCGACGGGTTGCCCATTCAGCTGGCTTTGATAGATTTTTTTTACTTGTTGAATGTTTAAAAGTGTCATCTTGTTCCCTCCTTCCTTTTTAGAATAAGCTGACTGGCAGAAAAAAGCGACTTACAATAAAAACCGCAAACTTACAGTGTTGAAAGTTTGCGGCTATCGGTTATTTGTGGTGGGAAAATGAAGTGTGACGATGGTTCCCTGTCCCACTTCAGAATCAATCGCTAAACGGCAGCCGATTTTTTCAGCCGCTTGTTGACTCATATATAAGCCTAGCCCGCTCGCTCGTTGCTGAAAGCGACCATTTTGTCCCGTATATCCTTTCTCAAACACCCTTGGCAAGTCTTCCTTACGAATACCAATGCCGCTATCTTGAATCACTAAGGCATTGTCTTTAGTGAAAACATTAATGCCACCGGTTTCAGTATACTTCAAGCTGTTGAAAAGAACCTGTTCAAAAATAAAAATGAGCCACTTTCGATCAGATGTCACCGTCAAATCCACTGCCATATCCAGTTGCAGATTCTTTTTCGAGAAAAACAAGGCATACTTTTTGATTGTTTGACGAACAAGGGGCTCTAAAGCAATCGACTCAAAGACAAAATCATCATTCGCTAAATTTTGTCGCAAATAATTCAACATCATTTGCAAGTAATCGTTCACCTTAAATAATTCCGCTTTGACCTCCGTCGGTGACAGGGTATCGCTTTGAACCAAAAGATCCAACGCCGCTAGAGGCGTTTTGATTTGATGAAGCCACAAGCCGAAATCTTCATAAATTTCTTCATTTTTCACGGTCGCTTTGTATTCAGACAGAGTTTTTTCTTTTGCCATCTGCCTAAGAAGCGTTTGATACTCGTCTTCTAGCCGATTTCGAGTGGTCGGCAAGAACGCCAACGCCGCTTCCGTCATACGTTCTTTTCTTAATAAATGCTGTAGCTGCTTTCTTTTTTGTGCGTAACGAAAATAATGAAAAAGGGAAAGACCTCCTAAAATCACCCCTGAAAAAACCGCATAGTCAATGAAGGGTTCTAATGGAAGGCTGTGAAGAAAGAATAACCCTAGTAAACCCGCACTAAATAGCAGGTAAACGAGATAAAACTTTCCATACAACACGAAATATTCTTTCACATTAGTCATAGGCGTGTTCCTTTTCTATCAAATAGCCTTTATTCTTTACCGTTTGGATCAAATCGGATAGTTCGATCTGGCTCAATTTTTTTCGCAAACGAGTCATATTGACGGCTAATGTATTGTTATCGATGAACTCTTCACTATTCCAGAGCATTTCAATGATGGTCTCTTTGGCTACGATCTTCCCTCGATGCTGCAAAAGCAAGGAAAGAATCCGAGCTTCATTTGGAGAAAGCGGCAACTGTTCCCCCTGATTTTTTAATACATTTTCTGTTGGATAAAAGGTTACTTGCCCTATGTCAAAGGTCAGCGCTTGTTGGTGGCTATACTGATAGCTGCGCCGCAGCAACGCTTGGATTTTTGCCAAAACGAAGGCTAGATCAAAGGGTTTTGTTAAATAATCATCCGCCCCCATGTTCATCGCCATGATTTGATTCATCTGCTGATCCATCGACGAAAGAAAAATGATCGGTACTTCTGACGCCTTGCGAATTTCTTGGCACCAATGATACCCATTGTAATAAGGCAAGGAGATATCTAAAAGAACAAGATCAGGTTTGATGTCGTGAAACTCTTGCAAGAGTTCAGCAAAATTCTTGGCCGAATGGCATTCGTATCCCCACTGCTGCAAATAATCGGCTAAAACAGAGACGATCGTCGCATCATCTTCAACCAGATAGATTTTTTGCATGTCTTTCTCCCCTCTGTTGATTATTCGGTCGGTTCTTTAGAGACAGTGTACCAGAAAAGAAAAAGAATCGTCTAGATGGAGGAACATTCCAAAGGACTGTTTTTTCCTTAATCTTCTGCCAAGTGAGCAAGGATTTCTTGGTACCGTCGGGTGGCGAAGGAACTAATTTGTCCTTTTTTACAAAAATTCAGTTTCCCCAGTTTTGGTACAACCCGTTCTACAATAACATTGCCATTTTTAACTTTCGATTCAAACTGCTGCAAAGCCTCCAGAAACCGTGCGTCTTTTCTGGCAGAAGGATAAAAAGACAAGACATACAGATAATAAAAAAGATTGTACCCTCTAAAGGGGTATTCTGTCTGCATAAACAATGTGCCCATTCCGTAATGACAGGGACTGATCGGCTGACGAATCTCCCAATGAGCAAGCAAGCATTCGATTGCTTGATTAAGTGTTTCCATCTGTTCACGATCATGAGTATATCGAAAGGCATCAAGGACCGTTAACGTCGTCATCGGGGTTGAATAGCGGGTCTCCGGGCCGCGACCAAAACTGTATTTATTGCACTTCCAGCCGCCATCTGTTTCCTGAGTAGCAAGAAAATAGTGAAAGGTCTGTTGTAGCCGCGGGTCCCTTGCGTAACCAAGAGCACACAGCGTTCGCAAAGCCAGCGCTGTATGACAGGGATAAATCCCCCCTGATGGCGAAATTTTAAATCTGCCATCTTCTCTCCATCCTTGAAAGATCAATGCAGCGGTCTCTTTTAATAAGTTCTCCTCAGGCGACATACCAAGTTCAAGCAAATAATGAGGACACTCTAAGGTTGTAAAGGGTGCTCCTTTCAGTAATTTATGGTCTGGCGTCGACCATAAATCGGCGCCATGATCATATTGACGGGAAATGATCGCTTCGATATCTTGCTGAACCGTCTGATCCATATTGTTCCTCCTCCATTTCTTAAGTGCCCTGCAATCAACGCAACAACCCCTTATTGACCCACAGTGCAACAGCTTCTAGAAAGATAAAATCGACGTTTTTCAACACATGAGTTAGATTTTTGTATTCGAATTGTCCAAATAAATTTTAGGAACCAACGAGTTTTTCAGGATGGACGTACTTAAAACAAGAGTGTTCAGATTTTCCTGATGACAGGTTCTAAAAAAGTTTCTCTCTAAACTCGCCTGATTATGCTAGCCCCTTAATGAAAGATCACCTTAATAAGAACGCGCTCACGCAATAATTTAATGCCACACTCTTCTAGTTAAAGGAATCAGGCATAATGAAATAGTTCAAAACGAATGCCTTCTGGGCTTTCAAAGAATAAGGCATAGTAGTTAGGAGCGATGCGCTCTTTGTACTCCATTGGTCGATCGTGAAGGATCTTTACCCCTAAGGCTTTTATTTTGGGAAAGATCGCATCTACTACTTCGCGGCTTTCCGCCTTAAACGCCATGTGCTGAACCGAGCCAGGTTTTCTTGAATCGATTTTCTCCTTCTTCCATTCTTTTCGTGGGGAACAAATACCGAAATCAAATGAATCCCCTATATATTCTACTACTTCCATATCGGCATGTTCTAAATACCCAGAATATTTCTTCTGAAGGTCGAAACCTAATAGTGCAAATAATTGATCATAAAAACCTTCTGCTTTTTTTACATCATTGACTGTGATTTGGATATGGTGAAACTGAATGTTCATAATCGCTCCTTTCTGGCTAACAAAATAAGTGTTTCAGGAAGAAAAGCCGCTTGCGGAAGTTTGATTCAATGGGATTAGCCAGGAAGCTCATTTAATGTAGAAATCACATTTCCCATTGCCTTTGCTACCTCTTTAGGCAACTTATTATAGCCATCATTTTCTGTTTCTTGAGCCAAAATAAAGTCCAGCCGTCCTTGCATCCGCTCTCTTAAATGAGCAACATAGGAGGCATCTTGAAAATCGACTTCGAACCCTGTTACTGGCAGGTAACTCATTTCTGTGATTTCACCAAACCTCTTAAAATTGGCCTCGCCTTTCACAATTTTTTCAATCGATGTCAGCGTGACTTCAGGTGTGACCTTCTTGTCTTTGTAAAAGCCTGTATTTAGAATATAACAAGCCGTTTGGTTTTCTTTGAATAAGTTCATGAAATGGGCAAAATCTTCTTTTAAAGGATAGACTCTAAATGGATTGGCATAAGGCTCGATGACCAGTTTATCTATATCCGTGGTCTCGACAACATGTTCAGCTGTCGTGCGCTTCGTAGCTAAGGTCAAACCAAAAACAGCGGCTAAAATCGGATCGTCAATTTTTACTACAGGAGGTAGCGTGTCATCTTTCATGATCCAAAATACTGCATCGATCGGCGAATCTAAATGATCCACCCGGTTAGGTGTGACATACCGTGATTTGACGGTTCGACCATTCCCGTTACGAATATCTTGGGTGACGATGACCTTTTTTCCTTCCTCGTCTAAAGTAACCCCAACATTTTGACAGGTGATAAAGTAGCGGACATTTGGGTTGGTTAATGGATAGTCTTGCGTTTTATCAAAATAAGAAGGCTCCAGAGCAGTGGACGCACCATTTGTTTGATTAATCACAAATGCATCGTCATGCAGAACCTTGATATCATATTTGCCATCATGTTCCGCCAATGTGATGGTCGATTTTCCTGATCCTGAAAGACCAAAAGCAGCCATCGTAAATGTTCGATTCGGTAACTGATATTGCTTCATTCCCCCATGACACGCCACAAAGCCATTGCGATGCGCGGTAGCCCAAGCCAAAGTTAATGTCGCTTTTTTCAATTCACCAAAATAGTTTAAGCCTAAGACTGCCGCAACATTGTGTTCAGGATCAAAGAGAGACAGCCCATAAGGAAAATCAGGATGAGACCAATCTGGATCAGCGTACAAAAAAATGTCCGTTTCTGGATATTCTTTGGAACGTTGATACCTTTCCTGCCATGATTTTGTCAGCATTTGAAAATTCAACAAATAAGAATAAAAATTGGTTTCATAGTACTCTGGTAGCAACAGGTGTGCTTTGACCATAAACGCTTCGTCTAACCCTACAACAACTTCACCGCCATAGAATTTTTTACGTGTCCCTTGAAATAAAGCATCTCTTAAAATCCCTTCATACAATTTTCGATCAATCCCGGGATGTCCGATGATGCGTCGAGCTGCCGCTGTCCGTCCAACAACTTTTCCGTCATTAAACACGATGACTTTAGCATCCTCCGGTAGTCCTAACTCCTTGGTGTGTGTGACCGGCATATCCGTAAGAATAGCGCCAGAAGATTCTTTTGCTAAGCGATAGGCCGTGGCTTGATCATGAATCCAAGTGACATTGTTCCCATAAAAAGCTGACTCTATCAACACTTTAAAACTCGACAAATGCGTATTCTGCGGTGTAATCTCTTTGTGTGAAAATGCACGAATCGTTGCCATGTGTAATCCCTCCTAACAAAAATTTTCTATTCACTACGTTTATTATAATACTTTCTAATCACCACACGCCATATTTTTATACACATTAACTATAAATTGCCGATAAACCATTTTGTTAAAGGATTGGGATGTCTGCATATTTGAAGCTTCACTGCTTTTTGCATTGATTTTTTCCCCGCTCATCAATAGTGAGAAAGAACAAAAAAACTGGCACAGAAAGAGTATCTTTCAGTTCCAGTTTCTGGTTTTATATTTCATCCATTCTAAACGTCACAATCGACGTAATTAGATAGACAGATGGGTTTTAGTTGCTTATTTCTCAATTGACTTGCTTTCTCTAATAACTTTGCTATCGTAAGATTTTATGACAATTACCATAAAAAGAATTCAAGATCAAAATTGCTAAAAAAAACTTGTTGTTTCTTAACGACGTTCTAACAACACGACACACTCCACATGGGTCGTTTGTGGGAACAAATCAACAGGTTGGACTTCTTTTGTCACATACCCTTCTTCCGCAAATAACGCGAGGTCACGAGCCAAGGTTGCTGGATTGCAGGAAATGTAGACGATGCGCTCTGGTTTAACCGCAGCAGTCGTTTCGATAAAGCTAGCATCTAAACCTTTGCGAGGTGGATCAACGAAGACGACTGTCGGTTGAATGCCTTCGCGTAGCCATTGCGGCATGATTTTTTCGGCTTTACCGATAAAATAATGCACATTTTCGACACCATTTCTTTTGGCATTGGCTTTGGCATCGTTCACTGCTTCAGGAATGACTTCCATCCCTAACACTTCTTTCACGCGATCAGCCAAACTAATCCCGATCGTTCCGATTCCTGCATAAGCATCCACAACGACATCATTTTCAGACAGTTGTGCCATCTCGAAGGCGGTTTGATACAAGACTTCTGTTTGCGCTGTGTTGACTTGGTAGAAAGATTTCGCTGAGATTTGGAAGGTTTTACCTAATAATTGATCATCGATCGATGACTTGCCATACAACACACGCTCGAATTCCCCCATGATCACATTGGTTTTTTCTTCATTGATGTTTTGAATGACAGAAACAACTTCTGGAATCTCTTCGTGGATCACTTCCGCGATTTCTTCTCCTTTGAAGAATTTCGGTTTACGTGTCACTAATACGACCATCATTTCACCTGAGTGATGCCCACGACGAACGACAATGTGGCGTAAGAACCCTTCATGGGCTTCTTCATTGTAGGCTTTGACATTGAACCGCTGCAAAATATCTCTGACTTTGATGATTGCTTGATCGATGTTTGGATCTTGAATATAAAAGTCTTCGATCGGTACCAGAGTATGGCTGTTTTTGCGGTAAAATCCAGTCGTTAATTCCCCATGGATTTTTTGCACAGGGATTTGCGCTTTGTTGCGGTAACCAAATGGTTTTTCCATTCCGATTGGCGCATTGACTGTGATTTCAGGCAATTTGGCGATTTTAGCCAAAACATTCTCTACTTGCTGCTGTTTGAAGGCTAATTGTTTGTCATAGCTCAAATGACTCAATGGAGCGATACCGGTGCGCAACAATGCTTCATTCGGCAATTCTTGCCGATCAGGACTTGCTTGCAACAATTTCATCACTTTGGCAAAACCAAATTTGTTGCCGACTTTCAACACTTTGACTAAGGCACGTTCATTTGGCAGGGTGTTTTCAATAAATAATAAGTACCCATCGACTTTGGCGATCCCATTTCCTTCATGGGAAAGATCCAAAATATCAACTTCAAGTTCCTGATTCTTTTTAACAGGATAATTTTTCATAGATTTCTCCTTTGTGCTTGCTTTCTTCATTTTAAAAAGGAATGGCCGAAATTGCAAGCGGTGCTTATTCTAACGGTTCAACTTGACTTCGAGCAAAAAAGAACCGAAGGAGGGAAATCGGCTGATTGCTTTTTCTGGGTCCTGCGGCGAAGAGCCGCTGCAACACAGGAGCAATCCCTTTTCCATCCTTCGGAAAATCGAACAGATCAGAAGTGTTTAAAACTTTTGATCACTGTTTTAGTTATCAGTTATTTTTCTTTTTCTGTGATTTTTCCCGTTCGCTCTTGTTCAAGATTTGTTTTCTTAAACGAATGCTTTCTGGTGTTACTTCACAGTATTCATCATCATTCAAGAATTCCAGTGATTCTTCCAAAGAAAGAATACGAGGTTTCTTGATAACTGAGGTTTGGTCTTTGTTTGCAGAACGGACGTTGGTCATTTGTTTTGCTTTCGTGATATTGACCGTTAAGTCTTTGTCACGAGAGTTTTCACCAATGATCATTCCTTCGTACACTTCGGTACCTGGTTCAACGAAGACCGTTCCACGTTCTTCAATACTCATGATCGAGTAAGTCGTTGCTTTTCCTGTATCGATCGATACAAGTGCGCCTTGATGACGGCCACCAATTTGTCCTTGGATCATTGGCAAATATTGATCGAAGGTGTGGTGCATGATGCCGTAGCCGCGAGTCATTGATAGGAATTCTGTCGTGTAACCGATCAAGCCACGAGCTGGTGCCAAGAAAATGATCCGTACTTGTCCATTCCCTGTATTGATCATATCTTGCATTTCTGCTTTACGCATTCCCAATGATTCGATTACTGATCCCATGTATTCTTCTGGGGTATCGATTTGCACCCGTTCAAATGGTTCGCATTTCACGCCATCGATTTCGCGTTCGATAACTTCTGGACGAGAAACTTGCAATTCAAAGCCTTCACGACGCATATTTTCGATCAAAATTGACAAATGAAGTTCGCCACGTCCAGAAACGATCCATGAGTCAGGTCCGATTGGATCCACACGCAATGAAACGTCTGTTTGCAATTGCGCCATTAAGCGTTCTTCAATTTTACGAGCTGTTACGAATTTTCCTTCGCGACCCGCAAATGGTGAATTGTTCACGATAAAGGTCATTTGCAAAGTTGGTTCATCAATGTGTAAAACAGGTAATGAATCTTGATGATCGATTGGTGTAACAGTTTCACCAACGAAGATATCTTCCATCCCAGAAACGGCAATCAAATCACCGGCTTTGGCTTCTTGGATTTCCAAACGTTTCAAACCGAAGAAACCGAAAAGTTTCGTCACACGGAATTTTTTAACTTCTCCGTTTAATTTCATCAATGCAACTTGGTCGCCGACTTTGATTGATCCGCGGAAGACACGGCCAATACCGATACGTCCAACGTAGTCATTGTAATCAAGCAATGATACTTGGAATTGCAATGGTTCGTCGCTGTTGTCGATTGGCGCTGGAATATGTTCGATGATCGTATCAAACAATGGTGCCATCGTTTTTTGTTGATCAGCAGGATCATCTGATTCACTTGAAGTTCCGTTAATCGCAGAAGCGTAGATCACTGGGAAGTCCAATTGGTCATCGTCGGCACCTAATTCGATAAATAGTTCTAAGACTTCATCGACAACATGCTCAGGACGAGCAGATGGTTTGTCGATTTTGTTGACAACTACGATTGGCACTAAGTGTTGTTCCAACGCTTTTTTCAATACGAAACGTGTTTGAGGCATCGTTCCTTCATAAGCATCAACAACCAAAACAACACCATCGACCATTTTCATGATCCGCTCTACTTCACCACCAAAGTCCGCGTGTCCTGGGGTATCCATGATATTGATTTTTGTACCGTTGTATTCAACCGCTGTATTTTTCGCTAAGATCGTGATGCCACGTTCTTTTTCGATCGCATTTGAATCCATCGCCCGTTCTTGTAATTGGGTATGGCTATCTAACGTTTGGGATTGTTTCAATAATTCATCAACTAATGTAGTTTTTCCGTGGTCAACGTGGGCAATAATAGCGACGTTGCGGATATCATTTCTAATATTCAATTTATAAACTCCTTTTTTGGTGACATTGCACTCGACAAGCCATTATACCAGAATTTCTTTCTGAAATATAGTGCAAAGTTTTCATTTTTACAGAAAAAGCAGACATCTTAGCGATATCTGCTCCAATTTATCCTCGTTTTGGCATAGAATGCCTTACGGGAAACAGCAATTTCAGTTCAAACCAGCCATCTTCTGTTTGGATCACCATCGTTCCTTTGTATTTATTCACCGTTTCGCGGACACTTTTTAATCCATACCCATGAAAATGTTTGTCTTTCTTGGTAGTGATCGGCAAGCCGTTTTCAAACGTTAAGGGTTCTTCGTAGCGATTTTCTAGGCAGATCAAAAGCATCTCCCCTTTACGGCTGATTTTCAATTGAATCAAGCGATTATCTTCTTTGGTGATTTTGCGGACACTTTCAATGGCATTGTCGATAATATTACCAAAAAGCGTACTGATATCCACTGAATTCATAAAAGAAAGGCTTGCCCCATCTGCAATCACGGTGAAGGTGATTTTTTCTTTCTGACAAAAGATTTGTTTTCCTGTCAAAACAATATCTAACACACTATTGCCAGTGTCCATCCTTAAGTCATACGAGTTGATTTCTTTTTCCATGACAGCCAAATAATCCTGTGTCTCCTGTGAGAGAGGATCATTTTTCAAAATATTGATCAAGTGTTTCAGGTCGTGATACTTTTGATTAATGATCTCAATGCTTCTTTCCGAGGTTTGATAATTGATCATTTGATTTTTTAGCAAGCTTTCTAACTTCTGAACCTCAAATTTTTGTTTCATTTCATTCAATTGAACGTGGTAGGCAAACAGCAGCGCCACTCCCCCAAAATCCACCATCGTTCGAATATTAAAAATATCTCTAGCCATGCTGCCACTAAAAGGAGTATTTTGATACACATAGCTGATATTGCTCATGGTGAAAACAACGATCACGATAATCATCACCGAAGTGATTTCTCGATAGGTGATCACTTGTTCGGCACTTTCGATCACAAATCGTTTTTCCAATTTGTACAAAAGGCCTAACAGCATACTGCATCCCAAAAAAATAAACGCATAGGTCCCGATATAATCGAAGGAAACTTTGAAATCCAGTACAAGGAAATAGTAGATTTGATACGTGAGTGATGCAGCAAATTCACCTACGATAAATGCCCGTGCAGTGAAATACAAGGCATTTTTCCACGGAATCTCAGCAGTGGTAAAAAGAAATAGAAACATTATAAGTGCTGAAATGATAATGATCGGAATAAAATAGACTTGTGAGACATCGGCATTGATGATTTCCATATGCAGATACAAGATCAAAAGGAATACAAAGACCCGCCCAATTTTTTTCTTGGTTAGCTTCTCTGTTTTCGTCAGTAATACGAAAAGTAAGGTACTCATCCAATAAGCGATCGCATAAAAAATACCTGGAGTTTCTGATAGTTGATACGGGGACAAAATTGCTTCACCTCATCTAATAGTCATTTAGACATGCCATTGTTTCGCCAGTGTATCCATGATCAATTTGCGTTTTCCTCGGCTGATAGGCAACTCTGCTTCTCCAACGATCACAGTCGAATGATTAATACCCGTGATATGCCTCAGATTGACAATAAACCCACGATGGATCCGTAAAAAACGATCTGGTTGTAACTGCTGTTCCAATTCCCGCATGACACCGATCGATTCTAATTCTTGATCCGTTAATTTAAAAATCAATTTATGTCCTTGGCTTTCCACGTACTGAATCGCGTCTTGATTGACGCGATAATAATTCTGTCCGGCTTTAATACGCAGAAAACTGTCTTCTTTCATCTTCAGTCGCTTGATTGTTTTTTTTAAATACTCCGACAACGAATAATAATTAAAGGGTTTAAGGATATAGCCAATTGCATTGACATCATAGCCTTTGACTGCATATTGCGCCGTACTGGTAATAAAAATGACGAAGACATCGGAATCCCGCTTGCGAATTTCCTCGATCGCTGACATTCCATCGATCAATGGTAGATGGATATCCATCAACAGCAAATCAAATTCCGAGTCATAACGCTCTACGAAATCATACCCATCATGAAAGGTTTCTACTTGAAAAACGACTCCTTCTTTTTCTTGAAAAGTTTGTAAATAAGACAAGAGCTGTTGCCGATATTCTTCTTGATCTTCCACGATTCCAACACGGATCATGCGCTCACCAGCCCGCTGCGTTTTTTTATAGTCATAGTATTCAATCTCCCTCCTCATAAAAAGTAAAGCGTTTTTTTTGTCGTTTTTCTTTTTTTATTTTAACATAGTTCGTTATTTGTGAATCGATTGTTTTTACGCAGGAAAAGCATAGAGAACGAACGCTTTCACGTCATCTCTATGCTTTATTTTTTATCGCTTTAACCAGTAACTGTTTTCTTCTGTCCAACATCGAAAAAGGCTGCGATGACAGAGATCAACCAAGTGGCTACGAAGATAACGATGATCATGATGGCTTGTGAGCCCGCATCGAACGCCGCTTCATTGTTCATTTCAAGGTTAGAGCCGAAAATATAGCCAAAGGATTCAAGTCGCATGCTGATGAAGCGCACTCCACCTAAGATAATCAATAAACTAGCTACGATACGGCTGATATCAGCTGCCATTAACAGTGATTTGGTTTTTGCATGAAAGGATAACCCAATCGTCAAAAGCAGGAATACTAGCGCTGCTGCTAACAAATACAAAACATTGACTTGCATGTCTTGATAATACGCTTTATTAACGTTGGAGATATACAAGAAGACCAAACTCGTCGTAAGGACGAAAACCAGCAGATAGATATACAAACTGATTTTTTGTTTCTTTAGCATTGTCATCATTGTTCCGCTCCCTTCTTCTTCATTGAAATAAAGACATAGCCACCAAAGCTAATAACTGCTACTGCAAGGCCGCCATAGATTCCGACGGTCATGGCTGTCTCCCACCATGGCGTAATTCGGATCGTCTGAACATTTTGGGCGGCACTTTGGGCATAGGCATATAATTGATACTTCATGTTTTCTCTCGCTTGTTCAACAAATTGCGCATCTTGGGCTGCCAAATCAACGGTCAGATAAGGCCAAGCCTCTAAGACATTCGCCATCGTCTCATTTGAGGCAAAATCTGCCATCATCGTAACGCCTGCCATAATAATGGATTCTGGACGGAAGTAGCCGTTGTTGTTGACCATATCTGTCGTCAATAAGCCATTAAAGCCCCACTCTTCTCGTAAAATATTGATCAACATTGGGACAGAATTATTCCCATTCGTTGCACCGATCCGACTGAAGGTCACCATTGCACCTAACGCGCCCGCATCCTCAAATGATCCTTGGAAGGCACGTAAATCGCCTTCACGGGCTTTTTGCTCCGTCATATAAGGCGCGATGCCACTTCGTTGTGTTTCTTGATCATTAAATGCCAGATGTTTTGGACCGATTATGATTCCGTAGTCCAAGGCACCTTTGACTGTATTTGCCGACATATAATTAGACAACATTGGGTCTTCCGAATAGTATTCATGGTTTCTTCCGTTGTAAGGGGTCCGATGAATATTAGCTGCTGTCCCCCAAATCAAGTAATTTCCACTCCATAGACCGTCATTACCAAGTAAGTTGCCCCATTCTTCTGCCAGCTCATGACTAAAGGTGCTGCCGATGATCGTAGCATTTGCCATCGTTCCTAGATGGTAATCAGCATTTTCATCCTCTTCATTTAACCCTCGACCACTTAGCGTTGTGCCGAAACCATTCGGACCGTCATTTTGATAAACGAGTGGCGAATTGATTTCTTCAATGACATCACTCGTACTTCCACCTTTAGCGATTCGCGGTATCAAAATGTCTAAAGGAATCTGATTGACTAGCTGATCCCAACGAATATCATCGATGTCAGTGACCCCTGCCATATCAGAAAACATCAATGGGTCTTCGATTCCATCTACATTGGCTTCCCCATTTTCCGTAAATTGATAGTTTTCATTCGCAAGGTTTTGGACCCATTCTTCCACTTTGTCACCGTCGATCGTCAAATCGTCATAGGTTCGAGGAAAAGTTCCTGCCCAATCTTGTCGAGTAAGATAGGTGGCATAGTCTGGTTTGTAGTAGTTGATGTCGGCATCTTCCAGCTGATTCACGATCGCCGTGCCATTTTCAGAATAAGCAAATGTTTCTTCGTCAACGGTTCCTTCTTCACCGATCGCCACACTCACTACCTGAGCTTCATTTCCATCGGTATCATGCCCTTTAGCTGCCAATACTGCATTGACGGCTTCGTGTGCTCCGTCACCAACAGCAAAATAATAATCGCCGCCATCTAAAATATAGCCGCCTAATCCGTCTTTCGCTGTCGAATCCCAGCTGGCCATATATTTCATGTCAACTTCGATCGTGACTACTTCTGATTCTGAGGATTCTAACAGCTCGGTTTTCTCAAATCCGATGAGATTGACAGCCGCCTTTTCGATGTTTCGCTCACGATTATAGTCCGTGTATGGCGCATTAAAGTATAGCTGGCTAGCAAATTTACCGCTTACATTTCCTGTATTGGTAACAGTCACTGTCGCAGTTACTTTATTGTTTTCTTCGTCGATATCGATCGCATCTAAACGCTGGTCAAAGGTCGTATAAGAAAGACCAAACCCAAAATCATAGGTCACTTCATTGGCATAATCCCAAACGTCTGCCCCATCGATCGCACCGACGTTGCTATCGGCTTGTCCACCACCGACCACTGTATCATAATAGCGGGTTTCATAATATTTATAACCGGTATAAATTCCTTCGGCTTGGATCAAGTAGTGGTCGGCAGCTAATGACGCATCCCCACCAAAGCTTCCTAAAGGAGAAGTTGCTGGCAGTTCCCCCATCAAGGATTCCTCAAAACGAATTTGAGATAGATCATCCAACTCAATTTTACCAAAATTCTGCATCGCAGGGGAATTCGCAGTTGCAACAGCATAGGTGTCCGTCAAGCGTCCTGAAGGATTGACTGCTCCCGTCAAAATATCGGCAACACCTAAGAAGCCATAAGCACCAGGGAACCCAACGTACAAAATAGCATCGATGGCATCGTCTTTTTCCAGCTCGTCGATTTCCATCGTCGAACTGCTGTTGATCATAACGATCACGCGATCGAAGTTTTCTTTCGCAAGCTCAATCAAGGCTTTCTCGTTTTCAACTAGACCTAGCGGCGTATCCGTCCCATAAACTTCTTGATCGATGCCTTTTTCTCCAGGATAGTAATCACTGCCCTCAGAGCCTGGTCGTGAAATCACCACAATGGCGGCATCATTATACTCAGCAAAGCTTTCTGTAAAGTCGGAATCATCATTTTGTGCCGTCTCATAAAGATCTGTTGCTGGTTCAGATGGTTCATAAGGGGTTGAAAAATTAGCTGGACGATGCCCGTAGATCGGAACGGTATTCCCAAAACGCTCAAAAGAGCCGGTCTGGATCTCCCCCAGACCATTGTAGATCTCCGTCATCGTAGGATTTAATTCAAATCCTCGTTCCTCTAAAGCTTCTTGAAGATTGATTTGGGAATCGCCAACAACAGTACTCCCCATTGTCCCACCTAAAAATGGATAAGCACTCCCCATCCCCAACAAGGTGACCCGATTCTCTGTTTCCGCTAGGGGCAACGCTTGATTTTGATTTTTTAATAAAACGGTCCCTTCTGCTGACATTCGCTCACCCAGGTCACGATGGGCTTGGATCAGCTCCGCACTAGTTTCGTAATCAGAAGTGAATTTGTCATCATTGATGATTTTAGTGCTTGAAGTCCCAAGGGCACCATCAATGATCGGGCGCCACTGATCCGCAACGCCGGTCAAACCCATCAAAGCACCTGACATTGATAATGACAGTGCAGTCATCCCTCTGCATAGTCGTGATAAATTTTGATTCATGTAGATTTCCTCCTTTTTTTCAACTCATGTTTTCCCTTTGGATACGTTTCTTGAATGGTATTTTCTTATCTACTCCCTCCTTTAGGTTTTCATCGCTTCTTGCGATTGTTTTGCCCGTTGTTCTTCTAAAATCAATCGTTCTTGGGGATCGATCCATTCTCCGCCAGATTGGAGAACCTTTTCCTTCTGACTAGCTAAGATCAGCGCCTGATCTTCTTTCGTGTGCTTTTCTACGGTTAGAAAAAGGAGCAAGATCGCAATACCCGCATAACAAATCAACTCAAACCCTAAAAATGCCCAAACAAGAACGGACGAAACTTGTGCGTTTTGGGTGACAGCAGTCGGGTCATAGCCGCTGAGCGTCAGCAAACTGTTGACTAAGGCATTCCCAACCCCTGTCAGACCTACCATGATCGAACCGTAAACAGACATCGTAAACCCATCGCTACGAAAGCCATTTTTGGCTTCTAAGTGATCCAGTACATCTGAAAGTAGCGCTAGTGTCACAAACATCGCAGGCACAGCACCGATCCCTTTTAAAACCAAACCGATGGCAACCGTTGTGAAATCATGGACATCGATAAAACTGATCAGACCACCTACCACAGCAAAAATGATCCCTAGCAAAACGGAATTGCGTTTACCCAGTTTGTTTGCCAGCGGCCATGCCACCAACATCCCAATTGCGGTCGGTAAACCAGCGATCAAACCTAGTGAGCCCATTGCGACACCGGCAGAGGCTTCGTCGACCACAGAACTAAACATCCAGCGAGCGTAATACCCCATCGATCCGTTTTTTACGAGCCCACCGAACTGGAACAAGAAGAAGTAAGAGATGATCAACCACCAATACTTATCCGAAATACAGGCGGAGAACTGCTTTTTCAAAGAAATCTTCTCTTCTTTGATCGCTAGTTTGGCGTTTTCTTCAGTGATTCGTTCTCGGGTAAAGTAATACTCTAAGAAAATGGCTAGAAACGTCGTGACACATAAAAAGATCATCATCACGCGCCAGTTGTTATAGCTAGCTGCTCGATCGATCACACCCTCCGTCGAAACGAAAAGATAGCTTTGTAACAAGATCGGCACTAAGATACTTCCGCCTAACCCGACAGCCGCTACACCCGAGGCATTAGAAAATGTCGCTAATTTGCCGCGCTGATTACTATCTCGTGTGGATAAGGCGACCATGGAACTATGTGCTGTGTAAAAGAATGGATAGGCTACGGCGTAATAAAAATTATAGGAAAACGCCAGCCAGATCATCTGTAACGTCGGGGATGCGTTCGTTGGTGTAATGAATAGAAATACGATCGCTATCACCAATAACGGTGCAGAAATCAACATATACGGTCGAGCTTTTCCCTGGCTGGTTCGCGTATTATCGATTAATCGACCAACGAATAAGTTACCCAAAATGACAAAGACCACTGAGATTAATGGTAATAAGGCTGAAAAATGCCCGAACTGATTTGTATCTGTCCAACCAATCACATCTGAATAATAACGGTTCAAATAGGCACCGAAGATCGCATTGGAAAGCAATGCCAAAAAAGGCCCAATAAAATATCCTAGAAAAACTTCTTTCTTTTCGACTTTTGCGGTGGTGATTTTAGTCTTGAAGGCGGGCGCTTCAAAGAGTGTTTTGACTTTCATGCGCTGCTTCCTCCTATTGCTTCTGAAAAATGATACTGTCCGTTAGTCAACTGATGGCGCTGACCACTAGGCATTTGTAAATAAGCGGTCGTCCCGATAGGTACCTGCACTTCAATCGAAAAGTAACCATCAGCGATCTGCCAATTGCTGATAATTTCGCCATAACTACACCTTACTTTCGTCTTGGCAAAGGTCAGATCACCACCAATGATCGGTCGCACAGTGAACGCTTGATAGCCGCCTTTGATCGGTTCGATCCCGGCGATCCGCCGATAGAAAAAGTCGCCGACTGCCCCGCTGGCATAATGATTGAAGGAAACCATTCCATTGGTTCCATCATCGGCACCCGTATTACTAGTACCGTCTTCTCTCAAGGCATCCCAGCGTTCCCAAATCGTTGTGCCGCCAGCTTTTACTTGAAAAAGCCAAGATGGGCAGGTATCTGTTAAAAGCATTCGATAGGCTTCTTCTACATACCCATTATCTGCCAATGCAAACAAAATATACGGGGTACCAGGAAAACCGGTGCCGATATGATATTCGTTTTCTCGTACCAAACGTGCCAGGTTGGCTGCCGCTTTTTTCGCATCTGTCTCTGAAAGCATTTGGTAATAAAGCGGTAAGACATACGCAGTTTGAAATTCTTTTTTCACACGGGCATCTTTGTCCATCAGTAATTGGCGATAAGCAGTGGATGTTTCATGAAAAATTTTCTGATAGTACGTGCTATCTTCAGAATAGCCCAAGATCGTTGCAATCTGTGCTAAAAGATTGCTGGTGTTGGCAAGGCTAGCCGTGCCTGTCCATTTGCCCCGCAGCATCCACGTCCAAAGTTTGCCTTCAGGGGCGACCCAATCGCCATAATGATGCAGCAAACGCCAAATTCGTCGGTGCTTGCCAAAGGAAAACAGTTGTGCCCAAAACAGACACGCTTTGTGGTATTTCTTCATCGCATGGTATGTGGTGCGCAGGATTTCTGGATCACCACTACTTAAGTACTCCGCCCATGGAACCAAAATCACGGCATCTCCCCAGTGATCAACGGCCATTGGGATCATGATCTCCCATTGAAAAGGCACGACCACCAGCGGTACGGTTACTGGAATTCCACCACTTTTTCTTTGTTCTGAACGGACATCTTGAAGCCACTTCTCATAAAAACGACGCATATCAAAGTTAGTAGAAGCCGTTCGAGCAAACAAAGCAATATCCCCGGTCCAGCCCATTCGTTCATCCCGTTGGGGGCAATCGGTGGGAATATCGACAAAATTAGATTTTGCTCCCCACAAAATGTTGCTTTGCAGCTGATTCAACTGAGGATTAGAACAAGTAAAAGAGCCGGTTTCCTTCACATCAGAATACAAAGCGATTCCTTCAATGGTGATTGCTTCTGGATCGATTCCTTCGACACTCAGATAGCGAAAGCCCATGTAGGTCAACCGTGGCTGATAGACTTGCTTTCCCTCCTTGCAGGTGTAAATAATTGCTTGCTTCGCAGTCCTGAGCGGTTCGGTAAACAGTTCGCCATCCATCAAAATTTCAGCATGTCTGATCGTTAGTTTCTGACCTTCATTTCCTTGAATGGTCAGCTTGACAATACCGGCAAAATTTTGCCCCATGTCATAGAGCCATTTTCCACTCGGTGATCGTGTCATTGACGTTGGCTCAAAAACCTCATGCTCTCGCACAGGTACACCAATCTGGGCAATGATCCGCGGCTTGATTTTGACTGTTTCAAGGGAAGCTGGTTGCCACGAGCGTTGCGTTTCATGGAACCGTGCATCGTAAATTTCGCCGTTGTAAAATTCCGCCTCTTTTAACGGACCCTCCATTGCTGTTTGCCAGTTTGCATCAGTAACGATCTTCTCAAAAGACCCATCACTGTATTCAATGTGAACCTCCGCTAAAAAGGCTTGTCTTTTGGCATAGACGCGGTTGCGTCGTGCGTAGGTAAACGCACCAGAAGCCCATCCTCCTGCCACGACAACTTCCATTTCGTTGCTCTTTGCCAACTGTTTTGTGATGTCATACGTTTGATACTGCAACTGATGTTTATAAGAGGTGAAACCTGGAGCAAAATAGTCGCGACCAATTTTTTCTCCATTCAGGGTCATCTCATAGATCCCTAACGCTGTGGCATAAATCCGTGCCTTGACAACTGACATTTCACAGGAAAAGGTATGTTTGAAGTACATCGGTTTTGGCGATGCTTTCTTCTTCGTAAAACGATAACTTTCATTGGTGATCCATGATGCTAAAAATGAACCGTCCATCTTCCCCGTCTCAAAATCGCAACTGGCTGCTGCTTGATTTCCTTGATCATCTTCTACTGTCAAATGGACGGTATAGGTGGCGAAAGGCTCCAATGGCGGACCATCGTAATAATGATGGTTCCCACTGGTCGCATCGCACGTCCATTCCCCCAGCGTTAAGACGGCGTTTTTGATCGTTGTATTTTGTCTTTGACTGGCAACGGTATAGGAAAAACAAGGATTGGACTTATCAGTGACGCATTCTTTTTCTAAATCTTCAACAGTAAAACGCGTAATCTCTAGCATACATCCTCCTTCATTTCGTGTCATTGCTTTTTTTCACTACTTCGTTTATCTGAATGGCTGTACGCTCAGACCTACTTCCGTCAGCTGCCATCAGTTCGATTTCGTTTGCTTCAGAATCAGCTTGCACGATCGCTAGTGCTTCGCCATAATAGGTTTTCGTTTTCGAACCAGTATAGCCTTCTGGGTTGTAAGGACAAGCATGACCTAACCCTAATAGCTTACCGCCTTTGACAGAAACCGCGACTTCATGGTTTTCCATCGGCTTTAAAATGCCGTTGCGATCGGTATACCGCAAACGAATAAAGGCCAGCCCTCGAGGAGAAACAGTACTACTTTCAGGTTCAAGCGTTAACTGAGTTTCTTTTTGTGCGGTCACTAAAGAACTACGGCCAATTTCTTGCTCATTTTCGTCATAGGAAACAACGGTCAATGTGCCACTTTGATAAGTGGTCTTGACGACGGTTCGACAATCATTTTTCATTTTTTTCTTAACGACGAGCTGATCATTCAAATAAAGAGCGATTTGAGCCGCTCGAGCATAGACTTCGACTTCGGCTTTCTGACCTTCGCAGCCCGGCCATGTCCAAGAAGGCATCGCATCCGTCAATTTCCATGCGGATGGTGAATGTTTGCCTTTTTGATAAACAGGCTTCACCGCTAAAAGGGGCGTTGTGGTTTTTTCGAATGCCACTTTTGTGTAAAGGGTTTCGCCACCTGCTGCACCGGTGATATCCAAGCGACCGCTTCCAGCGATCAACCAACCAGCTGGACTGGCATTTTTAGGATAGGCATCTTCATAAACCCACGAACCAATACCGGCTTCACCGATATAGTCCATGCCTGCCCACACGAAATCCCCAATAATACGAGGGTGTTTTTTTGCCAGTTCCAAGAAATAAAAAGCATCCTTACAGAAAGTTTCTGTGCCTAAAATCAGGCGCTTTGGATATTTTTTCAGGTCTTTTTTATAGCGTAAAATGCCGTAATTGTAGCCCGCTATGTCCATATTGGCAAATGATTCATAGGTCGTGCGGTCACTTCCTCTGAGGGTGGCCCCCAACTTCATGGTTTTATCGCCCAACAAACCAGCCAGCTTATTATAAAACTCACTTCCGACAGCTTTTTTCTTTTCTTTTTGGGCTTTTTCATCAGTATAGACCCCAAAGCCTAATGAGCTTAGATAATTGAAAAAGATGTTGACACCACATGTTACCGGTCGCGTTGGGTCCAACCCATGCAAGTGTTCCGTTAACTCTTTCGTCAGCTCGATCCCCCGTGGTTCGGCTGTTTCCGAGACTTCATTCCCCGTCGAATAGAGGATCACGCTAGGATGATTAAAATCTTTGTCCACCATATCAGCAAGATCCTGACGCCACCAATCACTAAAATCATTGGCATAATCGTAACGGGTTTTATGGGTGTACCACATGTCGACATATTCATCCATGACCAGCATTCCCAACTCGTCACAAGCATCAAGTAGTGCTTTTGAGCAAGGATTATGGGCTGAACGAATCGCATTATAGCCAGCTTCTTGCAAGAGCTTGACTTTTCGTCTTTCGGCATCTGGAAAAGCAGCGGCGCCTAACAAGCCGTTGTCATGATGTATACAGGCCCCTTTTAAGATGCGACGAACCCCATTGATCAAAAGCCCCGCTTCCGAATCCCAAGTCAGCGTTCGTAAGCCGAATCGAGTTTGATACTGACTGCCTTCATACTCAATTTGACACTGGTATAAGTTCGGCTCTTCTGGTGACCATGCCTTTGCATTGGGCAGCGGTAGGTTGATCTGTGCTGATCCGTCGATCGAGACATTCGTCCTTGCGATCACTTCCTCCCCATCGACAATCGAGACCCGCGCTTCGCCTTTACTGTTGGATTTTAAAGTCAATGAAATCACTGGTGGTTTTGTTGATACAGTAGTGATTTTTATGCCATTTAGCAAAAGATGCTTTTTCGGTAAAACCAGCAGATTGACGGGACGGTAAATCCCTGTGCCAGTGTACCAGCGACTATTTGGCTGATCGGCATTTCGGGCAATGACCTCAATGGTATTTTCCGATCCAAAGTGCAAGAACGCATCCGCTTCGACATAAAAGTTGGTGTATCCGTATGGACGAAAACCAGCCTTTTTTCCATTGATGATCACTTCGGCGTTGCGATAGACTCCTTCAAATTCAAAAACGACTTTTTTATCTTGGTAGTCCTCAGGCACGAAAAATGTTTTCTTATAGAGGTAATCAAGTCCTTCATACCAGCCGATGTTGGCAGCGCCTAAACTCGATTCGCTTCGTGGCTCTTCGCGCATTGCATCATGTGGGATGGAAACAGGTTTCTGATTGTTTGTGCCTAAAACACCACAGACCCAACCTTCATTAAAATTTATGATCTCCAAAAGAATCCCTCTTTCTTCCTCAATTCTTTACGAAACCAATTATAGCGTGCACAACACGCAAAAAAACGCTTTCTCACGAATGGTCGACTTTTTTGCACGAACGGTTATGATCTCCAAAAAAAAGACAAACCTCATTGATTCATAAGGTTTGTCCACTGTCTTGAAATAATCTTATCTGAATTGATTTCCTTCAATTAAAGCCATAAAATTTTTGAGCAAGGTGGTAAAATCCTAAAGAAGCTTTTCGCCCGATGGCACCTGGGAAATGGACGCCGTGTCCTAAGAGACCGAACCGTAAACGAAAATACAGCAGCTGATCACGAGAGCGAATCAACTTCCACAGCTCCTTTTTCTTTAGCAAGCTTTCTTTCGACCCTTCTTTGATCAACAAAATCGTTGAAACAGTTGTGATTGCTTCTAAATATCGACGCATATAACGAGTGAGTTCTTTGCCGGTTTGATCCAGTGAAAGATAGTAATCGATCATTGTCCGGTTGACTTTCAATTGCTGGTCGATACGACTGATCATCACTTTTTCATTGACGGACTGATCCGATCGACCAATATAATAGCGATAAAAATCGACATTTAAGTAGACCATTTTTTTGACGTAGGGCAATGGTTCATAGACATACAGATTATCTACATAAAAGGTATGTTTGGGCAACTGCAAGTTTGCTTTTTCTAATACGCTTTTGCGATAGATCACCGAGTGCATCAATAGGTACTTACTGAACGGAAATCGCACGTCCCCCCAGCCGAATGGTTCATTTTCTGGCAAGAAGCGCTGATAATGAATGCAACGCTTGTTTTTCTTCCACTGGGTTTCATAGACGTAATTACTAATAACCATATCGACCGAATTTGCCTGTGGATCGCTTGTCAAAAAGATCAAAATTTGTTGGTAGGCCTCTTCATCTACCCAATCGTCGCTATCTACGATTTTGATGAAGGTGCCACTAGCAACCTCTAAACCCGTATTGATCGCTTGACCATGGCCGCCGTTTTCTTGATGGACCGCTTTGATTTGCCTTGGATAAGATCGCTGATAGCGTTCAGCGATCGCTCCGGTTTGATCATGGGACCCGTCATTTACAATAATGATCTCAACGGTCTCTCCCCCTACTAATAATGAATCAATACAGCGTTCCATATAATCTTGCGAATTGTAGCATGGAACAATTATACTTAAAGTTTTCACACTTGATCCCTTCCCCACATTTAACTTTTCTGCTTCTTTCCCCAAAGTGTTGCAGCAGATTTATTTTTGTCTTTTGAAAAACATGTAACGATCAGTGAAGCTGCGATAGTTGTTTCTTGTACTTCCTTTGAAGCTTTTTGTTACGGATAAATGCCCGACAAAGCCCGAAGCTTCCTTTGAAGAAGTGCCCGTTGCATATAATCAACAATTGGTCGATCATTGCCATGCTGACCATCCCATTGGTCATTTTGGCGATGCCACGAAACGGCATGTTCCAAATGAATAATAAGTTTAGATCCAATTTTCCTTTTTTTTCGTTGCGCTTCCTCATGGTATTCAAGACAAGAAAAACCAAACGACCTAGAGGACTTTTTGCCTGCTGCAACTCTGCAATAGTACTGTTTTTGGCTAATGGCTGATCGCTTGATTCTTGCGGTAATGGTTGGTTCAAAAACTGTGCAAAATCATGTAGCGTTGCTTGTTCGATCCGCTCAGGATAAATAGCTTGTTCGTTCACCGTTCTTGGTCGTAAAGTGGCGGCTTTCTGATCGATCAAAAGCGTGCCTTGAAGTTGGCTCTCTTCACAATTCCCACCAATAAATAGGGTATATTCTCCTGCCTCAACTGCCCAGCAATTTTGTTGGCTGTCATAAACACGAAAGGTCTTATCATCAAAAGGCAATCTGATCGTGCGTTTTTCACCACTGGCTAAGGCTACTTTTTTGAATCCTTTTAATTCTTTTTTCGGTCGCATCAGTTGACTGTCTTTCAAACCAACATACAACTGGACCACTTCTTCACCGTCTCGATTCCCAACATTTTCAATTGTAAATTTTACTTGATTTTCTTCAATGATTAAACCACTATAAGCAAATTCCGTATAACTTAGACCGTAGCCAAATGGAAACAAAACTGGTTTTTTAAACGTGTCATAATAGCGATAACCGACAAACAGTCGCTCTTTGTAATAAGCAAAACGACCTCTTGCTGGGAATTCTTGACCGAACAAAACATCGTCATAGGAATATGGATAACTTTCTGCTAGTTTTCCGCTCGGATTATATCGACCGAAGATCACATCCAGCATCGCAGAAGTGCCTGCTTGTCCACCTAAGTAGCCATGAAGCACACCAGCAGCTTTATCCAGCCAGGGCATTTCAACAACCCCTCCCGCAGATAAAACAACAATTACTTTTGCAGTCGTCTGACAAAGTTTTTCAATCAACTGATTTTGATTTGCGGGCATCGCCAACGTCTCACGATCGATCCCTTCACTTTCATAGCTCTCGTCAAGTCCGGCAAAGACCAGCACAACCTCACAGTCAGCTGCTAAAGAAACAGCTTCTTCGATCAATGCTGCTTGTTCTGTTGCTGTTTTACTACTACTTTTTCGGACATAGCCTTGTGCATAACCTGCCATTTCAGGAGTATAATCGCCAATCTTTTCTAAAATCGACTCGACTTGTTTCGCATTTACCATCGAAGACCCCGCACCTTGGTACCGAGGTGTTTGAGCAAAATCGCCAATAATTCCAACCTTTTGCTTAGGATTTAAAGGCAAGCAGTTGTCATCATTTTTAAGCAGAACCACGCTGCTTCTGGCTGCTTCTCTTGCGATTGTATGATGCTGTGCCCAATCGATCGCATCTTTCCCAGTTTGTTTCTTCGTCTCTGAGAAGACCACTGCTAGCTCAGCAACCCGTACATCAAGCTCCGCCTCAGCCAAACGATTCCTTTCAATTGCTTCAATAATTTCTTGTGCGCCAGCGATCCCTTGCCCTGGCATCGCCAAATGACAGCCATTTCTGACCCCTTCAACATGGTCATTATCCCCGCCCCAGTCGGAGACAACAAAGCCAGCAAATCCCCATTCATCTCGGAGAATCTCTTGTAATAAGCGTTTGTTTTCATTGGCGTAAATGCCATTGATCATATTATAGGCGCTCATGATACTTTTAGGTTTTCCTTCAGTGACGGCGATTTCAAAATTTGTTAAATACATTTCTCGTAATGTCCGCTGATCAACGATGGAATCCGATGCCATTCGTCTCGTTTCTTGACTATTGACAGCAAAATGCTTCGGGCAGGCAATCGTCCCGTTTTCTTGAATACCTCTGATATTTGCAGCCGCCATTTTCCCTGCCAAATAAGGGTCCTCACTGAAATACTCAAAATTGCGCCCGCCTTTAGGATTTCGCTTGATGTTCAGACCTGGACCCAAAACGACATCAACCTCTAACGCTTTTGCTTCTAATCCAATACATTCACCAACCTTCGCAGCAAGTTCACAGTCCCAGCTGTTTGCAATTGTTGCCGCCGGCGGAAAACAAGTTGCTGGAACGCTTTCATTCAGCCCCAGGTGATCTGCTTCTCCCATTTGTTTACGAATACCGTGCGGACCATCTGCCATAAAAATCGATGGACAGATCGCTGGCAGCTCATGTGTCTCCCAAGTATTTTTTCCTGAAACAAACAATGCCTTTTGTAAACGTGTTAATTCTGCGATTTTTTCTTGGCTATTCATCTAAACCCAACTTTCTGCTATGTATAAATCATACGTCTATAAATCTACTAGCAGTAGTTTATCATGGAAACGCCAAGCAATGAGCGCCCTTTCATGAACGGTCGCTTTTTGCTCATGAATAACCAGCCAATTATAAAGATTCTTTGACTCTTTTAGAAAACGCTTGCTTTGCTCGGTGGCAGCCTTTATCTTAGAATTTGTATATCTTAAACAAAAGCTGAGAGGAGCGAACACATGAAGACTGGCAACTACCAGTACTTGATCGTTGGTGCGGGCTTATTCGGGTCGATCTTTGCCCATGAAGCAGCCAGAAAAGGGCATCGTTGTCTGGTGATCGATAAGCGTGACCACATCGGAGGCAACTTGTATACTTATCAAGAAGACGGCATCACGGTTCATCAATACGGCGCCCATATTTTCCACACGGATAGCAAAGAGATTTGGGCTTATATGAATCGCTTTGCTGACTTCATTCCTTTTACCAATCAAGTCTTGGCGAACTACCAAGACCAACTCTATAACTTGCCTTTTAATATGAATACCTTTTATCAACTGTGGGGCGTGCGAACGCCTGCAGAAGCGCAAGAAGAGATTAAACAGCAAATTGAAAGTGCCGGTATAACAGGAAAGCCTAAAAACCTTGAAGAACAGGCGATCCAATTAGTGGGAACCGATATTTATCGTAAGCTGATAGCCGGTTATACGCAGAAGCAATGGGGAAAGCCCCCTAGCGAGTTGCCGAGCTTTATCATTCGTCGACTGCCGATTCGTTTCACCTATGATAACAATTATTTCAACCATCGGTTTCAAGGAATTCCCGAAGGTGGCTATACGCCGATTTTCCAGAAATTATTAGATGATGATCGGATCGATGTTTGTTTGAAAACGGACTTTGAAGCTGAAAAAGCAGCCTATTTAGCACGTTTTCCTAAAATAATCTATACAGGACCGATCGATGCCTTTTTCGACCAAAGATACGGTCCTCTAGAATATCGTTCGTTACGTTTTGAAACAACCAAACATCCATCACCAAACCTTCAAGGAAATCCCGTAATCAATTACACGGATGAAAAGATTCCCTTTACCCGCAGCATGGAATGGAAACACTTCGATAAGCAAGGTGAGTCAGATACAACCATTCTTACCAAAGAATATCCATCCCCATTCACGATTGGTGCTGAACCCTATTATCCTATCAATGACGAAAAAAATAACCAGCTGTATAAAAAATACAAACAGCTGGCTGCGAAACAGCCGCAAGTCCTGTTCGGAGGACGTCTCGGCTCGTATCGGTATTTAGATATGGATCAAATCATCAGTGAAGCATTAAAGCTAGCACAAAAAGAACTTACTGCGAACTAAAAAGGCTGGGCTGCCGTTTTCGCTACTTAGGGACAGCGTTGACTACCACCAGGTCCAACTAGTGGGAAACGGAGCCATCCTTTTTTTCTATGAGCGTCAGTTCATCGGTTATCAGATAGTAGGCATGCTTTCTTATTGATTGACGATCGCCAATAATTCTTCAAAAGCTTTCGGTGTACCGCCTACGAACAATTCCCGTCCATTCAAGGATAGCGGCTCTCCTTTGATGTTTGCCATCTTTAATCCAAGGGTTTCTAACAAAACGCCCCCTGGCGCATAATCCCATGGCGCAAGATGAGAAAGATAGCCTGCTCTTTGTCCTTTAGCGAGGGCGATCAGCTCTACCCCAGCACAGCCAGTCATACGAATGCCTAATGCTTTGTCACTGACCTCGGTTTCGTGGTGGCGGTTATGGATCAACATGGGCGAATTCAAGCCAACGAGACCTTCGGATAAGGCAATATCTTTCGGCGGTTCGATCTTCTCGCCATTGTTATAGACACCAATCTCTGGACCACCCCATAAGAATTCATCTTTCATAACATTATAGACAAAGCCAAAGCGCCCTTTGCCCTCTTCGTAAATCGCGATCATGATACAAAAGTTTTCTTTTTCTAACACGAAATTCATCGTTCCATCGATCGGATCAATGATGAAGACCCGCCCACTCATGTCGGCAAGTGTGTCCAGTCCGTTTTCTTCACCTAAAATTTTGGCATCCGGATCATAGGATTGGATCTTACCAATCAGAAAATCTTGCGTGGCTTTATCCAATTCTGTCACTAAGTCTTTCCGTCCTGATTTTGTCTCGACCACTAAGTCTTCTTTATTTAAATTGTCTTTGATCGTTTCACCTGCAGCGATCATCCACTGGCGAACTTCATTAACGATTTCATGCATTCGTTGATCTACCCTTTCATTTTTAGTTTTCCCTCAGTCTTTTTCGCTGCCTGCACAGCATGGTACAGCGAATAGCCTGATAGTTCTTCAAATTCTCTGCCTAAACGGCGTTCCTCGCCAATGCTAGGAACGACTTTCTTAAAGGCTTGATACGCCTCAAGAAACGTACTACTAGGAAGGCCTTTTTCATAGGCTTGTTCTAATCGTTCCCACATCTTCATGACGACGACCATTTCATCTGTCGACCAATCTAAGTCAAGAGGATATTGATAATCCCGCATATTACCACTCCTATTCATCTTATTCAGTGTACCACAAAATTGAAAATAGGTCAGAGCCTCCGCTGCAAAAAAGGTACATCCTAGCAATGAATGTACCTCTTGTATACAAACTATTGAGATTTTTAAAAGCTGAAATCCGTGAATCTCAAATAAGAAGGAAATTCCTTTTTTCTTCCAACGAGATTGCTTAGTAAAAGATGACCGATTTCAAAAAGGTTCGTCTAGAAAAGCCCGCAAAAACAAAAAATTTTTAATGATAGTAATTGATTTCCACCACTGTTTACTTATGAAAAACTCTGGATAATCCGTTCCCCATTGCCATGGAATGACAAATGATCCATCTTCTTGTTGGTATTTTAAAATTTCTTGGGCTTCTTTTTTACATAATTCTTCACTAAAGATCCCAAGCAGCTGCTCTCTTGTAAAGAAAAAATTTGAAGGTTTACTGACATAAGACGTGAACCACTCTTCTGGCTCGTTTGAGACAGTATGGCGAATTTGCTGGAATAAGATCTCGCGAAAGCGGTCATTTGCTAAAACAGGCTGATACTGGATTTCTTCACAGTCTTGTAATAATTCTAGATAGACGACTAATGTGTGCATTTCACTGGTTGGCTCCTTAAGAAAACTTGCAACTGCTGTTTCGGCGATTTCTTGTGCTTTTTGATAGAGGGTCGTTTCCCCTGTTCTTAAGATCGTACCAGCTAGACTGACCGTTGGGTTGTCTGCTGGCACGCCCACAGGACTCTCCCACCAAATCGCATGCGGATAGGATACCGTTGACGGCACTTGGTTGAGCCATTTCCCTTCAGAAAATTCTTTTCCACTAGCTAAATACCTTAGAATCCCTTGGACTTGTGGATTTGACGAATGAAGGCATTCAAGCTCTCGTAAAATTCTACATGCCTCCCACACTGCAATCGGTGTACTATTGGGATTCCAATAATCAGGTTCCAAACCATGCCCATAACCACCATCTTCATTTTGGTAGACTTGTAACGCCTGTAATACAGCCTCGCGAGATCCATTTTCAAAATGGTACTGCCAACGAGCAAGGTCTAAAGGGCGCGCGTTTTTGTAAATAAATTTTCGTGCTTTTTCGAATGCTTCCATATCTTCGCCTCCTTTGGCTTTCTTTTATTATCGCTTACTCCCCTAATGATTACAACGCTTACATCAATATCATTTCTCTGAACGACCATTCTCAGAATAGCTTCTTGGCATTTTTCAGGAAGCATACTTTTGGTGTTTCCCTTGGCATGATGTTACAGTAAGAATAACAAGAAAAAGGAGGAATTCTCTTGCGTTTAGAAAACAAAAAAATCATTGCCTTAGTCGACAATGATTTCGAAGATTTAGAACTTTGGTATCCGGTCCATCGGTTACGGGAAGAAGGCGCACAAGTCGATTTAGTCGGTGAAGAAGCGCATAAAACGTATATTGGCAAATATGGTGTACCCGCAGAATCAGCCTATGCTTTTTCTGATATTCACGCCGATGACTACGATGCGATCTTAGTTCCGGGTGGTTGGGCACCTGATAAATTACGGCGTTTCCCAGAGGTCATCTCTTTCGTGCGAACGATGGACAAAGACCAAAAAATCATTGGACAAATCTGTCATGCAGGCTGGGTCTTGATTTCTGCGAATATCCTGCAAGGCAAGACGGTTACCAGTACACCAGGCATCAAAGATGATATGACAAATGCTGGAGCCACATGGGTCGATACACCTGTGGTTACGGATGGACATATCGTTTCCAGCCGCCGTCCCCCAGATCTACCAGACTATATGCGGGAATTTATTGCTGTTTTAGAAAAGAAATAGTACCCATTGATCAGATTCAAAAGAGTTGCGACCGAAGGAAATACGGCCGCAACTCTTTTTTCTACCTATCGATCATTCGCTTATGATCGCTAATTTTTTGTTGCTTTTAGGGATTTTTTTCACACCGATAAAGGTCAATGTAGCACCCAAAACGGCAAACCCAGTCCCAATCAAAAGCATTTCCCAGACACCAAAGCTTTGGATCAGCATCCCCCCTAAAAGGTTGCCGATCACGCCACCGATCGTGGTAGCGATAATGATAATCGTTTGTCCAAAAACCCGGTCTTCATCTGCCAAACTATGGTTGAACAAATAAGCAGAAGCAGGAATAAACAAGGCAAAACTAACCCCTTGCATCAAATGGCTCATTTCCATCAGGATGATGGAGCTGATCAACAGCATCAGCACCCCACGAATGGCAAAGGCAACACTGGACAGCAACAGCCAAAAACGGCTAGACCGTATCCTCACTAACTGTTCAAAGAAAATCATGCCCGGCAATTCGCATAACGCCGCAATCATCAGGGCGATGCCAACTTCCTTACTGCCACCGCCAATATCGGCAAAAATTTGTGCCAAAAAACTGTTGATCATCGTGTGGAAGCTGAAAAGAAAGCTAAACCCGACAAAGAGAAAGAGTAGAAAAGGATATTTCTTCAAAAAGGCACCTGAATGACTTTGTTCTGTAAGCATCACCGGCATTTCTGGCTTCTTGATCGCTGGCAGCAAAAGCAAAATAATGAGAAACAAAACGGCCTGCCCGATAGCGATCATTGGCAAAAGGGCTGCCGAAAACTCCTCCAAGAGCTGCCCCAGTAAAAAGGAGGTCCCCGCAAATCCTAGTGACCCACCCGCACGAGAAAAGCCAAAATTGATTTTGTTGCCGCTATTCGTGTATTCAAACGCCAAGGCGTTGAGAAAGGACTGCATGGAAACGAGCAAAATCCCTCCTAAAACATAGGTCAGTATTGATAATGCAGGGAAAATCACACCTGCTAAGAGCACCGCGACCACGCCGATTGTCATCGTTTTCAAGACAACGATCAGCGGTACTTTACTTTTTTTGATAATGATTTGACTGATGAAGGGCTGCAAAATCGTAGACGCAATATTGACTAAGGCTAAAATACCGCCAATTTTTGCTGGATCGACCTTGAAATAAATCAAAAAAAGGGTCGCAAAGCCATAGATTGAGCAAAACATCATCCAATAAAGAAATTGCAAACTTGTGTAGTAAAACCGAATCCTCTTGTCACTTGCATGATTACGCATACATCCCCCACCTTATCCATATTCCTTAGCAACTAAATATAGCATAGAACCGATGGATTTACTATCCTTCTAACAACAGAAACCGCAGTTTTATTTGAAACACTAACCGACAACAAAAAAGCGCAGCATAGTATCCTGCGCTTTTCCTACAGCTTCAACTATTTAGAGCTGTTGGAAGGCTTGCGTGAGATCTTCCAATAGATCGTTGATGTTTTCCAATCCAATGGATAGGCGAATCGTCTCTGGACGAATTTTGGCTGCTGCAAGTTCTTCTACGCTAAGCTGGGAATGGGTCGTCGAAGCTGGATGGATGATCAAGGACTTTGCATCCCCGACATTTGCCAGCAAAGAGAAGAGCTTGGTTGCGCCACAAAAGGTTTTGCTTGCTTCTGCTCCACCCTTTAATCCAAAGGAAAAGACGGAACTGGTCCCTTTGGGGAAATACTCCTGCGCCCGTTCAAAATAGGGGCTGTCCGGCAGTGTTGGGAAATGAACCCAAGAGACTTCCGAGTGCTTGGCTAAAAATTCAGCAACTTGTTGCGCATTTTCTACATGACGTTCCATCCGCAACGAAAGCGTCTCGATGCCTAACAGCAACACCCATGAATTGAAGGGAGAAATCGCAGCGCCTGTATCCCGTAAAAGAATCGTTCGTGCTCGAGTGACATAGGCAGCGTTACCAGCGGCTTCTACCCATGAGATTCCATGGTAGCTATGATCGGGATCGACCAGCTTGGGAAATTTGCCATTTGTCCAATCAAAGTTGCCGCTGTCGATAATGGCCCCTCCCAAAGCAGCGCCGTGACCACCGAGGTATTTTGTCGTGGAATAAACGACGATGTCCGCCCCATGCTCAAATCCTCGAAACAGATAGGGAGTCGCAAAGGTGTTGTCAATGATGAGGGGAATCCCTGCTTCATGAGCGATCGCTGCAATCTTTTTAAAGTCGGCAATATCAATATCTGGATTGCCTAAAGACTCTAGAAAAACTGCTTTAGTATTTTCTTGGATGGCTGCTTTTAGTGCTGCCAGATCTTCACTATCAACAAAGCTTGTAGTGATGCCAAAATCTGGCAACGTATGAGCGAATAAATTATAGGTCCCCCCATAAATTGAAGCAGCAGAAACGATATGATCTCCTGCTTGTGCAAGATTTAAAATCGCATAGGTGATCGCTGCTGAGCCAGAAGCCGTAGCTAACGCACCGACACCGCCTTCTAAGAGGGCTAGTCGTTCTTCTAGAACAGCCGTTGTCGGATTGGTAATACGGGTATAGATATTGCCATTCTCACTAAGACTAAATCTCGCTGCCGCTTGATCTGCGTCCTCAAACACATACGATGTGGTTTGATAAATGGGTACGGCGCGACTCCCTGTAGTAGGATCTGGTGTTTGTCCTCCGTGTAATTGAATCGTCTCAAATCTTTCTGTCATACTATTCCTCCTTAATAATACAAATAAAAAAGCCCTCTGATATCGAGATATCAAAGGACGTGTTTACGTGTTACCACCTTTATTCAAGCAGACTTTCCAGCATGCTTCTCAGCAAGTACGCGACAAATTAACGTCGTTATACTCTGACGCGATAGCGGGCGCACCCGGATCTTCTTATCTTTCGTACAAGGTCAGAAGATCACCTCTGAGGCCATTTTCGATTGATTCTACAAGTTCTTCTTGCACCCTACGAAGACTCTCTAGGCTTGCCAAATCAATGTACTTTCCTCATCAACGGTTGAAATATTAAGAGCATCGTATCATTTACAGAAGATTCTGTCAATAGCTTAGGATCGCTTTATTTTTGGTGATAAAAAAACTCGTTCACCAAATGATGAACGAGTTTCAAAAAGCTTAAATGTGGATTGGTAAACCTAGAGCTAACTCAGCAGCATCCATTGTGATCTCACCTAGAGATGGATGTGGATGGATGGTTAACGCGATATCTTCTGCGTTCATGCCAGATTCAATAGCAAGAGCAAGTTCTGAAACCATATCGCTTGCTCCTAAACCAGCAATTTGCGCACCGATGATCACATTGTCTTCAACCGTTGTTACTAAGCGAATGAATCCTTCGGTTTTTCCTAGAGATAACGCACGACCGTTACCTGAGAATGGGAATTTGAATGCTTTTGCTTCAATTCCAGCATCCTTGGCATCTTTGATCGTCATACCGACAGAAGCCAATTCTGGGTCAGTAAAGGCAACTGCAGGCATCGCTTTGTAATCAACAGCAACTTTTTTGCCAGAGATTGCTTCAGCAGCGATTTTTGCTTCGTAGCTGGCTTTATGTGCTAATGCAGCACCAGGAACGATATCACCAATTGCGTAGATGTTTGATACGTTGGTACGGCCTTGTTTGTCAACCGTGATCAATCCGCGTTCGCCTACTTCAACACCTGCTTGTTCCAAGCCCATGTCATCAGTATTTGGACGACGGCCAACAGTAACCATCACGTAATCAGCAGTAACTGATTCTTCTTTACCATCTACGGCATATTTCACAGTTACGCTATCGCCATTGTCAATTGCTTCTTTCGCCATTGCGTTGGTAACGACTGTTACACCTTTTTTCGCAAAGTCTTCTTCAACCAATTTGACCATGTCTTTTTCATAGGTTGGCAAGATTTGAGGAGAACCTTCAAGGATCGTTACTTCTGCCCCTAGGTTTGCATACGCTGCACCTAGTTCAGAACCGATGACACCGCCACCGATAACAACGAATTTTTTAGGAACTTCTTTTAATGCCAATCCGCCAGTTGAATCAAGAACACGTCCGCCGAATTTGAAACCAGGGATTTCAATTGGGCGAGAACCTGTTGCGATGATTGCATTGTTGAAAGAGTAAGTTTGTGCTGAATCAGGGTGGATGACACGCAATGTGTGATCATCAACGAAGAAAGCTTCTCCTTCAATCGTTTCAACTTTGTGTTTTTTCAATAGGAAACCAACACCAGAAGTTAACGTTTTAACGACTTTGTTGTCTTTCCATTCTTGTGTTTTGGTAAAATCAAGGGAAACATTTTCACTTGTTACACCAAACATTGTTGAATCCAAAGATTCTTGATAATGATGACCTGCAGCGATCAAGGCTTTTGAAGGGATACAACCAACGTTCAAACAAACGCCGCCGATGTATTCTCTTTCAATGATTGCTACTTTTTGTCCCATTTCAGCAGCGCGGATGGCAGCTACATAGCCGCCAGGTCCCGCACCGATTACAACTGTATCTAATTCAACAGCAAAATCTCCAACTACCATTTGTTAATCATCCTTCCATCATTAATAGCTCTGGATCAGCTAATAGACGTTTGATATTATTCATTGCTTGTTGCGCTGTTGCGCCATCAACGATACGGTGGTCGAAGCTTAATGAAAGTTTCATCACACGTCCGACAACGATTTCGCCTTCAGCGTTTACGATTGGTTGTTGCGCGATTGTACCTACACCCAAAATAGCTACTTCAGGGTAGTTGATTACTGGAGTGAACCAGCCGCCACCAACTGAACCGATGTTACTGATTGTGATGGTACCATTACGCATATCATCTGCAGCCAATTTGCCGTCATGAGCAAGTTTTGCTTTTTCGTTGATTTCATCAGCGATAGCAAACATGCCTTTACGATCTGCATCTTTTACGTTTGGTACATACAACCCATGGTCAGTATCTGTTGCGATACCGATGTTGTAATAGTTTTTGTATACGATCTCTTGTTTTGCATCATCGATCGACGCATTCAAGATAGGGAATTTTTTCACTGTTGCAGTCAATGCTTTCACAACATATGGTAAGAAAGTAAGTTTTGTGCCGTTTGCAGCAGCAACTTCTTTGAATTTCTTACGGTTATCCCAAAGGTTTGTTACTTCAACTTCATCATGCAAGGTTACATGAGGTGCTGTTTGTTTGCTGTTTACCATCGCTTTAGCGATTGCTTTACGTGTAGGTGTTAAGGCAACACGTTCTTCTAAATCACCTAAGTTTGATTTAAAGGCTTTTGCTGGAGCTGCTGGTTTGCTTTCAGTTGCTGCAGCTTTTGTTTCTTCTTTCGCAGGAGCTTGAGTTTCAGCTTTTGCAGCTTGTCCGCCACCTGATAGGAAGTTTTCGATGTCTTCTTTTGTTACACGTCCGCCTTTACCTGTTGCTGATACTTGGGAAATATCCACATCTTTTTCGCGAGCGAATTGACGGACAGAAGGCATAGCCAAGACACGTTTGTTAGGATCTGCTGCTTCAACAACACTTGCTGAACCAGAAGTTTCCACTTTTTCTTTTGGTGCTTCTGCAGGTGCGCTTGATGAAGCAGGCGCACTGTTGTGACCAGGTGCGTCGATTTCAACTAAAACATCACCAACATTTGCAACTGTTCCTTCAGCAACAACGATGTTTTTCACTGTTCCTGTTACTGGAGATGGGATTTCTTCGACTGATTTGTCGTTTTGAACTTCAAGCAACGTATCGTCTTCATTGATGGTATCTCCTGCTTTAACGAACCATTTTACGATTTCGCCTTCTGCAATTCCTTCACCGATATCTGGTAATTTGAATTGGAAAACGCCTGCGCCTTCAGAAGAACCAGCTGATGCTTCAGCCGTTTCCGTTGTAGGTTCTGCTGCTGGTTTTGCTGGTGTTTGAGACTCTGCTGCTACACCTGCATCGCCTTCGTTGTCTTCATGTCCTGGTGCATCGATCTCAACAAGGACATCTCCAACGTTTGCGACTGTACCTTCAGGGACAACGATGTTTTTCACTGTTCCTGTTACTGGAGATGGAATTTCTTCCACTGATTTATCATTTTGAACTTCTAGTAAGGTATCATCTTCATTGATGGTATCCCCTGCTTTGACGAACCATTTTACGATTTCGCCTTCTGCAATTCCTTCACCGATATCCGGTAATTTAAATTGAAATGCCATTTTCTATTCTTCCCTTCTTCAACTATTAAAAGTTCACGATTTCTTTCACTTTGTCTTCGATGTCTTTTGCATTTGGCAACCAAATGTTTTCAGCTTGACCGAATGGGAAGATCGTATCTGGTGCAGACACGCGTCCGATTGGAGCTTCTAGTGATAGAACCGCACGTTCAGAAATTTCAGAAACGACTTGAGCGCCAACACCTGCTTGTTTTTGTGCTTCTTGAACGACAACCACACGACCAGTTTTTTCAACTGATTTGATGATCGTTTCAACATCAAGAGGAGCAACTGTACGCAAGTCGATAATTTCAGCGTTGATGTTTTCTTTCGCTAAGTTGTCAGCAGCTTTGATTGCTTCACGAACCATTGCACCATAAGTGATGATTGAAACATCAGAACCTTCACGAGTTACTGCTGCTTTGTCTAAAGGAACTTCGTATGCTTCTTCTGGCACTTCTTCACGGAATGAACGGTAAAGTTTCATGTGCTCTAAGAAAACAACTGGGTCATTGCTGCGGATAGAAGCAATCAATAATCCTTTTGCATCATATGGGTTTGATGGAATAACGACACGGATACCAGGTGATTGAGCGATCAATCCTTCCAAGTTATCTGAGTGCAATTCTGGTGTGTGCACACCGCCACCAAATGGTGAACGAATAGTGATTGGTAAATTACGTGTACCACCCATACGGTAACGAGTACGCGCCATTTGACCAACGATTTCGTCAAATGTTTCAAATACGAAACCAAAGAATTGGATTTCTGGAACTGGACGGAAACCTTCTAATGCTAAACCGAAAGCCAAGCCGCCGATACCAGATTCAGCAAGAGGGGTATCGAAGACACGATCTTCGCCGAATTTTTCTTGTAAACCTTCTGTTGCACGGAAAACCCCGCCGTTTTTACCGACATCTTCACCAAAGACTAAAATCTCTTTGTCATTTTCCATTTCAACAGCTAAGGCATCTGTAATTGCTTGAATCATTGTTTTTTGTGCCATGACTATTTCGACTCCTTCGCTTCGTAAGTTGCAATTTGTTCTTTAATGTTTTGTGGTTGTACTTCAAACATGTTTTTCAAGAAATCTGAAACTTTTTGTTTTGGCACGCGGTCCGCTTCAGCGATCGCTGCTTTGATTTCTTCTTTTGTTTGTTCAATGACTTGTTCTTCTTTTTCTTCAGACCAAAGTCCTTTTTCAGTTAGGTAAGTACGGAAACGTACCAATGGATCTTTTTGTTGCCATTCGCTGTCCATGTCTTTTGAACGGTAACGGGTTGGATCATCACCAGACAATGTATGTGGACCGTAACGGTAAGTCAAGGTTTCAATCAATACAGGACCGTTGCCGTTTGCTGCCCATTCACGAGCTGCTTTAGAAACATAGTACACTGCCAATGGATCCATACCGTCAACTTGGATACCAGGGATCCCAGCTGCTGCAGCTTTTTGTGCCAATGTTGGTGCCGCACTTTGTACTTCACGAGGTGTAGAGATCGCAAAACCATTGTTTTGGATATAGAATACAGCGTTTGCATGGTAAGCCCCTGCAAAGTTGATTGCTTCATAGAAGTCCCCTTGTGAAGAACCGCCATCACCTGTATAAGTGAATACAACATTTTTCTTGTTGCGTTTTTTCAATCCTAAAGCAACGCCGGCTGCTTGGACGTATTGTGCACCAATAATGATTTGTGGTGGCAATGCTTTTAAATCTTCTGGATAAAGGTTCCCAGCAACGTGGCCACGTGACCATAAGAAAGCTTCTTTCAATGGCAGACCGTGTTGGATCAATTGTGGTACATCACGGTAACCAGGTAATAAAACGTCTTCTTTTTCAAAAGCAAATTGACTTGCTAATTGGCTTGCTTCTTGTCCAGCAGTTGGCGCGAAGAAACCTAGACGACCTTGACGGTTTAACGCAGTTGAGCGTTGGTCTAATACACGAGACCATACCATACGAGTCATCAATTCAACTAATTCGTCGTCACTTAAATCTGGTACTAACTCTTGATTTACAATTTTCCCGTCTTTGTCCAAAGCTTGGTAAGTTGGAAAATCCGCATTGACTTGCTCCAAAATCGCTTGGAAATCAAGTGCTTTTTGTTTTTTTGCCATCTTGACACACTTTCCTCTCTGATATAAAAATTCACTTTCGTATGTAACAGGGTTTAAATCTGTACTATCGAAATTTCATTTACTCTTATAAATTATCATTTAACTTCGAAAATGACAAGTGAAAAGGGTATTTTTTTTAATAAAAGAATTCCCACTGTAGCAACTCTTAAGAAAACATTAGTGAAATTAATCACATTAAAGCAATCGCTTTCTTCAATTTTTTCTTTTCAGATTCTTTTTTTTATTTAAGAATAGTACAGCATCCACCATTCCGCTAAACAGATTTATCATTAACCTCCTTTTATCACTTGTGAAGGATTCAACTTGAATCAAAGAGAAATTTCTTAATATGAGAAAAAAATAATACAGAGAACGGATAAAAAGAAACAGATCGGCGATTCTCCCCCTGTTAGGAAGAACGCCGACCTGTTTTTTTAAATCCATTCTCTCGTGACATGAATGTAAATGCGTTTCGCAAACTCAACTGTTACTAAATAAGCTAGATTGATACCGACATACCATGGCCAGTAACTTGATGGCAGTGCTGCAAAATCAAAGACGGTATGCAATGGCGTCAAGATGACCAAGAAGCCAACTGCAATCGCTAGAACACTTGAAATCAAAACTGCAGGTGATGCGATACTTTTGATAAATGGTAATTTTCTCGTTCTGATCATGTGAACGACTAAGGTTTGTGTCGTCAAGCCAATCATAAACCATCCTGCTTGGAACAAGGCTTGCTCTTGGATGGTATTTGCACTAAAGACATGCCACATCATAAAGAAAGTCAAAATATCGAAGATGCTGCTGACAGGTCCAATGCCGACGGTAAACTTCAATAGTCCACCCACTTGCCATTTAACTGGTTTTTCTAACTCTTCTTTATCTACGTTGTCCCATGGGATCGTCAATTGGGCCATATCGTACACCAAGTTTTGAACCAACAGTTGAATGGACAACATTGGTAAGAAAGGTAAAAAGGCACTAGCAACTAAGATCGAGAACACATTCCCGAAATTCGAACTCAACGTCATTTTGATGTACTTCATCATATTGGTAAATACTTTGCGGCCTTCGATGACCCCTTTATCAAGGACATTCAAACTTTTTTCTAATAAAATGATCGAGCTGGCATCTTTGGTGATATCTGCTGCGGTATCAACCGAGATACCAACATCTGCTGTACGTAAAGCAGGCGCGTCGTTGATGCCATCTCCCATAAAGCCGACCGTATGGCCTGCCGCTTGAATGGTTTCAATGATTCGGGATTTTTGCATTGGATTTAATTTTGCAAACAGATTAGTTTTTGCAGCTTTCTCTGCTAACTCTTCATCTGACAGATGATCTATATCGGTTCCTAACAAGTATTCATCTGCATCAATACCAACATCTCGACAAACTTTTTGCGCAACGATCGCATTATCTCCCGTTAACACTTTGACATTGATGCCATGACCGTGTAAAGAAGCAATCGCTGTTTTTGCTGTTTCTTTTGCTGGATCTAAGAAGCCCATAAAGCCAATCATGATCATATCTTGTTCATCTTCTACAGAATAAACGGCATCTGCGTGGGCATCTCGTTTTACAGCAACAGTCAACACGCGCATTCCTTGTTTATTCAAGCGCAAATTCACTTGACGCAATTGTTTTCTCAATTGAGGAGTCAATTCCATCACTTTGCCATCAACTTCTACGTACTTGCAGACTTGTTCCATTTCCTCGGCGGCACCTTTAGTGACCATCAGTTGATGACCATCTGCATTGACAACAACCGTCAAGCGGCGACGTGAGAAGTCAAACGGAATCTCATCGATTTTTGTCACATCGTTAAATGGCGCTGCCAAGCCTTCTTCTTCATAGTAGTTTAAGACAGCAATATCCATCAGGTTTTTCCACCCTGTTTGATAGTAAGAATTTAAATACGTCATATCAAGGACTTGTTTATCTTCTACGCCAAATGGGTTTAAATGCTGTACCAGTACAACACGATCTTCGGTGATCGTACCCGTTTTATCGGTACATAGTACATCCATTGCGCCTAAGTTTTGAATCGAAGGCAATTCTTTGACGATCACTTTTTCTTTTGATAAAGAGATCGCCCCTTTGGCTAAGTTACTGGTGACGATCATTGGTAGCATTTCTGGCGTCAAACCAACTGCTACTGCAATCGCGAAGAACAACGCTTCGCCCCAATCACCCTTGGTCAAACCATTGATCAGTAAAACGATTGGGAAAAGAACCATGACCATTCGCAACAATAGCTTGCTGACTTTTGTTAAGCCATCTTCAAAGGTTGTTTTACCCCGTTTCGTCGTCGCATTTTTGGCAATATCACCGAAGAAAGTACTTTGACCGGTTTTCAAAATAATGGCTTTTCCTTGACCACTTAAGACATCGGTACCCATGAAAACAAGATCTTGCATATCTAGTGCAGAAATTTGTTCATCGCTTTCTTTGATCCCAGCATCGACAAATTTTTCAACTGGCATTGATTCGCCTGTTAATGAAGATTGATTGATAAATAAATCTTTGGTCCAAATCAAGATCGCATCCGCAGGAATCATATCGCCGGTTGCTAAGGTGACGATGTCTCCTGGAACGACTTCATCCATTGGAATTTCTCTCGTGATTCCATCTCGAGTGACGGAACAAGTATTTTCAATAAGTTCTTTTAACGCTAAGCTTGCTTTTTGGGAACGGTATTCTTGGACGAAAGTAATCATGACACTGGCTAAAATCATGATTCCCATCACGATCACTGCTTCAATATCGCCTGTTACAAAAGAAATAACCATTAATAATGCCAAAACTAACACAAAAGGATCTTTGAAAGCACCTAGGATCATCAACCAAGCAGGTGTTGGTTTTTGCGCATCTACTTTGTTTGGACCATACTCTGCCAAACGTTCTGCAGCATCTTCTTCCGATAACCCTTGGAAGGATGTCCGCATTTCCATCAGCAGTTCTCTTTCGGTCAATTTTGCCAGTAATTTTAGTTCTTGATCTTTCGATAGTTTTTTTAACATCTTTTTTTCCTCCTAGCACTTAGGAGTTGCTTACGCCACCCCTAGCGATTCGATAATTACTCCGCTGTTTCATCTGGGGACTGGGGTATTCCATGTGAATCTTCCTTTCTTTTTATTAGGTAAGTCACTGTGGAACATGCGTAAAAGACACAAAAAAACGCACGCTCCCAATAAGCATGCGTAAAAAACTCATGATCATTGTAGAGCTTTAGCACTATAGGGCGTAGATAGCAAATCTGCTATCAGCTACTTTGGGTTTAACCTTCACGATTAGACCTGTCCTACCAACTAAGTATCTCTCGATACTTTTGCGGCAGCAGCTTGTGTCCATATAGGAGCCTCACCTAACAATTATTTGTATAAAATGTCAGTTCGCCGGAAGTCTATCTTCCAACTACCCACATAATAACTGCTATCCTAGCCAATGTCAACCGCAACAATGGAAAAAAGCACCCTTTTTTCATAGATTTTCGTTGGTTTTCAAATGAAAGGTCTTACAATAAAATAACAACGTTAAAGAACTGGTGTGATTTTATATGTGACAAAACTTTTTTTACACGAACAGATAGAGAGAAATCCTCTCAGGGCAAAACCCAGAATTCATCAAGTCACTTCGGCTATCCCATTGAAGGAGAGAATGTAATAAATTTCCGAACTCGAATAAAAAATAGACAGCCATTTAAATAAACAGCTGCCTATTTCTCTTTCATATCCGATTCTGAAAAATGATTTTTTCTATATTCTTTCGATCCAGCTCTCACGAAAAATGATCTGCTAAAATTTTCAAGATTCGCCGACTAGCTTTCCCATCGCCATAGGGATTTTCTGCATGTGCCATGGCATTGTAAGCTTCTGGATCCTCTAGTAGTCGCTTCGTTTCTTGATAAACCGCAGCTTCAGACGTACCGATCAGTTTTAACGTACCTGCAGCAATTCCTTCTGGGCGCTCTGTTGTATCTCGCAAGACCAAAACAGGAACGCCTAACGACGGTGCTTCTTCTTGGACACCACCAGAATCCGTCAAAATCAATGTGCTTTGATTGGCAACATTGTGAAAATCAATGACATCTAAAGGCTCAATCAGCGTGACATTTTCTAGTTCCCCAAGTATCTCCAAAGCAATCCCTCGGACTTGAGGATTTTTATGCATAGGAAAAACCACTTTGATGGTTGGTTTCTCCTTAGCGATCTTCGCTAAAGCGCGGAAGACTTGCTGCATCGGAACACCTAAGTTCTCGCGACGGTGCATTGTCAGAAGAATCATGGTTTGATCTGCTGCAGAAAGTTCTGGATGCTGATAGTCCTCCGAGATCGTATAACGCATCGCATCAATGGCGGTATTTCCCGTTACAAAAATTGCAGCTTTATTGCGATTTTCCGCTAATAAATTTTCTTTGCTTTGGACAGTTGGCGCAAAATAAAAATCCGCTAATACATCGATCAGCTGACGATTGGCTTCCTCCGGATAAGGAGATTTTTTGTTCCATGTACGCAAACCGGCTTCCACATGCCCCACAGGAATCTGCTGATAGAAAGCTGCCGTCGCGGCTGCATAAGCTGTGGTCGTATCCCCGTGAACGAGTACGATATCAGGGGTTTCTTTTTGCAAGATTGGTTCCAGATCCAGCAAAACTTTGGTAGTGATTCCTGTCAAAGTTTGCCCTAAAGTCATAATATCCAGATCATAATCTGGTATGATTTCAAAAACCGTTAAAACTTGATCCAACATTTCTCGATGCTGCGCCGTCACCACAACGATCGATTCAAAACGCGGGTCGTTTTCCAATTCCTTTACTAGTGGCGCCATTTTGATGGCTTCCGGTCTGGTACCGAACACAGACATCACTTTGATTGTCATTTGGTCACCCGCTCCTCTACTTCTCATTGCTTCTATTATAACGAAGAAAACAGAAAAACAAAATGGTTGTTCCAACAAAAAAAAGAAACGACCGCTAAAAGGCCGTTTCTTCAGTATCCAGCTTAAATAGTATCTCCATTGAAAATCGAATTTTTCACGATTACGTAATCCACTTTACGAATCGATTCTAAATCTTTTCCACCTGCATAAGAGATCGATGACTGCAAGTCTTGCTGCATTTCAACTAACGTATCTTTTAAAGAACCTTTGTATTGAATCCAAATTTTCTTTCCTTCTACGTTTTTCTTTTCACCTTTTTGAAATTCTGATGCAGAACCAAAGTATTCTTTCATTACAACGCCATTTTCTACCTTGGTTTCCCCTGGTGATTCTTCATGCCCAGCAAACAATGAACCGATCATGACCATGGTTGCACCAAAGCGGACAGATTTAGCGATATCGCCGTGTGTCCGAATGCCACCATCTGCAATGATTGGTTTGCGAGCAGCTTTGGCACACCAGCGTAATGCTGCCAATTGCCATCCGCCAGTCCCGAAACCAGTTTTGATTTTTGTGATACAAACTTTCCCTGGTCCAATACCGACTTTTGTTGCATCTGCGCCAGCGTTTTCCAATTCACGAACTGCTTCTGGCGTTCCAACATTTCCAGCGATCACAAACGTTGCTGGTAAATGCTTCTTGATGTGTTGAATCATATTGATCACGGCGTTTGAGTGACCATGGGCAATATCGATCGTGATAAAATCAGGAACAAGCTCTTTCTCAGCTAGTTCTTCTACAAAGGCATATTCATTTTCTTTGACACCTACGCTGATAGAAGCAATCAAGCCGCGGCTTTTCATTTTTTTGATGAATGGAATCCGTGCTTCTTCATCAAAGCGGTGCATAATATAAAAATAGCCATTTTCAGCTAAAAATTCTGCGATTGAATCATCAATAATTGTTTGCATATTTGCAGGAACAACAGGCATTTTAAACGAGTGTCCGCCTAATGTCACCGTGGTATCACATTCTGAACGGCTGTTCACGATACACTTGTTAGGAATCAGTTGTATATCTTCGTAATCAAAAACTTTCATGTCAAACATAAAAATATCCTCCAAATCTTACTAAGAGTGAAGCAAGCATCAAATGGCATCAGCCTATTTTTAACGCCCACAACAATTTAAACCACCTGGAAATGAAATACAAGCTTTTTAGAAATACTTTTTGAAAAAAAAGGATGAATGTTCGTCTTTCGCGAACATTCATCCTTATAACAACTGAATAAAACGGAATTTACGTATAAATTAAGGTAAGATGTTCCCTGCTGCTTTATACACTTCATACCATTCATGGCGGGTCAATACGATCGAAGAAGCTTGCGCAATTTCTTCAATTCGATGCGGGGTCATCGTTCCGGCAATCACTTGCATATTTGCTGGATGACGTAAGATCCACGCAGATGCGATGCCAGTCGGCGTTGTTTGATACTTGTTCGCTAGTTCGGTTAATTTTTCGTTTAACTCTGGGAATTTCTCGTTGCCGATAAAGACCCCTTCAAAGAAACCATACTGATACGGAGACCAAGCTTGGATCGTCATTTCATGCAAACGAGAATATTCCAAAATTTCTCCATCATGGTCGATACTGCCAGCATCCGTCATATTGACATGAATCCCTTGATCGATCATCCCTGTATGCATGATCCCGAATTGCAGTTGATTCGCTACTAAAGGTTGCGAAACATATTTTTTCAATAGCTCGATTTGACCAGGTTTTTGATTGCTGACACCGAAGTATTTCACTTTACCGTCTTTTTCTAATTGGTCAAAGGCTGCTGCCACTTCTTCTGGTTCAAACAAAGTGTCAGGGCGATGCAATAATAACGCATCTAAATGATCAGTTTTCAATCGTTGCAAACTACCTTCCACAGAAGAGATAATATGCTCTTTCGAAAAATCAAACATTTCACCTGGAACGATGCCGCATTTTGATTGAATAAACAAATCTTCTCTTTTAGCTGCCGTTTTTGCTAACGCTTCTGCAAAAATCGTTTCACATTCACCGCGACCATAAATATCCGCATGGTCAAAGAAGGTAATGTCATTTTCAATCGCAGTCGTCAAGACCTTCACAGGATCTTTGGCATTGTTGATTCGCATCAATCCTAAAATCACGCTGGATACTTCTAAATCAGTGGGACCGAATTTAATTTTTTTCACGTAAAGTTCCTCCTTATTTAAACTACATTCCTATTTTATCACAACAAGATGAAAACGCTATACCAACGTCAAAAAAACCTCCCATAAAACGAAAACCACCAGCACAACCGATTGGTTCTACTGGCAGCCCTCCTTTTTTTCAGGTTGTGTTATGCACAGAAATATTCTTTACTTCATCGCCTTTGATGAGTTGCTATATTGCAAGGCTTTATCGCCGATATCGTTTCGGTAATATAAGCCAGATAAAGACAACCTGCTGATTGCTTCATAGACGTTCTTTTGTGCAGCAGCTAAATTCTCAGCTGATGCTTCCACAAGAAAAACGCGCCCACCAGCTGCCGTCAAACCACCTTGGTCGGCAGCTTCATCCACTCCTGCATAAAAGAATTGCGTTCCTTCTCCTTCTGGGCTTGGGACAGGCATTCCTTGCTGATACTTGCCTGGATATCCTTGAGAGGCAATCACGACACCGATCGAAGCCGATTGATTCCATTGGATCGTAGGTACTTGGTCCTGTAAGAGATCATCAATGATCTGGGCTAGACTGCTTTCTAAGCGACTTAGCACGACTTGTGTTTCTGGATCGCCAAAACGCGCATTGAATTCGATGACTTTCGGTCCATCATTGGTAGCAATCAGACCTGCATAGAGAATCCCCGTAAACGGTGTATTGTTGCGAATCATCCCTTTTGCTGCAGGAAGTAAAACTTCTGCTACCGCTTGATCGACCATTTCTTGCGGAATCTGCGGTACCGGCGTATAAGCCCCCATACCTCCTGTATTCGGACCTAAATCGCCATCGAAGGCACGTTTATGGTCTTGGGCAATGACCATTGGATAGACGGCTTCGCCCTTCACAAATGCCAATAGCGAAAACTCCTCGCCAGCCAAAAACTCTTCGATCACCACTTTTGCACCACTTTCACCGAAAGCATTTTGCTCCAGCATCGCTTCGACTGCTGCGTTTGCTTCTTCAATGGTTTCCGCGACAACCACGCCTTTGCCCGCCGATAAACCATCTGCTTTGATGACGATTGGCGCACCTTTACGTTGGATATAGGCTTTTGCCTGGGCACTATCTGTAAAGCTTTGATAGTCTGCTGTTGGAATGTGATTGGTTCGCATCAATTCTTTGGCAAACTCTTTTGATCCTTCAATCATCGCTGCTTGGCGATTGGGGCCAAAAATTTCCAAGCCCGCCCCCTGAAAATCATCTACGATGCCATTTAGCAACGGAACTTCCGGACCAACGAAGGTCCAATCAACCTCCTGCTCTTGAGCAAAAGCAATTAGGCTTTCATGATCGGACTCTTCAATTGCGACTGTCTTGATCCCGTCTTTTCGCATACCGGGATTGCCCTTCGCACAAAAGACTGTTTCCACTTGAGGATCCTGCAGAAACTTTTTTGCGACGGCATGCTCTCTACCGCCACTACCAATAACAAGTATTTTCATCGTCTTCTCCTATTTCTTAGTGTTTAAAATGACGAACACCAGTAAAGACCATCGCCACACCGTATTTATCTGCCATGTCGATCGACTCTTGATCTTTGATACTGCCACCTGGTTGAATAATCGCTTTGATTCCTTGTTGCGCTGCATATTCAACACTGTCATCCATTGGGAAAAAGGCGTCGCTTGCCAGCACTGAACCAGTCAATTTATTGTTTTCACGAGCTTGTTCGACGGCGATTTTCACCGAACCCACGCGGTTCATTTGACCAGCGCCGATCCCGACGGTTTGCTGTTGATTGGCTAAAACGATGGCATTAGATTTCACGTGTTTCACTGCTTTCCAAGCAAAAGCCAAAGCTGCGATTTCTTCTGGTGTCGGCTTTCTCTTTGTCACCACGGTCCAATCTTCTGGTGTTTCCATTTGATCATCTGGTTCTTGCACTAATAAGCCCCCAAGGACAGAGACAACTTCTGGCTGTTTGGCTGCTTTCTGGAAATCAACAACCAGCAGGCGTAGATTTTTTTTCTTCGTTAAGATTTCTAGTGCTTCTTCTTCAAATGCAGGTGCAATGATGATTTCAAGAAAAATTCGCTGCAGTTGCTCCGCAGTTGCCACATCAACTGGACGATTTAAAACAATGATCCCGCCAAAAATCGACACTGGGTCTGCTTCGTAAGCTTCTTGGAAAGCTTCAGCAATCGTTTCTCCACTTCCGATTCCACAGGGATTCATGTGCTTGAGGGCTACTGCAGTTGGCTCTGTAAATTCTTCTGCGATCCGCAAGGCAGCGTCAGCATCTTTAATGTTGTTGTAAGACAATTCTTTGCCGTGGATTTGTTTTGCGCTGGCAATCGAATAGGGCACGGGTAAGGCATCTTGATAGAAGGAAGCTTTCTGATGACTATTTTCACCATAACGCAATGTTTGTTTCAAAACATAGGTTTTCGTCAAGGTCTCTGTTTCTGTTTCAGCCACCGCTTTGGTCAAGTATTCACCAATCAAGGCATCGTAAGCGGCGGTATGGCGGAAGACTTTGGCAGCTAATTTCTTTCTTGATGCCAAAGTCGTATTGCCTTCCTTCAGCTCAGCTAAAACCCAGTCGTAATCGTTGGGATCAACGACAACAGTTACTGAGGCATGATTTTTCGCCGCAGAACGTAGCATGCTTGGTCCGCCGATGTCGATATTTTCGATTGCGTCGGCTTCTGTGACGTCAAGCTTACTGATGGTTTCTTTAAATGGATAAAGATTGACGACAACAAGGTCGATCGGTAAAATGCCATGCTCAGCCATTGCCTCCATATGAGAAGGCAGATCACGCCGTCCTAACAGACCACCATGCACCCGTGGATGTAGCGTCTTGACCCTACCATCCATCATTTCAGGAAATTCTGTGACTGCTTCGATGCCGATCGGTTGAAGCCCCGCTTGTTCCAAGGCCGTTTTTGTCCCGCCAGTTGAGATAATCTCAAATCCTAAATTGGTCAATTCTTGGACAAATGGTACGAGTCCTTCTTTGTCAGACACACTGATTAATGCACGTTTATTCACGATTCGATAGCCCCTTTTCCACGATTTCAGCTAAAACAGCTGGATAGATTTGATGTTCTACTTGATGAATTTTTTCTGTCACATTTGCTAATGTATCGTCGGTGTCGATCCGAACGATTTCTTGGGCAATGATTGGCCCTGTGTCAATGCCGGAATCGACATAATGAACCGTCACTCCCGTCACTTTCACGCCGTAAGCGAAGGCATCGGCGATCCCAGATTTACCTGGGAAACTCGGCAACAAGGAGGGATGGATATTGATGACTCTGCCTTCATAAGCGGATAATAGAGTGTTGCCGATGATTCGCATATACCCTGCTAAAACAATAAAATCGATGGCATGATCATGCAATTCTTCGATCAATTTATTTTCAAAGGCTGCTTTTGATGCAAATGCCGCTGGCTCTATGACAAGCGTTTCATAGTCTCTCGCGCGGGCTTTTTCTATTACTGGCGCTGTAGGTTTATCGGAAAAGACCAACCCGATCTGCGCTCCTTTGATTTTATTTGCTTGGATCGCATCGGCGATTGCTGTAAAATTGCTGCCCGTTCCAGAAGCAAAGACGGCGATCCTCATCGGACTGCCTCTTTGAAGCAAACGGCTTCGTTGTTACGTTTGGTCACTTTACCGATCCGGTATGCTTGTTCTTCATTGGCGGATAGAAGTGCCATCACAGCCGCAACATTTTCTGGCGCAACGGCTAAGACCATACCGATACCCATATTGAAAATCTCGAACATTTCTTGATGAGGAATCGCGCCATGAGTAGCGATCATATCAAATATTGGCAACTGCGGCCAAGTGTCTAAGGCGATTTCTGCCGCAAGTCCTTCAGGCAGCATCCGTGGGATATTTTCAACAAAGCCGCCACCAGTGATATGAGAAATTCCAGCTAACAATCCTTCTGTCAATAAAGGTTTCAGTGCATCAACGTAAATTCTCGTTGGCGTCAATAAACTTTCTGCAAGCGTTTGGTTACCAAGTTCCGCAAACGTTTCTGCTCCTGTATAGCCATGCTGTTCAAAAAAGATTTTTCTGACTAAAGAGTACCCATTGGAGTGAATGCCTGAAGAAGGCAAACCAATCAGCTCATCGCCTTCTTTAATGGTTTCTCCAGTGATCAAGCGACTTTTTTCGACGATCCCTACGGCGAAACCAGCAAGATCATATTCTTCTGGCTGATACACCCCCGGCATCTCAGCGGTTTCCCCACCAATCAGGGCAGCCCCCGCTTGCACACAGCCCTCTGCGACACCAGCAATGATTTGTTCGATCTTTGCCGGATCGTTTTTACCAACTGCAACATAGTCAAGGAAGTAGATAGGTTCTGCCCCTTGAGCGACGATATCATTCACGCACATCGCGACGCAATCAATGCCGATCGTTGCGTGCTGTTCTTGTTGGATCGCCAACAAAAGCTTGGTTCCTACACCATCAGTCCCAGAAACAAGTACCGGTTCTTTTAATTGGTACGATGATAAGTCAAAACAGCCACCAAAGCCCCCGATTGCCCCCATCACGCCTAGCCGTTCTGTTCGTTTCACATGCTTTTTGATCCGTTCGACTACTTCATAACCGGCTTCGACATCGACACCGGCTTTTGCATATGCATTTGCCACGTTCGTTCCTCCTCAATCATTCATCCGCTTTTCTTCATTCAGCTCATTCGTCGTTAACGCAAGTAAACCAGCTGCCCTTCACTGCTTCGTTTGAAAAGCCATTCTTGCCTACTATTTATTCAGCTTATTCAGCTAAAGACGCGAGATAGTTTTCTTCATAATCATACAAAGGGGTTGGATAATCGCCATTGAAATAGGCCATACACAATCCTGAGTAAGGTGCGTCGAAATCTAAACCGATCGCTTCGATCAACCCGTCTTCACTTAAAAAGGCCAAAGAATCTGCTTCGATTTTTTCACAAATCTCAGCTTCCGTATATTTGGCTGCGATCAATTCTTTTCTCGTTTGAATGTCGATCCCGTAAAAACATGGATAGCGCAAAGGCGGCGAACCGATACGCACATGAACTTCTTTGGCACCTGCCTCTTTTAGCAGTTGCACGATACGGCGGCTGGTGGTTCCTCGGACGATCGAATCGTCGACTAGAATCACTCGTTTGCCTTCGACTACACCACGAACAGCTGAGAGCTTCATTCGCACGCCTTGCTCTCTTAACTCCTGTGTCGGTTGAATAAACGTTCGTGCAATGTATTGATTTTTTACTAAGCCCAATTCATAAGGAATACCTGAAGCTTCTGCGTACCCGCTGGCAGCAGATAAGGATGAATTCGGTACACCAATGACCATATCCGCTTCGATCGGCGCCTCTTTTGCCAAGCGACGGCCCATATTTTTACGGGCACGATGAACATTGACGCCAGCGATGTTGGAATCAGGACGGGCAAAATAAATAAACTCCATCGAACAAATCGCCGGTTGTACTTCTTGGGTATACTGCTCGATTTGAATGCCTGCATCATCAATGATCACGACTTCGCCCGGTCGGACATCACGAATAAATTCCGCACCGATGACTTCCAACGCACAGGTTTCTGAAGCCACCACATAAGCACCATTGACCATTTTCCCGATTGACAATGGACGAAAGCCATTGGGGTCTAGTGCTGCGATCATGGCATTTTCCGTCAGTAAAAGGTACGCAAATCCACCTTTAACTTGATTTAATGCCTCCTTGACCCGATCCATAAAAAGCGGTTCTTCGCTGCGACGGATCAAGTGCATGAGAATCTCTGTATCGGAATTCGAGTGGAAAATCGCACCAGCCTTTTCTAAGGATTTCCGTAGACTTTTCGCATTCGTCAAGTTGCCGTTATGAGCTAAGCCAATCTGCTGATCAAAAAATTTGAATAAAAATGGTTGAATATTATCAACGCTACCATTACCAGCAGTTGCGTAACGAACGTGACCAATGGCAGCATCTCCTGTCAGACGCTGGAGGACACGTTCATCCGAAAACACTTCCGCTAGCAACCCTAAATCACGGTGACCATTGAGTTTTCCCGCATCATTCGTGACGATCCCAGCACCTTCTTGGCCGCGATGTTGCAAACTGTGTAGTCCGAAGTAGGTGACACGAGCGGCATCTGGATGACCCCAAACACCAAAAACCCCACATTCCTCGTTGAGGCTCTTTACTTCATTAAACATGGAATGGCTTCCTCCCATTTCAATTTCGCCTCAGTAAGGGGCATCTCGATCGTATCATCTTGTGCTTGCATGCGAATCTGGCCATCAGCAGTCACTTCCCCGATCGCTATTGCAGCAGCACCTACCAGTGCTTCAAAAGCTGCTTGCTTATCAGGTGCGACTGAAAGCACAAAACGGGATTGGGTTTCTGAAAACAATTGTGCTGCTGGCAATGACACGGTCACATTTAGACCACAGCCCTTGTCAAAAGCGGATTCGGCTAAAGCGATCGCTAAACCACCTTCGGCACAGTCGTGGGCACTTTGAACAAGACCTGCTTGGATCGCTGCGGTAACCAAATGTTGGTTCGTTTTTTCTGTTTCAAGATCAAAGGACATTAAACGCCCAGCGATCTTTCCTGTCTGCAGTTTTTGCAATTCAGACCCATTGAAATCAGCATGGGTTTCCCCTAGGACATAGATCACATCCCCTGCTGCTTGGAAATGCTGCGTCGTGATATGCGCCAGCTCTTCGATCAATCCGACCATCCCAATTACAGGCGTTGGATAGACCGATTGTCCGTCCGTTTCGTTGTATAAGGAGACGTTCCCAGAGATTACTGGTGTCTCTAGTACACGACAAGCTTCTGAGATCCCGTCAGCAGCCGTAGATAACTCCCAGAATCCTTCTGGTTTATCTGGCGAGCCGAAGTTAAGGCAGTCAGTGATCGCCAATGGACGCCCACCGGAAGCGACGATATTTCGAGCAGCTTCTGCAACTGCGATCTGTCCGCCGACTTCAGGATCTAAGTAAAGGTAACGAGCATTACAGTCAGTCGTCATCGCCAAGGCTTTATTGGTTCCCTTGATTCGTAAAACGGCCGCATCACTGCCGGGTCCTACCACGGTATTGGTACGAACTTGCGAATCGTAGGTTTCAAAAATCGAGCGTTTCGAAGCGATCGTCGGCTGCTGCAGCAGATCCGCAAATACAGACGTTGCTGAATGAATCACTGGAACAAAGTCCGGTGTTTCCTTAAACACTTTGATCCGTGCTGGTTCTGCCATCTCTTTGTAGTAAGTCGGTGCATCTTCAGCTAAAGCATCCACTGGTAAATTAGCGACTTCCTGTCCATGATGGAACAAACGATAGTTGCCATCATCCGTCACTTCACCGATCACGACTGCTTCTAGATCGTATTTCTTAAAGAGGGCTTCCACTTCAGCTTCATGCCCTTTTTTGACACAGATCAGCATCCGCTCTTGGGATTCTGACAACATCATTTCATAAGGCGTCATATTGGTTTCTCGTTGTGGAACATCATCTAACGTTAAACGCAACCCTGATCCGGCTTTTGATGCCATCTCGGCACTAGAAGAAACCAATCCAGCAGCACCCATATCTTGAATTCCGACTAAAATGTCCGAATGATCCACGATCAATTCCAAACAAGCTTCCAACAAAAGTTTTTCCATAAAAGGATCACCGACTTGTACGGCGGAACGTTGTTGTTCTTCTCCTTCGACAAATTCTTCCGATGCAAAAGTCGCCCCGTGTATCCCGTCGCGTCCTGTTTTTGCGCCGACATACATGATGGTGTTTCCAACACCTTTGGCTTGCCCTTTTTGAATATCCTTGTGAGCAATGATCCCTACACACATGGCATTGACTAATGGATTGCCTTCATAACAAGGATCAAATGCCACTTCACCACCGACGGTCGGAATCCCAATACAGTTGCCATAGCCACTGATCCCAGCAACGACTTCTTCCAAAAGATATTTCGTTCTTGGATTATCTAACTCACCAAATCGTAAGGAGTCTAAAACAGCAATCGGTCTTGCTCCCATACTGAAGATGTCGCGGATGATTCCACCAACACCAGTTGCTGCTCCTTCATAAGGTTCCACCGCAGAAGGATGATTATGGCTTTCCGCTTTAAATACGACAGCTAGATCATCGCCGATATCCACGATACCCGCACCTTCTCCCGGACCTTGCAGTACTTGCGGCCCATCTGTCGGGAATTTCCGCAAAACAGGTTTGGAATTTTTGTAAGAACAATGTTCACTCCACATCACTGAAAAGAGTCCAGTTTCGGTATAGTTTGGTAAACGTCCCAAAATATCTTCTGAGATCATCCGATATTCTTCTTGGGTCAATCCCCATTGCTCGTATAATTTCGTGTCTTTGATTTCTTGTGGTGTAGGTTCTTTTACGATCATTTTATCCATTTACCGGCACCTTCCCAAAATTTTTCAATAATGAAGCAAAAAACTTCTTGCCATCTTCTGAGCCTAATAAACTTTCCATCGCTCGTTCTGGATGAGGCATCATGCCTAGGACATTGCCTGCTTTGTTGCAGATACCAGCGATATTGTGTAGACTGCCGTTGACGTTATCTTCATAACGGAAAACGATTTGATTGTTGGCAACCAATTCCTGATAAGTCGTTTCATCACAATAATAATTGCCCTCACCATGAGCGACAGGAAGCGTAATGACTTGATCCGTTTCATATTCAGAAGTAAAAGCTGTTCGATTATTCACTTGCAGACGGACCGGCTTGCAAATAAAATGCAATGATTCATTTCTTTGTAAAACCCCTGGTAACAAGCCCGCTTCCGTTAAAATTTGAAACCCATTGCAGGTACCAAAGACAGGTTTGCCTTCATTTGCCAAACGAATGACCTCTGACATGATCGTAGAAAAACGGGCAATCGCTCCGCATCTTAAGTAATCACCATAAGAAAATCCTCCTGGAAGCAAAACACCGTCAAAACCGGCTAAGCTTTCTGCATCATGGCGCACATATTCTGCTTCTACCCCCATGATATCTTTGATTGCCCACATCAAATCAACATCACAATTTGATCCAGGAAAGACGATCACTGCAAATTTCATAGGGCTGCTTCCTCCATTTGAACTATTTCATAACGGTAGGTTTCCATATTGACGTTTGCTAAAAGTTTGTCACAGATCGCTTCAATCTCCTCTGCTACTGCTGCTTGTGTTTGATTGTTGGAAGGTGTCACTTTGATTTCAAAGTATTTCCCGATGCGAATATCACTGACATCTTGATATCCTAAGCGATGAACAGCTCCTTTGACGGCTTCTCCTTGAGGGTCCAAAACAGATTCCTTATAAGTGACGTAAACTTTGACTAAATACATGTTGAATTCTCCTTTTCTAAACGATTTAAAACTTCTTCATAAACAGGAACGATGTCCCCTAAATCACGACGATAGACATCTTTATCAAGATGTTCATTTGTACCCATATCCCATAAGCGGCAAGTATCTGGTGAGATCTCATCAGCCAGGAGCAACTCGCCCTTCTTGGTTTTGCCGATCTCGATTTTAAAATCGATCAGTTGAATCTGGATACTTGCAAAGATTTCCAGTAACGCAGCGTTGACTTGTAGTGCCAGTTTTTTGATCAGGTCCAGTTCCTCTTTTGTGGCAAGACCCAAATAGAACACATGATCGTCATTGATAAACGGATCATCTAAGCGATCCTCTTTGTAGTAAAACTCCACGATCGGCTTTGGCAGTTTGGTTCCTTCTTCGATGCCCAAGCGCTTTGAAAAACTACCAGCAGCCGTATTGCGAACAACGACTTCTAAAGGAATCATGGTGACAGCTCGAATTAATTGTTCGTGTTTAGACACTAATTGAAGAAAGTGACTTGGGACATTTTTATCAGCTAAACGCTGAAAAAGATGCGCAGTGATCTGATTGTTTAGGGCACCCTTCCCTGCGACTGCATCTTTCTTTAAACCGTTCAGCGCAGTTGCTTGGTCCAGATAAAGGACTCTCAACACATCTTCTTCGTTGGTTTTAAACAATTTCTTGGCTTTTCCTTCATAAAGAAGCACTTCTAATTCCATAATCCACCTCAGTTAAGTATTATTTTTCACATAGCGATGACACACATCTTTATTTGTTTATTATTCTAACAACGCTGAAAAAGCGGGTCAACGATTATCTGTACATTTACACATTAATAAACACGAATGTTCGCCTTTTATCCCGTCAAGCAAGTTTACCTCTCCCGTTTGACTGGCGAAGGGTTTTATAAAGCGTTTACAACATTCTATTTTCATGCTATATTTAGGTCGTATTGTAGCTACATTCAAGGAGGAGTACTATATGTGGTCGCTAAAGAATCGTGCTGAACTTTTTTTAGCTCATTTATCAGACAAAGAAAAACAACAGCTCCATAACGAATTATTGGCCGTGCAGCAAATCCTTTCCATCAACCAACAAACAAGTTTCTATGTATTCAGTCCCTTCAAAAAAGGGGCACGTCCTCACTATGCGGAAGAACAAAAAAGAGTCTTACAATTTCAAAATGGCCGCAATGACGAATTGATCATTCACCAGATTCATCGTCAAAGCTTATTTAAACATACGTATTCTTTCCGTATTTATTTTAACTTAGAAGAAATGGATTTTTCTTTCTTGGATGATCTTCTGCATCTTTTGAAGGAACAAAGCCTTGCCCCTACCTTTAACTTAAGTCCCGCTGCGAATTAGCTAGTGATCACTAAATAAAAAAAAGATAAAAAAAACAAAAGCCCGAAATTTTACGGGCTTTTTTTGTTATACTGTTTTCAGACAAAAGAAAGGACACGATTATGCTATTTACAAAACAGTCATTTGATGTTTTTGCTTTAGAAACATTAGAAGAAAGAATGGAAAAAATCCGTTCAGAGATCCAGCCAATTTTCCAAACCATCGGCGAGGCAGCGATCCCATTATTTGAAGAAAGCTGTCACGAACCTTTTTATTTGCATATTGCTCAGCATCGGCGTAGAACCGTCTACCCTCCTGCCGAAACGTGGGCGGGGATCGGCCCTAACAAGCGTGGTTATAAAATGGATGCCCACTTTCAAATTGGGATCAATCAAGCGTATGTCTTTGTTTGGCTCAGTGTGATCGATCAACCGAAAAATCAAGCAACGATCGCGGAATCTTGGCTGGCTCAAAAAGAATTATTTGATCAATTGCCAGCAGACTTTACGCTATCTCCTGATCATACCAAGTATGACCACTCTCCAATCGCTAAATGGCCAACCTACTTAGAACGATTACAGAAAGTCAAAAAAAGTGAACTTCAGATTGGCAAGATTTTTCCGAAAAAAATGATCGAAGACGTTGAGATGGCGGATATTTTAGCAGTTTATCAAACGCTGTTGCCGCTTTATCACGCCCGTTTGTCGGCACTAAAGGAGGAACAATAATATGTCAGAAAACCGGCGCTCTCGCAAAGAAAAACCAGCGAAAAAACCTAAGCGTTTCGTCTGGCTGGCACTCCCTGCCGCCTTATTAGTACTTGGTGGCGGTTATTATGGCTATACAGTCTATCAAAATCGACAAGAAGAAGCAGCAGCAAAAAAAGTCCTCAATTCCTTTATCGGTGCTATATCTGATCAGAAGTACAGCAATCTATCTGCTTTACTGACCGAAGAAAGTTTGGAATCAAACGGCTTTACCGCAGACGAAGTCTCAGCAAAATACGAAGCGATTTTCACTGGTATCGGTGCCGAATCATTTAAAGCTTCAGGAATTGAGGTAACGCCCGATGATAAGGATTCCGATCAATTCAATTTCCAATACAACGGTTCCTTAACCACCTCGTTAGGTGAATTAACCGAGCTGTCTTATAGTGGCACGATTACTCTGGCTGATGACCAAGCCAAGATCGATTGGTCGCCTCAATTGATTTTTCCGGGAATGGAAGGACAAGACAAAGTTAGTATCTCTGTAGATAATGCCACACGTGGAGAAATCTTAGACCGAAACAACGAACCGCTAGCAGAAAATGGCACGCTCTATCAACTAGGCGTCATTCCAGGACAGCTGGGTACGGGAGACGAAAAAACCGCCAATATCAAAGCAATCGCGGAGCGTTTTGACCTAACAGAAGATGCGATCGATCAAGCATTGGCTCAATCGTGGGTCCAAGATGAGTTGTTCGTTCCCTTGAAGATTATCGAACCAACCGATGAAATGCCAACTGGAACAAGTTTAAAAGAAACGACGGGACGGACTTATCCTCTTGGAGAAGCCGCTGCCCAGTTGATTGGTTATCTAGGGAACGTGACTGCAGAAGATATCGAAAAGGATGAAACGCTAGCAAGCAACGGACAAATTGGTCGTAGTGGTCTGGAAGCTGCCTTTGACAAAGAGTTGCGGGGCGAAAATGGCGGAAAAATCGCCATCACAGATGAAGACGGTGCTGAAAAATCGGTTCTTTTAGAAAAAGAACGGGCAGATGGTAAAGATATCCAACTGACCATTGACGCACAAGCCCAAAAGACAGCTTTTGACGCCTTACAAAATCAGGCGGGGTCCACGGTCGTCACAGAACCAAAAACCGGTGATCTGCTGGTATTAGCCAGCTCACCGAGTTATGATCCCAATAAAATGACCCAAGGGATCTCCCAAGAAGACTACGATGCGTATGAACAAAACGAAGACTTGCCTTTCATCAGCCGCTTTGCTACGGCCTATGCACCAGGTTCGACCTTTAAGACCATCACGGCAGCGATTGGCTTAGAAAATGGTACGATCGACCCTACCCAAAGTATTGCGATCGATGGATTGAAGTGGCAAAAAGACAGCTCGTGGGGGGACTACTTTGTCACCAGAGTCAGCGACGTAGCTTCTGTCAATCTAAAAGATGCACTGGTTTACTCTGATAACATCTATATGGCACAACAAACCTTAGCTATGGGTGAAGATGCTTTTCGTAACGGTTTGTCGAAATTGATTTTTGGTGAAACGTTGGATTTACCGATTGCGATGAATCCTGCTCAAATTTCCAATGAAGACTCCTTCAACTCAGAGATTTTACTGGCAGATACCGGCTATGGACAAGGAGAACTGTTACTGAATCCCATTCAGCAAGCTGCTGCTTATTCGGTCTTTGCCAATCAAGGAAAACTGGTTTATCCTCGTTTATTGAAAGAGGCAGAGCAAAAAGACAAAGAAGTCTTTAAACCAGAGACGATTGAGCAAATCAATCAAGATTTGACAGCTGTTGTCTCAGATGCCAACGGAACGGCACACTCTTTGGCAGCGCTGAACATTCCGCTAGCTGCCAAAACAGGAACTGCTGAAATCAAAGAAAAGCAAGATGAAAAAGGCCAAGAAAACAGCTTCTTATTCGCCTTCGATTCGCAAGATCAAGGATTTCTGATGGTTTCCATGTTAGAAGATCGCCAGGAAAACCAATCAGCAACTGGTTTAGCACCTGATCTATTGACCTACTTAGCTGAAAATTATTAAAAAAGCCGCAACCTTAAGACGGAGGTCTCAAGGTTGCAGCTTTTTTTATTCGGCTAAACCGACACGTTCAAAGATCGTGTCAACTTGTTTTAAATGATGGTTGTAATCAAACGCATCATCCAAATCAGCTTTGGTCAAAACATCCGTGATTGCTGGATCAGCTTCTAACAATGGGCGGAAATCCGTTTGTTCATCCCAAGCTTGCGCTGTTTTCGGCTGAACCAAGTCATAGGCTTGCTCTCTGGTCATCCCGTGATCGATCAATTTCAACATCACCCGTTGGCTGTAGATCAATCCAAAGGTCGCATTCATATTGCGCTTCATATTCTCTGGGAAAACGGTCAGATTTTTGACGATATTGCCAAAGCGATTCAGCATGTAATCGATCAAAATCGTCGTATCCGGAATAATGATCCGTTCTGCCGATGAATGTGAGATATCCCGTTCATGCCAAAGGGAGACATTTTCATAAGCCGTCAACATATGACCGCGAACGACTCTTGCAAGTCCGGCCATATTTTCAGAACCGATTGGGTTACGCTTATGGGGCATGGCAGAAGAACCTTTTTGTCCTTTGGCGAAGAATTCTTCAACTTCCCGCGTTTCTGATTTTTGTAGTCCACGGATCTCGGTGGCGAATTTCTCAATGCTGGTTGCGATCAATGCCATTGCTGAAAAATATTCTGCATGTAGGTCACGAGGCAATACTTGCGTGGAAATATCTTGCGCACGAATCCCTAGTTTTTCACAGACATACTCTTCGACAAATGGAGGGATATTTGCAAAGGTTCCAACAGCACCACTGATCTTTCCAGCTTCGACCCCTTTTGCTGCCCGCTCAAAACGTTCAACATTGCGTTTCATTTCTGAATACCACAAGGCTAATTTCAAGCCAAAGGTCGTTGGTTCCGCATGAACACCATGGGTACGTCCCATCATCACGGTATGCTTGTATTCTTTGGCTTTTTCACCAATGATCGTCACGAAACGGTTCAAATCTTCCCGAATCAAATCGTTGGCCTGTTTCATCAAGTAACCATACGCCGTATCAACAACATCCGTCGACGTCAAGCCGTAGTGGACCCATTTACTTTCATCACCCAAAGATTCAGAGACTGCTCGGGTAAAAGCAACCACATCATGTCGCGTTTGCGCTTCGATCTCTAAGATACGGTCGATATCAAAGGATGCTTTTTCACGAATCAATGCAACATCCTCTTTCGGTATCTCTCCTAATTCCGCCCAAGCTTCGTCAGCTAAAATCTCGACTTCTAGCCACGCTTGGTAGCGATTTTGATCGGTCCAAATAGCACCCATTTCTGGTCTTGTATAACGCTCTAACATGTTTTTATCTCCTTTAATCCCAAATATTGGTTTGATAGATTTCTTCAGTGGTTTCTGCAATGTCTTCCGTCAAAATAGTGATATGTCCCATTTTGCGACCGGTTTTTGCTTCTTCTTTGCCATAGTAATGAAATTGCCAAGCAGGTTTTGTGGCAATCAGATCATAGGTTTCTGTCAATTCATCTCCTAAGACATTGACCATGACTGCTGGTGAAAGCAAAGAAACTTCCGGCAACGGCCAGCCACAGATGCCGCGGATATGAGCGTCAAACTGACTCATGGAGCAAGCTTCGATCGAATAGTGACCCGAATTATGCGGACGTGGCGCCAATTCATTGACATACAAGCCGCCGCTTTTGGTCAGGAACATTTCGATGGCTAAAACGCCTTGCAGATCCAAAGCTTTTGCAATAATGTGAGCGATCCGTTTGGCTTCTTCGGCAACTTCTGGATCAATGTGCGCAGGAGCGATCGTTTGATGCAAAATATTGTTACGGTGGATGTTTTCTACCACTGGGAAAGTGGTAAAGGTTTCTCCATTACCGGCAACTAAAATCGATAATTCTTTTTCAAAAGGAATCCATGCTTCTAATTCGCAAGTTCCTTCGCGAAGTAAATTCATGGAAGGCGCCAAATCAGCCGTACTGTAAAGCACGTGCTGTCCTTTTCCGTCATAGCCGCCTCTGGTGGTTTTTAATACACAAGGGTAACCAATGCTATCGATGGCATCTTGGATGTCTGTCGGGCTGATGATCGTGGCATAAGGTGCAATCACGATATTGTTTGCCTCTAAAAATGACTTCTCTAACAAACGATCTTGAGTGATTGCTAACAGATCGGTGCCTTGAGGGATATGTGAGTAAGGCAAAATAGAGTTCAATGCTTCAACACTGACATTTTCAAATTCATAGGTGATTACATCGGCACGTCGAGCCATTTCTTCTAAAGCAAACACATCATCATAGGCAGCAACAATATGCCAATCAGCGACTTGGGCTGTTGGACAATTGGCAGTAGGGTCTAAAACGCCAACCCGAAAGCCCATTTCTTTGGCACTCATTGCCATCATACGACCTAGCTGTCCTCCGCCAACGATTCCGATCGTTGCGTTGGGCATTAAAGGTTTAATCAAGTTGATCACTACTTTCCAATACGATTTCTTTTAATGTATTTCTTCGTGCGTCTAATTTCTCCGCTATCTCTAAATCATACATGGAAAGCATCTGGGCTGCAAGTAGTCCTGCGTTAGTTGCGCCAGCTTTTCCGATCGCCGTTGTTGCTACTGGTACACCACCCGGCATTTGCACGATCGATAAAAGGGAATCCAAACCGTTTAATGCGCGTGATTGGACGGGAACACCAATGACCGGCAATGTTGTTTTAGCTGCCACCATTCCCGGCAAATGGGCAGCGCCACCCGCTCCTGCAACAATGACTTTAATCCCTTTTTCTCGGGCTGTTTCTGCAAATTCGAACATCAAATCTGGTGTACGATGTGCCGAAATGACTTTTTTCTGATAAGGTATCGCTAACTCATCTAAAATCAAGCAGCACTCCTTCATTGTTTCCCAATCTGATTGACTTCCCATAATCACTGCAACTGCTGGTTTCATTCAATTTTCCCTCCAACGATTTTTTACGATTCTCTTCTGAATAAACCTCAGAAGTATTTTTCTTACGAAAATCATTTTGTTAGCAACCTTTTGTCGCTACGTCTGAGATATCCCGAAGTCACATGGCTCTGCTAACAATCACTTTCACCTCTAAATAGTAACGAGTAGCCCGTGCAATGTCAAAATATTTTCGAACTATTAACAAATTTTACTTTTCATTGTTCGCTTTTATCTCAAAGATATGTATTCAACACGTCAGATAACCGATAATAAGACAAATAAAGGAACAATACAAAAAATCCAGACGAATCCTCGTCTGGATCAAATAAACTTACTGTTGCAAGCGCAATTCCGTCACTTCGTCTGTTTCTTTCGGCAGCCCATTAAAGAACAGATTCAAAACAATGGCAGTCAAACTACTCATGACGATCCCATTGCCTGTAAACATTTGAACGGTTTCAGGCATTTGACTGAATAAAGTGGGCATCATATTGAACCCTAAACCAAAACCGATTGATACTGCAATCACTAACAAGTTCTTGTCATTCATAAAATCAACTTTGCTCAGCATTCTCATCCCTTGAACAGCCACCATGCCAAACATCACTAACATGCCGCCGCCAAGCACTGCCTCTGGAATGATCTGTGCGATGGCACCGACTTTTGGAAACAACCCTAATACGATCAAAAAGATTGCTGAAAAGAAAATCGGACGGCGCGTCTTAATGCCTGAAAGTTGAACCAAACCTACGTTTTGTGAAAATCCAGTATAAGGAAACGTATTGAAGATCCCACCAAGGATCACCGCCAAGCCCTCCGCACGATAGCCGCGCTTTAAGTCATTGCCTGTAATCGGTTTTTCAGTAATGTCTCCCAGTGCAAAATAAACGCCTGTGGATTCTACCAAACTAACGATGGAAATAATGATCATCAAGACGATCGACCACAGATCAAAGGTTGGTAAACCGAAATAAAAAGGCTGTGGCAAATGAAACACAGGTGCATGAGTGATGGCAGAAAGATCAACCAAGCCTAATAATGCTGCTAAAATAGTCCCACCGATCAAACCGATCAGTACGGCAATCGAGCGAATAAAGCCTTTGCCAAACACTTGCACGCCAATGATCAGCGCAATCGTCACAAAGCCTAACAATAAATTCGTTGGATCACCAAAGTTAGCAGCTGCGGCATCCCCTCCACCGATTTTGGTGATGGCGACTGGAATCAAGGTCAAGCCGATGACGGTAATCACCGTTCCTGTCACCAATGGAGGGAACAAAACTTTGATTTTCGAAAAAATGCCGGCGATCAAGACAATGAAAATCCCAGCAGCAATGATCGCTCCGTAAATCGCACTGATTCCTGATTTGGTGCCAATCAAAATCAATGGGGAGACAGCTTGGATGGCACAACCTAAAACGACTGGTAGGCCGATCCCAAAAAAGCGGGTGACGACTAATTGCAAAAGCGTAGCGATTCCGCACATGAAAATATCGATCGAGATCAAATACGTCATCTGCGCTTCATTAAAGCCGAGGCCTGTTCCAATCAACAAAGGGACGGCAACAGCTCCTGCATACATCGCTAGCAAATGCTGCAAGCCTAAAACTGCTGAACGGCTATTCGTCTCTTTCATTAGGCATCTCCTTCTAAAAAGCTAACTTGGCCTTCCGACAATGAGGCGATTCGTGCTAAGGAAACAACGGGGATTCCCATTTCTTCAAGCAATTGTCGACCAGTTTGGAATGATTTTTCAATGACGATCCCAATGCCAACGACTTTTGCTCCTGCTTGCTGACACAATTCGATCAATCCTTTTGCAGCTTGTCCGTTTGCTAAGAAATCATCAATTATTAATACCGTATCATCTGAAGATAAGAATTTCTTAGAAATCGATACTTGGCTGGTCACTTGCTTAGTAAAGGAATAGACCGATGCGGTCAACAACTCTTCATCCATCGTCAGACTCTTTGCTTTTCGAGCAAAGATCATTGGTACCTGCAACTTTTCTGCAGTATAAAGTGCTGGTGCGATCCCTGAAGCTTCGATGGTCACTACTTTGGTGATCCCACTTTCTTGAAATCGTTCTGCAAAAACTGTACCGATTTCTCTCATCAACTCATAATCCACTTGGTGGGTCAAAAACTGGTCCACTTTGAGAACCCCTTCACCCAAGACGTTCCCGTGTGTTTTGATACGCTCAACTAATTTATCCATCCTAGCTCTCCTCGTTCCTTTCTATTCCATCCTGAAAAAAAAGACACTCTTTTTGCCAAAGCAAAAAAAGTGTCTAACAGGCACGATTTTTACTTATAGTCCGATATTTACGGTATCGGGTAGAGACTGTCGACCATATTTCGACGATATACAAGTAATTTTTAAATGATAGATTCGATTATGCCTGTCTTTGATTAAAAACACAAGCATGGAATGCCCTTTATAAATAAAAATATTCTCATTTGTGGATCATTTCCTACTCTGGTTTCTCCATATCACGATAGTGCTCCATCTTTTTACTGAAAAGCTCCCCATTGGAAGGCGGCGTGTAAGTGATCGCATTCGCACCTGCTTCAATCGTTTCTAAGATGCTCTCCTCAGTTGGACCACCCGTTGCAATGATCGGCAGCTTCGGATATTTTTTACGGAAGAAAGCCACGGTATCCGCTGTGTCCTTGCCGGCACTGATATTGATGACCTTCACACCAGCTTCAAGTTTGGCATCAATTTCAGTATACTTACTCGTTACGGTACTGATAACGGGAATATCCACGACTTTACAGACTTGCTCCACAGTTTTCAATGGCGTGGGTCCGTTTAAGACGACCCCGATCGATCCCTGAGCTTCAGCAAACATGCTCATATAAGAAGAGCGGAATCCTTGGGTCAAGCCGCCGCCGACACCAGAAAACACTGGAATATCCGCTGCTTCGATAATTGCTTTCGTAATTGCTGGGTGCGGTGTAAAAGGATAGACCGCTATCACAGCGTCCGCATTTGTATTACGGATGATCGCAATATCCGTAGTAAAAATAATGGAGCGGATTTGTTTCCCAAATATTTGAATGCCGCTAGCCTCTCGAATAACTTTAGGCACTTTGACGATATCTTTGCGTAAATCAGTGGTGATTTTTGGCATATATTTTTCTTCCATAAGCAGCCAACTCTCTTTTCTTATTGATCAAATCGATTCAATTGGTAGGTTTCAATGACTTGAATGATTTTGCTGGCATAATCTGGATCCGTTGCATATCCTGCATCTTGTAAGGCTTGTGCGGCACTGCGGTAGTCGTTTGCTGTCAAGACATCTACATAAAGCGCAGGATTCCAATCAACACCATTTACAAACAACATCGTATGATCATCCATTGATTCTTCCCAAGTATCATAGACACGAAAATCTCCTTGAATCGTGACCCATTCTCCATTATAAAACTCTTGGGTATCTAATGTCACCTTTTTTGAATGACCAAATGACTTGATGCCAAATAAATTATTGTATTTGCTGGCTAGAGAACTCTGGCCCCAATCTGATTCAAGAATCGCCTGACCTATAATGATACTTGGTAAAATCCCATAGCCTTTTTGCAGTTCTTGCGCGTAAGGAGCAATGCGATCGATAAATTCTTCATGAGAGATCGCTTCAGTATTTGTTTCTTCCTCTTTCGGAAGAGGATCCGCCAAACTATTTAAGGAAAAAATAAAAGCAATCCCAATTAAGAATAACCCTAGAAAGACTAATGGGAAACGAGTCTTCTGTTTTTTTCGTCTTGCGCTCATTTTTTCACTTCCTTTGTCTGACTAAACACGTTCTTAGCGAACAAGTCGCCTCCACTCATCAACAACTCTTCTTGTGCTCGTTGACTATTTTCTTGATTTCTAGTAAGAGAATTAGTAAAGATCCAGTCCTCCTGCAAAGGATCTGCCAATTCGTGATACGACAGTTCTGCTTCTTTACGAGTGATGTGTTCTTTTGCCTCATCAAGAAACTCTTCGAATGTTACCTCATGTTCTTCAATATATGTCGCCACTTCGACGCCTACATAGCGTAAATGCCATGGTTCATAATCGATTTGGGTAATGTCATGTTTCCCTTTCGGATAACGGATGATGAACCCATACTCTCTCGCATGGGCTTGTAGCCATTTTCCACCGTCTGTAACGCCGAACCCCTCATTGAGAAGTTCGCCTGTATGATTTTGATACCAGTCTTCATCGATTACGTCAATCGCAAGACCGGTATGGTGCTCACTATATCCCGGTTCAGTAAAGGTCAGTTTCGTGATACGAATTGCTTCTTCTTTTGTATTCCCTTGGCGGATCAAGCTATTGACATTGGCATCGAATATTTCCTGTTGATACTCTACCGAACGGTAAGCAGAGACCATGACTAAAGGATGTCCAGCCACCTTTGCTGCCTCAGCTAGTTCTTCGTATGCCGAAACGATTCGCTTGTCCACAAGGTAGCCATTTGATAATTTCCCCAAATCTTCTTGCGCGATTTCGCTGACGATTTTATTTTTTGGTCCTACCAGAGCCAACGACCAATCATTCAATGAGACAGTTGGGAAATCATCTTCGTTCACTTCATCACTAATAGCTGCTTGTTCTTGCGCATCCTCTGAGTATTCCGTCGAAGTTTGACTGCTGGATTCAGTTGTTGCGCTCGTCACTGTTTGATTAGTAGAACGAGCGATACTTAGATTCTTTATTGGGGTGACTGCGGTCACTCGATTCACTTGTATGGTTAGGAGAACCAAAAACAAGAATCCTGCTGCCGCAGCCATTCCATAATACTTTTTCAAAAAATACCCTACCTTTAATTATAAGTTTCTTCCAGATTTTCTTTAACCCACTCTAACAACTCGATTTTTTCATTGCGGATCTGCTGCTGAACAACAGCGGGCAATCGGAAGTTTAATATATCATCATAACCCCACTCATCATACGTAATACTGACTCTCAAATCAAGGTATTGGGCTGTTTCTTCAGATTCTGTTAACAATTCGACTTTTGCTAAATCGCTAGCTAGCCACGTTCTGGCGATTTGGGTTTTCATTTTTTTGAACTCGACGACCGCTTGATTGCGTTTTTCTGGATAAATGACGGTTTGCCGAATGATTTTTTGGATCAGCATCCATTCATAATCTGAAAACAGCAGCTTCACTTTCTGATTTTCAGCAGGTGACAGACTCATTGTGCCATTTTTCCATGCCTCCCATTGCTCCTCAGTGATTCCTAAATGTGTCTCATAAAACTGTTTTTCTGATGTGTATTGCTCGATAATCGTATTTAAAATAATGGCTATTGATACATTATGCATATGTTATCCCTCCTCTTCTATATTTTACTGAAAGTCAGCCGTAATGGAAACTTTTTGCGATTGTTTTTGATTATTTTAAAGAATTCATTTCTTTTGTTATACTAAATATGAAGGAGATGATCAATGATGAAAAAATACCGTTGGGGAATGATTGGACTTGGAGACATCGCGACGCAATTTGCCGCTGGTTTTTCCAATGAAGCAAGTGAACTGTATGGAGTCAGCGCCCGCAGTTTGCCAAAAGTCCAGGCCTTTGCCGAAAAATACGCTATCCCCCATGCTTATGAAAGCACAGATGCTATGCTGGAAGATCCGCAAATTGATATTGTGTACATTGCAGTACCTAATGATCTTCATCACGAATTTATTATGAAAGCTCTAATGGCCGGAAAACATGTCCTCTGTGAAAAAGCCATTACGACCAGTGCCGATGAATTAGCTGAAGAATTGACCTTAGCCAAAGAAAAAAATCTGATCTTAGAAGAAGCTATGACGATCTTCAATATGCCGGTTTATGCACGTTTGAAAGAAGAGATCGATGCTGGACGCTTAGGAAAATTAAAAATGATCCAAGCACCATTTGGCAGCTATAAAGATCCTGATCCCACCAATCGTTTCTTCAACCCAGATTTAGGTGGCGGTGCGTTACTGGATATTGGCACATATGCCGTTTCATTTGCTCGCTTTTTCATGACGGATACGCCAGAAGTGGCGTTTAGCAGCATGAAGCCCTTCTCTACAGGTGTGGATGAACAATCAGTCACGATCCTCCAAAATCCAGCTGATGAAATGGCTAGTGTCACGCTGACTTTCCAAGCGAAAATGCCTAAAACAGGTATCGTTGCTTTTGAAGAAGGGTACATTACGGTGGATGAGTATCCTCGTGCGGACAAAGCCATGATTCATTTCCGCGATGGGTCAAATGAGGTCATCGAAGCTGGTGACAGTAATCAAGCCCTTAATTATGAAATTGCCAATATGATCAAAGCCATCAATGGCGATATCGAAGGATCAATCCACTTGACCACCGATGTCATTGACGTTCTTGATCAAATGCAAGCTTTTTGGGAACAACAGTAAAAGTGAAAAGACTCCTTTGCAGGAGTCTTTTTTTTAGCGCTCCATCGTCTGAATCTGTTCAGAAAAGTCGGCTTTGATTTCAATAAAACTTTTAAAGGTTTGCAGAAACTGAAACAGCTGGGCCCGATTTTCAAATTCTGCTCTTGTTTGCGGCAATGGTTTTTGTCGATAATCTTCGTATAAAGCTGCAATTTTTGCCAAGATCTCTTTTCCATCGTTATTTTCATGAAAGGACTGGGCGGTAAAGGATAGCAGCTCTTGAAACGCATTTGTATAGGCTTCTTCTACCCAAAACAATTGTAATAGATCAACCATTTCCAAGAGTAAGCGCGCTTGACTTTGCCGCATGGTGAAATACTCTTCATAATAAGAGGCTTCTCCTCGCCACTGGTTTTCACTATGAACCATCGCTTGCTGTTTGCCTTGCTTGATTTCTCCTAACAATGCTTGGCAAACATGTGGGAGCGTCGCCTTTTCTTTTTCTGTTAACGCGATCGACATGTCTTTTAAAAGACTTTTAAACGTTTCTTCCACCAACTGCTGTTTTTCTTTCAATGCCCGTTCGCCGTCTGGCATATACAAGTTAAATAAAAGTGCAAAGCCGATGCCAATACTCATCAACAAAAAAGCATTTCCAATCAATGGCCAAGCAAAAGAACGTTCCATCATATAATGGGTCACCAAGACCGAATTGACCACGATCCCATCGGTTAATTTGAAATAAACTGCCGTCGGAATAAATAGGAAGAGAAAAAGAACAAAGCCCAGCGGACCAAAGCCTAAAAGATGAAAGCTGACAAAAGCTAAGAGCGTCGCGATCGCCAAGGAAACCAAGCGACCGATTCCTGTAAAGAGCGAGGTTTTCTTTGTATTCCCAACACTCAAAATTGCGATGATCCCTGCGGCTGGCGCATACAATAGACCGATCTGCTGAGCAAGAAACATGGACAAACCGGCAGCAACTGCTGTCTTCACTGTTCTCAATCCAATTTTCATTTTTGTCACCTCCTTTGAAAAGTATACTAAATTGTGAGGAATAAGACTAGAATTTCTCAACAGCATTGGGTATGATTAAGTAAAGGGGGCATTCTACCATGAAACTGGGGCGTTTTCGCTTAGGTATGCGAACGATAAAAACAGCCATCGCTGTCATGCTTTGTATTCTGCTCTTTCATTTCCTTGATCGCGGCCAGCCTTTGATTGCTGCCTTGTCTGCTGTCTTTTCATTGCGACAAGACCTGACAACAACAATCTCTTTTGGGAAATCACGGGTGTTAGGAAATACGATCGGCGGCGGTACAGCCATTTTTTATTTTTTGACGAAGCAATATTTTCAAAATGATTTTCTGATCGAATTGTTTGTCCTGCCCGCACTGGTCATCTTTGTCATCGTTTTTTCAGATGGCATCAATAACAATTCTGGCATCATCTCTGCCATTGCGACGATGCTGTTGATCACTTCCAGTGTCCCACAAGGGGAATCGATCATCTTTGCATTGGACCGTGTGCTTGATACCTTTATCGGTACCTTAGTTGCCCTGTCAATCAATTTTGTTATTCGACCACCTGAGGAAGAGAAAAAGGATGAGATTCAAGAAGATTTGGTCGTGCTAAGGCAAAAAGAGCTTGAACTAAAAGCCATGCTAGAAGAAGTCCAAGGGGAAATCTCTGAGCAAGAAAAACAAGAAAAATAAAAACAGCCTTTTTCCAGAATGCTTCTGAAAAAAGGCTGTTTTTGTTACTCATTGGCTTTCAAGGCATCGATCATATTGACATGTTTCAACTTGAAATACATCGCGATCCCTACCACGCCTGAAAACAAGCAGGTCAATCCCGCTGCATACACATAGCTCATTGGTTCGACTGTCGGTGAAAACATGGCGATATCAACTTCGATGGTCTGTAAGACAAATTGATGCTGAAGCACCCCTAATAACAAGCCAAAACCAATACCGAAAATCGTTAAAAAGATATTCTCACGAAAGACGTACATCGTCACTTCTCGATCATAAAAGCCTAATACTTTGATAGTCGACAACTCGCGGATCCGTTCCGCTATATTGATATTGTTCAAGTTGTACAACACGATAAAGGCTAATGCCCCTGCTGACGTGATCAAGATCCAAATGACGATGTTCAAGGTTGCTGTCGTGTCATCTAAGGCATCCGCTGAAGCTGAGAGGAAGGAAACATTGATGACATTATCTTGTGCCATCAGGTCAGCTGCGATCGCTTCTTCATCTGTTTTGCTTAAGCGCTGATTGAATTTCAATAACTCACTATTGTAAGCAGGCGTTTCCTGAAAGATCTTTTCGTACGTTTCAGGTGTCAAATAAGCAAAATGGCCCGTGTAGTTTTCTGCGATGGCAGCTACCTTCAGTTGAAATTCCTCGCCGCTTTCATTCGTCAACGTTATCGTATCACCCACCGATAATCCAAACAACTTAGCAAGCTTTTCATTGATGATGGCACCCTCTCCTTCTAGCTCGTAAGCTTCTCCTGAAACCCGATCATTCAAGTGGACAAATCTCGATAAAGCCGCAGGATCTTCTGGCACGGTGACGGTTACTTCTTGCTGCGTGACCCCCGATTGAGCCAACGTCAGACTTTCCGTATGCAAGAATAACCCTGCTTCAAAGCCTTCAATATCTTCTGCGGCGGCTTTTGTTTCACTCATTGCTTCCGAAATCTCATCATCAAAGGTGATCACCGCCTGATACTGCCAGATTTTCTCAAACTGTAAAGGAATGATATTGCTGATAGAATCTCTTAGACCAAATCCAGTCAAGATCATGGAGGTACATCCCGCGATCCCTAAGATGGTCATGAGCATTCTGGACTTGTAGCGAAACAGGTTTCGCATTGTAACTTTTTGAATAAAACTTAAGTGCCGCCATAAAAAAGTGATTCTTTCTAAGAGAATTCGTTTCCCTGTTTTTGGGGCCTTTGGTCTCAACAAGGAAGCCGATGACTGTCTTAAATCAAATCGTAAAACCAGCAGCGCAATTCCGATGGTGCAAAGCAAGCTAACACCCACAGCAATCAATGAAAGCCGCAAATACCATGGGGTGTCATACTCTGTGAGATTGTAAAGTGGTCCATAAGCTTGAATGATGATTGCTGGAAAAAAGGAAAAGCCTACTGCTAGGCCCAATACAGCACCTGTGATGCCTGCTGCAGAGGAATAAAGCAAAAATTTCTGTCCAATCTCCCAGTTGCGATAGCCTAGTGCTTTCAACGTTCCGATCTCACTGCGTTTTTCATCGATCATCCGCGTCATAGTGGTTAGACTCACTAAGGCTGCGATCAAAAAGAAAATGACTGGAAAAATCGTCGCTAACGAAGAAACGCGTTCCGCATTGTCTTGGTATTCTGAATAACCAGGATTCGCATCGCGGTTCGCGACACGATAAACTGCCGGTTTTAGCTCCAACAATTCCTGCTCTTTTTCCGCAACTTCTTTTTTGACATCTTCAAGCTTTTCGCGTTCTTTTGGTGCTCTTTCTTTAAATTCGGCTAGCTTTTCTTGAAGGGTTGCTTCGTTTTCTCGGTATTCCAGCCAGCCCTTGTCTAGCAAAGACTGACCATTAGCTTGCTCAGAAGCTAAAGTCTCACGAGCAACACTCAGCTGCGATTCTCCTTGAGTGATCTGGGTCTGAGCCTGTGCCAATTCTTGGCGTCCGGCACTGACCTGGCTCCAGCCAGCGTTGACTTGCTGTTGCGCCCGTTGAAGTTGCACTTCTTGTTCATTGATTGCAGCCAGTTGTCCGCTTAATTGGGCACGTTGTTGCTCACCTTCAGCAATGAGTGGATTCAATGTATCTTCAGCTGCCGTCAGCATAGTAGCAATCATCGTTTCATCGATTTCCTCCAGATCAGGAATCGGACCAAGGACATCTGTCGGTAGGTTCAACTGTGCCAGAGCGGCTGTTACTTGTGCATAGACGGTAGGCAGCTGGGCCATTTGCTCCTCTGCAGAAAGTTGACCCACACTTCTGATTTGATCCATGCCTTGGTATGCCAGCGCAAGTTGCTCCTCCACTTGTTGGATGCCACTTTGTAGTTCTGACTTTTGTGCCGAAATGGGCGCTAACTGGGCTTGGGCTGATTTTACTTGGGCTTCTTGCTGAAGCAACGCTTGTTCGCTTTGATCCAGCAGTCGTTGGTTTTCCGCCAACGCTTGCTTACCCTCAGCTATTTTTTGTGCTTCACTATTCAACTGCTCTTGGGCAGCTTGAATTTCTGTTTGGAATGCTGCTTCTTGTTCCGTCAGTTCCCGGTGCGCCTGCGCTAATTTTTCTTGTGCGTCGTCGAGTTCCCTTTGTGCTTCTTGCAGAGCCGTTTCTCCGTTGCGGATCTGTTCTTTGGCTTCGTCAATGGCTGGTTGTGCTTCATCGATCAGCTCTTGTCTGCGTCCTTGCGCCCGAGGAGCCAACTTTTTCTCAACTTCAGCACTTATTTGATCTCTTTTCGTCTGATACGCCACTGAATAGCTTTCCATTTGAGATAAGTCATCAAAGCGAACTAAAAATCGGGCGTACGCACTTTCTTTAAAATCCTCCTCAGGAATCACCGCAAAGTAATCCACAGTCCCATTACCAACGGTACTGTTCCCCCGATGAAAGTTCTCAATATATTCAGGACTATTGACAAAGCCCACGATCGTGAAGGTATGGGTTTTTAATTGATTTTCGCCACTTTCTGGCAACTCAAAGGATTCATCTAATTCGAAACCACCACTATTTTGTGCCGCTTGATCTAAGGCGATTTCCCCTGATTTTTGCGGCAATCGACCAGAAGTCACCTCATATTGATTGACAGGTCGATCAGTTGAAAGAGAGAAGACACGAATCACAGCACGATGATTTTCGGCATTGATATCAGCGATCTGCTCCGTCTCAACCGCTGTGACGCCAGGCATTTCCTCAATGATTTGCCGATCGGTATCCGACAACCCCAAAGTTGAAGCAATTGTAAGGTCGGCTAATTGTTGGCGAGAAAAGTAATCTTCAGCAGCTTGTTTCATATTAGGACCGGTGGCGCTGATCCCGACAAAAAAAGCGACTCCTAAAAAGATAATGCCTAAAATGGACAAAAACCGCCCGGGTGCTTGCCTAATTTCACGTAAACTGGAACGTAATAATGTTTTTTTCATAGGCATTTACCAAGAAATAGAGGCAATTGGAATCGGATGAGTATTTTTTTCCATCTTGCGAACCTTTGCATCATTGATATGGATCACACGATCAGCCATGGGAGCCAATGCGCTGTTATGTGTAATGATCAAAACGGTCGTCCCAGTCTCGCGAGCTGTTTTTTCTAAAATAGCCAAAATCTGTTTTCCCGTTTCATAGTCAAGTGCCCCAGTTGGTTCATCACAAAGCAGCAGTTTGGGCTTCTTGGCTATGGCACGAGCGATCGTGACCCTTTGCTGTTCACCGCCAGACAATTGTGCAGGAAAGTGATCCAAGCGATCACCTAATCCAACTTGGGTCAAAATCTCAGCTGCATCAAGTGCTTCGGGTACGATTTGTGCCGACAGTTCCACATTTTCTCTAGCCGTCAAGTTCGGCACCAAATTGTAAAATTGAAAGACAAATCCGACGTCTTTGCGACGATAGGTCGTTAGTTGTTTAGCATCAAAACCAGCAATATCCGTTCCATCGACAATCACTTGGCCGCTGTCACATTGATCCATCCCGCCTAGTATGTTCAAAACGGTGGACTTACCGGCGCCACTAGGACCAAGGATCAGCGCGATCTCGCCTTTCTCTACGGAAAAAGAGACGCCATCATTGGCAGCAATCACCGTATCGCCCATTGTGTATTTCTTCACTTCTTTCACTACTTCAATATAACTCATTTTATTCCTCCAAGAATTCCAGCGCCGCATGCGCTTTCTCGCTTAACAGTGTATCACACTTTTTCCCTTGAAAGAAACCGCAAAAAAGCAGCACAAGGTCGTGCTGCTAAAAAACAAGTCATTTATTCAAAGTGATCCAGATTGGCAAAAGCAAAACAAATCATTTTGTGTGGTCCGCAATTCTTTGTTGCGTTTCTTGCCATAGTTTCTGTGCTTGTTGCTGCTCCTTCGGGATCTCGGTTAGGACTGCTTGACGATCAACAAAGTAGCGGCCACTGATACCCGCAACGTCTGGACTTAGCGCTAAGTAAATCGCTGTATCTGCCCCTTCTTCGGCTGTTTTAAAAAAAGGCGTCAACATTTTATAAATAGATTGACCAAATCCTGTTTGTCGACTGACCCCTAAGCTGGTCGCCACAGCTCCCGGATGCAAGGAATTAGCAGTAACGGTCGTATTGCGTAGCTGGAACGCAAGCGCATCCGTAAATAAAATCAGGGCTTTTTTTGAGCGGCCATATTCCCGCCAAGGGAAAAAATCCGGTACATCGAAAAAGCGCTGATCCTTTTTCTTTACAAATTTGTAGGCGCCGGATGACACATTGACGATCCTGCCGGCATCGGCACGTTTTATTAGCGGCAATAACTGACGGGTCAGTTCAAAATGCCCCACGTAGTTTACGCCCAGCATTTGTTCAAATCCATCGGCTGTTCGCTCTTTTTTTAAATTGACGATGCCCGCATTATTGATCAGTACATCCAATTTCTCAAAGCGGGCGTTGATTTCAGCGGCTGACTTGCGTACGCTAGCCAACGACCCCAAATCACCGATCACTAGATCGATGCTTGGATTGCCTGTCTCTTCCTTCAAACGTTGCTGTGCTGCCTGCCCTCGTTCGGCAGAACGGCAATACAAAATCACATGCATCCCCAATTCTGCCAATTGTTTGGCTGTTGCAAAGCCCATACCGGCATTGGCGCCGGTAACTAAAATCGTCTTCAAATCCCCATTATCTCCTTCATAGGATGTCGTTTTCTTTCATCATAACTGAAAACAAAAAAATCTGCTCAAAAAACAGATCAAGAGAAGCTCTCTTCTTGTTTCTTTAAGCAGATTGTTTTATTTTACGCCTGGTAGCGGCAGACGCCATCTAAATAGGTGGCTGTTACATTCATTTCTTGATCCAAAACAATAAAGTCAGCTGGGCGACCTTGTTTGATCATGCCGCAAGCATGGTCAATTTTACAGCTGATTGCTGGAATCAAGCTGGCCATCATGACCGCTTCTTGAGGGGTAGCGATTCCCCAGTCTACTACATTTTTCACAGCTTCTTTTAGTTTCAAAATACTACCAGCAAGATTGCCAGTTTCCATTCGAGCCGTTCCGTCTTTCACCACTACTGGAAATTCACCTAAAATATAATCACCATCTGGCATGCCGCCAGCCATCATACAGTCAGTGATCAAGGCAACATGGTCGTGACCAGCTTTTTCCATCAAAATCTCAGCTGCTTGAGGATGCACATGGTGGCCATCACAAATCAACTCTGAAAAAACTTCTTTTAATGAAAGTAGGGCACCAACCATTCCAGGCTCGCGATGGTTTAATCCGCGCATACCGTTGAATGCATGAACAAAAACGCTAGCACCAGCTTCAACTGCTGTTTGCGCTTCTTGTAATGTACCGTTACTATGGCCTAGAGCAACCACTACGCCTTCTTCCGTCACTTGCGAAACAAACTCACTCACACCTTCTCGCTCAGGAGCCAAGGCGATTTTTTTGATAATTCCACCAGAAGCTTCTTGCCATTCATGGAAGGTATCGATATCAGGATCACCAAAATAAATTGGATTTTGTGCACCTTTATGTTCTTCAGTAAAGAATGGGCCTTCAAAATAGATCCCTTGGATTTTTGCTCCTGTAACTTCGTCTTTGACTTTCCCAACGGTTTCAGCAACATCCCGCAACCGTTCTTTGCTGGATGTTAAGGTTGTTGGCAAGAAGGAAGTCACACCACATGATAAAAGGCCTTCCGACATGGCTTTAATGCCTTCTGCATCGTTGTCCATCACATCATGGTTCATAAATCCGTGGATATGAGTATCCACAAGACCCGGTGCTACCCATTTGCCTGAATAATCTTCTACGTCTGCACCAGAAGGGACTTCATCGACGATCGCTCCGAATTTCCCCTCTTTGACCTCCAGGTAACCAGGGCCATGAACCGCTGATTTTAGAAAGAATTTGTCTGCGTAAATATATTTATTCATCTTGATCGCTCCTCTATTTCTTTTCTTCCTTAAAAGTACTCTTATTTAGGGAAGAAGTCAAGAAAGGTCTACACCACTTTGTCAGATTGGCGAATATCCATGACAGCACGATACAGCTGAAAACTTTTTTCGGCTGCATTTTCTTCTTTCAGTCTATAAAGTAAGTGTCCCTTCAGTTCAAACAATTCTTCTAGAAAATACAAACTGTTTTTTTCTCTGGCTAAGGAAATGCCTTCGTTCGTTACCTTTAGCGCGAGGCAATCTTCTTGTTGCTCCTTTAAAAAGACCGCATAATTGTAGTAAATTTTGGTCAATGATGTGGAGAGACGTTCCGGCGGCAGTGCGTGCATGGCATCGTAAGCTTTTTCTAAGTAAAAACGAGCCTCACCCAGTTGCAGCAAATCACTATAGACGCGACCCATGCAGCTCAGGATACGAATTTCCATCACCGACACATTGGTCTTATCCTGTTGATAGGAGTAGGCCAATCCTTTTTTCAGCGCCTCAAGGGCGGCATCATAGTTTTGATCGAGGAAATAATCACAGCTGCCTAGATAGTAGTAATACATTTGCATATCTGAATCCAGATACAAATAATCCTTGATCGCCTTATCTTCCATTTTTTCCCGCATTTCTTGAAACTGCTTATGGACAAAATGTGATTCGATTTCGGCAAAGATTTGATTGGTTTTGTTGATCTCTTCCGAATGAAGCATCATTACTTGATCTAAGGTGACTCCTAAGCGTTGGCAGATTTGGTACATCACCCAGACGTTCGGCAACTCTTCGTTGTTTTCAATACGGCTTAAAACACTTTGCGAACAAATATCTTCCGCTAACATCTTCTGTGTCATCTTTCGTTTCAACCGAATCGAACGGATATTTTGACCAAAAGATTCTTCTTTTTTCTTCATAATTGTCCTCCAGGGGGAATTCTTATAAAAACCGAACGTTTCTTGTCAAAAATGCGAATTCGCATTTTTAATTTTCTTTATTTTAGCACATAATGACAAAAAGGAAAGCAATTTCAAGAATGTCTTGTTATTTTTCCACAATTTCAAATGAGGTGTTAAGATGACGATCGACAGTACGATCTTTTTTACATGGGATGGCAAGAAGTATCAAGGGATCATCGAACGAGAATATGAGAACTCTGTTCTGGTTCAAGTCACCGATCCTAGTGCTGAAATGCTGGATAAATTTACCAATCGAATGATTGTGAGCAAAAAAATTTGTCAACCAGTTGCCGAATAAAAACATAAGCACCACTCCCTCACGGTTGTTGAAGGAGCGGTGCTTTTTTATATTCTTATTTCTGACGATAGGACGCCAAAAATTCTGTCATTTTTTCAGCAGTCGTTTTTAAGTCTTCCATATTAGGAAGATAAACGATTCGGAAATGATCTGGCTGTTGCCAGTTGAACCCACCGCCGTGAACCAGCAAGATGTGGTGCTCGTGTAAAAAGTCTAAAACAAATTGTTCATCATTGGTGATATTAAAGCGTTGAATATCAATTTTAGGGAAAATATAAAAGGCGGCTTTCGGTTTCACCGCTGACAATCCCGGAATGTCATTGATTGCCTTGTGGATAAACGCTCTTTGTTCATAAATACGACCACCTGGTAATAGTAACTCATCAGAACTTTGATAGCCTCCTAATGCGGTCTGAACGATTTGTTGCGATAAGACATTCGAACACAGTCGCATCGAAGATAGCATATTCAAGCCTTCGATATAGTCTTTCACATGGGACTTGTCGCCACTGAGGACCATCCAGCCCACACGGAAACCTGCCACTCGATGAGACTTAGACAAGCCACCTAGCGTCACAACGAATCGATCTGGCGCTAATGTAGCAATCGGCACATGGACATAATCATCCATGACTAATCGGTCATAGATCTCATCAGAGAAAATGATCAAGTCATGCTCACGAGCAACGTCGACGATTTGCTCCAAAATTTCTTTTGGATAAACGGCTCCTGTTGGATTGTTCGGATTAATAATGACGATCGCTTTGGTTTTGCTGGTGACCTTAGCTTTGATGTCCTCGATATCAGGATTCCAATCTGCTTGTTCATCACAAATATAATGGACGGGCTTTCCGCCAGCTAATGAGATCGAAGCAGTCCACAAAGGATAGTCAGGCATCGGCACGAGCACTTCGTCCCCATTGTTACATAGGCCCTGCATACACATCGTGATCAGCTCGGAAACACCATTACCTGTGTAAATATCATTGATGGTCACATCAGGAAATTTCTGTAATTGATAATATTGTTCGATCGCTTTACGGGCAGAAAAAATCCCTTTCGAATCAGAATATCCTTCCGATTCTCGCACGTTCATAATCAGGTCTCTAACGATCTCATTTGGGGCTTCGAACCCAAAAGGCGCGGGATTCCCCGTATTTAATTTCAAGATACTGATGCCTTCTTCTTGCATCCGATCGGCTTCTTCTAAAACTGGGCCGCGCACATCATAACTGACCCCTTCAAGTTTTGACGACTTCGAAAATTTCTTCATATTCCATTTCTCCTTTAACCATAGGTCAACGTCAGGTTATTGGTTCTCGTCGTTGATCTCTTTTCAGATTGAACCTATTATAGCAAAAAACTTTTACCTATGGCGAAATTTTTTTGCTTCTCCTTCATCTGTGCTTGTCCCGCTCTCATCTCGTAAATAGTGCGACAGTCAGTGATTTTCAGGAAAATACGTCAAATACAATTCATTTAGTGCCAAGTGCCCCACAGAAAAATCAGTGATCCCTGCAGCGATAAACCGTTGCGGTAGCTGAGGATCGCTGATTTCTATCAGATAGATCCGTCCTTGCAGATCGATGGTCACCGTCGTTAATTCTGGAAAAGCCACCAAAAAATCTGCCGAGTCCGTTTTTAAGTACAACGGTTGATTGACTAACGACTTGCGACCAAAGTATTCGTGAATGATCTTGCCGTCTTTTAAAAACAAGACCCGATCCGCGTAGGAATCCAAATTCGTCAAAATATGCGAAGCAATCACGATCGCTTTCTTTTGCGCTCGCAAGGCTTTTAATACGTTAGAGATCAATTCCACATTGGTCGGATCCAAGCCATTCATGACTTCATCCATCAGCATATATGGCGTATCCGTCACGATCTGCATCGCAAAACAAAGACGTTGCCGCATCCCAAGTGAATAGGTGCCCACAGGACGTTTGATATAGTCACTCATTCGCAAGCGCTCAATCGTTTCTTCCACTAAGTGTTCCTCTGAACGCCACATTCGCTGATACAGCTTGAGATGCTCGAAACCACTCAAATCATTGTACAAATCATTTTGGTCAGGAAAAAACGAAATTTGTTGATGCGCTGCCACTTCTGATTTTTTGGTCACATATACTTGACTGCCATTCAAAAATACTGCGCCTTCATTCGGCTGGATGAAATTCATCGCCACATTCAATAGCGTGGATTTCCCGGTGCCGTTAGGGGCGACTAACCCGACGATTTCCCCGGGAGAAAAGGCAATGGAAAGCTGATCCAATACTTTTCTCGTATACGTGACCGTCACATTTTTCAGTTCTAACATATCGTTCCTCCTATGCCAAATGAAATTTTTTGCGTTGGATCGTCACGAAGAAACACATTTCGATCAGAAGCCAAACGCCTCCTAATAAAAGCAACCCTTTTTCCATCGTAAACCCTGCAGAACCAAAATAAAAACGTGTCCAGCCTGAAAGGACTTGTCCCACATTTTGATACAGATAGACATACAGCGTTTTATCAAGGTAAGCACTGAACCAACGTCTTTGGAAAATATAGGGTGAAAGCAAGCAAAAACCAGCCAAAAGCAAATTAACCAGTTCTGAGCGAAACAGGGCACTGAACAACAAGATGCCACGACAATAAATAAACTGCAAAAAAAGCGTCGCAAGAAAACATTGGCCTATAAAAAGACCGATGGCTTGTGTTTCAAAAGCGTTGAAATCTGTGATCGGGTAGCGGGCATCAAATGTCGGTGATAAAATCGTGACCGGTAGTTCCAGGGAACCAAAGCCGAATTGAATACCAGAACCCAACCAGAGAAAGAACATGGTCCCAAGCGTTGCAATTGCAGAACCGACCATCAATACTGCCGTTTTGCTCCAAAGGATCTCTTCTGCCGATAATGGCAGTGAAAGAAATAGGGATTTATGTCTTCGTTCTTTTGGTAAGCAATCGATCGCCAAAAATAAAGAAACAGCAAGCAATAGAATCGGTAAATATCCAGTAAAACTTCGCTGCAATGCCTGTATCCCCGTTTTTTGCTCCATGACTGCTTGCGAGAGTTTCTTATTCGGCAACTGGCTGAAGGCTTCCATAAGCTTAGCGGTTGAAGCATAACCAAAGCGACCGTCATAGGCAGCGTAGTAATTTTGAAACGTATAATAATCCGGTGTATAAAAAACATTTCGTTCATCGGTAAACTGCAATGCCAACTGGTACCACGTAGTTGTTCCTCGTGCATAAGCTTGCCAGTTTTCATCAGCTAGTGCATCTAATCGTTGTTTTTCCGCTTCGTTCCATGGGGTAAACATTTCAACTGCTAAGCTTGCCGACCAATGGTCAGAAGGATTGGCTGCTTGTTGATCAAGAAAATCTTGTCGCACAGTATAGCGTTGTTGCATTTCTGTTTTATCTACTCGTTCAATCGGGCGAAAATCTTTTTGCCAAAAACTGTAAACGCCGCTATAGATAAGAAGCAAGCAAAAAAGACCAATAGTTTTCTTGCTCTTTAAGAGTTGTCGTAATTCAAATAAAAAATAGTCTTTCATCCTTTGCCTCCTCTCAACAAGTGATTCTGTTTATCCGCAACGAGCATCAAAGCTATACAAAGGAAGATCCACACCACCGTCAGCAGCCAACTAGCATAGACTCCCCAAGAAGTACCAGAACCCAATGCAAAGGCGCCCGAATAAAATTTATCCATAGCAGCTATATGAACTGGTAACAGTGGGATCTTTTGCAGCATCGGAATCAAGCCGAGCCCATAAAAAAGCAACAGCAAAAAGAAAGAGACGTATCGATTGGCTGCGATCATGTTCATGACAAAACCTAAGCATTCGATCAAACCAATCAGCAAGCCAAAAGAAACCAGGCTATATAAAACGCTCTGCCAAAAAGGTAAGGCTACCCAATCCCCATTGAGATAGACGGCTACTGGATACTGCCAATCCCCGAACTCCCCCAGAAGGCTCATTGAAAGAAAGACGCCTAAGAAGAACACAATCAAAACGCCTAAATTTGTAATCCCTTTAACCACAATTTTACTTAACATCCGAATCGGAAAAATCTGCGGGTACGAGCGAATCAAAGAGAAGTGTTCTCTTTCTTCTATCAAATTGTCACTGGCAAAAAAAGCCCAAAAGAAGAAGCCAAAATTCAGCAAAAACGTTATTGCCAAAGCGACAGCGGTCTGGGCATTGGCAGCAGTGAGGACCGGCTCTTTTTCTTGCTCGACTAAAGCTTGATAGACCTTCTGATCTTGTTCGATTGCCCATAAAGGTGGCAAAAATCCTTTGTCATCAACTTCTGACGCCCAAATCTGCTTTTTTAGTTCTGCAATTTGAATACTCGTTTGATTAAATCGTTCGTATTCTTCCATAATCAAGTTGGATAACTGTCGCGAAGTCAGTGTATTGTTTTCAAGCAAAAGTTGATACACCTCTTGTTCAGCAGGTGAACCCGACTGATTGGCTTGGTAGCGATCAACAAGCCGTGAGGCTTCCGCTTTTTCTGCAGTGATCGTGGCGGGTAAGTTGATGGGTTCCATCAGCTTCAAATAAATGGAAAAACAGCAACCTAAACTAAAGGCACCAATGAGCAGGAAGAGGAACGTTTTCTGTTTGACAGATTTAGCTAACTGGTTTTTAAAGTAGTTCATTTGCTCTCCTCTCAAAAAAATAATTATTCATTCTTTTAGCATACCTTTTATGGGAGAAAATGCAATCTAAAGTCTGAAAATTCTTTCAAATAGCATTAGGAAAAGTTATTGACAAACCTGTTGAAAATCAGGTAAGATATTTTCTAGACGCGGCGTGACAGAACTACCTCAGCCTGCGTTTCCTTCTATAGTATTTGCGGAAATGACGGAATGGCAGACGTGCAAGATTGAGGGTCTTGTGAGCAATCGCTCGTGTGGGTTCAAATCCCATTTTCCGCATCCTTACAGCTTCCCTATTATGGGAAGCTGTTTTTTTGTTTGCTCAAAAGATTCCCCATGGCGATCCTTCGATGAATTCTTTCGATCGCTTTGATCTTGAGCGTCTACTCCTAGAAAGTTGATACGAAGCTTCCTTTCCCAAATGTAAAAATCGATAAAAACTCTTTTATCATTGCATTTCACACTATTTTTCATATAAAATGAATAATATAACAATTATTCTCGAATGCTGGTTCGATGCTCCGCTTTTTCTTATTGGCGGATCAGAAACAGTTGCCTGAATTTACTGGTGATGAAAAATCTTTTCAGCATTTTTCCCATTCACCTTCTCTCCTCCTTCCCCCAGATAAACAAACCTCTTCCGACCGTTTTCTCAGTTACTTTCGATAGAAAGAAGGAGCCTAATGAAAAAAAGAGTACTGATCACCCTATTGTCATTCGTTATTTTGCTTATCGGTTGCGTAAAGGCAGATGAAGAACTGTCAGAGACCGTTGCACTTGGCATCGACGCACGACTGGAATATACAAACCAATCCGGAACGGGCTGGGCCTATTATCACCCAGCAACCTTAGAGTTGTTGATTGCCGGCAGTCAAGCCGAATTGGCTATTTTGGAAGAGCTTGATTCTTCCGACGAAGATCTTTATCAGTTAATCAGCCACACAATTGATTTGATGGCAACCGCTGAACGAGCGTTAGTGGAGCGTCGGATCGATGTCCCTGCTTGGTTTGCTGCCCGCATTGGTTATAGCCAGGCTCTGGCTGCGATTCATGAACGGAGCCCTATCATTCTCAGTAATCATGACAACCTCAACCGTCTACTGGAGGTAGCAAACGAAACGATTCCTGAAGCCGACCCGCGTCAAAAGCTGGGGCTTTTGGCAGACGATATTGCGCAGCTTCAGCAGCTCACCGAAGATGAGCTAACTCTTCATCGCAGGATCAAACTTGACGACGAACTCACCGCCACTGTTTACCACACAAGTGAAACGAATGTTGACGTCTTCGTTTTTTCGAAGCCCGAAGAGGAGTACGCATCTGGATTTACTGTTCTTAATCGGGAAACTGCCGACGAGCAAAAAGCTGCATTCTATGAAACGATTTTACGAGGGCTGGTCGTAAATATTCCTCGTGAATCGTTGATGTTTATGAATCGATTCGATCAATCTTCAGATGAATATCAGCTGGCGGTGATGACCTATGGCTTTGATCATGACATTGATCAAGACATGGTCACTACCGTGTATCAACAGCTTCAAGAAGCAAACGCAAAACAAGAAGCAGCTACGGCTTTGCAGCAAGAGCAAAACAATGACGAACAAACTCAGACCGAGAATGAAGGATCTTCAGAACAAAGACGAACGATCGCTCGTGCCGAATCCTATACGAACCTCATGGCTTTCTCACGTGCACGATTGATACAACAATTAGAATTTGAAGGGTTTACCCATAATGATGCACAATGGGCAGTTGATCAGCTCACGATTGATTGGAACGAGCAGGCGTTGAAGAAAGCAAATAGTTACCATTCCTTGATGAGTCTTCCTCCTGACAACATTCGCCGGTTATTAACTTTTGAAGACTTTTCAGAAGAACAAATCGACTACGCGATGACAAACATAGGTAACTAAAAGCTAGCGAAGAAAAGGGCATCGCGATGCCCATATGCTGTTGTAGTGACCCCAAAAAGTTAGGTTTTTTGGTCTAACTTTGGGGGTCAGTTGATGTCACTTATATTGTGACTATGTTTATACTCAAGAAAGTGCTCGATCTGATGCGTTCATTCGTACAAATTGGCGAGGTTTACTAGAGTCTCACGAGGAGGAGAAAAATGAAAAAACAAGTTTTGTTGCCTTTATTACTAATACTGTCCCTGCTTTCAGGATGTGGGACGATAAATTCAGCAAGTCCTGAGGAACTTTCTGAGCGCATCGGTGCAGCTTTAGATGCTGGTTGGGAACATACCTATCATGCAGAAAATCTGACTTATGAGTTAAGTATTGAAAATCTCGAACTGATGATTCGAGGCAAAGAAGCAGAATTGGCCTTTCTAGACCAGGTCAATAGCAACTCAAAACACAAGGCGGCATTCATTGAAAACACGGAAACAATGATCGCACTCGCTCAAGAAGCGATCGAAGCTCGCTATCTGGATATGCCCAGTTGGGTTGCCGCTCGCAATGGCCGTATCGAAGCCTTACTTGCCATCCATGAAGAGAGCCCGATCATCGTCAGTAGACGAGCAAAATTGCAAGAATTATTCAACGAATACGAAGAGGATTTGGCACTAGTGACCGCTGGAGCAAACAATCCTCTTGCCGATGAAGAAGGAATTAATGAAGATACACGAGAAAAGCTTGGTTTGACACCTGATACACTTGAACACTTACACCAACAAAGCGAAGACCAAGAAATCGAGTGGCAGAGTGCTATTGATTTGGCGAACGGTGTGACCATGAATGTCTTTTCAACAAAACATGAGCCAGTGGAGATTCTCACATTTACGAATGCTGGCGAAAAATACCCTGCCGCAATCACTTTGTTTAATGGGCAAATGACGGAAATCGTTCCCGAGATAATGACTCCTTACGAAGCCGTTTCCGCTTATTTTTACGAAATTGCCGATGCAGTTTATGAAACGATTCCAGTCGGTTATCGATTTCTGGTTGAATCCCTATGGCTTGAACTGGAAAACGACAATCGTTTTCAATTTAGAACCTACGTGTTTGATAACGAAGTGACCGAGGAAACGATTTTAGCAGGGTTTCATTTCGCCCCGACTGTAGCAGCACGCTATGAGCGCGAAAACAATGCGACAGAACGAGAACGTGAAGCCTTTTTCCTCGTTAGAGCGCAAGGAAATCGTCGCTTTTATTCAAAACAAGAGATGGCAGAACTGTTAGAAACAGAAGGTTTCACTGCGGAGGAAACACAATGGGCACTAGAGACCCTTGACGTAGATTGGTATCGCCATGCTTTAGGGCGCGCCAATCAATCCCGCCGGGTGTTAGGGATCCGTCAAAGAAATATGGCCGCTCATCTTGAAGGGAACGGCTTCTTACCTGATGAGATCGAATTTGCGATTGAAAACATGGAAAATTAGTATGTAGTGGACGAGACAGATCCCATTCCCCATTTTTTCTTAGCGTAAACAAAAAACCGACCAATCTTCCTGTTTAAGATTGGCCGGTTTCTTTATTTTTTGGTTTTGATTGGTACCATGGCTTTGCGCCGATGCTGTTTCATTATTGCTTGAAGACCATAGACACCAACTCCGATAATTCCTGCAAAAGCCGAAAAAGCAATAAAAATCACAGGAGACGCCCCACTTTCTATTAATTGTTTCCCTTGGACAAAGAAAAATAAGCCCATGCTGATCAATAATGCTAGAAATAGTGATTGTCCCGCCCCGTTTTTTTTCATGCTTGCTCTCCTTTTACTTGATTATAGGTTATTCTCTCATTTCATGAATGAAAAAACCTCCATCTTAAGGCTGATTCTTTCTTTCGATGATCAGATTGATCCCATTCGGATCAGTCAAATGCAAGCGGCTGTCTGTTTCTAACTCATAAGAAACGCCACTTGCCTTTAGATGACTTCGTAACGTAGAAAAAGCCAAAGCTGGCAAAACGATCGTAAAGTACGCTAAGCCTAGATCCTTTTCCTCCATAGCTGGAACATTTCTTCCCATCCAAATATTCGATCCGATATGGTGATGATACGAACCAGCAGCAAAAAACTTTGCTTGGCTACCAAAATCTGAAGTCAAACGCATGCCTAAAACTTCGGTGTAGAATTCTTCTGTTTTTGCCAGATCCGCCACTTTCAAATGGACATGCCCCACCGTGGTGCCAACTGGAAAAGTCGTTTGTGATCGGTCAGCGGCTCCCAGCACGCCTTGCGCGTCCATTTCGATAGTAACGCCCACGATCTCACCGTCTGCTCGAATATCCCATTCACTCTTCGGTTTGTCACGATACACTTCGATCCCGTTTCCTTCTGGATCGGTCAGGTATAACGCTTCACTATACCCATGATCGCTAGCACCATCCAGAGGGGCTTTGGCCTCCAAATAATGAATCAGCATATTTCCTAGGTCTTTACGGCTAGGCAAAAGAAACGCCGTATGGAAAAGGCCTGTTTTCCGTGTCAAAGGCAACGGATCACTTACCTTCTCTAGGACTAAAAGCTCTTGTGTCCCCACGCCCAATCGCGCGTGATCTACACTTTGCTCCAATAAAGTTAGGCCAATCACGTCCGAATAAAACCGGCTCATTTTTTCCATATTCGCTACTTTTAAAACGACTTTGCCAATTGCGGCTGTTGCATCGATTTGATAGGTTGATTGAATCATTGTCATCGCTATTTCCTCTTTTCTAAACAGTTAAGTTCACTTGTACCTTTAAGTATAACACTAACTTTTAGTAAGTAAATAAATCTGCTTGTTGAGGAAAGGATTCCTTGATCTCCCGTGACTCCTTGTAACAAAGCTTTTCCTCATCAGTCACAATCAAAGACAGCTCGCTCACTTTTGCAATGCTTCAATCAGTGAAATGGCCGGCTGCATCGCTTCTTCGGTCGTCCCTTCTAACACAACATAACAAAATGGCTTGTATTCAGCGGTGATGGCCAATAGTTGTTGATAATCAATCCTTCCTTCTCCCAATGGCACTACCTTGATTTTACCATCGATTACTTGATAGTCCTTCAAGTGCAAGCAAACGATGGCATCACCAAAGCGGGAAAAAGCTTCCCTTGTCAAAGCGACTTGCTCTTGATAGTTCTTCGACGTAATCAGATTGGTTGGATCAAAGATGATCCCTAAATAGTCAGACGGTACTCGTTCCAGCAATTCTTCGATTCGATCGATCGATGATAGTGGATGATTCAAGCCCGCTTCAATCCCTAGCATCACTTGATGTCTCTTAGCCACTTGGACCAAACGCTTGATCACCTGAACCAAATCATCGAAAACGACGTCACTGAAATTTTCCTCGGTGTACCCCATATTTGGCAAAACCGAACCAGTTTCACTTGCAACCATAGCTGCATCAAAGTATTTGGCATGTGCGAGATAGGTCTCGAATCTGGATAAAATCGCCTCCCGTTTTTCCAGATCAGGATGGATCAGATTACTATAACAACTCAATAAAGCGACCTGAACATGAGATTGACCAAAAACACGTTTGAAAAAGCGGCCTGAACCAGGGCTTAATTGCTCTGGCTCTGCCCATTGCGGGAAGGATTTATTTAATGCAAATTGAATGTTATGAATGTTTTTGGCGGCAATTTTTTGCGCTAATTCTTCTGGGGACCCATAATTCTTTAAATCATGTCCCCGAACAGTTAGTTGAAACATAGCTTCTCCTTTCTTCACTGCTTTTGAAGCAAAAAGAAGACCAAGCAGCGAATCACTTCAACTGGTCTTGGTCTTCCAATCATTCAGCAGTAGCGGCTCCTCACTTCATCCATTCCTTCTCAACAGATGATCAGAACCTTTTGTGACCTCTATTGTTGTGAACGATAATCTTCCGTGAACTCATCAATGATTTGCTGTCCACCATTTCTTAAGAAGGTTTCGATCGCTGTATCAAACCCATCGATCTCGATTTCCCCAGTCATATATTGGTAGTAAGCGTCTGAGATTCCTTCAATCAAGCTTGACCATGAACGATCATAGGTTTCAGAGGTCAGCGATTGTGCAGGATTGATCACCGCAAACTCTTCATTTTCCCGAATCTTTTCATTGGCTAAGTTGACATATGGGTTGCTTGAAGGGAAAACTGTTACTAATTCTGATGGACGAGACGAAGAAAATGGTTGTACTTCTTGTTGCCACTTCGTATCATCTAAACGGACATAGACACCCTCATCATCAATTTCATAATGGACCCCTTCGATCCCTTGCGTCATCAAGGTAAACGGCTCTTCGTCCATCAAATCGTTGATAAATTTCAAAACAACACGTAAGTCTTCTTCGGTTTCAACATTGTTTTTCGGAATGGCTAACCAACCGCCCATTCCACCATTGGTATCAGAAAGGATACGACGTTCCACATTTTCATGGACGATATCATTGATCAAGACCCATTCCATATGCTCTTCATCAGTACCAGCTGCATCATCAATGTAGTTACGTACTTCTTGCAAACCACTCAATACAATCCCACCACGACCTTGAACGATATAGTTCTTCTGATCATTTTTCGCCATTACCGCAAAATCAGAATTCATCCAGCCGTTATCATAGATATTACGGAACCATTCCATTGCTTCTTTGTATTCTGGTTGCATAAAGGATGGCATCACTTCATCATCATCCGTGATCGTAAACCAATTGTCTGCACCAAAGTAACCTGAAAGTGAACGGAACCCAACATTAAAGGACTCATCACGTTCAACGAATCCGACCGTGTCATCTACCCCATTGCCATCTGGGTCTCCTTCTGTAAAGGCTTGTGCCACAGCTGATAATTCTTCTAAAGTCGATGGCACGTCCAACCCTAAATTGTCTAACCAATCTTTTCTTACGAGGACACCATAACGAGCGATCGGTTTTAGAAACGGTACACCATAGATATGACCATCGATCCGAGAAGATTCTAAGCGATCCTCAGAAATTTCTGCCAGATTCGGAAACTCTTCTAAATAGGGTTCCACATCCCAGAACATTCCAGATGCTAGCGAACTACGGACGGTTGTGTTATTGATTTCTGTCAAACTTACGATATCTGCTAAAGAATTTGACGCTAATGCTGCATTCAAGCGTTCTGTTTTTGATGCGTCCGGCACCCATGTAAAGTCGATCTCGACCCCTGTATATTCTTCTAACTTTTGTGTTACATCCCCAGACGGAGGTGAAGCGGTATGCAGCATCGCCATCCAAGAAATACTTGTTTTTTCATCACTTTCTGGTCCATCAGATGAACCTCCGCCATCGCCGCAGCCTGCTAAAAACAGTCCTGCACATAATAATAAACTTGCTACTTTCAACTTTTTCATTCGTTACCCTTCTTTCTCTATTTTTAGGGAATCATCATCGAGCGGATCTTTCCCTTGATACTTAAAGTACGTAAAATCGGCATAGCTTCCAGCAAAGTGATCTAGATCATGGGCACTGATTCCAATGAAATTCCCTGTAAAACCACCAGACAAGAACTGGATGTTTTGCTTTTTAAAGGGATGCCACGTTTGTGATTGCCGATAGAACCATTCTGCTTCTAGATAAGAACCGACTACTTTCAATCCGATCGGCTCACTTGAAGCAGCGAGGGGCAATTTATCTGGGAACAAGTGAAATTCTCCTTCACAACACCGAATCAGACGAAGGATCTTGCCGTCTTTTTCATCATAAGTCACATAGAAAAACAAATAGTTTTCTTCGTTTAAGAACAGCGACAATCCAGCCATCTGATTAAACGATTGGGGGTGGTATTCCATCGCTGTTTCAGCTTCAAAACAAAAGTCTTGTTGACGAATCGCCAATATGTGCTTATGAAAGTTCGATTGCATCGATTCTCCGCCGATCAATCGCAAATACCCTGGTCGCTCACTCAGATTGCACCACTCTTCATTGGGCAGCAATCGCCTACCGTTCCATGCTTTTTGCAACGATCCTTTAAAGTCATCAATAAAAACAGCAGGTGATGCCCTTTGCTTCTGAGCGTCGCTAGCGAGTCTGATGGTTTGATCTGGGATCGTATCATCATTGCTAAGACGCAGCCATCCTTCGTGATCCCAATAGACGGTTTGGAGTGCCGTCTCTCGTCCAAGGATCGCTGCCTCTTCTACTGGCCGAGTCATCAAATAGCTCATGACCCATTCTCCTGATGGTGCAATCGTCAAACTGCCATGACCTGTACATTGAAAAGGGGAATCTTCGCGCTGATAGGCACGCATCATGGGAAAATGCGGATCTACTTCATAAGGCCCAGTGATGGTTTTACTACGACAAACCGTTACCGCATGACCTGCACCCGTTCCTCCTTCTGCCGTCAGTAAGTAATAACACTCATTGTGGTAATAAAGATGCGGTGCTTCAGTCTTCGCCAGCTGGGTTCCAGAAAAAATTGGCACTCTGTCACCGATCAATCGGCCTTGTACTTCAGAGTATTCTTGGAGCACGATCCCCACCGATTTATTTGGTGTATCCTTACGATAATCCCAAAGCGCATTCAATAACCAGATACGCCCCTCTTGATCATGAAACAAGGACGGATCAAAGCCACTACCATTTAAGTAAATGGGCTCACTCCATGGCCCATGAATCGTAGGAGCCGTGATGAGATAGTTTCGACAGTCTTTGAAGGGACGTGTCGTGTTGCGGACATTTGTATAGACACAATAGTATTGTCCGTTTGCGTAACTGATTTGCGGTGCCCAAATGCTGCAATTTGCTGTGTTACCTAATAAAACCACCTGATTGGTCAGAATATCTGTTTCATGGGACCAATTGACTAGATCTCGAGAACAGTAGACCCGAATTCCTGGCAACCACTCAAAGGAAGAAACCGCTAAATAATAAGTATCCTCGACTTTTAAAATACTCGGATCAGGATGAAACCCTCTTAAAATCGGATTATTGATCATTGCCTTCATGCAACCCCTCCTTGTTTGCTGACTGTGTCCGTTGTTTTTTTGTTGTGTCGGTCATCGCGATGGAGAAAACAAAAACCCGCCGCTAAAAAGAAACAAAAGGCAATCGGAAAAGCGATCATTTGACTACCAATCAATGTCACGACACCAGTCAAAAAATAAATAGCACAAGATTGCATTCGATAATTACGATAGCGAACCAGCATCGTCGCCACTGAAACCAATATCAGGAGTGCCAACAGCGTGAAGCCAAACCAAGCACCGAGTGTTTGAAATTGCGCCAATGCTGCTTCTGCCGTCATTTGATTCAGTACAGTGGGAAACACACGTTGAAAGATCTCTTCGAACTGCTGGACAGTCATTTGATTGATCGCCAAGGAAAAGCCGCCCATCAACACCAGAGCGAGAACCATCCCGATCCAGCCAGACCATTTTGCCTTGCTCATTTTTCTATCACTCCTTCGATAGTCACCCATTCAGGACGTTTGGGGCTTGTTTGGTAACAACACATTCGCTCCGTGAACGCGACCGTTTGGTGGCTTGCTGTTTTTCCCCAATCAGACCATCCGCAAGGGGCGAGCTGTTGATCAAAGCAGCAGGATAAAAAAGTTACTTTGGCTTCATTGCGCCAAGGGCGGCCTAGATAATAGGCTTTGTCCCCTGTCACCCGACACCGATCGAAGGTTAACCCGCTTGCTTGTTTGCTAGTTGAGGCAGCAGTAACGTAGTTCGTTTGTGGTGTATTTTTACAATGCAGGCGACACTCTTCAAAGGTGACGGAACCACCGCCAAAAATAAAATCGACTGTTCCACTGATCCTGCAATGCAAAAACAAACTCTGTTGTTGGTCAAAGATTGTTTTTCGCCAAGGACTGATCATTGGTTCGCCTTCTTTGGTATATTTTGGCAATGGACCCAGACACAAGGTATCTTGAAAAGCATCGAGATGACAGCGTTCGAAGCGAATGTCATCCCCTTCGATATAGACGGCAACTGCTTGCCCGACTGCTTGCCCATACCCTGCGTCATTGATGATGGTCAGGTTTTTTACAAAGACTTCTCGGCTATTGATAAAGAGCGTCGCTGTTTGAAAGGTTCCTCTTTTTTGCCCATTTTCATCGGTTTGCTCGGCAGCCAAGTGGTAGCATAAGAACGTGTGGGGTTCCGCGATCAACGTAAGCTGGTTTTTATAGATTTTCACCTGTTCTTGATACACGCCAGAGGCGATCGTGATCTCACAAGGTGCGTTTAAGGCTTCAGCAGCCAACACGGCTGCTTGGATACTCGTAAAATCACCCTTTTGCGGCTCTTTACTAACCTTTAGCTTGATAGGAGGTGTTGTTTTAGAAATTCGATCCACTGCGCTCTCATCTCCTTGGTTTCTTCATGACCACCTGGCAAGCAACACGCCTGCCAATGCTCCTTGTAGCCTATTGCTTCATAATGCTGCCCGACCTGCTGATCCAAACGAGCGACGCCGCTTGAGGGGCAGCCACGATCCTCTTTGCCAACCAAACTCAAACGCGGGCGTGGTGCGATCTGTTTTTGGATCGCCGCAGTCGTAAAGTCTTTCAACACATTAGGAACATAATAGTAAAACCCATGTTTGCTTAGACGGTCCTCTTTGATCAATGCTTGATAGTCCACTTGTGCTGCCATGTCCACCACCACTGATATCCGTTCATCTAGCGCTGCCAACCACCAGCTCATCAAGCCCCCCATAGAAAGTCCCAATGTGGCGATAGCGGAATGTTTCACTTCTTTACGGGAAGCAAGATAGGTTAAAAACTGTTGATTGTCATAGATTCGTTGTCCCCATAATGTTTTGCCTTGCAACAGAAACCGCTTGTAGCTATCATTCTCACCGTTTTTTCGTTCGCCAAAACCCCACATGTCGATCACTCCAACGGCGACGTCCAGCTTCATAAATGCAGCGAATAGGCTTTCTTTTTGCATATACGGCGGACTTTGTCGCAGTTCTTCTTTCCCCATCGTGAAGTCGCCGCCATGAGAATGATTGAACAAAACGAGTGGAACCGGTTGCTGAGAGCTAGGATAAGCAAAGTATGCAGGGACATCCTCTTCTTGATTTAATCGTAGAAGTAAATGTTCCAAGGTATAATTTTGCACCTGCTCTTTTGTTTGCTGAACCACTTGTGGTGCAACTTTCATATCAGGACCTAGCAGCTGAAGTAACTGAGGATCCCTCACAAAAAATCTCCTTGAAATCCCAGAGGTTGACGATTCTCAAATGACTGTGTGACGGTGATTTCCCGGCTATTCTCGATATGGAACGCTTCAGTTACACCTTCCAAATTGATACGATCAAACTGAATATTCCGTCCACAGCCAATATAAAAACCTTGTTTTGTCATCTCTTCGATACCTGTCATCATCGCAGGCTTTCCTGGAATTGGGTGCTCAGCCATAGAGACGGCAATATCTTGGAAAGTGATATCTGAAATAAATTGTTCAGCCAAGCCATAAACAAACCCAGCGGCCGCATGGACATTCCGAGCCGAGATATTTGCAAAATGAATTCTCCGGAAATGAGGGGTTTCCTCGGTGATCGGGTACGGATTTTTATCCCAAACATACTTTTCTTTGCCTTTCGGTCCACAGAAATAGTAAAGATTTAAAGTGAATGGACAGATGACATTATCCATCACAATGTTATTCACTCGAATATCTTCGATCGTTCCGCCACGTCCACGACGTGATTTCAAACGAATCCCACGATCGGTATCTTGAAAAATACAATTACTAATAGTGACATTACGAATATCGCCGCTCATCTCACTCCCTAGAACGACGGCCCCATGCCCATGAAGCATATGGCAATTTACGATCGTGATATTCTCACAAGCGACCCGTTCTTTAGTGTCCTCCGTTCCTGATTTGATGGCGATACAATCATCGCCAACATCGATATGACAGTTACTGATGCGGACATTTTTACAAGATTCAGGATCGATCCCATCTGTATTTGGCGAATCCGCTGGATTTTTGATGCGAAGATTATCGATCGTTAGATTTTGACAAAGAATCGGATTGACGGTCCAACTGGGTGAATCGACAAGACGGATATCTTTCAACGTAATTTGCTGGCAAGAGTCAAAACTGATTAATTTTGGTCGTGGATAAGCAAGCTGTTCACGATTTTCCCGAAAGGTCTTCCACCATCTTTGCCCTTGTCCATCAAGCATTCCTAGTCCTGTGACAGCGATATTTTCCGCATTCTCGGCATATAAACAAGAGGCATAAACTTCCCGTTTGACCCCTTCCCAGCGAGACACGACGACGGGATAGTCTTTGGGATCATCAGAAAATACTAAGGTCGCCCCCAATAGTAGGTGCAGTTCAATGTTACTTTTTAAAAAGAGCGCACCCGTCGGATAGCGTCCTGCTGAAAAAGTGATTCTGCCTCCTCCTTGTTGATGCAATTCATCAATTTTTTCTTGAATCGCTTCTGTCAACAGACCTTCTTTTCCTTGTAAATCAGCTGTAGTCAATTGGATATTCATTTCTTGCTTCCTTCCTCCGTTAATGGTTGCAGCAGTAAACTCGCTTGTAAAAAGGCACCGTATCCTTTGAAATCATTCGTGATAACGGGTTCACTGATATAGTAAACAAACGTACCATCCCGATTATCTGGTCCACCAAGACCAGCAACTTCACAGTTTCTGATCAGATTCAACCAACCTTCTTTTGTTAAAAAGACAAACTCATCCAGCAATCCTTGATAGGTCTCTTGGGCAAACACTTGCCATTTTTGATCGATGATCCCTGCTTTGACCGCTTTCGCTGTTGCGTAACAAATCATTGAAGAAGCGGATGCTTCTAAATAATTCCCACGCTCCCTGCCTTTATCTAAGACTTGATACCACACTTTTTTCTGGGGATCTCTTACTTTAGCAAGAGCTTCTAGACAGGAGACAAACATGTTTTCTAATGGATTCTTCAGCTCTGATTCCCCTAATAGCACCATCGTATCTGTGAGAGCCATCATGAACCATCCCATTGATCGTCCCCAGAAATTTTTTGAACAACCGGTCTCAGGATCTGCCCACGGCTGGACTTTTTGTTCATCCCACGCGTGATACAAAAGACCCGTTTTTGGATCTAGGGTATGCGTAAAGCATAAGGTGAATTGCTTGATTACATCTGCCAATGCTTCTTCTTTCTCAAATGTCAGTGCGTATTCTGTCAAAAATGGGGCCCCCATATATAAGCCATCTAACCACATTTGATATGGATAGATTTTTTTATGCCAGAACCCACCTTCGCTTGTTCTTGGCATCTGCTGTAATTGTTGATACAGCGTGTCCAAGGCGATCTTGTATTTTGAAGCACCTGTTTCTTTGTATAGTAAGAATAAACATTTGCCATTATTGATGTAATCGATATTCATCGCATCCATCTGATAGTTTTTGATACAACCGTCTTCGTCAATATAAACATCCATCGTGTTTTGGATATAGTCGAAATAGCGTTTATCACCAGTTTGCTCATAGGCTTCTTTCACGCCTTGTAAAACGACCCCGATGTCATAGGACCATTTTCCGTGATAAATTTTTTCTTTGCATAAGTAGTCATAGCGCTCAAATAATGTGTTCAAAGCAATTTCCGAATAGTTCTTCATGTACGATACTTCCTTTTATTGTAGTCTCCTCAATTCATAGAGCTGTTTCAATGAATCCGTTTTACTGGCTGTAATTCATGAGGGTTCAGCTTGTTCTGCTATTTTTCAGGTGTTTTCTAGTGACCGTTTTGTTCACGGACCAGTAAAAGTCTTTGAGCCGTTTTCTTTAGATAATGACCTCATCTCCTTTACTGGCAACGGTTTGCTCCGTAGTCGATGCCGTTTTTGAAACCACCTGATCTGTTTCAATTGGGTGGATATCTTGAAGAATTTTTTTACCAGCAAGGGCAAAAACACCACCAACTAAGCTGCTCCCCATCAAAATGAGGCCGATCAAGAAATAGCTGCCAAGAACTAAATAGCCAACGATCAAAATCGACCAACTAATGATCGAATAATGCAGATAGCCTAAACCTAACAACGCACTCCCTCGCAGGATCTCAAACACGGTCACAAAGTTAGTGGCTGCCATGACGGTATACACGTGCATGAATAAAAAGAGAAACGCAATCAAAAAGAGGACATTCGCTACTTGGATAAACCATGGAAATGGCGCAAATATGTTGGTGATCACGATCGCTGCAATGATGAGAAACAACCAACTGATCAGCACCGATTGTCGGAACCGTTCTTTACTATAGTAGAAAAAACTTTTGATCAAAGGCGGTCGTTCGTGAAGACGAAGCCAGCGATCATAATATTTCATCATGGCATACGAGGCTGGTCCGATTCCCAAAAAGATTCCCCCCAGAAGTGTCACACTTAGCCAAAGAAAATGAAGGGCGATCAGGGTCAAAAACGCGGTTAGCCCATCGTTGATTTTCGTGATTTTCTCAATCGTCATATGATCCCCTCTTTCTTAATAGATACCATCTTCCCCAATTTTTTTCGCCAAACGATTCGCAAAGACAACGAGGATCAAACCTACAAGACCTTTAAACAGCCCAACAGCTGTCGAGTAACTCAATTGACCATTTTGAATCCCGGCGGTATAGACAAAGGTATCAAAGATTTGGGCAACCTCACGGTTCATTGAGTTCATTAATAGGAACATATGCTCAAAGCCCATATCTAAGATCGAACCGATTTTTAAAATCATTAAGGTCACAATCGTCGGACGAATACACGGCAACGTGATGTGCCACATTTTACGTAGTTTGCCAGCCCCATCCATATCCGCAGCTTCATAAAGCTGTTCATCAACATTGGTAATAGCGGCTAGATAGACGATCGTCCCCCAACCGGCACCTTTCCAAAGATCTTGGAAAATGTACATTGGACGTAGCCAAGTACGGCTAGTTAAGAATGGGATACGTTCCCCACCAAGACTTTCGATCATGTTATTGATCACACCGCCTTCAGTCGTCAACAGGACGTAGAAGATTGAAACTACGATCACCCACGACATAAAATGAGGCAAATAAATAATCGTCTGGATACTTTTTTTCAAGCGACGGTTATTTACTTCATTTAACATAAGCGCCAATAAAATAGGAAAAGGGAAGGAAATCGTGATATTTAAGAAAAACATGATCAGCGTGTTGCGCATCAACATCACAAAAGTATCTTCAGTAAAGAGCCGAATAAAATGAGTAAACCCAACAAAGGGACTGCCTAAGATCCCTAAGAATGGCTGGTAGTCTTGAAAAGCGATGACTAAACCGCCCATTGGAATGTAACGAAAGATAATAAAATATAAAATACCTGGCAATACCATAATATAGAGCGCACGATTTTTTCTGATTTGCGCCCATTTTTTCTTTTTCAACCGCAGTCGCTGTTCTTCTTCAGTAAGTGGTGAGAAGTAATTATCAACTTTTGTTTCCATACTTGTTCCTCCGAGTTTTTTTGATTTGATAGTCCCATGGTAGCGTGTAAGAAAGATAACGTATATAATCATTTTCTCAGCATTGGAAAGGCATACATTTTTTAGGATTATTTCTCGGTCGAATTGGAAAACCATTGATTTATCAACGTTTGTCATGATTGTGATTTTTTTAACATGTAAAAGTGATTATATACGTTGTCCCCGCCTCATGATACGTTGGAAATACCTATTTAAGTAAAAAAAGATGGAGGTTTTTCCTATGCAACAAACCCTAAAAAAAACGAACCGCCCGAAGAGTGAACGGGTTGTTCAAGGATTTATTATCGGTTTTCTACTACTCTTTACCTTAATGTGTCTCTTGCCTTTTCTGAACATTCTCGGAAGCTCCTTTGCTTCTTCTTCTGAGATTGCGACACGAACATTTATCATTATCCCACGTGAATTTAGCTTAAATGCTTACCGGTATATTCTCTCGACTCCCACGATTTTTACGAGTATTGGTGTTTCCCTTTTTGTGACCATCGTCGGAACGGTTCTTTCAATGATCTTGACCTCTTTTATGGCCTATGCTCTTTCAAGAAAATATTTGCATGGACGTGGCATCTTCAATTTTATTGTCGTATTTACGATGTTGTTTAGCGGAGGGATGATCCCAAGTTTTATTTTGGTACAAAGCCTCGGCTTGATCGATTCTCTCTGGGCACTGATCTTACCGAGCGCCATCAGTGCATATAATATGATCATTATGAGAAACTTTTTCCAAGGGATTCCTGATAGTTTAGAGGAATCAGCAAAAATGGATGGTTGCTCTGATTGGGGCGTCTTTTTCCGTATCATCTTACCTCTTTCCTTACCATCGATTGCGACGATCTCTTTGTTCTACGCTGTTAGTTATTGGAATACTTATCAATCAGCGATTTTGTACATCAATGATTCAGCGAAATGGCCGATCCAAGTGCTCCTTCGACAAATCGTGATTGTCTCCAGCGGGATGAACGCCGATGCCGCTAGTGTCGATGTTGTCCCCCCAGCACAATCCGTGAAAATGGCCGTGATCGTCGTTGCGACTTTGCCAATGTTGATCGCCTATCCATTTGTCCAGAAGTATTTCGTGAAAGGTGCCATGGTTGGTTCCGTCAAAGGGTAGCCAACAGGCAGCAAAGAAAAAAAGCGTTTTTTGATCGTTGATCAAAAAACGCTTTTTTTCTTTTAATCTTTGGATCGTTTGCGATACTCTCCGGGTGTCATCTGTTCTTTCTTTTTGAAAAAGCGGATAAAGTTTTGAGAGTTGGTATATTGTAGGTTGGCGGCGATTTCTTTGATGGTCAAATCGGTTTCTCTTAACCACTTTTTCGCGACTTGCAATCGATAGTTTTGTAAGTAATCGGCAAAATTGATGGATAATTCCTTTTTAAACACATTACTTAAGTAATTGGCATTATAATGCAACTGTTCAGCAATGCTATCTAAGGAGAGATCTTGGTCGTATTGTTGGTGTACGATCAAGACCATCTTTTCAGACAAGGAGCGAATTTCTCGATCTGTTTTGGCTTGTGTCGTTTCAACGATAGGTAAAACTAACTCTTGATAGATGATTTGCTCAACTTTGAACAAACTGGTTTGGTTGAGCACGGATTGATAGACTTTACGACTATTCTGCAAGCTAGTATGATCTGCTCCTAGGAGTTGCCCTAGCTGAACGATACTGTTGATCAACTTAAACAAGGCACTTTCAATCGTCAACGGATTTTTGTTTTCATGAATGATTTCGCGCACGACTTCTGTGTAACTCGTTTTGATGGTCGCTAGATCCCCACTACGCATTGCATCCAAAAAGGTGCTTTCTGCTTCTCTAGGGTACTGAACGATCGCATTATTGTCTAATTGTGCCGCAATGTCGTCAAAAAAGATAATGACTTCTTCCCCTAAATTCATTCGATAGTGCAAGGCTTCTTTAGCGTTATCAACCGCTAATTTGGTTTCTACGAGGCGGTCGTAGGATTGTGAGACCCCACAACTTATTTTGATTTTCAAGTAATCTTTTGCCGCTTGATGGATCTTTTGACAATAGGTCAATACTTGTTTTTGGTCAACTGATTCAGGAAGCTTTAAAATTGTTCCTTGGGTTTCTTGACTGGAGATGATTGGCTGAAAACGCAAATTCGCCGGAATGATTTCAGAAACGAGATTCTCGATGGCAAGCAAGAATATATCAATAGTCGCTGTTTCTCGTCCACACAAATCATCGATTTGAATCAGTAATACGGCATAGTGTTCCGTTTCGGATACTTCATACCCAAATTGTGACAGTTTTAAGTGACTATCTGCTTCTGAGATACAGCCGCGAAACAAGTTTAATAAAAACAAGGATTCTAACTCGGGCTTTTGGTGTTCAACTTTGACGGCGAGATCGTGGTTTTGATGTAAGACCTGGTCGATATCGGAAATCAACTGATTGACTTCTAATTTCTGACCTTGTTTTTTGGGCTTTAAAAGCTCACCGATCCGATTGATGGGTGAGGTAGCCACGATCGCAATGCGATAGGATACTAATAAAAAGAGGATGATCAAAAGACTGCCAATCACGATCAAACCGCTTCTTAATTCACGGATTGCTTGCGAAACACTGGCAGGTGCCAAACGGATCACATGATACCACTGATTGTAATCCGATTGTGTGACCACATACTTATTGTTTTCTTTGTCAGTGAAGATACCATCGTCGTGGGCAGCTGCGATCATTGTTTCGTGTAAGTCAGAATCGATCACTTCACCATTATCGAAAAGCAGTTGTCCGTCCGCATGAAAAATATTCAAAAAGGAATCGTCATGATCTGCCACCAACTGTGCAATGGTATGGTCTTGGATTTCAGCGATCCCCAAAGCAGTGGTTTCCTGTCGAAAAACAGGCAGCGTCATCACCATTTTTAAATAGCCATCTTCTGGCAACCAATACAAGTAGCGTTGGTTGTCAATCAACGCTTGAAAAGCAGCGAATTCAGTATCATCGATCTGTTTTAAGGAGCCTTCTTCGATTTTCCAATGCTGATTCAAATTCACCAATTGGTAGCTGGCGTTTTCGATCCCCATCACACCAATGTAAGCAAGTTGCGAATTGATCTCGCGCACTTGTCGATAATTCGTCACGGAAAATGGCTGTTCCATCGTATCGGAAAAGCTTTGAGTACTGCTATATGTAGAAAAGGCATACTCCACCATCTGAATTTTTTGATCCAGATTTTCTTTGACTTGGTTGACCAAATTATGTTGACTTTGCAAAAACGTTTCTTGAATGTTTTGATACGTTCGATGATAAATGACCCCGCTAAATCCAACGATTAAAGCGCTACCAATTAGAAAAATCAAAATAAATATTTTATAAAACAAGTTGGATGTTTGATGATAGCTTAAAAAGAATTTCATAGACTCCCTCCCATTACCTAACTATCTTCTTTTATACTAGCACATCCCAGAAAAAGTTCCTATGTTATTTTGAAAAATGTTTCACGTGTGCATCCTTGGTGTATTGACATTCTCGTGGGAACAAGCTATGCTTGAATCAAGCAAAAAGGAAGAAGGTTTTCTATGGTCACGATCAAAGATATCGCCAAAGTCGCTGGTGTTTCACATACAACTGTTTCTCGTGCGTTAAACGATAGCCCATTAATCAAGCCAGAAACAAAAAAGAAGATCGCAGCCATCGCTGAATCTTTACACTATGTGCCCAATGTCAATGCCAAAAGTCTGGTGAATCAAAAATCCTATATCATTGGTCTTTATTTTTCTCATCTATCCATTGGTACTTCCGATAGCTTTTTAGTCGAAGTGATCAAAGGAATCAGTGATACCCTACCATCCGAATATACTTTGGCGGTTCATGAATTATTGCAATCCGATACATTTGATGAAGAGCCGAATCGCCTAGATGGAGCGATCGTGATGAGTCAAAGCGATCGTGATGACGGCTTTATCGCTGCTCTTTCAAAGAAAAACATTCCCATCGTCGTTTTGAATCGTCAATTACAGGATGCAACCTTGATGAATGTCACTAGTAATGATGCCCAAGGGGTCTATCAAATGATGACCTATGTGCTTGAACAAGGCTTTCGAAAGATCGCCATGATCGAAGGGATCGCTTCCTTTGGCTCCGCTAGAGAGCGCCGCAAAGGATTTATGAAAGCGATTCAAGAAAAGCAGCTTGTCTGCCCGAAAGAATACTTCGTAGCTGGCGACTACTCGTTGGAAAGTGGTCAGCTGGGTGCCCAGCAGCTACTCGCTTTACCTGAACCACCTGAAGTGATTTTTTGCGCCAATGATGATATGGCGATCGGTGCGATCAATGCCTGTCATCAAGCAGGACGAAAGATCCCAGAGGAGATCGGTATCATCGGTTTTGATGATAGTTCTTTTTCTCCCTATACGTATCCCCCTTTAACAACGATCCGCAAACCAGTCTATGAAATGAGTCAATTGGCAGCAACTCTGCTGTTGCAAGCATTTGCCAATCAAGTAGTTGAGAAACAACATTTCTTTGATACCTCGTTAATCATTCGTCAATCGCTGTAAGCCTCTTGTTTTCAAGAGCGCTTACGCAAAAATGTTAACGTGTGCATAACTATTTTTTAAGGAGGATTCTATGAAAAAAATTACCGAACAACCCCATCAAACCTATCCAGCCCGAGTGATTCAATTCGGGGAAGGCAATTTTATGCGGGGCTTTTTTAACTGGCAGCTGCAGCAAATGAACAAACAAGGGCTTTTTAATGGCAGTGCCGTTGTGGTACAGCCGATTGATCACGGCTTGAAAGAGCTGTTGGCACAACAAGAAAATCTCTACACCATTATCTTAGAAGGACTTGTCGATGGCGCTTTATCTCAAACATTTGAAGTCGTCTCCACCATTGATCAAGTGCTGAATCCTTATCAGCAATGGGAAGACTATCTTGCTTTAGCCGAAGATGAGCAACTCGAGATCATCGTTTCTAATACGACGGAAGCAGGTATTGCGTTTCACCCAGAGGATACCTTACACGATACCCCTCCCCACAGTTTCCCTGCAAAACTGACCGCTCTTTTGTATCGTCGTTTTCAACGACAAAAACCGGGATTTTTGATCATTCCTTGTGAATTAATCGATCGGAATGGGGAAAAACTAAAAGAGATCGTCTTACAATATGCCGCATTATGGTCTTTGGAGTCAGACTTCGTCAACTGGTTAGAAAAAGAAAACACCTTCTGCTGCAGCTTAGTCGATCGGATCGTTCCAGGATATCCTCGCGATAAAGTGGCACAATACCAAGAGATTCTTGGCTATGAGGATGCCGTAATGGTCACTGCGGAACCCTTTATGCTCTGGGTGATCGAAGGAAGCGGCGTAGCCGAAAAGCTTCCCTTGCAAGAAGCTGGGTTGAATGTGATCGTGACAGAAGATATGACCCCCTATCGTGAACAAAAAGTACATTTATTAAATGGTCCTCATACGGCGATGGTTCCACTCGGTCTTTTAGCTGGTTTAGAAACCGTTGAAGAAGTAATGAACGACCGTGATTTTGCAGCCTTTTTGGATGGTCTTTTTCTGGAAGAGTTGATTCCAATGCTTGATTTGCCTAAAGCGCAGCTTGCAGCTTATGCGGAACAAATCAAAGAGCGCTTCAGAAATCCTTATGTGAAGCATCAGCTGCAATCGATCGCTTTAAACAGCGTCTCAAAATTCCGTGCGCGTCTTCAACCAGTCTTAACTCGTTATGTCCAACAAAACCAGCAGTTACCAAAACGAATCACTGCCGCACTGGCAGGGTTGCTGACTTTCTATCTCACACGACCCTTTCAAGATGATGAGCTAGTGACAACCATATTTCAGCAAGTGAAACAATTACCAGCAGAAGAACAGATCGCCACTCTATTAAAAAATGAGCAACTCTGGCATGCAGACCTGAGCTTTATGACAGCGACAATCAATGAAATGTGCGCATGTCTAAAACAAGACGGACCCCGCCAGTTACTTGCGTCGATTGACACCCCTGAGCCAAGTTTGAAATAAAGGAGAATCTTTATGTCCAGCACATTAACAGAAACACCCGCGCAACTATTGAAATTGCACCCTAATGATAATGTCGCAGTCGCATTAAAACCACTAGCTGCTAAAACGACCCTTTCATTTGAAGACCAAACGATCACCCTTTTTGAGGATATTCCACAAGGACACAAAATCGCCCTCAAAGAACTAGCTCAATCACAAGACGTGATCAAATATGGCTACCCCATTGGACATCTCTTAACTGATGTTAAAACTGGCCAATGGTTGCATACCCACAATGTCAAAACCAACCTTTCTGGTACCTTAGCATACACCTATGCCCCCGATTTGCATCCCGTCCGTTATCCAAAAAGGGCTGCGACGTTCCAAGGGTACCGGCGGGCAAATGGCAAAGTTGGGATTCGTAATGATTTACTGATCGTGCCAACAGTTGGTTGTATCAATGGTATCGCTGAGATCATTGTTGAAAACTTCAAGAAGAATCATCCAGATCTTGGCACCTTTGATCATATTACGATCCTTAAACATCCCTACGGCTGCTCCCAGTTAGGCCAAGATCATCAAAACACCCGTCAAATTTTAATTGATGCGGTGCATCATCCAAATGCCGGTGGCGTCTTGGTCTTTGGCTTAGGTTGTGAGAACAACACCGTTCCCGAGTTTAAGAAAAACCTGGGTGACTACGATCCAAAGCGCGTCAAATTTATGGTGGCACAGGAAAGCGACGATGAAATTGCGGTCGGCGAAAGCTTATTAGAAGAATTACTGGAAGCAGCAAAAGAGGATCAACGAGAAGCCGTTCCCTTGAGTGAGCTAAAGATCGGGTTAAAATGTGGGGGTTCTGACGGGTTTTCTGGGATCACCGCCAACCCTTTGTTAGGGGCATTTTCTGACTTTTTAGTTTCTCAAGGTGGCAGCACAGTCTTGACGGAAGTACCCGAAATGTTTGGCGCTGAACAAGTCTTGATGGCGCGTGCACAAGATGAAGCAACCTTTGAAAAAATCCTCCATCTAATCAACGACTTTAAAGATTATTTTCTTGCTTACGGTGAACCAGTCTATGAAAATCCTTCTCCTGGCAATAAGGCAGGCGGTATCACTACGCTAGAAGATAAGTCATTAGGCTGTACCCAAAAATCTGGGACTTCCGCTGTCGTCGATGTCTTAAAATATGGGGAAAAACTCCGTAAACCAGGCTTGAGCCTGCTAGAAGGTCCAGGAAACGACCTTGTTGCCGCTTCTGCACTGGCTTCTGCCGATTGCCAACTCGTCTTATTTACCACTGGTCGCGGCACGCCATTTGGTGCCTATGTGCCGACCATGAAAGTTGCCACGAATCAAGAGATTTATCATAAGAAACCCCACTGGATGGATTTCAACGCTGGCCGCTTGTTGGAAGAGCCGATGGAGGTCGTGCTGGAAGACTTTATTCAAGCGATCATCGATACTGCCAGTGGAAAACCGACTCGTAATGAAGCCAACAACGTTCGTGAGATCGCCATCTTTAAAAATGGTGTGACACTATAACCAAAGAAAAGAGGTTCGACATGTTTTTAAATGAAAACTATTTACTGCCAAATGAAATTGCTCAAACCCTTTACCATGAATATGCCAAAGATCTGCCGATCATTGATTACCACTGCCACTTAGACCCGAAAGAAATCTATGAGGATCGGCCCTTTAAAACTATCACCGAGGCATGGCTAAGTGGCGATCATTACAAGTGGCGGTTGATGCGCGCTTGTGGCGTACCAGAAGAAGCGATTACGGGCAATGCCAGTGATTACGAAAAATTTTTGGCATGGTGTCAAACAGTGCCAAAATTGGTGGGAAACCCCCTTTACAGTTGGACCCATTTAGAGTTAAAGCGATTTTTTGCGATCGATCTTCCCGTTACTGAAGAAAATGCCGAAACTTTGTGGAGGCTATGCAACGAAAAATTGCAGCAAAAAGACTTTACCCGAAGAGCTTTGATTGCTCGCAGTAACGTCGAGATCGTTTGCACCACAGATGATCCAGTCGATGATCTTCACTATCATCACCAATTAAGCCAAACAGAGCAACGTTTTCGGGTCTTGCCGACCTTTCGACCTGACAAAGCGTTACAAATCGACCATCCGAATTTTCTTACCTATGTTACCAAACTCGAAAAGAGTGTCGAAAACGCGATCACTACCTACGATGCTTTCTTGACAGCCTTGCGGGACCGTGTAACCTACTTTCACCAGCATCACTGCCGCTTGTCTGACCATGCGCTGGATACTTTAGTGTATGCTGCAGACGAACAGTTATCCCTTGAAACAATTTTTGCTAAAGCATTAGCTGGGGAATCTTTGGAGGAAAACGAAGTCTCGTTCTTCAAAACCAATGTTCTAGTTGAACTGATGAAGCTGTATCACGAACATGGTTGGACGATGCAACTGCATGTCCATGCGTACCGTAACTGCAATCAACGAATGTTTGAGCGCTTGGGACCAGATACGGGCTACGATGGCATCAATGATCAACCACTGACTCAAAACTTGCAGAAATTATTGAACGCTGCTGATGCGCAGGACCATTTGCCTCAAACGATTCTCTACTCCTTAAATCCCAATGACTATGATGCACTCGTCGCTTTGATGGGGTGCTTCCAGCAAGAAGGCAATAATAAATTGCAGTTAGGATCTGGCTGGTGGTATAACGACACCCGCGCAGGCATGCGTCACCAATTGACGAAATTCGCAGACGGCAGTGTGATCTTTAACTTTGTCGGCATGCTGACGGATTCAAGAAGCTTTCTGTCTTACACCCGTCATGAATATTTCCGACGCATCTTTTGTGAATGGCTTGCTGAGATCGTTGTACGTGGTGAAGCCCCTGCTGATCTTCGTCAGTTAAAACCATTAGTAGAAAATGTCTGTTATCAAAACGCCAGCAACTACTTCAACTTTTAGGAGAAAGCAAATGGTAAAAATCGTCATCGTCGGTGATTCCACCGCATCGATCAAAGAGCCTAGCGCTCGTCCAGAAACGGGCTGGGGAGAAAAAATCTCACGCTATCTACCCCAGCATCAAATCGTCAACTTGGCAAAAAATGGGCGTTCCTCCAAGAGCTTCATTGAAGAAGGACGCTTGTTGCAGGCAGAAAAAGAACTACATGCTGGTGATTATCTCTTGATTCAATTTGGACACAATGATCAAAAAACAGATAGTCGCGGTACGACACCTGTTGAATATCAGCATAATTTAACAACCTACGTGCAAACGGCACGCCAGCAGCAAGCGACACCGATCCTATTGACCTCGATCACTCGTTTGCATTACGTGGACCAACAACAACTTGATCCTTTGGCAGTCGGTCCTTACCCAGAAGCAATGCGTGCTTTGGCTACCTCCTTGGATGTGGTCTGTCTGGATCTTTTTGCCGCAACACAACGGTTCTTTTCAGCGCTGGAACCACAACAGGCGAAAACCTATTTTCTTCATTTAGAAAAAAATCAGCACCCCAATTATCCAGCCGGCATTACGGATAACACGCATTTGAATGACCAAGGTGCTACAGCCGTCGCCAAATTAGTTGCAGAATGTTTGAAAGATGCTCCATTACCGCTTGCACAACAAGTTCTTTTAGATTGAAACTCATTGTTTGTGTTGAATCTTCCCCTAACATAAATACGCTACCTGATTTGAAAAAGAGCTACTCAAGCAAAACGCTGCGAAGAACATTTTCCTTCACAGCGTTTTGCTTTTGATTCTTATTAAAGGATTTGTTTGCCATTCCTTTGCTTCAACCCATTTATCGCCAAGCTACCTTTTAAAAACTTGCATTTCTTAGGTGTTGCACCATAAAAATGGGAACGATTGCAATCGTCCCCATCCTTACTACTGATTGTTTTATTCAGGTTGTTTCCCGATATACGCCAAGATACCGCCGTCTACATATAAGACATGGCCATTGACAAAGTTTGATGCCTCAGAAGCTAAGAAAACCGTTGGTCCTGCTAAATCTTCTGGCTCACCCCAACGGGCAGCAGGTGTTTTCGCTACGATAAATTGATCAAATGGGTGACGAGAACCGTCTGGTTGGATCTCTCGTAATGGTGCGGTTTGCGGTGTTGCAATATAACCAGGTCCGATCCCATTACATTGAATGTTAGCTGAACCAAATTCAGCACAAATGTTTTTCGTCAACATTTTCAAGCCGCCTTTAGCCGCTGCGTAACCAGCCACTGTTTCTCTTCCCAATTCACTCATCATTGAGCAAATGTTAATGATTTTTCCATGTCCTTTTTTGATCATTGACGGTAAGACTGCTTTTGAAACGATAAATGGAGCGTTCAAGTCCACGTCAACGACTTGGCGGAAGTCTTCAGCAGACATCTCCAACATCGGGATTCGTTTGATGATCCCAGCATTATTGACTAAGATATCAATCACGCCAACTTCTTCTTCGATCTGCTTGACCATTTCGTTGACTGCTTTTTCATCCGTTACATCACAGACATAGCCGTGGGCTTCGATCCCTGCTTCACGATAGTTTGCTAATCCTTTATCCACTGATTCTTGATCCAAGTTGTTAAAAACGATCGTTGCTCCTGCTGCTGCTAATGAACGAGCGATCGTAAAACCGATCCCATAGACAGCTCCAGTCACTAATGCGATCTTACCATCTAAACGAAATTGATCCATTGAAAAATCCATAATTGATAAACCCTCTTTCTTTTTATTTTAAGTCGTCCATTGCCACCATATCCATGTCGGTATAGGTGATATTTTCGCCACACATTGCCCAGATAAAGGAGTAGTTACTGGTTCCAACCCCCGAATGGATCGACCAGCTTGGAGAAATAACTGCTTGTTCTTCACTAACGACTAAATGCTTCGTTTCATCTGGTTTGCCCATCATATGGAACACTTTTGTGTCTTCGTTGGCAAAATCAAAATACACATATGCTTCCATCCGACGTTCATGGGTATGACTTGGCATCGTATTCCAAGCACTGCCTGGTTCTAAGATCGTGTACCCCATTTGTAATTGACAGCTTTCACAAACATTTGGGTGAATGTATTGATAAATTTTCCGTTCATTTAATGTCAAGCCCTCGCCTGTCTCCATTGGTGTGACTTGATCGATACTGATTTTTACATTTGGGTATTTCTTATGTGCTGGCACGCAAGATAGATAGAATTTCGCTGGATTTGCTGGATCATCTGAGTGGAACAAGACTTGTTTGGTTTCCTTGCCGATATAGTAGCCGTCTTGTTTTTTCATTGGTTCTTTTTGGCCATCGATCGTGATCGCACCAGGTCCTCCAATATTGATGACGCCCAATTCGCGACGTTCTAAGAAGTATTCCACCCCTAATTCGCTGCTTAATTGCACTTCTAACGCTTCTTCCGTCGGTGTCACTCCGCCAAAGATCATCCGATCATTGTGGGTATAGGTCAGCATGATTTGTCCTGGTGTGAAAATTTTCTCTACCAAAAATTCTCTGCGTAATTCCTCGGTACTATAGTGACGAATATCAAGTGGACTATGGGTATAGCGTGTTTCCATGTGTTGCATGTTTTATTCCTCCTATCGGATAATTTTTCCTGAACCTGTTGCAATAAATTCTTGTATCTCATTGGCGCTAAACTGATTACAGTCGCCATGGATCGTATGTTTCAAAGCAGATGCTGCAGTGGCAAAATCAATGATTTCTTGGTCTTGTTTCTTCGTGACAAGACCATGTAGGACACCAGCTGAAAAGGCATCGCCGCCTCCGACGCGATCAACGATGGGATTGATCTCATGGGTAGCAGAAACGACATAATTGCCGTTATGCCATAGGCTTCCTGTCAATTGATTGTGACTTGCTGAGAGCACCTGACGACTAGTTGAATAAAAGAACTGGATATTTGGATATTTCCGATGCATTTCTTGATAATAGTAGTCATCTTCGACTTCCTCTGTTGGAGCTGATACATCCATAAAGACTTGGGCATCTAACTGTCCTGCCGAGCAATAATCGACATAAGGGAGCACTTCTTGCAAAAAGACGCGTGCTTCAGCGGTCGTCCACAGTTTTCCACGATAATTGATATCGAAACTGATTTTACAACCAGCTGCTTTCGCTTCTTTGATCAACGTCAGCAAAAGTGTCTGCCAAGTCGTTGAAAGAGCTGGCGTGATCCCTGAAAGGTGAACAATGTCAACCCCATCAAAAAGGTCAGATTGCCACTCATTTTCTTTCATTTGAGCAAAGCTAGAGGCTGCGCGATCATAAACCACTCGCGCTGCTCGTTCCCCGATACCGGTTTCAATATAGTAAGTACCTAGTCGGGAACCGCCACGAAGCAAGTGGCGACAATCGACGCCATAGCTTCGTAAATGATGAAAAACGGCATCTCCTAAAGCATTCTCAGGCACTTTACTAGCAAAAGAAACGTGATGACCAAAATTTGCCAAGGAAATCGCAACATTGGCTTCCCCGCCACCATAATGGGCAGCAAACGTCGAACTATGGGCGATTCGGTCGCCTAACGTTGTCGATAGACGCAACATGATTTCTCCTAGTGTCAGAATGTTTGCCATCTTACTTTCCTCGAATCTCTTTTAATTTTGCCGCATATTGTTTCGCTACTTCTGTTACTTTGTCAAAATCCCCACTTGCTGCTGGCGCTAACAAATTCCCCCCTACACCAACGGCTACAACACCCGCTGCAAACCATTCTTGCATGTTGTCTAAGCTGACACCACCGGTCGGCATAATGTTTAATTGTGGCAATGGCGCTTTGAAGGCCGAGATGATACTTGGTCCATACGCACTACCCGGGAATAGTTTAATGATATCTGCGCCTGCTTTTAAGGCGTCCTTCATTTCTGAAATGGTCATGCAACCAGGCAGATACGGGATTTGATATAAATTACATAATTCAGCCGTTTCTTGATCAAAGGTTGGGCTGACGACATATTCTGCTCCTGCCATGATCGCTAAGCGGGCGGTCACTGCATCAAGAACGGTCCCCGCACCAACAACTACCTCTGGATTCTCTTTGAAGGTTGCTACTAATTCAGCGATTACATCCGCCGCTTGAGGCACTGTAAAAGTCAACTCAATGCCGGTGATCCCCCCTGCAACGATCGCTTTACTTGCTTGTAGTGCTTCTTCTTTTGAAGCGCCACGTACAACAGCGATCACACCGCTTTCCTTTAGTTTCATTAAATTCGCTACTTTTTTCATTAAGACCCTCCACTTATTTCCTATTTGGAAAATGGTATTTATTATAAAGAAACTTACACGTTCATTATACCGTTCTCGTTTTTATTTGCAAGGGCTTTCCATTAAAAAGTTTATAACGCTTGTTCAATTTGTTGTTTTGTCGCAATAATCGCATCGATCAATGTCGTTTTGTATTCTGGGGTCAAGCGGTATTTCGGTAGGCTGATAGAAAACGCCCCAACGATCTCCTGATCTTTTATCAGTGAGGCGCCGATGCAATAGATTTCTTGTTCCATTTCTTCATCATCAAAGGCTACTTGTTTCGCTTTTGCCTGTTCCAATTCTTTCTTCAACTTCAACTGATTTGTAATGGTATTTTCGGTATAAGCGGTTAAAGGCGTTGCTGCCAAGTACTCCTCTACTTGAGGGGCATCAAACTCCGCTAAAACGGCTTTCCCCATGGCAGAGCTATACAACGGTCTTGTGATTCCTACTTTTGAAGACATGCGGATCGTTTGATTCTGAGGCTCCAATTTATTGACATAAAGAATCTCATTGGCGGTCAAGACCCCTAAGTGGATCGTTTCATCCGCCGTTTTCTGCAATGCTTCCAAGTATGGCAAGCTGATTTCCACTAAATCAAGCTCTTGAATGTTTTGATTGGCATACTTGATCAGCTTAGACCCTAAGCGATAATTCTTCTCTTTGTCGCGTTTGACATAGCCGATCATTTGTAGCGTTTCCAATATTTTCAAAGCTGTGGATGGGGTCAGTTTCGTTGCTTCTGAAATTTCTTGCAATGGTTTACTTGGCGCTTCTGCGAGGTAATCTAAAATGGTTGCTGCTTTTAGTAGTACGGTTCCATATGGTTTTTGTGTCATCATTTCTCCACCTTTATTTTCTATATAAGAAATTATAATATCTTTTTAGGAAATGCACAATCTTTTTTCCTATATATCAGCATGACGCGATTCCTATTTTACTTTCTGTCGTTATTCATTGTATGATGAAGACAAGACAAAGGAGTGCCGAACAATGGACTTAAATGTATTGATCAAAGGAAAAAAATTGACTGACAATGAGCTGCAAATTCTTGATTATTTGCTTGCAAATACCGCTGCGATCGATGGACTGCCCTTAAGAGAAATCGCTAAAACGATCTACACTTCCCCAGCAACCATCGTGCGGCTTGCGCAAAAACTAGGTTTTTCTGGCTATCTAGAGCTGCTTTACTTCTTAAAGAATCGCTTGAAAAATCAGACGATCACTGAAGCCGCCATCGATTACCAAATTGACGCTGCCAGTATTGCAGATACGATCGAAGCGATCAAAGAAATCTATGGACAAAACAAGAACAAGTTTATTACGATTTATGCCACAGGTTTTTCGGGGATCGTGGCAGAATACCTACACAAAAAAATGCTTGTCAACGGCATCAAAACCTTATTAGTCAGTGCTTCTGACTCAGGTGGGATCATTAGTAACAACATCGAGAACATAAGTATGTTGATTACTATTTCTAAATCTGGCGAAACACAAAAAGTGCTGGAAAAGATGGCATTAGCCAATGAACATCACATACCAACTGTTTTGTTTTGTGGGAACGGTGAGCATCGCGCCAATCAACTAGCGACCTTTTCCTTTGAAGTGACAGATGAACGTCCCTACGACACCCAAAACATCCAGTACACTAGCTTCTTTGGCAAACTGCTCTTATTGATGGAATATATCGTCGACGCTTTCACGTGTGTTGAAAAAGAAAACCAGCAACCCTAGTGGATTGCTGGTTTTTGCTTATGCTTGAAAATACGTTTTTGCCAGTTCTTGATAAAGCGCGTGGTTCTGCGGATCAGGAACAAATTTTTCATCTGGCTGATCTTGCCGCACAACAGAGCTTTTGTATAAATCATACAAGCCGAATATCGGTTCGTTTTCATCGGAAAGATAACAGGTCAGCCCCAACACATCCGCGGTCATTTGACCTAAAAGTTTTGTTTGAAAGAAACCACCACTTACAGTGACTGCCCCTTCCAACTGCGCCATTTGCTTTAATAAATCGATGTTCATCAGCATGCCTTCGATGACTGCTCGCAACATGTCTGAGCGATTGTGTTTCAGGGTCAAGCCAGAAAAACCGCCTGTGATCTCATTTGTCCAAAAGGGTGCCCGTTCCCCGTTTAAATAGGGGAAAAAACGTAAGCCGTTGCTGCCGATCGGTGATTCCTCCATGACTTGCGGCAGATAATGATAAAACCCATCAGGATCTTCTGATAAGGTCTCTTTTGCCCAAGCAAGGACACAGCCACCATTATTCGAAGGTGCCCCTACGACATAGAGGTCATCTTGCAGATAGTAGCAAAAATTTTGTTTTTGGTCATCAAAGACGGTGGTCTCACTTACTTTACGAACCGCCGCACTGGTCCCGATCGTCAAGCTGTTGCGGATCCCTGTAGAAATATAGCCAGCATATGCTGCCAAACACCCATCGCTAGCCCCACACATCACTTCTACCTCAGGCTTCAAGCCACACCGCTGCGCCATCTCCTCGGTAATCAAAAAACGATCAGTCGGTGCACATAAAGGCGCTAATTGGGCTTTTGAAAGGGATAAATAGGTGAGAATCTTTTGACTCCATTGCTTTTCTTTCAAAGAAAAAAGACCGGTTGCTGATGCGGTACTATAATCGATCCGTGCTTGTCCGGTAAACAACGCCATTGCTAGTTCTTTTAAGCCTAACCATTTCGTCTCTTTGGAATATGAACCACTTGTTTGAAAGTAAGCCAGTTTCGCAAAGGGAGACATTGCATGGATCGGTGTCCCTGTCTCTTCATAAAACGTTGCCGCCAGATCCGTTTGACGAAAGGCCGTCATCGTTTGACTCGCTTGATTGTCTGACCAAATGTAAATCTCTTCTGCTGTCTCACCAGCCACTGGCATCAAACTGTGCATGGCGGTACTGAACCCGATCACTGTGATTGCCGCTTTTAATTGAGCGGGAATCGTTGTGACACCACTGATCAATTGGCTACTAATCTGGGTCGCTGATTGGGTCTGTTTTAACCCGTGGCTATGGGTTTTGATTGGTAATGACTGTGAGTAAATGATTTTCCGATCTTCAATGACCCCAAATTTTATGGCTGTCGTGCCGATATCAATCCCTAAAAACATCGCATTGCTCCCTCTCATCTGATTCAATTAGCTTTATTCTACCATAGTTAGTGGCATATTCTAGCATACCTGTCTGATCGTTTTGTTGAGAAGACGTTTAGTGATGATTTTCTTCAGAGAAGTATTCTTCTACAGCAAAAATCAAAAAAAGAAAGATTCTTGGAGAATCTTCCTCTTTCCAGTTAGCCAATCAGCAAATGTTTCGCAAATGTGAAACAAATCAAGACAATCCTGGCCAGTAATCACCATTTTCCGAGACCAAATCATCGAGTAACTCTTTGGCTACTTTTGCGCTAGGAATCGTTTTGGAAAGGCTTAACGCTTGCCACATTTTTTGATAGCTCTTTTCCACATATGCTTCGACCACTAATTTTTCCACAGTCACCTGTTGGAACATGAGCGCTTGTTGGAAGGCAGGAATTTTTCCTTGAGCGAGGGCTTCTGGTCCATCAGAACCGACGATACATGGCACTTCCACCATGGCATCATCCGGGAAGTTCGCAATCGCGCCGTTGTTTTCCACAATCATGACCATTCGCTCATGCGTATTAAAAGCGATGGCGCGTGCCAAATCAACGATAAAGGTTGCATGGGCATCAATCTCAAAAGCGATCCCTTCAGCAGATCCTTGTGCAGTGATCTTTTTGGCATGATCGAACACTCGTCTTTCCCGTCCTTCCATCACTTCATTGGAACGCGTATACTCTGGGTGTTCTTTCATGTGTTCGTAGACGTAATCTGGGTATAAATAATACTTCAAGTACGTATTTGGCAGATATTCTGGTGTGAGAGCCAAGAGGTCTTTGGCTTTTTTGTGGGTGTCTTGCCAACTTGGGTCTGTATGTTGGGTATCCACTTCGATCTGCGTCAAATAGCCATGTTCTGCAACATAGTCACGTATGGTTTGAATGTACTCCGTGCCTTCTTTGTCTTTGACACTAGTCCACCAGCCAAAATGATTCAAGCCAAAGTAGCGAACTTCTAACTCCTCTGGCTGTTTGCCAATGATTTGCGACATGCGACGCAACGTGCCCACGGGCATGTCACAGATATTCAGAACTTTTGATTTAGGACGCAAGACTCGACATGCTTCAGCTACGATTGCAGCTGGATTGGAATAATTCAGCATCCAACAATCGGGGGAATACTTTTCCATGTAATCAATGATCTCCAGCATACCAGTGATGCTGCGCATCCCATAAGCGATCCCTCCTGGACCACAGGTTTCTTGACCAAAGACGCCATGACGCAAGGGGACTTTTTCATCTTTTTCCCGCATATCATACTTTCCTACTCGGATATGCGCCATACAGAAATCGACATCGCTGAAGGCTTCTTCAGGATCCGTCGTAAATGAAAATTCGATTTGCGGTGCTTGTTCTTTTAATAAGATCGCCAGGGCTTCGCCGAGGATCGCTTGGCGTGCTTCATCATTGTCGTATAGTTTCAGCTTTCTTAAAGGAAAGCGTTCTTGATTGTCAAGTAGCATCATAACGATTCCCGGGGTAAAGGTACTGCCGCCCCCTGCGATCACTACTGAAAAATTTTTCATCATTCAATCTCTCCTTCTCTTCCAAGATAATTTTCTAATTCTTCCCGCACTTTCGGCACAGTCAACCCGTAAACGACATGGACATTTTCACCATTTTTGATCACGCCTTTGGCTTGTGTTTCGTCTTTTAGTAGCGCTTCATCCACGAGTTCAGGATCCTTTAGTTTTAAACGTAAGCGGGTATAGCAGTTGTCGATGGTTTTGATATTGTCATCGCCACCTAGCGCTTTGGTGATGATTGCTGAGATACTTGTTTCACCAGTCGGACTAATGGCGGCTTGGTCACTCGCCATGACCCCGACACCTGCTCCAGCAAGTTGTTTTTCTTTGTACTCTTTCTTCGAATACAGTTTGGTCTCTGTCCCATCTTCTTCACGCCCGACCGTTTTCAAATTCAGTTTCGTGATCAAAAAGCGGAACAAGAAGTAATAAAGAAAGAAGAAGACGACTCCGACGATCAAGTACACTGGCCAGCGAGTTTTCTCGATCCCTAAGGGCAAGTTGTACAAAAGAAAGTCGATGAAGCCATTCGGTCCGATGGCGCGAGAACCAAAGAGATTTAACGCCACCATGCTCAAGCCGCTAAGTGCAGAATGAATGACGAACAAAACAGGTGCCACGAACATAAAAGAAAATTCGATTGGTTCAGTCACACCTGCAATAAAGGAAGTGACGACAGCTGGAATCAAAATGGCTTTGACTTTGACTTTATTTTCTGGTTTTGCCGTTTGATACATCGCCAAACAGGCACCGATCAGTCCAAACATTTTTGAGATCCCACGAGCGTCCCAAATGACACTTTGCGATAATACGCGGACTGCTGGGTCAGCAATTTCCGCAAAATAAATGTTTCGTGCCCCTTCAAAGACTTGACCGCCAACTTCTGCGACACCGCCTAATGAGGTATACAAAAACGGCGTGTAGATCAAGTGATGCAAGCCAGTTGGAATCAATAAGCGTTCCAACATACCGTACAAGAAGATGCCAAAGTTGCCCGTTTGTTGAATGATGCCGCCTAAACCGTCGATGCCAGTTTGTATTACTGGCCATATAAATGTGGAAACGATGGCTAATAACACGACGACCGGAATCAAGACAATAAAGACGAAGCGCGCGCCGCCATAAACTTGAAAGGCATTGTTAAAGGTCGTATCGATAAAACGATTATGGATCAATGCTACGACGATCCCTAAAATGATCCCCAGAAAGACCCCCATGTCCAACACTTGGATTCCTAAAACGATCGCTTGTCCTGAACCTTGAAGGGCATCGGCTGGAACCAACATCCCCCGAAGCTCCATGAATTTATTCATGGCATTCAAGAAGACGAAATAACCTAACAACGCGGTAAATCCCGCTTCAGCTTTTTTCTTATTAGCTAACCCTAGAGCAATCCCGACACAAAAAATAATGCCCAAATTGGTTAAAATCGGTAATAAGGAAGCGGACAAGATACTACCAAAACCGGTGGTTATCGGATTATCCAAAAAGGGAAACTGCTCAAGCAAGCGGACATTTGTAAACACATTCCCAACGGCAATCAATATCCCTGCGATCGGCAAAATCAAGACGGGCACAAACATTGCCTTGGAGAATTTCTGCATCGCATCCATCACTTTTTCTTTCATTGAGGAAACTCCTTTGTAATTGATTTGTAGGTTCATTATAGGAAACATTTGTTACTAATAGAATAGCAAACGTTTTCAATTCAATGCGTTTCAAAGATTGGAATGTGTTTCATCCTGTTTACTTCCTTGCTAGTGGCGATTACAAGCAACAAAAAAAGAGTGAATCAAGATTGATCCACTCTGTTTAGATGCAACACTTTTTGATAGAAATACAAGGGACCAGACAGACAAAACAGATAGAAGATACCTGGTGCTGATTGCCATGTGAAGAAATAGCCGATCGCTGCTAGGACTAAGATTCCGATCCCTTTATGGTAGTGCATCATCGTAAAGAAAAAACTACTACGAAAAAGGTCAAACAGGTTTTGCCGATCTTGCATTTTTGATTGCATCACATACAGGTTAATGTTGTAGGACAACAAAAAAGTAAGAAAAATGATGGTCAAAAAAGAGAAAAACAATGAATTCGTCAAAGTAGCAGAACGCCACAAGCTGAGTCCGCATAAAAATGAGAAGAGATTGAAGACCCCTGGTGGCAGAGTCTTCAATAACGCGCTTTTGCTATTTTTCAAAAAGGGTTTTAGCAGTTTTGCTTCAGGATGTTCGTAAGCATCGACCACTGCTCGCAAAGCGGCTGGAAACGTGATGATCGGAAACGATACCACTAAAAACAAGAGATTCAATACCAGCATACGAAAAACGATTTCGCAAAGACGATAAAAACGACTCTCTAAAGCAAACATCACACTCACACACCTTTAGTTTAATTTTTCAATATTTTCAGCGATTTTCTCATTTCGATAATCAACGATTGCTGACCAACCATTATTTTCTCGTTCTTGTAAGTAATCTTCCCAAATCTGACGTCCCGTTTCTTCCGAGTCTGCCTGAATAAAGTTGACCAACGCTTGCACTCTTGCTGTGTTGATGGAAGTGAGGTTTCTTGCTTCAGAACCGGTGCGAGGATCAATGTCTTCGATCTCAAAACGCGGCGCCAATTTGTCTTGCGACCATTCCACCATCTGCCGAATCGATGTTGCTGGTTTTTGTCCCATTTGAATGGCGTAATTGTCATTGCCAACAAACCAATAAGAACCTAAACCAATTTCCTTATCAAAGCGAGCAATATCAGAATTTCGTAACGCTTCTGTTTCTTCTGAGTACTCAACCACGCCATCCACAAGATTGTATGTTTCCCCTTCGATACCAAAGGTAGTGACCATCGTGCCATACTCACTTGCTAAATAGGTCAAAAGTTCCATGGCTTTTTGGGGTTCTTTTGTCGACGTCGTGATGAAGGTTTGTGTCCATCCACCAATATTTCCGCCAGTAAAAGTGGAATCATCGCCATTCGAATTTTTCGGACCATCGACGGCAATATAGGTTTGCTCAGGATTACGGGCATTATTATCGGACATAAACTCATTGAGTCCCTTCGTATTCGTATGCAGGTAAGCAAAATAACGCCCTTGTCCTAGTTTTTCCTTCATCGTGTTGTCATTGTCTGAAAACTGGTCATTGTTGATGTATCCCTCATTGTACGCTTTTCTAAATGTCTCGATCCAAGTGATGTATTCCTCATCAGCGTCACGATCATTGAATTGACCGTCTACACTTGGTGCGATACTGAGAAAGTCTTGCAAAGTACCACCATAGGCGCCATCCCCACCATTGGAAATATCTAGTGCAGTCGAAGCAAATGGGACTAGAGCTGCACCATCATCTGCTGTCGGAAATGCTTCTTTTGCCCGTTTTAACGCATCTAAAAATCCTTCTGGCGTCGACATATCGGGTTCACCTAACGCTTCGTAAATATCTTTGCGGACAATGAAAACTTGGTCTCCCACTACATTGCCGTCCTCATAATCTTGTGCAGTCGTGGAAAAGCTCGGGTATCCATAAATGTTGCCATCTTCTAAAGTAAACCATTGAACAGATTCCGGTTTCGCTGCATGTTCTAAGAAGTAAGGGTCATATTTTTCTGCCAAAAGATTCAATGGCAAGGCAAATTTTGTCGCTTCATTTGCAGCAGACAGGTTTTTATCGAAGGTCATGATATCTGGAAGATCGCCACCAGCTAGCATCGTATTAAGGTTCTCGTCATTTCCTGAAATAAATTCGACATTGATATTCATGTCTTCTTTGATTTTTCGCGTCACAGTGTCTTTGCCCCACCCCGGCTGAGCATACCAATCAAAATTGACATACCATTTTAAGGTAGCTTCATGGTCGGTGTCTTTTTGCCAGCTTGGTATATCTTTGTCTGCTTCAAAGCGAGCTTCTGGCAGATCTTCTACCTCAGCAGCTCCTTTTGACTCGCTGCTGGAATTACCACAGGCACCTAATACCATGACTGATGTACATACGAGACCGATCCCTAAAAATAATTTGCTTGCTTTCATTTTTTTCTCTCCTTTTGTCTATTCTTTTACTGATCCAAGAGTCATCCCTTGAATAAAGTACTTTTGTAAAAATGGGTAGATCACGACGACAGGAACCGTCGTTACCACCATGGTTGCTAATTGCAATGACTGTGAAGTTGTATTTCTGACAACATTGGTTCCGGTCGCCACTGCGGGCGATAGATTTTCCGAAACGATCCGAAATAGTAGCATTTGTAAAGGATATAAACTACGATCATCCACATAGATATTGGCGGTCATGTAGTCGTTCCACTGAAAGACGCCGTGGAATAATGCAATGGTTGCCAAAACTGGAAGGGACAATGGCAAAATGATTTTCACGAAAATAATAAAAGGATTGGCGCCATCCATCATGGCAGATTCTTCCAGCGAAAATGGAATGCTCCGGAAAAAATTCATCAAAATCACCATATCGTAAAAAGAAAATAAGACAGGAATGATGTAAACCCAAAAATTATTTAACAATCCTAATTCTTTGAATAAGAGAAAGGTTGGGATCATTCCTCCGGAAACGAACATCGTTAAAATCCCCATGTTCATGTAGATTTTCCGTCCCATTAAGTTTCTGCGACTCATCCCATAGGCGACCATCGCCGTTAATGCCGTATGCAAAACAACGCCAATCACTGTTTTTGCAACTGAGATAACAAAAGCTTTATAGATCGCAGAATCTTCAAAAACGGTGTAGTAACTTTCTAGTGAAAATTCCCGTGGCCAGAAATAGATCCCCCCTCTTGCGGCATCGGTTGCATCATTGAACGACAAAGCGACGATATTCCATAATGGCAACGCAATGATGGCTAAAAAGAATACCATGAAAATCACATTGGCGGTATTGAAGATCTTCTCATCTTTTGAAAATGTTTGTTTCATACTTTTCCTCCTCTAAAAGACTGATTCATCACTGATTTTTTTGGTCAAAAGATGACTTCCTACTACGAGGATCAAAGAAACAACCGACACAAACAGGCCAACGGCGGTCGCATAGGAGAAGTCTCCTTGTTGGATCCCCATTTTATAGACAAATGAATTAATGACTTCACTGGACTGATAATTGACAGGGTTTTGTAAGACGAGTGTCTGATCGAGGTTTGAACCCAATAACCCACCCACTGACAAAACAAATGTCAAGGCGATAATATGACGGATCGAAGGAATCGTGATCCGCGTGATCTGCTGGAACTTCGTGGCGCCATCCATTCTAGCTGCTTCATAAAGAGCTGGATTGATCCCCGTCATAGCAGCGATGTATAAAATCGTATTCCAGCCAACTTCTTTCCAAATATCGGAAATGACTGCAATCGCCCAATATTTTTCGGGATCGGTCAAGAAGCGGATCGGTTCATCGATCAACCCAAAACCTAACAGTAAATTATTGACCAGACCGGTATCAGACAACCACGTAATAAACATGCCACCTAAGATGACCCAAGAAAGAAAGTGCGGCAAATAAGACACCGTTTGAACGACCTTCTTCAAGCGCACATGAACGATTTCATTGATCAATACCGCTAAACCAATCGCCGCTGGAAAGCCAATCAGTAGTTTAAAAAAGCTGATGCCCAATGTATTACTCATCACCGTCCAAAACATTGAATCACTAAAAAATTCTTGAAAATATTGAGTACCGACCCACTCCGCATTTGCGATCGAATCAAGAACTGAGTAATCTTTAAACGCGATAACGATCCCATACAATGGGATAAAATTAAAAATAATCATCAAGATAATACCTGGCCAAACCATCGCTTGATAAAAGCTTTGGCTTTTTAGTTTTTGCAAAAATGACCTTTTCTGTGGGGTTGCTTTTAGCATGACACCTTTTGATTCCATTTTTCCACCCTTTCTAAAACGCTTACTTTTTCACCCAAAGGAAATACATGCTTTCCTTTATTAGTTCATCAATTGATAGACCGCACCAATCATACCAGCATCATTTTTTAATTTTGCTCGTTGAATCGGTGCAATCGTGCGACCTTCTAAATAACCAATACTTTCATGGCGAGCTTTTAGCTGGCTCATGGTCTCTTCAAGCCTTGTCATGAAACCATCATTTTCACTGACCCCACCACCAACCAAAATCAGCTCGGGATCAAATGTACTGATCAAATTCAGTAAGCCCACTGATAAATCTTGGAAAAATTGAGCAATCACTTGGTTCGCTACTACTTCTCCTTGTTCTCCTCTCTGGAAGATCTCGACTGCATCTTGAGGCAGATCACTTCGCCCTTGTTGCTGAAGTGCCAGTTGATACTGATGGCAAAGACCACCCACGATGGCTGCTCGTTGATTCAAGGAAACTGACTCTAGATTTCCCTGTTCAGGCAATGTGTCGATCAGCATCCACCCAAATTCACCTGCCATGCCATGACTGCCTCGATAGAGCTGATTGTTGACGATGATCCCGCCACCAATACCAGTTCCCACAACAAGACAAAGATAGTTCTCACAAGCCTGTGCATGCCCAAGCCATTTTTCAGCAATCGCTGCAGCATTGGCATCATTTTCAACAAGGACTGGCAGCTTGACACGTTTCTCTAATTCCAACTTTAGGTTGATTCCATAAAGCGGTTTGATTGATCCTGCCGTGATCATCGTGCCATCTTTTTGGATGATGCCCGGTGCGCTAATACCGACACCTTCGATCACTGCATCTTGCTGCAGCGATTCGATCAATGCTGTGATGGATTGCAAAAATTTTTCTTTTTCATGAATGGTTGGCATCTGTCCTTTCTTCACAATTTCACCCGTTCTCAAAATCACACCATATTTGATAGCCGTTCCTCCAACATCAATTCCAATAAACATTGCTTCACCCTCATTATTCATTTACTTGTTTTGTCGATTGCTTAATACTCAATTCTCCTGGTAAAACGTAGGAGACACCACATGCATTTTCCTCAATCATTTCGATCAAGTGGTTTACTGCCGTGACCCCTTGCAATTGGATTGGATTTTTCACAGTCGTCAACCGAGGCATGAAATAGTCCAAGAGATCGATGCCATCAAAGCCAATTACGCTGAAATCATCCGGCACCCGCCACTTGGTCTCATGGATCGCCTTGACCGTTCCTATCGCACTAAGATCATTTCCCGCCAGAAACGCTGTGGGTAAATCTTTCTGCTCTAGCAAAAACTGTTGCACGCGGACTCTCGTTCGTTCTTCTTCAAAGAACCCCTGCAATTGATAGTCCGACCGTTTAGAAACCCCTGCCTCGTTTAATGCTTCTAAATACCCTCTTAAACGCTCATCACTATCATAAACACCAGTAATACCACTGATAAAGGCAATTTTTTTGTGGCCAAGTGACAAAAGATACTCGGTGGCTGCTTTCCCTTTTTCGAAAGAATCAAAGACTACACTGCCGAAGTTCTTCTCTTGAATGTTTCGATCGATAAAGACGGCTTTGATTTGTTCTCGTTCCATCGCAGCCAAATCCTGCTTCGTTAAAAAATCTTCAAATCCAATAATGCCATCAACAACACCACCTAAAATACTATTGAGGACAACGCGCTTATCTGCAGATAAAAACACGTTGACTGCATACCCATGTTTTTCTGCCTCTCTGGCAATGGCTTCAACTAGTACGCTAAAGTAGGGGCCCTTAATGCTGGTGGTGTAAAAACCAAGCATCTTGGTTTTCGTGTTTTTTAATTGTTTGCCCATCAAATTTGGGACATAATGCAACCGCTGCGCGGCAGCCATCACACGTTCTTTCGTTGCGGGCCGAACAACATCGACACCGTTTAATGCTTTAGACACGGTCGCAATCGACACGTTTGCCTCCTTTGCCACTTCCCGAATCGTGATTCGATTTGTCAAATGATTCTCCCCTCCTGAAGGATTCTTCCCAAAAATAAAAACGTTTTTATTTTTCTGAAAAAATCAACGACCACTCTAAGGTTGGCCATCCGATAAACCAACTATATATAAAAACGTTTTCACCCACAATGGTTCTAGGACTAGTTGGCGCATGTACCAGCACCTTGAAACCTGTGCCACTTTGGTACAAGTTGTACCCGAAAAAAAAAGCCTCGAAAGGCTTTTAAATCGTGAGCGTACCAATCAACTTCGCTGAGGCAGCAGCAAAGCCAAGGTATAAGGAAATCGTACCAGGATCACTTTCTGTCGAGAAATCGGAATGAACATAAGCAAAATCCTCTGGTGTAACATAGAATGAATGCTGCCTTTCTTCGGCTGCAGCAAGATGGATTTTTTGCCATTGTTTCAATTCCCTCATCGGTCGTGCTACTTCCGTAACATCGTCTCTGCTATAGAGTTGCAATGTCGTTGTATGCGGCACATCGCCCTCATTTTTCAGTGTGCAACTGATCTCAAATGGCGCACCCTTTTCCTGAGGAATAATGATTTGGGTGTGGGTAATCGTGCATTTACTATAGCCTATCCCCGAGCCAAAAGAAAACAACGGCTCATTTTTTTCATCCATATAGCGCGAAATATATTTTTGATCACTATTCTCTTCTGTCAGTGGCCGACCTGTAGAGAGTTGAGCATAAGTCAACGGCAACTGTCCTTCTGCCCTTGGAAAACTCATAGCTAAACGTCCTTGCGGTTCAGATTCGCCCATCAACAAATCTGCCAATGCATTACCGCCTTCTGATCCAGGGAACCAGGCAATCATGATTGCTTGACAAAGAGGCTCGATGGCGGTCAAAACCAGTGGTCTGCCACAGAAAAGAATCGTTGCGATCCTAGGATTGACCTGACTTACTGCTTCAATCAATGTTTCTTGCTTTCTTGATAAAGAAAGTTTGGTCAGACTTGCCGCTTCTCCCGCTTCCTCGCTGGTTTCCCCCAGAGCCAATAAAACGACCTCAGCTCCTTTAGCGACTTTACACGCCTCATCAAGAAAGGCGCTCGTCAACATTTCCCCATCAGGGTACGGTAAGACAGTTAAGTCAATTTCTTTTTGAGAAAGACCTTCCGCTAAGGAGACCGCAGCCTCTGGTTTGCCGATCCACGACCAAGCCCCCAAAAGATCCTTTGAATCTGCTTTGGGACCGATCAGCGCGACCTTTTGTTTTTTCTGCAAAGGCAACAATGCCTGGTTTTTCAGAAGAACCGTTGTTTGCTTTGCTGCTTCTCGTGAAAGAAGACGGGTTTCCTTTAGGAGTCTAGGCGTTAAGTTTTCCGGTGCTAACCCTCTATAAGGGTCTTCAAAAAGGCCTAGCTTGTTCTTTAAATGTAGCACATGAAAAACCGCCTTATTCAACTGCTCTTTCATAGCAGGATCTGCCTGAATGATTTGCTCTAGTGCGTTCAAATAGCAATCACTCATCATATCCATTTCGACACCTGCAGTAAAAGCTTTCTGTGCGGCTTCCTTTCGATCAGCAGCTACACGATGCGCCATCAATTCCGCCACCGCTGCCCAATCTGAGATGATCAAGCCATCAAACCCAAGCTTTTCTCGCAATACTTCCTGCAACAATGGTTGATTGGCTGTGGCCGGCACACCATGGATCGTATTAAAAGAAGTCATGACCAATTCTGCACCAGCTTCAATCGCCGCCTGAAACGCGGGCAGATAATTTTGGTAGAGCTCCAGATCAGACAAATCGACAGTATGGTAATCCCGGCCGCCTTCTGCAGCGCCATAGCCGATAAAGTGTTTGACACAAGCAGCAATTCGCTGTTTATTTTCTGCAAGGGAAGCAGTTCCTTGATACCCTCGTACATAAGCAGCCGTCAACACCGCAGATAAGGTCGGATCTTCCCCATTACTTTCCAAGACCCTTCCCCAGCGCGCGTCTTTAACATGATCCGCCATCGGTGAAAACGTGACATGGACACCAGCTTCTGCCGCTTCTTTTGCTGAAGCTTTAGCAACCTCTTCCATTAACTGCGCATCAAAGGAAGATGCTAAGGCCAGTGGAATTGGGAAAATCGTTTCATACCCATGGATAACATCTGCCATAAAAACAAGAGGAATCTTTAAGCGACTTTTCTCAAGATAAGACGTTTGGATGGCATACACTTGTTCCGCAGTATGAGTGCCCAACACAGAACCAATCGAAAATAATTGGTCTTCACTCATGTGCCATTGTTGCATCGGACCGGTGATTTCTCCTCCTTGCGCAAAAAAATCTGGCGTCAATTGGACCAACTGGCCCACTTTTTCAGCTACAGTCATTTGGTCAATCAGTTCTTTTAGTTTTACGGTTTCCACTATTATTCTCTCCAATCATTAGGCTCTCTTCTTTTGCTTATCGAACTTGCGGCATTTGCTCCTTCTTAGCAGAAGCAACATGTTGCCGATTCCTTTCATTCAGTATAATTAAAAACGTTTTCAAAAAAAGACGATCTTCATACTTTGGTGCAACTCATGGCAAAAAGGAAAAATCTTCATCATGGTACAAGGTGTACCATAAATAATGGATAACACCAAATCCCCTGATACATCCGACATTGTGTCTTCTCCGATGCTAACAAAAAGAAGCTGCAAATCGCTGCAGCTTCTTTTTGTTTATTGTTAAGGAACAAATGAAAGTTCCCAAAGAATGGTTGCTGAATATCTCGTGGCTTGAGGAGTCGCACTAATTGGCACCTCAAGTTTGACACTTTGATCCATTGTTTCTCGATCGCCAAAGCGCTGGACCCAAGTGCCTCTGCCTTGGTTGGCACCTGCTTGTGCGATTATCTCCGCATTTCCAACAGTCAGTGCTGCTTGCTGTTTGTGAGTAGGTGGCTCAGACACGTTTTCTCGAGTCGTTACTACATCGATATTGTCTAATAAAATTCTAGCACCAGTCAGTTGATGCCCTTCATCACTTTCAAAAGGCTCTCGTAAGGTTGCACGGAGGGTCCAACCGGAATTTTCCCGCCTCCGATCTGAAACCTGCACATAATTAGGGCGTAGATTATCATTTGGATCAGCCGGCTGAAGCAGTTTCTGCGGCAGGGCATCGTAGGTCGTCGTTTCTGACCGAATGCCAACTGTCCCAAACTGGAATTGGGAAACAAAATCCAAGCTGACAAACCCTTGTTCTGCATCAATCTCAGGCGGATTCTCAGGATTTACTTGCGTATCCGGATCAAGAGGGTCTACTGGTTGCGGAGTACTTTCCAAACCATAAACCAGCCAGTATTCTTGTTCATCTCGGGTGACTCTTGTTTCCAGCGGCTGACCGTCCCGCTCGTAAAGATATTGGTAATAAGGAATCTCCTCAGGAAGGATATCGACCGATTCATTTACGAATTCTCCTTGATAGGTTGGTTCCCTCAATGCTACCCCTTCTTCATCTATGTGATTGATCTTGATGTTCGATGGCACGCGATCAAATAAAAAAGTAACATTCTGATGGAAAGGCTGCGGCATAATAGCAAATGTACCTGGGTCAAAGTGTTCTGTGACATACTCAACCCCGTAATAGTCATACCCTAACTGATAGGGTTCATCGCTCTCTCGGTTCTTGGGGTCAAGGGTATGAAGGAAACGTAATGGTAGTTCTAATGTTTCAGTTGGTAGAATATCCTCCCCTGTCTCTCGATCCAGATAGTTTACATGGACGGTTCCAGTACCAATGTGATATTCCATCCAATCAAAAGTAAAGGTATGGCGATCACTCCTTGCACCTGTACTTCCAGTAATAAGAAAAGCCATCGCAGAAACATCCTCAGGTTGCCAATCACTAATATCTCTACGCCATGTCCGATTGTCATAATCGACTTGAAACCATCTCCCATTTTCATCCGGCTGATATTGAATAAGTACATCCAAATCATGTCCCAAGCGATTTCCAGCTCTTTGCGGTAATGCATCATTGCCGGTATAGGTCGCCATCGTTCGCGGACCTGTATGATAGATGAATCCAGCGAATGGCGCACCGCCAACAGACATTGGATCTCTAATCACCTCAAATCGATTCGTGAATTCTTCAAAAACACTAGGTGTAGTGTTATAATTATTGTCCAATTTAAACCCAAAGCCATCGATCAAACCGCCAATACCAAACGCATTTCCTGGATACCCGACTTCATCTGTAGCCGAATTGTGAAAGCCAAAAGCAATGCCATCGGCTCCGTCTAATCTCGTTCCGATATTTGCTTTGCCTTTTAGCGTAAATGGACGATCCAAACTGAGCCTTTCTTTTAAAGTAACATTACCAACGTGATCTGATAGATTGGGCGTTAACAGCACTTCTCCTGTTTGCTCGTTATAAGTAGCATCGATAGGGTGTCCTTGCAAATCAAAATGATCTAAGAAATCTGCTCGCTCAATTCGAATTTTAGCTGTAGTATCACTTCTATCATCTACTTCTGCCTCTCTTCCTACTTCATCCGCAGCCTCATCTGCTTGATCTACTTCCGCAGAGTCATTCTCTTCTTCCGTCGAATCAGTGTCTTCGGCATCCGTATGATCTAAGATCAGCAGGCGCTGCGTAGCAGTCTCGGCAACGATGATCTCATATTCTCCGATCGTATCCACAAGAATCGGTAAGACAAAAGTCGTTTGTGGGGTCTCGCTGTTCAGCTGCCACACACCTTCGTGGTCTGTTGCTACCACCGTTAGTTCATCGTTCAAAGCTTCCTGATCAATGATTATTTCCTGAGGCAACGCGATGTCCACCGTTTCGAGGGCAACTTCTGAGTAGAAAATAAAATCTATTACGTGCTCGACCTCTCCTTGGATCAGTTCCTCCGCAAAGGAGATTTCTCCACTCACTTCATCGTCGGCCTTCTCCTCGTGTTCTTCCTCTGGTGTCCACGAAAAAATCGTCTCGGCATTCATGATTGTTAATGTTGTAATCAGTGGGAGTAAGGCAAGTAGAACCAGCAACCACTTATTTTTTTTGCGAAAAAATGAGTTCATCGCATTCACTCCTAAATGTCATTTCTCTTATTTTCCCCATGGGATCTAGCCCCACTTAGGGAATGTTGATTTCCCTTTTTTGATAAGTTGTTTTACTACGTATATGTTAAGTGCGGTGATCAGCAAGAGACTTCCAAGAATCACCCAATCCAACCGTTGAATGAAGTTTGTCTGGGGCAGCTGCCCGCCGGGTTTACCCGTGTCTTGCGGTGGACGCGGAACAGGACCGGTTGGTGGAGATGGTTCTGGTTGATCCAAAGGCTCATAAATCCCGGTAAACCCCACTGTCCCCTCCGTTTCCGTTGAACGTCTCTCCTCGCCAAAACTCGTTCTTGTAAACCCGAAAGCGAACAATAAGACCAAACATACTTTCAAAGCCCTTCCTCTAATAGATGCACCGTTGATATCCATTCTCCCTCCTCCTTGTGAGTTGTTCATTTCGAAAACGATCGTTTTTGAGACGTGTTATTTTATTAAAGCCAATCTCTTTACAAAAGCCTAAATAGTACTGTTTATATGGAATTCATTCTATCTTGATCGTAGTCGTACTTGATATCTCAAAAACCATGGTTTTCAAACATGTCATACTAATTATATCGATGTTCTACTTAGAATAAAATTCACGATATTCCTCGATCGATGAATATCCTGCATGAAGTTAAAAAAAACATACGTTTCATTCATATGTTATTGTTGCAACTATTTTAGAAACTTGCCATCTCCCTTTTATACAACAAAAAGCTCAATGATCTTAGATTACGTTATTCCTTTAATCCTCGACACCTTGAATCGACGCTTCATGTCAGGCGTCCCTCTCATTTTCTATCAACAAGAATGAACCGTAATTAGCTTGCTAAAATGCAAAAAAACAAACAGGTCCAAAAGTCATCAAAAGAAAAGTCTCTTGATCCATTAAACCTGTTTGTTTTTTTCATTTATTAAAGGAAAAATGTAGCTTATTCCCCTGCGGATAAAGAAAACTGACGAACCGTCTCCGACAACGCTTCGACTAAGAAAAGGCAAGGAATTTGCGTCGTCAAATCTTCATACTTGTTGATGCGTTTCACATCAACTGAATAGTCTAAGACATAATCGGACATTCGCCCCAGTGTGCTGTTGGCGTCACTGGTGATTGCTACAGTGGTGAAGTCAGGATTATTACGAAAGCCATTGACCACTTCAATGATCTCGGTGGTCGTTCCGGTGATTGAAAGGACCACGATCATATTGTCTGACGTATGTTTCAGCTTCGCAAAGATTGGATAGGTATTATCCACCAAAGCATAACTGTTAAATCCGATTGTGGCAAAACGGCGGGCAGCATATTCACACATTGAACCTGACGCACCGATGCCATAAAAAATAATATTCTCACATTCCAGCATTCGTTCAGCGATTCGCCGGATTTTTCCTTCGATGTCTCGCGGGAAGCGTTCCGGATCCAAAACGGTCATACTGCTAAAAAAACTGACAGCATCTAACTCAGGTGCTTTGAACTGGGTACGAAATTCTGTAAAGCTCTCATACCCTAATTTACGGATAAAGCGCATAACAGAAGAAGCTGAGGTGTGGGATTCAAGCGCGATCTCACGAACCCGCATATAGGGAATCTTATCACTTTGGCTCGACATATAATGATAAATCGCACGATCGGTCTCTGATAACTCATTGAAATCGATTTTTCCAAAAAAAGACATAGTAAACGCTCCTATTTTCTCATTCTCCTATCAATGTACCACAAGCTAGCAAAAACATCACAACTGTTTGATAAGAAATAATTCCATCGGCTGTTCAAATCCAGGACTTGTCAAAAGTAACCCACCGGCATCTTGGTAACCAAGGTTGCGATAGAAATGCTGTGCTTGCTCGTCGACTTGCGTGGAAGTCAAACAAAGAGCATGGCCGGCTGCTTTTTGCTGTTGTTCCCAATAAGTAACCAACCGTTTCCCAAGTCCCTTGCCTTGATGCGCTTCTGCGATCACTAACATGGTACAAAAAGGAATCGTGTCCCAGAAAAAATTGTAGCGCAGTAACCCTACTGGCTGTTCGTCTGCAACTATCACATAAGCAGTTTTTTCCATTATCTTTTTGGCGAAGACTTCCTTTGGTAAGTGAGTATCCAAAGAAAACCAAAACGCTTGATCTGCAGCTATTGCCGGTCGAATCGTAATCACTGATTTTTCGTCCCTTCCTGCTGTTTTTTTGTCTTATCGTAGAGAAAATGGTCTATTTTAGTCACTTTCCGTCTTTTCGTATTCAGAAAGCAATGCTAAAAAGGCATCGCCATACTTATCCAATTTGTTTTGGCCAACCCCTTTGATCTGTAAAAAATCGATCGGCGTTTTTGGCTGAACTTCCGCCAATTCTCGCAGTGTTTTATCAGAAAAAACGACATACGGCGGCAAATTTTGTTCTTGTGCGAGATTCAATCGTAAGGTGCGCAGTTGATCGAACAGTTCATCATCAACCACTAACTGTTTGACTTTGGTTTGTTTTCTATAAACTTTTGCTTTTCCAAGCAACACATCAATCCCCGCATTGGTCACACTTAACAAAGGGTATTGCCCTTCTGACGGCAAAAGATACCCTGATGCTGTTAAATAATCGATCAGCTGATTGACTTCCTTTTGAGACCAATCTTTCATTAATCCATAAGTTGGTAACTTTTCAAAGCCCCACTGTTTGACTTTTTGGTCGCCAGAGCCCGTTAGCACTTTCCCCACCAAGGCTTTCCCGAAGCGTTCGCCCATTCGTTTCACACATGACAACACTTTTTGTGTATCCACTGTGATATCCACTTGTTCTCTTTCATCAAGGCAATTGCTGCAACGACCGCAATCGGAACCATCTTCTCCAAAATAACGCAAAATATAGCGCTGTAAGCACAGTTGGGTATGTCCGTATTGGCTCATCTCCCGCAATTTCAAGTATTCGTTTTGGCGATAAAGAATATCTGATTCGGATTGATCGATAAAGAATTGCTGAATCTGCATGTCTTGTGGAGCATAAAGTAAGATCGCATCACTGGGTTCGCCGTCTCGTCCGGCACGCCCGGCTTCCTGATAATAAGACTCCAAATTTCCAGGTATCTGGGCATGGATCACGAAACGGACATTGCTTTTGTTGATTCCCATCCCGAATGCATTGGTCGCTACCATCACTTGCAGGCGGTCATAAAGAAATTCTTCTTGGAAAAATGAGCGCTCTTCTTCTGAAAGTCCGCCATGGTAATACCCGACGGACACGCGTTCATGTTTCAACAGGTGATAGATCCGTTCCACTTCCTTGCGGGTACTGGCGTAAATGATACCTGATTGTCCTTGGTTCATTTTCAAATACGTTGTGATGTAGGTATCTTTTTGATCCTTGACGACTTGAAAAGCCAAATTTTCCCGAGCAAACCCGGTTTTGACTTGATTTTCTGCCGGAATTGAAAGTAAGTTTTCGATGTCTTCGGCAACTTTGGGTGTAGCTGTCGCGGTAAGGGCAACGATCGTTGGCTTCTGCTCCCAGTTTTCGATCGTTTCGGCGAGTCGCAGATAGCTCGGGCGAAAATCATGTCCCCATTGGGAAATACAGTGGGCTTCATCAACGGCCAATAAAGCGATCGGCATCTGCCGCAATGAGTAGCGGAAAGATTCTGAGTCTAAGCGTTCTGGCGAAACATAAAGCAGTTTGATTCGCCCTTGGCGTGCTTCTTGCAAGCGTTGATTGATCTGTGCTCCTGTCAAGGAAGAATTGATATACGCTGCTGGGATCCCCATATCAACGAGGCTATCTACTTGGTCTTTCATTAATGAAATCAAAGGGGAGATGACCAAGGTCACTCCATCCAGCAAGAGCGCTGGCAATTGATAACAAATGGATTTCCCTCCACCTGTGGGCATGATTCCCAAAACATTTTGTTGTGTTAAAATAGATTGAATAATCGTCTCTTGACCTTCACGAAACTGTGAATAGCCAAAATGTTCTTTTAAGACTGTTTGAATAGTTTGCATAATACCCTCTTTTCCATTTCCTTATTATACGCAATTAAGTACGCAAAGAAAACGGCATTAAGAGAACTTTCGCTTTTTATTCGCTTTTCAATGAAATCAAACAAAGGAGTCTTCTACTATGAAAAAAGTTATGATTATCGGCAGTGGGATCATCGGTTTGACCCTCGCCAATTATCTTGATAAAACCAAATTTGACGTGACTGTCATTGATTCCCTCATCGGTCAAGCAACATCTGCCAGCGCTGGCATCATTTCCCCTTGGTTATCCAAACGCCGCAATAAAAAATGGTACCAGTTAGCACAAGACGGAGCCGCTTTCTTCCCGAAATTGGTACGGGATTTTGCTTTAGATGAATCCATCTATGCCCCATGTGGCACTTTGGTAGTGCGACCAGAAAAGGCGCTTCAAGAACTGGCAGAATTAGCTGAAAATCGACGTAAGGCGGCACCAGGAATCGGCGAAATCGACTTACTGACGGGCTCACAAACCAAAGAGGTATTGCCATTACTAAAAGAAATGCCCTCTTTACGAATCACAGGCGGTGGCCGCTTAGATGGTCAGGCTTATCTTGCCCACTTAAAAGCAAACGCTCAGCAGCAGCAAGTGACTTTTATTGAAGAAAAAGCTGAGATCGTCAGAACCGACAACCATTGGCAAATCAAAACCAAGGATCACTTTCTTGAAACCGAGATTCTTTGCCTGACAGCTGGACCGGGATTACTAGACTTGTTATCACCTTTAGGGTATCAGGTTGATATCCGTCCGCAAAAAGGCCAGTTGCTCTCTTTTGCCACCAACCTGCCGACAAACAGTTGGCCGGTCGCCATGCTAGAAGGCGAAGGCGACTTGATTCCCTTCTCTAATGGTCAAATTTTATTAGGCGCTACTCATGAAAATAATGCTGGTTGGGATTTGACACCTACTGAAGCAGCCCAACAGCAATTGATGACAGGAATCGGTGCTTTTCTTGAAGACCCCGAAGCACTCTTTGCTGCCCCAATGACTATGCGAGTCGGCACACGCGCTTACACCTCTGATTTTGCGCCTTTCTTTGGGGAAGTGCCTGATGAAACGAATTTGTTCGCCGCCAGCGGGCTAGGTTCTTCCGGTTTAACGACGGGACCTTACATCGGTTATCTTCTAGCAAATCGGATCAATGAGGTACATGCGCAACCAACAGACTTCTCGTGCTACACCAAACCGATGACAGAGTATATCAAGAAGCGCCTTTGATAGGAAACCACTAAAAAACCACCAGAACCGTTACGGTCTGGTGGTTGTGCTGTTTGATTCTTGTAAAATTACGGACAATTTCCTAACTACTAGTTAAACATATTCTCCTGTTTCCCAATAATCGAGTAAAACTTCATTGATGATCTCACGATCCAGTGGTTCACGGATATCATCATCAAAGGCATCTTCGATCGGGACATCGCCCACAGCTTTGATACAAACCGGGACGACCGGATTCGGATGATCCTCTGCTGTCAACACTTTTTCAATCTTGATCTTATGTGTCCAATCTGCCCCCATATCATAAATATAGGTCATGGACTTACAATACTGAAAATCTTGGTCAATAGCGGACGCATCCGTTGGAACGGAATTGCCTAAGCCGATCGATTTCGAGCCGGCAATAAACAAATACAAATGTTGATTCATCCACTCAAAGGCAATCTGGATCAAAATATGTAGCTGTTCATAGGTCAGCCCTGCAGGAATAATCAAACGACGCCAAATTGGCGGACGGTATCCTTCTAAATCAATACGGACCTGATAGGCGACCGGCGTATCTGCTGCGTCATCAAAGGCCGTATGTTTTGTTGGAAATGGGACGATTTTTGGCGAGATTGCAGCAATCCGTGGGTCATCAACGGGCAATAGATCATGTTCTTCGGGATCGGTGTCTTTAATCATTGCTAACATCGCTTCTTTCTTTTCAGCTGACCAAAACTGTGGTTTGGACATCCGAGCGAAAAAGATAGGTTGTTTTTCAGCCAATACAAAGGCAATTTCTAGGTATTGCGATTTGGTAATATGCTTTTCTTTATACATGCAGTAATAAAAGTCTTCAATGGCTGTTTTGGCAAACGGAAGAAAATTTAGACTGTACGGTACTTCTTGAGGCAGCATTTCAGTATATACCCATTCAACAAAGACTTTGTCTTTTAGTTTGGTCATGCCGCCATCTGTTTCCGCGCAAAAGATCAAGTAAAAAACAGGACCTAAGTAATGCTCAAGATCGTCGTCACTAACCACACTGGGTCCGCCATACAAATCAACGTGATCCATCATCCGGTCAATCACTTTCGCTAATTTCTTCAATGTTTTTTCCAAAAAAATCTCGCTCCTTCCTATCAAGTTTACTTTGACGAAAAGAGCGAAGATTGTCAATCTTTTTTTTAATGGGAGAGCATTTCCTGTGCAATTTCTAATCCGCTCATCCCCGTTGGGTAATAGGTCGGCCAATGCTCCATTTCCTCTAGTAACGCTTCATGACTCTCGTTGCCAAAGTAGATATGGAAATGATGTGAAGCACCTGGTGCGATCATATGGTCGCTAAATTGGATATATTTGAACGCCGCATCTTCATCGGTGCTTTCAAATAAGAAGCGTACGCCACGATTACCAGCTGAGTAGTTCAAAACCTCTTTGCCAGTATACACATACTTAGCTTCTTTCTCTGTACCATCATCAAAAATAAATGTCATTGTATTGTCTGTGATCTTGATCTGAGCAACATCCGTTTGATACCCTGTCGTATAATACTCTTTGTATTCGTCAGCTGTCATTTTCTTGTCCATTTTTGCTTTATAATCAAACACTTGATCCAATGTTCCGTCTTGTAAAAATGGGTAAACGGATTGCCAGTCTCCTGCCCAGTCAGATAAAGGACGGTCTTGTACATCGGCATCCTCAAAGTAGCCGTTATAAACTGTTTTTTCTTTTTCGGCTTCAGCCATTTCTTTGTCATTTGCTACATCGGTGGTTTTTCTCAAGGCATCGCGGTTTTGCTCCATAATTGAAATGTAGTCTTCCCCGTTATCCATCTGCTCTTGGGTCAAGCCTTCTAATGGATTCAAAACAGCCAGTTCGACTCCTGCTTCTGACGCTAACGTCCGGGCAATGCTGTCTTTGGCATTTTCTTCAAAATAGATCGTCTGAATGCCTGTTTCTTGAACGAACTCTTTTAGTTCTGCGATCCGTGAAGCGGAAGGCTCTTCACTTGGTGAAAGACCGGAGATCGGAACTTGGGTCAATCCGTATTCTAAAGCTAAATAACCAAAAGCGGCGTGCTGCGTTACAAAATGATTTTGCGCCGGATTGCTAAATGCTTCTTCATACGATTCATGAAGATCTTGTAACTGTGCTAAATAATTTGCAGCATTTTCAGCAAAGGCTGTCGCTTTCGCTGGATAAGCCTCACTCAGCTGGTCACGGATAGCCTCTACTTGTTTCATGGCTAAGCTTGGGGCTAACCAGACATGGGGATCTAATTCATGAGAATGACCATCATCGCCGTGGTCATGATCGTGATCGTGGTCGTGGTCATCGTCACCGGGTAACAGGACCATTCCTTCTGTGGCTTTAACCACTGTCACATCCCCGTCATTTAACGTGGCTTCAATCGAAGGAACCCACATTTCCATGTTCTCATTGTTGTAGACGAAAACATCCGCATCTTGGATCTTTGCCATATCTTTTGCAGAAGGTTCATAATCGTGGGAATCAGTGCCCGCGGGCATCAATAATTCAACCTCCCCTTCATCCCCTACAACTTGACGAGTAAAATCATACATCGGATAAAACGTAGCCATGACCTGGATTTGTTCATTATCAGAAGCAGCGTTGCCTGATTGTTCAGTTGCATCAGAGCCTCCTTGTCCACAGGCCGCCAAAGCTAGGGCTACTGTTGATAACATCGTTATTTTAAAAAACTTCTTCATTTTCAAAATACACTCCTTTTTATTTTTCCATATTTCCTTTTCCTCGGCAAAACACTGATAAATCAATTACGATTTACAAAAACAAAACGTAACGTTTACGTTTTACCATCGGTTTTCTACTTTACACAACTATTTACTCCTTGTCAATAGCTTTTCAAGATGTTTTTTTATATGTAAAAACTTTCATATGTACCACTGCTGATATCATTATTAACTTACTGAATGGATCGGTTGATTCGGCAACAATTGGCAAATGACGAAAATCGCTATCTATTGTCCTTTGTCGCCTCCTGTGCTACACTCGGGGGGTAATTGAATAGAAGATTATCCACTAGGGGCGCTTTATGCTGAGATAGACGTATGTCTGGTCCCTTAGAACCTGATTTGGTTAGTACCAACGTAGGGAAGTGGCAGCGCATGATTTTTCGCGTTCCCATTTTTTCTGTCTACGTGTGGATAGAAAAAGGAGGAACGCTTTTTTTGTAGACAGAAAAACCATCGAGAGGAGAAGAGAAAAATGACAAATGAACCAATCGCCTGTGCGGCAGATGGGATCGATATCACGGGGTGCCGAGTTAGCTTGTACCCAATGAAAGACCATTTCGCGCAACAAATTTTAACAAGTATCGAAAAAACGAATACGAGCGCTGTTTGGCAGCAGACCGATCTGTTCAGTACCCTTTTTCGAGGGGAAGCGCCTAGTGTCATAGACGCAGCAGAGGCGCTATTTATCAACGCCTACGAATCAAAGACACACCTCGTGGGTGAGTTTACTTTTTCCAAAGGCTGTCCCGGAGACACTGCGGGTGACACATTCTTGAATGGCGAACAGGCGCAACCCAACAAAGGAAAGAACCTTGCGAATGGTGACTTTTTGGTTGATTGCAAATATTCGTTTTACGTATTTGGCGAAAATCATTATATGGAAGAAATCGCCACGATCGTCCAACTGGCAGAGACTCATGGCTTGAGCCCTCGTTCCGCTCACTATGTGACGATGCTGACCGGATCAGCAAGCCAACTCTTTGCGTATTTTGAAGCCGCATTAGCTTATGCCCATGACCATCTCCCCCACTATGTTCTGGAAGCGACTGTTTCGGTCAATAGCCCTTCAAAAAAGGAGGCGATGCCACATGACTAAGTGGGCTTTGAAAGATGTCATCATGGTAGGAATTGCTTCGTTGATTTTTGGCGTGATCTATCTTGGGGCTGTCCATTTCGGATTGTTGTTAGGTACGCTTCTAACGCCCTTTGGTTTATCTGTCTTAGCCAATGAGTTTATCTTTGGTGTTTGGTTCATGGCGGCAGCTTTTGCCGGATATGTGCTACGTAAGCCGGGAGCAGCTACGATCACTGAAATGATTGCGGCTCTTTTAGAAGTGTTTATGGGAAATTTTTATGGACCTATCATTTTTATTAGCGGTTTTGTACAGGGGATCGGAACAGAAGCCGGCTTTGCATTAGGCCGCTACCGACGATACGGGTGGTTCCCTTTAGTTACTGGAGCCGTGGGCGCCACGATCACGAGTTTTCTTTGGGGAATCATTCGGTCAAATTTCATTAACCTACAATGGCAGTTGCTGTTGGCGATCTTTCTTATTCGCTTGCTTTCTTCGTTATTCTTTTCAGCCTTTTTAGTGAAGATCGTCTGTGACCACCTGACACGGATGGGGGTTCTCAACAGTTACCCCATTGCTGAAGATCAAACGGTCATCGTCAAACGGAAAACCGCATGAGCCTGTCGGTAAAAAACGGCAGTTTTTTGGTGGATCAAAAGCGACTTAAATTGACTCTGTCTTTGGCCCCTGGTGAAACAAAAGGGATTTATGGTGCTTCAGGAACAGGAAAAAGCACCCTTTTCCATCTCTTAGCAGGACTAAATGAGAAGGGGTTTGATGGAGGGACGTATACGATTGACGGCCAAACGATGAACCAGCTTTCCATCCGGGAAAGAAGCACGTCCGTCAGCTTATTGTTTCAAAATCCTGATATGCAATTTTGCATGGCAACACCTCGCGAAGAGTTGCTTTTCTGTTTAGAGAATCAATGTATTCCCCAAAAAGACATGCCAAACAAAGTGGCTGAAGCTTTGGCATTTTGCGAGATTACCCACCTTGCTGATCAACCTTTCACGACCTTGTCTGGTGGTGAAAAACAGCTAGCCGCATTGGCTTGTTGTCTGATATTAAAAAGTCGTTACTTGCTTTTGGACGAACCCTTTGCCAATTTGGATTCGGACACAAGTCAAAAAGTCATACGAAAGCTGCAGCAAATCCAACACAAAAATGCTATTGGTATTTTATTGATCGATCATCAAATCAAAGAGACCGCTAACTGGGTCGATGAGTGGCTGCTGATTGAAGAGGAATTCAGAACGATCAATCAAGCAGCGCTCCGCCAACTTGATCAGCACCTACGCAAGTCGCTGCCGCTTGTGAACATTAAATCGACTTCTAACGAAAAACGGCTTTCATTTCAAAATTTCCGATTACCCATCCGAAACCATGAAATTGTTTTCCCAGATCTTGCCTTTGATAAGGGCTCACTGATTGGAATCACTGGACGTAGCGGCAGCGGCAAGTCTTCGTTTTTAAAAGCTATTTTACAGCAGCAGGCCTATAAGGGGGATATTCTTTTGGCAGGTAAACCAATCAAGAAGTATCCGTCACCTTTTCGCTCCATCAGTTGGATCATGCAAAATCCGCAAGACCAATTTTTGGCAGCTACCGTTGCGCAAGAGCTTAGCCAAGGAAGCGCCCCGACCGAGAGCGAAAAACTACTCGAAAAATTGCGTCTGCAAAACAAGAGTGCCCAGTCGCCTTTTCTACTTAGTCAAGGACAGCAACGACGCTTGGCTGTTGCCTCCTTACTGCAGCGCCCGGTCGACCTACTGCTAGTAGACGAGCCGACATATGGTCAAGATGTCACACAAGCTTGGCAGATCATGGAGCTATTAGCTGCTAAAGCAACCACTGGCACGTTAGTTTTGATCGTTAGTCACGATATTTTATTGTTGCAACAGTTTTGCTCGCAAATCATTGATTTCAATTGCTATCAAAAGGAGGTCGCAGATGCGTACACTCAATCCCACAGTCAAGTTATTCGCCATTTTAGGACTCGCCTTAGTGGTTTCTTTTCAAAATAATTTCAGATTGAATTTATTGCTCTCTGTCCTATTCTTCGTTATTACTGTAAAAGAGCGCTCCTTGAAAAAAAGTCTTTTGCTCTTTTCTGCATTGACATTGGCAGCTGTAGGGGTCTTTTTCACTGGTCTCCTTTACTATCAAGACCATCAAGGCGATCCCTCCTCAACGACAGCTATTCACTATGGGCTTGACATGGCGAGCCGTATCTACTGCTTCGGTATTCTGGGCAGTTCCTTCAGTGTGACGACCACGATCAATGAATTGATTTATTCGCTGCAGCAACAGCTGCATCTACCTGCCGTTTTTGCGTACGGTCTGCTCGCTGCGTTTCAAATTGCTCCGATCATTCCAGCAGAGTATCAAAACATCCGCAATAGCATGCGTTCCAGAGGAATCTCAGTCAATTCGTTTTCTTTCAAAATGTTGATTCCTTTACTCGTCAAATCCATTCGCTGGTCCGAACTTTTGGCGACGGCAATGCTTTCAAGAGGTTTCGACGGTGAAGGAAAGCGAACTTATGCCAAGACATTTCGAATCACTTTTATGGATACGCTGTTTTTATCCTTATGTTTGATGGTGGGACTTGGCGGAACACTCATCCTATAAAGGGGAAAGAGACAAAAAGACAAAGAAACGTAAGGGTTTCTTTGTCTTTTTTCATTGATTTATTAAGAAGTGATCGTCTTTTTTACTGAGCCAGATTTGATTTGGTAAAACGTAACAAACATCGTCGTTGCTAATATATACAAGGCGAAAAGAAGATACATGTTTTTAAACAGCTGGATCGTCGTTTGGTTCAACCAGGCCCCTACTTTGGGAATATAAAATATCGGCTGGCCAATCAATTGACTTTTTTGAATTTCGTTTGGTTCCATCTGATTTTGATTGTCGCCAATGGTATAGAGCACCGATTGATTTTCCCCAACCGCAACGATTCGCCGCGTCCGCATCTGTCTACCTTGATCAACATAATACGTTACTTCGTTGCCAACCACTAAATTATCTTCAGAAGCTTTTTTTACAAAAAGGAGTGTCCCTTCAGAATATGTCGGTTCCATTGCATCACTAGCAACAATAGCCATTGTGAAACCAAACGCATGTGGGATCACCACAATTAGTACAGACAGCAGCATGAACATCAGTACAAAAAGTGAGAGCATGATACTTTGTTTTGGAAAAAGCTTCATTTTCTATTCTCCTTCTAAACCTCAGTTTCTTTTATGATTCTATAACATAACTCTATTTTTTTCAAATATTTAAAAACGTTTCATTGAATTTTTATACGAAGATTACTCGATTATTATTTGACTTTATTTAATTATTTATATTATGCTAAAGGCGATTAAAAAACAGAGGAGAAAAAGTATGCCTTTTTTAAATAACAAGTTTTTTTTAAAGCGTTGGATTCCCTTCATCCTTCTGGTCCTATTTTTACTGGGAAGTATTGTCTTTTTTCTCGTTCTTTTTTTATTCCCAACTTCTGATATCCATGCAGTGGAGAAAAAGGAAGACTGGATTTTCTATGCTGAGGACAATCCCGAATCTACTTTTATTAGTCGTTATGTGAAACATTTACCTAGTGTAAAAGCGAATGATCGTTTTGTGATGAAGCGAAAAATGACCAACGATTATAAATACCCTACAATGTTACTAATTGGCGATCATCAACACATGACTGTCTATCTCGATGACCAAGAAATTTACACCAACGATGAGCCCAATGATCCACTGACTCTCAATCATCCAGGCAAAACATTGTCTTTTATCACCTTGCCTGAGGATTATGTTGGTAAAACCTTGAAAATATACGTGACTAGTCCTTTTGACACCTATTCTGGCTTCCCAGCAGAAGTCTTTTTTGGCCCTGCAAATGCACTGATCGGCTATGTCTTCAGTCTGTCAATTTTAAATATTTACATTCTTTTATTTACTGGTTTTATTTGTATCATCAATTTATTTTATGTCTTAGTTTCTTTTATCAATCAACGAAGGCTGAAAACATCTTCTCTCTTATTCAGCGGCTTTGCCTTAACAGCAGGCTTGGAAGCGGGCTTCAGCGATATGCTTGGTGGACTACTGTTTCCCCCAATCGTCAACTCTGTAATGTTAAATATTCTTTCTATTATTACACCAATGTTTTTGATCGGCTTTTACTGCACGAATATGCATTTTATTCGCAAGTACTACCAGAAATGGTTATACTTCCACTATTCATTCGGTCTGTTAGCGATACTTTTCGCACTTTTCCAAGCACAAAGTTTGCCCGTCATCATGAATTATATGTTCTTGTTGAATATTACCAGTACCTTCGTTACTTCTTTTGCAGCAATCTATGAAGCATTGAAAAAAAATCCTTTTTATGTCATTTGTGCGCCTTGGATCGTGATTGCGGCTATTGGTCATTGTTTCTTGTATATTCAGGATATTTTAGTTTTGCCACAATCTGATATCAATTGGCGTTCGATCATCTTTTTCTTATTAATTATCATTTTTACTTGCTACGGCTTCCTTGAACTCTTTTTTGCCAGCGAGGGTAAAAATAAGCAGATCGATACAGCAGACATCAAAGTGCGTTTATATGAGAACCAACAAGCGATCAGCCCTGAACAAACGTTAAAATGGCAGCAAGTTTTACGGACCATCAAACAAAGAACCCATACGGTCAAGGATATGTTAGAAGATCAGCAGTTGGCAGCGGCCTATGAAGGCCTTAGTGAGATTGAAGAACAGATCAAGCAGCAGTTAACGAGTCCTTCCGTTGAAAAAGAATCACTCACGACGATGCTGCTTGCTAATTATAAACACACAGCTGCTCAAAAAAGGATCACCTTTGCCTGTGATGGCATCATAGAACCACTGGAACAATTGGCGGAAAATGATCGTCTATCCTTGATCGCTCATTGCCTAGAGTACGCCATCCGATACACTTGTGCGGTCACTGATCCTCAAAAGCGAAGACTCGCGTTGAGGGTGAATGACACGAACGGCCAGTTGCATATCGACTGCCAAATGCCGCTTCTCTCAAATGAAGAAGCAGAAAAACTACAGAACAATGAAACCAAACGACAGGCGATGCAGGCTGACATGCAAATGCTAGAACAACTTTGTTTAGCCTACCAAGGAAGTATCCGGATTGAAGAAACTGACGGGCTTCACCTCTTGCATTTGACACTTAGGGCGAAAATAGATCCGCTGTCTTTCGACTGACCGTCTTGCTACATTAGTTTTAAAGGAGCGATTTTAAGAAAAAGCGAAAAAACTCTTGCTTTTTTCGCTTTTTCGCTTTAGCATGATAAAGAACAGCAACAAGCATTGGAATAGTAGTTTTATGATGGTCTTAGAGAGTTGATGGCAGCTGAAAAATCGACACCCACTGATAAAATGAACCTACCCAATGGCAATGACCGCAAAACGGTCGGTGGAAAGGCCTTATCCTTTACGAGTTGGATTATCCCGATAGATAATCAACAAAGGTGGTACCGCGAAATCCAAGCATTTCGTCCTTTTTTAGGACGAGATGCTTTTTTATTTTTTTAAGGAGGAAAAAGAATGACACAAAAAAATGATTTTACAGAATGGTATATCCAAACGATCCAAAAAGCCGAATTGATGGCTTACTCCCCAGTGAAAGGCTCCATTATTTTCCGTCCTGACGGCTTCGAACTTTGGGAGCATATCCAAGAAGAGTTCAATCGATTCTTGAAAAAAGAGGGCATTCGCAATGCGTACTTCCCAATGCTGATTCCGCAAAATTTCTTTATGAAAGAAGCCGATCATATTGAAGGTTTTGCGCCTGAATTGCCATGGGTCACAGAAGTCGGCAATGAAAAATTGGAAGAACCTTTGGCCTTGCGTCCAACCTCAGAAACCATGATTGGCTCTGCCTTTTCTGATTGGATCAACTCCTATCGTGACCTACCTTACGAAATCAATCAATGGGCAAACGTCTTTCGTTGGGAAAAGAAAACATTGCCTTTCTTGCGTACCTCAGAGTTTTTATGGCAAGAAGGTCATACCGCTCATGAAAACGAAGAAGATGCACGTCAACGCACCATGAAAATCTTGGATGAATATGCCCGCCTTTGCGAAGAATTCCTAGCGATCCCTGTTTATCGCGGACAAAAAACCCCTTCTGAGCGTTTTGCTGGAGCAGTTGATACTTATTCGATCGAAGCGATGATGAAAGACGGCAAAGCAGTCCAAGCAGGAACCAGCCACTACATGGGGACAAAATTTGCTGAAGCATTTGATATTACGTATTTAACGAAAGAAAACAAGCATGTCCATGCCCACACAACCTCTTGGGGTGTCTCTACCCGCTTGTTGGGGGCCTTGATCATGACCCATGGCGATGAAAATGGGTTAGTTTTCCCACCAACCATTGCACCAACCCAAGTTGTGTTGTTACCAGTCGGTCCATGGAAAAAGAATCCAGCCATCTTAGAAAAATTAGAAGAACTGTATGCCAACTTTAAAGCCAAGGGCATTCGTGTTCGATTGGATGATTCTGATAACTCACCTGGCTATAAGTTCAATGAATGGGAACTAAAAGGCGCTTGCTTGCGAATCGAATGTGGCCCAAGAGATTTAGAAGCTGGCAAAGTGATGGTCAAAGTCCGCGACTTGACTGACAAGCAAACAGTCGCTCTTGAGGACTTGGAAGCCTTCGTTGATCAAGAACTGCAAGCAATGACCCCACGCTTATTGGCAGCTGCGAAGGAACGTAACAAAGATAATGAGTACACCAACATCGATACATTGGATGAACTAAAAGCCCATATCGAAACGTGCAAACAAGAAGACAAAGTGACTGGCTTTGTTTTGATCGGTTGGGACGGCTCGGAAGAAACGGAAGCGAAAATCAAAGAAGAAACCGGCTTTACTACCCGAAACATTCCGTTTGAAGCACCAATGGAAAAAACAGTCGATATCGTCAGTGGCAAACCTGCCAAGCATACCGTTTGGATCGCCCGCGCATACTAATAGAAAAAACGAAGCAGCCAGATTGAAAAGGCTGCTTCGTTTTTTGATTAATAAATCAATGAAAGAAAATCTTCAGGCGTGATGTTGCCAAAATATTTTTTGACATCAATGTTGGCGATGACTTGTGCCAAATCTTCCTTGGCATAACGAGTACCGATCAGGGCTTGTTCGACATCTGCAATGTCCCCTAGTCCGAAAAAGTCGCCAAAGATTTTGGCATCCGTGATTTTTCCTTCTGCCACATTCAAACGAACTTCGATGGAGCCGATTGGGAAGCGATGACGGCGTTCAATATCAAAAGCTGGAGATTTACCGTAATTCCAATCCCAGTTGCGATAATACTTATCGGAAATCTCATTGATCTTGACCCAATCCTCTTCAGTCAGTTCATAGGTTTTGACTTCTTCCACGGAATCGACACCAAAAATCTTCAATAAGATTTCTTGACGGAACTCTTCAGTCGTCATGTCTTGCTTCTCTTTTGGCAAGAATGGTTTGATGTTGGTCACTCTTGAGCGGATCGATTTGATGCCTTTTGATTCGATTTTGTCTTTGCGGACTTTCAAGGCGTTGACCACTTCATTGATGTCACTGTCAAACATGATCGTCCCATGAGCAAACATCCGGCCATTCGTTGCGTACATCGCATTCCCAGAAAACTTCATGTCATTGATCACAAGGTCGTTGCGCCCTTTTAGTTGCGCCCCTTCAACACCCATCTCATGCAAGGCTTGGACGATTGGTTTGGTCAGTTTTTCAAAATCTCTGAAAGAATTGCCATCGTCAGGCATAATAAAGCTGAAATTCAAGTTTCCGAAATCATGATAGACTGCACCGCCGCCGCTGAAACGACGAACGACATGAATCCCATGTTCATCCACATATTCCTTATTGATCTCTTCGATCGTATTTTGATTGCGTCCAATGATAATCGATGGTTCATTAATGTAAAAAAGTAAGATTGGTTCATCCACTTTCATTTCTTGAAGAAGAAAAATCTCGATGGCTAAATTGATGCGTGGGTCGTTCAGTTCATTCGGTACAAAAAGCATACTATTCGTTCCTCCTAATTAGATGATTTCTACTATTTTTTGAACAGCCGCCAACTCAACAGGGATTCCATTGGCAGCTAGCGCAGCCTCTTCTCGTAACTGTTCTAAGTCACCGTGTTGCGGCAAATGCGTCAACATTAATTTTTTCACCTGCGCTGCATGGGCGATCTCCCCTGCTTCTTTTGAAGTAAAATGAGCCTTGTGCCGCTCATTTCCTGCAAAAAGATAAGTATCTGCCAAGAATAAGTCAGCCCCTTCAGCAAACGGAACGAAAGATTCTAAATAGCCAGAGTCTCCAGTAAAAACAAAGACCTTGCCCGTACTTTTCTCAACAAATCGCATGGCATAGCAAGTGACTGGATGAATCGTTTTCATAAAGGTAATGGTGAACGGGCCCAATTCCAACGACTCAGACTGAAGGTAATCAAATCCTTGGGTCACTCCCGGCATCGTCAGACTTTCAAAATGAACCCTGTCCTCCCCATGACCGTAGATCGGCAAAACCTGCCGTTCTTCGTTTTCGGGATATAATTGCCAATAGTATTGTAATACCCCCAGATCCGCAATATGATCGTGATGGTAATGTGTCAAAATCACTGCATCTAAGTCTAAGGGATCAAGGATCTTTTCTAATTGGACCAAGGTGGTACTTCCCGCATCAAGCAGCAAATGAAAGCCATCTGACTCTACTAAATAGCCAGTAGTCCCTTCACCATTATACGGATAGGCACCTAAACAACCTAAGACAGTTATTTTCACATGTGTTTCCTCCTCTTTGGCTCCAGCTGATTTTCTACTTCTTTTATGCTATCACATCTCAGCTGATTTGACTAAAATCTGACCATTTTTTTTTGCGAAAAAGGATCAAGAAAATGAGAAAAAAACGACGTCTATTGATGAATCCCTTGAATGAGTGTTCTACTCTATCCTTAAGGAACCATTCCAATGGTACGTCGTCTTTTTTTACTTATCTGATCAGCGCTCGTTGTTCATTGATCAATTCTTCATAGAATGCTGCGTTGACCGCATACGCATAGGCGTTTGCCCACAACATCCCAATCATAAGCGCCAAGAAACCCAGAATAAACCAGCCAATCAATGATAATTGCAGCCAAATGTATTGGCCCAGATGCGGTCGCAAGAGAGCGAAAGCTGCTTTAATTGATTGAAGGACTCCTAATTCAGGCTGATCATAGCGCAGATAGATTGCTAATTGGATCACACCGGTAACAACTTGCGACAAAAAGAAGAACAAGATGATGGAGAGAATCGTCCCAACCACAAAAGCGATCGAACCGTTAAACATCGATACATCAATAGAAATTCCCCGATTAAAATTGAATACCAAGCCCAAATATTGATTAAGGCCTGATAAGACAAATTGCGGTAAGAAAATCGCAAAACTCAAAAGATAATTTAAAAGCGCGCTCACTAAGTTTAATAACAAAAACGGTACATACAGACGCTTATCAAAGACGAGAAAAATATCCGCCACCTGGATTCCTCTGCCACGAACCAGATAGAGTGCCATAATACTCAATGCTACCGAAAACGCAAAGAAGACAAAATTGTCCAAGATCAGATCGATCCAGCTCTCTGCATTGTTTGCACCAAAAGAAGTCCCAATACTACTAAAAAGCGAGCTGACCACCGCTTGTACGGCAACCGTCGCTAAAATACTTAAGACGAACGTTCCCCAGAATCCGCGCAAGGAGTTTTTAGCCGTCTCACGAATCATTGTGTTTGATCTCATAAGCTCACCTTAATAACTGCGCAATGCTTTAACGGTTTTATCGTCTAAGCGGCGAACCACTTCCGTTACAAGCTTGACTGTATTGAAGTAGTCATCCTCATGAATGACAGAAGTATGAGAATGCAGGTAACGAACGGGCACGGTAATAGCGATCGAAGGGACCCCATCACGAGTCAAATGCATTTGACCAGCATCGGTTCCTCCACCAGTGATCACGGTATATTGGAAAGGAATTTCCATCTCTTCGGCGACATCGATCACAAAATTCAATAATTTCTTGTGAGGAATCATGGAAGCATCGAAAATCAAGACTTGTGGGCCTTTCCCTAACACAGAATCCGCTTCTTTTGGCGTCATTCCAGGTGTGTCCCCAGCAGTACCAGTATCTAGGGCGATAGCGATATCAGGATTCACTAAATGAGTGCTTGTTCGCGCACCTCTTAGGCCAACTTCTTCCATCACGTCACTGCCGGCAAACAAGCAGTTTGGATGTCCTTCTGCTGCCAAGGTTTCTAATACCCGCAGTGATACCGCCGTACCGATTCGATTGTCCCAAGCTTTTGCTAGCAAAAATTTGCTGTCGTTCATCCGTTTGTATTGGATATAAGGGGTGATCATGTCTCCAGGACGGATGCCCCAGCCTTTGGCTTCCTCTTCGCTTGACGCGCCAATATCGATGAACATATCTTTGATATCGTAAGGTTTGTTTCGAGTCTCTGGACTCAACACATGGGGTGGTTTTGAGCCGACGACACCGTGGATCACTTTGCCTTCATTGGTTTTGATCTCCACTTGCTGTGCCAGCATCACTTGCCCCCACCAGCCCCCAAGGGTTTGAAATTCAATAAAGCCTTTTTCTGTGATTTTTGTTACCATAAAGCCGACTTCATCCATATGTCCCGAAATAAAAATTTTCGGACCGCCGCCATCACCAACATGTTTGGCAATGACACTTCCTAAACCATCAAAAAAGATATCTTCAGCAAAGTCTTTGGCATATTCTTTAAAGACTTCACGCACTTCCTCCTCATTCCCAGGAACCCCACGTGCAGTCGTTAGGTCTATTAAAAGCTGTTCTTCTTTTTTCTCCATTTCGCTTCCTCCTTTGTCTCGTTGATTATGATTATACCATTCTCTTAATCTGGTACCAGAGGGAAATACAAAAAGATTGGTTAAATGAAAAAAACGCTCCTAGTTTCCTAGAATCGTTTTATCGTATAAATAGATCAAGTTTCAATAATCCGCAGACACAGCTTGACGGTAATCAAATAGGCAAACAGATAGACGACTGCTGCCACTGCTGCAAACAAATGAGCAACCCAATACCCGGGACTATCGATGATCTGTGTGAAAGTATTGATGGCAAATACCGCATGCAAAATCGCCAATAAGGTGCCAGGCATAAAAATCCAAATGTTTTGCCAGTACACCAACTTGCGCACTTCATTACGGGTGTAGCCTAATTTTGTCAATAGTCGGTAATTGTACTTTTCCCGCTCCGTGTTAGAAAATTGCCGAACGATCAAACTACTAGACGTGGTGATCAAAACGATCACCCCAACAAATAGCGATACGAACAAAATGATTCCTGCTTGTCGTCGCACCCCGCGCATTGTTGTAAAGCGATTGGCTAACGTTAGCCGATATGCGGTCGTCTGACCACTATCACTACTTGAATCCCGAGCGGTCTCTGGATAAAAGCGTACGTTTTTTTGGTCGTCGCTAAATTCATAGGTCAATGGATGCGCCCACTCGATTGGCAGCTCTTCATCCAACAACTGTGTCAGCGCGTCTGTTTGCACCTTTTCGGTCTGTAAATAAGCAATGGTATAGGTGAATCCTTTGATTTGTTGGTACGCCTCATCTTGAATGACAAGGACATTGGGTAAAGAATAGCGTAAAGCACTATCACCAAAATAATCTTGTTCGGCTTGAATGAGTTTAAAATTATGCTGACTGCCGACTTTGACTTCATCGCGATATGTGATAAATGAACGAGTTACGTCGTATTGACTGTCAAAAAGTACAGCTTGCTTATCAGTACTCAGTCGAATCTCAGGAGCACCCGGAACCAGTTTTCGCAGACGCTGATAATCCGAAAGTGCCACCAGATTCACCATCATATTTTCGACACTTTCATCTTGCAATTCTCCTAGGTAGCGTGTCTGCACCGTCATATTGGTCATTTTGTAGGGAATTGCTTGTTCCGCTGTAATTGGCACATCCGACTTTTCTAAAAGGGTACGCAAGGCCCCTGCCTGCTCTCCTGACACCTGAAAGGAAGTTGGATAGATACGGTTCGTTGCTTGGTAATTCAAAGAGATGACCCCCATTGTTCCCCCTATCAATGAAATCGCGATTGCAGTGATAATCGTCAAAAGGGCGTAGCTTTTCCACGTCCTTTGCAAGTAAGCACGCACGTTATTGTAAGCAATCAACTTCGCCCCTTTGATAAGGCGTTTTTTTGGTTTACTCAAAAAATACAACAGTGCTGGCAAGGAACAATCAAAAAAGAGATAGGTTGCCGTTATACAGCAAAATAGAATCAGTAAAGGGATCCATAGAATCGCTGAAAAATCTTGCGTATACGTGATATAGTTGGTCCATGTTTCCCTTAGGGTCAATGACAGATAATACCCTACCCCAAGTAAAATCAGACCTAGGACCCCCATCAATGTACGAAACGGAGTCATTTTCATTTTTTTGATCGGTAAGCGGTATTCGGTCTTGATCAATTCACTCATTGGGGTACGCCAAACAAAAAGGATCACTTGAATACTCAATATAATCATTGCGGCGATAAAGACAAAGACCGTCGAAAAAATCGATTGCGGTGAATTAAAGAAATGACTGGTCAAATTTAGGCCCATTGCCCGAATCAAAATCATTGAGAAGAATTTTGAAAAAATAATTCCCATAAAGATACCGGTCACTAGAGAGAAAAAATTTAGTAAAAACGTTTCCCGTAGCAACAGCCAAGCAAGACGACCTTGCCGCAACCCCAAAAGCTGGTAAACACTGATTTCTTTTTGTCGCTGACTAAGAAAAAAATGATTGGCACTCAGCATAAAAAACAAGACGACAAAGGCAACCACACTGCTGCCGAATCCTAAAACCCCTTCAATGCGGATGTCTTGCTGGACCCGTTGATTCAGCAGACGATCATTCATCAAGGCGTTAAAGGAATAAAAAATCATCACGGCGGTCATCATACAAATAAAATACACCATATAATTGCGAAACTGCCGCAAAAAACTCCGCCAGCCGATTTTAAACAACATGGCGCGGACCGCCTCCAATCGTAGCCTGCATATCGATGATTTTTTCGAAAAATTCCTGACGGCTGCCTTTTTTGACAACTTCCGCAAAGAAGACACCATCGCGAATGAACAGAATCCGATTGCAGTAGCTGGCGGTAAAAGGATCGTGGGTGACCATCAAGATCGTCGTTTTTTCTTGTTGATTGATCTGCGCTAAATACCGTAACAATTCTGTTGCCGCTTTTGAATCAAGGGCTCCCGTGGGTTCATCAGCAAAAAGGACCGCCGGACGACTGATGATCGCCCGAGCAGCAGCGACCCTTTGTTTTTGCCCTACAGACAATTCTTCTGGGTAGCGATCCAACAAGTGTTCGATCCCTAACAAATTGGCCGTCTCCTCGATACGTACTTGGGTTTCCTTCACGGGCAAACGATCAATCGCTAAAGGCAGCAAAATATTGTCTCTGGCTGTCAATGTCTCTAAAAGATTAAAATCTTGAAAGATGAAGCCAATCTGCTGACGGCGAAAATCGCTGAGGGCTTTTTCCGACATTCGGGTAATGTCTTTGCCATCGATATAGATCGAGCCTAAGCTAGGTCGCATGATTGAAGACAAAAGATTCATCAAGGTCGTTTTCCCAGCACCGCTTGGCCCCATGACCCCAACAAATTCTCCTTGATCCACTGCAAAAGAAAGGTTATCTAATACTTTGGTTTGATTGAAACGGGTGCCGTAACTTTTTGTCAGATGCTTCACATCGATCATATTTTTCACACAGAACCCTCCTTTAAAAAAATTCTCTCCTTATGGTAGCATACTTTATCATTGAATACTTCTGCTTCAAAACAGAGAAAAAATATATTTAAAAAAGTTTTTATTCATTATGTGAAACATGGAACAACCAAATCCTTAATCTTATCAAGTTTTCTCGAAAACACCTCAATGAATATACACCATATATTGTGTATATCCAAAACACAAACCCTTTTCGACTACTATATATAGTTGCTCATTTCTACAATTTGTTTTATTATATTGTGGAAGATAAGGAGTGGTAGAAATGATGAACATTAAGAGAAATCCTGAGCAAGGGTTGGAAAGACAGTCCGCTTTGCGTCAGTTAAAAATCGTAAAACGTGATGGACGGCTTGTCGATTTTGATGATCAAAAAATTTATGATGCGTTAGTGAAAGCCCTGAGAAAAATCAACGGTGAGCTTTCTCCCATCGACCACGAAAAAATCACCGAGATCGTTGACAGTGTCGATCACGAGATCGCGGAACGTTTTCGTACAAATGTAAAAATCTATGAGATCCAAAATATCGTCGAGCATATCTTGTTAGCAAAAAACGAGTATGCCTTGGCTGAAGAATATATCAACTACCGGACCCATCGTGATTTCGAACGCAGCAAAGCAACAGACATCAACTTTACGATCAATAAATTGATGAATAAAGATCAATCGGTCGTCAATGAAAATGCCAATAAGGATAGTAACGTGTTCAACACACAACGTGATTTGACCGCTGGGATCGTAGGAAAATCGATTGGTTTGAAAATGCTGCCTCCTCACGTGGCAAATGCCCACCAAAAAGGCGACATTCATTACCATGACTTGGATTATCATCCATATACCCCAATGACTAACTGCTGCCTAATCGATTTTAAAGGCATGCTAAATAATGGATTTAAAATTGGGAACGCCGAAGTGGAATCGCCAAAATCGATCCAAACGGCCACCGCTCAAATCTCACAAATCATTGCAAATGTAGCATCGAGTCAATATGGTGGCTGTTCTGCTGATCGAACAGATGAATTATTGGCTCCTTTTGCTGAGTTGAATTACCAAAAACATTTAAAAGATGCCGAAGAATGGATTGAGACACCCGAACGTCGGGAAGCTTACGCGAAGAGCAAAACCCGCAAAGATATCTACGATGCAATGCAAAGTCTAGAATACGAAATCAATACGTTATTCACCTCTAACGGACAAACGCCGTTTACTTCCCTTGGCTTTGGTTTAGGAACCAACTGGTTCGAACGGGAAATTCAACGAGCGATTCTCCAAATTCGCATCAACGGGTTAGGCAGTGAAAAGCGTACTGCTATTTTCCCGAAATTGATTTTTAGTATTCGCCGTGGGGTCAACTTGGCACCTACCGATCCGAACTATGATATTAAAGAACTGGCTTTAGAATGTGCCACTAAACGGATGTATCCGGATATTTTGAATTATGATAAATTGGTTGAATTGACTGGCAGCTTTAAAGTGCCGATGGGCTGTCGTTCTTTCTTGCAAGGCTGGAAAAACGAACGTGGTGAAGAAATCAATGTCGGTCGGATGAATCTAGGTGTCGTGACATTGAATATTCCACGGATCGCCTTAGAAGCAAATGGCGATCAAGAAAAATTCTGGTCACTGCTGGAGGACCGTCTGCAAATCGTTAAAGATGCCCTTGTCTATCGAGTGGAACGCTGTAAAGAAGCGAGTCCCGCCAATGCGCCGATCCTTTATATGTATGGGGCTTTCGGTGAACGTTTGGATCGCAAAGACAATGTCAACGAATTATTCAAAAACAAACGTGCCACTGTTTCGCTTGGTTACATTGGTTTATACGAAGCTGCTTCGGCTTTTTACGGTGGAACTTGGGAACAAGACCCAGAAGCAAAGGCCTTTACGATGGCGATCGTGAAAGAATTGAAAGCTCATGCCGATGCCTGGGGCGATGAATACGGCTATCATTTCAGTGTGTACTCGACCCCTAGTGAAAGCTTGACCGATCGTTTCTGTCGCTTAGATACCGAAAAATTCGGTGAAGTTGAAAATATTACCGACAAAGAATATTATACCAATAGCTTCCACTATGATGTGCGGAAAAATCCGACACCATTTGAGAAACTTGATTTTGAAAAGGACTATCCAAAATACTGTTCTGGTGGCTTTATTCATTACTGTGAATATCCAGTCTTGCAGCAAAATCCAAAAGCGTTAGAAGCAGTTTGGGATTACGCATATGATCGGGTCGCTTATCTTGGAACAAATACCCCTATCGATCACTGTTACGAGTGCGGATATGAAGGAGACTTTAATCCAACCGAACGAGGCTTTGAATGTCCACAATGTGGCAATCACGATCCAAAAAGTTGTGATGTTGTCAAAAGAACCTGCGGGTATCTTGGAAATCCTCAAGCTCGCCCGATGGTCAACGGTCGTCACAAAGAAATCTCTGCTCGGGTCAAACATTTGCAAGAATAATCATAAAAGGAGTGTTAGATTTCTTCTACACTCCTTTTATCGAACAACCCCTGTAATTCACAATAGAAAGAAGTTTTCGTATGAGAAATCCTAAGCCCCAAGAATGGAAAGCAAACGAGTACAGTCAAAATTATATTGCTGATTACAAAGCCTTCAACTTTGTGGACGGTGAAGGCATCCGAAATAGTTTATATGTGAGCGGCTGCCTGTTTGCTTGTGAAGGCTGTTTCAACAAAGCCGTCCAAAACTTTCGCTACGGCACACCTTTTACCCAAGAGCTAGAGGATCGAATCATTGAGGATCTGCGACATGACTATGTTCAAGGACTGACCCTCCTAGGCGGCGAACCTTTCTTGAACACGACGGTCTGTCTGAAAGTTGTTGATCGCGTTCGCGCCGAATTTGGTCATAGCAAGGACATTTGGAGCTGGTCAGGCTACACTTACGAAGAACTGCTCTTGGAAACCCCTGACAAACTAGAACTTTTATCCAAAATTGATATTTTGGTGGACGGCCGTTTTGAACTCAGCAAGCGAAACCTAAACTTGCAGTTTCGTGGTAGCAGCAATCAACGAATCATTGATCTTGCTGCATCTCGAGAACAAGGAAAAGCGGTTATCTGGGCAAAGTGCAAAGATGCTGAAGCAAGCTACGAACAAATCAAAAAACAAATTTAACGACTCAAAACACCGTGCATCTTGAGATGACCCCAAAAGTTAGACCAAAAAATCGAACTTTTGGGGTCACCACATCTTCCTTCAAAGATGATGCACGGTGTTTTTTTTGTTATATAAAAATCAGTGACCAAGCTTTTTAAAGGTACTTACTTGCTTCACGAACCGTCAAAGGCGCCAGACTTTTTTGATGGCGTAGAAGAAAATCTTGGACCCACTGAGGATTCGTCTTGGCATAGTCTCGCAAGCTCCAGCCAATGGCTTTGTTGATAAAGAATTCAGAACTCCCCAAATTGTTGACAAGGATCTCTTCAAGTAATGGTCGATCCATCTGTTCTTTTTGCAACAATTGGTGAAGAATCGCCACTCGCCGTAGCCAAAGATTATCCTCAAGACTCCAACGAAGCATCTCAACCTTTAACGCTGGCAGTCGGCGAACAAGCTTTCTGACGACCTCACTTAGTGCGTCCACGCTATCCCACCAAGATTTCGTTATGACTAACTGTTCAATTTTTGCTAGATCAACGGCTGATAAAAAGGGCTCCAGCGCCACTAAATAATCAATCGCAAGGTACTGGTGTTCCCGATAGCTGCTTTGCCAACATTGATCGATAAATTCCCAATCGATTCGTTTCATTTGTTTTGCTACTTTAAAGGCTGCTTTTTCCTGCTGACGGCGCAACGGTGTAGGGATGCCTAAAAACTCAAACTGATGCCGCATATAGGCGGCCATTTTTTCCCTTCGTTCTTCATCAGCCAAAGCAATCATCGTTTCATATACTTGATAGATCGTCATATTGGTCCTCCTTTTTAGGTCTACTGATCGTCAGATGTTTGCCATAAAGGCAGTACGATATTTTCATAGGTCAGAGGATCGAGATTTGTGACGGTGATTCCCAAAAGACGAATGCCTTTTTCAAGACCTAAAATCTCTTCCCAAATGAGACTGGCTTCCGAAAATAACTGTTCTTTTTTATGAACGTAAATCGGCAAAGTCACTCGTTTAGTGATCGTAGAGTAATCACTGTAACGGACTTTCAACACGACTGTTTTGCCATGTTTCTGTGTGCGCTTTAGTGATCTCTCAACTTCTTCTGCGATGGCGCGTAATTGACTTAAGACTTGTTCTTCACTCGTTAATGGATTGCCGTATGTATGCTCCTTACCGACTGATTTTCGTTCTCTGGTCACACTGACTGGTGAATCATGGATTCCTCTAACTTTACGATACAAAGAATACCCCATTTTGCCAAATTCGCGGATCAACGCCATCTCACTCCAAGTGTATAGATCTGCTCCTGTAAAAATGCCTAACTCATGCATCCTGGGGACAGTTTTCTTCCCGATCCCATGAAATTTATCGATGGGTAGTTGTTGTAAAAAGGCCACTGCCTCATCCGGCATCACCACTGTTAACCCTCGTGGTTTATGATAATCCGAGGACAATTTTGCCAAAAATTTGTTGTAACTGACGCCTGCCGAACAAGTCAAATGGGTCTCATGCCAGATGTCTCGCTGAATCAGACGAGCGATCTTAATTGCTGAAGGACAGTTGATTTTGTTCACTGTGACGTCCAGATACGCTTCATCAATTGAAACTGGTTCGATGATGTCGGTGTATCGGTGAAAAATTTCTCTGACTTGCTGGGACACTTCACGATACTTTTGATGATTCCCCGGTTTAAAAATCGCTTGCGGACAAAGCTCGTAGGCTTTTTGTGCGCTCATTGCCGAATGGATGCCATATTGTCGCGCCAGATAATTCGCTGTCGTGACCACTCCTCGGCCGCCGGTATCACTTGGGTGACGGGCAATGACAAGGGGATGCTTGGCCAGCTCAGGATCATCCCGTTCTTCCACCGAAGCAAAAAAAGCATCCATATCAATATGAATAATTTTGCGGCTCGTATCATTTTTTAAGGGAAATTGCAGTTCCGACATCGTTGCTCACCTCGCTTCTTATTATAAACGAACAGAAGTTCCCTATCAAGCAAGGAATCAAGACAAAGACGCAAAAAGGACCAATTTTCATTGGCCCTTCCCTATACGTTCGCTACTTTTGCTGCACGGTTCATGACCCAAGAAGTTCTGCTATAAGGCAGCTTCTCCTCGTTCATTGGTGCGAATCCGAATCGCTTCTTCCAAAGGGTAGACGAATATTTTGCCATCACCGACTTCATCTGTCCGACAGATCGATACAATCAGCTCAATCACGGCATCGACTTTTTCATCTGCCAAAACAAAGCGGACATTTACTTTCGGTAAGAGAGTCGTGATCACTTCTTGGCCACGAATAAACTCTTTTAACCCTTTTTGATTGCCACACCCGAGAACTTGACTGACCGTCATCCCACTGATCAGATCCGATTGATCCAAAGCGGCTTTTAGCTCCTCTAATTTTTCTTGGCGAATAATCGCTTCAACTTTTTTCATGACTGCTCCTCCACTCTTAAGAATCTAACCCCATAAAGGTAGGATAGGCCGTTTCATCATGTTCGATCCGATCCATCCCCACCGCTTCTTCTTGCTGAGATACGCGAATCGGCATCACCCATTTGATCAAGGTAATTATGACAAAGGATAGGATACCAGCGAACAAAATCGTAAATACGATACTTTCGGCTTGTGCGATAAAAAGATCAACACCGCCATAAAGCAATCCTGAATGTCCACCAACAGCGGGATCGGCAAAGATCCCGGTCATCAAACCACCGAAGATTCCGCCTACCCCGTGACAACCAAAGGCATCCAATGCATCATCTAACCCTAATCGATGTTTGATGACGGAAATAAAGAAGTAACAAAACGGACTGACTAAAGCGCCAATGATAAAGGAAGACCAAAGGGAGACAAACCCCGCCCCTGGTGTGATGGCAACTAAGCCCACCACTGCACCTGTACAAGCACCGACGATTGTCGGTTTTCCCACGACGATTTTTTCGATCAGCATCCAAGAAAGCATCGCACTGGCTGCTGCTGTATTCGTGGTCATTAGGGCGTGGATCGCTAGACCATCAGCTGCTAACGCAGAGCCAGCATTAAAGCCAAACCAGCCAAACCATAAAAGACCGGCACCTAGTACAACAAAGGGAATATTATGAGGACGATATTCGGTTTGATGAAATTCTCGTCGCTTACCGACAACGATCGCTAAGACTAGCCCACTGATTCCCGAACTGATGTGAACGACATTGCCTCCTGCAAAGTCGATCGAGCCGATCGCATCTAAGAAGCCACCGCCCCACACCATATGCGCCATTGGAAAATACACGAAAACCAGCCAGAAGCCAATAAATAGAAAAATAGCAGAGAACCGCATTCTTCCAACGACTGATCCAGTGATAATCGCCGTTGTGATCAAAGCAAACATCATTTGAAAGGCAGCAAACAACCCTTCTGGAATTCCCTCTCCTTCTGACATCGAAACATGATTGAAAAAGACTTTGTCTAAATTGCCAATAAATGATCCTGTCCCGCTAAAGGATAATGTATACCCTAGAGCGACCCAGAGGACGGACGCCAAGCCCATCGTACAAATCACCATCATCATGGTATTGAGGATGTTTTTGCGTCGTTCCAATCCTCCATAAAAAAATGCCAATGCTGGAGTCATTAGAAAAACCATACCGCTACAAATTAAAATAAATGCAATATTCCCTGTATCCATTTTACACGCCTCCCTTTCTATATGTTAGCTATCCTAACACCATATTTTCGAATAAGCTAGATTTTTCTGAGAAAAACATGAATTTTCTGAAAATAGCTGACTTTATATGTTAGGTAATATCACATAAGTGAGCGTGTGGTACAAAAAAATACCGAGAGAAGTCTCGGTATGATTACTCTTCTATTTGGTGATACGCTTGATAGACAAGCTGTTTCTTTACTTGATTACGTTTAGCCACTTCTTTGATTGCTTCTTTTGAGGACATTTCGGCCTCTTCCATCAAGGCAGCTACTTGTTCTGCGTAACTTCCTTCATAAACAATTTCATGTATTTCAGAAGAGCCTTCCACCAACAGACAGCATTCTCCTTTGATTGGCTGCTGCTCTAAATAGTCGATCAATTCAGAAAAGGTCCCTCGCAAGTATTCTTCATGGATTTTTGTCAATTCTCGGCAAATGACTGCCTGACGTTCACCAAATACCTCTAGCATTGTTTCAATCGTCGCTGCGATTCGATAGGGTGACTCATAAAAAATCATCGTTGCTTTCTGGGTCGCTAATTCACTCAAGGCTTGTTTTTGTTCTTTTTTCTTACGAGGTAAAAAGCCATAAAAAAGATTTGGTTGCGGCGATAAGCCTGAAGCAATCAACGCTGTCAAACCTGCCGTAGGTCCCGGAAGCGCAATCACCGCGATTCCTTCAGCTAGACAGGCCTTGACTAATTCATGCCCCGGATCACTGATGGAGGGCATACCAGCATCGCTGCATTGGGCAATGGTCTTGCCCATCTGCAGCTGTTCTACCAAATGCGGAACTCGCTCTTTATAATTGTGTTCATGTAAGCTTTTTTGCGGTGTCGAGATCTCAAAATGATTCAACAATTTCTGGGTATTGCGAGTATCTTCACTTGCGATCAGGTCCGCTTCTTTTAAAATTTTGACACAACGGACCGTCATATCTTCCAAGTTCCCGATCGGTGTCGGAACAAGATACAGTTTTCCAGTGTCTTGTTTATAACTTTGTTGCTTTTGCATGTACTGCTCCTTTCGAAAAAAAGACCAGTGGAAACTGATCTTTTTTCTAACGAACCTATTAGACTGTCAGTCAGTTATTTGCCGCTTTCACGATAGATCACTTCTAGACAAAATGCACAAGGTTCATCATGTTCTCTGCGAGAACCGTATAAGTCATAACAAACATGAAATCCTTCTTCGTAAATCTTTTCTAAATTCATTCGTGATTTAGAAAGTTCTTGTTTGACCGATTCAGCGGGTGCATCTGCCACTTGGTTCAACTCACGAATGTGTTCACGTAAGCGTTGATTTTCCAATTCTAATGTCGTATTTTTTTCGACGATTTCTTGCAAAGACTGCTTCATTTCCGCTAGATTATTTAAGGAATTTTGCAACTCCGATTCTAACTGATTCAATCCGTCATATATTGATCGTTTGTCCATGCTCATTATGGTCACCTACTTATTTTGTCACTAGTTCTTCATAATCATATTCGATTGGTGTTTGCCGATCATGCAAACGGACTTTGATCACTCGGCTCAACAGGTCCAGCCCAACCACACGTCCTTTGCCATCTGGCGTTTCAACTTCCTTGCCGCGATCCGGCAATTCTTTTTTCGCCCGCTCATATTCTTCACTTTCATACTTAAGACAGCACATCAAACGACCGCATAATCCTGAGATTTTCGCAGGATTCAAGGAAAGTCCTTGATCTTTAGCCATCTTGATGGATACAGGGATAAAATCCCCTAAAAACGTCGCACAGCATAGTTTGCGACCACAGGGCCCAACTCCGCCTAGTGCCTTCGCTTCATCCCTGACACCGATTTGGCGCAGTTCAATCCGGGTATGAAATTCACTTGCCAAGTCTTTGACTAATTCGCGAAAGTCAACACGGCTTTCTGCAGTAAACGAAAAAATCAGTTTTGTCCGCTCAAAGGTATAGGCTACTCGAATCAGTTTCATTGGCAACTGATGTGCGCGGATTTTTTCTTTTCCAATTTTTAACGCTTCATCTGCCGCCTTTTGATTGGCTGCTGCCTGTTCCAAATCTTTCTTCGTCGCCCGACGTAAGATAGGTTTGACTACCTGAGGCAAATCGCTCTCATTCATTTCTCTGCTTTTGGTGACGACTGTGGCAAGACATTTAGCATCTTGTGATTCCACGATGACTTGGTCATTTATAGTATAGGTCTGTTTTTTCGGTGTGTAAAAATAAATCTGGCCTACGTCATGATAACGCACTCCGACAACTTCGATCATCTCTGGTCTCCTTTTCCGGCTGCTGCGTTTTATCCATAGATGATTTTCACGGAAAATTGTTCTGCCACACCTTGGAAAGACACATTGGCTTGCAACTTTTTTTGTGCTTGCAATGCGGCTTCAATGGCACGATTGATCTCTTTTCCCCATAAACCTTGCCCCAACAATCGATCCCGCTCCTCTTGAAAGTAAAATAACAAGAGCAAAAAGATTTCTGATTGCTGATTTTTTTCTTTTGCTAGACCCAATAATTTTTTCTGAACAAAAATAAATGCTTGCGGGTCTTTCTTCAAAAGGTAATTCACCCAACGCTTAACAGCATCCTTAGTTTCATTAAACCATTCATCTTGCGAGATTTCAACTGCTTTATGATAACTATTGGTCAAGTGGCTTAGAAGTCGGCTTGTCTCTTTAGAAAGTCCCTCTTCTTGTAACTTTTCTTGCAGTTTTTCTTTTGACAAAGGAGAGAAATGAATGATCTGACAGCGAGACTGGATGGTTGGCAAAATACGACCAAGGCTCTCCGTTTCTAAGATCGCCAGAAAGTTTCCCACTGGTTCTTCTAAAAACTTTAGTAAACTGTTGGCAGCGCTGTTGTTCATTTTGTCAGCTTGAGACAAAATAAAGATTTTCAAACGGCTTTCAAAGCCGCTTTTTGAGAACTCCTCTTGCAGCTGTCGAATCTGGTCGACTTTGATCATCTGCCCATCAGGTTCAATTTGGATAACGTCAGGATGCTCTCCTTGGGCGATCCGTAGACAATTGCTGCATGCACCACATGGCGCTTCTTCTTGTACATTGGCACAAAAAAGGCGTTTTGCGAGCCATAGACTTAGTTCATGCTTGCCAGTCCCCTTGTCCCCTTCAAAAAGATAAGCATGAGCAATGCGCCCATGCTTGATACTTTTTTTTAGTTGGGCAAAAACAAGAGGCTGGTATTCTTGTAGAAATAACTCCTCCATGAAATGCTCCTTTTTTAATATTGATGGAATCCGTCAACTGGCAGCACGAATACGGTGGCGCCACCGACTTCGACTTCGACTGGATAAGGAACTTGACCATCTAAGGATATATCTAGTGACATCGGTGTCGAGACATATTGCTTTCTTGATTGACAGGTTTTTTTAATCAATTCTAACGCATCTTGCACACGGTCATCTTCAATACCAATGATAAACGTACTATTACCAGCCTTTAAAAAACCACCCGTTGATGACAATTTTGTAGCACGGATATTGGCATCAATAAACTCATTTGCCAAACGATTACTGTCTTTGTCTTGTACGATTGCCATAATTAATTTCATGGGACCATCTCCTTTGTGTTATCCAACCTACCCTAGATTGATTTGAAGTAAGCAGGATACGATTCAACGATTGCTGAATAGCTGGATTCAACAACTTCTTGTAACCCCATTCTAGCATCAATCTTATGAATGCGTACAGGATTTTCTTCCGCTAGCTTTAGATACGCATGACGAACCCGTTGATGAAACTCCAATCCTTCCGAATCTAGTCGGTCATATTGATGTGCACGATTTTCTTGGATGCGACGCAAGCCAGTATCAGAGTCAACATCTAGATACAAGGTAAAATCAGGGGTCGTTCCTTCCGTCGCAAACTCGTTGATCCGTGCGATCTCAGGAATCCCGATGCGACGTCCAGCTCCTTGATAGGCAAGCGAACTGTCAACAAAGCGGTCACAGATCACGATGTGTCCGGCGTTCAATGCCGGCAGGACAACCTCAATCAAGTGTTGGCGGCGTGCCGCTGCATAAAGTAAAGCTTCGGTCCGCTCATCCATTTCTTCATTTCGCGGATCTAAAATAATTTTACGAATTTTTTCAGCGATTTTAACTCCGCCAGGTTCTCTTGTTTTAACGATTTTTCTTGTTGCTTCAAGCTGTAACCGAGGATACAATTCTTCGATCACACTGGTTTTTCCAGCACCATCCGGTCCTTCGATGGTTATAAACAATCCATTCACCCTAATTGCCTCCAATATCTTTATAATTCTCGGCGACCTTCTACTGCTTTTAGCAAGGTCACTTCATCCGCGTATTCAATATCGCTGCCCACAGATAAGCCATGAGCCAAACGCGTGACTTTAATACCGGCAGGCTTGATCAAACGCGACATATACATCGCCGTCGCTTCGCCTTCCGTGGTCGCATTGGTCGCAATGATCACTTCTTTGACCTGATCATCATGCAGCCGCTGTATCAGGGATGCAATGTTGATATCTTCTGGACCTGTCCCTTCCATCGGGGATAACACGCCATGCAGCACATGATAAAGTCCATGATACTCGCGGACTTTTTCTAATGCCATGACATCTTTAGGCTCTTCAACTACTAAAATCGTTTCTTTGTCTCTTGTGGGATCACTGCAGATTTCACAAGGATCTTCTTCCGTTATATTTCCGCAAATACTGCAAAAGTGCAAATCTCGTTTAACACTAAGCAACGATTTAGCAAACTCATTGACGACTTCTTCTTTCATATCAATCGTATAAAATGCCAAACGTGTTGCGGTTTTTTGTCCAATTCCCGGCAGTTTCATGTAACTGTCGATCAATCGGGCGATCGGTTCAGGATATTGCACCGTCATTTCTCCTTTTATAGACCCGGAATGTTTCTTGTATATTTGCCCATTGTTTGTTCCGATTCTTTTTCAATTTTCTTTAATCCGTCATTGATGGCTAAAATGATCATATCTTGCAGCATTTCCACATCGTCAGCATCAACGATTGCTTCATTGATAGCAATGTCTTGTAACGTCTTATCGCCAGTAAAGGTCGCTTTGACATAGCCATTTGTCGATTCGCCGATAAATTCTTTGCTGTTTAGTGCTTCTTGTTCTTTCATCATTTCTTTTTGCATTTTTTGCATTTGTTTCATCATGCCTTGCATATTTCCCATGCCTCGCATCATTATTCATCACTCCATATTCATTAATTTTCTTCAATGCTGGTTAATTCACCAAATAACTCTTGCGCTTTTGTTACTAAGTCGTCATTTTCTGGTTCGACAGGAGCGGCTTCGGTCTCTTCTTGCTCTACTTCAATTTCTGACTCTTCCGTTGCTTGACCGCCAGCCAAAAACTCTTGTCGTAGCGTCGGCCAACTTTCTTTTGTAATAAAGACAGCCTGTGGGGCGTAGTCTTTGATCATACGGGACAATTGATTATGGATCATCAATTGAAACTCTTGGTCGTTACTTGCTCGCTGACATAAGATCTCATAGTCAAAAGCGATCACGACGCCCGATTCGCTGGCAGCTTTTGCTTCACTGGAGTGCAGCATAGCTCTTTGCGTCACGGAAAGAGACATCAAAAGATCGTCCCAAACATTACGAACATTTGCCAAGTCTTTCTTCGTTGCACTTTTCAGCACTTGGAACACGCGTTCCTTTGGTAAACGGAACGTAGTGGTCGCCTTGGTTTTCTTCACTGGCGCGGTGGTTTCAGCAACGGCACCTGTCGGTCGATTCTCTTGCAGTCGTTGCACCTCTGCCTGAAGTTTTTGCAGTGCTTGACGTAACTGCGCCACTTCTTGACTATTGTCAGCTGAATTGCTGGCAACAGCAGCACTTTCTGGATCATTGGCTAATTTGACCACAGCCACTTCCAAATAGATCGTAGGATTGTTCGTAAATCGTACTTCATTTTGCGTATCGTTTAAGACCGTGATCCAGTGATAGATTTTTGCTGGCGGGGTAATTTTTGCCAGTGTTTGAAACGCTTCAGTCAACTGCAGAGACTTTTCAGATAGCAGCTGCGGCGCTTGTTGATACATCAGCAAGTCTCGACAATAAACCAACAAGTTTTCCAATAAACGGCGGGCTTCTTTACCAGAGGCTAATAACTCCCGCAAGGTCGCTAACGCATCGGCAACTTCTTTTTCCCCACAAGCCTGCATCAGACGGTCCATCATTTCATAGGACAAGCTGCCCGTCACTTCTAAAGCATCTTGGGTCGTTACGGTTCCATCACTAAAAGCGATCGCCTGGTCGGTGATACTCAAGGCATCCCGCATACCGCCTTCTGCGGCTCGCGCAATGATCTGTAAAGCTTCTGCTTCGTAATTGATCTCGCTAGTAGTAAGGACCGTTTCCAAATGACCCACGATGTCTTGCGTATTGATCCGTTTGAAATCAAATCGTTGGGTTCGGGAAATAATCGTTGCTGGAATCTTATGGGGCTCTGTTGTTGCCAAAATAAAGACAACATTTTTCCGTGGTTCTTCCAATGTTTTTAGTAATGCATTAAATGCGCCTGTTGACAGCATGTGCACTTCATCAATGATATAAACTTTGTATTCTGCTTGGGTCGGTGCATAGTTCGCACGATCACGAATAAAGCGAATTTCTTCTACACCGTTGTTACTTGCCGCATCGATTTCGATCACGTCTTCTTGCGTTCCAGCTGTGATTGAGCGACACATGTCACACTCATTGCAAGGCTCGCCATTGACTTGGTTCGGACAATTGATGGCTTTGGCAAAAATTTTCGCTGCACTTGTTTTCCCGGTTCCTCGAGGGCCCGTAAACAAGTAAGCATGCGAGATTTGATTTTGATCGATTGCATTTTTTAAGGTTTGGGTAATTGCTTTTTGTCCGACAACATCATCAAAACGCTGAGAACGCCAAACACGATATAATGCTTGATAGGCCATAGTTTTCCACACTCATTTCAAAATTCGCTACCTTCTATTATACGTAATATCAGCTAAAAAAACCACCGTTTGCGTGGTGGAATCTCAAAAGAAATGGAAATTTAATTCGAAGAGCCATTCCGCGCGCTTTCACTCACTATATCCTTTTATTCCTCCCTATTTTCAAGAAAAAAGACCATTCCTCTTCTCCAACTTTAGACTGATAACGTATATCTCACCTCCTATGGTATAATGAATCTACGTTCATCTATTGTGATGAAAACAATTTAAAGGAGGACTGAAAATGGGTATTATCAAAGCGGCAACAAGCGCAATTGGCGGCGGATTAGCAGATCAATGGCTAGAGGTGATCGAGCCTGACAATATGAGCGATTCGACAGTAATGACAAAAGGTGTCAAAGTGCGGCGTAATGACAAACGCGGTTCTAACAGAAAAGGCACGGAAGATGTCATCACTGATGGGTCAGTGATCCATGTCTATCCGAATATGATGATGTTATTGGTTGATGGCGGGCGAATCATCGATTATACCGCTGAAGAAGGCTACTATACCGTCAAAAATGAATTAGCGCCTTCGATGTTGAATGGTTCATTGAAAGATGCGATTTCTGAAACCTTCGACCGCTTTAAGTTTGGCGGCGTTACACCACAAAAACAACAAGTTTTTTATATCAATCTTCAAGAAATCAAAGGAATTCGCTTCGGTACTTCATCGCCTTTGAACTATTTTGACAACTTTTATAACGCAGAACTATTCTTACGGGCGCACGGAAACTATTCCTTACGAATTACCGATCCAATTTTGTTCTATACGAATGCGATCCCAAAAAACAAAAGTCAAGTCGATATCAACGACATCAATGAGCAGTACTTAGCTGAATTTTTGACCGCCCTACAAACAGCGATCAACAAAATGTCCGCTGATGGCGAACGAATTTCTTACGTTCCATCTAAGAGCATGGAATTAAGCAAATATATGGGAACAGTTCTTGATGACAGCTGGCGAGAACTCCGCGGCATGGAAATCGTTTCTGTTGCCGTCGCAAGCATCTCTTATACGGATGATTCCGTAAAACTGATCAACATGCGGAACCAAGGGGCAATGTTAGGCGACCCTTCGATTCGTGAAGGTTATGTTCAAGGTTCGGTTGCTCGTGGTATGGAATCTGCCGGTAGCAATGCCGCTGGGGCTACGACTGGGTTTGTTGGCATGGGCATGGGGATGAACGCTGGCGGCGGTTATTTGAACCAAGCGTCTCAAAACAACCAGCAGCAATTGCAGCAACAGGCTTCCGCACAAACCAACGCAGATCATTGGGACTGCCCACAATGTGGCACCTCCAATACTGGTAAATTCTGCAGCAATTGCGGGACGCCAAAACCAACGAACGATGGGCCAAGCCTGAAAATGAAATGCAGTGATTGTGGTGAAGTGATCGATTTAGCCAACGGCATTCCAAAATTCTGTCCGAATTGTGGCAAACCTTTCAAAGGTGTCCCAGTAGACTAATTGAGGAGGATTGCTGATGGATGTTATCACACATAAGTGCCCCAATTGTGGGGGCGCTTTAACCTTTGAACCTGGTGATCAAAAATTTCATTGTCCATTTTGTCTGAGTATTTTTACTGAAGACGAAGTCACTGCCTTTGAAGAAAAGCAAAAAGAAGCGCAGATGGCCGATACTCCTGTCTCAGATCCTTCTGCAGCGACCGAAGCCGAACCGTCCCTTCAAGAAGAAGTTAGAGAGCAAGCCGATGCACAAGCGGGGCAGATGGACCTTTTCACCTGCCCCAGCTGCGGTGCTGAAATCGTGACGGATGCGACTACAGCCGCAACCTATTGCTACTTTTGCCATAATCCGGTCGTTTTGTCGGGACGGCTTTCAGGAGAATTTTTACCTAACAAAGTCCTCCCTTTTGCCATCGAAAAGGAAGAAGCAACTGCGAAATTCTTAGAATGGGCGCAAAAGAAAAAATTTGTGCCACGGGATTTCTTCGATCAAGCACAAGTAGAGAAATTGACTGGTGTGTACTTCCCTTATTGGGTCGTCGATGCTGAGATGAATGGCTTGCTTTCAGGTATGGGTACCTCTTTGCGTATTTGGCGCGTTGGTGATATTGAATATACTGAGCACAAACAATACGATGTCTTGCGACGAGGAAAAATCAAGGTGAATGAATTGCTCAAGCATGCGCTGTCAAAAAACGTTCAGCAAAAAATGGTGACTGGCGTTCAGCCGTTTCCCCTTGAAAAAGCTGTTAATTTTCGCAGTCAGTATTTAGCCGGCTTCCAAGCAGAAAAAAGAGACATTGAATACATTGATCTTTCTGACGAAGTCAAAAACGAATTATCGGGTTATGCTGAAAATCTGCTAGCAGGTACCGTCAATGGCTATACTAGTTTTAAACGCAACAATCGTTCCATCAATCTAACAAAAGAAGAAAACAACTATGTTTTGCTTCCTGTATGGCTAGTGACCTATCGAGCCGATGATGAAAACAAGAGTGCCTTTTATTATGCGATGAATGGGCAAACCGGAAAAGTCAGCGGTGTTTTACCGATTAGTTACAAGCGCTTGGGAATCGTCAGTGGCGCAATTTTCGCGGCAACGACCATCCTCGCATTGATTGGAGCGTATTTCTTATGAAAAAACTATCTTATTTGTTGTTACTGCTGGTTGGCTTTTTCTTAACCGCCCTGCCCGCCTTCGCAGCCGAAGAGACAGTCGCAGACCACGCTGGACTCTTTACCGAACAAGAGATCCAGAAGTTGAACGAAGAAGCAGAAGCGCTGAATGCAAAGATCAAAGGCGAAGTTTTTATTCAAACAACAAACAGCAATACGGGAGATATCGAGTTGTACACTGATCGATATCTTTCAAGACGGATCGGCAACGACAACAACGGTTCGGCATTGGTGATCGATATGGCGCAACGGAAATTTCACGTTTCGACTTCCGGAAATATGATCGATTATCTTACCGATTCACGTCTAGATAAGCTACTTGATGCGGTATTTGACCAGATGGCAGAGGGAAATTATTATCAAGCTGCATTGGTCTATCTGCAAAAAGCAGAGGGTTTTGTGGAAGCAGGTGTTCCTGCCGATCATTATCGTATCGATCGTGATACCGGAAAAATTACTTATTACAAAGTGATAACGCCACTAGAAATTGCTATTTGCTTAGCGATCGCGGCAGTGATCAGTATCGCTTTTTTCATCATTGTTAAATCCCGTTACCAATTAAAAATGGGCGGCTACAAATTTAACTATCTAGAAAAATCAAGTATTGATCTGACCCAAAAAGAAGATCGCTTAGTCAATTCCTTTGTCACAACCAGACGCATCCCCCGTCCTTCGAATAATGGTGGAGGCGGTGGTGGCGGTTTTTCTGGCGGCGGCGGTGGCAGTACGACCCACTCTTCTGGTGGCGGAACATTCGGCGGCGGCGGACGCAGCTTTTGATTTTTCAAGAGTTCCTTTAATCAGGAACTCTTTTTTTGTTGACAATTTTCATAAAAACATCTACCATTTAGGAAAATATAGGAAATGAGTTGATTTTATGTTTGAAATTATTAGAAACAATAAACTTTTTATCAGTTTGAGTAGTTTGCTAGTTTTTTTGACTGTCCTGACAAACCTCGCTTTCCCTTTGCTTCTACAAGAAGATCACGCACTGCGCTTTGATCATCTCGTCGGCTTATTAGCGTTCATATTAAGTATCACTTATTGCGCGCAATTCTTATTGATTTTGATGAAAGAGCGCTATGCAGCTTCGATGAATGTTCGCCATCTCTTAGAATTGTTAAAAAAAATGAAAAGGAAGAGTTATGTAGAACTCTCTGAAAAGGAGCCCACTTATCTATTAAACCGCATCTTTGGCGTTGTTGATTCCTTATACTTGTTTATTTGCGGTAGTTTTAGCGAATCCATTCGCTGCTTTTTCTTATTGCTGATCCCACTTTTTTTGTGTTTCCAATTGCATTATTTACTGGGTTTCATTTTACTATCGCTATTTCCCATCAATGTTTTTGGGTTTCGATGGATCAATCAACAGTTGAGTATTAAGATGAAAAATATGCAAGAAGCATTTGCTCTTAGCAATAAGGAAATGTTAACAACATTGTCCCATATTGATACAATGAAGCAATGGAGTGACGCTGTTCTTGAGCAGCTGTTTTCCTCTCAATTGACATCGATGTATCAAACATTAGCAAACACCAATACTTTTGCCCAAACGACTAGTTTAGTCCTTAATGCGATCAATCAGATCGCCCAGATCGGCGTCTATTTGTTTATGATTCAAGGAATATTACAAGATGAACTGCCAACCTCTGCGTTGATTTTGATTGGCGTGCTATTACCCATTTACTTTTCTGCATTAAGTGGTTTAACGAAAATCAATCTTGATACAGCTACTCTGAGGACCAATCAACGTTTTGTTAACGAAGAATTGGCTGCTCCCGATGACCGCTGGAACCAAACGTGTGAAGCTACTCTGAGTCTTACTTTCGACCACCCTGTCGTATCCATTGGCAACCACAGCTTTTCCTTTCCCATTGAAGAAACCTTGAAACCTGGTGAACATATTTACTTGGCTGGCGCTTCAGGAAAAGGGAAATCAACGTTTTTAAAGGCAATTGCTGGCCTTTATCCATCAGAAGGAATTTCGCTTTCAACGAAGAGTAAACGCATCAAGCCAAGAAACCCTGAAACAGATAAAACCCTCTACCTTGCTCAAGACCCTACGATTCTCTCTCGGACAATTGAAGAAAATCTTGTATGGGGAAGAAAAATGACGAGAGAAGAAAAAATAATTATCGAAACCTCTGGTATTTTAGCGCCCATTTTTCAACAGCGCTCATGGACTAGCAGGCTTACGGAAAATGGTGCCGACTTGTCTGGAGGAGAAAAGCAAAGAATCGCTCTAGCTCGCATATTATTAAGTGATGCCGAAATCATTCTTTTAGACGAAGCTACCAGCAGCCTTGATGATGAAGCTGCCGAAAAGATTATGAAGTATTTAAAAAAACATGCAGAAAAACGCATTATCATCTATACTAGTCATAAGAAAGAGGAGCAACGCTTTTGTGATCGTACAATCGCTTTGTAGGAGGAACCGATGAAAGATTATTATACCGTTGAAGAAGTCGCTGAAAAACTGGGCGTAACGACTCGAACCATCCGAAATTATCAAAAGACCAACCAACTTAAAGGGACAAAAATTGGCGGGCAGTGGCGCTTTTCTTACAAAGATGTGGCTTCGTTGATGGGCGAACCATTTGAAGATCCCCTGCTTTCTTTTGCTTCAATACGTTCAGAAAAACAGATACCCGAAAGCTTACTTGCCATTGATTTCTTTATTGAATCAGAGGAATTGCTACAACAGCAAAAAAAAATCGTTATTGATGAGTTCAATGCACTTTACTCAGGGGAAAGTCGGCGTTTTTACTTTGAAAAAATCAACCCAACGATGGCACGATTTACATTGATCGGACCGTTGAAATATGTAACAACCTTTGGACAGTGGATCGAAACAATACTTTCTCTCCCAAAGTAATCATCTGAGCGCCTGCTTTTAATTTAAAAGAAGAGACCCAATTAGGAGAATGTCTAATCAGGTCTCTTCTTTCTTTTTTGGAAGGCTTGTTGCACTCAGATGATTTCCTTAAACACAGAGAAATCAATATTGCCGCCGGAGACCAATGCCACAGTTTTCTTTCCTCGAAGCAAATGATCGATCTGTCCGCTTAAAATCGCCGCCGTACTTAATGCACCAGCCCCTTCTGCGATGACTTTTTCCCTCAATGCTAAGTAATGGATCGCTTGTTCGATATCGGATTCTTCAACTAAGACCGTTTCATCGATACGGGTCTTTAAAACATCATAGGTCAGTTCCCCTGCCAAAGCAACATCACAGCCATCGGCGATCGTTCTACTGCGGCGATTGGCTACTAGCTTTTGCTGCCAAAGTGAGGCGATCATGCCATAAACGCCATAGGATTGAACGCCGATGATTTTGACTTCTGGACGAAGTTCTTTTAAGGCTAAAGCAATCCCAGCAATCAACCCACCACCGCCGATGGGAATAATGACATTATCAACATCTGGAAGATCCTCCAACAGTTCGATCGCAATCGTTCCTTGCCCCTCCATTACTGCACGATCATCAAAGGGAGAGACAAATACTTCGCCACTATCTTTCATGGCGTCTAGTGTCAGTTGTTTGGTTTCATCAAACGTCTCTCCTGCTAAAACGACTTGTGCGCCATAACTTCTTGTCGCCTCTATTTTTGTTTTGGCAGCCGTTAATGGCATAAAGATTCGGACATTGATCCCCAGTAACGATCCGGCGAGAGCAACACCTTGCGCATGATTTCCTGCAGAACAGGCAATGACACCGCGAAGTTTTTCTGCATCAGTCAATGACGCGAGTTTGTTATACGCCCCCCGCGCTTTAAAGGAGCCGGTACGCTGTAGATTTTCTAATTTCAAAAATATCGTGCCCTCTTTTTCTTTGCCTAAAATATTACTTGGTGCAAGTGGTGTATGGATCATGATTGGTTTCAATCGTCGATACGCAGCAGCGATCCCCAGACTGTCCGTCAACACTTCCTCAATCACAAACGTTCCCCCTTTTTTGTTTTTTTATACTCTCATTGAAGCACAGAACTTGTAGAAAAACAATCTGGGGAACTCGTACAAGCAAAGATCGGTTCCCCTTTCTTTACACGTCACTGTCACCAAATATTCTTACAGAAGAATTTTCAGAAAATAATGACATTTCTTTTCTGAAGTGCTATACTTAGAAAAATTAAAAAAGGGTGTGAACGAATGACAATCGATTGGTCAAATTTAGGGTTTTCTTATATCAAAACGCCATGGCGTTTTTTGGCAACATGGAAAGACGGTTCTTGGAATGAAGGCGAACTTACCGAGGATAATTATCTGCATATCCACGAGGGATCAACCGCTCTTCATTATGGACAGCAATGTTTTGAAGGACTAAAAGCCTACCGAAGAAAAGATGGCGGCATCAATTTGTTCCGTCCAGACGAAAATAGCAAACGGATGAACCGCAGTGCCTATCGCCTGCGTATGCCAGAGGTTCCTGAGGCCTTTTTCTTAGATGCGGTAAAACAAGTAGTAAAAGCAAATCAGGAATATGTTCCGCCTTATGGCAGCGGCGCCACCTTGTATATTCGTCCTCTATTGATTGGCGTCGGAGAAAATATCGGTGTCAGCCCAGCACCAGAGTATATTTTTACGGTTTTTTGTATGCCGGTCGGACCTTACTTTAAGGGCGGATTGACACCAACCAATTTCATTGTTTCTGATTATGATCGCGCGGCACCAAATGGTACTGGCGCAGCCAAAGTGGGTGGAAATTATGCGGCGAGTTTGTTACCTGGATACGAAGCCCATCAACGGAAATTTTCCGATTGCATCTACCTTGATCCAGAAACGCATACCAAAATCGAAGAAGTCGGTTCTGCCAACTTTTTCGGGATCACGGCTGCTAATGAATTTGTGACACCAAAATCTCCTTCTATTTTACCAAGTATCACAAAATATTCATTGCTGCATCTAGCGCAACATTCATTAGGATTGACCCCTGTGGAAGGTGATGTTTATCTCAATGAGCTGGATCGTTTTGTCGAAGCGGGTGCCTGCGGAACAGCTGCTGTTATTTCCCCGATCGGCGGGATCCAAAACGGCGAGGATTTCCATGTGTTCTATAGCGAAACGGAAGTTGGTCCACAAACAAAAGCATTGTATGACCAATTGACCGGCATTCAGTTCGGCGATATTTCGGCACCAACCGGTTGGATCTTTGATGTTCCATTGGATTAAGCGAACCGGGCTACATCCTCTTCAACCGAACGATCACTACGGACCGTTCGGTTTTTCTCTTTCTATCGATCAATTTATCATCACTGCATCAGAATTGATTGCCACAACTCTTTTGACTTGTTACAATCATAGCAAAGGGAGGCGTAATGATGGGCAAACGATTCGGCTATTCTTTGCTAGCAACAGCCTTGTATTTGGTGGTTTCCAATATTGGTAATCTCGTTTTTGGTATTAACCGCAGCTTTAGTTGGACCACAACGTTGTGGGAAGCATTTTTCTTTTTTATTTTCGTGTTCTTATTCCAACAATTTCGAAAAAAATAAGCAGCGATCCTCGCTCATAAAAAAACGAGGATCGCTGCTTATTACTTTTTAGGAATCTCAGCCTCTAACAAAAAAAGCGCCAAACCCCTTCATACGAAAAGATTTGACACTAAGAAAAATTATTTAACTGTTACTGAAGCGCCAACTTCTTCTAAAGCTGCTTTCAATGCTTCAGCTTCGTCTTTAGAGATGCCTTCTTTAACTGCTGAAGGAGCTCCGTCAACGACTGCTTTCGCTTCTTTCAAGCCTAAGCCAGTTGCTTCACGAACTGCTTTGATAACTTTAACTTTTTGATCGCCAGCTGCAGTCAATTCTACAGTGAATTCAGTTTGTTCTTCAGCAGCACCAGCATCGCCAGCTCCACCAGCTACAGCTACAGGAGCTGCAGCAGATACGCCAAATTCTTCTTCGATAGCTTTAATTAAATCGTTTAATTCTAAGATTGTCGCGCCTTTTAGCTCTTCGACAATGTTTTCAATGTTCAATGCCATTTTGTTTTCCTCCATTTAAGTAAGTAGTTTAGTTTTTAATACTGAAAAATTATGCGGCAATTATGCTGCATCTTCTTCTTTTTCTGCCACTGCTTTGACAGCGTAAGCCACGTTGCGGATAGGTGCTTGTAGCACAGATAGCAACATAGAAAGAAGTCCTTCGCGGTTTGGCAATTTCGCCAATGCAGTAATTTCTTCCAATGAAGAAACTTTGCCTTCGATGATACCGCCTTTGATTTCTAAAGCTTTTGCGTCTTTTGCGAAATCGTTAATGATTTTTGCAGGTGCAACAACGTCTTCGTTACTGAATGCTACGGCAGTAGGGCCAGTGAATACTTCACCTAAACCTTCTAGACCAGCTTTTTCAGCAGCACGAGAAAGAATTGAGTTTTTGATAACTTTCATCTCAACGTTTGCATCACGCAATTGTTTACGTAAGCGAGTTACTTCATCAACAGTTAGTCCACGGTAGTCAACAACGACTACAGATGCGGCTGCAGAGAATTTTGCACTCACTTCATCAACGATCGCGGATTTTTTAGCGATAGCTGCTTCACTCATTTATATTTCACCTCCTGATTTTGATGGAAGAGTTTCTTCGAAACAAACTGTTCCTTTGTCCTATAAAGGACAATAAAAAAACTCTATGCCACCGTAGACATAGAGGGACTATTGAAGATTCTCAATAAACGTCCTCGGTAGGAAATTAAGGCAAATGCCACCTACTGTCTTCGGTACAGTTAAACTTTTAACCTTGACTACCTTACCACAGATAAGGTAGTCAAGTCAATAAAAGTTTTGAATTTTTGTATTAAATTAGAAAGAAGCTTGTTCTACATGGATCCCAGGACCAAATGTTGTTGTAACTGAGATATTTTTCATGTATTGCCCTTTTGCTGCTGAAGGCTTAGCTTTCAACAATGTTTCATGGATCGTTTTGAAGTTTTCAATCAATTTGTCATCTTCAAAAGAAACTTTTCCGATTGGTACGTGGATGTTCCCAGCTTTGTCAACACGGTAAGTAACTTTACCAGCTTTTACTTCGTTAACTGCTTTTGTTACGTCCATTGTTACTGTACCAGTTTTAGGGTTAGGCATCAAACCTTTAGGGCCTAATACACGACCTAATTTACCAACAGTAGCCATCATGTCAGGCGTTGCAACAACAACGTCAAAATCGAACCAGCCACCTTGGATTTTTTGAACCATATCGTCGTCACCAACGAAATCAGCACCAGCTGCTTCTGCTTCTTTGGCTTTATCGCCTTTAGCAAAAACTAAAACTGTTTGTGTTTTACCAGTACCGTTTGGTAATACAACCGCGCCACGGATTTGTTGATCCGCTTTTTTAGGGTCTACGTTTAATTTGTAAGCAACTTCAACCGTTGCGTCGAATTTTGCAATATTTGTTTCTTTTGCCAAAGCTACTGCTTCTTCAACTGAATAAGCTTTTGTAGCATCAACTTTTTTCAATGCTTCTTGCATTTTTTTGCTTTTTTTAGCCATTTTGTTTCCTCCTTGATGTGGTTATAACGGTAGAACCTCCCACGTGTCCCATATTTTTCAATATGAAGCCGACTGAGAAGCTACTTCCTTAGGGCTGTAATTATTCTACAGTGATCCCCATGCTTCGTGCAGTTCCTTCAACCATGCGCATTGCTGCTTCAACGTCAGCTGCGTTTAGGTCTTCCATTTTCAATTCAGCGATTTCTTTTACTTGATCGCGTGAAACTTTTGCAACTTTTGTTTTGTTTGGTTCGCCTGAACCTTTTTCAACGTTTGCTGCTTTTTTCAACAATACTGCTGCTGGTGGTGTTTTTGTAACGAAAGTAAATGAACGGTCTTCGTATACAGAGATCACTACTGGAATGATCAAACCTGCTTGATCAGCTGTACGAGCATTGAATTCTTTAGTGAATCCCATGATGTTGATACCCGCTTGACCTAGCGCAGGACCTACCGGCGGAGCTGGTGTTGCTTTACCTGCAGGAATTTGCAATTTAACGATTTTTTCTACTTTTTTTGCCACGAGACATACCTCCTTGAGTCCGTGATGTGGTTAATTGGAGATCCAAATTTCTCCTCCCACTTTGGTGATTCATGTGCACACACAAAAAACGTGTGACGAAAGCACACTGGAATATTATAGCATCTTTATGGAATAATTCAAGGTTTTTCAGCTGATTTTTTTGAAAAAATGCTCACCAGCGCTTTTCGTTAGTCCATCGCTAAAAAAAGAAATAAAAATCACTTGCTTTTGGTCTGCTTTTTTCATTCTCTCATTTTTTTATGCTACACTACTACTGGAATTCTTCCCTATTCGTTTACTACTATCGAGGTGAAAAAAATGGAACAATTAAAATACCGCAGTGTATTTGACATAATCGGACCCATCATGGTGGGTCCCAGCAGTTCTCATACCGCCGGTGCTGCCCGGATCGGAAAAATCGTTCGCAGTATTTTTGGCGAACAGCCAGACAGTGTAGATATCCTGTTGTATGAATCGTTTGCTAAAACCTATCGCGGTCATGGAACCGATATTGCGTTAGTTGGCGGTCTCTTAGGCATGGAGCCAGATGATGCTCGCCTAGCGGACTCTTTAAAAATCGCTTATGAGAAAGGGATCGAAGTCTTATTCGTCCCTAAAAAAGAAAAAGCGGAACATCCGAATATGGTCAAGATGATTTTGACAAAAGGTAGCCACAAACTATCTGTCACTGGCATCTCGATCGGTGGTGGCAACATTCAAATCTCAGAGCTTAACGGCTTCAAAATTTCTCTGACACTGGGTACCCCTACTTATGTGATCGTCCATCAAGATGTTCCGGGAATGATTGCGAAAGTAACCAATTTACTATCAGAGGCTCAAATCAATATCGGTACGATGACCGTTACGAGAGAAGCTGTCGGTGATAAAGCAATCATGATCATCGAAGTCGATCAGCGCAATGATCAGCTGGCGCAACAAATCAAAGTTTTGCCGCACGTTTACAGCGCTGCGTATTTTGATTAAAGGAGATAAGCACATGTTCTATACAATAGAAGAGTTAGTAATAGAAAGTAAAAATTATCCTTCCGTTGCAGAGATGATGATTGCGATCGAAGCAGAAAATACTGGTCGTAGTCGCGAACAGATCCTTGCAATCATGGAAAAGAATTTAGTTGTTATGGAACAATCAGTCGCTGAAGGTGTCGCTGGTGTAAAATCGGTGACGGGATTGACCGGCGGCGATGCGACTCGCATGAACGACTACCTTGCTGCCGGTGATTTTTTAAGCGGAGAAACCATTCTACAAGCGGTCCAAAATGCCATTGCAGTCAACGAAGTCAATGCGAAAATGGGCTTGATCTGTGCAACACCGACTGCCGGTAGTGCGGGTGTTGTTTCTGGTGTATTAATGGCCGTACGTGAGCGTTTGGCACTGACTCGAGCGCAACAAGTCGACTTTTTGTTTACAGCCGGCGCCTTTGGTCTGGTGATTGCCAACAATGCCTCGATTTCCGGTGCCGAAGGCGGTTGTCAAGCAGAGATCGGTTCTGCTAGCGCAATGGCAGCGGCGGCTTTGGTTTGTGCAAAAGGTGGCACCCCCCACCAAGCGGCTCAAGCGGTGGCGATAACCCTCAAGAATATGATGGGCTTGATTTGTGACCCTGTCGCGGGCTTAGTCGAGGTCCCCTGCGTGAAGCGCAATGCCCTGGGATCTTCCCAGGCCTTTATCTCTGCCGACATGGCATTAGCAGGAATCGAAAGTGTCATCCCACCTGATGAAGTGGTCTTAGCGATGTATCAAGTAGGACGACAAATGCCTAGCATTTTCAAGGAAACGGCTGAAGGTGGTCTAGCCATGACACCGACTGCCCAACGCCTACAGGCAGAAATCTTAGAAGCCAATCGTTGATGTTTTTTTAGAAATGAACACGAATAAAAACCAACCAAGAACAACCAATCTTTGCTTGTTCTTGGTTGGTTTTCATTTTCCCATTATTTCCAACGACGAAAAGGCAAGCACTCCCTACTTGTTAAACAAGTAACAAATGACATTGGCGGTTTTTCTACTCCCACTCGCCTACCCTATAGTGTTTCTTTTGGGCAACGGGTTTTAATACCTTCACAGGCTCGGAAAATTTAGGTTTTCCTTCTGTTTGATCCAATGGGACCAATGGCTGCTCGCTTTCTTGTGCTTTCAAGTCCATTTGTGGTTTTTCATCCTTGGTAGCTTGCGCCTGATCGGCTGATTTTTGCCAAAGCTGTTTGCTGAGATCCAATAAGGGAATGATCATCATGGCGACTAGCCCGCCAGAAAAACCATTGTTATACAGATTCAAACCTCCATGTAAGAAATCAATATTCAGTACCATTGAGGCGTGCACAAAACCGACCACCAAGCCGCCTTTCCAGCCATAGGCATTTGTTACTGCACAGAGCATCATCGCAAAAATCGCTGACGTGACTGTAACCGTCTCGTTGATGGTGTATACGCTCAATAGATTGGCAATCGTCACCCCTGCCAATAAAGGCAGCGAGTTAAAGACATGAGAGCCACAAGCAGAAAAGCCGATGACGCAAAAGATCGCACCGATAACTGGTCCATTTAAAACCGCACCAATACTGACGACATATGCCACAAGCAAAAACGTCATCAATCCCATGTTGATCATCGTATTATAAACGCCGGTATCACGTAAGATATCTCGTTCGATTTTGCCACTATGAGACCAAATCGCTCGCATATTCAATCGTTTTTTCTTGATTGCCATCAGCGACCCATAGCCTACGAACACACTTCCTAAAACCAGCATCATGAGAATCAAACGCGGCTGCTGTTCTTGCGACACCAATGTTCTTAGCTCAATCGTTAGGCCAAACATCCGACAGATAGCGGCGACTAATGTACACAACATTCCTGAAGTGAATCCAGCACTGTATAAACTGACGCTTTGAAAAAGTCCTTGAAAATATAAGGCCATGGGAACCATCAAAAAACCGGTAAAAATTCCAATACCTTACCCCATCACCAAGCTAAAATAAGGCGGTAGTGAGTCATTGAATGCAAAATAGCTGACGATTGGAGAAACCGACGATCCATACAAGGCAATCAACAGAAATTTTTTCAATGGTTCATTCATAAAATACGAATACAGACGGACGCCTAAAAATATCGGGATAAAATTTAGTAGATTTTTCCCAAAAAAACCATACCCAGTCACCATAAAGATAGCAGACACCGCGCCTCCTGTGATCGGCACCCGATAATGATAGCAAATCGAGATCGCTACAAACGTCATCAAACTGCTGTTTAATAAAGCCGACCCTACAGAAGTCATAGCAATATAATCTGTCACAAGATGACTTTCCGAAAATAAAATCAACTTGAGCTCTTCGACTGCCACCCTTGGATCGAAAAACAACATGGCAAAGAAAAACAGCAGCAAATTAAAAAGAAACAACAAGCTATACCCATTATGTACAGAGATCATCCCTTTAGTATGGGGATGAAAATCATTGTGAAACTTTACTCTAAAAAAAGCAAATAATTTTGACATAAGACCCCTTCCTCTTATAAAGCGCTTACTCATTTTGAGAAAAAAAGTGGGCCAACGAATTGGTCCACTTTATTCTCATTACTGTTATTTTACCGTAAATGAGCCGTTCATGCTAGTCTATCCAGCAGTTAAATTTTATCTACTTGCTCAAAATCAAGTTCTGTACTGGTTTCACGACCGAACATATCGATGTTCACTTTTAGTTTTTGTTTTTCTTCATCGATTTCTGCTACTTGTCCTTCTAGACCAGAAAACGCACCTTCGATGATTTTGACGGTTTCGCCAATTTCGACTTCCAGTTCAACTGTCCGAGTACTCATACCGATCGAACGTAAAATTGAATTGATTTCTTCTTGTAATAAAGGCGCTGGCTTGCTTCCTGCACCATGAGAGCCAACGAAACCTGTTACCCCAGGAGTATTACGTACAACGTACCAAGATTCATCCGTCATGACCATTTCAACTAATACATAGCCAGGAAATGTTTTATGAACGATTTCTTTGGTTTTGCCGTTTTTTTCTTCTGTTTCTACTTCTTCGGGAACGACGACACGGAAAATATAATCACCCATCCCCATGCTTTGTGCACGTGACTCTAGGTTCGCTTTTACTTTGTTTTCATAGCCAGAATACGTATGCAGTACATACCAATTTTTTTCAAAAGATTCCATTTTTTTCGGACTCCCCATCTTTTTTGTAAAATAAAAAAACCTCAGCTGCACCGAAGTTTTTCCTCAAAGCGATTATAGCACGATTTGTGATAAATGACTAGCGCTATCAGTAAGAAGTGTTACTTTAGGATCCAATTGAAGACCGTTTGAATCAGTGTGTCCATCACAAAGAACATCAATGCAAAAATAATGGTTGTTTGAATCACCACAAATGTATCTTTGCGTAATTGTTTTTTTGATGGCCAAGAAACGTTTTTCATTTCTTCAACAACATTTTTCAAAAATTTCATTCGATTCCCTCCTTACTTCGTTTCACGATGCAAAGTATATTGATTGCAATACTTGCAAAATTTGTTGATTTCAAGGCGTTCGCCTTTTTTACCTTCACTGACTGATTTTGAATAGTTGCGGGATCCGCAGACAGAACAAGCCAAAGCAGCTTTTTTCGTTGCCATCTTAGTGTCCTCCCCCTTTTTATAAAGTTTTCCAACACTAAAAATACCATTTATTTAAGATTGTGTCAATTTTTGATTTTCTGTCGTATAAATATAGTTTCTGCTGATTTTGTGGTATGATAATGGTGTTAAATGGGTATTTGGGAGGGAAAATTATGTTATTAAAAACAATGGTTTACAAAAAACGCGATTTAACAACGGTAAAGGAAACAGCTACCTTAGAAGAAGCGCTGGCAATTTTAGAAGAGTCTGGTTATCGTTGTGTGCCTATCCTAGATGAATCAGGAAAGATTTTTAGAGGAAATATTTATAAAATGCACATCTATCGCCATAAAGCAAATGGCGGTGACATGACTTTACCCGTCACCTATCTGCTAAAAAATGCGACGAAGTTCATTTATGTCAACTCTTCATTTTTTAAGGTTTTCTTTACAATCAAAGAATTGCCTTATATTGCGGTACTAGATGAAAACAATCAATTTTACGGCATCTTGACTCATAGTTCCTTATTGAATATGTTGTCACAATCATGGAGCGTCGAACAAGGAAGCTATGTGTTGACGATCGCATCAACAGGTCAACAAGGCGACTTAGCGGTTATCTCAAAAATAATCGCAAAATACAGCAGTATCGCTAGCTGTATCACTCTTGACATCGGTAAAGACGAATTTATTCGTCGTACGATGATCACTTTACCAGCAAACACATCAAAAGAATTATGCGACAAGATCGTTGCGCAACTAGAAGCGAAAAACTTCAAAGTTGTGGAGATCGAAGACTTAAAAGCAGAATAAAATAAAAGATCATTCCTTCATTTCTTAGGAATGATCTTTTTTCTTGTTTTTTGAGAACCATCAAAGCAAAAAACAAGCTTTTTTTACACGCGCTTATCGAAGCGAACGGCACGATTGATGATATACATCACCGGTGCCGTAATCGTCATTACAATAAATTCACTCAATGCCGTTGTTGCAAATGTTGGCCAGAAAGGCAATGCTAAGGTGATATTTAGCATAATCGCAATCAGGAACATACTTAATGAAAAAACAATGGTATTAAATGCCAGTCTTACGAAAACATTTGGAATCTTCTTATATACCAATGCAGTTGCTCCTAAAGCCAAGAAGCTTCCGAAACCGCCGAATACGACATCCAAGATCCCCATTCCAAAGAACATGTTATACACTACAACCCCGCCAACGACACCCCACATCAATTTTCTGTTGAAAACGACCAAGTGATTCAATCCTTCAGATATCCTAAATTGAATCGCTCCTGAGGCAACGGGTGAGACTAGAACCGTTACAGCAACATAAAGTGCCATAATGATCCCATTGGCTGCGACGACACGCAAACGTTGATTGGTTAGATTTGTTGATTTTTCCATTTGATCCCTACTTTCTCCGAGTTTTGATTACGCGGGATGGTTGATGAACCGCGGTGCGCTTCGCACAAGTACTTATTATACACATTAATAGCCATATATCAATGTTAAACCGGCCATTTAATCATCAAATCATCTAGAATTCACCTGACAAAACTTTATGCAGATGGAATTGCTCCCTCTATTCCTTCATCCGTTGATTCAAAGAAACACTTCGCAGCTTTCATTTTCTAGCCCTATTCGACTATCAATGAAGCATCCATCGTCAGATTTCCTAATGGCTTGTGATTCAATCTTTACCCTTGAAAGAGATGGGAAAAATATTATTTTTACGCCTACCGAAGAAATGAACGATGAAGATGGTGGCTTTGTGTTGAAACCTCGCTAAATCAAGGCGCATCTCGTGATGAAAGGTTAAGTGCTGAATTACTTTAAGATTCGTCGGATCTACGCACAGAAATCATCTTGAAAACGTAAAACATCCCTTTTCGCTAACGGAAAGGGATGTTTAGAATGAATCAGACGATTCAGTTACTTTTTGATCAAAAATAGCTTTCTTCTCGTTGCCTCGTTACCTTTTTGGTAAAGCAATTTCTCATAGATGTTTACTCAGCGAATGCCTGCCACACCTCTATCTAGCTGGTCGAAAGCCCGCTTTGTAGGCTTCCACCTCTGTCTTGAACATCAGAATTGGACTGGTCGTTTTATTATAATATTGACTCCCCGGTATATGATAAATCTTTTGTTTGGAGCCTTTGATCAGCCCTTTGCCCCGTTTGTCTACATATTTTTTCAGTCCATCTCTAAATGCATCATTCGTCGTTCCAGGTGCTTTCCCACCTTTTTTCACCAGTTTGACCTGGATTGCTTCCAGTTGAAAACCAAAGCCAGACGTTCCTGAAGACTGTCCGTTTTTCGCCCACCCCATCCAGCCAAATTGTTGTGCATTGACTCGATAATAGACATCGTAATACTTAGCGATCTCACCGGTGAGTTTGATTTGGATCGCCTCCAACCGTTGTCCTTTTCCACTTGTACCAGACAGAGTCCCATTTTTTCTAAACGATTTTTCCCAGCCTTGTTTCTGAATGGAGGTTTTATATTCAATATTCCCTTTGTATTTTTCGTTAGTAATTTTTATCTTGATTGCTTCAAGTCGCTTGGCTTTCCCTGTGGTCCCTGACGTCTGACCGTTTGTTTTCCATGATTGCCACCCTTGAGACTGGATATTTGTTTGATAGCTCACACTTGGTGAAGATGCAGCAAAAACTGTCATCGGAAAAACAACAAAGCCAAGTAAAAGAACAAATAGTATGGACACTTTTTTCATTTTAAACCCTCCTTATTTTGATTATCTCAATATAATATCTAAAAAACAAACTTTTTATGAACAATAAATATTTTTTTATCAAAACACTTATTTAAACGTTGAACAGACTGAGAAATAAAAAAAGGAGTCTTAAGCGATGGCAACGAAAGTCAATTCATTTAGGGTTGGGGTCACTTATTGTATTCCTTTCAACACTCAAAGTTGAAAATTGCATGGTATCAAGCTAGCTTCTCGACGACTGATAAAATTTGCCTGTCAACGTACGATGAAAGAATCGTTGTTCATTTTTCTGAAAATCTAAGCAATTGACCGTCTGCAATGTGGTATAATCGACTTCGTTGAAATTTGTTTTGAGAGGATGGCATGATTGAACTTATTTGGATTGACCTTTGGTTTAAGAAATGTAAAAACTGGAATCAGTGTATTCCTCTGTATTTTGATTAGTGTTCTTTTGAATCGTGAAACCTACGTCGTATCAACGATCACAGCTGTTTTCACATTAAGAGAAGATCATGAGAATACCGTCAAATACGGGAAACATCGGATTGCCGGTAACAGCTTCGGCGCAATCGCTTCTGTATTTTGTATTGCGATATTTAACTTTTTCGGACATTCGTCCTTTATTCAAATGATTGCAATCCCTTTAGTGATCATGTTAATGATCGCTTTATTGGTCAAATTTGATTACTCCGAGGGAACAGTTGGTGCTTGTGCCACACTATTGACGATTTTATTTATGATTCCTCAAACTGAATCTTACTTGTATGCTTTTAATCGGATTGTTGATAGTTTTATCGGCATGACGATTGCAATATTGGTGAACCGCTTTTTTCCATTTCCGAATAAAAGTACCGCAGGGACGAAGACGACAACAAATGAGAGTGATTCATTTTAAAAATGGAAAAGGAAAAAAACCATCTCAAAACAGCTTTGAGATGGTTTTTTAAGAATGGATCAGTTACTGAAAAGAACTTGTTGGTCTTCAATTAATGGATAAGAAATCGGTACATTACCTTCCAAATCTTCTTTATTCATATCAACTGCAACGATTTGACTATTTTCATACGTACGATAGTAATAGATTCCTTTATCTGTATTGCAGCAAGAAGAATAAATCGTGTACTCATAGCGCTCATTGCCTATGTCACAAAGTCCTTTTTGTTGCTCAACCGAACCTAAAATATGGAAGAACTGACTAATGCTTTCGGATTCAGATTCTCCAGAAACGGAATTCAATCGGGTAAAAGCTACTTTGACAAAGCGAGACATCGAAGAAAGATCTCCTGGCAGACCTAAGCCGCCCATTCCACGACTATATTCATCAAAATCCAGCTTGTCAGAAAAATGGGTTTCCGGAGTTTTCGATGATAACACACGGTAGTTATTCAAATTGAACAATTGATAATCAAATGGCGGATTATTTGTCAAAACTCCCACCGGATTTTCATGAATATGAAGGCCATCACTCATACTTTCCACAACGATGGCACTTTTTTTATCAGCAATCATCCAATGCAAAGGCGATAGAGGCAAATCTTCACTAAAATTGATCCGAACGAGATTGACATTGGCTAATAGCCCTTTTACTTCTTCGACAGTAGCGCATTGTCCTAAGAGCCATGGGATGAACTCAAAAGGCGTAACATTCTCTTTTCCTTCTTGAAATTCATTGTAGACAGCATTTTCTGGAAAATTCAATCCAGCGATACCTAAACCTTTTTCATTGACCGCATCATAATACAGTGGATACTCAGCGACACCAGCAGCAATCCCAATCATTGCGTAATGGTGATCTATTTCACTTACTTTGCGAAATTTGAATGGATAATTTCTCGGAGTAATGGTCACTACTTCTTTATAAGAAACATCATAATCAAAATTTCTGCCAAAATAATGATCTTTCGTTACATAAGTTAACGCAGTACACATAATACTTCCTCCTAAAATAAGTTTTTTACACTTCTAATTTACTCCTATCGCTTTTTTTTAACAAGGAAAAAGCAATAAATAATAATAAAAAGATAATTAGATATATTATAGTTATTTTAATATCTTTTCTCAATAAAATGCAAACCTTTCGAATTTTTACACAAAATAAAAAAAACGCTTTTTTTATCACTATTTATAACAATACGCATAAACATAGTTAAATAATGGTTAAAATAACCAGATACTTCTTTATTCGTGAGGCTTTTCAAGGTAAAATAAATAAAGTATCTAAAAAAGAAAGGATATGTTCTTTTTTAGATACAAAAAAAATATTTCTTCATAAATTATAATATAAGCAAAATATTACAATTTATTTTGAAAAAAAGGGGTTTAAAAATGAAAAAGATTTTATTTGGTTTTGTACTAGTATCCACTTTATTCCTGGCTGGTTGCTCTAGTGAAGATGTGGAAAGTGATACTGTCGAATCGTCACAACAAACAACTGAAACAACAATGGAAAGCTCAGAAGATTCTGAGGATGTCGCTGCTTCTGAAGAAGAAGAGATTGAAACTAATGAGAGCTCAGAAGAAGAAATTGACAGCCAAGCGAATGAGCAAGCTTCTGATGAATTGGAAGCACAACTTGAAAAATTATCTGATACGTACGCTGATCTGATCGCAGAAGTTGAAGGGTATATTGCCAATCCTGAAACTTATGATTTGTCCGCTTACACTTCTGTTATGCGTAGCTACACTGATTTGATGAGAGAATTTCAAACAACCACTGAGACAATTGAAGCGGCTGATCTAGGTGACGGCTGGGCTTACTACGATATCTATATGGATATTTTAGAAGAATCTGTGAAACTAACTGAAGCCTTCGCCAATCTACCAGAAATGCAGCAATAACTAAAGGAGCTCTCCTATGAAAAAAGTACTAATTAAGCTAGTACGGATTTTATGTGTGATCACAATAATCCTTAACATACTAGGCACCTCTGCTTTATTTTATCTTGCCCATACTCAAAATTTACTGGGATTTATGTTTCAAACATGGCAAAATAATCCGTTTAATTTTAGTAATTACGATGTGCTGATAATCAATAATGCGATTATATTTTTAGTGGTTCCAATTTTGATTTTAATTTTTGTGAAAAATCCAAAAAAAGAATGACTGCTACTTTCTAAAAGACATAAAAGCAAAATCGAATGAAAACTCGGTTTTGCTTTTCCTTTATCTTTTATTTAAACTATTTAAATTTATCTAAAAGACAACAACCAAATCATGTAAGCGATTGCTAAAAGAGAAAAATGTGCTATACTATAAGTGTAAGGAGCAAGGATTCCCAGTAAAGCAGACGAAGCAGGTTCTGCAAGAAAAGAATTGTTGTCAACTTAGAATAAAAGACAAAGGATGTGGGAATTTGAGTTACTCCTTACTAATTGAATAGGATTCGGCGATGGGCATCATTACCTGAGGATCAAAGTGGACATAAGAACCTTTGAAAACCCAGAAATCACAATCGTCGAATCTATTTTTTTGCTCTTTTTTCAGGCATCGTCTCCCCGCCTTCTGTCGAAACATGCTATAATTAACCGCATTGAACGAAAAAACGATATGGAGCTATTCATAAAATGAACTATTATTATCACTTCCTCGTAAACCCTGCTTCAGGTAGTGGACGAGGAAAAAAAGCGGCGGAACGTGTGCAAAGAATCGTAAAAAAACATCGTTTCCCCCATCAAATCTACCTAACCAAATCACCCGGCGACGAACGGAACATCACCAGAAAACTCTTAAAAGAACGCCTTTTGCCTTGGGATGATGTCTATTTAGAAAATGGCGAGATGCTTTATCCATTATTGGTGGTTATCGGCGGTGATGGAACGCTTCACCAAGTAGTATCAGAGTTACAACTGGAACAACAACAAATTCCCGTTGCTTACATCCCCGCTGGCTCGGGAAACGATTTTGCGCGAAGTATCGATCTGCCACGAGAGCCGGAAAAAGCGTTTTGGAAAATTGCCGGTACTACTAAGCCCCAAGAATTGGCCATTATCCGCTATGAAGAGCAGATCCAAGAGGAAAACGGCATCGCTCTTAATAATGTGGGTATTGGTCTTGATGCGGCAATCGTCTATACCACCAATCACTCTGTGGCAAAAAGCAGTCTTAATAAGTTCAACCTCGGCTCCTTTTCCTATATCGCTGCAATTATCCGCGTTTTGTTTCTTCAAAGAGGTTTTCCGATCTTAGTCGAGTGTAATGGGCAACAATTCAGTTATAAAAAAGCTTTTTTGTGCACCACGACCAATCATCCTTACTTTGGCGGCGGTGTTGCAATCGCCCCAACCGCTTCAGTCAGAGAGAAAAAGTTTGATTTCGTGCTCGTTGAGCGTGTGTCGATTTTCAAGATTTTCTGGCTGATCGGTTTACTGATGCGTAAGAAACACATGAATTCACGCTACTTTCATCATCTCTCCACGTCGAAGCTGAGAATTATCTCTACCGTGCCCCAACATGGACAAGAAGATGGCGAAGAAATGGGCCAACGTCCCTTTGATATTACCTTTACTACTGCCAATCAATTATTTTGGTGCCCATAAAGAAAACGATACAAATCAGCAACGATTTGTATCGTTTTTTTCTGTGTACCTGTTAGTTTTTCGCTGAGTTGTACTGCCAACGAGGACTTCCTTCTTTTCCCAAAACAAAATGAATCATTGAAAATACTGCTGCAAATGCAACCAAGACAAAGCCATTGAACCAAAACGATTCAGTAAACCCTTGATTGTACGTGAGGGTCTCGCTAATCAAGGTATTGTTTTGAACAAACCAATACGTTGGTGTAAACGCCGCGATTTTATTGACGATATCTGGCAGGAAATTAGCTGATACAAAGACACCACCGATAAAACAGCTGCCGGTTATAAAGATATTGCTGATCCCGCCGATTGCTTCTGAATTTTTCACCAGGGAAGTGACACACGCCGAGAAGCTGATGACTGGTAATAAAAACAAGAACGTGTTCAAAATGTGGTACCAAGCTGCTGTATCCCAAGACGTGCGGATCACTAATAACACCATCAGTAATAAAAAGCCGAAAGTTAAGAGCAGCGAATAACTGATCAAGCTTAACAGGATTTTCCGCTGTAAGACACGTTTAGCAAGAGGGGCGCTCTGGTTTCGCTTGCTGATTGCTTTGCGATTAAAGGCCATATTGATCACGCCAAACCCGCTAAATATTGATAGAAAGAGACCATATGACAATAAGTTAAAGGTCATGCCTGTTAACATTTTTTTCATTCGTTGACTATATTCTGTACTGAGTTCAACTTGCCCAGTGACGGCTAGCGCTGTTTGTGCTTGTTCTATCGCCTCACTAACTGTTTTACCTTCTTCTTTAAAAAGCAAAAGCGTCTGTAAGTACGTGTTCACTTGCTGGGTGACAATGGTTTTAGAGAAAGCATCTGGCCGGCTTTGAATCTCGATTGCTGGCATCTGGCCGGCCTCCACCTGTTCCGTGAAATCTACTGGTAAATGCAAGACGATGTTTATGCGATTAAAATAAAGGGCATCATCAATTTCTTTTTGTGAGGTACCCTCCAAAGTGACCAAGGTCTGCTTCTCCTTCAAGTAGTCCCGAAGACCGTCAACGACTGGCGACTCCTCTTCACTGATCAAAGCAATGTTGGCTTCTTGTAAAGAGGTGTTTTCGACGTCGATGCTTTGTGCATAAAAGAATGTAACTCCCACAGTGATCAGTACTCCAATTAGTAAGTTCGACTTATTGGCCTTCAGTAAAGTCCAAATCGTTTTATAAAGCGTCATAGCGCACCCCTCTTTCGATCCAAGCATTTCCAATTGCGAAAAGGACGATAAAGCCAGTCAACCATAAAAGATTGGTATAAAAGTTAGCCAGATCTGTATAGTAGTATAATTGATAGAGACTTTCACTGATCAAATTGACGAGATTTACTTGCCCCAGTATCGGCACATGTAGATCAAGCCAATACTTGATTTGTTCCGAGCCCATCATCCCGGCAAAAAAGCTCATCGCCATCGTCACGGAAATCAAAATGCCATCCTTTTGCACCAGATTCATTTTTGGCGTCAGATTTCCAATCAATGTTCCTAGCAAAATCGCACACAATGATCCCAACGCGGCAACCAGTAGTAGCCACTGCCATCGTTCACCAAAGTCTACTTGATAGACAAAACGAAAAACCGCTAAAATAATGTAGACTTCTACTAACACAATCGTAAAACTCGCCGCTAAATTCGCACTTGAAACCAATGTGCGTTTTCTTGGTATCAAGGAAAGCCGAATCCCATTCGCGGATTGATTGGCTTGCTGATCCTGAACATTGCGAACACCCCACATCGTCCCATAGAGGATCGCCATCCCAATCAAAGTAAAGAAATAAAAACTTTTAACACTCATGTCACGATCAGCATTCACTTCTTGAAAAGTCGCTTCCTGTTCAAACGCGGCCATAATTGGTGCAAGATCAAGCATTTCAAGTTCTGCTGCTTTACTAGAAATAATCGCTGTACGTTGTAAAAATTGATCCATTACATTTTTCATCAACGTCTGACTCATGCCCGCTTGCCCCACATGGAGTGAAATCGTTTCGTCAGCTATCAGATAAAACCCAGCTAAATCACCCGCATTCAGCTCTTCAACTGCCTCTGCTTCTGATAGTTCCTTAAGGTCAAATAATGGTTTTTCATTGATTTCCACTTGTTCAAGGACCGCGGAAAAATTTTCCGAAAGCGCTGATTGATCCCCGTTTTTTACGATTCCCGTCGTGATTGTCTCTAAATTTCCTGCTTGATCGATCTCCCCAAAGGCCGCCATAAACATTAGGCCTAAGAGAATGGGAAACGCCAACGTCCAAAACAGCATGGATTTATTTCGCAACAGCACTTTTGTGCGATATTTGTAAAAATGCCAAAACATGTTTTCCCCTCCTTTAGTCTCTCAATTCCTTGCCCGTGATCTCTAAAAAGACATCATTTAAGGTCGCTTCTTTGGTTGCAATTTTTCCATAACTGATTTTCTCTGCTTGTAAGAGCGTCAAAATGGGGAGCAAGACCGTATTGAGTTCCGTCGTTGTTACTTGGAGCTGTCCCTCTTTATAAACGATCCCGTCAGCAGTAATGGTGGTTTGAATTGTAGCCAATACATGGTCTGGCAGTAAGGGGATGTCGATGGTCAAACGATCTGCCGTGCGTACCATGTCTTTCAGAGATTCCTTGGTCCCTTTGGCAATCACCTGTCCCTGATCCATAATCACGATCTGGTCACAAAGAATTTCCACTTCTTCCATGTAATGGGTCGTATAAACGATCGTTGCTCCTTGGCGATTCAGCTCTTTGATGCTTTCCAAAATTTTATTACGACTTTGGGGATCGACAGCGACTGTTGGTTCATCTAAAAAAATCAAGCGTGGCTTATGAGCGATCCCACAGGCAATATTCAACCGTCGTTTCAAGCCACCACTCAGCTCACCTGGATGGAAAGTCACGAAATTTTCCAATCCCACTAATTGTATGACTTCTTCGATCAATGCTTGCCGTTTCTCTTTGTCAGCAACATATAAACCACAAAAATAATCGATATTTTCTTGTACACTTAGTTCTTCAAAGACGGCAACATCTTGAGGAACGACGCCGATCATTGCTTTAACGGCATAGTTTTCAGGGGTCATGGTTGATCCAAACAGTTTAATGGTGCCTTTGTCATAATTTAGCAAAGAGAGCATACAATTGATAGCAGTCGATTTCCCACTACCGTTTGGTCCCAATAATCCTAAAACTTCCCCTTCTTGTACTTGCAGATCAAAATGATTCAATGCCACAAAATCACCATAGCGTTTAACTAACCTATCAATTTCAATAATCATGATGAAAAACTCCTTCCAAATTTCTTGTTAATCTGACTATAATAAAGTTTAAGAAAAGAAACTAGTGACGATTGACCAAATCAACTATGACATTTGTCACAATGAAGGAGTCTGCCATGTCCAAATCTCGACTACTCAGCGAAGCTGGCTTTCTACTCGCTATCTCGTTGCTTCTATTGGTAAATCAAGGATTTGTTGCCGTACAAGTCATTTTTTTGCTGATCGCTATTTTCTTCACTGGTGTCAGTTATTTATTGCCTAGGAAAGCAAGCTGGTTTTTTCAAGTTATTCTATTGCTTCTATGTACTTTTTGGCCAGAGCTTGCCCTCTTTCTGCCTGCAATGATGCGGGTGATCGCTCCTGAAGAAAGAAAATATGACATTCTATCTTTATTAGGATTTTTATTGATCGCAACAGTTGGCAATCAATCCCCCTCCAAGATCGCCTTTGTCATCCTTTTGTTGCTTTTTGCTTTTTACTTACGTAAAAAAGAACAGCGAATGTCTGCTCTTGAGAAAAAGTACATCGCTTCAAAAGATACTCATTGGGAAAAACAGCAGCAATTATCGCAGCAAAACAAAGTATTAGCCTTATCACAAGAAACAAAATTGGCCTTACAAATTGCCGAAGAACGAAATCGAATCGCGCGAGATATCCATGACAATGTTGGCCATCTGCTGTCGAGTGCCATTTTGCAGATTGGCGCACTTGAAATGATCAATCAAGAACCAAAACTGAATGAGCCCTTAGCAAATTTGAGTGCTACGGTTCACACTGGGATGGATCGTATCCGCCAAAGCGTTCATGATCTCCATGAGACATCGATTACTTTCCAACAGTCCTTAGAGTTTCTGATTGCTGATTTTCCATCTTCAGTCACGATTGAAGGAACCTTATTTGAAGGATTGAACGAAGCCCAGCAAAATTGTTTCTTAATGGTGATCAAAGAAGCCTTGACCAACAGCATCAAACACAGTCATGCCAAAACCGTTGTCTTGCATTTTCGGACACTGCCTGCTTTTTTCCGCTTGCAAATCACCAATGATGGCGTCCGCGGATCTCAAATTGCTAAAACTGGAATCGGTCTGAAAACGATGCGTCAACGGGTCCAAGAACAACAAGGACAAGTTCATATCTTACAAGAAAACCAACGCTTTCAGTTGACGATCATTTTACCAAAGGAGGAACACCAATGATTACTGTAGTTATTATTGACGATGATCCGTTTGTGACGACCTCGTTGCAAACCATTTTAGAAAGCACACAAGAAATTCGTGTATTAGGCATCGGTCATTGTGCCAAAGACGCCATTGACCTCTATGAAACTCATCGTCCTGACGTTTTGCTGACGGACATCCGCATGCCGGAACAAACTGGGATCGATGCTGCCAAAGAAATACTGGCTAAATTTCCCCACGCGATCCTTTTGCTATTGACTACCTTCAAAGATGAAGAATACATTCGAGAAGCCTTTTCCATCGGTGTGAAAGGTTATTTGATCAAACAGAATTTACAGGCAATCATCCCTTCTGTCAAAGCCTCTTATAATGGCCAAGTTGTCTTTGGGAATGAAATCGTTGAGACCTTCACACAGCTAATGAAGAACGAACCATCAATTGACAATCAAGCTTCCTTTAGCGAACGTGAATTTGCGATCATCAAAGAAGTAGCAGCGGGTAAAAACAATAAAGAAATCGCCGATGCCTTGTATTTGAGTGATGGAACCGTTCGTAATTACATCAGCCAATTACTAGAAAAGCTGGGGTTACGGGATCGCACGCAATTAGCAATCTATTTTTATCAGCATTTACAGTGAGTCTCGTTAGACACAAAAAACCTGAAGAAATGCGCCTTTGCATTCTTCAGGTTTCTTTCTATTCGATTATTCAACAGTTGGTTTCTTCTTGGTAGAAAATCATGGATTTCCAGGACTGCCAGGATTCGTTGGGTTATTTGGTGTGTTAGGCGGGAAAATCGGCGCCTTATCTAACGTTTTTTCTAATCCTGATTCTTCCCGTTCGCCTCGTTCTGCATCAGGGCTTTCATCTAATTTAAATTCTTTTTCCATCTCATCCAATTTCTTAAAGTCGTTGCCAGATTCTTTTGCGAGTTTTGCTAATTTGTCTTCGGTTTCTTTCGCCATAATGTAACGCCTCCTTTTGATTTCAGCTTAGCATAAGAAGCTGAAAAACCAAAAGAGAGCGCTCACTAACAACCCATTTTTAGCATTTTCTCATCGTTATAATCCCTCGTTTTTTACGGGCATAAAGTCGTACGGAGAACAGTCCTTCATCCCAATCATTGGATCTACTAAATGCTTTTTGACCATCGTTAAGGTCAGCACACCATCGTTTTGCGTTTCTTCGATGAGTGCTTCTTCCCCCGTAGTCCCTTCACTTAGGACCTTATCCCCTGACAGAGGCTTGGCCGTTTCTGTCTGATTTGATGCCGACGGCTCAGGTTCGGCAAAAGCAAACAAGTCCAACCCACTATCTGGTGACTTTTCTGTCGCTTGCTGGTTAGCAGCAGCTTCAGTGCTGGGATTTTCCTTTGGCTTCGAAGCTACCATTTTTGCCTTCGTGTTCTCAGAGGAATCATTATAAAACGGATCATCGGCTTCCTCAAACTGAGCCAATTTCGCTCGTTGCAGCGGCGTCATTTCTTCCGTGCCATTGATACGTTCTTTTAATGTCGTTAAGCGAGTGGCAGATTCGTGACTGACACAGGTTTGGTAGGCTTGCGGTTCACCAAGTAAAATCAGCATCTCTTTGCTGCGAGTCACAGCGGTATATAGCAAATTGCGCTGCAGCATACGTTGGTATTGATGAACCATCGGCAAAATAACCATTTGAAATTCACTACCTTGGGATTTATGGATCGAACAACAGTAGGATAATGTGATCTTGTTCCATTCATTACGCTTATAGGTCACTTCATTGGCATCAAATTGAATGACCAGTTCGTCAACCTTGTCTTCCGACTGTTTGGCTAGAGTGATCCCAACGATTTGGCCCATATCGCCATTAAACACGTTATCTTCAGGAGAGTTTACCAACTGCAAGACCTTATCGCCGATACGATACACCGTATCATTGAAGGTGACCTCTTTTTTGGTTCCATCGTTGGGGTTAAAAATCTCTTGCATCATTTTATTCAGAGCATCGATCCCAGCTGCCCCACGATACATCGGCGCCAACACTTGAATATCTTGCGGCGTATAACCTTTGTCTTTCGCCCGTTTCACGATCTGAGCGATCAACGGTTCGATCTTGTACGCATCACACGCAAAGAAAGAACGATCTTTTTGGTTTTGTGTAAAATCAGCAGGCAGCTGCCCGTTTTTGATGGCGTGGGCCAGTGGAATAATACTTGATCCATCTCCTTGACGATAGATTTCCGTCAATTCTTGTTTCGGAATCGCATCGATCGCTAGCAAATCATGAAGGACTTGTCCTGGTCCCACAGAAGGAAGCTGATCTTTATCCCCCACAAAAATCACTTGCATGTTTGTAGGGATCGACTTAAAGAGCGTATTCGCCAACCACGTATCGACCATTGACATCTCATCGACGATCAGTAAACCGCCTTCTAACTCTTTGGGACTAATCGATGGTGCTTTTTCACGGCCATTCAATCCTAACAAACGATGGATCGTACCACTTGGCAAACCAGTCGTTTCGTTCATCCGTTTGGCGGCTCGACCAGTCGGTGCTGCCAAGAGAATCGGAAAGGTTTCGTCGCTGTATTTTGATGGTTCTAAGTCCAAATCGTTCAACTCAGCAAATAATTGTACGATCCCATTGATCACTGTTGTTTTCCCAGTACCTGGGCCACCTGTCAAAATAAACAATGGCGATCGGATTGCTTCTTTGATCGCTTCTTCTTGCGAGGAACCATAGGTGATGCCTAAGTGCTTTTCTATTTTACGTAACGTTTTACTGATTTTTTTCTCAGGATAGACGATTTCTTTTTTGCGGGAAAGCAAGCGTTCGATGGAACTGGCAATTCCCCATTCAGAAAAGTACAAACTATTTTCATATAAACGGGTTTCTTCTTGTTGGATCTTTCCTTCTTCCACTAGATGAATGATCGTTGATGCCAAATCGTCAGGCGCAATCTCAATGGGGCGGCTCGTTTCTAATAGGCGCAGTGTCTGCTCTAACAAATCTTGGGCGTGGATAAAGGTATTGCCCGTCTGCAAGGACTGGGCGAAGATTTGATGCAAGACCGCCGCTCGAAACCGTTGCGGTGACGAAGCTTCGATACCCAGCTGTTCAGCGATGCCATCTGCGCGTTTAAAGCCAATGCCTTCAATGTCTTCCACCAGCTGATATGGATTCTCCTCAATAATGGATAGCGCCTCATTTTTGTAGGCTTGATAGATAGCAAAAGATAGCTGGCTACCAAAGCCATAGCGACTCAAGCCAACGATTACTTGATCCATCCCATGGTTTTGCCGAACGGTATCTAAAATCATTTTTTGCTTACTTTCATTTAACCCTGGAATCTGCTCCAACAATGCCGGTTCTTCCAGCATCCGGTCGATCGCTTCTTCTCCTAAAAGATCAACGATTTTTTCAGCGGTCTTCTTGCCGATCCCAGGAAATTTTTCTCCAGAAAGGTAGGCGATCAACCCTTGTTCAGAGGTCGGTTGTTCTTGTTGGTAGCTTTCGGCCTTCAACTGGACGCCATACTTGGGATGATTGACCAGCTCACCAAAAAACCGATACTTTTCCTCTTCTTGGATTTCGCCGAAACTACCAGTAACGACGATCTCCGAGTCTTTGTAGTCGGCATTATTCTCAGTGACTTTAACTAATAGTACTTTATAAAAATTGCTGGGATTCTGGAAAAAGATGGCGGCAACATGGCCGACAAAAAACGTTCTTTCTGGAATCATGGTGCCGCTCCTTTCATGGTTTACAATAAAGCGTCTAATCCTGCCTGATTGCTTAAAAAGCTTGCTTCATTCCAAACTTTTAGTTCAAAAGGCAATACTTTTTGTTCATTCGTCTCTAATAAGCTAACGCTGTTATTGACTAATCCACCTTGCTCTCTTAATTCGGCTAATGGTTTGCCTGCAAGCCACTGGATAGCAGCCGTAAAGGATGCCCCATGACCGACGAACAATAATGGGCCTTCATGCTGCATCACCGCATCCATGACGACGGTCTCGATCCGGCTCAATGTTTCTTGGATCGGCTCTCCCTTAAAGGCACTGGGATCGTAGCGATCAAGATGATTACGCAGATCAGTCAATTGTTGAGGATACTTCTCATGCATTTCATCGATAGAACGTCCTTCTAATTCACCAAGTCCGATCTCACGCAGGTTCTCATTATAAATAATTTCAACAGGGTGATGGAGCCTTGTTTGGATCTCTTGGGCAGTTACTTTTGCTCGTAAAGACGTGCTTGAATAAATCTTCTCAAAAGGAATAGCAGCCAGATGATCACCGAGCAGTTTGATCTCTTCATGACTTTCCGGCAATAACGGTGAATCCCCTAGCATCCCTTGAAAGCGGCGCGCTTGGTTCCACTCTGTTTTTCCGTGACGGGTAAAGTATAATTGCATCGAACAAGCCTCGTTTCTTAATCTAGTTTGTCGTTCTCATAATGGTGTGTCAATTCCAGATGTGGGAAGCCTTGCTGCCGCAAAACTTCATAAATGATCAAAGCAGCCGTATTTGATAGATTTAGGGAACGAACATGCTCATCATTCATCGGAATGCGTAGGCATTTTTCGGCATGCTCACGCATAAAGCTTTCCGGAAGCCCCGTCGTTTCTTTCCCAAAAATAAAGAACTGATCATCATCTGCGGTGTAATCGACGTCAGAATACACGCGATTGGCAAATTTCGAGATCAGGTACAACGGACGCTCTCCTAAAAAGTCCATAAAAGTAGCCAAATCTTTGTGATAGGTGATATTGACATCATGCCAATAATCAAGTCCTGCCCGCTTCAATTGCTTGTCATCCGTTGAAAAGCCTAGTGGCTCTATTAAGTGTAAATGAGTATTTGTTGCTGCACAAGTACGTGCAATGTTCCCCGTATTGGCCGGGATCTGAGGTTCAAAAAGAACGATGTGATTCATAGATAAAAACTCCTTTCGATCGGATATTGCCGATCGGTTCTCGCATTGATTTGTGTTTTTACACCTTACGTTTTCCATTTCATTCTCAATAGCTTCTTCAATAACTTCTATAGTACCATATTTTGGCACACTTGTTTTTCTAGAAACAACATTTTTTGTGTGCTTTTTTGGGCATAAAAAAAACGTACCAACTCGGTGTCGATCACTGCGAGTCGTTACGTTAGTGAAGCTCTTTTCACTAACTTTTATCAGAACAGGAACCTGATAAAAACCAATGAAAAATGACTTGAGAACAATATATCACTCCCATGGCATGATTGCAAGAGTAAATAACAAAAAAGTTCAAAATATTTTCAGGAAATTTTCGCAATCAACACCTCAACATCAACAGTTATCTGTGCCAAAGGGGTTTGACGCAGCTTTTCTTTCCTTTCCTCCGAAGCCCCCCACTCTAACGGCGACATGGCAAGTAAATCTTGCCGATATTCTTCAGGAATCGCAAAAACATGCGTTACTCTTTGACGGGATGCGGTGGGATAGTGTTCAAAAAATTTGCTAACGACCCGTTCATTCGAATACTGCTGTTTTGTTTCGTCATCAGGATAAAAAGCGGCTCGTAGTTCTTTTAAATAATCCGCTGCTGGGACGACTTTGATCAACTGGCCACCCTTTTTTAGAATGCGGTTGAACTCCCCGTAATTTGACGGTGAAAACAGATTGAAAATCGTATCAAAGCTCGCTTCAGCAAACGGTAACTTAGTCAGATCCGCCACACACCAAAAAGCGGGTACGTTTTGATTGGTAGCTAGATAGACCCCGTCTTTGGCTATATCAAAACCGACAGCCGCTTGGGTCTTTTCATTGACCATCTGTGCAAGGAAACTGCCTTCACCGCAACCGACATCTAAAAGATACTCAGCATCCCCCAAAGCTGCTTTGATGGTCTCAAGGACTGGTGCATACATGCCGCTAGCGATCATACGTTGACGCGGCAAAAACAGTGCTTGATCATAATCTGCTTTAACTTGATGATCCAAAAAGAAAAGTGTGCCTTTCTTTGATAAGTCAAATCGATGACGATTTGGACAAACTAAGCCATTTTCGGTCGGGAAAAATGCTTGGCGGCACAACGGACATTCAAATAAGTGATAATGGGCGTTTAAAAAAAGGCGCCCGCGATCGATTTTTTTTAACATTCAACTTCCCTCATCTCTGCTCTACTTTAGCATATTCTTGTGGTAGAATGCTAGTGGATAGAATAACAAATCAATTGAACACCCATCTATTGGAGGTAAATCATGTTAAAAGAATTTTGTGCAGAAAATTATACCAATATTCCCTTAGCAATCGCCCGAGGTGCCCAACGCATCGAACTCTGTGATAATTTAGCAGTCGGCGGAACAACACCAAGTACCGGCGTGCAAGAAGAAGTCCTGCAATATGCTGGCGAAAAAGGAATACCCGTTATGACGATCATTCGACCTCGAGGCGGTGATTTTGTTTACAATGATACAGAATTGAAAATCATGCATACCGACTTGATCGAAGCAAAAAAATTAGGAACAGACGGCGTTGTTCTAGGTTGCTTAACACCTAGCGGTTGGTTGGACGAAGAAGCATTGGAGCTATTGTTAGAAACTGCAGAAGGCTTGCAGGTTACTTTTCACATGGCATTCGACGCGATTCCTGCAGCGCGTCAATTCAAGGCGATCGATTGGTTAGCTGAGCATGGCGTACAGCGGATTTTGACCCATGGTGGTACTGCAGGCACCCCTATCGAAGCAAATTTCGATCGTCTGAAAGAATTGATCGCCTATGCTGGTGAGCGTTTAACGATCTTACCTGGCGGTGGCATTTCCTATGAAAATGCCCAACAAGTTGCTGATATACTAGGTGTAAAAGAAGTTCATGGAACCAGAATCGTTGACCTTAACGATTGAGATTGAGGGACACAAAAGAATCACGCAAAGAAACCCCCACAAACGATGGTAACGCATCATTTGTGGGGATTCTTTTTATATGGCTTGCAGTAAGTCGTATTGTGATTGATACAAATGGTGGTACAAGCCTTTTTGTGCCATTAGCTGATCATGGTTACCAGATTCAGCGATCGTTCCCCCCGCCACGTAAAAGATTCGATCAGAATTTTTGATCGTGGACAGCCGGTGAGCAATGATAAAGGAGGTTCTGCCTTCTAGCAGCTTCAACAATCCTTCTTGCAGCAATTCTTCTGTCTTCGTATCGATACTTGAGGTCGCTTCATCTAAGATCAAAATTTTTGGATCAGCCAACAACGCTCGGGCAAAGGAAATCAGTTGCCGTTGCCCTGCAGATAAAGTGCTTCCTCGTTCTTCGACGACGGTTTGATAGCCGTCTTTCAACTCCGTGATAAAGTCGTGAGCACGGACGATTTTCGCTGCTTCGATGATCTCTTCTTCTGTTGCATCTAATTTTCCATAGCGAATATTCTCTATGATCGTTCCTGAGAAAATAAAAGTATCTTGCAGCATGACCCCCATTTGTGAACGCAGCGATTCCAGCGTCACGTCACGAACGTCCATCCCATCTACTTTAACACTGCCTTCATTGACATCATAAAAGCGGCTCAGCAAATTGATGATCGTGGTCTTCCCTGCACCAGTAGGGCCAACCAAGGCAATGCTTTCCCCGGGTTCGATGTGGAAATTGACATCAGAAAGAATGTTTTTGCCTTCTTCGTATCGGAAGGTCACGTGTTCAAAATCAACGGTCCCTTTCATCGTCGGCAATACTTTTGCATCTGGTTTGTCTTCGATATCTGGGACTTCATCCATCGTTTCAAAAATCCGTTCAAGATAGGCTGTTGCTGTAATCAAAGAATTATAAAAATTCCCGATATTGATGACTGGATTCCAGAAATTATTGATATAACTGATAAAAGCGATCAGAGTACCTGTGCTGACAGCGACACCAATTTGGCGAATGCCGACAAAATAAATCAAACAAGTCGTAATGACTGAAATGTTTTGCACCCCAGGCCACATGAGAAACTGAATTTTGACAGCTTTCATCCAGGAAGTCCGATAATCATTGCTGACTTCTTGGAAAATCTCTGCATTTTCTTCTTCCCGTGCGAAGGATTGGGTAATCTTGATGCCGGCAATACTTTCATGAATGTAAGCATTTAAATTGGACTGTTTATTACTCAACTCCTGATAGGCTTTGCGCTGGTTATTTTTGATTACCATCACCATGATGAACAAAATTGGCAGCAACGCAAGGGAATATAGGGTCAATTTGAAGTCGATCGCAAACATAAAGATCAAGGTGATGATGACGTTGAAAACATCGGAAATCAAATTGATCAGGCCATTACTCAACAGGTCACTCAGTGTATTGATGTAGTTTACGATGCGGATCAAGATCTTGCCATGGGGCCTTGTATCAAAATAAGAAAACGGCAGCCGCTGCAGATGTTCAAAAATATCAAAGCGCATATCCTTCAAAACATCTTGCCCAATATTCGTGATATGGTAAATACGATAACGCATGCAGACGCCAATAACGATCAAGGTCACTAAAAAGGCAGCTCCTAAAAGCAGCAATTGATTGACATTTTTCTCAGGAATCGATGAGTCGATAGCGATCTTCGTGAAAACGGGCGCCAGCATTCCTGCTAAGTTTGCTAGGATGATCGTAAATAGTACTTTTCCAATACTTTTTTTATACGGTACGACGTATTGGGACAAACGCTTGAAATCCTTCCAGCTAAATTCCTGGTCTAATTCCTCATCCACATCAAATTTATTTCTCGCCATCGTCTTCACCTCCTGACAAACCTAATTGTTTTTGATACACTTCATAGTATTTACCTCGCAGTTTGACAAGTTCTTCGTGGGTGCCTTGTTCAACGACCCGCCCTTTTTCCATCATCAAGATCTGATCGGCTTCTCGAACGGAGGAGATGCGATGCGCAATGATGAACGTCGTTTTCTCTCCTGTTAATTTTGTCAGCTCTTGTTGGATCTTCGATTCTGTCTCCATATCGACGGCAGACGTCGTGTCATCCAAAATCAAGATCGATGGATCTTTGGCTAAGGCCCTCGCAAGAGAGATCCGTTGTTTTTGTCCGCCAGAAAGTCCGACGCCTCGTTCACCGACAATCGTCTCGTAGCCTTGAGGCATTCGAGAAATAAAGGTATCTGCATCGGCGACTACGGCCATTTGCCGAATAAAGCCTTCATCTGCTAAAGGATTTCCAAAAGCAATATTGTCAGAGATGGTATTAGAAAACAAGAAGACATCTTGCATCACCATTGAAATGTTTTCCCGCATTTGGCGCACAGGATACTCTTTGGCATTTTTTCCATCAATCAATACTTCCCCTTCAGTCGGGTCATAAAAACGTCCGACTAAATTCACTAAGGTCGTTTTTCCTGAGCCGGTTTCGCCTAAAATCCCTAACGTTTGTCCCGGCCCGATGGTGAAGTTGATGTTTTCCAACACATTTTGATCCGGGTCATCTGAAAAGTGGAACGAGACATCTTTGAATTCCACAAACCCATTGATCGGTTCTAATTTTTCTTGTTTGTGAACCGGTATTTTCGATTCTTGTGCTAGCATTTGTCGAATTTTGATACAAGCTGCAGAAAATCGCTGAACATCGTTGATCAACCAACCGCTCATACGCATAGGGTTATTCAACATCCATAGATAGCCATTAAATGCAACGAGATCACCTAATGTCATCTCCCCATTGATTACGAAAATTCCGCCTAAGACTAAGGCAATGACTGACAAACTTCCTGCTAAGCCATCAAGCCATGGCAGATAAGTGCGGGAAACTTTGGCAGATGCCATGTTGCGGGTCTTAAAATCTTCGTTGTACGAGCGAAATTTTTCGATCTCAAAATTTTCACGAGCAAAAGCTTTCACCACCCGATTGCCGCCAATATTTTCTTCTACCATTGAGTTCAAGCGCGAAAAGCTCTCACGAATATCAAAAAACAGTGGGTGTGCTTTTTTAGACATGCGATTCGTCAACAGAAAAATGATCGGTGTGACAGCCACCAATGTCAACATCAATTTCCAATCAATAAAGCTCATGACCACCACCGCAGAAAAGAACCACAAGATACATTCAGCGATATTATAGGTCACCCAAGAAACAAAGTGGCGTATGGCATCAGTATCCCCGGTCATTCGTGCCATAATATCTCCAACCCGTGTGTGATTAAAAAAGTCGAAATCCAATTCCTGCAGTTTCTGATACAAGTCTTCCCGTAAATCGTATAGCGTATTTTGTCCGACCCGTTCAAATAAAATTTGATAACTATAGCGGACAATGGTGCGAATGACGGTCGTTGCGATCATGATCAACAGTAATGGAATCAATAAGTGCGTTTTTTGCTGATTGATGACATCATCGATCACCATTCCTCCCAAGTACGGATTAACAATGATCAGCGCTGCATTGATCACTAAAAACAGGATCGCCAATATGATTTTTCCGCGGTTCTTTTTGGCATAGCGCCAGATCCATTGTGTATTACTCATCTAATTCCCCCTCTCGTTGTTAAGCTTAGCGTTTTGAAAAGCGATTTGAATGGTTTTTCTTACTCATTTTGATGTAAAATATTAGTAAGAAGCACCATTCCCTTTTTTTATCGGAGATGGGCACCCAATTGGAGTGAATCAGCCATGAATTTAGTTAACCCTCGAACCTTCAATCCCGAAATCATCTATCTCTTTGACCCATGGACGCAAGCAGAAAGTCATGGAGAAATGCACCATCATGACTTTTTAGAAATCAGCGTCTTGTTAGAAGGAGAAAGTACGTATTATTTTGAAAAAGAACCAGCGAAGAAAATTCGTGCTGGCAGTGTCATGCTTTTTAATCCTGGTGTCGACCACTGCGAGTTACAGCCTAAAGGCACTCGCTCCCACCAGTTGCATATTGGACTGAAGAATATTTCCTTGGAAGGATTCAAGCGAAATTTTTTCCCCAACAAGCACCCATTGTTAGAATTAGGCAAATACCATCATCAAGTTTTGGAAAAAGCGTGGCAGTTGGTGCGAGAAAGCAGTGAAGAGCGGGATGAGTTTCAGTTGATGCAAAAAGCTGTCTTGATGGAGATGCTCGTCTATATTTTACGCGGACTAAATGAAGACCACATCAATGTCGTTCCTTACCTTTCCAAAAGCCAAAGAAGACAACAACAAATCGTCAACTATACCGTCTATTATTTGGAAAATCATTATAAAGAAGAAATCACCTTGGAAAAACTGGCACAAGATCAATTTCTCAGCCCGACGTACCTTTCCAAGATTTTTAAAGAAGCGACAGGGGTCAGCCCCATTAACTATTTGATAGAAATCCGCCTAAAACGCGCCAAAGACATGCTAAAAAATGACAACCTCACGATCAAGGAAGTCGCCTCTGCAGTTGGCTATCAAGATGCCTATCACTTTAGCAAGTCTTTTAAAAAACTTTATGGCGTCTCTCCTTCTGGGGTGTTGCCAAAACCAAAAAATTAAAAAGCAAGCCAATGATTCTTCACTCGAAGAAAAATCATCGGCTTGCTTTTATTTTTTATTCATTGAATAAAATAGTTCATAAAAAGACTGGCAATATTGAAATAGATCAAAACACTGGTCAAATCACTGAGGGTCGTAATAAACGGACCGCTCGCCACTGCCGGATCAAACCCAAGCTTATCCATTAGCATCGGAATCAAACTTCCCGCTAAGTTGGCTACTGTGATGGCACACATCATAGCCATCCCGATCACAAACCCTAGAATCGGATTTTGTTTCCAGACAGCCACAATAGCAAAAATCGTCAATCCGGTAATAGCTCCTGTGAAAAGTCCTGTAAGCACCTCACCGACCACTGTTTTCATAAAGCTATTTTCTTTATCATCATTGATCGCCAAGCGGCGTACGGCTACCGCTAAAGATTGGGTACCGGCATTGCCGGCAGTTCCGGTGATCAGTGAGATAAAGACGGCGAGAATACTTGCTTCACTAACTAACTCTTCATAATGGCTGATTAAACTGGCGGTTGCCATTCCGAGAAAGAGTAAGGTGATGAGCCAAGGTAACCTTCTCGAAGAAGCTTTGATCGGGTTTTCACTGACTTCTTCTACATTGACCCCTGCCAAACCCGAGTAATCACTGGCTGCTTCATCATCGATAACGTCGATGATATCATCGACGGTCACGATCCCTAATAGGTGATCGTCATAATCGGTGACTGGCAATGCGAGAAAGTCATAATCCCGGAAGGTCTGAGCGACATCCTCTTGGTCATCTCCAACATGAACCGACATCACCCGCTCGTTCAAAATATCAGCAATCATGGTATCTTCATCATTGATGATCAAGTCTCTTAAAGAAATAACGCCCACAAGTTTGTTGTCGGTATCCACGACGTAAATATAATAAATCGTCTCAGCAACATCTGCGGCATTTTTTAAGACATACATCGCTGAACGAACCGTTTGGTTGGCAACAATGGAAACAAACTCGGTTGTCATCAATGATCCAGCTGTTTCATCTTCATAATGCAATAGTTCTTTGATCTCGCTAGCGGCTTCAGCAGTCATCAGACTCAAATATTTGGCCGTTTGTTTCTTGTCCAATGTATTCAGTAGATCGACAGCATTATCGGTATACATCTCTGCTAACATCGTTGCAGCATATGCCGGCCGCATTTCTGAAAGATAGTCCACCATGTTTTCATCGTCTTCTTCAATGACGTCAAACATGTCTGCCAATTCTTTCGGCGATAGATACGTATAGACGATTTGTCGATCGTCTGCTTCTAGAGATTGGTAGAATTGACCCTGCTCGTAGATATGCAGATCCAAGAATGCCTCACGAAATCCCTGGATATCATTGTCTTTTAGTGCTTGATTCAGTTGATCAAATCGTTCGGTTAATTCTTGATTTTCATCCAATCTCTTCACCTCATTTGTTATTGCTTATCGATAGCTGAACAAACAGCGGCCATGTCTGCAGGTAAAGGCAGTTCAAAAGCCAACGGTTCATTCGTAAAGGGATGCTGGAATTGCAGCTGACAGCAATGAAGTGCCTGTCGTCTGATCCCAAAAGCCATTGGTCCCCCATACATCTCGTCTCCTAGTAAGGGACAACCGATTGCAGAAAAATGGACCCTTATTTGATGTGTCCGGCCTGTGTGTAGTTGAATGTCGACTAATGCGCAATCTGAATTGCGCTGTTTTAGCCAATACTCCGTACGTGCCTCTTTTCCTTCTTCACTGACCTTGCGTTTCAAAAGCGAGGTCAGGTCCCTAGCGATAGGCAAATCGATCTCGCTATGGGCGGATAATGCGGAAAGATCTCCCGCAACGAGGGCTTGATATTTTTTAACAACTTGCTTCTTCCGTAACTGGCTATCCAGCTTCGCATGGGCAAAGCCGTGTTTTGCAAAAAGCATCAATCCTGATGTGTCACGGTCTAAGCGAGTCACTACATGGATCACTTGATCTTCATAGTGTTGCGCTTGATAGTAGGCCTTGACTCGATTGGCCATCGTGCCAGTCGGATGATATTGCGCAGGAATCGATGAGATGCCAGCCGGCTTATTCACGATTAACAGATGGGCATCTTCATACACAATCTCAATAGGTGTCGGATCAGCCAGCATCGTTTCATGTTCCCCTTCAGGAGGAATTACAATAGTTACCCTATCATTTTGCGCCAAAGAAAACAAGACGTTTTGCTCGTGGTCGTTCACAAATATCTTTCCGCCTTGAAATTTTATTTTCGCTAGCAGACCTTTGGATACTCCTTGTTCCTTCAAAAAATATTTGACTTGCTGCCCTTGTCCGGTATATTGATACGTAAATTCCATGAGTTTATTCTTCTCCAATAAAGGAATCTTTGACACGATTCCAAAAATGCATATGCCGATAAGACGCAAAATGAATCCGTTCATCGGCAATCCGGTAATAGATTGCGTCGATTTCTTCTTGCTCGATGGTAAATTGATCAATCGTCACTAAATAGTCGGTACTTTGTTGCAGTTGCACTTTGACCCACTCGTGATGACCCACGACGATCGGTGATCCAAGTGTCCGAAAGACGCGATTGTTCAAAGAAGCAATCTCTGCTAATTGAAACGCATTGATACTTGGGTGCAATACTGCCCCACCAACACTTTTGTTATAGGCAGTTGAGCCGGTTGGCGTTGAGATCGAGAGGCCATCCCCGCGAAACTTTTCAAAGAGGTCTTCTTTAATAGAAATATCGGCAACCATGGTGCGATTGCCGCGTTTGATCGTTGATTCGTTCAATGCCAGGAAATGCTTGTCTGGTTTGCCATTTGCATAAGTGATTCGGACATCCAATAAAGGATAACTGACACTCTTTTGATGGTCATTGCATAAAGACTCTACCAATTCATCCAATTCATAGTCACGCCAATCTGTATAAAAGCCGAGGTGTCCCGTATGGACCCCTAAAAATTGTACTTGGTCTAACTTATGGTTGAACAAGTGAAAAGCAGAAAGAAGCGTACCATCTCCACCAACAGAGATCACTAATTCAGGGTTCTCTTGATCGATCTTGTTTTCAGACTGCTCCAGGAGGACAGTTAAACGCTTCGTCACTTCTACTGACTTGCTTTCTTGATTATGGACGATTGCCACGCGGATGCCTTTCATTCTGATTCCTCCTTCGGCAACTTGGGCGTGTCATGTCCGCCGCGTTTGCCTTTCCCATGAGAAAACAACCGCTGTGCCTCTTGGATCTCTTCACGAATATTAGACATCTCTTCATCTAGCTGGTAGGCTGCTTCTGCCGAACGTCGTAGTCGCTCGCTAATTTCATCGGGAAATTCCCCTTGGTATTTGTAGTTCAATGAATGTTCAATCGTTGCCCAAAAGTTCATCGCCAGTGTACGAATTTGTACCTCTGCTAAGATAATTTTTTCTCCATCGATCAATTGAACTGGATACTCGATCACCAGATGATACGAGCGGTAACCACTGACTTTTTTATTGGTAATATAGTCACGTTCAATAATGACTTTCATGTCTTTACGTGTCCGCAACAGTTCAACGACTTGGTGAATGTCTTCCACAAACTGACACATGATTCGCAAACCGGCGATGTCAGACATTTCTTCTTCAAGACGATCCAGTGCGATTCCTCGTAATTTGCTTTTTGTTAAAATGCTATCTACTGGCTTGACACGCCCCGTGACAAATTCAATGGGAACATGTTTGTTTTGTTCCCGATATTGTTTTCTTATGCCTCTTAATTTTACTTTTAATTCTGAAACCGCCTGTTCATAAGGCGCTAAGAATTCTTCCCAATCTCGAATCATTCTTCTCCCTCGATTCTGTTCATAACATACCTCTTATTCTACCATACTCTTGGAATAAAACTGAATGGACAGAAGTGCAGAAACAAAAGATTTTTTTGTCTGCCCCAATCGTTTCCGCTTTTCTTTGTTTAGTTTCTTTGACGGAATAGCTGAAACAGCGTACACTATGTTTGCAATAGAAAGAGAGTGAAAATCAATGGTCGAACAAGTAGAGATTGAATATAAAACAATGTTGACGGAAAAAGAATACCACCAGTTGCTTGCTTATTACAAATTGTCAGAAAAAGCCTTCAAGACGCAAACCAATTATTACTTTGATACGCAAGACTTTAAACTGCGAGAAAAGCATTTTGGCTTACGCATTCGCACGACTCCTACCAATGCAGAATTAACGCTAAAGACCCCCATTGAACACGGTCTGTTAGAAACGACTGATCCTTTGACAATCGAAACCGCAGCGTCATTGATCGCGTCAGAAAAAATTTTAAAAACAGGTGTGGTTGCTCAACGCTTAAAAGCAGCGAATATCGAACCTGATTCATTACACATGATCGCAGCATTAAAAACGAAACGGGCGGAATTTCCGATCAATGAAGGATTACTTGCTTTGGATGAAAGCTGGTATGGTCAACAGCATGATTATGAGTTAGAGCTAGAAGTCAGTGAGCCAATTCAAGGAAAATTTGCCTTTCAATCGTTATTGCATTCTTTTGGTGTTCCTTACCGACCAGCAAAAAACAAGATCATTCGAGCCGTTGAAGAAAAATCATTGTAGGATGCCCTTTTGCTTACTTTTTTCGCGTTTTTTTGCTATATTTAATAAAACATACTTATTTTGTTTTTCAAGTTACTCAAGAATCTTAATTGGGGAGAGATTCAAATGATCGAACTTTTTTTATTTATTAATCCGATTGGGCCTATTTGTTATGATATCGAAAAAGAGATTCTCAACAAATTAAACACGAGCCGCAAAAAAATCCATTTGCAGATCCTGCCTTTCGTTAACTTGTTTTCCGTAGGTGTTTCAATGGACTATTTGTCCATGAATAAGGCGGATTTGGTCTTGCGAAATGAACAGACCAACCAAATCTATGCTGCGTCATTGGATTATAAAGCAGCCCAGTTGCAAGGAAAAAAAATTGCTCGGGATTTCTTATTGAAATTGCAACAACGGATAGGGATCGAAAAACAGGAATATTGTGACACCTTAGTGAAAGATCTATTTTCAGAAACGAATGGTGATTTAGAGATGTTCCTAGAAGATCGTACATCTGAGTTAGTGAAAAAGAACTTTGCCACCGATCAGAGGGTAGCGAAAGACATGGGCATCACGATCACACCTTCTGCTGTGGTGTATGATTTTTCAAGTGAAGAAGAATATGGGGTCCTTTTAGAAGGATCAGAGGAACTGAGAAGTCTTCCTCTCGTCTGTGGTACAGCAACAGAACTCGATACATTTATGCAAAAAGCTCAGTCTTTGAAAGCACCAAAACTTTCCACTATTCATGAAATTGATCGAGGGTTGATTCTTTTATGAAACCCTATTCAATAGCGACGCTGCGCAGCGAGCCAAACGATGATCTTGTGTTTGGCTCGCTGCGCAGCGTTTTTCATTGCGGGAGGAACAAAAAAAAACAAACCAATCCTTTTCGGACTGGTTTGTACTCTTTTCAATTATGCTTCGATTTCTTTTACGAGTTCTTCCAATTCATTCAAGCGTTGCTCAAATACTTTCATTGCATCTTCAATATAATCTGCTTTCGTCATATCTACGCCTGCTTTTTTCATGACTTCGATTGGATAATCACTACGTCCGGCTTTCAAATAGTTCAAATAGTTAGTTAAGGCATCCGGTTCGCCAGCTAAGATTTTCTTCGCCAAAGCAGAAGCTGCCGAAAAACCAGTTGAATATTGGTAAACATAGTAATTGTAATAGAAATGCGGAATGCGTGACCACTCAAGACGAATCTCCGGATCTTTTTCAACTGATGGTCCGTAGTATTTTGCATTTAACTCGGCATAGTTCTCGCTTAAGAATTCACTGGTCAACGGCGTTCCTTTCGCATCTTCCACGTGCATGAAGTGTTCAAACTCGGCAAATTGCGTTTGACGGAAAATCGTTCCTTTGAATCCATCAAGAAAATGATTCAAGACATAGGCTTTGACCCGCGGATCAGTCTCAGTCCGAAGCATGTATTCCGTTAAAATATTTTCATTCGTGGTTGAAGCGATTTCTGCTAAGAAGATCGAGTAATCCCCATAGGCATAAGGCTGGTTATTCCGTGTGAAGTAACTATGCACACTGTGTCCCATTTCATGAACGAGGGTAAAGAGTTGATCCAATCGATCATTCCAGTTCATTAAGATATAAGGCAGTGTGTCATAAGCACCTGAAGAATAGGCACCACTGCGTTTGCCTTTGTTTTCAACGACATCGATCCACCGATTGCTGAAGGCTTCTTCAACTACAGCTAGATACTCTTCCCCTAATGGTTTTAGCGCTTCTTTCGCTTTTTCGACTGCTTCTTCATAGGTATAGCGAATCGGTGCTTCCCCTAAAATCGGCGTGTACACATCATACATATGAAGCGTGTCGACAGCCAACAGGCGTTTTCTTAATGCCATATATCGGTGTAATAATGGCAAATGCTGATTAACGACGTCCACTAAGGTATCATAGACACTTTCAGGAATATGATTGGCACTCAAAGCGGCTTGGCGTGCCGAGTCGTATTTACGGGCTTTGGCTTTAAAGTTGTGGGCTTTGATATTCGTACTTAAGGTTTGGGCAAAGGTATTGCGGAATTGCTCATAAACGCCATAGAGACCTTTAAAGGCCGCTTCCCGAACAGACCGATCCGTGCTTTCCATCAACTCACCGTATACACCATGAGATAGCTGTACTTTTTCCCCGTTTTCGTCTTCAACTACTGGAAAATCCAAATCAGCATTGTTTAAAACAGAAAAAATGTTGCCGGATGCTCCAAAAATTTCGCCTGCTCCGGCCAATAGCGCTTCTTGATCGGCAGGCAAAACATGGGGCCGCTCGTTAATAGTTTTTTCGATCATATGACGATAAACAGCTAGTTTCGGTTCTTGATCGAAATAGCCCCAAATCGTTTCATCGGACATCGTCAATAATTCGGGATCAAACCAAGCAACGGCTTCACTTACTTGCGCAACTAAACTGCTGGCTTTCGCATATAAGCCTTGATAAGTCGTATTAGCGGTATCTTGATCATTTTTCAAATGACTGTAAACATACAGTTTCTCTAAACGGCGAGAAAGATCTAAGACAAATTCTAAAGCGGATAGGAAGGCTTGTGGCCCATCTGCTAAAGTGCCTTGGTAACTGCTAGCTTCTTTAAGCTGTGCTTGGATTTCTTGAAATTCTATGTCAAAAGCCGCATCATCGGCATAGATTTTCGTTAAGTCCCACGTTTTTTCGACTGGAATCGATTCACGTGCTGGTAATTGTTTTGTTTCTGACATTCCCTTCACTCCTTGTTCATTGGTTAAAAATATCTTATCACACTTTTCAACGAAACCAAATCATTGGCTTGAAAAAGAAACCGAATTTTCTAAATATTGGCATTCTTGAAAGATTTCTCTCAATATTTCTCTTTGATCAAGCAAAGGAAAGCACCATTGCCAATGGAGCTTCCTCAACTGAATCAACCACTGTTCAAAACTAATGGGACATTCACTTAAATAGAGAAAGCGAAAAATCAGTATGTGGTGTTCAAATAAAAAGCCAAACCGACTTTCACAATAGCACCAAAGAGGCAACTGTGAGACATTCCCATTCAACGGGTATACTATTTCTTGAATCTCTCTGATTTTAGGCAGTCTGTTTCGCAGTTTTCGAATCACCCACAAACGATAATCGACCGCTACCCATTCAATAGAATGGTGGGTATCTGATTCATCTGCTTCGTACAAAGGTCGAAGTGTCTCTTTCCTGTATGGCTCCCCTTTTTGTATAGCGCTTCGTCGACTGATTACCCCTTCTTGATAGTGCCATTTGATTTGGTGCAGCCGCACCAATGCCTGATTTCGCGTATCAATGAGCCACAAGCAAAAGCCAGTAGACTGATAAGTACAGCAGGCTTTTGCCAAAAGCGACCAATGGCGTTTCGGATACATTTTGGTCCCTAGGATCCACCAAGGCTGATAACCATTTGCTAAATAAGTGCTGGTTCGTTCCAGAAATCGTGAAAACTTGAGTGAAGAACACTGGACTTCAACGGCAATATTTTTGTAACAGAGATCAGGTCGCTGCTGAAGTTGCGGCAAGTAGGCTTCAAGTTCAATATCCATCTCTTGATACCATTCAAACAAAAGTTGTTTTGCTTCCAAGTGCTCCTTCGTCTCCCCTTCACTGTATGTCTGACAATCAGTGGTGGCTTGATGGGCAAAGTGGGACTGTCGCTTAAGTCCTTGCCTCAAAATCACTTCTTTCTGACAGCCTGGGCAATAAAAAGGGCCCGAGGATTTCTTTGCCCCTTTCGCTAGGATGACTTCTTTTCTTTGGTTCAACGCTTTCAACATCTGGCTCACCTCAATAAGAGGTACGCCAGATTCGTCAAACACAATTAAAAAAGCCAAAAACATTGTCAAAATGTCCTTGGCTGGAAATGATTTTCATTCATTAATCATTCTTGAAATAGAAACGAGTCAATTCAAGTGCATCGTTTTCCATGATCAACTCACCGTATTCTGATAAAACTTCGGGCGTCACTGAAGTCCTTTGGGCAAATTCCATCAAATAAGAAAGTGCATTTTCCACTTCAATATCAGTAATATCTGCATCCATAAATCGAATTTCAATATAATAATGATTGCCCATTTGGTAAAGATTGGTTGCAACGGAATCCAAATATACTTCGGATGCCAATTGAATCATATCTTCGAATCGCAACAACTCGAATACAAAACGATTGCCGATTTCTTCTGCTTGCTCTGACTCTTGTAATTGAGCCGCCACATGTTTTTTCAACATATCGGTAATGTCTTCATTCGCTTCATCGTTCATCTCATCAAAATTTTCCATTCCTTCTGGTGGAAGATTTTTGCTAATAAACAATTCTAACCCATCGCCTTTAGGCAAGACTTGGAAAGTTACAGCTTCACTGCCTTTAAATTCTTCGTCAATATCAACTTCTTCAAGAATACTGTAAAAGAAGTTTTCAATTTCATTGTGATTTCCTAGAAGGTCAAGAAAAGTGATGCCTCTCGCAGCTAAGTCTTCACTTTTGATCAATACACGAATGGTGTTCTCATTGATATGTTCCATTTCCATATTAGCTACACCTCACTTTTGCTACTCACTATAGGTTCATTGTATCGAAACCTGATAAAAAGTAAAGAGAAAACGAATATCCTCTTAAGAAAAACGTAAAAACTCAAAAAAAGACTCACTTTCTACGAGAAAGCGAGTCGATGAAGTCAAATTTATAAGCCTGCCATTAATTGCGCTTGTCTTAGTTCCAGTTGGCGAACATCTCTAGGTAAGAACCGACGAATTTCATCTTCGTTAAACCCAACTTGCAATCGTTTTTCATCGATCATAATTGGCCGACGCAATAATCCTGGATTTTCTTGAACAAGTGTCAATAAATCTTTTAGGGGCAGGTCATCTAGATCCATATTCAACTTTTGGAATACTTTGGATCTGGTGGAAATAATTTCTTCTGTGCCATCTTCTGTCATTTGTAGAATTGCCTTAAGCTCAGAAATATTTAACGGTTCTGAAAAAATATTTCTTTCAACAAAAGGGATTTCGTGCTCTTGTAACCACGCACGAGCTTTGCGACAAGATGTGCAACTTGGGGAAGTGTATAGTGTCAACAACGTGCATCTCTCCTTTTTAATTTTCAATCAAGCAAGTCCTGTTCCCTCGCTTGATTTCAATTATACAGGTTTAACTAAAAAAAATCTAGTCTAAATCTCATATTTTTTAATAAAACTCGAAAGTTATATTAAAAGCGAAACCTTTTAGGCAAAAGGTTTCACTCAAAAAGTTTATTTTTAAATGAGAAAAATCAAATTTTTTTTTAATATTACTTCTTTTATACAACAGTGTGTCAAAGGTGTATCAAAAAGATGTCAGAATATTAAAATACTCTTTTAGTTGAATCCCGCGTTTTTTAATTTCCCCTCTGTAATTACATGTGTAATCAAAAAAATGGAGAAAAAAACCAAGTCCATGGCTCAATCGTTTTCAAAGGAAAAATTTCACGATCCCTTGTTGCCTTGGAAACGACAGGGCTACAATAAAAATATATGTTATTTTTTCCAGAGAAGATTCTCAACCAATGTCTTCATTCTTGATTCCATTGTATCACATTCCTTTTTAATCAGAAAACCATACAAGCATTTCTGTCATAATCGACAATAAAACAGTAGGAGAAATGAATATCTGCTTATAAATGAAAAGGGTTTCTCACAAAAATTTAGTGAAAAACGATCAACCTAAGAAACCCGTCTTTTATGCTTTTTCCTGACAAAGTATAAAAAGACTAGTGTTTTCTTGGATTGATCGTTCATTTCTTTCTTCTAAGGGAGAGAAGGTTCTCCATCACGAGCGAATTGCGCATCATGCAATGCGCGATAATGTCCCTTTTTCGCCATCAAATCTTCATGGGTCCCCTCTTCTAAGATGCCTTTATCACTAACGACAATGATGCGTGTCGCATGTTTGATCGTTGCGAGGCGATGGGCAATGATCAAGGTTGTACGGCCATCTGCCAAAGAATTCAATGACTCTTGAATCACTTGCTCGGTTTCCGTATCCAACGCTGATGTTGCTTCATCTAATATCAAAATCGGCGGGTTTTTTAAGAACATCCGAGCAATCGCTACCCGCTGCTTTTGACCACCGGATAATTTGACTCCTCGTTCACCGATGACCGTATCTAACCCATCCGTCATTTGATCGATGACCTTTTCTAAGTGTGCTAATTTGACTGCCTTTAAAATCTCTTCTTCTGTTGCATCAAGTTTGCCATAAGCAATATTTTCTCGAATCGTTCCCGGGAAAAGAAAGACATCTTGCTGCACAGTCCCAATCTGCTGACGTAAAGAAGCCAGGGTCATCTCCTGAATATTGATGCCGTCAATCGTAATGGCGCCTTCAGTGACTTCATAAAAACGCGGCAACAAGTTGCATAACGTGGTTTTCCCTGAGCCACTTTGCCCGACGAAGGCGATCGTCTCGCCAGCTTTGATCGATAAATCGATGTGATTCAAGACTTTCGTCGCATCCGCATAGGAAAAAGAAACATCTTGGTAGACGATATCCCCTTTTAATGATTGAACAGCCCGTGCCCCTGGTTTGTCTTTGATCGTCGGTTCTTTATCCAATTCTTCGGTCAATCGTTTGAAGCCAGCGATGCCTTTCGGATAGCTTTCAATCATCGTATTGACCTTCTCAATTGGTCTAACAAAGACATTCGATAATAAAATAAACCCAACAAACTGGCCATTCGTCAGTTCACCACGAATCACGTAGTAAGCACCAAAAATCAGAGCAAACAAGTTGATCAAGCGAATCAGAAAGTAATTATACGCTGAACTGATCGCCATTACCTTATAAAAAAGGATCTTCGATTGCCGATAGATTTCGCTCAATCCATCAAAGCGTTTATGTTCGAACGTTTCATTAGCAAACGATTGGGTCACTCGAATGCCGCTAACAGATGCTTCCACTCCGGCGTTGAACTCACCGAGGTTGTCATAGATCTGTGTATTGACTTTGGTCATTTTCTTATTGAAAAAAACCAAGGCAATCGTAATCAATGGAATCAACGCAAATGTCGCTACCGCTAATTGAACGTGCATATTCAACATCAATAGGAATGCCCCCACCAAAGTCATAATGGTAATAAAAACATCTTCTGGCCCATGGTGAGCGACTTCAGAGATTTCAAAGAGATCCGTGGTCAAGCGACTGATCAGCTTGCCGGTCTTTTGATTGTCATAATATTCAAAAGATTGGGTCTGCAGATGTCGAAACAGTTCTTGACGCATATCTGTCTCAATATTGACCCCAAGTTTATGACCATAAAAAACCACGATATATTGCAACACAGTATTGATCACATAAAACAAGAACAAGCCTAAGCAAGCCAATAGTATCAAGCGAAAGTTGTTCTGGGGCATGATCTTATCGATTACTTGGTTGACGGCAACGGGAAAGGCCAGTTCTAATAAACCAGCAAATACCGCACAAGTAAAATCTAGCATAAATAGTGACCGATACGGTCGATAATAACGAAAAAACCTTTTTAACACATTTCCCCCTCCTCAATAGCTATCATTATAAGCAACTCTCAGTAGAAATGCAAAATGAGAAACATGTGAAAATGGGTAAAATTCACTATAATTTTGAAAACCTATAAAGACGCGGATTTCTAAAAACAGTAAATAAAACCTTTATTTTACAGGGATTTTCCTCTTTTTTTTACAGGAATAATGGCTTATGATTGATTCGAAAACAAACTGAAAATTTTCACTAATTCTGAAAGGCGTGTCTTTTTTGATCACTAGTATTCTTTTTGATGTCGATGATACCTTATATGACCAGCAACAACCATTTCACAATGCCGTAACCTCATGTTTCCCACAAATAGCCCACAAAGATTTAACTGCTCTTTACTTACGGTTTCGGGTGCACAGTGATGAGCAGTTTGGACGGGTATTGGCAAATGAATGGACGCTAGATCATTTTCGTTATTTTCGACTGACCCATTCATTAACGGATTTAGGGTACTTACCTATTACAATAGAAGAAAGCTGTAAGTTTCAGCTGTGTTATGAACAAGAACTAGATGCCATCACACTGCATCCTGAAGTTGAGTCAACTTTGAACTATTTGTCCACATTGCCAGTCAAACTAGGAATTATTACCAACGGTCCCACTGACCACCAGCAAAAAAAATTGGATCAGTTGCAACTGACTCGATGGATCAAACCAGAGCATATGATCATTTCACAAGCAACCGGTTATCAGAAACCAGAGCTAGAAATTTACCAATTGGCAGAAACCGCCTTTGCTCTTGATCCAGAAACAACACTGTACGTAGGTGACAACTTTGATAATGATGTAGTGGGCTGCAAAAAAGCCGGTTGGCAAGCCTTGTGGTTCAATCATCGTCTTCGTCAGGCGCCTAATGGATTGGAAGATTTGCCCGATGTGTCGATCACTGCTTTCTCGCAGCTCCAAGAAAGTATTGACGCCCTCTTGCAGCTTCCTGCATACGCCTATAACTAAAAAACATGGACCTTCGCTTCAAGCGGGTCCATGTTTTTTTGAATGCTTAATGTTCTTCGCCGATACTCAAAATTAAGCGAATATCTTCTTCGGTCATTTGTTGAAGCTGGGTTTCATTGCCTTGGATCACTTTTTGGAAAAGCTCACGTTTTTCTTGTTGCAATGCATCCATTCGTTCTTCAATGGTTCCTTCGGCGATCATTCGCCAGACTTCGACTACATTTTTTTGACCAATCCGATGGGCTCGTCCAGCGGCTTGTTCTTCCACTGCTGGGTTCCACCATAAATCGTATAAAATCACTGTATCTGCACCAGTCAGATTTAGTCCAGTTCCTCCTGCTTTTAATGAGATCAAGAAGACATCTTTTTCGCCACTATTAAAAGCATTGACCATCGTCAAACGATCTTGCGGCGGTGTGCTGCCACGCAAATAGAAGGATTCAAACCCTTCCTGGGCTAATTCTTCTTCAATAATCGAAAGCATACTGGTGAACTGAGAAAATAGCAGGACACGACGGCCATTTTCTTTGGCTGCTAAGAGTAAATCTTTGACCTGCTCAAGTTTCCCAGAAGACCCTTCGTAGTCCTCCACGAATAATCGAGGGTCACAGCAGATTTGCCGTAGACGAGTCAAGCCAGCTAAAATACTGATCCGATTTTTGCGGAAAGACGTAGAATCCATTTGCGCGATTTCTTCTCGCATTTGTCGCAAATACGCCAAATAAATTTTCTTTTGTTCCTCTGTTAGGACACTGTAATAATTTGTTTCCAGCTTTTGCGGCAAATCATGTAACACAGATTTTTTATCTCTTCGCAAAATGAAGGGTTTGATCATTTTTGCAATTTCTTGTGTAGACAGTTCCTTAAATTTCTGCTTGTTGGGGAAAAAGCCTGGCATAATCATTTGGAACAAGGACCACAATTCTTCTAAATTGTTCTCGATCGGTGTGCCACTGAGGGCGAACCGCTGCGGAACTTCCAAGGATCGCAATGCCTGTGCCGTTTTGGTCGCGCTGTTTTTGACCATCTGTGCTTCATCTAAAATCAAACACGATAACTCTAGTGCTTGATAGGCATCAATGTCCTGACGCAAGCTTGCATACGAAGTAATTCGGACATCCGCTGATTGCGCCATCTGCGCTTCTCGCTCTTCTTTCGTTCCACTGATGACAGTCGCTGAAATTGAAGGTGCGAACCGTTTGATTTCTTGCTGCCAGTTGAATGTTAGACTGGCTGGTGCCACGATCAATGCATTCAATTTTTGATGCTCTTGTTTCTCAGAAAGCAAATAGCTAATGGTTTGGACGGTCTTCCCTAACCCCATTTCATCAGCAAGAATACCGCCAAATTGATAATGGCTCAACATTTTTAGCCAACGAAAGCCAACTTCTTGGTACTGCCGCAACTCAGCATGCAAGTTGTCTGGCAACTGTGCCTCAAAGTTTTCTGGATGGATCAAATCTTCCGTCATTTGCTGAAAACCTGTACTAAAACTCGCTTGATCGGCAAACTGTTCTTGCAGTAATAGCCCTTGATTCAATGGGACTTGGATTGCCCCGTTTTTCGTATCTAACGAGAGCCGTAATTTTTTGAGGGCAGCACTTGCTTCTTGAAACTCTTCCGACTCCAGCGAAAGAACTTGACCATTTTCTGTGGTATAAAATTGCGCAGATTGCAACAGACTCCGCAAAACATCGTTGATCTCTGATTCTTGAATGCCGCTAACATCAAACTTGATATCCAACCAAGAACCATTCTCTTCAATCACGATTTCTGGTCGATGATGCTGGGCATCAAGGTAGAGTTCCCGCAGCTTCTTGCCGATCCGCACTTCCCCTAATTGTCTCAAGACCGGGATCTCTCTCGTAAAAAAGGTATAGAGTTGCTCGCCTAGTGGTAGATTTTTTTGCCAATTTTTGCTGCTGGCTTGATAGCCAAAGGTTTCAATAATGGCTTCGATTCGTGCTTCTTGTTGGAAATCACGTAAAATCTCTGGATGATTTTCTGGCATGTATTGATGTTTTTCATCACTTGAAAAAACGACTTCTCCATAAGTAAAATCAACTTGTAGATCTACTTGACCTTTGATTTTCCGCAAGGAGAAAACTGCTTTCAATTCAGATTCTTCGATGTCATTTTGAACCTCAGGAGCCACTTGGACACGCCCAATTTTTCGCAAATAAGGCAAAACTTTCATAAAGAGATTCGCCAGCTCTTCTTTTGGATAATCAATGATTGGCTGTTCAAAACGTTTAAACAGCTGCTGCATCGTGACATAGATCTCCTTTTGCTCGACAGTCAATTCATAAAATGTTCCGTCCAACAGCCCCCAGTTATAATAACTAAGTAAGTGGTCGAAGTCTTTTACGAACTGCAGCGGAAAACGATCCGCTTCTTTTGTAACTGAAAACGTCAATGGTTCCCCCGATTGGAAGTCTACTTGGCTGACCTTGGTTTCACCAATGGTGATTTGCGTGTAGACATCATTGAATTGCAATAGCAGTTCCTTGCCGAATTCAACGGGCAGCAGCAAGTATTTTTTGTCAAGTTTGCCATTGATTTGAATGCCCGCTTGCCCCATTAATTGTTGGGTTTGCGCGATTCCTGTCAATCGATTCAATAAAGCTCGATTTTTCTCATCAAAAGCATCCGCAGAAAGCAAAAAGGTCTGTTGCTTATTGGTCGCATATTGCTTGTTCTCTTGATACATCTGTAAAAATTTATAAATGTTTTTGACGACATAGGTCCTGGCCGTGCCGCGATGCCCGACCTTCAAAGAGACCCCTAAAATATCCATCTCTTGGTGATAAGGATTTGTCGCAATCGTATCTACCCGAAATTCAATCTGTAATGGTTTACTCTCTTCCTTTTCGCTGTCTAAGCGAGCAAAACCATTGGAAAACATCTCTGAAGCAGAAAAGGCTTTTTTGATGGGGGTTTGTTCATTGATTTTCCGTGTTTTTCCTTGTTGGCGTAAATAGAGTTCGACGGCCACCGTATGTTTGCAATAATGATGTTCTTCCCAATAGGGACATTGGCAATAATCCACTTCTTTGGCAGTAGCATCCAAAGTAACTAAATACAATTCTGTTCCGAGTACTTCTGCATGCCACACATTTTTTTCTTTATCCGGGGTGACAGACAGGACACGGTCTTCATTAAGATACGTTCTCCCCCGCTCGATTACTTTTTCTGGAATACTCCACTTCATAAGAGCCCTCCTCTCCTTATTCTTTTATTCGGATCCGGCTTTGCCCGCTGCCGTTGGTTTCTACGAAAACTTGCTGCAGGATCCTTGCCCGCAGTTCTCGAACATGACTGATGATCCCAATCATGCGCCCTTCATTTTCGATCATTTCTAATGCTTCCATCGCCATTTCCAATGATTCTTCATCAAGCGAGCCAAACCCTTCATCGATGAAAAGTGCTTCGATCTCAATCCCGCCAGCTCGTTGCTGGATCACATCTGCTAAAGAGATTGCTAACGCTAAGGCTGCAATAAAGCTTTCACCGCCTGACAGTGTATGTGCTCTTCTGACTTGACCGGCATTATCGTCATAGATGTCAATTTCTAAGCCTGTTGAGCTTCGATAGCTCCCAACTTTATCCGCTAATTCAAATTGATAGCGGCCACGGGTCAAACGGGACAAGCGTTCATTGGCGACTTCTAAGATCTCCGTCAAAAATTGTTGCAACACATACCGTTCCAAGCTGGTTTTCTTCGTGTTTTCGCCATTGATGGTTTCTGCCAACTGTTGGAGTTGGCCTAATTGGGCAAGTTCTTCGACATTTTTCTGATAAATGGCTTGCAACTCGTCAAATAACCGTTGATTGCTGTTGACCTTCTCCTGTTTGCGAACCGTTTCTTGCTGTAATTCCTCCATCACAGTCTGCAACTGAAGGTAGGTCGTTTCCAATTGGATTAAATCCATTGCCGCCTGCTCTTTTAATTGGGTATCTAGCAATATCAGACGCTGTTGAACAAACGCCGTTTCTTGCTCATAGGTTTTGATTTCTTCTGTCAGAAGGGTTGTTTGAGGAGCTTGGGCAATCAATTCCCGCATTGCTTCTTCAGTCATCGCTGCTTCTTGCAATCGTTGCATCAGCCGTTGTTCTGCTTTCGCCTTGGCGGCTTGCTTTTCTTCGAAAAATTGTTGTACATTCTTCAACTTCTCTGAAAGGATCGCTTGCTGCTCTTTGATCTGTGCTTCTTGCCGTGCATCCGCCTCGATTTGTTGCGTATATTCCCTTAGTAAAAGATGAATTGACGTTAAATCGGCTTGTAGTTGTTGGTAAGTAGCACCAGCAAGTTGTTCTTGCAAAGAGGCCAATTTTCCTGCCGCAAGTTGACGCGCTTCTTCGGCCTTTTTTGCTTGCTCACTGACTTGCTGATAGGATTCATCTAACTTTGTCAATTGCCCCTTTACAGCCTGATATGTTTTTTGCGCTGCTTCGTAAGAGGAGGCTTTTTGCTGATTGAGAGATTGTCGTTGTTTTAATTCCTGTGCAATCGTTTCTTCAGTAAGCTTCTCTTGCGTTTCGAAAGGCTGTAACCTAGCGTATGCCTGCTGAACGTCGTTCCAAGCAGCAGCCGCTTGCTTTTCCGCCGAAACGCTTGTCGCTTGCCATTCATTGATCCGCAATAACGCTTGTTCTTGAAGCGTTTGATTTGCCGATACCTGCTGTTGGACTATCGTCAATTTTTCTTGCATTTGCTCAAGTCTTTGCTCACTCGCAAGAATGTCCTCAATGGGATAGGTCGTATGCTCCTGTGCATTCGGATGATCCAATGATCCACACACGGGACAAGGTTCATTTTCTTCCAATAAAAGACGAAGCCGCGCAATTTGCATCCGAGCATTTTGACTGGTTTCTTGTTTTAGCGTTTTTTGCAGCTCTAGCAAAGATGTTTCTAGTTGCTGTTTTTCAAGGACCAAATCCGAATGAATTTGTTGTTGTTCCCCTGTTTTTTGCTCTGCTTCACGAACCAGTGCCTTTGCTTGCTGCCATTTTTCAATTAGCAATTGTGTTTCAGCTAGTTTTAATGCTTCTGTTTGAAATGTTCTTAACGTTTCAATTTTTTCTACCAGTTGCTGCTCTTGTGTTTTGGTGTTAGCAAGCACTTGAGTAATTTTGGTCAATTTGCCCGTTTGCTGCTGTGCTGCTTTTTCCTGCTGTGCCACTTCTTCTCGCTGCTTTTCTGTGCGTTGCGCCAATGGAATCTGCTGCTGGATCTGTTGGCTTCTTTGATTGGCAGCTTCATGCTTTTTCTTAGTCTCTTCGATCAACGGTCTTTGTTCTTGCCAGCTTACTTGTTGCCGCTGAACATCTTGCAACAGCTGCTTCGTTTCGTCGATTTGCTGTGCTGCTTGCTGCGCTTCATTTACGCGTTCTTCTTTTTGCTGCATGATTTCTTGATGTTCAAGCGCCCACACAAGTTGGGTCAATCGTGCTTTTTTTTGATCGATCTCGTTTTTTTTGGCATTCAACAGTTGTGCTTTTTCTTGTAGTTCTTGCCATTCGATCCGAGCATTTTCGATTTCTTTTGCACGGTAAAAGGCATCTTGCGCAGCTTTCATTTCTTGCGTTGCCTGGTCTTTTCTCTGCAATAACTTTTGAAGTTGAATCTGTTGTTTCTCTAAATCTTGCGCCCATAAAGTCAGACATTCCGCAACCGTTAAAACTTCTTGCACTTCTTCCCATTCAAAACGCTCCATGATCTGCGAAGCGACTAGTTGCTGATGTTCAAGCTTTCTACTTTGTGCTTTGACTTGCTCTTTTAGCCATTCATTAAATTGCTGGTACATTTCTGTACCAAATAGATTTCGTAAAACCCGTTCTTTCTCGTTACTACTGGCAATCAGAAAATTACGAAATTCTCCTTGCGGCAACATCATGATTTGAAAAAACTGTTTTGCATCCAGCTGCAGCAGATCCTTGATAAACGCATCAACTTCTGTCCGTTTACTGATCTGCTTTTTCTCTTTGCCATCGGCGTCAAAAATCGTCAATTGAACTTTTGCCGTTTGGTTGGTGACCCCGTCACCACGTTTTTTTGCTAACGTCTGTTCCGGTTTCCGTTGGATCTGGTAGGTAAAACGCTGATGTTCAAAAGTAAACGTGACGCTGGTCTCTTCGGTTGGTGAAGCAAACATCGATCGCATTTCTTTGCCTGAGCGCAGATTCCCCGATGTTTCATCGAACAAGGCAAACGTCATTCCATCGAAAATCGTCGTTTTTCCTGCACCAGTTTTGCCGCTGATCAAAAACAACCCGCCAGCTTGCAGCTGACTAAAATCCAATTTTTCATCAATGAATGGACCAAAATTTTTCATTTGTAAAGACTTCGGTTGCATGACTATTCCCTCTTTTCCACGACAAATGCTTCATTTAATCCTTGTTCGATCCATTTGGTTTGTGAATCGAGCAATGAATCTCCCGTCATTTCTTGAAAAAAATGACTGATCAAGGTCTGCGGGTCGGTTTCTCGTGTCGTTAGCTGTCTTTTTTTCGTCTGTTCTCGTCCATTCAACCGTTCGACAGACAAAATAAATGGATAGATTTTTCGCAACTGATTCATCATATTTGGAATCACAGCACGATCCGTCAGCAGAAAATGCCAAAACGCCTCACGATCCAGATCACGGTAAAAAACCGGATCGATCAACTCCTCAAAGGACGCCGTCAGCTGCTGGATATCCCTTTTTGGTGTCAGTGGAATAAATTCATTGGTATCTTTTACAGTATCAATAAGATAGATCCCTTTTTGGTTCGTCCGTTCAGAAAGGGAAAATTTCAGTGGTGAGCCGCTGTACCCGATCTTTGGGTGTTTGAGAGCCGTATTGGCATGTAAATGGCCTAAAACAACCCGATCAAAAGGCGCAAAAGCGGTGGTCGGTACGCTGTCCAATCCGCCAACTTGAATTTTTGTTTCTGAATCTGTTTGGCTAGAACCCGCCACAAAAAAATGGGTCACTAGCACTTGCTTTTTGGACGAGTCAAAGTTCTTGGTCATCTCCTCAATGACTCTTTGGACACTATCAGAAATCTTCATTAATGGTTCATCAAAAAACAAGCGGGCCTCGATGGGTTCGAAATACGGTAGTAAAAAGAATTGTGTATCGTCAAACTCAACCGGGTGCAAACTTTGTTCGATGCTGGTGGACAGGTAAAAGCGTGTTTGTTGAAACCACTGACTGCCGGTTTCTAAACGAGTTGGACTATCATGATTTCCTGAGATAGCCAATAATGGCAGTTCATTCGTTAAATTGATTTCAGCGATTTTTTCATTTAGTAATTTGACTGCATCAACAGCAGGAACCGAACGATCATAAAGGTCCCCCGCAATGACGATGGCATCGACCTTTTCTGCTCTTGCTAGCGCTATGATTTGATCAATGATTGCTCGTTGGTCTTCCAGCAGATCATAGCCATGTAGTTTTTTTCCGATGTGCCAATCAGCTGTATGTATAAAGCGCATTTCTTCACCTTCTTAAAAAATATCCTTCCAATCATTATACCACTTTCCCTGATCGTTAGACATCTCTCTTCCAGCGAAATTTCATTTACCACCCATTTTTGATAAAAATAGCGAACACCTAACATCATTATGTTGAAATGTTTTTTCAATTATAAATTTATATATTGAAATATAATTACACTTCATTTACAATGAGTGTGAAATCGAATTCAACAATCGCTTTCATCACTATTCTAAAAGAAAGGAGAAACGATATGCTTGCAATAGGACTCATGTCAGGAACCAGTTTGGATGGAATCGACGCTGCTTTAGTAAAAATCAACGGCTGCGGTATCGAAACTGACGTCCAGCTGATGGAAATGCTCACACTGCCCATTGATGAAGAATTGAAGGAACGAATAAAAACTGCTTGTGATCCGGTGGAATCAAATGTTCCCCTCATCTGCCAATTAAATACTGAATTAGGGTATCAATTTTTGAAAGCGTGTCAAATCCTCTGCCAAAAAGCCGGTATTGAAGAAAAAAGCATTGATTTTGTTGCCAGCCACGGACAAACGATCTGGCACTCCCCCGATGCTGATCCAGCGAAAAACAGCACCTTGCAAATTGGCGAACCTTCGATTATTGCTTATGGCTTACAAACGAAAGTCGTCGCCGATTTCCGAGTGATGGATATGGCTGCTGGCGGGCAAGGAGCGCCCCTTGTACCTTATACGGACTATCTGCTCTATCAATCAAACGATAAAAATCGTTTATTGCAAAATATTGGCGGCATCGGCAACGTTACGGTTCTGCCTAAAAATGGTGGCTTAAGCGAATTATATGCTTTTGATACAGGTCCAGGAAACATGGTCATCGATGAACTAATGGTTCAGCTATTCGGTCAGCCTTATGATGCGTTTGGTGAAACAGCCCGAGCGGGAGCAATTATACCCACCTTGCAAAAGGAATTAAGAACTCATTTTTATTTGTCCCAGCAACCGCCGAAAAGCACTGGACGTGAACAATTTGGCAAACATTTTGTGCAGCAGCTAATGACCGAATATCCCCAAGTAGCATCGGAAGACTTGGTGAGGACTTTAACCGATTTCACCGCATTTTCCATTGCTGACAGTTACCAACGGTTCATTTTCCCTCAGTTGGGAACAAATGATATTGAAGTGATTCTTTCAGGTGGTGGCGCCCATAACCATCTGCTGATTGAGATGATCGAAGGCTATTTACCCGAAACAGTAGCCGTTGTAACACAAGATGACATTGGCGGTTCGAACGATGCCAAAGAAGCGGTGGCTTTCGCCATCTTAGGAAATGAAACCCTTCACAGCCGTGTCAACAATGCCCCTGCAGCAACCGGGGCAGCCCAAGGCGTGATTTTAGGAAAAATCATTCCGAATCCATGGGAAACAATAATGTAAAACATCTTAGGAGGATAAACCATGTTAGATAAATTCACTCAGTTCATCGAACGCCATCTGGCAGGACCGATGGAAAAACTTGGCAGCCAGCGTCATTTGCGAGCGGTTCGTGACGGGATCGTTTCAACATTGCCATTGATTATCGTCAGTTCGTTCTTTATGATTTTAGCCTTTCCACCGCTACCTCAAAGTTGGGGCATCTATCAATTCTTGTCTAGCAATGCCACAACCATCTTATTGCCTTATCGAATGACGATGTACATTATGAGCTTGTATGCTGCATTCGGGATCGGATACAGTCTTTCTCGCTCTTATAAGCTTGATGGTCTTTCAGGCGGGATCTTAGCTACGACCGCCTTCTTACTGACCTTCACCCCGGTCAATATCCCAGCAGAAGCGTTGGATGCTGCCGGAACGGTCGGTTTTGTCTTGCCAATGGCCAATTTAGGGAGTGCTGGTATGTTTGTGGCGATCATCACCTCGATTCTTGCCGTTGAAATCTATCGGTTAACGGACAAATCGAAATTCAAAATCACGATGCCAGAACAAGTCCCACCTGCAGTCGCTCGCTCTTTTGAAGCCTTGACTCCCACTTTAGTGATCATTTTAGGAATGGGCGCGATCACTTACTATATCGGTTTTGACTGGCACACGATCGTGGCAAAAGTGGTCGATCCTTTAGTCAGTGCCGCAGATACCTTGCCAAGTGTGCTTTTGATCACCTTCTTGACGACCTTCTTCTGGTCATTCGGGATCCATGGTGCTTCTATCGTTGGTTCACTGGCTCGTCCATTATGGTTACAGTTGTTAGAAGGAAATACAACAGCGCTTGCATCGGGAGATATGATTCCCAATATTGCAGCCGAACCATTTTATCAATGGTTCATCTGGATCGGTGGGGCTGGTTCAACGATTGGTTTGGCTATCTTGTTAGCGTTTCGCACCAAATCGGAATTCGGTTCAAAACTAGGAAAAACAGCCTTGATTCCAGCTATTTTCAACATCAACGAACCACTGATATTCGGTACACCGATCGTCTTGAATCCAATCTTGATCCCACCATTCATCATTGCGCCTTTAATCAATGGTGTCATTGCATGGGTCGCCACCTCAGCAGGTTTAGTCAATGCCGTCACGGTCAATGCCCCTTGGACATTGCCTGGACCAATTGGTGCTTTCTTAGCGACTGGCGGCGATTGGCGTGCGATCGTGCTGAATGTTCTTTTGATTCTTTTATCGATTCTGATCTATTACCCATTCGTAAAAATCTATGACAAAAACGAATTGGAAAAAGAAAATCAACCAGTCACACAATAATTTGTTGATAAAGGTCGGACGAAGCACCCATCAAGACAATCGGAAGAAGCGCTCCACAGCAGCATTTTTCGATACTAAGAGGTGCTTCGTACGATTTTTTTAGAAAGAGGGAAAACCATTGAAACGAGAAATTGGCCTTTCGATTTACCCCGACCATAGCGATCCTTTACTGGATCAAGACTATTTAAAAAAAGCTGCTGCCCTTGGTTACTCTCGCTTATTTATGAGTATGCTAGAAGTCAGTGAAGGCAAAGAGACCGTCAGAAAAAAATTCTCTTCGATTATCGGGTTTGCCAAGAACCTTGGGTTTGAAACGATTTTAGATATTTCCCCAGCTGTTTTTAGTGATCTGGCGATCTCTTATGACGATCTAAGCTTCTTTGCAGAATTAGGTGCGGACGGTATCCGCTTGGATCAAGGGTTTGATGGCAGCAAAGAAGCCCAACTGACCTTCAATCCATTCGGCTTGGCGATTGAATTAAACATGAGTAATGATGTGAACTATTTAGAAAATATCCTTTCTTATCAAGCCAATGAACCTTTTTTATATGGCTGCCACAATTTTTACCCCCAACGAGGCACAGGATTAACGGAGGCTTTTTTCCGCAACTGCAGTCAACGTTTTAAAAAATATGGGTTGAAAACAGCCGCCTTCATCACTAGTCAATCAGCCAAAATTGGCCCTTGGGAAGTCAATGATGGCCTGCCAACCTTAGAATCTTGTCGCGATTTACCTTTGGCGTTGCAAGGAAAGCTGCTTTTTGCTTCTGGGTTGATCGATACGGTGATTATTGGCAATGCCTATGCGTCGGATGCAGAACTGAAAGCTCTGGCGGCGATCGATCGCTACAAACTGACCTTTGGCGTTTCCGTAGAAGCAGAAGCCAGCGAAATCGAACGGAGGATATTAGCTGAAACCAATCATTTTCGTCGCGGTGACAGTAATGCGTTAGTCGCTCGTTCCACACAATCACGGGTGAAATACCGTCCCATCGAAAACCTCCCTCATACAAACCAAGAACCGTTTGCTTATGGGGACATCGTTATCGGTAATGATACCTTTGGTCAGTACAAAAACGAATTGCAGATCGTTTTGACCCCTCACCAAGACGCCCGAAAAAACAAAGTCGGTGCTATCCCAAAAGAGGAGTTGCCTTTGTTGGAATATTTGAAACCATGGACCAAATTTGCTTTCGAATTGTTGGATTAAATCATTAGAAAAAAGCCGCTGATCACAAAAGGATCAACGGCTTTTCTTAGGTATTAATCTTCTCTTTTGGACTCATCGATTTGATAAACAAATGACGGATCGATCGCTTGATCCAGTGTGTCAAATGCACCTTGGATGCGCCGTTCCACTTCCGCCAAGCCCTCTTTGTCCATCTTTTTGATGTCACTGATATCGATTGGCTCCCCAAAACGGACAGTCACTCGCTTGCGTTTAAATAAATCCTTTAATGTCAGCGGTCCTTGATAAACAGAGGGAACGATCTTGACTTTGGCCATTTTCGCGATCAACGCCATGCCACCTTTTAAGGCCGTTGCATGTCTCGTACCACTTGGGAACATGATCAAGCTAAGATCGGTTTCCTTCAAGATTTTGACTGGCGTCTTTACCGCGCTCGGTCCTGGTTTGTCCCGTTTGACTGGAAAAGCATTGGCATGAATCAAAATGAACCGTAAAATCGGGTTTTTGAACAGCTCTTCTTTCGCCATAAAACTGAATTTCTTTGGCCGAGCAGCCACTGCTAGGTACAATGGATCCCACCAGGTTCGGTGAGGAGCCACTAAAATATAGTTTTCATTTTTAGGTAAAACCTCTTTGTTTTGATAACGAGCATTGCCGTTGATCAAAAATAATACTACGCGAACCACACCGCGCATAAAGCGAAAAAACATACTCATTTTCCTTTCTATTTCTCTCCTATTCAAGTATGCAAAAAAACGGTTTAAATGACAAGCCTTTTTTAGCGTTTCCCATTATTCTTAATCGTAGTATAATACATTGAAATGAATTTAGAACAGGAGTATGCTTCATGTTGCAACCGAACGAACGCATTGACCAATTGTATGCCGATGACATCAAGATTATTCAGAGTTCCGAAGTTTTTTCTTTTTCATTAGATGCTGTCTTATTAGCCAATTACGCTAGAGTACCAAAAAGAGGTGTGATCGTTGACCTTTGTGCAGGGAATGGCGCAGTCGGTTTATTTATCAGCAGAAAAACGACTGCTCATATTTATCAGGTCGAATTGCAGGAACGCTTAGCGGATATGGCGCAGCGCAGTATCGAATTAAATGACTTGCAAGAACAGCTGACGGTCTATCCTATGGATTTGAAGAATCTCTTTCAAAAAATCAAACCTGATTCCGTCGATCTTTTGGTCTGCAATCCGCCTTATTTTAAAAATATACCGACGGCGATCAAAAACCCGAATCCCTATTTAGCGATCGCCCGGCACGAGATCACCACAAATTTAGATGAAGTGATCCAAACCGCCAGTAAAGCGTTAAAAATGAATGGAAGGTTTGCGATGGTTCATCGCCCGGATCGCTTTCTCGATATTTTGGACCATATGCGCACCCATCGAATCGCGCCAAAACGAGTCCGCTTCGTCTATCCGAAAGTAGGCAAAGAGGCCAATATTTTATTGATTGAAGGAATCAAGGATGGTAAGGCGGAAGGGTTTAAAATTGATTCTCCTCTCATTACCTATGATGAAACGGGCTCTTATAGTCCAGAAGTGAAGGCGATGCTCTATGGCTGCTGACAACCATTACTTTTATGTCTTACGTTGCAACGACCAATCCTTTTACGGCGGCTATACTACCGATTTGAGTCGCCGCTTATTAGAGCATAACAAAGGGATCGGGGCAAAATATACCCGTCCCGCTAGTCGCAGACCCTTGCAAATGATCCATGCGGAAAGCTTTTCCACTCGTAGTAAAGCCACTCAAGCAGAAGCCGCCTTCAAAAAATTGCCTCGCAAAAAGAAAGAGGACTACCTGATCAGTCATAGGAAAAGCAATGTTCTCTGACCAAGCATGCAAAAAACTACCTGCGCACGGAAGTTTCCTTCTTGAGGGAGCTTTCTTTCGTGACTTAGGTAGTTTTTTATCGTTATTCATTCCTATTCGGTAACGCCCATTGGGTTTGACTTTTCCCAAATTCTTTCGGGATCACAGAATCAACGGATTGATATTCGAGGGTTTCTTGGGACTTTGGAATCGTGATTGCCGTTAAATAGTTGTTGGTTTCGGAATAGAAACCAATTGTTTCAAAGGAAGGATCAGTCAAATGGTATTGAACCCCCTGCAGTTTAGCAGTTGTTTCCTCATCCACAAAAGTCGGTTGATAGCGAGCATAGTAAACCTGGGCGCCCATTTTAAAATATACGGAGTTATGAGCAGAACCAAGAAATTCAATCTCCCGTTCCACCGGTATTGCTTGATAGATTCCTAAAGTTTCAATCGCTTCATTGCTTTGGATGCGCTGATAAATTGCTGTAGTATCAGATTCGTAATATTTATAGCCTAGAAACATCTTTTCGCGATCTCGGATATTCGGTGTGATCAGCGCATTATACGTTTTGAATTCACCATACACTTGATCCCCAATAAAAAAACCTAATAGACACGTAACGACTATGCCGCCAAGCAATAGCGTCACTTTTGGGTTGCGGTTTTCTCGATAAAGCAGAACCATCAGGAACCCTAATAACGCAATCAGACCAACTACCATGAGAATTGGTAGGATCACATAATAAAAACGCTCACTTTGCAGCCATTTTTCGCTCGTCATAAATGCAACCATTTTTTATTCCTCTTCGATTCCTCACTACTCACTGTCTTACCCTTGGTCAAACAGTAGAAGGATCGTCCTTTCATCCCTTTTCATGCCAATTATCCTCAAGGCGCTCAATTCCCATATAAGTTCTTATGAGATTAATTTTACCATAACTATGTAGAAAAGATAAGTGTTAGATGAATTGCTTTTCACAACAAACATCCATTGACAAAAGGAGGGTTTTATCAGATAATATTAATGCTAATCGGGAATGAATGTCTCCCTCAGTTCTTACTGAAACCGCAATTTTGCTAATGACTTCTACCACTTTTTTTAGTGTGTAGCAGTCATTTTTTTATTTTCACTAGGTCGTCGTATTTGCAGGAGCATTGTTCCTATATTCTTTTTAAAGGATCGTGATAGAAAAGATGAAACAAAAAACAACTAATTGGGAACTGACTGCTTTAGGTGTGGTCAGTCTGGTTATTGGCGTATTCGCTGGAGCCGTCGACACCTTCTTTGGGAAGATCCTACTTTCCTTAAGCGCCTTTCGTGATAGTCATTTTTTGCCCTTGATTCTCTTTTTACCCATTATCGGCATTTGTTTTACTTACCTGTTCCAAAAGTACGGTGACCGAAGTCCTCAGGGAATGAATTTAGTGTTTTTAGTCGGACATGAAGAAGAAAAAGACATTCCGTTGCGCTTGATTCCTTTTGTAATGGTGGGAACCTGGCTGACGCATTTATTTGGAGGAAGCGCTGGCAGAGAAGGGGTTGCGGTTCAGTTAGGTGCCACCATCGCCAATCGCTTAGGAAAATGGCTGCGACTAGAAAAGTACGCCAGCACCCTGATCATGATTGGGATGGCTGCGGGATTTGCTGGTTTATTTGAAACCCCGATCGCTGCGACGTTCTTCGCACTGGAGGTACTTGTCATCGGTAAATTCAGTCATCATGCACTCTTACCAACTTTGCTGGCTGCTTTCACCGCTAGTACGACTTCTCAATTGTTAGGATTAGAAAAATTTAGTTTTGCTTTGTCACCGTCCCCCGATTTGACTTTGGCTGTTTTTCTGAAATTACTTTTGATTGGCTTACTATTTGGTATTGTTGGTGGCAGCTTTGCGGGATTATTAGAAACGATGAAACGGATCATGAAACGACGCTTTCCTCATCCTCTCTGGCGCATTGGCATCGGTTCACTCGTGCTAGTCTTACTTTTTGTCCTTTTGTATCATGGTCGTTATTCAGGTTTAGGAACGAATTTGATCAGCGCTAGTTTCACGAATCAACCAATCTATTCTTATGACTGGCTGCTTAAGATGGTGTTAACTGTACTGACTATCAGTATTGGTTTTTTGGGCGGAGAAGTCACCCCTTTGTTTGCGATCGGCGCCTCTTTGGGCGTCGTGCTGGCACCGCTCTTCGGACTGCCTATCGAACTGGTGGCAGCCCTAGGCTATGCCAGTGTCTTTGGCAGTGCTACTAGCACTTTATTTGCACCGATCTTTATCGGTGGGGAAGTCTTTGGCTTTGAAAATCTGCCCTTGTTTGTGATCGTCTGCTCCGTCGCCTACTTTATCAGTAAACCCTATAGTATTTATCCCTTACAAAAATCATTGGCAGACGGGAAATGATTCACTTTTGATCCCTCCTCCAGAGCAAAAGAAAAAACCGCGAACAAGTCGCGGTTTTTTTCTTATTTCGCACGTTTTAAGTAGGTACCTTCAGCTGTATTGATTTCTAGCATTTCGCCTTCTTCAACAAAGTCAGGAACATTGACAACTAAGCCCGTTTCCATCGTTGCTGGCTTGCCTGAACCAGTCACAGTCGCCCCTTTGATCGACGGCTGTGTTTCAACAACCTTTAAGATTACGCTTGATGGTAGTTGAACGCCGATTACTTCGCTGCCGAAGAATTGGATTTTTACTTCCATGTTTTCAAGAATAAATTTCATTTCTTCTTCAACCACTTCAACTGGAATTTCATATTGTTCATAGGTTTCCAGATCCATAAAGAATGCGGTATCGTCCATTGTATATAGGTATTGTACAGCTTTCGTATCGATATGCGCTTTTTCAAATTTTTCTTCTGGACGGAAGGTTGTATCATAAGTCGAACCAGTCCGAACGTCCCGTAATTTCATACGCATAACCGTATTTCCCTTACCTGGTTTGTGATGGCTAGCATCTAATACTTTGATAAGTTTGCCGTCTTGAACGAATGTCATTCCAGCTCTTAAGTCACTTGCATTGATCATAATTTTGAAATCTCCTTCACTATGTGATAATCCTTGTCTATTGTATCAAAAAAAGCTGCTTTATTCTAGCTAAATCAGTGGGAAGGTCGCACAAGTTTACGGCGTTTCTCCATATAGTGAGGGTCATACTCATCTGTCTCAATATAAATATAGACTTTTTTATCTGCCATCTGGTGTCGAATCTTGGCTTCAATCTCATTAATGATCTCATAGCCGACCTCTTCTTGTTTCGAGGCAATATCAACTTTTGCCGCAATCAAAATTTCTGATGGTCCTAAATGCACCGTTTTAACATCAATCAAGCGATCAACATCTGGCCGTTCAAATGCTCTTTTGATCACTGCTAGATCCCGTTTTGTGACACTTTCGCCAATCAGTAGACTGTAAAATTCGCGGGCTAAGAAAATGGCTGCTACCATCAATAAAAGACCAATCAATAAACCACTGAAGGCATCAAAAAATGCGTTACCCGTAATCATGGTTAAAATCGTACCAAATAGTGCGATCATTAGGCCGATCATTGCACAAAAGTCTTCTGTGAAAATGATCAGAATCTCACTATGCCGACTTTCTTTCAAAAAACGATAGATTGGTTGACGTTCCACATTCAGTTCGCGGATCTCCTTGATCGCGATCCACAACGAACTTCCTTCAACGATCATCCCGAAAATCAAAATAGCGATCACCAACCAAGCGTTACCAACTTCATGGGCAGGATGCAGCAGCTTTTCTACCGCTTCCATCACACCGAGTGCGCCCCCACCAAAGAAGAGCATCATCGCAACGATCGTGCTAAAAAAATATTTCGCCCGACCTTCTCCAAACTGATGCAGTTCACTTTGGCCCTTTGTTGCCCGTTTATCCCCGATCAATAAAAAGATTTGGTTGCTACAATCCACGACACTATGAATGCTTTCATTCAACATGGCTGCACTGCCACTTAGTGCATAACCGACAAACTTACTAATAGCCACCAAAATATTTGAGATCAGGGCAGCGATGACCGCCATCATACCATTTGCTTTCTTTTCCACACCTTACGCTTCCTCTCATCAATAAATTCCCTGTCTTTTACTCTGCTATTCTTCTCAAATGAATCACGGCTGACTGAGTTTCTTCAATCAACAGGTGCTTGTTTTTTCAACTTTGCTTCTCGGCGACTGATTTTTTTGGTCCAAAATCCACCTGAGATATACTTGGGTTCATAGCTGATGATAAACGCTCGTTCTTCCACCGCTTTGATGGTTTGATAGAGCTTTTTCTCACTTTTTCTTTGGGAAAGAATCTCTAAAATCAGTCGTGGCCCTTCTAAGCCTTCTCCATAACTTTGTGTAACTCCGTAGCCTTCTTGTCGTAAGATCTTAGGCAAACTTTTTTCCTCATCCGTATTACTAGGTAGGATCACTGTGACCATTGTATAGCCCAGAGCCAGCTTATCTTCGATTTTGATACCAATACTGACTCCTGCAGCATAACCTAATGCATAGAATAAGAGATTCAGCGGGTTATCCAAACGATCCAATACCATAGATAAGCCTAAAATATAGATCGTGATTTCGATCATACTCACTAATGGGGCAATCACGCGATACCCTTTCATTGTCAATAAAAATCGCAGTGTGTTCAATGTAACATAGGCGAGATTGATAAAGAAAATCATCGCCAGCATTTGTAGATCAACTTCCATCTTTGATTCCCCCTTGTTCTTAGCATATCAAAAGGCAAGAGAAAATTAAAATATTTGAGCAGGATTTAATTACTAAAATAGCTAAATAAAATTTATACTGGGGAAGATATAGTGCTTAAGTGATTTCATTGATCACTAACATGTCATGATTTTGCTCATTGGTCCATTGCCTGTGGTTTCACTCTCTTCTATTGATCGAAAAGCATATCCACCAAAGTGGGAAAAGCAGTTTAAACCACCGCTCGTCTGTTTCAGACAAAAAAGAAGTCCAATGGCAACTGGACTTCTTTTTGTCTGAGCAACTCTTACAGTGTTCGATCATATTCACGATTGCAGAACATGCTTACTTGTTTTCCAAGGGGTTATTCGTCAGCACCAGGTACGAAACTCAGCTCCCAATGGATGGTTCCTTGATAACTTGTTGCTTGTGGCCTCGCGCCAATAGGGATTTCCAGCTCGACACTTTTTTGCATGGTATCCTCGTTTCCATAGCGTTGAATCCAAGTTCCCGCCCCTTGCTTTTCATTGGCACGTGCAATCACTTGGTTCTGCGGTCCCAGCTCGATTGCATCAAAGTAGTCTGGTGCTTCAGAGCGATTTTCTCTAGAGGTAACCATTTCAATATTCGTCAAATGCACACTCGCTCCTTTTAAGTGGTGCTTAAACGCTTCCGTGCTAACGAACCCTTCCTCTGATAATCGGGCACTCAAGGTCCAGCCATTTGGGAGAAATCGACGATCGGAAACCTGAATGTAGTTTGGTCGTTCGGTTGATTCATGATCATCCACTAAAGAAATTCGTTGCGGACGCGCCGGATAGCGGCTTGTCGACGAGCGAATCGGTACTGTACCAAAATCGAATTGTGAAACAAAGTCTATACTGATAAACCCGCGATTTTCTGGTATCAAGGGTGGATTTTCAGGTAGAATCGGTTGATCAGGATCAAGGGGATCTTTTGGGTCTACGTCACCAATGGGTTCCACAGTGGTTGATGCTTCTGCCCATTTGCCATCAAGAAATGCCTGAGCGGTGACCACCTCACCTTGAGTAAAATACTGGAAAGGTTCTAAATCAGATAGATCAAGTAAATAATGCCCGTTTTCATCCGCTTGGGTGTGAAAATACGTGCTATTGCCAGCACTATCGACTGTCGTTTCAAGCGTCGGTTCTGGCATCAGTCCCTCTCTTTGGAATCGAAGGTAGCTACCAGGATTGGCGGTTCCCGAAATCGTATAGGCATTAGGTAAGGTTCTATCTTCTGTCAAAGGATCGATGGTCACCGTGATGTCTGGGATTCTCTCAAATAATAGACGTTGTGAACGAGAAGCAAACTGCGCGGCAAACCCTCGACTTGTTTCCTCATTTAGCGAAGATACACTGGTCACATTGGTATTGGTTCCTGAAATCGCCGCAGTCATGGACAGAATCGGTTGCCACTGAAAATCAACTGTCTCTCCTGTATTTCCATGCCGCCACTGGCGAATCGCCTGATTCTTTGCAGTGATTCCTCCCCCTTCAATTAGACCATTTGTGGTGGTCGTTATGGCGCGGGTTCTTTGCAAATTGACACGCTTGGCATCGTCGATCGTCAATCTTGCGGGATTGTTGGCACCGGTAAAGAAAAGTAGCCGTTGGACAGCTTGTGGGCTGTCCGAACGAATATCTAAGGTAGCATCTTTGCCCACGTTGAGATTGCCAGTCGTGCCAGAGAAGTGGAAGATATTTGCGGTTGTATTTTGATTTGTTGCTTCAACCTCTAAGGTGCTGCTGTCTTCCAAGGTGACATGCGTATTGGCACTTAACCAGAAAATATGACTGTACAACGTTCGGTTTGCAGCAGCAACCGACAAGCGACTTTTTTCCATTAAGCGAATATCATGGGGCGTGCCTGATGTGATGACTGCCGGACTGTTGTTTTGTGTATTTAATGCCAATTCCGCACCTTTTCCTAACTCAATGCGTCCATTGCCAGCGACAAAGCGAATATTGGCACCGCCTGCTTCGCCAGCTGAACCGTTGGCATTTAATGATAGTCGGGCATTATTCCCTAGTATGAGACGCGCGTTCGTATTATAAAAATCAAGATTTCCTGAGCTGATCGTCGACATTTCGACGTTTGCTCCCTCACGAAGCTCTATTTGGTTGATTTCAAAATTCGCTTGGGTGTTCGAGTGAATCATCCAAGAAGCATTGAAGTCTGATGTATATCTAGGCGTTTGGTGTGAAACCGAATGTCCAGAAAAGCTGGCTCGAGAGTGCAAACCGTAAAACAACTGATTGCCAGTATGGTTGAGATTGTGGTACCGAATGATTGAACGCTGCTGATTTGACATGTTCAAATCATGATATTCAATTGCCCCCCAAAAGTTTCCATGGTAGAGTTCCAAATTTTGCAAGGTAATGTCCCATGGGGAATCAGGATTGACACTCGAATCGCGGAAACAGATCGCTACGGCTCTAAGATCCATCTGAAAGGTGTCGAGACCATCGATGATTAACGTTCTTGAAACTCTCGAGGCATTGATATAAACATAGGCTAATCCGCCATTAGGATTGGCGCTGCTGCTCCAGCCGTCAATTCCCGTAATGCCTAAACGAGGATTATCGTTCGTTTGAAAACTGGCTGTCAAATAAATATAATTGACCGTCGGATCGACCATTGCAGCCATAAATTCGACCCAGTTAGCAACCCCTCTCTTTTTTACGTCGTCGCCTAACAGATACAGATTACCAGGATCTGACTCTGATTCGTCAGGAATCTGGCTTTCTATTTCCTTCTCTTTTGGTAATTGATCCTCTTTGTCCTCTTGATCGAATTGATCAGTGGAGTCACTCGAATCGGTTAGCGCATCCTCTTGTGTATCCGTAGGGTTTGTCTCCCGTGCTTCCTTTATTTCAAGTATTATCATTGATTCTGCTACTTCAAATGGAAACGCCCCTGCTGTATCAACTACCAATGGAACCAAAAAATCACTTCTAGGGATATCAGTCGTTAGTTTCCAACCATTCTCTTCAGTGGTGGACGTAATTTTGACTCCCTTTGGCAACTCCTCTTCAACAAAAACCGCAGATTGCGGCAACCGGATCGCTATTTCACTAATGGGACGGCCCGTATGAAACGCAACTAGTAACATGTCTCCTACAGTCCCGGCTTTCGTTGATTCATCAAAATAAATGGCAACTTTTCCCTCAGCCTCTTTCTCTCGTATCGGTTCGAATGGGTCACTCGCAACCGTTTCTTCCTCCAGCTGTGCAGCAAAGAAAATGTTTGAAGAAAACACACTCATGGTTGAAAAAAAGTAGAGTCCTCCAAGTAAGCCAATAATGATGGTGAAATATACCTTTCTCTTTTTCTTGTTCATTTGTTGATGCCCCACCTTTCAGCGTATCTTTCCCTTGAAATCGATCATGGATCAGTCCTTCCCAAAGAGCAGCTATAACCATCAGGACGCTTGCTTCCTTTTTTCAATTACGGCTGATCAGAAAACCACAATCCTGCCATCGATTTTAAATGACAAAAGAAATCGCCAATTAAAATAACAAACATTATAAATAACGATGGTTTTGATCGTTTCACTTTATTCTATAGCCCACGCTATTGCTTAGTAAAATCAGAATATTCCTCAGTCGGTGAAAAATGTAATTCGACTAAGTATTTTGTGAAATCGGCAGTTTCAGCACACAAAAAAAACAGCTAGATGTTCGCCATCTAGCTGAAATCATTCATCGTTATGCTCAAAGGACTACTTCTATTAAGAGTAACTGTCTCTACTATTTAGAACGAAAATAGCCATTTGAAGATTCTTCTTGTTGATCGTCTTCAATCATTCCTTTTAATGATCGATCTAAAACGGACCGTTTTTTCTCACCATTTTTTTTATTGTTGGCTCGAAACTCGCTGCGTGTCATCCCAACAGAGGGGTGGCGATTGAATTTTTTGACGGTTGGATCGCTTTCTTCTTTGACTTGATAAGCTGCTGGTTCAGTGTCAAATAACAAATAACTTTCTTGTTTTTTTGCCATTGCATCCATCAAATCGTTCGGCGTAATTTCAGGTTTTTGCTCATCAGGAATAATTGATGCAGGAATATATTTAGGCACGAAGTAAGAGCGTCCCGAATATTCTTTTTTTGAAGAAACAGGAACCTCAGCTTTTTCCTTCTTACTAGTCACTTGATAAGAAGAATGGTTCGCTTCTTTGCCAAAAAAATTGGTTTTTCCTGTCGGCATCTGCTCTTTCACCGGACGTTTTCCGTACTGAGGCAAGTTGGCACGGTGATTGGCAAGCTCTTCTTTTTGACGAACATTGTGCCCTCGATCGCGTTGGCTGGAATGCACTTTACGCTGCAAAGATTGATTTTCTTCCTTGTGAGAATGACTCACGGGATCTTTGATTTCGGTTAAAATCCAATCATCTGCTTTACTGAATGCGGGGCGATGCTCGGATTGAAGCTTCACACCGTCTGTATCATCATAAGCAGGAAAACGGAAGTGTTTTCGTTTCACATCTAAATAATTTGCCACTGTACTCATCCTCTTACATGCATTTTTTTCATCATACCACAAATAAAAGAGAATTTCACGAAAGACTGCGCCATTTCAACCGAAGTCGCTTCAATTGTCTCCCCTTGGAGGCACTGACTCCGTCAAGCTTGCCGCATTTGGTTCTTTGATATGGGCAAATAATGGATCGATCTGCCAAATATCTGCTGCATAATTTCGCACCGTTTCATCCGCCGAAAACTTCCCAGCATTCGCAATATTCATTAAACTGATTTTTTGCCAGCGATGAGTATCTTGATAAGCAATATCCACCCGATGCTGTGCATCACAATAGGCGTGGAAATCTCTTAATAAAAAGTACTCATCATTGTATTTCAAAAGTGAATCAAAAATCTCGCGGCCTTCTACTTGGATATTGGGGATTGTCCCGTCAATAAAGGCATTGACTACACGTTGTAGTAGTGGATCTGACTCATAATATGCATAGGCAGAATAATTACGCTGGGCGTAATACTGATACACTTCTTCTTCGGTTAGCCCAAAGATCGCGATGTTTTCATCACCGATTGCATCTCGAATCTCAATATTGGCACCATCTAAAGTGGCGATCGTTACTGCCCCATTTAGCATCAACTTCATATTACTTGTCCCTGAAGCTTCTTTGGAGGCCAATGATATTTGTTCACTGACATCCGCTGCTGGGATAATTTTTTCTGCTAAAGAAACGTTGTAATTTTCTAAAAAAACAACCTTGATTTTATCATTGATGGTTTCATCATGATTGATCAGATTCGCCACTTCATTGATGACTTTAATGATCGATTTTGCGTAGTGATAACTTGGTGCGGCTTTGGCACCAAAGAGAAAGACTCTTGGATGAAACGCAGCAGTTGGATCGTCTTTGACCTCAAAGTAGAGCTTTAGAATATGCATAAGATTTAGTAATTGTCGTTTGTATGCATGCAGACGCTTGATCTGCACATCAAATATTGCCGTCGGATCTACTGTGATGCCCGTTGCTTTTTGAATGTACTGTGCCAGTGCACGCTTGTTACTCATTTTTGCGTCGGCAATTTGTTGGAGAACAGTTTCGTCCTCATAATAGTTTTTGAGTAGTTGCAGGTCTAATGGATCATTGCGCCAGCTTGTACCGATGGACTGATCCAATACTTTGGCTAACGGTTGATTGGCTAGCTGAAGCCAACGCCGTTGCGCGATGCCGTTGGTCTTATTGTTGAAACGGGCAGGATAAATAAGATAAAAGTCATGGAGTACCACTGATTTTAGTAAATCAGAATGGAGCTTGGCTACGCCATTGACACTGTGGCTGCCGATGATCGCGAGATGTGCCATATGGACTTGATCATCAATAATGATTCGCGTCCGTTCCAGTAAGGCTTGCGGATGGACCCCTTGCATCGTTTCCACAAAACGGCGATCAATTTCTTTGATGATCTGATCCATTCTCGGCAAAACTTCTTCAATCATGCGCACGGGCCATTTTTCTAAGGCTTCCGCCATGATCGTATGGTTCGTATAACTCATGACTTTCACGGTGATCGACCACGCTTGTTCCCAAGCAAGACCTTCTTCATCAACTAAAATGCGCATCAGTTCTGGGACGCAAAGGGCTGGGTGCGTATCATTGATGTGGATCGCTACTCGTTCACTCATCATGGCCAAAGGTAAATTCAATTTTTTATAATAACGGACGATACTTTGGATCCCTGCAGACACAAAAAAGTATTCTTGCATCAGCCGGGTCCGTTTGCCTGTCTCATTGGAATCATCGGGATACAAGACCGCTGTCAGATTTTCCAATGCTTGCCGCGATTCTAGTGTCGCGTAGTGCGCCTCATCTTCGGCAGGAACCTCAACACTCCATAAACGCAAGGTATTGAGATGGTGATTTTGGTAGCCAACCATTGCTGTATCATAAGGAACCGCCCGCCAGGTAAAGCCACCTTCATAAACTGGGGCTAATTTCCCGTCCTCTCCGGTAACGAGATAGACATGGCCCCCGAAACGAATAGGCACCGCCTTGCTTTCTTTGCGGACTTCCCAAACATTCCCCGAACGCAACCAGTCATCGGGCAACTCTACTTGATGACCGTCAATAAATTTTTGTTTAAATAATCCGTAGCGATAGCGGATCCCATTGCCATTTCCCGGCAAACCTAAAGAAGCCAATGAATCCATAAAACAAGACGCTAAGCGACCGAGTCCCCCGTTGCCTAAAGCCATGTCTTTTTCCGTCTCTGCAACATCGTCAAGTGAAACCCCTAACTCTTCAAAAACGGCTTCCGCTTGCTCCAACAGCTGCATATTTAACAGATTACTCTTTAACATTTTGCCGGGTAAAAATTCGATTGAAAAATAATACGCTTGTTTCTGATCCTCCAACAAGAGATTTTTTCTGGTCTGACGCCAGTCTTCTGAATACATTTGCTTCACGACATTGGCTAGCGCCTGAAACAATTCCTGCGGTGATGCTTCATCGATCTCTATCGCAAACAGTTCGTGCACGTTGGTTTCTAACAGATCACGCAATCGTTCTTTTGTCATAGGGTTACACTCCTTTATGCTAACCGTTTATAAAAAAGAAGAATTCTTGCCGCCAGAATGGCTAGTCATACAACTAGCCGTTCTGTTGCAGACAAGGATTCTTCTGTCTTAAAACAATCAAACTTTGATATTATTATACAACTCAACATAAAGATCTGAGCTTTGATTCCAGCTAAAATCTTTTTGCATTGCTTGCTTGACTAATGCCGTCCATGTTGTCGGATCCGATTCATATAATTCAATCCCCTGTTTTAAGGCATTCATCAAGTAAAAAGGTGAAAACTCTTGGAAGCCAAAGCCGGTTCCTTGTTTCGTGATCGGATTATAGGAATCCACCGTATCTTTCAAGCCACCGATTTCATGAACGATCGGTAATGTACCATAACGCATCGCGATCATCTGCGATAGTCCACATGGTTCAAAAGCCGAAGGCATCAAGAAGAGATCCGCTGCTGCGTATAACTTTTGCGCCAGTGCAATATCAAAAGAAATCGCGGCAGCACATTTGTCAGGATATTTCTGCGCAAAGTAGCGAAAGCCTTCTTCAAAATCATGTTCGCCAGTCCCTAGTAAGATGAACTGAACATCAAACTGCAAGAGGTTTTCCATTTCTTCAAGAACTAAATGGAACCCCTTTTGAGTGGTCAAACGACTAACAACGGAAATCAGCGGAACCTCTTTACGAGTTGGCAAGCCAAACTGTTCTTGTAGCGCTCGCTTGTTTTTAGCTTTTCCTGATAAATCCTCGACACTGAAAGGATAGTCCAAATGAGGATCGGTTTCTGGATCATTCATTTCATAATCAATTCCATTCAAGATACCGCTTAGCTTGCCACTTTCCATGCGTAAAATGACTTCAAGACCACAACCAAACTCAGCTGTTTTGATTTCTTCACTATAGGAAGGACTGACGGTCGTGATGCGGTCCGCATACAAGATTCCTGCTTTCATAAAGTTCAAGCAATCGTTTAAACGCAAGGTTCCATCATCATATCTTTCCGTACCCATCCCAAAAAGATCCGGTAAAATATCGCGACTATACCACCCTTGAAACCCAATGTTATGGATCGTCAAAACGGTGCGTATGTTTTGATACGCTTGGATCCAATGATATTTTTCTTTGATCAAGAACGGAATCATCGCCGTATGGTAATCATTGACATGTACGATGTCTGGAATAAATTCAATGCGTTCCATCATTTCGATCACGGCTAATTGGAAGAAAGCAAAGCGTTCCCCATCATCATAAAAATCATAGAGCCGTTCGCGACCAAAATAGTAAAGATTGTCTATGAAATAATAAGTCACAGCGCCTAGAACTAATTTTTTGATTCCACAATATTGCTTGCGCCAGCCGACCGCCACTTCAAAGGAAAAACAATCTTCCATTTGGTCTTGGTATTCGGCAGGCATTTTCGTGAAATAAGGTAAGACGACAACTGTCTCGACGCCTTTTTTGACCAACTCTTTTGGCAATGCACCTGCAACATCCCCTAACCCGCCTGTTTTAAAAAACGGAGCGCACTCTGCTGCTGTAAACAAAACCTTCATGCGCTTGCTCCTCCGATTACATCTTCTGTCACATGAGAATTCTTCTTAATGACAATCGGGGTTTCTTTGGTTCCCTGCACTTTTACACCTTCTGCGATGGTTACATTTTTATCTAAGATCGCATAAGAGACTTCGGCACCTGCTTTGATTTCGTTATTTCCGAAAATGATCGCGCCTTTGACTTTTGCCTCAGGATGGATTTTCGTACGGCGAGCAACCAGTGACTGCTCGACAGAGCCTTCAACGATGCAACCAGAAGCAAAGTGGCTATTTTTCACCTCAGACGTTTCCGAGTAATAGGTTGGTACTTCATTCTTCAATTTGGTATAGATTTTTTGATTCGAATAAAGCAATGAGGTGAATTTATGCACATCTAGCATGTCCATATTTGTTTGATAATAAGAAGAGATATCATAAATGTTACTTAAGTAACCAGTGTACTCATATAGGCCAGTGTTCTCCACAGAGATCATCTCTCGTAAAAATTGACCGAGATCTGCCGTTGCGCCAACTTTTTGCCCTTCTTTAAGAGCCGCGATCAGACGATCCGTTTGAATGATAAAAATATCCGTACACAAGTTGACTAGGGAGCCAACTTCCCCTTTTTTCGCTTGGATCGCTTCTTCTAAGTGTCCTTCACTGTCAACATTAAACAACAAGTCACTTTCAGAAACATTGTCACTGCCGATGCGTTTATACACCACAGTCATTTCATTGCCTTGTAGTTGATGAATTTTCAGCAAAGCACGCAAATCGATGTTGCATAAGATTTTGCTGCCCATAAATACAGTGTGATCTGATTTTGATTTTTCCAAATAGTCAATGACGTTATAGTAGTACTCTTGCCCTTCGGCTTGCTTTTTCAATGAGTCTTGGAATAAGTGGATAAAGAACCGGTTTTGAACACCGTCCAAGTTCCACTCTTTTCCACCACCGATATGATCAAAGACCGACTGAGTCTCTCCTTCATTGAAAATCATGTAGACTTGTTTGATGTTGGCATTTTCAATACTTGAAAGATTGAAATCCAGCAAGCGATATTTGCAGTCAAACAACAAGGTCGACAGCGGACGATTCTCCGTTAATGGCATCAAGTCTTGGTATCGCTGTAGGTTCCCTAAAATTGCACACATTTTATTAGTTCTCATCAATCGTCACCCCTAAAATTTCAGAATAGCCGACTACGGCAATTTCGTCTGTTCCATCGATCTCTGCGTCGTCACCAATCACTGCATTTTCCCCAACGATCACACGATTTAATTTGACATTTCTACCAATCACCGCTCCAGGCATGATCACGCTATCTTTGATAGTCGAGCCTTCTTTCACTTGCACGTTCTCTGATAAAATACTGTGCTCGATCTCTCCAGCAACATAGCAGCCGTCCATCACAAGCGAATTTTTAGCAGCACCGGTTTCAGTTACAAAGTGCGGTGGTGCGATTGGGTTTTTGGAGAACACTTGCCAGCTTTTATCCCGGATATTCAACTCCATGGCTGGATCAATAAATTCCATGTTGGCTTCCCACAATGAATCGATCGTTCCTACGTCTTTCCAATAGCCAGAGAAGCGATAGGCAAAAACGTTGTCGCCGCTTTCTAGATAAGAAGGAATCACGTGTTTCCCAAAATCGACCATTTCGCCGTCTTTTGTGTAGTTACTCAAAAGCATACTGCGTAGACGACTCCAATCAAATATATAGATCCCCATCGAAGCAAGATTGCTTTTTGGTTCGGCTGGTTTTTCATCAAATTCGATGATGCGGTCATTTTTATCAGTATTCATGATCCCGAAACGAGAAGCATCTTTCATCGGAACTTCGAGAACTGCAACCGTCAATGAAGCATCATTTTCTTTGTGTTTTTCCAGCATTTCTTCGTAATCCATTTTGTAGATATGGTCGCCGGACAAAATCAAGACATATTGCGGGTCCATCTCATCGATATAGGCGATGTTTTGATAGATGGCATGGGCAGTTCCCTCAAACCATTTTTCGCCTTCTGAATTTGAATATGGCTGTAAAATCGTCACACCGGTACTAATTCCATCCAATCCCCAGCTTGCACCATTTCCGATATGGTTGTTTAGTGCTAATGGCTGGTACTGAGTGACAACACCCACATTTTTGATTCCTGAATTGACACAATTACTCAACGTGAAATCGATGATCCGATATCTGCCACCAAATGGAACCGCTGGTTTAGCAATATTCTTTGTTAATTTCCCTAATCGAGTCCCTTGTCCTCCTGCGAGGATCATTGCTAACATTTCTGTTTTCATTTTGTTTGGTGATCTACTCACCGTTCCCCCTCTACTCTTTTTTTATGCTTTCTTTACTGCTTTTTTACGAGTCATTTTGATTTTTTCTGGTTTGATAATCAAAGCCCCAAGTGCAGGCAAAATTGTTTTGATTTGATAGTCGTATTGTTTAAAAGGGGCATTACTGGTCTGGCAGTCTTGGTTATTAGCCACCCAAGTTCCACCAAATACATCCCGTTCAGTGTTTAAAATCTCTCGATACGTTCCTTCGTATGGCACGCCGATCGCAAAATCGTGACGCTCCACTGGTGTCAGATTGACAACAACAATCAAGAAATCTTTTTTCGTTTTTCCTTGTCGTAAGAAAGTCAATGTCGTTTCATCTAAGTTGTCTGCATCGATCACCATCAATGAATCTTCTTGATCATCCAATTCCCAAAGGGCTCGTTCTTCTTTGTATAGTTCATTCAAGGTCTGGGTGAAGAACTGCATTTTTGCATTTAATGTGTCGTTTAAATCGACCCATTCAAGCCCATGATCATATTTCCATTCTAAAAACTGTCCCCATTCACTACCCATGAATAACAGTTTTTTCCCTGGATGCATCATCATGTACGTATAGAGATTTCGTAGTTGTGAAAACTGTTTGTAGCGGTCCCCCCACATTTTATGCATCAAACTTTTTTTACCATGAACGACTTCATCATGAGAAAGTGGCAAGATATAATTTTCTTGCATCCGATACATGAAAGAGAAAGAAAGCAGATTTAAATGATCTTTACGGAAAATCGGGTCCATTTCATAAAAACGCAGGACATCGTTCATCCAGCCCATATTCCATTTATAATCAAATCCTAACGCGCCTTCTTCGACCATTCCTGTTATTTTGGTTTCAGACGTACTTTCTTCTGCAATCATGACCACTGCTGGATGGGCTAACTTGATAACAGAATTAAGCTTCTGTAAAAAGTAATAGCCTTCAAAGTTGCGATTGCCCCCTTCGTGATTTGGTTCCCATGGACCTTCATCATAATCGCGATAGATCATGTTGGAAACGGCATCTACCCGAATACCATCAATATGATAAAATTCGATCCAGAACAAGGCACTTGAGATCAGAAAGCTTTGGACTTGTGGTTTGCCGAGATCAAAGTTGATCGCACCCCAGCGAACATTTTTGGCACGGTTTTCATCCATGTATTCAAATGTCGGCGTGCCGTCATAATAAGCTAGGCTGTCATCATTGACACAAAAATGTCCTGGTACCCAATCAACAAAGACACCAATATTTTCTAAATGGCATGCCTCTACAAAGTCTTGAAATTCTTCTGGTGTCCCATAATAGGAACTGAGCGCAAAATAACCTGTCAGCTGATAGCCCCACGAGGTACCTAATGGATGTTCCATCAAAGGCATAAATTCAATATGGGTATAACCCATTTTTTTCACATAAGGAATAAGTTCATCTTTTAATTCAGAGAAGCGATAAGGGGTGCCGTCTTCGTGATGCTTCCACGAGCTGGCATGAACTTCATAAATATTTAGAGGTCGATTAAATGTTTTCTGTCTTTTTTTGCGGCCTTGCCATAGTCCATCCCGCCATTTTTTTTGTGGGATCGAATGCAACACGGCAGCAGTTCCTGGTCGAGCTTCGAAATGGACAGCAAAAGGATCAATCTTCAATACTTCTCGTCCATTTGCTTGTTTGACTTTGTATTTGTAAAGCTGTCCTTCTTTTACTTGGTTGGTCTCAATCTCCCAGACCCCAGATTCTGCCCTTTTATTCATTGGCAAAGTGTCTGTCCATTGGTTGAAATCACCAACCAGCCAAACTTGTTGAGCGTTTGGTGCCCAAACACGAAACACATAGCCATCATCCGCTTGATGGGCTCCTAAGAAATGTTGGACATAAAAATTTTCACCGCTCAGAAAGTCCTTTTCTGCAGTCAGTACCTGTTGTTTGGTAACCACTCTCTCATCAGTCCTCCTTCGACTCATCTTGATCGCTTATTCTTTAACGATCGATCATTGTCCCATTTTTTAATAGAGAAGCATTTGCAACCAAACGATCTCTACTGTTAGCATAGCATAAAATAAAATTCTAGTAACCTAATAACCCTATGATACGAACGAATTATTCAGGACAGAAAAAAACAGCTTGAACGTATCTGTTCAACCTGTTTCAGCTCTACTTTTTAGCTTTTGGAAAATGAAGTATGTGACTACACTTAACTGAAACAAACTTGCCAAAACCAGGATGAAAACAACCATCACCGGAAATGTCTCAGTTAATTCAACATATGCCAGCAGTGTCCCAAATGCAGAAGAGGCGGAGCAAAAACACCAGAATCGAAACCCGTAAAAACTCGTCACTACGGTATAAAGACTAATAATCCCCAATAAGAAAAGCTGAGTAAATCGGTCAAATACCGTATCGGTATAATAAATTTCACCTAACATGACTTGGATCGTACCAAAACTAGTTGGTACTTTATAAAGCGTCAGCAATGCACCGATCAAACTGAATGCACCAATCAAAAGATGACTGCCAGCTAAGCTGATTCGAATGTTTAGTTTCACGCGTCCTTCACAACCTTCAATCTTCGATCCTTTTACGAAAACAACTGCTTCTACAGCCGTTTCCCTTCTTCGCTAGAGCCGAAATCACCTTCAATTATTTTGCTTGCCAAAGCTCTTTTACTTGCCCATCGGTGTAAACTTTATAGGCTTTATTTACTGCCAAGGACTTGTCTGCGTGACCAATTAAGTAATAATTGCCATCACAGTCAAACTCTCCCTCACTCAATAATTTATAACTCGTTAATGGACCATCTGCCATTTTTTTCGCCAAATAACGAAGGGCATTCGCGGGATTCACTAAATAGTTTTGATTCACTAGCCAATCAATAACCACTGAAACGATCGTATTTGCCCCAAATCGTTCCTTTTGCTTTAATGCGAGAATGAGATCTCCATCAGAAAAACGCGTTTCATCGATCCCCGCATTTGTAATTGCTTGCCGTGCCGCTTCTATCTCTGACATTGATACGAATGTAATCATTTCTGCTTTCGTTTTATTCCGTTCCAACTGTTCAAAATCAACCGTTTTATATCCTTCCATTTTTATATCCCCTTTCAACGTTCTAAAATCATCATATCATCAAGAAATCAAATCTCCAAGCAAAACGATCGTTATATTTTAATTTTTATTCATCAAATTATCATTTTAGTGAACAAGAAAAAAAGCTATTAGAATAACATCTAACAGCTTTATAATATTCAGAAAATTTAAAACAAATAACATAATTATTAGAAATCTCAATTATCATTGAAAAAAAACGTGTTGTATGAACCTGCTTTTTTCGCTAAGTGAGCGAGCACTGATCGTTGCAAGAAAATATCCTTTTCAGCAGATGGATAACGGCCGTTTTTTAGATTATCACAATTTATTTCTTCCAGCAAGAAATCTAGCTCGGAACTAACGATTTTCAACTGTTGAAGCGATTCTAGAAAAATACTCGGACGCACTTTTTTGTTTTTACGGATACGTTCAAAGATGACACTTACTTGATCTAAGTAATAGACCGGATCGACATCGCCGATCAAATCCATTAGATCGTCATAAACCGATAGATTTTGCAGCTGGCGATTTGCTTCAAAAAAAGCCGGCAGCGTTGGTGGCCATGGCGCTTCTGCGTATGAAATCATCTGAAAACTTTCATGGGTCAAGGAATAAACAATCCCCTGCCCCACCTCCTGCAAACAACCATAGAAGTATTTATTTTCACTACTTAATGTCGCAAAGTTTTTGAGAAAACCAGCGATTTCTTGTGTTGACCAATCAAGGGCATCTTGATAAAAACCGTCACTTTCTTGCAGCTGCTTTTGATCTTCTTCAGTATAAACAGGAAAACCTAAAAAATAGCGTCGATTTTGGCGGATGATCAAAGCTGATGCGATCAGACGGTCAAGGGTTTTATCAATTGACACCTCTGGAAACTTCGCTTTTAGCTCTCGTAGTGTCGGCGGTTCTTGACAGCTTAAAAGCACATGAACCAAATCATGGAATTCAGAAGATGCCAGGATCGGTTGCAAAGAACGATAATGGGGACTATAAAAAAATTTCACTGTGTGTACTCCTTATTAAAAAAATCATGAAAAATGCTGGCTTGATCTACCAAAACAGATCTCACCAGCACTCTGACATTTATCCTAATTATCCTTCGAAAACCGCTGTTAATTGAGGAACGATTTGTTTTTTACGAGAAACAACGCCAGGTAAAAAGGCACGATGGTTCGTTAATGTCGTTTCAAACGCTGCTTCTACTGGGGCAATTGGTTCACCAACAACTAATAGCTCAGAATTACTGTCTAAGATATCAGTAGCAACAAGCAAGAACAAATCATAGCCATTTGCTGACATTGATTCTTTCATGGCAGCTTCCAATTCTGCTTGACGGTCAAAGACCTCTTTTAGGTCGACTGTATTGACTTGTCCGATACGGATGTTTTTCCCGCCCATTGGGAAGCTTTTTGCATCAAGATCCAGCAATTCTGCTGCTGATTTCGTTCCAAGATTTGTGCCGGCTTTCAACATATCCAATCCGTATGCTTCCAGTTCAACACCTGCTAAAACCGCTAATTCTTTTGCTGCCGCTACATCTTCATCGGTACATGTTGGCGATTTGAACAACAATGTATCGGAGATGATCGCTGAAAGCATGATTCCTGCGATCGATTTTGGAATTTCCACTTGATTTTCTTTGTATAACTTCAATACGATCGTACTGGTACAACCAACAGGTTCTGCACGATAATACAACGGATTGGCTGTCTCAAAGTTAGCAATACGGTGATGATCAACCACTGCCAACACTGTAACATCAGCGATATCTGCCGCACTTTGCTGAAACTCATTGTGATCCACCAGCATTACTTCTTGTGTTTCCTTAGTTACTGAATCGATTACACGAGGAGCAGCCAGGCTAAAGGTGTCTAGTGCAAATTGTGTTTCTTCATTCGGTGTACCTAGCGCCACCGCTTCACAGTCTTTCCCAAGTTGATTTTGTAAGTTTGCAAAGGCAATCGCTGCACCAATAGCGTCGGTATCAGGATTTTGGTGACCGAATACTAATATTTTCGACATTTCTTCATCGCTCCTATTTCAATTGATATTCACTTTCTAATCATAGTAAAAAAACAGGAAAGAAGCAATAGCAATCTCTTCTTTCCTGTTTTGATCAACGGGTTAAGTAGCCTTTATAGTCATCTACATGGAGCAAACGTTTGGCATTTTTCACCCGATCTTCGGTTGGTGGTTCGATTCCTTCAAGGGGATATTTCAAGCCTAGCTCATCCCACTTGTATTTCCCCATCGTGTGATAAGGTAAGATCTCAACTTTATCGACATTCTTCAACGTCTTGATAAATTCATCCAAACGGATCAAGAAGTCATCATAATCGCTTCTAAAAGGAACCAGCACATGACGAATCCAGACGGGCTGATTGATCTCTGAAAGATAATTTGCCATATCCAAAATATTATCATTGGATTGGGTGGTCAGCTCTTTATGGGCTTTGTTATCGATATGTTTGATATCAAACAACAGCAAATCAGTCACAGTCATCAACTCTTGAAACTTACTGAAAAAAGGCTCTTCTCGTGTAAATGGTTTTCCGCAAGTGTCCAGTGTTGTGCTGACCCCTTCTGCTTTGGCTTTGCGAAACAGATCGATCAGAAAGTCCATTTGAAGTAACGGTTCCCCACCACTAACGGTGATCCCACCTTTTTGTCCCCAGAATTCGCGATATTTCAACGCCTCTTCTAAGACGTCATCAGTCGTTCGTTCGATACCCGTGCCAATCTTCCAAGTATCTGGATTATGACAAAACTGGCAACGCATGCGGCATCCTTGCATGAATACAATAAAACGGATACCTGGTCCATCTACTGATCCAAAACTTTCTGTTGAATGTACTTGTCCTGTTACTGCCATAATGCTCTTCCTTTCTTCGAAACGACGGATAACCATGCTCCGTCTGATACTCTCAAAACAAGAGGCGGCGGATTTTCCCGTCCGCCGCCTGAAGTTGTTGCTTATTACATTGCTTCGTGCATTGTACGAGCAATGACATCATCTTGTTGTTCTTTGGTTAATTTAATGAAATTAACCGCATAACCAGAAACCCGAATCGTTAATTGTGGGTATTTTTCTGGGTGAGCTTGCGCATCAAGTAATGTATCACGGTTAAATACGTTGATATTTAAGTGGTGACCACCTTTTGCTGCATAGCCATCTAGCATTGTTGCTAGGTTTTCTTGTTGTGTCTCATCGTCACGACCTAATGCTTTAGGTACGATTGAGAAGGTGTTTGAAATACCATCTAATGAGTAATCATATGGTAATTTCGCAACTGACGAAAGACTTGCTAATGCACCATGCGTATCGCGGCCATGCATTGGGTTTGCACCTGGAGCAAATGGTGCACCTGCACGACGTCCATCAGGCGTGTTCCCTGTTTTCTTCCCATAAACCACATTAGAAGTGATTGTAAGGATCGAAGTTGTATGTTTTGCATCACGATATGTTTTTGTGCGTTTTACTTTCTTCATGAAAGCTTTCAACAAGTTGACTGCGATATCATCTACACGGTCATCATTGTTTCCGTATTTAGGATAATCGCCTTCGATTTCGTAATCTTCAACAATGCCGTTTTCATCACGAATCGTACGAACTTTGGCATATTTAATCGCTGATAATGAATCAACTGCAACAGAGAAACCAGCGATACCAGTAGCCATCGTACGTAGAATATCTGTATCTTGGAGCGCCATTTCAATGCGTTCATAAGAATATTTGTCATGCATGTAATGAATGATGTTCAATGTGTTCACATACAGATCACAAATCCAGTCCATCATTGTGTCATATTTTTCCATTACTTCGTTGTAATCCAAGTATTCAGAAGTAATTGGTTGGAATTTTGGTCCAACTTGTGCTTTTGATTTTTCATCGACCCCACCGTTGATTGCATACAACAATGTTTTCGCTAAGTTTGCACGAGCACCAAAGAATTGCATTTGTTTCCCGATGCGCATTGCGGATACACAACAAGCGATTCCGTAATCATCGCCCCAATGTCCACGCATCACATCATCGTTTTCATATTGAATCGCTGATGTTTGGATCGACATTTTCGCACAGAATGTTTTGAAGTTATGAGGCAAACGTGTTGACCATAAAACAGTCAAGTTTGGTTCTGGTGCTGGACCTAAGTTTGCTAGAGTGTGTAAGAAACGGAAGCTGTTTTTTGTTACCATGTGGCGTCCATCTTCACCCATACCAGCGATTGACTCAGTTACCCAAGTTGGGTCACCAGAGAACAATGCGTTGTAATCAGGCGTCCGAGCAAATTTCACAAGACGTAGTTTCATGACAAAATGGTCAACGATTTCTTGTGCTTCTTCTTCAGTCATCACGCCATTTTTTAAATCGCGTTCAACATAAATATCAAGGAAAGTTGACGTACGTCCCAATGACATTGCCGCACCATTTTGCTCTTTGATGGCTGCTAAGTAACCAAGATATAACCATTGGAATGCTTCTTTCGCCGTTTGAGCTGGTTTAGAAATATCAAATCCGTAAATGTTTCCTAATTCTTTCAATTCGCTTAAAGCGCGAATTTGTTCACTTAATTCTTCACGTTGGCGGATAATGTCTTCAGACATGGTTCCGTTTCCGCAATACAATAGGTCTTGTTGTTTTTCTTTGATCAAGAAATCCACTCCGTATAATGCAACACGACGGTAGTCACCAATGATCCGGCCACGGCCGTATGCATCAGGAAGACCTGTGATTACACCAGAACGACGAGCTGCTCTGATTTCAGGTGTATAGGCATCAAATACCCCTTGGTTATGTGTTTTACGGTAGTCGCGGAAAATGTGAGAAACTTCCGCATCGATTTCATAGCCGTAAGATTCTGCTGCTTGTTCTGACATGCGGATGCCGCCAAATGGTTGCAAGCTGCGTTTAAATGGTTTTTCCGTTTGGAAACCAACAACTGTTTCTAAGTTTTTGTCTAAGTAGCCAGGTCCATGAGAAGTAATCGTTGAAACGACTTTTGTATCCATATCCAATACGCCGCCAGCTTCACGCTCTTGCTTGTTCAGTTCCATGACTTGATCCCATAGCTTCGTCGTTGCTTCAGTAGCATCTGCTAGGAATTCATCTGTTCCGTCATAAGGTGTGTAGTTTTCTTGGATGAAGTCGCGTACGTTTACTTCTTCTTTCCAAGTTTTTCCTTTAAATCCATTCCATTGTTCCATCTGATGGACCTCCTTAAATTTTCTGTTCACTAATGTAACAGCTTTACGTGAACAGTATAACACACACCCTAATGATTGCAAGTGTTTTCAAGAATTATTTTGAACAATTTAGTTTTTTTTAAGATTTTTATTATTAAAAACGTTGATTTATAAGCATTTATCAAATGTGAATCTTTTATTAAAGTGCGTTTTTTATTAATGTGAAAGATTAATTAAGAGGCAAAAAAGCAACCATTCTGTACTGGTACAGAATGGTTGCTTTGTTATAATTTATAGTACAGAATCCTCTGCGATTGCAGGACTGATTTGTGTTTTCACTTCGTAGATTTGCCCCCCTGTTTTCTCATCCATGATAAATGAGCCGTTGGAGGTCCGATCATTGATCGGGATTTGATTCGTGATGACTTCAAAGGCTTGTCCTTTTTGGTTGGTTACCAGTAGCTGCTGGTTCTCTCCATTCCCCATATAGACTACGCGATGAGGGTTTTTCTTCAATTCCCGTAAGACCATCAATCCACGCTTCGCCCGTCCTAATTGGGTGATCTCTTGGGCTAGCATGCGTTTTGCTGCGCCACGTTGGGTAATCAGAACGATCGGTGTATCCCCTTCTGAATAAACTAACAACCCATTGATAAGATAATCATCCGCTTTAAGGTTCATCGCTTTGACCCCAGCTGCTTTTGGTCCCACAACGGGCACTTCATTAAGCGAATACCGTAAGCCAAAGGCAAGATGACTGACTAAAAAGACATCCATTTCTTCTGTTTGATCAGTCAAAAAGACATTGACTAATTCATCTGATTCATCTTTCAGCTTCATGATCGTCATTGGCCGTGTCTTATAGGTGCGCCAAGGTTCAAATTCCGTCATTCGTGTTTGTTTAATCATGCCGTTTTTACTGATCAGCACAAAGTTTTTCAACGGATCGATCTCTTTGTAGGCAAAGACCCCAATGATCATTTCATCTTGCGCCAGTGTCATAACCGTTTGCGAAATATGTTCGCCTAGATCTTTCCATTTTAAATCAGGCAATTCATGAACCGGACGATAGATCGTGTTTCCTTTATTGGTTACCAATAACAGATGATCCAACGTATTCATTTGGTTGCTGTAAAGTAAAGAGTCGCCTTCTTTCATGCCGATCTCTTCTGGTTTTGAGGCACCGTAAGAACGCAAACTGCTGCGTTTGACATAACCGTCTCTTGTGACTGTCACGACGACTTCTTCTTGCGCGACTAAAACTTGTGTTTCGATCTTGATTTCTTGAATTTCGGCTTCGATCTCAGTCAATCGCGGTGTCGAATATTTTTTCTTGATCTCCCGCAATTCCTTTTTGATCACTTTCAGTAATTCACTTTCCTCATTTAAAATCGTTGTCAATTCAGCGATCGTTTCAGCAAGTTCTTTCGCCTCTGCTTGCAATTGTGTGATATCCGTATTGGTCAAGCGGTACAACTGTAAGTTCACAATGGCTTCTGCTTGCTCTTCCGTAAAACCGTGCTGAACAACCAGATTGTTTTTGGCATCTTTTTTGTCTTTACTGCCGCGAATGGTGGCGATCACTTCATCAAGAATCGATAAAGCTTTGATTAACCCATCGACGATATGCTGTCTCTTTTGGGCTTTTTGCAGTTCAAAACGACTGCGTTTTTCGATCACTTCACGCCGATGCTTGATGTAGCTTTCTAAAATCCGTTTCAAACCGACTTGTTGGGGGCGCATATTGTCGATAGCCACCATGTTGAAGTTGTAGTTGATCTGCAATTCGGTATTTTTAAATAAATAATTTAAAATTCCTTGTGCATTTGCTTCTTTTTTCAGCTCGACAACGATCTGCAAACCAGTACGGTCAGTTTCATCACGCACTTCAGCAATCCCGTCGATCCGTTTATTCAAACGAATCTCATCCATTTTTTTGACTAGATTGGCTTTATTGACCTCATAGGGAATCTCATTGATAACGATTTGCTGCTTGCCACCTTTGATGTCTTCGATCTTGGTTTTCGAACGCAGGATCACTTTGCCTTTGCCTGTTTCATAGGCTTTTTTGATTTCTTCTTTCCCTTGTAAAATCCCTCCTGTTGGAAAATCAGGGCCGGGAATATACTTCATCAGCTGATCCAAAGAAGCTTGCGGATGGTCGATCAAATAGACCGTTCCATCAATGATTTCCCCTAAATTATGGGTGGGAATTTCCGTTGCATACCCAGCTGAGATCCCAGTTGAGCCATTGACTAACAGATTTGGGTATTTTGCTGGTAAGACAGTTGGTTCTTTTTCGGTATCATCAAAATTCCACACCAATTCGACGGTGTTTTTTTCGATATCTTTTAACAGCTCACCGCTTAATTCTGAAAGTCGTGCTTCGGTATAACGCATGGCAGCTGGCGGATCACCATCCATACTCCCGTTGTTTCCGTGCATTTCAATCAAAATCTGACGCAATTTCCAGTCTTGGCTCATGCGGACCATTGCTTCATAAATACTCGAGTCACCATGGGGATGAAAGTTCCCCATGATATTCCCGACTGATTTCGCTGATTTGCGGAAGCCTTTGTCATACGTATTGCCGTCTTGGTTCATGGCGAACAAGATGCGCCGCTGAACCGGTTTTAACCCATCACGAATATCTGGCAATGCCCGTTCTTGAATAATGTATTTGGAATATCGACCGAAGCGATCTCCCATCACTTCTTCCAATGTCAATTCTTGTATATTGCTTCTGTGTTCCAAGAGACCACCTCCTATTCCTTAACTAAATGTTTGCTTTCTGCTTGTTCGGTATCCATTAACTTTTCATCAACTAATTCCGGTACCGTATCTTCTTTTTTATCCAAAATACTGCCATCTTCTTCTAAACTGAATTGAACATGGCTTTCGATCCACTTCCGACGAGGTTCTACCTTGTCCCCCATCAGTGTGGTGACACGGCGTTCTGCTTGGGCCGCATCATCGATTCTTACCCGAATCAGCGTCCGCGTTTCTGGGTCCATCGTCGTTTCCCACAATTGATCGGCATTCATTTCCCCCAACCCTTTGTAGCGCTGAAGCATATAGCCTTTACCGATTTTTTGGGTCAGTTTGCTTAGTTCATCATCCGTCCAAGCATATTCGACTACTGCCTTTTTCCCTAACCCTTTAGACACTTTATACAAAGGTGGCAAAGCAATGTATACTTTTCCCGCTTCGATCAAAGGTTTCATATACCGGTAGAAAAACGTTAAAAGCAGCACTTGGATGTGCGCCCCATCGGTATCCGCATCGGTCATGATAATGACTTTGTCATAATTGCAGTCTTCAATCGAAAACTCTGGGCCAACACCGGCACCGATAGTATAGATCATGGTATTGATCTCTTCATTTTTCAAAATATCCTGCATCTTGGCTTTTTCTGTATTGATAACTTTGCCTCGTAACGGTAAAATCGCTTGGAACTTGCGGTCACGGCCTTGCTTCGCTGACCCGCCGGCTGAGTCCCCCTCCACCAAATACAATTCATTTTTCTTAGGATTACGAGACTGAGCAGGCGTTAATTTTCCAGAAAGCAGTGACTCACCTTTTTTGCGTTTCTTTCCTGTGCGGCTTTCTTCTCTCGCCTTTCTGGCAGCTTCACGGGCCTCTCTTGCTTTGATCGCTTTACGAACCAGCATTTGACTCATTTCACTGTTTTCTTGCAGGTAATAGCCTAGTTGCTCGCCAATCACATTGTCTACAGCATTTCTTGCTAAGGGTGTTCCTAATTTCCCTTTGGTCTGCCCTTCAAATTGCAAAAGATTTTCTGGAACACGGATCGACAACACGGCCGCTAAGCCTTCACGAAAATCACTACCTTCAAGGTTCTTATCTTTTTCCTTCAACAAATTGACCTTGCGGGCATATTCATTGAAAGCTTTCGTCATTGACGTTTTCATCCCCACTTCATGGGTACCACCATCTTTGGTACGTACATTGTTGACAAAGGACAAGACATTTTCCGAATAGCCATCATTGTATTGAAAGGCAAGTTCTACCTCGATTGCTTCTTTGGTACCGGAAAAATACACCACCTGGGTCAAGGTATCTTTTTCTTCATTTAAATAATCAACGAATTCTTTGATGCCTTCTTCATATAAAAAAACTTCATGAATTGGTTCTTCCCCACGTTCATCCGTCAGGGAGATTTTGACCCCTTTTAGCAAGAAAGCCGATTCTCTTAAACGTTCTGCGAGAATTTCATAGGAGAATTTGGTTGTTGAAAAGATCGTGTCGTCAGGTTTAAAGGTGACTGTGGTTCCAGTTGGTTTACGAGTTTTGCCGATTTTTTTCAAAGTACCCGCTGGTTTCCCACCGTCTTTGAAGCTCTGTTTGTATTCGATGCCATCACGAACGATGACTACTTCCAGCCAGCTGGATAGAGCATTTACAACACTGGCACCAACCCCATGAAGGCCGCCAGAAGTTTTGTAGCCTCCTTGGCCAAACTTCCCGCCGGCATGTAGCACTGTGAAGATCACTTCAACAGTAGGGATTCCCGATGCATGTGTCCCGACCGGCATTCCTCGCCCGTTGTCTCGAACACTGATACTATTGTCTTTGTGGATCGTAACATCGATTTCATTGCCGTATCCTGAGAGTGCCTCATCAACCGCATTATCGACGATTTCATACACTAAGTGATGTAAGCCGCGGCTATCGGTCGAGCCGATATACATTCCTGGCCGTTTTCTTACTGCTTCTAGGCCCTCTAAGACCTGAATGGAAGCATCATTATATTCTGTGGTTTTCTTTGCCAAACCCACCGCTCCTTTAATCTTGATCAGTCCTTTTTTACTGCTGAAAGGACTGCAAAAAAAATCTTAACACAAAATACGCTTTTTTCAAGCGAACATTTTTCTAAACTATCTTATCCTTTTTCCTTTGTTTGCACAAGCTAGAGTCACAAAATGGCTTGTTTGTGTTTCACAGCTCCGAGGAAAGCTGTTTTTCTTCTTTCCCTGACTAGCGAAAGATTTTCTTATTGTTGGAAAGGCGTTTTCATGCTAAAATTGCCCTAGCCTTGCAAAGAAAGTTGGTTATTATGAATACGATTCTTTTATTTATTGTTGCTTACCTTTTAGGTTCGATCCCCTCGGGTGTTTGGATTGGCCAATTGTTTTTCAAAAAAGATATTCGCCAATTCGGCAGCGGCAATACGGGAACGACCAATACATTTCGCGTTTTAGGAAAGAAAGCCGGGATCGTTGTTTTATTGATGGATATCTTAAAAGGAACTTTGGCAACCAGTTTGCCTGTCCTCTTTGGTCTCCATACCGTCAATCCGCTCTGGTTTGGGGTCTGCGCGATCTTAGGTCATACCTTTCCGATCTTTGCCAAGTTTAAAGGCGGCAAAGCGGTGGCGACAAGTGCTGGGATGCTCTTAGGATACAATCCGCTCTTTTTCATTTATTCTTCATTGATTTTTGTTATCTGTCTTTATGTGACAAGTATGGTAAGCCTGACCAGTATGATCGCGGCGTGTTTGATCACCTTATCGACGGTCGTTTTGCCTTTTATCGCCCCTGCGATATTGCCTGAGCAAAACTGGTTGCTGACCTTCATCGCGATCGGCGTAACGATTTTTATCTTTATTCGCCATCGCGAAAATATTTCACGTATTAAAGACGGGACTGAAAGTCGGGTACCGTTTGGTCTGAATAAGCGTCAAGCGAACAAATAAGCAGAAGCTGAGAAAAGTGCAATGACTTTTCTCAGCTTCTTTTTGCCTGCTTTTATTTGACTGTGATCGAGTACTTTGTTTCAAATAACTCCTCAGGCGAAAGTGCTTGAATACCCAATTTTTCTGAAAGCTCACCGGAAGCTTCCAGTGTATCTGCGATACCGCACCATGGTTCTATACATAGAAACGGCGATTTTACGGGATACGTGGACCAAAAACCGACATACGGCATATTATTGTAGCTTAACGTAACACTATGAGGCGATTTCTCACTGCGAATCGAGTAGGAATGTAATCCTTTCGTTTCATAAACCAGCGCATCATTTGCAAACATATCGTGGGTCAAGCGCAAATCCGTATTCGTTTGACCGAGTGTGCGTTGTTCATAATCAATATAATTGCCTTTTAATGGCAATTTCACTCGTGATTTTTTTGGAGAAAAAGAAAGGTAGTAGTCTTCAAATGTCAGCCCTTTTTCAAGTGGGACGTTGAATGCAGGGTGTCCTCCAATGGAGAAGAATAGTTCTTTTTGACCGCTATTCTTTACTTGGTATTTGACGACTAAGCCATCACCGCCTAATTCGTAACTGACATACAGCTGAAAATCAAACGGATACTTCACTTTGGTTTCAGTTGAACTTTCTAATAGAAACAAGGCATAGTCTGTACGTTTTTCAACGACAGTAAACACCATGTCTCTGGCAAACCCATGACGGGGCAAATGATAACTTTTGCCCTCATGCTGATAGGTGTCCTCTTTTAAGGCGCCAACAATCGGAAATAAGATTGGCGCATGCTTTCCCCAGTGGTTTGGATCAGCTTGCCAAATATATTCAAGGTCATTGCTTGTATCAACTAAGCTTTGTAGCTCAGCCCCTTTTTCTGCAATTTTTGCTTGCAGATGACCCGCCGTGATGGTAACTGTCATGGTCTCATCTCCTAATATTGATGTTTCGTCAATTCCTCTTTAAAGCGGCTGTTAAGCACTTTTAAATAGGTGCCTTTCATCCCCAAAGAGCGGGATTCTATAATGCCGGCAGACTCTAGTTTACGCAAAGCATTTACGATCACCGACCGTGTAATTCCAATGCGATCAGCGATACTTGACGCGGTCAGACGACCTTCGTCGCCTTCTAATGCCTCAAAGATCGCTTGAACAGCTTTCAACTCACTATAAGAAAGGGTGTTGATTGCCATTTGAACAGCTGTGGTACTGCGAACATCTTCTTCGATACTGCGGGATTTTTGGTACAAGAATTGCATACCAACAACTGTCGCACTGTATTCCGCTAATACCAAATCGTCGTCATCAAAGGACTTATCGATTCTGGAAAGAATGATCGTACCTAAACGTTCTCCTGCACCGTAAATCGGTACGATGGTCGTTAGTCCGTTGGGATACAACTCACGGCCTTCTACAGGAAAAGCGGTCATATCATCACTGATTGGCACATTAGCTTCTGTGGAAGTCAGGTGATCGACTAAATCTGTATAATTTTTAGGAAACTGTTTTTCAACAAACATTTTTTTGATGCGTTCATTATTGACATCATGGTTCTCAACAAAACCTAACACGCTACCGTCAATGCTAATAATATACGCATTGCTGTCTAGGATGTTTCCTAAAATGACAGCCATCTTGTCGTAAGGCAAATCAGAAGCTAAATTAAAGGTGTTTTTTTGCTGCAATAATTCGTTGATTTGTCTTGTCTTTTCTAATAATGTTTTCATTGGTCCGCTCCCTTTATAAAATATACCGGCTTAAGTCTTCATCTTTTGCGATGGACGCAAGTTTTTCTTCCACATACGCTTCTGTGATGGTGATTTCACCCATTTGCATCTCAGATGCTTCAAATAATAAGTCTTCAAGTAGTTTCTCTAGAATCGTATGCAAACGACGAGCACCAATATTGTCGGTATCGCGATTCACTTGATAAGCAATTTCGGCAATTTTCTCGATAGCTTCCATCGTAAAGACTACTTTGACATTTTCGGTTCCTAACAAGGCAATGTATTGCTTGACTAAGGCATTGTTGGGCTCCGTTAAAATTTTAACAAAGTCTTCTTTTGTCAAATCATCTAGTTCCACACGAATCGGGAAACGCCCTTGCAATTCAGGGATCAGATCGCTTGGTTTCGACAGGTGGAATGCCCCAGAAGCAATAAAAAGGATATGGTCTGTTTGTAGGGTTCCGTATTTCGTATTGACTTGCGATCCTTCAACGATCGGCAAGATATCTCTTTGCACCCCTTCACGAGAAACTTCTCCTGACTGCTGTGATTTCGAAGATACTTTGTCGATTTCATCTAGAAAAATGATGCCACTAGATTCTGCTAAACGTAATGCTTCACTATGAATATCCGCGTCGTTGACCAGTTTTGAGGATTCTTCTTGAATCAGCAATTCTCGTGCTTCTTTTACGGTTACTGTGCGTTCAATTTTCTTTTGCGGTTTCAATGCTCCTAAGGTTTCATTCAAATCGATCCCCATTTGTTCTAAGCCATTGTTCATCATCGGTGCTTGATTTTTCGGCTCATCGACTTGGATCGTCACTTCCCGGTTGTCTAAAAGGCCCTTTTCTAATTGCTCAAAAATGGCTTGACGGTTGCTGCGAATCTCATCCGTCAATTCTTCTTTTGGCTCTTCTGGTTGTTGTGCGGCGTTGAACATATTCATCATTTGTTCATAAGGATTGGTATTCTTTTTCTGTTCCTTTTTAATACCAGGAACTAAGACTTTTACTAAACGACGGTTGGCTTTTTTCTCTGCTTGGATCCGCACGTTTTTATATTGTTCTTTTTTCACGATTTGGATCGCATTCTCAACGAGGTCACGTACCATCGATTCTACGTCTCGACCGACATAGCCGACTTCCGTGAATTTCGTCGCTTCTAACTTAACGAAAGGTGCATCAACGATCTTTGCTAAGCGTCGCGCAATTTCCGTTTTACCAACCCCTGTTGGTCCGATCATCAAAATATTTTTTGGTGTGACATCTTGTTGCATCTTTTCATCTAATTGCAGCCGGCGGTAGCGATTTCTCAAAGCAACAGCCACTGATTTTTTGGCGTTGGTTTGTCCAACGATGTATTCATCTAATTCTTTCACGATTTCTCGTGGTGATTTGTTTTGGTTTGTCATATCGTCATCCCTCTTTAAAACTCTTCTACAATGATATTGTGATTCGTAAAGACACAAATGTCTGCGGCAATATTCAAGGCACCTTCAGCAATTTCTTTGGCAGATAGTTCACCGCCATAACGTTTCATCGCGCGGGCTGCTGCCAAGGCATAGTTTCCACCTGAACCGATGGCTAAGATCCCTTCATCTGGCGAAATGACTTCGCCTGTCCCAGAGACCAAAAGCATCTCCTTATCATTCATGACGATCAGCATCGCCTCTAATTTTTGCATCGATTGCTGAGTCCGCCATTCTTGTGCCAATTCTACTGCAGCTCGCTGCAAATTTCCGTTGTATTCATTTAGTTTTCCTTCAAATTTTTCTTCCAAGGTAAAGGCATCTGCCACACTGCCGGCAAAACCAACGATCACTTCACCATTGTAAATTCGACGGACTTTCCGAGCGGTTCCTTTCATAACGACCTGTTCTCCCATCGTTACTTGTCCGTCACCGGCCATGGCAAATTTTCCATCTTTTTCAACCGCACAGATGGTGGTTGAATGAAATTCTGACTTCATTTATGTTCCTCCTGTACCAATTTTACGCGCGTGGATGAAATTGGCGATAATTTTTTTGTAAACTGTCTTTGGTGACATGCGCATAAATCTGTGTCGTCGATAGATTGGCATGCCCCAACAGTTCTTGAACGGTCCGCATATCGGCGCCGTTGTTTAATAAATGGGTTGCAAACGTATGCCGAAGCATATGAGGATGGATTTTACTGTCTAAACTGCTTTTTCGAATGATTTGATTCAAAACATATTCGATCCCAGTTGCAGTGATCCCGTCACCAAGATGATTCACGAAAAGGATCTCGTGTTCCTTGTTCTGCTTTTCCATCAGCTGTTTGCGTCCTGAGGAAAGATAGCGTTTGACTGCTGCTTGTGCGTAACTACCGAAAGGAACATAGCGATCCTTATTCCCCTTCCCATGGATCAGTAATACGCCGCTTTCCCAATCGATTGCCCCCAGTGTGAGACTGCTGCACTCACTGACCCGCAAACCTGAACCATAAAGGACTTCTAACAATGCTTGATTGCGCTGTTGTAGTGGCTCATCGCCAGCAACACTTTGAAAGAGAGCATCCATTTCCTTCTCATAAAAAAAACGCGGCAATTTGGCGTTTTTCTTTTTTAAATGAATGTAGGCGAAAGGATTCTCTTTGACGATCTCATGCTTGGTTAGAAACTGATAAAAAGATCGCAAACTAGCCATTTTACGACTGATGGAATTACGGCTGTACTCTCGTTCCGTCAAATAGCTTAAATAGACGCGAACATCGCGGTATTCCACTGCTAATGGGTCTTCATTGCCAGACTCTTTTAAGAAGTGAAAAAAATCGCCCATATCTTCTTTATACGCTTTTTTTGTCTTTTCCGAATACCCTCTTTCAACAATAAGATAACGAAAAAACTCTTCTTGAAACTGATCTGTTTGCAAATTAACCCCCCTTTTCATGATTCGAAATAACTTTAGCATAGACCACAAAAAAAAACAAATGAATTGTCAGAATTTAATCAATATTTCAAAGTTTAGACATAATTGTGAAAACTTTCTAAGAATCTACGTAAGATTCTTATCTTTGTTCAGAAAGATCCGTTAAATGCGCCAGAAAAACGTACCAGTCCCTCTCCTCAAAAGAAAGAGGGACTGATACGTTTCCACTTATTTGCTTTTATTCGATTGGATCAGTTGTTGGCTGATGCGAACCAGTGCTTTCAGATACAGCCTGAACTAGCTCTTTGTTTCCTTGTTTTGTGGACATCGTGTCATTGATTAACCCAACTAAGTCTAATCCGGTTGTCTCTTTGATCGTATCAAAGGTTCGCGCTAAACCAGCTTCCCCCATTGATTGAAGACCATCATTGCCGCCAAAGCTAACCACTTTATCAATATTGCTCAGTGGTGCATTGACCTCTTTCGCGATTTCAGGCAGCACTTTGATGAACTCCATCAAAATACCAGCTTCGTTCAGTTTGGTCAAAGCAATCGCCATCTTTTCACGGCTTTCCGCTTCGGCTTGACCGACTTTTGCGATCCGTTCCGCGTCGGCACTACCTAGTTTTTCAATTCGTTCGGCTTCTGCTTGGGCAGCTAATTTGACTTTTTCCGCTTCCGCTTGTGCTCGTGCGATTTCTCTTGCTTTGTCTGCTAAAGCGTTTTGTTCAACCACATATTTATCCGCTTCGGCTTTTTTACGGACAGTTGCATTCAATTCTTTTTCCGTCAATTCCGCTTGTTTTTCTTGAATCTCGATATTTTTTTCTTGTTCGATCAATTGAACTTTCATTTGTTCGCCGACCGCGATCTGTTCCGCTTTCGCATCCGCAACTTCGCGTTCTTGTTTGTATTGTGCTTGTTTCAATGCCATATCTTTTGTCGCTTCTGCGATTTCTGTTTGGCGACGGATCTCTTCATGCTGTGCCAATTGCTCATTCTCAGCTTGCTTGATTCGAGTTTCTCTTAAGGCATTGGATTCCGCTACTTCGGCATTTTTTTTCACTTCAGCAATCTGAGGGCGTCCTAACGCATCCAAGTAGCCATTGCTGTCGCTGACATCTTTGATCGTAAACGAAACGATCTCCAACCCCATTTTCTTCAAGTCCGTAGAGGCAACTTCTTGCACTTGTTCCGCAAAATCATCGCGGTTTTTATAGATGGCTTCTACCGTCATCGTTCCTAGAATCGCCCGTAAGTGACCTTCTAAGACTTCTTGGGCTTCATCTTCCAATTCACCTGTGGATTTGCCTAAGTATTGCTCAGCAGCTGTCTTGATCGACTCGGTACTGTTGCCGACCTTTACAAGCACCGTCGCACTGGCTTTGATCGGTACGCCTTGTTCCGTATAAACTTCTGGTGTCCCAATCTCTAACTTGTGGGTCAATAAACTTAATTTATGGGCTTTTTGAACAATAGGAATCACAAACGTCCCACTGTTTTTTAAGATTTTGATGCCTTCTTTTCCTAAAAACGACCCCGTAACAATCAATGCTTCATCGGGTTTCCCAATGCGATAGCGTATCATCAAAAAAGCGATCAATAAAACAACGAGGACAACACCCCATAAAATCGGATTACTTAAAAAATCTACTGCTGATCCTGTATCCACCATAACGTAACACTTCCTATTCTATAAAATTTTTACTTTCCACCACCAACGCGATCCCTTTTTTATCAAAATCGACAATGATGACTTTGGTTCCGACTGGCAATCGAACATTGTTTTCACGATCTTCTTCCCGAAAAAAACGTGCAGGATAAACAGAACGTGCACCTTGACTCCCTATCTCCATGACTTCGCCGATTGTATCTCCGACAATCTTTTCCGTCAGTTCACCGATCACAAAATCATTGCGACTAATGACATTGCTGCGGTTTTTGTCTGTGATGCGATTGTAAAGCCACATAATGGGACCTAACAGCAAACTAAATAAAACAAAGACAACGAAAATGACCCCGACCAAAAGGATCAGCCATCCTAAAAATTGAATTACTGTAGGAAAACGCTGTAAATAGTTTTGAATCAAATGAATCCATTCTCCAATCACCATCTTCACCACCTTCTGTCATTGTTACTGTCTATCATAAGTCACCTTGATTAAAGTTTCAAGACAAATTAAAAAAAAACCTTCTTACCATTTATTAGTAAGAAGGTGATGACTCATCGCTCTTATAGTTGTTCTTTGGCTTCTTCTAAGGCAGTTAATGCCCGGTTTGCCAATGCTTCATAACGAGATTTTTTATCTCTGATTCGTTCTGGAAGTTCTGGCAGCAAACCAAAGTTGGCATTCATCGGTTGGAAGTGTTTGCCTTCTGCATGAGTGATATAATACGCCATACTGCCAATTGTCGTCTCTTGTGGCATAATGATCGGCGCTTCCCCTTTTGCAAGTTTGGCAGCGTTGATCCCGGCCATCAATCCACTGGCTGCACTTTCAACATACCCTTCAACGCCTGTCATCTGACCAGCAAAAAAGAGGTCTTCACGTTTTTTCGATTGGTACGTTTGTTGTAACAACTCTGGTGAATTCATAAAACTATTCCGATGCATCACGCCGTAGCGCACAAATTCTGCCTCTTCCAAACCAGGGATCATACGGAAAACCCGTTTTTGCTCGCCCCATTTTAAATGTGTTTGAAAACCAACGATGTTGTAAAGAGAAGCAGCCGCATTGTCTTGACGCAACTGAATCACTGCGTAGGGACGTTTGCCGGTTTTCGGATCTTCCAATCCAACTGGTTTCATCGGACCAAACAACATGGTTTTCGGTCCACGGCCAGCCATAACTTCGATTGGCATACATCCTTCAAAAAATTTTTCTTTTTCGAATTCTTTCAAAGGGGCCACTTCCGCATTGACTAAAGCTTCACGAAACGCATAAAACTCCTCTTCGTTCATTGGACAGTTCAGATAGGCTGCTTCGCCTTTGTCGTAGCGTGATTTCAAATAAACTTTATCCATATTGATGGTGGATTTATCGATAATCGGTGCTGCTGCGTCATAGAAATAAAATCCTTCTGATCCGTTAAAAGCTTGGATCGCTTTTGATAAAGGTTCAGAAGTCAAAGGTCCAGTTGCAATCACGGTAATCCCTTCTGGAATTTCAGTGATCTCCTCTTCGATGACAGTGACTAAAGGATGTTCTTTGACACGTTTGGTGACTAACTCTGAAAAATCATCACGATCCACAGCTAAAGCACCACCTGCTGGAACAGCTGTTTTGTCTGCAGAGGTAATAATGACTGAATCTAAGCGGCGCATTTCTTCTTTCAAAACACCGACCGCATTCGTTAAGTTGTTGCCCCGAAGTGAATTCGTACAAACAAGTTCAGCAAAATTATTTGTATGATGGGCTTCTGTCGATTTCTTAGGACGCATTTCATAAAGCTTTACTGCGACACCTGCTTGCGCTGCTTGCCAAGCAGCTTCGCTTCCGGCTAAACCGGCACCAATAACATTGATTTCTTTCATAGTGCTCTCCTTTTATTTCAAAAGCTCGCCTCTTCTCATAAGAAACTGCTTGTATTAATCAAAAGGACCGGCACTTTCTTTTGTCAGCCAACATCGAGGCTGACCGTTCAAAAGAATGCGCCGATTCTTTTTTTAACAGGGAATCCTGTTAGTTATTTTTGCACATTTTCTTCATAGTCCCCATTGATACACACGACTTGCTTGCCGCCTTTGACTTTCTTCTCGACTAAGTAATTATCACATTTCGGACAATTACGGCCTACAGGTTTGTCCCAAGAAGTAAAGTCACAGTCCGGATAGCGGGTACATCCATAAAACAACCGATTTTTTTTCGATTTGCGTTCAACAACTTGGCCTTGGTGACAGACCGGGCACTCAACGCCGATTTCTTTGACGATTGGTTTCGTGTTGCGACAGTCAGGGAAATTGCTGCAGGCATAAAATTTTCCGTAGCGACCTAATTTGATCACCATTGGATGGCCACAAAGGTCACAGTCAAAGCCTGCAGGTTCGTCTTTGATTTGGATTTTTTCGATACTTTCTTCTGCGGTCGTCAATTCTTTTTCAAAGGGACGGTAGAATTGATCGACGACTTTGACCCATTCTTCTTTCCCAGCTTCAATGCTATCCAAGCTATTTTCCATTTCAGCAGTAAAATGCATATCAACGATTTGCGGGAAGAATTCCTCGATCAATGAATTGACGATCTCACCAAGTTCAGTTGGCTCAAAACGTTTTTGTGTCAATTTCACATAATAACGTCGTTGGATTGTTTCCAACGTTGGTGCATAAGTTGAAGGACGACCCACACCGTTCTCTTCAAGGGTTTTGATCAAGGTGGCCTCACTGTAGCGGGCAGGTGGTTGAGTGAAATGCTGTTTTGGTTCGATCGATACGGATTGGACCACATCTCCTTCAACTAACTCTGGCAAAATGTTCTCTTTGTCTTCTTTGCCATCATCGCGCCCTTCCACATAGACCTGCATAAACCCTTTAAATTTGATCTTTGAACCATTGGCAATAAAGATGACACCATTTTGATCCAAGGTAACTTTCATTGTATCCAAAATCGCCGGCGTCATTTGACTAGCCACAAAGCGAGACCAGATCAAGCGATACAGTTTCAGTTGGTCTTTGTCTAAGAATTTCTCCATGGCTTCTGGCGTACGCATCACACTTGTTGGTCTTACCGCTTCATGGGCATCTTGTGCCCCTTGTGCATTCGCGCGTTTTTTGCCACCGTGCGCCGAGAACTCTGAACCATAAGTACTTTCAATAAATTCGGCCGCTTCGCCTTTGGCTGTGTCTGCGATTCGGGTCGAATCGGTACGCATATAGGTGATCAAACCAACGGTTCCTTGTTTACCAAGAGCGATCCCTTCATAGAGCTGCTGTGCGACCATCATGGTTTTCCGCGTTCGAAAGTTCAGTTTACGGGCTGCTTCTTGTTGCAAGCTACTGGTGGTAAACGGTGCCGCCGGGTTGCGTTTGCGTTCTTTCTTTTCAACCTTCGTCACTTGAAACTCTTTACTAGAAAGACGATCGGTGATTTCTTTTATGCTTTCAGCATTCGGTAATTTTTTCTTTTTGCCATCTAGGCCCCAAAAATTGGCTTTGAATTTTTTCGTGGCTTTTTTAAAGTTCCCATCGATGCTCCAATATTCTTCAGGAACAAAATCACGGATCTCTTTTTCACGATCTATAATAATCTTAAGCGCCACCGATTGAACACGGCCAGCACTCAAGCCTTTTTTCACTTTACGCCAAAGGATCGGGCTCAATGAATACCCCACCAATCGATCTAAAATCCGGCGCGCTTGTTGAGCGTCAACGAGATCTACATCGATCGTTCTTGGTTCTTTGAAAGCTGCCTTGACCGCATCCTTAGTGATCTCATTAAAGACGACTCGGTTTTTATCTTTTAAATCTAACCCTAGTAGAAAAGCTAAATGCCACGCAATAGCTTCTCCTTCTCTATCCGGGTCACTTGCGAGGTAGACTTTTTCGGCTTTTTTCGCAGCTGAGCGGAGACTTTTGATCACATCGCCCTTGCCACGGATCGAAATGTAATGCGGTTCGTAGTCATTTTCGACATCAATTCCCATTTTACTTTTAGGAAGATCACGAATATGACCGACACTTGCGACGACTTTGTAATTTCGTCCAAGGTATTTTTCAATGGTTTTCGCCTTTGCCGGCGATTCCACGATTACTAAATATTTATATGCCATATAAAGAATGGCTCCTTCCTGAATTTTTCCTACTATTATATTCTATCAATCAGTGAACCTATCGTATGCAGATGAAACATACAAATCGTAGCTTATCATAGCTTTCAAGAAAAGGTTTGTCAAGGAAGGTTGATTGGAAAAATCAAAAAAAGGCTAACTCCTGTAAAATATCTGACACACTAATCGTACATTTTGCGCCATCTTGAATCAAGTGGTGACAACCTTTTGACTGATCGGAAATCATTTCACCAGGCACTGCAAAAACTTCTCGGCCATTTTCCATTGCTAATTGTGCCGTAATCAAAGAACCGCTTCTTTCTTTAGCTTCAATCACACAGATCGCTTTTGAAATACCGGCAATGATGCGATTGCGTAAGGGGAAGTGATGTCTTTGCGGTTTGGTGTCGTGAGAATATTCACTCAGTACTAGATGTTCTTGACGAATCTGCTGGAACAACGGATACGCAGAAGTAGGATAACAATGTTCCAAACCAGAAGCAATCACGGCAATGGTTTGTCCCCGATTTCTGATGGCTGATTCATGGGCAAAACTGTCGACGCCATTTGCTAATCCACTGACGATCGTATAGTTTTCTGTCACTAAAGGCGGGATCAGCTTTTCGCAAACTTTACGCGCGTAGCGAGAAGCTGTTCTTGCGCCGACAAATCCAATCATGGGCGTTTGCAACAATTGCAGATTTCCTTCGTAAAATAGTAATAATGGTGGGTCCGCAATTTGTCTTAAAAGCATCGGATACTCCGCTGAAAAGAAGGTGAGGTAGTTTTGTCCCCCCATCTTTTGTGTGATATGCTCTTCTGTCATTTGCTCCCACGATCGGCGAAAGACCGTCCTATGCTGTGGAAGGACGCCGATGGCAATCATCTCTTCCAACGAACAACGCATTTCTTTTGTTTCCAGCCAATGCCAAATAATCTTCCAGCAACCTTGCAGACCGATTCCCTGACAGTAGTACAGTTTTATCAACTGTTTTTCAAAATCTGTTGCTTGTTGATATTTCATAAACAAAGCCCTCTTTTCTTAGTGATCTTACTTATAAGATTCGCTAAAAAAAGAGGGATGGATGAAATTTATAGGTATTGTTTAACTGGGGCAAAGGTTTTTCGATGAATAGGGCAAATTCCATGGGCAGCTAACCCTTCTAAATGAACTTTGGTCCCATACCCAGCATTTTGATCAAACCCATAAAAAGGATACACATCATGAAAATCTTTCATTAAATTGTCACGATAGACTTTGGCAATGATACTTGCTGCGGCAATCGAAATGGAGCGGGCATCGCCTTTGATCAAGCTTTGTTGAGGGATGTCGGTCTCGATGGTCATCGCATCAATGAGCAAATGTTCCGGCTTGACCGCTAAGTCGATCAAAGCTTCTTTCATCGCCAGGCGGCTCGCTTGATAGATATTTATCCGATCGATTTCTTCAGGACTAACCACACCGATACCGACAGCAACGGCTTTATTTTGAATTTCGATAAACAGTTCTTCTCTTTTCTTCGCAGAAAGCTGTTTTGAATCATTTAACCCCAAAATCTGGCATTCTTTAGGCAGAATCACCGCAGCTGACACCACGGGTCCTGCTAAAGGTCCGCGCCCCACTTCATCTAAACCGGCGATAAAACGGGCGCCTTGTTGAAATGCTTCGTTTTCAAAACGCATCATTTCTTCGTATTTTTCCTGCAATAGCTGCTGTTTGACTAATTGTTTCTCATATCGTTGCAACAGCTTTTGGACCCCTGCGCGTTCATCTGCTAGCAATTCCTGCAAAAATGCCGGGTCATTAAAGGTTGGATCAAATAATCGCTCTTTGATTGTCTTAATCGGTTGTTTCATCTTGGCTTTCCATTTCCTCCACTCGATCTAGTGTATAACGGCCTAATTTTCCTTGCCGAATGTCAAAGACAACAAGCTCGCTTCCTCGATCATAGTTATCTTTATACCCACGTTTTTCAGTGATTTTCATCAACAGGTCCGGCGCTAACAACGCCTCTTCCTCCGCCTTTAGTTGGTAACGATTGGCGATTCTTTCAGGATAATAGCGGGCAAAAAAATCAAGTCCATACAATGCGATATCATCCAAATGGATCAGCTGATCTTTAATAGCCCCCGTCAATGCCAATTTTTTACCAATCTCAGGATCTTCAAATTTTGGCCATAAGATCCCAGGCGTATCTAGCAGCTCTAGATCAGTCCCAAAACGCAGCCATTGCTGTCCTTTGGTCACGCCGGGTTTATTACCCGTCTGAGCAATTTTCTTCCCTACTAAACGGTTCATCAAGGTTGATTTTCCGACATTCGGAATGCCAATCACCATCGCTCGAATCGCACGGGGCTTCAATCCTCTGGCTTTGTCACGGGCGATTTTTTCCTTCAAGACTTGCTTAGCCGTCGGGACAATGGCTTTGACGCCTTGATTGTCTTGGGCGTTGATCGCCAAGGCTAAATAGCCTTGTGCTTGGAAATAATGCTCCCATTTTTTGGTTTGAACGGGATCTGCTAAATCCGCTTTATTGATCAAGATCAATCGTGGTTTTTGCTGTAATAATTGGTCCAGCATGGGGTTGCGGGATGAGATCGGCAAGCGTGCGTCCACGAGTTCAAAAACGATATCCACGAATTTTAATTTCTCACTTACTTCACGTCTGGCTTTCGCCATATGGCCTGGAAACCATTGAATGGTCATTTGAACGTTTTCCTCCTTGGTACTTCTTCGAATTGGTAAAAAAAGACAGTAGTGTCTAAATCCATGCAGTATATACCTAACAAGAACGAGGACTATTTGCTCTAAAACCATCAGAGAAACTAGTCACACTGGGCATTTTGCAAAAATTGCTTTAGGACAATGTTCTTGTTCCAACCTCGTGCATAGGTAAAGCTTTCAGCGCGATTCTCATGCGTCATACGCGCTTTCTCGCTTTTTAATTTTGGGGAAGTGGTTGAAAAAAAGCTTGTCTACCCACTCATTCTTCCTTTTTTCTGACACCTTTACCATTAGACCGACTGTTTTTTACTACCTTTTATCTTCGTTATTGTACCATATTTCACACGACATGTTTCGTTCTGAGTAAGGTTAACAAGTCATTTTCTAGTGGATCTAGAGGAAAACCTGCTATCTTTGCTTCTTATCACTGAGAGTGATCAAATCATGCTGTTTTTTTCTTTTGATTCTGCTAATCACCAGCAGGAGTAGTAATAGTGTGGTGCTTACAACTAGCAGCACCCACAAATCCTGCTGGTTTGCTTTTTTTGCGGCATTTGTTTCATTTTCTTCATTGTAAGGAACCCTTTTGCCGCGAACCAATAAACGATGGCTATTGACCATATAGGGTGTGCAGGTTAGTAAGGTGACATAATCACTGCCTTTGACAATTTTTAGTGCTTCGGTATCATCAGGGGCGACCGTTTTAATCTGATCTATTTGATACGCCAACGTATCATCAAACGTTTCGATATAAAACTCATCGCCGATCTGCAGCTTAGGCAGATCCGTAAAGAGGGTTGCACTCGTTAACCCACGGTGTCCGCACAGAACTGCATGGGTATCTTCACCACCTATTGGATACGAAGCGCCCTCCAATAATGTTGCTCCTCTTTTTAACAACGTATCGGTGGTTTGATCAAAAATCGGGAGAGCGACACCAATCACGGGGATCTTTAAAACGCCGATCGTATGTCGTTCATAGTAATCAGGTGTATCGCCTGATTCTGAGTCCCTTGTTTCTGATAAATCTTGCGTTTCTTTGATTCCAGGATTGCTGGGATGCTGTGCCAGCTCTTGATTTACTCGTTCCAACTGGTTCCTTTTTTGTTGTTTTTCTATTTCACTCATTTTTTTAGCTTGGCTTTGGTAGTAGCTGATCAACTGTTTATCCAAAAAGGTGTTGAGCTGATTACTTACAAAAGGATAACTGATGATCAGAACACCTAGCAGCAGCAGAATACCCATTAGAACATCCAACAAAGTCACTTTTTGAGTAGGTACTTTCGTGCCATTTCTTTTCCTTTTGATTGTCATCGTGCATTTTCATCTCATTTACTTACCCTTTTTTCCGTTTAACAAAATAACACCCAGCTAAACCACCGATCACCACTCCGATGGCGCCCATTAAATACGTGCCGGCACCACCAGTTGCCGGTAAGGTTCCTTTGCGGCGGTTAGGGACTTTTTCTGGATCTCCCAATTGCTCTTTCGTTCCATAAGACGTTTCATGTACTTCAAAAGCGATGCGATTTGTTAGCAGTACATAATTTTTTGGTGCTTTTACTTCTTCCAAATAGTAGGTGCCAAATTTTAACCCGATGATATCAACTAATCCATCTGTCCCTGTGGTAAATTTCGTCGCTTCATCCGCTGTTTGCACCCAAGATACCTGTTTGGTTCCTTCTTCGATTTTCAGGTAGTTGGCATCATCACGGTCTTGATCCCGTACAACAAAAACTGCATCTGCCAATGCTTCGGTAGCGGTCACAGCCCCATCGACTTTTAAGAACCGTTTGCCCCCTGTCAAAACTTCCACGCTTGGAGGCGTTTGATCCGTCATGAAATCCGTTTCTACATTTGCTTCATTCGTAAAGCCATTGATAGGCATAGCCTGTTCATTTAAATACATATAATACACAAAGCGCAATTGATTTCCCGGCGTTAATTGCGGCACGAATTCTGGATTGATAGTTACCGTAAAGCCATGCTCTTTTTCCGTTACTTGGTAATTCGTCGCATCGATTTTCTGCTCTCCATCATACAACGCATAGCCCGTTTCTCCTTCAGCTGTATTTTCAAAAGTTAATGCTGGATCATGGGCATCGATCAATTGAAAATGTTTGTATTTGTTTTCTGATCCTACTTTATCTTGAATACCTGATGGGATATTGACTGTTAGGTGATATTGGATTCTTTCGCCGATCTCTACGTCTTTGCCGTCTAATTGTGGTGTTGTTTTTGTAACATTTGTTGTGTCATTCTTGATTGTTAGCTCAACAGTAACGTTACTTCCTGAATCAATCGAGAAATCCTTGATTCTTTCTTCCTCGATTAAGGCGGCTTGACTTGGGGCTTTCGTTTCCTCTAATTGATAGGCGCCTGTTTCTAGTTGCGCAATCTTTAGCTGTCCTTTTTGGTTCTCACTCACATCGATACCAGCGTCTCCAGCAGCATATTGTTTGCCTGTCAAAAAACGGTACGCTGCCTGTTTGTCAGTTGTCCATGTATAAAGTCCATCGGCTGCACTTAAAATGTATTTCTTGGTATTTTCGCGTCCTTCTTGCTTTGAAACAACAAATTCCGCATCATTCAGTGGTTCGTTTTCCCCCGTTCCTCGCTTATTCACAAGGAGCATTCCTTCATTTGTGACGATATTTTTCGGATAAAGATGGATCGTGTCTAGCTCTTCTTCTCCATAAACATATGAGCCATCAGCTTGTTGGATCATTTCATATACGGGAAAGGCGATCACCATATTCTCAGCAGTGGTAACGCCGTCTTTAGGGGCTTCTACAATGGTGTAAACTGCATCCCGATCGGCTTGTTTTTTCGGCAATTCAAAAACCAAATCACCGGCTGCATCTGTTTTCCCGCTAGCTATAGGGGAACCAGACGTCAAGGTTTGAACTTGACGCTTGGCTTCTTCAACGGATGCCCCTGCAGATCGTTTTTCATAAAATGCTGCTGTCACATCATAGACAGAAAAAGTGACATCGGCTAAGCCTTGGTATTGATCAAACTCTTCCATCTCAGTCCCACTATTTTGAATCAATGAACCTGGCAGATTGACCATTTTCTTTTTATGGAGATGGATCTGTGCCAAATTGCTCTCTGCAGACACTTGCTGATTTTTTGTTCCAAAAAAGACAAATGGCAAAAGTAAAAATAGGAGACAAACCATTTTCGTATGATTAAAAATCTTTTTCATTGTTCTTTCCTCTCTTCTAAATTTTTTTTCGTTTTTCATTCGCTAATGGAAAAATTACTTTAATGAAGACTTATCTTTGCGCTTAACGTGCAAATAGCTACCAGCTAAAAGGACTAGCAGACTTGCTGAAAGAATGACCATCCATCCATGCCAATTCCCTCCGGTTTCAGGAAGAGACACTTTCACTTGATTGGTTACGATCAATTCTATTTGATTGTTCTTTTCTCCAGAAACAAGAAGATTCGGTAGTCGTTCTTCATCGATAAAGACCTGACCATCCTCTTCAATCTTGATTTGGACAGGTGCTGTTAAACCTGCATAGCCTGCGGGTGTACCAGTTTCTTCCAAGGTATAGCTGCCGGGTGTGAGATCTTGGAAGTGAAATACCGCTAGTGCTTCTCCGTTTTCAGGCAGTTCGACAGTCCGTCCGTTTCCACTTAGCCGGAATTTTGCCCCCTCAAGTGCTTGTCCCAGTTCATCCTGTTTATTGACCACCAAATCAAAAGGTTTTAACTGATTGCCATGGGTAAGGGTCCAACAGTTGGCATCCCCGTCGACATTTTCCCCTTGATACTGGATTTTTCCGTCTGTACCAACGACAAATTCATAGTCACCGGCAACCGTATCATATCCGAGCGGACCGGCTGTTTCTGAGATACGATAAGCGCCAGGCTCAAGGATCGTAAATTCAGCCATCCCAACATCATCCGACGTTTCTGAGGCGATTTCTTGATAATCCCCTCCTGCTGTTTTTTGTTGAAGAGAAAAGACAGCGCCTGCTAACAATACTTGCTGCTCATTTTGCAACGTATATTTTCGAATAGCGACTGGAATTTCTGTAAACGGATTGGTAATCTCCAGGATAATCGTATGCTCGACCAGTGTGACAGGTTGTCCATCAATCGTCGCATGCCCTTGCTCATCAATATGGATCAGCCACTCTGTTTGCTTAGCCAAATGATGTCCCGCCGGTGCAGTGACTTCCTTTAAACGATACGTCTGACTTTTTTGCAACGTAGTATCTGCTGGCAGCCCGTACGTTCCATCCCCTTGATCCACAAGGGTTACTGTCTTTCCAGCGCCCGTCAATTCAAAAACAGCACCTGTCAGCTTCACCTCTCCTACAGCGGATTTTTTGATCAGATTTAATGCGAGGGGCACAAACGTCTTTGTGTTTTTCCATGTAGAAACGTCCACTCTTGTCGACTCGTAGCCTGATACTGCCAGTTCATTTGTGACTTGATAATTAAACGTTTCTCCTTGATTGTTATAAAGCGGCAGTAGACGGGTTTCTTCGTAATCCGTTCCATCCTTTTCAGAAACCGCGGAAACCTTGCTTCGTTCCCAACTTGTCTGATCTTGTGCATCGGTCTCAGTAAGTTTGAGATATCCTGTTTGCCAGCTCTCCTTGCTAGTAACTGGGCTTCTGCTTATTTCAAAATAGACAGATTCTGGGCGACTTGACGTATCGCCATCGTATTCCTCCCAGACTTTTTTGATCGTCAACTCCTTCCCAGCTGCTTTGGCAGATGGCACACCAAACAATGCCTTTTGATCGGACTGATGATTCGGATAAAACACCGTTTCTCCATTCATTTGATACCAAGTATCTGGTTTAAAATCCGCTGCTTCCGTTTGAATCCGCACTTGATAATGAATTTGCAGTTCCTGTCCTTCGCCTAAATAAAGACCAGAAGCATTGAGTGTATTGTCAGATATCGTGACCTCAGGCTGCACCGTTAGAACAGCAGACCCGACACTTTTGATGGACAAGCTATTTTCTTCGTATAAAAATGGCTGCGAAATGGGGTCAGTAATCTCTCCATCAGTGACTGTCGCCGAAATATGAAGGGCTTTTTTCTCGAGATAGTCGGCAATATCCGCTGCTTCATTGGCTGACTCATAATAAAGATGCCCCTCTTCATCAGCAGAAACCATCTGTCTCATTTTGTTCTCAACATCGTCCTTTGTATACCCAGCTGTTTGATCCCCTTGCAGTTGAATCCCCAATCCGTGAATCTCAATCCCGCGCTCTTTTAACGCCATCGCCTCACCGATCGTGGCGACAAACGTATTGTTGATCCATTTAGAGTTACCGTACTGATCAGATGCAAAATACCCGTTGTAGAGATGTGAAGTATTCATCGGCTGGTCTTGAGAAAGAGAAAAGGCGGTTCCATAATAACTACCATCTGCTTGTGTATGCACTTTGGACACATGATAACTGTAGGTCGGCACGCCATCTGTTAGCAAAACGATGACTTTCTTATGTCCATTTTGCGTTGATAGCATATCCCCAGCTTGGCGTAGCCCTCTTTGGGTAAAGGTCCCCCCAGCTGCTGTTTCTGGCGTCATCGTTCGGATCGTCTCTTTGACTTCAGAAAATTTTCCTAACTGGCAGGTTTTGTTTTGGTAATTGTTACCATCACTGGAATAACCGACATAGCCCATGTAGACACTGTCTTGAATGCCGCTTCCTTCAATTTGATTCAAAAAGCGATCCACACCTTTTTTTACTTCAGTGATGCGTCCCATCTCATTCATACTCCCTGACCAATCCACTACCAACACAACATCGATCGGATCAATTTGGCGTTGAACATTCCCTCGTACATTTAGGTAGACATCAAACAGTCCTGGAGTATTCGTCTCTTTTGCAAATTTCCGTAAAGCAAAATCCGCTTCATCTCCCACACCACCATACTCAATATACGAGTTGGTCAAATTTTCTGGATCACCATTCCATGTAGCTACGCCATCCCAGGTTTCGCCTGCATCTTTGTTCCCCTGATGATTTAAGACATTGCTCTTTTCATCGATTTTCCAACTAGCTGTGGGATAGGTTCCATTCTGGTCTGTCGTATAATCTGGTTCAATCGAAGCAAAAGCCTGTGAAACGGTCGTTTTTTGATAAAGACGTTCTTGTTTAAACGGTTCAATGAGTGTTTCGTCTTCAGAAGAACTTGTCGTTGTTCCTGTTTCCTTTGTCTCTTCCTGCGTTTCTTCATTCGAAACACCTTTTGAGTCTTCATTCGACACTTGTTCCGAAGTTGACTCCGTGCCGGTTTCTGCAGCTTGTGAATCAGTTGAGCTGACTTCCACCCTATCTGAGGATGCAGATTCTGTCGCAAGCGGAATGTCAACTATCAATTCATCCAAAGACGCCAATTTGTGCGATTCTTGATTTTCGTGATCATATTCTTCAATCTGAATCGCCAACTTCAGTTTTTTTGTTTCACTAGGTAGTTGAAACGTTACTTCTTGTTCACAGGGTGTTTGCAAGAAGTCTTGTGTTGTTAGCCAAGACTGCGCGGATTCATCCTCAATAAAAACCACCTCTTTGTTGTTCGTTTTCGTTAGCGGTTGTTCTTTTGTTTCATCAAGTGCATATAATTGCAGCCAGATGCGTTGCTGTTTGTTTTTTTGTGATAGCTGATATCGTAAAGTAAATTGATTGCCCTCCCGTTGACCTGTCAGCTTGATCTGCTCCGTTTCGGTAATAGCGATCGTATTTTCTTCTTGTGCACTTGCTGTCCCATTTGTTTGCAAACTCGAATAAATGAAAAATAATATCCCCCCTAACATACAGAAAATGAAAGAGAACCAGTGGTGTCTCTTTGTCAAAAACATAAAAAGACCTCCTTTCAAAGAATCAAAAATTACAAGCTGATGATACAAGAAAGAAGCGAAAGACACCTCTTTTTTTTATTTTCTGAAAAACAGGAAAAATTTACGCATCTGTAGTTATTCATAAATAAAAAAAGTTTTTTATTTCAAAGCGGAACCAATTAACCAACGTTATTTAATAACTAAAAAAAACTAGCGTTTTTCACATGCGATTTCTATTTTTGTTCTTTATGAGACAGCTCTGGCAAAAATTTGTCTCAGTTTTTCTAAAAAAAAGCAAAAGTTTTGAGACGTGTCTTTACACAGTAATATAAATAAGTTATTAATAAAATAAGAAGGTGATCATTTGATTGAAAAAATACTCTTAGATACCCGAGCATTAGACAAAATCGGACTCTACGGAAAACTACTATCAATTGCTCCGGGTGAATACAACATAGAGTTCGTGAAAAATCTGACCCATTTAAGTGCAACGAGATTGAAAAGTTTACTTTCCTCGATCCAAGAGGACCTGCAAAACCTCTCCCCAGTAAATCTTTCATTACATAAAAACACCCTTAGTCTCCCTAAAAATTTGATTGAATACAATCAATATCAGCAGTTTTTAGCCCAAGAAAGTATTTCTTATAAAATGTTGTTAAGTATCTTGACCAACCAAGATGAAAGTTTGCTGGCATTTTGCCAAAGAAACTATATCAGTCGTTCGACTTGTTTCCGACAAACGAAAAAGCTTCAGGATCATTTAAAGGAATTCAACGTAACCTTAAATCAATCCGCCATGACGCTTATCGGTTCAGAGATGGTGATTCGCATCTTATTGTTTAATTTTATCTGGCACATTTCTTTAGGGGATAGTTTGGTGAAGGCCTTTGACCAAGAGATCGAAGAGCTTTTTGTTACCTATGAAGGAACGAAATACAAAAGCAAGTATGAAATTGGCAAAAAAGAAGCCTTACTTCATTGCAAGATTTGTCTGTTTCGTTTAAAGGATGGTCACAAGACAAATCTTTATCAGTTAACGAACCGATCATTTATCCCCAGTGGTGAAAAGCTTGATTTCTTCTCTGCTTTCTTTATGATCATTGATTCAGCAATAGACATTCTTGAGATCAATTCTTTGTTCTTTCTTTTTTATTACTGGCCGATGCTGACTTCTGCCAAAGATGTGCGTCTTCCGATTGTAGCGGATTGTTACAATCACGAAAAGCTAGAATTAAAAGAGCTGATGACTGAGTTTGAAGAACATTGCCAAAAATTTCTCTGTGATTTTGACTTCGACCATCAGTCGTTCCTTTATATGAATACATATCTTACGTTGCTGAAGTTCTGTATATTTAAGCAAAAAGTCCCCCTTTCAAATTTTTTCGAAGCAAATGTCATTAAGGATAAATACCCATTACATACGATTTTGACAAATACCATTCAAAGTTTTTGGCGTAAAATAGCAAATCGTAAAGGTTATGAGTGGTTAAAAACCTGTTATACCGATCTTGCTTTTTATCAAGCCTGTTTGCTTTATCCCATTTACATTGAAAAGGAACAAAAATATAAACTTAAAGTTGCTTTTGTCTATGTATCTAACTACTTGGTTTCCATGGAAGTTTTTAATATATGTGAACGGTTGCCCTACGTTGAAATTGAACGGATCACGCTGCCAACTGAAGAACCTTTTGACTTTTATATTTTGAGCTCACCACAGCTTTTACCCCCTTTTACAACCGAAGAAAACTCGGCAATCATTGATTTTTGTCGCTATCGTGATTTTGAAACGAATTTATGTCAGAAACTATCGAATGCTTTTAATGAAAAAATAAAAAAATTAACAGCAATTAGTGACTAAACAAACGCTTCTTTCGATGCTAACCATTTCCCTTTGGAAAAAGAATAAAAAGCTAGACAAAATCCCCCTTGGAATCAACGGATAATTCCAAGGGGGGATTCATTATTTAATTATTTATTGATTTTACACAGACTAAATCAATCGAATATGAGTCAATGGATAATAAACAAAACGAGCATTGCCTAAAATGGCCTCTCCTGATATTGGTCCAAAGGAACGGCTATCTTTGGAGGCACGTCGATTGTCTCCAATGACAAAGTAACTATCTTTCCCTAATTTCTCAACACCTAATAAAGATTCCAAATCAAAGTCATTGGTGTAAGAGACAGACTCGTGATCATTGCTGCGGTTCTTCACTAGAAAATCTTCATCTACCGGTTCATCATCAATGTAAAGCTGATCATTGACATATTTCACTGACTCACCCGGTAAGCCAATCACCCGCTTGATATAGGTCGAACCATCCGGCAACTGGAAAACAACGACATCAAATCGTTGGATTGGCGAAATCTTCTCAATGACCACCATGTCTCCTTGTTTTAAGGTTCCTTCCATCGAATTTCCTTCAACAGGAACTGGGATCAACAAGAATGCCCGAATCAAGAATGCTGTTGCAAAAGCGATCAACGCATATTTCACTACTAGCCAAAAACGATCAACCCAGAGTTTTTTCGCCTCCACACGTCTGCCTCCTCTCCAATTTTTCACTTAGTTTATTCTTCAGAAAGCAAGGACAGTGCTTTTAAATATGCTGGGTCCTCTGCTTTGAGTTTCTCCGTTACTTCTTTTTCGATCGCTTGGGCAGTGTCTGCATCGACTTCCCCAGTCACTTTTAAATCATGAGCCTCTTGTAAAGTCTTCACTGCTGCTGTCGTCTCATCATTGAAGGTATCACCACTAGTGGCATACCCTAACGCTTTAAGAAATTGATTTAGGTTATTGACTGCCGTTGATGATTGTCCAGCTTTTAAGGCATTGTCCCGTGGTAATGGCGGGAAATACGCATACTCTGGATAGTCCTCTTCATAATCCGGCATCACACCTTGATCATTGACCCAATTTTCATCCGGTGTCAGCCATTTCATGACCGTCATTTTTAATTCACTATTATCCCCCAGATCTTTCACGTTCTGAACGGTTCCCTTGCCGAAGGTTTCTGTACCAACAACTGGGATATCCGCTGATTCTTGCAAGGCTGCGGCAAAAATCTCCGATGCAGAGGCACTGCCGCCGTCGACTAAAACAACGACCGGCTCTGTGACTTTGAATCCTTCATCCAATGCTTCGCTCGCTTTGGTCTCACTGACCACCCCTTGATTGTTGGCAAACTTCACGATCGTTTGGCCGTTTTCTAAAAACATACTTGCCATGATCTGTACTTGGTCCAGCAATCCGCCAGGATTTTGTCTTAAATCCAAAACAAACGACTTTGCGCCGGCTTCTCGCAGTTCGGTGATGGTTTCTTTCAACTCAGCTGCTGTGTTTTCACCAAAGGAAGTAATATCGATACGACCGATTGTGTCATTATTTTCAGCAATTTCTCCATGGACTGTTTCGATTGGGATCACATCACGAGTGATCTCCACATCAAAGGTGTCCTGATCACGTTGAATCGTTAAGGTGACTTTCGTCCCTTTTTCACCACGAATCTTTCCCACAACTTCAGATAATTCCTGTCCCTGCGTATCTTCACCGTCTACCTTAACGATTCGGTCATTGATCCGCAGACCACTTTTTTCAGCAGGCGTATTTTTTATCGGCGCTTGTGCGACTTCTGGATAGTCTTCAACGATCGACAAGGTAGCACCAATCCCTTCAAAACTTCCAGAAAGTGATTGTTCTAAGTTATCCGCATCTGATTGGTTCAAATACGTCGTATAAGGATCATCTAGCGCATCAGTCATCCCTTGAAGGGCACCTTCTATCAAGGCATCCTCATCCACTTCTTGGTAATAATTCGCAAGGATTTGGTCATATAGCGACTGGATTTTCTCCATTCCGCTGGCTTCTGTGTTCGTTTCTGTCATCGGTTGCGTCGTCTGCTGATTTTGCTGAGCCGTTTGCCATAAATAGACACCACCTCCTGACAAAATTGCGACACAAACGAGAGAAACGATATATCGGCTCGTCGTTAAACCTTTCATTCACAACACCTCTCTGAGAAAAAACAGCTCCGTTCTGCGGATTTTATGCAACCATACAAAACGAAGAATAGTTTTTTTATTTGTTATTTTCGAGATACTCTGCCCAGATACGATCAAAAATATCCATGGATGGCAAATAATCAACATTTAGTTCCAGATAAGAAGAGACTTCATCATAGTCATCGCTGTGCTTCGGAAACTGGATATCATGACTTGCATGAGTAGCAAAGATCTGGGCCTCATCTGTATGACTCGGTCCTTTGACTGCCATTAAATAGGTATAAAAACTTTTACGCATGTTCTTGCTCCCAATGATTTTCTAAAAAGGCTGCTCTACGGGCGTGATTGCGAGCAAAATTCTCAGGATTCTTTTTGTAATACTCTTGGTGCTCTTCTTCCGCTAAATAAAAAGGTTGGGCTGGTTCGATCGTGGTCACGATCGGATCGGTAAATCGACCGGAAGCCTGAAGCGCCTCTTTGCTGGCTTCGGCTTTTTTCCGCTGCTCTTCATTAAAATAGAAGATAGCCGGACGATAATTGTCGCCGCGATCTTCAAATTGACCAAAAGCATCTGTCGGATCCGTTTGTTGCCAATAGATCGTCAAAAGGTCTTCATAACTGATTTTTTCAGGATCAAAAATGATTTCCACTGCTTCTGTATGCCCGGTTTGATGGCTTTTGACCTCTTCATAAGTCGGATTTTCGGTATGTCCTGCGGTATAGCCGGAAAAAATTGAATGCACCCCTTCTAATTCATCAAAGGGTTGGATCATACACCAAAAGCACCCACCGGCAAAAATTGCTCGTTCCATTATTCATCCTCCGTTTCAGCTGGTAAATATAAACTCATTTGAATTTCATCATCCACAAGATTGATTTTGTTGGCTTTGATAAACAAGCCATTTTGCATACGGAATTGATCCAAACGTATCAAAATGATTTGTTCATCGGCATTGACATCGATCCAATCAGGAAATTTAAAACTACGTTTGATCATTTTCATTACTTCACTGGTGGGCAGATCCAAGGTGCCGATTGATAAGCTTTTGGCTTTCAATTGAACGTTACCTTCTTCGGTCACGTAAGGATCAAAATAGAGATAGAAGGTGATAGGAAATCCTAATACTTGAAACTCTCCCGTCAACAATGCCTCATTTCTTAGCTCAAAATTATACTTGACCTCTTGATCTTTTTGAAAATCAGACAGATAAAAATCAATCAATTGGTTGACTTGGCTCTTGTTACTGTTAACGGTCAGAACAGGACTGCCCTCCCGTTGAACAAGTTCAGCACTTTCATTTAAGCCGGTTTCTCGCTGTTGAAAAATTCTTGAAGCAAAGAAAACCGTCGTGCCTAAAAGGATACCGACCAACACTAGAAAAGCAATTTTCCAGTAGTTAATCGATTTTTTTTTCGTTGCAGCTGTTTTTTCCGGCTGCTTCGTTGATTCGCTTGGTTTCATTTGGCTTCCTCCTCTAGCAACCAATAATTTTGCGTTTTGATCACTTCATCGCGAACGGCATTCGCCATCAGTTGATACCCAAGATTATTGGGATGGAAGCGATCGCCTTCATACAAAACATTGTTTGTGATATTATTCCCGACAGTTTGCGATGAATCAGTTGACGTTGAAGTACTGCTTTGTGATTCGTCCGAAGCTGTCGTCGATGAATCAGATAAGCGTTCTGTGTCCGATGATTCGGCAGTTTTCTTTGATTCCCCTTCTTCTGTATCAGCAATACCGACCTCATCACTTAACCCTTTATAGAGCAAATCGTTGATAGGAATAAAAAAGGCATTGTCTTGCTGATTGACGAACGTTTCCGTTTGTTTATTCCAGTTATCAATGATCGTCTGCATATCCGTGATTTCTGGGAAATTCAGATAAAATGGATTGTAGATGCCCAAGACATAGATTGGTGCATCACTATTCAAATCGCGGATTTGAGCAAACAAGTCTTTTAAACGTTCCTGGTAATCTTCCATCGGTTCCGTAAACGTCTCAATACTCAAGCCGAAGAAATTGCTCTGAATCACTTTTAGTACGTCGTTACCGCCGACAGTCAAGGTAATCAAATCCGCTTGACTAAGATCTTGGCGTAAGTCTTCATCGTTTTTCACTCGCTTTAAAATCTGATCGCTTCTTTCACCAGCGACCCCATAATTTTTAGTTACCAAATTGCTCAAATCATAGCGATCCTCTAGATCCCCAGCCAAAATTGGCACAAAGCCACCACGAGCTGTTTCATCACCAACCCCTTCTGTCAAGGAATCCCCAAGAGCGAGATATTCAATGGCGGATTTTTTCGAATCATTGGCTGCTAGCTTGTCCACAGGGGTCAGCAATGGTTGGGCTTTGGGAACAGTAAAATGAAACAGTAAGCCAGTTCCAATAGCTATCAATCCCACAACGAGTAGATAAGTTACTAATTTCTTCCATTTCACAGGTATTCAAACTCCTTTGTAATCTTTGCTATTTTAACAAAATTCTCATAAAATTCCTAGTCGCAATCCTTCAAACTTAAGAAAGAAAACAGCTACCTGCCAAAGAGTCGACAAGCAAAGGCAGCTTCTTTTTTTGTTTTTTCTTCCCGACAGCTTGTCATACGCCAAAAAGCGATTCGTCATTAAACGAATCGCTGAAAGAAAACATGCTTTTTTATTCCGTACTATAAGTAATCGCAAAGGCACCTTTACCTGTGTGAGTGGCGATGATCGGTGTCGTGTGCAACAAGGGGATATCCAACTCGGGGAATAGTTCCGCTAATTCCTTTTGGAAACGTTCTGTGATTTCTAACCCTTCAGCATGAGAAATACCAATTTTCGTCACTTTAGGCATACTCTTCAGTTCAGCTTTTAACTCTTCAAACCATTTATTGAAGGTCTTGACACCACGTCCTTTGACGACTGGAATCAGTTCTGAATGATCAAAATCCATAATCACTTTCATGTTCAGCAAACTCGATAAAAGACCTTTGGCACGACTGATACGACCGCCTTTTACTAAGTTTTCTAACGTTGAAACGCCGATAAATAATTTCGTATGCTCACGCACCAAATCCACCTCTGGTAAAACTTCTTCTAGTGTCTTACCGGCTTTAGCCAATTCTGCTGCCCGAATCACTTGAAAAGCCAACGCTTGGTCTGTCGTGTCACTATCGATCACGGTGACTTTGGCTTTTGATAAATGACTGGCTTGACGAGCCGCTTCCACGGTTCCGCTAAGCCCTTTGGTCATATGAATCGATAGTATTTCACTGCCATCTTTGCCTAATTCATCATATAGTTCTACAAAATGACCGATTGGCGGCTGGCTAGTTTTAGGTAATTCTTTGGCTTGCGCCATCATTTGCATAAATTTTTCTCCCGGCAGCGTTTCATCATCTGGATAAACGACACCATCGATCATTACAGATAAAGGCACGACATGGATAGCCAAAGCATCACGGACACTTGGTTCCATCGTACTGGAAGAATCTGTCACAATTTTAAGATTTGCCATCATATATTCACTCTCTCTTTAAATCAAGTCTTTTTTCGTGGTAAAATAACCACAGACCATTTATACTAAGTATAACAGAGAGAAAATTTTTTTTCATCTAATTTCGATTCGAAAGGACGGTGCCGAATGCAGCACATGAAGTTTAGTCGCAGATATTTGATCGTCAATGAAGTATTAAATGCAGTAACCCACGGGATCGGATTAGGACTGAGTATCGCAGGACTGGTCATCCTCTTAATCAAGGGGGCAAATCTAGGGTCACCTATCCATATCGTTTCCTATGCCATTTATGGGTCGATGATGATTTTGCTCTTCCTCTTTTCTACCTTATTTCACAGTTTGATTTTTACCAAAGCAAAAAAGGTCTTCCAAGTCTTTGATCATGCCTCCATTTTCTTGCTGATCGCCGGAAGCTATACACCTTTTTGCTTGCTTAGTATCCAAGGCTGGCTTGGCTGGTCACTCTTTGTCTTGATTTGGCTACTAGCAATTAGCGGCATCGTTTATAAGTCACTGACTCTTCATAAAAAAGAGACTGTCTCAAAAATCTCCACCCTGATCTACATCATCATGGGCTGGCTATGTGTCGTCGCCTTTAAACCTCTGATCGAACATTTAGGCTACTGGGGAACATTTTTACTAGCAAGCGGTGGTGTTTCTTATACTGTGGGTGCGCTATTCTATAGTTTAAAATCCGTTCGATTCATGCATGTGGTTTGGCACTTATTCGTTATGTTAGGTGCTGGACTGATGTACTTTTCCGTCTTGTTGTATACCTAAAAGTGAAGCATTGCTTACAAACAAAGAACAGGAAACTTTCGCTGCAGAAAGCTTCCTGTTCTTTTATTTTCTATGATAAAATTCAAATTGATGGGGATAACGGTTCTTTTCATCGACGATCCCATCGATCACATGATCAAGTTTCCATTGCGTCCAATCAATCTCTGGGAAATACACATCTCCGTTAAATTCCGCATCGATCACTGTACGGTACAATTGATCGCAATCGTCAATCATCGCTTCAAAAACACCCGCTCCACCAGTTAAAAAAACGGGATGCTCTTGTTGCTTCACATACGCTAAGATTTCCTCTCGGTCATGCACCACTAACGCGCCGTTGGCTTGATAGTGTGGATCACTTGTCAAAACGATCGTCGTACGCTGCGGCAGTAATCTTTTTCCCATTCCTTCAAAGGTTTTGCGCCCCATTATAATCGTATTATTGATGGTTTGCTCTTTAAAAAATTTCAAATCATTTGGCAAATGCCACGGCAACGTGCCATCCGCTCCGATCAAACCCTTTTGATCTTGTGCCCAAAGTGCGATCAACATAAAAATTACATCCCTTCTGTATAAAATGATTCAGAAATAGTAGCAGCAACCTGCAGCCGCTGCATCAGCTGAAAAGCTGATTCATGCTCAAATGAATCTTTGTTGCGCTCATCAAAGCGCAAGCCATCACAGGCTTGGTAAACAATTGTGCCGCCGCTTCTTTGGACATTTCTCGGCCATTCCCCATCGTTTAAACGCGCGTTGTTGTTTTTCAGTAAGGTCGGTATCAGGGAGATAGGAAAGAGAGCACTACCAGCTGCGACATCAATTTCTTGTATTTGAAAAAAGTCAGCTGCGATCTCGTTGATCAAGCGCTCCGTTCTTTGCCACGTTTGCGGATGACTCGCAAACGCCCTTGCAGTTCGCCCTAGGATACAATACGTATTCTCTGGTAACGGCTGTTTGCTTATTGCCACAAGTTCTTCTGGATACGTCTCGATCCAAGTCACTACGCGATCAAAATCACAAATATGCAATGAATCCAGCATTGGTAAAGTATGCTGTGCCGCAAAAATAAGCCTTCTGCGGGCATCCGCCGCCCCTTTTGCTGGTATAAAAAGGGCAGTGCACTGCTGATTTGATCGAATGGCTTCTTTTAGCTCCGGCACTGTTTCCTCGGATACGGATAGCCAAACTGTATCATAGTGCTGATGCAAGAAATCAATGCATTGATCAATGAGCAATGCATGAATCGATCCAGCATGTCTCTGATGAAAGGTCGCCGCAAAGCCTCGTTTGTGGGTATTTTCCATTACGCCTCATTCCTTTCTTTATGAAATGAAACCAAACAACCACTTAAACTGCGATCGGTGCTTTGATTGTTGGATGCGGATCATACCCTGCCAGGGTAATATCTTCCATTTCAAAATCAAAGATTGACTGTTTTTCAGGATTTAACTGTAAGCTTGGCGCCGGACGTACTGAACGAGTCAACTGTTCCTTCATCTGTTCTATATGATTACTGTACAGATGAGCATCACCTAATGTATGGATAAAATCTCCGACTTCTAGTCCAGTTTCATGAGCAATCAGGTGCGTTAATAGCGCATAACTAGCAATATTGAAGGGAACACCTAAAAAGACATCGGCACTGCGTTGATATAACTGACAGCTTAAGCGACCATCATGAACATAAAATTGAAACATCGTGTGACAAGGGGGCAACGCCATCGTCGGTACATCTTCTGGATTCCAAGCAGAGACGATCAAACGACGAGAGTCTGGCGTTGTTTTGATCATCTCGATCACTTCTTTGATTTGATCGATAAACCCGCCCGTACTTTTTTCCCAATGGCGCCATTGGTACCCATAAACATGACCCAAATCGCCGAAGGTTTCAGCGAATGTATCATCAGATAAGATTTTTTCACAAAACTGTTTCAACTCGTGTTGGTACTGTTCATTGAAAGCTTCATCCACTAGGGAACGACGGCCAAAGTCCGTCATGTCAGGACCTGTGTAAGCATCACTTTTAATATAGCGCTCAAACGCCCATTCATCCCAAATGTGGTTATTATGTTCTAAGAGATAACGAATGTTGGTATCTCCTTTTAGAAACCACAATAATTCGCTTTTGATCAAGCCAAAAGGAACTCTCTTGGTTGTTAACAATGGAAAGCCTTGGGACAGATCAAAACGCATTTGGTGACCAAAGACACTGCGTGTTCCCGTTCCTGTACGATCACTTTTATCATTGCCTTCTGCTAATATTTTTCTTCCTAGATCTAAATATGCTTGTTCCATCGTTCTCTCCTTTACTCTACACAAATTCGCTCAAATATTCCCAACGATCCATTTTTTCTGCAAGTTGCGTTTCAACCTCGCTGATTTCTTGCTGTAATTTTTGGAGCTTGGTAAAGTCAGCTCCTTGATGATTCATCTCTTCAGTCAAAGTGGCAGCTTTTTCTTCTAACACCGCGATATCATCTTCAATTGTCGCCCACTCTTTTTGTTCCATATAACTCAGTTTCTTTTTGACAGGCGCTGCAGCAGAAAGCGAATCGTTTTTTGATTCTTTTGGCTCTAGTACACTTGAACTAGCTTTATTGGTATTGGCTGCTAAGTACTCATTAATGGAACCAAAGTAGGACTTAATCCTGCCGTCTCCTTCGAAGATCAGCAATTTTTGGGCAACTTTATCTAAAAAGTAGCGGTCATGGGAAACAGTGATCACTGCACCTGGGAATGTTTCCAAATAATTTTCCAAAATCGTCAGGGTATCAATATCCAAATCGTTGGTCGGTTCATCTAACAAGAGAACATTTGGCTGTCCAATCAATAGCTTGAGTAAAAATAGTCGTCGTTTTTCTCCGCCGGATAGCTTGCCGATCTTAGTGCCGTGCATGGATCGCGGAAACAAAAACTGTTCCAGCATTTCTGCGACACTGACTTGTGAGCCATCCACTTTTTGCACTTCCTCGGCTGCTTCTTGCAAATAAGCAATCATTCGCTGATCAGGGTTCATCGCTTCAATCGTTTGCGTATAATAAGCCATTTTCACAGTCACGCCAATCGTACGCTCCCCTTCTTCTAAAGGCAGGTGACCAGCTAAAATATTGAGCAACGTTGATTTGCCCGCACCGTTTTCTCCTGTGATCCCTAAGCGTTCTCTTGATTGAATCAACAAATCAAAGTGAGACAAAATCGTTTTGTTGTCAATCTGGAAACTCGCATCTTTTAGCTCTAAGACTTGTTTGCCTAAGCGTGTCGTAGCAACATCAATGGCCACTTCGCCGTTACGTTTTACTTGATGTAGGTTTTCTTTTAAATCATCGAAACGATCGATCCGTGCCTGTTGTTTCGTTGTACGGGCCTTTGCTCCGGTGCGAATCCAAGCCAACTCATGTTTGTATAACTGCTTGCGCTTGTCTTCTTGCGTCTCCTCCACTCGTTCTCGTTCTGATCGAGCATGAAGATACGTCTCGTAATTGCCTTGATATTCATGCAGCTTGCCAAAGGACAATTCAAAGATTCGGTTAACGACTCGATCCAAAAAGTAGCGATCGTGGGTCACCATCAATAACGCACCCCGATAATTTTTTAGATAGCCTTCCAACCATTGGATCGCATCATAATCTAAGTGGTTAGTCGGTTCATCCAATAACAACAGGTCTGGTTCATCGATCAATACTTGAGCCATAGCCACTCGTTTCTTTTGACCTCCAGATAACTCACTGACCTTTTTCTTTAAATCACTGATCCCAAGTTTTTGGAGGATAATTTTGGCTGTTGTATCTGTGTTCCAAGCATCCGCTTTATTCATCGCTTCTTCTGCCAATTGATAATTGCGCTGCGTTTGTTGATCCATACCATTATTTTCTAAAGCAATCAGCGCTTTTTCATAGTCGCGAACAACGCGGATCAGCGGACTGGTCCCTTGAAAAACAGCATCTACAACGGATAATTCTTCTTGTAGCTGATTGTCTTGCGCTAAAAAGCCAATTCGATAATCTTGACTAGCAAAAACAGTTTGGCGATCACCATCTCCACGATCCAAACCTGCTAAGATTCGCAGCAAACTTGATTTCCCCGTGCCATTGACACCGATCAAACCGATCCGATCTTTTTCATGTATCAGAAAAGAAAGCTGATCAAACAGTGTTTTTTCACCGTAAGTTTTGGTTAATTCACTTACTTTTAATTCTTTCACAGAATCCCTCCTGAGTTTTTTCTTCGCTCATTGTACCACATTTCATCCGAGGAAACGATGAGAGAAAGGAGCAGTTTTTGCAATAAAAAAGAATGCCTTCGTCAGTTTATTCCCTCTGATCATCGATGTTGATCATCTTTTAGGAATAACCTGACGGAGACACTCCATAAAACGTGCATCAAGTTGCGCGCCTTTTGAGACATATTATCGGCGGAACATCCGCTGTTTCGGTTGTTCTTCCGCTCGAGACATCGCATACGATTCTAACAGATTGACATTGCGTCGGTACTCATTTGCAGAAATCGTTGAAATTTTCTCAGCCACTTCATATTCATCGATCGTCTTGCGCTCAAGATAATAGCCCCAAAGGACTTTCTTAACAAAAATCGGGTCTTGCTCAATCATGATCGTTTCAATGAAATTGCTATGTTCAAACCGTTTGATGCTCATTTCTCGTTGACGAATAAAGAAATTGATCAGCGAGGAATCATAAACATCTTCTAAATTGCTCAAACTGTGAAAAATGTATTCGCTGTTTTTTAAGTAGATTTTTTGTACTTCAGAAATGTCTCGTTGTTTCAAGGCATCTTTCAGTTGCTGCTGCCGCTGTAAAAACAAACGTGGATGGATCAGTACACGAATAAAACGCTGAATAAAGAAGAGCCAAAAACTAAAGAATGAGAGAATTTGTTTTGCGAGGGAATGCTGCTGCTGAGAAATAAAGCGTGAATAAAAACGATAGCCATTTAGGCTGACTTTCCCATTTCGATAAGCTTCATCCAAGCCGTCTTGTTCGATCGATAAGATCAATCCTTGAATTTCTTGGATTTCTTGTTTTTCTGAATCAGTCAAACTATTGCGATACAATTCCCAACGACGATTTTCATAGGAATTGATGACAGCATCGATCGCTAAGCGACCTTTATCAGAAAGCTCTTGTTTTTCTTCTGCTTCCAATTGTTCGATGACGTCTTCTAAGATCAGCAAGTGATTGAAGTCGACACTTTCGGCAGCTTCACCATCTGCCAAATAAGGTAAGACCATCACGCTGATGATCAATGTCAGCAAAATTACACAGGCGGTCAAAAACAGGAGCAAACTCCGTTCCTGAAACGGTGTATCATGCACCATCACCGGTAAAATGAAGATGGCTGCCAAACTGACTGTTCCCTTGACGCCACCAAAGGTCAACAAGGCGACTTGATTCATGGATACTTGTTTTTTTGACTGTAAGAACCAATAATAAAATAGCAAAAAGATAAAACGTACGAGGAAAATCACCGCTGTGACGACTAAAATCGTGATGACTAGATGCCAGTTTGCATAGTTTTTGCTTTCCCAGATCGGTGAAAAGACTTGTGACAACTCGATCCCTAGAAAGAGAAACACTAATGCGTTCAATGTAAAGACAATGGTCGACCATGTGCTTTCCGAAATGTTCGCTAATTCTGCATCAAACAACGAGATCCGGCGTTTTCTTTGGGCTTGGGCTACACCTGCCACAACTGCTGCGATAATCCCTGAGACGCCAATCATTTCTGCCAGCAAATAGGCAGCAAATGGCAAGAGCAGTTCAATCAATAAGTATACTGTGACATCTTGTGCCGAGATTTTTTCAATAAAACGTAAAATCCGGCGTTTCAGCCATACTATCAAGTAACCGACAAGCCCGCCACCGATACTAGAGAAAAGAAGTTGGAAGCCTGCGTTGGCTGCTGAAAAACTCCCGGTAGTCAAAGCCACGATAGCAAACTGTAATGCGGTAACCCCCGAAGCATCGTTCAGTAAGCCTTCGCCTTCAAGAATATGCATAATGTTTTTGGAAATTTTCAAACGCTTTGCTAATGAGGAGACTGCCACCGCATCAGTTGGTCCTAACGCAGCCCCGAAAGCGAAGCAAGCAGCCAGAGGTATCGTCGGCATCAACCAATGGAGGGTTCCGCCGACCGCAAACAGCGTCATTAACACGCCACCAAAAGCCAAAAACAGCACGATCTTGCTGTTTTTTAGGATCTCAGGTACATCTGCTCGTTCCCCTTCTCGAAATAGCAATGGACCAATGATCATTACTAAAAACATTTCCGGTTCAAAGGCGATCTCTTGACCCATTTCTGTAAGACCTAATAAAATTCCTAAGATGATTTGAATAAAAAAGATCGGTACTGAGGGCAATATTTTGCTCGCCACATTTGATAATGTGACAAGAATTGCAATGATAATGACGAGTTCAATAAATTCCATCCATTACCCTCTTTTCTTTCGAATGGCTAATAACAGCTCAAGAAAATCTTCTTTTTTTAAAAGGATCTTGTCGTTTAGAAGACCTAGCTCCTTTTCGTTATTTTCAATCTCGCATTGGACACGCCGTGATTCCAAGCGATATAAATCGTGTTTCATTCGTTCAAATTTTCGGAAAAGCAATGGATTTTTCCGTTGCAAATAATCCCGAATCTCCTTTTTTTCAGCTGGTGTAAATTGTCCCAACTGCTTCATTAGTTCTTGCTTACTTAAACATTCCTTGTTCATAATTACGTTTTTTACCCCTTTTATCATCAGTTTATCTTTTTATTTAACGTGCAAATCAAAATTATCTCTTGACCGCTAGTATTCTAAGCCAATCATTCAAAAATAGCAAGTCTTTCTCACTAAATGTTGGTTTTCTATCAGTTTTCTTATAAAACAAAAAAACCGCAGTCTTCACTGCGATTTTTTATGCTTATTTCATATATAAGTCGTAGTAAGCATCCATGATCTCTTTGGCGATTTGAATATTTGGATGGGTATCTGTGTCGCCTTTTAATTGAGGCATTACGATCGCAATCGCAATATCCGCATCACTGCTTGGCCCGTAGGCAACGATGTTTAGGTTAACTAAGCTGATGGTATTGCCATTACTATCCACAATTGGTGTTTCGGCAGTACCTGTTTTGGCAGAGACCTCCATTTTCGCAGAAGCCAAGCCTTTGGCAGTTGCCCAAGCATCCGTTCCATGAACTGCATCATAAAATCCATTTTGAATAATTTGCATTTGAGCATCTGTTAAACCAACTTCATTCAATACCGTTGGTTCGATCTCTTCAATCAGTGAGCCAAGACCGCCAGTTTCGTCATTGCCGTAAATACCGTCGACGATATGAGGCTGCAATCTTTTGCCACCATTAGCAACAGTTGCTGCATATTGTGCCAGCTGCAACGTCGTATAGGTATCAAACTGACCAAAAGCCAAGTCAAGGATCTTCCCACCATCACTGACCGGATCCATGTTATCGATCGATGTGCTGATACCAGTCGCTTCTCCCGGCAAATCGATCCCAGTTTCAGTTCCCATACCAAAAGAGGCAAAAGACGAACGTAGTTTTTCATAGACATCCCCTTGACGATCCACTGTTGGAATTGAGATACCTGACTGATAATTGATGCCCATCAAACGTAAAGCGACTTGCATCATATAGGAGTTAGAAGAAACTTCCAACGCCTGCTCCGCAGAAAGGTTACGATTATTTGCCCCAGTTGGGTTGAAAATTGAGGCTTTGACATCGGAGCCAATTCTGATTGGTTGATCCAACAGCACTTCATTGCCGTTTAAGACCCCATTTTCCCAGCCGGCAGCCAAAGTCCCTGCTTTGACAACGGACCCTGGTACAAAGGAATTAATGAAGGTACCAATGGCATTTTCCTGCAATTCATTTGAGCCTGTGTCATGATGATAACCAGACATTGACAAAACGCCGCCGGTTTTTGGATTTAACGCCACTGCGTATACCCCCGGAGAATATTCAGCTGCGCCAGAATCAATCAGTTTTTGGAAATTGTCTTGCAAAATTTTATCAACTTTCGCCTGAAACTCAGCATCCAATGTTAGAACAAGGTTATCCCCTTTTGCCCCAGCAAAGGTTTCTTTTTGACTTTCAATATTATTATTGTTATCAAGAGAGATCTCAGAAATGGATTTTGTACCTTGTAAGACTTCTTCATACTGCTGCTCTAAATAGCTACGTCCAACACGGTCATTACGAGCATAGCCTTTTTCTAAAAATTCCTCCAAGACTTCTTCAGGAATTCCTTGTTCTTCACTGGTCACCGTTCCGATCAAACTAGCCAGAGAACTTCCTTCAACGATCTTTCGTGTCCAATCGGTACCTGTGGAGATTCCCGGTAAATCGACCATGTTCTCAGCAACAATAGCTAATTCACGGTCAGACACATCCGACGTCTTAATAAAGACCGTACTCAAAGATTGGGCGCTATTCATCCGCTTAAAAATCGTGGCTGCTTCTAATTCGGCATCAGAAAAATTGATTTCATCTTCTGTCACTTTCTCAACGGTTGCCGCATATTGTTCAGAAGTGCCTAAAGAACGCTCTTCATCACTCAATCGGTCAGTTGCTGCTTCAAGATTGTCTTCATCTGCCAGCCAAAAATCCTTAAGATCTCGATCAGACAAATTTTTGTCCACAGGAACTTCGATCAACTCGCTCAATTTTTTGGCCGTTTCTAACAGATCTTGAGCGGTCATTTTGTTTCCGCGGGTAAATGTGATTGCCGCATTGGCTTGATTTTCCACCAGCGCTTTTCCAGAAGCGTCATAGATCATTCCCCGTGGGGCGCTTCCTTTGACTTCCACTACAGATGAAGCTTTCAACTGCTGCTCAATATTGTCGCCATTGACGATCTGTAGATAGCCTAATTGAACGATCAAAGATACAAACAAAGCAAAAATAATAAAAAACAAAAAGTTCAATCGAAATGGAACATGAGATTTGCGATACGATTTAGCCTTTGGTTCTTCTGGCCCCTTACGTATCCCTTGGACAACTTTATCTTTCAAATTCTTCATCTCATCTATCCTTCCAATCTATAATGACTACTGTCCTATTTTACCAAAAAATTCGATTCGAAACAGAAAAAACAAAAAATATCCATTAATCCTTAGAAAAAACTATAAAAATTAGCGTGAATCCGAGTAAATGTTTCACAGTTTGATTGTTTCATTTTCATTCTTTCATGAAAAAATTGTTTTTTTAAGCTTTCTTATGTTTTTTCATTTGATGGTTTCGTGAAACAAGATTTCCGTTGGTGCTTTTGTGGAAAACTAAAAAGCAGGAGGACTTTCGGTCATCCTGCTTTTTAGGCTTCTAAAGAAACTAGCTACTCTCCAGTTGTTGAGTTTTCTTCTGAAAAGGTCAGACTGTCGTCGTATAACTGATAATTAGGCGATCCGTTAGTAAATTCGTCGCCTTGGGTCAAACCCTCGTTCGTCGGAAGTTGCAACTGCTCCTTTAATAAATTTTGCGTATGCAACAACTGATTCGTCCCCAATAACTGATAATACACTCCACCAATCAGTTGCCCTTCTCCTTGGAGTTGCTCTTGTTTGATGGTCGTAAAAGCAGGGATATAATTGGTAGCGATGTCCATCATATCATTCCACGTAAGATCCGTCTTCGAATTCTTTTCAACCGCTTTGAGAATCTTTTGGTAATTACTGATGCCATTCAGACTCATAACTTTTTGAAGAATTTTCGTAACCACTTCTCTTTGCCGTCTTTGGCGTCCGATATCCCCTTCCGGATCTTGTTTGCGCATCCTTGCATAAGCCAAACCTGTTTTCCCATCTAAGGTGATTCGCCCTTCAGGGACATGAACACCTTCTAAAGTAAAATCGATAGCATTTGTCACCTCGATACCCCCAACTGCATCGATCAGATCCCGCATCCCTTGCATATTGATCGTCACATAGTGATCGATAGGAATGTCCAAGAGATTTTCAACAGAGTCCATGGCCATAGCCTCCCCACCGAAAGCATAGGCATGATTCAGCTTATCGATCGTATTGTAACCAACGATTTGTGTGTAAATATCACGATCAAGACTAATGATCGTTGACTGTTTTTTTTCAGGATTGACCGTCACCACCATCATACTATCCGAGCGACCTTGCTCGGTACGGCCTAATGCTCCAGTATCGATTCCCATCAGCAAAATGGAAAACGGATCTCGATCTTCAATGCTGATCGCTTCCTCTCGTTTGTCTGTTTTCCGATCAACAGCGTGAGAGATTTGATTAAACGTGGCATTTGTCTCTCGATAAACCTGCATCCCGTAAATCGTTACTCCAATGATTCCAACTACTAACACGACTAAAATACCTAAAATTACCTTTTGATATCTCCGCATCTTACACCTCACCAATAAAAATTCACTCATCAAATAAATTTTCCCACAAAACGCATCTTTCAGCAATCGCTATCATGAATCAACTTCATATTTAATGCTTCCGTAACTTCTTTGAAATAAACAAAAATAAAGTGTCCCCTCTAAGTTAGAGGGGACACCGCAAATAGTCTTTTTTAAATATAATCCACAAAACGAGCGCGGAACTTCATATGCAAATGACTTCCTAGAATAAGAAGCATCAAAGTTAGACACCAGAAGATAAGTGTATAAGTTGTTTTTTCCCAAACCCATGCACGGGAAAGCAACGAGTCTCGAAAGCCCTCAATAATATAATAAAAAGGATTGAGTCTTAAAATTTTAACTAACCATACCGGCATATTGCGATTATTTATATCCCATATTGGTCCAGACACATAGAAAAGCAAACGTAGAACCGATTGTAAGAAAATATGATAATCCCGAACCAACACTGTGATTGTTGCATTCAACACCCCGTATGCAAACAAAAAACTAACCATACAGAAAAAATAATAAAAATACTGGATCCAATAAATGGTAGGTGTATTTCCAGTAAATAATAATGATCCCACAACAATTGCTACCATCGGAATATATGATGACAGATTACTAACAATATTGATTGTTGGTAAAATACTTACGGGAAATTTCATTTTAGCAACCATTCCAACTTGTCTGTGAATACTGTTTGATGCTCCTAAAACAGATGAACTTATATAAAACCATGCTGTGATACCAACTAACATCCATATAATAAATGGAAATCCGTCTACCTGACGATTATTATTTACGCCCAATCCAAATACTAGATAATAGATTCCGATTTGAATGGCCGGATTCAAAATTTGCCAAGCTAGCCCTAAATAATGACTTTGGTAAGTGGCTTTATCTTCATAGCGAGACATTCGAAAAATCATACCACTATGCTGAATTTGTTCCTTTAAAACTGCAATTATTTCTTTCACAAGGCTCTTCCTCTTCTACATAATATAAGTAAGTATCGATGATTACCGTACGATAACTTTCGTAATAACTTCTATAGGATTCTTAAGCGCATAACCCAAAGATCTTCCACTAAATGTAACGATACTGAAAAAAAGAATACTCAAAATTGTTAAAGATAAAACGAGTTTAGTAAAAATAGTCATTTTTTCTCCAAATAAAGTTCGTTTCGTATTTTTTTCCAGTTCGGTAGCATCTAAATTCTGATTTAAAGTTTGTGGATCATTTTTGGCTTTTTCAACTAATTTTTCAATACTAAATTGTTTTTGTTTTTCTTTATATTCATCCTGATATTTTTTCTGTTCTTTTTTGGGTAATTTTTTAAACCAATCAATAAACTCACGATATTCTTTCATCACTTCATTAGTGGGTCCAAACATTTTTAAATCACCGTAATGCATCCAAATCGTTTTATCACAAAGTTTTTCTACCTGTCCCAGTGAATGAGAAACGAAGAAAATAGTTTTCCCATTTTCTTTAAATTCCATAATCTTATCCACACATTTTTGGTAAAAAGTTTCATCTCCTACAGATAAAGCTTCATCAATTACTAATATGTCCGGATTGTTGTGGACAGCAATAGCAAAGCCCAAACGAGATTTCATACCACTGGAATAGCTTTTTACAGGTTGATTAATAAAATCTCCTAAATCAGCAAAAGCAACGATGTCATCTAATTTGTCATCAATCTCTTTATTCGTCATTCCTGACATCAGGCCTTTTAAACGAATATTTTCTAGTCCGGTCAGTTGGATTTTCAATCCAGCACCGATTGCAATGATCGAAGTTTCTCCGTTAACCTCCATCGTTCCTGATGTAGGAGGAATAATTCCACTAATCAAGTTCGAAAGTGTTGATTTCCCTGATCCATTAATACCAATGATTCCTACTGATTCACCGGCATTTACTTCAAAACTTACGCCTTTTAATGCCCAGAATGTACTCATATTTTTTTTATAAAATTTAAATAGAGATTTTACTTTATCTGATTTTTTCTTCAGAAGATCGTATTCTTTTGTTACTAAAGTACTACGAACTTTAACTTGTTTATCCATCTTATCTTCTCATCCATTCTAAAAATCTTTGCTTACATTGTTTTGATTGAACATTGTCAGGTCAGCCTTTATTTGAGTTGTTGAAACTTCTGGCGTTCTTGGAAGATAAACTACCTCAACTCCTGATTCAGTAGTTAGGTAATCAAATTTACCTGACCAGTCGTCCCCTATTACAAAAATATCGACGTTATATTTCTTCATGTCCGTTATTTTTTGCTCCCAATTTTCTTCTGGAATAACAAGATCGACATATCTTATTGCTTCTAAAAGCTGTTTCCTTTTTTCATAGCTAAAATAACTAGTCTTACCTTTTTGTAATAAATTGAACTCATCGGTTGATAATCCCACAATCAAGTAATCACCTTTTTGCTTAGCAGTTCTCAATAGATTAATATGACCATAATGAAGCAAATCAAATGTTCCATAGGTAATAACTCGTTTCATTTTTAGTCCCTTCTTATTTCAAAATAAAAATCACTAATAGATTATATCATAAAACCCAGAAAAAAAAGATTCTTAGGAAAGAATTAACAAATTTGAAAGATTATTAACCCTAAATATTTGCTTTAATTTCCTATTTTTCATATAAAAAGCAGCAACCTATATGAAGGTACTTCCTCATCTCTACGTCTAGCAAGAAATAGAAACTAATATAAGTGTATCAAAAAAGCAGATATTCATGCTCCTTTGAGATGAATAATCTGCTTTGTCTACAGTCTACTTGATTTTAGACTTTGGTCACTTCCGCTGCTTGCGGTCCGCGGGCACCTTCAACGATCGTAAATTCAACTTCTTGACCTTCTTCAAGTGATTTAAAACCGTCTCCTTGAATGGCAGAAAAGTGAACAAATACATCATCGCCACCGTCAACTGTAATAAAACCAAACCCTTTTTCGTTGTTGAACCATTTTACTTTCCCATGTTCCATAGTGTGTAAAGCCTCCAATAATTATAATCCGACGATTCCGTCGCCTTTATTATAGCGGATTATGTAAGCGTTAGCAATATCAAAACGATTCTTTCTATCCACAAAAAAAGAAGCCTTTTAGCAGGCTTCTTTCAAGTAAATTGTTTAAGCTTTTGCGAAATATTCGTTTACTTTGTCCCAGTTAACAACACTCCAGAAAGCATTGATGTAATCTGGACGAACATTTTTGTATTTCAAGTAATACGCATGTTCCCAAACATCTAAACCTAAAACAGGTGTTTGACCATCCATCAATGGTGAATCTTGATTCGCTGTTGAAGTAATCGCTAGTTTACCATCTTTCACGACTAACCATGCCCAACCTGAACCAAAACGTCCGGTTGCAGCAGTTTTAAATTCTTCTTTAAAGTCTTCAAAGCTGCCAAAAGTTTCTTCAATTGCCTCTTTGATGGCTCCAGTAGGTTCGCCACCAGCATTTGGGCCTAAGATTTCCCAGAAGAACGTGTGGTTGGCATGGCCGCCACCATTGTTACGAACTGCTGTTTGAATATCTTCTGGTACAGAAGAAAAGTCAGCTAATAAATCTTCAACTGTTTTTTCACCTAACTCAGGATGTTTTTCAATCGCTGCGTTTAAGTTTGTTACATAAGTGTTATGGTGTTTATCATGATGCAAATGCATCGTTTCTTCATCAATGTATGGTTCTAATGCATCGTATGCGTAAGGTAAATCTGGTAATGTGTAAGTCATAAAAAAATTCCTCCTCAATGATAATGTTTACATAAGTAACATTATCAGACTATCAGACTTTGTTCAAAAAATATGCTTACTTTTTCTCACTTTTTTTCGTATTGAAAATCAAAAATTTACTAAACACATAGTTTGCCAAAACAACAACAACTTGGGTGACCAGCTTGGCAACTAGATCGCCGGTTGCCAAAATTGAAATAAATAGATACATACAAAGCATATCTAAGCCTAATGATAAGACGCGAAAGAAAATGAACTTCCCAAATGCCGCCCATGACTCTTGCTTTGTCTCGGTTTTTGCTTCAAAGACCCATAACTTATTTGTAAAGTAGGCGAACAAAACAGAAGCAATCCAGGAAATCACATTCGCTGTCTGGTAATAAAAACCAAATCCTTCACGAAAAACGAGGTAGACGACAATGTTGACTAAGGTCGTTAATCCACCAAAAAATAAATACGTAATCGGCTCCCACAACTTTTTTTGCTGCAAGAACTGCTTGTATTCGTTGTACTTTTGCATTCTTTTGCCTACTTTCATTTCTTTATTTATTCATTCATTCGATTATTGGTTCTTTTTTTGTGAATTCCTTGTAATTCAAAGAACCCTTCGTTACAATTACTCTAGTTATACCACAAAGGAGTTCATCAGCAAATGACTATCGTCCAACTATTTAAAATTGCTTTTTTCCGAATACCTGATTTAAAATTTGTCAAAAAAGCAGAATTTTCCAAAGTAATCGTTTTTCTATTAAGCGCCTCCGTGCTTATCGCGGTACCGATGACCATCAATGTATTAGGTGTCTTTCGCGATGTGCAAGCAGACGGACAAAAAATTGGAGAATCGATCCCAGATTTTACGATCGAAAATGGCAAGCTTGCTACAGCGCCGGGTACGCAAGGTTTCATTTATCAAACCGATTCGATCATCTTTACTTTCGATCCAGATGGCAACCGTACGCCAGCAGATATTGCATCTGATGTCACTGGCTCTGTCATCGCTGTTGGCTTGTTAAAAGATCAGCTGGTCATCCGTATCCCCTCTTCTGGCTTATCGACGTCAATGTTAGATTCTAATCAATTAGAATTTGATTACAGTGAGCCTGCGCTGCGCAATCTTAACGGTCAGGCGATTCGAGAAGCGCTATCCAACCAAGCGATCCCATGGATAATCAAACTCATTGTCTTTTTTGTTGCATTGTATCCATCATTTGTTAGCTTGCTAATCACCTTAATGATGGGGACCTTTATTGCAACGATCTATACAAAATTAAAACAATTCTCCTATACTTTCTTTGAAAATTTAAAGATTCTGATCGTAAGTGCTGCATTGCCTACGCTTATTAGTGTAATCGTACAACTACTATTGCCTTCCTTCGATGCAACCACCTTTATTTTGTTTGGTTCTTTATTCTTATTCACACAAGGGGTCAAACATTCTCCAAAAATTCAGTTTAAAACCTAATCTGGGCCATGTTCAATTCCTTGAACATGGTTTTTTTCTCATTCTTTGCTACACTTAAGTTAAAAGGAGGCTTGGCAATGAAAAAAATAATCTTAGCCACTCGAGAGTTTCGCGACACATACGTGAAACAAATCGAAAAAGACTATCAATTTCTTGTGTACAGAAAGGACCAAGCAATTGATTGGTCACAAGTAGAAATTACCATCGGTTGGAAGCCCGAATGGAAGGACTACCTACTAACGGAGAAAACAAATTTGAAATGGGTCCAAGCAATTTCAGCTGGCGTAGACACCTTACCCTTAAAAGAGTTTGCGAAATACGGCATTCGCTTATCTAATGGTAGCGGCATCCATGCTGAATCGATTACAGACCATCTATTGGCTCTACTATTTATGGAAAACCGCGGGATTTTCCAAGCAATCCAACAACAAAGAAAACAGCAATGGTCACCGAATACGATTCCCTATACAAAATTGTCGGACCAAGAAATTTTGATCGTTGGTACGGGACAAATTGGTCAAAAGTTAGCTCAAGCATTGACCTTTTTTGGTGTAAGTCCCATTGGTATCAATACTAGCGGGCATGAGGTGGCGGGTTTTGATAAAACGTTTGCGTTATCTGACTTACACGCTTGCGCAAAAACCGCCGATTGCGTCATCAACATCCTTCCTCTGACGGAAGAAACCACTCACTTGTATGATGCAGCTTTTTTTGCCCAAATGAAACCTAGTGCTTCCTTTTATAATGTCGGCCGCGGGCCTAGTGTGGATACCACTGCATTAGCAAAAGCCCTAGAAAAAAAGCAGCTGGCATTTGCCGCACTGGATGTTTTTGAAGAAGAGCCATTGCCCGAGAATGATCCGTTATGGCTCATCGAGAACCTTTTGATAACCCCCCATATCTCAGGGCATACGCCCCATTTTCAAAAGGCATTTATGGCCATTTTCTTAGCGAATCTCCAACAATTTTTGGCGAAACAAGAACTTGAAAAAAATGAGATAAACTTGGATAAAGGCTACTAACAAATTCTTTCCGCAAAAAAAGTGTACAGTTGGAGGCGAAACCTTCAGATTGTACACTTTTAATTTATCGTTGTTTTTCTTGGTCTTTTTCAGTTTCTTTCAAGAAATATAACGGTCTATTTTTGGTTTCTAAGAAAATTTTCCCAATATATTTCCCGATGATTCCCAAACAAAGCAATTGCAAGCCGCCCACAAATAAGAAAATGCTAACCATCGATGGCCAACCAGTTGTTGGATCACCAAAGATAAAGGTTCTGATCACAATAAATACCAAAGCAATCAGAGAGCCCAAGCAAGAAAGCGCCCCAATAAACGAAGCAATGTTCAGAGGGGTATCCGAAAAGTTGACAATCCCGTCGATCGAATATTGAAATAGTTTCCAAAATGACCACGAAGTCTCACCCGCTACTCGTTCTCGATTCTCATAGGCGATGTACTCTGTATCAAAGCCGACCCAACTGAAGATCCCTTTTGAAAAGCGATTGTACTCTGACAGTTGTAAAACGGCATCTACCATATTACGGCGCATCAAGCGAAAATCTCGGGCACCATTTACCATTTCGGTATCGGCAATCTTGTTGATAATATTATAAAAAGCATCTGAGAAAAAACTACGGATCTTCGGTTCTCCTTTGCGATCCGCCCGTCTAGTCCCCACACAATCAAGCTCTGGTTTTGCTTCCAGCATCGCAAACATTTCTGGCAGTAATGTCGGCGGGTCTTGTAGATCTGCGTCCATCACAGTGACAAAATCGCCTTTCGCCGCTTGTAAGCCTGCATAAAGTGCAGCTTCTTTGCCAAAGTTTCTCGAAAAAGATAAATAGCGAACACTTTCGGGGTGGGCACGATATAACGCTTTTAAAACAGGTAGTGTTTGATCTGAAGAGCCGTCATTAACAAAAATATATTCAAAAGGCATGTTTAAATGTTTCTTCACCTTTTCTGTTTCCTCAAAGAATATCGGCAAGCTCGCCTCTTCATTAAAACAAGGTACAACAATTGATAACATCGGTTTCATCTCCTAGAGCCAATCGTGGAAAGCCGGTCAGCTATGACCGAATCCACATTATTTTTTATCTTCACTAAAATCGTACTTCGGTTCATCCAACGTTTGATCATAATCAACTGTCAGATTATAGCCTTTGAAAAACCACTCATCCGCTTCATCAATAAAAAAAAGCAAGCCGTCAATGGTTTGTTCAACGATCGGACGTTCTGGTTTATCGACTGACATCCCCACGGAAAATCCGTCATGCACTTGTGTCTTGCCATAAATTTTTCCAAAAAAACGAATCCCGCTTCCTTGGTCTACCACCAACTCTTTTTTGAACCATTGCATTGCTTCAGGACTTATTGTTAAGTTCATTTTCTTCACTCCTAATCATTCATATGTTCATCGAGTATATCTACATCATCTGTATTGCCGATCACGAGTAAATTGTCATTTTCACGCACGATTGCCTCTGCATCAGGCGAAACGATCACTTGTCCTGGTCCCCGACGAATCGCAACGACTGTCAGACCATACTTTTGTCGAAAATTCAGCTCAATCAAGGATTTATTGAAAAAGCGTGGATTGGACACGCGAATCTCTGCTAGAGAAAATTCGTCAGATAGTTCAATATAATCTAAGATATTTTTGGAAACTAGGTTATGGGCGATGCGAATCCCCATATCACGTTCAGGATGGACGACACGGTCTGCGCCGAGTTTTTCCAGTACACGGGCATGGTATTCGTTTTGGGCTTTGGCTAAGATATTAGGAACACCCATTTCTTTAACCATCAGTGTGACCAATATACTGGCTTGAATATCTTCACCGATCGCAACGATCACATGGTCAAAGTTACGAATCCCTAGTGAACGCAAGGTCATCTCATCTTGTGCATTGCCGACCACCGCATGGGTGGCGATATTCATGTACTCATTCACCCGATCTTCATTGCTATCGATGGCCAGTACTTCTTGACCAGATTCAATCAACGTGCGACAAATACTGCCACCAAAACGGCCCAGACCGATTATTGCATAATTTTGCTTCACCACAAACGCTCCTTTTTTACCAGATCATAATTTAGTATAACAAAAACCTCCTCAACTGACCATGAGGAGGCATAATTATCGAGAATTTATTTTATCAAACCGTGTTTAAAAGCATATATTGTCGCTTGTGTACGATCTTCAACTTCCAATTTTGATAAGATATTCGATACATGTGTCTTAACAGTTTTCAAGGTAATAAAGAGCGAATCCGCAATCTCTTGGTTACTCTTTCCTTCGGCGATCAACAGTAACACTTCTTGTTCCCGATTGGTCAAATCTTCATGTAGGATTGGTGTCCGATTCGTCAAACGATCCATCATTTTCGTGGTGACTTCGGGTTCTAAGACCCGCTCTCCTCGCTGGGTGGCACGAATGGCTTCCGCAATCTCATGAGCAGTAGACGTCTTTAACAGATAACCGGCCGCACCCGCTTCAATAGCTGGATAGACTTTCTCGTCATCAATAAAACTAGTGACAATAATGATTTTTGCATCCGGCCAATCCTTTAAAATCAATTTCGTAGATTCGATCCCATCCATTTCATCCATCACTAAGTCCATCAAAATCACGTCTGGTCGCAGCTCCAAGGCCTTTTCATACCCTACTCGGCCATTTTCCGCTTCCCCAATCACTTCTATATCGTCTTGAATCGATAAGTAAGAAGATACCCCCAGACGAACCATTTCATGGTCATCAACTAACAACACGTTTATCATCCGTTATGCCTCCTTCAACAATGGAACTTTGATTTCAATGCTGGTTCCTTGCTTTTTAAAACTAATAATTTTCAACGTACCACCAACGGCACTCACCCGTTCTCGGATATTCATTAAGCCATAGCTGCCGGCTTTTTGATCTTGGGTATCAAAGCCAACCCCGTCATCGATCACCCGCAATAACACGTTATTATCGATGCGATGCAAGTAAACTTCTAACTCATCAGCTTTCGCGTGACGCAGTGTATTAGACAAGAGTTCTTGGATCACACGAAAGAGTTGATCTTCAATCGAACTAGGCATCGTAAAGTCTTCAATATCCCAAGTCAATAGAATTTTGATTTTGGTCTCTAATTCCTTTAACAATTGCTCGATTCCTTGCTTTAGACTCTTCCCTTCCAAAGTTACAGGTCGTAGATGAAGCAAGAGCGCCCGCATTTCAGATTGCGAAGCATTGATAATGTCTGTGACCATCGCTAACTGTTTCTTTTGACTTTCTGGAGCATCTGTTCGAATCGCTTGCTCATTTAGTGCAGACATCATCATCATGGCGGCAAACAGCTGTTGAGAAACAGAGTCGTGCAATTCACGCGCCAGACGCTGCCTTTCTGCTTCTAAAATCTCTTCTTTCGTCTGACCATCAACAAACTGCGGTTTCGCATTCAATTGCTGTAATTCCATCGACATCTGTTTCATCTTCGATTGGATACTGGCAATATCACGATCCACATTCGCAATCAAATGGTTTTCAGACGCATGGGGGATCTTTGTTTCCAATAAAGGGCTATCGATATAGCCGCTGGCTAACAGTCTTAGCTTTTCTTCCACCGGACCGTATTGACGGTTGCGGAAAAAAGAAATCAGTAAAAAGACAGCTAAAGCAATCAATGCAGATATTACAAGTAAGTGAAAGACGATCGGGATAAAGAAGAGCTTGATTTGAAAGACTTCTATCAGCCAATTATTTTTCCCACTGGCATACAAATAGGAGAACAACATCAAAATCATGGTAAAAAAACTTGCTAAGCCTGCATAAAACGCGATCATGCCTCTTGAAAATTTCCCGATCATACCCGAATCACCTCAACATCACCAACAAGGGTATTCGTTAAAATTTTCAAACGCCGACTATTTTCGCCATAATCGGGGCTGTAGATCGTCACTTTTTCATTTTTCAAGCTCGTTTCTTCACCTTCAAAGATAACGGAGCCAATAAAAGTACTGTGCTCTAATTTGATTGCTATGCCAGCAGGCACTAAAATACGAGTTCTGCCAAAGCCTTTTCGTACGATCACGACGTTTTCTTTCTTAGGCAATAAAGTGTTGCCTAGATCAATGAAAGTGTCTCCCGTCAAAATATCTAAATTGATGTCATCCCATTCATAAACTTGACTGCCGATTCGTTCATTGCCTAACCACTGCTGTTTTTGTTTCAACGGATGATCCGCTTTTGGTTCTTCGGTTTCAACGATGATCATTTGTTTTTTGCGCCAGAAGGAATTTTTAGTCAAATCGATTCCGGTAATCTCGACTCCTTTTAATCCAATAAATAAAATCGCAAAAATCAGCATCAGCCACAATGCTGGACTATTTAACAAACTGATCAAAATAGCAATGGAACTTGAGACCATCAAGAAATTTTTAAAATTGCTCTTTCGCTCACTTCGGTTCACCAGAACCAAGCACGTCACACCAAGTATTAATAAAAATAATAATGGCGGATTAGATAAAATTTGCCATACCGCAAAAAGCAGTAAGAGCGCTTCAACAATAAAGAAAAAACGCCAAGGACTTTTCATTCAAGCTCCTCCTCCTAGTAATTCTACTTTATCATACCCGAAAAAAATGGTTTGTCCATCCGTCGCTGGTCCGAAAAAAGACCCTGTTTGATCAAATTCCCTTAAGGAGAATGAACAACAGGGTCAACTAGTTTGATCGAGTGATCAAGCAATTAGCTTTTCTTTACTTCTGTGATTCTCACTTGCATATCTCCGCCTGGCGTTGAGATCGTCACTTCATCATTGACTTTTTTCCCAATCAAGGCACGAGCGATTGGTGAATCATTGGAAATTTTACCAGAAAACGGATCTGCTTCAGCACTACCAACGATCATGTACTCTTCTTCGTCACCATCAGGCAACTCAACAAAAATCACAGTTTTTCCGATGGAAACTTCATCAGAGTCTACACCCTCATTATCAATGATCTCTGCAAAACGAATCATATTTTCTAAAGTAGTGATTCGGCCTTCGACAAACGCTTGTTCATCTTTTGCAGACTCATACTCGGAGTTTTCGGATAAATCGCCAAAACTGCGGGCTACCTTGATACGTTCAATGATTTCCCCGCGTTTTACCGTTTTCAATTCTTCTAATTCTTGTTCTAGCTTTTCTTTTCCTTCAAGTGTCATTGGGTAAACTTTTTCTACCATAGTTCTTTTCTCCTTTTAGTAACTTCTAATAAATCGCAAAAGGTAATCTTTTGCGATGAGTCCACAAAAGATTACCATGCTTTTTTTTAAATGTAAACTATAAACCTATGAAAATTTAATTTGAGGTATTGTTTACATATTGTTCCACTAATTGCATATGCTGTTCATAGGTTTCCGCAAAGTAAACTTCTTGGGTTTGAATGTCAGCAACGAAATAATAGTAGTTGTTCGGTGTTGGATCTAAGACAGCTTGGATCGCTGCTTCGCTTGGATTGTTGAATGGTCCAGGTCCGTAGCCAGTTTGCACATAGAGATTATAAGGAGAGTCAACTTGAGTGTCCTCATAAGTGACTAGCTCTTTGTGCTCACCTAACGCATATAGAATCGAAATATCCGATTGCAGCGGCATATCAATCGCTAAACGATTGAAGAATACCTGTGCGATATTTTTACGATCTTCTAGCTTACTACCCTCTTTTTCAACAAGTGAAGCCAATGTAAGGACTTCTTGGACCGTCATTTCTTTTTGAGCAATTTGATCGAAATATTTGGACAAGACTGAATTTGATTTATCCACCATTTGGGTAACGACTTCTTCTAGGGTATTCCCTGTATAGTAGTCATACGTCGCTGGGAACAAGTATCCTTCTAGTCGGTAACGCACGCCTTGCGCATCGCCGGCACTTGCTAAAAGCTCAGGATAGGTTTCTTTCATTTTTTCAAAGAACTCATCGCTTTCCATCAAAGCTAAGAAATCGTCTTTCGAGATATTTGTTGCTTCCGCTAGAGCATCACCGATTTGATCCACATCAAATCCTTCTGGAATCGTCACTTTTGCATCAGAGGTGACCGAACCTTCGCCATTTTGTAACATCTTCGATATTTGATCCAATGTCATACTAGGAGAAAAATGATAATTTCCCGCTTGAAATCCAGTTAAATTATTGAATTTCGTATAATAGTTAAAGATCATACCACTCTTAATGATATTGTCTTCTTCCAATATTTCTCCAATTGCTTTGTTGGACGATCCACTAGGGATCTCAACAGCGACAGTTTCCGTGTCATCAGGATTCAAAGGCTGTAGCCCGGATGATACATAACGATACATTGAAAATCCTAAAACTCCACCGATAACGAGCAAAGCAAGGACTACGATCAAAACGATCCGATTGACAATTCGGTCTTCTTTTTTGCGTTGCTGCTTGCGCAATTGCGTTTCTCCACCTTCAGCTATGGGTACTTCTTCTACTGCTGCCCTACGACTTGCAGCAGTTTGCTTTGCTTTTTTATTTTTGGTCTTTCCACTTGCAGTTCGCGAACCCACCTCTTCTTGAGGCTGTTGAATAGGACGCTCGTTCAAACCTTGGTCTTCCTGGGTTTGATCTGATTGAGGTTGCTTTAAAGCTCCTAATACTTCGTCTTTAAAGGATTTATCCTCTGGATGTTGTTTACTCAAAACAACTCCTCCTAACTTTCGTAATACTGGCTTGTACCATTATACACGAAAGTTAGGAGGAATGAAATGATTAATAAATTACTCAAACGCTTCTTTTAAAATTATAGTTTTTCACCTGTTGCGTCTTGAATCAATTGTTTCGCTATTGTATCAATATTTCTCCTGATTTTTGCCACATCGTTAGGATTTGAGATAAATCCAAGTTCCGTTAGTCGATAGTCAATTCCTCTATCTTTAAAGACTCTTAAATTCAATAGGTCATTACGCAAGCTCAATCCTCGATTATTTGCATAAGCAGAGTGCCAACCTACATGCTGACGAATAGTCTCAGCCATAGCTATACTCGATAATGAGGGAACAAGATCTTTATGAACAATAACATGTCCACCTGTTGATAAGGTTCCACCAGCATCTAAATGGATTTCGGTAACAGACAAAATTTTTGAACTAACTAAATATGCGCCACCCATGATCTGGGTGTCCTGATACATGTCCTTTGATGTATCATAAAAATTGATTTTACTCGTTTTTAATTTCGCAGCATATTTTCTTAAATACGGTAACAGTTCATTACGTGTGAAATCACGTTCGTTAGTTCCGCTGCCGACTGCCCCTGGATCCCAAACCCCATGCCCCATTACAAAAAGGTACTCACTTTTTTCAACAAAAGGTTTTTCCGTTGAGCCAGGTGCTTTTTGACCTTTAGGAACCAGTTGAATTTCTACTGCTTCAGCACGTTTACCCAAAGAAATAGTTCCAGCTTTCTGGTCATTGACTGCCCAATCAAGCCAACCATATGTTTGTGAGTGAACACGGTAATAAATATCATAGAGTCTCGCTGCTTTTCCTGTCAGTTTTACCTGAAGTGCTTCCAGTCTCTTACCTTGTCCAGTAGTCCCAGATAGCGCACCATTCGATTGATAAGCTTGCCAGCCAATGCCTTGGACATGTGACCGGTAAGAAATACCACCATCAAATTCACTGTTTTCCAATTTGATCTGTATAGCCTCTAAGCGCAAGCCTCTTCCTGTTGTTCCTCCAGTGACTTTGCTTCCTGTTGTATTTACCCATCCAACTCTTTGAGAGTGAGATGAGAGGTCAATGGTAGTTTTTCCTAACGTATTACTAGAAACAAATGCTTGTCCTGCTTGATTTGGCTCAGATAATCTTCTTGGCTTCACAATGATTTGAATCGCTACAATTGCTAGATTAAATCCTGTTGTACCTGCTTCAGCACCATTTTTAGTCCAACTTAACCATCCTAGACCTGAAACGTGTACTCTATAATAAATATTTGCATATTTGGCTAAGTCGCCAGTCAGTTCAAGTTTTATAGCTTCCAATGGCGTATCAATCACACCAATTTCTTGTCCGGCATTTACATAAGATGACCAAGATCCATTTTGAGAAAGCCCGCTGTAGCGCACACTTCCAGATATTTTATCATTGATTGTTATCATTGAAAATTTTTGGACAGGTTGTTTTTCACCAACTGTACCTGATGTTGCACCATTGTTTACTGCAGTTTGCCAACTATTTCCCACAAAACTTGTATATGAGCTATTGATTGTTCCAGATTCCATTAGGCTAGGAGTAGATAGATCATCTGGTTCTTCAAAAGTAACTTGAATTGCTTCAATCCGCAAACCCATGCCTGTGGTACCAGCAGTCTCACCATTTTTTGCCCAACCTAGCCAGCCAAGATCTCGGACATGAACTCTATAATAAATATCCTGACTTGTACTATTGATTTGAATAGACTCCATTTGTCGCGTGGAACTAATATCACCAATGACTTCTAAGGTACTACTCCAGTTCCCCCAACCTGTTGATTGAAAGTGACCTCGATAACTGATACTATCAGGATCTTTTAATCCCGTTTTTAAAATTTTGAAACCTGTGATCTTTTTTGATTGTCCTGTTGTACCACTAATTTCTCCATCATATTTTACACTTTGCCAAGAATCATTCTCCAAATAACTTTGATAAGAAATACTAGGCGTTTCATTGTTCTCTTTGCTCCTAGTCGTCATTTGTTTGGATTCAACAGCTATTTTCAATGTGAAGTGATACGTCTGAACATCTAGGTTTGAGTTAAAATTTTTAACTGCCACTGTAAGGCTTAACGGACTTAAATCCGTAGCAACAAGTTCTTTGGTTGAACCTTCTTGCAAACGCCATTCAGTGTCATTCAACTCATACTCTGGTAGTTCATCAGAAAATATATCTTCTAAATCAACAATATACAGATCGTTTTTTTGGTCAGCACTTATTGAAGTGGTTTGCGTTCCTCCATAAAATTTTGTGAGATTGATATTTTTTGATAAATCAAATGATACAATTTTGTTGTCAGAAATATCTAATTGTTCTAGTTGAACGAATGGGCTTAGATCAATCTCCGCTATAAAATTCTTGCTAACATCAAGAGTAACTAAATTTTTAAAGGTTTCAATGCCGCTTAATGATGAAATTTCTAAATTTGATAAATTTAATTCGGTTATTTTAGATGGATCTTCATCAAAGAAACCATCATGATCACTATCAAAATTTTCTATTAAATAGTTTCGAAAATTTTCGTCAGGAAAAATTGTTTCATCCAATGAAAATTTTTTTTCATCCACTATTGATTCTTCGGTAGATTCTTCAACTATACTACTATCGACAGTTGGATTTGTTTCATTCGTCATCGAAGATGATTCTGAGCTTGTATTAGATTGACTGCCTTCATACGAAGGATTCTCAGTTGTTCTTTCAGTAGTATCCGAAGAAATTCCATTTTCAGAAGAAATACTACCGGTCGTTGCCTCATCTATATTTATGGTTTCAGCTACAGTTGTTAAAGTTGGCACAGCGACATTTAAACTTAATATAAGAACACTAAACAAATATGCTACTTTTTTTTTCAACCCCATTTTTTCTCCTTTTCCTAAAACCTATTATAACTTTCTAAATTACCTCAGCTGTCATAGAGCCACAACAGATTAATCAATTTTTACCAACTAACTAATATTTTGCAACATCATTCTTAATGCCTCTTGCCATGTTGGGATTTCAAATCCCAACTCTTTTGCTTTTGAAAGATCCATCACCGAATACTGCGGGCGAGTTGCCTTTTGTGGAAATTCAGCTGAGGTCACAGGCTTGACAGACACATCTGTCTCCTTCAAGATCTCTTTGGCAAATTCGTACCATGAGCAATGATTGTCATTGGATAAATGATAGATTCCTTTAGGGGCATCATTTGTGATCACATAGGTCATAAATTCCGCCAAGGTGCGGGTCCAAGTAGGACGGCCGAACTGATCATTGACCACGGTCAATGTATCGTGTTCTTTGGCTAAACGCTGCATGGTAAAGACGAAATTGTGTCCGTATTGACCAAAGACCCATGAGGTACGAATAATATAGTACTTGCTCATGATCGATTGCACGGCTTTCTCACCTAGTAATTTGGTCCGGCCATATTCATTTTGCGGATTGACTTGGTCGTCCGTCGCATATTCCCCGTCTTTTTTGGTACCATCAAAGACATAGTCGGTACTGATATAAATCAAGGTTGCCCCGACTGCTTCGGCTGCCAATGCAACGTTGTTGGTGCCATCGACGTTGATTTTTTCGTCTAATTCCTTGCCTTCATCTTCAGCTTTATCCACCGCAGTATAGGCAGCACAATGAAAGATCACCGTTGGTTGTATTTCTTTGATTTTATTCATTGTAGCTTGTACATCTGTGATATCCATCTCAGCGGAATCTGTCGATAGATAAGCAGCACCTTGTTCATCCAATAGATGACGTAATTCTGTGCCTAATTGGCCGTTTCCTCCTGTAATTAAATACATGTATCTCTTCCTTTCGAAAAAAGCAGGAATTCTCGCTTCCTGCTTTTTTGTTGAATTATTGACCTTGCTTGGCGTAACTTGCTTCAACGCGGGCTTTTTCTGCCTGCCACCATTCGGGATTATTGCGGTACCATTCGATGGTATCCGCCAACCCATCTTTAAAGTTGGTGAATTGCGGTCTCCAGCCCAGCTCTTCTTTTAGTTTTGTTGCATCGATGGCATAGCGCAAGTCATGGCCTGGTCGATCATTGACATGATCATAGGCATCTTTGGATTGTCCCATCAATGTTAAGATCAACTCGATCACTGCTTTGTTATCTTCCTCGCCATCGGCACCGATCAGATACGTTTCTCCGATGCGTCCTTTGGTCAAGATGGCCCAGACAGCAGAAGAATGATCATTGGTATGGATCCAGTCACGGACGTTTTTGCCTTCGCCATATAATTTAGGTCGAATGCCGCTTAATACATTCGTGATTTGACGAGGGATGAATTTCTCGATGTGTTGATACGGTCCATAATTGTTGGAACAATTAGAGAGCGTTGCTTGTAATCCAAAAGAACGTACCCAAGCTTTGACCAAGAGATCGGAGCCTGCTTTGGTGGATGAATATGGACTTGATGGATTGTATGGTGTTTGATCGGTAAACTTCTCCCCCGGCCCCTCACCCTGGCCTGGCAGGTCTTCTCTCAGGGGCAGATCCCCATAGACTTCATCTGTCGATACATGATGATATCGGACTTGATGCTTTCGACAAGCTTCAATCAATGTATACGTGCCGATCAGGTTGGTTTGCACAAAAGGAAATGGATCTTTCAATGAATTATCATTATGGGATTCTGCCGCATAATGGACGACCGCATCTGTTTGTTGGACCAGTTCATCAACTAATGCTGCATCGGCGATATCCCCCACCACCAATGAAACACGGTCTTCTGGCAAGCCAGCTAAATTGTCCTTATTCCCTGCATACGTTAATTTGTCCAAAACCGTGATGTGGACATCTGGATGATGCGCCACGACGTAATGAACAAAGTTGGAGCCGATAAATCCAGCACCACCGGTTACAATGATTCGTTTCATAATTAAATACGCTCCTTATATTTCTCCGTAGACGAAGGTATTTTCTGCCTCAAAGGCTTTCAAGGTCGGATGATGTTGGTCTTTTTCTGACAGGATTGCCTGTTCTTTGGCGATTGGCCAATCAATTGCCAAATCTGGATCGTCAAAGGCAATACCGGCATCTGCTTGCGCATTGTAATAATTATCACATTTGTACAAGAAATTGACATTAGGCGTCAAGGTTACAAAACCATGGGCAAAACCTTTTGGCACCAACAATTGTCGGTGATTACTTTCGGATAAAATGTAGCCTTCCCATTGTCCATAGGAAGGAGATCCTTTACGAATGTCTACGATCACATCCAACACCGCACCGCTTACCACCCGAATCAATTTGGTTTGGGCCGCTTCGCCTTTTTGAAAATGCAGTCCACGCAAAACACCAGCTTCTACTGATAAAGAATGATTGTCTTGGACAAAGTCATGGCCAATGCCCGCTTCTTTGAAATCAGCTTCCGAATAGCTTTCGGTAAAGAAACCACGATGATCACCAAAGACAGCCGGTTCAATTATCAAGACATCTGCTAATTTTGTTTTTGTTACTTTTAATTTTCCCATCGTTATGCCTCTTTTGCTAGGTTCAATAAATATTGACCATATTGATTTTTCTTCAGTGGTTGTGCCAAATCGATCAATGCTTCACGATTGATATACCCCATGCGATAAGCAATTTCTTCCAAGCAAGCCACTTTTAAATTTTGTCGTTTTTCAATTGTTTCAATAAACGTTGATGCCTCTAATAATGACTCATGGGTTCCAGTATCTAACCATGCATACCCGCGTCCCATGACTTCAACGGATAGTTGCCCTAATTCTAGGTATTTTTGATTGATATCCGTGATTTCAAGTTCTCCGCGTTCTGAGGGTTTGATTTGTTTCGCGATTTCTACGACTTGTTTATCGTAAAAATACAGCCCAGTGACAGCATAATTTGATTTTGGAGTATCGGGTTTTTCTTCGATCGATACAGCTTGCATCTCATCGTCAAATTCCACGACCCCAAAACGTTCAGGATCAGTGACATGGTAGCCGAACACTGTGGCACCTTGTTCTTTTTGAGCTGCTCGCTGCAACATATTTGACAAACCGCCACCATAATAAATATTGTCACCAAGAATCAAACAAACACTATCATCACCAATGAATTCTTCGCCGATGATGAAGGCTTGCGCTAACCCATCTGGACTTGGTTGAACGGCATACTCGATGTGGATGCCTAATTCATGACCATCTCCAAATAATTCTTCAAAACGCGGGGTGTCTTGCGGTGTCGAAATAATTAAAATCTCCGTAATTCCCGCCAACATTAACGTCGACATAGGATAATAGATCATCGGTTTGTCATAGATCGGCATTAATTGTTTGGATGTTGCTTTGGTTAAGGGATACAGGCGTGTCCCTGATCCACCTGCTAGAATGATACCTTTCATATTAATTTACCTTTTCTTTCTTAATGGATAAATTGTCAAAGTCTTTCGTTGTATAGGCAGTGAACTGATATTTATTCGTGTCAATACGCATATTGATTTTTTTTAAATTTCGATCTTTACCAAGTCTTCTGCGATGATGTATAGGCTTATGAGATTCAATAAAAAGATCCCATATTAACCCATTTTCCAATTTTTTGATTGGTAAAATAAATACGGCTTCTCCGGCTGCATTGATTTCAGCTGCCTTGATTGTAATTTCTTGACCGTCAGTTCTTTCTTTACAAATTAGATACTGATCATTTGCAATGAGGGTGTGGTGTAAACTTGCTCCAATATAGAGTTTCTTTTTAAATGCCGTTACACTGTTTAAATAGATTGACGTTTTGTTTAAGAAGCTGACATTCAATCGCTCTTTGTAGCCATTTGCATACTGCATTTGATAGTATATCTGTCCGTTGTCGATTTCATAATCGGAAGATTGGTTGAGCTTTTTGCTTACTTTTTCGAACTCAATGAGTTCATCCATTTTGTCTTCGCATATTTTTTGAACAAAGATGGCATGTTCTTTTTTTAGCTTAGATATGACAGATTCACCGACATAATGAAGAAAGAAATCTCTTGCTGCCGAAAAGTATTTTTTTCTCAATTGGTACTCATATTTTTCATTTAGAATGGACGCTCTTAGAATACTAAAACTAATCAAGCGGTTGACATAAGCAACCTTAAGACCTAGTTGCTTGGCTTGATCAAACCTGCTCTTTTCGATATAATGCAATACTTTTTTTTGTGCAATAAAATGTAATTCTGGATTCTGAGGTATAGATGCTACACTCAGGTTCTCTCCGGGTCTTCTGACTACATAATAATAATCATAGTCACTAAGAATAGAAATAACTTTAGCATCAAGATAGGCACGCATAACGAATAGTTTATCTTCATCTCCGGGCCTGATTTCCGTTTCAAAACGTATGTCTTGATCAATCAGCATTTTTCTTCTGAACATCTTATGCGGAGCAATCGTATAGATCAGGTTATCTTTAATAATATCTGCATGTGCAATATTTCCTTTTAAAAATTGGCTTTTCGGTACTCCTCTACCATTGATTCCTTTATATTTACCGAAAATTACATCCGAATTATTTTCGGTAGCAAAAGCATATAGCCTTTTTAAAGCATCCTCACCTAAATAATCATCATTATCTAAAAATTGTACGTATTCCCCTTTAGCCATTTCAATTGCATCATTTCGTGGAACCATCGGTCCACCTGAATTTGTTTCTCTTTTTATAATACGCAGGTTGGGTAAATCGGTGCGATATGACTCAAGAATCTCCAAACTGTTGTCTGTTGATAAATCATCAACTGCTAAAATTTCGAAATCAGATTTATCCATTGTCTGATTTTTTAAAGAGTCTAAAGTTGGTTTAATAAAGTTTCCTGCATTATAAACAGGAATAATGACACTAATTTTCATATTACCCCTCTACTTCCTTGGTAAGAAAGTCAAACAATCGTTGAGAATTTTGACCATCATAATAATCAAATATTTTATTTTTCATTTTTAAGATATAATCTGTTTTATTTTTATAATCTCCACTTTTCATATAAAGCATCAAGCTGTCAAGAGAGTCAAAAATTGGTGCTTCAATGTAAGATTTAAAATCAACATAAAACCCAAAATCATCTTTATACGCATTAAAATCAGGTGCGTAAATCAATACCGGCCTCTCAAAATAAAAGAATTCAAGCATAACTGACGAGTAGTCGGTTATTAAAATATCTACTTGCGATAAAATATCATCGATTCTATTGCTATCTTGAAAAATATGGACATTCTCCGATATAGGCCATTCTGGGACTCTCATATATGGATGTAAGGAAACATATAAAATATCATCTTTGAAATCTCGTACAAATTCCTTTATGAACATTTGGACTAACGCAATATTTTCCTCATCCGTACGACGAAAAGTGGGTGCATATAAAACTGTTCTAACGTCTACCTTATCATTATTGATTTTATGATTGATTAGCCGATCAATTTTGGGACTTCCAATTGCTAATATATCTTCAGGTCTCATATCAAAAGCTTCTGCATAAAATGGAATGTCTAACTGACTATTCACAACCGCATAATCATAATTGGTATGAGGTTTTATGATCTGTTTTTTGTTGCTTTCAATAGATAGTCCAAACCTTTTCAAATGACCGATTGCATGCCAAATTTGTACAACGATATTCTTTTTATTCTTCTTTATACAGTATATCGGAAAATAATAATCATCTACAATGAAAAATCTAGAAGTTGCCAGTGCATGCATACTGACTATTGAATAATAAAAATAATTGAGCCGGCCGCGCAAACTTCTTTCAAATTTAAAGGCAATCACCTTTATTTGATAATTAGATTGTTCTTCAAATATAGTCTGTAAATTTTTCAATCCGGAAAACAAATCTTGGTTGCGATTTGTAGCTAAAGTAACTTTTTGGGGATTGAATTTACAAAAAATGAGACAATATTGATAAATGATTTGAAAAAAAGATTTTATTACCAGCAATTTTATTTTTTTCACATCAGATATCCCATTTCATCACGGATTTTCCCCAACTGCTGATTAAATCATCTTCAAAGAATTCAACAACATCTGATAAATGGCGAATCGTTTTGCGAATGCCTATTAAATTAACCAAACGTTGTCTTGTTTCTTCGTGTGCGCTTAAAAAGTCAACCGTCTTTTGAAATGCTTCTCTACCGCTACGAGAACTGCCAATCATAGTTAACCCTTTTTCAAGGATCATCCGTGTATTTACTTCGACATAATGTTCAGAAACTCCCATTAAAGCAATCACTCCTTGTGGCTTGATCAAATCAATAATTTGGTTGATTGCATCTTGACTACCCATTCCACCAGTACACTCAATGGCATTTGAAATTTCTAAATTTGCAGGAATATCATCCACTTGATATGTTTCATCCGCAAATGAAAAATAATCCAGCTTTTCTTTATGTTTTCCAAAAACGATCAATTTAGCATCTGGATACATATTTTTCAAAAGAACTGAGGAAATATAGCCAAGATTGCCATCCCCCCAAACGCCAAAAACTTGTTGATTGTCATTCATTTTTTGATCCAAGCGGCTGATTGCGTGCATCGCTACTGAAATCAACTCAATAAAGGCTGCTAATTCAGATTCAATATTATCTGGAAGAGCCACTGCTCGATCACGGCGCAAGTATACATATTCTTGCATATAACCATCATAGCCGCTAGAGCGAAATTTAGTACTTCGCAAATAATTTTCCTCAATGACGGGATCCTCTTCAAATGGTGTGTTAGGTATCATCACAACCCGTTGTTTTTTTTCGAACTCGCCCTTCGGATCAAAAATAACTTCGCCGATTCCTTCATGGATCAATGCCATTGGCAATTTTTGACTCATGACTTTCTTATCTCTACTACCGGTAAAATAGCGTTGATCTGCATGACAGATCGATAGATAGGTTGGGCGGACGACGATACAATCTGATTGCTCGATTTTCTCATCAACGATAACCGTTTCAAATTGACGTGGTGAAACCAATCGATATACTTGGTTTAACATTACTCTCTCTCCTCAATGATTGCTTTAGCAATTTTCAAATCAAATGGTGTAGTCACTTTAATATTGGCAGTTGACCCTTCTACGAGTCCTACTTTTTCTCCTGAAAGCAAGCAAATTTTACATGAATCACTTAAAGTTTTGATATCTTCTTCAGAAAGTTTATTTAGACAATCCAAAAACACATTGATATTGAACGTTTGTGGTGTTTGACCTTGATACATTTCGTCTCGGATTGGTATTTCTGTTACTTCAGAGCCATTGCCCCGGACGATCGTATCGGTAGCAGGGATCACTGTATCAATGGCATTGTATGTTTTAGACAAGCGGATATTGTCCTCAATGATACGGCGAGAAATGAATGGTCGTACAGCATCATGCACAACGATCACATCATCGTCATGTTGTCCAAAAGATTCATGGATAAACGCGATCCCACTTTTCAATGTGTCATTTCTTTCTTTACCGCCAGCAATGATTTTGACCCGGTCATCATGAATATATTTGGCGATGATATCTTTGGCGTGCTGAATCCAGTTTTCTGGACAAGAAACAATAATCGCATCAAAGGCATCATTTAAGACAAATTTCTCTAATGTATGAATAATAATTGGTCGATTGCCTAATTGTAAAAATTGTTTTGGCATACCTACATTACCCATTCGTGTTCCTTTACCGCCCGCTAAAATTTGTGCATATAACATAGTTTGTTCTCCTCACCTTAGTCGATTTCTTCTGTTTTTATTTTTTGTTTCTTTTTGTTTGTGGATTCTCCCCAATGAGGAATAAATTTCCCATCTGCTGTATATCTTGAATCAACTGCTTCTTCTGTCTTATTTTCTTCATAGAAATCATTGATTAGATAATCAACAAAGCGTTCACTTGCTTTGCCATCAAGATCGTCAAAGAAATAATGAACGAAGTCATCAATTTTTTTGTAATCGATTTTTTCCTCTCTAATTTGCGTGATCAATTCATTGGTATTGGTTGCAAAAGATCCCGGTATAAAGTCCAAATAGTCATAATAAAAGTTTCTTGAACTCATATAATCCGCTAGGTCGGGACTAAAGAAAATCATTTGTTTATTTAGTAATGCATATTCAAAACATACCGATGAATAGTCGGTGATCAAGATATCTGTAACCAATAACAAATCATTAATTTCACGATATGTTGACACATCATAAAAGAAATCGGTATATTTATATGGAATATTGGGATCATTTTGAACAAAAGGATGTATTTTTAATAAGAAAACATAATCCTTACCCGAAAATTCTCGATAAATCTTTTTGAAATCAATCATTTCATAGGGATAATAAGCTGATTGCTGTCCATTTCCTCTGAACGTTGGTGCAAATAGAATCACTTTTTTGCCTTTTAAAAAAGGTAATTCATTATAAACTTTCTCTATAACGACCGCTTTTTCAACCTCATCAAAGAATAGATCTGTTCTTGGTATACCGATCGGTAAAATATTATTGATAGAGATACCAAATCCCTCAGCATACTTATCCGAGATATTATGAGAACTAACTAATGCCCGGGTATAGTTTTTATGGTTGACACTATCTGGTTTAGGCCCCCCTGGCATCCCAACACGGCTATAGCCGAAAGTTTTAAATGCGCCAACTGCATGCCATACTTGAATCAATTCAGATTTTTCTCTAATCTTCAAAGGATAGATCAGTGGATAAAAGTCGTCAACGATGATGTATTTACTTGTTGCAATTGCTTTTGCCAAAAGTCTGATTTCTGAGAAAGACTTCTTTTCTTTAATACTTGATTTTAGGTAAAATCTTATATCCACATCCAAATTTTTTTCCAAAAGTTTGCGATAGATATACTCAAAATTTCCAGAAATATCGATCCTACTATCAGACAAAAAAGAAATCTTCTTCTTGTTTACAGGTTTCAAATGATAATATTTATAGAAAAAGGAGAATAAATACCGTTTGAACACGCGAGATAGCGGGCCGTCTACGATTATTTCTTCTGTAGAATATTCTAACGGGTCAATATCTGAGAGTTTCTTGGACAAGATCGTGATAAAGCTCCCAGCAAAATGATGAACGATCGTCAGACTGAACTTTTTGTTGCTGCGTGCCGAAAAGCTGTACATTTTTGTTGAAACTATTATGTCGTTTGTTGCATGTTTAACTTTTCCGACAGTGTCTCTTTTGGTTATCCAGCCACCAGCATCCCGCAGAAATTGTGTAACTTCTATCAACATTTCGTAATTACCGACTTCGATTGGTTTGCCATCACTAAATGTAGAAAAATTGATCGTGCCTCTGTATTTTACCCAACTTTCTCCCTCTTTGGCTTTTTTATTGATCAAAGGTACCGTAAATTCCTGATTGGTCTCTTTGTTGATAATAATCAAATTTTTACGTATCAAATCATCTGAAATAGTCTCATCTGTTTCGAAATAGGCATAGCCATCGATTTTAAAAAATGAATTATTGAATTCAATTTGATCAACGCCTCGTTTAAGAACATACTGATTATTGACACTTTTACCAGCTGCATTTCCTTTGCTGCTTGTTTTATTGATTACATAGTCGCTTAGAATTTGATCCATTACAATACTACGTAATTCTTTGCTATCAATTTTGGTTTCTTCCGTGTTATTCTTAACAACTACTGTCGAATTTCCTGTAATTTTTCGCTTAACACGCCCTAAAAATGATCTAATCCCCATTTGTCCACCTCATAGTCTTATTTCGATAGTTCCAGTATAAACTTTTCCCCAAAAAAACAGGTAATTGCAACATTCTTCCAATCCTTGTAGGGTTACTCACCGAGCGGTATAACCACTCCAAGTGCCACTTGATGAATAGGTCAGGCGCACGCTTTACATGACCACTCAATACATCAAAGCTTCCACCTACATCTTGAAAGATGTGTACGTTGAGATCTTGAAAATGTTTTGCTAAAAATTGCTCTTGTCGTGGAAATCCTAACGCAACAAAAAGAAAATCAGGCGATACTGCATTGATTTGCTTGACGATTTCTTCATCTGTTGATGTTACATACCCGTCAATCATACCAACAATCCGAAGATTAGGATACATTTCTCTCACATGCTTATCTGTATCTTTTAAAACATTCGGCTTGGCGCCGTACAAGAAAATCGATTTTTGATGTCTATTGGCATATGCGAGCATTTCCAGCATTAAATCATATCCAGCAACGCGTTCTTTGATCGGACCGCCTGTCAGCTTTGAAACCAGCACAATACCAATACCATCCGGAATTCGATGGGTACTTTGTTTAATAAAGGCTACGATTTCAGGATAACCTGCCGCTTCAGTAACAATTTGGGGATTGACACTGATCAGCGTCATCTTTTTGTCTTCAGACAAATAATTTGGTACATCCTTTACAATATCTTCCATCGTCAATGCATCTACAGGTATTCCCATCACTATATCAGTTTGCATATTGTTTATCGATCCAATCTATTAATTGTTTGGCAGCATTACCTTGTGGGAATGCATTCCATTTCTTATTAAATTCTGTGCTATCATCATGACTTGTTGTCAATATTTCTCTAGCTAATGCTTCATTTGAGTCAACACTTTTTTTGGATGTTTCTTCTACAAAAGATTCTTGCACACCCACAGTTTCAATATACTCATTCAAATCATAGCAAAAATATATAGTTTTTCCTGCTGGATTCGCTAATGAATATTCAAAGGGTACTGAAGAATAGTCTGTTATCAAACAATCCGCTACGAAGAGCAAGTCGCTTAACGGCCAATGATCTAATTTTGATGCTTGGTTGCCGTTATCGCCAATTTTTTTCTTCAAAAAATGATCATGAGGATGAGGATGTATCATAAAATGCCACCCTTCCCCCAGTGATTGTTGCATGTAATCAAACTCAATTGGATTTTCTTGGTAATATTCTCGATAAGTAGGTACATATAGAGCGAGTTTCTTTTGCTCTGGATTATCTTTATGATATTTTTTTACTACTTGCTCTTTGATTTTTTGATCAAAGTAACGATCAGTCAATGGATAGCCGAAAGGTAGAACCTCGATCGATGTATGATAACTTTTGGCAAAGATATCTGCCATGTGTTGTGAACTGACAACGTAATGTGTATACCGCGCATAGACTTCTTGATATCTTTTTTGATCGATTTGTGTAGCGTGTTTCGCATATTTCGCTTCTAAACCAAATTTTTTGATAGCCCCATTTGCATGCCAAATCTGAATGATTTTGGTGGATTCTAAAAAATCAATTCCACCTAGAACAGCAAAATAATTATCACAGACAATCACTTTGCTATTTTTCAAAATTGGCACGATTTTTCTTAATAACACATCAAAGGTATCGAGATGATAAACTTGGCACCCCTTTTTTTTGTAATCTATTGCCATCCCTTGAGCATTTTTTGTATAGCAAATAACCAATCTTCCTTGGTATCTTTCATAAAGTTTTTCCAGTACATACTCGCTTGTACTAGGAAAACTCAACATAAAAACGACTTGGTCATGTTGATGACGTGCAAATTTGCTGGCCTGTCTGACACAATGCAGATAAAATGATTTTGATAATGACTTCACTGAACGAATTTGCATAATTCCCCTCTTTTTCACACTAACGTTTATTTTAACCGATATTCGCACAAAAGAAAATATTTGTAATAAAACCGTCATATTTTCTCTCTGATTCTATAGTTTAGACACAGCATGATATTAGCTATTTTTCATTGTTCCCTTTATACTGATGTGATAATATATTATTTCAACGAAATTTTATAAGCACCAGAAAGGAATTTATTATGAATACTCATAAAAAAACAGGTTTTAGTTTATTAGCTATTGCCATTCTTGCTTTATTTTTTATTTCACCCCAACTTTTCCAACGATCCTTGATTGTTGCCAATGACTGGATTTTTCATATGAATCGCTATTATGATACATCTATGCAAATCCAGACTGGTAATTTCAACTACTTCCAATCCTTATTTGGATTTAATCAATCCGGTCGAGTAATCAACGCGATGTACGGAGCTGATTTTGCTTACTTTGCCGGATTTATTTTGGCGGTTGTCAAGAATTGGTATCATTTCGAATTAATTCTTAATTTTTTGTGTTTTTTCATCGCAGGCTCTTCGATGTATATACTTACGCGATCTGCTAAACTGAACAATAAAATTGCTATTTTATGTGCTGTTATATATATGGGTTCTCCTTTGATTGTCTGGTGGACTACGACCCAAGGTTTTTCTGGAATGGGGGCTGCTTTCTTACCTCTAGCTTTTGTTCCAGCTCTTCGCATGATACAAAATCGTGAATATCCAATTCAGCCTATTGTTTTTGGGAGTATTTTTGCCCTGCTTTTGTCTGTTCATATGTTTACCACATTGCTAGCATGTATAGCAATTTTACCTTTTTATATCATCGGTTTAATCCGCTCAGATCAAAAAATTCAAATGTTTAAACAGACAATCCTTGCTGTGTTCATTGCTGTTTGTTTGTCTTTGAATACATTTGCTGCCATATTTGATTTGCATGCTGATACTTTGATTATGCCTTTAAATGCCGCTGGACTATATAACGGTGGAACATTTCTCTCCTTAGGTGCGATGAACTATAATAATTTTGGCTTGATATTCTCGCTTATATTTATCTTTCAACTGGTTATAACAGTTGCCTATTGGAAAAATATGTCAACACTGATCAAAATAACCAATGTCACTGGACTCATATTTTTAGTTGTTTCTTCAAAATACTTTCCTTGGAATCATCTCACTGAACAGATACCTGCTCTACTGAGTATTCAGTTTTTGAGACGCTTTTCAGGCATTACCTGTGTATTGCTGATTCTCGGATTCGGTTATTCAATGAACCACTTGCGTCATTATCTCAACAAAGATGAAACCAAGAAATCCTTAATGATTGGTTTAGCCGTTTTAGGATTGATCAGTACGACAAGCGGTTGGCAACTAATAGATAAACAAGCACAAAGATGGAATTCTGATACTCCTCTTTCCGGTGATACGAATGCAGCACAACCTATTGAGTCTGATCCCATTAAAATAAGAACAGGATTGACCAGTTCCGACTTATCTCAGGCATTCACAATTACACAGAAACCTACACCTGATTATCTGCCTACAAAGACCAATTTGATCAATGGCTATTCAACTTATTCAAATGAAGTATTGCATAACGATCTTGCGATTACTAAGACCGTAACGAATGATGCAAAACTTAAAATCACTTGGGATAGCAATCAAACTGAGGAAAAAAACATCTTACTACCAGTAATTGTTTATAACAATAGTACACTAAATTTAAATGGAAAAGAGTTAACTGCTGATGATTACCAACTATCTGATATTGGCGCCTTAAAACTAAGGAACAATCATGACAAAAATACCTTAGTGATTGGATATCAGCCATCAATCTTCTTTACTAAATCACTTTATATCAAAGGATTAGCCTTCATTGCTCTTATTTTATACAGCATCTGGAAACTCACACAAAGCAGAATACTGCACAAAACGAAAGATAAAGAGTGATCGAGAGGTTTCTATTCAGACGATTTTTCTCAAAAAAGAGCTTGTGATATAAGTAAAAAGACGACATTAATTTCCAAACATTTGGAATTTGATGTCGTCTTTTGAATTTAAAAAAACTACTATTTCTAAATTAATGATGGATTACAAGCAAAATTTAACGAACAATTAATATTGATTTTGATGCTTTGTTCAACTATTAAACTGCTTAAACATTTTATGTTATACTCGTCGTTTTTTTCTTTTTTACGGATAAATCCGATTCAACAACCGTGGAAACGGAATGGATTCTCTTACGTGCTCGATTCCTGATAACCAGGTAACGGTCCGTTCTAGTCCAAGACCAAAGCCGGTGTGAGGGACTGAACCGTACTTGCGTAGGTCTAAATACCATGAGTATTCGTTTTCGTCCAAGCCGTGGGCGCGGATTTGCTCTAGGAGGTATTCATGATCAATGGCACGTTCAGATCCACCTATGATCTCGCCATAGCCTTCTGGTGCGATCATATCGGCACAGATCACGACATCTTCTCTCGTTGGATGTGGCTTCATATAGAAAGGTTTGATGGCTTTTGGATAGTTTAAGATAAAGACGGGCTGATCGAATGAATTGGCAATAAAGGTCTCATGTGGTGAGCCAAAGTCATCGCCCCATTGAATATCATCAAAGCCGTTCTTTTGTAATAATTCCACTGCATCATCGTAAGAGATTCGTGGGAATGGTAATTTGGTGTATTTTTTCAAGACTTCACGGTCACGACCTAAGACGTCTAACGCATAGTCACAGTTATCGAGCACATTTTGCACTAAGAATGCCACGTACTGCTCTTGGACTTCTAAACTTTCTTCTTGGTGCATAAAGGCCATTTCTGGTTCAATCATCCAAAATTCAATCAAGTGACGACGTGTCTTTGATTTTTCGGCACGGAAAGTTGGTCCAAAAGAAAAGACTTTGCCAAACGCCATAGCGGCAGCTTCCATGTACAATTGACCGGACTGAGATAGATATGCTTTTTGATCGAAATAGTTGGTTTCAAATAAATCGGTCGTTCCTTCTGGTGCTGATCCGGTTAGGATCGGTGGATCGATTTTGATAAAGCCATTCTTGTTGAAGAATTCATATGTTGCCCGAATGATTTCGTTTCGGATTTGCATGATGGCATGTTGTTTTGAAGAACGCAACCATAAGTGACGATGGTCCATTAAGAAATCTGTTCCGTGTTCTTTTGGTGTAATTGGGTAATCGTGGCTTTCACCGACAACTTCTAAACCAGAAATGCCAATTTCATAGCCAAATTTTGAGCGGCTGTCTTCCCTGATTTCCCCAGTGACCAGTACGGCAGTTTCCTGATTTAAATTTTTCGCTAATTGGAAAACTTCTTCCCCTACTTCACTTTTCACAACGATTCCTTGGAAATACGCTGTTCCGTCGCGAAGTTGTAAGAAGGCGATCTTGCCGCTGGAACGTTTGTTAGCAACCCATGCGCCGATTTGAACGGTTTCGCCAACGTGTTTTTTTGCATCTAAAATTTGAATAGATTCCACTTGATTCTCTCCTATCTAATTAATAAAGGCACCATAGAGCATTTTAAGCTTTTTGGCGCTTCTTTTCAACAAAATCATGGATTCGTTTGGTAGCTTCCGCTAACGTGTCCCAATCAGTTGCATAGCTGATTCGTAAATAATCCGGTGTGCCAAAACCAGCACCAGTCACTACTGCCACGTGGGCTTCCATTAGTAAAGCTTCTACGAAGGCATCAATGGTTTGATAGCCGCACATTGTCATGGCTTCTTTGACATTTGGGAACAAGTAAAACGCGCCTTGGGGTTTCGTCACCTGAAAACCAGGAATAGCGGCAATTAGCGGATATAGTTTGTTCAAGCGTTCTTCGAAGGCCTGACGCATCACTTCGATCGATTCTTGATTACCAGTCAGTGCCTCAACTGCAGCGTATTGGCTAGCAGCCGGCGGGTTGCTGGTAGCTTGGGAAGCGATATCGACCATCGCTTTGATGATTTTTGCATCGCCGACAGCAAATCCGATCCGCCACCCAGTCATAGAATAGGTTTTAGAAACGCCGTTGATCACGATGGTTTGTTTGCGGATCTCTTCTGATAGACTAGCGATTGATGTAAAGGTATTGCCGTTATAAACCAAACGACCATAGATATCATCCGCTATGATCCAAATATTATTTTCCACTGCCCAGTTGCCGATTGCCGTTAATTCTTCTTTTGAGTATATCGCCCCTGTTGGGTTGGCAGGCGAGTTTAAAATGATGGCTTTCGTTTGCTCTGTACGAGCGGCTTCTAATTGAGCAACAGAAACTTTAAAATCTGCTGATTGCTTAGCTTCAACAAACACAGGTGTCCCTTCTGCTAAACGGACTTGTTCCGCATAACTGACCCAGTAAGGAACTGGAATAAGTACTTCATCCTCTTCATCAAGAAGCGCTTGAAACAACGTATACAAAGCAAATTTCGCGCCATCTGTCACGATCACTTGGTTTGAATCATAGTCAGCACCATAAAACTCTTTCATATAAGCAAGAATCGCCTGTTTTAGCTCTGGAATCCCAGCAGTTGCTGTATAAAAACTAGCTTTGCCGCTCTCAATCGCTGCAATCGCTGCTTGGCGAATGTTCTTCGGGGTAATAAAGTCGGGCTCACCGACGGTTAGACTTAATACGTCTACACCTTGGTCTGCTAATGCTTTTGCCTTAGCAGATGCCGCTAACGTAGCGGAGGGTTCTAATTTTTCTGCTCTTTTTGAAAGTACCATGTTTATCATCCTTCCTACGATCCAAATTTCTGTCTATCAAAAGCGCCTTTTTATAGTTCAGTGACCGCTTTGATTTCTTCTCCATCTTTGAAACCAATCAAATAATAGTTCAAGCGGCCTTGGTCGTCTTTAGTCATGACTTCCCAAGCGGGCTCGCCTTTAAAAATACCCAATGCTGCTTTTTGGATTTCCTGCCCTTGATGGTTGTCGCGAACGAAGGCCTTGGCCTGTGCTTCCGTCAATCCATCCCCTTGATTAAAAACGGAAACCTTTTCGCCGCTTTTAGGAATGATCACGACGATCTCATTGTTATTCGTATCTTTTCCAACAATGCTAAAAGATGTTTCCTCACGGGTGAACCAATAAAATTGTTCGACCTCTGCTAAATCGGTGTATCTTTCTGCTATTTCGATCGCTTCGTTTCTTGCTTGCCGCATTGGACGAGAAGAACGGAGATAGAAAATAGAAGCGAAGAGAATAACGACCAGTAAAACCGTGATCGCACTCAGCAAAATAATCACTCGCCGATGTTCTTTGTCTTTTGTTTTCACACTTCGTACTCCAATCTTAAATAAAACTCATTATATCAGATGTTCGACTCATTTTTCAAAATCAACCGCCGCTTTTTCCTCTTGCGCAAAAAAATGTTGAATATCTTCGGCAATTTCGGTTGGACTAGCTTCAATCAGAGGTAAGTTTTTAGGTAGACCTTTGACCATCCGTTTGCCATACTTCGTTGATAACAAGCGTCGATCAAGGACGACCATCACGCCTGTATCCTCTTCAGAACGGATCAAGCGCCCCAACGCTTGGCGTAGCCGTAGAATCGCTTTAGGTAAGGCATCTTCTTTGAAAGAATCGATGCCTTCTGCTTCCAAGAAGGCATGCCGTGCTTGGACCATTGGTTGCTTAGGATTCTCAAAAGGTAAGCGAGTCACCACAGCGATCTTCAAGGCCTGACCTGGTAGGTCGACCCCTTCCCAAAAACTGCTAGTCCCTAATAAGATGCCATTTTCCGCTAATAAAAATTTCTTTAAAATTTTCTCACGGGTTCCGCCAGTTCCTTGAGCAACGATTTCTCTGCCATAATGCAGGGCTTTTTTATTCAATCGATCATAGACATTTTTCAAAGTTTCGTGCGCCGTAAACAACACAAGCGCTGGTTGCGGATTGTCAAACAAAATTGGGACTAACGCTTCGACTAAATAATCCGCGTATTCGGCAGCTGATGCTTGTTGGATCGAGAGTCCTTTTTTAACTACATAGAGTCGAGTTTGTTTGCTGTAGTCATAAAAAGCGGGAATCGTTTTAACTGGCACATCGGTCAAGCCAATCTGATGGGCAAAATATTCTTTATTTCCTGGAATCTTCAATGTCCCCCCAAGATAAATGATGTGCTGATAGCGTTGATACCACGTGCTTTCCACGATCGAATGCCCTTCTAGATCAGCTAATTCAATCACAGCATTTCCTGACTGGGGATGCTTTTTCAACCAATGAACGTAACGAGGATGCCACCAAGTCAACCATGCGGTCACCGTTTGTTCCTGGGTTTCCATTTGACCAAAGAAATCAAACAAACGAGCAATCACGATTCGTTGTCTTGCATACCACCGATCATTGGTCAACTCGAATCGCTGACGCAACTGTTGTTGGATCTCATTGATTTCTTGATAGTAAAGGCTCAATTTCTGATGCAGCTTGTCTTGTTCTAACGTGCCATCATAAAGGTCGTCATGGTGCACGACTTGTAGCTCTGGCGCATCGATCGACAAACTGCGAAAATACTGTTCTTGTGTTTCGACCAAGATCGACAACGCGTTTCGATACAACGAGAACATCCGTTGCAGAAAGTCATCCTCGGTAATGATTTGGGCAATTTCTTCAAATAGCCCTTCTTCATTTAGCTGTAAAAACTGCCGCTTGAAGTGAGCAGAGTCAAAGACATGTTGACTAAAGCCTTCTGCTTGCTGCGGCAACTGTTGGGCTTCATCAATCAATAAGTAATCACTCGTTGGCAACAGTGGCTGCGCTCGCCGGTTTTCCTGCATCAAAAAGGCATGGTTGACGATCAAAACATTGCTTTGCGCCATCCGCTTATATAAATGTCGAACAAAATCTTGTTCATAGAAGGGTTGATCTTTGGCTAAAAAAGCAACGCCGCGATGGCGGATGTCGGTAAATAAAGGATGATCAAGTCGAACCAAGTTCAATTCATCGAAATCCCCCGTTTCTGTTTTAGTCAGCCAAACTAAGATCCCCATTTGGTATTGCGCATATTGCTTTTGCTCTATCGGTTGATCAAGGGTCGCTTTAAAACGCTGCAAATCAATGTAATGACGATGACTTTTGACCAAAACTGCTTGCAAAGGTTGCTGCAGTACTTGGTTTACCAAAGGAATGTCTTTGTTGATGATTTGATTTTGCAATAGAATTGAAGAGGTACTAACGATCAACGGATTTTCTGGTGTCACTAAATAGGCGGCTGGAAACAAGTAACCAATGGTTTTCCCCATGCCTGTTTCTGCTTCAATGATCAGATTTTTCTCTGGCTGGGTGTAATGCGTATACACTGCATTCATCAAGCGTGCTTGTTGTTTCCGATAGACTAAGTGCTGGCCAAAGCGCTGTTCTTTTTCCGTTTTAACTTTCGGATACGTTTCTTGAAAATGCGTAGATTCAAAAAGCGGGACGGTCTTTTTCCGCAAGACGATACCGTCGATCACTTCTAAATCTTCTGCCAACTCTGGGCCTTTTTCTTTTAAGATTCCATGGATATAGTCACTCGTTTGCATGCCCATTTGACCGCTTAAAAGCGCAATTTGTTTAAGGGTCGTTCGGGGCAGTTCTCGCATGATCGCTTCGATATACAAAAATAAAGCTGCGGTCACTTCTGCATCACTATCAGCTTGATGCGGGTTATCATGACGAAAGCCGATGCTATCTGCCAGATCGCCTAAACGAAAGCTGCTTTCTGTTGGTAGAAACACTTGCGCCAATTCCACCGTATCGATTCCGGGAAGTGATAAAGGCGGTAGCCCGCAACGCACAAATTCATTGCTTAAAAAATGATAATCAAAATAAATATTATGCGCCACAAAAATCGTGTTGCTGAGTAAGTTATAGATCGTATCAGCTACGTCTTCGAAATATGGCGCTTTGCTTACTTGTTGGTTTGTGATGTGTGTCAATCGTTGAATTTGCTTAGAAATTCTGCGGTCAGGGTTGATATCTGCGGCAAAACGATTGATGATCTTGCCATCTTGGACTAAGACACAGCCAAATTGAATAATTCGATCAATCGTCGAATCGGTTCCTGTTGTTTCAAGATCCACCACAGCGTATATGGGTTTCATTGTATTCCTCCTTGCACACTGTCTGCATTATACTACAAAATCAATGGCGATTACATCTGTTTTCCCACTAGATAAGAGGGTTCTCGGGAGGTAAAATTAGAAAACCAACCATTGGCGTTTCCTAGCTGAAGAAGTTTGTTGCTGTTCGCTGATCGCTTTTTTCGACAAAAAAAGGGATCTTTTTTATAATTTACTGTAAGGAGGCGAAAAAAATGAATGATTTCAAAAACAAACGAGTGATTGTAACGGGGGCTGCTTCAGGGATTGGAAAAGCGGTGGCAGAACAATTTCTAGCACAGGGCGCACTTGTTGGGTTAATTGATCGCAACGAAGAAGAGCTGCAGGAGTTTCTTGCTGACTATCAAGCACAAGCCCATTATCGAGCTGTTGACGTCACTGAAGCGGATAAGCTGCAAGAAGCAATGAGTGGTCTTGTAGAAGAACTAGGCGGTCTCGATGTACTCCATGTCAATGCCGGCATCAACGGTACCTGGACACCGATCGAAGAGCTGACAGTGGCAGAATGGGATCAGACGATCAACACAAACTTACGTAGTACCTTTATTACCGTCAAAGCAGCCATTCCCTTTATGAAAACGAACGGTGGCAGCATTGTCATTACGAGTTCAGTCAATGGAAACCGCATCTTCAGCAATTTTGGTGCGACTGCTTACAGTACGTCTAAGGCAGGTCAAGTCGCCTTTACAAAAATGGCTGCGCTGGAACTTTCTGGTTATAATATTCGGGTCAATGCCATCTGCCCTGGGGCGATCGCGACGAATATCGATGCCAGCACAGAAATTGAAGAAGAGGTTGCTCGCGTTGAGATCCCCGTCAAATATCCAGAACGTTCTCGACCATTAAAGCAAGAAACAGGCGTGCCAGAACAAGTCGCCAACCTTGTGCTTTTTCTATCTTCAGAGGCTGCCGGCAATATTTCTGGAACGGAAGTCTATATTGATGGAGCAGAATCTTTGCTTTAATCCAACAAAAAACGAAAAATCAAACCTGATCCCCTCACTTGTTTCATTGAAGCCCTTGAGATGGATCATTTCTTGATTTTTCGTTTTTTCGTTTGGGTTATTTTTCCACCAAAGCCGCGATTTCTTCTAGAAAAGCAGTCTTGCCATAAAAATCTGCATTTAGTAACTCTGGAAAAATGGCTTCAAAGAAATAAGTGACACACGGACGATGCTGAAACTCTTTGACGGTTAAAACGGCCTCTCGAAACATTTCTTTGTATACTTTATCTGGGTTGCTTTTTGAGATCTCTTCAAAAGATTCATACAAAAGATCGATCTTATCCGCAATTGCTAATAGCTGCCCTTCAAGGCTGTTGTCTTTGCCATCCGCTAAGCGTCTGCGATACGTTGCTTGAAAGCTTCCTGGAATTTCTTCTTCGATGAAAGCATCGGTCATTTTTTCTTCAACGGTTGATAACATTGCCCGCAATTCTTTGTTCGCATATTTGACCGGCGTTTTGATATCACCGATGAAACGTTCAGTGTAATCATGATTCAAGGCTTTTTCGTAGAGAATTTGCCAATTGACTTGATTCCCCGCCTTTTCTTCGATATCAGCTAAGGTCTGGGCAATCATCGTTACTCGAAATGAATGAGCAGCTACACTGTGCTCAGTAAACTTAAAAAAACCCGGCGCTCGTTGGATCTTCTCTAAATTAGCCAATCCGAGAATAAATTCATTCAATCCCATAAATGTGCCTCCTTTTTTTAAGAGTATAACAACTCCTTTGTCTGCAAGCAACTATCTCGCGCACAAAAAAAGAGCAGCTAAGCTGCTCTTAAAAGGCATTCACTAATTATGCTTTGTTAACGTTAGTCGCTTGAGGGCCACGTTGTCCGTCTTCGATATCGAAAGTCACTGCTTGACCTTCTTCTAAAGTTTTGAAGCCTTCGCCTTGGATAGCTGAGAAATGAACGAATACATCGTTACCGTTTTCTGCAGTGATGAATCCAAAACCTTTGTCTGAGTTAAACCATTTAACTGTACCTGTTTCCATAATAAAAATCCTCCTTGTGTTTATACACATATTTTGCAATTACTTGTATAAGGTGAAAATGTGGAAGATGTTTAAGATGAAACAAGCTACCATAATTTACCGTAACAAAAACTACACTTTGTATTATAGCACATTATCTTCATTATGACTAATAGAAAATCAAAAAAAATGAAAACGCCTTTATTTTTTTATAATTCGCAAAAAGACTGCTGCATTAAAGATCTGCAACAGCCTTCTCTTTTTTGGAAACGATTTATTGGCTAACGACGCAACTGCGTTTAGTAGCGCAAAATCGCCGTCAAACTTTTTTCTCCAGGGGCATCTTTTTGTTCCAAGATAGATACCTCACCGCCGTTCTCTAAAACATCGATTGCCAGTGTATTTAACACTTGCCGCCGATCGTACTCTGTATCAGGATCTTCTCCAAAACCATCGGCGAGATTTGAGGTAGCCACAAACAGATAGGCAATCCGGCCTTCTTTGGCTGCAGGCACGATATCAACCAATTGGTCAATAAATTTTCGATCCAACAGCTTGCCGTATTCCCCAACTTCTTTTTGTGTCAACTCTGCAATCAACTTATGCGTACACGTTTGGATCTCTTTCAAGGATAACGATGCTGGGGAAGAGGAAATACTTGGTTCTGCTTTGAAAAAGTTCGTTTTTGCCACTTTTTTAAACAGCGTTTGATTTTCTGGTAATGCAAACAGATACATTGGTAAATGCTCTTCATTTGAAAAATCATTCTTGAAAAATGCATCAACTGCTTGGTAGTAGTTGACGTGATCGATCTCGACTTCTTCATCTTTGGCACTAAAGCCGTGATAAGCAACGCCTTCTCCCCCTGAGTTAGGGCCACCTTGAGCACTGTAATTAAAGTTACCACCACCAGTGACTTCTTCCCCCAGCGCTTTTTCAATCGTCGTCGGTGCCTCTTCTGGCAACTCGACTTCACGCACTTGATTGTTTTCAACTTGATAGACTTGCATTGAATCGCGATTCAACGCTAAGAGATAAAATGGGTAATTAAATTGTGCATTTTTGATGACAGCTAATACATAAGGGGTTTCCCCTACGTAATATTGATCATCCACACGAATACTTAACCGATGGACCAGTACCTCTTCTGGGGTGATAATCACCGCCACACTTGTTGTACTGTTGCGCCAAAATGATTGATCTGCAAGCAGTTCATCAACTTTCGTTTGAAAAAGATCCCAATAATGTTCTGGGTATTTCTTTTCAAAGCGGCGCTTCGCATCTTTGGCAAAGTTCTTAAATTTGATTTGATCCTTTTCGACATTCTGGTGGCCGACATGCGTATTGAGCATGATCGTGACAAATGGTCCTTTGATTCCGTCAGATATTACCTGCGATAAAAAACTTTTTCCAAATTTTCCCATTCCACATTACCTCCTGCTTAATCAAATACAAATAAAGTGTACCATGCTTATTTTCTTCCACAAAGTAAAACGATTGCACGATTTTATTTCCTCATTCGTTTTTCTGATGACTCACTATACCGACTATTCTTCAACGGATCTGTCAATGTTTTTCTGGTGGCCCATAGAAAGCCTCGCTTGGTCCAAGTCTGAATGGTCGGCTCTTTCAGCTCTTTTAGACTGTGTCCAACAGATTGGAAAAAGACTCTACCCTTGCCCCATTTTTTGATCCACATCATTGGCAGTATGACTTCTTGGTTAGCTGCATTCGGATGATCTTTAGCGGCAAATGTTGAGGTAGCTAACACAGTGACGGCTGGATCAACCAGACAATAGTATTGCTCCGTCGTCAACTGAGGGATCGATTGCGTATTTGCCGTAATATAGTGATTTGTCGTAAGATCGATGCTATAGGTCGTTTCCAAGCCACCAGGATGTGCCAAAAAACAGCCACCAGTCAGAAACAACCAGCCTTTACTGGCTTGAAAAGCCGAAGCAAAGCCGCCATGAACTCCTGCTAATCCTAATCCTTCTGCTACAGCCTGAGTGACATTTTGAAGCGGCTCATCAGGCAATTCTCCTCGCGTCCAATTCATGATCAACAGATCCAGCCTTTTTAATTCTTCTTTATGATAGAGAGGTTCAAAATCTGAGGCGAGTGTCACCTGATATCCTTCTGACTCCAGCAACGTTTGGTAAAACTGACTGGTCTCTTTTGGGGCGTGTCCTTCCCAACCTCCATAAATGATCAATGCTTGTTTCATTTTGTGTTCCCTCCTTTCTTTCTAACTTAGCGAAAAAAATGCAAAAAGCGAAGCAGAACGATTCTTCGCTTTCCTTCGCTAGTATTTTTTTCTGATTTAACGGTTGATTGAACGCCCAACACGATTGATCGTATGGCGCATGCCTCTAATCGCAACCGATGTTTCAAAAATATTTTCGGTCGGTGCCATGCCGCCATAGCCGGCATCACCGATATGCTGCAGATCGACCCCACAGGTTTTGTTGATAATGGCTAATTGCCGCAACGTTTCTGGACGTGCGCTTTCTTGACTCGTTCCGATCGCTGACATCGTCAATAAGTCATATTGTTTGGCAATTTGAACAGCTTCAATCAGATCCTTTTCTAGAAAGCCTTGAATCGAGCCAACGGAAGGCAGTAACAAAATATCTGCCCCAGCTTCAGCGTAAGAAATGATGGCTTCTCGATCAACCACAGGCTCATCTGAGCCGGCACTGTGCATTTTTCCAGCGATGATCAACCCAGAGAAATGTTCTTTTGCCAATTTTACTGCTTTAGCGATTTCTCGGTTGGTCACACCTGTTCCAGGATTGCCTGTAAAGCAGAGAAAGTCCACCCCGAGTTCTTGGGCTTTTTTGATGGTGTCAACCGAACTTGTTCGGCCTTGACTGATGCTGATCTTTTCACTCATCATCTCCGTCGTAGCTGGGATCGGCTCAAGATTGATGCCGACAGGTCGTCCAATCAGTTGTTTTAGTTGAGGAATCGGGTTTTCAATCGGTTGTTTAGGATCAAGCAGCTGCTCCAATGTGATACCAGGCATCCCAAAAATAGCTGGGCGATAACAATCAAACCCATTCAACAAAATTAAGTCAGCCCCAAAAGCTGCCGCGACTTCTGCGTTGGTGATATCGCCAGCTTGCGGCATGGTTTGAACCACCGTTTCACAGACGATTACTCGTCCTTCGCTCGCTTTAATGGATTGTTTCAATTCTTGCGCCGACATTTCTTTGATTTCACTATAGTTTGCACTTATCAATCGTTTGACCATGTTTTTCTTCCTTTCTTTTCCTTCTCATCTTGCGAGAAACACGAATAACAGGTAAAATATAGCTATTGTGTTCCCTTAGTTAAATGGATATAACAAGTCCCTCCTAAGGATTAGTTGCTGGTTCGATTCCGGCAGGGAACGTTTTTTGAAGAAAAAGATTCCTTATTTTTAAGGAATCTTTTTTTGTTGGAAAGTAAATACCTCTGCCTCGATTTGCTTAGAAATAATCTTCCAGAATCGGCTTTCCGTCTGGTAAGTTTTCCTGAATCATCACTGCAGCTTCCTTCTCCGTTTCCATTTGCTGGAAAAAGACCAGAGAATCGAGGGATTGTGCCTGCAAGAACAGCTGCACAAAACGCTGAATCGACAAGGTTGCTTTTGGCAGCTTGGTGGCCGTCGTTTTCGTGACCTGATGCTGAGCGTTTTCGATTGTCACTTCATAACACCCATTATTCCATGGGGCATATTCATCCCCTTGAATTTCTATGGCAAAACCGCCGGCTTTTTTCAATGTGAATGGATAACTTTTTAGAAACCCTTCCACATCGATGACGCGCGCCATCATGTCCGGGCGCACTTGGTAGTGAGCCAATGGTTTGGCCGCGTTTGCTTGTAGGACTTCCCCATCAAACCCTGGTCGATAGTTAATCTGTGCTACTGAATCTGCATGGGAGACGATAAACCGATTAAATCCTTGGTAAGCATTCGCAGTCAAATAGCCCCACTCTTGAATATCGAAACGTCCTCCCTCGATAAAGTAAATCAAGTAGCCTTCAGGGACCCCTGCTTCATTGCGATAAATCGCAAACGTATACGGTCGGCGCAAAACAAACTTGATTTCTTCCCACCAGGGTTGGCGAATCAGTCCGCCCTTTTGATGGCGCGGCAATTGATGATAAATCTCGTGAATGATCGGCTGTGCTTCCTCCCAATTCATGCGTTGAATCGTTCCATTTACTTTCTTGCCATCGGGCCATTGATGCGCATCGACTTCATAAACCGTCCGTTCAAAAGTATACTCATACCCATATCTACGATAAAAAGCAAAGGAGAAAGGTGCCAGATAGGAAAGAACGATTTTTTGTTCATAGCAGTCCTTAATGATTTGTTTCATGATCCGATCGATCCGACCTTGGCTGCGATACTCTGGATACGAAGCCACAAAACCGATCCCTGCCATCGGATAACTCGTTCCATGAAAGTTCACATCAAAAATCGTTGCCATGATTTGGCTCGCCAATTTTCCATCCCCATCGTAGGAACCATAATTCCAAGAATTTTCCGCAAGCTTGCGATAGCGCTTGATATTTGTTTCATTCAATTCCCACTGAAAGGCATAAGAAACCAATTCCAGTACTTCTTGCGAACCAAATTCGGTCATTTTTTTGACATCTGTCATTCCTTCATCTCCTCTACTTGAAAACACGCAAGAAACGCAAAAAAGGCGTCAGTCGACCCCTTAATATGTTTCTTCCATCATACTCAACATTTTTTTAAATTGCTTGCGTTTGAAATATCCTAGAATCGTACCTAAGAGCATGTCATTTAATTGCTGAATCATGCCTTCAGAAGTCATTTTTTCTTCATAATGCAAGTTGCAGTGCGACTCGTCTATCGCTTCGATCTGATAGTGTACACGGAAGGTATTTTTTTTCGTCGCCGTTTGGAACGCATAGGCTTGATTCTTCTTGACCGTTTCGATTGTTATGGTGGCATTACTATCTTTATAAAACTGTTTAAGATAGCTGTATCCTTCTAATTGCTCTTCAGTAAGTGTTTGATCTGTCGCTTGTTTAATATCATGTAAAACGGAATCGATGATCGTCTTATATAAAAAGTCAGCGGGTACATTCATTTTTTTAGTGATTTCCATCTTGCGCCTCCTTGTCTTTCTTGTTGCGTTTGTGTCCAATTGAAGCCATGATTCCTCCAATAGCCATTAGAATGACTGACGTGATGAGATTCACCCAGTGGTATTCACCTGACTGCGCGTTAGCGCTGTATATAAATAACATACTACCGATGCTTATAAAAAACAATCCATTTTTAAACATGATATCACCTCACTATTGACTAACGACGTTAAAGTATAGTACTCGACCCCAATCAGTATTTTTGATTGCGTCTTTGGCAAGTTTCGCTGCTTTTTCTTTGTCTTCTGCCGTTGTTTCAAAAATCAACTGAATCCCTTTTTTTTCTTTAAAGGTATACTTGATCTCACCTTCTGTCAGAGACTCAAGTAATGCTTTGATGTTGTCTTGTTGCATCGCGGAATTTACAATAATCATTTTTTCTCCTCCTAAAAAAGATAGCTAGATGGGTGAAGCCACCCATCTAGTTTATTTGATTAGTTCTCTTGGTCTGCTGGATTGATTTTGTTGGCAGCAATAATAAATGGTGCCCAGATCAATAAAGCTACAGCCAAATTGATAATTGTCAAGATGATCGCACGCCAGTCTCCACCGGTAGCTAAGAAGCCGCTTAGGATCGTTGGCATTACCCAAATCACATTTACCACAACTGGTGCAACTAACCCTAAAGTTGTTGCAAAGTAAGCAATCGTTGCTGTAACTAACGGTGCAACAATAAATGGAATGATAAACAATGGGTTTAACACGATTGGTAGACCAAACATTACTGGTTCATTGATATTGAACAACCCAGGTCCAATCCCTAGTTTACCAACTGTCTTATAGTCGGCACGTTTAGAGAATAGCAAGATTGCGATCAAGAGCATTAAAGTCACACCTGCTCCACCAGGCCAAACAAATGCTTCGAATGAACCTGCTACCCATTTATAAGGAACAGCTTCCCCTAATTGATAAGCATTAGTATTTTCAACCATTGCCACACCGTAGATCGATTGTAGAACAGGTCCCATGATATTTGTTCCATGTAATCCAAAGAACCACAAGACATGGACAAGTAAAACAATGATAAATACGGCAAAGTACCCTTGAGAGAGACCCAATAATGGTTTTTGGATCGATTCGGAGATCCAGTCAATTATCGGCATACCGACAAAGCGTTCAAATAAATAGTAAATCAAACCTGAAGCATATAGTCCGGCAATCCCAGGGATAATCGCTGCAAAGGCACGGGAAACTGCTGGTGGCACTGAATCTGGCATTTTGATAATAATATTTTTTTGCATCAATTTTGCAAAGATAATAACTGAAACGAAACCAAAGATGATTGCCGTGAACAATCCAGAGCCACCCATATAGGCGCTAAATGGGAAGTAGCCCCAGCCTGCAGCGCTGATCGTTGAACCATCTGCTGCAAATCCTGATGTAGCACTTGTACTGTTGATCATGTCTACCACGTTTGCTGGTAGTGCTTCTTCTAACGCTAAAGAAAGAGAAGCAGATTGTGGAATACCCATAATAAATGCTGCTAAAGAGACCAACGCACCTGATAGTGCATCAACATTGTAAGCCTTCGCTAAATTATAACCGAATGAAGCTGAGAAGATAACCGCCATAATTGCTAAGGTACCTGTCCAAACTAAACCATTGACTGCGATCACTGGCGTGAAAAATTTCGTGATTGCATTGTCCGCACCAAGATAAGTGTTTGGAAAATCACGCATGAAGGCGTTCAATAATACTGCAATTGCCCCAGCCATCGTTGCTGGCATCATTCCGATAAAAGCATCCCGCAAGGCAACCAAATGCTTTTGCGCACCAATCTTAGCTGCAACCGGGAGAATGTGTCTCTCCATCCAACTTGTTAATCCATCCATTCTTAATTCCTCCTATAAGTTCTATTCGTCAAAGAAGATTTTTTGATTCATCGACAATAACTACTTCTATCCGTTCAAAGATTATTCGTTATTTAGACGTCGATAGACATCAATGATTTCTTTCGCTAAATCGGTAAATGCGATTGATGTCATTAGGTGATCTTGTGAATGCACGGTCAACAATGTCACGGTCATATGATTGCCTTGCGCTTCTTGTGTCAACAATCCTGTTTGCGAATGATGCGCTTCCACAAGAGATGCTTCAGCATCTTTGATTTTTTGGTCAGCTAATTCGAAGTTCCCTTCTTTTGCTGCCGCGATTGCTTCCATTGCGTCACTTTTTGCATTACCACCATACATGATCAATCCCATAATGGCTTCCAAATTTTGCTCATCCATCTTTAAAAATCCTCCTTACACTTCGATCCTAAAAAATCTTAGTTCATTAATGTTTCTGCTTGTTGCAATACTTTTTCGCCGTTCATCATGCCATAGTCTGCCATGTTGATCACGTCCAAAGGAATGCCTTTTGGTGCTAATTTTTGTTCAAATTGTGATTTCATGAAACGTACTTGTGGTCCTAACAATAGAACATCGACTGGTTTTGACTCCAAATGTTGGTCGGCTTCTGAAGCTGAAACAGCAAAGATATCTGCTTCCATTCCTTTAGCTTCGGCTGCTTTTTGCATTTTTGTCACCAATAGACTGGTACTCATTCCTGCTGAACAAACCAGCATAATCGTTTTTTTCGCCATCGCGCATCTGCTCCTTTCTGTTGTAAGTTACACTTTACTATAAAGCAAAAAGTGTGCCAAAAAAAAATAAGTTCAGACCTTTATTTATCAATGGTCTGAACCAATTTCTCGTTTACACACTCGCAGTTTTTTTATTACACACTAAAATTGTGTGCGGATTCATCATAATTTTTGATTTTGTTTTCTAAAAACATTTGGGTTAAATAGGCGATCTCATCTTCAGAAAATTTGATTTGATAATTTTTTTCAATTTGTAATAAATGGGTTCGTAAAACATCCATTTCAATTCGGTACCGTTTTTGGAAAGTAGCTAAGTTGACGAAAGTACGGGAAGGCTCCTTCTTCAATAAACTTTCTACCAAAAAGGCTAAATGAATGACTAATCCTGCATCGACGGTTGGTTCTACAATCACATGCAATTGATTTTGAATCTGATGAACGATTCGTTGCAGACTTTCGATCAGATGATAGACGGACCCAACATGAGTTATCGTATTTTCCAATGAACGCACGATCTTTTCGATCGGCACTTCATCTGAAGCGATTCGTTTTAGCACATTCAAGCGATTGTCATCAAAAACATCATAGGCGGAGAAAAACGGAATGTTTTGATAATCGATCTCGACGGTGCCGGCAATAGCTTTGATCTCATATTCTTCTAGCAAGCCGTCAATATGTTTTTTGAAGGTTTCTTTTTCAATAAATTGCATTTGGATGATCTCGACTTTTGATTGATCGACGACGGGATAAATTCGTTGATAAAGTTTGGCAGCGACACCTTCCCCAGTAAAGCAAGTAACGATGACTGCCTTTTTATTTCCTTTTGCTTCACGAACCGTACGGAACTGTTCTTGTACGATGGTTTCAAAAGAACGCTGAATGTTTTGGTAGATATCTTCTAAACTGCGCCCACTCTCTGCCATCCGCAAAGCTTCTAAAACAATCATCGTGCTGACCATCGAAATAGCTTTCGTACGAATCCCCGTCTCTTCGGAAATCAAATTCGCAAAGGAATTGAGGGAGCCCATATCGGTTAAAAGCAATAAGCCATTGCTCATCTTCTCTTTGTTTTCATTGATATAATTCAACAGCTGGTCATACATTTGCCCGACTTCCATATCCAAAGACATATTCATTGCCTTGCCATGGTCGGTCTCCAGCAGCTCTTGGGCTGTCTCCAGCATACTGCTGGCAGTTGCCTTGCCATGCATCAAGACAATGATCTCGATTTTTTCAAGGGGCAATGGCGAAGGCTGTTTGACTTGAATCGCTAAAAACATACTGATAAAGCCGATTTCATCAAATGGGATCTCGACATGACGTTCCTCTTCAATGATCGTCGATAAATCCATTGCCACTTGAAATTCGGATTTTAAGTTTTTTCTAATCGTGTTCAAATCCGGATGAACGATCATATGTCCCTCTTTAACACGTTCCAGCGTACTTTGCAAATGCAACGCAAAGGCAAAACGGGCTTTTTCACTATAAGTTCGATCTAACCTCTGACCTGCCAAGTCATAAAGAACATTGGTCAGTTTCCAAATGTCTTCTGGAATCAACTCTTTATGAACAGGGTTTTGGATCAATTCTTCGACATATTTTTCAAAGTAGGCATCCACATCCTTAGAGATCAAGTTTTCTAAATCAACATTGGCTACACCGGTTTCAATCAGTGTGCTGACTTTTTCTTCGATCTCATTGTACACCTGCATATTCCGTTGCGGATCACGAGACCAGACAACATCTGGGTCGCCGGGTTCGAAACTCAGAAAGTCGCCTTTGCCATCTAAAAACCGATCCAAGCGTTCTGACATTTCTTTGATCTTCAACAGCCCTTTTTGAACTTGCAGTGAGCAATCGCCTTTTCGAATCAGGAGGTGTTTTTTCCCATAGGTCCGATAATGTAAGAATGCCTTCGCACAGACGAGTTTCAGGTCTCGCTTGATTTGACCGATGTTGCCTTCTGCATCATAGAGCATAAAGGCCAATATCGCATCTCGCTCGACATCGATCCGCTGATTTAGACGGGTCGCCTCTTGCTTGATAAACAAGGAAATGATTTCATACCGTTCATCTAGCGAACGACTTTCCACATTTGGCAAAGTAATAGCCATGGGAATTCGCCGATTGAAGGTCGTCAAAAAGGTTTCTGATGATTCAGTGGTGGCACCAATGATCTGCACGGCGGCTTCATGAACTTGGTTGCTTTCCCCTAATGGGCGGTAGATCCCTTTGTCAATGAAGGTAAAGAGCATTTCTTGGCCTTCTGGCGGCAGTCGATGGATCTCATCCAAGAACAATATGCCGCCATCGGCTTTTGCCATAAGTCCTGGACTATCTTCTGCAGCACCTGTGTAGGCCCCTTTTTTGATGCCAAAGATGTGACCAAACAACAACTGCGGATTTTGTGCATAATCCGCACAATTAAACGATACGAAAGGAGCATCTTTTTCTAACATATTTGATTCAACCGCAAAGTGATACATACATTCGGCAAATAAGGATTTACCGGTACCTGTCTCTCCAAAAATAATGGTATGGAGTCCTCTAGGCGGATATAAAATTGCTGCTTTGGCTTGCTGGATACTTACTTTTAAAGAAGCTTGAACCCCAACAAGACTTTCAAAACTCACTTCAGAGGAAACATCCACATGCACCGTTTCTTCTAATGGCTCATAAACGACCGGACGGCCGGAACGTTTGCCGATTTTCTTTTCTTTATAAAGCTCACTGAGATAACGGCTTGCATTGCTGCGATCGATTTGTAAGATTTTAGCGACGTCAACTGCGGTCAACCCTTGCTTATGCAGTTCGATCGTTTGAAAAATCTCTTCTTTTCGCGAATTCATTCGATAGCCTCCTCATTTTTTTACACACTAATAATAAACAACGTTAATGGTAACACAAAAAGACGCTCAATGGCGTCTTTTTCCTTTGTCTTTTTGCTTTTTCGTCTTTTTCTTGGTCTTTTTAACAGGAGTGTGTAATTTTTCAGATGTTTTCTTGGAAATTTTCTGCACACTTACTATTTTCGTTTCTTTCTTGCTTTCCTTTTCGATAACAGGTGCTTCTGTGTGTAATTGTCCCCCATGCAGATAGACTTCCTTGAGTTCTATGGACAATTGATTCGCGATTTTTTTCAAATCCTTCAACGAATGGTCTTGAACGATCGTGACGACGGTTCCTTCTTTGCCCATTCGTCCAACACGTCCTGCCCGGTGCAGATAGGATTCTTTTTCTAACGGGACTTCCGTATTGATGACATAAGGCAAATCCACCACATCTAAGCCGCGAGAGGCGACATCGGTCGTCAATAATTCTACTAGTTTTCCTTGACGGAAGCTCTCCAGTGCGCCTTTTCGGGCAAGTTTGTTTTGGTCAGATGCTAATGATGCCACCGGCAAGCCGTGAAACAGCAGTTTTTCTTCTGCATTTCCCATTGCGCTTAATTCATTGAAGAAAACCAAGGCTTGAAAGCTTGGTAAATGAGCAAAGCGCCTTAAAGCATCCACGATTCGTCGTTGCGGATAATTCAAATAGTAGTGATGGATCACGCCTTTGCTCTGATCTTCTTGGGTAACATCAATGATCAGCGGCTCTTTTGTCACCAATGGTCGAATCTCATCAATCACTTCGTTAGCGGTTGCTGAAAAGAAACTACGCTGGATTTGTTTTGGCAATGTTTGATTGATCTTGGCAGCCAGTGTGAAGGCCCCTTCTTTCAATAATTGGTCAACCTCATCTAATACCAACGATTGCAACTGCTGGGTCTTGATTTTTTTTGCTTTGATCAATTCTAACACTCGGCCTGGGGTGCCAATCAAGACCTCGGGCTTGTCTTTCAGTCTTTCCACTTGGCGTTTTGTACTTGCGCCACCAATTAGCGGCAGAACGGTCAAACCAATGGCTTGGGCCCATTCCCGGGCCACTTCTGTGACTTGCATCGCTAATTCTTGTGAAGAAGTCAAAATCAGCAACTGATTGCCTTGCTTTGCCTCGACTTTTGTTAACAGTGGCAAGAGGTACGCCAAAGTTTTACCAGAACCGGTCGGTGAGACTCCAATGACAGACTCACCATCTTTTAAAGGGCCAAAGGTTTTCTCTTGTATCAAGGACGGTGCGTGATACCCTGCCGCCTGCCATTTTTCCTGCCAGATGTCTGGCAATTGTGTCAATTCAAATACTGTCATAAATGTTCCATTCCTTATTTTTTATCTGCATCAAAAATGATGCCTGCTTGTTTACGCATAAGAGCGATGGTTTCATTGACACTGCGAGCAAGTTCCACCCATTCCTCATACCGTTGTCCTTGTTGGGGATCATTTTTGTTTTCGATGATGTCTGCAAAGTCTTGTGCTTCTTCGATCATCGGGTTTTCTAAAGCACTTACTGCTAATGCCTGGGTTTGTTTTGTTTTTCGCTCATAAAATGCGGCTTCTTCGATGGCATTGACGGCATTTAGGTCTAATGTACCGTCTTCAAAATAGATTTCTGAACGCAACTCTGAATCAGCGATTTTTCCTGTTTGGATTGTGACATCAAAGTCAGCATAGCGCAACACTGCAGTCCCGATACCATCTACACCAGTCGGTAATTTACGGGCAAAATAATGAACATCTTGCGGTTTGCCAAACCAAGCGACCGCCGCATAAATCGGATAGACGCCCAAATCTGCTAAGGCACCGCCAGAAAAATGTGGAGAAAAAATATTTGGTTCCTCCCCAGCTAGTACAGCGTCATAACGAGACGAATATTTCATATAAGAAAAGTTCGCCCCAAGAATGGCACCGCGTGTCGGTAAGAATTCGGCTACAGTAGAAAAACTTGCTTCATGGATGTTGCGAGCTGCTTCAAAGAATAATACCTGTTGCTGATTTGCCAATTCGATGATCTCCGCCATTTCCTCAGGCGTTGAAAAGGCTGGCTTCTCCACAATGACATTTTTTCCTGCTAAAATACCTTGCTTGGCTTGTTCAAAGTGCAAACTATTCGGAGACGCGATGTAGACCGTGTCCATATGAGCTAAGCCAAAAAAAGTGTCCAGATCGGTCGCATACTCGATATCCCCATATTTTTCTCCAAAACGTTGTGCCGTTGCTAACTTTCTTGAGTATACGGCAACCAATTGATAGCGTTTGGTTTCGTGGGATGCTTGTACAAATTGATCGGTGATCCAATTTGTGCCGATAATCCCTAAATGAATCATGTTTTTTCCTTCTTTCTTCTATAGATTAGGGTCGTCAAAGACGACATTCAAATCAAAAGGGATTGGTTCTTTGACCGTGATCATCCCTTGGTTTACTTGGCAATTATAGGCAAACACTTCGACACCCTTGCTTTGCGCTTCAGCGATTTTAGTGGCCAGATCCGGTTGCATCTGTCGATGGATCGTGGCGATTTGCACCGCTTCAAATTGGATCATAAACAAAACCGCCGCATAATAGCCAGCTTCTTTGGCATGGATCAATTCATTGACGTGTTTCAAGCCACGAATGGTTGGTGCATCTGGAAAAGCACCGACTTGCTTGTTTTCAAGGGTCATTCCCTTGATTTCTAAAAAGCCTTTTTCTTGTTCATCTGTTTCAAAATAAAGGTCGAATTTTGATGTCCCATAGACAACTTCCCTTCGCAAAAGCGCGATTCTCCCTTTGATATTTGGCAACTGGATCGTGCCATCCAAGAGGCCTTCATAGCCTAAACGATTCGGTACTTGACTATCGATGTTGATCCATTGGTCTTGTTTCTTGACTGAGATCAAGTCGTAATTGGTTTTGCGTTTCGGATTGTCCCAATATTGCAGGGTAACAAGCGCACCTTTGTGCAAGAGCTCTTTTCCTCGTCCGGTATTTTTTACATGGACGATTACTTCTTGACCGTCAACGAGACATCGGGCAATGAACCGGTTGTCTCGCACGAGAAACGTGGCTAAAAGGGTATTCGGATAATTCATTTTCTCACCTGCTCTTTTGAATCATAGCATATTTTGATAAAAACTTCTAAACTTCAAACTAAAGTACCATGCTTTTTTACCTTCTCATGGTATACTTATGGCAATTATTTTCTAGTGCGAAAAAGTGGACACCTGTCCACAAGGCACAACTTGATGAATCGTAAATGATAGGACGTGTATAAATGAAGAAAAGGTCTATTTTGATTGGTTTATCTCTTGCAACGGGCGTGGTCAGCTCCTTGCTGTTGCGAAAAGAAAAACAAAAAAATGAGAATCGCCAGAATTTCATTGGTAATTGGCGTTTTACTTCCAAGACAAAAGAAGATGTCACGATAGAAATAGCCAATGATTATTCGTTGACCATCGAAGGCAAGCCTTTGACTGCTTCCATCGTTGAATTGACTCCGATGCGGTTAGTTTTACTGGACACATTTGGCTATCATTTAGTTCTTGAACAAAAAGGCTCCGTCATTACTTTATATGATGAAGCAGAAGATTGCCACTATTCTTTGACAAAAATCATCTAAAATCGCTGAGAAAGACAAGTTCATGTTTTCTTCACATTTTCTTCGGTCAATTCTCAGACTTTTTATCAGCATTTCTTGGCAATCCATGCTATCATTAACTTAACAAGTGGTTGAACAAGGTGTTCCGTTGAGTGATGTTTGATCGTTCATAGATTAAGGTGTAGGTTCGATTCCTACCTTCCACATTTATTTTAAATAGAAAGAAGGGATTTTTATGTTAACGACCTTTATTTCACTCTTTTCCATCTTTGCTTTAGCTGCATTGTTAGCTGGGACATTCTTTTTAGCAAAATTGGCTATGCAACAAGAAACGAAGGCGGTGAAAGTTCCCGTCAGAGTCCAAAACCAAAACCCGAGAATCCATTCCAATCGTCGCTAAGTGAATCAGTTTGACCCTATGTCAATTCACAAAAACTTGCCTTCTATTTTATAGGAAGGTAAGTTTTTTTGTTAGCTATTATTTACAGTAACCAACCTTAGTCACGTAACGTCTCAGTTTGTCTACTGAGGGATCGGTCTTACGCAATTAAATGCTAAGTTTTCTCTTAGAGTATTGCAACGGTGGATACTCTTTGTTAAAATTTTTGCTTAGATACAACTTTAAAGGAGCTACTACATATATGCAGAAAATAACCAAGTTCGGGTATTCCATCGTTGCTGCTTTGGCAATCCTCTTTGCTGCTGCCGGCTTACCCGTCGTTTCGTATGCTGATGATACAGCTATGAGCGCCGAAGAGATCCAAGATTTTTCAGTCGATGCAAAAGCCGCTTACTCCATTGATTTTGACACAGGCAAAGTGTTGTATGATCAAGATGGTGAGACCGCCATGGGCATCGCCTCCATCACCAAGATCATCAGTCTCTACCTTGTAGCTGAGCAAGTAGAGCAAGGAACCATCGCTTGGGATGATCCTGTCCCTATTTCAGATTATGCCGCGAATCTCAGCGTGTCGCCAAACTTATCGAATGTCCCTTTGCATCAAGACGTTACCTATACAGTAAAAGATTTGTATGATGCCAGTTATATCCAATCTGCAAATGCTGCAATCGTAGCGCTCGCGGAGCTGATTGCTGGGTCTGAAAGTGCCTTTGTTGATCAAATGCAAGAAAAAGTGCAATCATGGGGCATTACCGATGCAAAGATCGTTAATGCTTCTGGCTTGAACAATACTTATTTAGGGGACAATATCTATCCCGGGTCAACTTCCACTGACGAAAACGAACTATCCGCAAAAGATGTCGCCCTGATTGCTCGCCATTTGCTGCAAGACTTTCCAGACGTTTTAGAAGTAACAAGTCTTTCCACCAAACAATTTGGCGAAGGTTCCTATTCGCCTGTCGAGATGGTCAATTGGAACTGGATGCTTCCAGGTTTTACGAATACTAAAGATGGTGTTGACGGTCTTAAGACTGGTACGACAGATATGGCAGGCGCCTGCTTTGTCGGAACCGCCGTCAAGGATGGTCAACGAATTATCACCGTCGTGCTAAACGTTAATGGTCATGCGGAAAATCCAAGCGTACGTTTTATCGAAACAGGTCGGTTGATGGACTACTCCTTCGATGCTTGGGAACAAGTAGAAATTATACCAGAAAATGCACAGTTAGAAGATACACAGACGGTGGCAGTCAAAGATGGGAAAGAATTGAGTGTTCCCGTTGCCTTAAATCAAGGTTTGACCTTATGGGTACGTGGAGATATGGATGCAACAGCCTTTGAAACAACCATTGACTTTAATGAGCATTATCGTGATTCTGCCCTGCAAGCGCCATTGACTGAGGGCACAGAAGTCGGTACTGTAAGTGCTTCGATTCCAGCTGATACGCTTGGTTATATTGATGCTTCTGATCATGACGAAACTGCAGGATTGGTCACAACACAAACGGTAGAAAAAGCCAACATCTTTGTTCGTGCTTGGCGCGGTGTGTCTACCTTTTTCGAGAATCTTTTTTAATCCAAACCAAAGAAAAAATCTGTCCTGAGCAAAGATTGCTTCTCGGACAGATTTTTTTTATTCTACCGTTTCCACCGTTGCTGCTGCCAAAGGCTCAACAGGGAAAAACAATTCAACTTCCCCTTCTTTAAAATGAGGAAGATATCTTTCTTGGATCGCTGCTGACAAGTGGACGTTATTTTCTGGTAAAACTTCCATCAACATTTTTTCAGTCATCATGGTCAAGTTTTTTTCATCCGTTTTTACAACGAGATAGGTCATTGCGGGCATTTCCCAACGGACCCAACCGACTGGAGGAAAATTTTCTGTATGGACTTGAACGCCTGCCAAATAACGGCCGGTTTCTTGCCAAGGCTCTAACCAATTAGTGCCATCACTCATTAAGCCCCAAAATTCCAGTTCTTCTGCCTTTTGATCGCTCACTAGAAATTCGATCTCTTCAAAATCCTTTGTTGCAAGTTCCCATAGCGCTGGTACCCAAGAAGCTCCTTCTTCCGCTAATCCCTTGCCTTCTTTTCCGATCACATAAAAAGCGGGCCGTTCAACACGAATCACTTCACCTAATTGCATGTTCCTTCCTCCTTCTTTTCTTCATTTTAGCGAATTGCAAGAAATTCAGCAACTTTGACCTTAGCAACAAGCAATTTTTGTCATTTTTCGGTATACTAGGTGTATCGTTAAAGGAGTGAAAAACATGGATTTTACGCAATTGCTGATTTTTGCCATCAGCTATTTGACGGGTGTGATCGTCGTTCAAAAGTGGCGCAAGAGTAAAGATGAGCCAGATATTTTCTTTTTTGAGTGCTGTTGGACGATTTTAGCCCTGCTGATTTATTTAGCCGTCTCAGAATTACGGACAGGCAGTTTCTTTATTCTAATACCAGTCGCCTTCGCCGGCCTTTTTTTATTTTCTTATCGGCGCAACAAGCACCGACTCGTAAATGGCTTGCTCTTTAATTTGTTTGTCTTAGCATTTGGTGGCTACCTAGTCATTAATCTATACCGAACACAAGATATTCTTGTAGGTGGTCTATTGGCTGTTTTGCTAGCGATCTTCTTTGCTGTATTATTATTCGGCTTAGCCATTCTCGTGGTCTTTCTTTACTGGAATTCCATTATTGTTTTACGAAGAGAGTCGCGATCAATCGCCAATCTATTGACCCTGATCTTAGCAGTGGTTTTGACCGTTTTATTATTTTCAGATACCCTTTTGCACTTTTTCCCAGATTGGATCCGAACCTTATTCGGCGTTGTTCCCCTAAGTCTGATGTATCTATTTGTGGTCTTTTTGAACTTTTTATCGATTTCAGTCATTTATCAGTTCAATCATCCTCGTTACAATCAAGATTTTATCATCGTCTTAGGAGCAGGTCTTTTGAATGGCACCACGGTCTCCCCTTTATTGGCCAAGCGTATCAATAAAGCAATCTCGTTCTACGAAGCGCAATTTAAAGCGAAAAAAACCGCTCCTCGGTTACTGATGTCAGGCGGCCAAGGAAGCGATGAAAAGCTGCCAGAAGCTGTCGCGATGAAAGAATATGCAGTTGCGCAAGGAGTGCCCGAAGGAGAGATTTTAGTAGAAACAAATTCCACGACTACTTATGAAAACATGAAGTTTTCGAAAGAAATCATGGATTCCTTAAAGCCAAATGGCTACAAAGTTATTTTTTCCTCCAACAATTACCATATTTTTCGTGCCGGTCTCTATGCAGATCAAGCACAACTTAAAGCGGATGGTATCGGAGCACCCACCGCCTTTTACTATTTACCAAATGCCTTCTTACGAGAATTCGTAGCGATCCTTTTTATGCACAAAAGACGACACTTAATGGTATTGATCACCTTACTGATCCTTTATGTAGGCGCAGCGATCCTCCAACTTATTTTTGGCTAAGCAAACAAAAAAAGTTCTTTGAACCGGCTGGTTCGAAGAACTTTTTTCTTATTGAATCGTACGATGTTTCTTCCAGAAACGTTGTTGCCATTTTTCTTTCATACTTTCTGTAAGTGGTTCTGATGCTTCTTTGATCGCACAATATTTGTCAACCATTGTGACAATATAGCTTTCTTTATAACGTGGCGGCGCAATCGTTGCTCCCCACATATGTTTCAAGATGATATCTTTTTCTAGATCACTTAGTTCAGTGATTTTTTCAGCATTTTTTACTGCAATTCGTGGATGCATATACGCATGGGTACCTTCATCAAACTTTGTGGTACGCCAGTCATAGTAGAATAAATCATGAAGGAGTCCTGCACGAGCTGTTGCACGAGCATCGCCGCCCCATTTCTTGGCCAATTTGTAACTATAATAAGAGACGCTGATCGAATGTTCCAAACGTGTGGAGTTCATATGCTGCACAAAGTTGGCTAATTTTTTTACAGCTTCTGTTTCTAACAGGTCAGCCACGTAAGACATATATTCGCTATCTTCTTGCCATTTTTCTGTCATAAATTTTTGTCTGCCACCTTTTTTTGATCTGCTTGATTGTTACAAGACAAAGTATAGCACCTATTCATCGAAGATTCTAGGTGAGGTGCAATAGATTCAAATAGTTTAACAGTTCCTTAAAAATCTAACTGACAGAAAAATACATCAAAATTCCGGCTGCAATGGCGACGTTCAATGATTCCGCCTGACCATAGATGGGAATATACACATTTTTGTCAGTCAAAGCCAACAGTTCTGGGTGAACCCCTTGTCCCTCGTTACCTAAAATGAAGGCAGCTGTTTGTTCTTTAGGAATCTCGGTATAAGGAACGGCTTCTTTATTTAATTCGGTGCCATAAATCGTCACGCCAGCTGAGCGTAGCTGCTTTAGAAATGGCGGGATCGCTCCTTCTAAAATCGGTAAATGATAGTTGCTTCCTTGCATGCTGCGCAAGACTTTTGTGCTGTAAAGATCTGCTGTTCCTTCGCCGAGAAACACCCCGCTAAATCCAGCAGCATCCGCTGTTCGAATCATGGTACCAACGTTCCCGGGATCTTGCACATTATCTAAAATCAACCAATTACCCGTCAGTGTCTGTAAGTTTTGCTCTTGCTTTTCCACCACGGCAAAAATTCCTTGTGGTGTTGGTAAATCAGAAAGCATCGCTGCGATCTCCTCTGTGATCAAATAGCTTTCTTCCTGATAATCATCGAGCTGCCCGTTGGCTTCACTTAACCCTCGCGGTGTCACCAACAACGCTTTGATAGGTACTTTGGCCTGCAGCGCTTCTTGCACTAAATGCCAGCCATCGATCAAATACGTATTGGTCTGTGTACGGTGTTTTTTTTGTGTTAGTTTTTTGATTTCCTTGATAAAGGTATTTTTTTTCGATTGAATTTCTTTCATGTGGTCACCTCGATTTATTATAGCATGAGTCAATCGATCTAACTTGTTCTTTTACTGAAAAAACGCTATCATTATAAGCAGAGGAGGGATTGTCCATGAAGAAACTACGAATCCATGTTCAAGGGCGTGTCCAAGGTGTCGGCTTTCGTTATACCACGAAAATGCTTGCCGATCAATTAGGGGTCACAGGATCTGTAAAAAATGAGGCAGATGGTTCTGTTTCGATTGAAGCGATGGGAGATGAAAAAATCATCGATGCCTTTGTTGCCGGAGTGAAAGATTCTCCTTCTCCCGCTGGAAAAGTGAACCAAATCGACATCCAACCAGACGATACCATTAAAGAACGTACTAGCTTTGATGTAGTCTATTATTGATAATTGAATGTTTTCTAAGTCGAAAGATTGATTTTTCAATGAATTTCTCTTTGTACATTGAAATAGTCGGTCTTTTTTAGTATAGTTATTTTTGTCTAAATTTATTGTGAAGAGGAAGAATAGAATGTCTAAAATGAATAAATGGCTGCTTTCATCAGGATTATTTGGCCTGTTATTAGCATTATCAGGCTGTGTCAGTACCAATGCTGATGGTACGCCGAAAGAAACAGGAATGATTTATCGCTTTTTGGTGAAACCTTTAGGTGATATGATCACGATGCTCGTTGAAAACTTCAACTGGTCTTACGGCTGGGCGATCATCGCCGTAACGATCGTTGTCCGCGTCATTATCTTACCATTAGGGATCCATCAGTCTCGAAAAACGATGATTCAAAGTGAAAAAATGCAGTTTCTGAAACCTCAAGTGGATATTGCGCAAGCCAATTTGAAGAAAGCAACCACTCGGGAAGAACAAATGCAAGCGCAAGCGGAGATGCAAAAAATCTATTCTGAAAACAACGTCAGTATGTTTGGCGGTATCGGTTGTTTGCCTTTACTGATTCAGATGCCGATCTTCTCTGCCCTCTACTTCACCGCCCGTTACACACAAGGAATCCAAAACTCTGAGTTCTTTGGCGTATCATTAGGTGACCCCAGCATCCTCTTTGTGGCGATTGCTGGTATTTCCTACCTGGCACAAGGATACATCTCAACCATTGGGATTCCGGAAGAACAGAAAAAAACGATGAAAACCATGTTGATCGTTTCTCCATTGATGATCGTTTTCATGTCAATGAGTGCACCAGCTGGTGTGACGCTTTATTGGGTAGTCGGTGGGGTCTTCAGTTGTATCCAAACATTTATCACGAATGTCATCATGAAACCAAAAATTCGTGCCCAAGTCGAAGCAGAAATGAAAGCCAATCCGCCAAAAACGGTGGTTACGCCTCGCAAAGATGTAACTCCTGAAAAAACAGAAGCTGTCAAAAAAGCGTTGAACACGACAAAGCCTAATGGAAAAGGTCGTAACGCAGGCAAGCAGCAACGTTAGTAATTCTTGACCAAATTGCTCAATGAGTGGTTTGGTTTTTTGTTGTTTTCAAATGGGAATCAGTTGCTTCTTCTTCTGCCTTTCGCTATAGTAAATGAGAGGTGAGCACATGTTTCAAGCATATATCAATATTTTTGTCATTTTCAGTCTCATGTTTATCGGTTATTGGTTGTCTTACAAACAATGGTTTTCTAATCGAACCGCCGATACGTTTTCAAAATTGGTATTAAATGTCTCATTACCAGCCAATATGTTTTTAACGATTATTAAAAATTTTACGAAAGATGAATTTCTTTCATTGGTTTCGGGGATGATCATCCCATTACTTTCCATGATGATCACTTACTTCGCTGGTTATTTATGGCGACGTTTCGCGCAAATTGAAGCCAAACACCAAGGCGCATTTTCCGCCATGTTTACCTTTTCCAATACGATCTTCATCGGCTTACCGATCAATTTAGCTATTTTTGGTGAAAAAGCCGTTCCTTATGTGTTGTTGTACTATATTGTAAATACGACATTATTTTGGACCATCGGTATTTTTGAGTTAGCAAAAGACAATCCTGATTTTGGTGAAGCCCGGATTTCCTTTCATCCATTGGTCATGCTAAAAAAGATTTTTTCACCAGCCTTGATTGGTTTCATCATCGGTTTAATCTGGATGCTATTCACCTTACCGCTGCCCTCATTTGTTGATGGCCTTGGAAGCTATCTAGCAGATTTGACGACACCCTTATCAATGTTTATTATCGGAATCATCGTCTACTTTGGGGGACTCAAAAATTTGCGAATGACGAAAGACATTGTCGGTGTTTTGTTTGGTCGTTTCGTTCTTTCGCCCCTCGTTGTGTGGCTGTTAAGCAGAATCATCCCTGTTCCTGAATTGATGCTTTCTGTGTTTATTATTCAAGCCTCTATGCCCGTCCAAAACTCTGTCCCGATCCTTGTACGAAACTACCAAGGGGATGAAGAATTTGCAACTTCATGTCTAGGCTATTCCGTCTTACTGTACATGGTGTATTTGCCTGTTTTGCTTTTTTTCTTTTTTTAGCTATTTAACGAACTTTGTCGAAAAATACTCGTTACCAAAGGCATTCGCTTCTTTCGGTAACGAGTATTTTTCTCCTCTTTGTATGGTAAAGGTTCGATTGATTCGCTACCAAGGCTGGGCCCCTATGATTTCCCACAATAGACCACGATCTTTCTGATTTTCGTCAGATTGTGGCTGCTTAGATCGATTTCACAAACAAGACAAAAAAGCACATCATGCAGAAACTAGCTATACTAGCCATTATGATGATGTGCTTATTTTTTATCTTAAGTGAACAGCCGGTGGTTTACAACATATCAAACAACGACAACTGATTTTCATCAGGTAAATCTTTTAGAACACCGTTATCCGTCATGTATTCAATCAAAGTCTTAGAAACTTTCCCGCGATTGGCGAGATCTTCTTTCGATAAGAAAGGACCATTTTTCCGTGCTTCCACGATTTGTTTCGCTACGTTTAGTCCCAAACTCGGCACTGCTCGAAATGGTGCGATCAATTTTTTTCCGTCGATCACGAAGTTTTCCGCATCCGATTTATACAGATCGATCATCCCAAATTCATAACCGCGCTCTAACATTTCATTGGCTAACTCCAGAACGGTTAACAGATTCTTTTCTTTCGTTGACGCATCCAATCCTTTGTCAGTGATTTCTTGCATCCGTTCTTTTACGGCGTCTTTTCCTTTTGACATGGCAATCAAATCAAAATCATCCGCCCGGACAGAGAAATAAGCACAGTAATAGAGAATTGGGAAGTACACTTTAAAGTAAGCCACCCGCAACGCCATCAAAACATACGCCGCCGCATGGGCTTTCGGGAACATATACTTGATCTTCGAACAAGAATCGATATACCATTCAGGGACATTGTTCTCCCGCATCGCTTGCAAGTAAGTGTCCCGCAAGTCGTCAGGGATCTTGTTCCATTGCCCTTTACGAACCGTCTCCATGATTTTAAAGGCCATCCCGTCATCTAAGCCAGCATGGATCAAGTACACCATGATATCATCCCGACAGCCGATTACTTCTGCTAGACTGGCATCTCCGCGACGAATCAGTTCTTCGGCATTGCCCAACCATACATCGGTACCATGGGAAAGACCAGAGATCTGCAAAAGCTCTGCAAACGTCGATGGATGGGTTTGATCCAACATCCCCCGCACAAATCGGGTCCCAAATTCTGGGATGCCTAATGTACCTGTTTTGGAGTAGATCTGCTCTTCAGTCACACCTAGCACGTCCGTACCACCAAAAATACGCATCACTTCCGGATCATCCGTGGGGATCGTTTTAGGATCGATTCCTGATAAATCCTGCAGCATCCGAATCACCGTTGGGTCATCGTGTCCCAGGATATCCAGTTTTAAAATATTGTCATGAATGGAATGGAAATCAAAGTGGGTCGTTTTCCATTCTGAATTTTGATCATCTGCTGGGTATTGAATCGGCGTGAAATCATAGACATCCATATAGTCTGGAATAACGATGATTCCCCCCGGATGCTGACCAGTTGTCCGTTTGACGCCAGTTGCACCCTTAGCCAATCGATCGACTTCAGCTGCTCGATAATGGAGATTATGATCGCGCTCAAAGCCTTTTACGAAACCGAAGGCTGTTTTATCGGCTACTGTACCGATCGTTCCGGCACGATAGACATATTCTTCGCCGAAGAGCACTTTCGTATAGTTATGGGCCTCTGGCTGATATTCCCCAGAGAAGTTCAAATCGATATCGGGGACTTTATCGCCATGGAAACCAAGGAAGGTTTCAAAAGGAATATCATGGCCATCTTTGTTCAGACGTGTGCCGCATTTTGGACATTTTTTCTCTGGCATATCATAACCAGAACCATACGAGCCGTCTTCGTAAAACTCAGAATACTGGCAATCGGGACAATAATAATGAGGGGCTAATGGATTGACCTCAGTGATCCCAGTCATCGTTGCTACGAAACTAGAACCGACTGATCCCCGTGACCCTACTAAGTAGCCGTCTTGATTGCTTTTATGAACCAGTTTTTGTGAGATCAAATAGATCACGGAAAACCCATTCCCAATGATCGAATCAAGCTCTTTTTTCAAACGTTTTTCCACAATTTCTGGTAATGGATCACCGTATAGCTCTTTGGCACGGTTGTAACTCAAGTCGGTGATCTCTTGTTCAGATCCGGGAATCTTTGGTGTATACAGATCATCTTTTACCGGAATGACTTTTTCACAGAGATCAGCGATTTTATTTGGGTTCGTCACCACAATTTCTTTCGCTACTTCCGGACCTAAAAACTGAAAGGCGGTCAGCATCTCATCGGTTGTTCGGAAGTGTACATCCGGTAAACTATGTCGATTCAAGGGATTGGCGCCCCCCATCGAATTGATCAAGACCTTACGATAAATGGCATCTTCTTCGTTCAGGTAGTGGGCATTCCCAGTAGCAACAACGATTTTCCCTAACTCCTCACCCATTTGGATCAAATTCCGAATAATGTCTTCTAGGTCTTTTTCGCTTTTCACGAGCTCCGTTTCTAGGAGATGGGCATAAACTGCTTTGGGCATGACTTCGATATAGTCATAAAACTTAGCAAGTTCCCGCGCTGCATCAACCCCTTTTTGCATCATTGCGACAAAGACTTCCCCTTTATCACAAGCGGTTCCGACTAACAATCCTTCCCGCAATTTCACCAATTCTGAGCGCGGGATCCGCGGGACTTTATCATGGAAGTACTTCACATTCGACATCGAGATCAGCTTGAATAAATTCTTCAATCCCGCCTGTGTTCGGGCTAAGATCGTGGCATGAAAAGGCCGAGCTGCTTTATAGGAGTTCTCGCCCCCAACGTGTCGGTTCAAATCTTCGTGCAGCAGCATGTCATGTTTTTCCATCGCTTCTTTGACAAAGATCCACGCTAAATGACCGGTTGCCTCGGCATCGTAGATCGCTCGGTGATGTTGCTCCAAACTAACGCCGAATTTTTTGGAAAGGACACCTAAACCGAATCGCTTAAACTCTGGATACAAATAACGAGCGAGTTCCAATGTATCAATGACGGGATTTTCTGCTTCTGGAATACCGTATTTTCGATAACTTGTATTTAAGAAGCCCATATCAAATGACGCATTGTGGGCAACTAGAATGGCTCCTTCAGAAAACTCACGGAACAAACGTAAGACTTCTTCTTCCGATTTTGACCCCCGAACCATTTCATCGGTGATCCCCGTCAATTCTACGGTCGTTCGTGATAAAGGATGGCCAGGATCGATGAATTCATCAAAGGAGCCTTCCACGTTGCCTTTATGCATCCGCACAGCGGCCAATTCAATGATGGTGTCGTACACTGCAGACAATCCGGTGGTCTCCACGTCAAACACGATATAAGTGGCATCAGTCAGTGGGACAGGCTTCGGATTATAGGCAACCGCTACCCCGTCATCCACGATATTGGCTTCCACACCGTAAAGAATTTTTACCCCGGCTTTTTCTCCGGCGTGATGGGCATCAGGAAACCCTTGTGCGCCGCCATGATCGGTGATCGCAATCGCCTTATGGCCCCACTTGCCAGCTTGAGCGACAAAGTCTGCCACATTGTTGGTTGCATCCATCGTACTCATATTGGAATGCAGGTGAAGTTCGACCCGTTTTTCGCCTTCAGGTGCATAATCTTTGCGGGCCTCGTGTTTGACTTCCAGCAAATCTTGCGCATTCATAACGAGATCTCGCATAAAAGTATCTTCTTGAACACTACCACGCACTTTGACCCAACTACCTTTAGCAATGGCATCAAAGACTTGTTCATCTTTTTCATTATTGGAGAATTTTTTCACACTAAACGACGACGTATAGTCGGTGATTTTCAAAATCAAAATCTTCCGTTTTGAACGCAATTCTCGAACTTCTTTATCAAAGACATACCCTTGGATCGTAACTCTGCGTTCTTCCTCAATGATATTGATCATCGGTGTCACAGGTTCATCGGCAGGAATATTACGTCCCAAGGCAATTGGTCCGTCAAATTCGACTGTTTTGACTTCTTTTTTGCGTTGCTCGTGGGCCATTAAGTTCTCAGCGGCTTGCAATTGGAAGGCTGCCGTTTGTTCTTCTTTTCGTGCTTCAAGTTCTTTCAAGGCTGCCTCAGCCTGTTCTTTGTCTAGCTGCGGCAAGATCCGAAATTTTTGAAACCCGAAAGTCCCATAATTTTCCTCAATGATCGGTAAGTACTGTTGCTGCAAAATCGTGATGACCGCATCATTGTTGACGGGTAAAATCACTTTGTTCTCTTGAATCATAGGCATTTGATTTTTAATCACTTGATGAACTAACGGCCGATCACAATTTTGATTGGCTAACGCTAATGGCCAGTATTCTTGAATGAACTGCTCATCGAAGGAACCATCTTGAGCTTCAATGACAATGCGAACTTCCGCGATCTCTTTAAACGCTAGTTCAATGTGTTGTTTAAAGGATTGATACACCATCACCGGTAATAAACGTTCAAATTGGAAATAAAACGTCCACGCTTTTGATTGTCGATGCACGGTTACTTGTCTGATTTGGGCAGTCTGCATCAACGGATGCTGCCGAAGATTTGGGGCAGCTGCAATTTGGTCTAATAATATCTCAAAGGTCTCTCTTTCTTTTGACAATTGAAGATCCTCCTTTTCTCAGTACTCACTAGTATACCTCTTTTTGTCTTCACTTTCATTAAAAAATCGAGAAAGGATTTCCTCTCTCGATCTACCATTTGTTCCGATTTATTCTTGGTTGGCTAATAAAATCGTCAAGGTCGAAGCGACTTCTTCTTTCCTCACTTCAACGGTTGCGCCAGTATGCTTGATTTTGATCTCCACGATGCCTTCTACGGCTTTTTTACCGATGGTCAAGCGAATCGGACAACCAATCAAATCGGCATCTGCAAATTTGACCCCTGCACGTTCATTGCGGTCATCCACCAATACTTGATAGCCGACTTGGTTCATCATTTCTTCTACTTCTTCACTTAAGGCATTTTGATAGCTATCTTCAATCGACGTTTGGATGATATGCACATCAAATGGGGCAATTTCTTGGGGCCAATCGATCCCAAACTCATTGCCGTATTGTTCGACGATTGTTGAAAGCAGCCGAGAAACGCCCAGACCATAACAGCCCATGATGATTGGTTGTTCATCGCCATTTTCATCGACAACCGTCGCTTCTTGGGCCTCGCTGTACTTGGTTCCTAACTTGAAGATATGCCCAACTTCGATTCCTCGCGTAAAGGTTAAGGTTCCTTTTCCATCTGGGGAAGGATCGCCTTCTTGAACCAAGCGAAAATCGGCAAAGGCTAGTGGTTGAAAATCACGGCCTACATTTGCATTGAGAAAATAGCTCTGTTTTTCTGCCGCTGGGACGATCAGATTCGCCATATCTTGGACATGCTGATCCGCATACAATTGGATCGAATCAGCAAGCTCAATGGGGCTGCGAAGTTGTGTGTCACTGGTCAGATAGGACTCGGCTTCTTCAGCAGTCAGGACCTTCACTTGATCAGCCGCTAAAAAATGCTTGATTTTTGTTTCATTGAGACTGTGATCACCTCGAAGCAATACCATAATGACTTGCTCGTCAACGAGCAGCAAAAATACTTGAACGATTTTTTGCAAATCCGTATCGTGTGTTTTCGCCAGTTCCTCTAACGATAATGATTCTTTATGAACGACTTTTTGTAACTCTAAGTAGGTCTCATGAGATTTTTTAGCGATATACTGACTAGTTGCTAGTTTCCAATTGGCGACATAGTCGCTTTCAGTCGAATAACAGATCAGCTCTTCGCCGATTCCAGACAATGCCAAAAACTCTTTTGAATCTCGGCCACCCATCAAGCCATTATCCCCGACCACTGCCCGATACTCGATCCCACAGCGTTTCAATATGGCATGGTAAGCCATTTCGTAGCGATTATAGGTTTGATCTAAGCTGGCTTCATCGGCGTGAAAAGAATAGCCATCTTGCATGATAAATTCACGGCTGCGAATCAATCCAAAACGCGGCCGCTGTTCGTCCCGATATTTCGTTTGGATCTGATATAAGCTCAAAGGCAGCCGCTTATAAGACGTGATCTCGTTTTTGATCAATGTCGTGAACGGCTCTTCGTGAGTGGGCCCTAAAACGATCTCTCGTTCGTTTCGATCCGTCAACCGATACAAAGACTCACCATACAATGAGGCCCGTCCAGACTCCTTCCATGGTTCATACGGAAGCAAAGAAGGCATCGCCATCTCCACAGCATCGATTTCTGCCAGCTCCTCACGAATGACCCGTTTGATCTTTTCTAACACCCTTTGAGCTAATGGCAAGTAGACATAGATGCCTGCCGCCACTTGTCGAATATACCCTGCCCTAACTAACAGTTGATGACTTAACGTCTCCGCATCGCTGGGGGTTTCCCTCAATGTCGGAATCAAACATTTTGACTGTTTCATTTTTTTCTCCTTTGCTACAAAAAATCATGTTCACCCGATCAACAATTGATTTGCTTGTGCGTCTTATTTTTAAAAGAAGAAACGTTGGATATCATTCCAGGTAACGAGAACCATCAGCAGCATCAAAAACCCAAACCCAATCAGGGTAATGATGCCTTCTTTTTCTTGACTGATTGGCTTGCCTCGCACACCTTCTAAAATATTTAAAACCAGTTTCCCACCATCTAATCCAGGAATCGGCAATAAATTAAAGATCCCCAAATTGATGGAAATCATCGCCATCATGGCGATCACCGTTGTGACACCTTGCGATGCGGCTTGAGAAGACAGTTGGAAAATCGCTACCGGTCCGCCCAATTTATTGATATCTGGTTGGGCGATCAAGTTGCCGACTGCTCTAAAAATAACCAGCGAATTGTCAATGGTCGTTTGTAAGCCACCCAGTAAGATGTCTCCGATCCCAGTTTTTAACGAAGCCGTGATCCCTAAGAAACCGATCGTGGTCTCCCCTGATTCTTGACTCGCAGGAGTTGCTGTCAAATCAAGTGTTTCCGCTCCTCGTTTGACTTCTAGAGTAATCTGAGTAGCTGGGTACTTTTGGATCTCTGTCGTCAATTCTGACCAGTTGGAAACATCGACGCCTTCAACTGCTAGGATTTCGTCGCCATTTTGCAGCCCGGCTTCAGCAGCCGGGGTTCCTGCTTCGATTCCTGTCACGACGGTTGCATCTTGATTCGCGACACCACCTTGCGCAAACACCAACCCAGTGAATAAAACCAAGGATAAAATAAAGTTATTCATCGGTCCTGCAAAATTCGTCAGCATTCGTTGCCACAGCTTTGCAGACTGGAATTGAACGTCTTTTGGTGCGATCCGAACTTCAACGCCATCTTCATGAATGATCGTTGCGTCATGATCCACAGCGTACGTAACCGCTTCTTGTTCATTGCCGTTGATGAAGCCAGTGATCGTCAACTTCTCCTCCAAGTCAAAGTCGGTCACTTCCATGGGGATCGCTTGCGGCAATTGGATCTTTTTGCTTGTATTGATTTTGATGACTCTGCCAGTTGCATCTTGAACCAAGGAGACTGGCATGCCAGGCGTTAATTCAGTCTCATCTTCGCCCCAGCCTGCCATTTGGACATACCCGCCTAATGGCAGCATCCGAATCGTGTAGGTCGTCCCATCTTTCGCTTGATGCGCGAACAATTTAGGCCCCATACCGATGGCAAACTCTCTTACTAAAATACCTGCCCGTTTTGCAAAGAAGTAGTGTCCAAATTCGTGAATCACTACCACCACGGAAAAGATAATGATAAATACAAGTATCGTTTTCATGCTCGTTCCTCTCTTTCACAGCATCCCTCTCATTCAGGGCAGCCTTTCCTTATTTTATCACACCGGTTCCCGTTGAGGAACTCACATTCCCGTTGTAACAAGAATTTAAAAAAAGAAGCGCAAGCCAAGCCTGCACTTCTTAAAAATTTTCTAAAAGACACCGAATAAATACATGATTGGAAACACAAACAACATGCTGTCGAAGCGATCTAAGATTCCTCCGTGACCTGGCAGGATATTCCCTGAATCCTTCACGCCATAGTGACGTTTGATCGCGGATTCCACTAAATCACCAAATTGCCCAGCGATCGAAAAGAGGACCGTCAATAAAATCATGATGGCACTACCGTGTCCAAAATAATCTTTCCCAGGAAATGCTAATAGATACAAACCAGCTACGACCACCGCAGCAGCAATCCCGCCTAGGGCCCCTTCGATGGTTTTATTAGGAGAAATCTCCGGCCATAATTTTCGTTGGCCGTAACGCCGTCCCACCATGTAAGCCCCAATATCCGTTGCCCACACGATAAACAGCCCGAAAACTAAAACAACTAATCCATCCGTTGCTGACCGTGCCGTCAAGAAACGTTCAAACCCGACACCGGTATATAAGCTAACGATCACCGGAAACCCAGCTTCATCGATGGTATACGTATTTTTCGAAATAACCGCGATCCCTAGTAACAAAAGAACGATCAGATAGTACAAGGCACTTTTATCTGTCCCCTCTGGCAAAAAGAAAAACCAGCGTTCTTGAGGCAAAACTAAGATCACCGCTCCGAGGATTGAAAGAATTCCTTCAAAACTGAAAATAGCTAGTCCTTTCATCCGAAATAATTCATAAACACCAATTCCTGCCATTGCTGCTGCCAGCAATTCGACGGCAATACCGCCAACATAAATAATTGGCAGGAAAAAGGCTAATGCGACGACCGCAGTGATTACACGTTGTCTCACTCTTCTTCCTCCTCTGTTTTCAAACCGCCAAAACGCCGGTTTCGTTGTTGAAAGCTCCCAATCGCGTCCTCTAATAACGCAGCATCGAAATCAGGCCAGAGCGCCTTCGTAAAGAATAACTCGCTGTATGCAATCTGCCATAACAAGAAATTACTGACACGTTCCTCACCACTCGTTCGAATCACCAATTCAGGATCCCGCAAAGGGCTTGGTAAAAAACCAGTCATCAAATGCGTCCCCAGCATGTCTTCCGTGAGCTCTGGTAGGGCTTCGCCGGAAGCCGAGAGTTCTTCATAAAGCGCTTGGACAGCTGTCAAAATTTCTGCGCGGCTGCCATAATTCAAAGCAAAATTCAAGATCATTCCCGTATTGTCTTTGGTTTGGTCGATCGCTCGCTTGACCGCTTCTTGCGTGTGTAGGGGTAAAGAATCCGTGAACCCCATCACTTTGACTTGAACATTTTCTTTGATTAGCTCAGGAACAAAGGTGTCGAAAAAGTCGACTGGTAGTTGCATCAAAAAGTCTACTTCCTCGTTCGGCCGTTTCCAATTCTCTGTAGAAAATGCATAAAGCGTCAATACCTTCACACCTAAGTGTGAAGCGTGTTTCGTGATTTTCTTTACCGTCTCCATGCCTTCTTTGTGGCCAGCTACTCTTGGCAAGCGCCGATTTTGCGCCCATCTGCCGTTACCATCCATAATGATCGCGATGTGTTGGGGAATCGGCAGTGATGGATCAAATTCATGTTCAGCCGCTTCTTTGATATATTTGTCTTTTTGTGGAAAAAAACGCAGCATCGTATTCGCTCCTCTTCCAATTCTTGAAATTCATCTTTTACATTATAACAATAATCAGATTTCTTGCCTATGAAAACCAAGAAAAGATTTCCATATTAAGAAAAAACAAAAAAACAGCTGTCATATTCAAGTACATGAGCTAGTTTCGCCCATAAAAAAAGAGCCGCTGAAGCGACTCTTCGTCATTCCTTTTAAACTTCAAGTAATTCTTGTTCTTTTTCAGCTGCGATGGCATCGATTTCTTTGATGCTGTTATCTGTAGCAGTCTGCACTTCTTTTTCAGATTCCCGCAAATCATCTTCTGTGATGTCGCCAGCTTTTTCTTGTTTCTTGTAAGCTTCCATGGCATCCCGACGAATGTTACGGACGGCGATTTTCGCATTTTCAGCTTCTTTTTTCACGTCTTTTGCTAATTCTTTACGGCGTTCTTCCGTTAATTGAGGAATCACCAAACGAATCACTGTTCCGTCATTGGCAGGCGTGATACCAATATCACTTTGCATGATGGCTTTTTCAACTTCTTGGATCATTGTTTTGTCAAAAGGTGTGATCATCAAAATTCTTGCTTCTGGAATCGTAATTGAAGCCATTTGGTTCAAGGGTGTTGGTACACCATAGTAAGTAACCATTACGCGGTCTAAGATGCTCGCGTTCGCGCGGCCAGCACGGATTTGTCCTAGTTCCCGCTGCAAGTTTTCTGCTGCTTTTTTCATTTTGTCTTTTGCTTCTGTTAAAATTTTGTCAGCCATGTTATTTCCCCCTTACTGTCGTTCCAATATGTTCACCTAAAATGGCGCGGCGAATGTTTCCATGCTCATTCAAGTTGAATACGACTAATGGAATATCGTTGTCCATACTTAATGAACTTGCGGTTGAATCCATTACTTGCAATCCTTTGGAAATGACTTCTAAATGAGTCAATTCTTCAAATTTCACAGCACTTTGATCCGTTTTAGGATCTGCTGAGTAGACGCCATCAACATTGTTTTTTGCCATCAAAATGACATCGGCGTTGATTTCAGCTGCCCGTAAGGCTGCGGTCGTATCAGTTGAGAAATAAGGATTCCCGGTTCCGCCAGCAAAAATGACGACCCGTCCTTTTTCTAAGTGGCGTTCTGCTCTACGACGAATATAAGGCTCAGCGATTTGACGCATCTCGATTGAAGTTTGGACACGCGTTGGTACACCAGCGTTTTCTAGTGTATCTTGTAATGCTAAAGCATTCATCACAGTCGCTAGCATGCCCATGTAATCAGCTTGGGCTCTTTCCATCCCCATTTGCGCACCGATTTGTCCACGCCAAATGTTTCCGCCGCCGACCACGATCGCCATCTGTACACCTAATTCGTGGACTTCCTTGATCTCTTTAACGATCTCCTGGATGGTCGGTGGTTTGATCCCAAAGCCTTCGTCACCCGCTAATGCTTCACCACTTAATTTTAATACAACACGTTGATATTTTGGTTTGCCCATCATGATTCCTCCGTACATTCTCCAATACTATTGTAGCATATTGGTGCTCTTTCGTTGAAAATTATCTACACTATTTCTTCAAAAACCGTTTTTGCTTAAAAAAAGGGAGCGCACTTCCATGCGTTCCCATCTGTTCGAGGAACAGAATTATTTTTTCACTTGGCTCATTACTTCTTCAACGAAGTTGTCTTCGCGTTTTTCGATACCTTCGCCGACTTCAAAGCGGACAAAAGATTTCACAGTTGCGCCTTTTGATGCAACATATTTTTCAACTGTCATATCTGGGTCTTTAACGAATGGTTGGTCAACCAAAGCGATTTCTGCTTTAAATTTCTTCAAGCGTCCTTCAACCATTTTTTCAACGATGTTCGCTGGTTTGCCTTCGTTCAATGCTTGTTCTGTCAAGACTTGTTTTTCATGATCCAATTCTTCTTGAGAGATTTGTGCTTCGTTCACGTAGCGAGGGTTGATCGCTGCAACGTGCATTGCAACATCTTTCGCAACTGATTCGTCAGTTGTTCCTTCAAGAACAGTCAACACCGCAATACGTCCGCCCATGTGTAGGTAACCGCCGAAAGCAGCATTGTCATCTTTTTCAACAACTTCAAAACGACGGAAGCTGATTTTTTCTCCGATTACTTGTGTTGCTTCGATCAACGCAGCATCCATTGTGCCTTTAGAGGTTTCTAATTTTAAAGCAGCATCCATATCAGCTGGTTTGTTCGCTGCGATTACTTCAGCGATTTCTTTTACTAAGTCTTGGAACATTTCGTTTTTAGAAACGAAGTCAGTTTCTGAGTTCACTTCAACGATTGCTGCTGTGTTGCCGTTGATTGCTACAGATGCTAAACCTTCAGCAGCAATACGGTCGTTTTTCTTCGCAGCTTTTGCCATACCTTTTTCACGTAATAAGTCAACGGCTTTTTCGATGTCGCCTTCTACTTCAACTAATGCACGTTTTGCGTCCATCATTCCTACACCAGTCATATCGCGTAATTCTTTTACTAATTTAGCTGTTACTTCTGCCATTTTTGTTTCCTCCTAAATGTTTTTAAACAAGATTGCTTGTCTTTAAAAAAAGCTGTTTCAAAGGAGAGTGAGGCTTGGCGCCTAGCCTTTGAAACAGCTCCATCATTTATTATTCAGCTGATGCGTTGTCGCCTTCGACAACATCAACGATTTCTTCGATTGAAGTTGCGTTTTCTGTTGATTCAGCAGCAAAATCTTCTTCTGCTACTTGGTCTTCGCCTTGGTTACCTTCGATGAAAGCATCTGCCATTTTCGCAGTGATCAATTTAACGGCACGAATAGCGTCATCATTTGATGGGATAACAACATCGATTTCGTCTGGATCACAGTTTGTATCGACCATCGCTACGATCGGGATATTTAATTTGCGTGCTTCTTGGATCGCGATACGTTCTTTACGTGGGTCAACAACGTACATTACATCTGGAATTCTTGGCATATCAGCAATACCGCCTAAGAATTTTTCAAGACGTTCGCGCTCTTTGTTCAAGCCAACGACTTCTTTTTTAGGAAGAACAGCAAATGTACCATCTTCTTCCATTTTGTTGATTTGTTTCAAACGAGCAACACGTTTTTGGATTGTTTCCCAGTTTGTCAATGTTCCACCTAACCAACGATGGTTAACATAGTATTGACCTGAACGGATTGCTTCTTCTTTGATTGCTTCTTGTGCTTGTTTTTTAGTACCTACGAACAATGCAACGCCGCCTTCTTCAGCAACATTTTTCATGTAGTCGTAAGCTGCGTCTACTAATTTCACTGTTTTTTGCAAATCAATGATGTAGATGCCGTTTCTTTCTGTGAAGATATATTTCTTCATTTTTGGGTTCCAGCGACGAGTTTGGTGACCAAAGTGTACGCCGGCTTCTAGTAATTGTTTCATTGAGATTACTGCCATGTTGTGTTTCCTCCAATTTGGTTTTTTATTTTCCTCTCTTGCTCTTTTACTCCTTGAAGAACTGAATCGATCAGCACCGCTTCGCAGATGGAACAAGATGTGGGATTGACGTGAAAAACTCACGCCTTAAACAGTATACAGTAGCTAAAAAAGAAATGCAACTGATTCAAATGAAAAACTACGATTCGCGATCCAGCTTTTTTTAACACTCTAAATCTTTTCTTATAATATCTAGGTTTTTTCGGCGTTATCTGCTATGATAAGGCTGACTTAATCAATCATGCTTAAAGGAGTTTACCTATGCGAAAAGCTGATCGCCATTTACTTATTAGACAAATCATTACTGAACATACTGTACGCACGCAAGAAGAATTATTGCATCAATTGGAAGCCCAAGGCGTCTCCGCCACGCAAGCGACTATTTCTCGCGATATTCGTGATTTGAAAATCGTGAAAGTGCCCGATGAGTCAGGTCAGACAAAGTTTGTCATTTTTCAAGGAATGCAAGCTTCTGAGGATGAAAAAGAAGAAGAGCAGCGTTTGATACAGATGATCGAAGACGTTGTCACTAAAGTAGATCGTGTGCAATTCATGACCTTGATCCATACCGTTGCGGACAATGCGCCTTTGCTTTCGGCAGCGATCGATGAAGTGACCATGCCAGAAAAAGTTTGCTCGTTGGCGGGCTTTGATACAGTAGCGGTGATTTCCCGCAGCGACGAAGACGCTGAAACTTTTTATCAATTTATCAGAAACCACGCGGTCTTATAGCGCAAAAACAGCTATAGGATCTAGCTGCATTCTTCACTACAAAAAAGCTGTGCCCTTGTCGAAACAAGAAGCACAGCTTTTTTTGTTACATTTTGTCGGGTGCGTGTAAACCAAGCAACCGTAAATCTTCTTTCAATAGAGTAGTTACTGCATAAACAAGAGCTAGACGTGCGTCTTTTTCCGTATCTTCGGCTAAGATTTTGACATTGGCATAATACTTGTTAAAGGCTTGTGCCAACTTGATGGCATGTTTGGCAATGACGGATGGTTCATATTTTTCCGCCGCTTGCATGACCGTTTCTGGGTAGCGCTGAATCAATTTGATAACTTCCCAGCTCTCAGCGTCTGCCAACGCCAGACTGCTGACAGCAGCGGGATCAAAGTTGGCTTTTTCAAGAATGCTCATGGCACGGGCATGAGAGTATTGCACGTATGGTCCGGTCTCTCCTTCAAAACGGACGACTTCTTCTAGCGTAAAGTCGAAATTATTCAATCGGTCATTTTTCAAATCGTGGAAAACGACTGCCCCGACACCGACTTGTTTTGCTACTTCTTCTTTGTTTTCAAGTGTTGGGTTCTTTTCAGTGATTTGTTCTTTCGCTGAATCGATCGCTTCATTCAATACTTCTTCCAAAAGAACAATCTTGCCTTTTCTTGTAGACAGTTTTTTCCCATCTTTGGTGATCAACCCAAATGGTACGTGGGTCATATCATCTGCCCACTCAAAGCCCATTTCCTTCAAAACAGCTTTTAATTGTTTGAAGTGATAACTTTGTTCATTCCCTACCACGTACAATGATTTTGCAAAATTGTAGGTCCGTTTGCGGTAAAGCGCTGCAGCCATATCCCGTGTGATGTAAAGGGTCGCACCATCGGACTTACGGATCAACGCCGGATTTAAGTCATAGGCAGCCAAATCAACGATTTCTGCCCCTTGGTCTTCTTTTAGCAAGTGTTTTTCTTCTAATAATTCCACGACTTCTGTCATTTTATCATTATAGAAAGCTTCGCCATTCAATGAATCAAAGGAAACTTCCAACATATCATAGATTTTATTGAATTCTTTTAATGATTCATCACGGAACCATTGCCACAAATCCATTGCTTCTTGGTCACCATCTTCTAGTTTCTTGAACCAAGCTCTCGCATCATCTTCTAATTGCTTATCTGTCTCGGCTGCTTCATGAAAATCAACATACAAACGTAATAGTTCGTTGATTGGTTCCGCTTTGACCGCTTCTTCTGACCCCCACTTCTTATAGGCAACGATCAATTTCCCAAATTGTGTGCCCCAGTCGCCTAAATGGTTGATGCGAATTGGCTGATAACCGATTTTTTCTAAAATAAAGCCGATCGAGTTACCAATCACAGTGGAACGCAAATGCCCCATTGAGATGGGTTTGGCAATATTTGGTGAAGACATATCGATCGGTACTGCTTGCTGATTGCCGATGGTTTGATCGCCAAAATGATTTTTTTCTTTGAGAACCAGCTCTAAGACATGGGCAGAGATTGCTTTTTTATCCATAAAGAAGTTTAAATACGGACCGACCACTTCAATTTTTTCAAAAGACGCTTGATCGATTTTTTCTGCTAAGTCTGCGGCAATTTGCTGCGGCGCTTTCCGATAGACTTTTGCTAGCGAGAAGGCTGGGAATGCCACATCCCCATGGTCGGCTGACTTTGGATTTTCCAGTAATTGCTGAACTTGTTCGATCGATAGATCTTCTTTTACTACTTGATGGATCGCTTGTGCGACGATTTCTTTGTTATTCATAGTATCCCTCCTATAATGACTGAACCCATTTTTTGATGAAACGTTGTTTGAAGCAAGCAAACAGTTGTATGTTTTTCATGCAAGAAATGATTGATAAAAACAAAAAAGCCTCTAGCGCATAACTTGCACTAGAGACGAGATTTCCCGCGGTACCACTCTGATTGTCCTTTTCGGACCCACTTTTTTCTGATAACGGCAGAATTCCGTTTGCTTAGCAAATTCTCACAAGTGCGTTTCACAATCTGATCAATTCGGCTTCCACCACCCCGAACTCGCTAACTGATACTCGAATCGCTACTTCTCTTGTTTCATCAAATCAAGGCTATTTACTTCCCAGAAAGTATAGCAAAGAAATGTTTGTTTGGCTAGCGAGATTCTGGCATTTTTCAAAAATTTTATTTTTATACTTTAGGAATAAATAGATCCCCGGCAGTCACTGCCATGATCGCTTTGATTGAGTGCAAACGATTTTCGGCTTGATCAAATTGACGAGCATACTTGCTACGAAAGACCTCGTCAGTGACTTCCATCTCAGAAATCCCATACGCCTGCGCTGCTTTTTTGCCATAAATAGTTTGTTCATCATGAAAAGCCGGTAAACAGTGCATAAAAATCACTTGGTCATTTTGCGTTTTTTCCATCAACGATTGGTTTACTTGATAAGGCAGCAGCTGTTCGATCCGCTCTTGAAATTTTTCTTCTTCGCCCATTGAAACCCAAACATCGGTATACACGACATCAGCGCCTAAAACACCTTGATCCACGTCATCCGTCACCAGGATCTTTGCGCCAGAGTGCTGAGCATAGGCTTGTGCTTGTTCGATAATGTTTGCTTCTGGTTGCAAGGCCTTCGGGGTGACGACATGAATATTGACCCCTAAAATCGCACTCGTCACTAACAAAGAATTGGCGACATTGTTGCGCCCATCCCCACAGTATGCGATGGTCAAGCCAGTCAGTTCACCGAAGTTTTCTTGAATGGTTAAAAAGTCAGCGATCATTTGTGTTGGATGCCAGTCATCCGTTAAGCCATTCCAAACAGGCACGCCTGAATAGTTGGCCAGATCTTCGACGACCTGTTGGCTAAAGCCGCGAAACTCGATCCCGTCAAACATGCGTCCGAATACTTTGGCGGTATCTTCAACGGATTCTTTAGACCCCAACTGAATATCATTGGCCCCTAAAAATTCCGGATGCGCCCCCAAATCCACCGCTGCAACCGTAAAGGCTGCTCGCGTCCGTGTTGAATTCTTTTCAAACAAAAGCGCAATATTTTTTCCTTCTAAGTAGCGATGTGGTTGATTGTTGGCTTTCATCCCTTTTAAGTGCTGGGAAAAATCAATTAAATATTGCAGTTCTTCTTTTGTGAAATCTTTCTCTGCTAAAAAACTGCGTCCTTTAAAAACTGATGTCATTGCATACCCGCCTCTCAAATAATTAATAAATATACATCAGAATATCAAATAATGAAATATAATACAACTATATCTTCTGTTTGCTCATAAATGAAACAAAAAAAACACCTAAGAACGGATCTTAGGTGCAATCATCTTAAGAAATCCTATGGGCAAAGCTGACACTTGGATCAGCATTCAATGAAAGGCCTGCTAGGTGCTGCTTTTTCAACGCAACATGGGCATAGGCACCAATCATGGCCGCATTATCTCCGCAAAGGCGCAACGGTGGAATCAACAGTTCTACCTCCGGCAATTCCTGCATTGCTTTTTGTAAAGCGTCACGCAAGCCTTGATTCGCGGCGACCCCGCCAGCGACGATCAGTTGTTTTACCGGATAGGCTTGGCATGCCCGCACTGTTTTGTGAACCAATACTTCGACTACGCTGGCTTGAAAACTGGCTGCTAGATTTTCTACTGACAATGCTTCCTCTCTTTGCTGTGCATTATGCACAAAGTTGATAAAGGAACTCTTCAAGCCACTGAAACTAAAATCAAAATTATCTTCTTGCATCATTGCTCGAGGAAAGTGATACGTATCACTACCTAGATGTGCAAGGCGATCAATTTCTTTCCCACTAGGATAAGGCAAACCGAGAACTCGACCAACTTTGTCATAGGCTTCACCAGCGGCATCATCTCTCGTTTCTCCGATGATCTCAAAAGAGCCATCTTCTGCCATATACACCAATTCGGTGTGGCCGCCGCTGACCAATAATGCCATTAAAGGAAAAACCAATGGCTTCACTAGGCGAGCTGCATAAATATGTCCTGCCATGTGATTGACCGGAATCAGCGGTAAGCTGTGGGCCCACGCAAAGGCTTTCGCTGCAGAAAGCCCAATCAACAGTGCCCCAACCAACCCTGGACCATAGGTGACAGCCACGGCTGATAATTCTTCTGGTTGTGTGTTGGCTTGGGTCAATGCTTCGTCGATGCACAAAGTAATCTGTTCGACATGGTGACGACTAGCGACTTCTGGTACGACACCGCCGAAGCGCTGGTGGCTCTTGATCTGCGAAGCAACAATGTTACTTAAAATGGTGTCGCCGTTTTTAATCACTGCCACACTGGTTTCATCACAACTGCTTTCAATGGCTAAAATCAATTCATTCATTTGATTTTTTTCCGCCTACTTTCTTTTCCATAATCAACGCATCCTCTTCAGGATGACTGTAATATTTTTTTCTACGACCGATGACCGTATAGCCCATGCGCAAATAAAGGGCCTGTGCTTGTAAATTCGACACACGTACTTCAAGATAGATCCGCCGACCATCGGTTTGTTCCACGAGCGATTCCATTTGTTTCAACAATTCTTTCGCCAAACCATGCCCTTGATATGCTGGTAAAACCGCTACATTAAACAGCTCTGCTTCATCCAGCACTTGCTGAAAACAGAGAAACCCAATCAGCTCTTGGTTGGTTTTTCCATAACGAAACAAATAGCGACTGTTGCTGTTTTGCAAATCTTGCTGAAATTGCTGCAAATTCCAAGGCGAGCCAAAGGGATAGCTCTGATCCGCCAATGACCAGAGCATTTGCGGTGTCGGGATCGTTTGATCTGCTTGTTCGTTAGTCATTTAAAAATTTCACCATATCCAATGCGTCTTCATTGCCTTCAGTGTAATACGCCGTTTTGATCGCCTGTGAAACAAACCCGAGGGTCCGATACAAACGTTGTGCATCACGATTGCCCAGGCGAACTTCTAATGTCAAACGGTCGCATTTGTTTTTCCTCGCATAACGTTCGATTTCTCCTAGCAAGAAAGAACCGATCCCTTTTCCTTGATAATCAGGAATGATCGCGATATTGGTGATATGGGCATCAGCGCCTAAAATCCGCACCCCGATAAACCCAATCATCCGTTCATTATGCAAGATGCCCAAATAAAGATGTTTGACCCGTGAATAAAGTTCTGACAAAAAGGCGCTCTTGGTCCAAGGCAGTTCCCCAGCATACACGAGACGCTCCACCTGCAGCAGCTCTTTAATGTCATCACCGACTAATTCACGAACAACATACGTTTCCCCTCGTATCTCTTTTTTACGCTCTGGATATTGAATCTGACGGAAAAGAGCCAACTTTCCCGTCATCGTTTTAAATTTTTTCAACATAAGCATCCACTCCCGGTTCATGCGAGGCTAACCATTTTTCTTCGGCTTCAACTAATTTTAAATAGTCCGGTACAAAATCATGGATCGAAGCCACCGGCGCTTCTTCTTTCGCAATAGCAGCTAAAATAACGCCATTCGGGTAATTCCAAAACGACACTTGATTGATATGGGCTGTCGGCAGTTCCGCCTCGATCATGTCTTTAAATTTGACGGTATCGGCGCCGACAAATAGCACTTCTTGACCATCAACTGCTTTTAGCTGGGTCAATAACTCAGACAGTGAGATATGCTGGTCTTTGATCCTTGTTTCTAAGGTACCATTATGCCATTGGTAGGCACCTGCGTAGACATTTTGACGGCGAGCGTCAAACAACGGGACGATCACTTGCGATACGCCCACGCAATTGGCAGCGACTGCTTTCAAACTAGAAACACCAATCAGCGGGATGTTCAATGTTTGTGCCAGCGTTTTTGCTGTTGTGACACCGATGCGCAAACCCGTATACGAACCAGGACCTTTCGCAACAACGATTTGCTCCAGCTCTTTAGGGGCCATCCCCACTGCTTGCATCAATCCATCGATGGCAGGCATCAATGCTGTGCTGTGGTTTTTGATCGCCATCGTCTGGCTTTGTCCCAACACTTCTTGACCATCGACCACCGCAACCGCCAGTGTCTGGTTTGAGGTATCAATCGCTAATGTTTTCATCTATCTTCTCCCCATTCAAAAAACTCTCTCATATTCTACCATATTCTAATCAAATGCCCAACCAAGTCTCCAAAAAGATGCCTGTGTTAAGAAAAAAAGCAATAGGACAACAATACCCGAACCTTTGAAAAAAGCAAGCGCGGTTGCAGCTGCAAACCAGCGGGGCTGTTTAAAGGTTCGGGTAAGGCGATATTCATTTTTTTGTTATTTCATTAAAACTCAGTTGACGTGTGTAACGGTATCCTCCGATGATTCAACTGGTTGCTAAGAAGATTGGCGCGTAATCAGCTCCGTTGCGATCGTAACTTTTCGAGGAACGGGTGCTGCATTCGTAATGATATCCAGCAAGGTCGTCACTGCCAGCTCCCCCAGCCATTCCGTATGAACTTTGATGGTTGACAGAGTCGGAAAGACGTACTTTGCGACACTGACATCATTGAAGCCGATAATTGCGATCTCATCTGGAATCTTGATGTTTTTTTCTTGCAAAGCACGCATAGCGCCAATCGCTAAGGCATCACTGGAAGAAAATAAGGCACTTGGCAACTCTTTGTTTTGCTGCAAATACTCTTTCATCGCCTCATAACCGCCCTCTACTGTAAACGGTGCGCTGAGATGATATTGCGGGTGGTGCAACTTCAACCGACGAAGCCGTTCCTCAAAAATCCGGCGCCGAGGGTCTTCGATTTCTTGGTGATGGTCCTTGGTAAACTCAACGCCTGATAACAAGCCGATCCTTTGGTGGCCTTTTGCAATAAAGTCATCGATCACTAAATCGACCGCTTGTTGAAAGTCCACCACCAGAGAATTGACGCCCTGGGCCAATGCGTCAAAATCGACCATCAACAAATTGGATTGGCTTTTTTTCAATTGACGAATCTGGTGATCATCGAATTTCCCTAGCGCGATCGTTCCATCGACGGCGGTATCAGACAATCCTTCATAGGGTTCTTTCAGCAAACGGATCCCTAATTCTTCGGTTTTGTTTTCAATCCCGATACGGATCGCTAAATAGTAAAGATCCGCTAATTCTTCCTCGGTATCAAACCATTGGATCAAGCGCATACTACTGGTTTCTGGCTGACTCTTTTTTTTATGTTTTGTGTAATTGAGTGCTTCTGCGGCTTTAAAAATTTTTTCTTTGGTTTCAGAGCTGACCGATAATTCTGAATCGTAATTCAGCACCCGTGATACAGTGGCTGGCGAGACGCCAGCCTGTTGTGCAATATCTTTGATCGTTGCCATCTTCCAGCCTCCTTTTTTTGCGGGGAACTTTTTTATAAAGTAGCTATAAAGCGAGCAAAGGCCGTTTGCCCTGTCTGGTCTCGTTTAAAGACGCCCGCATGCGTCAATACTTGCGTAAAGACTTCTCCTAATGCATTGCGCAAAATCTGCGACACGTTTTCGGCATTGCATTCTGGGTGCTGGGCTTTGATCGCATCTGCCCACGGTATATGGTAAGCCGCGATCTGATTGGGCTGATCCAATAGATAAGCAGTCACTTCTTCTAGTTCCGGAGCTAAACGCGGTGGGAGAACTGCCAAACCCATGACTTCAATCAATCCGATATTTTCTTTTTTGATATGCTGCACTTCTTGATGTGGATGAAAAATGCCGTCAGGATGTTCTTTGGAAACATTATTATCCCGCAAGACTAAGTCCATTTCAAACAGCTCTCCTTGCTTGCGGGCGATCGGTGTCACCGTATGATGCGCCGTCCCATCTTCTGAAAAAGCATGGATCGAAACACTTGGATCTGAGTACTGTTGCCATTGGGCTAACACATATTGGCAAGCGGCGGCTAATTTTTGTTTGTTTTTCGCTTGTAATCGTATCACCGACATTGGCCACTTCACGATCCCCGCAGCGACATCAGGAAACCCAGTCAAAGAAAAGTGTTGTTCGATTGGCGCTTTTGCCATGGCAAACGTATGCCGCCCTCCTTGGTAATGGTCATGGGACAAGATCGAACCCCCAACGATCGGCAGATCGGCATTGGACCCGACAAAATAATGCGGCATCACTTCAATGATCTGCAACAAGCGAGCGAAGGTTTGCAAATTGATTTTCATAGGCCGATGGTCTAAAGAAAGAAAAATCGAATGCTCATTGTAATAGGCGTAAGGAGAATATTGGAAGCCCCACGCTTCATTATCCAAATTCATACGAATGATCCGATGATTGGTCCGCGCTGGGTAATTGACTCTTCCTTGGTAGCCTTCATTTTCCAAACACAACATACATTTCGGATAATCTACAGAAGTAGCGGTACCTTCTTGGGCAATTTGCTTCGGATCTTTTTCAGGTTTTGATAAATTGATCGTGATCTCGATCTCCCCATACTCCGTATCAACAGGAAAGACGATATTTTTAGCGATAGCCCGAGTCTTGATGTAATCATTTTGACGGCACAGCTCAAAGAAATAATCCGTCGCTTCTTTAGGATCATTGGCATAATGCTGCGCAAAAAAAGCATTGACTACTGAAGGCGGTGGCGTCAAAAAGTCCATCAACTGGGCTTCAAAGATTTCTCTTTCTGCGTGAGAATCGCCAATTTGCTGATTGCTCAATGCACATGCCACCAGTTCGTCCATCAATTCAATCGAGGAACGAGCAACAGAACGAATTTCGCTGGGCTCAAAAACAGCTTCCCCGATCATAGCTAGTACTCGGTTTTGCAAATAAATACGATCCATTTCCATCCAGCCGCCAGCCTTGATTGCTAAAGTGACGAAATCGCTGATTGTTTGGCTGATCGTCATTGGTTATTCCTCCTGCCCTTGATACCCATTTGGATGGCTGACATGCCAATTCCAAGCAGTCTCGATGATTGCTTCGACGTCGGTATAGACTGGTTTCCAGCCTAAAACCTTTCGTGCTTTTTCACTCGATGCCACTAAGGTACTTGGATCACCGGCACGGCGAGGCGCCACTCTGGCTGGGATCTCTTTTTTCGTTACATTGCGGGCCGCTTCCACCATTTCTTTCACAGAGTACCCATGATTGCTGCCTAAATTGAAGACATTGCTCTCATTGCCTTTTTGTAAATATTCTAATGCCAACAGGTGAGCAGCGATCAGATCTTCGACATGGACATAATCACGAACACAAGTCCCATCTGGAGTATCGTAATCCTCCCCAAAAATCGCGACTTCTTTTCGTTGTCCTAAAGCAGCTTGTAAGATGATCGGTACTAAGTGTGTTTCTGGATCATGGTCTTCACCGATCGAAGCATCCGACTTCGCGCCAGCCACATTGAAATAACGCAATGCGACATACTTCATACCATAGGCTTCATCGCACCAACGCATCATTTTTTCCATGATCAACTTGCTTTCGCCATAAGGATTTTTAGGATTTGTTGGGGTTTCTTCCGTGATTGGACTATGATCAGGTTCCCCATAGGTTGCTGCTGTAGAAGAAAAGACAATATGTTTCACTTGATGTTCCTTCATCACTTCTAAGAGGACCTGCATCCCATACACATTATTGTTGAAATATTTCAATGGTTTTTCTACGGATTCCCCCACCAAAGAGCTGGCAGCAAAGTGAATCACGCCGTCGATCGTTTCTTTTTCAAAAACCGATTGTAAAAATGCTTTGTCGCGAATATCCCCTTCATAAAAGGTTGCTGCTGGATGGATCGCTTGGCGATGTCCTGTCAGCAAATTGTCAATGACAACTACTTGTTTTCCTTGTTCGATCAATTGATCGACTGCATGAGAACCGATATAGCCGGCTCCTCCTAATACTAAAATCGCCATATTTTCAGCCTTCTTTCTAAATTCCTTCATCATTTCTTATTCTACAGTTTTCGTGCACCATCATCAATACTTGCTTGATAAATGTCGATTGCGTAGCCGATTTCTGCTAAATAGGTTGCTTTGACGGACGCTTCAAAATCAGCCCATTCACTTGCTTTGACCAATGCGATCCCGCAGCCGCCAAAGCCCGCACCAGTCATCCGCGCACCTAAAACAGCAGGATGCGCTTGAGCAGCTGCGACCAATGTATCTAGTTCACGCCCTGTCACTTCATAATCATCCCGCAATGAAGCATGCGAAGCATTTAACAACTGGCCGAATTCTTCAAGATCACCAGCAGTCAAAGCGGCTTTTGCTTTTAATGTCCGTTGGTTTTCCGTCACTGCATGTTTCGCCCGTTTGATCAAGCGTGGATCATCGATCAATGCTGTATTTGCAAAAAAGGTTGCTTCGTCCAATGCGCCCAATGAATCAACGGCTAATGATTTTTGCAAACGAGCTAATGCTTCTTCACATTCTGCACGTCGTTCATTGTATTTAGAATCAGCCAATTCGCGGCGCTTATTGGTATTCATGATCGCTACGACATAATCACCAAATGCCGCTGGTACGACTTCATAATTTAAAGTGTTCGTATCTAAAAGCAATGCATGGTCTTTTTGACCCATTCCGATCGCAAATTGATCCATGATCCCTGAGTTAACGCCAATAAACTCATTTTCGACTTTTTTGCCGATTTTAACTAAGTCCAAGGTCTTCAGGGTTAAATCAAAGAGATCTTTTAGACAAACCCCCGTCAGCAATTCAATCGATGCAGAAGAAGAAAGACCTGCGCCATTCGGAATGTTGCCATAAAAAGCGATGTCAAAGCCACGATCGATCCCTTGCCCCGCTTCTTTTATGAAACGAACGACCCCTTTCGGATAGTTTGTCCAATCATCTTCTTTTCGGTAATCTAGCTCATCTAACTGAAAGGAGATCACGCCTTTTTCTGGAAAATTCTCTGAATAGAGTTGGATCAACTGGTCTTCACGTTTTCGTGCTACTGCATACGTCCCTAATGTGATTGCCGCCGGGAAAACATAACCGCCATTGTAATCTGTGTGTTCACCGATCAAGTTGATTCTCCCTGGCGCAAAATACATGCCTGTGCCTGCTGTTCCAAATTTATCAATAAATATCTGTTGCAATTGCTCCATTTTTCTCACTCCCGCTTTCTTTTTAGTAAACTTATTGTAAATTATTTACTAAATTATTTCAAGCGTTTTCAATCCCAAAAGTGATTTTTTTTGATATTTTTTCCGTTTTCATTCATAATGAACCTATAACTAAAGGCGAGGTGTTTAATGATGAAACGATTTCTTTCAGGATTTTTAGTAGGAACAGTCGCAACGGTTGCTGCAGCTGCAAGTGTTGTTATGACGGTCAAGAAACAAGTGATTGATCCAATTGACGAACAACAAGCAGATCATGATGAAAAACGGAAACGCGCGATGCGTAAAAGCGTTGCCCGCTAATCATTTGCTAAAAAAGAGCCGTCAGCCTTCAATAGGCTGGCGGCTCTTTTAGGTAATCATTCTGCCTTCTCCAGTAAGTCCTGCAAAATCACGGCTTGATTTTGTTCTTCATTTTTCGCTCCGTAAAGTAAGGTCACGGTCTGTTGTTCAGCAACCAACGCTTTTAACCGTGCCAAGGCATCTTTAGCTGGCGCTTTCTCTAATTCTTGTAGATAGCAGCCTTTAAACGCATCAAAACGTTCAGGATCATGCCCAAACCATTTGCGCAATTCAGTACTTGGTGCGACTGCTTTGAGCCATAGATCGATCTGGGCTGCCTCCTTTTTCATTCCTCTAGGCCAGATGCGATCCACCAATACCCGATAGCCATCTGTCGTTTCCGCCACTTCATAAATTCTTTTTCGCTTGATCAACGCACACTCTCCTTATCGATAGACCTAAGTTCTATAAATAAAGGCAAAAGCCCACAATGTAAATTGAATAATGACTTACTTGAAACACTCCGTTTGGTGTTTCGTCGCTCATTCAAATTTGCTTGTGTTCTTTTGCCTTAAGTTCTCTCTTTTATAAACTATTTTTCTTTTTCGTCTTGCCACTCCAGCCTTCATAACCTTCTTTTAGGATATAGACATTGGTAAAGCCTTCTTTTCGTAATTTATTTGCTGCGCGAATACTCAACGATTTACGCGTGTCATATAAGTAGATTGGTTGATCTCTACGAAATGCGCTGAAGGAATTGGTTAAAACCGTAAAGGGAATATTACGCGCCCCTAAAATATGCCCACTGTCAAATTCATTTTTTTCCCGAACGTCGATCACTTGGGCTTTCTTCATTCCTGCTTTAAATTCATCTTCTGAGATGATCGTTGCTGAACGGCGTCCCATAATTTGAAAATACGCCCAGTTCAAAGCGATTGCTAAGATTATTAATGCCAAAACCAAGTTTAGCCACATAATTGGTGTCATTTCTTCTATTCCTCTCTATTGTAACAAACATTCTTTTTTGATTTATGCTGCTTTAATCTATCATTGCCTAGCAGCTTGTCATCTATGCTTTTGCTGCAAACTGCAAAGCTAATGATGCTGCCCCAATCACACCGGCATCATTCCCAAGTTCGGCCAATTTGATTTCAGTACTTTCCGTTACCTGTGGGAAGGTAAATTGAGCAAAGTAGGCAGCAACCCGTTCACGTAAAAATTCACCGGCTGCTGATACGCCTCCACCTAAAACGATACTTGATGGATTTAATGTGTTTCCTAGGTTTCCGCATGCCAACCCAAGGTAGAAGCACACTTTATCAACGACCATCAAGCCAAATGGATCGTTTGCTTGAGCCGCTTCAAAAATATCTTTACTTGAAACATCTTCCCCATTGTCCAGCTGTTGTTTCAATGCCGAGTCGCCAGCATATTCTTCTGCCAACTGTCGAGCAACTCGCACAACACCCGTCGCACTAGAAACCGTTTCTAAACAACCACGTTTGCCGCAAGTACATTCGAACCCTTCAGGATCAACAGTGATATGACCGATTTCTCCGGCACAACCAGCAACCCCATGAAGCAATTGCCCTTCCATGATGATACCGCCGCCAACACCTGTACCTAGTGTGATAAAGATGACATCAGGATTGTTATCCCCTGCCCCTTTCCAACGCTCACCTAAAGCTGCTACATTGGCATCGTTATCGATGGCAAAGGGGATTTTTGTGCCTTTTTCAATCAGTTCTTTGACTGGCTGAAGTGTTTTCCAGTTCAGATTGTAGGCACCTATGACGGTTCCTTTGTCACGGTCGACACTTCCTGGTGTCCCCATACCAATACCGATAAATGCTTCCGGCTGTAAGCCATATAATTCTAGGCGATGATTGATCGATGCCACGATTTCTGGCACGATATGTGAGCCTTCATCAAGAATATTGGTGTCAATACTCCATTTTTGCTGAATCTCGCCTTCGCTCGTTAAAATAGCGAATTTCACCGTTGTTCCGCCTAAATCAATTCCGATGATTTTTTTGTCCATCACTTGTTTTCCTCCCGGCTTTCTTCAATTCGATGCTCCCGCGTAAGAATTCGCCGGGCAGTCAGATATACATCCCGATCTATCAAGCGACTGTCATAAAAGTTTTTCAACTCGATTTGCATCAGTTCTATATCGTAGATCCGCTTGCCGACATATACGTAAACACCAAATTGTTTCAGTAATTGTTGTACGTCATATAACGTTTCCATTTAACCACTTCCTGCTTATTATACAAGTAATTAATATTTTTTAAAACCATATATCACAAAAATAGCCAATAAGAAAACAAAGAGTCCGCCAGAGAGGATTCTGGTGTGGATCGAATATTTTCCATAGTTCTTTGGCAATGCCAAAAGATTCCCTAACAATAACCCACCGAGGATCCCGCCAATGTGTCCCCACATATCAATCGTTTGATCAAACACCCCAAAAACCAGGTTCAATCCAACGAATAGGGCAAATTGCCGTACCATTGCTTGGATGCGGTAATCATTTCTAAAATGCCAACCTAAAATCAAAAATGCCCCGAAAAGCCCGAATAATGAAGTACTAGCGCCTGCTGATTGAACCCCTATTTGGTTGAAAGCAAAACTCATGGTATTGCCCATGATGCCGCTTAGTAAATACAAGGCAAAAAAACGGCTATGACCATAGATGGCTTCTACTTGTTGCCCCATATAATAGAGAATCACAGAGTTGATCGCAAAATGTGCCAACCCGAAATGCAGAAAGATTGGGGTAACGAAACGCCAATATTCATTTAAATAGACGACAAACGGACCAAACATCACCCCGCCTGATTGAATAGAGGGACTAAAATAACCCAAGATAAACACAATAGTTTGGATAGCTAAAAATAGATACGTGAAGATCGGCTGATTCAGCCATCTTTTCATTTGAGAATTCATTGACGTGCTCCTTTACGTGCGAATAAGCGAATCCGTATAGATTTTATCGATTGGAATGTCGAATACATCTGGTGTCCATTGATCGTTGAATTGTTCTCCGAAGACCAAAGAAACGGTCTTGCCATCAAAAGCAGACAAGAAACGATCATAATAGCCGCCGCCAAAGCCGATGCGATAGCCTTTTTTCGAAAAAGCCAAGCCGGGAACAATGAGTAAATCCAAGTGATGGGCTTCTTGCTCACTGATCGGCTCTTCAACCCCAAATGCCGACGTTTCATAACGCGTTACCGGCTCCACATGATAAAACTGCAATTTTTTTTGTTGTGCTTTCGGCACTGCGATTCGTTTGTTTTGTTCAAATCCTTTAGCAAAAATAGCCGCTGTATCAAATTCAAATGGCAACGAACGGATCACTCCTACTGACTTAGCCGTTTGCCAAAGCTGAGAAGAAAACAGCAACTGCAAAATCACCGTTTCTTTCTGCTGCTTTTGTTTGCTCGGCATTTTTTTTAATGTTTGGATCATGTGCTCTCTAATGACTGGTTTTTCCATTGGATCACTCCTCTCAGAAATAGTACCAAAAACTGTGTCCAAATAGCAAACTAGAATCGCAGATTTCTTGGCAAGATCATGACTATCTGCTCATCCTTCTTTACGCCGGATCAGTAAAAAGACAAAGTACGGTGCCCCCACGATAGAAATGATGATACCAGCTGGGATCTCACCGCTTGTCAATAGTAAACGACCGATCGTATCACTTACTAAGACCAGCAGACTGCCGATCATTCCCGCTAAGAAAAAGGCACAGCGAGATTCTCTGCCGATGAGTCCCTTGGCGATATGAGGCGCCAATAAGCCCACAAAGGCTAAATTACCGGTATAGCCAACCGTACTGGCAGCCAAACCAACCGCAATCACTAAAAACCACGTCCGCAACCGTGTCAAAGAAACCCCTAAGCTAATTGCCTGTTCCTCACCAAAACCAAGCAGATTAAGTTTAGGTACGGTCCAGAAAGCTGCGACAGACAATACGATGACCCAAGGAAGCAGACTGGTAATTTGCTGCCACGAGGTTCCCCAGATAGATCCAGAAAGCCATGCTGTTACAAAGCGATAGCGGTCTTTTGATAATTCCACCGTAAAAAGTAAAGTAGCCGCGGCCAACCCTGCATTGACGGCGATTCCCGCCAGCAGCACTCGCTCCATCGACAACAATTGGCGGTGTTTATAGGCAATCAAATAGACCAGTACAGCAGCCAACAAGCCACCGAAGATCCCAACGACAGGTAAAAGCTGCGATCCTTGGGTATAAACCCCTAAGTAGATCATTACAAAGAGACCCGCGCCATTGTTGATTCCTACGATACTTGCATCAGCCAGCTCGTTTCTCGTCACCCCCTGCAAGACAAAACCAGAAAAACCAAAGGCACCGCCGGCGATCAGCGCCAGACAAGCCCGTGGTAGTCGAAACTCAGTAAACGTCAGTACCTGACTCGAAGAAGCCGTACCTTGAAAGATTGCCCCTAATGTCTGAAAGGTTAAGATTGTTTTTCCCACCATGACACTTCCTAAAAAAGCGGCCATCACCAGTAGAAAAAAAACAAAGAGTGTTTTTTTCATCAGTCTTCCCTCCGTATCTTGACCAATAGAAAAGGCACACCGATCAATGCCATCAGTATCCCAAAGGGTGTCTCAAAAGGGGGATTGATCAAGCGACCTGCCAGATCAGCGGCCATCACTAGGGTCCCACCTCCAATGATCGTCAAAGGCAAAATTAATTGGTAGTTTTTGCCCACCATCCCCCGCACGACATGAGGAACCATTAAGCCGACAAAGCTGACCGGTCCTACAAGCGAAACCGCCATTCCCGCCAAAACTACGACTAACAGTAAGGCAGATGCCCGAATCAGATGCGGGTGCTTGCCTAATGAAATGACGGTGTCATCTCCTAGTGCTAACAGATTGAGGGCTTTTCCTAGCCGTAGCACAAAAACGATGGCGATCAGATAGATGGGGCCCACAAAACGCAGTTGCTGCCAAGTCACATTCGCCGCACCACCGATAAACCAAAAGGCTATCTCTTGGTTTAAATCAAATTGCAATGACAGAGTTTGACTAATGGCTGAGAAAAAAGAACTTAATGCCACACCAGCCAAAATCAGTCCCGTGGGCGACATGCCTAGTTTGGCGTATCTGGTCAGTAAAAAAAGCAGCCCAGTTGCCGCAAACGCACCAAAAAAGGAAAACAGCGCCGCTTGACTCGGTTGCACACTAGGAAAGAGGATAAATGCGATCGCTAGTCCCAAGGCAGCCCCACTATTGACACCTAAAAGACCACCATCTGCCAAGGGATTTCTCGTAATCCCCTGCATGATGGCTCCTGTAACAGCAAAACAACTTCCTACTAGAAAAGCAGCCAAAACACGCGGCAACCGAATATTGCGCAAGACTTGATGCAGCTGATTCTCATAATCAAAAGCAAAGACGGCATCCCAGATCGTTTCAAAAGAAAGGTCCGCTGCTCCTTGAGTGATCGCTAAAAAGAAACAGATAATAAAGCAGCCACTAAAAAGCAGCAGCAGCCAAGGAAACTTTTTCATATCTGCGCTCCTAACTCATAGGTCAAGACCAGCGGCTTTGTACTATTAGGAAAGGTACCTAACACGGCATCGATCTCAAACAAACGCTGCAGCCATTCTTTGGTCAGTACCGTTTCCGGTGTACCGGAAACCAAAAGCTCTCCACCTTTTAATGCGTAAATATAATCAGAAAAACGTGACGCATGATTCAGGTCATGAATCGACATAATGATCGTTTTCCCATAGGTTTTATTGATTTGCTGTAATAAGAGCAAAATTTCTAATTGATGTGCAGGATCTAAAAAGGTTGTTGGTTCATCTAAAATCACGATATCCGTATCTTGCGCCAGTGCCATGGCGATCCATACGCGCTGCTTTTGCCCCCCTGACAGCGTACTGATCACTTCTTCTGCTAGTGCCGTCAAACCAGTTGCTTGCAAAGACCAGTCGATCGCTGCAAGATCTTGTTCCGATAGACTATTCAGTCCTTTTTGATAGGGGAAACGACCGTAAGAAACAATTTCGCGAATCGTCAAGCCAATCGATGAATCGCTAACTTGTGAAAGCAGCGCAATCTTTTTAGCCACTTCTTTGGTTTTGATGTTCTGGAGGTTTTGTGTATCTAATAGGACCTCACCAGACAAAGGCTGTAAAATTCGGGCGAGTGCCTTTAAAAATGTCGATTTTCCACTGCCGTTCGGGCCAATCAAGCCGATGATTTTCCCTTCTGGAATCTCAATTGTTAGATCTTGCACAATTTTTTGTTTTTGATAGCCGACACTCAAGTCAACTGTTCGTAATTTCGCCATATTCGTCCCCAAAATAATTGATTGATAATGCTTATCAATTATGAATGTAATCCTACTATTCGTCAATAGTTCTAAAAAAAGGAAATAAAAAAATAAGATTGACAAATCAGCGTTTCTCCGTAATAATAGCAATCAGCAAATGAGAATTATTCTCAATTAAAATGATAAGTGCTCATCTTTTAACAAAGGAGGAAGTTTTTCTATGAAACAATGGTCAAAAAGAAGTACTTGGCTTACCCTGCTAGCAGCCTGCTCCCTTATCCTACTGGGTGCTTGCGGTACGAATAATGACTCAACGGATAGCAGTGGAAAAGCCACTACTTCTTCAGAAATAGCAACAACCTTTACCGATGCGATGGGAAATGAAGTCACTGTTCCCGAAAACCCACAACGGGTGATCGGTAGTTACTTGGAAGATTATTTGGTCGCTTTAGGGGTAACCCCGGTTGCTCAATGGACAGTCGGCAATGACAGTGATCAAGCATACTTGCAAGATAAACTAGCAGATGTGCCAAGAATCAACTATGATCTGCCCTATGAAGATGTCTTGAGCTTTGAGCCAGACCTACTGCTGATGGATAGCAATTCCATGGTGGAAGGCGACAAATATGATCAGTACAGTAAGATCGCGCCGACCTATGTGGTCACAAATGGCGAGGAAGTAACCTGGCGTGAACGTCTGACAGATATCGCAAAGGTCTTACACAAAGAAGAGGAAGCTGCCCAAGTAGAAGCTGATTATGATGACTTAGTCGCTACTACCAAGGAAACGTACGCTGATCAAATCCAAGGCAAGTCGATTGCTGTTTTATGGGTGGTCAATAATTCTGTCTTCATGGTTTCAGAAACAAAATCAAGTGGTCAACTGCTGTATCACGAACTCGGTTTTGAAGTTCCCTCGCTTGTTTCAGAAATCAGTGAAAGTGCCACTGCTGACTGGTCTGCCGTTTCTCTGGAAAAATTGGCAGAATTGGATGCCGATTACTTGATTTTAGTGAATAGTGATAAAGGCGCTGATTTTTTCAGCGAACAAGTCTGGCAAAATCTTGATGCAGTCAAAAACAATCATTTATGGGAATTCGGTCCTGAATCAAGCTGGCTCTACAACGGTCCTATCGCCTATACCAAAATGATCGAAGATATCCAGAGCAAATTGGACTAATGCGTTTCAAGTAATTCGTCAAGTAAAACTACTTAACAAATTTCAGGAAAAAGCTAGCATTCCCGCACAAAACATGCTATTATATTTTAGTCTGAGAGATTTCTTAGAGGATTCTTGTATCGTTAGGGGGGAAAATCATGCGCGTAAACATCACATTAGAGTGCACTTCTTGTAAAGAACGCAACTACTTATCAAACAAAAACAAACGTAACAATCCTGATCGTTTGGAAAAGAAAAAATATTGCCCACGTGAAAGAAAAGTTACTTTACACCGCGAAACAAAATAATACTATTTAAGAAGTTCGCAAACGCTGATAACCAAGGCGTTTGCGAACTTCTTTTTTTTCAGACATTTTGCAATGATAGCTGCTGCATTTTTATTTCCCTATTTACACAACCACTCCCCTATTTTCACTTATTTGCTTTGAACTTTTGAGCCAACTTTTTCTTTGAAGCGACGTATAAATAAATTTTAATGTATAATGTAAAAAAGAAACTAATGTTCAACAAAGGCGGCACATAGAACATGAACTAGCTTTTTCTTCTAGCTGTCCTTTCAATATACTTTGAGTGCCAGTCGATCCTTTCATGCTATACTGCCTATAGGAGGTGAACCCATGCTTGGCAATTTTACGTATCTACCTAGTAACTATCGTCTGTTTTATGGCGCTTTTCTTTTTGCTCTTATTGGAAATATGCTTTTCATTTTCATTAAACACCCTGCTTGGACCTTTAGCTTACCGACAGTGATTATCCTCTTCTTAATAAATGTCTTCTTTTGGACAAAATACAAGAAGAAAGTTATTCCTTGCACAACTGATGCACTGTTTTATGTTCTGCTCTTCCTATTGGTATTTTACAATCACTAACATAATGCTTATTTTGATACTAATTTTTTCTCTTCCCCCTATTTCGTCATAACGAAGGAGTGTTGATGCGATGGAGATTTCCCATATCACGTTGATCGTACAGAATTTAGCAAAGACGACAACGATGTTGGAAACATTGTTTGAAGCAGAGGAAATTTATGATAGCCGAGACCAGCCCCATTCTTACTTCCCAGAAAAATTCTTTTTGATCGATGGCTTATGGCTTGCTGTTATGGAGGATGCCTCCCAGAAGCTGCCGAAAACGTATAACCATATTGCCTTTAAAATCGATCAAACTCAAATCGATTCCTTGATTACGCGCATCCAAGGACTAGGATTGAAGATCGAAAAAGATCGTTCTCGTATCAAAGGCGAAGGTGCTTCCATTTACTTTTACGACGATGACAACCATTTGTTTGAACTACATACTGGTACGTTGGCTGAACGGTTGCACCATTACCGTCTGACAGAAACGAGGTAATCTTCATTGCTAGCAACTGCATTGACTGTTATGGAAAGAATTCCCACAAGAAAGGAAGAAAACAATGAAACTAGATATGGTTGGTATTATCACAAAAAACATGGAACAGGCACTGGCTTTTTATCAAGTACTTGGCTTCACGCCATTAGGTCAGCACTCAGAAGATTATATGGAATTAGCAAACGACGGGGTTCGCATCTCTTTGAATAGCCGCCAGATGGTTGCCGGGATCTACGGACATGCACCAATGACTGTTGGTGACACAATTGAATTAGCCTTTTTATGTGATTCCCCTGAAGAGGTTGATGCCCTTCATGCAAAAGTCGTAGCTGCCGGGTATCAGTCTTTCAAAGAACCTTGGTGTGCCTTTTGGGGGCAACGCTATGCCATCGTCAAAGATATAGACGGCAATCTCTTAAGTTTGTTTGCAATGCTACCTGCCGAAAATTGATTTAAGCTACGACAGTCGGTCCAATGGATCGGCTGTTTTTTTAATCACACCTTCGGGTAAAAAGACAAAATCACGTTTTTATGTCCAATCGGATTCTGATAACCTGAAATGAATGTATCCCTTATAAAACAACGTTTCCCATCATTATAAGCCAAAAATAATCTCTCTATAAAAAAACAAATCCACCCATCCGCTCCTGTTCGCTTGACAAAAAAGAACAAACGTTCGTATAATCTCGGTAAGGAGTGATAAAAATGGGTGGTTTTAATTATGCGCTCGAGCCAAAACGCGATATCTTATTTATCGATGTCAAAAGTTTTTATGCTTCTGTCGAATGCATCTCGCGCGGCTTAGACCCTATCCAAGCGATGCTGGTCGTCATGTCTCATTCTGACAATACTGGAAACGGCTTAATCTTAGCGGCTTCCCCAAAGGCAAAATCGGCTTTAGGAATTTCAAATGTGACCCGCAATGACAATCTGCCGACGCATCCCGATTTGTACAAAGCATCGCCACGTATGAGTTTTTATATCAAAGAAAACACCAAAGTCAATAATGTCTTTCGCAAATATGTTGGACAAGATGATTTGCTGCTCTATTCAATCGACGAAACGATGATGGATCTGACCCGTACACTGGATCTTTTCATTCCTGATAACACGATTTCTCGCGAAGAAAAACGTTGGCTGATTGCCCAGCAAATTCAAAAAGACATTTACGAAACAACGAAATTGTATGTCACCATCGGTATTGGTGACAATCCTTTGTTAGCAAAACTAGCTTTAGATAACGAATCCAAACACAACCGTTCCTTGATTGCCGAATGGACCTACGAAGATGTCCCGACAAAAGTTTGGCAAATCAGCCCCATGACTGAGTTTTGGGGAATCGGTCGACGCACAGAAAAACGACTTCACTTGATGGGGATTGAATCTATTGAACAATTGGCTCATGCCAGTCCTGATCTTTTGCGCAGTCGCATGGGAATCATTGGTGAGCAGCTCTACCATCACGCTCACGGCATTGACCGCACCATTTTAGCCGAACCGACACCGCAGGTCATGGAAAAAAGCTACGGCAATAGTCAGGTCCTACATCGCAATTATTATTTACAAGAAGAAATCGAGATCGTCATCAAGGAAATGGCAGAGCAAGTTGCCGCTCGAATTCGCCGCCATCATTGTCAGACCGCTTGTATCAATGTTTACATCGGCGTAGCCTTTGGTGAAACTGCCTCTGGCTTTTCCCGACAAATGAAAATCCCGCCAACTGACAATACACGTAAGCTTGTTGCTCATTGCCTATTTCTCTTTCGAAAATTTTATACCGGGCAAGTCGTTCGCCACATCGGTATCACCTATTCAAAATTGGTTTATACAGAAAATGTCCAGCTGGATCTTTTTGAGCAAGCAGAAACGCAATTACGCCAGCGTAAATTAGATTTGATCATCGATAAGATTCGTGAGAAATACGGCTTCACTTCGATCGTTCATGCCACAAGCCGAATGGAAGGCGCTCGTGCCATTGCACGCAGCAAATTAGTCGGTGGTCACGCTGGTGGTCTAGATGGGATCGCCAACATAGGACCTGTCCATCAGCAAAAAGAAAAAGAACCGTTTGCTGATGGTTCAAAAAATACCGGCACTTGACTCGTTTTTCTTTCCTTTTCGATGACAAATCTTAAGATAACATTAACAAACGATCCATTTTTTAAAGATTTATGTAATTTCGAGGCCCCCATCTCCCCCTTTACTTCTTTCTAAGGTACTTTAATAGCAAGGAGTGTGAGCAGATGAAAATTGACAAAATCGAATACAAACGAGTCATCAATGGTGCGGGACACCTTGAGTACGATTTGCTGCAATATTTAGAAAAGAATCGGGCGACTGCTGCACAAAACCTGAAACAGTCTGAGATCGATTACCTTCTGGAAAAAGATATTCAGCATCGGATCATTCAACATGCTCGTAAGAGTTTCTTTGGCGATACAATCGTTTTAAAGGATGAATATGCCGAAGATTATCTTTTATTAAAAAAGTATACGGATATGTTCCAAGAAACATTCTAAAAAAAACGCAGAACCAACTGGTTCTGCGTTTTTCTTATTCTTCGAAATGTTCTTGATAAACATCATCAACCGTTTGATTTGGGTCGATCACGATATACAGACTCTTCGTTTTTTCACTGATTTTTGTTGATTGGTATACATTATCCAATCCTTCCGTATCTTTGTCCTTGTATGGGAAATAAACAAGATCCGGTGTACCGTTACGGTAAAGAATTTCCATCCGTTCAATATCTTCATATTTCAACGCACGAGCAAACATCCCTAATTCAAGTCCGCCTAAGTTGATGTCATGTGTTGCCACATGATCGCCTTCTTGGAAGATTTCAATTTTGAACCCAGCACATGGATGAATCTCAACGAATTCGCTTCCGTGGATACGGCCAAAACTGGTCGTGATTTGTTTGATCCATAAGTCACCGATGTAACGGCGCTCGATCGTCCATGTTTCTCCATTACGGAAATAAAATTTTAAAGCTTTCATTTCTCTAGCCATGACAAAACGCTCCTTTTTATTAATAATACATTTTAATTCTAACACATAGTCGCTACTGGGACACAAATTAACTTTGGTTTTCGTTGACTTTTTTCATAAACCGAGAGATTTCCACCGCCGCTCGTTGATGAGTCCCTTTGGCAATGAGTTGTTGCGCCCCATCGGTCACCTGATAATCAAACTGGAATCCTTGTTCTTTTTCCCATTGTATAAGAACTGTGATTGTCGCTCCGACTGGCGAAGGTTTCAAATGATCGATCGAAAACTTTGTACCAACGGTGGTAAACCCTTTATCTAAAGTAGGCTCAAGGGCTTCCCAACAGGTGTTTTCCACCATTGCGACCAGTCGAGGGGTTGCTAAAACCGCTAAACCGCCAGAACCCAAAACAGCCGCAGTGTCTTGAAGGTCAACGAGAAAGTCTTTTTTGCTTTCCATTCTTCAGTTATCCCTCCTTCGCTAAATATGCTTGAGCAAACGCCAATAGTGCTTCTTTTTCATTAGGGATTTTTCGTGTGATGACTGCAGCTTCGGCAGCGGCCAAGACTTCTTTGAGCCACGGACCAGAAGAACGATCAACTGTCTGCAGTAAATCACGTCCATTGATCGCCAGCTCCTTCAGTGAATGGATCGGTAGCTGCTGATAGCGCTGACTGATTTTTGCAGGATCATTGGGCAGCTTGTCATAACGCAATAATCCTTCAGCTAAACAGGTTGCTTCTAAACCGAACTGATACAACAGCAGATCGTTCCATTCGCCGTTCCGACGCATTAGCAGTGCTTGATAGACCGTTTGTACTTGGCGGATGCAGTCATTCGAACATTTCCAAGCTTTTAAAAAGCTGCGGACTGCCTCAAGAGCTAAACCGATTTGGTCAATGAGCAATACCCAAGCCGTCGTTTCGTTTTCTAATGGGATCGCTGGCAGGTCTGCCATCCGCAGTAACGCCTCACCGTATTCCCGCAAGCCTGGGCAATAGATATAGCATTCGGTTTCTACTAGTGCTCGTAGTGCTTGGTTCCGATGATTGCCTAACAGCAATTTCACGAATTCAATCATGATCCGTTCAACAGAGATTTTCCCCAACAAGGCATGATTCGCATGGATAGCAGCCAATGTTTCTGTTTCTAAAACAAAGCCCAATTGACTGACAAAACGCAGCCCCCGCATCATTCGTAGGGCATCCTCATGGAAACGTTCCTGCGGGTGACCCACTGCTCGTAAAATCTGATTGTCGATATCTGCCAGACCATCGAAAAGATCAATGATGACCCCATCTTCTTGAAGTGCCAATGCATTGATGGTAAAATCCCGCCGCTTTAGATCTTCTTTCAAGGACCTGACAAAATCAACTTTGTCAGGTCTGCGATAATCCTGATAGGCGGCTTCGGTTCGAAAGGTGGTAATCTCATATTGCGCCTGTTCCCACAAGACCAGCACCGTCCCATGCTCGATACCAATGTCAATGGTTCGAGGAAAAAGCGCCTTGATTTCGGCTGGAAACGCACTGGTAGCAATATCGACATCATGGATCGGCTGGCCTAAAATCGTATCCCGCACGCTGCCGCCAACAAAGTATGCTTCATAGCCCGCGGCTTCGATTTTTTTTAGGAGTGGCGCAGCTTCTGCAAATTCTTTTGGTAATTTAGTCAGCTTCATGTACTTTCCCATCTTTTCTTTCAAAACGATACGCATCCCGCTGATTGAATTTTGCCATATTTTCCTCAAACACTTCAGTCAGGTCGATGTCTAGTGAATTGGCCATGATCATCGTCACAAAGAGTACATCGCCCAGTTCTTCTGCCACGGTCTTTTCAACTTCATCGCTTTTTTTATTTTTTTCCCCGTAATAGTGATTTACTTCTCGCGCCAATTCGCCAACTTCTTCAGTCAAACGAGCCATTTGGGCGAGGGGGCTGAAATAGCCAGTTTTAAATTGTTGAATATAGGCGTCGACTTCTTCTTGCATCGATGCCAAGGAACGTTTATCTGTCATCTTCTTCACCCTTTCTCGTTTATCTTACCAAAAGAATGGCTGCCTGCCTAGATAGAGCCCCCTCAGGATTTGTTGTACATTCAATGATTTCGTGCTACATTGATACTTGTGGAAGTTGAATAACGGAGGAAACAGGATGCGGGCATTTTTTTCATGGCGAACGATTCGCGACATTGTTTTGATTATTTTCGGTACGAGTATTTATGGCTTCGGTCTAGTCTATTTAAATATCCCAAATGACTTAGCAGAAGGCGGTGTGACAGGGATCACCTTGATCCTGCGAGCCTTATGGGGAATCAATCCTGCCATTAGTACATTGATCTTAAATATTCCGATCATTTTGATCGGTGGCAAAATTCTTGGTCGACGCTCATTAGTGTATACGATTTTAGGAACCTTTGGTTTGTCTTTTTGGTTGGCATTTTGGCAGAGTGTTCCCCTGTTGATCGATCTACAGCATGATCTACTGATCGTCGCACTCTTGGCTGGTTTGATTGCAGGGATCGGTAGTGGGATCGTCTACAAAGTCGGTGGAACAACAGGTGGCGTCGATGTACTGGCGCGCATTTTAGAGAAAAACTTTGGGGTGACGATCGGGCGGTCGCTTTTGATCTTTGATGTGTTCGTCCTGTTGCTTTCTTTGACCTATATAGATTTGAACCGCATGATGTATACCTTGATTTTTTCTTATGTCTTCACTCGTGTGATCGATTCGATCTTAGACGGCGGCTATTCAGCCAAAGGGATTTTAGTGATCAGCAATCATAGCGAAGAGATAGCTCCTGTTTTAATGGATGAATTGGAACGCGGTGTCACGTTTTTACAGGGCGAAGGGGCTTACTCAAGAGTATCGAAACAAATCATTTATATGGTGGTCAGCGGACGGGAGATTTCTGAAGTCAAGCGCATTGTTCATGACTTTGATCCGCAAGCGTTTGTTTCTGTCATCAATGTCCATGAAGTCGAAGGCGAAGGCTTTACCTACTTAAGACCTAAGTCACGGTTCTTACAGCGCAAAGCAGCGGTCTCTAAAACAAAATAAAGACTAAAAAAGCAGTCCCGGTTAAAGGACTGCTTTTTTATTTGTCAGCGGCTTTCTTCTTTTTGTTGGAGCAAGTGCCGATTTACTTCATCGGAAAGTTCTAAGAAGGCATCACGATCCCCATTTTCCAATGCTAGATCGATCTGCCGATACAAGGTATCAATTTTGGTTTTTGCTTCTTCTTTTTCAAGGTACTGGGTAACATATTGGGTCATTTCTTGATCCAAGTGGTCGTTCCAACGTTCATAAGGATTGTCTTCTAAAACTGCTAAATAAAAGGATTGCGACCAAGAATCTGGAAAGAGACATTCAAGATACAAGGGTTGTTTCCAATTCATGCGAATCTCGTGAAAAATCTGATCAATGTCATAAAAGGTCTGTCCTTCGATACTCAAGACAAAGGGTTCGCCTCCAACTTCCGTACTGCGGACACTTAAGCCCCGTTTGGCTGCGGCTGCCCCTTCTACAAAATGAACATTGGCCAAGATCGCTTCATGGTTCGCCAGATAGTTTAACACCCAAGAGACTTCTCGGCGGCTGAAGGAAACGGTCGAAACTAACCAATTAAGAAACTTTTTCTTTTCTTGTACATTGATGTTCATTTCTCTCACCTATCTTTCTAATAAGTCCTCCACGATCGACTGTACTTCTAAATCACCTGGTTCGTGTGCCAAATAATGTTGTAGCAAATGAAGAGCTTCAGGTAAACGCCCTTCTTCACGTAAGAAAATGCCGTATTCCTTCATAAACGCCGGTTCATGGTGCAAATCAGCATTGGCTTCTTCGTAATATTTTGCTGCTTTGTCAAAATCTTCTAACGCATTGAAGGCTTGCGCTAGATTCCATAAAGCGTGAGGCTGTTCATTGTCTTCCATTCGCTCGATCGCCAAGATCGCTTCTTGCCAACGCTCTTCATTCAAGTATAAATTACTTAAAGTCAGTAATGTATCCTCTTCTTTTTCACCAGTTTCCAGTGCTTTAAGTAAAAATGACTCGGCTGCTTCACTGTCATGAAGTCGGTAAGCATTCTCGGCAGCAAAATGATAGAAATCCACTTGATATGGATCTTCATGAATCCCTTCTTCGATCACACGTTGCGCTTCTTCCAGCTGTTCTTCTTCTTGCAATGCTTCAGCCAAATAAAGATACAAGGCCCGGTATTGGGGATTCATGACCCGCAACTGCTGCAAGTAGCGAATCGCTTGTTCATTTTCCTTCAGCTGCAAATAGACTAAAGCCGTTTGAAAGAGACGCTCGTCCGTCTGTTCGTCTTCTAAGCTTGCTTCAAAATATTCCAACGCCTCTTCAAACTTACCTGCCATACTCAATGAAGTTCCGGTCCGTTCAACGATCGAAATCCCCGAAATATCCGTAATATCTTCTTCCAGCAATCCTTGATAAAGGTCAACAGCTTCTTGATAGCGATCCGTTGAAAAAGCTAACTCAGCTAAGGCAAAACGAATCAAGGGTTCCTCTGGCACAAGGCTTTGCGCTTCTTTTAATTTGGCTTCGCTGACTTCCGGAATACCGATCAGTTGATAGAGATCCGCACTCAATAACAAGGCTTGCAGATAAGCTTCACTCGTTGGTAGTATTTGATCGATATAAGTGAAGGCTGTTTCAATCTGGTCTTCTTCCATCGCAATTTCCGCTAAAGGAAGCAGCAAAGCTTCATTTTCAGGATGCCGCTGCTGCAAGGTTTCAAATAACGTTTTCGCCTCTTCTAAAAAACCGATCTGCAGTAATTCATCGCCTAAAGCGCCAAGTGTCTCATCATCATCTTTTTGCAGTGCTTCGTTAAAATTCAATTGTGCTTCAGCCAACTCTTCTGCGGCTAGTGCTTTTAACATTTTTTCACTATAAGTTTCCATTTAGACCCCTCGAATCTCATTGATTAATCGCTGATAAGTCTCCATCGTTTGGACAAGATCTTTCTCCTCGATTTCCGTTCTGCCCCCTATTGTACCAACTTTTGCCAAAAATAACAGTTTTTTTTCTTTTTGCTGCAATTCTAGTACACGGCTGAAATATTCGCTTAAGGAAAAAGACTCGGGCAATTCGATAGGAAAGCCTAATCGTGCAAGCCATTGGCAAAATACTGGCAGATCGACAGTCAACTGCTGCTGCTGGACTGTCCACATAAAATGAAACAAAAAGCCAAAGAACAATTTCATCGCATCAGACAGCAAGTGACCATTTTCTGTTTGATAAGCAGCATCGGCAAAGAGTTGCCCAAACTCCTCTAATTCGCGTCCCGACTGCTGATACAATTGGATCAGCTGATTGGTATAAGCTGCCAACGAGTGTCTCATCAATGCCTGATGACTGGGGTACGTTCGATAAAGTTCCTTTAAAAAATCGCTATCGGCAAGCACGCCACAACGAATCAGAGTCAAAAAATCGACCAATTTCCCATCGATCTGTTTTTCTGCGATCGTCTGATCGTAAATAACAAATTTGGGTGTATTAGGATTTTCCAGCATCGGGATATCTGGCTTTTTCACAACGATCGCTGTTTCTTTCACACTTTTAGCTAAGGCCCGCAAGGAAACGGGAATCAGCCAAAGCTGTGTCGTCAGAACCGACGTCGCGTGGATAAAGCTGCTCAATGCCAACACGCCTTCATTCCCAAACCCGACGATCAGCAGCGGCTCTTGTTTTGAAAAGCGGCCGAAGAAATCCATTGCAGCTTTAAACTCGGTAAAGTTGTTGCAATACATTTGGTTGGTACAAATATACCAATTGACCTCGCGCGGCAAAAACAGGCGGGTTACTTTTTCTGAAAAGCGGTCATAATAACGCTGATTCGTCAAAATGATCACCTGCTGCGGCTCGATCGACTGTCCTTTCATGACCGATGCCAATGTTTCCCCGTAAGAAATCTGGGTTTCTTGCTCATTTCTGTAAAAAACAGCTTCCATCGGCTCACTCCTTTGTTGCTACTACTTACTATTATAGCAAGAAGCCGCTGAAACACCTACTAAATCGCTAACCATTAGGAAGTATTTTCGCCGATTTGTCCCATGATTCTATGCCAAAAAGCAAAAAACATGGTTTCCTGTATTACAAAGGAAACCATGTTTTTTTCTAAACCAAAAGCGAGTAAAGTGATTGATTTTGCTGAAGGTTGATGTAGCCTTGATCAAACTGTTCAATTCGTGACAGTAATGCGGGTAGATCGTTTTTTTGTTTCAACAAGATTCCCAGCATTACTGGTCCTGTTCCACGATTGATTTTTTTCGTATATTCAAACCTCGTGATATCATCATCAGGCCCTAATACATGGCTAACAAATTCCTTCAACGCACCGGGACGTTGTGGGAAATTGACGATAAAATAATGTTTCAATCCTTGATAAATCAGTGATTTCTCTTCGATCTCTGCCATGCGGGAACTATCATTGTTACCACCACTCACAATACAGACGACCGTCTTGCCTTTGATTTGCTCTTTGATCTCATCCAGGGCTGCCACGCTCAAGGCACCAGCTGGTTCAGCGACGATCGCTTGTTTGCTGTATAATTCTAGAATCGTTTGGCAGATTGCACCTTCTTCCACCGTTACCAATTGATCCACATAGCGTTTGGCATGGGCATAGGTCTGAGCTCCGACTTGTTTGACTGCCGCACCATCGACAAAGGTTTCAATATGCTCTAAAGCCACCGGTCCTTGGTGATCAAAGGCTGCTTGCATCGAGGCGGCCCCTACAGGTTCTGCTCCAACAACTTTTATATTTGGCTGCTTTTCTTTCAAATAGGCTGCGGTCCCGCTGATCAAACCACCGCCACCAATGGCAGCCACCACTAAATCGATCGATACTTGTTTTTTTTCAGCATCCGCCAACATTTCCACGGCTACTGTTCCTTGTCCTGCGATAATATTGGGATCATCAAAAGGAGCAATGAAAGCCATTTGCTTTTCTTTTGCAAATTGTTTGGCAGCCTGCGCCGCCGCATCAAAGGTATCTCCCACCAATTCGATTTTGACGTAGTCGCCGCCGAAAAAGAGAACTTGCGCGATTTTTTGTTGCGGCGTCGTTGTTGGCATGAAAATGACCGCATGGATCTGCTGTTCTTGGCAGGTATAAGCAACGCCTTGGGCATGATTTCCGGCACTGGCACAGACGACGCCACGACTGGTCTGCACAGGATCTGCTTGGGTGATCGCATAGTAGGCACCTCGTAATTTGAAGGAGCGGACTTTTTGCAAGTCCTCTCGCTTCAACAAAACCGTCGCTTGGTATTTTTCAGATAAAAAGCGATCATACTGCAGCGGTGTATGACTAACTGCTCCCCGCAGTCGTTCATATGCTTGTTCGATTGCAGAAATTGTCACCAACAAACGCGCCACCTCTAATCTTTCGCAACAAACGGCATCATTTTCCGTAACTCGCTGCCGACTTTTTCAATTTGATGGTTGCCGTTTTCTTCACGCATTTTATAGAATTCAGGGAAGCCATTTTGATTGTCTTCAATGAATCCTTTCGCGAATTGACCATTTTGGATATCTGTCAATACGGCTTTCATGTTTTCTTTGGCTTGTGCGGTGATCACCCGAGCACCGGAAACGTAGTCGCCATACTCTGCCGTATTCGAGATCGAATGGCGCATTTTTTTGAATCCTCCTTCATAAATCAAGTCAACGATCAGTTTCAATTCATGACAGACTTCAAAATACGCCAATTCCGGTTGGTACCCGGCTTCTACCAATGTTTCAAAGCCCGCTTCGATCATGCTGGTCAAACCGCCACAAAGTACGGCTTGTTCCCCGAAAAGATCGGTCTCGGTCTCTTCTTTAAAGGTCGTTTCCAAAACGCCGACCCGCGTGGCACCAATGCCTTTTGCATAAGATAAAGCTGTCGCTTGTGCGTTGCCAGTCGCATCTTGATAGACTGCAAATAAGGCTGGCACCGCAAACCCTTCGGTAAAGGTTCGACGCACCAAGTGGCCCGGTCCTTTAGGCGCAACTAGGAACACATCCACCTCTTCTGGCGGCGCGATCACATCAAAATGAATATTAAAACCATGCGCAAATGCTAATGCATTGCCGGCAGAAAGATTCGGTTCGATCTCATTTTTATACAACGATCCTTGGATCTCATCGGGTGCCAAGATCATGACTACGTCCGCTTTTTGAGTGGCTTCGGCTACTGGAAAGACTTCAAATCCGTCGTTTCTTGCAGCTTCTGCTGACTTTCCTTCACGAATGCCGATAAAGACTTCATGACCTGTGTCCCGTAAATTTTGCGCATGAGCGTGCCCTTGAGAGCCGTAGCCGACGATCGCAATCTTCTTGTCTCCTAGATTATCTGTAACTTCCTCGTTGTAATATACTTTTACCATACTTGTTTCCTCCGAATTCTTTCTTTATTTTAAGCAATTCAAAATTGCACTTACCCTCTTGTAAAGCCAGTGACACCCGTTCGTGCCAACTGTTTGATCCCGTAGGGACGCAAAACTTCGATGCATGCTTCTACCTTTTTCGTATCACCGGCAACTTGCACAACGATCGTTTTCAGTGCGACATCGACAATGTGCGCTCGAAACGGATCAATCACTGCTTGGATCTCCGAGCGGCTAGTGGTTGGTGCATTGACTTTGATCAGCACCAGCTCTCGTTCGATATGAGGAACTTCTGTAATATCAGAAACCTTCAAGACATCTATTTGTTTATTTAAATGCTTGGTCACTTGTTCTGTTTCTGCCAAATCGTTCACGTTGACAATGATCGTCATTCGTGAAAACTCTGGCCGTTCCGTTGTGCCGACAGAAATACTCTCGATATTGACCTGCCGGCGGTTTAAGACACTCGTGATGCGGCTCAAAACACCTGCTTCATTATGGACGATTGCTGCTAATACCCGTTTCATCCCCTTAGACCCCCATCATTTCATGATTGGCTTTCCCCGGTGGGATCATCGGCAACACATGCTCTGAGGGCGAGACCATTACTTCGATCAGTTGCGGCCCCGTATGTGCAAAAGCTTCCGCTAGCATAGCAGAAAGCTGAGTGGGTTCATCGATCCGACAGCCTTCGATGCCATAAGCTTGTGCTAGTTTAACAAAATCAGGTTGCTGTGCAAAAACAGAGGCAGAGCGTCGTTTGCCATGAAATGTTTCTTGCCATTGGCGGACCATTCCTAACGAACGATTATTCAACAAAACAAATTTGACATTCAAGCCATACTCATTCAAAATAGCAAATTCCTGGTTTGTCATTTGGAACCCGCCATCGCCAACAAACACCACGACCATTTTTTCTGGATGAGCAAATTGGACGCCAATTCCCGCAGGGATACCATAGCCCATCGTGCCTAGTCCGCCACTGGTGATCAACTGCTTAGGAAAGCGAAACGGATAATACTGCGCGACCCACATTTGATGCTGCCCAACATCGGTGATGACGTAAGCCTCTCCTTTGGTCAAACGCCCTACTTCTTCGATGACTTTTTGCGGTTTGATTTCTTGTGCTTGAGTGCGATCATAGCGATAAGGCTTTTCCGTCTTCCGTGTTTGGCATAGATCCGACCAGGCAGACCACGTTCCTCTAGTTGGCGGATACCGTAGCATCTGTTGCAAAGCAGCCTTGGCATCGCCGACGATTGGGATCTTTGTCTCTACAATCTTGCCGATCTCCACCGGGTCGATGTCGATATGAGCAACGATGGCCTGCTTGCCGAACTGACTGCCGGCAGTCGCTAAGCGATCATCGAAGCGAGAGCCGATATTGATAATCAAATCGGCTTCTGATAAAGCCATGTTCGCCGCATACGTTCCATGCATACCGCCCATGCCCAAGAAAAATTGATGATCATTTGGCAGTAAGCCTAAGCCGAGCAACGTTGTGACTGTCGGCAACTTGTACTTGGCAATAAATGCATTTAATTCAGCCGCAGCTTCAGCCGCGATCACGCCTGCACCAGCCAGTACCACTGGTCGCTGTGCTTTTTCTAAAACGTGCATCAATTTTTCAATTTGCAGACGGGAAGGCTCTGCATTCGGTTGATAACTTTTCCTTGTGATCGGCAATGAGCAGGTTTCAGCGGTTTCTTGCAATGTAATATCTTTCGGAAGGTCGATCACAACAGGTCCCTTACGCCCAGTTGAAGCGATGTGAAAGGCTTCAGCGATCACTTTCGGTAAGTCATCCACACAACGGACTTGGTAATTGTGTTTCGTGATCGGCAACGTGATACCTAGAATATCCGCTTCTTGAAAAGCGTCTTTGCCAATTCCTGGTACGGCCACTTGCCCCGTGATAACCACCAACGGTACGGAATCGCTCATAGCATCGGCAATGCCCGTGACGACATTCGTAGCACCTGGACCACTTGTCACTAAAACGACCCCAACATTGCCAGTAGCTTTGGCATAGCCTTCAGCGGCGTGGATCGCGCCTTGCTCGTGACGCGTCAAAATATTCGGAATCGCTGCATCATATAATTGGTCATATAACGGTAAGACGGCGCCACCCGGGTAGCCAAAGATCATTTCGACGCCTTGCTCTTGCAAGCTGTCCACTAACACTTGCGCGCCAGTCCTTAGATGCGATGCTTGATAGTCGATGTTTTCCATTGCTACTCCTCCTCATCAGGTACTCGCATAATCCCGCCCGTATTCGCAGAGGTCACTAAAGCGGTATAACGTGCAAGCCATCCTTTTTTTACTTTTGAACGAAACTTCGGTCGTTCTTGCGCACGCTTGGCAAGCTCTTCTTCTGAAACTTGCAGATTTAGCGTTCGATTTGGCAAATCAATAATGATCTCATCGCCATCGTTGACTAGTCCTAATGGACCACCGGCTGCAGCTTCCGGAGAAATATGTCCAACTGCGATCCCCCGCGTCGCTCCTGAAAAGCGGCCGTCTGTAATCAAGGCGACATCTTTGCCTAACCCACGACCAACGATACTTGAGGTAGGCGCCAGCATTTCCGGCATTCCCGGCCCCCCTTTCGGGCCTTCATAGCGGATCACTACAACATGTCCTTTTTGTACGGTATGATTGTCGATTGCTGCGACTGCTTCATCATGAGAATCAAAACAGATCGCTTTCCCTTTGAACACTTGGACACTTGGATCGACCCCGCCAACTTTGATGACACTGCCTTCTGGGGCGATGTTTCCGTACAAGATCGATAGACCGCCAACTGGACTATACGGGTTTTCTTTCGGATGGATGACTTCTTCGTTGTGGATCTTCGCTTCAGCGACATTTTCTCGTAACGTCTTACCGGTAACAGTCGGTCGATCGGGATGAATCGCTCCTTCGATATCACATAGCTCCCGAATGATCGCTGAAACGCCGCCAGCTTCATGAACATCGTGCATCGAATAGGCTGATGATGGCGCGATTTTTGAGAGATAAGGCACTCTTTTAGCGATTTCATTGACCCGTCTTAAGTCATAATCGATCTCAGCTTCATTGGCGATCGCTAATGTATGCAGCACTGTGTTGGTGGAACCCCCCATCGCCATGTCTAAAGCGAAGGCATCATCAATAGCTTCTTTGGTCACGATGTCTCGAGGTTTCACTTGTTTTTCAACAAGATCCATCAACTTAAAGGCGGCTTGTCTAACTAGTTCTCGTCGTTCTTCAGACACGGCAAGAATCGTACCATTGCCTGGCATTGCCAATCCTAAGATTTCTAAGAGGCAATTCATCGAATTGGCAGTAAACATTCCTGCGCAGGAGCCGCAACTCGGACAGGCATTTTGTTCCATAAACTCAAAATCTTCTTTTGTCATATTACCCGTCTTGTACGTCCCAACGGCTTCAAACATGGAAGATAAGGTTATTTGATGTCCCCGAGGATCAATGCCGGCTTTCATAGGACCGCCGGAACAAAAAATTCCTGGTACGTTGGTCCGCATGGCTGCTAAGATCATGCCAGGAGTGATCTTGTCACAATTTGGGATATAAAATACGCCGTCAAACCAGTGGGCATTGATGACGGTTTCTGCAGAATCAGCGATCAATTCTCGGCTAGGTAGCGAATATCGCATACCGATATGTCCCATCGCAATGCCATCATCTACGCCGATTGTATTGAACTCGAAAGGGATGCCGCCAGCTTCACGAATCGCTTCTTTTGCGATATCTGCTAACTCCCGTAAATGCACATGCCCAGGCACGATATCGATATAGGAATTACATATCGCAATAAATGGCTTGTTCATATCATGGATATTTTTAACTTGTCCTGTGGCATAGAGCAGACTCCTAGCTGGCGCTGCATCGATCCCTTTTTTAATTTGATCACTTCTCACACTCATCATCTCCTGCATTTTGGAATAAAAAAAAGCATCCCGGTTATAAAAAACTGGGATGCTTTGCCAGAATCCCATTTTACTTACGCAAATAGGACTCAAACAAACGGATAATTTTTGCTTCCGTGTTCTAAGTCCTGGTATCAATAATAATGACTAATAAATATTGATTAAAATTACGCATAGAAAATGGCTCCTTCATTAGAAATAGTAACGTTCTTGTAATTGTTTACCAATATACCCTTTGCAAAATCACTTGTCAACGAATTTTCTGAATTTTTTTTCAATAATGACAATTCCAAGGAACCCTTTCTCACATCAGATGTCATTTAATCGCTTGCTTCTTTTGATAAGAATGACTTTTAAATCACCTTTATTCTTGCTTGAGAATTAAAGTGTGCCAGCAACCCATGTTTTTTTTAGACCAAAAGAAAAACAAAAAATAATTTTGAATTTTCTGACAATAACAACCGATTCTTTTCCCATTCGTTCCGCCTGCATGGTGGCAGTCCCTATTTAGACAAAAGAAAAAACCCTTGATTACTCAAGGGTTTCTACAAGACTCAATTATTTCACTGCGTCTTTAAGAGCTTTACCTGGTTTGAATGCAGGTACTTTGCTAGCAGGGATCTTGATTTCTTCACCAGTTTGTGGGTTGCGTCCTTTGCGTTCTGCACGAGAACGAACTTCAAAGTTACCAAAGCCGATCAATTGAACTTTTTCACCGTTAGCTAAAGCGTCTTGAATTGTTGAGAATACAGCGTCTACTGCTGCAGTTGCGTCTTTCTTAGTTAAGTCAGTAGCTGCTGCAACTTTTTCGATTAATTCTGCTTTATTTGCCATGGATGGTTTCACCTCCTGATATTTTTTTTGATGTCATGCATCAACAAAAATCTTGAGTGGTCCAAGGTTTTTGTCAAATATTGATTACCATCAATATTCTGATATAACGTTATCATAAGAACCTTGTAATATCAAGGATTTTAACGTTTTTAGGGGGTTTTTTTTTGGTTTTTTCCCATTTTTCTAGAAAAGGACAGATTTCTTTGTAAAAAGAAACAAAGTATGATAAAATCTCTATTTTCTTCTGCGTGGAATGATCCGAATCGGCGTTCCTTCAAAAGTGAATGCCTTGCGGATTTGATTTTCTAAGAAACGCGCATAAGAGAAATGCATCAGTTCTTCTTCGTTGACAAAAATAACAAAAGTTGGCGGTTTGACAGCCACTTGCGTCGCATAAAAAATCTTCAAACGTTTGCCTTTGTCTGTTGGTGTTGGGTTGATCGCCACCGCATCCATAATGACGTCATTCAACAACGCAGATGGAATACGCATGTTTTGATTCATGCTGACTTCTTCGATCAACTGCGGCAACTTATTCAAGCGCTGTTTCGTCACTGCGGAAACGAAAATGATTGGTGCATAATCCAAATATTGGAATTCATCTCTGATTTCTTCTTCAAAATCACGCATCGTATTCGTTTCTTTTTTCAATGTATCCCATTTATTGACAACGATAATGATTCCACGGCCTGCTTCATGGGCATAGCCAGCGATCCGTTTGTCTTGCTCGCGAATTCCTTCTTCGGCGTTCAAGACCATCAAGACGACGTCTGAGCGTTCAATGGCCCGCATTGCTCGCATGACACTGTATTTTTCAGTAGATTCGTAGACCTTCCCTTTTTTACGCATGCCGGCGGTATCGATCATGGTAAATTCTTGACCGCTTTCGCTGGTAAAATGGGTATCGATCGCATCACGAGTCGTTCCTTCGATATCTGAAACAATTACTCGCTCTTCTCCAAGAATCGCATTGATCAAAGAGGATTTCCCGACGTTTGGTCGACCGATCAAACTAAACTTGATGATGGAATCGTCTTCTTCTTCCGCTTCATTGGTAAAGTGTTTGACTGCTTCATCTAGGACATCACCGATCCCTAATCCATGACTTCCTGAGATTGGGTATGGATCGCCCAGACCTAAACCATAAAATTCATAGATATCGTTGCGCATCTCGGGATTATCAACTTTGTTGACCGCTAAAATCACGGGTTTGTTGCTTTTGTATAACAAACGAGCCACAAGCTCGTCAGCATCTGTTACTCCTTCACGAGCACTCGTAATAAAAACAATGACATCTGCTTCATCGATGGCGATTTCTGCTTGATGCTTGATTTGATCCATAAACGGCTCATCACTTAAATCGATCCCACCAGTATCGATTACGCTAAACTCACGGCCTAGCCATTCACCAGTGGCATAAATACGATCTCTGGTCACTCCTGGAGTATCCTCAACGATCGAAATTCGTTCTCCAGCTATCCGGTTGAAAATGGTCGATTTCCCCACATTCGGACGTCCAACGATCGCTATTGTTGGATTTGACATTTTTTACCCTCCATTTAAAAAAGCAGTCCTTGTACGCTGCTTCTTGTATTCAATCTTACTTAGTTTACCTAAAGCCATGGAAAGTTGCAAGCTTTCTCGGCAAACAAAAAATCAGCTTATAACAAATTCAAACATCGAATCGTTATAAGCTGATGGCATACAATTACTCTTCGTCGCTGTCTTTTAAGGCATCGCCTAAGATATCACCCATGGTAAACCCAGTTGATTCTTCTGGCAATTGATAATCATCCTCTGAAAATTCTTGTGTTTCATTGGTGTTTTCGGCTTTTTCTAATGCTTTGATACTTAATGCGATTCGGTGTTCTGAAGGGTTCACTTCGAGCACTTTCACTTGCACTTCATCGCCTTCTTGTAAGACTTCATGTGGTGTCGCAATGTGTTTATGGGAGATTTGTGAAATATGGATTAGCCCTTCAACACCTGGGAAGACTTCCACAAACGCACCGAAGCTTGTCAAACGTTTAACAGTCCCAGTTAAGACACTGCCAACAGCCGCTTGCTCTTCAATATTGGTCCAAGGTCCAGGCAATGTGTCTTTGATTGAAAGAGACACACGTTCTTTGTCTGCATCAACAGATAAGATACGGACGTTGACGGTATCTCCCACAGACAAAACGTCACTCGGTTTGCCAACATGCCCATGTGAAATTTCAGAGACATGGACAAGTCCATCGATGCCGCCTAGGTCCACGAAGGCACCAAAGTCAGTCAAACGAGCTACTTTTCCTTCTACTTCTTGTCCTTCATATAAATCAGCTAGTAAAGCTTCTTTTTGTTTTGCTTTTTCTGCTTCAACAACAGCTTTATGAGAAAGGATCAAGCGGTTTTCAGAAGGCTCGATCTCAACGATTTTAAAGGTCAATGTTTTCCCTTTGTAATCTTCAAAATCCGCAACAAAATGATCTTCGACCATTGATGCTGGAACAAACCCACGAACCCCTACGTCAACCACTAATCCGCCTTTAACGACGTTGGTGACTGGTGCTTCGATGATTTTTCCTTCTTGGAAATCTTTTTCGATATCTTCCCAAACTTTTTTCGCATCTAAGCGACGTTTAGAAAGGAGATAGCTGCCATTTTCTTTGTCTTTCCCAATTGCTGAAATCACAACTAATTCTAAGACATCCCCTACTTTGACTGCTTCGTTGATGTCTTCAACAGGTAAAGTCGATAATTCTTTTGCAGGAACAACGCCTTCGACACCGGCGCCTTCGATCCCTACGATCGCTTGTTTATCCTCAATGGCCAATACCTCGCCTTTAACGATATCTCCAACTTTTACTTCTTGGAAATTGTCTAAAGCGGCTTCCATTGATTCATTTCCACTCTCAACCTGATTATTTTCAAATTCTGTCATCTCTCATGTCCTCCTAACCAACAATTCTGCAATAATTGCACTACATCTTTTAGTTTAAAATAGAATGAAAAAAAAATAAAGCGATTTCTCTTATTTTCCTAAAAAACTACGGTTTTTTCGTTGAAAAAGTCTTTTCACGTCTGTTTTCTTGCTTGCTTTCATCTTTTTCGTAGGAAAAATAAAAAAACAATGGGGAACACCCATTGTTTTCGCTAGTCGATCTTTTCTTGGATCGTTTTTTTGATCGCTTCTACGACTTGCTCGATTGTTAAACCGGAGGTGTCAATTCGAACGGCATCTGTTGCTTGTTTCAAAGGGGAGACTTCCCGATGAGAATCCAAGTAATCTCTTTGCTGAATCTCTTCTTTTAAAGTTTCATAATCGGTACCGATCCCTTTTTGCTGATTTTCTTTGAAACGGCGCTGCGCCCGTTCTTCCACACTTGCTACCAGAAAAATCTTGACTTCTGCTTGTGGTAAAACCGCCGTACCAATATCGCGGCCATCCATCACGACACCGCCATCTTTAGCGATCATCTGCTGTTGTTGGACTAGTTTTTCGCGGATCGCAGGGTATGCCGATACCTTCGAAACTGCGTTGGTTACTTCTGGCTGACGGATCGCTTCTGTGACTTGCTCTCCTCCTGCAAAGACCTCTTGACCGTGTTCAGTCGGTTCAAAAGTGATGGGGTATTGATCGATCAAAGCAGCGATCGCCGCTTCATCCTCTAATGAACAGCCGCTTTTTAAGGCCAAATACGTGATGCTGCGGTACATGGCCCCGGTATCTGTATAAATAAACCCTAAATCATTGGCGATGATTTTTGCCACGGTACTTTTCCCAGATGACGCCGGACCATCAATAGCGATGTTGATTTTTTTCATTTTTCTTACTCCTCGTTTCCCAACGATGTGTATTCCTTCATCGTTTCTGCTTATCGTTCACCTTGGCTTCTTCCTACCAAGAAAAAAAACCGCCAAAGCGGTTTTTTATTTAATTCGTAATGTGTCGCCAGGGTATAGCATGTAGTTGTTTGGATCAATCCCATTTAATTGATATAGGGTTTCAACTGAGATGCCTGTACGGGCTGCCACTTGTTCAGGACCTTCACCTGCTTGCACCGTCGTGTATTCCTCGGTACCAGTCGCTCCTTGCCCTTGATTATTTTGCGTAGTGTCTTGCCCTGCATTGTTTTCCTGTTGAGCCGGCTCACTACTACTTGATGGCGTTGTTGAAGCTGGTGCAGAACTGCTACTGCTTGATGAAGAACTTGATTCACTTGTTGACGAACTCGTTTCACTTGTCGATTCAGCAGTTGATGATTCCGTTGTTGATGACTCAGTTGTCGAAGATTCTGTCGTACTTTCTACTGTACTGCTCGAACTTGCTGCGGTCGGGGCATCACTGTTATGATTCAACACCCAAATACCGGCACCAACCGGAATTGCCACGATCAAGAAAAGCAAAACTAAAACGATCGTCAAAAAGAGTGAATTCCCACGCTTTTGTTTTCTTTGTTGGGATCTTGATGCAGAATCATCGTATTCTGTATCATAGATTGGTTGTTCCCACGGTTCTTGATTTTCTGAATTGTAGTCATTGTCTTTCTTGCTCACTCGTATTCCCTCCTAGTTTCCTTCCGATGTATTATACCATAGGTAAATAAAAACTGTCCTGCAAAATACGATTCAATTTATATCTTTAAAAATTTTTATTAAACGTTCTTGCCAATGAAGGATGACTTTTTTTTCTAAAAGCTCTTCTTCCGCTGCCAATTCGATCCCGTCATTGTCGCAACAATAAGGATTTGCTGGTGCTTCTTCCCCAAAGTGCGCCAATAAAAACTGGCGACGACAGCCGGTAAAATGAATATAAGCCAACATTTTTTGTAATTGTTCTTGCTTTTGCTGTTCGTTTTGTTTTAGCGTTTCCAGCCAAAACGCAGCCCCCAACTCCTTCATCTTCAGCTGCCATTTTTCTTGCAGCGGTGTCAAAGGTCCTTTCATCTTTTCCTGATCCATTCGTTCTAAAGCACGGCGTTCTTCTTTGTTTTCTCGCTGAAAGAAGTAGTGAATCTGCTCATCGTGTTCCTGATAAAGCAAGATCGCACTGCTTTGTTTGCCATCGCGGCCTGCTCGACCGATTTCCTGACTGTAGTTTTCCAGCGAATCAGGCAAGTCATAATGGATCACAAAACGAATATCTTCTTTATTGATCCCCATCCCAAACGCATTGGTTGCGACGAGCAATTTTAGTTTATTCTGAGAAAACTGCTGCTGCAACGTTTTTCTTTGATCGCTCGCTAGACCACCATGATAATAGCCTACCGAATAGCGCTGACGCAGTTTGTTATAGACTTCTTCGACTTTGCTTCTTGTGGAACAATAGATGATCCCAGCCCCGCCTAAGCGGCTGAGATAGTCTGCCAATGCCGCATCTTTGTCTGACGTTTTCTCTACGAACAAGCCGATATTGCTGCGGTTCATCGAATAACGGTAGACATTGGCGTTCTTTGCTAACAACACTTGCCGAATATCTGCTTCGACTTGCGCCGTGGCAGTAGCCGTCAATGCTAATGTGACGGGTGCCTTCAACCGTTTTTTTACTTCACCAAGCTGCAAGTACTCTGGTCGAAAATCAATGCCCCATTGGGAAACACAATGAGCTTCATCCACCACGAGCATAGCGATCTTAGCTCGTTCGAGTTGTTGCAAAATGGCTTCTTGCACGATCATTTCTGGACTTAAAAACAAAAATTTGTACTGCGATAAATGCTGCATCACATAGTGACGATCGGCAAGGTCCAGTTGACTATTAAACGCAATCGCGCGTTTTTCCCCTTGCTTTTGTAGGCCATAGACTTGATCTTCCATTAAAGAAACAAGCGGTGAGATAATGATTACGATGCCATCTATGAGGTACCCTGGCAGCTGATAACAGAGACTTTTGCCATTCCCGGTAGGCAAAATCGCCAACGTATCTTGCTGCGCTAAAACACTTTCGATGACTTCTTTTTGTCCTTGACGAAATGTTTTGAAGCCAAAGTACTGATTCAGTGCGTTTTCTAACATCGAATCCCCCGTTTCTGAGCAATCTGTAACAAACGGATCGTCAAAAAATCAGTCGTAAGAAGCTCCTGTAATTCTTGATAGCTGTTTTTCCAAGAAGTTTCTGGCAGCTTATTCAGCAATGATGTATCAAAGCGCTGATACGGAAATGTCGGATCAAGCAGTGCCCACTCAATCAAATGATCATTAACAGTTCCTCGTTTGATCCTTCTTTTTTCCATAATCTGCTCGACAGAATCGCCTCGCAAAAACAATGCTCGGCTTTCCACCATGCTTTGGTTTAAATTTCTCTTCAGAAAAGGCGACAATCCTCGAAACAGGATCGTCTGGGGCGTTTTTTCGATCAAGGTTAAAAATTGATGGATCGAAGCTCCTACATAAAGAGTGGCCCAAGGCTTACTTTGAACATTTTCTGGTAAAAGCTGAAAAAACGCCTGCCCTAGAATATCTGGACCCGATAAGGTGCCCGCTAAAAAATCTGCCATTTCTGCGGGAAGCTGGTCAAAAATTGCTGATAGCTCTTGATACAGGCACTTTTTGATGTCAGGATTGTGACGGATCAGCTGACGGACAGGTTCTGTATAGAGTGGCGTGTTTTCAACGGGAATATACTGATTGGTCACGCCTTGATACGCAGCTGCTTGAACCAGCAGCCGAACAAAACGCCAAGCCTCCTCCGTCGTTCGTCCATAACGAAAGTAATTCGCATAACGCAACAATCGTTCACCTGGCTGCTGGCTGTTTCTAGCGGTCGTTTTGAGCAGCAGACCATCTGAATCTCGACTTAGAGCCCCTCGTTGGATCAAGTTAGCGAGCGTCTGTTGATACGCTTTCTCATTCAACTGGGGCAACGATTGAAAGAGACCTAAGCGATCATAAAATAAGGCATAACTCAAGACAGAGCTAGTACGCTTACCAATGAGAATTTGATAAAGTGTTGATGGGCGCAGCTTGTCAGTATCAGAAAACAGCGCTAAAATAAAAGAATCCATATCTTCCTCCCAGAAAGGACTAAAAAATGTCACAACGCTGTAAAATTGTTCCTGAGCGCTGCATTGCTTGTGGACTATGTGCGATCTATGCTCCCGAGATCTTCGATTATGATGAAGATGGGATCGTTTTATTTGCCCAAGAACCGAGTGCACGGCAACAGTTTATCATAGAAGAACAACAAGAAAAAGTCAAAACTGCTTATCGCAAATGCCCCACCAGAGCGATCCTTATAGAAAAATAAAAAAGTCGACCTGCCATTAACAGACCTTTCGTCTGCCACAGCAAGTCGGCTCATTTTTTATTTTCCTATAGCAGAATGATGGGGCTGCTTACGAGCCAACCATGGGAGCAGTTTGGCATGTAGTGCTAAAAAGACGGCACTGACGATCGCTCCTTTAACCAAATTGAAGGGTAAAATCCCGATCGCCACATATTGCGGCAAAGACATCCCTAAAAATTGATCGGCTGTGACCCCGAAAAAGCGTAGATAAAGCGGTGTGATCACAAATAGGTTCGCCACACTCATAAAAATCGTTACCGACAAGATACCGCTGATGACACCAACCATTTTGTTTTTGGTGTGGATACCTTTGCGGAAAAAGTAGTACATTGGCAAAGTAAAGGCACATGATGCTAAAAAGCTTGCCGTATCTCCCACCATATCAGCAGGTGAAAAACCAGATAAGAACAAATGCAGGACCGAACGAATGAAGGCAGTCACTACCCCACTCCAAGGACCAAATAAAAACATCATGATCATCACGGGAATATCACTAAAATCGATCTTTAAAAAGCTGAATGCCGGAAAAATTGGAAAAGCGATAAATTGCAAAATTGTTCCCATAGCAGCACACATGGCGATCGTCACCATTTTTCTTGTTTTGTTGTTCATCAGTATAAATCCTCCTAAGTTCAGGATTCCTCTTCAAACGAACCTATTAAATTTCCTCGGCTTTCTTGTCGGCGCCAGACAAAAAATGCCCTCTTTTTTCCACAGGGAAAAAAGAGGGCATTCGAAATAGCCATAAGCAAATCAAATACGCTCTATCTTCTTTATCCAGACTGTACTGTCGGTATCGGAATTTCACCGATTCAGCTATTTCCGAAGAAATAGGTCGTGGACTATAACCACCGGTCGGGAATTGCACCCTGCCCCTGAAGACGAACCTTTATTCTATTTATTACATGTTTTATTATACACAAAATCTAAAAATTAACAATAGTTACGTTTTCAGATACTTTTCAACTATTTTGCACTGTTTTTCAGCTGGCTGACTTCTTTCTTCGACAACTCTCGGTATTCCCCTGGACGAAGACCTTTTAAATCTAACGGACCATAGTTTTCCCGTTTTAGTTTTTGCACAGGCAAACCAACTGCTTTTAGCATGTTTTTGACTTGATGATTGCGACCTTCGTGGATTGTCAATTGCACAATACTAGATTGTGCCGTTTGGTCTGTCGATAAGATTTCAAAGCGAGCAGGCGCGGTCTTACGCCCTTCGATCCGAATTCCTTTGGTCAATGGGAGCAGTTGCTTTTTATCCGCAATGCCTTTGACCTTGGCAACATACACTTTTTCGACTTCGTGTTTTGGATGCATCAGTGTCTGTGATAATTCCCCATCATTTGTCAGTAGCAGCAAACCGGAGGTATCATAGTCCAAGCGGCCGACTGGATACACCCGTTCAGGGACTTCAGCAAAATAATCCAAAACGACTTTGCGTTTTTTATCATCTGTTACAGCTGAGATCACGCCACGAGGTTTATAGAACAGATAATAGACATGTTGTTCTTGTTCGATCGGAACGCCGTCCACTTCAACGACGTCTTTTGAACCGACTTGGACCCCTAATTCTTTGATTACTTGTCCATTGACTCGCACACGGCCTTCGGTTATCAATCCTTCAGCTTTTCTTCTTGAGGTGATGCCGGCATGGGCAATCACTTTTTGCAAACGTTCCATCTTCATTCTCCTTCTGTTTCTGCTTGTTTGTAGCGGTCGTAAAAAAGATCAAACGGTGCATCTTCTTCAAGTTCATCTTCCATTGATTGGATGTCAGGCAATTCAGCCAAACTTTTTAAGCCAAAATAATCCATAAAGTATTCCGTCGTACCGTATAGGATCGCTCGTCCTGGTCCGTCCACGCGTCCCTTTTCTTCAATCAGCCGCTTTGCCACCAGTTTTTGGACCGAACCGCTGGATTGAACGCCGCGAATCTCTTCTACTTCCATCCGAGTGATCGGTTGCTTATAAGCAATGATCGACAAAGTTTCCAAAGCGGCTTGCGACAATGAACTCCCCATCGGTGATTCGGCGTATTTCTTCAATAAAGGGGCAAATTGCTTTTTAGTGGTTAAAATAAAATGATTGCCAACTTCTAGAATATGCAACGCGGTATGTTCATTTTCTTCATATTGCTGATTTAGTTCCTGCAAATGCTGATAGACACTGGCAGTATTACTTTTGACTAAATAACTCAGTTCTTCAAGTCCGATCCCCTCATCACCGACGACGAATAAGATCGCTTCTAATTCACTATATTTACTCATCTTCTTTACCTGTTGGATAGAGCAGAATCGACGCATAATTGTCTGATTGCTCTACTCGAATCGTTCCTTTTTTCATTAATTCTAACAATGCCATAAAGGTTACCACAACTTCTGTTTTATTGTAAGAAGTAAAAAACGAATCAAAGCTGCGGCCTTTTTTAGCACTCACATGTTGCATCTCCAACTGAATCGCCGCCATCTTTTCATCGATGGTGCTTTCATCAGGAGAAATCTTGGTTTCTAGTACTTGGCGATTTTTCTTTTTCTCGATCATTTTTTGAAAAGCCAAAAAGAGATCGATCGTGTTGAATTGATTGGCTCTTAATTGATCTTCTTCCTCTTTGTATTCATCGACATCCATCGGATCTTTCGTGTAATACAAACTGCGCTCTTCCGCTTTTTCTGAAAGCTGTTCGGCTGCGTACTTAAATTTTCGGTATTCTAGCAGTTGTGCCACCAGCATATCCCGCGGATCTTCTTCGTACTCTTCGACTTCAGCAATCAACTCTTGTTTAGGCAACAGCATCTGGCTTTTGATCGCCATCAAAGTCGCCGCCATGACTAAATACTCTCCAGCGACTTCTAATTCTAAAATTTTCATGGCATGGATGTACTGCATGTATTGTTCGGTGATGGTAGCAACTGGAATATCATAAACATCGATCTCCAGTTTTTTGATCAAATGAAGCAGCAAATCCAACGGTCCTTCAAAGACAGCTAATTTTATTTTGATTTCTTCCATTCCATCCTCGATTTCTAGGCGCGCGGAAAGTGCTGCTTGTACACTTCCGTCATCCGTTTCTTCGTTATATGCGTGTAAATCTGAGTGGTCGAGATGTCTGCGTGCCCTAGCAACTCTTGAACCGTTCGTAGATCTGCCCCGTTTTCTAATAGATGGGTCGCAAAACTATGGCGCAGCGTATGGGGAGTCACATTCTTGGTGATCCCAGCTTGTCGAACCAAGGCTTTTAAATTTTTCCAGATCCCTTGACGAGACAGTTGCGTACCATGGTTGTTTACAAACAGATGGCTTTCATCCGGCGTTTTTCTCGTCAAATACGGACGCGCATCGCTGAGATAGGTTTCGATCCATTGAATCGCTAAGTCCCCTAATGGAACGATCCGTTCTTTGTCGCCTTTTCCGGTTGTTTGCAACAATCCCATACTTAAATGCAGATCGTTTAATTTTAACCCGATCAACTCACTGACGCGCAAGCCCGTCGCATACATCACTTCCAAAATCGCTCGGTCACGGATGCCCAAAACTGCTCGCGTATCCGGTGTTTCGATCAACCGCTCCACTTCTTGTAAACTCAAGGTATCAGGCAGCTTCTGCTGTTTTTTTGGTGAATCAATATGCTGCATTGGATCATGATCGGTAAACCGTTCTTGACGCAAAAATTGATGGAACCTTCGCAAACTGGAAACCATCCGAATCACGGTTGCCGAGGATTTTCCCGCTTCTTGCAGACTTTGCAAAAAAGACAAAACGATCACTCGGTCGATCTGCTGCCACTGAGTGACTTGTTTTTTTTGTAAAAACGCAAGATACTGTTGCAGATCTCGCTGGTAGCTGGCACGGGTATTTTGGGATAGCCCGCGCTCAATGGTCAAATAATGAAGATAATCAATGATTTGTTCGTTCATGGGCTTCCTCTACTTTCAGCTTTTTTATCATATCAAATTCTGGCTCGTTAAGATAGTAGCTTGCCAATAAAAAAGAGGCATCTACCCGTATCTTTTGCCCAAGGAAACACCCGAATCATAGCAGATTTTTCGGTTTCTTTCAAATCGGAAAAAAGAGCACTCTTCCTATTGGAAACCATCTGACTATCATTCGGGTGATAACAAACGTTTATTTAAGATCGCCAAAGTACAATCACTCGGCTTTGCTTTGGCACTTTTGACAGACACCATGAAAGGTCAACCGATGATCCTTTACTAAAAAATGGTACTTTTGTTCAACGATCTCTTCGACACTGCCCAGCAGATCCTCTTCGACTTCTTCAATATTGCCGCATTCCAAACACAACAAGTGATGATGAAAGTGTTTGGCACCTTCTTTACGTAGATCATAGCGAGCGACACCGTCATTAAAGCTGACTTTATCGACAATTTTCAGATCCGTTAAGATCTCCAATGTTCGATAGACGGTTGCCAAGCCAATCTCAGAATTTTTTTTTCGCACAAAAAAGAAAATCTCTTCTGCGGATAAATGGTCTTTCTCATTTTCTAATAAGACCAACAACGTCGCTTCTCGCTGAGGAGTTAATTTAAACCCCGACTCGTGCAATTGTTTCTTGGTCTTTTTTAACGCTGCTGTTGTGTTCATAGTTGCCTCCGTATGCCGTTAATTTATAACGATTCTAATCTGAGTGAAAATCACTCAAGACAAACATTGTAATCATTATAAATTAGAACGATAAAAGAAACAAGTATTCTCAATTAGGTTTTTTGATAAGAATCGTAAAGCCGTCTTTTTGCTCAATCAAACGCTGTTTCATCAAGGTTCCTAATGCCCGTTTAAATTGGCCTTTACTAATACCAAATGTTTGCAAAATCTCTTCTGGGGCTGATTTGTCCGTGAAAGGAATTTTGTTCTCAGGCGCTCGTTCTAAAAAGGTTAGAACCATGGCGGCATCATTTGAGATCGCCTCGTGGGCTCTTGGTTTCAATGAAAGGTTCAAGACACCATCTGGACGAATCCCAATCACTCGCCCTTTGACCACTTCCCCAAGGCGCGGCTCTTGATACCGTTCTGATGGATGGACGAAGCCAATATAAAAATCATCCGTCAGCAAGTAAGTACCCGCTAACTTCAAACGGTACACGCTACCTGTAACATCTAGATTCTTCATTTGCTCCGTACCATTTTTGCTCAATGCCTTAAAAATTTTCTCATCTGCTAATGAAGCCCAAATACGCTCTTTGTCATCGACCCGCAAGCTGACCATCAAACGGTCGCCTTTTTTGGGCCAAAGTTCCCGCATTGTTGGCAATTCATCTAATGAAACCACCATATCTTTGTCTTTCAAACCGATATCGACGAAAACGCCTAAGTCGCGACGGCTTCCTGTGACTGTACCAAAGGCATAATGCCCTTTGCGGCTTTTCGGAATATTCGTAGTGAGCACATTTTCTTGCTTTTGATTTTGATAGCCAAACCCTTCGACGGCTTCACCTAAATGATGTTCGCCTTCTTCCTTGGCTAGTCGGAAGGTAACCCCGCCTTTTTGAACAAAATAATTCTGTTCGTTTTCATCAATGATCAATCCGCTGAATACGGATGCTAATAAGTCTTTCATCTATTCTCTCCTTTTTCTTTAAAACTGCTCGTTCCTATAAAAAGAAACGCAACAGCGCCATAGCAATAACGCCTGTGATAACGATTTTCATCAAATCTTTGGTATAATACCCCACCAATAATGCCGGGATACAGGCAATGGTTTCTTTAACTTTCAAAATGGGGAATTGGCCTTCTCGAAAGATCAGCAAATTTTGCACCAACAATGCCGCCAAAATACACAACGGTAAATAACTCAAAAAAAAGGTGAAAGTTTCCGGGAAGACGAGCTTCTTAGAAAATAAAAAAGGAACGATCCGCGGAAGCCAAGTAACCAATCCACATACTAGCATCAGTATAACAAAATTAGTCATGGTGTGTCACCGTCCCAACCAAACATCCTGCCAGTGTCGCCGCAATTACCGCAATCTCTGCGGTCGAAAAACGCATAAATAAAATCAAGGTCACCACAACTGTCCCTAGTATCAAGAGCGTTTGCTGGGTTTTCTTCTTAAGCGGTCGCTCTACTTGAAATAAAAAAAGACCAACAAACATAGCTACTAAGGCAAAATCTAAGCCTAACGCTTCTGGATCTGGAATAAATGAACCCAATAAACCACCCAAAAACGTCGCAAAAATCCAACTCAAATAAGCCATTACGTTCAACCCGTGGGTCCATTTCGCTGTGACTGGTTTGTCTTGTTGCAGTGCCGTCGTCAAAACGCCATAGGATTCATCAGTCAAAAGTGTCCCGATACCAATGGCAGAAAGCAACGGTGTCTTTTTAAAATAGGAAGCTACTGACAAACTCATTAAAAAGTGTCGTAAATTCACTAAAAAAACTGTTGCGACGATTGTCATGAAAGGTGCTTGAATCGCTAGTAAGGCGCAAATGATAAATTGAGCACTGCCAGCATAGACAATAATAGACATTAAAATAATTTCTAGAATAGACAACCCAACGCCTTTTCCCACAACCCCCATTGCAAAACCAATGCCCAGGTACCCAAGAATCGTTGGTACACAAGCAATGACCCCGTCTTCAAACCGATCATATCTCTCAATTTTCTGCACAAAAACCCCTCCTTGTTTGAACGATTATCTCTCATCATATCGAAAACAAGGAGGGGAAACAAGTATTTTTCACATGTGCATGTAATAACTCTGAAAATTTTCTAGTGACTCAGGAGACTTAGCGAACGGTGTGATCGTTCCCATTGCCTCTGAAATAGCCAGTTTTGGCGTTTACCGTAAATAAGTATAGCGGGAACGCTGAATCATCCGTTCCTTTAAGCAAGCTGCCTTGGGCATTTGTCGCATAAAAATTGTAATAGCCTTCACCATTGACGATTCGTACACGTTCAAAAGTATAGCCGCCTTCTACCACATAACCGCGAGCAATCGCTGTGGCGATGATTTTTTCTTGGACACCATCTGCCCACACCCAGGCGCTATTGTTTACATCATTCAAATCACTTTGGCGGGCTGGAATAATTGGCTGATTGTTGGTATTTGTTGGTGTATTCGGCGAAAGCACATACTCTTCTTCAGAAGTACTTTGCGCGGGCGTCGCAGCGCTTGTAGATCCGCTGCTCGAAGCGGAAGCGTTGTTCTCGGAAGCCGCCGCTTGTGCTGCTTCTTGGGCAGCTTGTTGTTGCGCCGCTGCTTGTTGGGTAGCTGTTTCACGCTTCGTCAAGGCAGTATCGACTTTACGTAGTTCCGTCGTAAGACTTTCAACCAGTGAATCGATTGGCAAAGCTTGGATTTTTTTCATCAAGGCATTGTAGTTCTCACGAGTGACACTCGCCGGTGCTTCACCGTCACCACTTAAAGCCACCATGCTCTTCACTGCATTTTGAACTTCCTCGATCGCGCTGAACTCTTTTTGTCCCATGTCGATGGCTTGATTGATCAACTCATCAAAGGCATCCCCGTTCTCACGCTTCGCCATTGTGACAGCAGCAGCTTCTTTCAACGAGACTTCTTCCAACTGATCCTCCACAACTGCAGGACTGCTGAAATAGCTATTGATCTCTGTCAAAGCTGCTAATTTGTCAGCAATTGTCTCTGCTTCTTGTGACAAGATCTCGTATCGTTCGTGGTCTTGAAAATCTGCCAACTGATTCGTCACAGCCGTCAGCTGTTCTGCTGTTTTGTCGCTTTTAATGAACACTCGCTCATCATTTGTATAAAAATCATTCAACTCATTTTCGATCTGATCTAACGTACGGTTCTCTTGCGCCAGTTGCGTTTGTCGGGCAGTTTCTTGTTGCTGCTGTTGATAGTAATAAGCCCAACCACCACCCGCTGCCACTAACAAACAAGCCGCTGTAATATAGAGTGCTTTGCGAGGGCTCTTCTTGCTTTCACTGGAAGAAGACGTTTCTTCTTCAGCAGTCGCCTTTTGTGGCGTTTCATCCGCTGCGGTGATTGGTTCAGGAATTGGATCGATGACTGGTTCTGGCTGCTTCTCAGCTTCTTCAATAACTGGCTCCGTCACCACTTCCTCCTCGCTTGACGGCAGAGGTTCCTCGCTGGCTTGCATCTGACTTTCCTCTTCAGCAGAGGAAAGATCAATGGCGGTTTCTTCTGCTTCTAGAGCAGCTGCTGCCTTTGCTTCTTCATCAAGTTTGTGCTGTCGGATATAAGCGGCCAAAATCTCAGAGTCATGCTGTTCATCCGTACTCAGTGCATCGGTCTCATTAACTTCTTCACTGGCTGAAATTGTGTGTTCTTCTGTAGACTCAGAGTTTTCCACTGTTTTTGGTTCTTGTTTAGACTCTGATTCAAGTGGTGTTTTTTGCTCATCAGAAAAAGCCTCTTGCTGTGCAAGGTCGATCGTTTCTTCATTCGAGGATGGCCGATCGCCTAAGTGCTCCTCCATTTTTCCAATCGGAACATTTTTAAAGTCAGACCAGCGAATATCATCGTTTTTGTTTTGTAGCTCTTCTGGCGTAACGGAAGAGTCAGATGATGGTTCCTGTTCATTCTCCTTTGCTTGGTTCCATTGAAACCCGCAATTGGGACAAACGGGTGTTTCTTCTATTGCTTGAAATCCACATTCAGGACATGTCTTCTTCATTGATTCAAACTGACTCCTTTTGTTTTTTGCATTTCCTTCTATGAAGCAGTACCCTACCAGATCAAACGCTTGACGCGCCCACTGCTTCCTATTTCAAAGACCGACAAATAATGGGTCTTTTTTCGCATTTCTTTTTTATTACTCAATTGTGCAGATGCACAAAATTAAATTTATCACATTCTAGGCAATTAGCCAACACTTGCTTGGTTACGTTTTTATTAAGTTCTTTACTTATCCTATGGAGAGATGACAAAACCTGAACAAAAAAGACTTTCCAAAGGGGACCTTTGGAAAGTCAATAAACCTTAATTATTCTAAGAAATCTTTCAATTGTTTTGAACGAGATGGGTGGCGTAGTTTCCGTAACGCTTTTGCTTCAATCTGACGAATCCGTTCTCTGGTTACCCCAAAGACTTTGCCGACTTCTTCTAAGGTCCGAGTACGGCCATCATCGATTCCGAAACGCAAGCGTAGCACATTTTCTTCACGGTCAGTTAACGTATCCAATACATCTTCTAATTGCTCTTTCAAAAGCTCATAAGCCGCATGCTCTGCCGGACTTGTAGCATCTTGGTCCTCAATAAAATCACCTAGATGAGAATCATCTTCTTCACCGATTGGTGTTTCTAATGAAACGGGCTCTTGAGCGATCTTCAAGATTTCACGAACTTTTTCCGTTGGCAAATCCATTTCTGCGCCGATTTCTTCTGGTGTCGGTTCGCGTCCTAAGTCTTGCAATAATTGCCGTTGGATACGAATCAATTTGTTGATGGTTTCCACCATATGCACTGGGATCCGAATGGTTCGAGCTTGGTCAGCGATGGCACGAGTGATCGCTTGACGGATCCACCAGGTCGCATAGGTCGAGAATTTAAACCCTTTGCGATAATCAAATTTCTCAACGGCTTTCATCAAGCCCATGTTTCCTTCTTGGATCAAATCAAGAAATTGCATTCCCCGACCCACATAACGTTTGGCGATGCTGACTACCAAACGTAAGTTGGCTTCTGCCAAACGCTGTTTCGCTTCTTGGTCGCCTTCTTCGATTTTCAGAGCGAGAGCCACTTCTTCTTCTGCGGTCAAAAGCGGTACCCGACCGATCTCTTTCAAGTACATCCGCACAGGGTCATTGATTTTCACACCAGTCGGTGCAGACAAATCTTCTTGAGGTTGGGTTTCTTGTCGTTTTTCATTACTCTTTAAACTATGGACTGAAGGCTCTCCATTTTCATCCACGACACTGATGCCGGAATCCTCCAGTTTTTGAATTAGTTTGTCCATTGCATCAGCATCCAAAGTATAAGGCGTTGCTAAACGATTGGTAATGTCATCGTAAACAACTTGCCCCTTTGTTTTGTTTTCTCGGATGTATTCGGCAACTGCTTTGTCATACGTTTTTTTTGTTTCTTCTGCCATGAAAGAAAGCCCCTTTCAGTTCGCTATTTAGCTTGTTTCAACCGTTTGGTCAAATCAATGATTTCGATTGCAAGTTCAAGTTCTAATTGCTGGTTTCCTATTTGTCTTGCTTCTTGCTGCTGGATTCGTTTTTGATTGATTTCTTCAGCAATGCCCGACTTTTGAAAGACCTGCAGAATGTCCTGAAATTCTTGTTCAGTCCCTTCCTCAGAAGCTTTAAGATCTGCAATATCGATCACCATTTTTTTCATTGAATCTTCTTTTAAAAAATCTAAGAACTTTGCTAAAACAAAGTGTTCTTCTGTTTCCATATACGCATCAAACAGCAGATACAGTTGTTGATAACGATCATGGATAAAGGATATACCACTCGCTCGGAAGCGATGGTTTAACGTACTGTCATGAAACAAACGGTACAATAATAATTCTTGCGCTTTTTCCACCTGTGTTTTGGGCTGCTGCCGTGTAGGCGGCGTAAAGACCACAGGGGTGTCTGTTGGCGGCGGTGGCGCTACATCTTGCATCGTCCGTTGCTCTTGCCGGTTTTGCTTAAGCTGCTGCTGCAAGGTCTCACGACTCAAATTGAACTCTGTAGACAACTGAGTCAAATAGCGGTCTTGCTCCAACAAAGAATCCACACGCTGCAATTCATTTAAAACAACTTGGACATAGTCCAGTTGCTCCTTCTCATTGGCTAAATTGCGATTCATCCGATGATAATCCATCTTGAAGGCAAAAACGGTTTCTTTGCCGTGGACAGCTAGTTTATAAAAAGCTTCTGTCCCATATTTGCGCAAATACTCATCTGGGTCCATCCGTTCCGGCACTCGCACCACAGATAATTTCAAACGGCTATTGTTTTGCAGAAGCTCGATCCCGCGGTTTGTCGCTTCAACCCCTGCACTATCTCCATCGTAACAAAGAATCACTTCTTGTGCCACTCGCTCGATATGGGCGATCTGCTGATTGGTCAAACTGGTCCCCATTGAGGCGATCCCATTTTCGATTCCTGCCTGCCAAGCGGCAATCACGTCCATAAATCCTTCAAATAAATACACTTGGCCATCTTTGCGCATCGCACGGCGTGCTTTGTCAAAGTTGAACAGAACCTCGCGCTTGTTGAAAAGGATCGTTTCTGGACTATTTAAATATTTCGGCTGGTCTTGATCACCAACTTTTTCGCTTGCTAGCCAACGACCAGAAAAACCAATTGTTTTTCCTTGAGGATTACGGATCGGAAACATGATTCGTTGGTAAAAGCGGTCTGCCAATGAGCCATCGTTTCGTTGAACAAAGAGCCCTGTATCAGGAAAAAATTCAGCTTTGGCTTGTTCATTCAAAAAGACTTTCTCCAAAAACGAGCGTTCATTCGGCGCAAAACCAATATTGAATTCTTCGATCAATGCCATCGTCAATCCGCGATCCAATAAATAATCAAGCGCTTCTTGGCCAGCAGCCGTATTCACCAACATGTGATGATAGACCTCGGCGGCTTTTTCATGCAGCGCAATCAATTGACTCGTTTGTGAGGTCGCTTCATTGATGCCTTCTGATTGCTGGTATTGCGGATCAAGAGGAATATCGTTCATTTCTGCTACTTTGACGACTGCTTCAGGAAAACTGATGCCTTCAAGCTCTTGCAAAAAACCGTAAACATTGCCCCCACGACCGCAACCAAAACAATGAAAAATTTGTTTGTCTTCTGCAACGGAAAAAGAAGGTGATTTCTCATTATGGAAGGGACACAAACCAAAATAATTCTTTCCAGATTTCTTTAACTGGACATACTGTCCCACGATATCAACAATATTGCTGCGTTCGCGAATATCGTCAATGATCGTTTGAGGAATTCGTGCCATCCACTCACCTCCATTTGGTAAGTATTCATCGTTTATTAGGTAAAAAAACGCACTAATAGGTATCAGTGCGAAGAATAATTAGACGGAATCACTCATAATGATTTTACCATATTCTATTTGTATTTCAAGCTTTTTTACTTCAGTTATTTTGTGACAATCAGGAAAAGAACCCTGCCGTAACATCGATTTTCCATCGGTTCAATTTTATTAGATCCGCATAGAACATATTGCCGCCATTGTGATACAAATGACCGCCATTATAAAAGACCGATTGGATGCCCCAATAACGATAGGTCTGTTCTGTATCATTGCCTAATAACGGGGATAAAACCTCTCTGGAATATGTTTCTGCTAATTCTAAGGTGTTCACGCCACCCCGTTCAGCGACATAATCAATATAATCTGTACCAAAATTATAAGCCTGGACTGCGGTCCAAAGATCACAGTTCATTTGCTCTGCTTTTTCGATCAACTCGGCTAAATAAGAAACCCCTTGTTCGATGCTTTGTTCTGGCGTATCAAATTGGTTTTGTTTTCCATATACACTTTCAGAACTTTGCATCGGATCATTGCCTTGTCCTTTTGACTCCGTCAGCATGATACTCATTGCTAAAGACTGATATTCAGAGATGTCGTGGGCTTGTGTCTGCTGTGCGATTTCCGCTTCATACGCATAGACAGCTTTCAATGCCGTGTAGTTTCGATAGCCCCAAACCCCTGCTCCAATCAGCAGCAGCAAGAGCGCAAACTTCAGTACAAATCCTAGGAAACGTCGAATTTTTCTCATCAAATACATCCCATCTTTTCTAAGTCAGAATCTATCGTACTATGAAATGAACAGGCTGACTAGAATTTTTTCTCTCCTAAAAAATCCTTAATAAAATCACAAGATTATTTAGAAAAAAACAAGCAATCCTAAGCTGATGGAGGGATTGTTGCTGGTTTGACATGAAAAAGGAAACAGTGCTCCTTCAGATAATGGAAGCACTGTTTCACTGTTTTTTATTTTTCGATCGTGGTCACGATACCAGAACCAACTGTTCGTCCACCTTCACGAATGGAGAAAGTCGTTCCATTTTCCACAGCGATTGGATGGATCAATTCCACATCGATCGTTACGTTGTCACCAGGCATAACCATTTCCGTTCCTTCTGGTAAAACGATATTCCCAGTTACGTCCGTTGTACGGAAGTAAAATTGTGGGCGATAGTTATTAAAGAATGGGGTATGGCGACCGCCTTCTTCCTTTGTCAACACATAGACTTCTGCTTGGAATTTCGTATGTGGTGTGATGGAACCTGGTTTTGCTAACACTTGGCCCCGTTCAATTTCATCCCGGGTGATTCCCCGTAATAATACCCCTACGTTATCACCAGCTTCCCCAAAGTCCATCGTCTTACGGAACATTTCTACTCCTGTCACGACTGCTTTTTGTGTTTCAGGTTTGATTCCGACGATTTCTACTTCATCACCGACTTTTACTGTTCCGCGATCGATCCGACCGGAAGCAACGGTTCCCCGTCCAGTAATTGAAAAGACATCTTCGATCGGCAATAATAATGGTTTATCAGTGTCTCGTTCAGGTGTTGGGATATATTCATCTACCGTATCCATCAGCGTTAAGATCGCTGCTTCAGCCTCTGGGTCACCTTCCAAGGCTTTTAAGGCAGAGCCTTTGATCACAGGAATGTCATCACCTGGAAAATCATATTCAGTCAGCAATTCTCTGACTTCCATTTCAACTAAATCGATCAACTCATCATCATCGACAAGGTCTGTTTTATTTAAAAAGACGATCAAATGTTTCACACCCACTTGACGAGAAAGCAAAATATGTTCACGGGTTTGCGGCATTGGGCCATCTGTCGCTGATACGACCAAGATTGCGCCGTCCATTTGGGCAGCCCCTGTAATCATATTTTTCACGTAATCCGCGTGTCCTGGTGCATCGATATGGGCATAGTGCCGTTTTTCTGTTTCGTATTCTACATGGGCAGTATTGATGGTGATACCACGTTCGCGTTCCTCAGGAGCCGCGTCGATACTTGCGTAATCTTGCGGATTGGCAAGTCCTTTTTTCCCAAGAACTGTGGTAATAGCAGCAGTCAAGGTTGTTTTCCCATGGTCGACGTGTCCTATCGTTCCGATATTAACATGGGGTTTGCTACGATCATAATGTTGTTTTGCCATATTGTTTCCCTCCTAGAGAAAGTTGAGTCGTTCTTTGACTCGAATCATATTTTGCGATTTACGCTTCCAAATTCATAAGTATCAACTTATTTTTTGTAAGTTTAAATCTACTCTTATTATAGGTCAAAATTAGTCAAAGTCAAGTGAGATGTCTCGTCTGCTAATCCCTAAGAATTTCTTTGCTTTTTTCGATCTATTGGACGTAGGACAATTTTTATGAATAATAGAAGATGAGGTGAGAAATGTGAAAAAAATCATTGCAACGCTGGTTTTTGCAGCAATTTTCCTTGGTGGCTGTTTTGCTACTTATCATTATTACTATGGTGGAAGTGACTACTATACAGTCATCAGGGATGCCGGCGAGCACGACACGGAAATTAGTGATAACGGAGTTGCCGAAGATGTCTACCGTTACACACAAGACGCTTACAGTTCCTCTGGAGAAGTCAAAACGGTCAAAATGAATGAGCACCGTTCCGCGCCTTTAAGAGAAGGTGCCTATTTGAAATTATTGGTCAATCCTAATAAAGGTGTTCTGAGCTGGGAAGAAGTTTCTGAAGAAGACATTCCCAAAGCCGCCCTTGAGAAACTGACCGATCAATAATTGCTGATATTGATCAAAGATATCCAGAAAAAAAGCAGAGACTCCTCATTACTTAAAGAGGAATCTCTGCTTTTTTGTGCTCGTTCTATGTTGTTAGCTCCGCATCATCCACACATAAGACCTTTGTCCTACATCCGATTAATTACTTCTTCTACATTTTTGATCGTTACGGAAATCGTTCCGTCTGGATTATTGATAAATTCGATCAAATTTGGATCTCGGTAAACATCCAAAGGAACGATCAATTCGATCCCGTTAGATAATTTTAGTTTTTGTTTCCCGAATTTTTTCTCTGAGATCTCACGGACATCCCGCATCATTGGTGCCTGATTGACAAATCCTTTTTCAGCCACTTCTTCTTGAAAAGAAAGCTGAGCGGTAATATTGTCTTTAAAGACTTTTTGCGCCACTTCACTGACATCAATGTGTCCTGACTCTTCGATCGTGTCGTAAACCGCTTCTTTTAGATCGGCAACAACGTTATAGGTAGGTGTTTCAAATTTCTGACCAATTTTTTCCGCTACTTTTTTGATGACTTTGACGTTTTCTTCTAACGAGGGAATCGGTTCGGCATCAATGACTTTCGTTGAAAAGTAGGCATATTTTTCACCTGAAAAGCTATATTTCTTTTCAATCAGTTCAAAGTCTAAGCTCTCCACATCAATTGTGATCCCTTCATCGGCCTTTTGAGTTTTACCTGCTAGTAAGGCACGATGCAAAATCAGATTGTTTTCGATCCCAGCTTCCCCATTATCAATAAAGTGCGTATAGCCGTCTTGATAGTTGACCTTCAAAAACGCCAACTGCATTCTTGTATCAAATTCATACAAGACCACAAAGGCATCCGCACTTGGTGCATCTTCACTTTCCTTGTACGCTTCATACCACCGTTGGACGATCGCTTCACTGGCTGCGACAAAGTCTTCGGGTGCTTGTTTGACCAGTTGAGCGATCATTGATGTTTCGAGTAAACGCCCTGTTTTGGTTTGCGGTGTTGCAAGTTTCTGTATTTTTTTCGTCAAATAATCGCGGATGTATTCCGTGGTCAAATCGAGTTCAACTTGAGAAAAAACCGGATCACCAGTTTGACGGTCAATAATGTGTAATATCGCATGTTTCAAATAAATATCCATTAGTTACGCTCCTTATCCATTTGTCTAGTGTACAAAAAAAATAGGCGAACTGACAAGAGCCAAACGTCATTTTTCTTATTGGCCACTTCCTTTTTGAAAGATGCATTCATTGGAAAATCCGTCCTCGTCTGCTAAACTAAAGGTATCACAGAAAACGGAGGAATGAACATGAACAGCTATACGTTATCAAACAATGTAACCATCCCTGAGTTAGGTTTTGGCACATGGCAAACACCAGACGGCGACGTTGCCGTAGCATCAGTCAAAAAAGCACTGGAAGTAGGTTACCGCCATATTGATACAGCCCAAGGCTATAAAAATGAAGCCAGTGTTGGTCAAGCGATCAAAGAAAGCGGCATTCCCCGCGAAGAACTCTTTTTGACTACAAAATTGTGGAATGCGAACCATTCCTATGATCTTGTGATGTCTTCTTTTGAAGAGTCCTTAGAGAAACTACAAACAGACTATATCGATCTTTTCTTAATCCATTGGCCAAACCCAGTAGCCTTTCGTGACAACTGGCAAACAGCGAATGCAGAAACATGGCGCGCTTTTGAAGAACTGTATCAGGCAGGCAAAATCAAAGCGATCGGGGTCAGCAACTTCTTGCCTCATCATTTTGAAGAATTGAAAAAAACAGCGACCATCTTCCCAATGGTCAATCAGATTTTCCTTGCACCTGGCGAGTTACAAGAAGAAGTGGTAACTTATTGCCAAGAACACGATGTATTGCTTGAAGCATACAGCCCATTAGGTACCGGGAAGATATTTGATGTACCAGAAATGAAAGCATTAGCTGAAAAGCATCAAAAATCAATCGCTCAAGTTGCATTACGCTGGTCTTTACAACATGGTTTCTTGCCATTACCAAAATCAGTCACATCGAGTCGGATCGAAGAAAACATCCATGTCTTTGATTTTGAGCTATCTGAAGAAGACATGAAAACGATCGATCAATTAGATGGTGTCGTTGGGAAAGCGACCAATCCAGATACGACAGGGTTTTAATTTTACTCTCTATAAGGAGAAGCCTATGAAGACAACTGATTTGATTCACCTCTCCCCTGCTGTTCAAAAAGCCTTACATGCTGATTTTGTTTTTCTTGTATGGCCAGACAAAGTCCAACATTTTCCGGCGCGTCAATGGTCGTCTAGCGACTATCAGCAGATGCTGGCTGAGAAACTCACTGGGGAAGTACGCTTTTTTCTTTGGGAAAACTACTTAGTCGCCACTGGAGACAAGGAGCTTTTGATCCTAATGCCTAAGTACCATCAAATCAATGATCTAGTAGAAACGCCAACGCCGCTTCTTTAGCAGCGCTGGCGTTTTTTCAGGAAATATATAATTTTTTTTGTATTTTTTCATGAGAATGACTGTTCTTTTCTGCAAATTTTCCTTATAATCGATAGTGATCGAGAGGAGAAGATTATGAAAAAGAAACAATTAGCAAAATTGAAACAACAATTCCGCCCGTCTTATGAAACAGCTCGACAACAGTTGTTTACAGCGATCGAGCGCAAAACAGCAGATAAGTTCGACCTTCCGACAACTGTTTATATCAATCCTAAAAATCAAGAGGAATTATTGATTGAATTGTTGAAGGAAACACCCAAAGAACAAAAAATCGCTGTTCCTTTAGATGAGAACTTCAAAATCGTCGTGAAACGAATTCAACGCTTAGAAGCTGGCTTACTTGATCGTTTCAGCGATAACTTAGTCGATGAGATCGCTGCTTACTGGTTACCGACCAATCCGCAAGAAAGTGCGGCACCTACCTCCGCTCCTGCGAAAGAACCAGCAGAAGTGAAGGAAGAAACGGCACCAACTATACCTGCATCAACTAAAACTAAAGAAGTGGAAAAATCAACGGCTGATGATTCTGACGAATCCATGACTTTTTCAGCATTTGCCGAAAAAATCGCAGCATTCCCTAAATTTTCTGCAAAACAATCTTCAGGAGAAACGACCGTGATCGAAGCTTCCCCGAAAGAAGATCGTGTTCTAGCAACAATTTCTGAAACAGAAAGTGATACTTTTACCATCGAAACCGCTCTAGAACGCAAATACAAAGTTAAACTAGAAGTCATTCCATTGATCGAGGCGTATGCCCACACGGCGATTTCTAAACGATAAACAAAAGGTTCTCTAGGAATTTCCCTAGAGAACCTTTTTTAGTTGCGTATTTCTGTTAAAAATTTACGGGCTTGCTCTTGGTTCATTTGACTCGCCGCTCGCAGCTTAGCTGCCAGCTGATCGATCTCAGTTCCTTTTGCCCCAACTGAAATAGCTAATGAACGGGCTTGCATGCTCATATGGCCTTGCTGAATTCCTTCTGAAACCAATGCCCGCAAAGCTGCCAGATTCTGAGCCAACCCGACACTTGCCGCCAGCGAAGCTAACTCACTCGCCGTTTCAACACCGGTCAAAGCCAACGCCGCTTGGGCTTTTGGCAATACTTTTGTGGCACCCCCGACTGTGGCGATCGCCAACGGAAGTGTGATACTACCAATCAAACGGTCTTCTACTATTTTCCAAGAAGTCAGCCCTTGCATGCGACCATTACGGGCAGCATAGCCATGACAAGCTGCCGAAACGGCGCGAGTGTCATTTCCGGTAGCCAAAATCAGCGCTTCAACGCCATTCATGATCCCTTTGTTATGGGTGGCGGCACGATATGGATCAATCTTGGCAAAATCAGCTGCATGAACGATTTTTTCGGCAACTTGTCTACCCTTTCCGGTCTTGCTCAGTTTGTCAAAAGGCACGGAGCAAGTGGCTGTTACTAACGATTCCGTGGCAAGATTACTTAAAATACTAAAGAGAATTTCTTCTTCTGGGAACCACTTCCGAAAGAGGTCGGCCACTCCTTCTAAAATCGAATTGATGATGTTGGCGCCCATTGCATCTTTGACATCAACCAACAAATCGAGTGAGACATAGGCTGTTGCTAATTCAGATTCTGCTGGCGCAAAGTTCCGACTAATCACTCGTCGTAAGCCCCCGCCGCGTTTCACGATAGAAGGATACGTCTCATTCGCCACTTCAAAGATCGCTGCTTGCTCGGATTCAACTTTTGCCAAAATCGCTTCCGAATCCTGAACATCCATAAAGACGATCTGGCCTCGAAGCAAACGTTCTTGACTGGTCGTTGTAATGGGCCCAGCCATTTTTGCTCCATTGCTCATCGCTGCAATCACAGAAGGTTCTTCTGTGGCTAACGGGACATTGTATCTCTTGCCATTCACTTGCAGATTCAACCCCACACCTAAGGGAATCTCCACTTCACTGATCTGGTTTTCGATCAAGTGATTGGCGGTTTCCTTGTCTAATGCCATTTCTTGAAAAACCAAGGATTCGGCTGCTGTGATCGCCCCTTGTGCTTCAAGAAAGGTTAGTCGTTCGTTAGGCGTAAGGGCGTAAAACTTTTTTTTTTCTGTTTTTTCTGATGCCGACTCTTCATGAAAATCGGTTTGACTTGCTGCCGCCGAAGGGTTTTCTAACAGCATCGCTAGCCCTAACCCGCCACCGACACATAAAGAGGCGATCCCATAACGTTCTTGTGTGTCTTTTAGCTGATAAGCGACGGTCGTTGCGATCCGAGCACCGGTTGCTCCAATCGCATGGCCAAGGGAAATGCCCCCACCGTAACGGTTGACTTTCTTGGGATCCAAACCAAGTTCACGTTCTACTACGATCGAGGAAGCTGCAAAGGCTTCATTGATTTCAAAAATACCGATGTCTTCAATCGACAGTGCTTGCTTTTTCAGCAAAGTATCGATTGCTTTGATTGGTGATATTCCCATGATCTCTGGGGCAAAGCCAACTTCAACGATCTCTTTGATCACTGCCAGATAAGGAATCTGATGCTCCTCACAATAGCTTTTTGAGGCGATCAAGACCATGGCAGCCCCATCATTGATGGTTGAGGCATTCCCAGCAGTCACCGTACCGTCCTTTTTGAAAACCGTTTTTAGTTCAGCTAATTTTTCGACTGTCGTAGCGGCGCGAATGCCTTCATCCTGGGAAACGGTAGCAGACTTTTCGGTCACGGGTACGATCTCTTGCTCAAATTTCTTTTCCGCTTGTGCTTTGGCAGCCTTCATTTGGGAGTGGTAGGCAAATTCATCTTGTTCTTGTCGAGTGATGCCATATCTTTCTGCAACAGTTTCAGCCGTTAAGCCCATCGGTTTGCTGCTAAAAGCGTCTGTTAAGCCATCATGCATCATTGTCGATACTGGATTTGAATACTGATCATCCGCCTTGTTATAATAACTGAATAGCGGCGCATTCGTCATACTTTCGATCCCACCAGTCAAGACGACTGATGCCTTGTTTAACTGAATTTGCTCCATGCCCATCAGAATCGCTTTCATTCCCGAACCGCAAACTTCGTTGATCGTTGAGGCTGGAATATCTGAAGAAAGCCCACTTTGCAGGGAAACTTGGCGACTTGGATTTTGCCCACTGCCTGCTTGCAGGACATTTCCGATAATCACTTGTGCGATATGTTCTTTTGCTTGTTGGTTTCTTGCCAACAAGGCTTTCGCAGCAATTGTTCCTAATTCTACTGCTGAATATTCTTTTAATGACCCATGGTATTTGCCAATTGGCGTTCTTAGTGCGTCGATAATGACAACTTCTTCCACGTACGTCACCTCCTCTTGAAATATATCATTAAATCCTCCAAAAAAGAATACCCCACATCAGCTTGCTGTGCCCTTTTCTACTTTCTTTAATAAAGTTTAAATTCTAATCAATTCTTTTTCATTTTTTTCAAAAAATATGATACCTTAGAACGTGTAGCCTACTAAGTACGTAGAACATAAAGGAGCGACGGAATGAACGTTGGTATTGATAAAATAAATTTTTATGTCCCCCCCTATTTTATAGATATGGTTGATCTAGCTCACGCCCGAGAGGTCGACCCAAATAAATTTACGATCGGGATCGGTCAAGATCAAATGGCGGTCAATAAAAAAACGCAAGATATCGTCACCTTTGCCATGCATGCGGCAAAAGATATCCTCACAAAAGAAGATTTACAAGCAATTGATATGGTGATCGTCGGCACAGAATCCGGCATCGATGAATCAAAGGCTTCGGCAGTGGTTTTGCATCGCCTATTGGGTATTCAACCATTTGCCCGCTCCTTTGAAATCAAAGAAGCGTGTTATGGCGCAACAGCAGGCTTACAGTTTGCTAAAGCCCACGTACAAGCCAATCCAAAAAGCAAAGTTTTGGTGGTGGCTTCAGACATCGCCCGGTATGGCTTAGCTTCCGGTGGAGAGCCCACTCAAGGCGTAGGTGCAGTTGCTATGCTGATCTCTGCAGATCCAGCGATTTTGCAGTTGGATAACGATAATTTGATGTTGACGCAAGACATTTATGATTTTTGGCGTCCCGTTGGTCATCAATATCCAATGGTAGATGGCCACTTGTCAAATGCCGTCTATATCGATTCCTTTAAACAAGTTTGGCAAGCCCATTGCGAAAAAACGCAACGCACAGCAAAAGATTACGCTGCATTGAGTTTCCATATTCCTTATACAAAAATGGGAAAAAAAGCCTTATTGGCTGTTTTTGCCGAAGAAGAAGAAACGCAACAAGAACGCCTGATGGCTCGCTATGAAGAATCGATCGTTTACAGTCGTCGTACCGGCAACTTGTATACGGGTTCATTGTACCTAGGCTTGATCTCTTTATTGGAAAATTCCTCCAGCTTGCAAGCCAATGATCGGATAGGACTGTTTAGTTACGGCTCAGGAGCGGTTGCTGAATTTTTCAGCGGCGTATTGGTACCCGGTTATGAAAAACAGTTAGCACAAGCTGCTCACCAAACGTTACTTGATGCCCGTCAAAAACTAACGATTGCTGAATACGAAGCAATGTTCAATGAGACCATCGATATTGATCAAGATCAATCCTTTGAGGATGATCTGCTTTACAGTATTCGTGAAATCAAAAATACCATTCGTTATTATAAAGAAGAAAACGAGTGATGTTAAGAAAAACTTTGTTTATTTTCAAGCAAGAAAGCTTGATGAAACAAAGTTTTTTTCTTTCTTTTTAATTTGTTGAAACAAAGCATCTTTTTCAGACTTTTTCTGATTGTTATTCAAAAATTTTCAGATAATTCAGGAAAAACATTTGACAGTCCGCTTTTTTTTGTCTATACTAAAAACAATTCAAGTATGGAGGAACTTTTTTATGTTAAAAACGACCGTGTCCCCACAACTGAATATCTTTTACTTTAGCTACTTTAGATAGTTTGTATTCATAACACATTATGGATGCAAACCGCAAAACGAGTTTTGTTTGTATCTATGATGGCTAAAGCATTTTAACTTGAACTTGCAGCCATGTAGAAAATCTTCTAAATGGTTGCCAATATACGTTTACGCTTGGTATAGGATCGAATCCATTTAGACGATTGTCTGAATGGATTTTTTTGTTCAGGTAAACCCCAATTAAAAAAGAAACGTTTATAGGAGGAGTTACAATGAAAATGAAAAAATGGATCACAACTGGATTATTAACGGCTTCACTACTGGCACTGGCAGCTTGTGGGGAATCAAACAATGCTTCTGAGGGAAACGACGGATCAAAAACAGTCGGTATCTTGCAACTCGTGGAACATGGCTCCTTGAATGCCGCCTACGAAGGATTTAAAGAAGGCTTAGCAGAAGCGGGCTATACAGAAGGTGAAAACCTGACGATCGAATACCAAAATGCGCAAAACAGTCAAGACAACTTAAAAAGCATGAGCGAACGCCTAGTGAATGCCAACCCTGATCTTTTATTGGGCATCGCTACTCCTGCTGCTGTTTCGTTAGCAAATGAAACCACTGATACCCCAATCGTGGTTACCGCAGTTACTGACTTAGTTGGGGCAAAATTAGCCGACTCAAATGAAGAACCCGGTCGCAACATCACCGGTACGTCAGACATGGTACCCATTGAGCAGCAGATCAATTTGCTGTTAAGCATCGTCCCTGACGCCAAGACGATCGGCATTATGTATAATGCAGGTGAAGCTAACTCGAAAATTCAAGCAGACTTGGCAGAAGAAGCCTTAAAAGCTGCTGGAGTCGACGTTAAAGTATTGACCGCCAATACCACCAATGATGTGCAGCAAGTGACCACTAGCCTGGCAAAAGATGTCGATGGCATTTATATTCCAACAGATAATACCTTTGCCTCTGCTGCTGCAATCGTCGGTGAAGTGGCGAAAGAAACCAAAACACCGATCGTCGCAGGTTCCGTGGAACAAGTCGATGATGGAGCTCTAGCAACTTATGGTATTGACTATAAATCACTAGGCATTCAAACAGGAAAACTAGCAGCAAAAATTTTAGATGGCGATGCAGAACCAGCTACCACACCCGTTGAAACAGCGGAGAATTTAGAGTTAGTCGTCAATGAAGAAATGGCTGCAGCTTTAGGGATTGATCCTGCCAGCATCACTGCCCCAGAATAACCATACTATTTTAGATTTGAGGAAATCATATGAATTTAGTCGACACGTTCTTACTATTACTACAATCTGCCACCTCTCAAGGGATCCTTTGGGCATTGCTGGCAATCGGAGTATTTTTGACCTTCCGTATTCTGGATATCGCTGATTTAACTGCAGAAGGAAGTTTTCCATTAGGTGCAGGGATCGCTGCAATCAGTATTACGAATGGCGTCTCCCCCATACTAGCCAGTTTGATGGGCTTTGGCGGTGGCATGTTAGCCGGCTTGGTATCCGGACTACTGCATACAAAACTAAAGATCCCAGCCTTGTTGGCCGGGATCATCACGATGACTGGGCTTTATTCCATCACAAATCGTGTGATGGGTGCTCCCAACATTGCCTTGTTAGGACAAGACACGGTCTTCACCCAATTTCAAGCAATGGGTCTGACCAAAAACAATGCCGTGATTCTTGCGGGCTTTCTCTTCGCAGCTATCGTCATTTTGTGCTTGTTCCTCTTTTTCCGTACAGAGATCGGCTTAGCATTGCGCGCAACAGGCGATAATTTAGCTATGAGTGAAGCCAACGGCATCAACACCGATAATATGAAGATCATCGGTTACATGATCTCTAATGGCTGTATCGCCCTTTCAGGTGCTCTTTTAGCCCAAAACAACGGTTTTGCTGACCTAAACTCCGGAATCGGTACGATCGTGATTGGCTTAGCATCGATCATTATTGCAGAAGTTTTATTTGCCAATAAATCTTTGCTTTTGCGGTTGATCACCATCGTGATTGGAGCGATCGTTTATCGCTTTATCCTGGCCGTCGTTTTCGAGTTCAATGTCGAAGCCAATGATATCAAACTGGCATCCGCAATCGTCTTAGTCATCTGCCTCTCGTTACCGCAGCTTCGTTCAAAACTAGGACTTAAAAAGATGCTGCCAAAAACCAAAGGAGGCCAATCCTAATGACTTCAGTCTTAACAATCGAAAATCTACACCAAACCTTTGAAAAAGGGACGATCAATGAGAACCATGTCTTGCGAGGCATTGACCTGACGATGAATGCCGGAGATTTTATCACGATCATCGGTGGCAATGGTGCCGGAAAATCGACCCTTTTAAACAGTATCGCAGGAACGATCCCAACAGAACAAGGAAAAATCACCTTAGATGGGAAAGACATCACCCGTTTATCCGTTACGAAACGCTCAAAGGATATTAGCCGAGTCTTTCAAGATCCACGTATGGGGACAGCGGTTCGTTTGACTGTTGAAGAAAACTTAGCACTTGCTTACAAACGGGGCCAAGTCCGAGGGTTTGCGACAGGCGTCAAAGCAAAAAATCGCGCGTTTTTCCAAGAAAAATTAGCCAGTCTAAACTTAGGCTTAGAAAATCGTCTTTCTGCCGAGATCGGTTTGTTATCAGGCGGACAGCGTCAAGCGATTACCCTCTTGATGGCAACATTGCAACAACCTAAATTGATTTTATTAGATGAACATACCGCTGCCCTAGATCCAAAAACCTCGTTGACTGTCATGGCATTGACCGATCAATTGATTCGTTCACAACAGTTGACGGCCTTCATGGTTACTCATGATATGGAAGATGCCATTCGCTATGGCAATCGCCTGATCATGCTTCATCAAGGCAAGATCGTCGTGGATATTGCCGGTGAGCAAAAGCAACATTTAACAGTCCCTGAATTGATGGAAATGTTCCATCAAAATAGCGGTGCTGAATTAAAAGATGACCAACTGCTCTTACGCTCTTAACAAGCAAAAAGGCACGTAGAAAGGAACCCCCTTCTACGTGCCTTTTTTGATTCTTCCAAATGATTGGCAAAATCCTTATTTTGCTTCATTTTCCGCAATGATATCTGTGACCTTCATCAAGCGGGTCAATGTTGCTCGTTCGTCTTCTGCCAGATTGCTTTCGATGTATTGAATGGTTTCCGTCAGCTTGGGAATCGTCATATACTCTAACGCATTGACTCTTCGCCTCGTCCGCTCGATCTCATTGGCCATCAGTTGACAGGTTTTCTCGATTTCGGCCAACTGAAGCATCACTGGCAGCATCTGATCAAGATGAGACAACGAGAGATCCAGCTCACTGGTGGTACTTACAAAACCGTAGGAAAAGTCATCATCGGAGCTCTCTTCTTCGTAAACAGGATTTAACACTGGCACATCCATATTCATGATGGTCCGACTTTGTACATCTAGGGTCACTTTATTTAAAGGGATCATAAATGCTTCTTGCAAAACGACATCGGGAATACTACTAGAAGCCAGCACATACTCTTCCATCCCTGCTTGCAGCGCAGTTTCCATTTTTTTACGAAGCTTCTGGTTTTTCTTTACTAGCTGAATGAATTGGCGCACCAGCTCATCTTGCTTGTCTTTCAATAATTTGTGACCACGGGTTGCCGTCGTCAGCCGTTTTTTCAAACGACTTAGTTCCATCCGAGTTGGATTGACATTTAAGATCGCCATTAAGAACTCACATCCTCGTCCGTTGGGTAATAGGCGTCGATAAATTCTTCTTTGATACGGCTCAACTCTTGTTTTGGCAAGGTAGCTAATAGCTTCCAGCCTAAATCTAACGTTTCTTCAATCGTCCGGTTGGTTTCAAATCCCTGGTTGACATACTCTTTTTCGAAAAGATCTGCAAAACGCGCGTACTTTTTATCAAGATCAGACAAGGCAGACTCTCCTAAAACGATCGATAACTCTTTGGCAGCTTTCCCATCGGAATAGGCGGCATAAATTTGATTCATCGTTGCCGCATGATCTGCACGGGTCTTACCTTCTCCCGTTCCTTTGTCCTTCAACCGAGAAAGACTTGGCAAAATATCCACTGGCGGATTGATATTGCGTTTGTAAAGGTCCCGCGACAAAATGATTTGTCCTTCTGTGATATAGCCAGTCAAATCAGGAATCGGGTGGGTTTTATCGCCATCTGGCATCGTTAAGATCGGAATCTGTGTGACCGATCCTTCTTTGCCCATCAAACGTCCTGCCCGTTCATACAGTGTAGCTAAGTTGGTGTATAGATACCCTGGGTAGCCGCGACGTCCCGGAACTTCTCGGCGGGCAGCGGAGATTTCTCGCAATGCTTCGCAGTAGTTCGTCATATCGGTCATGATCACTAAGACGTGCATGCCTTTTTCAAAAGCCAAATACTCTGCTGCAGTCAATGCCATCTTAGGAGTAGCGATCCGTTCGATTGCTGGATCGTTGGCAAGGTTCATAAACAAAACAGATCGATCTAATGCACCGGTTTTGCGGAATTCATCCACGAAAAATTCAGCTTCTTCAAACGGAATCCCAATTGCTGCGAAGACGATCGCAAAATTGCCTTCTTGGCTGGGTACTGTTGCTTGTCGTGCGATTTGAGCAGCGATCTCTTTATGAGGCAAACCAGAAGCAGAAAAGATTGGTAATTTTTGTCCACGAACTAATGTATTTAAATGATCGATCGTTGAAATCCCAGTTTGGATAAATTCATCCGGGAAGTCCCGTGCCATCGGATTGATGGCTTCACCATTTACATCGATGCGTTTTTCGGGCAAGATTCTCGGGCCATTATCTTTTGGTTTTCCTAAACCGTCAAAAACCCGACCCATCATATCTAGAGAAACCCCTAAAGTTAAACCAGTTCCTAGAAACCTTGCTTTGCTTTCTTCAGCACTCAAATTACTTGTACCCTCAAATACTTGGACAACAGCATTGTCATCACTGACTTCCAGTACTTGTCCTTGACGGATCTCGCCTGTGTCCATGCGGACCTCAACGAGTTCGTCGAATTTAACGCCTCGAACATTTTCGACCACCATTAAAGGGCCGGCAATTTCGGAAACTGTACGATATTCTTTTAACATCAATGAACACCTCCAGTTTCAATGATTCGTTGTAACTTTTCTTTGATGTCATGCTTGATCGTATCCAAGCGGGTCAATTCTTCTTCAGGAATGTATTTGCTGCGGGCGATGCGCTCACGCAGATCAACCGTTCCTTTTGTGATCTCATCTAAGTAAGCACCTAGCTGCAGTGCACGTTGGGCTTGTTCATTAAAGTAAAGAATATTCTCCAACATTTTGAACTGCTTATTGCGAGATGTATACGTGTCAACGTCATCAAAGGCGTTTTGCTGCAAGTAATCTTGTCTCAAAGAACGGGCTGTCATCATTGTCAAACGGTCTCTTTGAGAAAGAGAATCCATCCCTACCAATTGAACGATTTCTTCTAAACGGCTTTCTTCTTGGAGAATCGCCATTGATTCATTGACTAGCTCCGACCAGCGATCGCCTAATAATTGATCTAAATAAGAATTGATTTGATCTTCGTAAAGGGAATAGGAATTCATCCAGTTGATGGAAGGAAAATGCCGTTTTTGCGCCAGCATACTATCCAATGCCCAGAAGACTTTCACGATTCGTAAGGTATTTTGGGTGACCGGTTCTGAGATGTCTCCACCAGCAGGTGAAACCGCACCAATTGCGGTAATGCTTCCTTCCCGAGGCTGTGTGCCTAATGAATGGAAACGCCCTGCTCGCTCATAGTATTCCGCAATTCGACTTCCAAGGTACGCCGGATAGCCTTCATCTCCTGGGATCTCTTGCAATCGTCCACTCATTTCCCGCAGCGCTTCTGCCCAACGTGATGTTGAGTCTGCCATGATAGCAACACTATAGCCCATGTCACGGTAATATTCTGCAATCGTGATTCCTGTATAGATTGAGGCTTCCCGAGCAGCAACTGGCATATTCGACGTATTGGCGATCAAGACCGTTCGTTCCATGATGGACTTGCCGGTATTTGGATCGATCAGTTCAGGAAATTCATTCATAACATCCCGCATTTCATTGCCTCGCTCGCCACAGCCGACATAGACCACGATATCCACATCCGACCATTTAGCAATTTGGTGCTGAACAACCGTTTTTCCGGCACCAAATGGTCCGGGAACGGCAGCTGAGCCGCCTTTTGCCACTGGAAAATAGGTGTCGATGACGCGCTGTCCAGTGACCAGTGGTTCGCCTGGATTTAATTTAGCAGTAACGGGACGTGGTTGACGAACCGGCCATTTCTGAACCATCGTCAAGTTTTTTTCACCCTCAATGGTTTCTAAGACACAGATCACTTCAGTAATAGCAAAATTCCCTACCATGATTTCTTTGACGGTTCCTTCATAGTTTGGTGGCACCATGATCTTATGCTCGATCACCGATGTTTCTTGTACTGAACCTAAAATGTCGCCACCTTGTACGGTATCACCGACTTGTACTTGAGGGACAAAGGTCCATTTCTTTTGGCGATTCAGTGGATCGATGGTAACCCCTCGTTCCAAAAAATCACTTTCTGTTTGCGACATAAACGTATCTAATGGTCGTTGGATCCCATCAAACATCTGAGTCAACAAACCTGGTGCTAGTTCGACAGACAATGGTGCGCCTGTCGTTTCCACGGGCTCGCCTGGTCCGATTCCCGCTGTTTCTTCGTATACTTGGATCGAAACCAGCCCTTTTTTGATCTCAATGATCTCACCGATAAGGCCCTTGTCACTGACTTTGCAGATTTCGTGGATTTTTGCGCCACTTAATCCTGAGGCGGTGACCAGTGGTCCCGATACTTTTTCAATTGTGCCAAATGCCACATTTATTCCTCCTAGCTGGCTGACTTGTCTGTTATGAATCTAATATATTCATTCCTACCGCTTTTTCCACATTTTGCTGAATTCGTGCCATGCCGATCCCTAAACTACCCGTACTACTTGGAATCGGAATGATCGCTGGTGTCGGTACTTCTTCATAGCGGCGAACGATCGGTTCTAATTGTTCGATCAGTCGCTCAGTCAAAAAGATTACCCCATAGGCTTCAGCCATTTCTTCTAGTTGTTGGGCGGCTTCATCCAAATCGCTGACTGGAAAGATGTCGATCCCTAGCCCTTTGAAAGGCAAGATCGAGTTCTTACCACCCATCATTGCTATTTTTTTATGCATAACTATCACGCACCCGACTTCTTAAAATCTCTTCCGGCACCTTATTGATTTTCCCAATCAGGAGAATACGCAAGTTCTTGCTTTCAATTTCCTTGGCGTACAAGTAACCTGCCAATGCTGAAGGGCCAAAAGGAACAATTTTATGTTCTTTGAGCTTCGCCATTAGAAAATTGTCTTTGCGTATATCAAAGGTATTCAAGGTCTTCTTCTCTACCAACTCTTCATAGCTGTGATTGATCAGTTCTTTATAAGGAGTCCCTTGCAAATATGCCACAAATGCCTCAAGGGAAGTCGTGATCTCAGCTAACAATTCTTTTGCAGGTAGGTTTCCATGATCGGCTAAAACTGCGCTGATAAAGCCGCGCTTGCGTTTCATCGCGTAACTGCGCAACGTTGTTGAAATGTTGAAAATATCGATTTGTCGACGAATCAAGCTTTGCAGCAGATCGTCGTCGTATTCTTTGCCAATCGTCCACAATTGTTCCCAATAGTGGTTATCAAAGATGATGTCGATCGATTGGACCTCATGGTAGTTCTCAATATAAGAGAAGACTTCTTCCACACAATCAACCATCTCTTTGGCAACAAGATTGCTTTTTCTGGTCTTGACCAGATCCTTAAGGACGGAAAGCGGCTGGGTACCAATTGGGACAAGATATTCAGAAAAATCTTCTTGCATGTACGCCGCTTTTACCAAGACTTTCAGATTTTGATAGTCATATTTCAAAGCAAAGAAATCAACGATCGCTTTTTCCGGTGTCAGCTGATACATCGTGTCGTATACCCGTTTCAACTCCGCCATCAACACATGTTCAAAGTCGTGTACACGATCATCCTCGTTGATGAAGTCACCATAAACCGTTTCTTGCAACATACCGTAGATTTCTTCTGCGCTAGCAGCCGAGAGCATCCGCTCATAGCGGCTGCGATCGAATAATTGCGATTCATACGTCCGAATTCTCGTATTTAAGGTATTGTATTTGATGTCATTCATCTGTTTGCACCTGCTTACTGTTCAAAAATCAATTGCAGTAACGTATTGCTTAACTCTTCTTTGTTGGCTTCTAGTAGCGCATCAAAAGTAAAATTCAACTCGATCGCTTCTTGTCGCAACAAAAAGCCACCCTTACGAGGGATCGTTTTATTTACCAGTTTCAGCTGAACATCTGGGGCAGATGCCTGCAATTTAGCGAGGAGCTCCTCATCCACTAAATGGCGGGTCTTCTCACCTAAAAGCAACTCAACCTCACCAGTTAACCTTGCATTCGCCAAGCCATTAGCGATAAACGCATAAAATGCTGCTTGATCCATCGTATTTAAACGGGTCAAAGCCTCAGTAAACAGCTCATCTAAGACCGACTGCTTTGCTGCCAAGACCTTGTTTCTTGATTGAATATGCACATCTGAGATTTCCAAATACATCGTCGCACGTTTTTCTTTTTCATAAAAAGCTAACCGTTCACTAAGTTCTTTTTCTAATTGCGTTCGCTTTAAGTTTTCTTGATTTTCACTTTCTTTTTTCGCTTCTTTGATTTGCAGCTGGTATTTCTTTTCCGCATCAGCGGTTATTTTGTCAGTTAAACGTGTAATATCAGACATTCACTTTTCCCTCCTCTTAATTCAAGACAAGCAAGAAGGAAATAACGAACCCTAAAATACAATACGTTTCCATCATCGCTACCAAGATAATCCCTTTGGTCACATGTTCTGGTTTTTTGGCTAGAATCTGCATCGCAGCACTTGCGGCACGTCCTTGCCATTTTCCGGCTACGATCGCTGTTAATGCGATTGGCAACGAAGCAATAAACAAGTACAATCCGCGATCGAATGAGAGCGAACCGCTGATCTGACCAAAGATCATAAAGGAAATTACGAACCCGTATAACCCCTGAGTACTAGATAGCAACTCTAAGATCAACGCTTGTCCGAATTTCTCTGGCTGCTCTGAGATCAAGCCTGACGCTGCTTCACTGGTCATCCCAACACCAATCGTTGATCCGATACCGCCGCAAATCGTTGCGGTCGCTACACCTAAAGCTGCAAAAACAATTCCACCATTTTCGTAAAAGAAACTAATCCAATTTTCCATTATTGTCCTCCTGTAACTTCTCTTCTGAGATGATCTCTACATAGTTTTCATTTGATTTGAAGGGGTCAAAGGCACGTCCGCCCCCCGTAAAGAATTTTCCAAAATACTCTAAATACTGCAAACGGATACCATGAACATACGCACTAAGGTAACTTAAGAAAATATTTAGGCCATGCAATGCCACAAATAATAAGATACCAACCGTAAACCGGGCTGCTGGCGGCAGGTAGCTGATGATCAAGTTGAAGGCTGAGGCGATACTTCCGCCGGCAACCCCTAACGCCATCAGACGGGTGTAACTGATCAAGTCACCAACATAATTGGTCACATCCATCAATCCGTACAATCCAGAACCGATTTTTCCTGCTAAGGTTTTACCTTCTAAACTGCCTCCGATGGCCACTGCTAATAGACTGGCAGCGATCATTACGATCCCAATCATTTGTAACGGTGTGTCAGGGAAAAGCAGCATTCCTGCGGCAACAAAAGCCACACTGATCAAAAAGACGATCCATGAACCGGCTTGGAACATCGCAGCCAGTTTCTGGTCTTTTTTCTTCCATAGAATATAGAATTTCAGCGCCAAACCAAACATGATCTGGATGTACCCAAAGATCACGGATAAGACTAAGATCTGGTTGACATCATCCTGGGCAGACAACAGTTGGAATGAGAATTCAAATCCGAAGAAGTTGCCATAGATCAAGCCCCAAATAATCGTGGGGATCGAGCATAACTGAAAGAGGGTCAAGTTTTGTTCCAGCCCTTTGCTGAGGTGGAACAGCTTTTTCCCAAGAAACGTCGCCAGAAACAAAAGCAAACCATAGCCAAAATCGGCAACCATCATCCCGAATGCCACCATATAAAAAGGCGCCATAAATGGTGTCGGATCTAACTCGTCATATTGCGGCAAGCTGTACATCCGAACAAGTCCTTCAAAAGGTTTGATCCAACGTGCGTTTTCTAATAAAATCGGCACATTACTAATCTCTTTTTCCGTCACTTCTTGGTATTCGAGGTAATAGTTATCCGTAGTTCCTTTTTTGATGCGTTTTTCTAATTCGGCCGTTCCATCAACAGGAACCCAGCCAGAAAGCGAGACCGCATGAGTAGAACGTAAAAGCATCTTATTGCTTTTTAAGCGGGTGATTGCTCCATCTAAATACTCGGCAACGATCCGCAAAGTTTCTTGCTCGTTTGTCATTGCACGAAGAGAGGCTTTGATCTCTTTTTCTTCATCAATTAAACGTTGGGATTTTTCTTTCATCGTTTGCAGATCTTCTTCTGGGATGCCCTCATAAGGGTAGATGTATTGCTCAAAGGCTACTTTTTTAAGAAGTGAAGTTACTTTTTCTTTTACATCTTTGTGGAAAAGGACCAGTAAATAAGTGGTTGTTTGTGATTGATAAACAGTTTCCACATAGACGAGCGGCAGCTTCTCACTGTTCGTCGTAAAGTCAGCCATTTCAGAAGTGGGAATCGAACCTAGCAAGCCACCTGATTTTTTTAATTCCTTTAAAACCGCTGGACGCTCTTTAAAATACTTCCAAATCGACAGCTCTGCTTCTTGTGCTAATACATCGCGTTTTTCTTGATCGATCAAGCGAAGACGTTTGTCTTGTTTACGAAGGGTCTGGCATAATTCTTGCCAGGGATAGGTGTGGGCTGTTTCAGCCAATTCTTGAAGGGTATATTTTTTGATTGGTTGCCGCAGTTGTGCCAGCATTCCTTTTTTGGGTACATATTCTTCTAAAAAATTTAAGCTCCAGTTGACTTGACCAAACTGGTTCTCCATTTCTTCTTCAGACTGTTCCTCGCGAACCGGTGTCAAAACACCCGTCGTTTCTTCAGAATCGTAGTATTTCTCCGAAGAAAGCAGTTCTACGCCCTGAAAGTCTTGCAGCTGCTCTAAAACAGCTTCTTTCTGATCGTAAAAGGTCAACAGACTGAACTTTTGCATTTTTGCAATTGCCATTTATGTCACAACCTTATTTATTATTATTGCCAATGCTTCTTCCTTTAACTCATTAGGGATCGTTCGTAGTGTTTCCACTTCTGCTTTCGTTTTAGCCATGAGCGGTTCTTTTGACTGTGTTAACTCAGCTGCGATTTTTTGATTGATTGCTTCTTTTTGTTGGGCTTCTTTTTCTGCCAACTCTTTTTTAAACGCCTTCAACCGTTCTTCGCGTTCTTGTGCCAATTGTTTTTTTTCTGCTTCCGCTTCTTGGTTTTTATTTTCAGCAAATTGCTCTGCTTCTTGTAATAATCGAATTGCATCTACTGCCATTTTCTCACCTGCTTTCCCTTTTTTTCCGCAAAAAAAACCACTACAAATCAAGCATATGGCATTCGCTGATCGTAGGGTGTCAAAAATCAATAAGTGGCAAATACCTTCACCTATTTCCGTTTTCTAATATAACCGTACCATAAATTTAGCGATAGAACAAGGTTCCTAGCGTTTTTTTATAGTCTTTACATATAAAAGTCACAAAAATTACACATTTTCACAAAAAGAAATCCTTTTCAATTTATAGGGGGTTAAATGATGACAAAAAAGAAAGATTAGAAACAGAATGCCGTTTCAAATCTTTCTTTTATTTTTCTCTCTTCTATTTCTTAACTTTCATAATTTCAAAGCAAAAATCCGCAATTAAAATAACAAAGATTCGTCCTACTCACGAATAAATGGCATACTCATACAGCGTGGACCTCCACGTCCGCGAACCAATTCACTTCCTGAGATCTCATTCAACTTGACGCCTGCCTCTTTTAACAACCCGTTGGTGATGGTATTGCGGTCATAGACCACGACTTCCCCTGGGGCGATCGCCAATGTATTGGAACCATCATTCCATTGTTCTCTGGCTGCTGCCGCTAAGTCGTCACCACCACAGCGAATCAAGTGTACTTCAGGCAAATCTAAATAACGGCAAAGAATGTTTTCCAACGTATCTTTTTCCTCATATACTCGCACACCGTCCTTGTGTTTAGTGATTGAATACAGCGAAAGTTCTCCCTCGATTTCTGGATGGATCGTGAACTTATCATGATCCACCATCGTAAAGACCGTATCTAAGTGCATAAATTTTCGTTCTTCACCAATATTAAATGCCAAGATATGTTCAAAACTCGGTTCTGTAGCAAAAATCGTTTCGGCAATTTTTTCGATAGAAGCAACCTCGGTTCGTTGAGAGATACCGATCGCCACGATTTTATCAGATAAAATCAGCTGATCGCCGCCTTCCATCCGCGTCGTTTCGTCCCGATGATACAAAAAGTTCGTCTCATTGCGGGAAAACATCGGGTGGTGCGTAAAAATTTGTTTTCCGTAGAGGGTTTCTCGTCTTCTCGTTGCAGAATACATTCGATTCAAGGAAACGCTATGACCAATCGTAGCAAACGGATCTCTCGTGAAATACAAGTTTGGCATTGGATCGATCAAAAAAGGATATTCCGTTTCAACGATCGCCGTTAACTTGCTAGCTCTTGGAATTTCTACCTCACTTTTTTTCAAGCCCGCCATCGTATGATCGATAAAGGAGCGATTATCTTTGATCGACAGGAAAAAATTGCGCACTTCGTTGCGAATCTCTTCATCAAGGATCGTTGTCTCATTTAAATAATCTTCTAAAAAAGCTTCTTTGGCACCGGTCGTCGACAATGTCTCTGCAGCAAGATCTTCCAAATAAAGGACTTCCACCCCTCTGTTTCTTAACGTCTCGGCAAAAAAATCATGCTCTTTTTGTGCTTGGTCTAGAAAAGGAATATCATCGAACAACAAGCGATCAAGATAATCCGGCATCAAGTTTTCCAATTCTGCTCCTGGACGATGCAACAGCACCCGCTTTAAGGGCGCAATCTCAGAAAAGATCTGTATTGGCTGGTTCATGGACGTGTCTCTCCTTTTTCGCATTTTTTGTGGAATAACTTATGTCATTCCTCGTTTATGACTCCTCGACACATAATTATTCATTTCTTTGACTCATAGTAATCTTCTGCTAATGTTTAATAGTTTTTTTGATCTGTTGGTTATAAACATGCATTTTTTTATAAAGAAACTATTAATAAAAAAACAACTACTTAGAGAGATAAATTTTAGATGTTTTAATTTACCGCCTTTTTCAATTGTATATTTTTGTTAAAAAAACAGCAAGGCAAAAGAACTGGCGGACTATAGCCCTAGTTGCGAAACCAGATTGAACTATCTTTGTTTTTTTGGATCATTTCATGATTTTCAAATGATACCGCTATCAAACAGATGAATATTTGATATGATTCAAGTATCTTGATACTAAAGAAACGTCTATAAAGGAGCGATTTGATGAAAACGCAACGTCAGCTTTACTATGGTGCCGACTACAATCCTGAACAATGGTCTAAAGAAGTCATTCTTGAAGATATGCGCTTAATGAAAGAAGCAGGTGTGAACTATGTAAGTATCAATATTTTTGGCTGGGTCAATCTGCAGCCAGATGAATCCACCTATGATTTTGACTTTCTGGACTGGTTGATGGATCTTTTATATGAAAACAATATCATGATCGACCTAGCCAATGGAACAGCTTCTCCTCCCGCTTGGCTTGTTCAAAAACACCCTGAGATGCTGCCTGTGACCATTCATGGCAATCGACTGGTTCATGGTGCGCGCCAGCACTACTGTCCGACTTCCCCTATCTATCGTCAATATGCCGCCGATTTGTCTGAAGCAGTCGCAAACCGTTATGCTAATCATCCAGGGCTGGTCATGTGGCATATCAATAATGAATATACGTGTCACATCCACGAGTGTTATTGCGATCATTGTCGGAAAAGATTTCAGACATGGTTAGCAGAGAAATATCTGACCATCGCTGGATTGAATGATGCTTGGTCAACGAAGTTTTGGAGTCAATCCTATGGCAGCTGGGAGGAAATTTTCTTACCAGAGGCAATGCCAACCTTCAAAAATCCTGCACAGCAATTAGACTACCGTCGGTTTCTTTCCGACATGAATCTGGAACTTTATCAAATTGAAAAGGCGGCGATTGCAAAATATTCCCATGACATTCCTTATATGACCAATCTTATGGGCTTACACAAATACGTAGATGGATTTAAATGGGCACCTGAAATAGATGTGGTCAGCTGGAATTCGTACCCGAATCCCTTTGAAAAAATCCCTTACCCGCAATTTCTTGCTAACGATTTAACCCGCAGTTTGAAGAAAAAGCCATTCTTGATCATGGAGCAAGCCACCAGCGCCGTTAATTGGCGACAAATCAACGGGGCCAAGACCCCCAACCAGTTGCGTCTTTGGAGTTATGAAGCGCTCGCTCATGGTGCTGATGGTATCATGTTCTTTCAATGGCGACAGTCTCGTGGCGGTGCGGAAAAATTTCATAGTGCGATGGTGCCTCACGGAGATCCTCAGTCAAGCCGTATCTTTCGTGAATGTGCACAATTAGGCAACGAATTTTCGCAACTATCCGAAATCGTTGGGACGCGCTTCTTGGCTGATGTCGCAGTTGTCTTCGACTGGGAAAATTGGTGGGCGCTGGAATTGGATGCCAAACCAAGAACCTTAAAATACATTCATCAGTTACGCAGCCTGTATGCCGCACTTAGGGCGTTAAATCTGAGCGTAGACTTTGTCCATCCTTCCGAATCCCTAGGCGGCTATCCTTTAGTGATCGCCCCAAATCTCTATTCAGCACCCGAAGCATTCGGTAAGAAGATCCATGATTACGTGCGACAAGGCGGCATCTTCTTGACCAATTTCTTTAGTGGGATCGTCAATGAATATGACCAAGTCTATCTTGGGGGCTATCCAGGACTGTTTAGGGACACCTTAGGGATCATTGTAGAAGAGTTTTACCCAATGAGAGCGGCTACCCATCACCAAATTGACTTCCAAGGTCGTCGGTACGACAATTCTCTATGGGAGGAAGTCATCCATCTAAAAGGTGCGAAAGCTTTGGCAACCTTCCATTCCGGTTATTTGACCGATAAGCCAGCCATTACCATGAACCGGATCGACGATGGATATGCGTATTACGTAGGAACAGAATTGTCCCTTGAAGGTCTAACAACATTTTTAACGAGCATTCTGGAAAATCACAATTTAACGACTCATGCCCAGCTCTTCTTGGCTGCTCCTACTGAAGTCTCCGTTACCTGCCGCAAAGGTGCTGGCTATACACTCGTCTTTCTCTTAAACCATACCGAGCAGACAACAGAAGTGAAGCTGAAAGCCGCTGGAGTAGACCTTCTAACCAAAGAGACCAAACAGTTGACAGTTCTGAAACCAAAAGAAGTCGCAATTCTTAAGTATATTGATTGATCTAAGGAAAGAACCTCCATGAAGCGATCGCTTCATGGAGGTTCTTTTATTGAGGTTACTAGATTAGAAAGGTTCATTAGACTAACGATAGGCGTTTTCTAAATAAGAGCTTATCTTTTGTCTTCGCTCTCCATCTCTTTTTTCTGAATAGTGATACTCTGGATTAGTCCAATGGGATTTGTCATACAACCAAACAGGCATTTTTTTTGCTTCGTTAGTTTCCCATTCATAACGAGGAAAAAGATGTGCATGAAGAAAGTTATCGGTATTTCCCAATAGTTCATAATTGATTCTCAATGGAGAACACGCCTGTATTATAGCATCTCCTAAAAGAGTCATATCAGTTAAGAAAATCTGACGCTCGCTTAAATCTAGATCATTTAAAGAAGCCACCTCTCTTTTAGGTAATAATACACAATATCCGGGAAGAAATTGGACATCGCCATAAACAGCAAAACTGCCAGGCAATTCTTTGATCACCATTGGATTTGTCCCATCTATCGCCGATTTGATTCTATTCTCAT
>NZ_CP172953.1:685000-1120000 GCF_050546735.1 Enterococcus sp. AZ095a | reverse complement strand
TCCGGCTTCATGTAGGCGAGTTGCAGCCTACAATCCGAACTGAGAGAAGCTTTAAGAGATTAGCTTAGCCTCGCGACTTCGCAACTCGTTGTACTTCCCATTGTAGCACGTGTGTAGCCCAGGTCATAAGGGGCATGATGATTTGACGTCATCCCCACCTTCCTCCGGTTTGTCACCGGCAGTCTCGCTAGAGTGCCCAACTAAATGATGGCAACTAACAATAAGGGTTGCGCTCGTTGCGGGACTTAACCCAACATCTCACGACACGAGCTGACGACAACCATGCACCACCTGTCACTTTGCCCCCGAAGGGGAAGCTCTATCTCTAGAGTGGTCAAAGGATGTCAAGACCTGGTAAGGTTCTTCGCGTTGCTTCGAATTAAACCACATGCTCCACCGCTTGTGCGGGCCCCCGTCAATTCCTTTGAGTTTCAACCTTGCGGTCGTACTCCCCAGGCGGAGTGCTTAATGCGTTTGCTGCAGCACTGAAGGGCGGAAACCCTCCAACACTTAGCACTCATCGTTTACGGCGTGGACTACCAGGGTATCTAATCCTGTTCGCTCCCCACGCTTTCGAGCCTCAGCGTCAGTTACAGACCAGAGAGCCGCCTTCGCCACTGGTGTTCCTCCATATATCTACGCATTTCACCGCTACACATGGAATTCCACTCTCCTCTTCTGCACTCAAGTCTCCCAGTTTCCAATGACCCTCCCCGGTTGAGCCGGGGGCTTTCACATCAGACTTAAGAAACCGCCTGCGCTCGCTTTACGCCCAATAAATCCGGACAACGCTTGCCACCTACGTATTACCGCGGCTGCTGGCACGTAGTTAGCCGTGGCTTTCTGGTTAGATACCGTCAAGGGATGAACGTTCTACTCTCATCCTTGTTCTTCTCTAACAACAGAGTTTTACGATCCGAAAACCTTCTTCACTCACGCGGCGTTGCTCGGTCAGACTTTCGTCCATTGCCGAAGATTCCCTACTGCTGCCTCCCGTAGGAGTCTGGGCCGTGTCTCAGTCCCAGTGTGGCCGATCACCCTCTCAGGTCGGCTATGCATCGTTGCCTTGGTGAGCCGTTACCTCACCAACTAGCTAATGCACCGCGGGTCCATCCATCAGTGACGCAAAAGCGCCTTTCAACTTTCTTCCATGCGGAAAATAGTGTTATACGGTATTAGCACCTGTTTCCAAGTGTTATCCCCTTCTGATGGGCAGGTTACCCACGTGTTACTCACCCGTTCGCCACTCTTTTTCTTTCGGTGGAGCAAGCTCCGGTGAAAGAAAAAGCGTTCGACTTGCATGTATTAGGCACGCCGCCAGCGTTCGTCCTGAGCCAGGATCAAACTCTCATAATGATTTGTTTGAATGACCATACGGTCATTAAGCTCATAAAAATTAACTTTGCTAGCTATTGCTTGCATGTATTTGTTTCAATAAATTGAAACGTCCTACACATTGGTTCGTTTGCTTGCTTTGTTCAGTTTTCAAAGGTCTACCGTGCTGCGTTAGCAACTTTTATATCATATCAGAGCGACGTTTGATTGTCAACTCTTTTTTAAAAGTTTTTTTCAAGAAGTTGTTATTTAACTTCTCTCTTAACCTCAGCGACTTTTTCATCTTACCATCTCAACCGTTATATGTCAAACACTTTTTTGAAAAGTTTTTTTTGATTTATCAGGTTTTTTCAGAGACGATATTTTTTCGACTTTGTTATAATAACACTTGTAAAATGTTTCGTCAACAACTAATTTCAAAAAAGATCAATCAGTGTTTGTTACAAATGTCTTAACAAGGACAAGTAATAATATAGCAATTCTTAAAGGAAAAATCAACTAAAAAAATAGGCTTTTTGACAACTATTTTCATAGGCGAATTATTCATTACCAAACGTTTCGAACGTTCGTTTATAAGCAGTGTTTCGGCACTAAATCTATCATTTAAGAATGAAAAAAGAGAACTTAAGCTTTTTTGCTCAACGTTCTCTTTTCGTCCGATCTTCCGTTTGAAGAATCGGTATATAAATCCGAAAGATTGTTCCTTGGCCAATGACACTCTCCGCCGTGATTTTTCCTTTATAGCTTTCTAATAGTTGTTTTGCTATAGATAACCCCAAACCATTGCCACCTTTGGTTCTAGCACGGGCTTTATCTACTCGATAGAAACGATTAAAGATCTTATCGAGGTCTTCTTTGGAGATGCCTTCCCCGAAATCTTGAATGGCAATTTCAAAAGATTGACGATCCAATGAAATAGATAGATGAACTTCTTTTCGATCAGTGGAATACTTTACTGCGTTATCCAAGACAATAATAATGATCTGTTCAAAATGATTGCGATAGATTTTCAGCTTCAACTCATGATACAAATCATCATCCAACGTAAAGACAAAATCCGGATACAGTATTTTAAAGTTATTGAACACTTGATAGACAACTTCTTTTGCATTAGTTGTTTCATTTGCATAATGAACATCCACTTGTTCCGCTCTTGAGAGATCCAACATTTCCTGTACTAGCGTCTTCATTCGACTGATCTCTTGCATACTGGCTGCGAGGGACTCATCCAAGATCTCTGGATCATCTTTCCCCCAACGTTGCAAAAGATTCATGTGTCCTTCAATGATTGCTACGGGTGTCCGTAACTCATGAGAAACATCTTCAACGAATCGCTCTTGCTGCTCAATGTACAGGCGCATGCGATCCAACATCTCATTAAATATATCTGCTAAATCAGACAGTTCATCGTTCGTATTTAATTCTGGCATATGCACGGTTGACTGCGGGTTTTTCCGAACAGTTTCCATCGTATCCCGTAATACCTTTAATGGCTGAAGGAAATACGCTGATAAAAAGAACCCGAGGACACTGCTGAGAATCAGAGAGACGACTTCTAAGATAATCAAAGTCAGCAGCAGTTTGCTGCGTATTTCATAAAAAGAAGTCAACTCATAAAATGTTTGAGCATAGCCAATCCGCTCTCTGGTGCCTTTTGAATAAATGGGTTGGATCGAGAGAAAGCCTGTGATACCATCCAGCGTTACGATGGTTGGCGCTTTGCGCTGCGTGTCGATCAGTGCTAAATCATTTTCATGGGTTTTAAAAACAAGGTCCTCATTCAAATTATAAACAAACAGGCTCAATGGTGCTTGGCCTAATTCCGAAATAAAGGAGTCGATTTTCATTAAGTTGCCATCGATCGTTGAAGTGCGATCATAAATGCTCGTCGTCCCCGCATCATTTTTGGTTAAATTACGATACGTTCGGACCAATGTTAGTTCTTGATCCGAATTGGCTAAACGAGAAGCAACCTCTGACATCGTCCGCTCCACATTGTTTTCTTCTTTAGCGACGATCAAATTCACCGATGTTTTATAGGTGATCACGGCAAAGATCGTAAATACGACGAATATAAAGAAAGAACTTGCGAAGGCCCACTTTACAGTTAAAGAAGGCCCCTTCAGTTCTTTTAATTTTTTCATTCTTTTTTTAAGGTTCACGACCGCATCACATAACCTGTACCACGAACGGTTTGGATATAGCTTTCCTCCCCTGGTACATCAATTTTATTCCGTAAGTAGCGGATGTAAACATCGACAACGTTGGTTTCAACTTCTGTCTCATAGCCCCAGACTTTGTTTAATAAAACATCTCTGGCCAAAACGACATTAACGTTTTCCATTAAAGTCAACAATAGCTCATATTCGCGTTTTGTTAGTTCAATGACATCTGTTCCGCGACGAACGACACGATTTTCTTTTTCAATCGTTAGGTCTCGGTAAGTGATCGTGGTTTGTTTTGCAACGTTTTTGTCCCCTTCGATATCGATACGGCGAAGCAACGCACGTAAGCGTGCCAGCAATTCTTCAATTGCAAAAGGCTTCACAATATAATCATCGGCACCATGATCTAAACCTGATACTCGATCAATCACGGAATCTCGTGCGGTCATCATGATGATCGGGGTGTTCTTCGATTGACGCACGCGGCGGCAAACTTCTAACCCATTTAACTCAGGAAGCATTAGATCCAATAAGATCGCATCCCATTCATTATTCAGCGCCGCATCCAGTCCCGTCCGTCCGTTATAATGAACTTCAGTATTATACCCTTCATGCTTCAATTCTAATTCTACAAATCGAGCTAAGTTCTTTTCATCTTCAATGATTAGAATATTACTCATTATTGATAGCCCCTTTATTGATTATTCTGCCTTTAAATTAGACATTATCTGTCTTATTTTATCATGTATCTAAAAAATAAAAAAGAGATTGACCGAAAGTTCTCACTTTCGGCCTTTCTCTTTTGGATTCTCTTAAAGCTTACGCTTCATCATACCATGAATAATGGAAAATTCCCTCTTTATCTGTCCGTTCATACGTATGCGCTCCGAAGTAATCCCGTTGTGCTTGGATCAAGTTCGCTGGCAAACGATCAGAACGATAAGAATCGAAGTACGCGATCGCAGATGAGAACGTCGGCACAGGTACTCCTGCTTGGACAGCTAGTGCAACTACTTCACGTACAGAAGATTGATAACGTTTCGTAATATCTTTGAAGTAGTCATCTAATAGTAAGTTTTCAATGTCGGCATTCTTGTCATAAGCATCCGTGATTTTTTGTAAAAATTGAGCCCGGATGATACAGCCTGCACGCCAAATTTTGGCAATTTCACCAAAAGGAAGATCCCAATCATATTCTTTTGATGCAGTACGTAATTGCGCGAATCCTTGTGCATAGCTCATGATCTTACTGAAGTATAATGCTTCGCGGATCTTATTGATAAACTCTTCTTTGTTTCCTTCAAAAGCAACTGCTTCTGGTTTTGGTAAGACTTTGCTGGCATTGACCCGTTCTTCTTTGTAAGCCGAGATATAACGGGCAAAAACAGATTCAGTGATCAATGGTAGTGGTACGCCTAGGTCTAAGGCACTTTGGCTTGTCCATTTCCCAGTTCCTTTATTACCAGCAGCATCTAAAATCACATCAACGATTGGTTTGCCTGTACCTTGATCGTCTTTGCGAGTCAAAATATCCGCTGTGATCTCAATTAGATAGCTGTCTAATTCGCCTTTGTTCCATTCAGCAAAAATATCAGCCATTTCATCAACAGATAGACCTAATATGTTTTGCATCAAGTCATAAGACTCAGCAATCAGCTGCATGTCCCCATATTCGATCCCGTTATGAACCATTTTTACGTAATGGCCTGCACCGTTTGGTCCAATATAAGTCACACAAGGTGTTCCATCTTCGGCTTTTGCAGAAATTTGTTCCAAGATTGGCGCAACCAATTCATACGCTTCTTTTTGTCCTCCTGGCATGATCGAAGGACCTTTCAAGGCGCCCTCTTCCCCACCAGATACACCTGTACCGATAAAGTTGATTCCTGAGTTTGCCAACTCTTCGTTACGACGAACCGTATCTTTAAAGAAGGTATTTCCGCCATCGATCAAAATATCGCCTTTGTCTAGATGAGGCAATAATTCTTGGATCGTTGCATCTGTCGCAAATCCTGCTTTTACCATTAATAAAATACGACGTGGTTTTTCAATAGATTGAACAAATTCTTCTATCGTATAGGTTGCTTTAAAATTTTTATCTGGATGTTCTTTTACTACTTCTTCTGTCTTTGAACCAGTACGGTTAAATAAGGCAACTGAATAACCGCGGCTTTCGATGTTCAACGCTAAGTTTTTGCCCATAACAGCCATACCGACAACGCCGATTTGTTGTTTTGTCATCTTTCATCCTCCTAAGATTCAATTATCTTTTTCATTATAGCGCAAATGTACCTGCTTTTGAACTATTCTCTTTCGCTGGACAAAAATATTTCTGAAAAGTTCCATATTCGTCAAAAAAACAAAAAAACCTCAGGCTCCATGGTTAGCCTAAGGTTTTAGAATCCTCTTTCTGAAAAAAAGGAATTATGCTTCTTTTGTTGCTACGTCTTTGCCATCGTAATGACCACAGTTTGAGCAGACATGGTGGCTTTTTTTCATTTCACCACAGTTTGCACATTCGTTCAAACCGTTGATTGTCAATTTGTAATGTGTACGACGTTTTGCTTTCTTCGCTTTCGAAGTTTTTCTAGCTGGTACTGCCATTTTGCTACACCTCCTTGTTAATGAACGCAACCTTGAGGCTGCAATTTATTCCAATCCTACGCGTTATCGTCATCTGATTCAGTGAATAATTCGGATAATTTTGCAAGACGAGGATCAACTTGTTGAGCTTGCGCTTCTTTTTGATTTGCAAAGTCTTCTTCTGACAAAACAGCCCAATCGTTGCCAGATGGCATTGCTGAACCTTGCTTTTCTTCTTCTGTCAGGACTTGCAAAGGAATCGCAAGTAATAGGTTATCAGCGACTGATTCATCTAAGCTGATGGTTTGACCTTCAACGATCAAAACTTCTTCTTCGACGATCGTTTCATCGCGACGCTGAAATTGCTCTGGTGTCATGAAGTGTTCATCCACTGAAAAATCAAAAGGAATCGCTACAGGTGTCAAAGAACGAGTAGATGGCAATGTCATCGTCGTTTCTACTTGATAGTGCAGCAAGTATCCTTGCTTATCAACACTCATCAGCCCTTTTACTTTTACAGGAGACAAATCAATGATCTGTCCATCGCGTTTTATCAGTTGACTCTTTAAGTCAAGTGTTTCTTCAAACATCAGCGGTGTCTCTTGGTATTTTTTTAATTCCAATAAAGACCATTTCATTTTTATCACCCCTAAGCAACAAAAGCAATTATACAGGGCTTCTGAGGCTTTGTCAATGAAATTTTCTTGACACCTTTTTCATTTTTGATCGTGTCATTTTAATGCCCTTTCTCAAGGGATTTCGACCCTCTCAAAAAAACAACAGGAAGCGCACAACGTGCACTTGCCTGTTGCTTGATCAATCGTTAAAAATCATTAGATTGCTGTTGTTTCTCCACGATAAACGATACCGCGACGAGAATCAAGAGTAACCAATTCGCCATCTTTGATGGTTGTGGTTGCGTCTTTGGCACCAACGATGACTGGTAGATCTTTCGCGATTCCGACAACTGCTGCATGAGAAGTCAAGCCGCCATCTTCAACAACTAAAGCTGCTGCTTTTTCGATTGCTGGCATATATTCTTTATCTGTTGTTGGTACAACTAAAATCATGCCATCTTTTGCTTTCGCAATTGCTTCTTCGGCACTGTGAGCGATCACGGCATTGGCAACAACTGATTTTTCACCAATCCCTTGCGCTTCAAGCAATTTTGAACCGATCAATTGGATCTTCATGACGTTGGTTGTTCCGCGTTCACCAACAGGAACACCGGCTGTGATCAAGATTAGATCGCCTTCTTTAGCAAAACCTAAATCAACTGCTTGTTTTGCTGCTAATTCAAACATTTCATCAGTTGTTGATGGTTTTTCAGCAACGGTTGGGTAGACACCCCAGTTAAGCATCAAGCCACGTTTTGTACGTTCATCAAATGTAACAGCTAAAATGTCAGCATCTGGACGATATTTAGAGATCATTTTTGCAGTGTAGCCAGATTCAGTCGCTGCAACGATTGTTTTAACCCCTAGGTTTTTCGCCGCACGAGCAACAGATAAACCGATTGTTTCTGTTACATCTGTTTTATCGAATTGGTTGATTTGGAATGTGCTGTTTTCTGATAAAGCTTTTTCAGCTTCAATGTCGATCCGTGCCATTGTTGCTACTGCCTCAACAGGGTAGTCACCGTTTGCTGATTCACCAGAAAGCATTGTTGCATCGGTACCATCAAAGACAGCATTGGCAACGTCAGAAGCTTCTGCACGGGTTGGACGTGGGTTTTGTTGCATTGACTCTAACATTTGTGTTGCTGTGATAACTGATTTACCAGCAGCGTTACATTTTTTAATAATGCTCTTTTGAACCATTGGTACTTCTTCAGCAGGGATCTCAACACCCATGTCACCACGGGCAACCATGATACCATCAGAAACTTTGATGATTTCATCGATATTATCGATACCTTCTTGTGATTCGATTTTAGAGAAGATTTGCACATGAGTCATGTCTTTTTCTTCTAAAATTTCACGAATCTCTAAAACGTCTTGCGCTTTACGTACAAATGAAGCGGCAATGAAGTCGATATCGTTATCAAGACCAAAACGGATATCTTCTGCATCTTTTTCAGTAATACCAGGTAAGCTGATTGATACACCAGGAGCGTTGACCCCTTTACGTGATCCTAACATTCCAGCATTTTTAACAACAACCACTAATTCGCGGGTTGCTTCGTCTTTTTCTTTGATTTCCATGTCGATCAAACCATCATCAAACAAGATGTGTCCGCCCACATGAACATCTTCAAATAAACCAGGATAAGTTACAGCAATTTTTTCTTTTGTTCCTTTGTGTTCTGGATCCATTGAAATGCGTGTTTCATCGCCAACGTTAAATTGGATGTATCCAGCACGACCAAAGTCAGCTTCTGTCGTATTTTGTACAGTTGTACGGATTTCAGCACCTTTTGTATCTAAAAGGATACCGACATCTTTACCAGTTTTCTTCACGGCTTCACGAACCATTGTCATACGCGCTAATTGTTCTTCATGATCTCCATGAGAGAAGTTAAAGCGGAAGACATTCGCACCGGCTTCAATCAGTTGAGAAATAATTTCCACACTGTTACTTGCTGGTCCTAATGTACTTACGATCTTTGTTTTTTTCATTACTAAACGCTCCTATTCATTTATTTAAAATAGCTAATAAGCTTTTTTTACAAAATTACTGTTGCGTTGCTCTAAAAAATCTCTTTAGAATGAGATTTCTTTGTTCAAGTTATACAAGCTAAGATCTGGTTTGTGACGATTGTTTTCAAGGGTTTCGATAATATCAGAAGCAATCATTTCATTGTTTTCGATACCGATACATAGACCGCCTTTGCCTTGTTGCAATAATTCAACGGCATATGAACCAAATTTACTTGCTAACACACGGTCACGAGCGCTTGGTGAACCACCACGGACAACGTGTCCTAGAATTGATACACGGGTATGGAAATCGCCGTATTCAGAAAGTTTGTCAGCAAAATCATTTCCGCCCATCACACCTTCGGCTAAAACGATCAAGCAATGTTTTTTCCCGCGGTCGCGTCCTTCACGGATACGATCAGCAACAACTTGCATGTCAAAATCATGTTCTGGGATGATGATTTCATCCGCACCACCGGCCACACCTGACCATAAAGCGATATCGCCAGCACCACGTCCCATTACTTCGATCACAAATGTGCGGACATGTGATGTCGCTGTATCACGGATACGGTCAATCGATTCTAAGACAGTATTGATCGCTGTATCAAAACCAATCGTGAAATCTGTTCCTGGAATGTCGTTATCGATCGTTCCTGGAATCCCGATTGCTGGGAAACCGTGGCGAGTAAGTGCCATCGCACCATGGTAAGATCCATCTCCACCAATCACGACTAGCCCTTCGATGCCAAATTTCTTTAATTGCTCGATTCCTTTTAATTGCCCTTCTTGTGTCGCAAATTCTGGATAACGTGCTGAATATAAGAATGTTCCACCACGTTGAATTTTGTCACCAACATCAGCAACATCTAAGCGACGAATGTCGCCTGCGACTAGTCCGGCATAGCCATAGTTGATTCCGTATACTTCAAGTCCGTCAAAAATACCCTTTCTGACAACTGCGCGAATCGCTGCGTTCATTCCTGGTGCATCGCCGCCACTGGTTAGAATTCCAATGCGTTTCATTATTCTTTCACCTCATCAAAAGATTTTGTTTAGGGAAGCCCCTGTTTGCTAGTTTTCAAGTAATAACCACGAGACATATTCTACCATTATTCCATGAAAATGTCTTGAAATAGTGGGAAAAAGTTGAAAAAAGTGTAAGTTGAATTATCGTTTTCGGAAAATTACTTGAAAATTACATTTCCATTTCCTAATAATGCCTTCAGTTGTGTGACAAAGTTCGGCTCATCCGTTACCCAGTTTTCTTCTGCTAATAACACTTTTTTGCCACTACTTTCATAAAACATCACCACTGGAATATTTCCTTGATGCTGCTTCATTTCCTTCGACAATGCTTGCAGGTGCGACGTTTCGGCTTCAGCAGAAATCTTTAAGTAGCAAGTTTGTGGCGCAATTTTATTTTGAACGTTTTCTGCTAAGTCTATTTTATCAGCAATGAGTTGGATTTCACCATTGTAACGACTTACCTCGACCTTTCCTTCAATATAGAGAACAGCATTTTCTTCGATCAAGGAACGCACTTGTCGATAAACGATGGGAAAAATCGTTACTGAAACTTCTTTGCTAGCATCCGTTCCTTCAACAAATGCCATCTGTTCGCCTTTTTTTGTACGTATCTCCCGAATCTTGCGGACATACAAAAGGATGCGGACCCGTTCATTCGGAACCAGATCGGCAATATCGGTGATTTGTTTTAATTGATGCAATTTTTGAAACTGTTCTACGGGATGGCCAGACAAATAAACACCTAAGTATTCTTCTTCCAAAGCCAGTTTCTCTTCCAGTTTGTAATCGGCAACGGCTTCTTCTTTTAAAGCCATGGTTTCTAAGAGATCCAAACTGCCGCCACTATAAGTAATATTTTGGATTTTCCCTTCTAGTTGGATCAATGCTTGTTTTCGATTAGGCGCAATCACATCGAATACACCGATGCTCAAAAGCGGCAATAAATAGTCCAACTTTAACCACTTGCTGTTCCGCTGATTCAAGCGAAGTAAAAATTGATCCATGGACGTGAAATTGCCATGCTCTTTTCGTTCTGTCAAAATGTCTTGGATCATGTCGCGCCGAATCCCTTTGATACTGCTGAACCCAAAGCGGATTTGTTTCTCATTTTGCAGTTGAAAACTAAACCCACTGGTATTGATCGATGGTGGCAATACTTCTACGCCATAACGTGCGGCTTCATTTAAGTATTCTTTCATTTTGCTTGCAGTATTGCGTACCGAGTGCAAGATCGAAGCAAAAAAAGGTGCCGGATAGTGCACTTTCAGGTACGCCATTTGAAAGCCGATAAAGGAATAGGCAAACGCATGGGAACGGTTAAACCCATAGTTGGCGAAGCGCTCAATATAGTCATAGACCAAATTGGCGGTCTTCTCGTCATAATGATTGGCCAACGCACCTTGCACAAAATGGCGACGTTCTTCATCCAACACGTCTTTTTTCTTTTTACTGATTGCTCGCCGCAAAATATCTGCCTGTCCTAGGCTAAAACCAGCCATTTTGGAAGCTACTTGCATGATCTGTTCTTGATAAACAATGATTCCGTAAGTGTTTTGCAAGATTGGAATCAAGCTGTCATCCGGATAAGAGACCCGCTCTTGTCCTTTTTTCCGCTTGATAAAAGTATCAATATTTTGCATCGGTCCCGGGCGATACAAGGCATTGACTGCAGCAATGTCTTCGATACTTTCTGGCCCTAGCTTGCGCAAGACATTGCGTATTCCCGCTGATTCAAATTGGAAGATCCCTGCCGTCTCCCCTTTTTGAAACAAACGCAATGTTGCTGGATCATCAAGAGGAATCTCTTTTTGGGTTACGATTTGTTGGCTGATTCGTTTGATACCTTTCAAGGTATTATCAATGATCGACAAGTTTCTCAAACCTAAAAAATCCATCTTCAATAGGCCAATGGCTTCCACGTCATTCATGGTAAACTGGGTCAGCCAAATCCCATCGCTGCCTTCTTGCAAAGGCACCAAATCAAGCAGATTCTTGTCACTGATCACCACACCGGCGGCATGGGTCGATACGTGACGGGGCAGTCCTTCTAAGATTTTGGCGACTTGAAACATTACTTGATTCCGCTCATTGAACGAAACCAGCTCTCGCAGCTGATTGGATTGTTCATAAGCAAGATCTAAGGTCATTTTCAAGGCATTGGGGATGGCTTTTGACCAGCGATTAGCTTCACTTTGCGATAGACCAAAGACCCGAGAAACATCTCGCAAAACCATTTTGGCCGCCATGGTACCAAACGTGGCAATCTGTGCCATATATTCTTGCCCATATTTTTGGCGCACATACTGTAAAATCTCGTCTCTGCGATTGTCAGGAATATCTAAATCAATATCAGGCATCGTGTAACGTTCTGGATTCAAGAATCGTTCAAACAAAAGATCGTATTTGATTGGATCCACGTCGGTGATAGATAAAACATACGCCACCAGTGCTCCGGCAGCGGATCCCCGTCCAGCTCCGGTAACGATTTCTTGTTGGTGGGCAAAGTCCATGACGTCCCAAATAATCAAGAAGTAATCATCAAAGCCCATCTTATGGATGACAGACAACTCATAATCCAAACGCTGTTCGTACGCCGATGTAACGTGAGCAACACGCTGAGGCAGACGTTCAAAACAAATTTTGTGCAAATAGTCCGCGGCGCTTTCTTCTTGTGCTAATGGGTAATGAGGCAATAGCCGCTGATGCAGCGGCAGATCGACAGCGCATTCAGCTGCAATCCGCTGATTATTCATCAATGCCTGAGACGCTTCGCCAAATACAGCCGCAAGTTGGTCTGCCGGTTGTAGAAAAAACTGCGTAGTCGCTTGCTCTTTTGCCTGACGAAAGTCTTCAATTTGCGAGCCCTCTTTGATATGGGCCATCACTTTGACTGCAAAGGCTTCTTCTTGTGCTAAAGCCGCGATTGGTTGATACGCGCATGGTGCAATGTTTTGCTCGTTAAACCAAGTGATCGTTTCTGGATCTAGCCCCTTGCTAGTTATGCCTAAAAACAAGCTCTCAGAATCAAATTTATGGCTAATTGCTTGCAGTACTTTTTGATTAGCTTCTAAATCATCGTGCTGAGACGGCAAAAAGCCTTCACCTTCAGGTAGCAAACCAAAGAGGTCCTGCAAAGAATCACAAGCAGATAAATTCAACTGCTCGGTGATCATTTTTTCACTTGATAAACGCATCAAGGTTTGATAGCCCTTGAGGTTTTTGGCAAATACGTACAATGGAAAGGACATTGATCCCTCCCCGAAGGTACAGTCGAACAAAGCACCAAAAATCGGCTTGATGCCCTGTGCTAGGCATTGCTGATAAAACTCGACCGCGCCATAGAGAACATTATGATCGGTTAGGCCTAGGGTCTGATAGCCCATCTTTTTGGCTTGCTCTATATAGTGAGGAATTTTGATCGTACTTTGCAGCAACGAATAGGCGCTTAAGGTGGTGAGCTGTGAATACATTGAAATCCCTCCAAAAATGAAAATTCTCTTTCTTTCTGCTAGTAAATAGATTTGAAAAACAAAATGAAAAAGTGAAAATCTTTACAATAAATATTTTTGTGATAAACTAAAGTCGAAATGGAAGATACGCAGAAAAGAGGTGTCGTCATGCGTTACCTAGTCACTTTATTTTGGACTTTTGTATTAGGTCAAGTCGTTGGCTATCTAGGCAGCTCACTTGCTGGAGCAACTTATGATTTTCAATTAACTTCAATCATCTCTTTGGTCACAGGTGTGGTGATCATTCTTGTTGGTATTATCGCACCAGCGCCTGAAAAGACAAGCCATTAAAAAAAAACCAGTTACCTTTATTGTAACTGGTTTTTTTTTCTTTTCAACTATTCACTGATGTCCGTTTTACGTAAGCTTTTACGGAAATTAAATCCTGAGATAAAAATATTGATCAGTACAAACCCGCTCGTCACCCAAAAGACGGCTGGATAGCCAAAACCGGCTGCCACCGTTGAGCCGACCATTGGACCTAACACTTGCCCAAAGTTGGAGAACATTTGGTTGTAGCTATAGATACGGCTGACCCCTTCCATTGGAGTGATCTTGCTGATCAGTGTATTGATGGACGGCATCAAGGCACCGGTAGAAAAACCAAGCAAAAAGCGCAACACGCCTAGTTGAAACGGAGTAGAGACAAAGCCCATCGGAATGAAACAGAAAAATGACAGTACTAAGCCCCCCAACAGCACTTTGTGATTGCCATAACGATCACCGATTTTGCCTAAAAACGGCGAGGAGAGAATCGCTGAAACACCGGCAACAGAGACGATCAATCCGCTGACGAACAAAATATTGCCCGTATCCCCGCTTAAATCACGAATATACAATGTGAGGATAGGACTGATGCTCGTTACACCTAGCTGTAAAATCAGGGAAGTAATAAACAAGCCAACAAGCAACTGCATATTTTTGATTTGACCAAAAATTTCTTTAATGGAAAGCAGATCGCCCTTTTCAACTGGCTCAAAATCTTCTTGAACGAGAAAAATCGTAAGCAACAGCGTGATTAGTAGAACAACGCCTGTGATAATAAAGACATTTTTCATGCCAAACCATTGCGCTAACGCCCCACCCATCGAAGGACCAATCAAATTCCCTGCGATGGCTCCTGTAGCCAATGTCCCAAGCGCCCAACCGCTTTTTTCTCGAGGCGCCTGCGAAGCGATCAACGCAGTCGCATTTGGAATATACCCCGATAAAATTCCGGTAAAGAAACGCATGATCAATAACCAATAGACATTCGGTACAAAAGCCAAAGAACCCATCGTCACTGTCATCCCCGCAGCCGCGCGAATCATCATTAAACGACGACCTTTTTGGTCTGCTAGATTTCCCCAAACTGGAGCAATGATAGCCGCCGCAAACGCCGTTACTGAGATTGCTAATCCAGAAAACAACTCAATTTGACTCTCTGGAGCGCCTAACTCTTCTATATATAAGGGAATGAATGGCATGACAAGACTAAAACTGGCACCCGTAAAAAAACAACCTACCCATGAAATCAGTAGATTTCGTTTCCAATCAATCTTCATTTACAAACCTTCTTTCACAAATACTATACCGTATCGTGAGTAATAATCAAATAAAAAATCTTTCTGCATTTAAAATACAGAAAGATTTTCATCATTAAACTTAACTGATCAAAGCCAAAATGACAAAGTTCAGGATAAACAACGCATTGACGACCCAGATGATCGGAGACACTTCGTTGGCTTTTCCTTTCACTACTTTCACTAATGCATAGAAAATGAAACCAACAGCGATCCCATTTGAAATACTGTAAGACAAGCCCATAAAAATGGACGCGAAGAAGGCTGGAACTGCTTCTTCTAGATCAGTCCACTTGATGTCTGCAAAAGAAGCCATCATCATTACCCCAACTAAGATCAACGCCGGTGCTGTCGCTTGTGCGGGAACGATTGAGATCAGTGGAGAAAAGATACTGCTGATCGCAAAGAGTGCTGCCACCACAACGGAAGTCAAGCCCGTGCGTCCACCAGCACCGATGCCAGCTGCTGATTCCACATAAGTCGTTGTATTTGAGGTCCCTACGATGGCCCCTACAGACGTGGCTACGGCATCTGCAAAAAGAGCCTTATCCATTTTCGTATTCAACCCGTTACTATTTTCAACCGCTTCTTCATCTTTTTTCGAAAAGATCCCGGTACGACGTCCAGTCCCGATAAAGGTACCGATCGTATCGAAGACATCTGATAAGCTAAATGCTAAAATCGTCATGATTACTTGAGGGATTTTGGCAGAATCACTGAATAGTGAGCCCATTCCTTCAGAGCCAAACGCAGCGCCAAATGTGATTCCTAGTTCGCTGATGGAACTTCCTAATGAATTCCCGTGCCAATCAATGGCACTTAAATCCACCACACCCATCAAAATACCAATGATCGTCGTTCCTAAAATACCAAAAATAATTGCCCCACGTACATTTTTCACCACTAATAAAGTAGTCACTACTAAACCAATCACTGCTAACAAAACAGGTGCATTATTGAAATTCGCCAAAGCTGGGACGATCCCCCCATTAAAATTGGCACTCACAATCGTCTCACCGTCGACAACTGAACCCGTCACTGCGGCAGTGTCTGCACTGAAGTTTAGCAAGTTGGCATTTTTGATCCCTACATAAGCCACAAAGATCCCGATCCCGCCGCCGATTGCATGCTGCATGCTTTCTGGAATCGCATGAATGATCATTTTTCTGATTCGAGTCACCGTGATAAAAATGTTGATCAGGCCGCAGATGAAAACCATCGCTAATGCTTGCTGCCACGTATACCCCAAACCAAAAACAACGGTAAAGGTGAAGAATGCATTAAGTCCCATTCCAGGTGCTTGCGCGTAAGGCACATTTGCAAATAAGCCCATGATCAGGGTACCAATCACTGAAGCGATGATCGTTGCTAAGAAAACAGCTTGAAACGGCATGCCTGCAGCAGATAAAATCGTCGGATTCACAAACAAAATATAACTCATCGCGAAGAAGGTGGTGACCCCAGCCATCACTTCTGTGGAAACCGTCGTTTTATTCTCCTTTAATTTGAAAAACTTTTCCATGTTATGTTTCACTCCTGAACTTTAATCGTTTCTATGAAAAGAAAAAATGAATAATTGCGCTTTTCATCGAACAATTACAAATTATAAGGGAATAATTTTCGCTTTTCAAACCTTTTTCCGAATAAAACGAACCAAAAACGTTTAATGTTCGTGTTTTACTTTGTAACTATTATGAAAACTTATCGAAAACTTACTTGTATTGTGAAATGACAGAAATATGTTACACTTAAGCCACTACCATAAGAGAATGGAGCGAGTCTTTTGAAACCAAAAATCATCGCCATTGATTTAGATGGCACAACCTTAAATACTGAATCCCAACTTTCCCCTCGCACACGTGAGGTACTGGTTCGCGCCACCAAAGCGGGACACTTTGTTACCATCGCTACAGGAAGACCTTTTCGTATGAGTGATCAATTCTATAAAGAATTGGCGCTCACAACACCAATGGTCAATTTTAACGGTGGGTTGGTCCATAAACCTCGACAAGTATGGGCAAACGAAATGGAGCACTCGATCTCTCGAGAAATTGCGTTTGAGCTCATGGCACAAAAAGAGCAGCTGGGGCTGACGTTTGTGGCAGCAGAAAATCGTGAAACCTTTTTCATCGATGACCTAAGCGGATTTGATCAACACTTTTTCTTTTCGGGTAATGCTTCCGAAAAAAATCTATTAGCAAATTTAAAAACGGATCCCACTTCATTACTGGTGAAAACCGAAAATGAATTAGCAGAATCTGTTTCTTTACGTATCAAGGATCAATTTGACGATGCAGTCGATGTTCGCACGTGGGGCGGACCTCAAGCCATCTTAGAGATCGTACCAAAAGGGGTCCATAAAGCACTTGGTCTTTCGGTGATCGCGGATTCTTTGTCTTTGGATCGGCAAGATATCATCGCTTTTGGTGATGAACACAATGATTTGGAGATGCTGGATTATGCGGGTTGGGGCGTTGCTATGGCAAATGGCACGCAACAATTAAAATCGATCGCAAATGATGTTACTGACAAAACCAATGCGGAAGATGGCATGGTCGATTACTTGGAAAAATATTTAGGTCTATAAAAAAAGCCGATGCGGGATTGTCCGCATCAGCTTTTTTTTGCTTCCATATTCAAATCAAAGTGTTTCATAAACGATTTCTTTGGCTTCGGGAATCGATTCATCAATAAAGAATACTTTGTACCAGGTCAAGAATGTAAAGATCGTCCAGATTTTTCGCTGAAGATTCGGTTTTCCTTGGCGATGGTCTTCTAGCATTTGCAAAATCGCTGTTTGATCAAAGAAGGTTGCTGCAAAGTCTGACTCAAAAAGGGCTTTAACTGCTTCATACCCTGTTCCTTCTTTCAGCCATGCCTTGATTGGTACAGGAAAGCCTAGCTTTTCACGGTTTGCCCATTCTTTTGGCAAATGACGGTTTGACGCTTGTCGAAACACATCTTTCGTATTGTTTTGATTGATCAAATATTTCGTCGGGATCGTTTGCGCCAGTTTTTGCATCTCGATATCCAGTAACGGAACCCGTAATTCTAAAGAACTCGCCATGGACATTTTGTCTGCTTTTAACAAAATATCCTTCGGCATCCATTGATGAAGATCCAAATATTGCATCTTGTTGACCTCGTCTTTGAGACCATTGACTTTCTCATAATGAGGCGCAACGATTTCAGCAACAGATGGTCCTTTTTGATACGTTGGTTTTAAAAGCTGGAGTGCTTCCTCTTCTTCAAAGACCAGGGCTTGCCCGATAAAGAAGTCTTGGGCAGGTGCCGTTGCTTCATAAAGATGAATTCGACCATGGAAGTTTTTCATTTTGCCGATTTGACGCCCTAAACGAAAGCGGATGTTTTGCGGCAGTTTTTTCAAGCCTTGGGCAAAAACGCGAACCGCTTTAGAGTTTGTGTGGAAGCCATAGGCAGCATAACCGGCAAATAATTCATCTGCCCCTTCCCCAGATTGAACGACCCGCACTTGCTGTGCTGCTAGGTTGGCTAAAAAGTACAAAGGGACACAGCTTGGGTTAGAATCCGGTTCGTCCAAGTGATACTGAATCAGCGGAAATGCCTCAAAGGACATTTCACCATCGATGACCGCTGCTGTGTTGTTCAAGCCGAGCTTTTCCGTCAATTTGCGGGCTTCGATCGCTTCGTTGTAGGTTTTGTCATCAAACCCAATTGAAAATGAGTGATCTGGGCGCAAGACCGAGGCCACGTAACTTGAATCGACACCACTGGATAAAAATGAGCCGACTTCAACATCACTGATTTGATGAGCGGCAATTGATTCTTGGACTGCTTGATCGATTTTATCGACCCATTCTTCTCTTGAATGATTTTCTTTCACTGAAAAATCTGCATCCCAGTACTGCTTGATCGTCAATCCCTGTTCATTAAACAGATAATAATGCCCTTCTTGCAAACGATGAACGCCTTTAAAGAAGGTTTCTCCGTTCAAAGGCGAGTATTGGAACGTCAAATAAGGTTTCAACGCCTCCTGGTTTAATTCTTTCTTGAAATCTGGATGAGGCAAAAAGCTTTTGATTTCAGAGCCAAACATGAAACTGCCGTTCATTTGTGCATAGTAATACGGTTTGATGCCAAAGTGATCCCGCGCGCCGAAAAGCTCTTGTTTTTGAGTATCCCAGATGGCAAAAGCAAACATTCCCCGCAGGCGCTGCAAAACATCAATCCCCCACTCTTCATAGCCATGTAAGACTACTTCGGTATCCGCATGGGTAGAAAAGACATGACCTGCTTGGATCAATTCCTCACGCAATACTTGAAAGTTGTAAATTTCACCATTAAAAATGATTACTTTTGTTCGATCCTCATTAAAAATTGGTTGTGAGCCACCTTCTAAGTCGATGATCGATAAACGACGAAACCCTAATGCCACTCGGTCGTCGGTAAATTTCCCTGAACTGTTTGGTCCGCGATGAACGATCCGGTCCATCATGCGTTCAATAATGATTTCTTTTTGGTCTTTTGAATTGACAAAGCCGACAATTCCGCACATATTTTCACATCCGTTTTCATAATCCATTTTCATTTTTCTAAAGTAAATCATACCATAGAATTCAAGAGATACGATCTCTTTTTCAAAAAAATACAATCAATATATTTTTGCACAAAACACAATTTGAAGATAAACCTTATGATATCAAGGTTTCCAATCATCTCATACTCTCAATCTTACAAATTTGTTATCTAAGAAAATAGCTATCCTCAAAATTCTTAAGAAATTTTTTATGAATTCTATTTTTCTGAAAATATACAAAGATACTTTTCCCGAATTTACTGACTCCAGCAAACTTCTTTTGCTTCCATTCTCAGCATTGATTTCCTGAAAATAATCAGTCAGATTTGTTCGTTTGATAGTTTTATTGGACTATTGTGAAAAAAAGTGTTATTCTAACTATGGAATTTCGTTATCAACTAACCGTTGCCTTTCAATGACAAGTTTTAAGAAAGGAGAATGACTATGACATTCTATAACACAGATCTACAATATCGTGTAACTCTGGATACCAAATTGAATTTATTTATCGTTTTCGATAAAAAAGATGCGAATCATTTTGCGACTGGAATTACGATCGAGCAAGCTGTACAAGAATTGAAAAAAACTGCATAAGGAGTTTATCCAAATGAAGGATACCGATTCGTACTGAAAGCACCTCGCTAAGGAAATAATTAGCTAGGTGCTTTCTTGTTTTTTGGCTCGCTTTTGTCTGTTGCAGCATCCACTTCTTGCTTCTGTCCACTTTGCTGTTCATCTAGCTGTAAGATTTCATCAACAGATCCTTGCGTAATAAACTTACTCAATCCCTGTGCCGCAACTTTTGTATAACGCATAAAATAATCTTTTTCTTCAAAATCCATCTTCTTGCCTCCTACTGATACAACTGTGCTTTTATTAAGTTTACCATCTATTTCACTAGTCATTCTTGAGCGTCATTCCTTTAATACTTATGAATGATCCATTAATAGCATACACGTTACATTTGTCAAATCATCCTTTTCCTCTATTCATGAAAAGACAAATCTGTTTTCTGGTACAGAACATAGTACTATTGTCTTTTCAGGAGACTTTTATTTAGGAGGAATTTTTATGGCTACGTTTTTCGCCATTTTGTTTTTCATTGGATTGTTCTGTTTCGTTTTTGGCATTGTCTTATTTTATATTGGGCTTGTAAAACAAAATTCAAAACGAGATCGAAACGTTTTGATCATTGTCGCTTCCGCTTTTATTGCCTTGTTTTCTTATGGTGGCTTGTCCTTCTACGAAGATGTGACATCTTTCGATAGCATCACTGCGCAATTAAGCCTTTCTTTACGTAACGAATCAAGGCAAAGCGAATCCTTTGGCGATGCCGCTGCTTCCATGGAACAACCACAAGGAGAACAAAAAGCTGGCAACAACGAAGCAAGTAGCGCACAACAAGAAGAACCCGCGAACAACGAGCAACATACACCTGAACTTTCTCGTGAAGAAAGAAATGCACTGAATCGTGCAGAAAGATACTTATCCAGCAATGCGTTTTCTCAGTCGAGCTTAAAACGCCAACTACTCTATGAAGATTTTTCTGAGAGCGCAGCAGACTTTGCCGTAGCCACCGTGGATGCCGATTGGAACGAGCAAGCATTGAAAAAAGCGATTCGCTACTCGCAAAATTTATCCTTATCGGATGAGCGTGTGGCGAGCCAACTTTCCTTTGAAGGCTTTACTTCTGAACAAATTGAATACGCCTTATCACGTTTGCCCGATTGATTCTTTTCGTTTGTTGCAGGACCACAAGCAAAAAAGATATCGGCAAGTTGACGGAACAATTATGCTGTTTTCTAGACCGAGTGTAGGTTAATCGCTTTTCAGATGGTTATCGATCAACCTCGGCAGTCATTTATATTCTTCTGCCCACAACAAACAAAAAAGCCTATCTCGAAAGATAGGCTAAACGCTCCAAAGCGTTGGTATAAGGAGAGTACAGGATTTGAACCTGCGCGCCGGGATGAACCGGGTCGGCGGATTTCGAGTCCGCTGCATTACCACTCTGCCAACTCTCCATAACAGTTATTTTCGCTAGTTTTACAAAAAATGTCAAGAAAAATCTGCATCCAAAATGGAAATGGATACAGATTTTTTGTTCTTTAATCGAAAATATAGTTTTCTTTCTTTTCGATTACGCCTGCGATCGTCTCGTTGATGATTTTGATGATCTGATCATCGGTGGGTGTGATGATACCCGCCGACATTAAGGAAGCCAAACCAGTCACAACGATCCATGCGCCATTATGTAGTGCATTTATCGCATCTTCGGATAGATCTGCATATTTTTTTTCTGATTTGATCAAGGATTTGAAATAGGTGGATGAAAAATCATGCATCAATTTCCCACCGCCGTAGTCGTCGATAAAAAGGGCGATGTAGAGATTGTGCTGCTCTTGCGCGAAGCGTATATAATTCAGGCCTAAATCAACAAGTTTGTCTCCTGTTCGAACGACTGGAAAAACATTTTCCGATAAATCTTTGAAAACAGCCTCCACCAAGGTATTTTTTAAGTCCTGCATATTTTCGAACTCAAGATAAATTGGTTGAGTAGAAATTCCCATGTGCTTAGCGATATTCCGGGCCGTAAAGTTGCCAAAACCTTCTCTATTGATCAGTTCATAAGCGGCCTTCAAAATGTGTTCTCTTGTATAGACCTTCCTTCGCATCAATAAATCCCCCTTTTTATATTTATTTAATTGTAACCGAGATATTCATTTTTTAAAAATAAAACACTCCTTCCGTTATCTTATTTCTATTCACTTTGTTCACTAAAAACGAATGTTTAGTAATAGGAAATGTTCTGCTTTTTTCATTTATCACAAAAAATCCAACGGATGGCGTTCTAGTTATTTTTCAAATCTACTTTTCTTTCTTGTTGAAAACTCGCTGAAATTGTACACTAGGAGTGTAGCACGCAAATTCGATTGAAAAAGGGGTTTGGAAATGGCTGAATCAAAAGAGCTATTATTGGAGACCTGCTTATTAGCAGGGAAAATCATGATGGAAAACGGCTCGGAAGTGTATCGCGTGGAAGATACGATGAATCGAATTGCGGCAAACGCTGGAGAGCAAGGGAGTATTAGTTATGTAACAGCAACTGGACTTTTTATGGGCTTACGCAGTAGCCACTATGCACAAGTAGAAAATGTTCATGATCGAGTCATCAATCTCGAAAAAATTGTTGCCGTCAATGGGCTCTCTCGCGCCTATGCGGAAAAGAAACTTTCCTTAGCGGAACTGCATGAGGCATTAAAAAAGGTCAATCAGACAACACCAAGTTTTCCTTACTGGCTACAGGTTCTTAGTGCTGGCGTGGTCAGCAGTACCTTAATGATTATTTTTGGCGGTGCTTGGTTTGACTTTCTAGCGACCTTCGTCATTGGCTGCCTTGGCTTTTTGTGTGCGTATTGGGTCAAGAAACTGATCGACATTCGCTTTTTGGATATGTTTTGTGCCTCCTTACTGATCGGTACTTTGTCTGTCTTAGCGGTCTCTCTTCATATCGCACAAAACGTCGATAATTTGATTATCGGTGCCGTCATGCCCTTAGTTCCTGGTGTAGCAATCACCAATTCCTTTCGAGATATCTTGGCAGGCCATCTCATTAGTGGCACAGCTCGGGGAACAGAGGCCATCTTTACTGCTGCCGCGATCGGTGTCGGCATTGCCACGGTCTTCACCTTATTTGGAGGGATCTCATGACGATTTTTATTCACCTTTCCTTCAGCTTCTTAAGCACTGTAACCTTCGGCATCTTGACCAATATTCCTAAAAGAGCCTTAGTTGCCACAGGCATTGCTGGAACGGTTGGCTGGATGATCTATTGGTCATTGCAAACGATTGGCTACGGTCTAGGCAGTGCCAACTTCTTAGCCGCATTTGCCGTCGGTTGCGTCAGCATCTTTTTTTCCCGCAGAAAAAAAATGCCCATGATCATTTTTAACATTCCCAGCCTCGTTCCCCTCGTACCGGGTGGGCCTGCCTACAAAGCCGTTCGAGAATTCGCTTTGGGCGACAACTTTGTCGGTTTTGAAAATCTGATGATCGTTGTCATCACCGCTGGGGCGATTGCCGGCGGGTTCATGATGACGAGTCTGGTTGAAAAGATCGTCAATCGCTGGCAAGTGAAACGCACAAAAAAACGTCACCCGGATAAAAAAATCTCCTAAAACTATTGGCGCGCAGAAACTATAAATTTTTCTTATTTCAGACTTTAGTACAATGTTTTCTTTTCGGACTTCTTTTATAATAAAGGCATACCTTACAAAACTGTTTGACGTTTGTCATTTGTTTTACTGGATTTTTCTGGTCCCACCCCGTATAGTGAGATTATGAAACATAAAGGAGATGAAGTCCTGTGAGCATAGCAACTTCTCGTCGTATCATTAATACGATTTCTATTATTGGCTTAGGTTTATCGATCGCGTTAACCATCTATTTTATCAATCTAGGTGTTTTTAAAGATATTAATGCACTGCGAGGTCTAGTTGGAAATTCCGTTATCTTAGGACCAATCGTCTTTATCCTATTGCAGATCTTGCAAGTAGTAATCCCGATTATTCCCGGTGGTGTCTCCAGCGCTGCAGGTGTCTTGATTTTCGGTCCTTATCTAGGATTCGTTTATAACTATGTAGGAATCAGTATTGGTTCTGTCATTATTTTCCTGCTTGGCCGACGATACGGTAAACCATTCATTTTAAGTATGATCAGTGACAAAACTTACGATAAATATATCGGCTGGTTAGACAACCAAAGCCGATTTGAAAAACTTTTCGCCCTTGCAATCTTTCTACCGGTTGCCCCTGATGATGCCCTTTGTCTAATGGCTGGCTTGACCAACATGACAGTGAAGAAATTTACGTTGATTATTTTGTTGGCAAAACCTGCTTCAATTTTCTTGTACAGTATGGCATTGATTTACGGTGGAACATTCTTAACTGGTTTGTTAGGCGGATAAGAATCATATGTAAGAAAAACGATCAATTCAGCGAGCCGAACGTAAAGAAGCTGCTTTTCAAACAGGGAACTATGCCTGTGGCAAATGTGCTTCTAAAACTGTTCGGCTCTTTTTTACCGCCTTTCTAGAATAAATTGAACCACAATACTTACTTTGTTAGGATGACGACCATGAATTATTTAAAAAACAGCTTAGTCAACACGTGGGATTTTTTGAAAGACAGCAATGCCTACTTCCGTGATGTTTTATTGATGCACGGTGCCTTGTTGTTCTTAGTGATCCCGATATTATCAGCTTCCACCAAGTTCGTCTTAAAGCGCGGCGGCTTGCCTTATCTTTCTTTCGATAATATCGGTAGTATCTTTACAGATCACCCTGTTGTGTTGCTCTCATTAACCCTGATTTTGCTTTTGATCTTATTAGCCGTCTTTTTTGAATTTACTTTCTTACTGCTGAGTGTCTATTTTATCAAAAAGAAGCAGCCCATCAGCTTGCGGCAATTGTTACGAATGACTATTTTGCAATTGCGCAAATTACGGCCGATGACCTTTTTATTTTTCCTTTTTTACTTCTTACTGATTTTACCCATCGGTGGATTGAGTTTTAATTCGGATTTACTCGCAAAAATCAAAATCCCTGCTTTTATCATGGACTTTATTTTTGCCAATCGTGTCTTGATCATTGGGGCAGTGCTTTTGGTTTATGTTTTGTTGATTTACTTGGGGATTCGCGTGATCTTTGCCTTACCGGAAATGATTTTACGTGATCTGCCCTTTCGAAAAGCGATCAAAGAAAGCCTCCAAGTAACAAAACGCCGTTTTTTTGCCATCGTTGGTCAATTTGTCTTTATCGGTGGTAGTATCTTATTGATCACGACTCTGGGCTTCACGCTGCTGATTACCCTTCAAGCGGTGATTGAAGTTGTTACACCGGACTATGCGTTGTATAGTGCTGTTTTTATTATGACTTTCTTGCAGTTTATTTTGTTACTGAATGTCATTTTATCGACCGTGGCTATTTTTTACATCATCGTTGATTTCATGGATGATGAAGGCTTTTTACCAGAGATCCCTTCGTGGTTCCACCAAGAACCATTGAACCAGCGACATTTTCTAGGACTGAAAAGTTCCTTGTTTACCTTGGTCACGGTACTTTTTGGTGTTGGGGTTAGTCTGTATAATATGAACTATCTGACCTCAGCTGCTTCGATCCATCCGGTAACGATCTCCCATCGAGGGGTAAGCGACGGACAAGGGGTCCAAAATTCCCTTGAAGCGTTACGATTTACTAGTGAGAAATATCAGCCGGACTACGTGGAAATGGACGTCCAGCAAACAAGTGATGGTCATTTTATTGTCTACCATGATTTTTCTTACCGGCCTTTGACAGGCGGCAAAGGAAAACCCGAGCAATTGCCCTTGAGTTACGCCGAATCACTGACGGTTTCAGAAAACAACCAGACAGCCCGTATTCCAACTTTTGACGAGTACTTGGCGCTTGCCAATCAGTTGGACCAAAAATTACTGGTGGAGATCAAAACCCAACAAAAAGATACTGCGGCACTCGTAGATGCCTTCTTAGACCGATACCAAGAGGATTTAGTTGCAAATGGGCATATTATGCAAAGTCTCTCCTATACAGTTGTTGAAGAATTAAAAGAGAAGGCGCCTGAATTGACATCGGGATACATCATGCCTTTCAATATCGTAGGGCCGCCACTGACCAGTGCCGACTTTCTGACAATGGAATACAGTACGATCAACCGCAACTTCATCGCTTCTGCCCGGACCGATGGCAAGGAAGTGTTCGTTTGGACCCCCAATGATGCGGATACTATCAGCCGAATGCGTTTTTACGGTGTAGACGGGATCATTACTGACCAAATGGGGATTTTAAATGAAGAGTTGAGTTTGTCGGAAGAAGACATGACTTATTCAGACAAACTATTGAATTTCGTGATTGGCGTTGGCTGATCTCACACAAAGAAAAATACTGCTCACGGTGATCCGTTGAGCAGCATTTTTTGCTAGTTGGTTAGGCAACGTTCGTTTGCGTACAAATTTTATTGAAACTGACGATCATCCGACGATTACAAGCTTCTACTTGTGCTTGATCTTCTTCTTCATAACTTGAAACGACGATCAACGCCGTATGTACGTATAGTTTTTCCACCACACCAATCACAGGCTTGCTCGCCCCGACAGGTCGGCAGACATATTTTTCACCGATCGTAATATTCTCCATATCCTCACCTCAACCGTTTTCTTTCATAAAGATATAATAACAAAAAAGCATCAAATTGAAAACGTTTTATTTCAATTTATCACGCATTTGTCACCAAGAAATGACAGTTTCGTTCGTTCAAACGCACTGGTTTGTTCGTGCCACTTCTTAAAAAGCATTTTATACTAAAGAAAATCAAAAGGAGATGAGTCAAATGCCAATTATTCAAACCTGTATCTTTGGACTATTGTCTGCTGCGTTGCTTTGGGGATTAAAAGAAGACCGCTGATTTTTTGGATCAACTATCGAGGAACACAACAAACGCGAAAATAAAACAACGCCTTGAGCCAATCAGAACTGGCACAAGGCGTTTCTTTGTCGAATTATAGGCGTTCGTTCAATTCTTTTGCAAGATCTTCGAAACCTGGTTTGCCAAGTAAGGCGAACATGTTTTTCTTGTACCTCTTCCCCATTTCCTATTGTTTCCCACTTACAAAAACCCTTTAATATCAGTATTTTTATTAGTATTTTTCGTTTCTAACCTTTCTTATATTTAGATTCACTATCACCAAAACTATCACCAAAAATTTTAGATGTTTCTACCGATTCTAATTTTAAATTTATAATTCTGTTCGCTTTACAAAGAGAACAAACGTTCGTATACTTTTCGTAAGGAGTGATAATTATGGGAATGATTAAACCTTATGAGGATCGTAAAAAATTAAAGTGGATAGGATTCTTCTTATCTGAACATACAACTGATATTGATAGAGTTGACAAAGAGTTAGCTTATATATGCCCTCCTAAACCAGAAATGGATGAAGAAGAAATAGGAAAGTTTCTTCAGGAAGCGCTTATGAAACACAAAAAGTTAGCAGTGCAGCTTAATTATACCCAGTTGGGAAAATTTATGCCTGATATAACCGGGTTTCTGTCTGGGCACAATGATCTAGGAATCTACATCGGATCCACCCTCATAGAATATGGTGAAATTCGAAATATAGATTTCTATTCTGAGAAAAAGTGGTTTGATGTGTAATGAACATAATCAGCCAATACGAGCAAGGGTACTTAACATATTCTGAGTTCACAAATGAATTCCCTGACTCAATCTCTGAATCACAGGAATGCTTATTCGGATCAAAATGTATCGAGTTTTATGTTGCTGTCACTTTAGGTAGATCGGATTGTCGCTATTATGTACAACACTATGGAGGCGATTGTTATGAAATCGATGAAAGGCTATGTATCGAAGATTCGTGTATTGAAGATGAGCAAGACCCCTTTGGTGCGGTTCTCGCTTGATGGAGTTAACTGTTTGATTGCTGCACATAGTTTGAACTTCTTGGCTGATGTAAATGAAGGAATGGAAATCGTTGTCGCTGGTGAGTTTAACAATCGGAAGCAGTTTGTTGTGAAGAAGTACACTGTCATTGGCAAAACTAAGATTATGATTGAATTTGAAGCAATAAAAAAAGACTCCGACTAAGGGAGTCAACACGAACCGTAAAATTTCGTTTGAGATAGCCTCGAACCGTTTTTACGTCAAAAGTTTACGACTAGGTAAACAACATAGATATATATTAAAGTAATCATTCTAATAAGTCAAATACTTATTTCAACTTAATTATATATTAAATAATGTTTTAAGTCTAATTTTAATTCTTTCCAGATCACATTTATCTATTTTACCTAACTTTTGTTCTAACCGTATTGAAGATACTGATTTTACTTGCTCTGTTTTCACACAAGAATCATAAGTCAAAAAATTGTATTTATTTTTTTTAAGGATATAATGTGTCTTCAAAGGTCTTGTATTTTTGGTTAGTGGTATTACAACCAACTGACCATATCCATTATACCTAGTATCTGATATAACCAGACTCGGTCTTGAGTTACAGATCTCATAACCTACATTTTCTCCAAATATACATTTGATTATTTCACCTTGTTCAAAAAACATATTTCTTTTATCATTTGGTAAATCTATCCAGTCCAAACTGATTTGCTCTTTAGAAGGAGTCCATAACTGTAAATTTTTTTGCTTAGTTTGTTTTAAAGTATCATTAGTAACCATGCTTTCTCCTTTTACTTTGGAAATATTTTCAACCCTTTACCATCGTAGTTTGGATATCCATATATTTTATCTTCGATATAGCAAAAAAAATTATCTTTAATATTGCTTTTTATATATTTATGTATGCTATATGAACAAATATCAGCAATTTCTAATGGCCAATAAGACATTTGGTTATCTTTAGTTCTTTTTTTATTAAAATATACACCATCTATGACTCCAAAAGTATCTTTATCACTAAAATCATTGCCAATATCCACTAATTTTTTTATTTTTTCTAATACTTGTTTATCTTCATTTTTCCCTCTAGATTCCAATAAAATAGTGCCCGTTTTTTTCTGTCTTTTCATTTCAAAGCAAAAGCGTTCAAGTAAATACTCCACACACAAATCATATACAGGAAACGGGTTAACATATCTTAACTTATGATGTAACTTATTAAGATTTGTTGAATATATTTTAATTGGCAGACTCGATATTACTTCTTCTAAGTCGTATGTAAATTGATCATAGTTGATTATTTTAGGATTAAAAGGACCTTGTTTCTTCCTAATTTCTCTTGAATGAAATACAACTCTTTTTTTATTGAATACAGCATCGAACCAATACTTATTCTTCAACTGAATTATATCTTCTCTTGCTTCATCATAAAATTGCAAATCAAATAAAATACCTGTAATGGTGAACCATTGAGTATGAATATTAAACGGGTCTATATTGGACATGCAATCTGTTCCATTTTCATCTAAAGCTAATAGGTAATCAGTATTACAAATATTAGAAATTTCTGTCGGTTCATCGTACCAGCTCAATATTCCCACCAACTTATCTAGATTCCAGAGCTCTGTTTCTTTTATTGATATTTATTTTACAATATAAATAAGCTTATTTGAAGATAAAAAAATTTTCATTGTATTTTATGTGTTACTTTCTTTAAATATATCATATGATAAAGGTTGTTTTCCTTAGTAAATATATTTAAACAAAAGAAGATTGTAATTTAAGTGTTCTCCTAGGATTTTTATGAAGATATTAAATAATTAAGAGCCTATATAAAACGAATGGTACTGAACTTTATTTCTTGTTATCACAAAAACAACCACTCCCCGGGGGAAGTGGTCCTGAAAAAAGATATAAAATGAAATAGCCCCGGTCAAGGCTATGATTCCATTCTAAAAGAACATAGTTTTTATTTCAACAAAAAATCCACCCTATCTTGCGTAGAGTGGATCTCGAAAGAGTAAACGAAAAATAAACATTTTGGGTATGAGACTACGATACATCTTTTATTAATCAAACTCAACCAATTTATGACGGTTTTCTAATCAATAATATCTATTACATTGAAATAATGCTAAAATAAAAAAATCGAAGAGTACTAGGCACACTTCCCCAAGCATTACCGCCTAATACTCCTCGTAGAGTATTGCACGCATCTACTAATCTATAGGATAAACTTGGTTACTGCAAGTAAAACGAATACGATCTATGTACAAGCCCGCTGAAGCGGGCTATTTATTTATAAAAACCAACCATCTTCATGGAGGAGTAACATAATTAAATGAAAATTTTTTTTAATGAATATTGTTTTCAAATTTCATGCTGGTTAAAAAACGCTGTATACTTCTCTAAAAGTTTAAAGTCCTGCTCGAAGTTTTTTCTGATCAATATTTTATCTCCCAAAAACGACTTTCGAGATGTACGTGCTAATTTATGATAAACTTCATTTCTAATTAAATAGTCTAATTCCTCATTAATTTTCTCTAGGTTGCTTTGATCAGACAATGACTGAAAGTATCTTATCGCATTATACTCTAGGTGTTTTGCACTATTAATTACTTTTCTATAATGTAATTTATCAACTCTCATAGAATCACCTCTAATATAAATCTAACGCATTCTTAATTTTTTATCAATTTTTTAGATTTGATAAAAAATTAATTTCGTTACTATAATAATATAGATGGCTAAATTCCATGATAATTCTTGAAGATAAGCAGATAAACTAGACGGATTTCTGAACAATAATATCTATTAAATAAAAATAATGATAAAATAACCCAGAAGAGTATCAGGCACACTTCCCCATGCTTTCCCCGCCTGATACTCTTCATTGGCGATTTTATTTCGCCATAAGAAATTCTACATTAGAAACCAGTTGTGCTAGGACGTGTCCTTAATAAATTACCTGAATATTCAAGATAATTTATTTTTTTCATATAATAGTATTTTAATCAGAAAAATATTATCATGTGAATTTGTTTGAGGGAGGAATTTAATATGACTAAAAAGCAAACTATAATATTTATCTCAAAAATGCTCTTGTATTATGTCCTAATTATTTTGATTGTTTCTTTAATTTCTGGTAATTTTACTTTCTCGCACTTTCTATTCAACGATATATTAAGTCCAAAATCGTTCATTGTACTTTTTGGAATTTTTCTATTTTATAATGAAAAGAAGAAAAACTTTTAACGTAATTCAGGCAGAAGTTGATTCCCCTCTATAATTTATCTGAGTTTATGTACAAGCCCCCTACTCGACTGAGTAAGGGGTATTTTGTTTACCACGGAAGCTTGTTGTTGTTCAATTGTCATTAAAAATCAACAATATGATTAGTTTGAACACGTCAGAAAGAGTGCTTTTTATTATATTTAGTTCCTAGTTGTCGGTATCAGATGATGTGTGATTAAATTTTTTGGCACATATTTTTGCATATTTGTTTAGACCGTAGGATCTCTAGTTATAAGAACAGTTCCTTCGTATATTTTATCTGGTACAATAAAATAAAAAAAATAGAAATGAGGATAATTGTGAGTGAATTTTATGGTTCTCCCAATTTAAAAGAAAAAAAGATTATAAACAAGCAATCTATCATACATTTTATTATAGGATTAATAATATGTATGGTGATATTGTATCCATTTTTCTCGAAAAATCTTTTATACTCCCATGATGATTTTGCTTTTCATCGAAATCGATTAGAAAACTATTTTGATTCGGTTCATCATGGTAATTTTTTTCCAAAAGTGTTCCCTAACATGGCAAATGGTTACGGTTATGCTGCTGATCTATTTTACCCTTCTATTTTGATGCTACCTTATGTATTCTTGAGAACAGTGGGTCTTAGCTTTATCCAAAGCTATTATGGGTATATGTTCATCATCGCAGTATCCACTTATCTAGTTTCGTATTTTTCAATAAAAACTATTTTTAAAGACAATAATATAGCATTCCTATTCTCAGTTATTTATACTACTTCCACTTATAGATTACTTGATCAATTTCTAAGAGGCGCGCTAGGTGAAACGTTAGCATTTATTTTCCTACCACTTGTGTTTCTAGGCATATTCCGAATTTTTTTTGAAGAAAAAAATAAATGGATAACTCTTGCTGTTTCAATGGCGCTTTTAATTCATTCTCATATGATTACATCCTTGATAATAACAATATCAATTGGACTATTTTTTATTCATCAATTTTTTTCAAAAAAGATTTCTACAAAAATCTTCATGAACTTCATTAAAGCAATTGGTCTTAGTTTTCTTCTATGCCTGTATATATTTGTACCTATCATTGAACAAAACTCTAAAATAGCTTTTACCTATATTAATAATAGATCTATCTGGCCCACTGGGCTAAATTATAGCTTCAATGATCTGATCAATAATTCATTGGGAAATTATTCAGGTAACTGGGAAAATCTAAAACCTGGTTTAGGTATAGTTTTAATCTTATTTATGATCATAGGTCTGGTTTATTTCAGACAATACTCATTAGAAACGAAACGCTTTTATCTAATAGGTATTTTATTTGCAATAGTAGCAACTAATATTTTCCCGTGGGTTCTATTTAAAAGGAGCTATCTTGCTTTTATTCAGTTTCCATGGCGCATCTTATCGATTGCAACATTTTTCCTAAGTCTAAGTTTAAGTTTTTTCATTAGAGACTTAAATCTAAAAACATTGAAATGGCAAATCCCCGTTATCGTAACTATAATCTCGCTGTCCTTTACTCTAAATACTCTGAATAACTTTGAAGCAAACCAAATCCCTAGTATTACAAACAAAAGTTACTCAACTTTTGCTCCACAAGCAATCGGTGGTGGAAGAGAATATCTTCCTATTGATACCGACTTTGATGCTATATATGAAAATAAAGAAAATGAAATCACTCAGCCTTACGGTGTTGTGGTACGAGAAATAAAAAAGGACTTTAATTCCTTCTACTACACTACACATGTTGAACCTGATTTAGCAACTATAACATTACCAAAGATTGCTTATGTAGGATACGATATTTTAATAGATGGAAAACCCACTGAATCACTTAGAAAAGACGGCTTATTAACCTTTCATATTGAAAAAGGATTTCACAATGTTAAAGTAATTTATGCAGGAACATTCTTACAAAAATCATCTCTGACAATATCTCTTTTTGCATGGCTAGGTCTTTTAGCTTTGACTGCAAAACGACACGTAAATATTTTGAAAGATATCCTTACTGATAGATTCTGAGTAAGTGGGCTATTTTCAATTATAACTTTTTTAAAATATTCGGTGATTGGAAAAAAACGAGGAGTATGGTTGAATTTGAAGCAATATAAAATCTATATATTCTAACGGAGTAAGGAGATTCTAAATTGTGTCATGAAGATACAATTATAATTTGCTGAAAAATATCGGGATTTTTTAGACGATTTTCTGAACAATAATATCTATTAAATAAGAACAATGATAAAATAAATACGAAGAGTACTGGTCGCAGTCCAGAAGAACTTCCCCAAGTTTCCTGTGCCAGTACTCTTCTTAGATTAATGCATGTTGCACGATAAAGTCTAAGGTATAATTCAAATTAATACAAGCTAAACTACTTTCAAAATAATAAAAAAGCTCCCTACTCTAATTTGAGTAAGGAGTTTTTTATCTGTAACGAATCAGTTATTAATAATCCGGCTTACGATTCAAAACATTCGCAAGACGGTTATAATAAGGCGCAGCGTCTGTCCAGTTTGTCAAGAATGGAACTTCTTTTCCTGTATTCGCATGATACACTTGTCGAATTGCTCTCATTTCATCTTCGTGTCCAATTGCATATGCATGCTGACCATTAAACCAACGAACTGGAACATTTTTATTTGCTTGATAAAATACCCACATCAATATCTCCTCACTTTCATTTACTGTATTGTCATTTACTGGTGTTAAAAACAAATCAATTTCAAGTTGTCTTCGTGTCACAAGCCCCGGTATCACAGAGCCATTTCCATTTACATATTTTTTCATTTCGTTAGCTGCTGCTTGCCAATTTTTTGAATTAATATAAGTTAACAGTGTAGAACCCTGTAAAATATTTACACCCAAATTAAAGTGAAAACTTGCTAGGGCATCAAACTGGTTTTGGTTCAATTCTACCGTAACGTATTTATAAATACCGGGTAAATGGTTGGTTATATCCTGCTTCAGAAAATTGTTTGCTTGTTCTAAAGTAATAGTCATTCCAGCATATACACCTTGTGTATGACCATATCCTATTGTCCAAACGCCGACAACATCTTGGTACGCAGTCAAACTTAACCCTTCAAAACTTTTAATCAACTCAAAACCATTCTGAGATAGTTTCATATTTTCATTAGCCATTCTTTCTCCTCCTCCTGATGATTTTAGAAATCAGGTGTTCGATTCAAGACATTGGCCAAACGATTATGATAAGGAGTTGCATCAGTCCAATTTGTCAAAAACGGAACATCTTTACCTGTGTTCGCTTTATAAATTTGCTGAATTGCTTTCATCTCATCAGCGTGACCGATAGCATATGCATGCTCTCCATTGAACCAACGAACTGGTACATTTTTGTTTGCTTGGTAAAATACCCACATTAACATTTCCTCGCTTTCTTGATTTGGTATGTTTCCATCATCTGCATTTTTTAATCGATAATAATAAACCGGTAGTCCCTTGTAGTCACCCATCCAATTAGTTGCTGGTGTAGTGATAATCCCAGCACTACCACCTGCTGGTGTACAGTGTATAATGTTGGTGTTGTCTAAAAACACTCCAGTATGTCCATCATTTCCACCAGATGCGCCTTTAAATCCTGAAACGAATAAATCTCCACGTTTCACCTCTGACCTTGAAATAGGAATGAGCAAACTATTTTCTAAGCCGTATAATGATTCTGTATTACCAATATTTGTTGACTTGGGAAGGAATCCTCCCTCTATCAGTGCGAAAAACACCGCAGAGCTACAATCATAACTATTTGGTCCTAGACGATTCGCTTGGCTATAAGTTACCTTACCTTCTCGGTCCTTAAACCATTTGATCATAATTTCAATACTAGCCAATTTTAGATCCCCCTTTCTTTTCAACCATGCGTCCATGGTGAACGTACGTCCTTAAGTAAAGGATAAACCAAATCAAGGATTAAAAGAGGTCAAACCTCTTTATTAATAAACCACTTGTAATTTAAAAATGACTAAAAACACATAAAGAAAGCGACACTTTTCTGTGCCGCTTTCCTTTTAGCCTAATGCCCCACTAACAGGGGGTTTACCAGAAATTTGTTCAATTCGAGTATACCAAGGAGTGTTACCATCAAAATGATATGTTGGAATAGACTTACCATAATTATCCTTATAAATTCGCTCTATAATCGTAATCTGATCTGGATGGTCCAAATATTTTGAAGTTGTACCATCAAAATAGTAGGCATTATTCTGTCCTGAAGTTGTCTGACTAGGCCTCCAATAAATACACTCCATAACTGTTGAAATATTGATAGTCTGCGGAATACTATCTTTAAATTGATTGTACCAATAGATTGCTTGTTGAGATCGTGCAGGTTGATTAGGGTTAAGTGGATGCTCATAAAAAGCAATAAAGTATTCAGCTGCTTTACTGACGTCTGTTAATTCTGTAAAATCTTTAAATGAAATATAACTCAGATCTGGTCTTTGAGGATTTGAAAACCATTGTATATTATTGGTAACTTCATATTCGATCCTTTTACATTGAGAGATTACATTTTGATAGGTCAATCCGTTTTCTTTGGCCCAATTAATGTATTTCGTAGCCGGTGTCCATTGCACTAAGCCATAACCGCCACTCATATTTCCTACAATATCAGATTCCCAGCGATCAGCTATAATTCCGCTCTCACTTTGTATGTTCCCTAATAGCCCCGACACTGCTTGTTGAGTCCATCCTTTAGAAGTGAAATAATCCCAGATTTCTTTAGCTGTTTCTTTTTGTCCCATTTGTTAGTCCTCCTTAACTAATATTTCCATGTGTCTATAGTGAACTTATATCTGTAACAAAATTGTAATTAAGAAACTAATAATTACAAAAGAGGTTAAACCTATTTTGCCTGAATATTCCTATAGATTTAATATCACACTTTCTAAGAGTCAATAAAAAGGCGACACATTTTTGTGTCGCCTACTTTGTTATCCCAAAGCCCCAGCAACCGGCTTTTTACCAGAAATCTGTTCGATTCGAGTATACCAAGGAAGCTTACCGTCAAAATGATATGTTGGAATAGACTTACCATTGTTGTCCTTATAAATTCGTTCAATAATTGTAATTTGATCTGGATGATCTAAAAATTTTGAACTTGTTCCATCGAAATAATAAGCATTGTTTTGACCCGCTGTTGTTTGACTTGGTCTCCAATAAATACATTGCATTGTTGTTTCCCCACTTTCTGTGTCTGGTTTATTTTCATCATCTGTATTATTCAATCTATAATACTCAGTTGGTTCTGGGCCCATTCGTCCATCCGCTACAGTTGTTTGAATGTTATTATCAAACGCATTACAATGAATAATTGTTGCATTATCTAAAAAGACCCCCGTATGTCCATCGTTCGCCCAATACTTTGATAGAAAAATGTCACCTTTGCGACATTCCGATCGTGAAATTTTTTTTGCGATAGGCGGTAAAGTTGTATCGTGTAGCGATCCGGTCCATCCCATACTTCCCTCTGGGATAAATCCACCAGCAATCAAAGCGAAATACACTGTGGAACTACAGTCATAACTATTAGGTCCCAAGCGTCCATCTTGGCTGTAGCTTACTTTACCTTCTCGGTCTTTAAACCACTGAATCATATTATTTATACTACCCAAATTTAAAGCCTCCTATGGAAATTTATTTTGTGCGTCCACGAGTTCGAAACATGTTTCCCATTTCCACTTATAGTATAAATCGAAGTACAAATCAAAAGAGGTCAAACCGATAACCAGCCTAACCTCTTTGCGATTTCATTAATAAATTCCGCATCTCTTCTCTTTATAGTAGATTCGCTTAGAAAAGTTTCCGCCGATACAACCGCTAGGCATTTCTTCGAATGGCCGTTGTAATACTTCACGTAAAATATATCTCTAACATCAAGTGTCGAATCTTCTAAGACACTATTAACTACTCTTAAAAAGGATTTGTAAAATAAAATTTGATTCATTGTCCAACTTGGGTTTTCTTCCCCTAATGGATACTCCATATAAGGGTTCCTATCTGTTGCAATAATGTCTGAGAACTCTTTGAACGTTTTTTCGATTTTTTTATATTGCCATAGTATACTGCGAATGTGTGCTCTGGTTTCATTAGTCATTCTGACAACTCCTATCAATGGTTTGCAAATATATACAAAATAGTTCTAAGGTAATTTGTTGTTGTTCAATGCTTTTTGTAATGCAGAAATCATGCTCGAAACAGGACTAATAATACCGTCTGGTATAGTACCCAATCGTTTTTGGAATGCTTTGATAGTCGCTTGGCCCATTAAACCATCTTGTGTTACACCCAAATACTTTTGCAATGCCACAACAACATTTGATCCAATCAAAGAACTATCGAATTGAGCAGCATAAACGTTCTGATTAAATTTCTGCTTGTATTGGTGGCTTATAATGCCATCTTTACCAGCAGTATCAAAGTATTCTTGCAAACGACGAGCAGTAGTGTTACCGAATTGCCCATCGATAGCTAATTGAATCATTTGCGGCTTATTATCGGTTGGTTTAACAGTGCCAGTAGTGACGATTCGATAAAAATGATGTGGTAACCGTGTACTCATGTATGAATCATGGCTATCCGTATGAATTCCATTCCAATAATATGAACAGTGAATAAAGCTCTTATTGCTTAAAAAAATTCCAGTGTGTCCCGCAGATCCATGTGAAGCGCCAGGAGTCCCCGCAATAAAAATGTCACCGCGTTTTACTTCTGATCGGCTAATTTCTTTGAGTTTAGTACCAACCATTCTAAATAGTGTTTCCGTATTCCCCATTGATCCTACCGGTAAAAAACCAACAGCAATCATGGACAAGAACACAGCAGACGAACAGTCGTAACTTTCAGGGCCTAACCGTCGCTCCATTGAATAAGTTACTTTTCCTTCACGATCGGTCATCCATTTAATCATATTCTCAATTGAAGACATGGATTATTCCTCCTTCTTTTGTGTGAACTCTTGACCATCGCCATAATTAGGTTTTTCTTCATTCGGAGTTTCGTTATTTACTTTTAATCGTTTCATTATAGGGTCAAATACATTTGTTAAGACGCCAATCTTGTTTAGGTTCTCTACGATACTGATAAACTCGTTGACCATTTCGAGCGTGTACACACTGATAATTACAGTGACTGAAACAATATCCGGTAACACGACCGTCAAAGGAACAATCGCTACCAAAACCAGCAACAATGCAAATTTTTTCAACAATCCTGTACTCATTTTTCCTGATTTCAAATCATGATTGGCATAAGCTTGGATAAAGCCAGTTCCCACATCAATCGCCATTAGAACTAAAATAAATACCAGCCAAATCACAATTTTTCCATATTCATCTTTCATCATTTCCTGAGCCCATAACAACATTTTCATATCCATATATCTCACTTTCCTTTTCTATTTTTGACATTAAGTAACATAAAAAGAGCAAGCTTTACGCCTGCTCCTCCACTTCATTTAATAAATCGTCTTCAATCGCCCAGACTTTTTCTTGAAACTCGTCAACGTCCTTGCGGCATTCCACGCGATTTTGTCGATATAAATCTTGATTCTCAATTTGTTGATTGATATTCGTATTACCAGCTGAGTCTGTCGTTACAGTTGCCGAAAAATAAATTACACGTTGACCGTTTATTCTCGAATCTCCAGTGATACTAATTGCTTTTTTAACTCCTAATGCCATGATAATTTCCTCCAATATGCTTTATTTAAATATGGTCGCTGACTATTCAGCATCCTTTTTTTCAAATTCATCTAACAATCGATCATAAACTTCGGCATCTTTTCCTGATAGCATGCCATCATAGTCTTCCAAGATTCGAGGAATCTCGTCAAAATTTCGGACATACATGCCGCCTTCAATAACAACTTCTTCCTCCATGAGGATCGCTTGTTCCTTGTTGAATCCAGCTACATCTTTCGAATCCTGATCCTCGTCATCTTTTAGTTGACCATTTTCATTCAACAAACTGAATTTTTCCATGAGTGCCTTTTCTTCATCTGATAATTCTTTGAATGCTTCTCGGATCCGCTTGACTAATTTTGTACGATGACGACTGTCCTTATTTGCTTTGAGTGTCATACCTTCTAAGAAATTGATTGCTGGTACTAACTCACTGTTCTTCAAAGTGATTTTCATTTTAATTCCTCCATAAAATAAGAGCTAAAAGCTATGCTGCTTCTAACTCTCTTACTTTGTTTTCTAATTGATCGACTTCGTTTTTTAGAGATTGAATTTCTTGCTCGTGATCACTAAGGATAACATTTTGATACATGGTTAAACGATCATAAGCTAAACCCTCTACTTGACCAGAAGAGCCATACAAAACAACTTCTTTTAATCCTTTTAAATCAAAATCATCAGCCACAAACCCATAATACCTTTGCGCTTTGCCCCCACGAGCAATTTCAGCTTTGTCGTACCAAGAAGAAGGCAAAATAGACAAAAGTCGTTTTGCTTTAGAAATGACTTCCTCGGCCACTTGAATATCTTCTTTATACTTTCTTGCAGATGTTGACCGACCTATAGTTCCAGCACTTGTGATAAACATATTTGACGCACTAGAATATGTTCGATTATAAATGGCCATACTCCAAATTCTTGGCGTACTATCCATTCCTAGTGTTACACCTGCAGGTGCGTTAGAATAATAACTATCTCCGCCATTGTTTAGCTCCAAACGATCAGTTTTCAAAGTCATGTTCGCACCCGATGTGACGTTCAAATTAATAGTAGTGGTCGTTGCAATTTTTGTATTGTTGTATCTTGCTTCAATTGGCGTATATAGTGTTCCACTTTGATTATGTTTTATCCGAACTCCGTATTCTCCTTCTATAGATAAATAGTTATTCCCATCCATTTGCATGACATAACTATCTTTGTTACCTGTAACAATTCTTTTTGCTTCCACGGTATTCGTACTAACAAATCTAAGTTTTGCGTTTACTGTGTTGTTGAAATTTACTATGGCGTCCACATTCCCCAAACCATACATTTTCCACTCCATATTCGTTCTTGAAGACGTATCTGGAATTTGAAAGATTGGCATAGAAGTTGTATCAGTTGCTGAGCCGGTATTTATTGAAAATACCTCTCCTGGCATCTGTACAATAGCTAATCCCACAGGTTCTTTCGAAATATAAATAGGCTGGATTCTAGCTAATTCGTTTGTGCTTCTTCTAAAGTAGATGCTTCCTTTTAGAAGTTCCATACTATATTCACCGGAATCTGACTGAGTGATTTTCCCACCAGTCAAATCAATTGCATTTAAAGTGCCCGACACAATACTATTCGCATTCAAGTTGATAATGTTCACATTCGCTGCATTAAGCGTTCCTGTGGTAATCTTAGTCGCTGAAAGACTACCGATTTTAGCATCAGTGATCGCTGCATCTGCAATCTGTGCAGTGCTAACTGCGAGATTTGCTATCTGCGCTCTACCTATAACACCGTCTTCAATATACGTCTGGCCAGTAATTTGGACTTTGTTACCTGCAATCAAAACGCCATCTGTCGAGATATTAATTTGATTTACTACATCATCTTTTGATACTTTTAAATTAATGGTATCCGACAATTGGGTGATCTGGGATTGGTTAGAATTAGTAATATCAAACACTTCAAATTTTGCAACATACCATCGGAATGGAGCTTCAGGCGTAGGATTATCACCAGCAACAGATTGGATATATTGGAATCCAAACGTACTAAATGTTCCACCAGTACCACACTGTACTAAATATGCATACTCAGACCATGTTCCAGTACCTTGTCTAGGCGTTAACCAACGAACTGAACTGCCATCACCTACTTGATTATGTGCATGATACACCGTTCTACCAAATGGTATATTTGCTATAAACCTTATAATGAATTTAGCATTTACACGTGCATCTAGCCGATAATAGAATCCACCAAGTGCTGGACTTGAAGGGCCTTTTGTTTCTATCATCATTCGATAGGCACTGCCAGTGGGTTGAGTTCCACCTGAAGCTAATGGTATATTCTGGCGTGTAAGAACAACCGAACCTCCCGCAGTGTTGTTGTAAGGGATTAGGTTATTTGATCCTTTAAGGAATGTGGGATCCGCTGATAGTTGTAACGATCCTGCCACTCTGCCTTTCCAATCCGTATTCACAGCGGTAGTATTCATTTCGGATACAGTAGAGGTCAATCCATTAGCCGTTGCTTCAACTTGTGTAGCTTTAGTTAAAGCAGAGTTTGCAGTTGTCTCAACGCTTGATATGGTAGTTTTCAGGCCATTCGCTGTTGTTTCGACTTGCGTTGCTTTAGTAAGTGCTGAATCAGCAGTATTCTTGACACTAGCTACTGTTTGAATGGTTCCCTCAACTGTTGACTCAATTTGATTGACTTTAGTAACAGTAGCTACGTTGTCTGGGTCAGGAAACCAACCTAAGTATTTGTTTCCTTCGACAATTACAAACTCTTTGATTCTTACGATACAAGTAATGTTTGCTTGCAATGCTATTGTTATTTGAGGATTGTTCACCCACGTGTCAGTCCTTGTCCTACCGGTGCCTTTTACAATTTGCCATTCGCCTACTTTAGTGAAATCAATATGCCCCATCGGTGCATCCAGCATCGCACCGTTGTTAGTTCTCAAGAAGACGTTGGACCCTGTAGAAGTAGCATTGTTAGAAACTGATTCCACGTAGACCATAATCCCCAATGTGTATTGAGTGTCTGGCTTAAATCTTCCATCTGTGATGTTACGTGATATAGTTGATCTGTTTGTGGATGTACTTTCCTTAACAACTCGTGTGTATGCCCCATTTGATGTAATGCTTGTGATAAGCGAGGCTCCCCACCCAATGCTATCATCATAAAAGGAGCTGTTGGGCACTAGATTTCTTGCAGAAATATTGAAGTCATTTTGCCATTCTTCTACACTGGTCAACGTCTGCTTAACACCATCAACGGTTGATTCCAGAACGTTCGCCTTACTCAAGGCGCTATTTGCAGTGTTCGTCACCGTCGCTATGGTTTGTTTTTGCCCATCCACTGTGACGACTAATTCATTTAATTTCTTTGTGGTGCTTGTTGATGTCGTCTCAATATCTGTAATACGCCCAGTTAATCCAGTGACTGAGGTTTCAAGCGTTGCTGTTCTACTTTCGACAGCATTCGCCTTATTATAGGCTTCGTTAGCTTTACTACTAATAGAATTAACTGTCCCATTGATCGTAGTAACATCAGAAACAAGCCCATTGACATCAATCTGGATTTTATCGGCTTTAGCCTGTGCAGACTGTGCATCAGCTTTTGCTTTATCAGCGGCTTCTTGAGCATTTTCTCCGGCTTGTTTTGCCTGTTCGATTTCTTTCACCAAATCAGGATCTGTTGCAGTGGATACTTTAAACACCCAATCCAATTCTCCAGAACTATTTTTCTCATATACCCAAATTTCAGTATCTACACCATTTGGCTTAAACCAAATATCGCCTTCTTTTGGATCTATAGGCTCTGTTTGATCGTAGTAATTGCTGTTCCATTTATTGGCACTTAGAAGAGATTCAACATAATCCACTCGTTGATTTAAAGGACCACGGTATCTATAAGTTGTCTGTGAACTTGAATTGGTATTTGCTTTTGATTCTGAAGACATTCCACCATTAAAGGTGATATTGTACGACAGATTAGGGACAGAATATCTAGTACCGTCTTTATCAACAATATAGATCCAGTCTCCTGCTTCCAAAATGGGACTTCCACGCCACTTCAATTCGTAAGGAAAATAATTAAGTGTCTTGACTAGTTCCCACATTTGATTCAAATGTGTTTGAGTCATCACTTTATTCTCAAGCTCAACTTGTGATCCATTGGTAGAACCAACGCGAATGACATCCGTTTCTTCTTCACCGGTTTTAACCGTGATGCCACCAATTCGATAGCTGTTCTCATTTTTAGTAAATCCCTTTAACATGTATGATTCTGGAGTGATTTCAAAGTTTGTGGGGGCTAGTCTTTTTATTGTTAATTCACCCTTGCGATTAAAGCTAGCAAAACCACCTTCAAACTGAGCGATTAAACCGATTGCTTGGCGAAACGTATATCCTACAGGTTTCTGAACCCACTCAGTTCCAAGAGAAGCAAATGAGGCTTGATCAATTTCAACACCTGCTAAATTAGCTATTTCTAACGCAACTTCCCGATATGGCTTAGGATAGGTTAATTTTGATTCATATATTCCTTCCATATATATCATTTTGTCATTTGCAGTAATTATAGTCTTATTACTGTTTCTATCACGCTCAAAGTCTGTTATAAAAAAATGACCTAATTTAGTGAACTGATATTCACCATTAATTAAAATCCCCAACTCTGGTTCAATTTCTAAATCTTCTTTCACTGTTTCAATAATTGTTGGAAAAGTTACCTGAACCGAATTCAGAGGGGTTGAACCAATCTGAAACACTTCACCCGATATACTGCCAGAATTAAAAGAGAGTGAGGTAATTTCCTCACTCCCATAGGTGATATCATTCATTTTTAATCTGATTGACAATTGCCTTGATGTATTAAGCCAAGCAGCTTGAATTTCTTCACTTGTGGCTAACAAATTTCCTCACCTACCTCTCAATAAAACTCATCGTTAAGCCTTCCCACTTTGGCAGTTTATCATGCCAAGAGTATGCTGGAGCCGTTCGATCACCGACATAGAATGTTTTTGTAACAATGCCACCTTCCATGGGATCTGGATAAGTGACTTCAAAAAATACCGGCATCACCGCTTTTAAAATTGGTGAAATTTCTGCATCAGTTAGCGGACCCCACTCAAGGTCCATTTTCCTTTTTGTGGTTAGATAATCACGGGTCATATCACCTTTGGCGTTACGACCAGAATCACCATCAACCGCTTGGATACCAGCTGTAAACTTTTTAGGATTCTTGATCGTAACACCATTTATTTTTAAATATCCAGCCATAAAATCACTCCTTCCTATATGTTTAACTCGGTATACCCAAGCTGTTGATGGTATTTGTTGATTTCTTTAACTGCAATACGTCCGAATTCTTTACCGCCAATATTAATGACAATATCACCATTTGGCGCTTGTGTTGGCGTTGCTCCCAATGCAGAAACAGCATTCATCAATGTGGTTACCATAGATGAAGTGAAGTCTTTCATACCGCCACCTTCATAGTTCATTTGATTGTTGTTACTAAACGTACTGTTAGACGGTGTGAACGTTGGTTCTTGGAACATTTCCGGCAACACTATACTTGAATTGAACATATCCATTCCAAGGTACTCAACGGCTTGTTGAATCAATTCAGCGGCACGTTGTGGTTTCTCTAGTGGAATAACCATCTCTTTCTTGTTTCCTTCGCCCATACGGTATAAACCATCTTGATTGACTATGCCGCCGTTTTCATAACCTACAATTCTTCGACCAGTTGGTCCCCAACCTCTGCGACCATAAGGTAGGTCATACCGCCAATTTGAATTATTGAAGAAAGCTAACAATTGATGATAGCCATTAAAAATATTTTCATAGCCGCGTAGTTTATAAGCATTAAACGTGGACGGGATATATTGAAGCAGGCCTCTTGCTGGGTTCCCATTTGCCATGTTTATATCCCAAACAGCAGAACTTTGAGTAATGCTCTGATTACCACCAGACTCTCTTTGGATCTGAGCAAGAACACCGTTAATTTCCGAACTGCTAATCCGCTGACCTAGTTTACTTGCAGCCTGTTTGATTTTCGATGTCCATCCACCATTACCTACAGCAGCACCGCCGATTGCACCAAACGAAGCATTTTTGTCGATATCGCTTGGTCCAAGAGATCCATTGATATGCAAGTGATCGTAGTGGTCATTCTGCGGCCATCTTACCCAACTGCCACTTGATCCAGTACCAGACATTCCTTTACGGTCTCGGACTTTCCCTTGAGTGATTACATAAGCTACTTTTGATGCAAAGTTATCAAACACCCAATTGGCAGGAGCCATGTATTTAGATGATCCATTCATACTTGCTGGATACGCAACGTCAATTGCCTGATGCTTCCCATGGGAATGAGGGTCACCTGGTCTGAAACCAGAGGTGATTCGCATACCTGGATATCGACCGACAGTCTTTCTAGCGATATCGTATAGGTATTTGTATACACCCCAACTTCCCATTGATCCATCAAACGAACTATTTTGTGCTTCATGTCCTGCAGCAAATTTTGATTTAAACCATTCATAGGAACCCTCAGCAACAGTTCCAACAGCTCCTTTAGCCATTGATAATGCTGGCTCAAAAGCATTACTTAAATTAACAAATTTGGAAACTGCAGCATTCAATAACTTTTTAGGATTAGATGCATAAGACCAAATGTCTGAAGCAATTTCTTTTGCACCATTCCACTTTTCTTTGAACCAGTCACCTATTCCGTTAGCATAGGCCTGCACTCCGTACATTGCAGCAGTCTTTGGACCACTCAACACAGATGTTCCTTTTGGCAAATTTACCATCAAATTTCGCTGTGCCGGGAAGATACCTGTGCGACCGTCTGGCGTACGATAGGCTTCTTGATAGTTAGATCCTAATCCATCATTGACTAAAGCAGGCCCACCCGGGTGATATCCAGTACCTCTTGCATATTTGGGGACTTCCCACGAAGATAGCGTACTTTTTCCAGCTCCCACCTTTTTTAGAACCCAGTTGATACCATCAATGACGCCATTAACACCCTTACCTATTACACTAATCATGCCATTGAAGATCTTTCCAGCACCATCTTTTACAGACTTAACACCATTACTTAAACCTTTTCCGATTTTGCTTCCAAGACCATTTGCCCAATCGCCAATCTTTTCAAAAACACTCGAAGCAGTAGACTTCATCGAATTTAAAGAATTGCTCATATTTGTTCTTAATGTTGAAAAAGCATTGCTAGCGTTATTCTTAGCTGCTCCGGCCTGGTTTGAAACCTTATCTTTGATTTCATCCCATTTTGATCGCGTATTGCTCCAAGTCTCAGACCATCGATCAGAAACATTTCTTTTTAATTCTTGCAGTCTTGTTGAAGCATTTTCCTTAGCGGTTTTGGCTTTAGACGAAATAGTAGTAGAAAAGTTATCCCAAGTGTCCTTGGTGTTTTTCTTAACATCTGACCATCTGTTACTTACAGATTTCCAAATATCAGAGGCTTTATCAGAGACAGTTTTTTTCGCATCATTCCATTTTTCACTAGTCCACTTAGTAACTTTTCCCCAAGCTTCTGAAGTGGCCGTTTTAATGCCATCCCATTTTTCTCCAATCCATTTACCAAGTTTCCCTGCTGCTTCTTTAATCGTATCCCAATTTTTCCAAAGTAACACACCTGCAGCTACAGTTGCAGCAATCGCAATGGTTATTGGCCCACCTAAAATTGCTACTACTCCACCTATTGCACTGCCCACAGCCGATAGAATTCCAGCAAGTCCACCTATTGAACTGAGGAAACCGAATATTGAACTCAATACTCCGACGACTGTAGATAAGATACTTAATAATTTTAAGGTCGCCACAAATGTTCCGAAAACAATTACAAAGTTAGAAAAACCTTCAGAGTGCTTGGTTATCCAATCCCCTATATCAGATAATACGTCGGCTAAAGATTCTATGAATTCAACAACTACTCCGCCAGTCCATGTTGCTATAGGTTTTAAGAAGTTATCCCACAACCATTTAAAAGCAGGCTTTAACCCCTCGATAATTCCGTTTAGTAAATCTAGAGCACCACTCAGTAAATCTAAAAATGCCGGTATGACATTTTCTATAGTAAATTTTGCTAACGGCAGTAAAACATTCTCATAAAACCAAGCTAGTCCAGCTCCTATATTTTCCGCTAGCGGCTGAATAGATTTCAATAAACCCTCAATAGACGACAATAAAGGAGTAAAGTTAAGCTTCTTACCCCACTCTTCGGTAGCTCCAGCCATTACCCTTATTTTTTCTAATAAGCCATCAACAATTTCAAGAAGAGTTGAAAAGATAGATTCACCAACACTACCAGCTTTCCATGCCTCTGAGAATTGGGCAGCTATATTTGATACAGCATTATTTAATTTTGTGACGATTTCTAACAGATTTCCCAAAATAGATTCGCCTAGTCCGTTGTCATTCCATGCATTTCTAAATGAATTCGCTACTTCATGCAATAAGCCCAGAATCGAATTCCACAAATCAAAATATGATTGAATCAGGCGTGTTCCTCGTCCGTTGTCTTCCCAAGCTCGTCTGAAAGCACCAGCGATATCACCAATTATTCCGAGTATATCTGCAAGTAAGATCAATATATTTTCTATGAAAAGCTGCCCGGTCCCATTGGTCCAAACTTCCATAAATGACTTGCCGATAGCAGATGCAAGTCCAATAACCTCACCTAGTGCATACTTCCAAGCATCGATCACTCGTTGTCCTTGGTTTTTCCATGCATCCTGAAACGGCTTGAAGAAATTTTTTAGTATATTTTGGATATCTTTCATCCATTTAGGCGTGGAATAGGTACCAGTTGCAGATCCAAAATCAATACCAGGAGCAGAATCTTCTTTCTTTTCATCATCTGTATCCATCGTTAGCTTGTTGATTTGGTCAAATCCCATGAGAGACTTTTGTAGTTTCTTCACTTTCTCATTGGCTTTATTTGCGGAAGAGCCAGTATCTTTTAACGCCTGGATATTGTCATACAGTCCACTAGCGCCTTGTTTTGCTGCATCATAGGTTGTTCCGAATAGCATCGCAATAAAGGAAGCCAGCTGCCCTGTGAGTTGAGCTACTATGCTCATTAACGCATTTAGTGCTGGTAAGATTGCCGTGTATATTGGATAAAATGCCGTCATAAGGTTGACTTTAATCTGATTCAACGAAGCACTGAATTGATCGTTCGTTTTCAATGCTGACATCATACCGCTAGCTAGTTTGGTAATCGCGCCACCTAACAGCTGATAAACGACCAATGAAGGTAATAGATATTTCATCGACTGGCCAAAAGCATTCGTGCTTCCGGTCATTCGATTTGTTCCAGCTGTAACTTTGTTGGAATTACTAGAAAATAGACTTCCGAACTTTCCAATAAATCCAAGAGAGTTCCTCAAGCCATTTCCGACGCTCCCAAATCCGTGTGAAACTGCATTGGACATACGGTTGAATACTCCGCCATATTTAGAAACAGCTCGCTCAGATTGCTTCAACCCTGTGCCTGTCATACTTGCACCGTTAGAAGCATTACCAGTTTGAATGGAGGATTGGCCTAATGCAGAGTTGACTCGTTGGAGAGCCTTCCTCAGTGCTTCTGCACGATCTTCTGTTTGGGAATACTCCTTCTGTAGACGATCATTATCACTGATTAATTTATTCATCTTGATTGATTGTTTTTGAATCTCACCAGACGTTTTCAGTGATTGAGGAGTATCTTCATAGTTCTTGAATCCAGAACTAAAGCTGCCAGTTGGTACGCGTTGATCGTTGTATTCTGCCTTTAATGTTCGAATTCGTTTTCTCATCGCTTCGATTTGAACTTCGTTTTGGCTCATGCCTTTTGTAATGTTATCCAAGGAAGAAGGAACTGCATCAAGTTCTCGTTTGATGGTATTCCCCAATCCAGCTGCTTGATCTTTGAACTTCGTCATTTGCGCTTGCGCTCGGGCGATTTGTTCATCGTATTTTACGACTTTCCCTGTATCCCCTTGACTCGATGCCGTTTGTCTTTGCGATTTCAGATAAGCAATCTTTTCTTGCGCTGCTTTCGCTTGACCCATCTTGGCGTTGATCTCATTGACCATCGCATCAATTTCTTTGGTTACTTTTGGACGAGCTTTGCGAATACCAGAAGAAAAATTGTCGCCAACAGCTTCGGACGATTGCTTTGTTGATCGTTCGAAGTTTGCTAATGTTTTTTCGAGTGCTTGATTCATTTTTTCTAGTTGTTTCGTGAAATTGCTAGCACCTTTTTCAATATCCATGTTTTTCTCCGTACGATCCATAGAGTTACCAGACATTTGTTGGATTCGACTCATAGCACTTTCGATTTGCGGCAATACACGTTCCAATGACTGCTCAACTCTGGCAGTATTAATATCAAGGAGTACCTCAAGCGTTTCTAATTCCATGCTTTCTCACCTACCTTTCTTCTATGAGTTTTCTTCTCTCTCGTGTTGCATTGATCGCTTGTGCTTGAGCCAGGAAAATTTCTTGATCCCGCTTCATCGCGTCTTGCTTTGATTCCTCTTCTGTTTTGGCTTCCTCAACGGCTTGCTCAATCTGTTTGAGAAAAGGATAAGCATCCTCGAACCCAGGCATGTGTTTAGGATCGTTAAAAGCATAGATTGATAATTTTTGCTGCGCATAATCAAAATATGCCCTCTCTCTCATTTCATTTTCTTTTATCCGCTTGTTCGCTTGGACTTGTATCATGATTTCCTCAAGGGTCATTCCCCAATACTCAGTAGAGGGGATTCCTGCTTCAACCGCTTGAGGATACATATACTCAAGCATTTCAGATAAATTGGAGAAGTTTTTTACAGAAGACTGTCTTCGCTGTTCGTCTGATCCAAAGATTCCCCATCTGTCGCTTCGTTCTCCGTTTCTTTCTTTCCGAAAAAACCAGCTTCATCCAAAAATTCATTCACTTCACCGAATAGATCCATAGTCGTTTTCCCAGAATCTAGGTATTGTTCAAATGCTTCAGTGATAACTTTATCCGTTACACCGCTTGTTTTATTTGCCCCTTGCAACACGATTAGCAAACTATTTGATGGAGGCAATTTGATTTCGCCTTGTTTTTTAACAAAAAGACCCATGATCCCTTCATCTAATCGTTTTTCAATTGCCAAAACGGCTTTACCATCCAATCGCAGTTGTAAAGTTAGATCACCTAATTCGAATGGTGTTGTGTGTGGAAATTGTGCGATATTGTTTTTTGACATAATTGTTTTCCTCCTAAGATAAAAAGGCTAGTCTTTTGACTAACCTTCTACTGGTTCTGTTAATGTTAAAACGTGTGTGTCTGTTTTATTTCCGGAATTTGTTATACCTGTTGTTGTATAGGCTCCTGACGGCACATCTGCAGTCCAGGTAATATTCCCAGTGTTCGATACTGCCAAACCTGCAGTAGTTGGTGCAATTGTATACTTAACAGTTTTATCAGTAGCATCACTAGGTGATACAGTTGCTGACAATTGACGATTTGATGCAGTCCCCGCAACTGCGGTAGATGTCTTCGGTGACAAAGTAACCGACTCGGGGTTGATTACTTTGCCGGTGCAGGTGTCATAGTCGGCCCTTCACTAACAACCACACCTAAGTTAAATCCAATGGCTTGATTGACTTCTGCACCATCAAATTTATAATATGGTTCACCAGTAAACTCTGATTTTAAGCCATCTGGATATGTGATTGTCCAATCGACCGATTTATTCGCTTCAACCAAGGCGTGAATATCACGGAAGTTATCTCCTTGATATACGATCGCAAATTCTAAGTTGTCAGTATCTTCGATACCTTTGATATAAGCTTTCTTTTCTGATCCCAAGTGTGTTACATCCACTTTTTCTGGGTCACTACCCAATGCTGGGATAGATTTAACTGCTGCTACAGTTTTAGTTGTTGCACCATCTTTGTAGGTTAAGACGGTACCCTTTGATAATAGTCCTGCAAAATCCATGTGTAATTCCTCCTATTTTTTGTAAACATATTTCGTAACATTATCAACTACAGCTGTTACTTCAACGATGATTCGCTTTAGATCAGCTGTGTTAGCATCTTTAATGGTGCCAGAAAAACCAATACCACTGAATGTGTTTAAAACACTTTCAGCAATACTGGTCTGGCTTTTGTCTCCGTATAATTCAACTGTGATTGTCCATTCTGTTTGTAACTCTTTACCTAATGAATCAATCTGATGTGGCTTGTTAGCTGTCCGGTAGATAGCCAATGGGAATGTATTCCAAGTTGAAGGATAGTCCGTAGCAATCTTCTTGATAGCAGTAACGGCTTGTAATACTTCAACAGTGACTGCCTTCATATTAACTCGTTCCATCACTTCAACTCCCTTAACTTGCGTTGTACATGTTCTTTGTAGATTTCAGGTGCTTCACCGATCAAATCTACTAAAGAAGGATACAAGAACGGTCGTGCTGGCTGTCCTTTGGTAATGTAGAAGTCTGTACCTTGAACAGTCACACTAGGAATACCGTATATAGCTTCCAAATCAACTGCAACATCTTTTGCTGGGATAAACCATGCTGTTTGCGAGTAAACTGGTGTAAATCCTTCTGGTAAGTCTTTTTGACTAGCTTCACCGACAGGACCAGTACCAACTTCACGAAATAGCGCTTCTTGCTTGTCGGACCAGACACGCCCAACAATTTGGTTTTGTGTATTGATCACAACTTCATTCTTCAAACTTCCCAATAATTCACCACTAGAATATTTCATGCTAGACGATAATCGCAATTCAGCGGCTTGTTTAATCAACTCGGTAATTTCAAAAGTTGCATCCCACATCGCATCATCTAAGATTTGCGGTATTGCTTTGACTTTTCGCCGTAAACTTTCAAGGCCTTTGATTTCAACTCCCACGATTATCATTCCTTTCCAGCATAATGTTCTTGTGTGTCGAAAATGTCTGGATAGATTTGATTGTGAAGTCTGGTTCCTCATCTTTGCCGACATAGACGCAAATACCGTCTAACTCATTTTGTCCTTCGTTGATCTTGTCACCTTGGTATTTACATGCTTTCATTGTTTCAAGCTTGCTACCGTAGATCTGAGCGTTTACCGTACCGCTTGCAGCTTGTACATTCATACTGAACTCAATCGGATCAAACGGGTATGTGATTATTTCTTCTGCTTCTTCGTCATGAGTGACTTTTCGTTTTTTTAGGTAGACAATTTGTAAATCGCGTTCCCTAAGTCTCATCTGAACGACCTCACTTTTGCCACTCTATAGCGATTGAGTTTTGATTGAATCTTTGCAGGAATACCAATTTCGAAAGATTGAGATACACCGCCCTCAGTCCGGGCTGTTTCGCCTTCGTTACCTTCAGTATTCCTGCGAAAGATATACAAATCTTTAACAGAAGACGGCATATTGCCCACAAGTACATCACGATTGCAATAATCCAATGCATCATACATTGCATCTTTGATATCATCTTTCAGTACTTCTATGGCTGTTGAATCCGTAATAGAAAACTTACGCCCTAGTTCGACAGCAAGCTTATCTAGGACGATTTGATTTTGTTCATTCATAAGCTATCACTCCTTACAAAGTTACTTGATTGTCATTCATCAGCTGAATCAATGCATCACGATCAGCCTCTTCAGGAATTTCAACCTTTGCAGCTTCAAGCGCCTTACGTAAAGTTACTTCTTTAACGCCTTTGAACGGCACATTTTCGATTTCTTCGATTTTATCAAACAAATCATCATTCATATGATCGCCTTCGATAATTAACTCTTCACCTGAACCATAACGTCTCCCCGAATAGAATACAGGGATATCTTTTACTTTGACTTTAAACATTGTTTTTCCTCCTATGCGATTGGTTGTGCTTGAAACACTTCATCAGCAGCTGCAAATGAAGGCAATGCAGTTGCAACAGCTTTCGTCCAAGTTCCGACAGGATCACGCGTTTCATCGTAAACAGATGCCAATACATTGCTGACAAGCGTAGTATCAACCGCTGGATCCCGAGTCAAACGAGTTTCTTCTGCAGTAGGACCATATAGCGTTTCACCCAACAAATCATCATTGAACATTGCGAATTTGTTTTCAGGGAAATATTTCTTTGTTGTATACGTTCCGTCAGCTTGCTGTACTTTATATTTCTCGTCATAAGTACGGATTACTGGATAGCTATGAGTTTCCATGAATGCATCTAAGTCAGCTTGTGAAACTACACGCCCAGAATCTTTACCGAAGATTGCAGCAATGATTTTAGGATGCGTAGCAAGCGCACGATAGATTTTCCGAGAAGTGAGCGCACGAGTTGGCTTAGTATCCAATGCATCAATCCAACGTTCGATATCAGCCAATGGATCAGAATTTTCGTTCGTCCAAACGTTCGTACCAGTCAAGGCTTCTTTGTGTTCAGTAGGAACATGGTAATCAAGTGTGAAGTTCAATCCATTTTCTTTAACCGTAACTTGACCAGAGGCTAATACTTCCATACGCATAGCTTCCACACGAGCGCGTACACCAGCTACTAATTGATCGATGTCATTGTAAACTTGGCCAACTAGATACGCTTGTTCTGCAGGCGTGCGTGGATTTTCCAAAGCAATAATATCGGTTTCTTTCAATTGGATTTTTCGTTTGATCAAACTTAGTTCTAATTCTTGCTTGTTAGCAATTCGACTGCCGATTTCCGCTTCTGTATCAAAGTCGTGGATAGATGCTGCAATAGGAATACGGCTACCGCCGCTTAATTGATCCAATTTCAAAGACGGTTGTTTGCGCTCTGGGAAGAGTGTTTCACCTAGTAAAGGTTTATATTCGCGATCACGAACATAGCTTAAAACTTCGTTTTGTGTAAATAATTCCATAATTGTTGGCATGTTTATTTCCTCCTGCTTCCTTTTATTCTCCGCTGTCAGCGGCTACTTTTGGTTTTTTATCAGCATCTAAGAAGGTGATATTCTTCAGTGCAGTGATCGCAGCATTCGTTGGTGCTTCTGGCAAACGATCAGCCAATACATAACCACCTACAAGGATTGCTGCTGGTTGTGAGCCTGTATCAGCATCTACTGTTACTGAATTAAATACAATACCTAAAGCTGTACCGTCATTGGCTGGATAGATTTCACCAGCTTCGAAAGATTTGTCAGCTTGGTAGGTAAAGTTTTGGAATTTTGCGCTAGCTAAGAAGTTTAAGTGCTTAGCTGTTTTGATTGGTTTTACGTACATTTGTGTTTCCTCCTATTTTTTATTTCCAAAAGTCGTCATTGGTTGCTTTTTTCCGACTATTTGCATTCTTTGCATATTGGCTACCGATTGACTCTTTGTCATTACCACCGCTATTACCTGCTGGATTATCAGCTGATCCCGCAAGACGGATGTTCACTGCTTGTTCAACTGCATCACGAAAAGCTTTAGATACATTGCCATACGCTTCCTCTAGATTCTTTTCATCACCACCAAACAAAGGTGTTAATACAGTTGAGAGAGTGTCTGGGAGCTTATCAGCAGAAAGCCGTTTGATTACACCTGCTTCATCCTTGTCACGTTTCAAAGCCACACGATCAGCTTCTAACTGTTCACGCTCTTGTTGCAGCTCATATTGCGCTTTTTCTTCGGCAGACATTTGACCTTTTTTCTCGGCATCTTGAATACGTTTTTCAGCATCCGTCTGCCATTTAGCCTGTGCCGTTTCAATGGCTTTAGAAATCCGTTTGTCTACAACAGAATCGAATTCAGATTGACTGGAAAAAGAAATTGGTTTGCTTTCTCCATCATCTGACCCACCATCTGCACCGTCACCTTCGCCGCCTTCAGCAAAGAACTGCAGTTTCATTTTCATCAACCGATTGCCGTATTTGTGCCCTACAAATTGGTCCATTAACAATTTATTCTCTTTCATAACTTTCTCCTTTACCCATGCACACTCAAAACAGGCATAACAAAAAAGCACCCCATCCACGCTTTCGCCCAGACACAGTGCTTTACCTTTGATATTCTATTTTGAACCCACACACGTTATTAGATTTTACTTAGCTTTTATTGCCATCAAAGTTTGGGCATAAAAATAGCACCTAATCTAATAAAAGATTGGGTACTATTACTTCTCAAGTATTGACTCTATTTCGTGTTCAAAGAAAGCAACAGATCGATCTTTTAGCTTTCCAGATTGCGGCCTAATAACCAAATATTCTCCTTCATCGTCATTATCTTCACTAGTAGTATAGTCAATTATTCTACCTGACAATATAACACCATCCAAAAACGTTACTCGGACTTCTTTACCTAGATAGCTTTCTAAATCCATCTTAACTCTCTCCTTTCCATGGTACTAAATGGGTTCTATTTGCTGAATGATGAATCTTAAACCCCTTTACCTCTAAACCTGATCGATAATCAAAGCCTAAAAATGTATCAGTCATAATTTTTTCTTTGTTCATTCGACCGTTTTTACTAGTTTCGACAACCCCAGTACCAGCATACTTATCAAATAGCCCTTGAACATCGACATCATCATTAAAATAACTTTTTCCTGCTTTAGCAGTGCTTTTCATATGAGGCGCTTGTTTTTCAGCGTTTATAACAGATCCGTATCTTGCATCTTTCAGGCGCGATTTAACAAAGTAATGATCTTTCAATTCTTCCCATTCGTTACCCTTATTATACTTGATATTCTGGTACTTATCCAATGTCGAAGGTGTATTCTTATCACCTAATACATTTTTTAAGTTTCTGTATTCAGCATTATCTTTTGCAGCATTTTTTATTTTCTTTTGCTGTAATGCAATTTCTTCGTCAGAATACTTTTCTTTCAGCTTGTTCATCCAATCATTATAGGTTGTTTCTCCTTTTATCGGAATGACTTTGCCGCTAATAGGATCCAAAGCGTTTCTGGGCAATTTCAGCGTGCGTTTGCTATACATTACTGCAATCGTTCGACACCAAGGATGGAACGGCGGATATGTACCACTAGCTCCATTTACAACAGCTTCTGAGACTAAATAAAACTTATGGTCTTTGCCTCGACAAATCTCAGATGTCCGCAAATCCAACACAGCCACTAGCATGTACTCTTTTACGCCGTTATCTTGCCACGCTTTGAGTTTTGCTTGGTTAGCCATGTAATTAGCTTCCGTGCGTATCAACCGCCTAGCAACACCAATTGAGCGGTCAAATTCACTAGCTATTGCCTTAGCCATCTCAAACTCAGACATGCCAGTCATTGATTCGACAGTGAACAACTCTTCTAATCTTGCCGCTAAAGCTTCAGTGTCGCCCCACAGCCTTTTAGAATAATTTGATTCATGCCAATGGCTATCGAGGATGTTCTTTGTATACCTGGTAGATAATTCTTTGAACTGATAATCCTTTTTGTTCCATACCTCAATGACAACGCCATTTTTGGCATTCTCTTGGGCTTTACGAATAACTGATTCCGCGGTAGCCTCACGATATGACTCATGAATAGCATCTACATAGAATTCTGTCTGCTTTTCTAACTGAACATCTGCAACTTGCTTAGAAACTAAAAAAGACTTGGCTTTCAAATCTTCTGCACGAGTGATACGCTCTTTAAATGCTAATGTTTGCAAACGATTCTTCGCTGAAGCTTGTAACTCTGGGTCTTTAATCTGCTTTGACAGCTTTCTTAATTCTGCTAACTCTTCAACTGATGTTGTTTGATTCAGTATCTGTTTAGCCTCTTCCTCAGATAGTCCAGATCGTTGTTGAGAGCGAGCAAATAACTTCCTTACCTTTTGGGTCAAGTATTTCTGTGCTTGCCTGTAAGCTTTCGACACAGCTTCCTCAACCTTTATTGCACCGTCATTTATCTTTTGCTCAGCATCAATGTTTCGACGTTCCCAATAGGATAGCTTACGTTTCTTTTGAGCCATTTAATCAGCTCCTAGTCTTCTTCAGTCTCTTCGTTCGGCTCATCATCCAAATCCGAATGACTATCTTCAGCTTGCACACCTAATACTTTGGCTTGCAACTTCATATTTTCCTCTTTTTGCTGATTCAACATTTCAACCACTTCATGTGGATTATCGATATCATCCAACCAACCTAAGCTAATTAATAACGGTATAAACTCTTGCGATTCCTTGATCTGATTTATGATATCCGATCGGTTAATTGGCAAGTTAGGTTTGAACTTGATCGTTGTTCCTTCGACATCGACGTTATGGCCTTTTACATTTAAAATGTTTTGCAACAATTCCAAACGCTGCATGATTCCATCTTCCAAGTATCCAATTTTGATTGACAACACCAGCAACAACCCGAACAACTTGTATTTCATCGCTTCACCTGACTGGGTTCCAGCGAAGTTCTCGTCGTTCAGGTTAGGCACATAAGTAGTCTTGTGAAAATCGTCTAACAAAGAATCAGCAAGTGTCTGTACTTGAGTCTCATCGAATGTATTCGTAGCATACTGGAAATCTCCACCATCTGATTTGGCTGGCGCTTCTATGGCCATTGTTCCATTTATCTCATCCGGCTTTTCGTCAGGCAACCCAAATCCGAACATAATCATGATCGCTTTAACAAAGTTCTTCTTATCTTTGATACGATCCGTTTGTAAGACGTTGTAACCATCTATTTGAGATAGTTGTTGCTCATAGTCACCTTGCTTTTCTTCATTGTTTCTAAACTCAACTACAGGTACATCCTTGTAGTAATGCGGTTTAACTTTAGGATTCGGCGATTTATTGATTAAGCTTGTTGGATCTAGTCGCTTCGTTTTAGATAGATAAGTGATCACCCACTTTGGAGTGTAAACTGTTATCTCCCAGAATGTTCTTCTTTTCAAGTCACGCTTCTTGACCATACGAACAGCAAATAATTTTGTTCGATCAATAGTATCATCAACAACTAGAAACATCCCTCTAGGGTCAATCCAAGCAATTTTAGGCACTGTTTCCGGGACATCGTTTCCTTCGGTACCGGGCTTAATAGCAAGGTAATGTAACTCAAGCCCCATGCCCATTGTTGATAAACCTTTTTCCAATTCTTTATCGTGCTTCTTAATTTTCATTTTTTCTAACGCATCTGTAACAGGCGCAATGTCTTTATCTTTTGCAGCTGCGTAAGAAACAGGAGCGCCTACCGTGAATCCAACCATCATGTCCGTTACATATTTAGCGTTGTTGACAAAGATTTCATCCATTTCGTGTGGCGTTCGAATATTTGCTTGACCAATTTTATGCGGTCTACCTTCATAGTAATCAAACAACATATCTAGCCGTGGTATTTCTTTCTTATGCTCATCCATGCAGAAATTGATTACTTCCATACTAGGGTTATTAATATCACCAGCTAATTCACGATCAATAGCGATTGCCATTATTTCACCTTCTTTATTCCATCCATGTAGGACGATTAGTAATTTTAACTTTGTTGCTCTTAAAGATAATCGTGTAAACGAAATATCTAACGGCATCCATTGCATGGTCGTTTTGCTTAATAGGCTTATCCTCTCCACGATCCATTGCTTTAGAATCCCATATATAAGAACTAAATTCCTTTAGGGTATTCACACAAGAGGAATTAAACGCTATTTTTTCTTCGTTAAGGAGAGTACCCACAAAACGAATGCCATCTAGAACATCATTTTTTGCTTTTCTGATTTTGAAGTTACGTTTCTTTAACTCTGCAATAAAAGAAGCAGCAGATGGATCCACAATCACTTCTTTAATACGTATACCTTCTGTAAACTTCTGTAGTTCATCTGCAAATTCACTGTCTGTCTTTTGCTTTTTGTTATCACGCCCAGAATAATAGAATTCTTTTACGCAATACCAAATGCCATCTTTACTTTTTTGCCACAACAAAAATACGGTAGCGTTCTGCGTACCGTAGTCAATGCTTATATAATTATCACCGAAAATGAAATCAACTAATGTATTGTAGACATGTTTTGATTGATCAAACATATCGTAAATGATACCTTCAGCAACTGTCCACAAACCAAGAATATATCGTTTGTAGAAGACTCCTGAATACATGCTGCGATATCTCTTCTTGATAGATTCATCTAAACTAAGATTGTCATCCATCGTAAAGTGAAGATACACCAGATTTTTTTCTTTGATCTTGTCAATCCAATTCAGTTTGAACCAATGGTATGGACCATCTGGGTTGCAGTTAAACCAAAACTTGGAACCTTTCTCGGAACAACGCCCAGTCGCTTGGTTTACAAATGATTCTGGCATAAGTGCTACCTCATCAAAGAACATGCCAGCTAATGTAATACCCTGAATCAAGTCTTGGGATCGTTCATCTTTACCACCAAAAACATAAAAGTAATTGGTATTGCCTCTTTTAGTAACTTCCAACATATTGTCAGCACGATGATCTTTGTATCGATATCCTCGTGATAGAAGCATAAGTTTAAGCCAAAACAGTACGTTCCGCCGAAACGAGCCGATTGTTTTGCCTGCCATCCCAAGATTCTTGCTGTCAAATGTTGACATAGCCCAAATAACATAAGATAAGCACATAGAAATAGTTTTGCCACTACGAATAGCGCCATCGGCTATGATTCCGTCTTTATCCTTAACGGCAGACTTCTTTGTCCACCAAGTAAGAATCATCTTCTGCTTTTTGCTGAAAGGTTTGAACTTAAATACTACCTGTTTTATTCTTCTGGCCATAGTTTTTCACCCTCAGATTCTAATGCTTCCAAGAACCCATCATCTTCCGTATCAAACTCTTCGTCACCATTATTATTTTTGGCACGCAGATTGTCGATTTGTGAACTCATAAGTTCCAATTTAAGTCTTCTCTCGTCTCGATCATCGGAGATAGCTATGAATTGTTTAATCAAATTAGACAACGTTCCCATAGCTCTTGATTGAGCATTTAAGAAACTAGCTTGTTTATCCCATGCATATTGAAATTGGCGTGTAACCTTTGTTTGGACTGATTTGCCTGTTTTTTGGTCAACAAACATCGGATTTACTTCCGCACTGACAACATCCTCTGTATGATCAAATTCACTTTGAACGTTCATGATTTTCTGCGATTGTATAATTGCGGTGTATTGGATCATAATATTGTTCCAAAGGATATCACTAGGTTCAGAAGTATAAAGTTCTTGAATGATTTGGCGTGTAGCATCAGGAAGCCAGTTGGCAAACAGCCCATGACTTACAGCATTCTTATTATCAGTCGGAGGCTTACCACCAGGATTACCTTTGGCATTTTGATTGCCGCGCATTGAATCGTAACGCTCTTTTTCATTCGGAGCGCTCCGTTTCGCTTCGCCGTCCCATTTATCTTCAGATTTCCATTTACGGACAGTAGAAGCAGATACACCTAATTCTTCGGCAATATCTTTGAGAGGCTTCTGTTTATTTGATTCTATCCAAATACGATATCCTTCATCTCGCATTGGATTTCTCTGTCTAGCCATCCATTCTCCACCACCTCGCGATCTGTGTTTGTTTTGTAATTCTATACAAAAAAAAGACCTCAAGTGAGATCTTTAGACAATTACTTATTTAAAAAGATTAGTATTCTTAAAATTTTCAATTTTAAATGACTTTTGATTCAAGCTACTCTCAATTACAGATAATTTATCGTACACAAGTTTTAAACGTGGGATATTACCTTCGTCTGATAAATTGATATCCGAATTATTAACTAGTTTTTCTATTTTGGAAACGAAATAGTTTAAATTACCTATATCCCTTCTCAAATAAGGCGTGTAAACATCTATAACAACCATTAAATCAGCTATGGGATACGGACTTCTATTCAAATTTAAAAAAATTAAATCTAACGAAAGATGCTCGTAATCTAAAAATCCATTAGCCGATTGAGTTGCTGTTTCAATACTATTTATCAAAGGCTTCCTTATATCGTCTTTTAATGTATGTAAATCAGATAAATTAAGTATTTTCTCAATATCAGCAATTGTCTCCGCCCTTGTTTCTTCTTTGATTTGTTGAATTTGTTTATTACTTAATCTCCATTGTAATATTCCAGCAAATGTAAGTACAATCGCTAAAATAGCAAGAAATATTGCAAAAAAGTTATTTTGTTGGGACATCATCTGCTTAACAGATTCTACGTATTGTTCACTATTCACTTATGAATCACTCCTTTTCTATATGATATCAAGAAATCGAGTAATACCCAATAAAAATAAACAGCCCTAAAGGACTGCCTAGTAGGAAGTAGCAAATATCATGTGAGTAATCTAACCGACAACTCCCAAATCCACTGGTGAGGACTTGAACCTCACTTACGAGTCGTACACATTATATGCATAGCCTCTGCATTTCCCCGGTCTGCCACAGTGACATAATAAAAAAGACGGCTAGCGAATGAAGATAAGGAGTGTGTTCAACTCCATTCATAATAGATTTTTTTGCCGTCTTAGTTAAACACAGGGCGCTGGGAATAATTTTCAGAAAGGAGGTCTGCCAACGCATCTTAAAGGAGTGCGCCCTGTTATTTACAATAATTGACAATACTATCTTACTATGGATTATTGGCATTAAACCGCCATTATACCGCCAAAAAACCGCCATTTTTCAACGATAAGCGACAAGCTTGCCACGACGATAACTTTCAGCAAATTCAACCAATGCATCTGACTTCATTCGCTCAATTTGCCGAACTGAATAGCCCATCTCATCTGCGATCCTTAGATTAGAATACTGCTCTTGTAAGCAGAAGCTATAATGAAGTATCTGTCTGCTTGTTAGCTTCAAAGCCATAAGCGCCACGATTATTGCATCTCTTTCTGTTTCTGCATCCAATCTTTGAATGTAAGCATCCTCGGACTTATTTCCATTGCTAGGTGTTCTAGGCATATCAGTAATAATTGGTGAGCGGACATCGATCTTTGAACGACCTGCAATCCGCTCCAACCGACGATAGTTCTTCAAAACATATCGTGCATTCTTTCTCGTTTGAGAGAAATCAACTTCTCTTAGTAATAGCATCATTGCTCAATCGCCCCTTTGTCTGGTATAATGAAGTCACCTTGGCGGGGACAAAATCATTATTTTTGGGGCATTGGGCGATTGCTTAATGCTTTTTATTTTGCTTTACTTTCGATCTTTTTTAACTGCTCTGTGACGATTACTTCGACGATCAACACCATCTTGTTTCATAAAATAGCTTCCTCCATAATCTTGCTCCTTTTTGTCAGTAGCCTTGCCTATCACAACACATAAAAACATAATCACGACAAAAGCCGTTGTACCTAGTATTGCAAATGTCATCTTCATCCCCCTGCTTCCATCGCATCCCTGACTAGCGAATCATTGATAATAATCTTGTACTTCATCTGCTCATGCTGCAGTTGTTCTTGTAACTGCTCAATTTGTTCCTGTTGGTCCACTATCGTATAGGATAGCCAACTTGTAGCGATTATTGCCGATAGTATTATTACAATAAAAGATTTATTCTTCATCCGAAGCATTTCATCCTTCCTTACTAATAGTGTTTTCACACATTGATTTGATACAATATAACTGTCAGGCGGAAAACTGACAGTTCACTGTTTGAGATGGTAAGTAATTTGCCATCTCTTTTTTGTACATAGCAGTTTCCTTGACGGATACTCAATATTTACTTTAGAATATTTGTAATGCCTTTATATTCTTTTAACTAACCCTTTCAAGTTTTTAGGCATTGCCAGCAACTTTATAGTTGTTGGTTTTTTTATTTGCTCAAAAAGACTGATTAAAGTAATATTTAAAAAAAGGCAACTCCTAACTAAATGCAATTGAGGCCCGATTCATTTTAAATTTAGCCTTTCCAGTACCCGAATGCTCCAAGGTACTGGTTTTTTTTCGCATATATATAATTTTTTTACTTACACACTTTGTTCTGTTATCCTTTACTTCGAAGGTGCTTTTATGGATAACTTTAAGAGAATTGATATATGTGATTTATTTGATTCAAATAGCGCAGATATAAACGACTTATTGCTTCGAGGTATCTATGATAGAGAAATGTATATTGTATGGTATGAAATAATTTTTCCCTACCAAAATATAAAGATAAGTGATATTTTTGAAAATGATTATAAAATCCATTTCTAGTATCAAATGAGATTATTGAAATTATATTCATTCATCTAATCATTTTCTCTTACTTATTTGATATAGAACTACGGGAGGTAAACTAATGAAATTTCATAATTATAATGATGCAGATAAAACTTATCTTGGTTTAGCTGTAGCTTTTTTTGTACTAGGAATAGGGTCAAAGTTCTTTTGGATTCCAGCTGTTTTATTTTTCTTAGTTGCTTTCCTTAAAAATTAGATATTTAGGTATTTTTTTAGTTATCGCTGACGATTGCTGACTTATTTTTTTTACAATCTAAAGATTTTTTATTATCAAAAAATCAAATACCGATATTTTCAATTCATTTACATTAATTCTATTAATTAGTATATAATTTAACTGAAAGGTGGTTTATCTATGAAAAAAATTTGTTTTGTCTTAGTGCTCAATAATGTAATGTCGTATACGCCATTATCTCCGGGACTTCTTTTAAAAAAAGATACAAGTCTTAAAGATTATTTCTCTCAGTTTTACGATGTTTCAGTAAATTATCTTAGGGACAAAGATAATGTTGACTACTTGGTCCTTCCTGAGCCATTCGTTCCTTTTGATAATGAAAACAACCTTCCTATCATAAAAGTTCCTTCTAAATTCTTTCTGACTAAAGATTTTGAAAAAATTAAAGAGTACATTGATGACTACTTTAAAGAAAACGATGATAAGTAACGCTATCCTCGATCGTCTATAGCCCTTACTGGTTGATATCATTCTCAATCAGTTTTTTATTTCGTCGGATAGCTGACTATATTAGTGCTTCAAACAGACTTTCAAAGATATCAACAGGTATGCTGTTCCCAGCCTGTTTATACATAGGCATTCGAAACCTACCATTTCTTTTAACTGTTGAGGCGGCTGCAAAGTAATCCTCATCTGAATAGCCTTGTAGCCTCCAGCACTCTAGTTCAGTAAGATATCTAAAGCGATCGTTTCCACAATCAATTACCTGCGCTGGTGTGCGATCCTGTCGAGTTGTGATTGTGTATGCATATTCTTGGATCACTGTTGCACGTTTGATTCCTGTTTTTCCGATCACAGATAAGACACTAGGTTGCGTTACGTTGTAGATTGGATCGACCTGGTCGTTATTAAGCAAAAACTCTGTGATATCTTTCATAGGCTTACGATTCAAAATTTGAAAGTTAAAAGGTTCTTGATTAAGAACTGAAATCGTAAATACTCGTTGCCTTGCTTGAGGTAGACCGAAATCCCTTGCGTCTAACAAATCAAATGAATTCGAATACCCTAGTTTTTCCATTTCATCGAGATACCGATTGAAATTCTTTCGCATGTGTTTGTATGTCACGGCTTTTACATTTTCCCAAATCACAATTTTTGGCTTCCATATGCCCATATCACGTATGATTTTGATTGTTTCCCACATTAAGCTAGACCTAGTTTCAGATCCTTCGTCAGCACCTTGTTGCTTTCCAGCGATAGATACGTCTTGACATGGCGACCCATGAATCAAAATGTCCGGTTTTAGATTCCAGTTGATAACTGACTGAGTTTTGAAGGGTAATTCATCTGCAAAGATAGCGTTGTAACTATCAACGGCTTTCTGATCAATCTCCACATAATCAATTGACTTAGTCGGTATCCCTAAATTTCTCAATGCAATTCGAGGGCTGCCAATGCCTCCGAAAAGTTCTAAAATTTGAAGCACTAGCTTCACTCCTTAGTTGGTTATTTTGGTGGATTACTGACTTAATCATCATTCATATTTGCAAGCACGCTACCAAATATATACTCGACATTTTCCGCATCCAGCTCTTCTGGAATCTTGAAACTTACTTCTTCTACACAATATTCCCCGATCTCAACATCAATCACTATTTGTTTTATCTTTTTATCAGTCATGATCAACCGTCCTTTCCTAGTCGTTAATTTCTGCCGTTACTAAATTTTCATATATACAAACATTTATAGTATTTATTTATTTTGTTTGTTTATTATGGTATTTTATTTAAAAGGAGTGATTCTATGGCGAACAATATTGAATTTGAAGTTGAAAAAGTTTATAAAGGCAGAACCAACGAAATCTTTGTTATTACTGATCCCGAGACACAGGTACAATATATTCAAACAATTGTTATCAGTTCTGACGGAAAAGGCGTCGCAATTACACCAAGACTAGAGCCAGATGGAAGTATTCATTATAAGGATTAATTAGATCAACTTGTGTTGGTCTTTTTTCTTTCCAAGTTGGTAATTTCTTCCACTTACTGACTAACAGCCGCTAATATACTTCCTAAGACTATGCAGTCCTTTGCCACGTCTTTTCGTTTTACGATCTATCCAAGTACCAGTTGTTCCCCAATAATCAATCATGCCTTTTGGCGTATTGATCGCAAATTGATGGTTATTTGGATAATGCTTAAATTCAAAACCCAAAGCCTTAATATTTTTTGTCGCTGAATCGCCCATGCGCTTAACATGCTGCGTTCTACGCTCTTTCAGGTAAGGCTTCACATCATTCCAGTATTCAGCCATTTCTCCCATGAGATACCTTCTCTCTTCCTAAAGTGGATTAATTTCAATTTCTGTTCGAGGATTGAAGCTGTATACTTTACGGAAAATGCTAACTGCTATCTGCCCGTCGTCCTTGTATAAAATGCCATTTATCGCATCTGTCACTGCTTTGAAATAATTATCAATGTCTGGCTTTTTATCGCAGTACATGGTCTCATCCTCAAGCAAAGTCCTGTTTTTCTTTACTTTTGAGATATAAGCTGGTGGATACACGAAGAAGCAGACATCAACCACTACTGGTCCTTTTTCAATTAACAGCGGCCTTGTTGACATAGCATGATACTTAACTGCATTTTTATAGGCTTTCATCGCTGATTCCTCATAAGGAGTCTTACGATGCTTGGTGAACCTAGGTCTTGATTGAGGCTTTGGTGTGATCGGTATGACGATTTTCAAGCCATCTGCTCCTTTCACTGCTTCGTTTTGTTTAGATAAGCTGCTAGTTTTGCATCAAGCTCTGCTTGGCGCTCAGGTGATAACTGTTCTTCCCCCTGTTCGTTTACAGCCCAATCAGGTAGTTTTTCCTCACGCAGTGGCTTTTGATTATAGCCTTGTTTCCTAGCGCCTCTAGTTCGTTGATAATCCCTTGCTTGATCGATCGTTTTAACGTTAGCATCTGCCCATTCCTGTAAAGAAGCTGTTAAAAAGCTAATCGCTCGATTCTTAGGGACATCTTTACTACCAGCAAGTTTAATAGCAGCCTCTACAAGTTCATCGCCATAGATATCCACCAGATTAAGCAGATCATCGACCTGTACAACATTTGGAAAGAGCCATAATTTTTGGAAAGTTTCAAGGGACGCACTCTCGCCCGCAGTAGCATCTTCTTTTATTTCCTTTTCTTTACTTTCCTTTACTTTACTTTGTTGATTATTCCCCTGATTAACTGAGTTATTCCGCCCATTAATCGAGATATTCGACCGATTAACTTCATTTGTCAGCAAATACTTAAATTCAAGATCAACTTTTTTACGTTCCTTAGTGGCTAGAATGTATCTGTTTTGAATTCCTTTAGAAGTTAATACGGAGTATTTATCAAAAATATCTTTATCAAAGAATTTTACTTGCACGGCTTTTCTAACCAGTTCTTCAACTGTGCCCTCCTTCGTACCAACTTCGTCAGCCACTAAGAACGCAAGGTCGTCATCCCACAAAACGTAATACCCCTCATCTCGATAAATATTAGCCAGCAGGGCGACCAGTATATGAACGGCTTCTTTACCGCATGCTTTAATAATTCTTCTAACTTTTAAATTTGATAAAAAATCGACATCCAGAGGAAAATAATCAAGACCTTTCTTCGTTGGTCTTGCCACGCCTATTCCTCCTAATCAGAGGGAGTTTAACTCCCTCATTATTTTTCTATCGGTGGATTTGATGTATCGAACAATGTTTCAATGTTTTCAGATTCTTCAACTCGTTCAGCTTCTTTTAGATCTTGATTCAATGGCTCCATATCTGATAAATCAGTTTCTTCAATCAAATCGTTGTTTTCGTCTACTCGAAAGACTTTCTCATCCGAAGTAATTGCTGATTGCATTTCAACAGATAAAAGGCCCCATTTGGATAACATATTCCTAAGAACTGTTTTAATGGCCATTGAGTCGTAATTATCGATCCAAGCGCCACTTAATTTTTCTTTGTCATATCCCTTAGCATTCTTGATTCGATGACTTTCGATTTCTTGTTTGGTCCAGTAAACTTTTTTCTTAAAGCCGTTCAATAGTTCGAAGAATCCGACATAACCAATCACTTCATCTGATACTTTAGCTTTGTAGTCAAACGTAAATTCTTCGGTCAATGGATTCCAATCGATCAATTGCCCATCGTAGATTGCCAGAGCATTTAAAGCTTTATATTGGCCACTTCGTTGAGCAAGTTGAATATAACCCTTGTAACCTAGAATGAATTGAGCTTCGTTATGCTTGACCCATTTGTTCCCAACCTTTTCTGATCGATTAAAGGGAACTACATAAGCATAACCAAGGTTCTTATCAATCGGCAGATCCATTGTCGCTGCTTTTAAAGCTGATGCAATGATCGTCATTGGCTCGGCTTGAGATAAGTAATTATCACCACCAACTAGAGTCATAAGGGATCCCATAAAGGAATCCGACTTCTCGTGAAGAATATCTGTAAATTTCTTTTTCATTGCTGGTGTGTTCATTAAAGCCTTGAATCCTAATTTAGATGGATCAACAACCTGTGTACTCTTTTCAGCTAATTGGTTCTTCAATGCATCATTTGTGGCCATATTATTTAATCTCCTTTTCTGTGAGTCTTCGTGATTCAGTAACGTTGTAGATTTCCTCGTCTTTAGCTACTTCTGGATATTTTTCAGCAAGTTTCTTGCTGTTCATCCTTCTAGTGGATACTAACTTCCAAGAAACGATGTTGTTTTGAGCGATACCGATACTCGCATTTCTCTTGCCAAGTTCGCTTATGATTTCGTTATCCACTTGGCGAATTGCTGTTTCAATCTCCTTTTTTGCTTTCTTAAGTTCCCTTTTTTGCTCAACTAAATCATCAAATGAAGATGGCAATGTGGTTTCTGTTTCATCAAGTTCCGAATACCGATCTTTTAAAAAGTCTGAAGTTGCTTCGCTACCATCTATTGTTGGTTCTTTGCCCTCAATAACATTTTGCTCCCAGAAATCAACTAATCTTTCAGTAATCATGTCAATCAGTTCCTGATCACGATTAACTCGTTTCCAAATGAACTTTTGTCCACCGACCAAAACGGCAATGTAACAATATTTTTTATTTAAAACGTTCATGTAATGCTGAACCTGACACAAATAACTCAGAGGAACTTCTTCGCCTTCCCATTCCTTGCCTAAGTAAGCATTTGCTGTCTTACATTCCAAAATAGCATTTTCACCAACAACGTCTCTATCGATGTTCGCTCGCAAGAATGGATGCAACGGATGCTCGAATACCTGATTTCGTCGGTGAACTTTTTTGCCTGTTCGTTCTTGAAATTCTTTAGCAACAACTTCCTCTAGTACATTTCCCCAATACGCTGGTTCACTCTCAGTGTGTTCTAAATCGATTTGACCAGTCTTTTCTAGCCATAATTGATAAGGTGACTTCCATTTGTTTAAACCAAGGATTGTGGCGACATCTGAGCCACCTATACCCTTTCGACGATCTAATAACCACTCGTCATGAGTCATTTCCAGAGTTGATTTACTCATCATCTGTCATCTCCTCAATTGAAATTGGTTGACCCCATCCGGGAGTTGTCAAATACTCGTCTAACGCTTGTTCAAAAGAATTCATTGTCATTTCTCCTTTTCTGTTTTAAAATGGAGACAAAGATATTTATCCAAATATTTGATGGACTTGCTATTGCTTTGGTCGGCTAGCAAGTCTTTTTTCTTTGTCTTGGTAATCTTTAGCAGCTAAATCATAAACAACATTAGCGAAGCCCCATAAGAAAACTAAAACAAATCCTGCTGCAATGTGGATTGCTGTGAAAGCTACTACAAAAAACAAAAGTACAGTTACGGTCAAAGTGTCTTTAATTGAACGTTTCATAATTACGCCTCCTTATAGTTAAAAGTTCTATTACGTTCTTCCCATTCCTTAACCTTTTGCAGATCGTATTGAAGAATACCGCTAAGTTTTGAAAAAGGAATCGGATCAACATCCCGATGTGTTAATTTAGATAACGTTGGTCTTGAAATACCAAGATAATCAGCAATTACTTTTGCTTTCTTCCACTCAACCTCTAACACTTCATTTTTCCTCTCAAGTGGTACAACATTCTTCATTTGAGATATTTTCATAGTGGTTATCCCCTCATATATCTTTTTTTGATCCAGTGAGGCATTCTCTCTTTAATAGCCTCTTGGATAGTGACGTTTAAAATCTTCAAGATAGAAAAAACGATCGCCATTTCCACAATGATTTCATCCAGAAACTCATCTGTGTAATTTCTAAGTTCAGTTCTTTCAACATCAGTAAGCATTCTTACTTGTGATTCAGCTACGATTCTTTGAACTACTTTCTTCCGTTCTTTTCTTTCATCTGACTCGATCTCTTGAAATATCTCAAGATCGTTCGTTGATTTAACATCTGCCAGTTGGCCATCCATGGATTTGAAAAATCCTAAGTATTGATAACTGATGTCTCCTGTTAATTCATCAGTAGCTTGATACCCGTTTTCTTTCATTGCCTCTAGATACTCGATAGCCTTGTCGATATTGACATTGGCTCCATTAAAATGATCACTTATTGTTGCATTTGGTGTACTAGCATCGATCGCTAATTCTTTCTGCCTCTTTCCCGAAAGAAATAATGATAGTTTTAAGGTCCGACCGATTTTTGCTGCTTTCGGCATGCTTTCACTCCTTTTATTCGTTATTGTTTTTGGCACAAACGGCCATTTGTTGTTTAAAATGAACTTAAGCAACAAGTTCTGGTATTGAGGCGAATTGCCACTTTCTATCAATATATCTATAAATGTCCTGCGCTAAATCATCTGTAGCTAAGAAACGAATAATGATTTCTTCAACACCGCCAGTGTTTGTGAAAAGTTCGCCTTCAATACCGATCGAAATGCTAAACTTGCGTTTAATTGCAGGAATAATCATTTCTATATAGCGTGGTAAAAATCCCGAATCGACATTCGCTTTAATCATTTGTGGTTTGTCTTTCATTTCATCACCTCCTGACGTGTCATTTCGCGTAGTTCAGGTTCAAAAAAAAGAGTCCATTCAAAATCTAAAGCATCTGCTATTTTCATAGCTTTTTCAACAGATGGTCTCCGCCTCCCTTGCTCTATAGATGAATAAGTTGTTCTTGGAATGTTTGATAACTGAGCAACTTCATCTTGTGTTAGATCTTTTTCCAAACGCAATTTAGTTAACCAATTTTCCATAAAAATGATTCTCCTTTCAATGTGTCGTATTGCGTACTTTTATATTACTACGCATTTTGACACATGTCAACAAATAATTATTCTTTTTGACACATCTTATTTTTTTATTTTAACATACGCGCATTGCGTAGTATCATTATTACATATTGAAGCATTGGAGGTGCTTAGATGTTTGGTCATAGACTTATGGATTTAAGAAAGCAAAAAAAATTAACCCAAGCTGAAATGGCCGATATTTTGGGAGTCGCACGTACTACATATTCATCCTATGAACAAGGTAGACGTACCCCTGATGTTGATATTCAAAATAAAATAGCAGATTATTTTAAGGTCAGCCTTGATTACTTGCACGGTAGAACCGATTCAACGAATACTAAAAAAGATCCTAATCTCCTCATTGCAACTCACGTTGATGATGATTTGACTGAAAAACAAAAACAAGAAGTACAAGACTTCATCAAATTTATTAAGATGAGAGACCATGACAAAGAGTAGGTGATGTATTTGAATATTTCTGAACGTTTGATGGCTAAATATGATGAACTCACATATAAATTTGAAAAAGGTATGCCAGATCATCAGGATGGGCTAATTATTGGGAAAACAATATATTTGAGACCGGGGCAATCAGCAATTGAATTGGCAGCCACAATTTCTGAAGAAATTGCTCACTACCTTACCTCAGTTGGTGATATAACGGATCTAGATAGCCCTACCAATCAAAAACAAGAGAAAAGAGCTCGTGATATTGGAGCTGTGATGCTAGTGTCACCTTATGACATCATAGATTGTTTTGAGGCGGGATGTGTCTCTATTTGGGAATGTGCTGAACATTTGCAAGTGTCTGAAGTAACATTTAAGAATGCAGTAAAATGGTATGCAAGAAAATGGAACGGCATTAAAACAGAAAACAACTACACTCTCCTATTCCAACCGAATGGGACTGTAGCAGTTTTAAAATCATTTAATAATTTTTAGGAGATGGATGTTTTACTTCTGTTTCTATATAGTTGGAGGTGAGGAAAACGTTATTTGTTACTTCTGTTAATGAAAAAATGATGAATGGAAAAACTAACCCTTTTTCAGTTAAATGTAATAATGGGAAAACATATATTTTAAAAGGTATTAACGAAGACTGTTCAAAACTGACTCTTTTCAATGAATTAATTTCTTATAGACTGGCAAATTTATTGGAATTACCAATACCTCATTGCGAACTTGTTCAATTGCCACAGTCTGTCATTGACGATAATTTCCTATTAAATCAATTACATTTTGGGAATGGAACATGTTTCGCGAGTGAATACATGTTAGGTGCAACTAGAATAAGTCCAATCATTCTAAATCAAATTACTAATAGTAGTGATATACCAGGAATAGTACTCTTTGATCAGCTTATTTTAAACAACGACCGATCAAATAATGATGGAAATTTCTACTACGATAGAAAAAACAAGCGATTGATAATAATTGACCATTCACATATTTTTGGCGGGTGGCAACATTGGGAAGTTGCTGATTTAAAAAGGCTGATTGATATCCCTCCTAAAATTATTGATAATTTAGATGGGAAAAACTATCGTTATTTAGTACCTTATATAAATGGAAACAGTCCTTTTTCTAAAGTAACCAAAATTATTTCAAAAATTTCGCCAAAAGAAATTGATGGACTTTTCGAAAATATTCCTATAGAATGGGAAATCGAAAGAGAAAAAATTGAGGTAGCAAGAGAGTTAGTTCATCATCAAATCAAGAACTTCAATCTAATTTTACCTCAATTAAAAGATTGTTTCACTTTATGGAAAGGAGCTTGTTAAAACATGAAAAATTTCAAACTTTTTTATGCAGTGTTACAATACATGCCCGATCCAATCCGTAGAGAATCTATTAATGTTGGGTTGGTTTTTCATATACCTTCTCAAAAATTTTGTAAATTTATAAAGATAAAAAATAAGCATCGATTAAAATCTTTTGATGATGAATATGATCCTGACTTCATTTCTTTAATGTTTGAGTCTTTAGATTTCGAATTTAATTCAGAAAGTCTCGACTCATATACTGATCGCTTCGATAATATTTTTAGCGAATCTTTTCTTTCAGAAAACACAAAATTCTATGTAAATGAATTTAGATTTCTTCCCACAGAAACTATTGTGACAAACAATCAAGATATAAAAAAAGATATGTATGATATCGAAAGAACATATTTATATTACGATCGACCTAAAGGTGAACGAATAAGTACTCAAGAAGTTAAAGTTCTTATGAAGAAAAAATTATCTGAATATAAAATAAAAAATGAACTCAAAGAATTAAGTTTGCAAGGTGATTTTTCTAACTCTGATATTTTTGATTTCTACTATGACAATCACCTCTTTCGTGCGGTTTCTTTTGATAAAGATAAAATAGGAGCACTTTCTAATGAATTGAAAGTTATCTATTATGATCTCTATTCAAGAAAAGATGTGCTAAAAAAGTATACCATCAATTTAGTAATTGATAATGAAGTTGACTTTGTTGAAGATTCCTCCTCTGTATATAGTATATATAAGGATTTTGAAAACAAAATTTCAAATGATTTTGATAATGTAACGCTTTACCCTCTATCAAAATTTGCAGAGAAAGTACTTACAAATAGTTTTTAAAAAAAGCCTTCGGGCTTTTTTTCCCAAGATCAAAAGAACATACGTTCGTAATATCGTTGGTAAAATACGACTTATTCCCTCAATAAAAATATTGTAGGGAATTTTGAGCGTATTTTCGGATTTAATGTTCAGAACTACGAAAGGAGAATTCTCATGGCTTCTATAAAAAAATACTATCTGAAGAAAGCAAAACAATATAGATATGAAGTTTTCATTTCAAACGGAATCAATCCCGGAACAGGAAAACAAAACAAGATACACAAAAAAGGATTCAAGTCATTTGATGAAGCAAATAGTTACGCCAAAATAATTGAAGGAAAAATTGCATCAGAAGAATATTTCAAAGAAAATCCACAGAACTTAACTATAGAAGAATTTCTTGAGGATTGGGTAACCAATTATAAGCAAGCAGTCAAAGAAGGTACAAGAGTAGTTCACAGAGCCAATATAAGGATGTATATCATTCCCTATATTGGAAAATATTCTTTGAACAAATATACTCGAGCTGATCATCAAAAGTTTATTAATCTACTACTTACAAAGACAGGTTTAGGAAGAAGCGGACAAGGTTTGTCCATCACTACTGGCAAGAGCGTAAATGCGACGCTGAGCAATGCTTTCAAAAAAGCAATTCAATTAGGATATATAAAAGATAACCCAACTCAATTCGTTGAATTCCCAAGATTGATTGAGAAAAAAGAATCGATCAGATATTATGATCTGCAGCAAGCTGATAGATTTTTAGATTTTGCGAAAAAAGAATCCGAGGTTTTGTGGTACCCCTTCTTCCTACTAATCTTTGATCAAGGATTGAGGAAATCAGAAGTAATGGGTTTACAGTGGCAGGATATTGATTTCGGTGGGAATATGATCAGTATTGAAAGAGAACGGTTAGGATCAGTTGAAAAAGGTCTGAATATTAATGCTATCGTAACTGACGACCCAAAAACACCAGCTGGAATCAGAAGTATACCTATGACTAAAAGAAGCAAACAAGCGCTCCTTGCTTTTAGAAATCATATCCTGAGTTCTTTTGGTACTTTCCCTTCTACTGAAGATGGCGAACAATTTATCTTTTTGCAAACCAGTAAGAGATACAAAGGAAAGATAGTTCGTGATCGATCGGTGAATGGCGCATTTAATCGGATTGCTGAAAAAGCTGATTTGCCGAAGATTAGAGTTCACGATGGCAGACATACATTTGCTGTCAGGTCTCGGCAAGCTGGTCTGTCTTTAGAAGATATCAAAGACTTTCTTGGGCACAAAGACATTTCAACAACTCAAATCTATGCCCACATTTCACCAGAAGTCAAAAAGAGGTCTATGGAACAATTCGAAAACTACATCGAAAGCGAAAGAAAAAAGCACTCGCAATGAGTGCTTTTTATTTGTCACTATCACCAAAACTATCACCACTTACAAACCAAAGCGAACATGTTTCGTTCACCATCAATTTACAAAAGTGCGAAAAGTATTGGTTTATAGACGTTCGTTCAATTCTTTTGCAAGATCTTCGAAACCTGGTTTGCCAAGTAAGGCGAACATGTTTTTCTTGTACGCTTCAACCCCTGGTTGGTCAAATGGGTTCACACCGTTTAAGTAACCAGAGATACCTACAGCGATCTCAAAGAAGTACATCGTGTAACCTAACGTGTACGCATCCATTGTAGGAATTTTTACTAACAGATTAGGTACATCCCCATCTGTATGGGCAAGTAACGTTCCTTCAAAAGCTTTCGTATTAACAAAATCAACTTCTTTTCCTTCTAAGTAGCCAAGACCATCAAGATCTGCTTCTTGTGTAGGGATCGCAATTGATTTGCGTGGTTTTTCAACTTTTACGACAGTTTCAAAGATATTGCGACGGCCTTCTTGGATGTATTGACCAAGAGAATGCAAATCTGTTGAGAAGTTTGCACTTGAAGGATAGATCCCTTTTTGGTCTTTTCCTTCAGACTCACCGAATAATTGTTTCCACCATTCTGAGAAGTATTGCATGCCTGGTTCGTAGTTGATCAGCAATTCGGTTACTTTGCCTTTGCGATAAAGGATGTTACGCATTGCTGCATATTGATACGCTTCATTTTTTTCAAGGTCGTCACTTGCGTAAGCATCGCTAGCATCTGCTGCCCCTTGCATCAAGGCATCGATATCTGCTCCGCTGGCAGCGATTGGTAATAAACCAACAGCAGTCAATACAGAGAAACGGCCGCCGACGTCATCTGGAATGACGAAGGTTTCCCAGTTTTCGGCATCTGCTTCAACTTTTACTGCACCTTTCGCTTTATCCGTTGTTGCGTAGATCCGTTTGTTGGCTTCTTCTTTGCCGTATTTTTCAATCAAACGTTCTTTGAAAACACGGAAAGCGATCGCTGGCTCAGTAGTTGTTCCTGATTTTGAGATCACATTCACAGAGAAGTCACGGTCACCAATGATTTCGATCAAATCTGCTAAGTAAGTTGAAGAAATCGAATTACCGGCAAAAAAGATTTGTGGTGCTTTGCGTTCTTCATTTGGTAACAAGTTAAAGAAAGAATGATTTAAGAAATCAATCGCTGCTTTCGCTCCTAAATAAGATCCGCCGATCCCGATCACGACTAGTACTTCAGAATCAGATTGAATTTTTTCAGCCGCTTTTTTGATACGCGCAAATTCATCTTTGTCATAATTTTTAGGAAGGTCGATCCAACCTAAAAAGTCGCTACCAGCACCTGTTCCTTCGCGTAATTGTTTGTCTGCTGCTGTAACTTGACTTTGCATGTAGCTCAATTCGTATTCGTTCACGAATGGTGCTACTTTCGAATAGTCAAACTTGATGTGTGACATGATTTGTCCTCCTTGAAAAAATAGTTTTTCATACACTACCTACTTTACGTTTTTTTCCAACTTTTTTCAAGTAATTCCTGATAGATAGCCTGTCAGGTGATTTTAGACAAGTCCTTGAGCAAACATTGCTTTAGCAACTTTTTCAAAGCCTGCGACGTTCGCACCTAACATAAAATTATTTTTTTGATCGAAGGTTTCAGCTGTATCACGGCATGCTTCATAGATCGACTTCATGATATCATCCAATTTGGCATCGACTTCGGCTTTTTCCCATTGCAATCGTTGGGAGTTTTGACTCATTTCTAAAGCAGAAACGGCTACGCCGCCGGCATTGGCTGCTTTTCCTGGGCAGTAGAAAATTCCTTCTTCAATAAAATATTCTGCTGCTTCTAATGAGCTAGGCATATTCGCGCCTTCAGAAACGACCCGGACGCCATTGGCTTTTGCACGTTTGGCTTGCGAGAGATCAATTTCGTTTTGGGTCGCACAAGGAAAGGCTAATTCCGCTGGAGTATCAAAATCCCAGACAGTTGCCCCTTCATGATATTCCGCTGATGGCCGTTCCTTGGCGTAAGCCGTCAACCGTTCGCGTTTCACTTCTTTGATCTCTTTTAATAAGGCCAGATCAATGCCGTCTTTGTCATAAATAAAACCAGAGGAATCAGAACATGTAACAGGGATCGCACCTAATTCTTGCAATTTCTCAATTGCATAGATCGCAACATTGCCGCTTCCAGAAACGATCGCTTTTTTGCCTTCAAATGTTTCACCTAAGTCTGTCAATAAATGCTTAACGAAATAAACAGCGCCATAACCCGTTGCTTCTGTGCGGTTTTTACTGCCCCAGAAGTCTAGTGGCTTACCGGTTAAAATCCCGGCATCATATTGTTTCAATCGTTTGTAGGCACCAAACAAATAGCCGATTTCCCGACCTCCGACACCAATGTCGCCAGCAGGAACATCTAGGTCAGGTCCGATATGTTTTGACAGCTCCGTCATAAAGCTTTGGCAAAAACGCATCACTTCGGCATCTGATTTGCCTTTTGGATCAAAGTCACTTCCGCCTTTGCCGCCGCCGATCGGCAGACCCGTCAAGCTGTTTTTGAAGATTTGCTCAAACGCCAAAAACTTCAAAATACTCAAGTTTACACTTGGGTGAAAACGCAAGCCGCCTTTGTAAGGCCCCATTGCAGAGTTGAATTGAATCCGATAGCCACGGTTTACTTGCCAGTTGCCTTGATCGTCTTGCCACGGGACTCTGAATTGGATAAAACGTTCTGGTTCAGTTAAGAGTGCAAGGATATTTGATTCAATATATTCTGGATGCTCCTCTAAAAAGGGAACGATCGTAGGCAAAAATTCGTCAATTGCTTGAAGAAATTCCGGTTGGTGTTGGTCTTTCTCGTGAATCTTCGCTTGAATTTCTTTCACGTAAGCTGAAGCTTTGGTCATAGTGCATTACCTCCTTTAAGATATTTTCTATTTTAAAGAAATTTTCTGAAATTGCACGCTTTTTTTTAGAATTGTCAGAATTTTTTATCATTCGAAAAAAATCGCCCTCTCCTTTCAGCAGTCATAGGCGATGTGTTACAATCCCAAAGAGGTGAGAAGAATGGAAAAAACCTATGATGTCATCGTTGTTGGTGCAGGTACGAGCGGTATGATGGCTGCGATCACCGCTGCCAAACAAGGTGCTAGGGTCTTATTAATCGAAAAAAACAAAAAAATCGGCAAGAAACTATTGATGACTGGCGGCGGACGTTGCAATGTAACTAATAATCGGCCGGTAGATGATTTAGTTGCTCATATTCCAGGAAACGGCAAGTTTTTGTATAGTACGTTTTCCCAATTCAATAACTATGATGTAATGGCGTTTTTCGCAGACTTAGGTGTCGTCTTAAAAGAAGAAGACCACGGACGGATGTTCCCTGTGACGAACAAATCAAAAACTATCGTCGAAGCGCTGCTTCAAGCAATCAACGATCATCACGTCACCCTGTTGACGAATACGGTCGTAACCAAGCTGATCCATGATGGCAGCCAAATACGCGGCGTACGAACCGAAACCGATGAGTTCTCTGCCCCAAGCGTGATTTTGACAACGGGTGGCCGCACCTATCCTTCCACGGGCGCGACGGGGGACGGCTATAAGATGGCGAAAAAAGTCGGGCATACCATTACGCCGCTTTATCCAACCGAATCGCCGCTTGTTTCAGAAGAATCTTTTATTCAAGAACGGACCTTGCAGGGCATTTCCTTACAAGACATCACCTTGAGCGTCTTGGATCAAAAAGGAAAGCCCATCGTCGCCCATACCATGGATCTTTTGTTTACCCACTTTGGGTTATCTGGTCCAGCTGCTTTGCGCTGTTCCTCTTTTGTGAACCAAGAATTGAAAAAGCAGCAACCAGTGACGGTTGTTCTGGATTGTCTGCCGACGAAAGCCCAGGAAGCCTTGACCCAAGAATTAATTCAGTCTGCGGCTTCGAAGAAACAATTGCCGAATGCTTTAGCTGGCTTTTTGCCTGAGCGCTTGATGACCTTCTTTTTGCAGCAGCTAGACTTGCATGAGCTGGTTGCTGAAAAAGCCTCACCGGAACAGTTGACGGCGCTCGCTTCCTTGATCAAAGGCTTTTCAATCACCATTGTCCGCACGTTCCCATTAGAAAAGTCCTTCGTGACGGGCGGCGGGGTCCATCTGAAAGAAATCAATCCTAAGACCATGGAAAGCAAGAAAATCAATGGCTTGTATTTTGCCGGTGAATTGCTGGATATCAATGGTTATACAGGTGGTTTCAACATCACCGCTGCGTTTTGCACGGGTCATGTTTCTGGAAAAAACGCAGCAGAAACAGCTAGTTATTTCAGTTATTGATCGACGACCCAGGTGTTGGCAGCAATATCCTTGCCGTTGCTGCCAACACCTGGGTCTCCTCTCTTTTTGCTTATTAGTTGGGTTTTTCTCAAAGTAGGCGTAGACTAAAGATAGCAAGATCGAGGGAGGTTTTTTTTATGAAACGAATTTCAAGAGGTAAATTTGAACGAATGCAAAAACTTTCAAATGAGGACGGTGTGATTGCCGCACTAGCGATCGACCAACGTGGTTCCATGAAAAAAATGATGAAGGCGGCAACTGGACCGGATGACTTTACGATGGAACACATTTATGAATTCAAACAGTTGGTTTCCCAAGAACTGACCAAATATGTCAGCAGTATTCTGTTAGATGAGGAATATGGCTTCTTAGGGATCGAAGCAAAGAATCCCAATGCTGGCTTGATCCTTTCCTATGAAAAAACAGGCTATGATGTCAACACGCCGGGTCGTTTGCCAGAGATTTTACCCAATGAATCGTTGCAGCGCTTGGTGAAAAAAGGTGCGGATGCTGCAAAAGTCTTGGTTTATTATAATCCAGATGAACCCCAAGAGATTTTAGATACCAAACATGCGTTTTTGGAGCGTTTAGGTACGGAGGCACAGGCGGCCGATATTCCCTTATTTGTGGAACCGATCGTCTATGATGATGAGATCACAGATGACAAATCACCTGCTTTTGCCAAGATCAAACCGAGCAAGGTCATCCGAACCATTCAGGAATTGACGAAAGATCACTACCATATCGATATTTTGAAAGTCGAAGTACCGGTTCAGTTCGACTTAGTGGAAGGCTTCCAAAAAGAAGGCTTAGAGGCCGTCTATACGCAAGAAGAAGCAGCCAATTACTTCAAAGAAGCCAGTGACGCCGCGACTCGGCCATTTATCTATTTGAGTGCGGGAGTTCCAGCGAATGTCTTTCGCGATGAATTGACCTTTGCTGGTCAACATGGTGCCAAATTCTCAGGAATCTTAGGAGGTCGAGCAACTTGGCGCGATAGTGTGGAAATTTATGGGAAACAAGGTGCCAAAGCGTTGTTGGAATGGCTGGACACCCAAGGGAAAGAAAATGTTGAAGAATTAAACGCCATTCTAAAACAATATGCCACTCCATGGTTTGACTTTTATGGTGGTTTAGAAAATATTGAGGTTTTCGATATTGAAGTAATGGAATAAAATAGTACAAAATAATCCCCGTGAACGGCATTTCAAGATGGTTCACGGGGATTTTTTATTCGTGTTCAGGTGCCAACAAATCGGCAAAGATCGCCCTAGTCAATTGTTGCAACGCTTGTGGGGCAAGCCCCATCTGCAACCCGCGCTTTCCTGCAGAAACCACGATTTCTTCCAGTGTCTGCGCCCCACGATCAATATAAGTAGGAAAGAGCTTTTTCATCCCGATCGGCGAACAGCCGCCGCGAATATAGCCAGTCGTTTCTTCTAAATCTCTCAGATGCAGCATCTCTACTTTTTTGTTTCCACTGACTTTGGCTAACTTTTTCAGATCCACTTCTCTGTTTCCAGGAATCACAGCCACTAGCGGACCTGTTTTGTTGCCCACTGCCACCAGCGTTTTGTAGATGGCTTGCGGGCGTGCTAGTTGCACAGCGACGGATTGCGCATCGAGATGGTCTTCCGACCACTCATAGGTATATTCGTTATAAGCGATTTTCTGTTGTTCTACTTGACGGATCGCATTGGTTTTTTGTTTCTTCTTCGCCATTTTATCCCTCTTTTGTTTTGGTTTCTTTTAAGAGAAGGCCTTGGCTGGTCTTACTCATTGAGTGAAAATTCTTGTAAGTAGTTGGTCATTCGTTCGATCGGTATTTGTCCAGGTGCTGAAGCACCTTGCAACGAAGCAAAAGTAAAGACCGAACCAGTCAATGCCCCACTAACCCGGCTGATTTTCCCCAGCTCCCCCATCGACATGATCGCCAACGGCAGTTGGTTGAAGCCACGCGCTTTAGTAATGATCCCCATCAAACGTAAAACATCTTGGACTTGCTTGGGCATCATCGCTAACTTGCCAACATCGGCACCAAATTGATTCATTACGCCGATCTTTAAAATCAACACAGCATCTTCTGGCGTTTTCTCAAAATCATGATTGCTCAATATCAGCTTTACCTGTGCCTTTTTGATTTCTTGAATAAAGGCTCGACCTAAAAATTCAGCTTTCTCTAATTCGACATCGATCCAATCGATCAAGCCTGAATCAGCAGCAGCTAAACACAATTCTTTGTACTGGGTCAATGTGAACGCCCGCTCGCCCCCTTCTTCCAAGGTTCGAAAAGTGAAGAGCAGCTCTTTGTGCTTTAATGTCGTGCGAATATGTGATAACGCATCTAAGACCGCTTGCTGGTCTTCGACATGTTTGTAATGATCAACACGCCATTCGACGATCTGTGCCTCTGATTCCTCAGCAGCAATGGCTTGTTTCAAGATCTCTTCATTGGTTTTCCCAATCAATGGCACACAAATCAACGGTGTTTTCCCGTCTAACGTTACTGGTTTTGATCGGCTCATCTACTTCACTCCTTTTTCATTTGATAAAAGAATACTTTCAGATAGTTCCCTTCGGAAAAATGCTTATCTACCGCAAAATCAGCTGGTAGACGATAACTTTGAATACATTCATAAGCAACGTGTGCTTTCTCTAAGGATGCTTCGATCATTTCTTGAAACTTCCTCGGTGAAAGATTGGCCGCATTCGTTGAGGCGATCAACAAGCCATCAGGCGCTAAAATCGCCAAACTATCAGTGACTAAGTCGCCATAATTTTTCGCAACCGAGAAGACCTTTTTCTTGTTGCGGGCAAAACTCGGCGGATCTAAAACGATCACATCAAAGCGCAAGTCTTTTTTGCTGGCATAATTGAAGTAATTGAAAACATCCATGACATGGATACGCTGGGTATCTGGATCAATGCCGTTGACTGCAAATTGTTCGCGGGTCTTTTCTAGACTGCGTTTTGCCAAATCGACGCTCGTTGTTTGAGCAGCGCCACCGACAGCAGCAGCGACAGAAAACGCCCCCGTATAACTGAACATATTTAAAACCGTCTTGCCAGCTGCCAAGCCATCAACAAGTTGCCCACGAACTTCTTTTTGATCCAAAAAGATGCCCGTCATTAATCCTTCGTTCAAATACGTCGCATACGTGACGCCATTTTCCTTCACCAGTAAGGGTTCAGGTGCCGTTTTTCCATAGACCCATGCTGATTCAGGCAGATCAGACGTAAAGCGGATTTTTTCATATGCCCCTTTGATCTCGGGAAAGATTTGACGAAAAGCCGCCACGATCGCTTTTTTATGTTGATAAAGGGTGGCATTGTACCATGAAAAAACGACATACTCGCCATACAAATCTACGGTAAGTCCCCCCAATTGATCCCCCTCGCCATTAAACAGACGAAAGGCATCTGTCAGGTCATCTTGATAGTAAGCACTGCGTTTGCCTTTTGCTTTCGCAAAGCGTTGCGCAAAGAATGCTTGGTCGATCACTGTTTCTTCAAAGGATACGACCCAGCCGATCCCTTTATTTTGTTCCCCAAGATAGCCGACACCTAAGAAATGGTTGGCCTGATCAATAAAGGTGACCCACTCCTTCGTCTCGATTGCTTGTTGAAGATCTTCTCGTTGGATCAACGGATTCTTTTTGCGAAGCTTCGCTGATCCTTGCTTCGTTAGTTTTATTTTCATGTTCATCTGCTCCATTCATTCTCCTTTTTAGTATAGCAAAAAGCGACTGTATTGTCTGTATCCTTGAAAGTAAAGAAATACTTAATTCCGCGTCATGACAAGGAATTCATTTGACACGTCTTTCACAGCCTAGTAGAATGTATTGTGATGTAAAATCGTAATTTACCGGTTATACTGGAAAAAGAGAGGACGATTCCTTTGAAAAAAAATAAAGTATCCACCTTTGTGAATACAAGAATGGGCTTTTTTTTCCTATTAGCCCTATTATTTTGGCTAAAAAATATCTTTGCCTATATGGTGGATTTCCACCTAGGTATTGAAAGCAGCATTCAGTACTTCATCTTATTCATCAATCCGATCGCAACGACCTTATTGCTGCTGTCGATCGCATTGTACGTAAGAAGAACCAAAGCAGCTTATATCACCATGCTTGTGATTTATTTCCTGATGACCCTGCTGTTGTTCTCCAACGTTTCGTACTATCGAGAATTCACTGACTTTATTACCATCAACACAATGCTCGGTGTAGGAAAAGTGGCAAGTGGTCTAGGAGAAAGCGCGATTCGCTTGTTCCGTCCCTACGATGTGTTGTATTTTATTGACTTTATCGTGTTAATTGCAGCCTTTTCAATGAAGAAAATCAAAATGGACACTCGTCCTGTACGGGCACGGATGGCTTTCGCCATTTCAACATTGGCTGTCATGGTCTTTTCTGCCAACCTTTTCTTAGCAGAGGCGGATCGTCCTGAATTGCTTACTCGAACGTTTTCTCGTGACTATTTAGTCAAATATCTTGGGATCAACGCCTTTACGGTTTATGATGGGGTACAAACTTATCAAGCTTCGCAAGTACGTGCCGAAGCGAGTCCCAACGACATGAACGAAGTAGAGAGCTATGTTAAAGAACATTACGCAGAACCAAATGATGATCTGTTCGGTATCGCAAAAGGCAAGAATGTCATTTATATTCACTTAGAAAGTGTTCAGCAATTCTTGATCGATTATAAATTGAAAGATGAAGATGGCGTGGAACATGAAGTCATGCCGTTTATCAATAGTTTATACCATAGCGATAGTACCTTTAGTTTTGATAATTTCTTCCACCAAGTAAAAGCTGGGAAGACCAGTGATGCCGAAACATTATTCGAAAATTCCCTGTTTGGATTGAATCAAGGAGCGTTATTCACTCAACTGGGTGGGAAAAATACCTTTGAGGCAGCTCCAGATATTTTAGGTCAAACGCAAGGCTATACCAGTGCTGTTTTCCACGGAAATACCGGTACCTTCTGGAACCGAAATGAAACCTACAAACGGTTTGGCTATGATTATTTCTTCGATGCATCTTATTATGATGTCAATGATGAAAATTCATTCCAATACGGCCTACATGACAAACCGTTCTTTGAACAATCCGTACAATACTTAGAACGTCTGCAACAACCGTTCTATTCAAAATTCATTGCGGTTTCTAACCACTACCCATATTCTGAATTTACCAATGAAGAAGGCGGCTTCCCGCTAGCGAACACTTCTGATCAAACGATCAATGGCTATTTCGCAACCGCGAATTATTTGGATAAAGCCGTGGAAGAGTTCTTCAATTACTTGAAAGAAAGTGGCTTATACGAAAACTCAGTCATCGTTTTATATGGTGACCATTACGGAATTTCCAATTCTCGTAACCGTAACTTAGCAGAATTGCTTGGAAAAACAAGTTCTACATGGACAAACTTTGACAATGCCTCGTTACAACGTGTGCCTTATATGATTCATATTCCAGGACAATCAAACGGCGGCATCAATCATACGTATGGTGGCCAAGTCGATGCCTTGCCAACCCTATTGCACTTACTGGGTGTGGATACATCAAACTATATCCAATTAGGACAAGATTTATTCTCTGATCAAAACGAACAACTGGTTGCCTTCCGCGATGGCGACTTTGTGACACCAGACTACACCTACTACAGCAGTACATTGTATGACAATCGTACCGGCATGCCGATCAACGATCCATCCGATGAATTGCAAGCCAAAGTCGATGAATGGAAAGCCAAAGTCGACAAGCAGCTTTCGGTTTCTGATCAGATCAATAATGGTGACCTTTTACGATTCTACGCGAAAAGCGGTCTAGAAGAAGTTGATCCTTCGACCTATAACTACAAAGACGCCCTTCAGCAAATGATGGACATTGAAAAGAATCTAGGCAGTGATTCAACTAGTGCCTTTTCTCAAAATGGCAATCAATCGACCGTCGATCTGTATCAAACAAAAACCTTCCAAGAATACCAGCAGATGACGGAACAAGATAGCGGCGAGTAAAGTAAGAACAACCAATAATCAATCCAGTAAGGCACCTGCCTTGCTGGATTTTTTTGCACTATTTGATAGGAAAAAGTCGAACTTTCTTGCCACTTTTTTAGCTTCGATATTTTACTACAAGAACTTCATACTTTATTCAAACTCCCCTTTTATACTATGTACTAGGATGAGGTGACTTAGATGAAAACTATACATTTTGCGATTGCCAGCATTTTTTATCATAAAAAAGCCATGGTGCTTTATACGCTTGTATCCTTCTTTGCCGTGATTGGCTTGATCGTGACGTTTGCCTTGATCTATTCGATGGATCAAGTGATCGCTCAAACAAGAGATCTCTTGGCGACAGAAGATCTGCAAACGAAAGTAGCCGAAGAGATCCAACCAGTCACGACAATCTATCATCAACTGTTCTATTTGATTTTTAGTGCCTTTACACTGGTCTTTATTGGCTTTCAAGTTTACTATCAATTATATAAACGCTCGGAATACACAGCTTGGTTAGCAAGTGGCGCCACCACCAGACAATGGGTAGCGATGCAGATCATTGAAATGCTCTTGCCGCTCTTAGCAGCCGCTGTGATCGCCTTTGTCTTATTGCTACTCTTCCAGCCTTATTTCCAGCGGGAATTACTCAGTGGGCATATCATTGCCCTTGATCGAGAGCGTGCTTCTGATAACTTTTGGGAGGCTGTACAAAGTCTTCCTGGACAAGAATTCGCCATTACGATTCCGCAGAATAGTCAAATTCTGGTCCAAAATGTCGATTTGAACAGCACCACTTGGCTTGCTATTTTATTTGAAAGCACACGCCACACACTTGTCGTCTTACTTGCCGCTGTTACCAGTTTTACTGGTTTGATTGCCAGCGGACATAGTCTGTATTGGAGGAAAAAACAATGGAAAAACCAACTCAGCTAACGAAACCAATTGGTTTCTATTATGTTTCGAAAGACAATGAAACAAAAACTTCTGAATTAAGTTTGCTGCTTTCACAAAAAAAAGCCATCTTGATTCGTGCTCAATGGCCTTCCGTTCCCTTTTTATCCGTCATGGACAATGTATCTCTTGCAAATAAAAAAGGGGGCGATTTAGAGGGTGTTCTGCCTTATGTTCAGCTTCCCTTATCGGCTTTGAAAAAAGAGCGGACAGAATTAGGCCCCTTTGAGGAGATCAAAATTCAGCTGCTCTTAGCGTTACTTTCAGAAAGAGAAACCCTTTTAATCGAAAATGTCTTGAGCACGTTAACAACAGAAGAGGTCCAAATCCTGCTACCTTTGTGCCAAGAAATCGCCGAACAATTTGCTGTTGCCATCTATTTGATCCATGAAGACGAATGCTTTGCCCATACGCCCTATACCACTTATCTATAGTTTACATAGCCCTCATACAAAAAGGCTTGCTTGCAAAAGCAAGTCTTTTTGTTTGGGCTGCTGCCAATGAACCGCAAAAAAATCGACCGGCTAAGCGAATTTCTGCCGGTCGATTCCTTATTCTTCATTCAAGTCGATATCTGGAAAAGAGATTTTAAAGGTCGTGCCTTTGCCAAGTTCACTTTCTACACTGATCTTTCCTTTGTGCAGGCGTACGAGCTGTTCAACGATTGATAAGCCTAGACCTGATTCGCCAAATTGACGGTTTTTACGGGACGGATCGACTTTGTAGTAACGATCCCAAATATTTTTGACTTGTTCTTCAGACATGCCGATTCCCGTATCACTGATTTCGATAATCGTTTCTAAATAGCCTTTTTCTATTCGGACCCGAATTTCTCCTTCTTCCGTAAACTGGATCGCATTTTGTAAAATATTGACCATGATCTGGACGAAACGATCATAATCCGCGTAGACATCGATTGGATCGGTTGTTTCTAAAATCAGCACATCTTTGGCAATTTCTGCCTTGCTCTCCAGTTGCGTCAACAGATTTTTGATGGTTTGCGTCGCATCAAATTTTTTGATGACCATCGAGATTTGGTTGGTTCGGATTTTTTCGTAGTCAAGGTTTTCGTTGACAAGACGAATCAAACGATTGGTTTCATTTTTCATCAAGCGGATCGCATTGTCCTTTTGATTTTCAGGAATTGCGTTGTACTCTAAGCCTTCCAATAAGCCATTGATGGTCGTCAACGGGGTACGCATCTCATGAGAAGCATCGGCCATAAATTGCCGACGACGTTCTTCTTGCCGTTCAATTTCTTCTTGAGATTCTTTTAAGGATTTCGTCATTAAATTAAAATCTTCGGCTAATTCATCAAATTCATCCCGATTATGCACCGGCAAGAAAATATCAAAATTGCCATTAGTAATTTCTTTGGTTGCTCGTTTCATTCGATTGATCCGTCTTACTTGGAACGTAGCGAAAAGGTAACTGATCAATAATGAGACAACGATCGAGATCAAACAAACTTTAAACAAGTTTTGATTAAAAGCACTGACAAGATTCAAAATACTGCTTGCCGATTGCGAAACCACCATTACACCGTAAAAATCCGTGCGATTGACAGAAAAAGGTATCAACACATAGGAAGTCAGTTCTTTTTCCCCGTATAAATTTGTGGCGGAAGTCAGTTGTAGACGCGCCCCATTTTCTAAGGATTGCCAGTCTTTTTCAGAGATCGGAAAATCAACAGCATGAGCGGTATCTAGTGGATAAATAATGTCATCAGGACTTTTAAAGAAAGCAAAGGAGATATCTTGGTTGCTCAAAATATTCTCAGCCAAACGCAAGGAATACTGTAGATAGCCATCCCGGGTCATATTTTGCTGTAAATATTCTGAATCACTGATTTGCGAAATCGTCGCGACCGACGAAGCATACCCCATTAACTGCTCATAATTCCGTTCTTGTAACGTTTGGCGTGTCATTTGAGTAAACGCAATACCAATCGTCATCAAGATCACGAAGATCACCACGAAAAATGCAATCAGCTGTTGATACAGGTAGCGCATTAAGCAGCACCCGCATCATCAAATTTGTACCCAACGCCCCAGACGGTTTGAATGATCTGTGGCCCCACTTTTTCAATTTTTTGTCTTAGTTTTTTGATGTGTGCATCAACGGTCCGTTCATCGCCAAAGTATTGGTAATCCCAAACCAGTTCTAACAGCTGTTCTCTCGAAAACACTTGTCGCGGTTTTTTCGCTAACGTATAAAGCAAATCAAATTCTTTCGGCGTCAACCCATCGATGGGTTTGCCATTTAAATAGGCTTCCCTTGTTTTTGTGTTCATTTTGAAATGATCGGTGACGATATCAAAGGTAGCATCGGAAGCTTCAGGTGTTGTTTTTTCAACCAATTCACTGCGGCGGTGTAATGCCTTGATCCGTGCAATCAAGGTCAATGGACTAAAGGGTTTCGTCACATAGTCGTCCGCCCCCATCTCTAACCCGATGACTTGGTCGCTTTCTGAATCACGGGCCGTCAACATAATAATAGGAACTGTACTAGAGATTTTACGAATTTCGCGCGCCACCATCATGCCGTCCATGGAAGGAAGATTCAAGTCAAGGGTGATCATATCCCACTTGTCTGGTTCAGCAGCAAAGGCCTCTAGTCCTTCTTTGCCATCGTATTTAAATACTGCTTCCCATCCTTCATTCAAGAAAAACATTTGCATCATTTCAGAAACAGATTCATTGTCTTCAATCATTAATATATTCATTTTCTTCACCTCTATGTTCTTTATCAAATCGTTGCAGATTTTCTTCGATCAGGCCAAAGATCGGCACGATGAACCAAGGGATCACGATCATTTCAACTAGAAAAAAATTGGTCCATTCTTGCCATTTCAAGACAAACCCAATGAGCGCCATGATTCCGCCAAAAAGCAGAAAGAATCGGGCAGATAGTTTTTGGGCCTGTCGCCAATTGCGTTCATTTTGTTTTGCTAGATAGGAACGATATCCATAAATAAGGTTCATTTTTTTTGATGGAAAAAGAAAAAAAGTGAGACCAATCAAGAAAAAAATGCTGCCAATTACTAAAAAAATCATCGTTTCACTCCATTCTTCCTATAGTATACTCGAATTTCTTTCTTCTACCAACAACTTCACCGATTATTCATAAAGGTTTGCCTTTTTTTCAATCTTTGATAAGATTGTGAGTGGACTATGACTATAAACCTTAGGAGTAAGATACATGACCTATAAAGCATTAACTTTTTTTGATCTTGACGGTACACTTTTAGATGAGCACTCGCAAATCACTTCGGAAATTGCTGAGGCGATGGCGAGGTTGCGAAAAAACCAAGTACTGCCGATCATTGCAACAGGCAGAACCGAACCTGAAGTTACCGCTATTCGTGAAGCAGCTGGTATTACCTCGAACATCGTCATGAACGGTGCTTTTATCCGCATTGATGGCAAAGAAGTTTTTTCCGATACCCTTGAGCCTGAGCTTTGCGCACGGATGTACCAAGCCGTCAAAGACAATGGCGATGAGCTGTGTTATTACAATGAGAAAGGCTATTGGGCGACTGGTCACACCGAGGAAATGGTTGGTGCATATAACTACGTCCGTAGCCCTCTACCAGAAATCGATCCTCTGCATTATGAAACTGATCGGACCAATATGTTGTTGGTTTTAGGTGTCGGCAACGATGCTTATTATCATGAGCGTTTTCCCGAACTAACCTTTTATCGTAATACGCCCTTTTCAATCGATGTCGTAAAATCCGGGACTTCTAAAGGGACTGGCGTAAAAACCTTGGTAGAATTATTGGGTCTAGAAGATGTACCTACCTTTGGCTTTGGTGACGGCAGCAACGATTTCGCCCTTTTAGAAGCTTGTGACCACAAGATTGCAATGGGAAATGGGATTCAAGAGTTAAAAGAGCTGGCAGACTTCGTGACCTTGAAAAATACCGAAGGCGGGATCGTACACGCCCTGAAACATTTTGACTTAATCTGATTCTTTGCACACGCACGAAAATATGGTATACTAGTGAATGGTAGCGATACCCCTTTTATCAAGGGGATGTTACGGATTCGACAGGCATAGTTGAGCCTGAATTGCGCTTCGTAGGTTACGTCTACGTTAAAACGTTACAGTTAAATATAACTGCTAAAAACGAAAACTCTTACGCTTTAGCTGCCTAAAAACAGTTAGCGTAGATCCTCTCGGCATCGCCCATGTGCTCGAGTAAGGGTCCTATTCTAAGTGGGATACGTTTTATCTTTCCGTCTGTAAGATAAAAAAGAGATCATCAGACTAGCGATACAGACTGCCTGTCACTCGGCAAGCTGTAAAGCGAATCTACAAATGAGTTGACTATGAGCGTAGATTTTTAGGTAGCAATATGTTTGGACGCGGGTTCGACTCCCGCCATCTCCATTTTAAACTGTCAGTAAGTGACACTAAGAGCCAAAACCTTGATTTTACAGGGTTTTGGCTTTTTACTTGTGCCAGTATGTGACACTATTTGACTACCAATCTAAATAGTTTTTTCAAAAGCACGCAAAAAAAATCCCGCCACTCCGAAAAGTGGTGGGCTAGAAGTGATGCCGTCCGCTGGCGTGCTTCCTAAATCCTTCTGTGTCGCCTTCTCTGATTTCTATAGGATATAAAAACAAAGAGAACCTTAGAATAGTCACGTCGCTACAGTGTGATTACGATATTCTAAGTGTTCTCTTTTTTGCCTTAGCCTACTTTTCAAAAAGTTATTTTTTCGTGAGTCTGATAATTTCTGAAATATCGTCAATTTCTAATGCATTAGCGATTCTTTCAATATGTTGAAGGTAAACTTTCTCTCGTTTTCCATTTGCCAGCTTATTAATAATCGAAGGTTCAATATCCGATAAGCGTGCTAACTCTCTTAGAGAAATTCCTCGGCTTTTTACAAGCTCTTTTAAGCCTATTTCTATTCTTCTGTTCATGTGTTCCCCACCTTTTCTGCAAACAGATGTTGTTCCTAGAGACATCATATAGTAAAATAGGATTAAAAGTGGTGTCTATACAAACATCAATAAAATCAGAATGGAGGCGTTACGTTGAAAGAAATAGAAAAGATGGGTATTAAGACGAGTAATAAGCAGCCGGTAAAAGAAATTAGCTACCAGGACATATATGGTTTAGGAGATACTTTGGAGCAATTGAAATCTTGGCAAGAACCACTCGGTGTATTAGAAAAATTTTTCAGTGACAAAAAAAGACCCGTGAATAAGCAGAAAATCATCCGAGATTATCATGCCTGCTCCTTATTATTCCATGTTTTTCTCACAGACTTAGGTAGCTCCCTCGAAAAACTGGAACTCCAGATTGGTGATTTAAAGACTCGAAGAAAAGTTTAATACCAGAACGATAGGTTGAGCTCCTATCAAGGTATAGACTATCGTTCTCTTTGCTAATTGGTTTGATAATTGAAAATGTTTAACAGCTTATTCCCTTAGTTCTTCCCATTTGATATGATGAAAGCATCAAACGAAGGACGTGATTAGATGAAACTAACCTTACTGGCTCCCTCTTTTTCTGTCATCCAAGTAAAGAGTATTGATCCTTCGATACTGAAGATTGTTCCTCTTTTTTTTGCCCATACGTCAGAAGAACTTTCTTTGGTGTTACCAACTGCAAACGTTCCAGCTGAAACGCTAAACAGAGAAGATGGATGGAAAGCGATGAAAATAATTGGTGTGCTGGATTTTAGCTTGATTGGCATTATTGCAAAAATCTCTTCCCTTCTAGCCGAGGAGTCAATCAGTATTTTTGCTGTTTCTACCTTCAATACTGATTATATTTTAATCAAGGAGCATCAGGTAGAACAAGCTCGTACTGTTTTAACCGCCAATGATTATTCTTTTGTCAATTGAGAAAAAACTTTTTCTTCCTTACTACAAGTTACTCTCGATCGCTTTATGAAATACAAAAGAACGACTGAACCAAAGAAGTTCAGTCGTTCTTTTGTATTTCACTTGTCGTTGAAGAAAGATAAGAGTACTGGGTATCCCAAATAAAAGACTTCCCCAAGCTTTCATTTTCCCCAGTACTCTTCATTGCTCGTTGTTAAGATAATCATAATACAAAAATGATTTTTATTCAATAACTATGCTTTAAAAATAAACAAAATGCTATTTTGTGACAATTTATAGGGGTTTCACTTCATTTCTAGCTAATATTCCCTATATCTGTTTATATTCTAAATCGTTACGTGAAGCATCAGTTGATGAGATGCGATCCCTTCGATAGCGATCCTCCTTCTTTTAAAGTTTTGAATTTGAGGAAATTCAGCCTTGTCAATCTCGCATTCCCATGCTAACATGAATATGCAAACGTTAACATTAAAATGCACACGTGAACATTAGTTTGAGGAGGATTTTTAATGGCAAAAATTACAGATGTACAAACAGCGTATTATCGGATACCTCTTCCGGAAATCATGGAAGATGCGAAGCACGGCTTACACACCCACTTTGAAGTGCCTATCGTCAAGATCGTTACTGATGAGGGACGTGAAGGTGTGGGCTATACGTATACTGGTGGCTTCGGTGGCGAATCGATTGCCAAACTGATCGACAAAGAACTAAAAGCAATCCTCTTAGGGAAAGATCCAGCATGTGTGGAGGCCTTGTGGGATCAGATGAACTGGGGCATTCACTATGTTGCCAGAGGCGGTTTAGCGAGTTTCGCCATTGCGGCTTGTGATATTGCCTTATGGGACTTACGCGCGAAAAAAGCACAAGAACCCCTCTACAAACTTTTAGGCGGCGCAAGTAACAAAGTCAAATGCTATGGTGGTGCGATCGATCTAAACTTTTCTCTTGAAAAACTCTTAGCCAATAATCAAAAATATTTAGACATGGGATTAAAAGCGGTCAAAATCAAATTGGGCCAAAAAACACTTGCCGAAGATATTGCTCGAATAAAAGCGGTCAGAGAATTGATTGGTCCCGATGTTGTCTTTATGGTGGATGCCAACATGAGCTGGTCTGTTGAAAAAGCGATCAAAGCCGCCAAACTGATGGCGCCTTATGACATTTTGTTCCTTGAAGAACCAACAATCCCCGAAGATTACGAAGGCTACGCTCGTATCGCTAAAGAAGGGCAAATTGCAGTCGCAGGCGGGGAAAACTTGCGCACCCCTATTGAGTTTGCTCATATGATCAAATATGGCAATGTCGATTTTCCACAACCCGACGCTTCCAATTGCGGTGGGATCACCGGCTGGTTGAAAATTGCTGCCTTAACACAAACAAGTAACTTATCTGTTTCTACACATGGCATGCAGGAATTACACGTCAGTCTACTGGCGGCGATGCCTAATGCTGGGTATCTTGAAATGCACAGTTTTCCAATCGATCAATACACCACGAGACCATTAGTGATCGATCCATCCGATGGCCGTGCGATTGCACCAGAAGAACCAGGGATTGGTGTCATATTTGACTGGGAGAAACTTGCTCCTCATAAACAACCCTTTTAACTGAAAACCCACGATTATTTCCTTTAGGATTAGGAAATAATCGTGGGTTTTTATTACAGAATCAATGGCTTTTCTTCAAATGGAAGCCACCGTTCATCAATAAGGGAACGATACCAAGCGGCTGATTTTTTTAATGACCGGGTCCGTTCTTCATTTAACTCAATTCGGACGAGACCATAGCGGTTCTTAAATGCATTCATAGGTGAAACACAATCGGTAAATGCCCAAAGCATATAGCCTTCGCAGTTGGCGCCTTCCTCGACGGCTTTTAGCAGCCAGTAAAGATGTTCGGTAATAAACTGAATCCGATAATCATCTTGGACTTGACCTGTGGCATCCATATACTGTTCTTCATTTTCCCGCCCCATACCATTTTCAGTGATCAGCCATGGAATATTGCCATAATTTTCTTTAAGATAATTAGCCATATCGTACATGACCTTCGGATAGATTTCCCAGCCACGGGAGTTATTCATTTGTTTTCCTGGCAAATCAAATGTCTCATAAAACATTTCTGGATGAAATGGTGTATCCGAATGCCATTGATATCGTGGTGCCCGCACGCGTTTCGGGTAGTACTGATTGACACCTAAGAAATCCACCGTATGGGTGCGGATCGTTTCCAAATCTTCTTCTGTCGGATCAAAGTAGATGTCATAGGTTTGGCAAAGTGTGATAAGTTCCTCTGGATAATGACCTTTGACCATTGGATCAAAAAAGATCCGGTTGAAAAAGAGATCATACATTTTTTGCGCTTTTTGATCCTCCGGTGAGGAAGAGCGTGCGTAAACCATTTCTGGATTTAGCACACAACCGATGCGCCCCTCGTAGCCCTTTTCATGATAGACAGCCACCGCTTGGGCGGACGCCAATACTTTGTGATAGTTCCAAAGCATCCATTTTTTTGTGTTTTGCTCATGGGGCCAGCGGATCGCATCGAGATAGCAACGAGTCTGAATAACGATCGGCTCATTGAAGGTAAACCACTGTTTGACTCGATCACCGTAACGCTCGAAGGCGATTTCGGCATAACGGGTATATAGATCGACCACTTTCCGCGAGCTCCAGCCATCATAGGCATCCATCAAACTAGCTGGCAGTTCATAATGTTCCAAACAAAGCATCGGTTCGACGCCAGCCGCAAGCAATTGGTCGATAAGCTGATCGATATGAGCAGCATAGTCTTCGTCAACGATCAGCTGTTCATGGTCGGTAAAGAAGCGCGCCCAGTTGATCGATGTTCGGTAATGGGTCAAATGAACCTCCTGCATCAGTTCAACATCCTCTGAAAACTTTTCCATAAAATTCGTCGCAACAGCCGGCCCGTAGCCATTATGCCAGACAAAGCGTTCTTCTTTGTACCAGCGGTCGAGATACGAATCTTGCCCTTCTTTCTTTCCTTGCCAGCCTTCTGTCTGCCAAGCAGACGAAGCAGCCCCTAAAATAAATGTTTCAGGTATTTTTACCATTTTTTTAAAACTCCTTTATGCAACTTCATTGGTCGTACGATTCATTACCAAAACAAAAGGTAGATAGATCAAAATCGCCACGACAATACAGATCACTTGCGTGATCACAGCCCCGATATCCCCAGCAGTAGCTAGATAAGCATTGACGATCGGTGGCATCGGCCATGGGACCATTACCACCGCTTTAGCGGCAAAGCCTAGACTTGTCGCCACGTACCCAATCGTTCCTGTTACTAACGGTGTCAGGATAAAGGGAATCGCCAAAATGGGATTCAGCATAATTGGCATTCCGAAGATCACTGGCTCATTGATATTGAAAATCCCAGGTGCTAATGACAATTTAGTGATTTGGCGCATGTCCTCCCGTTTACTGACGATCAAAATTGCAATCAGCAAACCAATCGTCACGCCAGAGCCGCCCATACTCATATACATATCCCAAAACGGCATCGTAATGATATTGGGTACTTCTTTCCCAGCTTCAAAAGCTTCCGTGTTGACGGCGATCGCTGCCAGCAACAATGGTTCTCGAATGGGTTTGACCATCTGGTTCCCATGAATCCCGATGACCCAAAAGACTTGTGCGATAAACATCAACAACAAGATGCCTGGTAAGCCTTGGACGATTCCTTCCAGTGGTCGTTGGACGACATTGTAGATGATATCGTAGGCATACATCCCTGTGAGTGCTTTGATAGCAAAACCAGCGGTGGCGATGATGGTCACGGTGAAAATCGTTGGAAACAATGCCGAAAAACTTGCCGAAACATTCCCTGGAACACTATCAGGCATCGTGATCTGCAGCCGTTTTTGTCTTCCTAGCCACGCATAAAGCTCGATGGAAACGATTGCAACGAACATGCCTAAAAATAGACCTTTCGTGTCCGTGTATTGCTTAGCCAGCACGTTTTCGGCAACCACCGTCGCATCTTCGTGCAAAAATTCAAAGATCATTGGATTAACAGAAAGATAAGACATCACGGCGATGATTCCTGGAAAGACCCCAGAAATCTTATTTAGTTTTGCTAGCTCAATCCCAATCAAAAACACTGCATAGATCGTTAAGAAACTCAATGTCACATAACTGACCGCAGATGAGATTGGTTTTAAACTTTCTAAAAAGCGCAGTACCTCGATTTGTGCCAATCCATTTTCAGCATCAAAAACCATTGCTGAAAACAATGTACCAAATGCCCCTGTAATGATTACTGGAATCAAAGCAGCAAAGGCATTTTTAATGACCATGATGTAGCGTAAATTGTTGATCCTGTTGGCAAATTTTCCCAAAACGTCAGCGAGTCGATCCATAAATCCTTGCATAAAACTCCCTCCTATACCTTATTCTTCAATTGATGGAAAACGATTACATTACAAATGTAATTCATTTATTGAAGAATGTAAACGCAGGAAAAGCCTTTAAAACAGGGTATGTAAAGCTCCACGTTTACATACTTCGTTTTATCACTTATTATTATTTTGAGGTGAAGCAAATGGCGAACTACCATGACATCGCTGCCGATTTACGGAGCAAAATCAATCACGGGTTTTACGAAGAAGAGAAAAAATTGCCGAAGCAATCCGAACTGGCTGCGGATTATCAAACGAGCCGCGTGACGATTCAAAAAGCATTGAATATTTTACAAATGGAAGGCATTATTTACGGTAAAAAAGGCACGGGTACGTTTATCAGGGATTCCTATTCAACCTTCGATTACAACGCCAAGATCAATCGCGGGCTGACCAAGCGCCTTGGAGAAACAGGAAAGATCACCAGCAAGATCATTTCTTTTGCCATTCTTTTTCCCGATGAGAAAGAACAAGAAAAACTAAACATTCGCAGTGACCAGCAAATTTATGATATCGTTCGTTTGCGTCTATTTGACGATATACCCGTTGTTTTAGAATATACCATCATGCCGCTTCATGTCATTCCTGGCATTACCGAAGAAGTCTTAGCCTCTTCCGTCTATAGCTACATCACGAACCAACTCCACTCCTCGATTGGAACATCTGTCCGTCGTATCAAAGCGGATCGTGCAGACACCTACGACCAGCAATACTTAGCTTGTGCTGCCACCGATCCCATTTTAGAAGTGGAACAAACGGTTTACCTCGGCGATGGGACGCCTTTTGAATTTTCCCAATCACGGCACCGCTATGATATGGGGGATTTTATTGTTGTAAATAATTAATACGCTGCGTATCGATCCTCACTCAGAGGCACTCGATACGCAGCGTATTTTACTTAAAATACTGCTGATAGACTGTTTGACCAATTTCTCTTAGCCAACTGATCCCTCGGCCACTACCGGCTTTATCATAGGAAAATGCCGCAATGATGATCGTCGTTTCATTGGCTTGTAAATATGCTACATCGTGTTCGATGCGGTCAAGACGACCTGTCTTATTAAAAATGCGGCAAGAAGGCTGCGCAGTTTCAGCAAAATTCCCCGCTAATCCATCTTGAAATTGCTGCTGATTTAAAGGTGAAAATCCTAGTGCAGCTTCTTCTCGTTCCACACACCTTAGTAGCAGTTTGGCAGCCACCGAGGGTGTCAAGCGGTTCTCTTTGTCTTTGATCGGTCGCATCATATACCGTTCAAATTGGATCTCCGGCTCCTGAATCCATGCCTGAAGCGTGGGCAACCCTACTAAGTCCAATAGTACATTGGTCGCAGTATTATCAGATACGGCGATCATTGCCGTGAGAAGTTCACTGATGGTCCAACCTTTCTTCTGAGGAAAAAGACGGATCACCCCAGCACCCCCTGTCAGATCAACAGGGCTCACACAAATTACCTGTTGGGGATCGATCTTTTTTTCGATGATTTGTTCAAGATAATACGCGTACAAAACAAGCTTACTAATACTCGCTGCCGAAAACGACTTTTGACCCTGATAGTCAACAAGACATTCCGTTGGCGTACCGATCCATACCCCCATTTCCAACGTTGCCTGGTAGTTTTTTAGAATAGGATCAATTGCTACACGCAAGTCATCTTTTCCCATCAAATGCCCCTTTCCTTACGATCATGAAAAGAATGTTCATGAGTATTCCTGTGATTCATTCGGCTGGTTTTGCCAATAACGCGCCACAACTGCGAGTTCTGGTTCATAATTAGAGCCAGTGATTTTGGTTTTCATGACCCGTGACCCAGGTGTTCTTGAATGAATCATTTCGTCATCCCCCAAATATAGACCGACATGATGGACTTCGCCTTTTCCTTCTTCATAAGCAAACAACAGCAGATCCCCTGGTTGTGCCTGACTGTAAGGTACGATGTTTGCTTGTTGTGCTTGCTCGATCGTATCTCGGGGGATTAAAATACCATGAAGTCGATGCAGCGAATACATGAATCCAGAACAGTCAAAGCCACTGCCGCTAATGCCTGCCCAGACATAGGGCTGGTTTATAAATTGTTCTGCCAAGGCTATTATTTTTTCTGGGAGCTTTGCCCATGTGTCCGATAGGACGTGAGCAAAAGCTTTAGCGATCGTTGCTGGTCCATTAGGCGTAGCCACTTGATAGGAATCTGCGGTTTCCCCAACAAGTGGTAAAACTGTTCCAAAAGAAACAAGTCGTGTGGTCGAGTCAAAAACAAGCACGGCTTCTTTTGCAATCACACCAATCCTTCTTTTGGCTGTTGCATAGTCTGGTGACAATGGCTTCAATACCTCGTTCGGCAGATAACCCGGATACCCGAGTGGGTGTTTATTGCTTATTTGATCCAAGACGATCACATGGGACCAACCATCCGTTTGGGCGATGACTTCTACAATCGTCCCATATAATACTTCGGAGTCCACTAAGCTTTCCTGATAAAGCCGCATCGTATCTTCATCAGTCAAAAAAGTGTGCAGTGCTTCTAAAGGAAATGCTTTGATTTTTGCTAGTACTTTGTTTTCTTTGGGTTCCTTCCATAAGAAGGAAGAGCCAGCCTGAACAATTTGTTTCATCTTTGCTCCTCTCATAACTGTTTATTCGTTGATTCCTAGTCCGATGCGTTCGGTGACGCTCAAGCTTCCTGGACGCTGAAGAATCCCTTGCATTTCAGGGGAAGTCGTTTGGGTCTCCCACATAAAAGGAACATCCAGATCATAAAATTGGACATCCGCCATCCCCAAGGCAAAATGGGCGGCTGCAGCCATTCCCCCATACCCTTCAATCATCGAACCGACCATCACCGGCATTTGATGCTCTTTTGCCAATTGATAAATTTTTTGTCCCTCTTTGATCCCGCCGCTTTTCATCAATTTAATGTTCATATAATCGCAGCAGTTTTCAGCAATCAAACGTTTGGCATCCTCATAGGAAAAAAGACTTTCGTCTGCCATGATCGGAATCGTCGTCCGAGCAGTCACATAGCTAAGTCCAGCAAAATCATTGGCTTTGACGGGTTGCTCAACAAACTCGATCGGAATGTCTTGCCATTGGTCTAAAATCTGCACCGCTTCTTCTTTGGTCCAGCCTTGATTGGCATCAATTCGAAAGGGGATCTTTCCTGCCAAACGTTCATTGATGCGGCGAATTTTCGCAACCTCCTCTTCGATCGCGTCTACTCCCAGTTTGATTTTCAAGGAGCGAAATCCCGCCTGGATTTTCGCTTGGGCATCATGCAGCATCTGCTCCTGTGAACCAACACTGATCGTATAGTCGGTTGTCAGTGTATTGGCAGAACCACCTAAATAGCGGTAAAGAGGCAAGTTTGCCGCTTTTGCCAGTGCATCATGCAACGCGATATCAATCGCCGCTTTAGGGCTCGTATGATGCTGGATCAACGCATGAAGCTCATCCATTACCAGCAATTGGGCATCTACCTTTCTTCCTAACAGGAACGGGGTAAAGACAGTTTCGATATCTGTTAAAATACTTTCTTTTGTATCACCGGTGATCACTTCGGTAGGTGCTGCTTCTCCGATGCCAACGATCCCATTGTCAAAAGAAAGCAGCACTCGAATCACTTCGACGGCGTGCACTTCTCTGAGCGCCGTTTTAAACGGTGCATTCAGCTGGATCGGAATTAGCTTCGTTTCAACTGCTGTGATTTTCATTCGTGTTCCTCCCAAAAGGAAAAGCCGTTCTTATCTAGCTGGAATGAATGATTCCTCTTCACTGCTAGATAAAGAACGGCTTTATTCCTTGCTTTAGTTGCTGAACGCTTGGCGTTCCTCTTTTCTGCAGTACTGTTTGACTACGTCAGTCGGTAGATGTATGAAAGAATTGTTTTTTTTTACTTATTCTTCGACAAACACATTTTTATAATCATAGGCAGCACCGACACTATGAACGATGAGGCCTTTGATCTTAGGCGACCGCAGATGTGCTTCTGCACTTTGGAAAAGCGGTATAACGCCCAAATCTTCATTTAAGATTTTTTCTGCTTCCACCATATTTTCCCAACGGGCTTCTGGGTCGTTGGCATTTTCATTGGAGGCTTGTTCGATCAATTGGTCGTAGTCATCATTTAGCCATTTCCCACGATTGTAGGAACTGTCTTTTTTGAACAATTCCAAAAAGTTGATTGGATCTGCATAGTCCCCGATCCAATTGTTCATGACCATCTCAAAATCGCCGCTATTGGAACGATCCAAACGAACAGAAAAAGGAACGTTTGTGACTTCGACAGTCAATCCATCCAGTGTTTGCTGCAAGGTTCCTTGAATGTATTCCGCCATTTTTTTCGATTGGTCGGTATCTGAGGTCAGCAGCTCGAAAGACAACGTATCGATCCCCAGCTCAGCTTTGGCCTTTTCCCAATACTCTTGGGCTTTTTCTTCGTCATAGTCTAACGTCGTTGCCGCATCCTCAACAAAGTCAGCTTTTGTCTCTGGATTGAAAGCTAGGTCAGAAGGAACAAAACCGACAGCCGGTAATGAGCCGTTGCCTAAAATATTCTCAACGATTTGTTGCCGATTCATGCTATAAGAAATGGCTTGCCGCAAATTTGCATTTCGAAAAGGCGAATCTTCTGGTGCTTGATTCATTTCTAAATACTGAGTGGTTGCACTAGGCTGAACAATGTAATCAGGATGATTCACATTCTGCATCGCCAATTCACCGCTTAAAATAATGTCATCGGCTTGTCCGCTTTCGTACAAGTTATAAGCAGTCGATGAGTCTTTCACGACATCGAAATTAACTGTTTCAAGTTTGACTGAATCGGCATCCCAATAATCCGGATTTTTTTCCAATGACCACTGGATATCGGTGCCTGGGCCAGCATAATTGGTCAATAGGAATGGTCCATTGTACGCCGCGTTTTCACTTGTTAAGGCGTATTGATCACCAAATTCCTCCACGACACGTTCGTTTTGTGGGAAGAAGGTTGGAAAAGCCAGTAAAGATAAAAAGTAAGGTGTTGGTTTTTCTAACGTGATTTTCAACTCATGATCATTGACTGCTTCGATCCCTAACTCGCTTTTATCTAGCGTCCCATCTGAAATAGCGGCAGCGTTTTTAACGGGTGCCAGCATATAGGCATAATTGGAAGCAGTGGCTGGATCAACTGTTCGCTGCCAACTAAAAACATAATCAGCCGCAGTAACTGAATCGCCATTGGACCATTTTGCCTCTTCCCGCAGTGAAATGGTGTAGGTCAGCCCATCTTCACTGACTTCAGCTTCTTCACTTGCCCCGGCAATCACTGGAACATTGTTCTCATCCAAGCGATAAAGGCCTTCATAAGCATTGTTCAGAGTAATAAAGCTATAAGAGTCGGTTGCTAAAGAAATATCGGCACTGCCCATCTCCGCCGAAAATTGCACATTGATCACTTGCTCTACAGAAGAAGCTGCTGATGAATCCGTCTCGTTTTCTTGATTGCGATTTTGACAAGCTGCTAAAAATAAGCTGCCTAGTAACACAAGCGATACTGCATATTTGCTACGTTTCCCCATTTCTACTCATCCCCTTCTAACATTCAGATAATTCAAAAAATTCTGTTTGTTGTACCGAGTTTACCGCATGTTTATGCAGCCTGTCAATTTAACTCGACCAAAAAATGTAAGAGGTTACATAGCTGTGTCAGAAGCGCTCTTCTGAATGTAAAAATTAGAAAAGAGCGATTTTATGCTAAATATCGTTGAAAGGAGTAATTCCAAGAAAGCATACAAAAAAGTTCTGATCTCCTAGCGATCAGAACTTTGGCTGCTCTCTTATACATCATTTCGAAGAAAAATGGATAAAAAAACTCCCACTATTTTCCTAACATTTCGCAAAAAAAAGAAGACACAAATTTTGTCTTCATAGTGCTTTCTCAGAACCTTCCCACTTTTTCGGCTTTCACCTCAAGGAACAAAAGAAATCTCCTCAGAAAGTAAAATAAACGTATCTATTTTAAAAAGAGAGTGGTACACTAAACAAACGAAGAGTACTGCACGTGAGAAAAGAAAGACTTCCCCAAGTATCCATTTTCTCCAATACTCTTCGGACTCTTCAGTACGTATATTAATTATACGTACTTTTTTCATTTGTTCAAGGCTTTTGAGGAATTTGATCAAAAAATGACTATCGATAAAAAGATTACAAGATTCCATAGCTAATTGACAATCATTCTCAATTAGCGCTATACTAAACCAAATCGTCCCGAGTCAAAGGAGGAATTTCATGTATATCCGTACCGTTGCGTTTGAAGTCATTCCAGAAGGAAAAGAACTCTTTCTTGCTAAAATGAAAAAAGATACCGCCTCAATGAAAACATTTGCTGGCTGTCACTCTGCTGAAGCATGGTTTTCAGAATCAAAAGACAGCCTCGTTTTCCAGTTGGTGTCAAAATGGACTGAGAAAAAAGCCTTTCAAGCTTGGTTAAAACGTCCCGAACATTTGCAAAAGCACCGAGAGGCGTATCGAGCAGAAAAAGAAGGAACTGCAAAACCGAACCTTGTTTTGTCCAAGACCGGTCAAGAATTTGTCTTGATCAATGAAGAACCTACTACTCCTATTTAATGAAAAGAACACCTCTCAAACGCTCAAAGATTGATCGAGCATTTTGAGAGGCGCTTTTTTCTTCTGTGCTTCTTGGCAATTCTACTCCACCGTTCGCTCGTTCAAGGTTCTTCCTTGCTGATCTTTTAATTGCAGCCAACCATTGGTGCCCCCATAGTAAAGAAACATGCCTACCTCGTTGACACTTTTTAATACAACGTCTTCAATCGTGTGTCCCTCTTTGATCGCTGCTTGGTTTTCTTGCCGAATTTTTTCCGCTAAGCGAGCAGAAAAACCAACCGAGCCGTCTTTATTCAAAGGAATCTCTTGACTCAAAATTGCGCCTTTTTCAATTCGAACCTCGTTGCGTTTTTGCCAATAGACCCTTGCTTTACTTCCTTGATAGTCAACCATGAAGGGTTCATCTTGTAACTCTTTTGACCATTTGTGTCTCGGTTTGCCCCCTTTTTTTGCCTCTTTTGTCGTCTTTTTGCTCGTAGATCCATAGCCAAGAAAATCGATAAAACGATCAAATGGTTTTGCGCTAGCAGCAATGGTTTGCTGCAACTCTTGTGGGATGCCGATGGATGCTTTGGACCCATTGGTTAACTGATATTGTTCTTGATAATAGGCTGCTAAATAAGGAGCCATGATCTCCCAAGATGGTGTGAGGATCATCAAGCGGTCGTATTCTAGCTTGTCGTCAAAGGCTTTATCGTCTGCTACTGAGAAAATTTGGCCGTCTTTGATAAAAAATAGCACAATATTTTCTTTGACTTGCGCTAGACTTCCCTTAACAATTTGCAGTTGGCCTGCTTCATTCGGCCATTCAAAAAGCAACTGCTGCTCCTCAACGATCGTCTTTTTTAGTTCCATCCTAATCCCTGCTTTCTGTTTTTTTCTCGCCTATTATAGCACTTCTTTTGCTAGATACCTGAGTTTAAGAATCAAAAAAGAGACTGCTTCTGAGAAACAGTCTCTTTTTAAGGGAATTGGTTTACATGCATGGTTTCATTTTATTTTGATTGGGTGATTACCAATGGATCAGCTAAAAAAGCATTCAACTAGCGCTGGTTGATAGATCTCATTGTATTTTGCAACTACTCGTCCGCAACGTTCTTCGATATCTTCATGATCGATCCCATCGTAGCGGATCACATTTAATACGACACACCGTTCCATTTTTCTGACCACTTCACCGATCACGCGGCTTTGTAAGCCGACTGGTTTACATTCATATGCTTTACCTAATACAATTGTTTCTGCTTCCATAATTCTCTCCTTAAAAACTCATTTTTCTAATTGTATTATCATATTATCATCTAATTTTAATTAAATAAAGTAATATGCCCGACATTTTTAAATAATAACTAAAAAAAGCGTTCATTATTCAATGAACGCCCCGCTTAAAAACATTATGTTGTTTTATAGTTAAAATTAAAAACAAGTACTTTATTGACGGCTTGCTACCAATAAAGCAGCAAATTCTTCCAGATATTTCTGATCGATCGCATCATAGCTGTTCGTTTTTCCACTATCGATATCCAGCACTCCAAGCAACTGATCATCAACCACCATGGGAACTACGATTTCAGACATCGCTGCTGAGTCACAAGAAATATAATTTTCATGTTCTTTGACATTGGGTACGATCAATGTGGTTTTTTTCTCTGCTGATTCCCCACAAACCCCTTTGCCTAATGTGATTCTGGTGCAAGAGACTCTTCCTTGGAATGGACCTAAAATCAGTTCGCCTTCTTCAAACAAATAATAGCCGGCAAACACTGTATCTTCCAATGTTTCATTCAGTAAAGCAGAAGAGTTGGCTAGGTTGGCGATCCAATTACTCTCCGCTTCTAGCAACCCTTTTAATTGCAGAAGCATCAATTCATACGCTTCGATTTTTTTATTCATTTTATCACCTCTGTCCTTGATTATAAGCAAAGACAGAGGATTTGTCTTGTCTAAATTATTGGGTATTGGAAACAAAAATTGTGAAAAAAGAAGTTGCCTGAAACAGTCTACTTGCCAACCTATGCAGCTATCGATTCTGATCGATTGGGTCAATCATTTGTTGAACCTACTCTGCATCAATCACAGTAAAACGAGTATTTTCATGTTGCACTGTTTCAATTTCATCAAGAATTGCTTTGGCTAACGTACCGCTGGAAGTTACTGATTTCTTTTGGTCGTTGAAAAGCAAGTGATCTTTGCCTAAAATCGCTGGTTTAGCTGGTCCCTCTTGAAATAGATTCCCTGGAGAAATCCCGACCCAATGAACATTTTTGACGGTTTCTAAAAAGAGATATTCATCTAACTGATTTTCTGGGATCGCGATCCAGCTTTCACTTCCTGGGGCTTTTTTCAATTCGGTAAGATTGCGTTCACCCGCTTCGTTGAACAGGCTGCCAGCTCCTAAAATGAAGAACAAGCGTGTGTTCTTTTCTCGAAACAAATGAACCAATTTTGCTGCCAGATCCACATGCAAGTACGCTTGGTCAGGACTTGTCGCAAACGCATCGACCAACACATCAAATCCGTCGAGGTCTTCTTCTGTTAACGAAAAAGCATCTTTTGTAAGTGTTTTGACTGTATCACCAAATTGTTCTTTGGCTTTAACTTCATTTCTAACAATAGCAGTCACTTCATGTCCTCGCTGTACTGCTTCTTGATAAATAGCTGAACCTGCATTTCCTGTTGCGCCAATAACACCGATTTTCATTATAATCATCCTTCCTCATCTTTTGTTTGACTAAAACAGTTGTTACTATTCAAGTTACAACTAGAGTATAAAAGAAACTTTCTTTCCTGTCAAGAAATTGCTTAGCAGGTGAAAGTTCTTTTTACTGTGTTGTGTCCGTTCAATCTACTTGATCGGCCTCCCCTTGAATGCCTTCAATGATTGATTGCAGCGAGATGGCGCTCATCTCTTGCTCGATTTTCTTTTGCAGCACATCATAGGTTTCTTCTAATACCGCTTGGATATTCCCCCCAATCAAGCAGTTGGGATTGGTTTTTTTGTCTGCATGTAAAAGATGGTGGTCTTTTTCAACACTCGCATAAATGTCCAACAAAGAAATCTCGTTTGGTTCCTTCGTTAGTTTAGGGTTTGGTTTTCCTCTTTGGCTTTCGATCAACCCAGCAACCCGTAGATCACTCATAATCCGACGAACATAAGCCGGATTCGTTTCAACACTCTGGGCGATCCGATCACTTGATAAATCAGTTCCTTTAAAGAGGTGGATATAAGCGAGGATGTGAATGGCGTCGCTGTATTTGGTTGAGTATTTCACTTCGTCTCCACTCCTTTTTCTTGTATCATACCTCTTTTTTAGCATTAAGACAAAGGGGACTGACCAATCTTACAAAACTCGAGGATCCCGTCAAGAAAAAGCAGCCCTCAAAAAGTTAGTACAAAAGCCTAACTTCTTGAGGGAACTGCATCCTGAACCACTTTTTTACTTTTTATTTAAACAATCACTTTGCTAATAGCCATTCATCCATGCAGATTCAAGCTGATTGCCGTCGGGATCAACGATTTCATAGCCGACCATCATATCCTCTGGAATCCCCATATCAACTTGGAACGATTGGCCACCATTTGCTTCTGCAAGCTTTGCAAAATTCTTCGCTTCTTCTGGCGTATCAAAGCTAAACGCGATCAATGCACTACTCGTGTTCTTCGTATCCCCAATACGTCTGCCATTCAGAAACTGTTGATAAAACTCATGTTCTAACAACATTATCCAAATCGATTCACTCCAAACCATTCCGCTGCTAGTCTCGTTTGAGAACTCTTCATTTTTGACAAATCCCAACGCTTCATAAAAGGAGGTTGCACGTTTGATATCAGTGACAGGCAAATTTATAAACACCATTTTATTCGCCATTTTCTTGCCTCTTTTCTTTGATAAGTTGTATTGATGAATCCGCTCTCATTATAGCATCTATCGTTGGATTCACAAAAACATCAGACCTTATCCTACGCCGTTGGTTTCTATCAGCTCATTCAAAACTCGTTTTTCCAAGCAAAAAAACCTTTGCATGAAAGGCCTTTTGCTTTTATCACCTATGGAAAAGTAACCAGATACGCATCGCATAGAAGCCATTTTTTCGCTAATCAATTCAACTGCAAGCTGATCTGTTTTTTTCAATACTTAAAGCTCAAGTCTTGAATCGATCACGGTAGCTTTCCCACGATAAATTTTTCGATACTCTTTTGGCGTATAAGTAGTTGCTTTTTTAAATTTCTTACTAAAATAATTTGGATCATTGAATCCTGCTCTGACAGAGATTTCACTGATTGATCGATCACTTGTTGATAGTTCTTTTTTGGCAACTTCAATACGATAAATCATCAAGTACAATGAAAAGGTCATTCCTAATGTATTCTTGATCAAACGACTGGTGTGATACCGGCTTAAATGCAGGTGATCTGCTAAAGTATCTAACGTAATATGTTCTCTATAATTTTCATGAATATAGCGCAATATCTTATGTCTTAAAGAAAGCGAAGGAGAAGCCTCATTATTTTTCTCGATGTGTAGCAAGGAAATCTGATTGATGGATTGAATTCCCCGATCCAATGCATAAACAAAATCATTTGTGATCGGTTCGACCAAGTAATCAATCAAGCCGTAACGCAACGCTTTTTGAGCGGTAGCAAAACTTTCTACAGCAGAATACAAAATTGCTTTTGCATTAGGGCAAAATGAAAGCAATACTTTATATAATTCAAAAGAGTCCTCTTCGCCATCCGCATTAATCACTGCAATTTCAACCGGCTGCTCAAGACAGGTACGCTGAAGCGCTTTTTTTGAACAAACCGTCGGAAGCAAGATGACATTTGGAAAATGACGATCGATCAAACGAATCATATCGTTAACTGCTCCATGCTCTTTGCTATCAATGATCAATAAGTTACACACGAAATCTTCTCCTTCGTTTAAAATTCACCCGTTGGTTTTTCTATTTATTTCTCTTGAAAATCAATGACCATTCGCCCTTTGATTTTTCCTGAAAGCATTTCATCAAAAATATCATTGATCTCTTCTAACTGACGCATGACAACTTTTGGAACGACTTTTCCTTCGGCTGCGAATTGGAAAGCTTCTGCTAAATCAGTCCGTGTTCCAACAAGGGAACCGACGATTTTAATACCGTCCAATACAAGTCGAGGAATGTTCAAGTCCATGCTTTCTGGTGGAAGACCAACCGCTACAATCGTACCACCCGCACGAACGGCATCGACAGCAGAATTGAAGGCTGCTTTTGAAACAGCTGTTACTACAGCTGCATGTGCGCCGCCGGTTGCTTCTTGAATGATTTTTGCCGCATCTTCTTTCGCAGGATTGATCACAAGGTCAGCGCCATGATCTTTTGCAAAGTCCAATTGTTTGTCGTTGATATCAATCCCAATCACTTTTGCATTAAAGACATTTTTTGCATATTGTAAGGCTAGGTTTCCTAATCCTCCTAAACCATAGATCGCGATCCATTGACCTGGTTTAATGTCAGAAACTTTTACCGCTTTATATGTGGTTACACCTGCACAAGTAATGCTGCTGGCTTCAGCAGAACCTAAGCCCTCTGGTACCTTCACTGCATAGTCAGCTACAACGATACACTCTTCAGCCATACCGCCATCTACAGAATATCCGGCGTTTCTAACGGAACGGCATAATGATTCATTCCCGTTCACACAGTATTCGCATGATCCACAGCTTTCATATAACCAAGCGACACTTGCACGGTCACCGATTGCTAGAGAAGTAACATCATCACCGATCGCGACCACTCTACCGATTCCCTCGTGTCCAAGTACGATTCCAGATGCATCTCCGAAGTCACCATCTTTTACATGCAAGTCCGTATGGCAGACACCACAACACTCCATTTTCAATAATGCTTCATTCGGACGAAGCGCTCTCAATTCTTTTTCCTCAATTTTTACAACCTTATCGTTTGATACTACAGCTGCTTTCATAAAGACACCTCTTTCAATTCATTTAAATAAAGAACTTTCTTTTATTTGTGAAGTAATTAACTAACACGAAGAGGTCAGCAATAGCTAGATAAAAGAAAGTTCCCTATCGAGAAGGTTACCATAGAAACCATCAAAAAAAGGGGAATATATTGCTTTTTTTCTGTAATCATTTATGAGAAAAAAATAATGAAATAATTCAAGTTTTTTTCTTAGATTTCAAATTCCATAAACTACAAGGACTAAAAAAACGAAAAAAAATCATCATATAAATAACAAAAGTTTTAATAAAACCTATCAAGAGGAAATTACATAAACATGTAATCTTGGTCTTCCCCATTATTCTCTAATCCTTTTTTTATCAATTCGGTGATTTACGATTTATTTTCTTTCAGGCACTGAATGTCATATTGGTATTTAACGTGATGTCCCTCATCAGTGTTTTTCTAACAATTTTCACTCCCTTTTTCTCCTTCTCTGCACATAAAAGCAAATAATGCTGAAAGGTGATCGATCAAACAATCTTCAACCTGCAATCTGTCACTATCGGATAGCCGATAAATGACCACAAAAAGTTTCAGTCGATGGCATTGTGTTTCACTCAGACGACTGTTCCCATCAAAATACAAGTTTACCCAGTGGTATGCAGCAATGATCCCCTCCTATTCTTATAGTCGTTTCATGATTTTATCACAACGAATAGAAAGTTTTTTTCACCTCAGACAAAAGAAAAAAGCCCTTGAAATCAAGGGCTTTTGCTTCATCTGATAATAAATGATTAACGACGAATTTCTTTGATACGAGCTGCTTTTCCGTGTAATGCACGTAAGTAGTACAATTTTGCACGACGTACTTTACCGTAACGAACAACTTCGATTTGTGCAACACGTGGTGTGTGCAATGGGAAGGTACGTTCAACACCTACACCGTTTGATACTTTACGAACTGTATAAGTTTCGCTGATACCAGCACCGCGGCGTTTGATGACAACACCTTCAAATAACTGGATACGTTCGCGAGTTCCTTCGACAACTTTCGCGTGAACGCGAACAGTGTCCCCAGGACGGAAAGCTGGGATGTCCGTACGTAATTGTTCTTGAGTTAGTTCTTGAATCAATGGATTCATGTTTATCATTCTCCTTATTCCCAAACATTCTTAAAGCATGAAAGCTCCAGCGGAACATCGTAATAGTTGAGTTTACACTCACTGAAACATCTTACCACAGTCGACCACAGTCTGTAAAGAGAATTTTCTTGTCATCACGCAGAATATCAAAAAAACTGGCACTATTTTAGTTGCCAGCTTTCGCTTCTTCTTCAATTTCTTTTAAAAGCTTCTGCATTTCTTCCGTCAACGGATAATTTTCTAGCATATCAGGTCGGCGCTGAAAGGTGCGGCGCAATGATTCTTTTAATTGCCACTGCTCGATCAATTTATGATTGCCATTCATCAAAACTTCTGGTACTTTCATGCCTTTAAACTCTGCTGGGCGTGTATATTGCGGATGTTCTAATAAACCAGTGGAATGAGAATCGGTTTGTGCGGAGGTTTGATTGCCTAAAACTTCTGGTAATAGTCTGACCGTCGCATCGATCATGACCATTGCACCCAATTCGCCGCCAGTCAAGACGTAATCTCCCAGTGACACTTCATCAGTGACCAATAAACGGATTCGTTCATCGTATCCTTCATAATGACCACAAATGAAGACGAGGTGCTCTTCGGTAGAAAATTCTTCTGCCATCTTTTGATCAAAAGGTTTCCCCGCTGGGTCTAAAAGGATCACGCGTTTCTTCGTTTCTGGTGCTGCTTCTTCGATCGCTTTGATATTGTCATAGACAGGTTGGACTTTTAATAACATTCCTGCTCCGCCACCATAAGGATAGTCGTCCACTGTTTGATGTTTGTTGTCGGAATAGTCACGGAAATTTGAGACGTTGATTTCTAACAGTCCCTTTTCCCTTGCTTTGCCAATGATCGATTCTCCTAGAGGACCTTCGAACATTCGCGGAAATAGTGTCAATACATCAATTCTCATCGTCTAACAACCCCTCTGGGATTTCCACAATGACCTGACCATTTTCAAGATCGATCGTGTGGACAACCGACTCGATATAAGGAATCAAGGCATCCTTCTTCCCTTTTCGTTGAACGACCCAAACGTCATTGGCACCTGGTGAAAGGATCTCTTTGACTTTACCAATGATTGTGCCATCTTCTTCGACGACTTCCAGACCAATAATTTCATGGTAGTAAAACTCATTTTCTGCTAAATCCACCAAATCATCCTTGGTAACTTTTAAAATGCCGTTACGAAACGGTTCAACATCGTTAATATTGGGATAGCCCTCAAACGTCACTAAATCAAAGTTTTTGTGTTTGCGATGACCTGAAACAATCAATGTTATTGGCTCTTTATTTTCACGAAAAAGTGTCAATTCGGCCCCTTTACGGTAGCGTTCTTCTGGAAAATCCGTTTGTGATATCACACGTACTTCTCCACGGATTCCATGTGTATTGACGATTTTTCCTACGTTTAAATATTCTGTCACGTTCGTTCCCCATTTCTTCTAACTTCTGTTCTATTTTAGCATAGCAAAGTAGCGAATTCTAGCCGTTTCCTAGCGCCCCATGTTTTCCTCAAAATCATCGCGCGAAAAATGCCCCTTCGACGCTTGATCAAAGGGGCATTGTCCTAATATGAACCTTATTGATTCATAGAAACGGCCATTTTCAATGCTGAACGTGCATCTTGATGTTGCACCGTTCGAAGGGTCTTTTCTTGTTGCCAAACCACTGTAGTTGCTGTATGGTCATTTTTTCCCATATCGATAGTGATTTGACCGACCTCAGGCGCTGGGAGCATAGCTTCTTCCAGATACGCTACCACTTCTTTGGCAACCGGAACTGGATCTTGTTTCTCTTGATTGACTGCTCGAACAGTCAATGACCAATTTCCTTCTTGCCAGCTCAAATAACTGGAACCAGCAGCTCCTTGCATATGCCCAGTAATGCCATATCCGAGATCAACGGCTTGTCCGCCATCATCAGCTGTTACATTGACCGCTGCAGCAGCTTCATCCGCTGATTGATAGTCTTTTGATTGAAAAGCAGCAATCGGTGTTTCCTCGTTCAAAGCCTTGTCATTGAGAGGCAGCTGCTTATCAAGTCCATAATAAAGAATCGAAGCATCGGACTGACTGCCAGCTGTGGCCGCATTCAACACTTTACCTGAAGCAAGTGGAATGTCCTTGGGCAAGACAAGATCAGGGAATGCCGCTTGTATTTGAGCGTAGATATCTGCAGTACTATTCGTGTTTGAAGAATCCCTAGAAGCCGCCTGACTAGAAGACGTACTTGATTGACTGGTTTCTGATTGACTACTTGCTTGCGTTTGGGTACTTTCCACCATACTCGTCGCTGTTGTTTCGGCACTACTGGCTTGACTGGTTTCTGGTTCCTGTTGATTATTGCAGCCAGCTAAGGCGCCCATCGTCAGCAGCGTAACGAATAATCCTAGTTCTTTTTTCATGATGTTCCCCTCCTTATACAAAGGATACCCCTCAATAAAAAAAATGACAAACAAGTCAGATTGTCTGTCATTTTTTTTGTTGATTTTTTAAAGATTTGTCACCCAATTTTGCAGTGATTGAAAGCCATCCTTGATCCATTGCCAAACTTGATTGGCGATCGTCGATAGGTCGCCCCAACGAAAGTTTTGTGTCCATTGGTTCAATTGCGTCATGATCTCCTCACGATAGACCCAAATTAAAAAGAGCAACAACAAGATCCCTAGCGTTCGCCAAAGAAAAGAACCAATTTTATAAATAAAGACGAGGATCAAAAGAACGACAATCCATGCGATTAGTTGAGACATACAAGCACCTCCTCCTTTTGATTATCTCAAAACCACCTTTTTTTGTCCTCCATCTTAAGCATGAATTTTACAAAAAAAGCATTCCTCAAAGAGAAATGCTTTTCATTCTTGCTTATTTACCATCAATGATATTCAAACGAACTTTTTTTGGTCCATTTGTCCGTACACTGTAAACGATTGTTCGAATTGCTTTGGCAACCCGACCTTGTTTACCGATGATACGACCAATATCCTCTGGTGCCACAGTAAGATTATATTCCAAGAAATCATCTGACTCTACCAGCTCAAGCTTGATATCCTCAGGTTTGGTAACAAGTGGTGAAACGATCGTTAAGACTAATTCTTGCAAATCTTTCATCCAAAGTCACCTTATTTCTTAGTGAATTTTGCTTCGTGGTGTTTTTTCATAACGCCTTCTTTAGAAAGGATGTTACGAACTGTATCTGAAGGTTGCGCACCTTTAGATAACCAATCAAGAACTAAATCTTCTTTGATTGTCACTTCAGCTGGGTCTAGTAAAGGATTGTAAGTACCAACTGTTTCGATGAAACGTCCGTCACGAGGAGAACGTGAATCTGCTACGACGATACGGTAAAAAGGTTTCTTTTTAGAACCCATGCGTTTTAAACGAATTTTTACTGCCATTATTTACACCTCCATTGATTTAATCACAAGAGCTAGTTTAACAGGTTTTTTCGATGGTGTAAAGAGTTTTTTCTTTACAGCTAAAAAAAGTTTCTTCTTTCTTATTTTCTAAGCATGGTTATCTTTTGCCAGAATGAATCAGGACGCGTATCATTAGTAATAGAGAAACTTTTTAAAGTCAAATCGTTTTATTTGCACCATCCACTTACTTTTGGTAAGCTTAATGAGTAGAAAACAACAAGGAGGAAATTTACATGACAAAAAAAATTGGTTTTATCGTCGGCAGTTTACGGGAAGGATCATTTAATAAACTCGTAGCGAAAAAATTCGCATCATTATTACCAGAAGGTTTTGAAGCATCTTTCATCGAAATCGGCAACTTGCCTTTTTACAATGAAGATTTGGAAGTTGAAGGAAAAGTTCCTGCTGAATGGACAGCATTTCGGGAAGCATTAAGCGCCGTTGACGGGGTCTTCTTCTTTACACCAGAATACAATCGTTCTGTTCCTGCAGCATTAAAAAATGCATTAGATGTTGGTTCTCGTCCTTACGGTGCTAGCAGTTGGGGTGGCAAACCAGCTTTGGTTGTCAGCGTTTCTCCAGGAGCGATCGCTGGGTTTGGTGCAAACCATCACCTACGTCAATCATTAGTCTTTTTGGATATGCCTACTCTACAACAACCAGAAGCCTATATCGGTGGAATCACCAACTTGATTGATGAAAACAACGAAATCAACCCAGATACAGTAAGCTTCTTTGAAACGATCATTACAAAATATATTGAACTCTTTCAACGATTCAACTAATTAAGAATCCAAACAAAAAGACCAAGAAACTCGGCACTGAGTTTCTTGGTCTTTTTACTGTGAAGAATAATCGTTTGCGCTTTTTACTCGCTGCCTGACACAGACTTTCGGACAAAATGAAGTTCTGTCAGTTCCCCCATCTGTTTTGTTTCAACAAACGTCAAGCGTCTCGCATAATCCCCCGGTTCAAACAGTCGCTTGCCCTCTCCTAAAAACACCGGCGCGATTTGAATAAACCATTCATCGATCAAATCAGCTTCCAGCAATGGTTTTAATAAGGAACCCCCACCTACTACCCATACGTTTTCCTCTTGTTTTAATGCTGAAACAAATGCAACTGGATCCGTTGACACTAGGGTTGCATCCGGCAGCGGCTCTTTTCGGGTACGAGAAAAAACATAGTTGGTCTTTTCAGGATATAGCAGTCCATCATCCATCAGTTTTTTTGCTTCTTGATAGGTCTTTCTTCCCATCACGGTCGCGTCGATGGTTGCAAAAAATGCTTCATAGGTCGTTGCAACACCGGTATCAGTTTGAAACAGCCAGTCCAGTTGATCCTCCATACCTGCTAAATAGCCATCGAGGCTGATTGCACCATAAAATACCACTTTTCCCAATTAGGCTCACTCCTTTATTTTTACGATTGCTTCTGACCTTCGACAAACACAAGTGACTAAGTGATCATTAACCATGCCGACCGCTTCCATAAACGCGTAAATAGTTGTCGTTCCGACAAATTTAAAGCCTCGCTTTTTCAAGTCTTTTGCTAGCTGATCGGAAATTTCCGAATGGGTCGGTACATCGGATTGCTGCTGAAATTCATTGATGACTGGCTCATGATTGACATATCGCCACAAGAATGCGGAGAAACTGCCGTATTCTTGTTGGATTTTTAAAACTTCTTGGGCATTGATGATCGCTGCTTCAATCTTTCGTCGATTGCGAATGATTCCTGGATTCATCATCAGTTCTTCCACTTTTTCTTCCGTATAGTTCGCTACTTTTATGATATTAAACTGATCGTATGCTGCATCGAAATTCGCCATCTTGTTTAAAATCGTTTGCCAGCTCAATCCTGCTTGATTCATATCTAACACCAGTTTTCGAAACAACTGCTGATCCTCATACTCAGGTTTTCCCCATACCGTATCATGATACTCCTGCATTGCTGGTGTACTGTTGGCCCATTCACATCGCTCCATTGTCCTCATCAGCTCCTTTTTGTTTATTTTATCATAAATGACTTTACATCCACCAGCGTACTACGTATACTAGTACACATAAATGAAAGGAGCTGATTTTGTGGTTCGCATTAACAAAGCCAGCAGCAAACCTTACTATGAGCAATTGGTTTTAAGTATCAAAGAAGATATTCTGAACGGTGTTCTAACCGCCGGAGACCAAGTACCTTCGGTTCGTGAAATGGCCAAGCGCCTGTTGATGAATCCAAATACCGTCAGCAAAGCCTACAAAGTATTGGAAAATGAGCAAGTACTTGTCACCATCAAAGGAAAAGGCACCTTTGTGAAAGTTACTGAGGATCTGCCACGCGATGAGATTCGGATCTTACAAGTGAAAGAACGTTTGAAAGAATTGGTGATCGAAGCACGCCATTTACAGATCAGCATGCGTGAGCTGAGCGATTGGATGAATGGCTTTGAACAAGAGTTAGGAGGCGATCCACAGTGAAGATCGAGCATGTGACCAAGAAAATGGAACAAACAATTGTCTTAGAAAACGTGAACTTCTCTTTGGAAAAAGGAGAGCTCGTAGGATTAATCGGCCGCAATGGTTCTGGGAAAACCACGTTGTTTCGGACGATTGCTGGGCATTATTTACTAGATGATGGGGAGATTTCCATCGATAACCAACGCCTGGATCAGCATCCGCAATTAAAAGAACAACTTTTTTATATTGATGAAAAAGAAAACTTTCTTTCGGCCTACTCTTTGAAAAAGCTCAATCAATTTTATCGGCTTGCTTATCCAAATTTCGATCAGAATCTTTACTTAGAATTGATGCAAAGTCACGGTCTTCCTCTGACGCTTTCCTACCGACGGATGTCAAAAGGTATGCAAGGTCTTTATAAAATGATTCTTGCGATCGCCTCAAATGCGACGTTCTTACTGTTAGACGAACCTTTTGATGGGCTTGATGTGATCGTCCGTAAAAAAGTGATTGGATTATTGCTGGAAAGCCTCAGCGAGTCGAATCGTACCGCCTTAATCGCTTCTCATAATCTAAATGAATTAGAACATATTATTGATCGTGCCTTGTTGATCAAAGGGAAAACGATTGAAGGAGACTACCGTTTGGAAACGATTCGCGAACAATCTCGCAAACTCCAACTCGTCTTTCGCAGCAAACAGATTCCTCCCCTTATCAAGCAGCACTCCAAGCTGATTCAAAAACAAGGTCGAGTCTTGACTGCTTTGTTTGACAATTACACAGAGGAGCTGGCGGCTGAGATCCAGCAACTTGATCCTTTGGTTTTCGAAGAATTACCTTTGACTTTGGAAGATCTGTTTGAAGCAAATTTACGACAAGAAGCATTGGTGGAAGGATAGAGGTGGAAAACGATGTTAAGCAATATATTTAAAGAACGCTACGGTAAGCTATTGATCGGTTTTTGTTTTGTCGTGCTCTTCATGTATCTTAGTGCTGGCTGGCAATCACAAAATTCTTGGCACCAGCAAGAACGTTATTTGGCATCTGAGGAATTTATCAAAGATTTTAACGAAAATCGAGAATACTATGTCAAAAGCTACAACGGTGAAACCCCGGTTTACTTTGATTCGGCAGCAGAGTACCGCGATGCGGTATTGACAATCAACAAAGAGTACTCAGATGATTTTTATTACAATCGCCCGTATATGACCACCATGAATCAATTTGTGATTGTCTTCCTGTTTATTTGGGGCTTTTTGTCCTTTTTTGTCGATGGCCGCACCAATTTCAATCGCTTTTTATTTGCTTTACCCTTTAGCAGAAAGCACGTCTTTCGCAAGAAACTGCTTTTTATCGGCTTACCCTTGACCGCTTGTTTAGTGTTGGGCCTGTTAGGTCATATCCTGATCGAATACACAATGATCCCGGCTCGCTATCTCGCTGTGCCGCTTCAAGACGTGCTGCTTTCCGCCCTTAGTACTTTGGCAACGAATCTACTAGTATTTGCTGTCGGCACCTTGTTGGGCGTTTTACTGGGGAATCTGTTTACTGGCGTGCTGTCGGTGTTCTTCACTCTTTCTCTAGGAACAATGGGGTATAGCTTTTTCCAATGTACCCGCGAGTTTTTTAGTTTTGTATTTCTTGGTCATGGGGATTTTCTGCTTCCTTTTCAAACGTGGATCGATTGGCCGCAAGGATATGTCTATCCTTGGTGGCTACTGCTCCTTTACCTCGGTTTGAGCGGCTTGCTGATTCTTGCTGCCGAAAAAGTGTTCTCGAAAATTTCTTTAGAAAATGACGGTGACTATTTAACGATCCCTAAATTGCGCGCCCCGGTTTATTGGCTGCTTTCTTTAGGAACCTGGTTCTATCTATCCATGATTTCTTATTACCCGCTAGAAATTTTTTACCGTGATCTCTATGAGGGGTATGATGTCAGTCTTTGGAACATCATCCTTCGGCTTGGCTTGTTGCTGGTTGCTTGCTTATTCATCAGTTTATTGCTTGTCTATCCTAAAGCACTGATGAATTGGTGGTACAAACGAAAAAACAAACAGGTCAGCAATATTTAAAAAAGCGTCCCTACAACAAGAAATTGTTGCCGGGACGCTTTTATGTTTAATGTTTAGGTTTGTCGTCGTCTTTTTTGTCAAAGAAGTCATTTACTTTGCGAGAAACATCATCCGCAAAATCTTCAACCTTATCTTTGGCTTTCCCATATTTATTTTGGGTTTTCCCTTTTAACTCCTCGGAGTCATCTCCTGTAAGTTTCCCTTTTGTTTCGGTTACTTTTCCTTCAATGCGATCCTTGTTTGTCATCGTAAAAACTCCTTTCATACTTGCTATAAATTAATAGTAGCATCATTTGCCAGAAAGCACGAATGTTCTGCTTCTATCTTATCCTTTGAGTTGTCCGCAACGATAGTTCTTCGCTATTTTTGACTCTTGGACGATTTAGGATATTCAGTAGAAAGCTGGCTTTCTCTATAAAAAGGGATGTTCTTTAGATGTTCTATTTGATGTTCTTTGAAGGAGTTCATTTAAAGAGGACACTGTGAACATAAAAAAACCATGACCTGAAAGAAGGCAATCTGAGGAGCTGCAGCTGCTAGAATCAGGAGGTACAGCTTCTCGATTTGGTGTCTTTTCAGGTCATGTTTTTTTTAATTGTACCCTAAGAGAAGGTTCGGTTCTTAGTTCCTATCAGTGTTAAACGATTATTTGCGTTTTTTCTTTTTCTTCTTTTGTTTTTTGACCATACGATTCATGGCCATTTTTCCAAGTTTCCCTTTGACACCGCCGCCAAACATTTGATCCATGCCAGGAATGTTCATATTCCCTTTGCTCATTTGCTGCATCATTTTGCGGGATTCTTTAAATTGTTTGATCATGCGGTTGACTTCGACGACACTGTTGCCAGAACCGGCGGCAATCCGGCGACGACGGCTTGGATTTAACAAATCAGGATTTTCACGTTCTGCTGGTGTCATGGAATAAACCATGGCTTTTTGACGGGCAATTTGTTTTGGATCAACTTTGACGTTCTCGATGCCAGGCATTTGGCTCATTCCCGGAATCATTTTCAAAAGATCTTCAATTGGGCCCATGCCCATGACTTGATCGATCTGTTCAACAAAGTCATTGAAGTCGAAGGAGTTTTCCTTCATTTTTTGAGCAAGTTCTTCTGCTTTTTTCTCGTCGTAATCTTGCTGTGCTTTTTCGATCAAAGTCAGCATATCACCCATACCGAGAATCCGACTAGACATCCGATCTGGATGGAATACTTCAAGGTCGGTCAATTTTTCACCGGTACCAGTGAACTTGATTGGAGCGCCAGTAACTTGACGAATTGACAATGCCGCACCGCCACGAGTATCGCCATCTAGTTTGGTGATGACTACCCCTGTGATCCCCAGTTGTTGATTGAAGCTTTCCGCCACGTTGACAGCATCTTGTCCTGTCATCGCATCCACTACCAGTAAAATTTCATTTGGCTGTGCCAAGTCCTTGATTTGTTTTAGCTCTTCCATCAAGTTTTCGTCGATATGCAAACGACCCGCCGTATCGATCAAAACGTAGTCATTTTTCTTTTCCCGAGCCAAAGTCAATCCTTGGCGGACGATTTCAACTGGACTGACATCAGTTCCCATATCAAAAACAGGTACATCCAATTGCTGCCCTAATACTTTCAACTGGTCGATCGCAGCTGGTCGGTACACATCACCAGCGATCATTAATGGACGTGCGTTTTCGGTTTTGATCAAATGGTTGGCTAATTTCCCAGCAAAGGTGGTTTTCCCTGCCCCTTGCAAACCAGCCATCATGATGATCGTTGGGATCTTCGGTGATTTTTCGATCCCAACTGTTTCTGATCCTAATGTTTTGGTTAATTCTTCATCAACGATCTTAACGATTTGTTGCGCTGGAGATAGGCTTTCTAATACTTCTACCCCCACTGCCCGTTCACGGACATTTTTGGTAAACTCTTTTACAACTTGCAGATTGACGTCGGCTTCTAATAAAGCTAGACGAATCTCACGCATCATTTCTTTTACATCTGCTTCAGATACTTTTCCTTTTCTGCGCAGTTTGCTCATTGCCTGTTGGAGGCGTTCAGTTAAACTTTCAAATGCCATTTTTTTTCATTCCTTTATTCTTCAATTTCTTGGAGCTGTTGAATAAACCCCTGTAAGGTTTCGTCTTTTGGATAGTGAGTTTTCGTATACTCGCTTAGCTGATCCAGCAAGTCTTCCCGCATGATATAGTCCGAAAACATATGTAGTTTTTTTTCATAGTCTTCTAAAATACGTTCGGTGCGTTTGATGTTGTCATAGACTGCTTGACGGCTTACTTGATACTCTTCAGCGATTTCTCCTAGAGAAAAATCATCTGCGTAATACAATTCCATGTAATTCATCTGTTTTTCTGTCAATAACGTGGAATAAAACTCAAACAACGCATTCATGCGATTGGTCTTTTCAATTTCCATTTGCTTCCTCCTGTTTTGCAAGCCATTCGACATCGGACAAAACAGTCATGCCTTGTTGCCGAAAATACGCACAAGCGACACCGATCCCTGTTCTTTTGATTCCAGTAAAATTGCCATCATAAATCATCTGACTGCCACAAGAGGGACTTTTCTCTTTTAGGATCAGTTGAGTGATGCCTTGCTCTTGTAATTTTTGATAAGCAATTTTCGCGCCGGTAGTAAACTGTTCGGTCACGTCTTCCCCTGAGGTGGTGACGACCTTCGCTCGTTGCGCCCAAACGTCCACCCCATCGCCACCAACGATTTCGGCCGGTTCCCGTGGGATCGGCAAGCCGCCAAGAACTTCTGGACAAACCATCATTGCTTGACCTGCTCTTACCAGTTCGATCAATGGTGGCACTGCTTGGTGTTTTCCATCATAACGGCAAAGTACACCGCCTAGACACGCACTGATTCCGATCATATAGCACCCTCAGCTTTCCTATGAAATCGTCCTTTATTATAGCATTTATTTAGTGGTTGCAATAGTACCAATTGTCTATTCATGCTAAAATAGGACTTGTTCGTTGAAATTTAATCGTTTCTTGAAAAAAAGAAGCTAAAGGAGTTTGCCATGAAAAAAATACTCGTTGTCGATGATGAACCTTCCATCGTCACACTTTTAACCTTTAATCTAGAAAAAGAGGGCTATCAAGTCGTTTCCGCCTCAGATGGTCAAAAAGCCTACGAATTAGCCTTGTCTAAGCCTTTTGACTTTATCATCTTAGATGTCATGCTGCCGAATATGGACGGCATCGAGATCACGAAGAAATTGCGTCAAGAAAAAATCGAGACCCCGATCCTCGTCTTGACCGCAAAAGATGATCCAATCGATCGGATCTTAGGCTTAGAGATCGGCGCCGATGACTATTTGACGAAGCCTTTCAGTCCTAGAGAGGTATTAGCTAGAATGAAAGCCATCTTCCGTCGTTTAGAACCCCGTCAACAAACACGAGAAGAAGATCAACCTGCAGAGATTCTGCAAGTCGGTGGGATCCAAGCAGACCTGACGAATTTCCAAGTCAGTGTGGATGGTGAGAAAATCTTCCTAACGCCAAAAGAATTCGAGCTGCTAGTTTACTTTATGAAACGAAAAGGCCGCGTAATCGATCGCGATACCTTGCTCAATCGCATTTGGAACTTCGACTTTGATGGACAAAGTCGAATCGTGGATGTTCACATCAGTCATTTAAGAGAAAAATTGGAAGCTGATCCAAAACGGCCGGAATACTTAGTAACGGTTCGGGGTTTCGGGTATAAATTTCAGGAGCCAGTCTAATGAAAAAACGCTATGGCTATGGTTTATGGTCGATCGGTCTATTGCTGATTTTTTTCCTGTGCTGGCAAGTTCTAAGCAGTTTTTACCGTCAGCAAGTCATTGCCCAGCAAGTGGCTTTTCTCCAAGAGAAAGCCACCGTATTTTTGAATCTATCAGATAATCAAACCGCGGCCTTAGAACAGTTTGCGGATACCTATGTTGAAGATAGCAATAGTCGCATCACTTTGTTAGATGACCAAGGTCAGATCATTTTCGATACCTATGATCATACACTGCATGAAAACCGCTCCAATCGTCCAGAAGTCCAAGCCGTTTTGCGCGGAAGCTCCGTCGGTCAATCGCTGCGGGAAAGCGACACCTTGCATGAAGAATTGCTTTACGTGGCGATTCCTGTCAAAGAGGATGGAAACTTGACTCAAATCTTGCGAATCGCCGAACCGACCGCGGCTTTTTTTGCAAAAAATGAAGGAATCAAGCAGTCGATCTTGATTGTCTATCTTGTTTTTTGCTTTTTGATCAGCCTATTGATTTTCCATACCTTGCGCCAGCGAAATCGGCCGATCCAAACGATTCTGCCCGTCGTAAAAAAAATGATCACCTCGCCCGATCAACAAGCAATCATTATGCAAGAAACCCCTGAACATGATGAGTTGTATCAACTGATCAATCAGCTGAGCGAGCAAATGAGCCAGACCTATCGTGCCTATGCGGCTTCTGAACAGCAACTGTACGGCTTGCTCAGTGAACTGATGATCGGTGTCTTTATCATCAATGAAGAAAATCAACTGCTGCTGTTGAATCCGACGATGCAAGAACAGCTAGGGATGGAAACCGCACCGATCTTACCGCAACCTTTTACTGAAGTGATCCATGACACACAATTGATCCAGTTGATCTATCAATTTAATGACGAGACCCCTATTTTCCATGCGGAAACCACCCTTAGCGGGGAACGTTCAAAAGTCTTAGATGTTACCTTGCGAAGCTTCCAAGAAAACCAGTTGATTGGTATTTCTTATGACTTGACACGCATCCGACAATTAGAAAAGATGCAAAAAGATTTTGTCGGCAATGTTTCCCATGAATTAAAAACGCCGGTAACTTCCTTGATTGGGTTTACTGAAACACTGCTGGATGGCGCCAAAGAAGACCCTGAAACGTTGCAGACCTTCTTAGAAATCATTCAAAAAGATGCTTATCGCTTGAAAAATCTAATACAAGATATCATCCAATTGTCTCAAGACAGTGATTCTTTCCAGTATGTCGACCAACCGATCAACTTTTCTGAGCTGCTGCAACAAGTCGTTCAAACCTATGGTCCCGCAGCTGTTAAGAAGCAATTGACCTTTCAATTTGAAGGACCCGAACAATTCATTTTATCTACCAAAAAAGAGCTGCTGCAGCCCATCGTAAAAAATCTAGTTGAAAATGCGGTCACCTATTCAAAACCTGGTGGTGTCATCACATTATCCTATTCCGAGCAAGATGACCAGCTGCTTTTTCAAGTGCAGGATCAAGGCATCGGCATCGATGAAGAAGATCAAGAACGGATTTTTGAGCGGTTTTATCGGGTGGACAAAGCCCGTGCTCGCAATTCTGGCGGCACTGGACTTGGGCTGGCTATCGTCAAAGACTATACCAAATTATTAGGCGGCAGCATCAAGGTTGACAGTTTCCCTAAAATTGGTTCTACCTTTACGGTGACTTTGCCGCTTCATGAAAAAAGATGATTATTGATAAAAAACAGCCGATAACAGGTGAATAAAGGTTATCGGCTGTTTTTGTAATCATTTTTAGTTGGTATTCCCCACTAGATGAAGTGCCATCCGATAGTATCTTCTTGATTGTTTAAACAAAAAAAGAAGGAGATTCCTCCTTCTTCGTCCATTCATTTCACTATTCAACATTCGTTACTTCGCCGTCTACACTGCGTTCTACTTTCATATCAGTGATTGGCAAGTATCCTAATTCGATAACGATTCCTTGTTGGACATCGTCTGTCATGATGTAATCAAGAAAGGCTTTGACGTTAGCATCTGGTTCACCATTCGTGTACATATGCTCGTAAGACCAGATTGGCCATTTGTTATCTGCAATATTTTCAGGGGTCGCTTCTACCCCATCAAGAGATAGCGCTTGGATTGAATCATCTAAATAAGATAAAGCAAGGTAGCTGATTGCTCCTGGTGTTTCAGCAACGATTTTACGGACTGTTCCAGAAGAATCTTGTTCTTGTGTTTGGATCGTCTCTGCACCATCTAAGCCCCATTTTTCAAAGGTCGCTCTCGTACCGCTGCCTGATGCGCGGTTGATTACAGAGATTTCTTGATCTGCTCCACCTAGTTCAGACCAATTCTTCACTTTGCCTGTAAAGATATCGATTAAATCTTGTTGGCTAAGATCCGTAACGCCTGCGTCTTTATTCACTACTGGTGCCATACCAACTACAGCTACTTTATGGTCAACTAATTTGCTGGCATCCACACCATCTTTTTCATCCGCAAAAACATCGGAATTACCGATCGTCACAGCGCCTGCTTCTACTTGACTTAAGCCAGTTCCGCTACCGCCACCTTGAACAGTAATTGTATAATTGGGATTGTCTGCTGAGAAGCTTTCACCTGCTGCTTCAACCAAGGGTTGCAATGCAGTTGAGCCTACCGCTAAAATTTCTACATTTTCATTTGATGCGGCACCTGATGAAGATCCGCCTGATGCTTGACTGCTCTCAGTGCTTGCGCCACCGCTCCCACAGCCAGCTAATAATAAACCAGTTGCAAAAAATAAAAGTCCCAATTTTTTCATTTAGTAAATCTCCTTTCGTTATATGCTTAGTTTAGCAAGGCGGTGTAAACCCTTGATGGATTTAATGTAAAGAATCGATAAAGCGATGTAAATCTTTTGTAAAGTTCGTCGATTGCCTATAAAAGCCCCCACTGAATCCATCAGAGGGGGCTTACTTTATCTAAAAACGAAAGAAACGTTTGTAGAATCAATTGCTTTGCATATAGCGTGTCAAGCGATCCATCGCTTCCACCAAGTTTTCCATACTTGCCGCATAGCTTAAACGAACATAGCCTTCTGCTTCGGGACCAAAGGCGATACCCGGGATGATTGCTAATTGATTCTTTTCGGCTAAGTCGACACAAAAAGCCATGGAATCTTGGTTGAAACCAGCTGGTATTTTGGCAAAAATATAGAATGCACCTGATGGCTTCGCCATTTCAAAACCAAGGGCAGTCATCTTTTCAAACAAGTAATCTCGGCGTTCACGGTAATCGGCTTTCATGACTTCTGCATCATTGATGCCTTCGATCAATGCCCGCACTGCGGCTTTTTGAGAAATCGTTGATGCCGCAGTCACTAAGTATTGGTGGACCTTAATGATCTGAGCAGTCAACGCTTCTGGTGCAAAAATGAAGCCGACGCGCCACCCAGTCATCGCGTGAGATTTCGACAAGCCATTGATCACGATCGTTTGATCCCGCAAGTATTCAGCAATGGACACATGGGTTTCATCATAAGTCAACTCACTATAAATTTCATCGCTAATAACAAAAACGGGGTATTTTTCTAAAACCTCCGCCAATGCTTTGACTTGTTCTCGGGTATAAACGACCCCTGTTGGATTGCTAGGATAATTCAAAATGACTGCCTTGACTTGCTCCCCATGCTCTTTTAAGGCTGCTTCCAAAACATCTGGCGCTAAAACAAAGTCATTGTCCGTCGTATCAAGATAGATCGGTTGGGCATGGGCTAAATGGATGACTGGTTCATAGCCTGGATAAATTGGTGCCGGTAGGAGAACTTTATCGCCAGGTTCCAACGTGGCTAATAAAGAAGCTGAGATTGCTTCCGTTGCACCGATCGTCACTAATACTTCTGATTGAAAGTCGTAATCAAGCTGATATTTATTTTTCAAAAAGAGGCTGGCTGCTTGCCGAACATCTGCTAAGCCGGCCATTCCAGAATAGTGGCTAAAATTTTGTTCGATTGCTTGGACACCCGATTTTTTCACGTGCTCTGGTGTGTTAAAATCCGGCTCGCCTAACGTTAACTTTAAAATATCAGGAATTGAAGAAACCCGTTCATCAAATTTACGAATCAATGAAACAGCTATATTGTACACTTCGTGATTGAAGCGTTGGCTTACGTCTGCCATAGTATCACTCCTTTGAATTAAGCAAATTCATTCGCTATTGTTGTTAATCCTAACACAAAAAGGCGACAATTTTAAGCAACGGATGAAATTAATCTAATAACCACAATTCCGTTTGTTTATTTACAAACAAAAACATTTTATGTTAGTATATAATCAAACAAAAAAGGAGAACCCAAAATGAAACCTTATCAAGAGTTTACCATTTCTGATTATCAGCAAGGATATGTCGAAACAACAACGGATTATTGTTGCGTATTTTGTCAGGAGACCTTCGACAAAGAAGAAATCTATCCCGTTGATGGCGCCTTTTTTACGGCAAAAAAACGAATGATACAACATATCACTGAGCATCACGGAACCGTTTTATCCGCATTATTGGCTTTACCCAAAGAACAAACAGGCTTATCAGAAAGCCAGCAGGAGATTTTACAACTGTTTGCCCAAGATGTTAGCGATACTGTGATTGCCCAGCGCTTAGGTATCTCTTCTTCGACTGTCAGGAATCATCGCTTTAAGCTAAAAGAAAAGCAGCGACAAGCGACTGTTTTTATAAGTATCATGTCCTTGTTGCAAGAAACCCCGTTGCTGCCGCCTCACAAAGGGGCGACGATGCTTGATGATCGCTATGCCATTACGGCTAGTGAAAGAGAAAAGATCATTGCTACTTATTTTGATGAAGCGGGGTTTATCAAACAGTTTCCGAGCAAAGAAAAGCGCAAGATCGTTGTCTTAAGTGTGCTGGCACAAAAATTTGATCCGAAGAAAAATTATTCAGAAGCTGCCGTAAACGATGTATTAAAACAAGCGATCACCGATTATGTCACTGTCCGACGATATTTGATCGAGTATGGATTTATGCAACGGACGAAAGACGGAAAAACTTACTGGCTGACTTAAAACCCAGTCTGTAGTTGGATGGAATTTTTGTTGGTTGGATGGACAGTATCTTTCACAGTTTTGAAAAGTTAACAAGCTCCAGTTTTTTACAAAAAAAGACAAAGTACGAAAACACCCGTACTTTGTCTACTGTCTGAAACGCTGGGACAAGTTCCAGCGTTTATTTTTCTTTTAGAAAGATTTTTTTGATGATCAATTTATCAAATAATTGCGTTTGATTGTCTTGTTCCCCAATGACTTCAGCAGTCACTGATTTGCCGTCTTGTTTTTTGCGCAACTGATAAACAATCTTACCTGTTTCTTTCAATTCGTTCACCATGTCGACGACACCGCCAAAACCTGTTTTACGAGTGATGAAGCCTAACGCCACCATCCGCTCATCTAAATTTTTTGCCGAGATGCTGGCACCGGTGATCAGTGCTTGCCGCATGATTTGTAAGAATTCTTCTAGCCCTGCCACTGGCGGCTGTTCAGGCTCTTCTTCCATCAGCGGTCGCTGACGCAAATAATCTAATTCCTGCAATAACGTTTCGTACTGCTCTTGTGTCAACATGACCCCCGCCACTTTTTCACGATTGAATACATATACTGCTGTTCCTGCTTCTCGCGCTTGATTAAATACATCCATCGGAGATTTTTTTACTTCAGTAATTGAAGTAGTGGGAACATCCAACTTCTTCAGTTCCATAATCAACGTCCTCCTTGTCTCAACGAACACATTATAGCATAAATCCAGAAGCAGATTATAGAGGTATTTCACTGCTCCTAGGAAAAGAAACAAAAAAGCGGCTAATCGCCGCTTTTTTCGATTGATAAGGTCATTGCATTGATGGCAACGATGATCGTACTCATAGACATCAAGACAGCTCCGACTGCTGGGTTCAAAATGATCCCGATTGGTGCGAGCACGCCAGCTGCCAAAGGAATAGCAAAAATATTGTATCCTGCGCCCCACCAGAGATTTTGAATCATCTTGCGCCTTGTTTTTTTCGCCAAAGTCAAGAAGTGCAAGATGTCTTGAGGTTCGCTATTCGTCAAAACGACATCGGCTGAATCGATCGCTACATCGGTTCCAGCTCCGATCGCAATCCCGATCGTCGCTCTTGCAAGACTTGGGGCGTCATTGATCCCATCGCCTACCATTACGACGCGCTTGCCCTCTTTGACATAGTCACTGACTAGACGTTCTTTATCGTCTGGTAACATTGCCGCATGGAAGGCTTCGATTCCTAGGTAATCGGCTACGGCTTGCGCCGCTTCTTGGTTGTCCCCAGTAGCCATAACTGGCGTGATGCCTAAGTCTTTCACTTTTTGAATAAATTGACTCGCTTCTGGTTTCACCTTATCCCCTAATGCGACGATTCCTTCCACTTTGCCGTCATGAACCAAATAGCTAATGGTATTGCCCTGCTCTTGATAATTTTTCAAGGATTTCCCTTGATACTGGATGGTTAATTGCTCCAATCCTTTTTGATTGACGATCAACCACTTTTGTCCATCGATTACGCCTTCCAGACCAATACCCGTCCTTGTTTGAACATCATTCGCCTTTTTGGCTATGATGTTTTCCTTTTCTGCTTGGGCTAAAATACCTTCTGCGATCGGATGATTGGCGGTTTTCTCAAGACCTGCTAGGTAAGCTAGTACTTCTGATGCAGAAAGGCTGCCTGTCGCCTCGATGCCAGTTACGGTAAACGTTCCTTCTGTTAACGTACCGGTCTTATCAAGGATCAGATAATCAACATGATGCGCATTCTCCAATGCGTTGCGATTTTTTAAGAGCAAGCCGTTTTTGGCAGCGATCGATGTTGAACGAGCCACAACGAGGGGAATCGCTAGGCCTAACGCATGGGGACAGGCAATGACGAATACCGTGACCATTCGATCAAGAGCAGTCGGTAGGTCAGCAACAAACAGCCATACAGCAAAGGCCAAAACACCAGCAACTAAGGCGATATAGAACAACCATTTCGCCACTTTGTCCGAAAGTGCTTCTAAGCGGGATTTATCAGCTTGGGCTTTTCGTACCATTTCCATGACTTTTGCCAAATAGCTGTCTTCGCCAGTCCCTGTGACTTCCATCGTAATGGAACCATTGCCGTTGACAGATCCTCCAATGACAGTACTGCCGATGGTTTTAGGTACCCGTCTGGATTCACCGGTAACTGCCGACTCATCGATCGTTGTTTCCCCTTCAAGAATCGTTCCGTCTGTAGGAATCTTATCTCCTGAGCGAACGATCAGCTGTGTTTTGTTGGTCACTTCTTCTAATGGAATCTGTTCTTCTGATCCATCTGCATTTTTCCGAATCACTTCTTTTGGCAACAGTTCTGCTAATTTCTGTAATGCATTGCCGGCATTAGAAACGGCATTCATCTCGATCCAATGCCCCAACAACATGATCACGATCAGAGTCGCTAGTTCCCAGAAGAAATCCATTACATGAGGAACAGCAAGAAAATGATTAGCGATAAACGCGTAAAGACTATAAAAATAAGAAACCGTAATCCCCATAGCAATCAAAGTCATCATGGCTGGGCTTTTTTGTTTCAATTCCATTTTTGCACCACTTAAAAACGGCTGCCCCCCATAGAAAAACAGGATCGTTCCTAAAATCAATACAACCCAATCTGAGCCGGGAAACGTGAACTGAAAGGGCAATTCGATACCCATCATTGGTGATAAAATGACGATTGGAATCGCCAAAACCAAGGATAGCCAAAACTTTTGCTTAAAATTTCCCATATGCATACTATGATCCATACCAGACATCTCATGATCCATATGACTGTGATCCATGCCAGACATCTCATGATCCATGTGGCTATGATCCATGCCAGACATCTCATGATCCATGTGGCTATGGTCCATACTGGAAACCTCATGATCCATGTGAGCATGGTTACTATCGGCGCTTTCATGCTCCTGCAGTTTTGATGTCGCCCCTTGATGATCCACCCCATTCATCTCATGGCTTCGGGGCTCAGGGACTTCCTCCGCCTGTGGGTGTGTGAGTCCTTCTTGCCCTTTATTATCCTGCTCATTCCTAGGTTCATGCCTATGATGGCTTGACGTCTGACGATTGTCTGCAGGTGACGTTTTTTTCTGATTCATCCTAGTATTCCCCTTCCTATTTCACTGAATATCCGTACAGTCTTGCGCCTTCATACAAAAGCTTCAAGCGGCTGGACTTTCTAGATTTTTCTCCTTATCACTTTAGCGTTTGCATCGCTTATTCAAAAACACCTTGATAACCAGCTTCAGTTATTGCACTGATTAAGGCTGTTTCTGTCACTTGCGACTCGTCAAATTTGACCGTCCCACGAGCTTTTTTCAAGTCCACTTTAGCTTTTTTCACACCCGGTACTTCATTTAAGGCTTTTTCAACTTTTGCGGCACAATGGGCGCAATTCATTCCGCTGATTTGCATATTTTTTTTCATTACTATTCCTCATTTCTTTTAACAGTTTGTTGGCTATTTATTTTGTTGCATGGGTTTTGCATTGGCACTGACCAGGAATACAATTACACGAAATCGCTGCTACTGGCACTTTTTGGTCGACTGCTGCTTGGAGCATCGCCAAATCTTCTGCCGTCAATGCTGCTTCTTGGATCATTTCTGCTAATGTTTGTCCGACTTTTTTGGCACAAATATGAGAAAAAAGATTCTCAGCTGCACTGCGAACAGTGGCTTCTTCTGAAACAAGTGGCGAGTAAACAAACTTTTTCCCTTGGCTTTCTGTTTTCAATACGCCTTTTTTAACAAGTCGTCCTAAAAGCGTTTTGACTGTCGCTGCTTTCCAATTTTTATTTTCGCTTAACAACGCGGTGATCTCTTTCGCATCGGATTGTCCCAATGTCCAAATCACACGCATGACTTCCCATTCAGAATCGCTGATTTTGATTGGTTCGACCACTGATTGCATTTGTCCACTTCCTTTCATAAGTGATTCACATTTTTAAGTTTACATCTGTAATCGTATTTTGTCAAAAAAAAGCATCGCCAAACTTTCTGCGTTTTGGCAATGCTTTTTTCTATTTCGTTAAAAATGGTTTGGTTCCAACGTTTAAAAGTGGACCTGATACGTCGTCACAGAGTGGAAGGGTTCTTCTGGGCGCAGCACGATCTCACCAAAGTGGGTGAATTTCTCAGAGCCAGGAACACCTTGTGTTTCGATCGCCATCCCGCCATGTTTGGCAAAAGGACCGGTCTTCATTGGGGCCCCAGCTTCTCCCTCACCTGTTGTGTAAATAACAACAGCAGGACGGTCAGTAGTTACAGTCAGCTGCACTTTTTGATCGGGACTGGTTACTTTCAGATCCCACTCTTGCTCATGATCCAATAAGAATGGATCATCCAACATGGTCGTTCCCATTGGGCGTTCTTGTCTAAAATCAAACTTTGTGCCTGCGACAGGCGTTTTTTCACCGGTGGTCGTCACGTCATCGTTCGTTTCAGCCACATGTTCGGCATTGATTTGAACCAAGTGGTCATCGATCGGCTGTTGGGTATCACCTGTCAAATTGAAATAACCGTGGTTCGTTGGGTTAAATAAAGTCGCTTTGTCTGTGTTAGCGTCATATGCAAGCAATAGTTCATTGTCATTAGTCAACGTATAGGTGACTTGATAACGAACATTTCCTGGAAAGCCGCCGTCGCCATCTTGTCGTGAGGTAGTAAAAATCACGCCGGCTCTGTCTGCTTCCTCAAAAGTTTCAGCGATCCAGATATCCGTGTCAAGCCCCTTTGAACCACCATGAAGCGTATTGCCGCCATCATTGTCCTCCGTTTTGTATTCTTGCCCCTCAACCTCAAAGCGGGTACCTGCGATCCTTCCCGCTACTGGACCGATTGTTGCACCATAATAGCGTGCTTGGCGATGTCCTTCAATCGTATCATAACCGACCACAATGTCGCGGCCTTCTTCTACTGGAACGACCCAATCCAATAAGCGTGCGCCTTCGGGACTCAGCCTTACGATGGTACCGCTATCATTGGAAAGCTCATAAATCGTTCCCATTTTTTCTGAGGTCGTTTGTTTCACATTTGGCATTCGTTCATATCCTTCTTTCTTTGTTTAGTCTGCTACTCTTTTTAAGTATAGCCGTTAAGGGCTAGATCCGTCAATTCAAGACGGACGGATTCAGTAGGCATTCATTTTATGCCGGGCCGTCTTCACACAAATAAAAAGCGGCAAGAATGCCCAACTGGTTGATTGAATCATGGTCAGCTGATCGTGAGAGAAAGTACTAGGAGAAGCGCTGGCTGCTCCTGTCTTTTCTTCAATAATCAATCACATTCGCTTCGCCTGTTGGGCTCCTATGCCGCAATTGTATCGTTTATTTTTTGTGTTTTGCTTGGTAATGTTTTCTCTTTCGTCGCTTTTCTTTGATTTGAGAAGCACTGGAAGCCAAATCCTCGCTTTCCTCTTCTTGCTTGTCTTGTCTTTTTTCCGCACGTGCCATGAGGACTTTTTGCCTGAATCGACGGTTTCCAAGGAATTTCAGTGCGCACATCAATGGTTGACGATTTTCTCCAACCAAACCAATCAATTCGATAAACAATTCAATGCCGAAGCCTGTACTGATGATCAGTAAAATGATTGCTGTGTTGCTGGCATAATTCATCAATAATGCAATAAATGAAAATACCATTGCCAAGGCATAGATCGTCAAAACTGTTCCTCGATGGGTAAACCCTAAGGAAAGTAAGCGGTGATGCAAGTGCATTTTATCCGCTGATGAGATCTTTTGCTTATTGAATTTTCTACGAATCATGGCATAGACGGTATCAGTGATCGGTACCCCTAAAATCAACATCGGGGTGATCACTGTAATGAAGGTCGCATTTTTTAACCCTTGCAACGATAAGACGGAGATCATAAAACCTAGAAAAAGTGCCCCAGTATCCCCTAAAAAAATCGTAGCTGGATAAAAATTGTAAGGAAAAAAACCAACGATTGCGGCAATTAATGTAAAGATCACCATTGGTACTTCAACTGAATTTGGTAAAAAGAAATAACTGATGATCCCAATGGTCGTCAGACTGATAATGGAGACCCCACTCGCTAGACCGTCCAAACCATCAATCAAATTGACCGCATTTGTGATCGCCAAAATCCACAAGATCGTCATAGGCAATCCAAGCCAGCCCAAATCAAAAACCCCGAGATAAGGGATCGAAACCGTACTGATTTTGATGCCTGCAACAAAATAGATCTCCAAAGCCGCTAACGTCAAGCCTAGCGTTTTTTGCATAGGAGTCAACTCGAAGATATCATCCAATAATCCAGTAACTACGACGATAGCTGCCCCTAAAAGCATCGGCCAGACGTAGTCAAAGGGAATCATTGCGCGAAATTCCCAAAGCAATGCAAAAGAGAAGGAGAGGAAGATGCTTAATCCCCCTGCGGTCGGCATTGTTTTGGTATTGATTCGGCGATCTCCTGGTCGATCGACTGCGCCGATCTTAAAAGAGATCAATTTAATGATCGGTGTTAGGATTAAAGACACGATCATTGTTATAAATAAGCGCATTACAAATTTGAATGCAAAATCCATCGTTTATTCTCGCTTTCCGTTATTTCTCTTTATTGGTAAATGTATCTTCGATTTTCGAAGAAATCCGCTGAACAGGATCTGTTCGTTCTTTGATCTCTTGTCCTGATACATACTCTTCTACCACTGCGTTGATGATTCCACCCAAGATAATAATCGTCGCAGCAAGATTCAACCAGATCATTAAAACAATAAAACTTCCAATAATTTGATAGCCAATGATTTTCGCAGCAAAGTAACGGGCGTATAAGCCAAACACTTGTGACAGCAACATCCAGCCAATCGTTGCAAAGATCGCCCCCGGCAAAGTCGAACGCAACTTGACCTTTGCATTAGGCACTAACCAATAGATCAGCATCATGATAAACAGCAAAGCAACGATCGTGACTGGCCATTTGACTGTTTGGAACGTATCGATCAGATTGTCTTGAAACTTAAAAATCGGCTGCAAAAAATCAAGAATGATTTTTCCAAGCCCAAATACCATCGTAACCCCAACGATCGCAATCATAAAGAGCAGGATGATCACAAATGATACTGCGCGCACCACGATAAAATTGGAACGCTGGTCCACACCGAAGGCTTTGTTCATCGCAATTTGCAAGGCATTGATACTTTGACTCGCGGACCACAACGCCGCTAAAGCGGAGATCGACAACAATCCACCAGAGCTTGTGGTGAGGAGATTTTCGATCGCTGGGCCGATAAAATCATAGATTTGATTCGGGATCAATTCCTGTACATAAGATAAAACCGTGTTCGGATCAATTGATAAATAAGGCAAAAGATTCCCCAGCGCAATCATTAACGGGAAAAGTGAAAGCAATAAATAGTAGGCCACGACGACCGAAGTGGTCCCCATTTCTGAATCAGTTATTCTATTTTGCGTCGTTTCGATGAAACGCATCAGCTTTTGATTGCTTTTTACTTTATCAACGATTTTCATGTTTCTTCCTCCGCCAGCGAATCATCTGCCTTTTTTTCTTTGTCATACGTAACAACCAGAAGTTTCCTACTTATAAAATTTAGTAGGTTCCTTCTTCTCCTTGAGAAGTTAAAATTCTCGGACCTTCTTTGGTGATAGCCAAACTATGTTCATATTGGCAGCTTAAGCCACCATCTAGAGTATAGGCAGTCCAGCCATTAGGGTCCATTTTCATTTTCCACGTCCCTGTATTGATCATAGGTTCGATGGTAATGACCATTCCTTCTTTTAAACGTAACCCTTTGCCGGCTTCTCCGTAGTGAGGGATCATCGGACTTTCATGGATCGTTGGGCCAATGCCGTGTCCTACGAAATCACGCACAACCCCGTACCCTTCTTTTTCCGCATAGGTTTGAATGGCATGACCGATGTCACCGATTCGGTTACCCACTTGCGCTTGTTCGATTCCTAGATACAATGCTTTTTTGGTTACTTCCATTAATCGATCAATCTCAGGCGTCGAGTTCCCTACGACATAACTCCAACAAGAATCAGAAATGGCGCCTTTTAAATCAATACACATGTCGACTTTGATTAGATCGCCGTCTTTCAATGGTTTTTTTCGAGGAAACCCGTGACAAATCTCATCATTGATACTGCAGCAAGTGGCATATTTGTAATCTTCAAAACCAATTTGGGCAGCGATGCCGCCGTGGTTTTCAATATAATCTCTGACAAACACTTCGATATCCCAACTCGTGATACCTGGTTTGATGAAACTGCGTAATTGTTTGTGGACATCTGCTAACAGCGCGCCGGATTCGGCCATGCGGTCAATTTCTCTGGCAGATTTTAATGTAATCATGTTCTCGTCTCCCTTAATTAAATTCCTCTTATTTTACCATAGAAATCCCTTATTTTACAAAATTCACAGACATTGTAAAGAGTTTTTCAAGTTTTGTTTTCAAACTTTCGTGCATTTGCTATAATCTGTAAGAGAGTTTTCCTTGAGAATAGGAATGAGATTGGAGGAAAAAGCCCATGGCTTTAGCAAAAATCGTCTATGCAAGCATGACGGGGAATACGGAAGAAATTGCGGATATCGTTTCTGAAGCCCTTGAAAATCTTGACATGGAAGTAGAAATGAATGAGTGTACCCAAGTGGATGCAGATGACTTTGAAGATGCCGATATCTGTATCGTCGCAACGTATACATATGGAGACGGGGAGCTACCGGATGAGATCGTCGATTTTTATGAAGATTTGCAAGAACTTGATTTAAGCGGAAAAATCTTTGGAGTCTGCGGCTCCGGCGATACTTTTTATGATGACTTTTGTAAATCCGTTGACGACTTTGAAGCCGCCTTTAGCAAAACTGGTGCGACAAAAGGAGCTGACAGCGTCAAAGTTGACTTGGCTGCAGAAGAAGACGATATTCAAAACTTAGAAGCCTTTGCCAAAAAACTAGCAGAAGCATTCGCTGAATAAAACAAGAAAACCTCTGACAAAATCAATTGATTCTGTCAGAGGTTTATTGTTTGCTTAATGATAACTGATATCGATGGGTGTTTCTCTTGCTAAAATATTATCGGTGGTTTCCGTCATCAGCTTAGCAATCTGATCTTCTGTCGGATGAATGATTCCCGAAGACATCAACGCCGCTAAGCCGGTAGCGACGATCCAGACACCGGTGTGCAAAGATTGTAATTTTACATCAGATAGATCTTGATATTTTGGTTCTTTTTTCACTGATTTCACAAAAAGGTCAAATGAAAACTGTTGCATGGAATCCCCACCACCATGCTCTTCTAAGTATAGCGCTCGGTATAATCGTTTTTCTTTATTTGCAAAGCCAATATAATTTAGCGTTAAGTCAACGATGACATCTCCCCGTCTTTCAACTGGAAAAACTTCTGTCGCTAAGTAGTCGTAAATCTGATTGATCAATGCATTTTTTAAGTCATCCATATTTTTAAATTCTAAGTAGATCGGTTGCGTTGAACATTTCATCTTCGCTGCGATATTGCGTGCGGTAAAACGTGTAAATCCTTCGGTTGCGACAACTTCATAGGCAGCTTTTAAAATCTGGTCTCTAGTAATAGTTTTCTTTCTTGCCATAATTTTTTAATCTCCTTAATTCTGCTATACATCGCTTTCAGAAATACCTTTTACTTATTGTATCATGTTTTTTTAAGTTTGCAAAAAAACTTTTAAAATTATTGCCCTTAGTGTTTCCAGTTTTTCAATTTGAAGACCACTGTTTTTTTGCTCACTTTTTCGTTTGTTTTCAAAAATACTTAGTGCTATCATGAAGACAGTTATAAATTTAGAATAAATGGAGGAATTTTAATGGTTTTACCAAACTTTAATCAGAACCTTGAAAAATATGCCCAACTGATCACTGAAGTTGGCGTAAATGTCCAAAAAGGGCACACGATCGTCATCCAAATCGCCGTGGACCAAGCACCTTTAGCTCGTCTATTAACGAAAAAAGCGTATGAATTAGGTGCAGACGAAGTAATCGTCCAATGGACCGACGATGAGATCCAAAAAGAATTTCTTACTCATGCGGCCGAAGATCGTTTGTCTACGATTCCTCAGCACAAAATTGACCAAACAGAAGATTGGGTTGAAAAAGGTGCGAGCCGCATCAGTGTCGTTTCTGCCAATCCCGATGCGTTAGCGGGCGTCGACTCAGACCGAGTGGCAACCTTCCAAGCTGCTTCTGGTAAAGCGATGATGAAATTACGTCAAGCAACACAAGCCAACAAAGTCAGCTGGACTGTGGTTGCGGCGGCTGGTCAAGATTGGGCCCAAAAAGTATTCCCTGACGCTTCCCCTGAAGAAGCACAAGACAAGCTTTGGGATCAAATTTTCAAAACGACACGTATCTATGAAGAAGATCCTGTCGCAGCTTGGAAAAAACACGATGAAACCTTGCAAGTTAAAGCTGAAGAATTGAACAAAGAACAATTCAGCGCATTACACTATACAGCACCGGGTACCGATTTGATCATCGGTTTGCCTAAAAATCACTTGTGGGAAGGTGCTGGCAGTTACAATACCCGCAATGAAAAATTCATGGCGAACATGCCAACAGAAGAAGTCTTTACTGCCCCAGATAATCGTCGCATTGATGGCTATATTTCAAGTACGAAACCATTGAGCTACGCAGGCACCATCATCTCTGGGATGAAGTTCACCTTCAAAGACGGCAAAGTCGTGGACTTTTCTGCGGAACAGGGCGAAGAAGTGTTAGGCAAACTGCTAGCAATCGATGAAGGAGCAAAATCTTTAGGTGAAGTCGCATTAGTTCCTGATCCTTCCCCTATCTCACAATCCGGCATCATCTTCTTCAATACGTTGTTCGATGAAAATGCCTCAAACCACTTAGCGTTAGGCTCCGCTTATGCCTTCAGCTTGCAAGGCGGCACTGAGATGAGTGAAGAAGAACTGGCAGCTGCTGGTTTGAACCGCAGCCAAACCCACGTAGATTTCATGGTTGGCTCTGACCAAATGTCCATCGATGGCATCAGAGAAGATGGCACCACGATTCCTGTCTTTCGCAATGGTGACTGGGCTTAATAAAAAAAGGCTGAGGTGGAGTTGCTCCCCTCGGCCTTCTTTTACATAGAATATTGGAAACCGGCGGGTTTTTTCGTAGTAATCAGCCGGCTTTTTTGATAAAATCTACTTTGATAGTCTTTGATAAGAGAGGATGGATCCGATGACACCAAATCGTGAAGATTATTTAAAGCTCATCTTGGAGCTTGGTGGTGACCAAAAGAAAATCAATAACAAACAAATCGTGTCAGGTCTGGACGTCTCAGCAGCTTCAGTAAGTGAAATGATTTCAAAATTATTAAAAGAAGGCTTAGTGGAACATTCACCTTATCAAGGGGTACAGTTGACTGAAACTGGTTTAGCTTCTGCAAGTGCTCTGATCCGCAAGCATCGTTTATGGGAAGTCTTTCTTGTGGAGCACCTGCATTACTCATGGAATGAAGTTCATGATGACGCAGAAGTTTTAGAACACGTCACCTCGGAAACACTGGCGAGCCGCTTAGAAGCCTACCTTGATCATCCTCGGTATTGCCCACATGGCGGAATGATCCCCGAACAAGGAGAACTCATTCACGAAGGCGAAAAAAAAACCATGAGTTCCTACCCGGTAGGAACCAAGATTCGTATCGCCCGTGTCCTTGATGAACGAGAACTGCTGGATTACCTTGTTTCGATCCAATTGAATATTCATGAAGAATACGAGATCATCGATGCGGCAGCATACGAGGGTCCGATTACGATCAAAAATGACACAAAAGAAATTGCTGTCAGCTACAAAGCCGCCAGCACGATTTTTGTTGATAAACTGTAAGGAGTGAAGATGATGGAAAAAAAGGTCCTTTTTACGATTTTTGGCGGTACGGGCGACCTTGCCCAACGCAAACTATACCCTTCTTTGTTTCGGTTGTACAAAAAAGGCGATTTGAAAGAAGATTTTGCAGTCATCGGTACTGCTCGCCGTCCTTGGTCGGATGAACACTATCGTGAAGTAGTAATAGGTACGATCAAAGAATTGAGCGACTCACAAGAGCAAGCAGAGACATTCGCTTCTCATTTCTACTACCAATCACATGATGTAACAGATACGAGTCATTATGATTCATTAAAGGATTTGGCGGAAACCTTAGATCAGAAATACCATTTAGAAGGCAATCAGATTTTTTACTTAGCAATGTCCCCTAATTTCTTTGGGACGATCGTTTCTCACTTGAAATCACAAGGAATGCTGGATACTGACGGCTACCATCGAGTGATCATCGAAAAACCATTTGGAAGCGACTACGACTCAGCAAAAGAATTGAATGAAGAGATCAATCAAGTCTTTACAGAGCAAGAAATCTACCGGATCGATCATTATTTAGGAAAAGAAATGATCCAAAACATTTCTGCGATTCGTTTTGCCAATAACATTTTTGAGTCGATGTGGAACAATCGGTACATTGACAATGTTCAGATCAATATCGCAGAAAACTTAGGTGTTGAAGAACGCGGTGGGTATTATGATAAGAGCGGCGCCTTGAAAGATATGGTCCAAAACCATATTCTGCAGATCCTTTCCTTATTAGCCATGGAACCGCCAGTGGCTTTTTCTGAAAAAGAATTACGGACGGAAAAAATCAAAGCCTTAAATGCGATCCGTATTTACTCCGAAGAAGAAGTGAAACAACACTTCGTTCGTGGTCAATACGCCAAAGGGCAATTAGAAGATAAGGAATTTGCTGGCTACCGAGAAGAAGCCAATGTCGATGAAGAATCGGCAACTGAAACCTTCGTTGCTGGAAAATTCTTGATCGACAACTTCCGCTGGTCCGGCGTACCTTTCTATGTACGAACCGGGAAACGCTTGACGGAAAAAGGCACTCGAATCAACATTGTCTTTAAACAAGTCCCTGTCAATGTCTTTAAGCAAGACCTGAATGAACAAAAGCAAAACGAGAGTTTGGCACCGAATGTGCTGACAATCTACATTCAACCGACAGAAGGCTTCTCTCTTTCCTTGAATGGAAAAGAAATTGGCCAAGGGTTTGAGACATTGCCAGTGAAGCTAGATTATCGGAATAGTACTGAAATCGTCGAAAACACCCCTGAAGCCTACGAAAAATTGATTTTAGATGCTTTGAATGGGGATGGCACTAACTTTACCCATTGGGATGAAGTTGCCCAATCTTGGCGCATCGTTGATGTGATCCGTCACGCTTGGGACCAAGAAACACCTGATTTTCCAAACTATGCCGCAGGAACGATGGGACCCCAAGCTGCCTATGATCTCTTAGCTGCCGATGGTTTTGAATGGATCTGGCGCCCCGATGAATGGTATCGTGAGCGAGATTTACTAAATGAAAAATAAGCAAATGGTCAATTGGATGAGGAAAAAACATCCAATTGGCCGTTTTTCTTTTTTACCAACTGTTTATAATAGAAAGAAATGAGAAACGAAAGGAGCAGCAGACATGAAACAAGTCTTATCGATCGCCGGTCTCGACAGTTTGGCAGGTGGCGGCATGACGGCTGATTTGAAAACATTTGAGGAATTCGGGGTGTTTGGCCATGCCCTATTAACATGTGTGGTCGCCATCAAGGATGATCTTATGTTCCATGATCTCCCTGAGCCTGTGATCCAAGCACAGCTGGATTCACTGCGCTCGGTCGTATCCCTAGATGCAATCAAAATCGGGCTGCTTCATCAAACGGCCATCATTGAATTACTGCGGGATTTTTTACAAACATTTACCGGACCGATCGTGCTCGATCCAGTTCTTGCCTTTAAAGAAGGAGATACTGCCTTTAACCACTCCTATCAAGCAGGATTGATCTCATTGTTTCCTTACACAGCATTAGTAACACCTAATCTACTCGAAGCTCAGCACCTCTCTGGTCAAACCATTACGACGTTGGCGGAAATGAAAACCGCGGCAAAAAAAATCCATGCATTGGGTGCCCCAAATGTCCTGATCAAAGGTGGCAGTCGACTAACTGGAGAAAAAGCCTACGACCTTTTATACCACTCTGGGCAATATACTGTTTTCGAAGCAGAAAAAAGTACCCGAACGACTACCAACGGTGCTGGGTGTACCCTTTCATCGGCGATTGCCGCTTTACTTGCCAAAGGCACTTCATTGGAAACAGCTGTTCAAACTGCAAAAGCATTTGTTTGGGCAGGGATCGAAGACGGTCTGCCTTTAGGAACCTCTGGCAACGTCAATCAGCTCGCTTATTTTAAAAAGGAGGAACACCAATGAAAGTAAGAAACCTAACCATGATCGCTATGCTGACGGCACTTACCTGTGCACTTTCTTTGACCTTTATCATTCCTGTTCCACAAACGAAGGGCTTTGTGACCTTATGTGAAGCAGGGATCTATATCTCGGCCCTTTTGTTCGGACCTAGCGCCGGGGCCTTCGTAGGCGGAATGAGCGGTGGCATCATTGATTTTCTATCAGGCTATCCTGAATGGGCCTTCTTTTCCATTGTGATCCATGGTGTACAAGGCTGGATCGTGGGTAGAATGAACCATCGACCACTAGCAGCCGTTATTGTTGGCAGCTTGATCATGATTGCCGGCTATGCAGCAGCAACAGTTTTACTATTCGGTTTAGGGGCAGGGATCGCCTCAGTTCCAAGTAATTTGATCCAAACGGTCTTTGGCAGCATCGTTGCTTTACCGCTGACCCATGCCTTACGCCGCACGAAAAAGTTTTCTTTAAATGAAAGGTGATTCTCATGACAGATATCAATCAATTAAAAACGGATTTAACTACGATCGTTGAAGAAGTCATTACGACAGCGAACGTTGATGAAAATGATCTTTTTGTTCTCGGCTGTTCAACAAGTGAAGTGGTTGGTGGCTTGATTGGCAAAAATTCCAGTCAAGAAGTAGGCATGGTTATCGTTGAAACACTACGAGCGATCTTGCGTCCCAAAAATATTCATTTAGCCGTTCAAGGCTGTGAACACCTCAATCGGGCTTTAGCCGTTGAGCGTGAAACGGCTCAGCTCTATCACTTAGAAGAAGTCGCTGTAGTGCCCCAGCTGCATGCAGGCGGGGCTTGCTCAGTTGCGGCTTTCCAGCTGTTCGATGAGCCTATTGAAGTGGAGCACATAGTGGCAAAAGCTGGCATCGATATTGGTGACACAGCGATCGGCATGCATGTCAAACATGTTCAAATCCCGATCCGTCCCTCTATCAAGACCCTTGGCGCTGCCCATGTCACAGCTCTGGGATCACGGCCCAAATATATCGGTGGTCCTCGTGCTCATTACGCATAATAAGCGAATCGTATAATGAGCGAAAAACCATCTTCAAAAGGAAAAAGCATGCTTCGGCGTGCTTTTTTTGTGTCAACGTTCCTGCTATTGCCTCTCCTTTCCTTCCTTAAATGTGCTCTCCTTTCACTATTTTCTCCGCTCCATCTTATGGCAGCTTTTTCTACTTCAAATTCTGTTTCCTTTCTTGCGTAAAAAGAGCGACAGCTGTCGCCTTCCTTTTGTCATAAATTCGTCACAATTTCATCACAAAAAGAAAAGAAAGATACCAGTAAGCCCGTAAATTTCTTTTTTCTTTCCTTGATAGACTGAATGTAGCAAGAATCGAAAAGTGGAAGGAAGAAAAATATGAAAAAAATCGCCATTATTTTTGGAGGCAATTCACCGGAGTACGCCGTTTCTTTAGCCTCAGCAACTAGCGCAATCGAAGCACTCCAATCATCTCCCGATGACTATGACCTCTCTTTGATCGGGATCGCCCCAGATGCTATGGATTGGTATTTGTATACAGGAGAACTGGAAAACATCCGACAAGACACGTGGCTGTTGGATACGAAACATAAACAGAAAATCCAGCCGCTTTTTGAAGGAAACGGCTTTTGGCTAAGTGAAGAGCAGCAAACGTTGGTACCTGATGTTTTATTTCCCATTATGCATGGCAAATACGGGGAAGATGGCAGTATCCAAGGATTGTTTGAATTGATGAAGCTGCCTTATGTAGGCTGCGGGGTGGCAGCCTCTGCCTTATGTATGAACAAATGGCTGCTGCATCAAGCTGCAGCAGCCATTGGCGTACAAAGTGCTCCTACGATTCTCTTGACAAATCAAGACAACCAGCAAAGACAAATCGAAGCCTTTATCCAGACCCATGGCTTTCCGGTTTTCTTTAAGCCTAATGAAGCTGGCTCCTCAAAAGGGATCACAAAAGTGACTTGTGTCGAAGAAATTGCTCCTGCCTTGAAGGAAGCCTTCGCTTATTGTTCCGCAGTGCTCTTACAAAAAAATATAGCTGGCGTTGAGATTGGTTGCGGTATCTTGGGCAACGACTCTTTGACTGTCGGTGCTTGTGACGCTATTTCATTAGTAGAAGGCTTTTTCGATTTTGAAGAAAAGTACCAGTTGATTAGCGCCAAGATCACCGTTCCTGCACCATTGCCTGAAACGATTGAAACCAAGGTCAAAGAACAAGCTCAGCTGCTCTATCACAGTCTTGGTCTTAAAGGACTTGCTCGCATCGACTTTTTTGTCACGGATCAAGGAGAACTATACTTGAATGAAATCAATACTATGCCGGGCTTTACGAGTCACTCCCGCTATCCTGCCATGATGGCAGCAATCGGCTTATCCTATCAAGAACTACTACAAAAACTGCTTGTCTTAGCAAAGGAGGAAGGCAAATGAATCCCTATCTACAGTTAGTTAGCAAAGAGTTTCCATTAGAAAAAAACCAAGAGCCGCCCCACCTCGTCCTTGCTGCTTTTAGTGAAGAAGAAGTTTACTTGCAGCCTGAAGCAGCCAAACAATGGGAACGCCTCGTCAAAGCCTTAAAACTTGAAAACGAGATCTGCTTATTAGACGGCTATCGAACCGAAAAGCAGCAACGGCATTTATGGGAATATTCCTTAAAAGAAAATGGATTAGCCTATACGAAACAATTTGTGGCGTTGCCCGGCTGCAGCGAGCATCAGTTAGGCTTAGCGATCGATGTTGGTTTAAAAGCCCAGCAAGGTGATTTGATCTGCCCACGGTTTCGTGACAGCGCAGCGGCGGATTTATTTACACAGGAAATGATGAACTACGGATTTATTTTACGCTATCCCGCAGACAAACAGGAGACTACAGGGATTGGCTATGAACCATGGCATTTTCGTTATGTCGGTCTGCCTCATAGTCAAATCATCGCCAGTCAACAGTGGACATTGGAAGAATACTATCAATATCTTGAACAAACCGCGAGGCAGTTCGCATGAAGAAGAATCAAGGAATTGAGCAGTTTCGGGTGATTTTAGCGATGATGGTGGTGGCGATCCACTGTCTGCCCCTTCATCGATTGTGGCCCAATGGTGATATCCTGATCACATTGACTCTTTTCAGAATCGCCGTCCCCTTCTTTTTTATGATCAGCGGGTATTATGTGTTCAGTGATTTAGCCACCCAAAACAGCTATCCTGCCAGACAACGTATCTGGTTATTTATCAAAAAACAGCTGCAAGTCTATCTCATTGCCACACTGCTCTTTTTGCCGCTTGCTTGGTACAGCGGCATACTAGGATTGAACATGCCACTAGACACTTTTATTCAAACTTTGCTAGTCAACGGCATTCTTTACCATCTTTGGTATTTTCCTGCGATCATTACCGGCGGTCTACTAGTGATGGGCCTCTTGACACGGCTTTCTTTCAAGCAGGTGTTTTTCATTGCTGTCGGTTTGTATGTGGTTGGTTTAGGTGGGGACAGTTGGTCTGGCCTGGCTGCACAAACACCCATCACGCCACTCTATTCACTGATTTTCCAACTATTGGATGGAACTCGCAACGGCATTTTTTTTGCTCCCTTATTTTTGATCTTAGGGGTACTAGCCAGAAGATTTGCCAAAAAACCTGCTTCTCCCCATCGCTATAGTTATCTGATGATTAGTCTTATTTGCTTGCTTTTGGAAAGTTATCTTTTGCATCACTTTACCACGCCGAAACATGACAGCATGTATGTCTTTTTGCCCTTCGTTCTCTTGTTTTTATTTCCGATCATTCAGCAATGGCAAGCACCCATGATCTGGAAACAAGCGGGTCGTCTGTCCCTTTGGCTCTATTTGCTCCATCCTTATACCATTGCAGTAACCCATTTTCTTAGTCAAAAGCTACCCTTGCTGCAAAACAATCTGATCAATTTCTTGGTGGTCTTAGGACTGACCATTGGGGTGGTGCATGGTCTCTTTGCTTTGCAAAAGCTGTTGCCGTTTCCGAAAAAAACGCCGCTCCACTTGCAGCGGGCAGCCAAAGAATTCTCAGCCCCCGCCCTGTTGCACAACTTGCAGGAAATCAAGCGATTGATCCCCGCAAAAACAAAAGTGATGGCGGTGGTTAAAGCAGATGCCTATGGTTGCGATGCGCAATTGGTCGCTCGTACCTTGGAAAGAGTAGGCGTCGATTTTTTTGCTGTTGCCACCATAGAAGAAGCCATCGAATTACGGCGAGCTGGCATTAAAAGTCGCTTACTGATTTTAGGGTACACTTCTGCCCAACGTGCCAAAGTGCTGAAACATTATTCCTTAATTCAAACTATCGTCAGTGAAGCGCATGGACAAGCGTTAGCCCGAACAGGCCTTCCAATCGAATGCCATTTAGCGGTAGATACCGGCATGCATCGTCTAGGCGTTGCCCCTGACCTTGAAACAGTTAGAAGGCTTTATGCCTTGCCATCCCTCAAGATCACAGGCATTTTTTCCCATCTAGGCTCTTCAGATCAGCTAGATACGGCAAGTATCTTACGGACACAAGCCCAAATCATTTGTTTTGATGATCTATTGGCTGGCTTATCCGCTAGAAATATCGCCTATGGTCTGACGCATCTGCAAAGCAGTTACGGAATATTGAATTATCCAGAGAAACAGTATGATTATGTGCGCCCGGGTATTCTTTTAACTGGTTCCCTGAGTGTCCCGAATGAACCAACAAAACAGAAGATAAACGTACAGCCGATTCTGACCCTAAAAGCCTTACTAGTGGACAAAAAAACAGTCGCCGCTGGTGAAGCGATCGGCTATGGACTAGCCACTGTTTTTGATCGACCTACCATGATTGGGATCGTTAGTATCGGCTACTGTGACGGAGTCCCCCGTGCCCTATCAAATCAAGGATTCCAATTGTCTTATCAAGGGGTTTTACTCCCGCAGGTTGGGTTGATTTGTATGGATATGCTCTTGATCGATTTAACGGACTATCCAGAACTGGCGCTCGAAAGTTGGTTAGAAGTAATCAGCGATTGGACGAATACAGCTGATCAAGCACAAACCATTCCCAATGAATTGATCAGTCGACTAGGTTCCCGCGTCCCTTCAATGTCAAAGTAGAAAACGAATGCATTCGCTTACCGATTACGGTATGATGTGGGTAGAGTAAATGGTAGTTTAAATGAAAAAAGATCGTAGATAGTTGGAGTGAATCAAGGATGGCAGAAAAAATAATTGTTGTTGATGATGAAAAAGAAATCGCCGAGTTAGTCACGACGTTTCTAAGGAATGAAGGCTTTCAAGTGGAACCTTTTTATGATGGAACGAGTGCTTTGGCTTATCTCGAAAAAGAAACAGTCGATGTGGCAGTTTTAGATGTGATGCTGCCGGATATCGACGGCTTTCAGCTGTTACAGACCATTCGCAAAACCCACTTTTTTCCAGTACTGATGCTCACTGCCAAAGGAGAAGATCTGGATAAAATTACCGGTCTAAGTCTAGGTGCAGATGATTATGTGACGAAACCCTTCAATCCATTAGAAGTTGTTGCTCGGGTCAAAACGCAACTACGGCGATACCAACGATACAATCAGTCAGCTGTTCCGCAGAAGATTGAAGAATACGAAAAGGAAGGCTTACTGTTGAAAATCAACAGTCACCAATGTTTTCTTTATGGCAAAGAGGTTTTCTTGACCCCCATCGAATTTAAAATCCTGCTTTACTTATTTGAACACCAAGGATCGGTCGTTGCCTCGGAAACCCTTTTTGAAGCAGTCTGGAAAGAAAAATATTTAGACAACAATAACACAGTGATGGCACATATTGCCCGTCTGCGGGAAAAGCTAAACGAACAACCCCGCAAACCGAAATTAATCAAAACTGTATGGGGGGTCGGCTATATCATTGAAAAATAGAAGTCCATTGATCCGGAAACTTTTGACTCAATACTTTATCACCACAGGTGTTTTAATGCTCCTTTTGATTCTGATCCCTTTAACTGTTCGCTTTGTAGCAGGATTGAGGGTTTGGTACGGCTATGAGCCCATTTATCAAATATTACGGCTTTTTGCTGATTATTGGCTCGTCTGTCTAGCGATCGGTGCCTTGCTGATTTGGGTGAGCACAACGATTTATTATATGAGTAAAGCCATCAGCTATTTGAATGAAACGATTCAAGCCACGAATCAATTGATTGCTGAACCTACGAAGCGAATCGTTCTTTCCAGCAATCTGATCGACGTGCAAGAAGAAATGAACCAGTTGCGGGAAAAAAACCTACAGGATCAACGAGCTGCCAAAGAAGCAGAGCAGCGGAAAAATGATTTGATCGTCTATCTCGCACATGATTTACGCACACCTTTGACCAGTGTGATCGGCTATTTGACACTTCTAGAAGAAGAACCGCAGCTTTCTTCCGAACTACGCGCACGCTATACCAAGATCGCCTTGCAAAAAGCCCAGCGGCTAGAATTATTGATCAGCGAATTTTTCGAAATCACTCGTTTTAATCTTACAACGATCGCCTTACAGACCGAAACCACGGATCTTAGCTTGATGCTAGAACAGTTGACGTTCGAATTTTTACCGCTGCTAGAAGAAAAGAACCTTCATTGGCAACTGCAGCTACAGAAAAAAGTCTATGCGACTGTCGATACAGAGAAGATGGAACGCGTCTTTGATAACTTGATCCGCAATGCCATCAATTATAGTTATGCCGATTCCCCCTTGCATTTAGCCATCAGTGCCTCTGATGATATCCTGATTCGTTTGACCAATCATGGAAAAACGATCCCTGCTGAAAAGATTGGCTTGATTTTTGAGCCTTTTTACCGCATGGACGCTTCCCGAGCAACGGCGACGGGTGGGACCGGTCTGGGGCTGCCGATCGCCAAAGAAATCGTTGAAGCATTAGGTGGAAAAATCTGGGCGGAAAGCCGTGACGAAACCATCGTCTTTTCGATTCGCCTACCGAAGGCAGCAATGGAAAAAAATGAACAGCGGTCAAAGCCCCATCCATCTGAACCAACTGCTTAACAGGCAAACAACCTGAGCATTTCGCTGTTCCCCTTCTAATTCAGAGGGAGGAAGAGCTGCTCAGGTTGTTTTTTATTGATTGCTTATTGATACACCAATGATCGTAACGCTTGATCGACTTTTTCTGCCGCTAAGCGTCCTTCGCGAATCCCCCAGATGACTAAACTCGGTCCTCTTTTAGCATCTCCTGCGACTAACACTCGTTCATTGTTCGTCGTGTAATCATCGTACACTTCTCGCACACCAAAGGCATCGAAGAGTTGGGTCTCTGCACCAACAAAGCCCATTGCCAACAAAACCAAATCCGCCTTGATCACTTGCTCTGTGCCAGGGATCGGCTGAAACTGTTGATCTACTGAGACCGTTTCGATGGCGATCAACTGGCCGCGTTCGGCGCCGATAAAGGCTGTTGTGGACACCCCATGATACGTCACTTGTGTTTGCAGGACTTCAGCCGCTTCTTCTTGCCCATATCCTGTGCGGGCTGTCATTGGGTATTCAGGCCAGGGATTGCTGTCGGTACGTGTCAATGGCAGTTGGGGCGTGATCTCCAATTGACGCACAGAAGCGGCTCCTTGCCGAATCGCTGAACCAATACAGTCATTTCCAGTGTCGCCGCCGCCAATCACGACGACGTGCTTGCCAGCAAGTTTTTTACTTGTTGCCGCTTTGCCATGCTTTAAGACATCTTTGGTTGCTTCCGTCAGATAATCGACTGCAAATTGCACCCCAGTCAATTCACGACCTGGAATCTTCAAGTCACGAGGAACGCTAGCTCCTGTTGCCAAAATGACCCGATCATACTGAGCGGATAATTCTTCTGCTGACAAGTCACGACCGATCTCCGTATTAGCGACAAAGGTCACGCCTAGCTCTGCCATCAAGTCAATACGTCGCTGCACAACATCTTTATCTAATTTCATATTTGGAATACCATACATCAGTAAACCGCCAAAGCGATCACTGCGTTCATAGACCGTCACTCGATGTCCTAGTTGATTCAAGCGCCAAGCAGCAGATAAACCAGCCGGTCCGCTACCAACGATTGCCACCTTGAAACCAGTCGCTTCTTGAGGCAACCCGGAGGCTTTGACCCAATCGTTTTCAAAAGCAGTATCGATAATAAAGCGTTCATTGTCGTGGATCGTGACACCTGAGCCATTCAGTGCCTCGGTACAGCCTTTTTCACATGGAGCTGGACAAACACGTCCAGTCATTTCCGGTAATGGATTGGTTTTGGCAAGACGCTCAAAGGCGGCTTGGAAACGCCCTTGATAAACCAGATCATTCCATTCAGGAATCAGGTTGTCATTGGGACAACCTGAAACCGCCCGTTGACCGCCGTAAAAAGAACCCGTATGACAAAATGGGATCCCGCAATTCATACAGCGTGCCGCTTGCTCTTGACGCTCATTTTCAGGCAATGGCATCTGTAATTCTTGCCAGTCTTCGATACGTTCTGAAACCGGTCGGGTAGGATTTTCTACTCTTGGGTACTTTAAAAAACCAAATGGATCTGCCATATTAGTCACGCTCCTTTCCTGGGATGGTCAATTGTGGACCGACGACAGCTTCGAAGGCTTTCGTCACAAGTTCCTCCCCGATAAATCCTTGCTCAGCCAAGGTCTCCGTCGCTTGGATCATCTGATGGTATTCTGTCGGATAGACTTTGATGAAATGTTGTTGCTGATTTTCCCAATCTTCTAAAATCTCAGCCGCCTTCAATGAATCCGTATAGGCAAAATGCTGCTGGATCATCTCCTTCAACTGGTGGTCATCACCGCTTTCACCAATCCGGTACAAATCAACCATTTCCCGATTGCATTTATCAGCAAAGGTTTGATCGGGATCGTAAACATACGCCACGCCACCGGACATTCCAGCACCGAAGTTGCGACCGGTTTTTCCTAAAATTACCACGACACCGCCAGTCATGTACTCACAGCCATGGTCACCAACGCCTTCGACAACGACTTTGGCTCCACTGTTACGGACACAAAAGCGTTCGCCAGCAATGCCGCGGAAATAGCCTTCACCACGATTCGCCCCGAAACAAGCAACATTACCGACAATCGGTGAATGCTCTGCATCGTAAGCAGCATCTTCAGGCGGCACAATGATCAAACGGGCACCACTCAATCCTTTGGCTACATAATCGTTGGCCTCGCCAATCAGTTTCAACTGGATTCCCTGGGTGGCAAACGCCCCAAAACTTTGTCCAGCAATGCCGCGGTACGTAAACTGCAACAAGCCTGGTGTTACTTCGTAATTGCCAAAGCGTTCTGCGATCCAGCCCCCTAAACGAGCGCCGACTGAACGTTGAACATTATTGATCGTATGATTCATAACGATTTCTTGATTGTTGTCGATGGCTGCTTGGGCAAAAGCGTCTAATTCTGGCCATTGTCGTTTCTCAAGGAATGGGTCCTTCACTTTGCGTTCGATCGGGATCGTCGTTCCAATCATTCTGGAAAAGTCTAATGATTTTGCTTTGCCTTTGGCAACGAAGCGTGGTGTCAACAATTCCGCGTGTCCTACCATCTCATCAATCGTGCGAAACCCTAGCTCGGCCATCGTTTCCCGTAAATCTTCTGCTAAAAAGTACATCGTATTGATGATGTGCTCAGGTTTCCCTGCGAAAAATTTGCGCAAAGCTGGGTTCTGTGTAGCAATGCCGACAGGACATGTATTGATACTGCAAACTCGCATCATGACACAACCAATCGCAACTAGCGCTAAAGAGGCAAAGCTATATTCTTCTGCTCCTAAAAGAGCAGCAATGGCGATGTCACGCCCCGTCATCAATTTTCCATCTGTCTCTAAGGTCATTCGCTGCCGCAAATGATTCATAGCTAACGTTTGATGGGCTTCTGCAAGCCCCATCTCCCAAGGCAAGCCAGCATCCCGAATCGAATTTCTCGGAGAAGCACCGGTCCCACCGTCATAGCCTGAGATCACGACTACGTCTGCGCCGGCTTTGACGACACCGGTAGCGATCGTACCCACACCTGTACTAGAAACCAATTTGACATTGATGCGGGCATACGGGTTGATTGCTTTTAAGTCATAGATCAGCTGGGCTAGATCTTCAATCGAATAAATGTCGTGATGTGGTGGCGGCGAAATCAGTCGGACACCAGGTGTTGAGCCACGAATCTCCGCTACCCATGGGAAGACTTTGTTGCCTGGCAATTGACCACCTTCACCAGGTTTTGCCCCTTGGGCCATTTTGATTTGGAGTTCGTCCGCACTCATTAAATATTCGGCATTGACACCAAAACGGCCAGAAGCAACTTGTTTGATACGACTGTTATAGTTAATGCCCTTCACTGGTTTGAAACGATTCCGATTTTCTCCACCTTCTCCACTGTTGGATTTTGCACCGATCGCATTCATCCCTTCAGCAATACAGCGATGCGCCTCTTCACTTAGAGAGCCGTAAGACATCGCACCGACTTTAAACCGTTTGACGATCGTTTCAACAGGTTCCACCTCAGCTAAAGGAATACTGCGTCTCGTGTTCCCAAAAGTCCACATAGAACGGAGGGTCGTTGGATTCTCTAACGCGTCTTGGTTCATCTCCGCCGCATATTCTTTATAAAGCGCATAGCTGCCTGTACGAACAGCTTTTTGAAACCCATAGATCGTTTTTGGATTGAACAGATGATGTTCCCCGTCGGCTTTGTATTGGAAACTACCGCCCGAATCAAGATAATCCACGCGTTTCTCGCCATACGCCGTTTCATAACGCATTAAGTATTCTTGCTCGATTTGCGCTAATGAAAGTCCACCGATACGAGTAACCGTGCCGGTAAAGTATTCGGAGATGACTTTCTCAGAGATACCAACCGCTTCAAACAATTGCGCCCCATGGTAACCGGCGATCGTTGAAATCCCCATTCGTGACATGATTTTGACAATGCCCTTTTCACATGCTTTACGGTAACTTTCGATCTTCTCTGAAAGCTCAAAATGCGCCAATGTCTGGTAAGCCCCATAAGGGTGGACCCCACTTACTCCGTAGCCGACTAACATGGCATAATGATGGACCTCACAGACTTCCGCAGTATCCGCAACGATTGATGCCAAGGAACGTTTGCCTTTTCGCACCAAGTAATTGTGCAGACCTGATACCGCCAAGAGAATCGGAATCGCCACTTTTCCTTCTTGCGCTTGGATGACTTCCCGATCACTTAAAATGACGATCGTTGCCCCAGAATCGATTTTTTGCTCCGTCTCTTTAAAAAGCGCTTCTAACGCTTGTTGCAAAGCTGCCCCGTTTTCTGGTACATAATCATAAAGAATCGACTGTAAAGCCGCTTTTTGACCATTTTGATCTAACTGTTTGATTTTTTCATATTCACTCGTTTTTAACATCGGACTAGCAATCTTCAGCTTATTACAATTGATTCGAATGTCCTTTGAAACATCCCCATCTCGACCTAAAAACAGCTCGGTACCGATCACCAATTTTTCGCGAATCGCATCGATTGGCGGATTGGTCACTTGGGCGAATTGTTGCTTGAAGTACGTAAACAAGGATTGGGGACGTTCGCTCAAAATAGCTAAGGGTGAATCAAACCCCATGGAGATCACTGGTTCTTCTCCCGTTTGAGCCATTGGTAAAATCAACGTGCGAATGATCTCATCCGTGTAACCATTTCGTTTCCAAAGGGTCTGGATCGCATCATCTGCTGTTTCCTCCTGCTTCTCAGTCTCAGGAAGCAGCTCTGGTGTCAATAAGTGATCCGCTAGCCACTCCTGGTAAGGATGGGCATTCGCATAATGCGCTTTGATTTCTTGATTGCGTAAGATCACCCCTTTTTTGGTATCCACCAAAAACATATTTGCTGGTCCAAGCACCCCTTTTTCAATCACTTCCGATGCTGGAAGATCCACAACGCCTGACTCAGAGGCCACGACCACAAAACCAGTTTTCGTGATCGAGTAGCGAGATGGCCGTAACCCATTTCGATCGAGTGCAGCCCCTACCAAATCCCCATCTGTAAAACATAAAGCTGCCGGTCCATCCCAAGGAGCCATAAAGCTTGCGTTGTACTCATTAAAAGCCGTCAGCTCCGGTGACAATCCAGCTTCTTTGGACCACGCTTCTGGCACCATCATCAACAGTGCTTGAGGAATATCTCGCCCTTGACGGTACAAATATTCCATACAATTTTCTAGTTTCGCCGAATCAGAATTTTCATCATCATAGACTTCGATTTGATGTCCATGCATCCAATTTTCTGCCCCGCGTAACGTGTTGATTTCGCCATTATGGGCTAAGAAACGAAAAGGTTGCGCCCGACTCCAGCTTGGAAAGGTATTCGTTGAAAAACGAGAATGGGTCAAAGCAATACTCGAAGTCATTTCTGGGCTTTGAAGATCTTTGAAAAACAAGCCAACTTGATAGGCATGCAGCATCCCTTTATAAACAACTGTCTTACTAGATAAGCTGCAGATAGACAGCTCATCGGTATGATACGTTTTTTCCAGTTTTCGCCGTAACCGATAAAGCTGATCTTCAAAGGGACGACCTGCAGCTACATCGACAGGTTTTTCAATAAAGACTTGCACAAATGAGGGCATGACTTTTTGAGCCCCTGGCCCACATTGATAATAATCATAAGGCACATCTCGTTGCCATAAAACCGTAAAACCCATTTGTTGAATATCTTTGACTACTTCTTCTTGGACCTGTGCTGCTCGGAGCTTTTCTTTCGGTAAAAAAAACATCCCAACAGCATAGGCGCCTTTTTCAGGCAATGGGATTTCGGCCTCTTTTGCTCGCTGTTGAAAAAATGGGTCAGGCATCGCCATCAAAATTCCAGCTCCGTCACCTGTGTCAGGTTCAGCGCCAGTTCCCCCTCGGTGGTTCATCCGTTCTAACATTGTTAAGGCATTTTGCACAAGTTCTCGAGAATAGCGACCATCTTTTTGTGCAATAAAGCCCATCCCACAAGCATCTTTTTCAAAAGCGGCATCGTACATCATTTGGTTCGTTTTCCTCATCATCTCTAAATCACTCATGGAATCACACTTTCTTTCAATATTCTGAATATTCCGATTTTTAACAGTTTACAACCTGTTTTTCTATCTGGCAAGTTTTTTTTACTTGATCCGAGCTCGTTGGTTTCTTCTGTTGACAGTGAAATACTCTATCTCGAACAAACAATTGCCTACAGACCTTAAGGAAGAAACTTCGTCTAGTAAGGTTTTTTTATTATACAATAAACTGTCGAAAAATTATTGCAAACAAATGAGAATCGTTATCAATTGACACCTATTTTCTCATATTCATGTCAGAAACGTGCGTTTTTCTCCCATTCTCAAGGAATAAGAATGAGCAAGCGCAAAAAAAGATGACCCGCAATGGGGTCATCTTTTTTCGTTCTTTTATTTTTCAAAGCCTTCTGCAACTGCTTCGGGATAGTTTTCTTTGACGATGGTTGCACAATGCCCACAAAGTGTTGGCAGTTGCTCTTCTACACCAACATCTACCCGGACTTGGCGACAACGTTCACATACTTCCCCTTCGGCTTTTTCAACTAAGATCGCCACATCCTCAAATTGATATGCCGCTTCAGGAGCTGCTTCACCGACTTCTTTGATCGTTAAGAAGTCTGGTGAAATGATCAGCAGTTGTGCAATATCTGAATCGATAGCTTTTAGCAATGCCGCAACTGGCTCAGTTGGATAAACAGTGACTTTCGCTTCAAAGGACTTTCCGATCAATTTTGCATTACGCGCTTCTTCTAATGCTTTTAAGACATTGTCACGGAAATCAAGGAAGGCCCGCCAAAGATCGAGCAGTTCTTCTTGGTTAGCAAATGTATCATAGCCAGGGAACTCCGCTAACTGTACGTATTCCTCTTCTTCTTTCAAGTGTGACCAGATTTCTTCTGCGGTATGCGGAATGATCGGTGTCAATAATTTCGTCAATGCAACCGCTGTTTGATAAAAGACAGTTTGCATAGCACGGCGTTGGAAATCATTTTCAGCTTCGATATAAACGACATCTTTTGCAAAATCCAAATAGAAGGAAGACATATCGACTGTCAAGAAGTTGATGACTGTCCGGTAAATATGCAAGAAGTTATATTTTTCATAGCCATCTTCCCGAATCGTTTTGATCGTTTGATTCAAACGAACCATCATGTATTTATCGACAGAACGCAAGTTTTCAAAAGGTACGCTGTCTTTTGCTGGATCAAAATCACTCGTGTTCGCTAATAAGAAACGCATGGTATTGCGAATCTTCCGATAGACTTCTGACACTTGATTCAAGATATCCATAGACACTCGGACATCCGCTTCGTAGTCAACACTGCTGACCCAAAGTCGCAAAATATCCGCACCCATTTGATTGATCACTTTTTCTGGTGCAATGGTATTACCAAGAGATTTACTCATCTTGCGACCTTCGCCATCTAAGGTGAAACCTTGAGACAAGACGGCTTTATATGGTGCGACTTCATTGATCGCAACACTAGTCGTGATACTTGAGTTGAACCACCCACGATATTGGTCAGAACCTTCCAAGTACATGTCAGCTGGGAACGTCAATTCAGGACGTTGACGTAACACGGCTTCGTGAGAAGAACCTGAATCAAACCAAACATCCATGATGTCAGTCTCTTTCGAGAATTTGCCATTTGGTGAGCCCGGATGCGTGAAGCCAGCTGGCAGTAATTCTTCTGCTTCTTTTTCAAACCAAATCGTTGAACCATGTTCAGCAAACAAGTTTGCCACATGCTCGATCGTTTCAGGCGTAATGATGGCTTCGCCGTTTTCTGCATAAAAGATTGGCAACGGAACGCCCCACGCACGTTGACGAGAGATCACCCAGTCGCCGCGGTCGCGAATCATATTGTATAAACGAGTTTTGCCCCATGGAATGATCCAATCTACTTTTTCGATTTCATCCAAAATATTTTGACGGAACTTATCAATAGACGCAAACCATTGTGGTGTTGCCCGATAGATGACTGGTTTTTTCGTCCGCCAATCATGTGGATAGCTGTGAGTAAAGAAGTTTAGTTTTAGTAGGGCTCCTTTTTCTTCTAAAAGCTCAGTGATCATTGGATTGGCTTTGTCATAAAAGACCCCTTCAAATCCTGGTGCTTCTTCTGTGAAGACCCCACGGCTATCGACTGGTGATAAGACATCTAGACCATATTTTTTGCTGACGATGTAGTCATCTTCCCCGTGTCCTGGTGCAGTGTGGACCAAACCAGTACCGGCATCCAATGTCACATGGTCCCCTAACATCAATAGAGACGTACGATCATAAAAAGGATGTTGTGCCGTCATTTTTTCCAATTGATCGCCAGCCAATTCTTGTAATACTTCGACAGATTCCCAACCGATCTCATTCGTCACGGTTTCTAATAAATCTTTTGCCACGACGAATTTGCGGCCATCGGCCAAGATTTGAACATAGGCAAAGGTTGGATTCACAGAGATTCCTAGATTCGCTGGTAAGGTCCATGGCGTCGTCGTCCAGATAACAAAAGATGTATCTGAATCAAGCAAATCTTTGCCATCTGCTACTGGGAAAGCCACATAGATCGATGGTGATTTCACATCTTTGTATTCGATCTCAGCTTCTGCTAATGATGATTCACTAGATGGTGACCAGTAAATTGGTTTCAATCCTTTGTAGATGTAGCCTTTTTCTGCCATTTTTCCGAACACGCGGATTTCTGCTGCTTCATAGTCTGGTGTCAATGTGATATATGGATGATCCCAGTCACCAGAAACGCCTAAACGTTTGAAATCAGCTCTTTGTGTATCCACTTGTGTCAAAGCATATTCTTCACATTTTTTCCGATATTCTGCCAAGCTCATTTCTTTGCGCTTGATCCCTTTATTGGTCAGTACTTGTTCGATCGGCAAACCATGAGTATCCCAACCAGGTACATAAGGTGAACGGAAACCTGACATCGATTTGGAACGTACGATGATGTCTTTGCTGATTTTGTTCAATGAGTGTCCAATATGGATGTTTCCATTCGCGTAGGGAGGGCCATCGTGTAAGACAAAGGTTGGCTTGCCTTCATTTAATTCTTGACGACGTTGATACAATTGATTTTCTTCCCATTCTTTTTGCCAATCCACTTCGCGGTTCGGCAAGTTGCCTCGCATTGGAAAAGCGGTTTTTCCAAGATGCAGTGTTTCTTTCATTTTCATTCTTGTTTCGCTCCTTTTCGTCTCTCAACGTTTTGGTATAGTTTCAAAATCCATCGACTCGATCAACCGATTGCTTCTATTGAACCTGTCAAATGGATTGGTTGCCATAAACTCAATGCATTTAGGATTCACTGATTGTTAACAGTTGATCAGCGTGATTCCTAATTTGGTTACTACGCTCCCTATGGTCGCCTAGTACTGTTCATCATCTATTCTGTCTTGCTTCGCAAGCCAATCATAGTGATTCTTAGTACGGTTACTACGCTCCCGGCGGTCGCCTAGTACTGTTCATCATCTATTCTGTCTTCCTTCGTAAGCCAATCATAGTGATTCTTAGTACGGTTACTACGCTCCCTATGGTCGCCTAGTACTGTTCATCATCTATTCTGTCTTGCTTCGCAAGCCAATCATAGTGATTCCTAGTATGGTTACTACGCTCCCTATGGTCGCCTAGTACTGTTCATCATCTATTCTGTCTTGCTTCGCAAGCCAATCATAGTGATTCACAGCAAAAAACACGTCCGTCCCTGGTAAGGGACGAACGTGTTCGTGGTACCACCCAAATTTTATTGTCGGTTGACAATTCTTTGATGATCGGTAACGGGATCAGGCGTCGTTCTCTACTCGAGTCTTTGAAAAGTCAGCTCTTTCAAGAACGCAACTCACAGATGATCTGATTTCTTACAGGGTTTTATTTGGCTTCCACTCTCCCAAACTCGCTTGAAAAATATAAGAAATTTTTCTGTTCTGTGTCTTAGTTGTTATCTGTCTTGTTCAATTCGTCTAATAAGTTTCTCGCATCATCTAATGTTTTCACTTCAGGGCTTTCACTTACATCAACGATTTTTTCATCTGATTCAACAATGTCCACATCAAATGTTTCCACTGCTTCTGAGTTTACTCCAGAACCATTTTCACTGTCAAGTTCTTTTGACAAAACTTCTCTGATCACTTGGTGGGAATCTTGTACATAGCTTGAAAATGGCGCCAAAATTTCTTCCCACTCAGGACTCTTCACTTGTTCTAATTGCGTTTGCAACATAACTAATAAGTTGTTATGGAAGACTCTGGTTTTCTTCTTCAAGTCATTTGTTTCTGTCGCCAATTGACGGGCATTGTCGGTTGCATCCGTCAAAATCTCTTTGGCTTTTTCTTCCGCTGAGGTCATCAAGGCATGCGCATGTTTTTCTGCAGTAGCAACCATTTCATCCGCACGGTTTTGAGCAGAAGTAACGATTACTTCTGATTCTTTGCTTGCGCTTGTTTTTACTTTATCCGCCGTATCTTGAGCCACGATAATGGATTGATTCAAGGCATCTTTCAATTCATTGAAATATTCAAGTTTTTCTTCTGCGTGTTTCAACGATTTTTCTAACTCACGATTGCGTTGAACGGCTTCTTCATAATCACGAACGATCATATCCAAGAAGTCATCGACTTCATCTTGGTTGTAGCCTCTCATTTTTACTGAAAAGTTTTTATTTTGAATGTCTAATGGAGTTAATGCCATATTCTATACACCTCTTTGATTTATTTACGTAATACACCTAATAACAATCTAACTTTTTCTTTTTTCGTGGTTCCTTCTAACCCCTGTATTTGAATCCGACCAAATCCTCTTACCGAAATGATATCCAGTAAATCCAGAACAAAATCTGGTCGTAATGCTTCTGTCCAGTTTACTTTTACTTTTCCTGATTCGATCAACTGTTTCGAACGCTGGCGTGAGATGTTGTATACGGCAGAGATCACTGTATCAAGACGCAATGAGCTAACCGTTTCTCTTTCCTCGGTCCAGCCATCTTTAGGCACGATCAAATCGGTATATTTTGTTTCTTCCAATCGAACGGATACGTTGCCGATTTTATCCACTTGGAGTTGAATAAAATGACTGACTTCAGTGGCAACGAATACTTGCCATATTTCACCATCGGAAAGAATGTCTCCAAAGTATTCCCTCTTGACTCCAGTCCCCATTAATGTGCCTAAAACTTTTCCATGACTCAACACCGTAAATTTTTTCGGGTATTGAATCGTAAATAAAGTCATGTCAAACTCATCGGTGGTGGGCTCATAGTAATCGGGATAAATCAAACAACGTCGTCTCTCAGCAGCTTCATATCCACCAAAAAAGCGGAAACTTAAATCCGTTGATTGACGAATCAAGCTTTCTAAGATATACGCTTGTCTCGGATCTAAAAAATCAGTCAAGTAAGGCGCATACTGCATTTGCACTTGTTCGATCCATCCTTGAGCGGAATCAATAAAAGGGCGTTCATCGTTTCGAAAATGTTGATAGACATTTGCGTTCACCGATAACCACCCCTTACGTTAAAATAAAATTGATTGTAAGATCAATATCAATGCTTGTGATGCTAGCTGTAAGACAATAATTGCAAATGCAATCGTAAAATCGATACCAGCAAAACTTAATTTCAATCGATCAAATAAACTCAAATACGGTTCACACACTTTTGCTAAGAAACGGCCAAAAGCGGACTGATACCCTCCTGGAAACCAAGACAAAAGTGCATAGATCACTAATAAAATGGTATACAGATAAACAGCATCACTCAGTAATTTAACGAATCTCAAGAATAAAATTGGCGTTCCTCCTCACTTTAGATATCAAAAAAATTGGTATCTGCTAATGTTTGGGCAGTGCCTTCAATTTCCATACCCTTAGGCGTGCAAAGAAAAATTTCATCGCCAACACGCTTGATATCACCATCTTCAGCGTACACTGTTCCTGTTAAAAAATCAACTATTCGACGAGCTTGGTACTCTTCAATTAAATGAAAATTAACAAGTACAGCATCTCCATTGATGACTTGCTTCGCAATCCCCATAGCTTCTGAATAAACGCGTGGTTCTACGATCGTTATTTTTCCAGCCATTTGTGGAGAAGTTTCTTTTGCTTTTGTGTCTTTGACTCTCGTATTAGTTCTTTGTTGCGCCATTGGAACGACTTTTTCTTCCGTCTTAGGCACCGATCTTACTCGTTCAGCCGCCGCTGAGGATTGTTGATAGGCAGCAGTTTGAGGCTGCTGTCTGTATTGATAGGCTTGATTTTGTGGTTGACTTGTTGTATAAGAAGCCGCTTGGCTAGAAGCACGCGTACTCGCTGTTGTTCTAGGGGCGGTAAAAGCTCCTCCTTGGTTCACAGCTGGTTTCGCTGCCGTGCGTGCCGGTTCTTCAGTGGCAAATGTTTCTTCATAATAATCTTCTTCGTCAGTCAATCCAAAAAAATTGGTCAGTTTCTCTTTGAGCGACATCGGTCAACCTCCTTTTTTATTGAAATAATGCTGTTCCTACACGAATAAATGTTGCGCCTTCTTGAATCGCAATGGGAAAGTCATTACTCATTCCCATACTCGTTTCTAAGCAAGGGGCATGTGTAAGATGCAGGTCAGCGATCTGTTGTTGAATCCTTTTTAATTCTTTGAAAATCTGATGCTGCTCGTCTTTGGAAGCAGTGAGCGGGGCCATCGTCATCAATCCAACAACACGAATTTTGTCGAACGAAGCGAGTGCTTCAATAAAAGCCACCACCTCTTCTACGAAAATCCCTTGTTTCGTTGCTTCCTGCGAAACATTCACTTCCACAAAGCAGTTGATCGGATGCTCTGCTCGTTTTTGAATTTCTTGTGCCAGTTTGATTGAATCCAACGCATGGAAAAAATCAATCTCATTTATAACTGATTTTACCTTTCTGCGCTGTAAATTACCAATAAAATGCCAACGGACATCTGGGTAATCAGTTAATGCTGCCTTTTTTTCAAGTAGCTTTTCTACTCGATTTTCTGCACAATCACGCACACCATTTTCTAGAAGTTCTCTTGTCGTTTCTGTATCGACGGATTTTGTCACAGCTGTCAAACAGACCTCACTGGCATTTCTAGAAACAAGAGCACAGGAGTCCTGTATCTCTTGCTGGATCTTGTGCAAGTTCTCAGAAATCATGTGCTCTGCCCCCTAGCGTTTACGACGGAAAAATGGTGGTGTGCTTAATTCGTCGTCATCATTCGAGCGTACTTCATCACGGCTGAAGGTGTCGAATTCTTTCTTTTCTACATTTTCAAATGTGTTTTCTTCTACTTTAGGTCGTACATTTTGTTCTTTACGGATATCCCAATCACCAAAACCATTGCTTTCTTCTGCTTGTGCAGGACGCGCTTGGTCCATATCTAAGGTTGGTTTTTGTGGGATAGAATGAATTTGGCTTTGACTTTGTCTGCTAGAGCGAGACCCACGTTCTTTTTTAGAAGGGTCAATGCCAGTTGCAATGACAGTCACACGGATTTCATCGCCTAAGTCTTCATTGATTGATGTACCTAAAATAATATTTACATCACCTGTTGCCGCATGAGCGACGATATCAGAAGCATCTTGTGCTTCAAATAAAGTCATGTCCAATCCGCCAGTGATGTTCAATAGCACTTGTTCAGCACCATCGATCGATGTTTCTAGCAATGGTGAAGAGATTGCTTTTTTCGTTGCTTCGATCACGCGTTCTTCGCCGCTAGCAACACCGATTCCCATCAAAGCGGTGCCTTGATTTTCCATCACTGTTTTCACATCAGCGAAGTCTAAGTTGACATAGCCAGGTGCAGTGATCAAGTCTGAGATCCCTTGAACCCCTTGACGCAAGACATTGTCTGCTTCACGGAATGCTTCAAGCATTGGCGTTTTCTTGTCAACAACTTCTAACAAACGGTTGTTTGAGATGATCAATAAGGTATCGACATTCTCTTTTAATTTAGCGATTCCTTCAGCAGCAAAACGGCCGCGTTTTGGTCCTTCAAATGTAAACGGACGAGTAACGACGCCGACTGTCAATGCCCCGATTTCTTTGGCAATTTTAGCTACGATCGGTGCAGCACCGGTCCCGGTTCCGCCACCCATACCAGCGGTAATGAAAATCATATCTGCGCCTTCTAATGATTCACGAATAGAATCTTCACTTTCTTCTGCTGCTTTTTGACCAACTTCTGGTTGTGAACCAGCACCAAGACCACGGGTATATTTAGGGCCTAATTGAATGACTGTTTCTGCTTTTGAATTTTTTAATGCTTGAACGTCAGTGTTGGCTGCAATAAATTCTACGCCTTTGACATTTTCTTCGATCATACGATTGACTGCGTTGCCGCCACCACCGCCGACTCCGATGACTTTGATCACAGCGCCGTCATTGATGTTATTATCAATTGAAAATTCCATAGTTTATCTTCCTCCTGAGAATCGTTTTAGATTATTCAAAGATATTTGAGAAGAAATCTTTTACTCGGTTTGTGATCGACTCACCTTTTTTCTCTTCTTCTGTTTCTTCATAAGTTTCTTCTGGAGCTTCATATTGTTCGTAATGCACTTCTTGTTGTTGAATGGCAACGGGCTGTTGCGCGACTGTTTTTTCACCAGTGATCGCACTTTTGGCAAGCTGATAGACTTCGCTTAAGTTTGCTGAATAGTCAACGATACTGATTACATTGGTGAATACAGGATTTCTAAGTCCCATATGATTAGGAACGTAAAGCTTAACGTTTGTTTCGAATACTTCTTGAGCCAAATCTACGACACCCGGCAGGCTTGCAGCACCACCAGTCAAAATCACGCCACCTGGCAAATCAAGTCCATCAATTTCATCTAAGACTTCTTTTGATTTGGTAAAAATCTGTTCCATACGTGCTTCGATGATTTCTGACAAATAGCGTTCATCGATCTTCACAGGTTCTGATTTCCCAATCACATCCACTGGAAATTCTTCACTAGCGGACGTCCGTTCAGGATACGCATCCCCATAATTGATTTTTAATGCTTCTGCATTGTTGAAGGAGGTATTTAAAACTGTCGAAATGTCTTTTGTGACAAATTCGCCACCCTCTTGGTTCACATGGGTAAATTTCAATTGCTTGTCGTGCATCGCTGATGTCGTCGTTTGGCCGCCGCCGATGTCGATAACGATCGTACCAAAATCTTTTTCACCATCAGATAAAATCGATTCTGTCAGTGCTAATGGCGTAATGACTACTTCATTAACGATCAGACCAGATTTTTCCACACATTTACGAATGTTGTGAATGATGGTTTTTGGTCCTGTATAAACCACACCAAACATCTCTAGGCGAACACCGATCATGCCACGAGGATCTTTGATCCCTTCAAAACCATCCACTGTAAATTCTTGCGGTAAGATAGCAATGATCTGTCTTTCAGGAGGGGTTGAACGTACAAGTGCTGCGGAAGCAACATTGCGGACGTCTTCGTCGGTGATCTCTTTTGATTCACTGTTGACAGCGATCATCCCTTGACAATTTTCCACTTCAAGAAGATTGGCTGGTACACCAACACTTACACTGCGAATTTGAATTCCTGCTTTTTCTTCTGCTTGTCTTACTGCTCTTTGAATGGCTTGTACCGTTTTATCGATATCTACAATGATGCCACGGTTGATTCCTTCTGATTTTGCATTTCCTACACCAATGATATTCATTTGGCTGTCAACGTATTCGGCTACTACAACTTTTACAGATGTCGTACCGATATCAAGGCCAACATACATTCCCGTTTTTGCCATGGATGGGGTTCCCTCCTACTTAAATTGGATATATAGCGAACCATCACAGTCCGTTTTTAGAGTTCATTCGAATAATTTGTTCACTGTTACCAATTCTACCATATAATGGCGCTTTTTAGAAACAAGTTAATGAAAAAAACTCTTGAATTTTTCCTAAGAATCACTATCAGCTGTTTGATTTTCGTCTGCATCGTCTTCTTGTGTATTTGAAATTGGATAAGTAAAGATCCCAACTTCCATATCCACAATACTGTCCTCGGTCAAATCTTTGGCAATTTGCGGATAATACTGCATTTGACTCACCATATTTGAGATATTGACAATCACTTGATTGCCATCATTCATAAAGAGAGTTAACAGTTCATCATTGCTGTCACGGGGGGTGTATTTGATTTGAGAAATGCCATCTCGAATTTCTGAACTTAATTCTTGATAGGCACTGAGTGTCGCCTTGATTTTGTCTTCAGCCGAAAAATTTTCTAAAACCGGCAATCCTTCCTCTGGCTGCTCACTGATATCATCCAAAACAGCGCCATTTTCCAAAACTGGTGCATAGCCGCCATCTTTGGCTAATAAAGCCACTTCCTGGAATTCAGTGACAGTGATATCAAAACGATTAATACCAGATAAAGAAATAGAAGCATTTTTTATGCGCGGCAATTCTTTTTTGATTGCTGCTACACTCTGATTCCGTTCAAAAAATTGCGGCCACATCTCTTCATTGACGGCTAGGTCAGAATTTTTGAGAATCGCTTCTGCGGATACTTCTTGATTGCCTTTGACCACCACATTAGCCAAACGACTAAGCGGCGAAACAAAATACAAAACAATCAGCAAAGGAATCATCAGTAAACCGATAATCAGCGCTAAACGGCGAATCAATACTTGATTGCGGTACGCCTTTAGATTAGGTAGCCGATCAGCAAAGGAGCGAGCCTTTTTTTCTGGCTCAGGCAGCTCTTCTTTCCCAGCGTCGGTTTCTTCTATCGCTTGTTCTGCTTCAAAAAGTGCTTCTTCTGCCAACTCCTCTTCATCTTCATTCGCTTCTTTCATGTCTTCTGTTTCTTCAGAAGCGGGTGAAGACCAAGCTGGCTGATTGCCTTTTTCTTGCAAATATTTTAGATTTTCTTTTTGCCAAGGGGTCAACTCTTCCGTTGACGAGGGGGTTTGATCATCATGAGGTGTTTTGTCTTTACTAATGATAATCGCTCCTTTCTATCCCACACATTGTACTATTTGATTACCTCTTGCACAAGTCGAAATAATCGTTCTGAGGCATCGCTGATCCCTTGTTCTTTTGAGGCTTTGGCCATCTTACTACGAAGGGCTTCATCTTGCATGATACTATCTACTGCTTCCACGAGGTTTTGGCTGTTTAGTTCATGATCGGCAATCATTTTGACTGCTCCTGCATTAGCTAAACTTTGGGCGTTCTTTGTTTGGTGGTCATTAGTCACATAAGGGCTAGGAATCAGAATTGCTGGAATCCCTAATGCCGTAAATTCGGCAATCGATGTGGCACCTGCTCGTCCAATCAACAAATCACTATTTGCCATCACTTCTGCCATTTGATCGATATAGGGACGAATACTGATATTAGGGAAAGCATCTTTTGACATCCCGATTTTTTCTTCGATCTCTTTGTAATACCTTTCGCCAGATGCATAAAGTAACTGATACTCTTTTTGAGCAAAAAGCGGCAGCGCATCAATGATCGCTTGGTTGATTTTCAGAGCTCCTTGACTCCCACCAAAAACCAAAACCGTTTTTTTCGCCGGATTTAAATCGTAAGAAGACAAAATCGTCGACTTTTGACTATTCCGTACTTCTTGCCCCCTGGGATTGCCCACAAGCACCGTTTTCTTCGCTGGAAAGTATTGAGAAGCATCGTGAAAAGCAATGGCGATTTTATCCACATACTTGGTTAGAAACTTATTGGTGATTCCAGGAACACTATTTTGTTCATGAATAATGGTAGGTATTTTCAACTTCGCTGCAGCAAAGACCACGGCGCCAGAAACATAGCCGCCGGTGCCAATCACCACATCCGGTTGAAACTCCTTGATGATTTTCTTTGCTGCATAATAGCTTTTCATGAAAAGCTGGATCGTTTTTACGTTATCAAAAGACAGCTTACGCTTAAAGCCTTGGATCTCTAACGTTTTAAAAGGAATACCTGTTGGAGGGACGATTTTATTCTCTAAGCCCCTTGTTGCACCAATGTATAAAAATTCGGCTGTCGGGTCAATCTCTTTTACGTAATCGACAAAAGACAACGCTGGATAGATGTGGCCGCCAGTACCGCCGCCAGTCACAAGTATTTTCATGTCCTTCACTCATTTCTATTTAAGTTCTGCTACTGCCGCCATAAATTTGTCGCCGCGAACTTCAAAATTAGGGTATTGATCCCAACTTGCATTCGCCGGTGACAATAGAATCGTATCTCCAGCAGCACTTAAAGAAAAGGCAACTGGGACGGCTGTTTCAACATTGTCTGTCATTTCAATCGTTTTTACGCCAGCTGCTTGAGCGGCTGAGGCTAATTTTTCTTTTGTTTCTCCAAACACTACGATAGCTTTGAGTCCTTTTAGTGCTGGAACCAACTCATCAAAACTGTTGCCACGGTCCAAGCCGCCTGCCAATAAGACCAATTTCTCATTGTCAAAACCGCCTAAGGCCATTTCTGTTGCTAAGATGTTGGTTGCTTTGGAATCATTGAAAAATTTCACCTGATTGATGGTGGTGACATACTGGGTCCGATGAGGTACCCCAGTGAAGGTTTGCAACGCTTGTTTGATTGCTTCGTTTGGCATATTGCAAAGTTTTCCAACAGCGATCGCCGCTAAGGCATTTTCAATATTGTGTGCCCCTGGTACGCCAAGTTCCTCCGCTGCCATAATTGCTTCTTCTTTATAGTAGAGCATCCCATCAAGCATATATGCTCCTGCTACTTTTTCCTTGGTGGAAAAAGGAATGATTTTCGCCTTTGATTTGGCCGACAGTGCTTCTAGTTCCGGTTGGTTCCAGTTGATCACTAAATAATCGTCAGCGGTCATTCGTTGTTGCAAGCGCCATTTTGCTAAGACATATTCCGGGCGACTACCATGGTAATCGATATGGGCTTCATATATATTCGTGATGACAGCGATTTTCGGCCGTAAGGTATCGATTCCCATCAATTGGAAACTTGAAAGCTCCATCACCAAGCGATCTTCAGGCTTAGCTGTTTGAGCAACGGAACTTGCAGGAAACCCGATATTTCCAGAAAGCAATGCCTGTCCTTTTTCCATTCCAGCATTCAAGACATTGGCGATCATAGTCGTTGTGGTGGTTTTTCCATTCGTACCAGTAATACCGATAATCGGCGCTTCAGAGATTTGATACGCTAGTTCCACTTCCGTGATCACAGGAATTTTTTTCTCTAAAGCTTTTTGAACAAGAGGTTGTGAATAGGGGATCCCTGGATTTTTAACGACTAGCGAAAATCCTTCATCCAATAATTCAATCGGGTGGCTGCCAGTGATCACTTTGACCCCTAAAGCCAAAAGATCTTGTGCTTCTGGATTTTCAGCAAATGGCTTTCCGTCATTAACGGTCACAAGTGCGCCCAAATCATGTAACAATTTGGCCGCACTGAATCCACTACGCGCTAATCCTAGCACAAGAACTTTTTTATTTTGATATGTTGTAATTTTTTTCATTTTCTTCATCTCCTACCATACAAGGGCTATTGTGAGCAACGAGCAACCTAACGCGATACACCAAAACACAGTGTCGATCTTCCACTCAGACCATCCGCTCATTTCAAAATGATGATGGATGGGTGACATCTTGAAGATTCGTTTGCCTGTTAATTTGAATGAGGCAACTTGCAGCATCACGCTTGCTGTTTCACAAACATAGACCAGTCCGACAAGCAATAGGGTCCATTCTTGGTGTAAAAGAATCGAGATAGCTGCCAGCAGACCGCCTAAAGCCAGTGAGCCGACATCCCCCATAAAGATTTTTGCCGGTTTGCGATTGTAGGGAAAGAAGCCGATCAATCCGCCGATGATCGCAAGACAAACGATTAACACATCGATTTGATCTTGTCGCCAAGCAATCAGTGCGTAAGTTGAAAAAGAAATCGTGCCCAGTCCTGCGACTAGCCCATCGATACCGTCCGTCAAGTTGACTGCATTTGAAAAACCAACAAGCCAAAAAATGACGAACAAGCCATAAAAAATCGATAGCGACACGTCTATCCCAAAGAAATTCAGTACATCCGCATTGCCTTCGGATCGGAAAACAAAGTAAAAGACGAGTCCGCCTAAAATCTGTCCAATCAGCTTTTGCAACGAGTTCAGCCCCATATTTCGTTTGCGGAAAATCTTGATGAAGTCATCAAGAAATCCTAATGCACCATAAACCAAGGTAATGAACAAAAGAATGAACAATGAAGCAGTCAATTGATTTTGCCATGCTCCTACCCAGATGGCAGTGATCATTGCAGAAATCAAAAATACAAACCCACCCATCGTTGGTGTACCGGCCTTTACATTGTGCCATTTGGGGCCGTCACCACGTATTTCCTGTCCGTATTTCTTCATTTGAAAATAGCCGATAAACAAAGGCATTGTGGCTGTTACGATCGCAAAGCCACTTGCCAAAGGTAATATCATCTCTGTCCATTCCATATTGTTCTCTCCTATTTATTCGTTTTCACTTAGTGTAAACTTGATCGATTGTCCTGATAATTCGGTGTATGGTTCCACGCTTTGTTTGGTACAATAGCCGTTTCCTTCAAAACTGACGTCTACATTCAGCAGACTACCAAATTTGATTAAGTCTGCTTTTGACCAAGAAGTCGTATCCGGCATATAGTACTTATCGCTGTCGGTAACGAGCAGTACCCGTCCGCCAGGCATGATCGAAGTTCCACTGTCAACCGATTGGGCAATGACTTTTTCACCATCCCCGATGACTACCGGGATCAATCCAGCTTTTTGAACATCCGTTGCAGCCGATTCTGTATCGAGATTGCGATAATCCCCCACAGTTGTTTCGCTACCAGATGTTGTGCTTTCTTCTAATGCAGAGTTTTTCAGATCCATGACCCGTTTCATCAATGGATTGGCAATTTCACCCAACACGGTGCTTTCGTGCTTCTCTGGTAATTTAATCGTCAAATACAAAATGTATTCTGGTTCTTCTGAAGGAAACATCAAAACAACGGAATATAGATAATTGGTGCCACCAGACAAATACTTACCGGTTGTTGGATCGGCTACTTGGGCCGTCCCTGTTTTTGCAGAAATGTTGTAGCCAGGTAATTCATAAACGCCATAGGCACTTCCATAATTTTCACTCTCGACAACATCACGCATATATTCACGGACCTCTGTTGCAGCCTCTTTTGTGATCGGATGGCCGACCTCTTCTGGTTGCGTGACCGTTTCTTCTCCAGTATTGCCATCAACGATTTTACTAATAAATTGTGGTTTCAGCATCGTTCCATTATTTGCGACCGATGTGAAAGCCTGCATCATTTGGAAATTCGTCACACCAATCGCTTGACCAAAGGAAGTCATCGCTTGGCTGACAGGATTATCTTCTGGGGTGATTCCAGTATTTTCGTTAGGCAATCCTGAATAGGTGCTACGGCCAAAGCCAAATTCTTTTAAGTATTGTTGCCAACGATCAGCCATCCGCTGCTCCAAGGTCACCATTCCGATATTACTGGACCATGAAAGAGCTTGGCGCATCGTCAGTGTTCCTTTTTGACCAAAGTCCCAGTCATTGATGGTTGCATCGTAAAGTTTTAATCCATCAGGACTTGGGGTAAAGGTTTCGTTCTCATTGAAGATGCCTTGATCGATGGCAGCTGCTGTCGTCAAAATCTTCATGGTTGATCCTGGCTCATAGTTGTCTTCAACTAACAGATTTTGCCAATCATTGATCGAATCCAAATTTTCTGGATTGTAGGTTGGTCGTTGCGCCATCGCTATGATTTCGCCGGTTTTGGCATCCATTAAGTTCGCTGTTAAGTTTTCTGGTTTGTTTTCTTTAAAGACGCTGTCCATCAGCGTTTCCAAATAGCTTTGGATTCGACTATCGATGGTGGTATAAACGTCTTTTCCGTCAACGGCTGCGACGGTCTCTGCTACTGTTCCGGGCAGCGGGTTTTGATTGTTATCTTTTTGATAAACGATCTCACCATCAGTTCCCGATAATACATCATTGTAAGCAGCTTCCAACCCAGTTTTGCCGACTAGACCAGTATCGTCATCATTGGCAACAGCATACCCGATAAAGTGAGAAGAAAAGACCCCATTCGGATAAAGGCGAGCTGGATGGCTATCAAAATGGAAGCCGGCAATATCTTCTTTTTCCATTGCATCTTCGATCGCATTTTTTTGTTCTAATGTAATATTATTTCCCTTGCTCCCAAAAGAGACCCGCCACAATTGTTGCTCAAGGCCATCCTCTAACGTATTGACTGCTGTTTCTTGATCAATGGACAATACATCTGACAAAATTTTGGCCAACTTATTGAAGTTTGCTTTTTCTGCAAAGAGATTTTTGTTGCCATCTTTGTAATTCTGATTCAAAACAGCATAAATGGAATACGAGGTCACATCTTCGGCGATCGGAATCCCATTACGGTCATAGATTGTTCCACGTTTCGCTTTGATCACTTCGCTGCCTTCATAAAGATTTTTGGTCTTTTCTGCTAATGAAGTTCCCGCGACATCCCCGACAATGACGATATAGCTCAAACGCGTGACAAACAAAAAGAACAATCCAATACTCGTAGCAAAGAGAATAATACCTACTTTTTTGCGATTGTTCGTTGTAGTTTGATTGTTCTTTTTTAAGTATTGCTTGAATTTATCTGTTAACTTCATTTAGTCCACTTTCCTTAAATTGCCATCATCAATCGACAATCCATTATCCTCAGCAATCTTTTGGATGCGCTCGGTTTTAGAAAGTTCATTTTTCTCTTGTTCCAACTGTTCTGCTTGTGTTGTTTTCTCAGTGATATCCGATTGGATCAAGGAAATATCATGCTCAACTTGGCTGATATTGGTCCGAATATTGATGGTCAAGATTGCCAACGTCAATACAGCGATAATCACAAAGGCAGCAATCAGTTTTTCTAGAGTAGAAATACTTTTTAACCGACGAGCCGGAGATGCTGGTACACGGATGACCTCAGGACGCTGGGGATCAGTAGGCAGTTTTTCAGTTGTCGGTTCAGAGTGATCCAAAGGTTGTGATTCAAGAGGTTCTCTGAATTCATAGTCATGAACTTTTAGTTCTGCCATAGTTGTTACCCTTCGCTTTCCTTGATTTTTTCCGCGATTCGTAGTTTCGCACTACGAGAACGATTATTTTCAGCTACTTCTTCCTCAGTAGGAAGCAGTGGTTTTCTTGTTATAAGTTTTAGTGTTGGTTGAAATTCTTCTGGTATCATCGGCAGACCTGGTGGCATATCCTTTGGTGTACTGTATTCCTTGAACATCGATTTCACAATGCGATCTTCTAATGAGTGGAACGTGATCACACTGACACGTCCGTTGACTGCTAAAAGATGAATGGCTTGTTCAAGTGATTCTTCAATTACACCTAGCTCATCATTGACTGCAATTCGAATGGCTTGGAAAACCCGTTTTGCTGGGTGACCGCCCTTTCTTCTTGCTGGAGCTGGAATGGCTGTTTTGATGATATCGACCAATTCCCCTGTTGTTTCGATGGGATGATCTTGTCTCACCCGCTCGATTTCCCGAGCGATTTGTTTTGAGAATTTTTCTTCTCCATAACGGAAGAAGATTTTGACTAATTGATGGTAGTCGAATTGATTGACCACTTCATAGGCAGTCAATGCTGCAGTTTGATCCATCCGCATATCCAGCGGTGCATCTTGGTGGTAGCTAAAGCCACGTTCGGCTTCATCTAATTGGGGTGAGGAAACACCTAAATCATACAAAATACCATCGACTCGGCTTACGCCGTGTTGATTCAATGCTTCCTTTAAATAGCGGAAATTACTTTTAATAAACGTGACCATCCCTTTAGCAACATAAGGTGCTAAACGTTCTTTTGCATGGTCGATGGCGGTTTGGTCTTGATCAAAAGCAAAGAGATGTCCTTCTTCAGACAGTTGTGACAATAAATATTCACTATGACCAGCTCCACCTAATGTACAATCGACATAGACGCCTTCTGGACGAATTGATAATCCATCAACGGTCTCCTGTAGCATAACGGTGTAGTGTTGAAAATCTGCCATGTGTTTTTTCCTCTTCCTATCAAGCCTATAAGCCAAAGTCGATCATTGTTTCAGCAATTTCATCAAAGTTTTCTTCTGCTTCTTCAGAGAATGCTTGCCAACGCGTTTCATCCCAAATCTCGATTCGATTTGAAACCCCGATGATCACGCAGCTTTTAGTAAGGTCTGCATGATTTCTCAATGTAACAGGGATATTGATTCGTCCTTGTTTATCGATCTCGCACTCTGTTGCAGCAGAATAAAAGAAGCGGACAAATGTCCGAGCATCCTTTTTCGCTAAAGGCATTTCGTTTAGTTTTTCTTCAAGTTTTTCCCATTCAGATAAGGGGTAGCCAAATAAACAGCCATCTAATCCACGTGTCACAACAAATTTTTCTCCGAGTTTTTCTCGTAGTTTTGAAGGGACGATTAGTCGGCCTTTTGCATCTATCGAATGTTGAAATTCTCCCATAAACATCGATAAATAACCCCCGATCTCCACCTGATATTCACAGTCTACCACAATCCCCCACTTTCTACCACAAATTATATGAAATTTGAAAGGGAAGTTGTTTGACTTTTCTTTACCAAATGAACAAAAAGAGGGAATCAGACTCCTTAAAGTCTTTAAAAAAACTTTAAGCAAAAAAATGGACGTTTATCAAGGGGCAAAACACTATAAGTAACTTACGATATTTAGAATGATCAAAACGACATGAAAGATGATCGTAAATAGAAAAATACTGCGCCAATACATCTTAAAATAGCGACCATATTGGATCTCTTCATAGTAGTACGCCTGAAAGACGGCCAGTAGAATGCCTAATAAAAAAATGGAGATCAAATAATACAATGTGATTGCTTGATCAAAAGTATATTTTGATAATTGATGAATCCCCACCATTAAAAATGGTACCGCTAAATCCGGTGCCTTCACATGGAAACGATCATTCAACGAAAGTGCAGAAACGATAAAACGACAAGCAAAATAAACGAGCACAGGAAAAATATACCAAAACAAAACGATTGGATTAAATCCAGACATACAGCAAAATCCTTTCTAACAACTAGTGTCACTATACTTTATTTTCTTTACATCCATGTTTCAGTTCTTTTAAAAATCTAAGCCGGAATAAGACAGCCATGAAATTTTTTAAGGAGGCTCTTATTTCAACAACTAACTTTTGAAAGTTTTAAAGAATGTATTTCTTTACCTATTAAAACAGAAGGGCGTAGCTTCAACAAGCCTATCTTGCCATTCTAACGAATTTTTTTATAGTGAAATTGAAATTTTCTTAATTTCTCCTTGGATCAACTTGAGTTCTTGAGAAATTGAGGGTAAACTGTCACTAGAATAACTCTAAAAGGTGGATTAGAATGAACGAGAAAAAACCAAAAAGTACCTTTGCAAAAATCACGCAAGTCGTGATCTGGACCATGCTTATTCTCACTGTCGGCTCGATTTTCTTAGCAGCGTACACAAGTATTATGGGTTAATCCTATTAAAAAATGCCCTTTTCCAAAATGATGGCTTCCATCTTTTGGAAAAGGGCATTTTTTTACAGTAACGGTGACACAAGACGTGCCAGGCCTTCCTTGATCTTGATCGTCAATTTTCTTTGTTGATACGCTTCGATCGTTAACGGTTTGGAATCGATCGAATCCGCCAGAAACGCTTCTTTTGTTTGAGTCGCAAGTTGCGCATCATAGATAATCGTATTGACTTCAAAATCTAAGCGAAAGGATCGAACATCGATATTTGCTGAACCAATCGATACAAGTCCACTATCTATAATCATCGTTTTCGCATGCATAAACCCTTTCTCATAGGTTTCAATGATTGCACCAAAATGAAGCAGCTCAGCCGCAAAGGAATAGGTCGCCCAATATACCAAGGGATGATCCGGTTTATTAGGGATTTGGATATGGACTTTCACCCCAGAAAGCAGTGCCAACTTTAAGGCATTGTGAATAGCTTCATCCGGAATATAGTAGGGCGTTTGGATTAGAATTTCTTTTTTGGCTAAATTGATCATTTTCAAATACGTCATTTTTATTTCTTCATGTTCCGTATCAGGACCACTAGTGATAACTTGGGCTGCGACTGTCCCCGCTTGTTTGATTTCAGGAAACAAAGAAGGATCATATTTGATCTCCAAGGCATGTTGTGAATTCCAATCCATCAAAAACCGATTTTGCAGCGAATAGACAGCTGAACCGGCAATTCGCAAGTGATTGTCTCGCCAATAGCCAAATTTTTCCACTTGTCCTAGATATTCATCTCCCACATTAAAACCGCCTGTATAACCAATCTCACCATCAATCACCACGATTTTACGATGATTCCGATAATTGATTCGCGGATTGACATAAGGAACGAACAAAGGAAAGAAAAAGGCAATTTGCCCGCCATGCAGACGCAATTCATCAAAAAACTTCAATGATACCTGGGTACTGCCCCAAGCATCTAACAAGACTCTTACTTTTACGCCTCGCTTTGCGGCTCGTACCAATGCTTCTTTGACCTCATTTCCCAATGCATCACTGCGATAAATATAATATTCCATATGAATGTGATTTTTTGCCTGTTCGATATCCGCGATCAAGGCATCAAATTTCTGCCGCCCATCGGTATAAAGTGTCATGCTATTGGCTGTCGTATAGAGGGATTGACCAAAGACCGTCAACAGATAGACTAACTGCTGGACTTCTACTTGAGCAGTCGGCGGATGCGGAAACAAATGACGCGCGAGCGCTTGTTTTTGTTCTTCTAATTCAACGTTTAGACCAATCTTTGCTTGTGAGCGCATATCGAAAATCTTTTCCTTGGAAATTCCTCTACCAAAGAAAAAGTAAAGCACAAAACCAACGATTGGGATGAACATCAAGACCAAAAGCCAGGCCCATGTCTGAGCAGTCTGACGTCTCTCTCTGAAAATGATAATGATTGATAACAAAATATTAACTATAAATAAAATGGTTACCAAATTATCCATTACAACCATTTTTCCACCTCTTCCCCGATTTCCCGCTACTAAAGCATATCAAAAAATAGTACCTAAAGTAAAGAAACACTGTGATGAAACAAAAAAAGCCGATCTGACGATCGACTTTAATAAAACATACGTTTAGAATTTTAAAAATCGGCGCATTGATAAGACGGAACCAAGCGAACCAATCACGATACCAATCAGTGCCATCACACCGCACACTTGTATTAGAAACATATTTGGTGCAATTAAGCTGTAATTTGAACGTAGCAAGGATGGATTGACCATTGCATAAACTTGATGATACCCGAAGTACATCAACGCAATTGGGACAATTGATCCTAAGAGTCCGATCCAGCCTCCTTCAAGGAAGAATGGCCAACGAATGTAGCCGTTTTTCGCCCCAACCAGACGCATGATTTGAATTTCTCTTTGACGGGACAAAATCGTGATCCGAATCGTATTAGAGATTAGGAACATTGCCACAAAAATCAGTAAGACAGCAGCAGCTAAGCCCCAAGTCCGCACAGCCGCAGACAATTCAAAGATTCGGTCAGAAGAGTCTCCACCGTAATCGGCTTTAAAGACATTCGGCAAATCCCCAGCTTGTTCTGCGATCTCTGTCGTATACTCTGGATCTGTGGCACTTACAACAAATACGTTATACAGTGGATTACTGTCGCCTTCGAACAAGTTCCATGAATCCCCCATGGCATCCTGGATCTTCTGCAATTCTTCGTCTCGACTAGAAAATGTCACTTCTGAAACGTTCGGCAGATCATTTAAGGCCTGTTCTAAAGCATCCATGTCTTCTTGTTCTGTACCAATATCAACGAAAACCGACACGTCCACATTCTCACGAATATCTTCGGCTAGTTTTGTTGCATTTAAGATTACACCTAGAAAAATACCGACTAATGTTAATGTGATCGTCACGGCACTCAATGACGCGATAGTCATCCAGCCGTTACGCTTTAAACTTTTAATACTCTCCAGGAGATGACGGAAAAATGTTCTAATCATCGTAACCATATTCTCCTTCCGCTTGGTCGCGAATAATGCGGCCATTCTCAATCGCGATCACGCGATGACGAATCGTATTTACGATCGTACTATTATGGGTCGCCATAACGACCGTTGTTCCTTGTGCATTGATTCGATCAAGCAATTTCATGATTTCCCATGAGTTTTCAGGATCTAGATTTCCGGTTGGTTCATCCGCAATCAATACCTTCGGTGTATTTACGATGGCACGAGCGATCGACACCCGTTGTTGTTCCCCACCGGAAAGTTCACTTGGAAAGACCCGAACTTTATGTTTCAGTCCGACCAAATCCAAAACTTCCATCACCCGTTTTTTGATATCACGGGGTTTGCGTCCGATAACTTGCATTGCATAAGCAACATTTTCAAAGACCGTTTTCCGCGGTAAAAGTTTGTAGTCTTGGAAGACCACGCCGATTTCCCGGCGCATCAAAGGGATCTCACGGTTTTTCATGCCGACCAAATCATATCCTGCGACATTCAAAACGCCTTTTGTTGCTCTTTCTTCTCGATACATCAATTTGATAAAGGTTGATTTTCCGGCGCCGGATGGTCCAACGACATAGACAAACTCCCCTTGATCAATTGAAATCGAAAGGTTACGGATAGCAGTCGTACCATTAGAGTACTTTTTCATTATATCTTTCATTTCTATCATACAGCTATCTCTCCATCTCAAATTTTCATTCTGGCTTATTATAGCATGAATATATTTCACCTTGCTTTCAACAGATTACAATTGTGTTTCAATCTGTTTAAGTCATACCAGGTTATTTTTGATTCAGTTTCAGCTTCAAATAGGCATCGATAAAGCCGTCCAAATCGCCATCCATGACTGCCTGTACATTCCCAGTTTCGAAATTCGTTCGGTGATCTTTGACCATTGAATAGGGATGGAAGACATAAGAACGAATTTGCGAGCCCCAGCCGATCTCTAATTGCTCGCCTCGCAAGGCTGCTGCTTCTTGTTCTTTCTTTTCGACTTCTAATTGATACAGCTTAGCTTTCAACATCCCCATCGCTTGCTCACGGTTTTTCAGCTGTGAACGCTGGGCTTGGCTAGCGACCACTGTACCTGTTGGAATGTGAGTGATCCGCACAGCAGATTCGGTTTTGTTGATGTGCTGTCCACCAGCGCCGCTTGCGCGGTACGTATCGATCTTCAAATCATCTGAGTTGATCTCCACATCGATCGCCCCATCTAATTCTGGCATCACATCCACCGAGCAAAATGACGTATGCCGTCTCTTAGCAGAATCAAAAGGTGAAATACGGACCAAGCGATGCACGCCTTTTTCCGACTTCAAATAGCCATAGGCGTTGTGGCCTTTCACAAGTAATGTGACACTTTTGATCCCCGCTTCATCACCGGCTTGATAGTCCAAAGTTTCCACCTGATACCCATGTTGTTCACAAAAACGAGTATACATCCGTAACAGCATGCTGCCCCAGTCTTGCGACTCGGTACCGCCTGCTCCCGGGTGCAGCTCGATGATGGCATTGTTTCGATCATAGGGTTCATCTAACAACATCGACAATTCATAAGAAGCCATTTTCTCATTTAACTTACCGATTCGCGCATCAAGTTCTGCTTCCATTTCCGGATCGGCTTCTTCTTGAATCATTTCCAACATCACTTCGAGTTCTTCCAATTCTTCTGCTAGCTGATTGAATTGATCGTAAGTCTCTTTGTTGGCATTGTTGGCGTTAATGACTTGTTGAGCTTTTTCTGAATCATCCCAAAAGGTAGGATCTGCCATTTGGTGTTCCGCTTCCGCAATGTCCTCTTCTAACTGATCTAAGTCAAAGAGACCCCCTAAAACTGATTATTTTTTCATTCATCTGGGTCAATTGATTCCGAATATCTGCGATTTCCATTAAAATTCCTTCTTTCTTTTTTTCTTACAAACGAAAGTAGACTGGACAAAAACGTCTGCCAGCCTACTCTCACCTTTTTCAAAACTTGTTACATATTTTTCCCGTGGCAATTCTTGAATTTTTTCCCGCTTCCGCAAGGACAAGGATCATTGCGGCCCACGTTTTTGAAACTTGGCGCTTGGGCAGCCGGTGCTTCTTCTACCCCTTGTGCTTCTCCTTGGGCTACTTGTTCCCGTTGAACGTTTTGGCGGATTTCTGCCTTCATAAACAGACGAGTTACTTCATACTCGATGGCTCCAACCATGTTTTCAAACATATTGAATCCTTCTGTTTGGTATTCAACTAACGGATTGTTTTGTCCATAAGCCCGTAACCCAACCGATTGGCGCAATTGATCCATGGCATCGATGTGGTCGGTCCACTTCGTATCAACGACTCGTAAAATCACTACTTTTTCAAATTCCAGTAATTGTTCTGGACTATTAAGTTGTGTTTTCTTTTGTTCAAAGACTTCTTCTGCCCGTTGGTTTAGATAATCTTTAATCTCTTGAGCTGATTTGCCCTTGATGTCTTCAATACTGATGGTATCTTCATGAACAAGTGCATTGGCAGCAAAATCAACGATTCCTTCATAATTCCAATTGCTTTCTTCTAATTGCGTATGACTGTCAACGACACGGCTGATGGAACGTTTCACCATATTCATTAATTGTGGTGAAAGATCCGTTTCTTCCATGATTACTTCTTGACGTTGTCCGTAAATAACTTCCCGCTGTTCTCGCATTACGTCATCGTATTGCAAGACGTTTTTCCGGGTATCGTAGTTATTCCCTTCCACTCGTCTTTGGGCAGATTCTACTTGTTTTGAAAGCATCTTGCTTTGGATCACGGCATCGCCTTCATCGATTTTCATCCGATCTAAGAACACTTTGATTCGTTCAGAACCAAAACGTTTCATTAAATCATCTTCTAGCGACAGGTAAAATTGCGACATCCCTGGATCTCCTTGACGTCCCGCACGTCCCCGCAACTGGTTGTCGATCCGTCGTGATTCGTGACGCTCGGTACCAATAACTGCCAATCCGCCTAGTTCTGCAACACCAAGACCCAACTTGATATCCGTTCCCCGACCAGCCATATTGGTCGCGATCGTTACAGCACCTTTTTGCCCAGCATTCAAAATGATTTCCGCTTCTTTAAAGTGATTCTTGGCATTCAATACTTCATGAGGAACTTTCTCCCGATCAAGCATTGATGATAGTAATTCAGAAGTCTCAACAGCGACCGTCCCTACAAGGACTGGTTGCCCTTTGCGGTGACGCTCTTTGATGTCTTGAACGACTGCTTGGAATTTGCTGGTAAGTGTTGGATAAAGCAAGTCCGCACGATCATCCCGTAAGATCGGTTTGTTCGTAGGAATCTGAATGACTTGCATGTTATAGATTTCTCTAAACTCTTCTTCTTCCGTTTTCGCAGTACCGGTCATCCCAGACAGTTTTTTGTACATCCGGAAATAGTTCTGGAATGTGATCGTCGCCATCGTTTTGGTTTCATCTTCGATCTCGACACTTTCTTTTGCTTCGATCGCTTGATGCAGCCCGTCAGAATAGCGGCGGCCATCCATGATCCGACCTGTAAATTGGTCAACAATCATTACTTTGCCATCTTGCACCACGTAATCAATGTCACGAATCATGATGTAATTCGCCCGCAACGCTTGGTCCAAGTGATGGGTCAATGCGGTGTTTTCGATATCATACAAGTTTTCTAAGCCGAAGGTCTCCTCCGCTTTTTCGATCCCACGTTCTGTCAAGCCGATCGTTTTTGATTGAATATCGATTTTGTAGTCTTCTTCTTCCGTCAAGCGTTTGACGAAATTGTCGACCCGATTGTATAGCGCGGTCGATTTTTCTGCTTGTCCTGAAATGATCAATGGCGTTCTCGCTTCATCGATCAAGATCGAATCGACTTCATCGACAATGGCATAGTTTAATGGACGTTGTACCATTTGATGACGATAAACCACCATGTTGTCCCGCAAATAGTCAAACCCTAATTCATTGTTTGTACTATAAGTGATGTCACAAGCATACGCCGCACGTTTTTCTTCTGCTGATTTTGAGTTGATGTTCAAACCGACTGTCAATCCTAAAAAGTTGTACAGCTCCCCCATCTCAGTCGAGTCACGAGTTGCCAAGTATTCATTGACAGTTACGACGTGGACACCTTGACCGCTCAAAGCATTCAAATAAACAGGTAATGTCGCCGTCAAGGTTTTCCCTTCACCCGTACGCATCTCTGGGATATTCCCATCATGCAAGACGATCCCACCCATTAATTGGACGTGGTAAGGATAAAGGCCCAAAACGCGTTTTGCAGCTTCACGTACTACTGCAAAGGCTTCAGGTAATAATTTATCCAAAGTCTCTCCCTCTTGGAAACGACGACGAAATTCATCGGTTTTCCCGCGTAATTGTTCATCAGATAAAGCGGCCATTTCATCCGCATGTGATTCAACTTGATTCGCAATATGGTCAAGACGTTTTAATTCTTTTTTGTCGTTTTCGATTAATTTTCTAAAAAAATTGGCCATACCTTAATAATTCTCCTTTTACTTCTGCATTATCCTAGCTGGAAACTCTCCTAACTATTTTAGCACTAGTTCACCATAAATGAAATATTTTTCGATAGAACTATCGCATCAATCTTGCGTGATAAACGGATTCTTAACCTTTTTTCACAGATTTTAAAGAAACGAAGGGAAAAAATACGCAACAAGCCATCGATCGGTGCCCAAAGTCCAGCGCACGTCCAAATGACTTGTTGCGAATATTTGCAAATTAGGCCGTTTTAAAACGGGTTTTTATGAAAGCTAAGAAGAGCATCAGCAGCATGCCTAAAGATTGGATCCCAATCATCAAGATGATGTCCGCGCCAATAAATCCTGCCAACATCGCCACCAGAGAGCCTGCCCCCAGTGCATTCAAAATCACGTTGGTACTTTCTTTGAAACTGCTGATCGTCGACAGTCGCGACTTTTTCGTCAGCCAGAGGAAAAACGCTGCGCCCATGACGAGGATACTATTCATTGCCACCAATAAAAATGCCACCGTGATCGTCTGGCTGAAGAAAATCGCCGTCTCGTTGTTGCGATAAAAGCCGTCTTCGATCACTTTCTGAAACGAAGCCGCATCATGCACTTGATCAGGCATCATTTCCGCCGTGTAACGCATCTCATAATGATAGGTTTGTCCATCGATTTCCTCTTTGATGGTCCAGTCTGTTTCACGAAAATTGATGGCATATTTTGCTCTTGAAAGGTCCGCTTCTGAAAGCGCAACACCTATAATGCCCGCTTCTGTTTGCGAAAAGACTTGTGACTCATCCGTTAAAAGTTTGCCATCATCCAGCTGCAGTTCACTGTATTCGGCTGCTGTTTCAGCAGTCATGAGTGTTTTTGCATGGGGGAAAAATGCTGCAAAGGCTTGATCCGTTTGCTTGCTGATCATCAAGGTCAGCGGGATCATCAGCAAGGACATCAAGAAAATATAGACAAACACTTGCTGCCAGCGATTTAATTTTTTACGCCATGCATAGACTTTTGTTGGAGAAAATATGGCCCCAAAGTATGTTAAGGGAAATCGTTGTTCAGACATCCTATCATTCCTATCCTTTTGTTCCGCCCGAGGTCAAACCTGAAACAAAGTATTTTTGTAAGAAGAAAAACAGTGCAGCAATCGGTACGGCGATCAAAATCGCCCCAGCCGCAAAGAGTGCGACCCGTTGATTACGGGCATCGTTGATAAAGGTCTGCAGCCCGACTGCGACGGTCAAACGCTCTTGTGAGCGAAGCAAGAACCGCGCCAGCAAGAATTCGCCGAATGGCCCCATAAAGGCCCACAATGCTTGGACGGCAACCATTGGTTTTACGAGGGGCAAAACGATTTGCCAAAAGATGCGGAAATGCCCTGCACCGTCAAGTTTTGCTGATTCATCCAAGTCGATCGGTACCGTATCAAAGTACCCTTTCATCAGCCAAGTATTCATGGGAATCCCACCACCGATATAGATCAGTGTCAAGAACCAGAAACTATCTAGACCGTTTGCTAATAAGCCCATGACATAAAAAGCGGTCAACGCCGACATCGTTGGCACCATCTGAACGATCAAGAACACCATCAAACTGCTCTTACGACCGGCAAAGCGATAACGACTGTAAGTATACCCTGCCAGTGTTACGATCATTACTTGGATCACCATCGTGGAAACAGCCACGATCAAGGTGTTTTTATACCATGTCAAATAGGGGGTTTCATTGAACAATCGTCGAAAGTTGTTCAATGTCCAATCCGCATCAAAATCCAAGCGAAAGGCGATCATATTCCCTGCCTTGAAGGCTGAGGTTGCGGTAATCAACAAGGGATAGATGATAACGATCGATAAAGCGATCATAAACAAGTAGGTAAATAATTTGCTGAAAGAAAACTTTTTCTTTTTCATCCTCAATCCTCCATATTAAATGCATTCGTCTTTTTAAACACCAGTAATGAAATGGAAATCACCACAAAGGAAATGATCAAGGTCAATGCAGAAGCAATCGAGTATTGTGGCGAGCCGCCCGTCGTCAATTTGTAGATCCATGAAATCAAAATATCCGTCGAACCGGCATTTCCACCTAAACTTCCTGGACCACCTTCGTTAAAGAGATAGATCATGGAGAAGTTATTAAAGTTCCCTGTATATTGCGTAACGAAGGTTGGTGCTGCCACCAAAAAGATCGCCGGTAACGTAATATTGCGAAAACGCTGAATCGCATTTGCTCCATCCATTTTGGCTGCTTCATACAAATCTTCAGAAATGGATTGTAAAATCCCTGAGACCATAACATAAATATATGGAAACCCTAACCAGCCCTGAATCAAAATAATCGCCGTTTTCGTCCAAAACGGATCGGTCTTCCAAGCAATGTTACCAATATCCACAAAGGGCAGATTGTTCAATAGCGGGATCACCTGCGTATTGATCGCTCCTGCGGTATCATTAAACATGTTCGAAAAACTCATGATCGTGATGAACGCTGGCACCGCCCAAGGAAGCAAGAAAATCACCCCGAAGACCCGACGGAACTTCACAAATTTTTGATTGGCAACAACTGCTGTCAGTATTCCTAAGGTAATTTGCAAAGTAGTTGCTAAAACGGTCCAAATCACCGTCCAACTAAACACTTTTACAAAGGTGTCGCGGTAAGAACTTAAGGTGAAGATATTCGTAAAATTCGAAAAACCGATCCAGTCGATTAAGTTTGCTGGCGGAATATGTCGAAAATCATAGTTGGTAAACGCCATGAAGAGTGTCACCATTACCGGAAAAATAATTGCTACGATCATCACCAGATAGGCTGGGATCGTCAATAGATAAGCGAAACCATCCTCATACAATTTATTGAAAAACTCTTTTCTCGTAACTGCCACCGGGAACCCTTTTTCAATACTTTGGCGAACTTGATAGGCATCTTTGATATTTAAAACCCAAAAGATAATGAAAATAACGGTAACGATGACCTGTAGCGTTCCTCCGATCAACAAGAACAAAGAATTGTGTTCCATCGGTACTGATCCCAGTGTGACAAAGTTATATAATGCTTGTCCACCGAACAAAAGCATTTCGCCTAGAAAAATTAGAAAGACCGCAAAAAAGAGTCCCGCTTTAAATTTCTGACCATTTTTGAATTGTCCCACCCCAGGGATGATTGAAAGAAGCGCTGTCTGCATGGCTTTTGAATTCGTCCTCATATGTATCCTCCTTAAAATCGAAAGTCTGCCAAGCGGCCGACGATCCATAGAAATCAATCTCATCAAGCAATTTCTTGCGTGCTACGTTGCAAGGAATCCTTTTGACAAACATCCTCTATAGAATCGTCGACATGAATGACAGACCGTAATCGGCTATTTATTAATATTTCTGCTCAATCGCTTCTTCGATTGTTTTGGCAGCATTGTCCGCTGCTTCTTGAGGAGTCATATTGCCTGAACCTGCATCAAACAGCATGTTTTCAGCCCCTACCCAAACCTCAGACATTTCAGGGATATTTGGCATTGGTTGTGAAACACTGTATTGCTCGATCACTGCTTTTGCTACTGGATCATCAGAAGCAGCAACTGTTTCTTGAGCCATAATGTTTGCTGGAATATCATGACGCATTTCATACAATTTCTCTTGATTAGCTTCGTTTGTTAAATATTCGACAAATTGTTGAGAAACGTCTTTGTTTTGTGAGTAGTTGGAAACAACCCATGCTTTTCCACCACCAAACGTTTCATAATCATTGCCATTGCTCAGCGTTGGGATTTTCGCTACGCCATAGTTAATCCCTGCTTCTTCAAAGCCGTTCACGCCCCATGGTCCGTAAATGATGGCTGCTGTTTTGCCTTGGTTAAAGTAATCTAACATCAAGTTTTCGTTGGCCGATACATCCAGCATTCCTTGCGGCCAGACATTTTGGAACCAATCAGTTGCGTACGTGATTGCTTCAACAGAACCTTCATTGTTGATCCCTAAATCAGATGGATCTGTCCCTTCATCCCCAAAGACATAACCACCATAACCAGCTAATAGACCATACGTATAATAAAAGTCTGTCCAACGAGCTAAGAAACCAACATTGTCATCGCCTTCTGCAAAACGATCATCTTTTGCTAGCTCTTCTAAATCAGAAAAAGTTGCTGGCGCTTCATCGATCAAATCTTTGTTATAGAACATGACAACTGCTTCAATCATTGCTGGTGCGCCATAGATTTTATCATCGATCGTCACTTGTTGCTTGTCTGTATCGCTGTACCGTCCATCATCTGGCAAAGTCATTTCTGCCAAATGCCCTTGCGAGCCTACTTGACCTACACGATCGTAAGGAGACATCGTAACATCTGGACCTTTCCCAGCAGGACCGTCTAGTTGAAGCGCATCCATTTGATCGAACATATCCATTTCTACAACGTTGATGGTAACATCATTTTCAGATTCAAAGTCAGATTTCACTTCATTGATATAATCAATATAGTCTGCGCCTACAGAGACCGTGAGCGTTTTTTCATCGCTACCTGAACCTGCATCTGCATTACTACCATCGGTACTACCGCCGTTGCCGCCACACGCCGCAAGCGCTAACAACGCACTTCCTGAAACTAATCCTAGAGCTGCCTTTTTCCAATTCACTTTCATCCTGTTTACCTCCTGCAATTTGTAACTCCATTATGCAACCGGTTTCTTAAAATGGCAAACCTTTTCTAAATGTTAGCGATAACAAAAATAGAAAAAGCCTTTAAATTAAGATGTCTAGGAATCGAAAAGAAATTGCGCAACCATTTGCTTAATTTTTCATTTTGTGGATTCACGAACCACGAGTTGAGGTAAAAAGCGCTGTTGTCGCTGGCTCGTATCATTATGTTCGATTTTTTGGATCAATAATTCGCCGCAAACTTCCCCCATTTCCACGATGGCTTGCTTCATCGTTGTCAATTTTGGCGAACTTACCTGATCAAGGAATACGCCATCGTAGCCGATGATCCCAAAATCATCTGGCACCTCCACTCCGATCGACTGTAAGCCTTGATTGATGCCTAACGCTAAACGATCTGTGGCACAGATAAAACAAGTGTTTTTCATTAAATGCTCATTCTGCGTTTGGATAAACTTGCGGGCGGCGGAAGATCGGTTGTCAAAACGATAGATTTTTGGTGATTTTCCCGCTTTTGTGACTGTATCTATGTACCCTTTTTCTCGGCTTTTCGTAAACGCTTCTTCCAACTCTAAACCAATATAGACCAATTGTTGATAGCCGGTGTCAATAGCATGTTTGCATGCAGAAACGATTCCTTGGTAGTTGTCACTGTCAACAAAACTGAACCCAGCTTCATTTTCGCCAAATAACACCACAGGCTTTCTTAAATTTCTTATCCAGTCCATGTCCGCCTGGCGAAAGCCCGTAATGATGCAGCCATCTGCTGGACCACGATCCACCCCGTCAGTCGTAACTAGCTGCAAAGAATAGTGTGCTTTACCAATAGAACGAGCGATCCCAACCAATAAGTTCATATAGTAAGGTTCCGTCGTATCCATCTCCTCTAAAATATACACTTTGATGATATGGGAACGCTTGGAAACTAATGATTTGGCAGCAATATTCGGCTGATAATCCAATTCAAGCATCGCTTGATGAACCAGCTGCTTTAACTCTTCAGTTACTTTGTCCGGATGATTGATCACTCGAGAAACGGTCATTGCGGAAACATTTGCTTTTTTAGCAACATCTGCTAGCGTAGTCATGATTCACTCTCCTTGTATTATTTCATCTATAGTATAACATAATAAACCAAAAGAAGAACCAAGACACTCTCTATATAAAAAAGATTCCCAGCCAATTTAACGAGTATAAAAAAACAGAGTAGCTTCTCAGCTACTCTGTCAAAAAAGACTATTTTTTGGGGTGTTGAGAAAAAGGTATCAACACTTGTTAATCGGTTTCGATCAACCCGTATTTGCCATCTTTTCGACGATACACAATGCTCGTTCCATTCGTTTCCGCATCTTCAAAGATAAAGAAGTTGTGTCCAAGCATGTTCATTTGTAAAACAGCTTCTTCACTGTCCATTGGTTTTAAAGACAAACGTTTTGTACGTACGATGTCTAATTCAGAACCATTGTTTTCTTCATCGTTTGCTTCAGTTGTGAACAAATCACCATCTGTTGGCGGAACCAATGCTGTCTCGCGAGATTTGCGGTTGATTTTTGTTTTAAATTTGCGGATTTGGCGTTCCAATTTGTCAACAACCAAATCGATACTAGCATATAGATCAGGTGAGGTTTCTTCCGCACGCAGAACTAAGAATGGTAAAGGAATCGTTACTTCTACTTTTGCTGTTTTTTCAGTATAAACTTTCAAATTAACATGTGCTGTTGCTTCCGGCACATCATTAAAATAACGTTCTAATTTACCTACTTTTTTCTCGACGTAATCACGGATCGCTTCTGTTACCTCGATATTTTCGCCGCGCACATTATATCTAAACATAAAAATTACCCCTTTCGTCTACCAGTAAAGAAGGAAAAGGACCACTCTTTTCTTCTTCTTAACTCTATTATATCGAACTCTTGCTCATTTGCCTAGTAAATCGAACAAATTTCTTTAAGCGTTTTCAAAATAACGATTCAACGGGCAAAGGAAAAGGATCGAATCGACTGGGGGCCAAAGGTCTGCAATGCTTCAGCTGCGTGATATAACGTTCTACCGGTAGTGTAAACATCATCGATCAACAACAGTTTCTTGTTTTTTATTTCAACCGTTGCCTCTGGCTTCACCGCAAAAGGTTGCGCCTCCTCTAATCGTTGCTTGCGAGAACGTTGAGCTTGTGGTGCGGTATCAACCACTTTATCCAGCCATTCTTTCGACTTAACTCCGCCTGCGTCCAGCACAGCGGTCACTTGATTAAACCCTCGCTCCTGGTAACGTTCTGCCGATAGCGGGATGGGTATCAAACAATCGTAATCAAAGTTGTTGATCTTTTGTCTGATGGCAGCAGCAAAGGTCTCTCGCAACTGATAGTTTCCCATTAATTTGTATTCGTGAATCCACTCCTTCATCCCTTGATCGTAAGCGAACAGTGCCCGATGCTGCAAATGGATCATGGGACAGGTTTTCGCCCAAAAGAGACAGTCACTGCAGGAAATGGTATCCTTTTTGCCACATGTTGGGCAGCAGCTTTGCCAATTGATCACTGTAAATCGCTGAGCGCATTGTGGACATAATTCTTTTTCGGGGATGCGCCAAGGAGCCAACAGCTCAATGATCGTTACCTCTCTTGAAAAAAATATTTGGCACCAACTACACTCCATCGGTCAACCAGCTCCTTGCTAATTGGTTCATCTCATTGATTTCTTTGATTGCTTGACGGATTGCTTCTGTCATTTGGTCGTAGAAAAAAATGACTTCCCCTTCTGTAAACGCACCTTTGCGATCGACACGGCCAGCGATTTGTACTAACGCCGATTTTGTAAAGACCGGGTGATTGGCTCCCAGTACCACCACTGAGACATTTTCAAACGTTACACCTCGTTCTAAAATCATCGTTGTAAACAACACCTTGTACACTTGGCTACGTGCCGATTGGACTTTTTCCCTCCGTTTTTCATCTTGTGAAGAAACACTAGTGAGGAGCCATGATGCTTCTTGCCTGCGGACTGCCCCTTCCATTTCCTTCATCAGCTGAATACTTGGACAAAATACCAAGACAAAGTTTTTTTTAACCAACCGCTGCAAGTGCTGTAGCAATGGTCGCAGCCAACGTTTTTTGCGATAAGCCTGCGCCCAGCGGCTATAATGAATAGGTTTCGGAACGATCAGCGGACGCTGATGAAACCGTAGAGGCATTTTTAACACTGCAAATTCCGAATGAATTTCTTGCAACAATCGTTTTGAAGGCGTCGCACTTAAATAGATCAGACACCCGTTTTCTGCCAAGGCATTGTATAATCCGTAACGCAGCTGCGCATCGCCCTCGTAGGGAAATGCATCTATCTCATCCACCACGATCAGTTGAAAGCTGCGATAAAAATGCAGTAGCTGATGAGTGGTGGCAATAAGGATCGTTGTATAACGATAAGGTTCTTCTGATTTCCCATAAAGGAGCAGGCTTTCCTCTTGTGGGAACGCTTGTTGAATCCGGGGGAACAGTTCACGGCAGACATCGATCCGTGGCGAGACGATCGCCACACGACCACCTTCTTGCCGTATGTGGCGGATCGTTTCAAAGATCATCTCGGTCTTCCCTGAACCCGTGACTGACCAAACAAGAGACGATTTCTTTTGTCGACAATTTGCCACTAGTTGCTGAGAAATTTTTTGCTGAAACGAAGTCAACACTCCTGGCCAAACGATCTTGTGATCAAAGGCTGGAAGATCCGTTTGTTGAATTACGAGTTGGCCATCTGATGTGATCCGACCATAGCGAATACAAGTTGGACAGTAATAGCAGCCTATCGGCAATAGAACCGACGGCTTGTGGTGGGAAGAACCGCAACGCTGACAAACGATTCTCTTCCCCTGCTCGAGCATTGCCGGTCGAGAATCAAAAGTTTTTCCTACACTCATTGTTTCATCTAAAACAAAAAATTGTCTTCCTTTTTGATTGGTCATAACATACACCTCAGTTTTAAGTACGCAAAAAAATCGGTTCAAGTACTTTTTGAAAAGTACTTGAACCGATTACAGGTTTCTTGTTTGCTTCAACAGCAGGTCTTGCTTATTCGCCGATCAATGTCAAAGCTTGATCTAAGACTTTTTCGCCGTTCATCATGCCGTAATCTGCCATGTTGATTACTTCTAATGGAATTCCTTTTGGCGCTAGACGTTTCTCGAAATCGCCTTTCATGAAACGAACTTGTGGTCCTAATAGTAAAACGTTTACGTCTTTGCTTTCTAAATGTTGATCTGCTTCTGATGCGGAAACTGCAAAAATATCTGCTTCTAATCCTTTTGCTTCAGCTGCTTTTTGCATTTTTGTTACTAATAAGCTTGTACTCATCCCTGCAGAACAAACTAACATAATTGTTTTTTTCGCCATATCGAACACTCCTTGAATTTTAAGAATAAGATAACATTTCCTATCTCTAGTATAGAACAAGTTTGAAATTTGTCAACGCTTTCTATCCAGCAACCAGTTTGATTTTACTAAACGATTAAAAACGACGTACTCTTTTTTTAAATTGACGAGGACTACCTCGTAGCCGGCATTCAGCCACGCATAAGCCCCATTTTCTGGATGTCGGTAATCATTCGCCCACCAATCGCTACTGGTGCGGGCACTTTTGGGCAAACCGGATGCGGGGAAAAGAAATTCATCAAACTGCGTAAACGTTAAGGTGATTTGCGAACCACCGTTGTTTTTTAAATAGTGAGTGATCGTATCGTACTTTTTGCGTCTACCCAAAGCAACTGCCTCCTCTTTTTAGAGTCTATGTTCGTACCTGTTTCTTTCTTCTATTTGTAACTTTCCTTCCGATTGCCTATACTAGAAATATAAAGGAGGCGATCGTGCGCGTGACTTATCGAACGATTCGACAAGACGGAGAAACAGAAATAGAAATCAAAAAATCGCGTTTCCTCTGTTCATTAAAACGAATTCAATCAGAAGACGAAGCCAAAGCGTTTATTCAAGCCCTCAAGAAAGAGCATTGGAAGGCAAATCATCATTGCAGCGCCTATGTATTAGGTGAAAATCATGAGATCCAGCGCAGCAGTGATGATGGTGAACCGAGCGGCACCGCTGGGGTACCGATTTTAGAAGTGTTAAAGAAAAACGAACTGATCAATGTGATCGCCGTTGTTACCCGCTACTTCGGTGGAACGAAACTGGGTGCTGGTGGATTGATTCGCGCTTATTCAAGTTCGGCCTCTGCTGGAATCAAAGAGGTAGGAATCGTCGAGGGTATTTTGCATCAAGAACTTGCCTTGACCATCGAGTATCCACTTTTAGGCAAGCTCCAAAACTACTTAGAACTGCAGAATATCTATATAAAAGATATTGCTTATACGGAGAAAATCGTTGTCACCTTAATGATTCCTGAAGCAGTACTTGCCGACCAAGAAGCCGCTCTGATCGATTTGCTACAAGGTCAAGTGCAATTGACCAGAGGGACTACCGAATATGTAGAACGCTTGATCGAGCAGTCAACAGAGTAAGCCAGCTTACTAAAGACCTTCCAGTGTGTGCTCTTTTCCTCAAGGAGGACGCTGCCAAGTTTGCTACAACCAATGCAGGAAGCCCAAATATTTGAAAAGCCGAAACGGTCATGCAACCAGCGACGCTACGCAACAGCTGAAACGCTCGTAGGGTCCTTTCGGCTTTTTTGGTCTTTTTGTTGCCAATTGGAATAGACAGGTTATTTTTCCATATAAAATTCAAAACGATTACCAACATATTGGGTGCGCACGTATTCAAATGGTTGACCATCTTCAAATGAAGTGATTTGCCGCATACGTAAAATCGCATCGCCGCGTTTGATTTGTAAGTAATCAGCAATTTGCTCGGAAGCGACCATAGCTGAGATCGTTTGCGAAGCGCCGCCAATTTTCCGCTGTCCTTTTTCTTCCAACACTTTATAGAGGGAAGAGATGATCTCCTCCTTGCTAAAGTCATGAATAAACTTTTCAGGGATACTCGCTACTTCAAAACAGATCGGCACATCATCCGCATACCGAATCCGCTCCATCCGTAAAATCGTTTCGTGACCTTCTAATTGCAGCTTTTCCATCTCACTGGAGCTAGGTGCCGTCAAGAAATAAGCGACCGCTTTGCTGGAAGGCTTACGACCAAGAGAATTCATGATTTCGGTAAAACTCGTCGTGCCCGTCATTTTCTCTTGTACTTTTTGGCGAGCCACATAAGTGCCGGAACCGATTTTACGCTCAAGAATCCCCTCATCTGCTAAGGTTTGGATCGCTTGTCGCAACGTCATGCGACTCACGCCGAATTGTTTCGACAACTCGCGCTCTGAGGGCAGACGATCCCCGATTTTGTATGTATTGTTTTCAATATTGGCTTTAATTTGATCATGAATTTGGATATAAACAGGTAATTTTTCCACCACTACACATTCCTCCGTTCCCCTCCTATTATAACTGGTATATACCTAAATAGCTAATAAAAAAAGCAAAAACTGCTCTGTTTTTCTCAATTTGTGCGAATTCTTTCCCTATTTTATAGGCAGAAGAAAGAAGTTATCACAAAATGTCCAAACAAGAGCAGTCGCTTTTCTTTTAAATTGGTTCGGTCGCTGGCTTGAGAATTTATTCAGCCAACGCTTTATTGGCAGTGGCCATCAACAATCGGATACGATTCAATTGATTGACGATTGAGACACCTGGATCATAATCAATGGCCGCAATGTTCGCCTGCGGGTATTGACGACGTAATTCTTTCATAACACCTTTTCCTACCACATGATTGGGCAGACAGCCAAATGGTTGCAGACAAATGATATTGTTGACATTATTTTCCAATAGATCAATCATCTCACCGGTCAAGAACCAGCCTTCTCCCGTATGATTACCAATGGAAACAATCTCGCTCGCTTGCTCCGCAAGCTGATGGATCGAATGGATACCATCAAAACGCGTTGACGCCCTCAGTGCTTTATCCATCGGTTTTTGGAGCCTCTCAATCGCCATGATCGCAAAATCAGCGATCATTTTACTTTTCTTCGCCATCCCCAAATGCTCGTAGCGCCAAATCTGATTGTAGAGGGAATAATTCATGAAGCCGACAATATCTGGTACGACCGCTTCCGCTCCTTCTGCTTCTAACAGGCGAACGACATCGTTATTGGCAGTCGGTGAATACTTCACTAAAATCTCTCCCACGACACCGACACGCGGCTTCTTGATATCTCTTATCGGCACTTGATCAAAGGCTTGAATGATTTTTTTCATATTTCGATTAAACAGACTGAAGGAGCCATTACGAACGTTTTTGGCAATTTTTTCCAGCCATTCTTGATGGAGCCGATCGACAGCCCCTGCTTCTTGCTCATACGGACGGGTGCGATAAACGACCCGTTCAAAGAGATCTCCGTATAAAAATGCCACCGCCAAACGCTTCATCATCGGTAAGGTAAAGCGAAAGCCCGGATTTGATTCAACCCCAGTGTTGCCCATCGAAATAGATACCACCGGCACTTGTGGAAATCCTGCATCGTTCAGTGCTTTACGTAACAAAGGAATATAGTTCGTTGCACGACATCCGCCGCCCGTCTGAGTCATCAAAACACTGGTATTTTCAACATCATATTTTCCGCTTTGCAATGCTTCTACTAGCTGTCCAATGGAAATGATCGCCGGATAGCACGCATCATTATTGACAAAGCGTAAACCGACATTAACCGCCTCACGATCTTCACTAGGTAGACAGATCACTTGATACCCAGAAGCTTGCAAAGCAACATCGACTAACCCGCTTTGATGGATGGGACTCAACATCGGCAATAAGAGCGTGTGCTGCTTGCGCATCTCTTTGGTAAAAATGATCTTTGCCGGTTCCTCGTATTGCTTTTTAGGTACAAAGTGCTGTTTGTCCCGTTCGTTGACTGCTGCTTTCAAGGAACGCAACCGAATCCGAATTGCCCCAAGGTTTGCTCCCTCATCGATTTTCAACACCGTATATAACTTCCCATACTGCGCCATAATCTCTTCGACTTGATCAGTAGTGACTGCGTCGATCCCGCAACCGAATGAGTTTAATTGAACCAGTTCTAATTGTTTGTTTTTCGCGACCACTCGAGCTGCCGCATACAATCGCGAATGATAGACCCATTGATCCACAACCCTCAGATCGCCGACATTTGCTAAATGAGCAATACTGTCCTCAGTCAATACATGGAAGCCTTCTTGGGTAATGACTTCTGCAATCCCATGGTTGATTTCAGGATCCAAATGATATGGTCTTCCAGATAAAACGATCCCTTTTTGATTGGTCGTCATCAGCATACGTAGCGTTTCTTCTCCCCGTTGCGCAATATCTGTCTTGAACTGATCCAGCTCCTCGAAACCGCTGCGTAGGGCTTGGGCAATTTCTTCTTCTACAAAACCAAAATCTTGAAAAGTACTCGTTAAAGTTTTGACCATTGAGGCTTCATCCGCCAAATTCAAAAACGGACAGCGGTAGTCAACCGCCCCTTCACGAATCGCATCGACGTTATTACGAATCACTTCTGGATAGCTTTGCACAATTGGACAGTTAAAATGATTCTCAGCGGCAGTGTTCTCTAGTCGCTCAAAAATAACACCTGGATAAAAAATCAACGGTACGTTTTGATCAATCAGTGCCTGGATGTGTCCATGGGCTAGTTTGGCTGGGTAACAAACCGTATCACTAGGAATCGTTTCAATCCCTTGCTCATATAGTTCTTTGTTGGAACGTGGCGACAAGGTTACTCGAAACCCTAACTTGGTGAAAAAGGTATGCCAAAGCGGATAATTTTCATAAAGATTCAATACTCTTGGCAGGCCGATTTCGCCATGGACGGCCTCTTTTTTACGTAAGGAACGGTACTTAAACAAGCGGCGATATTTTTCATCCACAAGATTGATTTTGCGGTCTTCTTTCTTGATTTTGATTCGCGCACCACGTTCGCAGCGATTCCCGGTAATAAATTTTCGACCGTCAGAAAAGAGGGTCACCGTCAACAAGCAATTGTTTTCGCATAGACCGCAATTCGTAAATTCTTTTTCTGCTTGGAAATCGGCCATTTCTGCTGGAGACAACAACGTACTAACATCGTCAAGGGCTGCTTCTTCTAAAGCGATCAAGGCGGCACCATATGCCCCCATCAAACCGGCGATCGATGGTCGAACGACTTCACGGCCGCTGATCAATTCAAAAGCGCGCAGAACCGCTTCGTTATAGAAAGTCCCTCCTTGGCAGACGATTTTCTCGCCGAGGTCTTCAGGTCGCCGAACCTTGATGACTTTATAGATAGCATTTTTTATGACCGAGTAAGACAAGCCGGCTGAAATGTCGCCAACAGAAGCCCCTTCTTTTTGGACCTGTTTCACTTTTGAGTTCATAAAGACGGTACAACGCGAACCAAGGTCAACCGGTGCTTGGGCTTTTGTAGCTGCCAACGCAAATTCTTTGACATCCTGATTCATAGATTTGGCAAAAGTCTCAATGAAGGAGCCGCATCCTGAGGAACAGGCTTCATTCAATTGAATCGAAGATAACGCGCCATCTTTAACCGTCATCGCCTTCATGTCTTGTCCACCGATATCTAGGATAAAATCAACCCCCGGCTGGAAATGTTCGGCAGCTTTGTAATGGGCCATCGTTTCCACTTCACCGATATCGACTTTCAGTGCATGTTTGATCAAATGCTCGCCGTAACCTGTGATCGTTGACTTTGCGATGTAAACGTCAGAAGGCATCTGACGATAAAGCTCTTGTAAAACCGCCATCGTTGTCGCTAACGGTTCACCTTCATTATTGCCATAGAAAGAAAACAATAATTCCCCTGCATCATTGATCAAAACCACTTTCGTTGTGGTTGATCCTGCATCGATGCCTAGATAAGCAGCGCCTGTATGCTCAGACAACGCTTTTTCTGTGGCCACCGCTTGAGCATGGCGAGCACGAAAAGCAGTCAATTCCTCCTCGTCTTTAAACAATGGGGCTAATGTATCAGTTGGCGCGAGTTTGCCATCTTCTCCGTTGGCTAAGCGGGCTAATAGCACGGAAAGCTGTTGCTCTTCTTCTGCATACAGTGCAGCCCCCATCGCCACAAACAGTTCTGGGTTCTCGGGAAAAATGATATCTGCTTCTTGCAGGTTCAACGTATCGATAAATCGTTGACGCAATTCCGACATAAACGTCAACGGTCCACCTAGAAAGGCTACCTTGCCTTTGATTTTACGACCAGCAGCCAAGCCAGCAATCGTTTGATTGACCACCGCTTGAAAGATACTCGCCGCAATGTCTGCTTTTGCTGCTCCTTCATTGATCAGCGGCTGCACATCGGTTTTGGCAAAGACGCCACAGCGCGATGCGATCGGATAAAGGGTTTGATAATCTTTGGCTAGTTCATTGACCCCATTGGCATCGGTTTTCAATAAAACTGCCATCTGATCAATAAACGCACCCGTTCCACCGGCACAACTGCCGTTCATTCGCTGCTCCAATGCCCCTTCAAAAAAGGTGATCTTCGCATCTTCGCCGCCTAACTCGATAGCCACATCGGTTTCGGGAATCACTGTCTCAACTGTTTTGGTACAAGCGATGACCTCTTGGACAAATGGGATCCGCAAAACTTCCGCCAGACCCATCCCACCTGATCCGGTAATCGCCAGCGCAAGCGGCTGATCTTCGATCACTTCTTGCGCTTCTCTAATGATTTTTTCCGCTGCTTTCTGGATATCTGCATAGTGCCGTTCATATCTTGAAAAACACGTTTGATTGCCTTCATCTAACAGAACCATCTTGACTGTTGTCGACCCGACATCGATGCCCGCTTTATATTTTTTCATTTGTTGCCTCCATCTAAACAACACTTTGTTGATTATCTAACAAGCCGTTTGTTATAATACTTATGTTCATTGTAATTCTTTTAATTGATAATTCAACAAACAATTCTAAGGAAGGTGTGGGATAAACAACAATTACCCGTTTTTTGTTGTTTATTTTGAAAGGAAATTCACAATATGAAAAAATTGGATTTACGTGTCAAACGAACCAATAAGTACATTATTGAAGCTTTTATCCGCTTAGTGGAAGAAAAAGGCTTCGAGCAAGTGACTGTCCAAAATATCGCCGATGAAGCCATGATCAACCGTGCAACCTTTTATGCCCATTACAAAGACAAACAAGACTTGTATGAAAAGATATTTGACTTGGCTGTCGAATCATTTACCGCGATTCTTGATTTTGAAGATTTTGTTCAAGGCAATCGCATCAAAATCCGCAAAATCGAAGCGGCCATGACCGAACTTTTTTTACACATTCAAAACAATCGTTCCTTTTATTTGACGATCATGGATGCCTCTGCCATTGAGATCATCCGTAAAAAGTTGGGCCTGATTTTGACTGAACGTTACCAAGAGATCTTTTCAACGTTGAGAATCACCGAAGGAGACATTGAAGTGCCCTTAGACTTCATCATTGACTATATGACCTCGATATTTGTTGGTACCTTGCATTGGTGGCTAACGGCAGAAACAACGATGACACCCGACCATCTAGCAAAACTTGTCATCAAACTGGTGGCAAACGGCCACCTGACTGTCTTGGGGATTGAGATTGAGGAATAGCTGCCAAACCCACTTTACTGGTTTGCCCAAAGAGAAGGGGGTCGCTCCCTTTTTGCGAAGAGCATTCATTTTAACAACGTTTAACCGTTTATTTTTTTCTAGAATCATGGAAAAACCCGTCCAGATCGCTTGATCACATGGACGGGTTTCTTACCGATTATTTACGTTCTTTTTGACAGATTTGCGTTCAATCAATTCGAAAGGAATGATTTCTGAGGTGATTTTTTTCCCGTTAAGAATACAGTCAAGCAGCTTTAAACAAGCGCGTTTCCCCATCTCATGAAAAGGCTGGGAAATGGTGGTCAGCGGTGGACTGACCATTGCGGCAATCCGAGAATTATCATAACCGACTACCGAAAGATCATCGGGGACGACGATCTTGTTTTCATAACAAATAGAGATAATCCCTAGTGCTGTTTCATCACTCGCACAAAACACAGCTGTAATCGGTTCTTTCCTCTCCAAATACCCGCTCATTGCACGTCTTCCAGATTGAAAACTAAAGTAGCCATAATCAATAAATTGTTTATTTACGGGAATCTGATTCTTCTCTAGGGCGTCGACATACCCTTTGATCCTAGGCACACTCGTATTTTCATCATCATAGCTTAATCCTGCCAAGCCAATATTGTAGTGCCCCTGTTTGATCAGATAATCAACAGCGGTAAAAGATGCCAAATAGTCATCCACTTTTATCGAAGGAATTTTTTTGTTTGTATCAGTACTAGAAACTAGAACAATCGGGATATTCAAGCTTTCGATCGGTGCTAAATCGTATTTAGACAAAAAAATGGAAAACACAATAATACCGTCGACTCGACGTTCAGCCATAAGATCTAAACTTTTCTGAAACCCTTCTCCACCAACACCTGCATGAGTCACGATCACACTAAACCCTCTAGCGTGTGCTTCTTCTTCAATCCCCTCGATGATTTTTACATAAAAAGAGGTGTCGGAGTTCGGCATAATGATCCCCACCGTCTTTGTCGTTTTCGTTACAAGACTGATAGCAGTTTCATTCTTACGGTATCCTAACTTTTTGACTGCCGAAAGAACACGTTCTTCAACTTCTTTGCTATATCCGCCAATATTATTCAGCACTCTCGACACAGTGGCAATTGAAACGCCTGTTTCTCGAGCAATATCTTTGATAGTTGCCGCCATATCAAAACTCCTTTTATCTGCTTTCATTGCCTTTTCTTTCGATCGAATAGAAAAAGGCTTGTTCCTTCCATACTTGGCCGACAATTTCAGCCAAGTGTCTCTTCCATTCTAACAAATATTGAGAAAAAAACGATAGTTAGAAGAAGTAAAAACGACTTCTAGCTATCGTTAATCGGAGGAAAACGATGGAAATTGGTTCTAAGATACCTGCTTATTCACCCGTGATCCCAGACTTGTCGATACTTTCAACAAACCATTTCTGAACAAAAACATAGAAGAAGATCAATGGAAAAATACTCAGAATCGTTCCCGAATAGGCTACCGCCTCTGTATAACTAAGATTGGGATTGACTCCTGGATCACCTAGATTCGAGGTATTGTTGACGACATTGTTAAATTGACTTTCCAATGAATTGAGTAACATTGGAGTTGTTTGAATGTTTCCTTCTAAATAGAAAGAAGTCAACAAGGTTTCATTCCAGTACAACGCAAACGCATAGATCCCCACAATCACAAATGCAGGTCTCACCATCGGTAAGGCGATCTTATAAAAGGTTTTAAAGGCACCCGCTCCATCCAAAAAGGCTGCTTCTTCTAATGCAGTTGGGATCATTTTGAAAAACTGATAAAAGATCAAAATGAATAAAGCGGCTTGTTCTCCTTGACCCATAAGAGCTGGAAAAATCAGCGCCCCCATATTTCCGCTTAATCCTAACGTCGTAAAGAGTTGATAGCGAGGAATAAAAAACAACACCTTCGGCGCAAGATACGTAAAAAGCAACAATGAAAAGATCAGAAATTTTCCAGGTACTTGAAAACGGGCTAACCCGTATGCAATCAAAGCAGAAGAAAGCATCAGACAAACGGTCGATACTCCTGCAACAAGTACCGTAGTGAAATAGCTCCCTGGCAAACGTAACGCCCGCCACGTAAGCCGAAAATTTTCTAGATAAAATTCTGAAGGAATCCATTCGATCGAGTGATCAGCCAAATCTAAATTTGACATCAATCCTACAGTTATCATATTGATCAGCGGGAAGATAAAGACAAAACTAAGCACGATCAAGATTGCATAAATGACGATTTTTCCTAATAAGCCGTTTGTAAAATTGGTTCCCAGTAACAGTTTTTTCATTCTATGGGTATTTCCTCTTCGTCGTATCATCATTCTTAACCCGCCTTACTTTTCTTGCGTTCTTTTATGACCATATACAAAATACCAATCATTATGAATTGGAACAACGTATATAAAATAGCAATCGCTGACGCATAGCCTTCTCTTCTCGCTCCATCGTAGGTCGATTCCAGAATGATCGAAACAATCGGATTTGCTTCAAAATTCGCTAAAAAAACCACAAGAAAGACGACCGCTACATTGATCAGTGGAAAAATGATTGGTAAGGTGATTTTCCAAAAACTGACCCAGGAAGAAGCACCATCGATTGATGCGGCCTCATAAATGCTCGGGTTGACATTTTGGAGGGATGCTAGAAAAATCAATACCGGAACTGCACAATACCACAATAGTTGCGCAATCATTTCAAATAATTCTGCAACCAGCAGGACAACGGCTTGTGAAGGAATAAATAAATCTAAGATATTGAGAATCACCAGATTCTCAACGATCCCTGTACCACCATACTCACTGATCATAGTCATCAATTTGCCACTTAAGATAATGATTGGTAGAAAAAAGACTAAGCGAAAGAACCAATTGCCGTGAATTTTTTGATTCAAAAGCATGGCAATAATCACCGATAAAGCGATAATCACAGGAACTTGAAACAAGGTAGCAACAAAAAAATCTTGTAAGGCAATCACGAAGTCAATATCCTGAAACAAAATTCGGTCATAGTTCTCCCAACCGACCCAATTATAACGCCAGCCAGAACGAATGCCATAGGAGACATTATGAAAGCTAAAGAAGATCGTTCGAGTAAGCGGATAGGCCACTAATGTCAGAAACCCAATGATCCATGGACTAACAAAAAGCAGCCCTGTTAATTTCTTTTTCTTTTGCATGGATAATTTCACCGTACAACGACCCCCTTTCCTTCTACTATGACTTCTCCTGTTTCAAAGGTTGTCTCATTATAGTTGATTGTTAGTGTCTTTTGATTTGCATAGGTTACTTGAACGACTCCGTCGGCTAAGAGTTGATGATCGACCATCTCACTCCCTCTGACAACTGACAAAGCTTCATCCATCGCTTCATAATAAAACATGATTCGCTCTGATAAATACTCATATTCCGAAACAGTGATCGCACTCGCCCCAGTATTTTTCATTTTGTATGCAGGCTCTCCCGTCAAGACAAATGTGGGATACACACCAAATTCGATCAGCCGCAAAAGAGTATCTTGATCATGGGAAACACTATTAAGATACGTAGAATACATCTCTACTTGGCCACTTAAAATCAGCTGCAATAAAGGAATCGTTTCATCAATAAACACAAAACCGGAAGAGTAGATGGGTGTATCATAATACTCATCAAGATAAGGGAAAAGATACGCATTTGGTTGATAGATATTCGTTGCTATTTCAGCTGCTTCCAACCGCTCAAGCAGCTGTTTGACACTGGTCATCGTCACAAGACTATGGATCTGACGTTCTTCAAAAAAAGTAAATACATTGTGATCAAAACCAGCCAAAGCCAGACTTACTCCCGCAAGATCAGCGAGTGTCGTTAAATCATTTTCTAAAGATGAAGCATAGAAGTACGGACTGTTCATATAATTGAGGGTTGCCTTTTCAGGATCAAAAAATTGAAAGTCATTCCGATTTAATTTGTATGTTTGCTGATTGCTTGCATTGTGATACGTTTTTGTATAGTCGACGTAAAAATTGAAATCTACCTCGTGTTCATGAAAGTAAGCCAGTAACGCTTGGAAATCATCGTCATTGTTCAGATTTTTTTGTGGGCCAATGCCATACGTCCAACGGTCTTGCAGAAACGCTTTGGCAGTGACGGTTAATTGCTCGATGCCATTTTCTAGTAATTGTTCCGTGATAGCTTTTGCTTGAAGAGGATCTGTCAAGGTTACTTCCTCAATCCCCAAACTCCCCATCTTTACTTCATTCATCAAAAAATCGATTTTTAAAGGCAGCGATTGTTCGGGCGTTTCTTTCTCTTTGGTTTTTCCAAGCTGTTCAATAAAGCTGCGATAACTCTTTGCCAGCCCAACATAATTTGCCTCATCTTCTCGCAAGAAAACATAGCGTTGCACGATATCATACTCGTTGGGAAGCTCTTGAAAACCTAGGATATGCTGATCTTCATTGATCCGACTTTGAAATTGAGAATAGGCGGTTCGATACGTATAAGTAAAATAAGATTGATAGAAATGTGTATCCGTATTTTTGGGTCGATAGTTATACGTGGCATAACTTTCTCCGTTTTCAGAAATGACTAAAACACCGGCACTATTCTCTTCTTTGATCACACCATAAAGAGGCAATGTCAAAAGTTCAATTGGTTTTGAAGGATAGGCACCGCCTCGAGGATTGTCCTCATATCCTTGATCTAAACCATAGACTGGTGCCGAATACCCCACCAATGACCGCGGTGTCTCATCAAGGCGAATGGTTGCTCCAGGACCATCGGGTATGACCAAATACCCCGTTTCTTCCCCTTCTGTACTAGCAAAAAAAGGATACATGATCAATTGGTTCAATGAAATATTATTGTTTCCCGGCTGCCAAAGGTTTTCATTGTATTCTTCAATACTCTCCTTCGGAATATGAACAAGAAGATCCCCGCCTTGAATAGTGACCCTCATTTCAAAACGAATCTTTTGTGAAGTAAAATCAATTGCAACAACAAAGCCATCCTCATGAAATTGGTATTCCCTCGTGACCCCTGAGTCCATCAGGGTACGCCGTCCCGGTGTGGCTCGGTCATAGGTAACGATCGAAACACCGGACTTGATATAATTGATGATTTCTTGACTATACTGCATCTCAACATAGTCTGCTTGGTAATCATAAGACGCCCACTGCTCACCATTCACCTTATCAAAGACAAGAATTGCTGCCGTCTCCTCCTCGACATACAACACGAGTTGTTCATTTTCAGCCGCTAATCGAAAAGTGTCTGGAATTTCTGATGGTGCCTCATACCTCCCCTCAGAAACGTTTGCTGCGGTATTGACAGTCACCGCCTGAAAATCATTCATCAGCGGCTCGATCGTAGGTCTTACCTCTTGCGAATCGAACAACCAAAATCCCAGTAAAACAATCATTGGTAAAAATAGTATATAAGTCAGCCATTTCTTATTCATCGGGCACTCACCTCAGTTATCACGTCTAGAATAAAGTTGATTAGCTGGCTGCCTAATGTATAAAGGACAAACACACACAATCCAATAATCAACATGGTAAAAATACTTTTGAAGATAATCGTAAAGGTCTCGCCAACTTCATAGTTGTGTAGATCTTTGATCACAAAAAATTGTAAAAATAAGACCCAAAGACCTGCAATCGCTTGTGGGAGATAAAAAAAGACGCTTTGTTCTAAAGTGAGACCATTACTCAGCAAAATCACCACTGGGAAAACAAACAATATTGGTGTCATCGCATAAGCTGTCCCATTGACACTTTGAAGAAACGTGCCTTCCCCATCATTGATCGAGCAAATCAAGTAATTCGATACCATCCATAACAAGACGACAAAAATGAAGGTTGCTAGCTCATACAAAAGATAAGGATTATCTGCTACAAAGATCACATTCGTCCATTGATGGTACATGAGAAACAAACCGATGTAGAGAAGAAAGAGAATCATAGAGAAGAACACGGATACCCGTTTGCGACGCTTGATCGTATAGATCCCATCAAAAATTGCTTGATGAAACTCGAAAATAAACAAAAAATTATCGACGAATTTATACTTTTTCAGCCATTGAAGCTTATGAGTGAGTGAAATAGAACGCCGACTAAATTTCTTCACCAATCGCCATAAACTCCACAATATCAATCCAACCATCATCAAGACAAACAACGTATTTAAATGGGCACTCAACCAGTCTTGTCGAATCTCCCAAAAAGCCGCTGATATTCCTGGTGTAAACTCAGCACTCATAAATTCTTGGTACGCCAACTGTGCTTCACCTTCTCGCAAGTAAGCGTTACCCAATCCGATCCGTGCATTATCAAACACTGAATTATAATTCAAGGTATATTCCCAAAGTTCTTGACTGACTCGGTACTCTCCTTGTTGATAACTACTCATGGCTTGATGGACCGCTTCGGTGAAACGAGTGCGTTCATACTTCACTAGCGAAGCGGCTCCTTGATCGACGACGATCAGCTCATTTTCGGACGTTGCTGCAATACTCGTAGGTCGGCTTAAAATCCCGAAACGACTAGAGATCACATCATTCCCTCCAAATACGAAGAGCAACTGCCCTTGAGAATCGTACTCATAGATCCAACCATCTGAAGAAACTGCATAAACACTGTCCTGCTGACCGACCCAAATACTTTCCATATTAAACTCACCTAACAAATTGTCTGGAAAATAATTGGTCCCTGCAACGTTAAACTTTTTGATCGCACCATTTGCCAACGAAGAGGTCACCGTGTAAACAAATCCTTTTTGGTCAATACTCACATCCGCGATAATGTTTGGAAAGACAGTTTCCATCGCTTGTTGCTGCGTTTCTGTTAAAAAGAAGGAACGGATTTGATCTAAGAGGGGGACATTTAAGGGATTGGCACCAAAAAAAGTCACGAACTCTCCTGCACGATTCAGCATAATCAAGCCATTACTTGATTCAGAACTTCGAACATAGATATTCCCCCTCATATCCACCGCAAGATGCGTCGGTAAGAAAGGATAGCCTTCATTGAATACAGGTGCATCTGGCGTACCAATTTCTTGTAATAATTCATGGCTCTCTTTGTCATATGAGAAAATTTTATTTTGGCTCGTATCTACTGCATAAATAATATCTTCTGTCACGAAAGTACTATGTACTTCCACTAATTCTTCACTCTCTAGAAATCCTTGATAGGACAACGTTTTATCAAGAATGATGACTTGATTCAGCCCCGTATCAGAAATATAAACATTGTCTTCATTATCAACAAAAACATGATTTGGTTCGACAAATGAATGACCATCAAACGCTGTGATTTCTTTTGCAGGTGTATAGGCTGTTTGGGTCCGCAAAAAATAATTTTCACTATCCGTCGTAAAAGTAAAATATGGAACCTCTTGGGCAACGGCTTTATTCGGTAAAATAGTTGCGAAGACCATAACAAATAAAATAAGCATCGTCATCTTTTTCATATCACTTGATCCCCGTATGCGCCATTGAATTCATGACTTTATTTTGTAAAATGATAAACAACAATAAATTAGGGACAAACATAATCAGTCCACCAACCGCTTCGACACCCGCACTTGCGACGACATTTCCCGTTTGCGAAGATAGGGTCGACATATAAAACGGAAGCGTACGGATAGTTTCACTATCCATAAAAATCGCTGAAGCTTCTACGTTGCCCCATACGGACTGAAACGTCAACAACGAAACAGTGATCAGTGCTGGTTTGATCATCGGCATGATAATACTCCAATAAATTCGGGCGAAGCTTGCTCCATCCATTTTAGCTGCTTCGATCAAAGAATCTGGGATCTGATCGATAAATTGCTTCAATAAAAACAAGCCGACAGGCATTGCCAACATTGGGATAATATGTGCCCAAATCGAGTTGTATAAGCCCAATTGAACAATGATCAGAAATCGGGGGATCGCCACCGCAACCGGAACGAACATCAGCGCCAAAGTATTGATTTTATTGAAGGTCTCCTTACCTTTAAAATGCAGTTTAGACAATGCAAAGGCAGCAGAGGAACTGATCAACAACGTCAAGACAATCAACGTGAACGCTACGAATAAACTATTGAATAAATAGCGGCTCATTGGTATGCCTGACTGATTGGAAAAATTGGTCAGTAGTTGAAAGTTTTCTAATGTGGGTTGCCGAACAAAAAAAGTCGGCGGATAAGCAAATAACTCGGTAAAAGGTTTAAATGCATGATTCACAATAAAGATCACTGGTAACCCCATGATCAATGAGACGAAGACCAAAAGTACATGTATTTTTAGTTGATCCTTATGAAATCGCTGCGGATTCACTTTGACGGGACTGGACATCTTTTCACCACTCTCTAAATAATAATTTTAGTTTTCACTAAACAGCTTATAGCTGACACGATTAAATAGAATCACAATAAGTAATAGCACAACTGTAACCGCTGAGGCATAGCCTAACTCATACCGGGTAAAGCCAAAATCTTGGGCATGATCGACGATCAACCAGCCGGAATATTGAGGTGGTGGATTGCCACCACTCAAAGCTGCCGCCAAACCAGCTGTGTTAAACGTGCCAACGATGGCCATGACTGCGCCAAATAGCATTTGTGGCTTCATGGAAGGAATGGTAATAAAGAAGACTTCCTGCCATCTATTTTTCACTCCATCAATACTTCCTGCTTCATAAAGTGAGCGATCGATATTCAATAACCCGCCTAGCATAGCTAAAAAGCCGACCCCCATGCTACTCCAGATCCCGATAAAAATCATAATGACAAATAAAATCGTTGGCTGTTGTAAAAATTGAATCGGCTCTCGCACGATGCCCCACTCTAAGAGCCAATGATTCAAGTAGCCGGTCTCATCACCACTGAATAAAACCCGCCAAACTGTCCCCATCATGATGGAGCCTGTAATCGAAGGTGAGTAAATGATCACTGTATAAATGGTCCGCATTCGATGGGTAACTTGCGAAATATTCCAGGCGAGAAAAAAAGCGAGCATATAGCCGACAGGCCCAACAATCACACCATACAAAATCGTATTCATCAGCGCATTTTGTAAAAAAATCGTATCTCCCATAATCAAATCAATGTAATTTTGAAACCCGATGAATTCTGGAAATTGAACAGTATTGAAATAGGTAAAGGACAAAAGAAATGCGACGATAACTGGCAATAAAATTAACAAGCCAAATAATAGCGCATAAGGCGAAAGAAAGAGAAACGATGAATTCAGTAGACGATCTAGCCAGCGATACTCTTTTTTGGCTGTCTTTTGATTTGATTTAGTTATCCCCATCATGACTTGGTATCCACCTTTCAATTGTTTCTAGTACGGGAACATTAAAAGGCCGAACCAAGACGTCTTCTTGGATATACCCAAACTCCCTCAATTTTCTTTCCAACTCTTTGTCGATTATCCTGACCGCATGATCGATGGCGATCCGCGGATTCTCTCCATCGAGAACTACTTTGTTCCAAGCATTGCTAAGCTCTCTTTCTACAATATAATCACCGGGAACTCTCCCTGTTGTTTGAATCCATTGCCATTGCTCTAAAATCACTTGCTTTGATTCTTGCGGCCAAGCACTTGCTTTAAATCCTTCTAGGTTGGCTGGCAAATAGAGAAATTGGTGTCCCAGAGTCGCCTGCAGATCATAGGAGAACGTCGCCTGTGTTTGGCTACTGTTCCACCATTGTAAGAAAGACCAGCTTTCTGCTTTTTTCTCACTATCGCTAAAAATAATCGACGCAGAACCATAGGTAGGATCCCATCGTTCGATCTCTCCACTGTCATTTTCGATCCCAGGAATTGGGATCATCCCCCACTGACCGGCAATTTCAGGCGCTGCATGCTTCAATTGCACATAGAGATTAGCATCGCCGATCCCAATAGGAGTTTTCCCATCACGAAAACTCTGATAGAATTGCGCAGTAGTCAAGGGCATGTTGTAGACTGTAAAAAGACTGGTCATAAAATCAAACGCTTCATAGGAACCACCTAAATGAATCTCCGTCTGACTCCCAGTATCATCGAACAACCGCCCGCCATACTGATAAATAAACGGCGTGGTCGTGTCGAATCCTTTATGTGAACTGTCGGATCCTAAAGGGATATAAATATTCATATCGTATCTTTGTAATAATGGAATGATGCTGATCATTTCTTCCCATGTTTGCGGTGGTTCTTCTCCGATCATCTCCAACAGATCCTTACGGTAATAAAGTAACTTGACTGTCTGTGTTTCCGGAATCGCATAGACTCCTTCGTCATAGATATATTGCGTAAAGGAATTTGGGTTGTATTCAGCGGTAAGCTGCTCAAATCCTTCCAGCTCACTTAGATCTTCGATGATTCCTCGCAGTCCCAACTCAAAAGGCATCCCATGACTGACACTTAAGGCCGCATCTGGCACACTTCCTGCAGCATTGTTTAAGATGATTCGTTGTTCATCAGGCAACAAGGATAAATTCACTTGGATGCCCGTTTTCGGTGTAAATTCTTCATCAACAAGTCGCTGAATGATCTCTAAATTTAAACGCGATTGATTGACCCAAACCTCTATCGCTTCTCCCTCAGTTTCATTTATTTGACGATATCTTGGATTGATAAACGTATAAGCAAATGCCTTTACGCTTTCCAAAGCTGTGGTAAAAATCCCTACTCGCTCCCTTGGCAGTTCGACATTCGCATCATGGATAAAAATTCGATCCATTGATAAGGGACTAGCAATTAAAGTTGGTAAGACAGATTGGATCCTTCCGTAGGCCGAGGAGTAGCCTTGATTAAAACGGGTTAAATAATGAGGCAATGTATCCGGCTGTTCATAGAAACTCTCGACCATAGCGATTGCAACCGCTAATTCTGTCAAAATCGGTAATTTTTCATTGCCTAATAAATCGATCAACACTTCTCTTTGTGCGTTCAATCCATCTAGGATCTCTGCTAATGATGTTTTGAGTTCTGGGAAATAGGTTTCGATCCGCCAGTCTCTCTGACGATCAACCAATCCACCCGTCAAGCGCACCACTTCCGCACCGATGCCATCCATCTTTGCCAGTAATGCCAACAATTCATGGTATGGTGCTGCAACAAGCGTGCTGTCAATGACAAGCGATAGCGTATGTTGTCCCTCTTCTAAATAAAATAAAAAGGCGTTTCCCTCATCATCACTCAGTGTTTCATGGATCCACTTATTTGAATAATCAAAGGAATAAGTACTCAATTCTTCAAACGGAACTTCGCCATTCAACTCGATTCGTCTTCTAGCAGGCATTCCGTTATTCATGTTTTGTAAGTATTTGAAGGTGATTTGGTAAAAGCCACTCTCTTCCACAGTCAAAACATACGACACTTGGTCCCCAGGCTCAGAAAAAGAAGCACCATCTAAAACATTCAATAATCGGGTTTGATAGTCATAGGGGCTTAATGCTGGGTTACGAAGATATTGACCGCGGATACTTCTTCGACTTTTAGTCACAGGATTTTCTGTCTCGATCGTCAATAATTGTTGATCATTTTGTTTTGATGCGCCTTCGTGCACGACAAGGTATTCCTCATAGGAAAGGGTGGATCGTTGCGTGTTCTTGATAATGATATCTCCTAGTAAAATAGCTCCTTCAATCAATTCGAAGGAAAGCGTGTTCTCACCTTCTGCTAGTTCAAACTTCAACGGATCAGCAAAGAAATGATTTGGGTCTTTCAATGGTTGTTGGTCCCATTCCCCAGCTAGCTCTGATCGCACCTGAAGCTGATCGCCATAACGATCAAATTGAATTGCAGATTTCTCGTGCGCTTGTTGCCATTGCAAGGGCAACGTTAAGGCGTTCATCTCATTAAACTGAGTCGTATCGTTGATTTCGAAGGACAGTTCTGGGTTTAAAAATGTCTGCTCTTCTACACGGTAATCCAGCCAAACCTCATACAAACCCCCAACAGGCGCATTGATGGTCAACTCGATTTTATCTCCAGCTTGAAGATTCGTGACATATCCCTCATAGTTCTTACTCTGAGAAGGAGGCACCAATTCACCACCCAGGCGCTCTTGCGCTAAGTTAACTGACTCCTCAGTAGGTATTTCAAGCCCTTCTCGTACTCGTTCCATCGCTACCGCATAGTAATGATCTGCTTCGTGGGAAAAAGCCATTAATTCTTCAGTACTTCTTAGATCACTCCGACTTACTTCCTTTTCTTGTTCGGTATCATTTCTAGAAAAAAGAACGGATGCCAATACGATCACTGTTGTGATGCCGATTGACCAGGCTATTTGAAACATACTTCTTTTTTTCTTTGTCATAGAATCCCAACCTATCACTCATTTTTTGATGTAAGGAAACCTTGTTATGGTTCAAATGACCATAACAAGGTAGGTACTGATGGAAGTGATCAACGATTGTATTGTCGTAAGTATTCTTCGATCTGTTCATTGATTCTGCGGTCCCATTCGCTAGCGATGTCACTATAGCGAACTCCTTCATCCTTGATTTGATGCATGATTTCCCAAGGATCAACATCCCCTTGGACATTAGAGAAACCAGGCATTTGTCTCGGATAAGCGACAGGGTTAGATAATTGTTGCTGGAAGGCTTCTTCTTTAAAAGCGGCGAAATTGTAGTTAGCTAATCCACTCTCTTCATCGAACCCTTTTACCAATGGATGATTCGCTAACACCGTTGGATTAGTCGTAATTGGCCATCCTTGAATGAAGTCCATCAAACGATCCTCAGCTCGTAATGGTGCATCTTCTGGAAGACCTGAGTATTCATCGATCAAGGCCCATCTTGAAAGTAAGCCTTCCTCGCCATAAGTTAGCCACTTCAACAGCTCAAACGCCGCCTGAGCCTTCACCGGATCATCTTCTAACTGACTAGAGATACTAAAAGTATCATAGTAACCAGGAATGTATGTTTCGCCACGAGGAGCAGTTGGCATTGGATAAATATCGATCTCCATGTCTCGTGTTTCAATCAATTCAGAGACATCGCCGCTTAATGCCCACAACCAACCACTTTCTAAGACTTGCAAGCCATCACCAAATGCCCAACTCAAGTTGCCGACTTTTGCAACTCGTTCTTCTTCACTGAGATCATAAAAATGCAATCCTTCGATCGCTTCACGGGCAAATCGCTCATAGTACTCGCCAAAGTTTGTCGCACTAGCTAAATCCCATCGTTCTGTTTCAATATTGAACCCTTTCCACCCATTGGGAATATCATCAAAATAATTAGGTCCTATTTCCCCAAACCCAACAACGCCGGGAAAGATCGGGCTATTGGCTGTCAAAACTGCAATTTCACTTCGAAGCTCTTCATACTCTTCATAACTCCAGTTATAATCTGGAATCGAGAGATTATTTTCTCTCAAAAGACGTGTATTCACTAATACATATTGGGAAACAGACTGCCAAGCCAAGCCATAGATTTCTTCACCATCATGGGTACGTAAAAACTCCATCGCATTATCAGAGTTCCATTGCGCTTCATCATCTGCTTCTAAATAAGGTGTTAAATCAAGCGTAAACTCACGATCATAAACTTCAGCAGACATCGGCGAAAAGTAAATGTCTGGTAAGTCATTGTCTTGCGCACGAGCATTCAGCATTTCCAATTGTTCAAAGTTTCCATTCTCGCCATTGGCAAATTGCGCATCGCGAATAACGTTGATATTTGGATACTTCTCCATAAATTTCTCAATATTTAACCACATTGGATTTTCGCTATTTTCTTCCCCATAATAGCGGCTGGCAAAAACCAGATCGATCTCCTCTTCTTGCCATGCCAAATCCCCTTCTTCATCAGATGTAACATGGTTTCCAGATTCTGTGGTATCTGGATCATTGGAATTACTACAAGCTCCTAAAAGGAATAAACTTGAGAACAAACAGACCGACCTTACTATTTTGCTTTTTTTCATACAAAACACTCCTCATTTATATTTTTGTCTTTTATTTTTCTTATGGAAATGGAGGTACTTTCCTTAAGGACTTAAAAAATCACTTTTAGTTAAACGTTTACGTAAGTAATACGTAAACGTTTAACTATTATTCATTACTTGCTTCATTTGCTTCCAATCTACTTCTAGCTTTGCAATGCACGCTCTTAAACGATAGAGATTAGAACGTTATTGCCTTTTTCTCCTGATTCTTCTGTTTATCAGGATGCCGAAGTATGTGATTACCTGTCATCCTCTTTCTTTTGATCAATAATCTACCCAAGCGAGGATGAAGCAAGAACTTTTAGCTCTTCTTTTAGTCCTCAACTGACGATAGAAAAGCCTCTCTCACCTATGAAAGCGCTTAAGATATAAATCAATAGTACCATATGATAACAGATACTCAATATAAAACTTATAATTTGTATAAATAACCCACCTATTTCGTTTAACATATCAGATTATTTTCGTCTAAAAGAGTCTTAAACAATTACAAAAATACTTTTTTAAGACGATTTTAATGAAATCGAAAAAAACCGATTAATAATAATATAACATAACATTCTATAGACGACCTGAACGATTAATTAATCAAACCATTTAACTCCTGCTGCTTGCTGGTTTTCTATTTCAGTCAACAAAAAAAAGCATTGATGCTTGCATCATGCTTTTTTCTCATTTTCTTCTACTCATTAAAAATTTGTTATTGTTGAAAACAATATTAATGATTCTTTGAACGCCATTTGATCGTGTCTTTCGTCTTGCGCTGTTTCGTTACTTTGATTCCTTTTGGAGCCACACGAATCGCATAATCTTCCTTTTTCACCACATCATAGACATGCTCTGCAACTTCCGTTACTTTTTCTTTTAGATTCAATTTAAATTTCATGTGTTTTCATCTCCCGAATGCTTTACTAATAGCCTATCGCAAATAAAAAAAATCTTCAACTTATAGCCCTTCATAAAAAGGATTTTTAGGGTTTTCGTTCCTCTTTATTGGACAAGCGATTTAGACGCAACCAATGCTTCGTAATGCTGAACTGTTTTTCTAGGTTTAGAAGAAAATTTGTTGAACAAACGGCACGATCTTTCCTTTTCCCCTTCACAGTTCCCTATTTCTGGCAATGTAGCATTATTGACATCCCTTTGATTTCAGGGATGTTTGCAGAAACTTATCTTTTTCATGTGCTCCTCGTTTCTTATCAAATGAGACTGAGTTTGATCGACAGATTGTCTCTAGACAGACACACTTATTTTCTAGTTTCAATAAAAAAGTGTCAGTAGAAAATCCAACGATTTCCCACCAACACAAAATAGTATAGTTTCCAACTACCACGAAGTTTGATTAATAAATTAAATAGTCAGAGGCACCAGCTTGCTTGATCTCGATCACCAGCTTATGAGGCAGGCAAATGCTCGTCTGCCCATTGCGATAGATCCAGCTGGTTTTGACAGCAATCTGGTCGGGACTATTGTCTTCACGAACTCGGATCGCGCCATCTTTGATCTCGACGATATTGTACTGACCTTCTGCTGGATAGTAGGTTTTTTCCATCGCATCGATTTCTTCTAAGTTAAAACGGTCAACCTCTTCTCCATTTATTCGCACGATTGCATACCGATCGCCGGTATCACTTTGAGCTTGTGCTTCAAATAGAAAAAGCGGTAAAAAAGAGCCGACAACTAACAGAATAAACAGCAGATAATCATAGGGCTTTAGAAGTTTTAAAAATGGCTGGATCGTCTTTTTCATCACATGTACGCCTTTCACGGTTCATTTACTGTTCCTTTTTAGAAGGTAATCGCTCTTCAAAAAAAGCAGTTAGATCGATGATCTCTTCCTCTGTGAAGGTTTCTTGCTCCCATTGGGCAAGGATTTGTTCTTGCAAAGTCAAATCCATTTCCCAAAAATGCTCGATCTTCTTGAAATGCTTTGAGTCAAAGGAACGAAACACCGGGTAGATCATCAAAAATTCTTCAAAGGTAAGATCCCAGTCCTCAGTATAATCTTTAACGACCCCTTCTGACAAGGCTTTTTCCGTCGGATCGCCGTTTTCTTTGATCAAGCCTGCTTCGTAAAAATGGCGATAGATTGCCTCTTTGGTGATCTCTGGATGAAATTTTTTACTGTGACGATAGGCTTCTTCAATCAGTGACGGATAGATGATCTCCATTTTCCCCCTGCTTTCTGGACGGCGTCATAAGACGGCGTTAATTCTTTTCGATTGGGTGCTGCGCTTTATATTCTGCTAAAGATACATGGTGGCTGCGCTTGAAGGTTCCTGTTGTCCCATCAAACGAAATCGCTGGTGCTTTGACGCCATAGTGGGTCCGGCGCTTATTCTTTTTTGCTTTTGATGTTTTTCTTGCAGGTACTGCCATGTCATTTCCAACTTTCTTTCACTTTCTCATTATGCACGCAGCTGCAATGCATTTTTCCGTTTATTTCGCTTAAATTCATGAATGATCTTTAATGCGCGTTTCCTTGTTTTGATGTTCGGGCTCTTTAAACGTCGATACGCACTAGACAAGTCCGTTTTTTCCATATTGACTCCTTTCTGTTACCAGCTTGCTTTTGTAACGCCGGGAATTTCTCCGAGATGTGCATGCTTACGGAAATTGATCCGTGACATGCCGAATTTATTCATGTAGCCGCGCGGACGACCATCGATCATATCCCGTTTCTTCAAACGAGTCGGATTCGAATCCTTCGGTAGTTTGGCCAATGCTTGGGTATCTCCTTGTGCTTTTAGTTCTTGACGTACTGCTCGGTATTGTTCGATGAGTTGTACTTGTTTGTTGTATTTTGCAATTTTTGATTTTTTTGCCATTCAGTTATTGTCCTTCCTATTTCTTGATTTCACGAAAAATCGCTCTGCGCCGCAACTTTGGTGAGTATTTTTTTAATTCTAAACGTTCCGGCGTATTGCGCTGGTTCTTATTGGTCAAATAAAGTCTTTCCCCTGTCTCCACACATGCCAAAATAATATTGTTTCTCATAATAACCAGCTCCTTTCTCTTGTGTCACACCAAAAAACTTAAAGTGTAACGATTACGTTTTGTATCATATCACACTAAAACACAGGAAGCAAGCAAAACTATTTCTTCTTTTTGTTATTTAACACGTGAAGAAAACGTCATATGAATTTGTTTTCAACCGTCGCTGTCATTGGCGGCAAGATAACAGAAACCTATAGCTTTTGATCCCGCAAAAAAATCACCTGATTTTTAAGAAATCACTGGTTGGGCTTTTCAAGCAGCCCAAGTCGTGATTCTTTGTCAGGTGATTTCATTCGGTTAATTTACTGATTGGTTCTCATGTGATGCAAGCCATTCACTGATCGCCTGCAAGCGTTCTATCCGCAGGTTCGGCAAGCCATTGCGCGACAAACCATGAGAGGATTGAGGAAACAGCATCAGCTTCGTATCGACGCCTTGACGTTGCAATGCCATGTAAAACTGCTGTCCTTGTTCTTGCGGACATCGCAAATCATTTTCTCCATGGAGGACTAGCGTAGGTGTCTTGACTTGGCTGGCATAGGCCAAAGGTGACATCTTCCAAAGTCCTTCGGTCTCATCAAGTTCCCGCAACAATTGGAATTTGACAAAGGCAGGTCCAATGTCACTCGTCCCATAAAAGCTGATCCAATTTGAGATCGAGCGTTGCGTAACGGCCGCACAAAAACGATCGGTATGGCCAACGATCCAGTTGGTCATAAAGCCACCATAACTGCCGCCAGCCACATGGATGGTGTTCGTATCGATTTCTGGATGGTTTGCCACCACGGCATCCACCCCTAACAGCAAGTCTTGATAATCTTTATTGCCATAATCACCTAAAATCGATTTGACAAATGTTTGACCGTATCCTTGCCCGCCACGAGGGTTCAACAAGATGACCCCATTGCCATTAGCGGCATGGACTTGCATCTCATGGAAAAATGTTTCCCCATAACAGACCTGCGGACCGCCATGAATGTACAAAATCGCTGGATGATTCTCCTTTGTTTCGGTCGGAGGCAAATACCAGCCTTGAATTTGCCAGCCATCTGCTCCTTCGTACCAAAACGCTTCAGGTTTACTGATCGTTAATTGTGACATAACTGCTTGGTTAGGATCATAGAGATCGGTTACTTCGCCACTTGTTAAGTCAATCAACGCTAAGCGACTAGGGATCGTTGGCGTCGCATAAGCAACAGCAAGTTTGGCTTCTGAATAGATCGCCGCATCGAGGATATCCATTTTTTCATCAAGTAGTTTGGTCCATTCTCCTTGGGTCGTGGCACGGTACAATTGTAGCTTGCCATGTTCTGTTACGGGTACAAGGAATGTGTCATCCGTCAACCAGGTGATCGCTACGCCGCGATTTTTTTGTTGAAAATCACTGATGATCGCATTGCCAAAAGCGATGTCAAGATCTTGGGAAAGATTTTTGACCGCTTTTGTTTTTAAGTCGACCAAAAACAAATCATCCAAGGTCACAAAACCATAGGAAAGATCATTGCCTAATAGTAATAGCTGATCATTGCGCGCTGCAGCAAAAGTATACGTTCCTTCTGGCAGAATGTTTTCTAAACTTTCTGTCTTTTTCGTCTGGCTATTTAGGAGACAAACCTTCGATCCATAGTCCCACTCGTCTTCTTCCTCTTTGTCAAAAGTGAGAAACAAAGTCTCTTGATCATCCGCTAAGCCAGAGAACACAAAGGGATACTTATGCTCAAAAATCAGTTCCGTTTCTTGTGTCGCGATCGTTTTTTTGATGATCGAATGTTTTTTTTCTTTTAAAAAGCCGACGCCATCCGCCAAATAATTGACTTTCGTAGTAGCTTTTACTTGTGGAAATTCCTTCTGCTTGTCCGTCTTTTCTTTGTCGTCTTGATCCTCTGAAACTGTCTCCTCTTGTGCCAGCTGGTAATAGATAGCCGTTGCGTCTTGCTCCCAAAAATAGTCGCCCAGACCTTTTTCAGTGACAAGTGCTTGGGGCTTGCCGCCGGATATCGGCATCGTCCATAACGTACTTTCACCTTTCTTTGGATCGGTCGTCACAAAACTGAGCCATTGCTCATCTGGCGAGACCTTTAGACTGTTGTGGGTCGTCGCTTCGGTGCCCCACTCACGCCGTTCATTGGTCTTTGCGTCAATACTATAAATCGCTGAATCATACGTGTTGGTCTCTGGGTTGACTACCGTTTCCAAGTAAAAAACCTGATTTTGCCCCACTGCAGGCTGCGCAATCGTTTTCAGTTCAAACAGTGTCTCATTCGTTATTTTTTTCATCCATTTCCCTCCAAATATACGTGTTTTCGTAGTAACTATCTACTAGTATATCAAAAGAAACGAATTTTTCTGCTTTTTTTAATAGTGAAATCCTCGCAAATTCGCAACTTCTTCAAAACCAGCCGACATCCCTGTCTGCCTTAAGATCTCCTGCCCATTTTCTAAAAGGGTCAAGGCAATTTCCGTACTGGCACTTTCGCGAATGATCCGATTCATTTGCCCAATAGAAGGTGCCCTCAAAGAATGCCCTTCTTTCGTCAAAACTTCGATCGTTAAGGACCATTGTTTTTGTTTGAGATGGATCACTAAACGGTCTTCCGTGCGTTTGACATCATGAATCTTTGCACCATGATAAGTAGCAAAACGATATTCTTGGCTCCCGACTTGCAGAACACAAATCGTTCCCAAAAAAGCAAAACCAGCAAAGGGAATGTCGGCTGCGGAGAAAAAGAACCGAACATCTGGCGCATCAAAGCTGTTGCATTGAACCCAAATATAAGCTGCTGGAAAGGAGGTTCCCCAATCTTTTTCCAAATAACCGATCCCGTTCGTAAAATCGATTGCTTCGTCGTTCCACTGCAGCGTACCTTCTAAGGTATGACTCATGCTCAAGACCCCGTGATAACACTCCATAAATGACAGATACGAAAAAGGACCCATGATACTCGGCGCATAACGTGTCCGCTGAATCGGTTTGTGGTCGTTATACTTTACTGACCCTTGTACTTGAAGTTCGTTATTTTTTAAAGAGACTTGGATGCCTGCTTCACTAAAGATATTGTCACCAATCGTTACTTTACGCTCCTCTTCAGACACTTGAAAGTCAGTTTCTGGAAAGGAAAAGTAATGCGCACCCTCATGATTGATCACTTGAATGAATACTTCTTTGGTCCCGTCTTTTTGAATCGAAAAACCAGGAATAAAAGCATAGACTTCTTCACCGATTTGGTGTTTATGGTACCAGCCTTCAAAAAAAGCGGTCTGCTTGTCGTGGCCGTGAAAGAACTGATCTGTTGTCAACATCTTGATTTCCCTCCGTTTCTTTTTTAGTGTAGCATGAAGCAGAAAGATTCCTCAGGATAATGCTTTTTCTATGTAAAAAAAGCCAGAAACAAGTAAGACACTTGTTTCTGGCTTTGTTTATTGCTCTTTCATCACTCGACGGGTCCACCAGAGAAAAATAAGAAACCCTACAACTAACAGTGTCAAAAGTCCGCCGGTCATCCACGATGGATCCCCAATGTGATAAAATGCCATGGCTTTTTGCAGGCAACCAAGCAACACAAATACCCCCAGTAGAAAAACGATCGGATAAAAAGCTTTTTCTTTGAGTGATACAACAAAAACGATCGCCGCTACCAGCAAACTGCCAACCAATACTACATCAAATGGAAATGCGATCGTCAGGAGCCACCAGTTTGGGGTCAGCAGATTGATCAGCAGTGAAAGACCAATCCAGCCACTCACAACGAGCCACAGGGAGCCGAAACGAATCACTTTGCTTGTGCCCTTCTTTTGATAGATGGTTTTGCTGATGATCGCAAAAATCCCGATGATCGCTAACACAGTTACCAATCCTGTCAAAAGATAATCCAGAAGGTTAAGAACCAGTGGTCCTTGATTTGTAAAATCAGCTATAAATTTGATTCCCCAACTGATGCCAACCGCTAGATACGCCAATTTGAGGCGCTCTTTGAGATTACTCTTTGGCGTGTTTGCCAATAGTTCATCTGCCACCCCTTTCGGATCATTGCCAAAATAGTGTTGCGCCTCTTCCCCATGAGTTTGTGCTTCTAATAAATCCATTGCAATCGCGTATACCTGCTCTGTGACTTTATGCTCATCGTAAAAAAGGCTGGAAAGTAAGAGGTAGCCTCGAAAATCATCAAAAAATTGGCGATTTTTCTCATTGAATTGTTGCTCGATCAGATTGGTTTGCTTTCGCCAATAGGTCGTCTCTTGTTTATTTGCCATGTTTCCTCACTCCTTAAATAATCCTTCGACTTTCTTCATTAGGTTCGTCCATTGTTCTCTAAATTGTGCCAAATAGTCTATGCCTTTCGGGGTGATCGAGAAATACTTGCGATCAGGTCCTTCAGGTGACTTTTTCATCTCAGAGGTAATAAGTTCTTGTTTTTCCAACTTCTGCAGCAAAGGATAGATCGTGCCGCCAACGATCGTTTCAAAGCCTCTTTGCTTCAGTTCCTGTACCAGTTCATAACCATAAATCTCTTTTTGAGCAATCACTTGCAAAACACACCCTTCCAAAACCCCTTTTAGCAATTGCGTCTCTTTCACGATTTCCCTCCTTTGGTTCCCTTTATCTAGTTTGTTATACAAACTAGTGTTGTACCTAGTATACGTGTTTGCCACTAGTTTGTAAAGCATACTAGCAGTGGAAATAAAAACGGCCTTTTAAATAAGACCGTTTTTGACAAACCCGATGCTTTTTTCTAGATGACAATATCGATATCCTCGGGTAAGAGGCTCTTGTAAAAATATACTTTATTCCGCTTTGATTCTAAAACCATTAGAATAATTTTTTCGGTGCAGTCTTTCAATACCTGTTTAAATACTGCTTCCCCTTCAGTATTCTCAGTGGCTCCTTTTTCTTCATCGTATCCTCTACATGAGAGAAGTGCAAGATCAAAATGATAGGTTCTGAGCTGGTTGACTGCTGTAACTGAATTAACGGTAAACTTTTTGTTCGTTACCGTCCCGCCAACGATGGTCACCTCAGCAGCAGTATGTTCCGATAGTAGTGCGGCAGTTAGCACACTATTGGTTACCACTCGTAACCCATGAATTTTTTTCAGGTAAGGGATCAGGTGCAAAGCTGTGCTCGAACTGTCCACGAAAATGGTCATATCGTCCTCAATATACGTCACTGCACGTTCTGCAATTCTGCGTTTTTCTTCATCATTGACATAATTCCCCACTTTTGTCAGATAAGCCGCATCGACCTTCTCTGAATCGATCAGCACAGCACCACCTCGGGTACGTCTGATTTGTTCTTCGTTTTCCAGTTCAATCAGATCGCGTTTGACCGTAGCATCACTATAATGTAAGAATTCAACTAATTCCCCCAGAGAAGCAAATTTCGTTTCATTTAAATACATCATGATTTTCTGCTTACGCTCATCTTTTGCTTTCCCCATACATTAAACTCCTTTAAAAAAGAGATTCCCACCAATTTAATCCTGTACCAATCAATCATTTCATTTATTATCTCTGATAAAAACGTGCTTTGTCAACCGTATTCAGCAGGGTCAACTTATGGCGTACAACAGCTTTCACATCTTTTATTGGTTGTACATATACTTGATTTGGTTCATACATAGCAGGGTTTTCCGTCAATACTTTTCTGACTGAATCAAAAAATACGGATTTCAAATCAGAACTAAGATTTACTTTACATACGCCATATTTTACAGACTCTCGCACTTCATGATCTGGGTTTCCTGACCCACCATGCAATACAAATGGTAAAGCAATACGATCGTTCAACTTTTTCAACAAATCGATGTTCAACTTAGGGGTGATATTTTTTGGATACAACCCATGAGCCGTTCCAATTGCAATGGCAAGGGTGTCAATGCCGGTAGCACGTACAAAGTCTTCGGCTTGGTCGACATCTGTGTAAATAATTTCTGCAGCTCCCCCTTCTGCGGAACCGTTGTTCCCAATCGTACCAATTTCTGCTTCAACGCTGACACCAACCATATGTGCCAGTTCAACAACTTCTTTCGTGATTTTTTTATTTTCTTCGTAATCGGCTAATGATGCATCGATCATCACCGAGGTATAGCCATTACGGATCGCCCGCATGACATCGTAGATTGATCCCCCGTGATCCAAATGAATAACGACTGGTACCTTACTTTTTAATGCGTACTCCCGCACTGTCGCTATGAAACAATCTCCTAAGTATTCGATCTCATCAGGATGAATTTCTAAAATGACTGGTGCATCCTGTGCCTCAACTTCTTCCATGATTGCTTTTAACATATCAAAACTGCAAATATTAAATGCTGGAACAGCAAATTTATGTTCTTTTGCTACAGCAAGTAATTCTTTCATTGTCATTAACATTGTGACATTCCTCTTTTCTTTTGATTCGTTTCGCTTCAACTTATAAATAGTTTCTAAATCAGTTTTCCTTCATCGGTTGGTTGGCGTTCCATTTCAGTTCTAGATTTTTTCAAAAACCCTAACATCAATGCTGTAACCACCGTTCCAGAAACGATTGCCACGACATACATCAACGGATTGTTCAATACATTGGGAATCGGTAAGATCCAGATACCACCATGTGGAGCTAATGAAGTTACGCCGACACCCATTGATATTGCAGCAGCGGTTGCTGAACCTGCCATCAAACTAGGTATTACTCGTAATGGGTCAGCGACAGCAAATGGAATCGCACCTTCAGTAATATAAGATAATCCCAAAACCCAGCAAGACTGAGCAGAAGTTCGTTCTTCTTGAGTAAATTTTTGCTTAAACAAGATAGAAGCCAAGGCAATGCCTAGAGGAGGTGTCATCCCGGCAGCCATACAAGCCGCAATTGGTGCATTAACTCCTGCCGACATCAAACCAATACTAAAGGTTGAAATCGATTTATTGATGGGACCGCCCATATCAGCTGCCATCATAATGCCTATCAGTAAGCCGAATACCACACCACTCGTAGAACCAAGTCCATTAAGCCAATTCGTCAAAGCATCCAATACATAAGAGATTGGTTTATCAATGAAATAAAACATGGCAAAGCCAGTCACAGCAACTGAGATCAAAGGAACAATAATCAACTGATATAGTGCCGCAAATGATTTTGCTACTGTTACTTTATTCGCTAAATAATCCGTAGCATACCCAGCGAGTAAACCACCAACCATCCCACCTAAAAAACCAGATCCTCCACTTGCCGCCATCGTTCCCGCAACCAAACCAGCGGCAAAGCCCGGTCTACCGGCAACGGAAGTGGCAATTCCTGCTGCAAGTGCAGGAACCATCAATGCAAAAGCCGTATTCCCACCAATTGTGCTTAAAACTTCGGCAATTTGATTGTATGATGGATCGCTAGGATCAGCTGCATTGATCCCAAAAGCAAAACTAAACGCAATTAAAATTCCACCAGCAATAACCAAAGGCAACATGTAATTAACGCCATTCATGAAATGATTATAAATGCCAGCTTTCTTTCCGGATTCGTTTGAAACATGCTCGCCTTGGGCAATCGTGGTCACTTCTAACCCATCAATTGCCTCTTGGATCACTTTTTCTGGTTCTCTGATTGCTCTTGCGGTTGACACTCTTTTAACTTTTTTTCCAGCAAATCGGTCGGTCTGTACTTCTTTGTCAACCGCTAAAATGACAACCTCTGCCTGTTGAATTTCTTCTGTACTCAAAATGTTTTCGACTTTTACTCCTTGTGTCTCGATTTTGATTGTATATCCCAATGATTTTGCCGTTTTTTCCAGTTTTTCAGCAGCCATATACGTATGCGCAATTCCAGTCGGACAAGCAGAAATACCGACAATTTTCATACAGGTTCCCTCTTTTCTGATTGATTTGATTGAATATTATTAATAATATCTGAGGCGTCTTTTGCCTTCTTTACTGCATTTCGAAATCCTTCGTGCATCAACAATCGTGCGAGATTGCTTAAGATGATTAAATGATCGTCAGTACTCTTTTCAGGTACTGCGATGACAAAAGAATAGGTGACAGCCGTTCCGTCAATTGCTTGATAATCAGTAATTGGACTCGACTTTACGAAGGCGATTGCGGGCCTTAGTACTGCCTTACTTTTTGCATGAGGAATACCAAAATGATCTTCAATCCCAGTAGAGGTTTGTTTCTCGCGACGAAATAAATCTTTTTTGTACTTCTTTATATTACTGATAACTCCTGAGGACTCGAATAAAACAGATGCTTGAGTAAACAATTCTTCTTTTGTCCGAATTTGCTCATCAAATAAAATGAATCGTTCATCAATCAGTTGACCGATATCCAATTTCAACACCTCCATTTTTTGTAATCGTTTTCGAAAACTTGCCTAAACTATACCATCGTGAACTAAACAGTTCAATGCTATGAGCTATTTAATGCAAATAGACGAAAAAAAGTGGAATACGTTCATAAAAATGATCTATAAAAGTCAAAAAAAAGAACAAAGAACGACAAATCATCGTCCATTGTTCTCTTATTTCGATTAATTCCTAAACTATACTAAAAAAATTTTTAAAAGAAGAACCGTAAGTAAATCTCTACTTTTCTTCCATTCCCGATCTCTACACTTACAAGTCATTCTTTCGAATCAACTCTCATGTAATAAAACATATATCAACGTTTCACCCCACGTTGATAGGAATCATTGTACGCTTGAAAGGACTTATCGTGAAGTTTAGCCGCTGCATCTGCCAACCAGTTGACATTTCTGATCAACGCGCGGCCTTGTAAAACCAAATCCACTTGATTGGTTTGCAAAAGATATTCGCAAAGATCAGGATTATCCAATAAACCGACTGCTGCTACGGGAATATCGACCACTTGCTTGATGGCTGCAGCAAAGGGCACTTGGTAGCCATCATAGATCGGAATATTAGGCTTTTTATCCACCACACCACCGGTTGAGCAATCAAGACAATCAATGCCATCTGCTTGAAGCCATTGGGCTACTTGCTGCCAATCTTCCAACGAATTTTGGCGTCCTGGTTCTTCATAGTCTGTCAGTGACAAGCGCATCCACAATGCCCCAGAAAAGACCGCCCGAACTGCTTGTACCGTTTCTTTTACAAAGCGATACCGATTCTCTAAGGAACCACCATACTGGTCGGTGCGTTGATTGACGAATGGCGAAAGAAATTGATCCATCAAGTAGCCATGAGCCCCATGAAGTTCGATCATCGCGACACCCGCATTAGCTGCTCGTTGGGCAGCCTGAACAAAACTGTCTTGCACCCGTTTGATCTCCGCCAGGGTCATTTCTGACGGTAACGGGTAGCGTTCGTTAAAGGCAACGGCACTTGGTGCCAAAGGATTGGTGGCATCAACTGCTTTTCGTCCTGCATGGCTTAGTTGGATGCCTACTTGCGCATTGAAACCATGCAGCAGTTCCACCAATTTCGTCAGTTCTGTTTGCTGTTCTTCATTCCATAACCCTAGATCATTGTTTGTGATTCGTCCGTCTGGTTCAACGGCAGTTGCTTCGATAATGATCAATCCGGCTTTGCTTAATGCTCGTGCCCCATAGTGAACAAAATGAAAGGGCTCCGCAACACCGTCTTCTTTTTTTACTTCATACATACACATCGGCGACATAACGACGCGGTTGGCCAATGTTAAATTCGCTAGCTTCACTGGTGACAATAGTTTGGACATGTTGACACTCCCTCAACGATTTTTCGCTTTGTATTTTTCTCTATATTCAGTATAAACAGCCCCTTCAAAAACACAAGCAATGACCCTTTTTCTCATTTTTAAAACAAAAAAATAGACGCATTCTGCTTGCTCCCATGACATTGGAACAATCAGCTGCCTCTTCCCACTATTATTATACCGCATCCAGAGTCAAAAAAATAGACTAGTATTTTTGGTGGATGCCCGTATAATTGAGTTACTTTGGAGAATGGATGTGAGTCTGAATGAACAACCTAAAGGCTGAAAAGAAGCATCTCGCAGACACGTACCAGCAATTGCTAACACGAAAGACAGTGCTGAACAGTTTCTTGACTGAAGGCAGAAAAAAAGATCGCCTTGCGATGCAAAGCATCGGCGAAGAGATTCGCTTAAACTTTGATAATTTTGCTGACCGTTTAGATACTTTTGCTGCCATCGAAAGTAAGAATCGTGAGATCGACCAAATGAACGCCGCTCTTCAATCTGCTGAACGTGAATTAGCTGCCATCGACCGTCTTCTGGATAGTCCCTACTTTGGTAAAATCTCCCTACAATTTGAAGATGAGGAAACGATAGAAGATTTTTACATTGGGATCAATGGTTTTGTTAATGAAAATAAGGAAGGGCTGATCTATGATTGGCGCTCCCCAATTGCCGAATTGTTCTATGCCAAACGCTTGGGTCCGGTCTCTTATCAAGTGAACAATCAGACGATTTCTGCCGTTCTTGAACAACGCCGTCAATTTATTATCGAAAAAGATCAATTGAAGCAAGCCTTTGATACCTCAGTGGCGATTCAAGATGACGTGTTACTGGCAGCCCTTGAAGCCAATAATAGCCAAAAAATGCAGGATATCACTGCTTCGATCCAACACGAACAAAACGTCATCATCCGTGACTTAGCGCATAAAAACCTACTGGTCAACGGTGTTGCTGGAAGCGGAAAAACTTCTGCTGTCATGCAGCGGATCGCCTTTTTGCTGTACCATTTTCGTGAAGAGATGACCGCAGAGAATGTCTTGATCCTCTCCCCGAATTCGCGGTTTATTGATTATATTTCGCAAGTGCTGCCTTCCCTCGGTGAAAAAAATCCATTGACGTTGACCATGCGGCAGTTTTGCCAAGCATTTCCTAGCGTTGACTTAGAATCGGAAGAGGCTTATTTTGACCGCATCCAGCAAGCACCCAGTGAAGCAATCGAACTTTTACGCAGTGCTGACTTCAGCCGCTTTCTTCAATCCTTGAGCAAACAGCTGCCAGAAGAACTTGTGCTTCAGTTTAAACCAATCAAAAGAAAAAACGTCGTCCTTTTTTCTGAAGAAACGATCGACACTTTCTTCCAAGAAACACCGAAACAGGCACCCTTGCGCGATCGCATCCAAGCTGTCAAAAAGAAATTGGCTTACGCTTGGGAGGAACGATTGCAAAAAAATGCCTTAGCAGCGAATGTTCACGACCAAGTTCGTTCTTTGACTGAAGATGAACAACGACCCCTTTTAGGGACAGTTTTAAAAGATGATTCAGAAAAAACGATTCAGAAAGCAGCCCTTCGCCTCCTAAAGAAAAAATATGCAAAAGTTACGAAACAAATCAACGACCTTACGTGGTTTGATACGAAACAATTGTTAGCAGACAGTGCCGACTATTTTACTCATGGACAGATCACTTTGACGCAAACAACAGATAGTTTGGATTATACTGTTTGTCTATTGCTGATACGTCATTTGGTGGCCGAAAAACAACCTGTCCCTGCTTTGCGCTATCTCTTTATCGACGAAGTCCAAGATTATACGCCAGCACAACTGCAGTTTCTATTATGTCTTTTTCCTATGACCGCTTTCACCCTCGTGGGGGATCAGCAACAGGCGATTTTTACAAGTGCCATCACCGTATCAGAAATCCAAACGATATTTCAACAACAGGCGAAATCCCTCGAAACGTATCAGCTGACTACGAGTTATCGGTCTAGCGGTGTAATCACACGGTTATTTGCTCAAATGCTACCAAAAGAAACCAATTTAAAAATCTCTGCCGTTCGACCAGCAGGAAAGTTGCCACAGTTTTATGCCAATCTGACTGACGTTGCCTTGGTAGACATAGTAAAGGAACTTAAGCAGCCAGTAACGATCATCACAAAAGATAGTCGATCCAGTGAAGAGCTTAAACAATTCTTCGATAAACAGGCCGTGTCATTTCATGGAACGGTTTTACCGATTCATCTTGCCAAAGGATTGGAATTTAAGCAGGTTCTTTTATATGATGTTTCAGCAGAAAATTATCATACCGATCAAGATCAGCGGATTCTCTATACGGCGATTTCTCGTGCAATGGAAGAACTGATGGTAACTTCAAAAACGACCTTTTCACCGTTTCTCACTATTTGATAGTAGAACGAGAAACCTCCTATTTTCTATAGAATCTTGATAAGATTTGAGAGAACCCTGTCTTGTCTCTCTGGGTAATTCTCTTGTCTGACCGATTTAGAAAGCGATCGATCAAATAAAAAAGCATCAACGCGATTGCGTTGATGCTTTGCTTTTGATTTGATTAGCGATGGATGTAAGTATATCCAGATGCGCTCAATGTTGCAGTGTTTGGTCCACCAGGACTGTCAAAGCCCATTCCGCCTTGAGAGATCGTGATCGTATTGTTTGATGGGTTGTATGATTCAACATAGGCTACGTGACCATAAGTTGGATCAGCAGTCCAAACGCCACCAACTGATTGACCAGCGGCAAAGACTACAACAGCACCGGCTGCTGGTGTACCATTGACAGTGTACCCATCAGCTGCAGCTGACGCACCCCATTGGGCCCCGTTACCCCAGTAAGTACCTACCCAAGGAGCGCGGTTTTTCACGTACCAAGTACATTGACCCCAAGCATACATGTTCCCTGAGCTTGAATGATCTTTTCCGCCGCCTGTAGAAGTACTTCCGGTAGAATCATTGTTTGATGAAGAGTTTGAACCTGAGTTACTTGAACTTGAATTGCTTGAACCATTGTTCGAAGAGCTTGTGTTCGATGAACTTGAGCTGTTAGAACTGCTAGTATTGCTTGAACTTGAGCTTGTGTTGCTTGAAGAACTACTTGTTGCTGTTTCAGTAGAAGCAACTGTATTTTCTGTCGTGCTCTCTGTTGATTGGGCAGCAGCTTCTTCTTGTGCTTCTTTCAAAGCAGCAGCTTGTCTTTCTTCTTCTGCTTTTTGAGCAGCAGCAGCTTCTTGTTGTTCTTTCAAGATACGGGCTTTTTCAGCTTCCGCTTCTTGTTTTTTCTTGTTCAATGCATCTTTGTCTTTTTCAGCAGTTGCTTGTTCTGCTGCTAAGTTTGCTTTCAAGACATTTAAATCAGCTTGTTTTGCTGCAATGGCATCTTTTTGTTGGCTAAGTTCTGCTTGGTTTGCAGCAACTTCTTGGATCTTGCTTTCGTTTTCTTTGACTTTGTCTTCAACATCTTGTTTGTCTTGTTTTTGTTGTTCAACTAAATCATTGTTTGCATTGACGATCGTTGTCATCGCTTGTACGCGACCGATAACATCCGTTAAAGAATCTGCTTCTAAAACAGCATCAATGAAATTGGTGCTTTGACCGTTAACTTGTACATCACGGGCTTGCTTTTGAATTGCTTCTTCACGTTTGGCAATACGCAATTTCAATGTTGCGATTTTGTCTTGCAATTTCTCAGCTTCTTGACCTAACTCAACTTGTTTTGCTTCTAATGAAGCAACTTTTGCACTCACTGTTTCAATTTCTGCTTCTAGAGAATCGATCTGTGATTGGGCGTCAGCTTGCTGACCTTTAAGAGAATTGATTTTTTGGTCTTGCTGCTCGATTTGATCATCAATGGAATCTGCAAATGCTAATGCAGGTGCTGCAACTGCGGTTAATGTTAGTGAACACACCATTAATGCTGATAACAAACTATTCTTCACTCGTTTTTCCTCCGACTAGCTGGTTGATTTGACAGATGAACTGCCTTTATAAAAACTTAATTTTGTCTAAGAAAGTTTAATGTTCGATTTAACGACAAATGAATTCTACCATAATGATATGACACACAGATAAAGGAAATGTTACAAAAATGTTTCAATCTAACACTTCCTTTATCTCAGCGATAAATAACAGAACAATTAAAGACCGTTAAATCAATGTTTCTGAATGAAACACCGCGTTTTCTTTTCATTTTCAAAAAATGATGTTCTTTCTATTTTAGTTATTTTTATCACATAAAAGCACCTAAATAAGAGCACTTATAGTTTTTTCGGAATTATCTTAACAAGAAAAACTATGAAAACAAGAAATCTTTCAAAAAAAGACCCTTTATGTGACAAGATTCCTTTTCCTTCCTATAATAAATAAAACAAGCGAGGAGGGAATCGCGATTCGTACACACAAAAAATGGTTTTGGCCATTGGCACTTCTTACACTTTTTGTCACCTGTTTCCTGTTATTCTTTCAATTTCGTAAGGTGCATGAAGCCGATACACCTTTGCAACAGGCAAGCAACAGTGAGTTTTGGCTCTTAAGTGATATTCATTTTCTTTCCTCCACGCTTCATGATAATGGCGAAGCCTTTCAGACCTTCACGCAAGGAGCTGCTGGCAAAGAGATGATGTATCAAGAACAATCAATCGAGGCCTTCACCGCTCAAGCCTTAAAGGAGAAACCAACGGGAATTATTTTGACCGGTGATATGACGCTCAATGGCGAGAAAGCAAGTGCTCAAGAGTTGGCAAGATTGCTTGAACCATTGCAAGAAGCTGGCATTATGGTTTTAGCATTACCTGGCAACCACGAGATTTACAATGGTTGGGCGCGAGCATTTCAAGGTGAAAAGGAATACTATGCCGATCAAATCAGTCCTGAGGATTTTCAAACGATTTTTGCTGAAGGTTACGAAAAAGCCAACAGTATCGACAAGTCTTCCCTTAGCTACAGCATTCAGTTAAATGACAAGTATCGCCTCTTTTTACTAGATTCATGTATCTACGATTCTGAGGTTAATTGGGATGAGCCTACAACGAATGGTGAGTTGAAACCAGCTACTCTAACCTGGTTGGAGGAGCAATTAACCCTGACAAAAGAAGCAGAGCAAGTACCACTGGTCTTTTTACACCATAACTTGTTCAGTCATAATAAATTGTTACAAGACGGTTATGTTCTCAACAACGCCTCTGAGACTGTCGCTTTGTTGGAACGCTTCAACGTGCCAGCCGTTTTCTCTGGTCATATCCACATTCAAGACATTAACGAAGGGAATGATTCGCTTTATGAAGCAGTCACTGGGTCTTATTCAACAGCAGAATTAGGCTACGGCGTCCTTTCTCTTTCTGACAAAGATATCGACTACGAAGCTCGGCAGATTGATCTCGATGCTTGGGCGGCTGAAACGAAGCAAACTGATGAACAGTTACTGGACTATCAAAACTACCAGAAAAATATTTTTGAAAATGACACCGACCAACTGGTCCGCGACCAATTGTCCGCCGTGTCTGAACTGTCAGAAGCCCAGATCACACAACTTTGCACGTTTGTCACGAAGCTGAACACGGCCCTTTTTACTGGCAATGATACTTACTCAGTCGAGGAAATAGCTGCCATCAAAGACTCCGAGGAGTATCAGTGGTTAGCGACCTATTCTTACTTTTTGAAGCAATATGTCGACTCAATGCTCGACGATCAAACCGATGATCGCAAGCTGACGATCCCCCTCACAGCAGAATAAAGCCAAAAAGTGTCTTCTTCCTTTCTTTTAGGAAAAAGACACTTTTTCTTTTCTAATGAACGATAGCCCTCTCGTTTGGGTAAACGAGAAGGCTATCTGACGAGTCAATATTTATTCTTTGAAAGTGCAGCATACTATTACTACTATTATTTATTTCTCATTTAAACGATACAATCCCTAACCTCTATTGTATCCTTGTAACTCTGAAGTTACGCCAGGTTTGAATAAATTTCTTCAAAACAAGTAACGTGTGGTACAAAAATATTTGTCGCTTATCAATAACTATACCACGCAACTAGGCGCCGACGGAAGTAAACTAACTTATTCTTAATCATTACTTAAAACAAAAGGTATTGTTTTCAAACAGTGTTGCTCCTTTAAGAATTCTACGTGAAGCGATTAACCTTCCTGTCATGCATATCTGCTAACCATTCCTATAAGGGAATTCCTTTTATTCAATAGGCAAGTCGTGCTGTTTTAAGAAAGATAATTTATCCCAGTAGCCTCTTTGAAATAAAATTTTATCATTTACTATTTGAAAAAAACCGCAACCTCTCAAACCTAAGGGGTCACGCCACTCTAAAATTGCCCATTGTCCATCTTCGAAAATGTTCTCAACGATACAAACCATTTTTGCGTTAGAAAAATCTTGCTCAAACATCTGCTTGATCGCTTGTTTCCCAACAACTGGCTCATTAGCAACCTGGTGGTTTATTGCATTCTCATCATATAATTCTGAAATAATTTCTACATCTGCCTGATTAAACGCATCAACCCATTGGCAAAGTATTTCTTTTGGCTTCATATAAATCCCCCTCGAAATGTAATCATCTTTGTTCCCATCTCCAATAAAAAAAGCAGCTAATTTGTACCAATATATTCTACTTTTACAATTCATTCAAGACAATATCGATGAAACGAATAAGAAATATCGATCTTTCACATCGATTACTCTTGTATAAGTACGGGGTACCATATATTGAATCGTAGCATGTTTCGCTTTACCTGTTTCTTTATTCCATTCACATGAGTCATGCCATTTGAATCACTAGTAATCATTGCTTTTAATGGTAGCAACGCCACTAAACCTATTCAACCACTTTATTAATTTATTGAATACGGTATACAGCCCCTCTTTCTTTTTATACGCTTATCATCGAATGAGAAATCATAGGTAAGTAAACCGCGACGCTTAGGGCTAGTTGAATAGTGAAATCAAAGATGTACTATTTACCATGTCAGGTCCTCAAAACCTGCAACTATTCTCTTGTAGCAGATCATCAACACCCGATCCATTTCAATATTTATATAAAATAAAACAAAAAAAGCGAGAACCCAATGGATTCTCGCTTGTTAACGTCAATTAACCTTTAACGATGTTTGTTGCTTGTAAGCCACGTTGGCCTTCTTCAACGTCGAAAGTCACTGCTTGACCTTCTTCTAAAGTTTTGAAGCCGTCGCCTTGGATAGCTGAGAAGTGAGCAAATACATCATTGCCGTCTTCACCTGTAATAAATCCAAAACCTTTATCTGCATTAAACCATTTTACTGTACCGTTATTCATAAACGTATACCTCCATATTACACATCGACTGTGTTTATTTGTTTGTAATAGAAAATGATGTGTAATTGAAGTGTGTATCAATAGAAAAGATAAACAAGTATTAACATATCAGAACTTTACCTATTCATCATAGCATGGTTAAAATAAAATAGCAAATAAAGTTGGCTTTTTTTCTTGATAAAAAGCTAAATTGTTAAGAAACCTTATGATTAAGCCTAGCAATTGCTTTATCTGGAAGAATCAAAAATCAAAGAGTTGCGCCGTTTGAAGCAATTACTTTTTTGTACCAATCAAATGACGCTTTCTTGATGCGTTTCTTTGTGCCATTGCCTTCATCGTCTTGGTCGACGTAGATAAAACCATAGCGTTTCGACATTTGTGAGGTCGAAGCACTGATGATATCGATGCAGCCCCATGCCGTATAGCCAAAGACCTCGACGCCATCATGCAACGCTTCATTGATTTGTTCAATATGCTGACGCAGATAGTCGATTCGATAAAAATCATCGATGGTGCCATCTTCGTTTACGACATCCTCTGCTCCCAAACCGTTTTCGGCAATAAACAAAGGTTTTTGGTAGCGATCATAGAGTTGATTCAATGCTGTTCGCAACCCTTTGGGATCGATCTGCCAACCCCATTTACTGCTTGGCAAATAGGGGTTTTTGATCCCACCAGTAATCAAATTCCCGACAGCACTTTCCAATCGTTCTGGATGCGCGCTGACTGCACTGGACATATAGTAACTGAAGGAAACAAAATCCACAGGGTTTTCCCGGATGACTTCTAAATCTCCTGGTTCGATCACCAATTCCACTCCTTTTTCTTCAAACATGCGGTTGGCATATGCTGGATAATAGCCTCTTGCCTGCACATCACTGAAAAAGAGTGAGGTTCGTTGACTTTCGACTGTTTTTTGGACATCATCTGGATCACAGCTGTACGGCGTTAATAATTGATAGCTGATCATACAGCCGACCTTGGCATCGGGAATCAATCGATGGCAAAAGTCAGTCACGATTGCGCTGGCGACAAATTGATGGTGCGCCCCTTGGTACTTGTCTTGTTCAATATTTGGATGGCCTTCTTCAATGATCCCAACACTAACATATGGATGGTGTTTGACACAGTTGATTTCATTAAAAGTCACCCAGTATTTGACTTTCTTTTGGTATCGCTCAATCACGGTCTTGGCAAAACGGACATAAAAGTCGATCACTTGCCGATTCGGCCATCCTCCATACTCAGTCACTAAATACAAAGGCATCTCATAATGGGATAGTGATACCACTGGTTCAATCCCATACTTCAAACATTCATCAAAGACTGCGTCGTAAAATGCCAATCCAGCTTCGTTTGGCTCTACCTCATTCCCCTTTGGAAAGATCCGTGTCCAAGCAATTGACATCCGATAGGCTTTGAAGCCCATCTCAGCAAATAAGCGAATATCTTCTTTAAAGTGATGATAAAAATCGATGCCCTGTCTTTTCGGATAGTATTTCGTGCTGTTAGGATCCTGTGCTTCTGCAACTTGCTGATGAGTCATCATATGCCATTGGTCAGTCCAACGTTCTTTCGGCATTGAGGAATCGAACAGATAGACATCAGAAACCGACAAGCCTTTTCCATCGATCCCAGAACCTCCTTCAACTTGGTTGGCAGCTGTTGCTCCCCCCCAGAGGAAATCTTTTGGAAAATAACTTTTCATTTTACTTGCCGCCTTTCAAAAATGATTCGTACGCCAACGCTTCCCCATTCGTGGCGATCACTTGCTGATAATACGCAAAACTAGCTTTTTTCTTGCGGGAAAGATCTCCGCTACCATCATTTTGCTTATCGACATAGATAAAGCCGTATCGTTTTTCCATCTCTCCTGTCCCCGCAGAAACGATATCGATCGGTCCCCACCATGTATAGCCTAGAATCGTTGCGCCATCTTTGATCGATTCCGCCATTGCCTTTACATGGTCTTTCAAATAAGCCATCCGTTCTTCATCGACGATCGATCCATCTTCATTGACAACATCCTTTAAACCAATTCCGTTTTCAACGATAAATAATGGTTTTTGATAGCGATCAGTCAATTCGCTGCAAACATAGCGTAATGCCAACGGATCGATCGGCCATCCCCAAGCAGTTTCTTTTAGGTAAGGATTCTTTTTCCCCAATAATCCGCCAGTATTACCTAAAATTTTCATGCCCGCTTCATGTAATGAGCTGCGGTAAAAACTAAAGCCTAAATAATCGCAGGTCCCCGCTTTAATGATCGCTAGATCTTCTTCTGTAATGTCCAGCAACAGATGATTATCCTTCACGATGCGGTCGAAGTATTCAGGATACGCTCCTCGCAATTGCACATCACTATAAAACAAAGAACGACGGCGCAGTTGATACGATTCAAAAACATCTTGCGGGTTGCACGTTGCAGGATAAATCGGACTCAGTGACAGCATACAGCCAATCTGATTGTTTTCATCTACTGCCTTCCCATTCAGAACTGCTTTGGCACTTGCAACAAACATATTATGACTCGCTTGATAAAGTGCCTGTAATTTTTCTTCTTCAGTCTCGAAAGAAAACACATCGATACCTGCTGCGAGTAAAGGGATCGTATGGGTATGGTTGATTTCATTGAAAGTCATCCAATATTTCACTTTCCCTTTATAGCGTGCAAAAACCACTTTTGTATACCGATCAAAAAAATCGATCAGTGCACGATTTTGCCAACCACCATATTTCGTTACCAAATGCAGTGGTGTCTCAAAGTGAGCTAACGTAACAACTGGTTGGATCCCTTTTTCATTCAAGGCATCAAATAAATCGTCATAAAATTGTAAACCTGCTTCATTCGGTTCCGTCTCATCCCCATTCGGAAAAATGCGACTCCAAGCAATTGAGGTACGCAAACACTTCAAGCCCATTTCCGCAAACAGTTCAATGTCTTCTGGGTACCGATGATAAAAGTCGATGGCTTCATGGCTCGGATAAAAGTTTTCCTCTTCAAGCTGCAGTGAAACTTGCTCAATACGTTTTTCACCAACTGGTAAAATATCTGCTACGCTTAATCCTTTTCCTCCTTCCAAATAAGCTCCTTCGGCTTGATTTGCGGCGATTGCGCCGCCCCATAGGAAATTTTTTGGAAATACACTCATGAAATCGCTCCTTTTAATAAATCATTTGCTACCAATGCGGTAACGTCTTTTTTCGCTTGATCCACAACTGTCAATGCATCTTCTTTGATCACACTGGTAAAGACCAACATGGTTGTCGGATCATATCCTTTTCCAATAATTTTTGCTAAGTCAAAGGTGCCAATTTTTTGCCCCTTCACGACTTGATCCCCTTGTTTCACCGAAATCTCAAACACGCCTTTTGCTAAATCAACCGTGTCTAAGCCGATATGAACCAACACTTCCGTCCCAGCAGCTGATTGGATCCCAAAAGCATGTCCAGTTGGAAACACTGTCACAACCGTACCAGTAAGTGGTGCATAAATATAGCCGGCTGATGGATAAACGGCTAATCCATCTCCCATTGCTCGAGAAGAAAATACTTCATCTTTGACATCATCAAGCGTGATCGCTTCACCAGCAACTGGTGTCATCACTTGCAGCCCTGCACCTTCTTCTAAAACAGGTTCTAGCGTTTCTTCAAATCCTAATACATAGGTCAAAATAGCAGTACCGAAGAACGCAAAGGCAATGCCGATCAAATAGTACACAAAGGTGTCCCCAAAGAAAGCTGGCAATGTCGTCAATGCTGGAAAAACATAGACGATGGCCTTGGTTTGCATCATGCCCATAAACGCACCAGCAATGGCACCAACGATGGTTTGAGCAATCAACGGCTTTTTAAATTTTACCGAAAGTCCATAGACGATGGGCTCTGTAATTCCTCCAAGCAATGCTGGAAGCAAGGAAGATAGCGCCAGGCCTTTGGTTTCTTTTCTGCGAGAGCGTAAAAATACACCTAAAGCAACCCCAGCACTCGCAAATGTTGCTGCTGCGATCATCGGGCGCAGCGTATCATAGCCATATACCGCTAAGTTATTGACCATGATCGGTACAACTCCCCAATGGATCCCGATCATTACTAAGAATGTCCAACCGCCACCGATCAACAAGCCAGCCAACAGCCCACTCTTATCGCTGATAAAGTTCATGGCATTGCCTAAACCGTCCCCAAGCATTACACCGACCGGTCCAATGATCAAAACAGTCAGAGGCACCATGATCAAAAGAGCCACTAGCGATAGAGCAAAAATCTCGATACTCTTAGGAATGATCCGTTTGAGTAGGCGTTCCAAGTGCGAGTAGATATAGATCGAAACGATCGCTGGAATCACGGTACCCGAATACCCCATCAGCACAGCTGGGATGCCAAAGAAATCAACCGTCACACCGTTTTCCGTCACCATTGCTGTAAAATTCGGCTCCAGCAACGCCCCAACGATTGCTAAAGCAATAAACATATTGACTTTGAAAATCCGCGCTGCACTGATCGCTAAAAATAAAGGCAAGAAATAAAAGACACTATTGCCAGCAGCAGCTAATATTTTATAGGTGCTTCCTTCTGCGTCCATCAAATGATAGGTCGTAAAAACAACTAGTAAAGCTTTCAACATCCCTGCCCCTGCAAGCGCAACAATGATTGGATTAAAGATCGCAGACAATACATTGAAGAATCGGATAAATACATTGCCTTGTTTTTCTGTTGATTCTTCGGCATCTCCATCACTTTCCAAAGCGTTTTGGATCGAATACTTGCTCATGATCGTTTGAAAAACATCTGCCACATGATTCCCGATCACGACTTGAAACTGGCCATTTCCTTCAATGACTGACAATACCCCATCAAGCTGCTGAATTTTGTTCTTATTTTTTCGTGCCAACTCGACATCTTTCAACTTAAAACGCAATCTAGTGATGCAATGATACAGGCTAACGATATTTTGTTCCCCACCGACCTGTGCTATAATTTCACTAGCAAGTTTTGAATAATCTTTTGCCAAATGACTCACTCCCGTGTTTGATTTATAAAGCGCTTTATGGCGTTACTATAGCAGATTTTTTTCTCTCACCTGCGAAAGTTCGCAATTTGGAAACTGCTTACAAGAAAGGAAAGAAAATGGGCCTCTTAATCATTCGTTTATTGAATCTTTTAAATAATGCACCCACTGATTCCACCAACTACTATATCGGTTTGACCATGATCAACTATTACGATCAGATCCAAACTCTAAGTATTGGTGAATTCGCCGCTCTTTGCCATGTGTCAAAGTCAACCGTTTCAAAATTCGCCCGTACCTTAGGCTTTGATGACTATGGTGATTTAAAAGACAACGCAGCTTTCATCGAGAACCGCTTCAACAATCCGCTAAATTATCGCTCGAATATTTTGTCTGCTTTGGAGCAAGAAGGCGTAGACTCCTATTTTGACGCAGTGATACAAGACATCGATTATCTGCGGCATCATCTTGATCTGCCAGCCATCGAACGGGTCGCACAAGCAATTGTTTCGCATAAAAATGTCTTTGCTTTTGGAATATTATTCTCAGAATCGGCTGCTATTGATTTCCAGATCAAACTAGCTTACAACGGCAAGTTCATTCGGACCTTCCAAGACGATCTCGTACAGGAAGAAATCATCAAATCTGCCGATGAAGAATCGCTTTTTATTATTTTTACCAATTCCGGTGACTACCTGACCAAGCAACAAATTCGAAATGGAACGCCTCGAAAAGATTTCTTTGATCGAACCAAAGCCAAAGTCATTGTGATCACCGCCAACCCACAGATCTCGGAACTTCCCTTTGTCCAAGAAGCAATCATCTTCCCTCATCAAACCCATTTCCAAACCCATGCCTTTATGTATCAGTTCATCATGGATTTGATCGTATCGAAGTTCAAGCAGTTGACTGATCGAAAGCGAATGTAGTAATGACCCTCCATTATAGAAGAAGGGCATTTCTTCCATAATGGAGGGTTCTTTGTGAATGAGATGTCTCATTCATTCGTAAGCGTCACGCATTTATTCCTAGTTTCTTTGAAATTTTTTTAATCCTAGGCTGATATTTATTAAATTTCTCCTCATTTATGTTTTTTGTTTCACAAACTTCACTTCGGTATGGTATAATCATTTTGTTTTTAAGAAAACTATGGGAATACAAAGGAGAAGGAAACATGAAAAAAACTAAAATCACTTTAATCGCTGCATCATTGCTTATGGGAGGCACTCTTTTAGCTGCATGTAGTTCAGATAACGACACAGCTGCAAGCTCATCATCAACAGCAGCTTCAACTGCTGCATCAACTGAATCATCAGATGATGTTGTTTCAACTGCTTCTATCAGTGACCAAACTTCAGTCATTGAAAAAGCATTGGGTGCAGATGGTAACTGGATCGTTGCTGTAACTGCTGACATGACATTTGATAACGATGTAACCGTTGATGGCGAATTCCATGATAAAGGCGATGACTCAGCTGATATCTACCGTAAATTTGCATTGTACTCACAAGATGAAGACCGCAACGTAACAGCTGAGTACACAGTAACTGTTCCTAAATTGATCGTTAACTCAGAAAACTTCAACATCGTTCACGGTGTAATCAAAGGTGACGTTGAAGTGAATGCAAACGGCTTTGTATTGAACGGTGCAAAAGTTGAAGGTAACGTAACATTCACTTCAAAAGAATTCCAAGATTCAGCAACACTTGACGAAGATGGCGCTTCTGTAACAGGCGACGTAACAGTTAGCGAATAATCTTTCACTGGATTTCTGTGAAATAGATGAAGAAAAAAACGAGGTTGACAAGTTGATCATTGATCCTTGTCAACTTTTTTTGTTTTTTTATAAACAATTGCATCCGCTCTCATTACTAACATTGTGTAAGTAAGAACAAAGCACAAGAAAAAAACTGGCTTGCTTACGCAAAACCAGCTTCTTCTTTAGGCGCTTATTCTTCAATAACTGCCCACTTGTAATCGTATTGCGCACCGGCACCGTGAGAAACGACCCCTTTTACTTTTGGTGCACGTAAATGAGCTTCAACGTTTTGGTACACAGGGATAACCCCTTGTTGATCCATAATGATTTTCTCTGCATCCAACAAATCTTGCCAGCGGGCATCTGGATTGCCAGCATTTGTCGTGGCAGATGATTTCACTGCTGCATCGTACTCATCGCTTGTCCAACGACCTCGGTTGTATGAATTATCGGTTACAAATAGATCTGTAAAACTGCTGGCATCCGCATAGTCAGCACCCCAGCCACCCATAACGACATCAAAATCACCTGAGTTTGAACGATCAAGGCGAACGGAGAAAGGTACTGGACTTAGGCTAACTTTCACCCCATCAAGCGTATCTTGAATCGCACTTTGAATATATTCAATGGCTTTTTTGGTTGAGTCTGTGTCAGAGGCCAAAATTTCAAAACTTAAAGAATCGATTCCCAAAGCCTCTTTGGCTTTTTCCCAATGTTCTTTGGCTTTTTCTTGATCGTATTCAATGACACTTTCCGCTTCATCGACAAAATCAGTATTATCAGTTGGGTTAAAGGTCATTCCTTTTGGTATCAATCCTGTGGAAGCCAATGAACCATCACCTAAAATCGATGTCACTAATGCATCACGATCGATGGCATAAGAGATTGCTTTACGCAGATCCTCATTGCGAAATGGCGAATCTTCTTCTCGCTGATTCAACTCGATATAGGAAGTACGGGCTAATGGTTCTGACACAAACGCTTCATCATTGGCCATTTGCTGCGCCAATTCTCCTGTTAAGATGACGTCGTCCGCTTGCCCATCCTGGAATAGATTCAAGGAGGTCGATGATTCTTTTACGACACTGACATTGATCGTATCAAGTTTCACCGTATCTTTATCCCAATATTGGTCGTTCTTTTCATATGACCATTCTGTATCGGTTCCTGGACCATCAAAGCCAGCTAACACAAACGGTCCATTGTAAACGGCATTGTCGCTTGTTGAAGCATATTGATCGCCGTTGTCTTCTACGACTGCTTGGCTTTGTGGGAAGAAGGATGGAAATGCCAATAAGTATTGGAAGTATGGCGTAGGTGTCGTCAGCGTGATTTCTAATTCATAGTCGCTGACTGCTTTGATCCCCAATTCTGAGGCATCTTTTTCACCTGCTGTTATCGCTTCGGCATTGGTTACGGGCGCAAATAAGTACGCATATTCAGAACCTGTTTCCGCACTTACGGTGCGTTGCCAGCCAAAGACATAATCCGCTGCTGTTACTGGTTCTCCATTTGACCATTTGGCATCTTCACGTAATTTCAATTTATAGGTCAGACCATCTTCACTGACTTCCGCTAATTCGGCGGCACCTGCTGGTTCGGGCTTACTATCAGCATCTAAGCGGTACAACCCTTCATACACATTATTTAAAGCACTGAAACTGATCGTATCGGTGGCTAAGGATAGATCGGCACTAGGCATTTCTTGTTGAACCACAACATTAAAAATTTGTTCGGCAGCTGCTGTCCCACTACCACTTGAACTTTCACCTGTACTTGATGTCCCTCCTGTTGAGCAACCTGCTAATACGATTCCACAAACAGCGATGACACCATATCCCCATTTTTTCTTCATCTTACCTACCCCTTATGAAAATCCAAAATTTTCAGAATTATTACAAAACTCTGAATGTAAATAAGATTTTAATAAATATTAATTATAAAAGCAAGCTATTTTTCTCATTTTATTATTATTTATTTTTTATGTTAACACTGCATGTTATTATTTATGACACAAAAACAAAAAACACAAAGCGAAAGAGATCGCGCTTTGCGTTTTTTTATCTTTGGATAGAAAAGTGGATTACTCCATTTTATAGCTTTGACGCGTCACTTTCCCCTCTCGTACCGCAGCGATAATAGTTGGAATAGCCCCAATCGCCGTAAAGAGATAGACCAGACCTAAGTTCCCGTAATATTGACTCGCTTCCAAATACCCTTCACGAATCAAATCAGGTAAAATACGGAAAGCGTATAAGACATCAACGTCTGTGTAATAATTCGCTACACTGATCGACCAGTCGATACGATTCCCGACATAGACCATAATGATCATGACGATGATACTACTAATAATACCTTTTGTACTGAGTTTTCCACCTAATAATTCATACCCTTTGATGGCACAGATCGCCATTGCGATTCCAGACAATGCAGCTACATATCCCAGTTGTCCTAATAAAATAATTGCGCCGGCACCAATCAGTGAACCAAGAAACGCGCCCACTGTTCCAGCTAGCCAATTTTCTTTTTTCTGCCCTTTTTCCCGTTCTTGTGCAAGGACCGCTTCTTGTTGTTTCTTAAAGCAAGCTTCACACGCAATGACGGGAGTGCCGCTAATAGCATACAGCGAAACCGGCTCAGTGATCGTTCCGCAGAAGGTACAAGCATTTTGGTAAGCTTTCGTCTTCAAGAAATTCGTCAATTGGTCCAACGCAGTACGGATCTTGTCCACAGTTTTCCCTGCAGTCATCGCTCCGCGTAATGTATAGGCAACTTGATATCCTTGGATCACACAGTCGGTGATCTCTTTTGACTCACTTAAAACTTCTTTGACTTCTTCTTGGTTCGGAAGTTCCCCCTCTTTGCTAAGGGAAAAATGAGCCACAAGAGAATAACTATTGTTATTCTCTTGAACTAAAAAAAGTTTATAACTATGATACGTTCCATAAATCACCCCGGTGGAAGTATCAACTGAGAGCCCCAACGGCTCGGCAAATTTGGTCAATGTCTTCTCGATCTTCTTATTCATTTTTCTCCTTCTTTCCAACAAACACTTACCTTTTTAGGTATAGCTAAAAGTTTAAGGAGAGTAGAAATGAAAGTCAATCAATTTGTTCAAAAAACCTAGTTTTTTTATTTATTCTGTGACAAATCGCCGCAATGCATCAGCAACCCCATGGTCTGTATTGCTAGCCGTCACAAAATCAGCTTTTGCTTTGACCAAATCGGGCGCATTCTCCATCGCAACACCGATACCGGCTGAAGCAATCATTGGCAGGTCATTAAAATTATCGCCGATCGCTAAGGTTTGCGCCAGCGGCACTTGGAAATAGGCCGCTAATTCATTTAGCGCCTTATCTTTTCCCACAGCTTGATGAGTGACTTCCAAATAATTCTCTTTGGATAAATAAAAGGCGCTTTCTAAAAAGTCAGCGTTCTGGCAGGCAGCATGAAGCGCTTGGATTTCTGCCGTTGTGCCGATCAAAAGAAACTTATGTACCTCAAAAGCTTCTTGTGCCAACAGTTGTTCCAATGAAGTTTCCAAAGGGGTCTCTTTGGTAATCGCCGCTTCTGCCTGTGCCCACTGATCCACTCTTTCGCAATACCACTGATCACCAGAGTAGACATTGATGGAAACGGCAGGAAAATCAGCTTTGATGCGAGCAACCAAAGTCTTTGCTTCTGCTTTTTTGACCTCATGACTAAATATTGGTACAAGCGTACCCGTATGATCGTACCGTCCAATCAGGGCACCGTTGTAGCAAGCCAAGGGCCAGTCTTCTATCTCTAATTCTTCAGCTATCGGTAGCATTCCTTTCGGGGAGCGAGCGGAAGCCAAAACAAAAGGAATCGCTTGCTGCTTCAACCGTTTGATTTCTTCAATCAAAACCGGATCGATTTGATGTTTATGATCCAAGATCGTCCCATCGATATCACTTAAAATAAACCCAATCTGCTTTTTTTCCAAATAAACCATCCTTTCCCATTCCCATCCTTTTTACGAAAGCGAATTGATCCATCGCTTTCGACCAAAACAAGCGCCGTTTCCATAAAACGAAAACAGCTTTCTTGTCCTTCTTTGCTTCCAGTTTACCATACTAGCCAATGAAAAAAAGAGTGCATCGCTGCACTCTTAGGAAGTATAGATATAAAACTCGATTTCCTTCTTGATCGGCTTTTTGATCCAGCGTTTCACAGCAGCTGCCCGCTTCAAGCCCATATGCTCATAAAAACCGTAATTACAAGTGGTATCGGTATAAAGGAAAAACGGAGCTGTTTTATCATGCTGGACCATCGCTAAGAAGGAAGTAAAGAGTTGCTTGCCTACACCCAATCCTTGTGTTTTGGGACTAACGGCAAACAAACCAACTTCGGTCTGAAAAGGAATTTGTAAGTCTTTCAACATCGCTTGATTTAACTCAGCCACCTCTTTGGCATAATGCAGCAGCGTGTTTCTCCCTTGATTAGAAAGCACTAAGCAGCCAGCATGCCACATCGTTTTCCCCCAATAGCGCATTGGATGAAGCTTCTTCCCTCTTTTACTGTCTGCTAATAAGATACCGACAGCTTCACCATTTAAAAGAGCCACACGTGAATAGGTAGCACGGGCAAGTTCATAACACAAAAAGACATGAGCAAAGTGTTTGGCGGTCTTCTGGTCAAATTGCTTGTCGTAGTTCCAGCTATCAATAATTACTTGCACAAGCGCAGGCAGATCTTCTCGTTTAAATGGTCGATATGTTACTTGTTTATTCATTCTATCTTCCTCCCAGTAGTTGACTATCTTTAGTATAAAGTTTACAGTAACTGTAAAGTCAAGGAGGAGCGCCATGAAAACCAAATTAAAAGTATCGGAAATGGCACGCTTAGCGCGAATCAATCCTCGGACACTCCACTATTATGACGAGATTGGGCTATTTCAACCAAACAGCAAAGACGAGAACGGGTACCGGTATTATTCCCTTGATCAACTTTTGGATCTCGGATTGATCCTGTCATTGAAAGAATTATCGATGCCCTTAAAAGAGATTCAAACAGCGTTGCAGGGGGATGCCGAGACCATGAGAAACTTATTGGAAGCCAAGCGGCAAACCATCGATGAAAAAATTCAGCAGTTGTCCAACATCCAAAAAATCATCGAACGAAAAGCAGCGGACTTGCGTCTGGCTGCAGAAAAAACTTCCCCCTTCACCTTGAAGGAACAGCCAGAGGAGTATTTCTCCCTTAGTCCTAGATTAAACGGCAGCAGCATCCCAGAGATGATCACCCAAGCCTACGACCTTTTGATGGCACAGCCTTATCTTTTCTCGAATAACGAATACGGTTTTATGATTCGGACGAACAAAGACAATACGCAGGACATCGACTACGTTTATGTGCGGCAAGAAGAACCACAACGAGCTTCCTTCGTGAAACCAGCAGGTTGCTATTTAACCACCATTTATCAGGGGGATGACGAAGGATTGAAGCAGTTCTATCAAAAACTCAAGCAGCTGATTGCAGCGCACCAATGGCAAATCGATGACTACTTCTATGAACGATCGATCCATGAAACGACCCTTAGCAACGAGCAAGCTTATTTGACAGAGATCCAAGTACGGATTTTATCTGAGGAATAAGGATTCGTCTAAACAACACTAAAAAGTAAATGAAAAAACGCAACGACCACGAGCAGTTTCTTTCGCCTCGCCGTCGTTGTGTTTTAATTAAATCAAATGGTTTTCTTTCAACAGATCGCCAATGTAGGTATGTTCGGTTTTCTTAACGAATCCTTCCAATAGTTTCCGTTCGATAAATGGTAGCTCCATTTCCGTGATTTTTTTCTTATCGGTCAGATAATAGACAGCTTTGGCCAAGGTACGCAGATCATAAGCGGAAGCAAACACTTCTGGTACCCCGCGTTCCACATCTAATAGCTGATAAACAGCCTCCATTGCAGTCCGAACGGAATACTCTGTTGTAAAAACAGTGTCTCTTTCAGTCTCTGCGAAATTACCGATAAAAGCTAAGTTTTTGGAGCCATTTGGAATAACCAATGGCCGATCCCCTGGCTCACGCAGCATGAAGTAGGAAGTGATAAACGGCATGTAAACCGGAACTGCCACACTTGATTCTTTTGAAATGCGTTGGATTTCTGCTTCCGGCACGCCTAAATGGTAAAGCAGTTCTTGCACGATTTCTTGTCCCGAACATTGTTCAATTGGTTTTTTGATGTAGTTTCCTGGCGTATTTGACAACAATCCATACACCCATGTGATCGTTTGTTGGTCTTTTTGTTCTTTAAAGTGCGGTTGGCGATGGGTCGCAAAGCTCATCATCCAATTGGAATCTTTGATGGTGATGATCCCGCCAGTGACGATTCTGCCTGTTCGCAACTTGCGATGGGTCAATTTTTCTAAATAAGGTTCAACATCAAAATTTTGCCAAGTGACAGTTGCCGAAACAAACCAGCTTTCTTCAGGTAAGTTTTCATAAAAGACTTCTGGATGACCAAACTCAGGCGATTGCGCCGCCAAGTTTTTCCATAAACGCCAGCTACCACCAGGTGCTTTTGAGATAGGCGCTGGAGTATAATGGTCCCCTTGCGTGGAACTTTCAGTGATCGATCCGTTGGTAACAAAGACCAAGTCATCTTCTGACAAAGGAATTTCTTCGATTGCCCCCGCTTTTTCTAGCACAAGTTTTTGAGCAACTTTTTCCTCGCCCACGATCCGAACATCGATATTGCTGACTGTGCATTCATATTGGAAGTCGACTCCTTGTTCTTCCAAATAAGCAAGTAGTGGTTTGACCAATGACTCATATTGGTTGTAACGGGTAAATTTTAACGCGGTAAAATCAGGCAAGCCATCGATATGATGCACAAAACGCAACACATAGCGACGCATTTCAATCGCCGAATGCCATTTTTCAAAGGCGAACATCGTACACCAGTATAGCCAAAAATTGGATTCAAAGAATTCTTCGCCAAAAACATCTTCGATTTTTTTCCCGATCAATTGATCTTCTGAAGTCATAAATAATTGAGTCAATTCTTTTTGTGCTGTAGCAGACAAGGTAAATTCTCCATCATCTGCTGCTCGTTGGCCGCGATTGTGGATGATCCGACAGTTAGACGAATTTGGATCATCGTGATCCAACCAGTAAAACTCATCTAACACTGAAGCATCTTCCACCTCCAAAGACGGAATCGAGCGAAATAGATCCCACAGACACTCAAAATGATTTTCCATTTCTCGACCGCCGCGGGTCACAAATCCATCATGGGGAATGAATTTTCCGTCTAATGAACCGCCTGATAAAGAAAGTTCTTCAAGGACGTGGATTTTCTCACCAGCCATATGGCCGTCACGGATCAAGAAGACTGCCGCAGCAAGTCCTGCTAATCCACCACCAACAATATAGGCTTCTTTCTTTTCGACATCTTTCGGTTTTCTGCTTCTTGCAAAAGCTTCGTAATTTCCGTTCGTATATCTCATGTAGATCCCTCCTAATATTGGTACGTTTTTATGGTATCAGTAACTATTTTTTTTGACAAAAATTTGTACTAGTAAAAACAAGTGATTTTGACAAATCGGCCTTTTTGTCAAAAAAACAAGGGCAAAATCCCACCTTTTAGAAGATCTGCGCCCAGCACAAAAAGCGCCCCTAAGAAAACTGATTGCAGCTTTCTTAGGGGCGTTTCTAACAAAGGACAAACCCTTTGCCTTTTCAATAAAATATTTATTTCACGCGTAGAGCGAAGCTAGCAGTCGAAAAGCCTGATTGTGCTTCGGTGACTGTATAACCCGTGCTTGGCGCATGGATATAGCTTGTATTACTTGTAGCGATCGCTACATGGTAGGTATTCCCTTTTTGACCCCAGAACAGCAAGTCGCCAGCTTGTGCTTGCGAGACAGGAATGATCGTCCCTGCGCTTTCTTGTGGGACTGTCCAATCACCGATGTTTTTGCCCGTCACTTTTAAGAAGACGTAGCGTGTAAACCCAGAACAGTCGAAGACATCTGGTCCTTTGCCTCCCCATTGATAAGGAGTGCCGATATGTTTTCTAGCTTCTGCAACGATCGCTGCTCCGTTCACGCTCATCGGAACATTGGTATTGCCTGCGTTGTTATTGTTGCCAGGAGTCGTCGCACTGACTTCTTTGACATATGCTGCAGATACCCAGCCACCAGTTGATAACTTATACCAAGTGGTATTGCCATTGACTGACGTGCCTTGTTTTTGAGCCACTGCTTTGAAGGTCGCATTACTGCCCAAACTGCTGACCACACTTGCAGAAGTCGATGCATTTGAGCGCACATTCATCCCAGTGGTTGTTTGGAACGTCTTATTGATGGCTTGCTCACTCGCATTGCTTGAGCCGTTTGATGAACCAGTATTGTTTGAACCTGTGTTTGAATTATTGTTATTACTTGTATTTCCAGAACTAGACGTGACGTCACGCACATATGCCGCTGTGATCCAGCCACCAGTCGATACTTTGTACCAAACATTGGTGCCGCCAACGGATGTGCCATTTTTCTGGGCAACGACCTTCACCGTCGTGCTGTTGCTTAGGCTGCCAACGACACTGCCGCTTGTTGACGCACTCGAACGAACATTTAATGCCGCTGTTGTTTTCACGTTCTTGCTGATAGCCGTTTCTGCAGAAACACTTGTATTGCCGCCAGAAGAACTATTGCCTGTGGAGTTACTGGAAACATCTTTGACATAGGCTGCCGTGATCCAACCGCCTGTGGACAATTTGTACCAAGTGGTCGTGCCATTCACCGATGTCCCACTCTTTTGTGCAACGACCTGTACTGTCGCATTACTGCTCAAACCGCGTACGACACTAGAACTTGTCGTTGCATTTGAACGGACGTTCAATGCAGTAGTCGTTTTCACTGATTTCGAAATTGCTTTTTCCGATGAAGAAGACGACGAATTGGACGAGCCTGTATTGGCAGAAGAAGAGCCTGAGGTGCTCTTCACATAAGCCCCTGAGATCCAGCCGCCTGTTGATAGCTTATACCATATTGTATTGCCATTCACTGAGGTACCGTTCTTTTGAGCCACCGCAGTGATTGTTGTATTTGCTCCTACACCACTTACGATAGAGGCGCTCGTTGAAGCATTTGAACGAACATTCAGTGAAGCTGTTGTTTTAAATTGTCGATTGATCGCCGTTTCAGCTGACGATCTGGCAAGAGTAGCAGTTGTGTTGGTTGATGACGAAGCGTTCGTCGTTTCGGTCGCATGAGCAAGAGACGTAAAGACACCTGAAGTTGATGCTAACGCTGCTGTGATACCCAATCCTTTTTGTACGAAAAGGGACCGTTTTTGTTTCACTAAACGCTTCCGTTTGATTTTCCGAGATTCCAATAAAACACCCCCTGTACCCCATTTTAACAAAAATTAATATTTTTTGATATTGTTTTCGTTTTGTATTTTTTTAATTTGCGTTTAATAAAACGTGTCATTTATTTTCCTGCGTTATTCTTTTTAATCACTTTCTCTTTGACGCTGACCACTGACACTATATTTACAAAGATTTCTATAAACAACAAAAAAATGCTATTTCATTCAACGTTATTTTAATTCGCGAATAAAAACAGGATTTTTTTTGCAAACAAACCCACTTTTTGAAAATCAAGACTGTTATTTGAATAACATTTCTTTCCTGATCCCCTTTTTCAAAAATCGATACTAAAATCACCCATTTATCATTCCTTTTTTACACACGGGATTCTGTGAAAAAGTTTTTTCAAAAAGAATGCTTCTTTCACCAGTGTGATCGACGCTATGATGAAATCCTGTTACATCGCTTCCAACTGGATACGAATTTTTTGATAGAGAAGTCCCTCACTTCTACCGAAAGAAATATTTTCACAATGTATTTCATACGAAAGTTTATAATACCAAGGAGAAAACCAAGAATTTGCATAAGTTTGTGAAATTATGCTATACTAAAAAAAAGGAAGAGGTGACCGAGTATGAAAACAAAGACGAAAGAAAAAGTTTATGCTGAACGACAACATAACTACAAAACGAAAAAAGAAGAGATTTTCAAAAAAGCCCTAGATTCCGTACCGACCACAGACAAGAAAAAAGAAGAACAGAAAAAGAAAGCGTAGAATCCTGCGTTTTCTTTTTTTGTTGATCTGTAAAAAGACGAGGCTTCGCCGAAGGGTGGCGAGTCTCGTCTTTATTGTAATCGAAAAAAAAGCAGGCTATGATACTTTCTATCTCAACCATTGTCAATTCACCTTGAAAATCACCGAATGACTACCATCAATGCAATAAAGGGAAACTCTTCCTCAAAAGAAGCGACAGCTTCTTATTCCAACGGGTCTTAAACACAATATTTAGTAGGCGAAAACACGTTCCTACAATATATTGTGGATAAACCTGTTGAAACTGTGCATAACTAAAAAGCCTGCGATTTTTTTGCAGACTTTTTAGTTATTGACATGCTTGAATTAATCTAGAGATAAATAATAGCTCACATTATCTGGTAACGGTTTAAAGCCATTCTTTTTGTAAAAATCCGCTGCGGGCATACTTTCTTCGGTATCTAACAGGATCGTTGGAATCTCTTTCTTGAGCAGATCCTCTTTGATCATTTCTAAGAAAGTGGAACCCAAGCCCTTTCCTTGGTGCGTGCCTGTAATTAAAAAGGTGTCGACCACATACTCTTTTCCTTGATACCAGGGCTTGATAAAGCCCAATGAAAGACCAATCAATTCATTCGATGCTCGGTTTGTTAGTCGATAACCAATAAAAGTATTCATTGCCATCATTGATGATACATAGTCGGTGATTTGCGGCACTGTCAATTGGTCATTCCATGGTTCTGCTGAAAATACAGCAATATAGTGGTCCACGACTTCTGCTAAATCTGCCGTTGTTAATTCACGCATGCTTACGTTCTTTTCCATCCTATCTCCTGCTTCCCTTTCTATTTCGGTCGAGCCTATACTCGAAGAATCCACTAATTTTTGTGCGTGTATCAATCATCGATTCGTTTTGCATAGCCATTGCCATAACTGATATAACGGCGCTTTTGGTTGACGGCCATTTTTTTATGAATCTCTGCTTCAAGATCAATGGAAAGGATTTCTGCTAACCCAAGAAGATAAATCGCCACATCCGCCAATTCTTCTCCTACCTCTTGTTGATTCCGATAGGCATCAAAGGCCTCCCCTATTTCACCATATAAAGCCAAAAACTCTTTTTCAATATTGGTGACATTGAATTGGTGATCAATCTTGTTTTGATAAATCGCTTTTTGCATTTCTGATAGTTTCATAGTCGCTCCTTTTGGGATAGTATACCATTTAATTAAAATTCAAAATAGAAACTTAGTAAAAAAATCACCTCAAAAAATAGTGACCCCAAAACGTTAGAATTTTGATCTAACTTTTGTAGGTCACTATAATATAGGATTCCCTTTTTTTATTCTGCCCGCTCCAATTCAGCAGATTTGATTGCAACCCGTTGAGCGATTTTTAGAAATGGAAAATAGATTGCTACACAGACGACGATGATGATCACCTGAACCAAAACAACTTTGAAATCCCCTTTTGATGCCAATAATGCACTAAGAATTGGCGGTGTCGTCCAAGGAACCATGACTGAAAGTGGCTCAATGAATCCTACTGCGGTAGCAAAGTAGCCAATCAACGTCGCCACAATTGGACTTGCAACGAAGGGAATGATCATGGGTAAATTGAAGACGATCGGTAAACCAAAGATGATTGGCTCATTGATATTAAAAATACCCGGAGCTAGGGATAGATTGACGACATCCCGAAAAGGTTGGTAATTGCGGACGAATAAGAGCACTGCAATGATCAAGCTGATCGTAAATCCAGTCCCGCCTAGTTGTGCGAAAACCGTCACGAATGCTGAATTTAAGATATTGGGTGGCGTAGCGCCTTCTTGCACGGCTTGCATGTTTTCATTCATATTGACTAACAGCAATGGATCTAACAAGGTGCCATTGATGACGGTTTGGTGAATGCCTAAAGTAAACAGAAAATTGCCCGTTGAATAGATGATCAAGAACCCAAAAATCGATGTGTTCAATAAACGCAGTGGTTCTTGGATCACTGTGGAAATGATTTGAATCAGGTCGGTATCAAAGGCTGCTAACACGGTCGCAACTACGGCAAAGAAGGAAATCACCAAAATAGCAGGGATCAACGTGCTGAAGGATTTGCTGACGGCAGGAGGAACTTGATCCCCTAAATTGATTTTTAGGTGCTTGTTTTCTGACAGTCGAATAAATAATTCCGTGGCAACTAACCCACAAATGATGCCAGAAAACATCCCTTTGGTCCCGACATCGTCAAATAGCATCACACCACTGATGGTCACTTCTGCTTGAGCGCCTTCTGGCATCACGGCATGAGCCATCGCCAACATGACCACTAAGCAAGTCGTTGCCACAAAGGTTGCATTGATGGCGCTCGGATTGTTTTTGTTGCGGCAAAGAAAATAAGCGATCATCGGGGCGATCAGCAGACCGGCGATATTCAATGTTCCATTGGTGATGGAATTGCCAAACACTTGCATTCGCGCCAAGGCAGCCCCTTCTAAGAACCATGGAAAGAAGACATTATTAAACAACACAGCGATCCCTGCGATAATAAAGGCAGGCATTAAGGTCGCAAACGCATCACGAAGACTTTTGAGATGAACCTGATTGCCGAGACGGACCGAAAACTCTGTAAATTTATCTAAAAACGTGCGCTTTTCTGCTGCCATTTTTGTTCCTCCTATTCTGTATATGGGTTTGTATAGATCGTACTACCATTGGTTTTGATCACTTCTTTGAACCATTCATACGATTTTTTCGGTACACGTTTCATATCTCGCAACTCATGGTTGCCACGATTGACATACACGAGTCCGTATCGTTTCTCCATATCACCTTGCGAGCTCAAAATGTCGATCAGCCCCCAACCAAGATACCCAAGACAGACCACTCCATCTTCCACCATCGCTTCAAACATCGCTCGAATATGCTCTTGATGATAGGCAATCCGGTAATCATCTTGAATCGGTTCGTTGCCATCCCAATGCTCTCTGACACCAATCCCGTTTTCAATCGGAAACACTGGCAAGCGGTACCGCTGATAGACTTTATTTAAGACATCACGGAAGCCGAGCGGATCAATTTGCCAATTCCATTCCGTCGTTTTAATATACGGATTGTCTTGTTTTCCAAAAGTCATGTACCGATTCGGCGGCGTTCCTTCAGGAATTTTTTCAGCGTTCAAGGTAGAAGAAGCATAATAGCTAAAGGCAATGTAATCATTTTTCTGCGCTGCGATCGCTTCTAATTCCCCAGGTAAAATATTCATATTGAGTTGATGATTTTTCACGTATCGGTCTTGTGCTGCCGAATACTTGCCGTGCGCATAGCAATCTAATAAAGTAAAATTCGCAAATTCATCAAACTCTCTTGCTGCTTTGATGTCTTGTGGACGACAAGTCGCTGGATACGCTTCAGAATACGCCAGCATGCCGCCAATCTTCGCATTTGTTGTTTCATGAAGATAGTTACAGATCTCTGCATGGCAAACCATGACATTGTGGAAAATTTGATACAATTCTTCTGTTGTTTCTTCCCCTTCTAAATAGCCGCTGATCTTAAAACCATGATCTTGGTGGAAAAGATTTTGTTCGTTGAAGGTTAACCAATAATGGACTTTATCCGCAAAACGATCCACCATTTCTTTTCCAAAGCGAATGAATGCGTCCTTCACTTCTTTGCTGATGAACCCGTTATAGGTTTTCGCCAGATGTAGGGGCATATCAAAATGGTACAAACAAATCATAGGCTCGATTCCTTTAGCTAACAGATCATCAATAAAACGATCGTAAAAGGCGATCCCTTCTTCATTAAAAGCACCATCTCCATCGTGAACGACCCTTGACCAAGAAATTTGAAAACGATACATGTTCATCCCCAAATCTTGCATATAATCAAAATCTTCTGTATACGCATGATAGTTATCATTTGCTACATGCCAATCGCTAGCCTGTTCCGAAGCTTCCCGTATATCATAAACGGATAAGCTTTTACCACCTTCATTCCAACCACCTTCTGTCTGCATACTGCTGACACTGTTCCCCCAATAAAATGTTGTCATAGTGATTCCTCCATCATTTGTATTCGCTTACAAAACCTATTATAATTAGGTGAAATCGGCATGTAAATTTTTCAAACACACATGTAAATCTTTTTCTGTACATTTGAATTGCAGTTGATTCTTTAATGATATACCTTGTTTTTATCCCCTTCAAACAAAACTCAAGTCCATGAATTTCTTTACATAAGGAGTGATGACTATGACAAAATACAAAGAGATTGTTGATCAGTTGCGGACGAATATTTATGAAGGTGTTTTTCCAGCTTTATCAAAACTACCGGAACAAACGGCGTTAGCCAAACGATTTCAAACCTCGCGAATGACGATCCAAAAAGCGCTAAATCAACTGAAGCAAGAAGGCCTGATTTCCACCAAAAGAGGTCATGGCACCTATGTCAATTCAGCGACCTACCAAGGACAGATCAATGAGTATATCGGTCTAGTCAACCGATATGGCGGGCGGCATAAAGTGCAAAGTAAAATCATTAGTTTCAATGTTCGTTTCCCAGAAGCCAACGAAATGGATTACTTGTCCTTGCGAGAAAACGAACCTGTTTATGATATCGTACGACTGCGCTATGTTGATAACGAACCCTTTGAATTGGAGTACACGATCATGCCCATCAAAACCATTCCCGATATTGATATGGCGATCCTTGAACACTTGATCTATCGATATATCACTGATTCCTTACACCTCAAAATAGGCCCCGCCATACGTAAAATCCGTGCCGACAAAGCGGATTCCTATGATATCAAATATTTAGAAGTTGATCCCAATGATCCGATCTTAGAATTAGAACAAGTTGCTCGTCTCTCCGACGGACGGCCCTTCGAATTTTCACAAACTCGTTATCCTTACCAAAATCGTGAGATTTACTATCTTTCTGAACCTTAATGGCAAAAAAACAAGTCTGAAGAAAACTCAGACTTGTTTTTATTGTCTAGGAAAGGTGAACTCGTTAAGATTCTTCGTTTTTTTTCGCCGTTCGCTCGGGACTGACCCAAACGCCGCTACCGTAGCCAAGGATGGTTTTGACGGCTGGAATAAAGGTAGTGACGATCGTTATGGCATTAATCATCCAGTAAAACAGCATGTAAAAAGGGGCAAAGCGGAAATACTTCAGCTTGCTGCGGTTGTCATCCGCCAAAAGGCTGGTAAATAGCTGCATGACCCCTGCAATCATCTCAAAACAAACAAAGAGAAAGGCCATCGTAAACATATGGTAGATCCGCTCGTAATTCCCAGTTGCCCCATAATAAATCAGATAAAAAACAAACAAAGCCGAAGACAACCAGAAAAAGAATGACCAGATAATACTTAAGGACTGATCCACAAACATGGCGGTTCGTCCGATATTTTCAAAAGGGTGTAAGAAAACTTTTTTAAAATTGGTCAACCACACTTCCGTTCCGCCTTTCGCCCAACGTTTCCGTTGCCGATAGAGCATCTTGAGTGTTTCTGGCACCTCCATGAAAAACATCACTCGTGACGCAAATAATGACAACCAACCATGGAATTGGTGGTCCCAGGCAATACTGATATCTTCCGTGGCACGATTTTGTCGAAAGAGACCAACGTCCATCAATGCGGCTCTACGATACATTGTGTTGGCACCGCTATAGGCATAGATGACGCCGAAAACGGCTTGCTGGGTTCGTTTGATAATTCCTACGATACTTGAAAATTCAACGGTTTGCGATTTCCCGACGATCGTTGTGCGATTTTGAACGTCCATATTCGCCGTAATGGCAGAGATATTGATGGAATCTTGGCGGATGAAATAATTGACATATTTCCACAATGCATCAGGTTCAGGGACCGTATCTGCGTCGTTGCTCAAAATCAATTCCCCTTTAGCAAACCCTACACCAATATTAAAGGCATGGGCTTTCCCTTGGTTTTTTTCGATACGCAAAACCCTTAGATTCGGGTACTGTTCCATCAATCGATCTAGTATCACAGGAGTTTGATCCGTTGAGCCATCATCCGTCACCAACACCTCATAGTTGCTGTAGTTTAGATTGTTCATTAAATAATGAATCGTGTCTTCAATTACGACTTCTTCATTGTGAGCCGGTACCATAATGGTGATCATCGGCTCGATTTCTTCGGGGATCGGTATCCACTCTAACTGACGATAGCGGAACAAAAAACGATTGCAGATCACCCCGATGAACCAAGCAAAGCCGCCTAAAATGGGATACGTGAACAGAATCATTAAAACAACCGTTAAAAATGTATCCAACCACGGGAACCCAGTATCAAAATTGACAACCATCAGCCCACCCCATTTCTACGGAAAAGTTCTTGGATCTCCGTTTCTCCAATGTTTTGCTCAGGAGTAACGGCATAGTACTTGGCAGCGTGACGCTCTTCTTTCGTTCCGAAGCGTTCTTCGTAAAAAGCTTCTAATACTTCTTTGCGTTTTTCTAAGGCAACTTCGTCATGCATCGATTGCTTTTGCAACAATCTTTTGAAACGCCGGTTGTTCCTCAAGGTCAACAAAGTAAATGTCAGAACCAAGACCAAAAAAGAAATTCCTAGGAACAACGCCAAAAAATCAAAAGTCACTGCTTCTTCCAGATATGTCCGAAAGGCGATCCGATCCGCTAGATTCGGTAAAGTCAGCGGGATGGCCAGCCAGACAAACGGAACCAAGACCATCAGCCAAGCAAGAATCGTCAAAATCGTTTGGCGGGTCTTCAAAGCAGAACGACCTTTTTGAAAATACGCATCGGTGACCAACCGTTCTTTGACTTCTTCCCGTGTCACTCGTTGTTTCATTTTACTCACTCCTTAAAAAGTATTTTTTGCTGTGAAGAAAAAGAAGCAACAAAAGCAAGTCGTCTTTTGATGGACCTGCTTCGTTCTTCTTTTTGACCTACTTGGATTTCTTGCCAACTTTCAACGCATTGAACAGCGTGTGAAATTGGCCTTTAAAGGACATCACTTGCTCAAACACATCTTCCCCATCATTCAGCATCTTGACAGTCACCCAGCCTAATGCTTCGGTGATACCACTAGCCACACTGGCATTGATCGCAGCTCCAGCAACGGTGCCTACTGCTGGGACAAATTTCAAGATATTGCCAACGGCACTGCGTCCAAAACTCACCACCACTAACTCTTTCGAGATACTCTTCGCTAACCCTTCACGCCACGTTCGCCCAAAAATGCGATACAAACGTGCCATCATCGTCATTTGAACCGGCACAAGTAACACTGCATCTGAAAAAGGAATCGGTGAACAGCCGATGATCGCCGCCGTCAAAGAAGCCGCATGGATCGTGCGGTGGGCTTTTTTCCGCGTTTCATCATCTACGCCAACCAAAAACTCCTCAAACACCTGATCAAATTGATCCTTGCTTTTCGCTAACACTTTTTCCGCTTGGGCTTTTGATCCGTCATAGCCTTTCATCACAAGGGCAGCCGATTTTTTCGGCATTCGCATCATGACATCCGCAAAAAAAGAAGTAAACTCCGCTTCTTCTTGCAGCTCCTCTCCCGTTTGACTTTGCTCGACTTGAACGGACTGTTCCGTTAATAATTCATTTTCGTTTTGTTTCTTTTTGCGTTTTATCCATGGTTTTTTCAAAGAAATGTCTCCTTCTTTCGACTCGTTGTTCATTTAAAAAATCAAAGTGAGCCATGATTTTGTTCCTCTTTCTATTTTAGCTCAGGTTTTTCAAGATAGCGAAAATGTAGCTTGAGAGAGCTTACACTTGCTAAAAAAATGCATATTTGCATCTTAACATTATTTATTTATATTATCGTTTTTTTATGCTATGATACACAAAAGGAGTGGATCGAATGAAAAAGAAATTGAATTGGAAAGTCCTTTTTTATCTAGGCTTATTGACTTACTTTCTTTTAAGCGGGATCTTCGCATTCTTTGGAGTCGAAATACCGTTTCTTTATAAACGTTGATCTTCACGTTTTCTCAGAACCATATCATTCAACTCTTTGCTCTATGTTGAGAGAATCCATCATTCTATCGTCCATTCAATCTAATCAGAAAAGGTGATTTTCTTGTCCATTTTATTTGATCTATTGCAGCTGCTTGCCGTTATCTGTATCGCGTATTTATTGTTCACAAAAAACCATTTCCTCAAACAATTAACTGCTGTTCAGAAAATGGTCTTTGTCGTTTTATGTATTTCGGTGATACTGCCGGCTCTTTATGAATTTATTACTGGTTTTGCGCAAGGATTTTGGGAACGGTTGTAATTCACGGTTCCTTAGGAAACACGCTGCCTTTACAAGACAAACAGATAGATCATATCTACCAGTCCTTTCTCCTTTTATTCAAGCAATGAACCAATTCTTTGGTGCTTAGAATACTAAGAAGAGAGGTTTTTTGTCTTTTTCTGTGTTAAAGTATTTTTTGATCGTACAAAAAAAGAACCCCTCAAAAGAGGAGTTCTCAAGGCTTGCTTACATCATGCCGCCCATACCCATTGATGGGTCCATTGCAGGAGCTGCTGGCGCTGCTGGTTCTGGTTTGTCGGCAACGACTGCTTCAGTTGTTAACAATAATGCGGCAACAGAAGCTGCGTTTTGTAATGCAGAACGCGTTACTTTTGTTGGGTCAACGATCCCAGCTTCTAGCATGTTTACCCATTCGCCAGTTGCTGCATTGAAACCAACACCTAAGTCAGCGTTTTTCAATTTGTCGATGATGACTGAACCTTCGTAGCCTGCATTTTCAGCAATTTGACGAACGGGTTCTTCTAATGCACGTAAAACGATTTTGACACCTGTTGCTGCATCGCCATCTGTTTCGATTTCTGCAACTTTGTTGATGACATTGACTAAGGCAGTTCCACCACCAGAGACCATGCCTTCTTCAACAGCGGCACGTGTTGCGTTCAATGCATCTTCAATACGTAATTTCAACTCTTTCAATTCAGTTTCAGTTGGTGCCCCAACTTTGATCACTGCAACTCCACCAGCAAGTTTTGCTAAGCGTTCTTGTAGTTTTTCACGGTCAAAGTCAGAAGTTGTATCAGCGATTTGGTTTTTGATCAATTGAACGCGTGCGTCAATTGCTTCTTTTTCACCAGCACCTTCAACGATCGTTGTGTTGTCTTTATCCACAACCACTTTGCTTGCTTGACCTAAGTTATCGATGGTTGCATCTTTCAACTCAAGACCTAAGTCTTCAGTGATCACTGTACCACCAGTTAAGATCGCAATGTCTTCTAGCATTGCTTTACGACGGTCACCAAATCCTGGTGCTTTCACTGCGACAACGTTGAATGTTCCACGGATTTTGTTCAAGACAAGTGTTGGTAATGCTTCGCCATCAACGTCATCAGCGATGATCAATAATGGTTTTGATTGTTGTAAGATTTGTTCTAACAATGGCAAGATATCTTGGATGTTAGAGATTTTTTTGTCAGTGATCAAGATGTATGGATTTTCTAACGCTGCTTCCATTTTATCGTTGTCAGTTACCATGTATTGTGATAAGTACCCACGATCAAATTGCATTCCTTCCACAACATCTAATTCTGTTTCGATCCCTTTTGATTCTTCAATAGTGATAACACCGTCATTGCCGACTTTTTCCATTGCATCAGCGATATATTGACCAACTTTTTCACTACCAGAAGAAACAGCACCAACTTGTGCGATTGCTTCTTTTGAATCAACGATTGATGAAATGTTGTGTAGCTCTTCTACAGCCACTTTTGTTGCCATTTCGATCCCACGACGAATACCTAATGGGTTCGCACCAGCGGTGACATTTTTCAATCCTTCACGAACGATTGCTTGTGTCAATAACGTAGCAGTCGTTGTTCCGTCACCAGCGATATCGTTTGTTTTTGAAGCGACTTCAGAAACAAGTTTTGCGCCCATGTTTTCAAAATGATCTTCTAATTCGATTTCTTTAGCGATCGTTACACCGTCATTTGTAATCAATGGTGAACCGTAAGATTTTTCTAAAACCACGTTACGACCTTTAGGACCTAAGGTTACTTTTACTGTATCTGCTAATTTATCTACCCCACGAAGCATTGCTGCGCGTGCGTCTTCTGCAAATTTGATTTCTTTTGCCATGATTTCATCACCTCAAGTATTTTTTATTTTTCTTATTCTACTACTGCAATGATATCTTTTGCAGCAACGATCAAATATTCTGTTCCTTCATATTTCACTTCTGTGCCAGCGTATTTTTCAAACATTACTTGTTCGCCAACGTTGACAGCAACAGGAGCTTTTTCACCGTTTTCGAGCGTGCGTCCTTCGCCGACTGCAATAACGGTACCCGTTTGTGGTTTTTCTTTTGCTGCTGATGCAAGCACGATTCCGCCTACAGTTTTTTCTTCTTCTTTTGCGACTTCGATAATCACACGATCACCTAATGGTCTTAACACGATAAATCCCTCCAATGAATGTTATAGAATTTAGTATTAGCACTCTCTTGTATCGAGTGCTAACTTACAGTTTCAATATTACTCATTTTCCCAAATTTTTGCAAGCCTTTTGCTAAATTTTTTTTGCATTTCTATTTGATTGATAAAAATAGTAGGATTTTTTGTTTCTAGAAGCAACCTAGTCTATAATGAAGCAAAGGAGTGTGAGGAAACAACTATGTCTTTATCAAAATATTCTTTGTCCACGATTCTTACTTACGGCATCGTCTTTTTTCTACCGATCGCCTTCATCCCTAGCGGACATCAAGTGGCCGCAACAACGATTGGTTATTTAGTTGGTGCTGCGATCATGTTTTTCTTGTATTTCAAACAAACGGAACCGTTATCGTTTGAACACAAAAGATCAAAAATTTCATCGATTCTTATTTATGGACTGACAGGTATTATTGCAGCGATCTTGTTGCAAAATCTAGCCATTTTTATCGAATCGCTTTTCGGTGAAGTCAGTGCTTCGCAAAATACCGAAAATATCATTGCTATTGTGCTGCAAAACCCACTGTTCGCCCTCGCGGCAATGGTTGGTGGACCAATTATGGAAGAATTTGTCTTCCGCAGAGCCTTAGTTGGCATCATTGGGAAATACAGCAATGTTTGGGTCGGTGTAGTGGTCAGCGCTGTAGCCTTTGCCTTTGCCCATAATGACAATCATCTCTTAGTCTATATTTTCTTAGGACTGTTCTTTTCTGGGCTTTATGCCTTGACCGGCAGCATTTGGACTTCCATGATTACCCATGTGGGAATGAACACTTTAGTTATTATTATTCAGTTGTTGCTTCATTACGGCTATATCCAAATGCCCTAAAGAAAAAAACGCTACGCAGAAATTTTGCGTAACGTTTTTTTTCTTTATACCTTCATGCCATTGGACGCAATCACTTGCTGATACCATGCAAATGAATCTTTCTTCCGACGATCAAGGGTCCCATTTCCTTCATTGTCTTTGTCCACATAGATCACACCGTAGCGTTTCTTCATTTCCCCTGTACCAGCAGAAACCAAGTCAATGATGCCCCACGGTGTATAACCCAATAAGTCGACGCCATCATAAGCTACTGCTTCTTTCATCATTTCGATATGGGCTTTCAGGTAATCAATACGGTAGTCATCATGGATCTGCCCATCCTCTTCCACTGTATCTACGGCACCAAAGCCATTTTCTACAATGAAGAGCGGCAATTCGTAGCGTTCGTTGAACCAATTCATGGCGTAGCGTAAGCCCACGGGATCAATCTGCCAGCCCCATTCGGAAGCATCAACATAGGGATTATCCACCAGATCTTGGCTCTCATCATAGTCATAGGTTGGATCATTTTCCTTACCTTTGATCGCAAAAGACATATAGTAACTAAAGCCGATGTAGTCAACACAGCCGTTTGCCAAAATTGCTTCATCTTCAGGGGTGATATCTAAATCAAATTGTTTTCTCTCAAAATAGCTACGCATATATCTCGGATAGTGTCCACGGGCATGCACATCTGAAAACCAATAGCGGCGCTGCATGGCCACCGTGGCTGCCATCATGTCTTTGGGATCGCAAGAATACGGATAGATTGGACACATTGCGATCATCGATCCGATTTGAAACGCAGGATTGATTGCATGCCCTAGCGCCACCGCTTTCGCACTGGCAACGAGTTCGTAATGGGCTGCTTGGTACATGATTTTTTCTCGGTCTTCTCCTTCGGTAAAGAACAGACCGGAATTGGTAAACGGCGCAAAATCTTCTTTGTAGTTTGCTTGATTGTTGATTTCATTGAAAGTCATCCAATACTTCACTTTCTTTTGATAGCGCGTAAAACAAACTTCTGCAAAGCGGACAAACAAATCGATCAACTTACGGTTACGCCAACCTCCGTATTCGGTAACTAAATGATAGGGCATTTCAAAGTGAGAAAGGGTAATAACCGGCTCAATGCCATAGCTTAAACACTCATCGAATAATTGATCATAAAAGGCCAAGCCTTCCTCATTCGGCTCGCGTTCATCACCTTTTGGAAAAATACGGGTCCAGGCAATCGATGTTCGGAAGCACTTCAACCCTAATTCGGCAAAAAGCTTGATGTCTTCAGGATACCGATGATAAAAATCGATCGCTTCATGATTGGGATAGCTTTCGCCCGGTTGGATACCTTCCGTGATTCGGCGAGAAATTCCGTTGCCTCCTACAGTCATGACATCAGCGACACTCACGCCTTTTCCACCCGCACGATAGCCGCCTTCCAATTGGTGAGCAGCGACTGCGCCACCCCATAAAAAATCGTTTCTAAGTTTATTCATTTCTGTTCAACCTGCTTCCTTGGTATTAAACGATCTCTGTTTCTTGTTTATAGTTCAAACTATCGACCTTACGAATGAAAGGATAGTAAATAAAGAAGCCGATTGCTAAAACAACAAATTGTAAAATAGCGGTCCGGATGCCCCCTACTAGAAATCCTGAAATGATCGGCGGGGTCGTCCACGGAACTTGCACAGCAGTAAATAACGGTACGATACCGGTATAAAGTGCAAAATACGTGATCACGCCTGAAACCATCGGTGTCAAAATAAATGGTAAGACCATGATTGGGTTCATGACGATCGGTGTCGCAAAAATAATTGGTTCATTGATATTAAAGAATGCTGGGATCAGGGAGAGACGTCCTAATTGTTTGAACTGCGCTGAACGGGCAAAAGCAACCATGTATAGCACGATGCCAATTGTCATTCCTGCACCAGTTACCGTCATAAATTGATCTAAAAACTGTTGGGTCACGATGTGTCCCCCATTTTCCAATGTCAATGCTTTACCAGATTCAAGAATAGCCGTATTTGCTAATGAATTGGCTTGTAAAATCGGCCCCATGATGCCGCCCACGATCGTCGAACCATGAACCCCGAAGAACCACAAGAATGGTACTAAGAAGCCTAGCATCATTGCACCGCCAAGAGAATCCGTCACACCTTGCATTGGACTTTGAATCACGGTGTAGATCCATTCGACCACGGTTGTCTGAAAGACTTTATCAAAGAAAACATAAATGCCTAATGCGATGGTCGTCAAAACAGCTGCCGGAATCAACGCTGTAAATGAGTTTGCAACATTGGTGGGTACTTGTTCTGGCAGTTTGATCCGGATGTCGCGTTTTAAGAACCAAGTATAGCCCCAACCCACAAAAAGCCCTACTAAGATGGCACTGATCATGCCTTGTCCACCAGTCCATGTTTTATCAATGACATTTGCGATGGTCACATTTGCTTCAGCATCCGTTACACTTGACTCCATAGTTAATAAGAAAATAACTAAACCAATCATTCCTGCTGGGAGTCCTTCGTAACCTTCTGCTTTTACATACGAATAGGCGATACCCATTACGGCGAAAAAAGCCATAATTGCAAAAGAGGCGCCATAGGCTTGGTTGAAGTATTCACCTAAGCCACTATTCGTTACCCAATCCGCAATCGACTGGACGGGAAAGTTTGCTAATAGCAGGAAAATCGATCCTACGATTGAAAAGGGCATCGTATAAAGCATACCGTTTCTTAATGCAGTGATTGCTTTCGTATTAACAAATTTTAATATTGGGGGTAATAATTTCTCATTGATCCATTCGTTCATCTCACATCACTCCTAAAATAAAATTCCATCCACCGGCCAGTGAATTCGCTTACAAATAAATCTTAATGGATAATATTCCCCTTGCCTATAGCTTTTCTAAGTTATGAAACATGTTCCAACAAAAAAAACAGCCGAAGCTGTTTTTTTACGATCGCTTAGATTTGCTTGTAGACTTGATGGGCTAAAAGTTCGATCAGTGTAATCACCGGGACTTGCGTTGTCAGGTTCAAATCGACTTCTTTTCCGCCACTTACGACGGGCATATAATACGATATATTGTAGTCCGCCATTTGGGCGATCGTCGATTTTTCATCATTGGTGATGCTGAGTACTTTTGCTCCATAGCGTTTGAAGTCTTCCGTTTGCTTGATCATTTGAATGGTTTCACCCGACACCGATAAAATGATCGCTAACGTATTTTCCATTCCACGAGACGGTACTGGCAAAAAGGGATCAACGATGCTATAAGCATTAATGCCTAAGTTGGCAAAATAGCGACTGCCATAGGTGCCCAGAATGCCGCTTGTGCCGATACCGGAAAACGCCACATGGCGTGCGGAAAGAATCAATTCTACTGCCGGTTGGATAAACTTACGGTAATCTTCATTATTGACTTTTTTTAAGAATGTATTGACTTGAATCGTTGCATCATAGAAAAGATCAAACGCTCGTGCGTCTTGTTCCTTTTTTTGACAGATTGCATACTTTAACTCTGAATATCCACGATAGCCCAATTTCGTGATACATCGTAAAATCGTCGACGTTGAGACGTGGCATGCAGCTGACAATTCGCGAATCGTCAGCTGATCGATCTCTTCAAAATGCTGGACAATGTATTTATAAACTGCCATTTCAAGCTCGTTCAAAGTCTTGATTTTTTCTTCATCAAACATCCCACTGCCTCCACCCAACAAATTCATCGCTCTGATGATCGATTAGATCGCAAATAATTCCGTCGCTTTGTCAGGATCGGTATCAAAGACTTCAAACGTTTCTCCAACACCTAGATCATGTTCTTTCATGGTGTTGACCATCGTTAAGTGCGCCAACTCTTTCAGGTTGTTTTCTTTACTTAAATGACCAAGATAGACCCGTTTGGTGTTGTCGGTCAAGATATCCGTCATGACAAGTGCGCCATCTTCATTCGATAAGTGACCGCGATCTCCAAGAATCCGCTGCTTGAGACTCCATGGATAAGGACCCATTCGCAACATTTCTAGGTCATGGTTGCTTTCCACAAGGTACGCATCGGCGCCTTTGATAATGCCTCGCACATGACCGCTGCAATAACCGGTATCCGTCAACATCACGAATGATTTGCCGTCTTTATGGAAACGATAAAATTGCGGCGCTGCAGCATCGTGAGAGACGCCAAAGCTTTCAATGTCCAAGTCACCCAAGGTCAGCACTTTTCCCATTTCAAAGATATGTTTTTGTTCGACAGCGACGTTACCGATCATTGGATCCATCGCTTGCCATGTTTTTGTATTCGCATAGACATCAAGTTTGTATTTTCGTGCCAGTACTCCAACACCGTGGATGTGGTCCCGATGTTCGTGGGTCACAAGAATGGCGTCCAAGTCTTCTGGTTTGCGCCCTACTTCATCCAATAATGAAGTGATCTTCTTGCCGCTCAAACCGGCATCCACTAAGATCCGCTTTTTATTGCTTTCGATATAGAGCGAATTCCCTGAGCTTCCGCTGGCTAGAATACTTACTTGAAAGGCATTTTCCTTCATCATGGTTTACGTGACTTCCTCTCTGGTTGTTTCAACGAGTTCCATTATACCCGCTTTTTTATGGATTTTCTACCTTTTGAACGGCATTATTCGTGATGATCCGATTGCTGAAGGCATTGACCGTTTCGATTTGAATGGTGTCATCGCCATCTAATTGGAAAGCAATAAACCATGCAGGAATATACACGTTTTTTTCCCTAACCTTCAAAATCATCGTATAGGCTAATTCCGTCCAGAGAATTTTCGAGTGACTTGGCAGCTTGTTGTTCAGATAAAGCGTATTTACTGCTTCTTTTTCTGAATAGACCGTCATCTTTTCCCTTAGAGGCGTAATATTGGAGATATGTGTTTGCGTATAACGGGCAATCTGCAGTAGATCATCCGTTTGTTCTAAGGTGATATCGATCCGACTTGAGCTGTCATTGAAAGGAATGCCTTCATACGACTGGACCGCCACCACCGTCGGATGATTGGCGTTCAAGACAGAGAGGTTTTCCAAATAGTCATATTCATCCCCAAACAGGACTTGGTCTTTACGTTGCAAGAAACCATTGACGGTTTCTTCCGTTTGAGAATCATCACTGATATAAAAGCCATTGGTTGAGACATGGATCAACTGCTGCCCTTTGACCGTCGACCCTCTTTTGAACTGAGTATTGAGTTGCGGATTTCGTAGTTCTGCCTCAAAATCCGTCTGTTCACCGCTCAAATAATAGCCACTCAAGACCTCGTCTGATAATTCACCAGAATACCGAATGTCCTCAGAATCGAGTCGTTGTTCGATAGGAATCGTTTGGTTTGATTGTGAAACCATCTGATGCTCGCTGCGAGCCTCACTATAAACATTGAATAAAAAGACATTCAGACCAAGAAAAGCGAGGAAAAAAATCCATTCGATTCGTTTAAAATCCAATTAATTCTCCTCCGTTTCTGCTAATTTTGTCATTAATGCATCATAGCTAATCCAAGACGAGTCATAATTGACATACCAAGCAGGTGTCAAATCAACCAGTGGTGCATCTTTGATCTCCCCCCATTGATAGCCGACGATGATCTGTTGCAACAGCTCTGGGTCAGCCCCTGCCGCAATCAAATCATTTTTGACTGACAAACTAGAAGGCAATTCAATCTCCGTTTCAGAAGGAATCGGCACTTGAATTGCGTTCAAGCTGGCAGAAATCGTCATTTCACGACTGCCGGTCTGACCACTTTCTGAAAAAGCGACACTGATCACCCCTTGGCCGCCAGTACTAAAGACTGGATAGCCTTCGACGAAAACCCGATAATCCAAGTGTTTGTCTTGTTGATCAAAATAGCGGATCGTCCCAAAGTTATTGCCTAGACGAATAATGTAATCCGCACTCAACATTGCCAGATCCATTTCATCGGAACCGTCTGTGGTGGTTTCAAACTTGACTTGCTGCTGATCTTGCAAGACCGTCATGTTTTGCCCACCTTCATAATAGTAGGTATCGACACTTTCGTCATTGATCTTGACATTTTTAGGATTGCTGAAAAAGGCTTCTCGGAACAAACTCTGAGACTGTGTCGAAGAATAGTAGCTGTATTTTTTTAGCTTGATCGAATCCTGCGTATAGTATTGATTGCTGGATCGTTCTTGATCAGTCCTCATTGCCGTCCATTCCCGAGGATTGTCTGCTAGTAAGTGTTTTACTTGGCTTTTATCCCAGTCGATCTTGCCTCGAACTACTCGTTGATGGGTAAAGTCAACAAATTGGATCGTATTTTCTTCGAGATCAAACTGGATGCGAGAAAACGGAAAATCCTCTGTTTCACTTTCGTCCTCTAAGGACAGTTCTTTATCAAAGGTTTTCTCGTAATCTTTCAAGTAAAACGTCGTATAGTAGTTTAAGGATATTCCTTGATCGACCTCTTGGGCTTTCGAAAAAGCCTGTTCTTCACCATAGGTTCGCAGGGTCAAATCACTGATCGTTGCCTCGTTGATCACCTCTTGGATCTCTCGAATCACCGCTTCAGAGTTGGTTTCTTTGATATCCTCTTCGTCATTCCATGTCAGATATAGGGGCAAAAACAAATCACTTTTTTGTTTGTAGGTTTGAACCGAAGGATTGACGCCAGTATCTGTTTCGGTGCTGGCATTGTTGAACCCGGTCGGATTTAGCCAAATCATATAGGAGAAATAAAAACTCAAGGCGATCATCACGATCAAACCTGCTCGAATGATTTTTTCTGAGATTCTCATACCCACCAATCCTCCTCATACGGTTCATAAGGCAACATGATGTAAAATGTTGACCCGCGATTTTCTCGACTTTCCGCCCAAATCGCACCGCCATGAGCTTTGATGACTTCACGTGAGATCGCCAACCCTAAGCCGGTGCCTCCTTGTTGGCGGGCTCGAGCTTTATCGACTCGATAAAAACGATCAAAGATCTTCGTGAGATCTTTTTTCGGAATTCCTAGTCCTTGGTCATTGATGCTAAGGACGATGTTATTATGAGTCTCCATCAATTTCACCGTAATAATCCCACCATCTGGCGAATATTTGATGGCATTATTCATGATGTTGTCGATCACTTGGATCATTTTGTCCGTATCGACTTCCACCCACAATTCTCGTTTGGTGAACTCCCGACGAATCAAATATTTTTTGCTTTCATTCGTCACCATCATGTCAAAACGATCCAACACGAAATTAACCATTTCATTGAAATTGATGTATTCCAACTGCAGTTGCGAATTGCCGCTATCCATCCGCGACAGACTCAACAGGTCATTGATCATGCGAATCATTCGATCCGTTTCATCCAAAGTCACTTTCAAAAAGTTCGGCGCAATTTCTGGATCTTTCCAAGCACCCTCACTCAGCGCTTCGATGTAACTACGCATACTCGTTAGAGGTGTTCGCAACTCATGGGAAACGTTGGAGACAAATTCTCGCCGTTCCTGCTCATTTTTTTCTTGTTCCGTGACATCGTGCATTACCGCAACTAGACCGGAAATGAACCCGGACTCTCGACGGATCATGGAGAAATCAATGCGCAAGATCAGATTTGTTCCCGTCAAATCATTGCTAGGACGTTCCAAAAGCATGTCTTCAGGATTTTCCAAAAGCTTTCGTAACGTGTATTCTTCATCGATTTCCAATAACGTCAAAATCGACTGCCCGATCGCTTCTTCGTTTGTGACATTCAACAAGGACATCGCCATCTCATTGATGGTAATGACTTTGCCTCGTCGGTCGGTGGCAACAACGCCGTCTGTCATGTGGGATAAGACACTATCCAAGCGATTTCGCTCGGACTCCATCGCCTCTTGAGTCTCTTCGATTCGTTCTCCTAGTTGATTGAAGGTTTCCGCCAATTGTCCCAATTCATCTTTCCCATGAATCGCGACCTTGCGGCTATAATCTCCTTTAGCGATGCGAATCGCTTGTTCCCGCATCTCTCCAATTGGTTGGGTAATCGAACGAGAGACCAATAGTGCCACAATGATCGAAATCACTGCCGCTATCAGCGAGGCGGTAACAAAAATGACCGCCGTCGTACTGACTTCATTGTACTTTGACTCTAGATTGCTCCGTAAATAAAGGGTTCCTAAAACGGTATCCCCTGTCGGTGATTGGATCGACTGGACGATATTGAACACCCGCTGACCGCTGGATTCATCATAAAGGACTTCACTGCGGTTCGTATCGTAATCACGGTAATCATTTTTTTCTCCCACCGAGCCACGATCATTGATATTGGTGGTTGCACGAATAATCCCTTGCTCATCCACCACCCGCATCTCCAAAATTTCTGAAGAGTTGGTACTCGTTAAGATTCGATTCAGGGAAGCATTCATGGAATCCCAATCCAACCCGTCATCATTATCCATGCGACTCAATTCAGAGCCTAATGTCACCACTAACGTGCTGGCCCGTGCCTCCATGTCGCGTTTGAAGGCATCGACCGTTGTTCTTTCCAATTCGCGAATAAAATACGCCCCGATAATCTGGATCGCAATCAATAAGATCAAGATAAAAGTCAGGGCGATTTTGAAGTTCACCGATTGAAAAAAGCGAACCTTATTTTTCATAGCTTATTCCTGTTCTGGGTTCCGCAAGTAATAGCCCACTCCGCGACGAGTAACCAAATAGTTTGGATGGCTCGGGCTGTCTTCGATTTTTTCACGCAAACGGCGCACCGTCACGTCAACGGTTCGAACATCACCAAAGTAGTCATAGCCCCAGACAGTTTGCAATAAATGTTCTCGGGTCATCACTTGACCAAGATGTTTTGCCAAGTAGTGCATCAATTCAAACTCCCGGTGCGTCAATTCGATGGCTGCACCATTTTTAGTGACCATGTAGGCATCCGGATGAATTGTTAAATCACCAATCGTTAATTCGCTGTTGGCATTGTCGTCTGCTTCCTTCGCAGCTGCCGAGCCGCGACGCAGATTGGCTTTGACGCGGGCCACCAATTCCCGGTTTGAAAATGGTTTGGTTACATAATCGTCCGCACCAAGCTCAAGGCCTAGTACTTTATCGATTTCAGAATCTTTGGCTGTGACCATGATGATCGGCATGTCATGGGTTTTGCGCACTTCCCGTGCAACTTCCAATCCATCCATTTTTGGTAGCATCAAATCAAGCAAAATCAGATCAGGATCGACCTCGGCTACTTTTTCTAATGCCTCTTCTCCATCATAGGCGGTATATACTTCATATCCTTCTTTGGTTAAATTAAATTTGACGATATCAGAAATTGGTTTCTCATCGTCCACTACTAGGATCTTTTTCAAAAATGTCACCTCAATTTTTTTTGGTTTCTTACTTATTATACATTATTTAAACAGGCTTTTCATCTTTCCCAAAAACCGCCGCCTCATTCTTAAGGAAAGCACAAAAAAAGAAAGGCACGGGGCCTTTCTTTTTTACTCTTCTAAGAGTTGAATACCGATCCCTAACAACCCAGGACCCGTATGGACAACTAACGCGGGAGAGATTTGCCCAAACAAGATTTCTTTGACCTTAGGAAATTCGGCTTCTAATCTTGCTTTCATCTCTTTGGCTTCTTGTAGTGCATCACCTTGGGCCACGGCTAAACGCACATGGCGATGGTCACCGATGAATTGCTTGATCAAGTCAACGGTTTTATCCAAGCTTTTCTTCCGTCCACGAGATTTTGCGACCGTATAGTAGATCCCTTCTTCATTACAAGAGATAATTGGATTCAATTTCAAAGCATTACCTAAGATGGATGCAACCAGACCGATCCGGCCGCCTTTTTGTAAATACTCTAAGGTAGCTACGTTGAAAAAGACTTTGTTTTTCGGTACTTCATTCGTTAATTGTGCCCGCAATTCTTCCCAAGTCACGCCTTTTTCTAACAGTTCTGCCGCACGAATCGCTTGCAGCCCTGCACCGATCCCAATATTTTTCGTATCAAGTACAAAAACCTCAAGATCCGTCCGTTGTTCACCTAACAGTCGAACGACATTAAACGTTCCGCTCAATCCGCTGGAGATGGTTACGGCAAGGACTTTTTCATACCCATCGGCTTTGATCCGATCAAAGATTTCCCCGATCGCCGCGCCATCAGGTAATGAAGTACTAGGAATCTCTTGCGGCAAACGTTCGTAAATTTCTTCGGCAGTAATATCAACTTTATCGGTATAGGTCCGATCCTTGTAGATTATTTGCAATGGCAGCATATACATGCCGTATTGCTCCATGATCTGTGCGGGAACATCGGTACCTGAATCAACTAATAGGGCAATTTTCTCTTTATTCATGGGCTTCTCCTTTATGTGTTTCTAAATAAATGACTTCTAATTCGATGGTTTTTTCTGCCAACAATTTATTAGCAAAGGAACGCGTTGCACCTTTCATGGCCACTAATTCAATCGGGATTGGTTCCGATGCCATTTGCTCGGGCTCTCCCATTGCTTCTTTGCCAACAAGATGAATTGCTTTTTCTTGTTCTTCACAAAATACATTATAGGCATTTCTGATTCCGACAGCTTTCCCTTGAAAAAGGATGCCTGTCTTTATTTCTGGAATTGTCAACACTTGCTTCAGCATCGTGATCGCGATCAAAAATGCGAGATGCTTTTGGTTGTAACGTTTTTTTTCTGGTGCGGGGATCATCCCTTTTTTGACATAATTATTGACCATAGAAGAGGTCAATAGCGGATGTTTTTCTGTTTGGATCACAGGTGATAAATATTGGTCAATCAAAGTGATTACCTGATCCATATACAGTTCCAGGGTTGGCAACTCTTCCCACCTAGGCAGATGGAATTCCAGCAGCGATTCACCCCATGTTTTCATGTTCGATTGTAATTTTTCCATGTCATCCTCCATTTTGACTAACAGAAGGTTAGATTATCACAAACTAATCATCTAGTTTCGATAACTAGATACATTTTATCACGGTTTTCTGAGTTTTTAAAGCAATCTGATCAATCTTTTAAGAATTTCCTATCATTTGAAATTGGGGAACGAATGGTGTTTTTTTAAGATAACCCCTGTTTTCCAACTGGAAAAAGCGCACATTTTTTTCAAAAGAATGATTGATTTTTAAACACCGGAGTGCTAAGATAATGAAGTACTTTTGGTACGGGCCGTTAGCTCAGTTGGTAGAGCAGCTGACTCTTAATCAGCGGGTCGCGGGTTCGAGCCCCTCACGGCCCATTGGGTGCCAAACCCACGGAACAGGTAAATGTTGGTGCGAAAGCATTTCGAAAACATTTATGCTGTTCCATTTTTTTGTTTATAATTATCACCTTACGAATAAAGGATTTTTTTGATAAGAAGATTTCTTATTCGAAGAGGTCTGTGTAAAACTTCAAAAACTTTTGAGCGATGAAGAAGGCATCTCAATACGATTCTCTCCCTTACTCAAACGATGACTCATTTACCGATCACGAAACGAGTATTCTACAGATTTAAATCATTTGAGAACATGAGAATTAGAATCATTTTGATCAATCAATTAATCAAAGTAAGCTAACAAAAAATCTGAGCCAGAATGCTATTCATTCTGACCCAGATTTGATTTTGTACGACTCATCAGTCCTTGTTGACAAAGAGTCGAAATAGTTTAGCATATTATATCCCACGTTCATAGTGTGACCAAACAGAGAGAATCGTGATCGTTTTACTCTCTTCTTCCACGCTGTAACCAACCTGTGTTTGATATTGAGACGTCTTGAACAGTAAGGTAATCCTGGTAATTTTTCGTAAGGCGGCGGTGTTTGAAAAGGATTTTCCTTAATGACTTTGATCAGTTCATCAAACTTACTAGTTAGATTGATACTCTTCAATTTAGACAAATCTTTGCGAGCATTCTTTTTGATCTTTACATTCTATCCCAATCAATTTCACCTAAGTCTTCACTTTCTTCATTCTCAAAGTGTTTGATCCGATCAAGTACACCCACATTTTGTAAGTTGAGCGTTTCTTGTAAGGAGTTCCAATCGCTCTTACTAATCATGCTGACGCTTTCTTCCTCTTTTGTACTCGCAATTTCTACAGGTTGACTGTCAGCCACAACATGCTTAATGATTCCATAAAGGTTTTTTCTTGCATTCGTTGGTGTAATTACTTCCATGTTTTCTCCTCCTTCTATTTAAAAATCTTAAGCATATTATAACGTACGTAAATAAAGAGGAAGAACATATTTAATTTTTCTTACAAGTCTTCAAGTCTTTTAGTAATCGTTTTTTGTGCCGTAATTTGTGGTTTCGATTGCTCAAATTGGTTACTGTTTGCCGTCCTATTTACCAAATGGGCGGTTTCTTGTATTGATTCTTGGTCTTTAACAGCTGCCATAGTCATTTTGTCTTCAGCGGCTTGCTTTTTGATCCGTTTATTAATCGAAGAATGCAACAAGAAAAGAAATTGCCAATCACTGTTTTGCTTCTAGTATGACTGTCCTTTGTGTCCTGCACAGTAATAAGACTAAATGTATTGAAAAGGAGTAAAAACATTTTGATGCTACTTCATTTATTCTTTTGCTCAATCACTACTTCATCTTCATTTATCGGTTCTTCGAATCCTGAAAAAAACCGTTGAAGGATTTCTTCTGTAATAGGAAAAGCGGAATTTGCAGTCTGGACTTTATTTCTGATCGCTAATCGTTTTCGTAAAGTATCATAATCAGCTTTTAGATAGATTACTTTAATCGTCACATCATATGCTGCCAGTAGTTCTCTATAAGCGTCTCGGTGACTTTTAGCCCAAAAACTAGAATCGACAACTACGTTTTTTCCTTCTTGAACAGCCCTTACTGTAAGCTCTTTCAATTTAACTGAAGATAATGACGAAACTTTTGCATATTTTTCCGAAGGGTAATCAACACCATAAACGCCATAGTCTTCCCAAATTAATTCATCTATTGCTAATCTTACATAACCTTCTTGCTCTTTTTGTTTTGAGTAAGTGGTTTTGCCTGCACCACTAACGCCACACATCAAAAGTACCTCAACCATTATTCTCCTCCTACCTTTTCTGATCAATAAACAAAGAGAACGAAAAAACCTTATTTGTAATCAACGCTCGTGTTTTAGACCACTGTTCGCCACCCACATCTGATGATACAATGATAACATTGTTTTTATGAACAACAAGCAGATTGGGAAACAATCGCAAGAAAAATAGTAAGTAAAACCATATATTAGAGAATAGAAGCGTTAGCCACTTAAGCTAACGGATAAATCAAATTTTTGTCCATTTCCACTCTACTATAAAAAAATTATTTTCTACAAAAAATAGGAACGAAAGCCAAAATACGAAAGAAACATCATGGCTAAAACTTATGTATGTAATGGTATCTTTATTTCTATTATTCCAATTTTAAAATAAAATAAGCCACCACTCCAAACTATGATAGAAAAACAAGAATAGACTCTTGAATAGAACTTGAATGCAAAACTACCTCCAAAATAAACGCAAGAGTCTATCTGTATAGATAAAGATCTTTATGTGCAAGTTCTTTTGCACCAATAAAGATCCTTAGAATCAAACAAATCAGAATGTTTTCAAATCAAATGTGATAGTGTCATTGTTCTTTAAAATCAACGCTTGTGCCCCTTTATCGGTCATTTCGTCATTGACGGTATAGACCCAAAATAGATTGGCTTTTTGATCTTGGCTGATGCCGTTGATCGAGGTGATAAAGTCATCTTTTTCTTTGATCGCAAAGTTTTCTTTCATTACTTCCAGCAGCGACTCATTTTCTCGGAACGTTACTTCTTTTGAGGTCACATCTTCTTGATTTTGGATGACGATCGTAGCTGTTCCTTGTTCTTGCTTCAAGGAACTTTGCTGCGTGCTTTCTGACGTTACACTTGCCTGTTGACATCCTGTAGCGACGAGTAATGTGCTCACTAGCATAAATACGACAAATACTTTTTTCATCTATTTCTTCCTCTCCAATAGTCAAAATACTAATCGTTTTTCTATCCAATATGCGGATAAGAGTTATTTTATCAATCCCGTTTTTTCTTAGAGCCCGCATTTTAATTGGATTTTACAGTTTGTGCAGGTACTACAGCCGCCGATTTCCTCAATGGTTCCTTCATGGCAGATGGGGCAGATTTCACCAGAGACGACGGGTTCATCTACTTGAACGACAGGCAGCGGTTCAACTTGTGCGGTCAGCTCATTTTCTACCGCTTCTAAGGTAAGTACTTGTGAATCTCGGCTGCCATCTACATAGACGGTCCCTCCTTTGGCTCCTCCTTCATAAAGATCTCGATAAACCTTGGCTACTTGGCTTACTGTATATCCTTTTGGTGCATTGACCGTTTTTGAAATGGAGCTATCCACCCAACGTTGAATGGTGCATTGCACACCGACATGTTCTTCGGGCGTCAACTCCATAGCGGAAATGAACCATGCCGGCAACTGCGCTTTGGTTCTTTCAGGATGATCCATCAGGTATTCGTCAACGATCTCCGCATTGATTTCAATAAACTTACCTAGTCGACCGCTTCTAAAATAAGAAAAGGAGTAGTAAGGTTCTAAACCGGTTGAAACTCCCGTCATCGTGCCTGTCGATCCTGTTGGTGCAACGGTCAAAAGATGAGAGTTACGAATGCCGAATCGCAGCACGCCTTCGCGGATGTGCGCTGGCATTTTTTTCATGTATCCTGTATCGACAAATTTCTTCCGCAACGCTTGCGTCTCTTGGTCATTTTTTCCAATCAGGAAGGGAAAGCTGCCTTTTTCTTTCGCCAATTCAATGGATGCCTCATAGGCAGTGACTGCCATTTCCTCGAAAATTTGATCAACGAATTGATTCCCTTCTGCCGATCCGTATTTTTTCCCACAGTAGATCAATAAATCTGCCAAGCCCATGATCCCTAATCCAACACGTCTTTCCCCTTTCGCCTGCTGCTCATTTTTGTCAAAAAAGTAAGGCGTTGCGTCAATAACATTGTCTTGGAAACGAACTGCTTTTTTCACGGTTTCTTTTAGTTTGGCAAAATCAACGGTGCCTTTCTGGCGATCCGCCATGTTTGCGAGATTGATGGCTGCCAAGTTACAGACGGCATAAGGGGTTAGGGGCTGTTCACCGCACGGATTGGTTGCCACGACTTTTTGTCCGTATGCTGTAGCATTCGTCATCTTGTTGGCATTATCGATAAAGAAAATACCAGGCTCAGCAGAATACGTTGCACAAAAAGTAATCAACTCCCATAACTCACGAGCTTTGATCCTTTGATAGGTTTTGACTTTATGACCAGCTGCTGCCCATTCTCGCACATCCCCGACTTCCGCCCATTTTGCATCATATTGCGCCATCTCTGCTTCTGAATAATTGTCAATATCTGGAAAGCGCAGCTCATACCATCCATCTGTCTTCACTGCTTCCATGAATTCTTCTGTCAAGCAGACTGAAATATTCGCGCCAGTTAAGAAATCACTTTCTTTTACCGCATAGCTGCCACCTATTCGCAATTTTTCTTTGGCCTTTTGGATCATGTCATTATGTTCCTTATCTGACGATTCAGGCAGTTGCGCTAGATAAGTGAACATTCTTTCTTCCATTTTTGTCAAAGGGTCAAATTGCAGTTTTTCATTGATTAGTTGTTTGATTGCTGTATTCGTGACTGTTTTTTTCAGGTGAAGCAATACAGCAGGATTTTGAATTTTAGAAAGAATAAACGCAAAAATATCTGGATGCCAATCTGCCATCATAATCATCTGCGCTCCGCGACGACTACCTCCTTGTTCGACAAGGTTCGTCAAGTTCGCCAAATCATTCAGCCAAGAAACTGCCCCAGAAGACCGACCGCTGACGCCGTGGACCACACTTGATTTTGGTCGCAAGGTCGACCCATTGGTTCCAACCCCGCCACCACGACTCATAATCTCCATGACTTCTTGTCGATGGACAGCAATCCCTTTTCGGGAATCATGGATGAAAGGCATCACAAAGCAATTGAAGTAGGTAACTTGAGAATTTGTTCCTGCTCCATAAAGTACTCTGCCTGCGGGAATTAGGTTTTGCGCCACGATTTGTTGGTAAAACGTATCAAGGAAGCGCTCCTGGTCATGGGACTCGTTGGCAGAAATCCCTTTGGCTACACGATGCGCCACTTGCTCAAAAAAGAGTTCTAACGGTTTTTCAATGTCACTTTTTCTTCTTTTCACAAGTCCACTGGCTTGTTCATCAGTATCTTCTAACGCTGAACGATAGGTCTCTTCCACTTCGATAGAGACTAGTTCCCCATCGATTGCTTTCACAATACCGATTCCTCGTGCAGGATATTTAGGATCAGCTTTCGTTGTCAAAATCACCAAATCATCCTTACCCAACGTTTGATGGGTTTGATCCTTGAATGAGTAACGATCCAACATAATCAAACGAGCGATTCCCTCAAATGTTTTGGTCATTTCCGGTGTGATCGCCGAAACTTCTTGGAACAACTTGATATCCTCGTTCAATTTCTCAATCGTTTGTTTTTTGTAGTCCATTTCTTTCCCTCTCCTTCTAAAAGCACAACATATTGTGCTCCGTTTTTATTATCGTACTATATAATGTGTATTTCAATCTTGAATTATATTATTTTCCATGTATAATGAGAATGATTATCAATTAGAAAGTCGGCGATTTTCATGCTTCCTCCCCAATCCAAGGTATTCTCCGTTCAAAGAATTTCTCATTTAGCACTGCTCACCGCAGCGTGTATCGTTGGACGGTTGGTTTTTGTCTTTATCCCTAACGTTCAGCCTATGAGTGCCCTTTTATTTGTAGTGGCTTTTTCTTACTGCTTAACCGATGCGTTGATGATTGCCTTGCTAAGTTTGCTCGGAACAAATATCTATTTAGGCATGGGTCCCTGGACGATCAGTCAATTGGCTGCACTTACCGGCACCATCGTTCTTTTTCAACAGCTTGGAAAAATCCCGATCATCAAGAAAAATCGTATCCTGCAAGCTTTCTTTGCCTTTCTTTGCGGACTTCTTTATGGCTTGATCGTTTCGTTGATGGAGGTTTGGCTTATCAGTTTCCTTCGTTTCTTGCCTATTACCTTCAAGGACTACTGTTCGATTTCTTCCATGCCAGTGGAAACTTCGTCTTTTATTTGCTTTTATGGCCAGTATTTGAGCGAATAACACCCAACTCCTATAAATTGAAGAAAAAAAACCAGTGATTTCGATGGAATGAAGAATCCGGCTAACTTTGTTTTCGTGTTTCTTTGAAAGAATGTTAGCGTAAAGTTATTGTTAGAAAAACAAAAAAACTATGGCTACTCTTCTGTTTCCTTTGCTTAAAAATCTATCCAAAAAGTACCAGCTAAAAGCCTTTCGAAAGGGTTTCTTTCATCTTTATGCGTCCATTCATTTAAATGAGACGTTCTCTATTTCATCCACGCCCTTGACCGAATGTAGTAGCATTTCTTTCAGATTATTAATGAATGATGATGTTTGCTTTTTCTATCATCAGAAATTTATTATTTTTTTTAAATAACAATTTAATTTTTCTTGACCAAAAGAATTCAGAGGTTTATCCTAACTATGGAAAATCAATGACTGGATAAAAAAGAGCAGCTGAAATTTTTTTATTCAATTTGACCTTTGACATTTGTGAAAAAGTGCATAAGAAACTTGATAGTGATCAAGCGCTTACGGAAAGAAATTTTTTTCTCACTAAATTTCAAAAAACGCTCTATTTTAACCAGTCAGAAAAATCATTTTAAGAAGGAGAAAGCGATGAATGAGAAACAATTACGCTGGTATAATATTGCGCTGATGGCGTTCGTCTCTGTTTGGGGACTGGGAAATGTTGTAAACAATTACGCTCAACAAGGATTGACTGTTGTTGTTTCGTGGCTATTAATTATGGCTCTTTATTTTGTACCCTATGCATTAAGTGTTGGTCAGTTAGGATCGACCTTCAAAGAGTCAAGTGGTGGTGTCTCCTCATGGATCAAAGAAACCTCAACAAAGCGGTTGGCTTTTTTTGCTGCTTGGACTTATTGGGTCGTTCACGTGCCCTACTTGGCACAAAAACCCCAAGGAATCTTAGTATCCTTGAGTTGGTTATTTAAAGGAAATGGTACATTTGTATCGACGATGGGTTCCATGGAAGTCTCGTTGATTTGTTTAGCTATTTTTCTATTCTTTTTATGGATTGCCTCTAAAGGATTGACGACCTTAAAAATGATTGGGAACATCGCGGGAACAGCCATGTTCGTGATGTCGATTCTTTTTATTCTTTTAGCAGTCACCGCTCCAGCAATGACTGGTGCTGAAATTGCTACACCAAACATGTCATCTGTTTCAACCTATATCCCTAAATTTGACTTTACCTATTTAACCACGATCTCGATGCTGGTATTTGCGGTAGGTGGCTGTGAAAAAATCTCGCCTTACGTAAATAACACAAAAAATCCTGCAAAAGAATTTCCAAAAGGCATGATCTTTTTAGCCGGTATGGTGGCGTTATGTGCCTTGCTCGGCTCGATTGCTATGGGGATGCTTTTTGATGCCAACCATATTCCAGAAGATTTGATGGTCAACGGCGCTTATGAAGCCTTTCAACGACTTGGAAACTTCTACGGAATCGGCAACTTCTTTGTCATTCTTTATTCCATCGCCAATGCGTTGGCGCAAATCTCTGCTTTGGCCTTTTCAATTGATGCCCCATTGAAAATATTACTGTCTGATGCTGATTCAGAATTTGTACCAAATGGCTTAGCAAAACTAAACAAAAAAGGAACACCAGTAAATGGATATATTATGACTGGTATCCTGGTAAGCATTTTGATCATTATTCCAGCACTAGGAATCGGCAATATGACCGAACTGTACCGTTGGTTGCTGAACTTGAATTCAGTTGTCATGCCACTGCGTTACTTATGGGTCTTCTTAGCCTTTATGCTAGTCAACAAACACGCCAATCGCTTTACTTCCGATTATAAATTCGTGAAAAACACCAAAGTTGGCTTTGGGATTGGCTTATGGTGCTTCTTGTTCACGGCCTTTGCCTGCATTTTAGGGATGGTTCCTAAGCTTGATTATGCGGCAGATCCGCAAGCTTGGTTCTTCCAATTGGCCTTAAATATCATTACGCCGATCGCCTTTCTTTTGATTGGCTTGATCTTGCCAATCATTGCGAAACGTGTAAATAAAAAATAATCATTTGCTCAAAAAAGAGGTGTCCGACAACTATTTCGGTTGTCGGGCACCTCTTTCTTTGTAAATGAACTTCTCCGCCGCGTGCGGTATTTGGTCCATCCTCTTACCGAAGCGTTCATTCCTCTTTGTTGTACTCTTTGTTGTGCTCTTTGATTCCATACTTGATCCATTGCACCTTATAGCGAAAATCTTTGATCAGCTCTTTTGCGGTCCATTCATTCGAAATAAAATCTGTCAGACTATCCATCACGACCGCCATAATAAAGTAAAGGAAACTGACGGCTTCTTGCGTATCATGGATCGTGAAACGATTTTCTTCCAACAGCTCCAACCATTGGCGAATCATGGGCGAATCGTCAGGGATCGCATCGCGCTTCGTCCAGGCATTGCTTTGGGTACATAAGTGGATCATTTTCCAATGATCATCTTCAGGTGACCATTGACTGCACCAAGCCAAGTATTCTTCGATCCCTTTGAAAAAATCATTTTTGTTGCGATTGATAAACGTAAAAATCGCAGAATGGATTTGGTTGGAATAGTTGGTGATCGCATAGTCATAGGCATCCTCTAAGTTTTGAAAGTACTTGTAAAACGCCCCTCTAGAAATGTGCGATTTTTCGACGATGGCAGAGACCTTGACTTGACTGATATGCTTGCTAAAAAATTCTTCTAAAAGCACGGCATCGATTTTTTCTTTTTTCTCTTGTTTTAAATGAAAAAATGTTGTACTTGGCAAGGGATTCTCCTCCATCATTCGCAATCTACTCCCTCTATTATAAACAAATCCCTCTACTTTTCCACTCAGACTTGTGCAGTTTCTCTTGATGGGGCGTTTTGTTCGATCAGATTGCCATCTTCCATTCGGAAAATGCGATCACTCCATTGGATCATTCGCTCGTCGTGGGTGACCATGACTGTCGCTTTCTTTTTCTCATGCGCTTCTTTCACTAATAACTTCACGACTTCATACGCATGATCGGTGTCTAAGCTGGCAGTTGGTTCATCCGCTAAAATCAAGCTTGGGTCATTAAACAAGGCCCTGCCGATCGCTACTCGTTGACGTTCCCCACCAGATAAATCGCGGGGAAACTTGTCTTGAAGGTCGAGAATATCTAATGAAGCAAGCAATTCATCAATCCGTTCCTTTTCCTTGGCTTTCCCTGTAACTTTGTCGACCAAATAAAATTGTTCCTTTACCGTTAGAAAAGGGATCAAATTCGAGCTTTGCAAGATAAACCCAATCTCTTTAAAACGCAACTTCCCTCGTTGCTTTTCATTTAATTGGGAAAAGTTCACCTGGTTGATGATGATTTCTCCCGATGTTGGACTTTGTAAGCCGCCAGCGATAGTCAAAAAGGTACTTTTTCCTGAACCAGAAGGGCCGATGATACTGACAAACTCCCCTACTTGAACGTGAAAATTCAGTCCTTTTAATGCCGTTACTTCCGTATGCTGCTTGCCAAATTTTTTTATAATATCCTTCATTACTAAAATGTCTTTCATCTTTGTTACCCTCCTATTGCCGTGATTGGATCGACTTTTGTGACCGTCCGAATGGAGAATAAGCCGCCTAGAACTGCCACGAGAATCAAGATGCCGCTATAAAGCAGCCATTGCTTTAATTCAAAGAAAAATGGCATGGCATCTGGTAAAAACAAGCTGGTGCCGTATGCCGCCGCAAAGGCTAGGGCTACCCCGATCACTCCTACCATAAATGCTTGCGCAATAATTGATTTGGCAATAAAGCTGGTCCGAATCCCTTGGGCTTTCATCACACCAAAAATCGCTGTTTTTTGTAGGGTGATCACATACATGAAAATCCCCACGATTGCCGTTGCAACAACAAATAAGAAGTAGATCATGGCATTTAAGGTCAAGTTTTGGGCAGAAAATCCAGGAAGCTTTTCAATAAAGTCTTCCGTTGCCAACACTTTAAGCTGGGTTCCTTCTTGGTTATCGACTTTAGGATCACTTGATTTGGTCACAATGATATTGATGGGCTGCTCCTTATCAGATGCGAATGGTTGATTAGCAAACTTCATTTTCGTCCAAGTATCGAGGGAAGTATAAATCACTGGTGACACCGTATAAGACGTTTCTGGGGTGATCCCAACGACTTTGAAGGTTTCATCTGAGCGTCCGATTTTCACTTGGTCTCCGACCTTGATACCTTCTTCTGCTAAGTTTTCTGAAATCGTGATCTCATTTTCTTTTGAAAACAGCTTGCCCTCTAAGACTTCTGGTAACAAGAACGCATCGTCTTGTGTACCAAAAACAGTCACATTGACTTGTTCATCGTTGACCGTAATGACACTGCTGTATAAACCAATTGGGGCTTTTTGTGTCCCTTCTACACGGTCTAAATCCCATCTCGTCAATTGCGAAGCCGCAAATGTGTCATTCGCATCTTCTGATAAAACGATCGCGGATGAATCCCAGTCGACGATGGCCTTTTTAAAATCCCAGTTAAGTCCGGTAGCTAAGCCAGACAATATAAAAACAACATAGGCGATCAAAAACATGATTCCTACGATCAACCCATATCTTAATTTTGAATAACGCATTTCTTTTATAGCCAGAAACATTGTTCTTTCCTCCTACTTTCCAAATATTGACAAAGTGTCACTTTTTGAAGAATACCACATAAGGTGACACTTTGTCACTTTTTACAACTCGGAAAGTTTGTAAGGTTGATCGATCATTCTTTTTCTGTCATTCACTGAGGATGTTTTTTCCTAAAGGAGTGTGAATAAAGAGAGTTGAATACTGGGCGTTTCGCGTAAAATACGCCATTTCCTTTTAACATTCTTTGCTAGATGAAAAAAAGCATGGCAGACCGTAAATAGTCGAACCATGCTTTGGCAAAAACGAACACGAGGATTTCATTATTGGTGTTCTAGAGATCAGCTGACTTTGCTTTGTCCAATTGTGGAAATTACTGCTCGTAACTGATGACACGAAGTATCAAACTGCCGTTTTTCCTCAGGTGTAAGCGTCAATTCAATAATTTCGCGGACGCCGTTTTGGTCCACGACTGCAGGAACCCCTGTGAATAAATCGTTGATGCCATATTCCCCATTAAGGTAGGAAGATACCGGCAGAATCGCTTGCTCATCATTTAAGATCGCTCGAACGATTCTTGCGACACTCATCCCTATCCCGTAAAAAGTTGCTTGTTTTCGATCGATGATTTCATAGGCAGCATTTTTTACTCGTTCAGAAAGAACCGCTAGATCGGCAACGGTCAAACGATCCTTTTGCTTGATCAATTCTACGATCGGTTTCCCACCGATCGTTGTATGGGACCAGACAGCGACTTCCGAGTCACCGTGTTCCCCAATGATGTACCCATGAATATTCCGTGGATCGATGGCTAATTTTGCCGCCACTTCTTTTCGAAGTCTTGTGGTATCGAGGGTCGTTCCCGTACCAACGACCCGATTGGCTGGCAACCCGGACACACGCCATGCTTGATAAGTTAAGACATCGACTGGGTTTGAAGCGATAACAAGCACGCCATCAAAGCCTGAAGCCATCACTTGTTTTGTGACGCTTGCCATAATTTCGGCGTTCACATCAATCAATTCAAGCCGTGTTTGTCCTGGCTTTTGGTTGACCCCTGCGGTAATAACCACGATGTCAGCATCTTTACATTCCGAGTACTCTCCAGCCCAAACTTTGATGTTTTCTTGCCCCCATGACATACCGTCTAACAAATCGAGGGCTTCTCCTTCTGCTTTGTCACGATTGACATCGATCAAGACTAACTCATTGATCAGTCCTTGATTGATCATGGAATACGCAATGCTCGTTCCAACGAAACCTGTTCCGACAACGACAACTTTTCTGCTTGTACTTTTCATGTGCGATCCCTTCCTTTTCTTTTCAAATACTTGTGCTATTGTTTTGCGTATATTACGTATTTTCTCAAAAAATGTATGTTCTCTTGTGTACTCTTGTGTTTCCTTAATAACTATGACCGGCAATCAGCGCTTTGGCTTGCTGATACAAATGAATTGCATATTTTCCTAACACATAGCAGACGACAATCACGGCAAAGCTTGTTTCAATAATCGTTAAGGCTTGTAGAAACCCAAATATCAGTGGGTGATTCGCAAAAAACTGCGCTGATTTGAACATAGCAGTCGCTGAAATCACAAGAGGAAACGTAAATGCCGCATAGCTTGGGTAAAAGCCGACTGCCAGCATGTTTTTCATATAAGCGACGACACAAAAATAAATCGTTTGTGACAATAACAGCATAAAGGCGACAAACCAAGCAGAGCCTTGTTCAAATACGGAAAGGTAACCTGCTAAGCAAAGAGAACCTGGTGCTGTTAAAATCGTGATCAAAGGAACTGCCGCACGTTCCGTCAGCTTCTGATGGACGATTCGTTTTAAAATAATCGGCAAAAGCGCAAAATACAATACCAATGCGATCCAGACGATCACTTCCCCCAGCTCTTTAAAAAAGACAGCAGAAGTATTGGGAATGACGCCAATACCGACGAAGGTAATAAACCAGCTCGGATAAATGTATTCCAGCGAAAGGTCGACAGGCAAAATATGCACGACAACAAAATAGATCATTAAAGCAAAATGTAAGCCGATAGCCCCCCACCAGAGCAGATCATTCATCACTGCATCGGGAATGACCCGTTCAAAAACAGTGGAAATCACCATCAGCGCCATCGTAAAGGTCGGCGCCACAGAAGCAACGATTGGGTTTTGCAACTCTGACATCGTGTGCTTAAATGTAAAGCATACTTTCAGAAGGAAGAGCCCCATGATGAAAATACCAAGGGTGCAAAACGCATTTCCAACCGTCTCCATTCCTTCTGAATACAATAAATTCCCCAATGACACAGTGCCTAAAATCAAGCCACAAATCGGGATTGGCAATGAATGTAAAAAATGCTGGATCGATGTTTTCATCAACTCATCCTTTCTCAACGTATGAAAATTTCAACTAAATTTGCTTTCTTTTTTCTCTACACTTATACTATAATCACCTGATAACTATTTGTAAAATTATACTTTTAAATACTAATTATAAATATTATTAATAATAAAGGAGTCCCCAAAATGATTGAATTGCTCAAAACCTTCATTGTTGTTTATGAAACGAGAAACTTTAGTCTTGCCGCCAAACAACTCTATAAAACTCAACCAACGATTTCCTTGCAAATCCAACGCTTAGAGGCCGAACTTGGCTTCAAACTTTTTGAACGTAAAGGAAAACAATTGATTTTACCCACCAGCCAAGCGGAGTTTTTGTATCCTCGTGTGGTCGAGTCTCTCCGCTCATTGTCCACTATTTTTTCGCAAGCCAAAGACACCAAAAATTTTAAAACAGAGTGTGTGCTCGCTTGTTCGAATACGACCGCCGTCTACTTACTGCCCAGCATCATGGCGCAGCTGATTGAAGAATTTCCAACGTTTGCCTTTGAAATCAAAATCATGAATTCTCAAGAAGTAATCGATGCCGTCGAATCAAACAAAGCCCATATTGGGCTGATAGAAAAATCAATCGTTTCGCCATTGATCCAAAAAGAATTCGTTTATCGCGATGAATTGGTGTTAGCAGGCAACCTCGCTTCTGATTTTTGGGTCTTGCGGGAAAACGACTCGGGGATGTACTACATTAACGAAACCTATCTGTACGCACAGCACTTGCATCCGCAAATCATCAAAGCCAATAACAGCGAAGTGATTTTGTCCCTACTAAAACAAAACATCGGCAAATCGATCATCTCGAAACTTTCATTACCAGAAGAGTTGCCTTGGCAGGAACTTGATCCAGAGTACCGCTATCGTGATCTTTTTATCATTCAGAATCGTCAGCGTGCGACGCCGGAGACCGGAGAGATTTATGAGGAGATTAAACGGCTGTTGTTGGAAAGGAATAGAGCTGCTGGTACTGGTGAATCGAGAAGATAACAAAATATCCTTTATACTGATTCTTAAGAAAATTTCTCAGAATCAGTATAAAGGATTTCCATCAGACAACTTCGATTTTTTGCAAAAAAACAAAATACATTTATGCGACGTTAAATACTAAAGAATATCTCGTTTCCATACTTAAATCATACCCACATAGTTCTTTAAAATAGCTTTGATAGTCATTTTCAATGATACGGATAATTTCTTCGCTTGGTAGTTCTTCAAATTTAATCAATTCAACTAATAGGTTTAATTTTGCATCAATTCCCAAAATTCTTGGCAGCACACTCCAAAAATTTTCTTTTGAGATTTCATCAGTTAGTTGGTTTAAACGCCGCAACAAATCAATTAAATAGTCTTTCAAATCTTTTTCTTTTCTTGATGCATTCCTAAATTCTTTTTGATAATAGCTGCTATATTCTTCTTTCATTGTGAATAGCATGATTCATAAGGTCCTCTCTATGTGATTATTTCTTTCTAATGCGTTCCAAAAAATAGTGAACATTTTTTGGAAGCTAATAAAATACATGCCTCTCGATAAAGTAGTTTAATAGGTGAGATAATGTATGAATGATACTCTTGAAACCTCTTCTTTAAAAAAATTTCCAGATGTAATTTATGAAGAAGCGACAATAGCCAATAAAAATCTCCTTCATTATGGGAGTCACTCTTGATCAACAAAAAACGATCAAGATGTAAAAGTGATTTTAAACATGCTATTAACGTCGGATTCATTGAATCCCCCTTGAATCCGAACGAGTTGGAAAGAGAAGATCCCCCAAAGAATACTGATAACCGCCAGTCTACTATTAAACATTTTACTTTTATTTTACATCACTGCCGATACCACTAAGCATTCATTTTGAGCAACTGACGTTCTTCTTTTAATACTTGTAAGACTTTTGATGTTAAGGTTCTATCGAGCATTTTCTCTTCCTGCTTTACTACCTTCATTTCCTTATTGACTCTTTTAGTTACACCTTTCCATAATAAGATTCATTCATCTTTTACTTGCCTCTTTTATTATTACTTATTTCGGTGTGATATATTGAACCAACGAGGAACGAGCTAGATCATTGCCAATCACTCGGTAAGAAATCGTTGTACCACCATAAACGTTTGCTTCGGAAATTAAAATACCATTCGGTCCAACCGCTTCTACAAATGCGACATGACCATACCTGGGATCCGACCCCGCTGTCCCGTGGCTGAAAGAAATCAAGGTTCCGGCTTTGGGGGTTCGACTAACTTGATAACCTAATCTAAGACCAGTAGTTCCCCAATCTCCCCCATTTCCCATGTAATCATCTACACGACCACCTAATTGTGCGACTCGATTAAAGGCATACCAAGTACACTGACCTACAGGATAAGAACCAGAAGTATTATAATCTTTCCCATTATAAGCTGGGAAAGTCATTAACTCCCGATATTCATTTGGAACTTCTTCCAATCCTTTAATGAAGACACCACTTTGTTGTGATTGATCCTCATCGTATTGGGTCAACTCGTAAACAGCAATCAAAGAATTCAATTTCTGATTATAGCTAGTGTCTGTTGCATAGGTTCCGGTTAAAGCATCAGTTGCACGCAAATAGTTTTTTGCTTCTGAGCGCCAGACTGATTTATAAAAAAATGAATCGTGGGAAACGCCTCCGCGAATCAATGCAATATAATCTGTTAACGATTCATCGTAACTTGGATAAACACGAAAAGCATCTTGAATTTCAATCATTTCGCCATTTCCTAAATCCTCTTTGGTAGTCATCACTACTGCACCTTCTCGATAACTTCCTTTAATACCGAAAAGGTTATAATAGGGTGCCTTTGATAAAAGACTACTACCGTTGCCACTTTCTAAAATAGCTTGCGCAATCAAGACTGAAGCAAAGACGTCATACTCTTGCCCTAGTTTCCGAGCTTTTTCACTAATTTGTTTGATAAATTCATGTGTAGCAGTATTAAATTGGAAATCAAGTTGTGCTGGATAATTTTTCACCAACTCTTTACCTACTTCAGTTAACTCTGGTGATTGCGCACGTTTAATCAATAATGAAATGTTTTCTTCATCCCATTCTTCTTGATCGACCTGTTGATAGGACAGCTTCTCAAGATAAACCACTGAAGTCGCTGATTGATTTAAATCAACGTCTTCATTCACTTCATCTTCTTGAGATTCTTGTTCCAATGTTTCTGACATTTCTTGTGTACCAATTGTCCCATAATAATCGTTTCCTAGCCAAATTCCCAATAATTGATTCCCTTCCGCAGTTTCCTTATAGAGAATATCACCAGGCTGTAATGAATTATAGGTTGATTCTTTCATATCAAGATTTTCTAGATTTGTCGCCAGTACTTCGTTATAAAGTTCTTTCAGCCAAGTATCGACTTCTTTACTCTCTATGTCATCTGCGCCAACCTGTCGAATTGTTTGATACACCAACGCAGCTTGCCAGGAGTGGTCAAAGCTAGCTAATAACGGTAATGTGAAACTCCCTAACGTTGATTCAGCCACTTCACTACTTCTAAATGCATCTGGAAGTTGATTCTCTGCACTATTGAGTAAACCTTCAAAAATTGTATCAATTTCTTGATCTGTAGCAGGTGGTCGAGTCACCGGAGCACTCGGTGGAAATGGATTAGCTCCTGAATCAGAACTTTGATCCTCTTGATTTGTTGAGGAAGTTGGTGGATCGGGCTGCACTGGTGCCTCAGAAGAAGGTGGTACTGTTTGTTCAGCTTCTGGTACTTCAGACGGAATCGTTTCTTCTATTGGGATATCTGGTTGCTGCGATTCTTCAGGTTTGTCTGACTCTTGTTCTTCAGTGTTTTCTTCCCCCAACTCTTCATCTTCCCAATGAGACTCTTCTGGAAAGTCGGTACTTTCATCGGAAGATTCACTTGACTCTTCTATTATTGGAACATAACCACTAGACAATTCGGTTTTGGAGCTGGTACTCATTGCTATATTCGATGTTACATTAGACGCTTGTCGCATACTCGAAACTAACTCTATGTTGGGTTCTTGCAAATCAACATTCGATTGCTTCCTTTCCTTTGAGAAGGTGGATTGGCTTGCGTCTTCTGATTTATCAGAAAGATGATCAGTTAAATTGCTTGCCAACAAAGTTGGTGTGGTAAAACTTTGTGCTGCTAATACACCTAGGCTGATTAGTGTGATACCTATCTTCTTATTTTTCATCTTAATACCTCCTCGCGCTTCATTCTCTCTTTCATTGTTTCTTGCTTTCCTATTTCTATTCAAATAAACGCTTTTTTTAAAAATGTTAGATTATTACACAAAAATTTATCTATATTAAATATTCTTTGTTCTTAGTATTTTGCAACAGTTGACCATACATGACCGATATCCGATAAAAATGGTATGATTATCTTGTTTCTGTTGACTGTTGCAAGAATGCTCTTTCACAAAAATTATTTGTATTCTTCAAAGTCATTAAATTGTAATTTATTATGTGCTAGCTGTTTTACTTTAAATTGCAAATCTTCAAAAAGATTTGTCACTTCGTCTTTTGTTTCATCTACGTCGAATAGAATCTCTTTTGCTCTCTCATGAATAGAACTAACACGTACTTCTGCTAATCGAATCATTTTATTGGCTTCTAACTGTGCTTCTTCGACAGTTCTTTTAGCTTTTCGTTTTGCGAATGCTAATACTTCACCAATTTCCTCTTCGAACTCTTCTTTCTCTTTTTGCAACTTCTCTTTTTCTTTTGTTAATTTACTCAACTCTTTTTTTAATTCTTGAACTTCTTGAATTTCTTCAAGTTCTGTCTCTAGTTCCTGAAGGTCCTGGATTGCTTTTGGAATATCTTTTTTTGTAATAACTAATTCTGCTATTTCTTTCTCAGAAAGCTTATCTTTCAAAGTATCAATCTCATGTTGTTTTTCTTCTAATTTTTCTTCATAGCTTTCTTCAACTTTGTTGATGGTTGCCTTTAACTGCTCTTTCTCGACCTGCCATTCATCATATCTTTTTTGTGTATCAGCAATAACATTGGTTAATTGGCTTTTTAGTTGTTCAATTCGATAATCTTCCGTATTTTCTTTTTCTAATTCTTCACTATTTAAATGATTAGGGCCGTATTGCTCTAATGATTGTGTTAATTCAATTACTTTTTGTGTTGCTTTATTTAGTTCGTGTGTAAGATATTGGTTATCCTTCTTACTAGTTTCGAATTTATTTTTTAACTCCTGATACGCTTCTTTTATTTCTGAATTTTTATTTTGATTTTCAATCTCTTCTAATTTTGTTCTTAACTCTAGGTTTTGTGTATTCAATTCACTTTCAACCATATTTTTTTGACTAACCATTTCTTCTAACTTAGTTGAAAGTTCATTTTTTTCATTTATTGCTTTTTGAAGTTCCTTTTCAGTCGTTTCCTTGACTTCAATAGCCAATCGTAATTGTTCCTTCAAATTACTTCCGTCTTTAGTCTCTTTGTTCTTTGATTCCAAGTCATTTTCAATTTTTTCTTTTTGGCTTGTAATCTCTTTTACTTTAGTTGAAAGTTCGTTTCTCTCTTTTAATGATTTTTGTAATTCCTTTTCAGTCGTTTCGTTTACTTCAAGAGCTAGTCGTAATTGTTCCTTTAAATTATTTCGATCTTCGGTAATCTTTTTTAAATTATTCTCCTGCTGCTTCTGGATTTCTTTTATTGCGCTAAGATCATTATTTATTCTTTGATGGTTTTTCTTACTCATCTCTAGTTCTTGAAGCAAATTGTTCTTCTCAGCTACTAATGTATTGACCTTTTTTTCAAGTTGTTCAGTTCGCTCTTGTTTCTTATTGTTATTCTCCTGAGAGTGCTCTTTGACTAATTTATCGCTTTCTAACTCAGACTCAGTGTCATATAGATCAATAGACTCAACATTTACTTCTTGAATTTCATCTAATAATTTTTTGTAAAAACTTTTTTCTTTCTTAGCCATTCGTTATTACTTCTCCTTTTTGCTCTACTTTTTCTTTGACTTCAGTCTTATTTTCATTTTCTTGCTCCACACTATCATCGCCCTTTTCAAGCAATTCTAGTTCACCAGAATCTGTCCTTAAAAATACTTCATCAGAAATCATAGTTTCTGTATCGCTATCAAAAATTTGAATGTTTGCCTGATTTAAAAAACTTATGTCTTGAACTTCGCTTAAATAAACTTCGATATTTTCCTGTATCTTTGGTAGATCTTGTTGATTATTTACTTCAATATAGATTGACAAAATTAAGTATTGTAAAGGTACATTATTAGTGATGATTGACACAGTACGACCAAAATAGGGCGTAAGATCCCTGCCTATTTTTTCTTCATAAACAAAACGCTCTTCTGGCGTTATCTGTGCAAGGAGATCTTTCCAATCAATCTCAGAAAGACCAATACCCTCTTCCGGATAGCTATAGATTGATAGTTCCAAAAATTTTTCTTGTGCTTTTGATAATTCATCTACTTGTTTTTCTAGTTTCGTTAATTCTCCCGAAACATTTTCTACATACTTCTTCTCTTTCATTTGTAATGTTCCTAATGTAATTAGGCTAAGGAGCATTGTGGCAGTCACACCTAAAATAATCCAGATATTTACACTTTGCTGTATTTGCTTAAAAACTATTAATTTTTTTTTTAGCAGCAAATCATTTCCAATTGCTAATTCTGTTTTCTTTAATTGTCGCTCTTTAAAAATCCTCCATGAGATGAGTATTAATAAGGCTATGCTCACGAGAAGCACAGATAAATAGATATACAATTTTTTCACCCTATCTTAATTGAGTTTTTTGGTACACCGTCTGTTCCATTGGAAAAGTAAGTATTAATTTAATTTTTAAGTAGATTCAAAAAAATCATTATGATATTCCACTGTCTCTATCAATTCTCCTTGAATTACTAGTCTTCTTGTTCCTCTGGCATCATCACATGTCACAAGAGTAATCATCTTCCGATCGGGGATATCTTCAATTAAATACGTACTTTCTGGGTTTACGATTTCTTTAAAAGAAACACTGTAGATATATACTTGTTCCAAGTCTGTTATGTAAATCAAATCATTGATTTCCACACGCTCTAAAGGCCTAAATAATAAGCTTTTACTTTCACTTCTATGACTTGCAAGACTATAGTTTCCCTCTCCCATAACTTGGTCTTGTTTCATAGTTCCTGCTCCAAAACTTAACGTAAAATCTGTTACTCCAAAAAAAATAGGTAAGTCAATACCTACGCTTGGAATCAAAATTGCGCCCATCGTCCTATCCTTAGCTACTGTTTCGTTATTTTCATCTAGCTGTAATCTGACAATCGAAGACAAACTTGTCAATGAGATTGACTCAAAATCAAAACTGTTTTCTTCAATGGGATCATTTTCTAATTCTGTTAATTTTTCATGATTCTCCTTCACTTGTTCCTTTGTCATATTTTCGATGGAAAACTGTTTTACATTCATATTAATGATTTGATTTTTTAGAGGAACACTAAAAATAGCTATTGCCCCTAAAATTATTAAAAATACTATGAGTATATTGGATATATACTTCTTCAGCGTGTCTTTAGCCATATACATTGACCTCTAAACTATTAATCCTTAAAATTGTTGATAGAACACGAAGAGTGTGTTCTATCAACAATCCAATTTTTATTTCTTTCTATTTTTATTTCTTTTTCTTTTTCTTTCTATTCCACAATCCAAATCCAGCACCTACAGATGCTAAACCACCAACAACTGAGGCTGCAATCGAGGAAGAACCTGTTTGTGGTAATTTGCTACCCGGTTTCTTATTGCCAGAGCCTGAATCGGAATCAGCATCCGCATCTGAATCGGAATCGGAATCGGCGTCCGCATCTGAATCTGCGTCGGCGTCGGCATCGGAATCTGAATCGGCATCTGAATCCGCATCAGCATCGGCGTCCGCATCGGAATCTGAATCAGCATCTGAATCAGCATCTGAATCGGAATCGGAATCAGCATCCGCATCGGCATCTGAATCCGCATCAGCATCAGCATCTGAATCGGAATCGGAATCGGAGTCGGCATCCGCATCAGCATCGGCGTCCGCATCCGCATCGGAATCGGCGTCCGCATCGGAATCGGAATCGGAATCGGAATCAGCATCGGCGTCGGAATCTGAATCGGAGTCTGAATCTGCATCCGCATCGGAATCAGCATCGGCGTCCGCATCCGCATCGGAATCTGAATCCGCATCGGAATCGGAATCAGCATCAGCATCAGCGTCCGCATCCGCATCGGAATCGGCGTCCGCATCGGAATCGGAATCGGAATCTGCATCCGCGTCGGAATCTGAATCGGAATCCGCGTCCGCATCTGAATCTGAATCCGCATCTGAATCAGCGTCGGAATCTGAATCGGAATCGGAATCCGCGTCGGAATCTGAATCGGAATCGGAATCCGCATCCGCATCCGCATCTGAATCGGAATCAGCATCTGCATCCGCATCTGAATCGGAATCAGCATCTGCATCTGAATCAGCATCTGAATCGGAATCAGCATCCGCATCGGCATCTGAATCGGAATCGGAATCGGCGTCGGCATCCGCATCTGAATCGGCGTCGGCATCTGAATCGGAATCAGCATCCGCATCTGAATCGGAATCTGAGTCGGCATCCGCATCTGAATCGGAATCGGAATCTGAGTCGGAATCTGAGTCGGCATCCGCATCTGAATCGGAATCTGAGTCGGCATCCGCATCCGCATCGGCGTCGGAATCAGAATCAGCGTCGGAATCGGAATCCGCATCAGCGTCGGAATCGGAATCTGAATCTGCATCAGCATCAGCATCTGAATCGGAATCTGAGTCGGCGTCCGCATCCGCATCTGAATCGGCGTCCGCATCGGAATCGGAATCGGAATCCGCATCGGAATCCGCATCCGCATCGGCATCTGCATCGGCGTCCGCATCCGCATCTGAATCGGCGTCCGCATCGGCGTCCGCATCCGCATCTGAATCGGAATCCGCATCTGAATCAGCGTCGGAATCGGAATCTGAATCGGAATCTGAATCCGCGTCGGCATCTGAATCGGAATCGGAATCGGAATCCGCATCCGCATCCGCATCTGAATCGGAATCCGCATCCGCATCGGCGTCCGCATCGGAATCCGCATCGGCATCCGCATCTGAATCGGAATCCGCATCCGCATCCGCATCGGAATCGGAATCTGCATCAGCATCTGAATCGGAATCGGAGTCGGCATCCGCATCGGCGTCGGCATCCGCATCGGAATCGGAATCCGCATCTGAATCAGCATCCGCATCTGAATCGGAATCGGAATCGGAATCCGCATCTGAATCGGAATCTGAGTCGGCATCCGCATCCGCATCGGCGTCCGCATCGGAATCGGAATCCGCATCTGAATCGGAATCGGAATCGGAATCTGAGTCGGCATCCGCATCGGCGTCGGCATCTGAATCGGAATCCGCATCCGCATCTGAATCAGAATCGGAATCTGCATCGGCGTCTGAATCGGAATCGGAATCCGCATCGGCATCGGAATCGGAATCGGAATCGGAATCCGCATCAGCATCGGAATCGGAATCGGAATCTGCATCGGCGTCTGAATCTGCATCCGCATCAGCGTCGGAATCGGAATCTGCATCGGAATCTGCATCTGAGTCTGAATCGGAATCTGCATCGGCGTCTGAATCTGAATCAGCGTCTGCGTCTGAATCTGCATCAGCATCGGCATCAGCATCGGAATCGGAATCGGAATCAGAATCCGAATCGGAATCTGAGTCGGCATCCGCATCGGCGTCCGCATCTGAATCGGAATCGGAATCCGCATCCGCATCGGCATCTGAATCGGAATCGGAATCTGCATCGGCGTCTGAATCTGCATCCGCATCAGCGTCTGAATCTGCATCAGCATCGGCATCCGCATCGGCATCGGCATCGGAATCTGAATCCGCATCCGAATCGGAATCTGAGTCGGAATCTGAGTCGGCATCCGCATCGGCGTCCGCATCTGAATCGGCATCAGCATCCGCATCTGAATCTGCATCAGCATCGGCGTCCGCATCTGAATCGGAATCGGAATCTGCATCGGCGTCTGAATCGGAATCGGAATCAGCATCCGCATCTGAGTCGGAATCCGCATCAGCATCTGCATCTGCATCTGAATCTGAATCTGAGTCGGCATCGGCGTCGGCATCCGCATCTGAATCTGAATCTGAGTCGGCATCGGCATCCGCATCAGCATCGGCGTCCGCATCCGCATCGGCGTCGGCATCCGCATCTGAATCGGAATCCGCATCTGAATCAGCATCCGCATCGGCGTCCGCATCTGAATCGGAATCGGAATCAGCATCAGCATCGGCGTCGGCATCTGAATCGGAATCCGCATCAGCATCGGCGTCCGCATCTGAATCGGAATCGGAATCGGAATCAGCATCAGCGTCTGAATCGGAATCGGAATCTGAGTCGGCATCAGCGTCTGAATCGGAATCAGAATCTGCATCGGCATCAGCGTCTGAATCGGAATCTGAGTCGGCATCTGCATCTGAGTCTGAATCCGCATCAGCATCGGCGTCCGCATCTGAATCGGAATCGGAATCAGCATCAGCATCGGCGTCTGAATCGGAATCTGAATCGGAATCAGCATCTGAGTCAGTATCAATAGGTTCTTGTATAATTACAGCAACCATATCAGACTGTTTATCATCACGATTTTCCTGATGTCCGTTTACAACAATACTTACTTCATCACCAAGATTGAGCTCAGCATCTAGTGGAATTTCAAATTCACCGCTAGCATTGATTGGTACATTCTTCTCTACAAGTTCACCATTGATATAAACGTCAAGTGAATACGTTCTACCAAATGTATCATCTTGTTCATGACTTCCTGTTATTACATTGTCACCAACATAGATATCATTTAGTTTGGGTTGATTGACTACCCAGTTATTGTAGCCAGTTGTGTCATCGACATTTACTGTTGTCTCAACTGCCTTAGTTCTTATCTGACTCGGATTAGCAACATCCGGTTGTTGTCCGACAACTCTGACTGTTACTTCATCGCCATAAGAAAGATCTAGATTTAATTCATTTACATCATATGCGAATACATAACTTCTACTTGTTACTGGAATATCTTCTTCAGTATTAACGAGACGGCCATTCACCAGTAGTTCTAAGTTATAGCTTCTCTCGTACGCTCTACTCTGAAGTCGAACACTTCCACTAATCAGTTGATCGTCTTCTTTTAATGGATCAACTCTTGCAGCTTGAACTTCCCATTGATCATAGTCATCGATATTTTCAACAATCATCGTAGTTGTTGAGCTTACTTTATCTTCATGCCCATCTTGTTTTCCAATGACATATGCTTCAACAACTGCACCTTCAGGCAACGGCGCTGGTGATCCATCCACGATCCACATTGAAGAGAATTCAAAATCATTTGAGATATTTTCTCTTCTTAGGACTTCCTGCCCTTCAATAGTCAATACTAAATCATACGTTCTTCCCGCTTGACGATTTTGTGGCAAGTTTAACCCAGTAACTAAATACTCACCAGTGTACGCTTGATGAACTATTGGATTACTTACTACCCAATCTTCATAGTCTACAATATCTGTACCTGTGCTATGGTAAGTAATACCAGAATATTTTGTATACCTTTTTCCATTGCGCAATACGTATTGATGAACTCCTTTTACCCTTGCGGTAACGATATCACCCTCTCGCAGAAAACTACCAAAATCGTATTCCCAATTGCCGTCTTCATCCATACCAATTGTATCTCTTGGTACACCATTGACTAATAGTTCAACAAAATAATCGGTATCATGTTCATTAACGAGATCTTGCTTCCCATTTCCATAGAAATTTTGATCGTCAGAAGTTAATAATGTAGTCGTCTCTACCGGGTTCTCTATCCAAGTGTTATAAATCCCCTCAGAAGAAAGTTCCCCGGATATTGTTCCACTACCTCCAATAACAATCCAGTCTGCACTAGTTGTTACACTTCTAACAGAGTAATTATCCTTCCTAATCACCATGTTGTCTCGAGGATTATCTTCTTTCCATCTTGCCAAATCAATCTTTAGATCAATAGCAATATCTACACTACTCAACTGAATTAAATAGTTAGGGGTATAATAGGTGATGGAATGGGTATCAGGATCATACCCCATCGTTTCATAACCTGAGATAATGCCGGTTCTCGCATCCCATACATCTTTAATGTCTTCAGTTACATCACCCCAACCTAAGAAAGTTGACGGTCGAGAAATCGTTCCTGAAATATAGTCTGTATAATTTGGGGTTAAGAAGAATTGATCTGCTAAATCAGGATCTAAATAGATCGTTTGCTTAAATTGAGAAATCAAACCAATGTTTAGCCATGTATTAGATTCACCTGCTGTTGCTATGTGAATCCCGTCCTCATCTGCAGATAATTTATTGAACTTATCTGTGAAGCCAAAGTTAATCCCTATTCGAGGTGCAACTTCTTCATAGCCTCCTGTGCTATCTGTAACGTTTACAGACTCGGCATTTACTTTTGTTTCAGCTACAAACAAGCCGCTTGTAATTACACCAGCAATCATAGCATTGTAAATTAGTTTATTTTTAGCATTTTTTTTCTTAATATTTTTCCTATTCAATGACTGAACGTGATCAAATTGATTTTTCATTTTTTCCTCCCTTTTAGTAATTAATAAGATTTCTATTAATTGCTAAGTTCACATTCAAAATAAATATAAACTTAGCAATTAAGTGAACCTCAATTGCTTTTGAGATAATTCTTATAATTGATTAGTCCACTTAAAAAGTGCTCTGCATCATCTATTCTCATTCTAAAATTATCGTGTCTTGCAAAAAAACCACCAGCAATGATATTTGGTTTTGCCATATACATAGCAACCTCCGGATAAAACACCCCTACGTTCATTTCATGCAACGCTCGCTTATCCATAGTTGGTTTTATATCCTTCGCTTTAGGAAACTTCTCTAACAAATGTGAATATTGTTCACTTGTATCTAAGTGATCAACAAATTTAGCAGCCGCAACTAAAAGTTCTAGCATGGTAGGATAAGCAGTGTCTCGTTTGTTGATAAAATTCAAATTTTCTGTAGCATTTCGAATACCAAACTCATAATATTCCTCTTTAGGTAATAAAGCTGATAGCTCATTAACGGCATAGCTTATCCAATGGTCATGGTATTTATAATATTTTTTTTCTACTAATTTTTTCAAAATTGATTCCGCTAATGATAAAGTGGTATCATCTGGAATTTGCTTATACGCTCTAGCGAGACCGAATAGTACTTCGCCATCGTAATAAACTGTCCGGAAAGCCTCTTTTACTTCTAACTTTTCGTTTAGAACGTGAATTGTATCTCCATCTTGAATAAAATATTCTTTGATCATTTTCACCGTATTGATAAGAATTTCTTCATACTGTAAATCACCAGTTATTTCTTGATACTTTGAAAATGCTAACAGCACCATCGCATTGCTTCCAAGTTTGTATTCAAAGGCGTCGATTCTTCGATCGATAATATCTTTGAAAAGCAAGTGTCCTTCAATATCAGTCGTTAGGTTTTGAATCCCCCAGTCAAGCCCACTCTTAATTTTCGGAAGATCTTCTTCATAGGTTTCTAAGTCTTCGACTGCTTCTAACCACGCATACAAAGTGGAAAAATGTCTTACCGTATTGTAGTTGATTAGCGTTTTATTAAACTGAGGAAAATAGCCATATATGAATTTTCCTGAATCAAGTATTTGGTCGCTTAAATATTTGCGCCCATCTTTAATCACTCTTTCTAAATCAGATACAATATTTTTCTTCAAATGCTGTCTCACATTGATCCCCGGTCCACGATACTGAAGCTCATAGAGTTCCGAGCCTTCATTCACCATTATTCCTCTCGTTCTAAAAATGGTGATAGCCTTGAGGGGATCGGGTAAAATAATAGGTTTCTTATATTTCCGGAAAAGATATTTGCTCAGATTTACATGATTGAAAGATAAATTTGGTTTATTTTTCCCAATTTTATGCTCTCTATCCGGTTGGAAAATCATATTCCCATTAATTTCTTCTTCCAGCAAAGAAATACGTAATTCCTCATCAAAAGCGATCCCATATCGAAAATAGTTGTTTCTTGGTGTTTCTTTTAGCATTTCGTCAAATTTTTGATAAGGAATTTTCTTTGAGTAGATGACAACATCAAATTTGAGATACTTGACCATACTCAAATTATTTCTTTCAAAAAATCTTTGAACCTTAATCCATGTTCTATCAAAATCCTTCGAGCAGAAAGACTTTACTTCTGCCCTACTTTGACCAGTTGACCACGAAATGTAGATGACCGTTTGACCTTGCATATTACTTTTTTCATAATAGCTACTAAGTTTTGCTTTAATTTGAACTAACTTTGAGTGCTTTAACATTGAACAACTCTCCAATTTAATCAGTTTGACCAGTTTTTGAGATAAATCTTCCATTCATTGCGTTAAACTTTTACCCATTGCTATGATTTCAATGAATGCTCATGACTGTTTATACATGTAGTGAGATAGCTAACTATTTGATGTACTCATCCCCCTTTTTCTTTTCCTTGAACCATTTTTCTTAAGGAGCGTCATTGAAAAATAAGGTTTTGGTTCGAAAGCTAAGATGACATGCTGCGTTCTTTTCTATAGATCCTAAAATTTTATTACTTACCTGCTTCGCTTTTATAAAATAAAAAAGGATGTTTACCGCAAATAGTGAATATTTCCACGATCGAAAACAATGAATTTGATCGCTAATTAAAAGTATTGAAATTACGCATCCTCATTACACATATAAGGTTACACAGGGTAGTGAAGAAATTAAAATCTAAATTTTCATAGCATATTGCACTTTTCAGAAACGCAGATAAAAAGATGATTTTTTTAGCGTTAATATAACAAATAATAACCATATGTCTTTTTTGAAAACTTCGCTAAAAATTGGAATAAGAAGAAAGCCCATTATGGTTCGATAACGTTTCCATCTATATAATCTTTTGTTAATTTTAATAAAAAGAAAGAATATTTCGCTTTGTATCGGTATATAAGCTTAATATAAATTAGCCATCAAAATCTTCATTATATAAACTTATTACTATATAATTTGCCTACTTTTATTTAAAACTTCCTAATACGATTCATGTAATAAGAGAAATATCCCTTCCATATATAACAAATGAACCCTTCAAATATTTCAACTCAATCAATGAGGCAAACCAAAAAAATACGTAGAAAAGAACTCACGTCCTTTTCTACGCAATCGTAACTGCTACTCGCTAGCTAATAATTTTTATGTTCTCACTTTACCAGTAACGAATTCCATTTTGACCATCTCATCGATTAATCGGTAATTATTATGAGATTTAATGAGCATGACTCATCATTAATTTCCCTCGTGAATCCCCATAGAAACATCACAATACCTTAATATGACGAGTTGTAAAATAATCATAGTGCACACAAAAAGTATGATGAATTCCAATCTTTCGATTTGTGTACAATTTTGCTTTTTGTACTTAATCTTTGAATAAGTAAAATCATCAACCCTAGTAAGTATTTTAATAAGATTATCTGTCTTGATTTTCAAAACGTATTTTTTAATCAAGTTAACTTGTCACTAAAGTATTTAACCTCTGCATTAGTTGATCCCAATCTTTCTGATTTGGAATTGTATTAATAAGGAGATAATCTTTCTCCAACTCATAATCAAAAATATATGGTCGGTAATTCGTGACTATTAAATCTGTTTTATTAGATTTTAAGCGCTCCTCTGTCAACTCTGGTAAGGATAAAAAATTTAGCTGATAGCTTTCGCCTAACAAACGTTGTGCTTGAAGACGGATACTTTGAACCACCATTGAATCGCCCTCCAATAAAAATAAAATATTTTGACGAGGCTGATGAGAATGAATTAAAAGTTCAATAAATAAAGTAAATCCAACAGCTAATTCTTCAAGTGCTGTAGCAGATAATCTTAATTCCTCCTGATGTTTTTTCAGGAACTCTACATTTTTTTCATAGGATGATTGTTGCATGGCAATATGTCTCACTTCTATTTGCTGTTTATTCCATATTGGCCAAAGGGCGTTACTTAATTGCCATGCAATGAAATAAGACCTCGTAAAGGTTATTAACAAAGGACGATCCCATTGACTAAAGAGTTCATTTGAAAAGTAATCAGTGACTATTGCAGTAGTTTGAGGCCATTGATCAAATCGCAGCAAAAAACACTGCTCGTATTCCAAGCAACTTGTAGTACGTTTTGATACAATCATTAAATAGAGCCAGACTAACTCATCTTTCGGCAGGAGAATTCCGTATTCTCTATCAATGATTGGGATCAGTGACTCAAATAACTGGTAATCCTCATCCTGATAAACGAGTCTCTTAGCCCATTTGGGAACCTTAATCAACTGTTCTTGTTTTACTCTTACCATAGTCAAGTAAAGTAATGAATAGAAGGCAGCAATTGAAATTCCCGTTCCTATTTTATAAGTTTTCAACTCTACTGAAAGTTCTTTTCGAATAATTGCATGCAGGTCATCTGGGGGGCGAACCGTTTGTGGAGTTTGTTCGCCTCCATAATAAAAATCAAAGAAAAATTTCCTTATGTTTGACTCCTCTCCAATAAATTTTACAGGTTTAAAGCTGAGGCTAAGATCGTATTCTTCCAATGTTGGTTGTGTCTTTTTTAAAAAACGTCTTAGGGTAGTTTCTGCATAATTGTACTGATGTGCGAGTTCATCGAGGTCAGCAAAATCACCATAAAAAATTCTTTCCAATATTTCATAAAGTGCATCTTGGTCTAAAAGTTCCTCTTTTTTCTCTTGGTACATTAGACGATCGATTTCAGCAAAACGAAAACCAGTATTATTTGAATAAATAGCAACACTATCACCGAAGTGTTCTTTTATTAAATGAATATCTTTGACTAGTGTACGTTGGGAGATTGCCAATTTATCAGCTAGCGTAATAGTTGTAAAAGTCTCTTCTTGTTCTATAATAGTTAAAATTCGCATCCATCTTCTGATCATAGGACTTGTAATAAAAGCAATTTGAAGTTCACGCATCATATTCCTCGCTTTATTTGTAATCATTTTCTATCTTTCCATCTACTAACTAGTACTTAAATAGATTGCTAATACTCGCTTTAGTATCGCTTTGTTCATAAGTATCATTCGCTCTATTAGCATTCATTTAGTTCTTTTAGAACCTAGGAACTCTGGTATGTTTTAAGAAATTTCTATCACTTGAACAATGGATCCCTATCCAACACTGATCATTTTAGAAACATACCTTGATTGTAGACTTCACCACAAAGAGACCTGTTAAGCGATCAGAAAAGTATCGTAAGCCTTCAACTAAACAAAGAAAGACACCTATATTAATATCTGTCAGAATAATTTATGTGCGCCCATAAAAAAGGGAGGAATCATTGATTTATCATTATTGAATGACGTGTAGATGATCTGTCAAAATGCACGTATAGGCTATTCTGATTCTCGATTTAATACTTGTCCAAACTTAAACGAACGGTAGCATGGATAGTAGCTATCAACTCCATCGCAGACCTTTTCACTTGATATTTTCCTATATAAGCCAAAGAAACAAACTTTTTCACGAGAGAAATCAATTAGATGGTACCGAACTTAACTCCCAGGTTAATGTCGTTTTATAACTTGCAGCATCAGGATTGGCCCCCTTAGGAACCTCTAAAATCACACTTCGACCAGCACTTTCAAAATCACCAAATCGATAAATCCATGTTCCCGTCCCTTCAGCTCCTTGAGCTTTTAAAACCGTGCGTTTAGCTCCACCAGGAATAAGTGTGATAGGTGTCGTCTGCTGCAAGCCAGGTTCGATGCCATCTTGTACTGAAACTAATTGTTGATTCTGGAATATAAAGCTTGCCCCTGTTAACTCCGATCCTGTTTCAGCGCTATAGAATTGCTCGTTTTGACTCACAGAGAGCTCCCATCCCCCACGAGTATTTGATGGACGGCGATCGCTGACTTGAACGTAATTTGGTCGAATCTCCTCTTCAATGAACATTCCATCAACTGATAATAATCTTTGTGGCTTAGCGTAATATCTTTTGTCTTGTGCGGAAATTGCAAAGGAGCCAAAATAAAAATTGGATGCAAAATCAATACTGAACAATCCCTGGTTTTCAGGCAGAGATGAGGGATTTTCAGGATTTACTTCTTTATCTGGAGCTAGTGGATCTAACGGAGAAACACGATCATTTTCTTTTATATAAACGAATCTGATACATTTGGGAGAGTCTCTTTGAATTTTTAAAGTAAGAGATTGCACATCTTCTAAGATTTCCTCATCATTTTGAATATATAAGAGTTCATATCCTTCAAAATATTCTGCAGAAAATTCTTTGTGTTGATTCACGGGAATTTCAACGGTTTCTTCTTTAATAACAATCGTTCCTGGCTCGGCGACGTGCATCACTTTGACTTCATTTTTTGCTCTAGTAAAGTAATAAACAATTGTCTTTTCTTCATCTGAAAATGTGTAATATCCTTTGTCGTCAATCAGCGAAGAGGAGTCTTCACTAATTCCTACAAAATCATAGCCATTAAGAAATGGTTCATCACTTTCTTTACTCTTAGGATCGATGAAAGTGGAGTCACCCAACTTGCCCGTAAAGGATTCCCCAGACAAAATATTCTCCTGTGTATCAATATCTTTGTATTCAACGTTGACCGATCCCTCTCCAACAATATATTTAAAGTAATCTACCTCTATCTGTTGTAGATTACTCTGAGCGCCTGTTGCTGCTGAAATAATAAAAGACAAAGCAGTAACATTTCCACTAGATAGCCATTCACTGACATCATGGTGCCAAACCTGACCATTATACTCAATTGACAAAATCGAATCATACTCTCCGGGATTATAGGTCATTTTAAACTCTCTAAATAAATTATTATTATTCCTTAAGATCGCCTTTGCTGCTGAACTATCGTTATTGTTACTTACATGGCTAGTCAACATTCCATCGTCTCTGGTATAGATGAATGACCCATGTGGATTGTGGGTAACCAAAGGCCAAACACCAGTTGATCGAAACTCGTCTAAATCTGCAGTGGCAGATCCCGAATCCACACGATTGTGATAAGTATCTAATTTAAATCCCCAAGCGTTTTGCAGTCCTGCTATGCCCATCCCTTGTCCAGACTGACCTAACGTATCAAGTTCAGATTGATGGAAGCCAAAACCTATTCCATCACCGCCATCACTTCCGCTCAAAGAACTACCCGATGCTCCTTGTCCTCCGTTTCCATTCCCAATATTGACACGACCTTTAAACTCAAAAGGATGCATATTACTCAATTTTTCTTTAAGTAAAATACTACCGTTTTGATTACTCCTATCCTCGGTTAGTGTGACGATTCCAGTTTGGTCATTATAAATTGCCGAACCGCTCAAATGAAAATGGTCCAAAAAATTGGTCCGATCCCCTTCAATAAAATCATATTCCGTAGCTGCTGCCACATACTCAAAGCGATCAAGACGAATTTGATGGAGGTTGACTGACCCACCTGTCGCAGCAGAAATGATAAAAGATAAGTCTTCTGTGTCTATCCACTGAGAAACATCAACTCGCCATACTCTTCCTTCATAGCTAATACTGAGTATTTTGTTGTCGACACCGGGATTGTAAACTAACGAGAAATTTCGAAAAGAGTTATTACTGGGATTTGTTGTGACTCGAGGAGGCGCTTCATTCCCTTGATAGTTTCGCAGGATGCCTGAGTTTGAGTCTGTATAAACAAATGCACCAAATGCAGAGTTTGAAGTTCCATCTATTGACGAGGGGTCCGCTTCAGTTAGAGCTGTTGCACTACTGTTTCTATACGTATCAATTTTAAAGCCAAAAGAAGAAGCCAATCCTGCAAGCCCCATCCCCTGACCTGTTTCACCTACAGCATCTAAGTCATCCGCATGAAAACCAAAGCCGACCCCATCGCCACCTCTACTCGAACCTAAACCCGTATTACTGAGACGTCCAGTATTAATCGAGCCAGTGACTCGCATAGGATAACCAGAGAGCATTTTTTCTTTTAGAGTTATGGCACCGGCTTGATTGGTTACTTCTTCCGTGAGTGTCACTTGACCAAAACCGTCATTCTTTGCGTTGCCAATAAAATGAAAATAGTCTTGCAGATTGTTCACATCTACGATAACTTTTCTGTTCTCGTTTAATGGTGTGCCTTCAAAAACTTCATTGAATAACTCAAGATGTTCACTGTATGCTTCATAATCAATACCCGTTTCTACACTTTCTTGTCCAGCAATTCCATCTTCATCAGGAAAAATACCATTGTTTTCCTCTGACTCTGTGTCCCTAGCATCATTTGTAGGTTGCTCTTCTTCTATTTCAAGAACAAGTATTTTTTCTAATACAGATACTTGATATTTCCCTGGAACTTCGAAAAACAAAGGAATGTCAAATGTATCTTGAGGACGAACGGATTCAATTAGCCACCGACCTAATTGTGCTTCTTGTTTTATAGAAATACCCTCTGGTAATTTTTCTTCAACAATCTGTGCCTCTTCTGGCAAAGTAATAGGAACAGATAGATACTCACTGTTTGAAAAAATCTTTACGATTATCGGTTCTGATACTTTTCCTTTAAGATAAGTATCAGAAAAATGAAAGGTTTCATCCTTTAATTCATCCGCTTCTGTTTGCTCCACGATAGAAGGAAATTCATTAGTTTCAGACACATCATCAAAATCAGTAAGCGTTTCTGCAAAAGCCATGTTCAATGGTACAGAGAATGATTGTGCAATCATTTTGAAAGCGATAATATAAATTACCGCTTTCCTAAATAATTTACTCATCCGATCTCACACCTCCTGACTTTCTTTTAAGCTTTTTCTTATAGAGTTCGTAAACGATCATCCCCAATAACGCAAAAAATAAAACAAGTGATCCTATCATCCACCAGTTTGTGCTTGCGTCAATCGTGACATCTGTACGGTTATAACTTCGCGCTTTTTCAGAATCAATCGTAAATTTTTGTTCCCAGGACCACGACTCCCCTTTAGAAGTTGCTGTCAGTTTCAAAAGATAATTGCCAGCTTCAAAACGATCGCCTCCCAAAGGAATTGGAAAATGAAAGTGGGAATTAGGTGCCATCTGCATTTGCTCGTCACTTGCCTCATAAAGAATTTCTGTTTCACCTTCGCGCTGAACACTCGCTTTAATGGCTAGTCGATTCACAAAGGTTGGCGTCACATTTTGAATCGTCGCGCTAATTACATTGCGAAAGTTCAATTGATTTGGGAAAACATCTAAGAGTTCTAAATCTGGTTCTACAGAATCTCGAGTATTGCTGACCACAACTCCTATGACATAAGCAAATTCATTTTTTACTGCAACCCCCTCTTGCTCACTAACCGTTTCTTCTGTCTCTTCCTTCACTTCACTAATACGCAGCCCACCTGCTAGAAATCCATCAAAGGAAGCGTCTGGCATTTGAAGTGATAAGTTCACTGTTTTTGTTTCATTTCCACTGAGCTCGACCACATCTGGTGATTCAATCAATTCGTCAAGAGAATATAGTAATGTTGGGTCCGGTTCTTCTGCCTTTTTGCCATACTCCACGAAACCATGCACATTGGTATAAGCAGTATGAGGGGTGATTCGCACTTGAATGGTTTCTTCACTCCCGTTATGAAGCTTTAAGGACAATTTCTCTTTTGAACCTGGTGCTAGATTCAGATCAAAGTAACTATTTGTACTGTCTACTTGGCTAGCAGGTAATTCCGGTACAACATGAAAATTCAGGCTACTTTCTTCGGCTTGGACCAATGCTGGAAACAAGAAAATCGAAAGAAGAAAAAAAACCTTATATTTAAGGAACAAATGCTGTAAATAAGTAGATATATGAGTATGGTTCAAATGAATCATCCTTTCTAAAAAAAACAACGCTACACATTCATGCAACGCTGTAGAGAATTTTTCATAAAGTTTTCTGGTGCCTGCTCTTACTAAATATTATTTTCTTCATCACCAACATCGCCATTAGGAGTCGTTGTCAAATCCCATAACAGTGTTGCCTTATACGTGGTCGCATCTTTAGCAGTAGAACCCGGAACATGCAATTTGATGGCACCATTTTCTACAACATCATTTTTAGAATCAAAATCTTCTGAGGAAAATTGATTTGTCAGTTCTTCTTGATTTCCCCAGACAACTGAAGAAACCCCGGCGCCTTGACCTTTTATCGCTCTCATCACTGAACGAGCAGCCCCGTTTGTGAGTAGTTCTAAATTATCTTCATGAGCGCTAGGTGAATTTAAATTATTGCTTCCCTCGTACCTAATCTCAGAACCAACAAACTCTATCCAAGCACCCGTCAAAATATTGTTTTGTGTTTGTGACTCAAAATTACTTAAACTAACTTCTAGATCCCAACCGGCATTTGTTCCTCGTAGATCATGAACCTGAGCAAAACTGACATAAGGTACTTTATTATCGTCACCCGTTGTTCCAGATTTTTGCTGCATTTCTGCAACCATGTTATATTCTCTATCTTGATTAGAAATTACTTGTGTACCGAAATTCATCGTTGCTACTTTCATGATGGATAATTCTCCAGTGGTCCCAGGAATTTCGGGTTCAATCTCCACATCTGGATTTGGTACTGGATTCACCACCTCTAGCTCTCCATCCTCTTCACCCGCCGGACGAAACTCAACTTGTCCATTCGAGGTTACATCTCGAACCTCTTGTGAATAAGCTTTGGTCGCACTTCCAGCTAAAATAGTGGTAGATAATACGGCAATTGACGCTAAACGAATAAATTTCATATTTCATTCCTACTTTCTTTTAATTCATATATGTTTTTCAATGCTTTCCCCCACCAACAAACGACAATGATAAGTAAACTTAATCCAATCGATTTCCACCAAGTGTTTGTGATCATATTTGTTTGTGGAAAAGTTTTTTCCAAACTTGAACTACCATCTGAAGGTGGCTTGACAACGTGAACTGGTGGCTTAGGCTCTGGCGCGCCAATGGGTTCGTATGTACCAGTGAAACTAATCATGCCTTCAGTTTTCACTTCTTGAGTTTGTGTACCATAAACAATAGTTGGAAAATGGATGAAAACTACTATGCAAAAGACCAACATTCCCTCACCTATTTTTGATTTCATTCACCACCCTCCTTTAGTGAAAATTAGCCATCAATTTAGATGACTCATTGTATTTTTCTTTTATAAAAGCTGAATCACTTCTAACAGATATTTTTGAAAAATAAATCTTTTAGTCTACCTTTTAAAATTAGTGATTCAACTTTTCGAAAAAAAACGGTGCGTTCTGTTTGCTTCTTGCATCTAATAGATTACAAGTGGGTAAGAAAAAATCAAAATCGAAATTTTCATAGCGCCATGCATTTTTGAGAAAAATAACAATTATTTATAACCCGTATATTCATTTATTATTTCTTGCATACTAAGTCCCCCCAGAGAAAACAATTGTTTTTTAATAAAAAAATAGTAAAAATCATTTTTAAAATGGCACCAAATTCGCAAAAATACCGTGCAAAAAAAAACAAAAAAAGCAGCTTTTAAAAATTTTAGGTCTTGCTTTTTTTAAGTTGTTGCTTTCCTGTGTCATTCCCTTGATATAGCTAGGCTATTCATATCAATACCGGGTATTTCTTCTAGTTATTAAAAATCAGTAGATAAGAAAAAAAACTTTCTTGCTAAAATAACAGGCCATAAATAGAGGGAACTTCCATCATAAACTCATCTCTTTTTCAATATTTGCATAACACGAAGTAAATATCGAATGGCAATTTTGTATCTTCTTTACTACTATATTTTAAGAAGAAAGGGTGATTAAATGAGGGTCGAAAAAGTAAAATTGACTGCTTTTATTTATAAAATGAGCTGTCTGGAATATTCATATTCTTTGATTAAAAGCGGGTATTCCCCTATCAAATTAACCACAGAAGAAGAGAATGAAATTGAATCTATCATCAATACTCGATTACATCGATCCTTGCTATCAGCCAATCGAAGACGATTTAAATTCAGCAAAGTGAAACTTTCAAGAAAAGGAAAATCAGCTTATCAAAAACTAAAAAAGTTTGAGTATCTGATTGATCTTTAGCAAACATTAATACATTCCTATGATTAGACGGATAAAAATGTAGCAATTAAATGGGTTTATCTAATGTACGTCCATTTTCCTCAACGATTGAGTGATTTTCTTACCACTATTCAAGTCATAGAAATAGAAAATTATCTATTTATTCGTGGACCAGTTAATAAAATTATCCTCTTCACTAAAAGATTAAAGAAATGTTCCTCCATGATCTATGCATTTGTATCTGAAGGCTACAGCTAGCATTGATCCCTTAGAACCTAGATTTTCTGTCTTAAATTGAACAAATAAAAACGTGGATACAAAAAAGACGCTGAAGAGTCGTTTGTCACTCCTCCAGCGTCTTTGCATTTTTATAATTCCTTGATAAACCGTTTCTGTTCATGACTGCTGTGGTAGCCATGGTTTTCATAAAACTTGTGGGCAGCATGGCGTTTGACATTCGAATTTAATCGAATGCCTTGCATTCCTCGCTGTCGGGCTTCTGCTTCAATTGCCGACAGTAGTTTCCCGCCAACGCCTTGCTTTTGCACTTGATCATCCACTACCAAACCTAGGACATTAAAAAATCGCCCGGCAGAATAAACTGTTGAATATGGCTGTGCTTCAATCATTCCAACTGCTTTTCCCTCTATTTCAGCGACCAGCAAGAGATGATCCTCCTCAGCTAAAATTCTCTTTAGGCCTTCGATCAATACTTCTTCTTCGATTGGATAGCCTAGTACTTTCGACAAATGAGCTAGTTCTTTATGATCAGACAATGCAGCAGCTCTAATTCTCATAGTATTCTCCCACCTTTTGGCTTTTTATTCGGTCTTGTTTTAGATAACTCACATTCATTTATCAACTTAGAAATAAATGACAGCTAGTTGATTTGTACAAGTGCAATAGAAAAAAAGTATACAGACAATGTACTAGAAATCCCTTTGCTATGATCTTTTATGTTATTTAGCTAAACCAGTTTTTAATTTTGATCAAATGAAATGAGTGCATATTCGTTAGGAATATACCTGATTGTCGTATATTCGAATAATTTTCCCATATCATTATAGACCGCATTTTCCAATATTCCCACACAATTATTTTTTCCTAAAGCTAATTCTTTAAAGTCAGAATCTTTTGCAGATTCAACTTTCATTATAGACTTTGATGCAGCGATTTTAAAATCTAAGTTTTGTTTGATATGGTCGTAGATTGATCCGGCTATGATTTTCTCATTAAGACCCTTAACGATACTTTTTTTGAAATAACTCGTATCTGACATCATCGCTTTCCCATCAATGAGGCGTAATCGTTTCACAAGGTATACTCTTTCACCAACCGGAAATGAAATTTTTTTTGCTAATGAATCATCAACAGTCAACTCGTGAAATTCTTGCACAATTGTTTTTTTTTCGACCTCAGTATCTGCGGATAGTGCCTTCAATCCTTGAAAATTTCCTACCTTGAAAGACTTCTTGTCAATCTCGATTCTTTCAAGAATAACTACCCCTCTTCCTTTCACACTATAAACCAATCCATCTTCATTAAGCAGTTGAATCGCTCTGCGAACTGTATTTCTACTAGTACCAAATCGCTCAATTAACGCCATTTCGGTCGGTAAAACCATTGTATCGTTATAGAGTCCCTCATTAATTTCATTTTTCAAAGTGTCATATATATCCCGAAACTTATTCACCATAGTTCCACCTCACTCTTTCAGTTAATTATAACATGATATCATTCTACCTATACAAAAAACTTAAATTTGTTTAAACAAATGCTTGATTATTTGTTTAAACAAATTTAAAATGAGCGTAACCGGTTAAAAGAAATGAGGAGGTTTTATTATGAGTGACAAACAGTTAACGGAGTACATGATTGAGTACGTTGGTGGAAAAAATAATATCAAAAATGTGATCCACTGCATTACACGTGTTCGTTTCTATCTAGTGGACAAAGAGAAAGCCGATACAACTAAGATAAAAGAGTTGGATGATGTAATGGGCGTAGTAGAAGCTCAAGGACAATATCAGGTGGTTGTTGGAAACAAAGTAAATGCTATTTACGAGGAAGTAATGCGCCAGTTAAACAATGATCAAGTCTTTGATTCTACAGAGGGAGTGGTGGAAAATGATTCCAATAGTGATTTTCTTCAGCTATTTCGAAATGGCTTCAATCAGTTTATTGGCATAATTACAGGTTCAATGATGCCCGTCATCGGTCTTCTTGCAGGAGCTGGAATAATCAAAGGATTACAAGCTTCGTTGGTGACGTTTGGTTTATTACAAGATAGTTCGCAATCTTATCTATTGATTAGCACGATTGCAGATGGCATTTTTTATTTTTTACCTGTCATCTTAGGTTTTACTGCAGCTCAAAAATTAAAGGTGAATCCTATTGTTCTGGCAGTCGTGGGTGCGATACTCATTCATCCAAATATAGTCACTATTGCTTCAAGTACAGCTGCGAAGGTCGCTATTTTTGGCATAGAATTCCCCATTATGAATTATACAGCTTCGGTTTTCCCTATTCTGGTCGCTGCTTGGTTAGCAACGTATGTTGAAAAGTTTTTAAAGAAAATTGTTCCTCTCGTGATTTCTTCCATTGTGTCACCAATCGTTGAAGTTCTGGTACTAAGCTTAGCCGTTCTTCTTATCATCGGACCAATCATAACGATTATTAGTGATGGGCTAGCATTCGGAATTAGTACCATTTTTGACTTTAACACGATTATTGGCGGAGCAGTCTATTGCGCACTTTTTCCAGTCTTAGTGGTCTTCGGCATGCATTGGCCATTGATTCCGATCATCGTCAACGATTTAACTGTTAACGGATTTAGTATGATGAATGCCTTCTCGTCTGTATTGATGATGGGTATTGCGGGTGCAACATGCTCAATCGCATTGAAAACAAAAAAAGCTCAACTAAAACAAGTTGCCTTTGCTGCCACTCTTTCACAAATATGCGGTGTTGGCGAACCTGCAATCTATGGTATTCTACTAAAATACAAAAAAGTCTTCTATCTCGTGACCCTTTCAAATATTTTTGGTGGTGCTCTAGCAGGTTTCCTTCACTTGGTCAACTATGGATTCGCAGGTGGGGTTATAGGATTTGCCTCTTTTATCAACCCGGTTGCAGGGATCGATAAAAACTTCTATGCTTATCTACTCTCTCATATAGGAACATTTTTGCTATCCTTTCTTTTGACTTGGCTTTTTGGTTTCAATGATAAAATGAAAGCTGCAGATGAACTGTAAGGTGATATATGATGAAAAAAATAATTTGGCATCAAGTATTTTCTAATTACCAAGTACTAAACTTTTCTCCTAATGGACGTAAATTACGTTTAAGAATCAAGCAGCCGCTTTCTGGACAACGATTAGCACTCGAACTTTGTAACCGCTATGATTCTTTTGATTTAAACGTAGAGTCGATAAAAATCAGTAGTAATCCGGGAAACCAACAATCCAATGTTATTACCTTAGATAATCGACCACAATTCATTGTCCCAGCTGGATCCACTTTATGGACAGATGACATTGATTTTTCAGTAACCAAAGGAGCCGATATTCTGATAGAGGCATTATTCTCCAACGAGATCAATCGAGTATCTTCCTCGGCAAACTTACTATCTGATCAAGTAGTCCATTCGAATATAAGAGAAACCAATAACTTTATTTTTGGGATTACTTCAGTTGCTCTAGAAACGAAAGTTGATGCAAAAGTCATTGCTTTTTTTGGCGACTCTTTGACGAATCAAGGATATTTTAGTGATAGTGTCATCGACAATCTAAACAAACGTGGTCTGATTGCAACAAGCTTTAATGCTGGCATATCAGGCAATCGTCTGACACATGCTGGTTCAGGGATTTCTCGTTGGAAAGACAGCTTTGGTGTTGCAGGAATCGACAGGTTCCAAGCAGATGTCGTGGATCAAAAGCCAGATTTGATCGTTTCATTGATTGGGTTAAATGACTTATTTCATCCAGGAACGGGCTCTCCACTTTCAGAATTACCTACCAAAGATGAGTTGATCAAACACTACAAAGTTCTAATAAATCTGGCAAAAAAAGCAGACATTCCGTTTGTTCCCCTCACGCTTCCCCCTTTTAACTATTCTTACAACCAAGGAAAGCCGAGTTGGACCGAGGAAAAAGAAGCTATCCGAACTGCGTTTAATCAATGGATAATGACTCAAGCAAATACGATCGATATCAATGATATGGTAAGAGATCCTTCTGATAAAACGAGATTAGCTTCTGCATTTGATTCGGGGGATCATCTGCATTTTTCTCAAACTGGAGGGGAAATTTTAGGAAAAGCTGTGGCTGAGAAAATTCTTTGCCTTTCATTGCTGTGAATTGATAGACTCTCAACAAAAACTGTTAAAAATAGTCAAAAATAAAACCTACCTCCCATACACATCTGGTTAAAATGTATACGGGAGGTTGACCTTTTCACTATGAATTTTCTTCAACTCTGCACTTGAATATCCTTACTCTCGATCACTAGCAATTATTCTACATACAATGTCACAAATTTTGCATGGCCTATCTTTTCAAGAGTGGTTCTGAAATCAAAATAGATAGAAGTTTGTTAACAATCAAATAGTTTCTATTCAAAGATTAATGCATAAATCGCTATGTTCATCAATTGTTACCGCCAGCCAATCACCGTAAGTTCTGGCCACTTCGAGCCCCATTTCTCAGCTTTTCTTTCATAAACTTCACGGGAAATCATCGCTTTGTTTGGTCTTACTATCCCAGAAAAGAGGTCATACATGCCATAAGGGGCAAAAATCTGGAGCTTGCTTTCCTGATCGAAAAAAACACCGATCGAAGTTGCAGTACTGGGCCAAGTACTGATCGCTTCTTCAGTAGAGGTATATGCGGGAATAGAAAACCCGAATTCTTCTTCATACCATAGGTGCACCCTTGCCTCATTCTTTACATCCAGCGCATATTGATTTTGTTTAGTAGTTTTCACTATTTGTTCTAGTACCATTCGTTCTTTCTCTTGACTCAAATCTGTGTCAAAAAAAACGATATCCACATCACTTATTCCGTAACCGATGGGCTTAGAAAAAAGATGATTCCATACAGACTGCGTGATACTTCCACCGCCGACATGAAGGTTTGGAATACCTAAAGCCGAGACATCTTTAATAATCTTGTAAAGAGTAGTATCTTTTTTCAAAATATCAATCAATACCGTTTCTTGAATAGCTAGACTCTTATTCTGATACATTGTTCTTCTCCTTCCCTAAAGATTATTTTTAACTAATTTTCAAAATAATTGTGAGATTCTAAACCATCTAAATAAGATGCGAATGTATATTTAACTAGATTCTGACAAAACTTATTTTACTTATAGATATTGTATCATTTTCTTCAAAGTAATTGCTTTCAAAAGGAAAAAATGACAAATATCAACTTATAAATCAAAAGAGCGGTAGTTATCAACCATTTCCACTTGTTTGACAATCTCTCCCTTTTCAGCTAAGATTTTATTATTGTTACATTAATTGAATATCCAAAACACCACCGGGTGATAGAAGTGTTTGGTAAACTCATTAGGTCCTTGAAGAGTTTACTGAATGCTTATTTTTTTTTGAGGAGGAGAATAAATTATGACATGGATTTATTTACTTTTAGGAGGATTTTTTGAGGTCGTATGGGCATCTACCATGAAACTGAGCAACGGGTTTAGCCACTTTTGGTATAGTATTTCAACAGTCATCGGAATGCTTTTCAGTTTTGGCTTCTTGGCTTTAGCGGTCAAAAACCTACCATTAAGTATCGCTTATCCTGTTTGGACAGGGATAGGTGCGGTGGGATCGATTATTGTGGGGGTCGTGTTCTTTAAAGACCAGCTATCCCTTCTGACTTGGGTTTTCATCGTCTTATTAATAGTTGGTATTTTGGGCATCAAGTTTACCAGCGGACATTGATTTAGCCATTTGATAATAGTTTTGCTAGCCTTTTTGTAGGTACCTTCATCAATCAAGCGCCTTGACTCCTATAACGAAACACGGAGCCAAATCGCCATTTTCAGCCCATCTAAAGAATTTTTTTTTGCAATTAGCCTATAGGTAAAAAATATTTTCAAAAAACGTTTGACCTTATAGTCACTCTAACCTTTATGCTATTCATGTAAAGAAAACGGAGGGAAAATAATGAAACAATGGCATAATTTGGATATTGAAAAGGTGCAGTCAGCGACAAGTAAGACGCTTATCACAAATGAGGTACGTAAAGCGTATCAAGAAAAACACGGGAAAAATAAATTACAAGCATCAGAAAAGACACCCGAATGGAAGAAGTTTTTATCTTACTTCCACGATGCGTTAATGTATGTCTTGATCGGTGCAGCTGTTTTAAAATTTATTACGGGAAGTTTAGTTGAAGGAGCGATCGTTTTACTCGTTGTCGTTTTAAACGCAATGATTGGTTACTACCAAGAGAGAAAAGCAGATGATTCACTATCTAGCATTTCAAAATTACTTAGTTCAAAGGCGACAGTCGAATCTGAAAACGGACGTCTTTCAATCGATGCAGAAAATTTGATTCCAGGGGACCGTGTTTATTTATCACCTGGTGATGTTATTCCTGCTGATTTGCGTATGGAAACCGTGAATGAACTAAAAATCGATGAATCGATTCTGACTGGAGAGCCTGATGCAGTCGTAAAAACAAGTGCTCGTTTAGAGGGGCAAATAGCACTTGCTGAACGAACCAATATGGCGTACTCAGGTACGCAAGTACAGTCAGGAACTGGAAAAGGGATCGTTGTTGAAATTGGCTCGGACACTGAGATTGGTAAAATCAATGCTTCTTTAGCAACCATTGAAGTGAAAGAAACCCCTTTATTGAAAAAAGTGAACGAAATGAATCATGCTATTTTTAAAGGGATCGGCGTCTTTATCTTCTTATTAGGATTGATCAGCTACTTCATTTATGGCATGAGTCCGATGTATATCGTGTCAGCAATCATTGCTTTGATCGTTTCTTCTATTCCTGAGGGATTGCCTTCTATCTTGACGATTATTCTGTCTTCCGGCGTGAAAAATATGTCTGAGCAAAATGCGATCGTAAAGGGATTGCCTACTGTCGAAACACTTGGCTCAATGACAGTCATCTGTTCTGATAAAACAGGTACTTTGACCAAAAACGATATGACCCTTACCAATGTGTTTTCTAATAATCAGGTAACAGTGATTGATCATGAAGACCAAACAGATTCTTCGAACAACGAACTGCTAGCCAAAATCATGCAAAACTGTCAAGAAACACAGAGTTTCGATGATCGCCACTGTCCAGTGACCGGAAATGCAACAGAATTAGCTTTATTACGTTGGACCAATCGTATTGGCACACCGCGGATCAAGAGTCTAGAAACATTACCTTTTGACTCAAAATATAAGTATATGGCAACAAGCCATTTGATCAATGGGAAAAAGCGGATTTTTGTAAAGGGTGCTCCAGATATCGTTTTAAATAAAGCGACTGCTGCACATATTGATGGGCAGATAGCGGAGTTTGATCATGCACAGTGGGAAAAGATCAATTTGGCTTTTGCTTCAGAGGGACAACGAGTGATCGCGTTTGCTTATAAAGATGTAGATACAACGACTGAATTGACTCATGAAGAGATGGACGAGCTCGTAATCATCGGATTAGCTGGCATTATCGATCCAGCAAAAGAATCAGCGATCGAAGCGGTAGCAGATTGTAAAAAAGCCGGGGTCAGAGTCGTAATGATCACCGGGGATCACCCAACGACCGCAAAAGCGATTGCCAAAAAATTAGGAATCGACCATTCTGAACGGGCAATCACTGGAACTGAATTGGATCGTTTATCCACAGATGAGTGGCAAAGAGTGGTAAAAAATACCAATATTTTTGCCCGAACGACACCTGAGCATAAGCTGATGATCGTTACTTATTTACAAGAACAAGGCGAAATCGTTGGAATGACTGGTGATGGGGTCAATGACGCACCCGCACTTAGAAAAGCAGATGTAGGGATCGCCATGGGAATTAAAGGAAGCGATGTTAGTAAACAAGCTGCCGACATGATCCTCATTGACGATAATTTTGAAACGATTGCAAAAGCAATCAAAGAAGGCCGTCGAATTTTTGATAATTTAAAAAAGACGATCCTCTTCTACTTGCCAACCTGTCTGGCCCAGGGGCTTTTGCTGATCGTTTCTATGTTGGGAAATCTTCCTTTACCACTAAGCACAGTGCAGATTCTTTGGTTAAATCTAGTTGCGTCAATTACACTCTCCTATGCGTTAGGTTTTGAACCAGCTCACAAAATGATCATGAATCGAGCACCTCGTGATATGAAAGAAAAAATCATTTCCAAATATACACTCTTTCGAATCGTTTATGTCGGCCTACTCTTGACCTTCTTCGGCTTTCTAACGATGAATGCATTCGGCGACGAAGCTGTCAGACAAACCGTTTTGATCAATGCGATCGTTTTCGGTCAAGCTTTTTACATGATCAACTGTCGTGAGATCACGGATTCAGCCTTCAGTAACAAAATCAAGCAGAATAAAGCCTTGATTTACTCATTACTTGTTATGGCGATTCTCCAATTAGGAATGGTCTATTTTTCACCATTGCAAAGTATCTTACAGACCACCTCTTTAACTTTATCCGAACTGCTTATCAGTGTTCTCCCAGCAACTCTACTTTTCTTATTAGTAGAATCTGAAAAGCACGTAACACGAGTCATTCTAAAGGAAACTACTCCCACCTACTCAATGGATACCAAAGTAGAGAAATAAGAACAGTTCTATTTCATAAGTCATCTTATCGATAAACTTGCTGAATCACTAAGTACCAATAGATACGTTTCTCCTTGATCGATTCCGTTTTAATCGGGTTGATCAAGGAGAATTTCTATTTTACTCACGTATTCTTCCGGTAAATTCGTCTCATGAAAATCAATCAAGTAGAACTCATAAAAATTTCCTTTCGCGACCAGTCTATTTTTCTTTAGGTAACTTTTTAGTTCTGCTAAAGCAGCTAAGCGCTGCTTATATGTGCCCGTATAATAAATAGCGAGATACTCTCCTGCAGGCATTGTAAATGCCTTCTCATCTGCCAAATCGTTTGTCAGACAATAGAAAACTTGATGCCTAAATGCGTCTTCGTGCGGCAGTAAAATCGTTCCGAAAACATTTTGATTATTGGCATGCAGTTCTTTTTCAAATTGTTTGTGCAGGCGTTTAAGTTCAAAGTACAAGTCTTTCCCCATTGTGTCTTTCTCTTGACTTAAAACAAGGTACCGTTCTTCATAAAATGTACGTTCAATTTCATGGTTTTGCTTTTTTTCAGCGTAGACAAGCAAGTCAATTCGCTCTTTTAACAAATCTTGTTTCTCTTTTAACGCATGGATTCTATCTTCTAATTGCTCCATCTCGAAATGAAGGATTTCTTTAGTCAGCGCTTTATTCTTTGTATCCAAGTAGTTCTTAATTTCCTCAAGTGATACATCAAAAAAACGCAGGTCTCTAATGGTATTTAATCGCTCAATATCCTCGTATGAGTAATCTCGATACCCATTCTCAGTATAGTTGGGTGATAGCAAACCAATTTGTTCATAGTACCTAAGAGTATGTGGTGTGATATCATAGTTTTCACTCACTTGTTTTATCTTCATAGTTCCATCCCTCCCTTTATCTTTCATAGCGTGTCTCTGTCACAAAATCATATCATAATTTTCTTCAGAAAACGAAGGAGTTTTTCTATTGAAGTGGTCAGAAGGTTTGGTGTGTGATAGTACTTGAACAAGCTTCAAATCATAATGAAAAGACTGCTGATAAATTTCCAAGATTAGTATGGGAAATTATCAGCAGTCTTCTACTTCGCCAGTATTCTATTCCATTTCATAAGAAAGCTTTTTCTGATTTCTTATTTTCGTTTCTGTCTTAAGCGTCTTAAGAAAAATGCTAGCAGGGATGATACCGCCATAGTCACTCCAGCGTATAATATGAAGGGTTCCTCTTTCTCTCCTGTTTTTGGAAGACTTTTTTCACTCGTGACTGTTCTTGTTGTTTCTGATACGTTAGTCGTTATTTTCATATCAGTAGACGGTGTGTTATCATCTGTTTTTGTCTGATCATTTGGCGTGTTGCTTGACTCTTTTGATGAGTCTGTTGGATTGGCTTCGTCTGTTGCATTTTTTATATACGTCACAGTCAGCTCCGTATCTTCATCTTCTGCAGTCATTCCTGTTTGTTCTTTGACTGTCGTCAGGTCTGCCGTGTAGCCCTCAATTTGCTTGCTTTTCACCTCATCAAATGTCGTGTCACCATTTGTGGCTGTCCAGTCACTATATGCGACTTCACCAGTCAGCAGATTGGTTGTTTCCGTGCGTGTATAGGTTAAGGTTTCCGTATAACTTTCTGCCGCTTGGCTACCATCTTCATAAACATAATGAATCGTCCGCGAAACCTCTTTACTTTCCTCTTTCGTTTCCGTATTTGCTTTGTAGATCACAGTCAACTCGGTATCTTTTGCATCGGGTTGAATATTCGTAATTGCTTCGATCAACTCATTATCTGGTGTGCAATATTCAATCATTGGGCTGGAAATTTCAGCAAAAGTCGTGTCGTTGTCTTTTGCCTTCCATTCGCCATAGGTCACTACACCAGTTGCCAAATTCTTTGCTATCACCCGGGTGAAAGTGACTTTATCGGTATGATCGTCCGCCGCTTTGCTACCATCTTCATAGACGTAATGAATCGTTTGCTTGACTTCCTCAGTTTCTGTTGCGGTTTCCATTTTTGGCACATACGTAACGGTGACTTCGATGTCTTGATTATCAACCGCTACTCCTGTAACTGCTTCGATCGTTTCCTTATCGACGGTATAGTTCTTAATCATAGGACTTTTCACTTCATCAAATGTCGTATCATCATCTTGGGCTTGCCATTCTCCATAGGTCTTGTCACCAGTTGCTTCGTTGGTGGTGACCGTCCGCGTGAACGTGACCGTGTCTACTTTATCTGGCACGGCTTCTTTGCCGTCTTCATACACATAATGAACCGTTTGTTTGACCTCTTTGGTTTCTGTTGACTCAGTCATATTTGGTGAGTAAGTAACAGTTACTTCGCGGTCTTTGGTGTCGGCTGTCAAACCTGTGACTTCCTCGATGCTTGTTTTGTCTGCATGATAGTTCTTGATCTCAGGACTCTTCACTTCGTTAAAGGTCGTATCGTTTTCTTTGGCTTGCCATTCGCCATAGGTCTTGTCGCCAGTTGCTTCGTTAGTGGTGACCGTCCGCGTGAACGTGACCGTGTCTACTTTATCTGGTACGGCTTCTTTGCCGTCTTCATACATATAATGGATCGTTTGCTTGACTTCTTTGGTTTCTGTTGTTTCGGTCATATTTGGTGAGTAAGTGATTGTTACTTCACGATTTTCTGATTTTTCTGTCAGCCCTGTAACTTCTTCGACTGTTGCTTTGTCTGCATGATAGTTCTTGATTTCAGGACTTTTCACTTCGTCAAACGTTGTATCATCATCTTGGGCTTGCCATTCGCCATAGGTCTTGTCACCAGTTGCTTCGTTGGCGGTGACCGTCCGCGTGAACGTGACCGTGTCTACTTTATCTGGCGCGGCTTCTTTGCCGTCTTCATACACATAATGAATCGTCTGTTTGACTTCTTTGGTTTCTGTTGACTCAGTTATATTTGGTGAGTAAGTGACAGTTACTTCGCGGTCTTTGTCCTTTGCTGTCAAACCTGTGACTTTCTCAATGCTTGTTTTGTCTGCATGATAGTTCTTGATCTCAGGACTCTTCACTTCGTTAAAGGTCGTATCGTTTTCTTTGGCTTGCCATTCGCCATAGGTCTTGTCGCCAGTTGCTTCGTTAGTGGTGACCGTCCGCGTGAACGTGACCGTGTCTACTTTATCTGGTACGGCTTCTTTGCCGTCTTCATACATATAATGGATCGTTTGCTTGACTTCTTTGGTTTCTGTTGTTTCGGTCATATTTGGTGAGTAAGTGATTGTTACTTCACGATTTTCTGATTTTTCTGTCAGCCCTGTAACTTCTTCGACTGTTGCTTTGTCTGCATGATAGTTCTTGATTTCAGGACTTTTCACTTCGTCAAACGTTGTATCATCATCTTGGGCTTGCCATTCGCCATAGGTCTTGTCACCAGTTGCTTCGTTGGCGGTGACCGTCCGCGTGAACGTGACCGTGTCTACTTTATCTGGCGCGGCTTCTTTGCCGTCTTCATACACATAATGAATCGTCTGTTTGACTTCTTTGGTTTCTGTTGACTCAGTTATATTTGGTGAGTAAGTGACAGTTACTTCGCGGTCTTTGTCCTTTGCTGTCAAACCTGTGACTTTCTCAATGCTTGTTTTGTCTGCATGATAGTTCTTGATCTCAGGACTCTTCACTTCATCAAATGTTGTATCATCACCTTTGGCTTGCCATTCGCCATAGGTCTTGTCACCAGTTGCTTCGTTGGCGGTGACCGTCCGCGTGAACGTGACCGTGTCTACTTTATCTGGCGCGGCTTCTTTGCCGTCTTCATAAATATAATGGATCGTTTGCTTGACTTCTTTGGTTTCTGTTGTTTCGGTCATATTTGGTGAGTAAGTGATTGTTACTTCACGATTTTCTGATTTTTCTGTCAGCCCTGTAACTTCTTCGACTGTTGCTTTGTCTGCATGATAGTTCTTGATTTCAGGACTCTTCACTTCGTCAAACGTTGTATCATCATCTTGGACTTGCCATTCTCCATAGGTCTTGTCACCAGTTGCTTCGTTGGCGGTGACCGTCCGCGTGAACGTGACCGTGTCTACTTTATCTGGCGCGGCTTCTTTGCCGTCTTCATACACATAATGAACCGTTTGTTTGACCTCTTTGGTCTCCGTAGATTCGATCATATTTGGCGAATAAGTGACAGTCACTTCGCGATCTTCTGATTCTGCAGTCAGACCTGTGACTTTATCAACCGTTTTTTGGTCCGCATTGTATTTGTCAATTTCTGGACTTAACACTTCATCAAACATCGTATCATCATCTTGGGCTTGCCATTCGCCATAGGTCTTGTTGCCAGTTGCTTCGTTCGTGGTGACCGTTCGAGTGAACGTAACCGTGTCTACTTTGTCTGGGGCGGCTTCTTTGCCGTCTTCATATACAAAATGGATCATTCGTTTGACTTCTTTGGTTTCTGTTGACTCGGTCATATTTGGTGAGTAAGTAACAGTCACTTCACGATCCTTGTCTTCTGCTGTCAAACCTGTGACTTCCTCGATGCTTGTTTTGTCTGCGTGATAGTTCTTGATCTCAGGACTCTTCACTTCGTCAAATTTCGTGTCATCATCTTTCGCTTGCCATTCGCCAAAAGTTTTGTCACCTGTTGCTTCATTTATTGTGACAGTTCGTGTAAAAGTAACAGTGTCCGTTTTGTCTGGCGCGGCTTCTTTGCCATCTCCATACACATAATGGATCGTTTGGTTGACTTCTTTGGTCTCCGTAGATTCGGTCATGTTTGGCGAATAAGTGACAGTCACTTCGCGATCTTCTGATTCTGCAGTCAACTCAGTGACTTTATCAACCATTTTTTGGTCTGCATTGTACTTGTCTATTTCTGGACTTAACACTTCATCAAACATCGTGTCATCATCTTGGGCTTGCCATTCGCCATAGGTATTTTTCCCTGTTGCTTCATTCGTTGTCACTGTGCGTGTAAAGGTGACCGTGTCGACACTGTCTGGCGCGGCTTCTTTACCATCTTCATACACATAATGGATCATTCGCTTGACTTCTTTGGTCTCCGTAGATTCGACTATCTTTGGCGAGTACATGACAAATTCTTCAATATCTTCTGAATCGGCCTTTACATCGATAACTTCATCGATAAACTCCCTGTCTGTATAGTAGTTGACTATCTCTGGACTTTTGACTAAATCAAATATCGTATCATCATCTCTTGCTTGCCATTCACCAAAGGTTTCTTCGCCAGTGGCTAGATTCGTCCTTACTTCTCGAGTAAATTCAACTGTGTCTACTTTATCTGGAGCAGCTTCTGTACCGTCTTCATGCAAATAGTGAATGACTCGTGCGACAATTTTTCTTTCCTCATTACTTTCTATTTTAGGACTATAGATATACGTGACCGTTTGCGGAACATTGCTAAAGACAATTTGTTCCTCTCCTTGAACTTCCTTCAATGTATAGTTAGGAATATCCTCAGGAACAACTTCAATTGAATCGCCAATATTTCCACCAGTCAATACATTAGGTGGCAATAATTCATTACCCTCTTCATCTAGGTAATTGACTGTGACTGGTGCTCCTTCAATAAACCGAGGCTGCCATACATAGGTGTCAGCCATCGTCGCGCCATCATAGGTCAACACTAGTTCCTCTGATTTTAATATATGTTCACCGTATGGCGCATCTATGGTGCCAGCCCCTACATTTTGCCAATAGCCGGTATAGTAACTGGAATGAAAACCATACATTCCACTAGGGTCAACTAAGTTCACTGGATAGGGATTGCTTGACCAATTGTTCCACCCAACAAAGCTGAATTTTGGTCCTAATGTTAATTCTCTTAGATAGCGTACATTTGCTAAAAACTGGTTCATCCCAGCACCTAAAGAATTTATAACACCGGTGCTATCAAAATTCGATAAATCTAATGTAGATCCGCTATAGCCATAAAACATACAATTCATCGTGGTGGCTTGACTCGTATCAAGATAAGTCAGCCCAACAATCTCATTCAATTGAGAGGGTACAGTGCCATAGTGGGAGTAGCTCTCGAACAAACCTGCCACATCGGCTGGCAGAATGACGGGCGCAGTGAGAATAACTTTTTTTATGACCATATTTTTAAGTTCTTCCGTTAAAGGAATCACTTGGTCCACCGCCGTTGTCAATGTACCTGCTCCTACAGTCAAAACCCCTTCAATATCTAATGTGGCTGGAGCGGTTCCCCAGTTACCTGACCAAAGGATATTTTCTGCTTCCGCTACTTTTGTTTTCGACTCCTCATCAGATGTTGTACTGCTCTCAGCGGCTTCTGGCTCACTGGAGGATTCTGTCATTTGCTCTGTGGATGGTTCCACTTGATCTTCACTTGCTTGTGATGACTCCGATGCCCCTTGTTCCCCTGTACTTTCTACTACTTGTGTTTCTGAATCGACGGTTTCTTCACCTGTAGCTTGTTCGACTATTCCTTCTTGTTGTTCAGATATGAATTCATTTGTACTACGTGTTACTTCTTCTGTCGTTGAAGTGCTGATCGTTTCAGCTGCTGCCGGAACACTGATAATTGCTTGCGTGATCAATGGGCTGCCTAATATAAAAACAGAAGAACTAATCAGAATACGTGATAAAAGTTCTTTCTTCGCTGGTTTTTTCATTGCTTTTCCCTCTTTCAAATTAAGTAAATAAGATCAGCTACACTCTCTCCAATTAAAAAAAGCTGCCCATTGACAACTACTTCTTACATCTATGTAATACGTTCGCTGACTCATTCCTTATGACTGCATTATTGCATGGTTTTCAGGGACGAACACGACAATAATTGTCATGAATATGACAAAATAAGTCCTATTTTATAAAACGAAAATAAAGAATATGAATGATTGTGTCTCTGAAAGTGTGAACAAATTAAAGAAATATAGTTTAACTTACTTCCTAGAACTGGTTCACACTATGTTTACAAAGCGTTCGGAGTCCTCGTAAAAAACTTTGGGTGTAACCGATCAATCCAATTAACTCGAAGGAAATAATAGCTATATAGAGATACAAAAAAAGAGACTGGATATTCAGCCCCTTTTGTTTATCATTCTTATTCATAGAAACAGCCAAGACGCTCTTGATCTTCTCCCTTTATCCTACGGCTAACAAGCAAAAACATCGAAGCCCATTTTTGATTTCTACGAACTTACTTTCCCTGATCTTCCTTAAAAGCAATAGCATCGATTTGAAAAAGAATGCCTACCTCTCCAGAATTAGCGAAAGCTGTCTGAATTGATTTTCTAACCGGAAATTTCCCATGGAAGGTTTCTTTTAAGAGCTTCTCCATCACTGGAATATCAAACACATCTTTAAAAAGTACATCCATTTGAACCACATTTGCAAATGTCAAATCGACTAATTTCAAACGTTCTTCTAAATGATTCAATGCCCCTACAATCTGTTGCTCTATTGGCTGCCCGATGTTCCCCACGCAATAGCCCACGAAAACAAAATTTCCCGCTTCAATCACACCTGAAAGTGCCCAGTCCTCATTGATATCGTATCGCTTCATTCGTTTTGTTTCCCCTTTCTATTTATTTTCATAATAAAAACCATGTCTGTTAATTGACTTGGTCATATTATTGCTTTTTTTGTCTTTGAGCGTCAATCCGTACATTCCAACTGATAAATTCCTACTCCACCGAAAAATGCAAGGAATGAGGGGTTGGGGCGATCAATGTCAGCCCGCACCTTTCTTTAAAGTAAGTCTTGCTGTCTTCTTTTGCCACTTGCAAGATTTCCGCTTCAGTAAAAGGCACAACACTGTCACTGCCTCGAAGCTCACTACACTCTAAAATAATCAAAATTTCTGCTTCAAGGGTATTGATTTTCGCAAGCTGTTCGAAAAAATTTTTTTGATTGATTTCTTGAATCGCCATGCGAATTTCTAAACAGTTTCTATGGATTTTTTCTTTGATTTTTCCATACTCATCTTTACTGAAAAGCCGTTCAGATTCCTCAATATAAAAGTTCAAATATTCTTGCAATGTGTGGATTTTAAATGGTTCCTCCATCTCCAGCACCTCCTGTATTTTAATGGTTGATTCTTATGTAAAATGATTTATTCCAGTTTTGTATGTCTGTATTATCACACGGTTTTTAGCTGGAAACGCGTCAATATGTGACTGATTAAATACAAAATACGTCCTGTTATATAAATACTGATTCTAGTTAGTACAGTTCATTTACATAATCACCTTTATCTCCGAACATACTTCGCAAGCTATAGAAGGTGTGACACTGTTGTTCAGCAAATTTCTATCCTCTGGCTATAAAGAAAAACAGGCAGTCCTCTCAGATTTGAGAATACTGCCTGTTTGCTGAATCTTGGGTAAATCAATCATTTTCATTGTATTTTTTATTGGAGGTATTCTGAAATGTTTCCACCGCTTCAATTAGTTCCAGCCACCGGTCACCGGTTGGAAAGCTATTCCACTTAAAAAATTGGACGTTTGGATTTTGGTCCAAAAAGGCTTGCCGATCAACTGGATAATCGGTCACCACAAAATCTGGTTTTTCTGAAACGAAAGCGAGGGTATAGCCAAACCAGCGTTTCAATCGTTCTTTTTGTCTGATTTCTTGAATTTTTCCAAATTTTGATTCATGAAAGATGCGGACTGTCGTTCGATCGATTTTTGCTACAATTGAAAGAAGCATGCTGTATTGAAAAAGCAGTCGATTATTGGAAGCATACATGGTAGTAAAAATTGGGGATTGTTGGGCTAACGCTTGGTACATCTCCTGCACGAGTGGAAAAATTTTGGGAAAGACTCTGCGATAATCTTTATCCGTTGTCGTTTTTCCAAAAGCATCAATTTTATTTTTCGACGCAAAGAGGAGTGACACAGAATGAATGTTCAAGGCATTAACGAAAAGATACTCGATCTCCCCTTCAGGGACGAGAAAGATCTTCTGAGCAGTTTTTGCAAACAGTCTTGCTGTTGCAATTGATCCTTCCGAGAAGTGATCAACAACTCTTAGTTGGCTAGGAATCTCTTCAGGCAAATACGTCGTCATCACAGAAAACATATAATATAAGAAGAGAAACTCTGTTTCTGGAACGTCACTTAGAATCAAGTTAGCGTTTAGCAATGGTTTTATGAGCTCTTCTTTGAATTGCTCGTAGGAAATCGTGTGATGGACCATTTTCTTCATCTCTTGAGGAATCTCTTTTACCGGAAAACCTCTTTTAAAACGATAAAGACTTAGTGCAAGCAGTTGGATAAATTTTTCCTGATCGATACCGCGATAAAAACTAGGATAACTTGTCAACTTCTCCTTCAATGCACGAACACTTTGCTTCGACAATCCAATATAACGCACATTCGTCGCATCATAGATCTGCCAATACATGATATGGAAAAAATGACGAATTCGGTATTCTTCCGCTACAAATAACGGTTTCTTTTTTAAATTCAATTTGATTTGATAATTCTCAAGAATCGTTTCTACTTCCTTGAGCTTTCTTTGAACCGTGCGATTACTGACATAATGTTGTTGGGCGGTTTCTTCCAAAGACACGTATTTATCACTAAAGAGTCTGTCTAAAATTTGAAAGGGCATACTTTCTGCTAACATAACCGAATAGAATTTTGACAACAAAAAATTAGGCGCAAAATCAAGGGCTAGCTCCCTTCCTTCTCGCATGTCGATTTCAAAAAAAGGGTATGATTTTTGTAAGTCTCTTGCACGCTCAAAAACTAAAACGATTCTTCTTTTTGATAAATGCACATGATCCGCAAGGTCACTCAATAGTTCACGATCAATGGCATGTTCAAAAAAATACGCAAATAGCTCATAGACATCTTGATCCAATTTAGTTAAAAGAAATTTATACATAGTAATACCTCTTAACTTTAGTTTTACAGTAATTATACTCTTTTAAACGTGCATTTTCATTTCCTAGGTGTTGATTCATTCGTTTCTCTCAATGAAACATTCTTGCTAAATAATTCTGTTATTCGAGATTGTCTTGGAACGTTAGTCTGATAAAGAATCAGAGTCTCAAATGATCAGAAATTCTTTGAGCTACTGGGAATAGTCAGATAAAATCCATTCAAAGATTAAGGAGACGAGGAAACCGTCCAATCCATCCTACAAAAAAGGAGTGGATCGCCCCACTCCATAAAAGGTTAACTTTTTAAACCAATCGTCCATTCTGGACATATTTTACTCTTTATAGAGAAGCTTTAATTCTCAGTTTTTCTTTTTCTTCGCCAAATTGCTAAGAAAGAAAATAGAACAATGATCGTTCCCAAAAAGCCCATGATTCGTTGACCTGTTAGTTGCTCTCCTGTGGCAGGTAATTTACTTTTCCCGTTGGTTTGTGTGTTCATTTGATTGTCTTTGTTTCCTGATTTATCCTCTTTTTCTTCTTCAGGGGTTTTGTTTTCTGATTCAGGCGTATCTGCTCCTGAATCATCCTCTGGTTTATTCTCTTTTTCAGCACCGTACACATAGATGACTTCTTGTGCGGTAGTACTGAACATCCCTTTGGCATTGCTTGGTATTTGAGAAACCGTCCAGCCTGAAAGTTCTTTGGCTTCACTCTCATACGGCAAACCTACTTTGCCGTTCAGAATCGTTGGTTCGGCTAACTGATTGCCTTCTGTATCTTCGTATCTTACCGTCACGGGTGCGGCATCACTACGTTCGTACACATAGACCACTTCTTGCGCGGTGTCACTGAAGATGCCTTTGGCATTCGCTGGCGTTTGAGTCACCGTCCAGCCTGAAAGTTCTTTGGCTTCACTCTCATACGGCAAACCTACTTTGCCGTTCAGAATCGTTGGTTCGGCTAACTGATTGCCTTCTGTATCTTCGTATTTTACCGTCACTGGTGCAGCATCACTACGTTCATACACATAGACCACTTCTTGCGCGGTGTCGCCGAAGATGCCTTTGGCATTGTCGGGTGTTTGGGCTACATACCAACCAGAAATAGATTCTGACTTGCTCTCATACGGCAAACCTACTTTGCCGTTCAGAATCGTTGGTTCGGCTAACTGATTGCCTTCTGTATCTTCGTATCTTACTGTCACGGGTGCGGCATCACTGCGTTTGTATACATAAACGACTTCTTGCGAGGTATCACTGAAAGTACCTGTTTTATCCCCTTGGATTTCTTTCAATGTATAGCCAGCAATCGGCTCTTCTTGTGTCGTATACGGTTCACCAACAACCCCTGATAAAGTGACGTCTGGTAACAATGTCTTTTTATTTTCATCAACATACTTGACGGTCACATCTTCTGCAGTATTCACATACTTCACTGGTATTTGATAATTCACTAAATATTGAATGGTACCTGTACTAGCAGCTCTCTCGGTGGATAAACGATTAGGAACAAGAGAAGTGATTGATAAATAATCAACATTGGCGGGAATATGTTTAAATTGAATCCCTTCTTCAGTAAGTTCAAACCCATCATTTTCATATAAGGGAAAGATATAGCCATTTTTATCTATCCCCCGAATCGAATAAGAATACTTTTTGTTGGACAAAGAAGAGAGCAACGCATTTCCTTGGGTATCAACCATCATACGGTCTTTATAAAGAACATCAGATTGGCCGTCTTTTACTAACATTGGCTCTAATAGTATTTTCTCCTGAATCATAATAGATAGTTGGGAATTTTGATGGTGTTCTGCAGATAGCTCTAACTTAGAAAAATCCGTCATGCTACTTGCATAGACCGTCAGATAATCTGTAACCCATCCACTAAGATATTGACCAACCCCAATTAATTCTTGGGCTGTCAAATAGGCATCATAATTTCCTATGTGGATATTTGAAAAAGATCCTTTTGGAAAAATTTGTGCTAGTACATTAGGACGGGTAAACAATGTTGCATTGTCCGCCATAGTGATTTTGGGAACATTCGCAGCAATAATAGACGTCGTATATAACGCTTGTAAGTTGCTAGCGTATTCTAAGCCAGTAAAATCGACTACTGTGTCTTTGACTAAAGAAGAAAAATCTAGCTGTTTTAGATTCGCCATATCTTCTTGAGTGATTGTATTAACTGTTTTGTTTAGCCCTTTCGCTACCTCATTTTGCAAATTCTTATCCGGCATCCAAGCGTCCAATGAAACGCTGCGATCAGAGAATGCCTCTTTCATTTCTGCTGACGATTCGGTTGCCAAGCTAGCTGTGTCTTCACTTGAATCAGGTAGTTTTTTTTCTGTCCTTTCCATCGAGCCATTTTTCTCATCATCATTAAACACTTCTTGCGATTCTGAGTTACTTGTGGTGTCCCCGTTGAATTCTTCTTCTATACGAGAAGAAGCGACTGTTTCAGTAGTCTCCTCCACTTTTTCTAATGTTCCTAGTGTCGTTATTTCCTTGTTTGATGGAATGATTTCCTGTTCCTCAGCCATAACTTGTGCCAAAGGTGCCAACACAGGCTGACTTAACAAGATCGCCAATGACAAATAGCCCCAAAATTTCCTTTTCATAACATTCTCCTTTTATATTCGTTTAAATACGATACGCTTTCCTATCTTTCACCTATCTACAAACTTCTCCTTCTGATGATGGTGATGACTTGTTAATTACAACTTTTAGACACAGGATGCTCCTGTTCATTTTGATAGTATTACATGGTTCATCATTCTGAACACGTCAACATTTGTATCAGAAATGACCAAACTTGTCAGGTTTCAACGAACAGGTTATTCAAGCAATCAGATCGTTCACTTAACCTGCTTCTTCATGCTCCAAGCTTGGACTCGGTCAGCGTTCCAATCACTGATTTAAATTGTTATTTTTACACACATAAAAAGAGACACATAACATGCATCTCTTTAGCGCCCCATTGTAAGTTCAGTCTATTATTGGTTTTTTACTAGTTATCCCGATACTCGATCGTCAATCCTTTTAAAAAGTTGCGGGCATATTTGTCTAAGCATGGCTTGTAATTGCGATGGCCTTCTTTACGTAAAATGGCGCCCAGTTCACCTTTTGAAACATTAACTCCCGCTTGCTCGAAAATGTTCAGCATTTCATCCGTTGTTAGGGAAAGGGCGATTTTTATTTTCTTCAGCATCAAATTATTCACATTGCCATTGTTCAACTCTAAGACAGGTTCTGCAGCATCTGACTTTGTTCCTCGTTGCGAGCGAATCAAACCATTTAAGAAACGCTCAAAGGCTTCATTGGTACACTCAATCTCGTAGGTCTCAGGGTCTTTTTTCTTCAATAATTGTCTTACTTCTTCTTTCGTGAAAGAAGCGCCGCCAAGTTCAAAAATTTTCACCATGTCGGTATCCTTGATATCCAAAGCATAGCGTAAACGCGTCAAGCGATCATTGTGATTCATTCTATACACCATCCATTTCTTAGGTTGATTATAACAAATAAACCTAGACGAGTAATCCCGTTTTCGCTTTTTTACTCTAAGAACCCATTGTTTTCGTTCAAATGTATATCGCTTCTCTCATTCTACTTCCTCCGCTATACTTGATTTAGGGAGTAAATTTATTCTAACAAAACAATAAACAAAAAAAAGCATCTATTACGATGATGTTTTGGATTGCTTTATTGTTTTTATTTTGTATACAAAAAGGAGAGGAAAGAAATGAAGAAGTATGGGAAATTTTTGGTAATGATTGGGGTATCGACGGTGATTATGTTTTGTATGATGTATTTCAATGTCTACGCCCTCGATCATATCTTTTTCAGCCAAACCCGCCTATTTATGGCACTAATGATGGGCGCGATGATGGCGATCATCATGTTGTTATTTATGTGGAAGATGTATGACAACAAGAAAATGAATATCGGCATTCTAGTTGTCAGTGTTGTACTCTTTTTTGGTTCACTGTTTATGGTCAGAAGCCAAACTGCCGTGGGAGATACAGCCTGGATGAAAGCCATGATTCCCCATCATTCGATTGCGATTTTAACCAGTAAAAATGCCGATTTGTCTGATCCAAGAGTAAAAGAACTTGCAGAAAAAATCATTGACGCACAGGAAAAAGAAATCAAAGAAATGAAAGAATTGATCGAAGAGTTGGAAAACAAATAGCCAGTTTGTGTGCTCACTCAAAGTACCAGCAGATCAACTTTATCGCACGGATGCGAAGCCCTTCAAGCAATGGCTGAAGGGCTTCTTTTTTTATCGTCAGTTGCTTTCTTTCTACTGAAAAACCCTGACCGTTATTGCATCCGTTCTTGTTTGACTTTCTTATCCACAACATGACGCTTGGCAAGCTCTTGGCGAATAGCCGCTAAATCAATCCCCATTTCTGCCATTAAAACCAATGTATGATACGCCAAATCAGCAATCTCATAAACGGTTTCTTGGCGGTCTTCCTTCATCGCCCCAATCACGACCTCGGTTGCTTCCTCGCCGATTTTTTTTAAGATTTTCTCACTGCCTTTTTCAAACAAGTAGCTGGTATAGCTGCCTTCTTGCGGCGTATCTTTACGACCTTTTATCAGCTCATACAACGCATCGATGGTCGGAGAGGATTCTGTACCATAAAGCACCTCTGTAAAGCAGCTTTCTGTGCCTGTATGGCAAGCAGGTCCGTCTTTTTTTACTTTGGCGACTAAGGCATCTTGATCGCAATCTGCGGTCAATGATACTAAATGCTGGTAATTGCCGCTAGTTTCTCCTTTGCGCCACAATTCTTGGCGACTGCGGGAATAAAAGGTCATCAATCGATCTTTCAAGGTCAAGGTCAAACTTTCTTGGTTCATATAAGCCAAGGTCAAAACTTCATTCGTTTCCACATCCTGCACGATCACTGGAACCAATCCTTGTTCATCAAATCGTACTTGCACCATGTTATCCACTCCTTCTATTGCCTATCAAAACGCCAACGCTATACGATTCGAACGGGAATATCGACGGCCTGTAATTGTTTTTTCAGCTCCGGGATTTTTACCTCGCCATAGTGAAAAATCGAAGCTGCCAGCCCTGCTTCAATATTTGGCAATTGAAACAGCTCGATAAAATCGGCACTTTTGCCAGCACCACCCGATGCGACGATCGGTAATTTGGTGATTTCGCTGACAGCTTTCAGCAAGTCGAGATCAAACCCCTGCTTCACGCCATCGGTATCCATGCTGTTGATGACTAGTTCACCAGCTCCTAACTGCTCAGCTTGGCGAATCCACGCCAATGCTTCTAAGCCTGTATCTTCCCGGCCGCCTTTGGCAAACACATGCCAGTTCTCACCGACTCGGCGAATATCAACGGATAAAACAACGCACTGGCTGCCATAGCGTTTCGCACCTTCTGCAATCAACTCTGGTCTGCGAAGCGCCCCCGAATTGACGCTGACTTTGTCGGCGCCACAGTTTAAGACTCGTTCAAAATCTGCTACTTGATTGATGCCACCGCCCACCGTCAAAGGAATAAACACTTCTGACGCCACGCGCTGCAAAATGTCCGTGAATAAGCCGCGTTCTTCTGCAGAAGCAGTAATATCATAAAAAACCAGCTCATCGGCGCCTTGTTCATTGTAAAAGCGCGCCAAAGTCACTGGATCATTGACATCTTTTAAGCCAGCAAAATTGACCCCTTTCACGACTCGCCCATCTCGCACATCAAGGCAAGGAATGATTCGTTTGGCGATCATGCTTCTGCCTCCCCTGCTGCTAAGACATCCGCTAATTGGAGACTGCCGTTATATAAGGATTTTCCGACGATCACGCCAGAGATGCCCAACTGTTTTAATCCTTTGATATCTGCCAATGAAGCCACGCCGCCAGAAGCCACGATGTCGCAATCCAATTGATTGAGTTTTTCGTATAAGGGCAGATTGATGCCTTCTCCTGTACCGTCACGCGAGATTTCGGTAAAGATGATCGTTTGCGCTCCCCATTCCACCAATTGTTGGCAAAAAGTAAACGCGTCTGTTGCCGTTTTCTCGAGCCAGCCTTCCACGGCCACTTTTTCTTCCTTGGCATCGACCCCAATGGCGATCTTATTGCCGTATTTCTTGAGCATCGCTTTTGTGAATGCTGGGTCTTTCTGGGCAATCGTGCCGAGGATCACCCGATGAACGCCTGCTGCCAAACAATGCTGGATCGTTTCTTCCTCACGAATCCCGCCGCCAACTTCGACAAACAGATTGGTTTGCTGAACGATTTTTTTTGCGACATCAAAGTAATGGAGTTCGCCAGCTTTGGCACCATCTAAGTCGACGAGGTGCAGATAGTTGGCACCTTCTTCTTCAAATGAACGAGCAAATGCCACTGGATCATCCCCAAACACTTCTTTTTGCTCATAGTCTCCTTGGTACAAACGGACCACTTTTTGATCTAACAGATCAATTGCTGGAAAAATTTTCATAGCGGCACCTCCGTAAATGCTTTTAAAATCTTCAACCCGACAGCCCCACTTTTTTCTGGGTGGAACTGAGTGCCGAAGACATTGTCTTTTTGCACGATACCGGGAATTGCTAGACCATAGTCACTGTCTGCTATGACATACTCTTGGCAATCAGTAGCAAAATAACTGTGGACATAGTAGACAAAGTCTTGTTCCCCTAGCCCGCTGACTAGAGGACTTTCCTTTCTGACAGTCAGCCGATTCCAACCAATCTGCGGCACTTTCAGATTTAGTTTTGCTTCTTCAAAGGCGCTTTGCATGGAAACGATCCGTCCTGGAATCAAACCGAGCCCCACATGTGTGCCAAACTCCTCGCTGCTGTCGAACAACAGCTGCATCCCTAAACAAATGCCTAAAAAGGGTTTGCCAGCTGCTGCCAATTCTTGGATCGGTTCGATCAACGACAACTCTGCCAACTTTTGGCGGGCATCGCCAAAAGCGCCTACGCCGGGTAAAAGAATGCGGTCGGCAGCTTTTAATTCTGCTAGTGAACGCGTGATTTGGCAGTCAACACCCAAATAATCCAGCGAACGAGACAAGCTGAACAAATTGCCGACCCCATAGTCGATGATTGCTAACATAATACGCCCCTTTCCTTATCTCATCCATCTGTGTGGAAGATACGTAATCATTTTTCCCTCATGTATCACTGGATCGTCCCTTTGGTTGAAGGGATCTCATCTGGGGCTGCTTGATTGATCGCTACTGCTTCACCTAAGGCACGCCCAAAGCCTTTAAAACAAGCTTCCACAATGTGGTGGCTGTTTTTCCCAGCGATTTGATGGAGATGGATCGTAGCACCTAATTCACGGGCAAAAGCAATGAAAAATTCTTCAACCAATTCCGTATCAAACTGCTGCCCGATTTTTTCGCTCGGTATCGCCAACTCTACGACTGCCATGCCACGACCGCTGATATCGATCGCTGTCATGACTAAGGCTTCGTCCATCGGCAGCAGCATACTGCCATAGCGTTTGATGCCTCGTCGCTCCCCAAGACTTTCTGAAAACGCTCGGCCAATGGCGATGGCAACGTCTTCTGTTGTGTGATGGGCATCTACTTCTGTATCGCCATCACAGACCAACGTCAAATCAAAGCGACCGTGGCGGACAAATAATTCCAGCATGTGGTCTAAAAACCCCACACCAGTCTTGATTGATTGCTGACCAGTACCATCGATCGTCAACTGCAGGTGGATCTTGGTTTCCGTCGTATTGCGGGTAACTTCTGCTTTTCTCATTCCTTCACCTCTTCTATGATCGTTGTTAACACCGTCATCAATCGTTCCATCTGGGCCCTCGTTCCTACCGTGATTCGCAAATACTCTTTGATGCGGGGCTGATTAAACCAGCGGACGAAGATTTTCTGCTCTTTCAGTGCCTGATACAACTCTTCCCCAGCAATCGCAGGGTGCCTCGCAAACAAAAAATTTCCTTGGCTGTCGGTCTGCTCAAAGCCGAGTTTCGCTAGGGCTTGCTTGCTCCACTCACGCACGTGGATCGTTGCTTGGATCTTCTCATCGACATACGCTTGTTCTTGCAAAACGGCTGCACCTGCGGCTTGGGTCAAACTATTGACATTGTAAGGATTCAAGCTAAATTTCAACCGATTCAAGTCTTGGATCAGTCCTTCATTGGCAACCGCAAAACCTAGGCGTGCCCCTGCCAGCTGCCGAGATTTCGAAAACGTCCCCACAACCAAGAGATTTGGGTATTGATCGATCAAAGAAACCATTGAAGTGCCGCCAAAATCGATATAGGCCTCGTCGACAATCACTAAGCGATCGGGATGCCGTTTTAGAAAGGCACAAATTTCGCTTTGTTCTTGATAAACCCCAGTCGGCGCATTGGGATTGGCAAAAATGACGGTCCCTTTGAGCGAATCGTAGTCCGTTAACGTAATCGAGAAATCTTCTTGCAGCGGAACAACGGTGGCAGCGACTTGGTACAAGGCACTATACACTTGATAAAACCCATAGGTCACATCGGGAAAGGCGATGCCGTTTTCCGTGAAGCCTTGAAAGAGATAGGACAAGACTTCGTCACTGCCATTACCGAGAAACAGCTGGGCTGGTGTAACGTCAAGATAAGCAGCCAGAGGGTTTGTCACTACTTCAGCAGCAATATCCGAGTAACGATTCAGCTTTTGGGCGGCATCAGCAACCGCTGCTTGAACACTTGGCGCTGGCGGATAAGGACTTTCATTGGTGTTCAGTTTAATAACGACTTGCTCATCTACTTGTTCCCCCGGTGTATAAGGAGTCAGCTTGTGATACTTTTGATGTAAAAAGGTCATTTTTCTCCCTCTCTTCGTACATTGATCGAACGGGCATGGCCGATCAAGTCTTCGGTTTCCGCGAACAACGCTACAGCTGGACCAGCTGCTTTCATGGCTGCCTCTGGGTAATACAAATAACTGCTTTTCTTAATAAAATCGTCCACTGATAACGGCGAATAGAAACGAGCCGTCCCTTCTGTCGGTAGGGTATGGTTTGGTCCAGCAAAATAATCTCCCAGTACTTCCGGTGTATGGTGACCTAAAAAGACGCTACCCGCATTTTCTACTTGTCCCAATAATGCAAAAGGATCAGCCACCGCTAATTCAAGGTGTTCTGGAGCAATTTGATTGGCAATGGTAAGTGCTTCGGTCAAATCTTTGACCAGAATCAGCTTTCCGCTAGATTCAAGCGCCGCAGCAGCAATGTCTTTGCGGGGCAGTTGCTTCAGCTGCAACTCAAGCTCGGCTTGTACTTCTTCAATCAAAGCTGCTTCTGTTGTGACTAAGATAGCTTGCGCTAAGGGATCATGCTCGGCTTGTGCCAAAAGATCCGCCGACAGCCAGCGAGGATTTGCGCTGGCATCAGCGAGGATCAGCACATCGCTGGGCCCTGCGATCATATCGATATCAACTTCGCCGTACACCATTTTTTTCGCTGTGGCGACATAAATATTTCCCGGTCCGACGATTTTGTCGACTTTGGGAATTGTTTCTGTTCCATAAGCCAATGCCGCTACGCCATGGGCCCCACCGACTTTGTAGATTTCATCCACTCCGGCAACGGAAGCTGCCGCTAAAATAGCAGCCGGAACTTTTCCCTGACTGTCCGTCGGTGTGATCATAACGATTTTTTTGACCCCGGCGATTTTTGCCGGCAGGACATCCATCAAAACCGTACTTGGATAAGCTGCTGTGCCGCCAGGAACATAGACCCCGACTTTTGCTAATGGTAAGACCCGCTGTCCCATCACAACGCCATTTTCCTTCGTTAAGACAAAGCCTTGCTGGACTTGTTTTTGATGAAATGCCAAAATGTTTTCTTTCGCCTGTTCCATCACATTAAGCAGCTCGGGTGAGACGGCATGGACAGCCGCGTCTATCTCCCCTGGACTGACGGTTAAGGAAGACAAGGTCACTTGATCGATTTCCTCAATTAATTGAAACAACGCCTGATCTCCTTGCTGCTGAACACGGGCAATGATTTGGGCGACAATGGTTGAAACATCTTTCGTTTCCGACTGTTTCCTTGCCACAATCGTTTCGATCGTATTTTTTTGGGTCGAAAAAATTCTCATAATTGCTCCCTCACCTTCTCAATCACTGTTTGAATGCGTTCTTGCTTGAAACGCCACGTGGCGTGGTTGATCACTAAGCGCGCTGAAGACGGCGCGATGTCTTGGATCACTTCTAAATCATTTTCTTTTAGTGTCGTCCCCGTTTCGACGATGTCAACGATCACATCGGAGAGACCTAATAAAGGGGCCAATTCAATCGATCCATGCAGTTGGATCAATTCCACTGAGCGACCTAAACCTTGATAAAACTGGCGGGTGATCTGCGGATATTTTGTAGAGACCCGCAGCGGTCGGGAGAAATCTTCCTCGAAATCCTTACGCGCCGCTACGGCCAAACGGCAGACCCCCATATGCAAATCAAGAAATTCGATGACTTCCGCCTTGCTTTCCATTAAAATATCTTTGCCTACGACACCGATATCCGCCACTCCGTGCTCCACATAGATTGCTACATCGCTAGGCTTGACTAAGAAAAAGCGCAGCTTGTTTTCTTCATCACAAAAAATTAGTTGGCGATTGTCTTTGAAGACGCCTTGCGCAGCGACTCCGGCTTTCGTGAACAAATCATATACGGCATCCCCCATGCGGCCTTTTGGCAGCGCAATGTTCAAATAGGCTGAACTTTCGTTGTCAGTCGGCAACTTTTGCCCCACATGATTGAGCTTCATGCCAAATCCGATCGCTCCTTGCGCTTTGCCTTGCCGACTCATCAAGCGATCATAACGGCCGCCATATAAAATTGTCTCTCTTGCTTCTTCGATAAATCCTTGAAACAGCAAACCACTGTAATAATCGGCATCATTTAAAATCGAAAAATCTAACCTTATTCGAATGGAGGATGACAGTTGTTCTTTTTGCAATGCTTGATACAGTTGGTTCAGTTCTGCTAAACCAGCTTGAGCTTGGGGATATTCTGCCAGCAGTTCTTTGGCTTTTTGATACTTGGTTTCAAAATCACCTGACAAACGTACCAGTTTCGCTAATTTTTCAGCTTCTGTTGCTGACAAGCCAGCTTTTTCAGTCAGTGCATCCATGCCATGAGAACTCTTGTCCCGCAGGCAGTGCAATACCTTTTGTCGATCCGCTTCGGGGAAGCGTTGGCAGATGCCATCCAAAATCCCCATATGGGACAGATCCAAGGTCCCTTTTCCCACCTGAGCCAAACTTTCCCACGCCAGTTTTACAACCTCCAGTTGATCTTCCCACGTGATTTGGTCAATGAGCTCCAAACCGATTTGATCGATTTTTTGGTATTCCCCAGCTTGACGATCCTGTCGATAGACATCTTCCACATAATACACTCTACGCGCCTCTCCAGACGGTGTATTTTTGGCAATCGACAAGGTAACATCGGGTTTTAGAGCCATCGTCCTGCCATCCGTGCCTGTAAACGTGATGATGGAAGAACCACGCAAAAACTGATCATTTTGCTGATAGTTGCGATACTCTTCAAAGTTGTTCGAGTGATAAGGTGAAAAATGATGCTGCGTATACAATTTTCTTAATTTCAGTTCGACTTGTTCGGCTGGTTTCAATACATTCCATAACTCTTCCACACTTATCACTCCTATTTCATGCCACTGATCCGGCTTTCTCACTGTTAAAGGCTCGCTTTATCATCGATTCACCATCAGTTTTTCTAATAATACTAATGGTTTTGCCATAAATAAGCAATGGTATTTTTCGAAATATTCTGGATTTTTTCGATACAATTCATTGGTAGAGACAAAGAAAGGGCATCAAATAAAAAAGCCCTGCTGAAAATTCAGGACAGGGCTTTCACTTGAAGGTATAGTTGATGTCCGCGTTAAGAAGCTTGAAAAAGAAATGATTGGGAACCCATTATTGAACTGAAAATAAATAATCGCTGCTATTTACTTTTTGCTGTATCGTCTGAGCAAATGGTTCATGATCAGCTGTGTTTGTGACAATGATGGGGATCGTTAGATCATAGCCTGCTGCACTGATTTCTTTTTCGTCAAAAGAAATCAGTTTTTCTCCAGCTTTAACGTATTGATTTTCAGCTACATAAAGAGTAAATCCTTTTCCATCTAAATGAACCGTGTCGATCCCGATGTGAATCAAAAGTTCGACCCCATTTTCACCTCTTAAGCCAATCGCATGCTTGGTGGGTGTAGTCATAATCACATAACCATCAAAAGGAGCGACTATGGTCTCATCAGAAGGAATGATCGCCACTCCGTCCCCCATCATTTTTTCCGAAAACATCGGGTCCTTGACTGTCTCAAGGGAAACAACGCTTCCCGATATTGGACTGCTGACTTTCAAAGCATCTTCGGCTTTACTCATTTGACTTACTTGAACTCTTTTTCGTTCTAAGAGAATCGTTGTAGTAAAAGAAACGCATACTGCTAGAAGAATGACGACAATTGCAAACCAAAAATTGCTATTGAATCCAGAACCATCTGTCGGGATAAAAGTCGGGATCGCAACCAGACCTGGTGAAACAACTGCATATTGTTTTAGTTGAACAAATCCTGCCATGATCCCACCTACTGCACCACCTAGAATCGCTCCTATAAAAGCACTTCGATAGTTGATCAAGATGCCAAAAATAGCCGGCTCGGTGATCCCCATCACACCAGTCAGTCCTGAAGAAAGAGCCAATGCTCGTTTTTCAGTATTTTTTTCTGTATAAGAAATAGCTAAGGCTGATGCACCCACGGCAACGTTAGCTGCTAGCATAGCCGGCATAACAAATGAATCATAGCCGTAGTCCCCTAACATAGCAAAGACCAAGGGGAACAACGCTTGATTGGTGCCGGTCATGACCAATAGCGGAGTCATTGCTCCTAAGACACCAACTGAAAACCAACCGAGTTTGTCGTATAAAAAGCTCAACCCACTAGCAATGTATCCGCCCACTGCATTTCCAATTGGCCCTAATACAATTAATGTGACAGGCACTGTAATTAAAATAACTAATAATGGCTTGACGAAATACTTGATCGATTGCGGAATACACTTATCCCCGATTCGATCCATTACCGCCATAAACAAAACACCAAATATTACGGGAATAGTCGTTGTATTATAGCTCATCGTTGGGATAACGATTCCTAAGAAATTCAATCCTTCCACGCCATTGATCAATGAGTGGACGAGGATCGCACCTAGGAACATACCCATCAAACCATTGATACCAAGTTTTCTAGCAGCACTATACCCAATATAAATCGGCAGAAAATAAAAACCCGCATCGTTGATGGCATTTAAAATCGTGTAGGTCCCGCTGTCAGCTGCAAGTCCGAAAAAGGTCACACCAATATTCAATACCGCCGATACCAGCCCAGCAGCTACCAATACGGGCAGAACCGGAACGAAGGTTCCACTGATAAAATCGACAATCAGTAAGCCGTAGTCTTTGAGGGTGCGCTTCGTTTTTCGTTCCTCCTTCGCCTGACCATTCATTTGATTTCGCTCTTCTGTAAAAATTGCATACACTTTTGGCACATCCGGACCGATGATCAGTTGAACTTCATGTCCTCTTCTCACTGTGCCCAAAATGAGTTTGTTTTCTTTTAATTGCTTGTCATCAAAAGCGGTCGGATCACTTAGCTGTAGACGAAGCCTAGTAGCACAGTGATTGACTGTTTGAACATTTTCGATTCCTCCGATATTTTTTATAATATACGCAACCAGTTCATGATAGTTTGACATAGTGATTCATCCTCACTTTATTTTATAAACCGCTTTCATTAAAGTAGTTTTTGGAGCGATAGAAGCTCTTTCTTCTATCGCTCATTTCTCATCCTTTTGGACGTGCTAACGTTTGACCATTTGATTGGATCACTTCTTTATACCAATAGTAAGAATCTTTCGGGATTCTACGTAAATCCAGTAAGTCTTCATCAGTTGTATTGATATAGACAAGTCCATATCGCTTCGCCATCCCATTGCCTGTACTCAAAAGATCAGTAAAGGACCATGGATTATAACCAAAGACTTTTGCGCCATCTTCAATCGCCAATCCGACTTGATAAATCTGATCATTTAAAAAATCGATTCGTTCTTGATCATGTACTTGTCCATCCTCACCCAGCGTCTCATGCGCCCCGTAGCCATTCTCAGTAATCACCATTGGTAAATGATAGTGGTCTTCCATATAGCGTAACAAGTAACGCATAGCAACTGGATCGATCTCCCAATCCCAATCGGTTGTCTCGACAAAAGGATTGACCGTTTGCGCAAAAATCCCTGGATAATTTGGGTAAACAAATTCCCCTTTTTTCCCCGATTTGTTCAACCCAATTTCTTGATGATCGGATGCCACTGGTGACTCCTTCGCTACGTTGCTACGGTAACAGTTGATGCCGAAAAAGTCGATTTTTGCTTGTGCAACCAATTCCATATCCCCAGGGCGAATATCGGGATCAATATTATTTTCTTTCCAATAACGTTTAATAAAACCATTGTATTCACGATTTGCATTAAAATCATTCCAGATTTTTTCCGTCAGTTCTTCTGCATTCATCGCTGCAATCTGATCTGCTGGTTTTGCTGACTCAGGATAAAACGGAACCATCCCAGGAACCGGGCCGATCTTGCCGTCTTCAACCAATTCATGACACGCAATCACCGCTTTTGCATGACATAGGTTCATAATATGATTGACTTTCCACTTATCTTCAAACCAAGTCTCTGGGTATTTGCATACTCCTAACCAGTCTCCATAGACAATTTGCATGTTTTGCTCATTAATTGCCAGCCAGTATTTCACACGATCGCCGAATGACTCAAAACAGGTTCTAACATATTGGTCAAATGCATCAATGATGCCTCGGTCGTACCAACCATTAAATTCTTCGTCAACCCAGACTGGCATATCGTAGTGATACAAAGTGACGATTGGAGTAATGCCATGTTCAACTAATTCATCAATCAGCTGATTGTAAAAGTCAATGCCTAATTGATTGGGCACCCCTGAATTATCAGGATAGATCCTAGGCCAAGCAATCGAAAAGCGATATGAAGTAAAGCCCGCATCAGCCATTAATTGGACATCTTCTTTGTATTTATGGTAATGATCAGCGGCAATCGAATTATCTGTATAGGGCTTTTTCTTTTTGCTGTTTAAGTCGATGATCGCAGTTGAACGCCCATCTTCTGCTACAGCCCCTTCAACTTGCCACGCCGCACTTGAAGCGCCCCATAAAAAATCCTTTGGAAATAGTGGTTTATCTTTATAATGCATGCCCATTGCCTTCTCTCTTAAATTTAAGTAAATAACCATTGAATAGTAGATCAAGTACGAAATCAATGCCATACGTATAGTAAAGCAGCTCAGTGATTTCTTTCTCATGTGTTTGTGAACTTAAATGATACAATTTATCAAAATAGCGGTTATAGATCGGGTTTCTATTATTTGTAAACAAAATCGTTGGTGCCTTGACCTCTTTTAGTATTTCAAGCATAGAAGAGACGAAGAGACCCGATAGCGAAAAAACAATGATCAAGGGATCTTGGCAATGTTCCAAGGCTAATGTCAGATCGCTCTTTGATGTTAATAAAGTAATTCTTTTACCAAAGATATCCATTCGCTGCTGGAAAGTTTTTACACTACCAGTAATATTGCTTGAACACAAAATCATAACTTCCCGGCTATCATTGATTAATCGGACAAGACGATCGACTTCTTGTGTATTAAACCGCAGACTTAATTCTTCCATTAGCGAAGTAATATTGGCTTGAAGCTTAGGCAAAAAATCAGAGTAGCCGTAAAACTTTAGAAATTCATTGATTCCATCATCAAAAGTTTCCGCGTTTTTTTTCATATCTAAAAAGTTCTCGTAGCCCAATTGTTTCGCAAATCGTCGAATGGAGGCCCGTGATACATGCTGCTCTTCTGCAATCTGATAAATGTTCCAGCGAGTCACGCTTTTGAAGTTCTCTAAGAAAAATTTAGCAAGTTCAAATTCAACCGTCCCTACTTCATTTTCGTTCACAATATGATTTAACTTATAAATGAAATTCAATCGATTATTATCCATTTTTTTAATCTCCCTTGGCCAATTTTGATTGTATCTAAATTATAACGTATCCGCTTCCAAAGTTGGGGTGCATGTCTTGTCCCCAGTTAAATCTTATCTAGAAATAAAAAAAGAGGCCCAGAATTCGGCTTCTGTCCCCTTTTACCTATTGTATGTTGTATAGTCACTGATAGTACTTCTTTCTAATCAGAGTCTTCTTCACAAGAATGAAGCAAAAAACTACTCTGTCGATCACTTTACAGGTCTTCTGAACTTTGTTGCTATGAAACCTGACTAGCATAAAAAAGCATGTGCTAATCATGTTTTTTAGTAGCTACACGAGGCCGTGCTTTTGGAGCGCTTGCGCAATCCCGCCGTCTTCTGGTCGAGCCGTCACCTCGTCAGCTACTGCCAATAGCTGTTCACAGGCATTGCCCATTGCAATTCCCGTCGCAACAGCTTCAAACATTTCGACATCATTATGGCCGTCACCAAACGCCAAGGTATCTTTGTTATCGATCCCTAGATGGTTCAAGAGAAAATCGATGGCTGTTTTCTTGTGGATATTCTTGATGCCGATCTCGCCGCTATCTTTGCCAAAAACAGGTACCGTACTTCGAATCATTTGGAATTGTTCGTGGTATTGGTCATGGACCTGTTCATAAGGAATGGAATGATTGATGAAGGAAACTTTGTTCACGTCATCGTAATCGATTTTCGCTTCGTCCTCAATCAGTAAATCAAGGAACCACTGAATAGTTTGAACGCGTTGTTTTCCTGCTTCACTTTCAACAGACTCACCTGCTAAGACGATCTCCAGCAAACGATTTCTTAGATTGGTACTTGCAAATAAACCTTGGTTCGATTCCAAGTAATACTCGATTTGGTTTTCTTTTAAGAAATCAATCAATCTTAATAAAGCTTCTTTTTCAAAAACTTTGTGCAAAATCACCTCATTATGCACCTCACAATAACCGCCGCCGGCACCAATCATCCCACTTAGGGGCAGTGCCAACACGTCTTCTGTAATTTCGGCCTTTGAACGACCGGTACATAAGAAAAATTCATGGCCTTTCTTATGTGCCGCTGTGATCGCTTGGCGTGCACTTTCTGGTACATTTCCAGCATCATCACATAATGTTCCATCTACATCTAAAAAGACAATTTTTTTCGTCAAATCATTCCCTCTTTTCTCACTCAATCAATAAAGCGCTCACATGAACGTACTTGCCGAACACAAGGTGTCAAGATCAGCTCCTTAGAATTAGTATAACAAATCACAAGGAAAGTGCGCTAGACTATTTTACTAGATCATAAGATGGGATTCTGTTATTGTGATCCCTCTTTCTATTCCTCTACTCCCGTGTTCATCGCGTTATTGCTCCATGTGTTCTTTCTTGAGATGGTTGAATTATCCTAAAATATGCTTACTCCTCACTTAAATAAATTAAACTCCATTTTGGTACTTGATTGTTTTTTTGACCTGTAAGCTCGCGATAATAAGATTTTTTATCATTTTTGATCATACAAATAATTTCATGCTCATCCATACAAAACTCTTTGCATAGGTTTGTTCTACTATTTTCAAAAAGTTCCAGTAAAATTTGAATCTGCGCATCTATTGCTAGAAGTGCTTTGAGCTGATCAAATAAATTTTTTGATCGATCATAATAAATGTACTCAAATTCATTGCAGAGTTCTTGATAAAAATGAAAAATTTTGGGGAAATCTGTCATTACACCTAAACTTAGCAACACTTCTTTTGAATAACACAAATAGTCTTTCGGTTCCTTGATATTTTCTGATATCATATCCTTACTCCTTTACATCTATTTTTTTTTGGTGAAAGTAGCGCTATCCCTTCTGCTCGCTTTGATTTTCTTCCGATAGGTTTTTTAATTGAAGCTTAGCTGTCCAAAAACCACTAAAAATGATTGGGTCTTTAGCTCTTACCAATGCAGACACATTAAGAAAATCAGTTACGCCTATTATAGTTTCCCTTTCAGATTCTCTTATAATTACTTTTTATTAAATAAAAGAAATAAGAGTGAAAAAGAGGCGGCCCCGTTCCCTTCTGCTAAAAAGTAGTGCCCGAATGCAACTAGATCGTCTCTAATGACAAGAAAATGACTATAATATCCACAAAAATCAACAGATAGCTAAAATTGTTGCTTCATGTAAATAGACACCCCATATCCATACCAACAAAAAAAACCAATAATCGAATCTATCGATCATTGGTCGAAACCTCAAATATACTGCTGGAAGAAGACGTTCAGTCCATTCTATTTTTCACGCTACAGATCAAAAATAGAAATGATTTTTAAACTGTATCAGTAAAAATAGATCAAGCATAGATATAATCTAAAATATCCTGCGGCGCTTCTGCCAAAGCATCTGGTTTTTCAGCGGAAAGTTTTTTCGCATCGTGGCTGCCCCAGGTAACAGCGATGGTTTTGACACCGGCTGCTTTGCCCATCTGGATATCAAAAATAGCATCTCCTACCATGATCGTCCTTGACGGATCAAACTGATACTGAGTTACTACTTTATTGATTCCTTCTGGATGAGGCTTGTAGTGGGACACCGCATCTGAGCCGATGATTTCTTCAAAGAACGCCACCAGGTTCTGAGCAGCCAAATTTCGTTTGACGACCGCTGTCTTCTTACTTGAAACCACGAAACAAGGAACCTTTCGTTTCATTAAGATTTCTAGGACATGGGGAATTTCAGGAAATACGTTCAAGGTACTTTCCTCGTATGTTTGATAATAGGTACGAAAAACCCGAATCAGTTCCGTTGCTGTTTCTTGATCCAATGGCTGTTCTGACATTTTAAAAAACGATTCTTCGATCGGTATCCCCATGTAATGTTCAATGACTACCTCACTCGGTACTTTGAGTCCCATCTCTGTAAAAGCTGCTTTTGTCGCCTTGATGCTGCATTCTCTCGAATCTAATAGGGTTCCGTCTAAATCAAATATCACACACTCAATCTTCTTCACGACATTTCCTCCTCTGAAAGATACTACAGCACGTTTCTCCAAAGTGCTTTTTAAATCCTGTAGTATTCCTTTTCATTACTGATTATCTCTATTTTAACACTAAAAAAAAGCATTATCATAATTTTCGATACCATCATTTATTTAATACTAATATTTTTATATAAAAAACGACTCAATTTGAAAACAGAGTCGTTTCTACCTGAAAAGCAGTCGAAGCTACAAAGAGGTCTATTCGTGAGAAATAAGGCTTCGATGCTCTTTTGATCACACAATTTTCTTTTTATTGTAAGATATAGCCTTTGCCCCAAGCGGTACGAACCCGTTTTTCAGTGTAGTCGTATTCATCTAATTTTTCATTGATTCGTTTCGCTAATATTGACAACTGAGATTTTCTCGAGTTTGTTCCACCATTTCCCCAAATTTTCCAACACAGGTCTTCTCGGTTAATAAATTGCTCTTCTCCTAAATTGTTAAAAAAGATCTGTTCTTGCAGACTAAGAAATTTAGGAAAGGATTCTTTCGTGACGGATGCTTTTTCTAACTTACGACTAATTGGTGGTAGTGCAGCCAAAAATTCTCTCAGCTCGACAAAAGAGCGATTCAGGTACGTGGCATTTTCAGCTTTTTCCATCCTACCTTCTTGTTCAATATTCCCTGGCAAGATACGGACGATTCGTTTTTGATAATAAGGAGCCAACGCCTGATTGATCAATAAAAATTCTGGATCTGCAATCGTTTCACTGACAAATAAGCAGTCAAATAATTTGGCGCTTTCTATCAACCATTCCGCCTCTTCTGTATTTTTCCCTACGAACACTTCATGACTCAAAATCTGTAACTCCCGCTGCAAATCAATCTCATATGATATATTTTTCGTCAGTATAATAATTCTCATGACACATCCTGCTTTCTTTCCCTTTTATTCAGAAATCATCTACTGAATCCTTTCCGACTCATTTCTGAATGCTTTATGTTGACATTATTACTTATTTTTATCAGTTTGAGGTGTCATTTTTTGTTCATAAATGATAGTCTACTGTCATGTTTTGTTGGAAGGAGCACCATTCGTTTCATGATTCGTTTTCTCGAGAGCTAATAAAAAAGCAACCTGTTGGTCAGGTTGCCTTATTAGTCATTTTGATTTTCTTTTTGCTGCTCCCACTTCAAATCTAACAGCTCCAGCATTTCATGGTAGGCGGTTTCTATGCGCTGTCGTTTTTCTTCAGGAACACGTTTGGCGTATTGTCCATCCGGTAGATAATCTTCGGCCAAGTAAACTTGAAAATCAAAGGCCTGTAAGACGCCGTATTCTGGATCATAATAGGTACGATCAGGGATCGGCTCTTTGGAGACCCAAGTTGGATGTAAGGCAATCTTACTTAAATAGGTCCGAGCTCCCTGTTTGGTGATCTCAACTTCTGGAATGACGCCGCGTTCGGTCCAATAGTTGTTATTGACGGTTTCATAACGTTGATTCGACAATAAGTTCCCCATTGAATAAATGATAAATTTCTTTTCACCGTCCTTTTCGATGATTTCGGTTGGTTCTGCTACATGCGGATGGCCGCCGAAGATAATATCAGCACCAAAATTGATCATCTTCCGATAAACTGTTTGTTGTTCTTCCGTTGGTTCTAAAGAATACTCGACACCAGACTGAGGCATCACGATGGTGATATCCGCCAAGGTTTCCGCTTCTTTGATCTCTGCTTCCACTTTATCGAGGGACAAGTCTTTCAAAAAGGTGTCATACTCTGCTTGAGTTAAGCTTTCTTCAAGTCCATTGAAGCCATAGGCATAGGCCAAGAGAGCAACTTTGATCCCGTTGACTTCTTTGACCAAAATTCCACTATTGTCGACCGTGACACCAATCGTTGCCAACCCTTGATCGTGAAAAGCAGCCGCCGTTGTTTTGACTCCTTCGATTCCCGTATCTAAGATATGATTATGAGCAAGATCGATCACATCAAAGCCCGCATCTTTGATGCTGGCAACGGCATCGATAGGCGCGTTGAATAAGGGAAAACCGCCAAGCGGTTTATTAGGATTGATGGTTCCTTCAAAATCACCCAGAGCAAGATCCGCCGATGCAATTAACGGTTTGACTTGCTCAAAATCATTGTCAAAATCATAACGCTTTCCATCGTAAGCGCTTAAATAAACAGGTGTATGATAAAGCATATCGCCACTAGCTGTCACTGTGATGGTTTTTACTTTTGGCTTTGTTTCGGTAGAACTACTTGATTCTTGCATTGGCTTTGTCGATTCTGCTGTAAGACGCTGTTCGGGGATGCTTGTCGCTTGAATCACTAGATAAATCACTCCGAATGTGATTGCCAATAATGCTACACTTAACCCAGCAATGATCCGCTGCCTTTTCTGATGTTCCTGTCTTCGTTGCTGTCTCATGAACCCACCCTTTCAATGTCCTTTTTCCCAAATTTTTATTCTATTACAATCGAAAGAGAGTGCTTCTATTCCCTTTCGCACAACATTCACTAAATAATATCTTTTTATTAAATAATTATACTATACTTTTTAGCCCCTTAATAGGTCATTTCATAAAGCATAAAAAACAGCCCGATCGTGATCGAACTGTTTCTCCACTTCTATGGTAGCTGATTTCCGAATGAATCTTTCTTGTAGAACTGGACTAACCTCAAACGGCATAAATTAGTATCATTAGATAATCCTTCGGCTGTTAACAGTTCTGGATGACATCCCTCGCTTTCGGATGAACAGCAGCAAACGATGAAAGCAAATTACTCCCCTTCGCACGCTTCTCTCAATAAAGACCAAAGAGTATATGCTTTATTCTATAATACTTACAGTTTTTTCGAAAAAATTTATACAACAGCAGTACGTAAAATCTCTGCAAACCAGTGATAAACTGTTTCCGGACATTCATGTTTTTCTAATTCTCGAAAAAAGTCTTTGGATTCAATAAGGGTAATAAACTGAGTCATCGCATTTAGATGCTGCTTGCTGTCTAACGCAGAAAGAGTAAAGATGTACTTTACAGGAATCGTTCCTAAGACATATACTTCAGATTCTAACGTTGTCAATCCCATGCCAAGTTTTTTTGCACCTGCTTCAGGAACCGTATGCGGTAAGGCAACTTGATCGACTATCACCATATAAGCACCTTCTGATCTGGTTTGTTGAATGATCGAATCGATGTAATTTCTAGTGATGATCTTTCTTTCAATCAATGGATTGGCTGCGAGATAAAAGGCCTCTTCCCACGTTCTGGCTTTTTTGTTTAATTGTATCAATTCTGGACGCATCATATCCAACAGCATTGCAGGTTCTTTTGTCTTTTTTTCTTTTTGAGACATGATAGATGCCGTTGGCGAGCAGGTCTCTTGTACAAATTTCTCTAAATGATGCCGCAGAGCTGACTCGCTGGTAACCGTTGAATATTGTTGAATAACTTGCATCAAGCCGTCGATCGTAACAGTATTGGGCTTTATACTTGTACTGGTTTCGAATTTGACATCTAAAAACAACTGGGTTCGTTCCTCGTAAGACATGATCGGGTTTACTACAAAAATCGGTTTTTTTAACGGATAAAGTTGAAAGTTGGGTTTTGTCGTAAAAATGATATCGTAAGACTGATCAAATGAATGCAGTTCGCTTGTTTCAATCGGTCCCAATAAGATAAAAGAGGGAAAGATTTCCTTTAATTCATTGTAAATGATTGCTGAGCTTCCAATACCATTTGGGCAAACAACGACCCCCACTTTTTGTTGCACCATATATTCTTCAGAATTCCTGATCAAAAGCGCAAAGTGCATTGTTAAAAAGGCTACTTCTTCATCTGGAAGCTTTGAATCAAAGCTATCACTGATTGGTCTCAAGGTTTCTTTTACGATCTGATAAAGGTCATTATATTTTTCAAAAATTTTCTCCTGCATAGGATTGATGATCGGTAATCGAAACAGCATTCGGAAATAGGTCGGTCGAAAATGACTATATAATTGCTTGATGACAGAGTGTTTATCCTTGAAACGAATACCTGAAAGCAATTCAAATCGCTCGACGATTCTTTCTACCAAGTCAATGATGACCAAATTTCCTTGAAGCCATTCCTTTTCATTCCCTAATGCCATTCCCAGGACCCACCCACAGAGATAGTTCTTTTCTATACTATTCATCACCCCTGCGTTTTCTAAAATTTCTTCAGCAAAGCGGTACTCCTTCATTTTTACTAACTCATGATCATTAGAAAAGGGCTTTAGATCAAATTCATTCAAGCCCATTCTTGGGTATAAAAAAATAAGGATATAGTTCAATTCAATCAACCTATTTTCAACTAACTCTATCGCATGTTTTTCTAAAAGAAGAGAAAGATAGGTGTCCTGCTCATCCGCCAATTGTATTCGTTCGTTATGAATAAAGTAACGGTAAATAAAATCATCATCCTTGCTAGTCACATCTTCCAAAATCATTCGAAATAAAGCGTAACGAATCATCAGTTCATCACCTGCTAAGTGATACCCCTCTTTTCTTGAATAACTGATTGAAATATCGTACCCATGTAATTCCGCTTGTAATTTGCGCAGATCACTCATAAAGGTTGTTTTGCCGATTTTTAACGCATCTAAAAAATGGTTGACCGACAGATAGTCTTTCTCGTAGTAAAAGAGCGTCAAAAAGATATATTTTCCTCGTTCTTTTGAACTCATCTCATAATACTTAAACATACGCTCACGTAAAAATGACTCCAACAAATATTCCTTGCTTTTTTCAGGCAGTCGAATCACACTTTCCTTATTCACGCTAAGTGGTAGTTTTTGGGCAGATAGAAACTGGTTGATTTTATCAATGGTATACTCTATTTGAGTGCGGTTCATAGAATAATTCCGCTGAAGATAATCGTAACTGATGGTCGGTTTTTCAATCAGAGCCATCATCATCTTTCTCGTCCTATAGTCAATTTTTACCATCAATGTTCCCCCATTTCTGCAGCCTACTGTTCTACTTTCAATGTAAATCCTTCCGCTTGTACATATTTTTGAAGCACTTGATCTACCTGCTGCTTTTCTTCTTTGGTAAGATCTAGAACAGGCAGTTTCGGTAACCCAACATCCTGTCCGATTGCCCGCAAACAGTATTTCAGCCCAGACGGAATCGTTGAGCATTTGCAGGCTTCTCTAAAATCATCAATACTTGCTTGTTCTTGCCGCGCTTGTTCTATGTTTCCAGCTACAAATTGTTCATAGATCGACACATCTGTTTTCGTCACAACATTTGCGGTTGAAGCCACAGAGCCATCTGCTCCTAACTGTAATGCTTCTAAAATCTTAGAGTCGCTTCCCATCAGCAAAGAGAAATCCTCTCGATGATTTAATTCAAGATAGCCCTTGAAGTTTTCTAGATCACCGCTTGAATCTTTTATCCCAATGATCGAATCAATTTTGAGTAATTCCGAGAAAACATGACGATTGATGAAATTTCTAGTATTTGGCGGAATATTGTACAAAATGATTGGTAGTGTCGTTTGCTCAGCAATCATTCGGTAGTGATGGATCAACTCCTCATCGGTATATTTCAAAAGATACGGCGTAATGATGGACGCAGCATCAACGCCGATTTTTGCAAACTCATTTACTAACTCAATCACTTTATTCGTTGCGATATCTCCGGCACCTGCAAATACTGGTACTCTGCCCGATACTTCATCGACAACGATTTTTGCAAACTGGATTTTCTCTTCTTTGCTTAAGGTATGAAATTCGCCATTGGTTCCTAAAATAAACAACCCGTGGACACCACCAGCAATCAAATGCCTTACAAGCTTTCTGGTGCCCTCTTCATTGATGCCGTTCTCATTTAATGGTGTGACCATTGCTGGTATAATTCCTCTGATTTTCATTGCGTAAGCTCCTTTTTTGTCGTTGCTCCTAAGCTTCCCCCTGGATGCCATTTAAGGTAATCTTCTAAATTGATTTTTTTTGCTTCTTGCAGCAACACCGACAGAACCTGCAGCTGGATCATTTGGGCGATCACAGAGGAACGTGGCGGTTTATTCAATGAGTCCCCTTCTTGGGAAACATAAGAAGACAATGTGACTTCAGCACAGGAAGCTAGGGAAGAATCTTCATTTCCTGTTACCGCTAAAATTACAGCGCCATTGGCTTTTAAGGCAGCAAGTGCATATTCTAATTCTTTGGTGTTCCCACTATTACTTATCGCAATCACTACATCGCCAGCCACGACTTGTCCTGCCGATCCGTGCACAGTTTCAGTTGTGTCTAAAAAATAGGTTGGCGTGCCGACAGATGAGAAAAGTGAAGCTGCATAGCCTGCTACATAGGAACATTTTCCCACGCCTGTTACATGAACACGCTTATGATTTTTTTCTGCATGGAGAATAAGTTCTTTGGCCTTCACCATCTGTTGATAGACTTCTTCTTCTTCAAGCCGATAAAATTGAGCATCGCTTTGGGCTTTTAAATTCGTACTATATTCAAACAAAACGTTTTTTTCATTCAATACAGATTTTCCTTCCTTATAGCAAGGAGAAATTGTATCCACCTTTCTCCTTGCTAATCATACTGTTTAACTAAATAGTTTTAAGATTTTATCTAGTAAAATTCCGATAATATTGTAGTCGATTTGAGGAAATCCAGCGTCTGTGATGCCTAATTCAGAAAAAGCTGGGAAAAGCACCAAAGGCAATGCAGTCAGCAAAATACCGCCTAAGAAGGATGCGATGATCGCCCCTTTCAACCCGCCTCTTATTGAACCAAAGACACCCATTGTTCCACCCGAGAAAAAAGCAATCCCAGCTGCTGGCAAAAGTACAACGGGAGAACCCATAGCAGCCATGGCAAACGTCGCTGTTAAGCCACCTATAAACGAGGTAATAAAACCGACAGGAACCATGGTTGGCGCATATTGGAAAAACACAGGAACATCTACTGCCGGCATTGATCCCGGGATATATTTTTCAGAGATCGCCACGAAGGCAGCCGTTAATTCAGCAATAAATTGACGCACACCATAAATCAGTACAGACATACCCGCCGCAAATTGCAACCCTTGAATCAACGGATACAAGAACCATAAGTCGTTGCCAGCCATTTCTTGAACGACATCCATATGACCACTTAAAACTGCTGCGATCGTTGCAATGTAGAAAAGAATAATCATGAAAAATGCAACAGAGAAGACAAAATCTCGGAATACGGAGAAGAAATCAGGAAGCTCGCGATTGGCTGCTTTCTCTTTCTTTGCTTGCCAATTTTTCCCGCCAATGACACTGCCGATGACACCTGAGAACCAGTAAAAAATTAAGTTAAAGTGACCTAGTGCAACCCCTGCATTACCTGTCAGCTCATCTGTATATTTCTGAGCCAATTTGGGCAACCCTGCTCCTGCAAAACCTAGTACCAAAGAACCAAAGATAACTGTTACCCAAGTGGGCATACCATTCGAAATAAAAATCAACCCAATGACAGCAGCAAAGAAAAGATAATGCTGACCGGTTAAAAAAATTGATTTTAAAGGCGTCAATTTCGCAATAACTAATCCGAATATGAACCCTAGCCCCATAATCATTGATATTTCAAAACCATATACATCCATAGCTAACGCTGTAGCAGGCTCTACTGCCAGAACCGTCCCTTGAACACCAAATGCGGTCTGAAACAACGTGGCGAAATTTGCAGCAATCGTTCCTACATGACCACCACCAATATTAAAAATCATAAACCCAATGCCCACTTTGAGGACACCGCTCAGGGTCTCCTTCGCAGGCTTTCTTTGTGCAAGTAACCCGATCAAAGCTAAAATCATTAGCAACACAGCAGTATTTCTGAATTGGTTCATTACTAAAATTGCCATTCAATTTATTCCTCGCTCCATCAATTTATTTTGTTTGCATCGTTTCAAGAAATGTTTCTAGTTTTCCTTGGATCTCTTCTTTACTCATAATATTTTGAATGCCTATGACTTCATAAGGTTTGTTTTGAAAATCAGGTTCCGCTGCGATATCTGCCATACTCATAAAGGCATCACCCGTAAAACCAATGAGAACGTCTAGATTTCCATGAATCGTTTCAATGGGATAGCCGTTTTCTTCAATCACTGATTTTACCTTTATGTGAAGCAGCGTTGAACTCCCCATCCCAGCACGACATGCAACCGCTATCAAAAATTTCTTGCCATTACTCGCCTTAGGTTTTGCATCTGATTGGATCGATGCATCATTTTTCTTTTTTTGAAAGAATCCCATCTTAACTCCTCGTTTCTTCTAATAGTTGTATAAATGCTTCTGGTGTCTCCACATTTGCTAAACGATCAATGATATTGTCCCTTGCTAAAACCTCTGCTAACTCACTCATCAGTTCCAAATGACTGGTCGGGTCTATCGCTGCCAAACAGAAAATGACTTTCACTGGATCATTGGGCGAACCAAATGAGATGGGGGTATTTAAGGTCATCGCACTTAGTCCTAAACGACAAACCCCATCTTCTGATCGGGCATGGGCCAAAGCAAACCCAGGCATAAGCACGATATACGGCCCGGCATCTAAGACGGATTGAATCATCGCTTCGACATACTGTTTTGAAACGCTGCCATTCCTCAATAACGGCTGGGCAGCTTTTTTGATTGCTTCTTGCCAACTGGTACTGTCTTGCTGAAGTAAAATGTTTTCTTTTGTTAATAATGTAGTTTGCAAACGACGATTTCCTTTCTAAAAAAATTTCTTTAGGTTTTAGTAAAAGAATTTCTCGAGATAATTCCTATACACACACTATAATTGAAAAGTTCTGACCTGAATAGACGATTTGCGACCACATATTTGTACACGCTTCCAGATTAAGTGAACTGCTCTTCTCAAAAAGACCAGGAATACTGCCTATTTTTTTTGCTAGCCTCCAGTTTTTCTCGATAACCTTCTTGAGCAGTTCACAAAACTTATTCTATCAAGGAAAAAATGAACCAAAAATGGACAGATCCTTTGCTTGCACCCACAATAAAAAAAAGAAGCTCTTAAATAAACTAAGAACTTCTTAAAGCAAACACTCTATTCATGGCTATAGATCTACCGTTTCAATTGTATTTCTACCCGTAGGTGTTTTCACACGAATTTTTACTTACAACCGCTATTTTCTACTTTGCTTCCTCATGCTTCACGGGACAACTGCTGTGGCAATCAGAACAATGATCCTTTTTCACCATGCGGTACACCACACGACCGCCATAGCCAAAAATCAGTCCGCTTAGAATTACTGTAGCGATCATTTTTCGCCTCCTACGACTTGGATCAAGGGCGCACTCCCTCGGAATGGTTTCTTCACCAGAGCAAATACTAATAGACCAGCAATGACTATTGCCGCAAAAACACCTAGCGTGAGGTGTCCGCCTTCAAAGATGACGTGTCCGAATTGGTAGACCAGAAAACTGGCGCAGTACGCCAAGCCGCATTGATAGCCAATGGCTAACCACGTCCACTTGCTGTCCCCCATTTCACGGTGGATAGCACCGATGGCAGCAAAACAGGGGGCACATAGTAAATTAAAGACGAGGAAAGAGTATGCCGCCACAGCAGTGTAATCGCCGCGCAACACTTGCCAAATCTCCGTCCCACTTTCTGACAACTCACCGGTTTGTCCGTAGAGAATCCCGTATGTGCCGATCACATTTTCTTTGGCCACCAAGCCAGTGATCGTCGCCACGGCGCCTCGCCAAGTTCCCCAGCCTAGGGGAGCGAAGAGGGGCGCCAAAAGTCGACCGAAAAAGGCCAAAATGCTTTGGTCTTCACTGACCCGCTGCAAGGTAAAGCTGTAGCTGGAGGTAAACCAGACAAAGATACAAGCTACAAAAATTATCGTACCGGCTTTTTTTACAAAAGCAACGGCTCGATCACAGGCACTTTTCAAAATCGTTGTGAGCTGCGGCAAGTGATACGCTGGCAGTTCCATAATGAATGGTGCCAGATCACCTGCAAAAAGCGGCGTTTTTTTCAAGACGATCCCTGAAAAAATCACAGCGCCCATGCCGACAAAATAGGCCGATGGTGCGACCCAACTATAATGAGGGAAAAAGGCACCCGAAATCAATGCAATGATCGGCAATTTGGCAGAACAAGGCATAAAGGTCGTGACCATCACCGTCAACCGACGATCCTTTTCGTTTTCAATCGTTCGGCTTGCCATCACCCCCGGCACGCCGCAACCTGTAGCAATCAACATGGGGATAAACGACTTGCCAGATAGACCAAACTTGCGAAACAGTCTGTCCATGACAAATGCCACCCGTGCCATGTATCCACAGTCCTCCAAGATAGCCAAGCAAAAAAACAACACGAAAATCTGCGGCAAAAAGCCTAAAACCGCACCGACCCCAGCCACAATGCCATCCAAAATCAGTTCTTGTAGCCACTGGGCGACCTGCAGCTGTTCTAGCCAATGCGCTGCTGTTTCGGGAATCCAGCTGCCAAATAATACATCATTGACCCAATCAGTGCCGATCGTGCCAATCGTCTGAATCGATAAATAGTAGATTCCCCACATAATGAAGGCAAAAATCGGTAGTGCCAATACGCGATGAGTCAACACGCGGTCGATTTTGTCGCTGAGGGCTAAGTGCTGATCTGTTTCCTTGATGACTGCCAGCGCCAACAATTCTTCAATGAAGCCATAGCGCTCATTAACGAGAATGGCGTCACTGCTGTCTTTAAAGATCATCTCTAAAATCGAAATCGTCTCCTGAAGGACTGCTTGCTGGGAATCAGTCAGTTTACACATTGCTTGAATCGCTTCATCTTTTTCAAAGAGTTTTATGGCAAACCAGCGTTTTTGCTGCTGAGGGATCGTCTCTGGCAAAATCGCCATGATCTCGGTCAAGCCAGCTTCTAAACGATCATCGTAGCGGGGAGGGAACTGTTGTGTGTTGACTGCGTGCTTCGCTGCCTCGATCATTTTGGCTAAACCACGTTGTTTCAAAGCACTGATCCCCACTACAGGAATCCCTAATCCGTAAGCCAATTTTTCGAAGTTGATCTGCAAGCCTTTTTTCTTTAATAGATCGATCATGTTGATGGCTGCCACAGTCGGAACATTCATTTCTAATAATTGCAATGTTAAATACAGATTTCGCTCAAGATTAGTTCCGTCAATAATATTGATCACCGCATCCAGCGATGCTTCCATCAAATAATTGCGGGAAATCAGTTCTTCCGGCGTATAAGGCGACAAGGAATAGATCCCGGGCAGATCTTGGATCAGCACGTGCCGGTCTTTTCGCAGTCGCCCCGCTTTACGTTCTACGGTGACACCCGGCCAATTGCCCACTGTTTGTTTGGCACCAGTCAATTGATTGAAAGTACTTGTTTTCCCGCTATTGGGATTTCCTGCTAATGCAAATTGATAGGTCATCAAGCTTCGACTCCTTTTTCGATAAAAACCAACGCTGCTTCTTGCTTTCTCAAAGACAATTCATAGCCGCGGAGCCGAATCTCCATTGGATCACCCAATGGAGCCAGTTTCACTACTTCCAAATGAACGTTTTTCGTAAGCCCCATATCCATCAAACGACGGCGCAAAGCACCTTTTGCACCAATCTGATTGACCTTCCCGCTTTCACCAACTTGCAGCTGATCCAAAGAGGTAATGACCGTTTGCTGCTGGATTTCTGTGACATCGATTTGTTCCATGACCCGTGCATCTAAAGCAATCCGCGTCCCTTGGTGCAAAATGATGCCGCCTTTGCGATCTTTTTGCACCACAACGATTTCAACCCCCGTGCGAATGCCAAGATCGTTTAAATGAACCGTGATTTCTTTGGTTGTTGCCAACGAGTCGATTTTGTATGTCCCAGAAGCCCAAGTTTGCGCCATTTTCATTGGTTCTTACTCCTTTTGTGAAGTGTTTTTTAATTAACCTACTTTAATTGAGAATGATTATCATTATAATAGAGCCATTTTCATAGGAAGTCAATCTGTTTTCGACTTAACTTTGAATCTTCCTTCACAATAGAGATTTTTTTTACTCATTTTGATTGCATATCCCCTCTAATAATTACGCAAAAACCTTGTAATTCTAAGTATTTTCCGCTTTTTTCATTTGCATAAAAAACACAGAAACACTATAAATTGTGTATGCCGAATTCACAAGCACAAGATATAGTGTTTTTTCGTTGACTTTCTCCGTGACTTATTTATACTAGGTTTATAACTATTACAACTCGGAGGAAACAATTATGAATATCAAACTATTTTCTAAAAACAACTGCATGCAATGTAAAATGGCGAAACGCTTTTTAAGTGAAAATCAGATTGCCTTTGAAGAAATCAATATCGATAATGAGCCTGAAGCATTAGAATTTTTGAAAGAACAAGGATTTCAAAGTGTGCCAGTCATTACCTCTGATGCGCAAACGATCATCGGTTTCCGTCCAGATCAACTACGTCAATTAGCGAGCTAAGATTTTTCTCAATGTGATGCTTTTGAGGGATTTGTCAGTCGTCCAGACCGCAAGTCCTTTTTTATACGAACAAAACAAGAAAAGAGGTTAGCCATTTATGAGCTTGAAAGAAATCAAAGATGTCAGTTATTTCAAATTGAATAATGAGATCAACCGTCCAGTAGATGGTCAAATTCCATTAAATAAAGACAAAGAAGCCCTAGCGGCATTCTTTAAAGAAAACGTTGAACCAAATACCTTAACCTTTGCGACTGCAATGGACAAAATCAATTATTTGATTGAAAATGATTATTTAGAAGAAGAATTTATCAAAAAGTACCGTCCTGCTTTTATTGAGGACTTGTATCAATTCTTAGATGAGCAACACTTTACTTTCAAATCATTTATGGCTGCTTACAAGTTTTATTCACAATATGCATTAAAAACGAATGATGGTACCGCGTATCTTGAGCGTTACGAAGATCGGGTGGCGTTCAACGCCCTTTACTTTGCGGATGGGAATGAAGAGTTAGCCATGAGCTTGGCAGATGAAATGATCTACCAACGTTACCAACCAGCAACCCCTTCTTTCTTGAACGCAGGACGCAAACGTCGCGGTGAATTAGTTTCTTGTTTCTTGATCCAAATCACTGATGACATGAACGCGATCGGTCGTGGGATCAACTCCGCGCTGCAACTTTCACGGATCGGCGGCGGTGTCGGGATCACATTATCAAACTTGCGGGAAGCTGGCGCGCCTATCAAAGGCTACGAAGGTGCAGCAAGTGGTGTGATGCCTGTAATGAAATTGTTTGAAGATAGCTTCAGCTACTCAAACCAATTGGGTCAACGGCAAGGGGCTGGCGTGGTCTACTTGAACGTCTTCCACCCAGACATCATCAGCTTTTTATCAGCGAAAAAAGAAAATGCAGATGAAAAAATCCGTGTCAAAACCTTATCATTAGGTGTGATCGTACCTGACAAATTTTACGAATTGACGCGTAAAAATGAAGAGATGTATCTCTTTAGTCCGTACAGTGTCGAAAAAGAATATGGCGTACCATTTTCTTATGTCGATATCACCAAGGAATACGACAACTTAGTCATGAATCCACGGATTCGCAAGACTAAAATCAGAGCTCGCGATTTAGAAAATGAAATTTCTAAATTGCAACAAGAATCTGGTTATCCTTATATCATTAATATCGATACAGCAAACCGCAGCAACCCGATCGATGGCAAGATCATCATGAGTAATCTTTGTTCCGAGATCCTTCAAGTTCAAGCACCATCTGAGATCAACGGCAAGCAAGAATACGAGGTTTTAGGAACAGATATCAGCTGTAACTTAGGTTCCACCAATATCGTGAACTTGATGGACAGCCCTGACTTTGGGAAATCTGTTCGAGCAATGACTCGTGCCTTGACCTTCGTTACTGATGCGTCTGACATTGACGTGGTACCATCGATCCAAAATGGGAATGCCTTGAACCACACGATCGGGTTAGGCGCAATGGGCTTGCATACCTATTTTGCAAAAAATCAAATGGAATACGGTTCACCAGAATCCCTTGAATTTACTGATCTTTATTTCATGTTGTTGAACTATTGGACATTGGTTGAAAGCAATGCCATCGCCAAAGAAAAAGGCGAAGTTTTCCATAACTTTGAAAAATCAGCTTATGCAGATGGCAGCTACTTCACTGATTATATCCAAGGTGACTACCAACCAAAATCGGAAAAAGTCAAAGCATTGTTTGAAGGCGTCTTTTTACCAACTGGTGAAGATTGGGCAGCCTTGGCACAAACCGTCAAAGAAACCGGCTTGTATCACCAAAACCGCTTAGCCGTTGCACCAAATGGTTCGATCTCTTATATCAATGATACGAGTGCCAGCATCCACCCGATCACTCGGATGATCGAAGAACGCCAAGAAAAGAAAATCGGCAAGATCTATTATCCAGCACCTTACTTGAGCAATGAGACGATCGGCTACTACAAATCAGCCTACGATATGGATATGCGCAAAGTGATCGATGTTTACGCAACTGCTCAAAAACACGTCGATCAAGGGATGAGTATGACCTTGTTTATGCGTTCAGATATTCCAGAAGGTCTTTACGAATGGAAAGAAACGACAAAACAAACCACCCGTGATTTGAACATCTTGCGTCACTATGCTTTCCACAAAGGGATCAAATCGATCTACTATGTACGGACCTTTACAGATGATGCAGAAGAGATCGGCAGCAACCAATGTGAAAGCTGTGTCATCTAATCCAACTTTTGCCTGAAAACGAACCAATAGCCTGCCCCTGCTCTTTCTTGAGAGCGGGTCGGCTGTTGTCTTGATACGATTATTGGAGGAACCGACTATGGGTAAGACTTACTATGAAGCAATCAACTGGAATGAGATCGAAGATATCATCGATAAATCCACTTGGGAAAAATTAACAGAGCAATTCTGGTTAGATACGCGGATCCCTTTATCAAATGACCTTGATGATTGGCGGACGCTATCACCATTAGAAAAAACGACGGTGGGCTACGTCTTTGGCGGCTTGACCTTATTAGATACCGTTCAATCAGAAAGCGGTATGGATCAACTGCGTAAAGATGTCCGCACCCCACATGAAGAAGCGGTCTTGAACAACATCCAATTTATGGAATCTGTCCATGCAAAAAGCTATTCATCGATTTTCAGCACCTTGAATACAAAAGCGGAGATCGCCGATATTTTTGAATGGACCAATACCAATCCTTACTTACAAAAGAAAGCCGAACGAATCAATGAGATTTACAAAAATGGGACACCGCTAGAGAAAAAAATCGCCAGTGTGTTTCTAGAGACCTTCTTATTCTATTCAGGTTTCTATACACCCCTTTACTACTTAGGTAATAACAAACTAGCGAACGTAGCGGAGATCATCAAATTGATCATTCGTGACGAATCCGTTCATGGCACGTATATCGGCTACAAATTCCAATTAGGTTTCAACGAATTACCAGAAGACGAACAGCAAAAGCTGAAAGACTGGATGTACGACTTGTTGTATGAGTTGTATGAAAACGAAGAACGTTATACCGAAGAATTATACGATGAGATTGGCTGGACCGAGGAAGTCAAAACCTTCTTGCGTTACAATGCCAATAAGGCTTTGATGAATCTAGGACAAGACCCGCTTTTCCCAGACACCGCCAACGATGTCAATCCAATCGTCATGAACGGTATTTCAACTGGTACCAGCAATCACGACTTCTTCTCACAAGTTGGGAACGGGTATCTGCTTGGTTCCGTTGAAGCGATGAAAGACGATGACTACTTCATCGGACTTGATTGATTTGCTTACAAATAAACACCTTGTTTCTCGCCAATAGAGGGTGAGAAACAAGGTGTTTTTAGTTAGCCAGCTGGTCTTTGATAAAGGTCAACGTTTCTGTCAAACATTCCTGTGCTTGCGGCAAGCTATAATCAAATTGGTATTCGTGGGTCACTGTTTCCGAATCCCCTTTGTAAAAACGACTTGTCACGGGAATATCAAGAGCTTGCAGCTGGTTGGCAAAGGCAATGCCTTGGTCTTCAAAGGAATAGGCGTTGCCATCAGTGATATACGTTGGTGGAAAATCAGCCGTCAATTTATCCACCAGTGAGATCTCCTGCAGTTGGGGACTATCTTGCCATTCTTTTTTGCCTAATAACGACCAAGCCACCGTTTTAACAAAGAATTTCATAAAACGATCATCCGAAGAAGTTCCAACGATCTGCTTCAAATCAAGGGGGCCGCAATAGGAAATAAACCCTTTCAGGGCCGATGCAGGAATGTCTTGATCAAAGGACATTTCCTTCGCATACGCTGGATTGGTTTGCAGCGCCACATATTGCCCGGCAATTTGGGCACCTGCAGAATCTCCACCGAAGAAGAGTTGATCGAAATCAAGCATGGGGTATGCTTGGGCATCTGCTTTGATCGAGTCTACCGCTTGGGCTAATTGTTTGACCTGTCCCGGATAATGCAAACTTGGCGCCCATTCATAATTAATCGAAATCACAGCGGCTTTGGTTTCATCGACGACATAGGTCGCAAATTCTTTGACGCCTTCTTTGTCTCCCCCGACATAGCCGCCCCCATGGACCCAAAAAATGACTGGAACAGGGCCTTGTGCATCTTTGGGATAATAAAGATCAAAGGTACTGCGTTGATAATCCGATTGATAAGCCAAGTCCTGTTTAACCGTCACATTCGGCAAACTTTTTTGATAAGCCGCCTCATCCTTGATGGTCACTTCTTGGTTAAACAGATGACCGATCAAAAAAGCCCCCGGTCGTGGGGAGAGTTGAAAAGCCAGAAAAACGGCAGCTAAGAGTCCGATCAGGACAATCGCCACCCACATGAAAAAGCGCAGAATTTTTTTCACGCAAAAGCTCCTTCCTTCGTTCTGTTTCAGCTTTTTCATTTAACCATGTTTTTTTAGCAAATTCAATGACAATCGCTAAAGATTAAAAAAGGATGATACCAATAGGCACCATCCTTAAAATAACATCGTTTATAATGGCAACATCATAAACAATCCAGCTGCGATCGCTGCACCGATCATTGGACCGATGATTGGTACTAACGCATAGCCCCAATCGGAAGTCCCTTTGTTTTTGATTGGTAAGATTTGGTGAGCGATCCGTGGTCCTAAGTCCCGTGCCGGGTTGATGGCATAGCCTGTTGGTCCACCAAGAGACAGTCCGATCGCTAAGATCAAGATCCCAACAACGATGGGATTTAATCCATCCGTAAAGGTATTGGCACCAAAAGCCAATAAGCCAAAGACTAAGACAAAGGTACCAATGACTTCAGTGATCGTATTCGATACTAAATTACGAACTGCAGGCCCTGTTGCAAAGGTACCTAAAATCGCGCCTTGGTCTTTTGTTTCATCCCATAATGGCAAGTAGTTGAGCCAAACGAGGATTGCTCCTACGATCGCACCAGCAATCTGCGCCAGCATAAACGGTATAGCCAAACTCCAAGAAAAATTCCCTGTCATCGCCATGCCTAATGTAACGGCTGGATTCAAGTGAGCAGGTCCCATGTACCCTGAAACGTATACGGCTATGGTCACCGCCGTTGCCCAGCCCATCGCGATCACGATCCAGCCAGAGGCTTCTGCTTTACTCTTTTTCAGATTGACAGCCGCACACACGCCATCCCCTAACAAAACCAAAATAGCCGTTCCTAGAAATTCACTAAAGATCTGTGTTGTTTCATTCATCTTTTTTTCCTCCTTTTAAGGCTGTTAAATCTGATTCTGCGATCACTTGGTTCATTTCTGCTACATAGGCTGCTTTTTCTTCTTCGCTCCAGCCAAAGAAGTCGGTCATAGCTGCGACGACACCGGCTTTGACTTCATCTAAGGTATCTCGCATAAATAGGATATGGTTGGTCCGACGCAATAGATAATCGACAGGCGTCAGAACCATTTCTTCATGTAAGGAATAGTTCAAGGCAGTGCTTTCTTTTTCATCTAAGCCCTCAAACTTCGTCTTGTAGTTCAACACTTGGGGAAGATTCGACCCATAAAGATGAGCCAAATACGTCGCAGCTGCTTCATTGAACCCAGCGGTTTGTGCTTGGTCAGCCAGCTTCGCTAATTCTTCCTCTACATTGGCTGCATCAAGCTCACCACCAGAAACTGGGTACGTGGTTGAATCCACCAACTCGAAGGAAGCACCGCTTTCTTGGAGCAATTCATTGATCCGTTTGACTGCTCCTTCCGCCATCAAACGATAGTCGGTGATTTTTCCGCCTGCCAACGTCAATAGTCCGTCTTTTGAGCGTTCCAAACTGCTGCCGCGAGAAACTTGCGATGGATCCACTTTGCTGGCTTCTACTCGTTCTTGCGCTTGTTTTACAGCTTTTTCTACAACTGGTCGCTGCCGCTCATCTGCAAGATATTCTTTGACGCTTTCAACGATCTGCTCAAAGCTTTCATCAGATAATTTGCCTTTACCACCACCATTGTAATCCGAACCACCATTATTCGTAATCAATGGACGTAGACCAGCCCAGCTCGCTTCGATATCATCAAGGGTGATCTGTGCATGTGGAAAGCGTTCATTCACGATGGTCAGTAGATAATCGACATCTTCTTGTGTGACCGTCGGATGGGCAAAATCGCCTGTATAGTCCGTATCGGTTGTGCCAAAATAGGTCTTGTTTTCTCTTGGTACCACGAAAACCATCCGACCATCATTTTTCCCAGTATCAAAATAGGTTGGTTGCGGTACTTTTAGTTTTTCCCGATCGACCACTAAATGGACGCCTTTTGTCGGACGCATTTGTGGTGGCAGCTCATCATTCTTGTCTAATTGACGAACGATATCTGACCAAGGGCCGGTCGTGTTGATCACGACTTTGGCGTGAACCTCAAAGCGCTCGTTTGTCAGTTGATCCTCCACTTCTACCCCATTGATGATGCCTTGCTCATCATGTAAGATGCCGACGACTTTGGCTTTACTGATCATTGCTGCCCCATCGGCTTGTGCTCGTTTAATGTTTTCGATCACCAAGCGGGCATCGTTGTTGCGAAAATCAAGATAGACTCCGCCACCAACTAAGTTTTCCGCCTGCAGCTGTGGTTCGCGTGCTAAGACCTCTTCTTTCGTCAGCAGATAATTTTCGTATTTACTGCCTGTCACATTTGCTAAGCGATCATAAAGATCCATCGCCACTTTGACAGAAAACAAGGAGAAGGTTGCCCCCGGTTCATCGTAAATCGGTAAAAGCATCGGATCTGGTTTCGGGATATGCGGAGCAATTTGTTGGACGATCGCCCGTTCCCGCACGGTGTCAGCGACCACTTCCACGTCAAAGGTTTTCAAATAGCGAATACCGCCATGAACGAGTTTCGTGGACCGCGAAGACGTCCCTTCGGCAAAGTCTTGCATTTCCAAAAGAACCGTCTTCATCCCAGCCGCTGCTGTTTGAACGGCAACCCCTGCGCCGGTAATCCCACCACCAATGATCAACACATCATAGGTGGTCTTTGCCGTTTCTTGAATGGTTTCCTTCCGATCTTTCTGAGAAAAGGTCATGGCTTACTCGCCTTCTTTCTTCGCTTTGAATTTGAAGGTCTGAGTAGCCGCCACCGCTTGTTTCCAACCTTCGTACAAATTGTCTCTTTCTTCTGCTGGCATTTCTGGCGTAAACATTTGCCCTTCTTCTGCCATTGATTTCAATTCATCTAAGTCTTTCCAGAAGCCAACCGCTAGCCCTGCTAAATAGGCTGCACCTAATGCGGTTGTTTCCAGATTCGCTGCTCGTTGTACGTCAATGTCTAAAATGTCCGCTTGGAACTGCATCAATAAATCGTTTTTGGCTGCCCCTCCATCGACTTTCAACAATGGGATATCGATACCGGAATCTTTTTTCATCGTATCGATGACGTCTTTTGATTGGTACGCAACAGCTTGCAGTGTTGCCCGAACAAAATCTTCCTTCGTCGTCCCACGAGTCAAGCCGAAGACTGCTCCTCTTGCATCTGAATCCCAGTAAGGCGCACCTAATCCAGTAAAGGCAGGTACCACATAGACTTCATTATCTCCTTTTGCTTTGGCAGCTAGTTCTTCTGATTGTGGCGAAGTCTCGATCATGCGTAGACCATCCCGCAGCCATTGGATCGCTGATCCAGCAACGAAGATACTTCCTTCTAAGGCATAATAGACTTTGCCGTTGATGCCATACCCGATAGTCGTCAGTAGGTCATTGTCAGACAATTGTGGTTCTTCACCCGTATTCATGACAATAAATGCCCCAGTGCCGTAAGTATTTTTGATCATACCTTTTTCAAAGGCCATTTGTCCAAAGAGGGCGGCTTGTTGGTCTCCAGCCATTCCAGCGATTGGTACTTCACTGCCGTAAAAATGGTAGCTGCGGGTGTGACCATAGACTTCTGAGTTGCTTTTGACTTCTGGTAGCATCGAGCTTGGAATGTTCAAAAGATCCAAAATTTCTTGATCCCACTCTAATTTATGAATGTTGTAAAGCATCGTCCGACTAGCATTGGAGTAGTCGGTGACATGGACTTGTCCATCTGTCAGTTTCCACACAAGCCATGAATCGATCGTTCCGAAGAGTAACTCACCATTATCCGCCTTTTCTTGTGCCCCTTCGATATTGTCTAAAAGCCAACGCACCTTGGTCGCTGAGAAATACGCATCAATGACTAAACCAGTTTTTTCATGGATCATCTCTGTATGGCCATCTGCTTTTAATTGGTCAGCGATCGGTGAAGATTGACGGGATTGCCAAACAATCGCATTCGCGATTGGCTGCCCTGTCGTTTTATCCCAAACCACTGTCGTTTCACGCTGGTTGGTGATCCCGATGCCGGCGATTGCTTCTGGTCGGATACCTGATTCAATAAATGCCCCTGCGATGACTGATTGGACAGAGTTCCAAATTTCGTTGGCGTTGTGTTCTACCCAACCTGATTTTGGAAAGTATTGCGGAAACTCTTTTTGTGAACTGCCGATTTTTTTCCCGTTACGATCAAAAATAATTGCTCTTGAACTAGTGGTTCCTTGGTCGATCGCCATTACATAATTTTTTTCTGCCATTTGATTCGCTCCCTTTGGTTTTATACGCGCTTTTTTGTTAGCGCTTTCTGACTTGCTTTTATTTTAGCTGAACTTTTGCTATATGGTTCGTCAATTTTTTTTCAAATCTCTAAGAAATTGACGAAATCCACTATTTAAAGCGTTCACGGATCATTTTTTTGATTGTCTCACGATCATAAGCAGTCCCTAATTCACTGATTCGATAAGTCGGTGTTTTGGTCTCGATGGCATAATTCGCCAAGATCAAATCATATTCTTGTTCTGGACGATAGCGTTCGACAACTACGCCATTCAAATTTTTGAGATACAGCAGCCACATATAATAGAGAGCTTCTTTAAATAGCTCATCCATTTTCAAGGCGATCCCAACACGAAATTCTCGATTGATTTGATAGTCGATGATCGTGATGACACTCAAGTATTTGACCATCGTCATCATCAGTAGACTATTTTTCTCGGACGGCTTGATATTTAACTCTGTTAAGGCCTTACCTAATAGTTCATGACTGATTTGCTGAATGTTGCGGCTGGATAACTGCGCTTCTAACTGCCAAATATTTTCTCGATCAAAAACCTCCACATCCCCTTTGAAAAAATAGACGCGGCTGTGGATCTGCAGCAGGTGACCATAGCAAGTGGCTTCCATTTCACGAGGAACAAACGATGGGCGGTAAAGATGCAAAATATGTTCCAAAATCAATGTATCCGTCAAGGCAGTTGGCGTAAACCGAGAACGCTGCAGCATATACACCTGCAGATCGTGTTCGGATAACACCGAGAACGACAACAAAAAGACAAAATGCAGCATCGCCTCCTCTTCTCTGACTTCTAATGCGTAATGGCCAAAGCCACGAAATACCAACTCACGTAATTGTTGAAACAAAGGGTCTTTCATGTAAGGTGCCATTTTCTCCCGTAAAACTTGAAAGGATTGAGTAGCAATTTTCAGTCGCGCCTTCATGATCCTCAGCCATAGGGACAAGCGCTGCTGGGCTTCTTTCGTAAAGCGCATGTTCAGGCCGCGAGTGATCAGACCGACATATTTCTCATCGATCGGCAATGGCTGACTGTCAAAAGAATGAACATACCAAAAGAGTTCAAAATAGAAATAACGAATTTGGGTTTCTTCTCCAATCAGCTTTCCTTGCCAGATCTCTAACTCAAATTCTGCTAGCAAACCATTTAGCTCTTTGATTTTGCGAAACAAGGATGACTCGCTGACTGTTAATTTTTGTGCCAGCTGGACAGTTGTCACTTCTTGATGTTGTAAAAGATGCTCGAGAATTTGAAATTTCAAGGCCGAACGATAAAATGCCCATTCAATTTGGTTAAGAGAAAAGGTGGGACTCATTTCAAAAACCAGTGAACCATTTCGGTAATACAATCGACACTGCTCATGATAGTGCGTCAACTCATCTTGCAGCTCATCCACATACTTTTCCAGAGAAGGCTTACTGATGCCAAGATAGAGCGCTAATTCATGTAGCTCCATTTGACCGCCAACTAGTAAAAGTTTTTTGAGCAGCTGCAATTGTTTTGCTTCTTTTTTTTCTAATAACTGATCAAGTCTCATCGGCATCACTTCCCGACCATATGAAGGTTTGATCCAACACATTCGTGAACCGTGGATGGAAGAAAAAGTCTTTTTGGGTCAGCTCCTCCATCGTTGCCTGCTGCTCGATCGCAAACGCTAGTAAATTGATTTTTTCCAAAATATTGGCTTTTGATAAAAGCTGTGCACCAACGATTCGACCGCTGGCTTGTTCGATCATCACTTTTCCATGAACCTGCGTCGAATCAAAAAGGGAAACGGTAGCCGTAAAAGTGTGACAAACGATCGGTGATTCATAGAAAAACTGATCCGACTCGGTCAAGCCGGTACTGGCTAAATACCACTCAAACAATTGTGTACCGACTGTCCGCAATCCACCACGAAACGGGGTCGTTTTGTTTGCTAGATTGCGAGCTGCCGCAATCCCTGAGCGAACAGCATTATTGACTAAGGGCATGTAGACCGTGTCTTTCGTAATAGCATTTGGAATTTGGATCAAGTCGCCGACCGCAAAAATATCCGTGGCAGAAGTTTCCAAGTAGGCATCTGTCCAGATAGTTTGATCACTGTGTAATTCAAAGACCGTAAATGCCTCTGGCAAGCGAGGATGAACGTTAACTGTCGTCAATACCAGATCGCTTTCATAACCTTGATCGGCGGTTTCGATCCGAAAGCCTGTTTCCGTTTTAACGACTGCCAAAGTTGGCTCCGACCAATGCAGCTGCAAGTTGGGGATTTTTTCGATCTCCGTTAAAAAGGGCTGCAAAAAATCGCGATCAAAGTATTTGAATAAAGGATACGACATTGATTCGATCACACTGACTTTTTTGCCGATCATCGTTAAGGTATTCGCCGCTTCCATCCCGGCTTGACCAGCACCGACGATGGTAATCGACTCTGCTTGGGGCAATTGCTGTAAGAAATGCTTCGCTGCTTCATATTCTTTGTAGGTCAGCAGTGCTTCTTCTGGTTGCGGCAAAACAGTGGAATCTTGACTAGAACCTGCTGCCAAGACGAGTCGATCATAACTTAGTTCCCGTTTATCCGTTCGAATCCGATGATTCGAAGGAAAAATCTCCAGAAGCGTTTCTTCTAAGGCAACGTCGATCGTTTCTGCCTCCAGCTGCTCCTTCGTACAAAAGAATGCTTCTTCTAGCGAAGCGATCCTGCCTTCGATCAGCAATAACAAGCCGCTTGGAACAAACCCAAGATGGGCTTTTTTTTCTATCAGTAGAATCTCTGCGTTAGGGTATAATCGGCGTGCTTCACAGGCGCAGCTGACACCACCAAAAGACCCACCTATAATTATAATTTTCATTGGATCACCTCTCTCCCTTAGCTTAAATGAAACGCTCTCATTTGACGAGTAAAAAGCTATCTTCCTTACTATTTTTTTGCACCAGATATTGGAAGATGCTTTCAAACCAAAAAATCAATCTGAATGACCGTACCTTTATGATTGTGCCGTCAGCCACACAGCCCTCACTAAAAAATTCGCTAAAAAAAGAAAAACACAAAAAAAAAACCAGCCAATCGAGGTTTGGTTGCATCATCACTAGGATCATGCAACGTACTTCCTGATTGAGTGGTTTATTTTTGCTATTGTTTTATCTATGTCATTGAGGCTGAGAATCTCGCTTACAAGCACTCCCAATCTTATCTGCTACGACGATCGCTGCTTTGACTTGTTCAACCGTAATTGGAAACGGCATCGAATGAATCGATTCTTCAGGGATACAAGCCTTTTCTGCTACTTCTGTTAATTCCTCGTCACTGATCGTTTCTACCCCTAAGTCTCTCAAGCAAACAGGTAAGCCAATCGATAGCACAAAGTTGATTACTTCAAACAACTCTTTTTGCGGTGCATTTTCTAGAACGAGTTGGCAAATCGTGCTAAAAGCGACTTTTTCACCATGGGTAGCACCATGAGCGTCATGAAGAACCGTCAAGCCATCATGAATGGCGTGAATCGCTGCTAACCCGGCACTTTCAAATCCTAACCCTGAAAGGAGGATATTGGCTTCAATGACATTTTCTAATGCTGGCGAAACCACATTACTCTCACATGCTTGCTTCGCTTTGGCACCATCTTCTAAAATCGTTTCATAGCACAGCTTCGCTAACGCATAAGCGGCTTTGGTTCCTTTCGCTGGTGGACAACCTTCTTGTGCACCACAAGGCAATCCAGCATTGACATTAGAAAAAGAACGTTGCGTAGCTCTTGACTCAAAATAAGTTGATAAGGCATCTCCGATTCCAGAGACCAGAAAACGGGTCGGTGCTTGCGCGATCACGACTGTATCAATCAAAACTACGCTCGGACTTTGGACAAAATACGCGTAGTCATCAAATGCGCCATCTTCTGTATACAAAACCGCCGAATGACTGGTAGGTGCATCGGTTGCAACGATCGTTGGAACGATGATCAAGTCGCGACCCTCCGCCACACATTTTGCTGTATCAATGGCTTTTCCGCCCCCTAAACCAATAATACAGTCACAGGCGTTTGCGGCAGCGATCGCTTTTAGACGAGCCACTTCTCCCCGGGTCGCTTCGCCGTGAAAATCACTTTCGACCAAAACAACTTCATAGGTGTTTGCCGTTTGATCTAATTTTTCTTTGACCCTTGCGACATCTTCTTTACTGGCAATCAATAAGGCACTTTTTCCGAATGTTTTTACAAAATACCCTAGGCGAAGCAATTCATCTTCTCCTTGCACATATTTTGCTGGACTAATAAAAGCTTTTCTCATTACACGACACTCCATTTCGTTTATTTTATTTTTAATGCAGTCAATTGTTCTATGATTTCTTGCTCAGAAGCAGCAACTTGCAACAATGCAGCTGCAGTATAGGCACTTTCAATCAGTGCAGTACCAAATAAGTGAACTGTTTTTTCGGTCAATTCCTCCGCAAGTTCCAAATTCATTTTGGCACTGCCTAAATCATAAAAAGCGAACAGTATCTGGCCTCGGTTCTCTTCAAACGCAGTTACGATCGTTTCCGCGTTTGTCCCGATTCCATTGTCCTCTAAGCCAGCTGCTAAAGTAATGGGAACATCTGGAGCAACCTCTTTGATCAAACGCTGTAAGCCAAAAGCAATTTCATAAACATGAGAGACGAGTACAATGCCGATTTTATTCATCAAAAACACCTGCTTCGATCATTGCGCCAAAAAGAAAGGCACTGGACATTGCGCCGGGATCAATATGTCCTAAAGATCGTTCCCCCAAATAAGAAGCACGACCTTTTTTGGCAACAAGATCCGCTGTTTTTTCGGCAGCTTCTTTCACGACTTCAAAGGACAAGGTTCCTGTTTCCAGAGCTACGGTTGCTGCTTCCCAAGTTTCTACCATCGTTTTATCCTTAGCTTCAGATTGTCCTCGACGTTTGATACCACTAAGTGCTGCTTCAAGAATCGCTTTGGGATTTTCCATCATGGCGCTCGTTTTCGCCATCTCTAAGAAAGCCGTGCCATAGAGGGGTCCGGATGCGCCACCCACTTTACTGATCAGAGTCATCGCTGTCTTTTTAAAAATCTCTGACACCTCCTCTACAGGTTCCTTTTCTAACGTCTCCATGACTGCTGTCATTCCTCGAGCTAGATTACTTCCGTGATCGCCATCACCGATCGCTGTATCTAGTGCATTCAAATAATCTTTTTCTGCTTGAATCGTTTGATGAAAAAGACGAAGTGTTTTTAATGAATTTTCTTTTGTAAACATTCTTTTCCCCCTTTTACCAAGCGGTATGTGCTACCGGCTCTGTTAAATAAGCCACCCATTCCGGTTCCAATTTTAATAGGGTCAATGAGATACCTGCCATATCGATTGCCGTCATAAAATTGCCGACCTTTGAAAACACCACATCGAGCTCACGATCCAAATGTTTCCGTACATCTTGATAGAAAATATATTGCTCCATCAATGGTGTACCGCCCAATCCATTGACCATCACAGCAAATTTCTCCCCATTTTCCCAAGAAAAAGCCTTTTCTAATTTCTCGATCATTTTATGAGCGATCTCATTTGAAGAACACATGGTTTCCCGAGCATAACCAGGCTCACCATGAATCCCCACACCAAACTCGATGTCTGTTTCTGCTAGTGTAAAGCCTGGACTTCCCACCTCTGGTACGGTGGCACCACTCAGTGCGACGCTGATGGTTTTTAATTGACGAACAACTTGGTTCCCAAGTGCCACTAGCTCTTCAATGGAACACCCCTGTTTGGCAGCAGCTCCTAAAATTTTATGAACAAAAACCGTGCCAGCGACCCCACGTTTTCCTTGCGTAAAGGTGCTATCCTCCACAGCGATATCATCATCAACGACCACTGTGCCAACTTCAATACCATCTAGTTCAGCGAGTTCCTTTGCCATCTCAAAGTTCATAATATCGCCAGAATAATTTTTCACGATCAAAACGACACCATTGCCGGTATTCACACTTTTGATTCCTTCGTAAATTTGATCCGGCGTAGGTGAAGTAAACACTTGCCCACAAACAGCTGCTTGTAACATTCCCTCACCGACAAAGCCCGCATGAGCTGGCTCATGACCACTTCCACCACCACTGATTAAAGAAACTTGTTTGGCGAGTTCTTTTTGTTTTACGACAAATGTATTGGGAACTTGTTCAATCGTTGATTCATTTGCTTGAACGATTCCTCGAATCATTTCTGCCAAAACATCTGTCGGTTGATTCATAATTTTTTTCATTGCTTACTTCCTTTCGGCTACGAACAGAACACTATGGAAACCTCAAGCTGTCATCCAAACTATCCACTAGAAGTTTCTCATAGTCCATCTTGATCGTTTGTTATTTTTAATTATTCCTTTTAAAAACAAAAAGCATTCTTGAAAAAATCGATATTACTGTTTTGTAAAAAAAACCGTCTTTCCACTTCACATAGCTTTCCAATTTTTTAATGGAATTCATGCTTTTTTGTTGATCTTCTTATCTATAATCTTACTGTTATCCCGTTGAGTTTACAACGGACAGAAACACTAATGTGTCCGCTTTCAACGCTACCTTTATAGTAGTTCGATACTCAAAAAAAGCGTATAATCGAATTACGATTTAAGTAAAAGGAGCTGGCGTCAATGAATCGTTTTATTCGATCAAAACCACAGATACAGAAACAGATTCTTGCTGGATTTGCCTATACCTATCATGATCGCCTGCGCTGGATTCCCCGCACAGGGATTTTCCTAAAAAGAGAATTGCCAACTAATAAAGTTATTTTATTAAGTGGTGGCGGTAGTGGTCATGAACCTTCCCACATAGGCTATATTGGAAAAAACATGTTGGATGGTGCTATTATGGGATCAATCTTTGAGCCTCCTTCAGCAGAGGAGATTTTTCGTGGTATCAAGGCATCATACAACGGACATGGGACCATCTTGATCATTAAAAACTTTGCTAAAGATGTTCAAAATTTCTTACAGGCGCAAACATGGGCTACCGAAGCTGGGATGAAAGTGGATCATTTGCTTGTTTCCGACGATTGTTCGATTGAAAGTGATACCTTTATCAAACGCCGTAGAGGCGTTGCTGGAACGATTTTTGTCCACAAGCTATTGGGGGCTGCTTCAGAAGAACTACTGTCATTAAAACAATTGAAAGAATTAGGGGAACAGATCGTCCCAAGGATCAAAACACTAGGGGTTGCTTTTGCTCCGCCCTCACCTATCGCACACATTCGTCAGCAATATCACTTAGCTTCGGACGAACTAGCATTTGGCATCGGTATTCATGGAGAGTCTGGTTACCGAACTGAAAAGATCCATTCTTCTGAACGAATCGCTATTGAATTAGTCAACAAACTCAGCAAGCAATTTTCCAAAGCAGAGCTAAAAGACATCGCTCTGCTGGTCAACGGCTTAGGGGCGATCCCTCTTTTGGAACTGGCAATATTTATGAACGATGTCCAACAATTACTAGAAATTGAAGAGATTCGTGCTTCCTTTAAAAAAATGGGCAACTTTTTGACCGCCTATGATACGGATGGTCTCTCGCTTTCCTTTTTTTCCTTGAAAAACAAAAAGTGGCAAGAGTACTTGCATCTTCCGACCGATGCCTTTGGTTGGCATTAAGTCTCGCCTCTTTTGCCTCGATAAAACAAAACAGCTGTCTATTTGCTTAATCAAATAGACAGCTGCTCATATTATTCGCAAATTCTCGTCCACTTGGTTTACAGCCTTCTGACATCCACTTTGTCGTCATCGCCATAAACGCAGTCGCATAAAATTCTTCGATAAACTCACGATTTTCTTTCTTTTTACTGTTGTAGCCCCATTTTATATCCAACATCTTACTGATCAAGCCCTTTAAGTGTTCGACATAATACTCTTGAAAAGAATTTTGACCTTGAAAAGATAACACATTACAATAGAATCGCTTATTTTCTTCAAAGTAAACGAACAAGTCTTGTAATGTCGTCATCCAGTCTTCATAAGCCAAATTATCTGCTATTTTTTCAATGGCTTCTTGCTGAAAAATCCAATCGGTCAAATCATATTTGTCTTGAAAATGATTGTAATACGTTTGACGACGTATATTGGCTGCTAGCATAATCTTTGAAATAGTTACTTTCTCGAAACCAATCTCCACTACTAATTGTTTAAATGCTTTGGAAATTTTTTTCTTTACGATCATTGATTCTGCCATCTAAACACCCTTATCTAGTAAACGAATCTTCCATTTTTCTGATGCTTCCTTAATGGATAGATCTTCGACTCGTTCGGTTAATAAGATGAACCTTCCTGCCTTCGCTATACGAGTATTCTATCTAAGCTATTGTCTGTTTACAATAACAAATAATGAATATTGACAGCCGTTTTTTGCATTTCCTCCCATTGATAAGAAACCAATCGTTATTTGTGCTGATAGAGCTGGTTTCTAGGGTTCTGAAACAATCCGGTCCAACAAACAGTTAAATCATATCTAAAAAATTACTATAAAAGTAACATAACACTTTTTAATCATTCGCCTAATTTTTTTCAGCTTTCACTCATTACTCATTCCGATCAGATCAAACGTTTCCGTTGAAACGATCACTTCAAAGGATTGGCTGCTGGGTCTTGGGAATTTTATCCAGTTTGTCCGTTCTTGAAGATCGTAATACCAGCCATTTGTTGCTGCTTCAAAATCTTGACGACTTAGATATTGTGGCAGCTTTTGCCCATCTAAGGTGACCCAATAAGCACCTTTTTCTTTTGTTATCACCTTCAAGCGATAATACTCGATCGTACTGTCGAAAGTACCTGTTGTTTGAAAGTGGATGGTTTTTCTTTCTCTGCCAGTTGTCTTGATCGTCGTTAGCTTGTAATGCTGCTGTTCAAAATCATTGCTGTGTCCATCATCTTCGTACAAATCGAATCGTTGATTTTCTCCTTCACCTATTAGTAGTTCGATCTGTTTCACCGTATCAGTCGCCCGTTGATGCTCATCAGCACTTGTCACAAAGATACCATCTGCTCTAAGAAACATCGGGATATCTTCTAAGCCGACTGGAATCGTGATCACTTGACCACCCTCATAGCATGTGAATTGCTCGTTTAATTGGAACCATTGACTACCTTTTGGCAAGTAAAGGGTTCGCGTTGTCGCACCTGCTTCCAAAACATTGGCAACTAAAAGCGATGAACCAACCATGAAGGTATGAAAAGGATCTGCATAACAGTTAGGGTCTTCTTGAAATTCGTAGAACAACGGTCTGAGGATTGGATCCCCTGTTCGATGGGCTTGATACATCAATGAATAGAGGTAAGGCAGCATTTGATAGCGCAAGCGAAAGGCTTTCCGAATCAATGGATTCATTTTGTCATACATCCATGGTTGCGTAACTGTATTATCATCATTGGCAGAATTGATACAAAAACGCGGTTGAAAAATACCATTTTGAATCCAGCGCAGTAATAATTCTGCATCTGGTGCACCACCAGCAAAACCACCAATGTCACAGCCAGTATTTGCTACCCCAGACAAACCCATCCCGATGATCGTATCGATATTGTATCGGAGCGTCCGCCAGTCAGTGAGATTGTCTCCCGCCCAAGTTTGCGCATAACGCTGAATCCCGGCATAGCCTGCTCGATTGATGATATACGGTCGCTTATTGGGAAAAACTTCTTTGATCGCTTGTTTTGCCGTATAGGCCATCATGTTGGCTTGGATCGGTTTTAATTCTGCAATTTGACCTCGTTCTGCTCCTTCGCCACAAAGCGCTTGTTTCTCTTCGATCCCATCGTATTCGCAATTATCGTTCCAGACGGTAGTTGTCCCTTTTTCTAAAATCGATGCTTTCAACATTTTTTTCCATGTATTGCGCCCTGATGCTTTTAAGAAATCAACAAAACGACCTTCACCACCCCACCAGCGACCATAGTAATCTTGTTCACCGTCGCAGTCTTTCACAAACACATCATTTGCTTCAAATTCCTCTTTAAAGGGATGCTTTTCTAAAATACCCGGTTTCAAATTCACGATAACATTGATTCCTAGCTGGTTCATTTTGTTAAAAAACGCATTTGGATCAGGAAAACGCGTTTTATTCCAATGAAACACATACCTCAGATTATCTTCTTCACCAGAGGAATAGCCCGAAGCTAGCTTAAAATTATCGATCATCATACCATTGGCACGATGCTTTTCAATCACACCATAGATTTCTTGGTCACAATTTTTGTCAAGTTCTGCATAATACATCGTAGATGCAGTAAAACCTAAGCTGTGTTTAGGCGGCATAGCTTGCTTGCCGGTTAGATCGGTGTAGCGATTGACAACTTCTTTTACTGAAGGACCGTTGATAAAAAAGAGATCAATCTCGTTACCATCTGTTTGATAATAGCTATAGGGGTCCCAATAACCACTGATCTCATTGCCCATATCAAATACAGACTCATAAGAATTGTTATAAAAGAGACCAATCGCTGTTTGGTTGCTTTCACTCAGACGAATATAGAAAGGGATATGCTTGTATAACGGATCACCAAACTCTGGATCGTGACCAATTGCGTCTTTGGCGGACATGCGCATTCGTCTGCCTTTTTTATCATGGTGCCCTGTCTTTTCGCCAAAACCATAAAAATGATCGGTTTTTGGTTCGATTTTATTATAATGGTACGCTCTGCCTAGCTGGTCGATCTCAAAAGCCCGTTCTGGCAAATCAGAGTAAATCAATTCGTCATTCTGGTTGTAGATTCTGAAATGGAAAGGTGCTTTGTGGATGATCACCTTTAACTTTTTGGCAGGAAAAATCAAGGTATCTTCCGTTTCTTCACACGGAACAGTAACCGCTGCGACTCGCTTACGCTCCTCCTTCAATAAGGAGTCCAAGCGATCCTCCCAAGCCGTCATTACTAAGGCATACGATTTTTCGATAAATGTCCGATCAAAAGAGGCGCGAATTCGGACAATATCTTCCGTGAGAAATAGTAGTTGAATCGTTGCTTCTTCGGTATGGATCAAGTAATCATCGGGTCGTTTTTCAAGATAAAGAAATGTTTTCACTCTCATAATAGTCCCCTTTTCCCTGAATCAATGCACAGTCCAAGAGACAGGGATTGAATTTTGAATCATTTATTTCTTTCGTAAAAACCATCGCAGCGATTTCACTCAAGACACGCAAATTGACGATTTGCGGTATCCCTAAAAATTTTCTGAGCTGGACTTTTTTCGTTCTCGTGTAGATCGATGCTTGTTGCTGCTCTTCGATCCAGTGAAAAAATTCATGTCCGAAAACTAGGTTCGCAATTTCTGTGTCAGTGCTCTTGATTGCCCTGTTTTCTAAAAAGGCTGCTACCTGTGTGATTGCTGCCTTATTGATGAATAATTGATTAGGTGGATGAAATTGCCCTAAGACCATTCCACTAGCATTTAAGGGCACTTGATTTCGCAACAATAGCTTGTTTTGTTTGCAGATGGTCACCCTATCAAAGGGGTGACCATACATTTCTAAAAATTCTTTGGCAGCAGTTTTGCCACATTGTCGTGCTTGCACAATCAGCTCCATATGATCTAATCCTTGGTATTTGCAAGCAATGGGATCGGTCATGAATAGATAATTCGCCCAAAATTCGTCATCGTATTGCGTTAGTTCCTGCAATGGTCGTCTTAAAATAGTCATGGGATTCATCATTGATCACCTAATTACGTTTGCTTGATGTTTCCTGCGACCAGTAAAACTTCTGTATCCCATTGTAAATCATCTAGCTCAATGCCCATCAATAACGCTAGCTGCTCAAGCGTTGAAGCTGAGAAGTCCATCACTCGTGAACCAAAACAGACATAAAACTCTGGTCGAACAATGATCTCACTTTGATAAACAGACATTTCTTCCCACAATTTCGCCACTGCCTCTCGGTAAGTGGCAATCGTTGCTTTTGCAGCCAAAGCATTCGCTCGTTGCACTTTGATAAAGCCTTTTTTATCTAAGATGCGAACTTGAGTGGGACCGTTATGTGTCGCTTCACTAAACACGAAGAAGGCATTTGTTTTCGCCAACAAGGTCGTTTGTTGCTCCGTCAAGCGCATGTCTTTGGCAGCCAAAGCCAATGCTTCTTCTTCCGAACATTCTTTTAACAGATCCATGGCTTTGACTTCGGTGGAACCAGTCGCAATCGCGGTCACTTTTGACGTCTGTTGATCGATTTCAATATGAACTTCGATCGTTTCGGCACTTGCCCCACTATCGATCGCCTTATCTAGTGCTTCTTGTTTGATGGCACGAATGTCTTCTGGACTTGGTGATGGGATGATCCGCTCAACGACATCACGCACCATGGCTAAAGCAACACCAATGGAAGAAATCACTTCTGCATTTTCTGGGATATCATATTTCACTTGGTCTTTATTTGAATAATACGTAATCAGGGAGGAGGCACCGCCACCTACCCCTACTAAGGAGATTTGGTCTTTTTCTAGCTTGTATTTATCTACCAGTTCGTTGATGACCGGTGCAATCTTTTGATAAGATTTTTCCATGATTTGGTTCGCGATATCCTCCACTGTCGTCTTGCAATAATCCGCCAACACTTGCATCGCTTTGCGTGCAGAAGGAATGTTTCCATAAGAGAAATGATTCGGTTCTACCAAACCTAAGACATTAGCTGCGCAGGAGTTTGTAATGGTGACAGCTGAACCGTCTTCCATGAGAATTCGGACGTAATCGGCAGGATCACCAGGCTTAGGTGAAAAGAAATCGACCTTTGGCTGATTGATTTTCTCAGTATCGGTGTATACGGCATAATCAAGCCCTGCGATATGTGCAGAACGTGGGCCGACGTCAATGATGCCATTTTTATCCGCGCGAACCATTGAACCACCTGCAACGCCGAGGATTCGTACATCTAATGAACTGATGTACGTAGCATGACCACCCACGATAGAATAATCGATCGTGGGCCGTCCATTTTTGATGACACCGATATTGGTGGTCGTTCCACCAACTTCAAAATAGATGCCATTTGAAGCCCGCAGATACATCAATGAACCCATGACTGAAGCAGCCGGTCCTGACAACATCGTCAATACGGGACGACGCTTCATTTCAGTGATTTCCATCACCCCACCGTCACCACGCATGATCATCAACGGAACAGTTACGCCTGCTTGTCGAACGGCATTTTCGGTTGATGTAGCGGTATTTAGCATTTTCGGTAAAATACTGGCATTGATTACTGCCGTACGGGTTCGCCGCGTTAAGCCATATAGCTTCGTGATATCTGATGCCATCGTAGAAGGAATATTTTTTTGCTTCGCTACATTGGAAACCAGCTCCTCGGGACCGATATCATCTACCCCAAACGCCATGGAAGAAACGATGACCTCCGCTGATTCTTGCTTTAGCGTAGCAATTTTGTCACCGATTTTGTCTTCGGATACTTCTTTTAGTTTCAGAAATTCATTAGCGATCTGAATTTCTTTGCCTTCTCCTAAAACAATATTTTTTATGTTTAATTGTTTCTTCGCCAGAAACCCTTCTAAGCCGCCTTTGGCTATGCCTAAAATCCCTACTTTCGCCACGTCACCTTCAATTAATGCATTAGTCGCCTGCGTGGTACTATGGGCAACAAAAATCACTTCTTCCGGAGCAATATTGTTTTCTTTTAAGCAATTTTGAAAGGTCTGAATAACACCTTTTGCCACTCCTGAAACATCATCGTGGGTTGTTTTGACGGAAGATTTCCCAATAATCTCATGAGTCGCATTATCGATTGCTACCGCTTTTGTATGGGTTCCACCCACGTCAATTCCCATCCGTACTTTTCTTGTCATGTTCTATACCACTCTTTTCTAGCCTTTTGTGCTGATTTTTTACATTAAAGATCCGTACATGAGATAGACAACGATTGCCATGATGACACAGAGGGTCGCTGACGTTGGAATCCCAAGACGCATATAATCTTTGGACTGTACTTTGGCATAATCCAATGCCCAGACTGCTCCTGAAAGGGTAATATCTAGTCCTTGAGGAATGATCGTTGTCACGATAAACAATGGATAGAGAAACTGAATCGGCCAACTTGTTACCGCAGCTACTACATGTAAAAGTGCAAGACCACTTCCCACTAAGTTCATCGGCCCTCTAAAATGCCCTAAGACACCAAAAACGCCAAACACGATCGCCAATCCTAATGTGGTTGCAGGAATCACTGGGCTTAATAATGCGCCTAGATAGGGAGCGACATATGCAGCTGCCGCATTGTAAGTGGCGATTGCTAGCAAAAACGCCATCATCGGTGCAACACTGATCGCCCCATCAGACGCATATTTGGCAATTTTCCGACTTGCTTCCACAAAACCACCTTTTAGATGCCCTGTCGTGATTAATGCAAACAAACTGGATAAAATAAAGGAAAGGATCACGGGTAGATTAAATGCAATCAATAAAATGACAGGCATGGCAACGGAAATCAGTGAAAGGGCAGGAGCACTTTTGGCAGTGGACTGACCTGCATCCCATGAATAGACTTTTCTAGCTTTCCCGATCTTCACATTAACGATCGTCAAGATCACGATCAAAGAAATCGTCGCTGCCACGATCGCAAACGGGAAATAATCATTGTAACTATAATTCGCAAATTCTGGACTCGTCGTTTCGAAAATCGTTTGATACTGTTGGAAATTCACTACATTCAAGAAGGAGGCACTCACTCCCGCTGAACCAATAAAAGCAAAAACGGAAACAAGTGGTGAGATACCTAATGCCAGCATGATTGGTAAAACAACTACCCCGATAGCAATGTATGGTCCGACACCAGTTAACGAAGTGAACAATACCGCTGTAACCAAGCACAGCAAGTTGACAGTCACTCGCGGATGATCGCCCCCTAATTCCACGGTCTTACGAATCAAAGTGGAAGCAATCCCTGTTTCAATCAAAACGGTACCAAAGAATGCCCCGAACAACACATTGACTAAAACATTTCGTCCGTAAGCTTCGGGTCCTGCTTGGAAGACATCCGTCAGAACTTCAACTGCGGTTAATCCCTCCATAGCACTATTGGGCTCAATCATATTTCCGGCAAAACTAATGGCGATCCAAATCGCACTCATTAAGAAAAAGCCAACGGTCATGTTATAGCCCTTGATACAATAAAAAGCCATAAATAAAATCGACAAAATGACCAATCCGCCTAATACCTGTGTAATCATTTCTTTTCCTCCTCGTTTTTACATTTCTTTTTCTTACATCCCTAACAAATCAAAGTTTTCAAAGGAGATCACCGCTTGATAATCTGCTTTTGGATTTGGGTATTTGATAAAGACTTGACCCATGGTTTGACTATAGTACCAGCCTTCCTTCACAGCCTCGAATTGCTTACGATGCTGAAAATGAGGAACAAGCTGATCATCAATCGTTACCCAAAAAGGGGCTTTTTCATGGTTGATGATTTTTAAAAGAATCTTTTCGATCTGTGTTGGATAGTCACCCGTTCGTTTCACTGTCACTTTGACCTGTTCTCCAGGTTCCACATGGATCTCTTCTTTCAAGTAGGCGCCTGTCTTGTAAGCCAATGATTTCCCGTCATCTTCATAATGGGTGAAGTGACAAGCTTGATCTGGTGCCACTAAAATCTCTAGATCAGTGACCGCCTCAGAATGAAGATTTCTCACTTCATTCGCTGCAAAAAGGGTGATCGACCCACCAATCACGAACAACGGGACACTATCGATCGTCACAGGAATGGCTAGTGTTTGGCCCCCTTGGTACTTCTGTCGTGAATAAAAGTCATAATAAACTGCCCCTTCTGGCAAATAGATCTCACGGACTTTTTGGCCTTTTTCAATGACATTCGCTACGAGTAATGATTCTCCGACAACAAAATCAATGCCGTTGTCATAACAGTTCGCATCCTCTTGAAATTTCATAAAAGTCGGTTGAATAATTGGCAAGCCAGTCTCAGCCGCCCGCACCATCAATGAATAATAATAAGGAATCATTTTGTATCGAAATTGGATCGCCTCCGCAATTCGTTGCTTACTTGCAGAAAACATCCAAGGTTCAGTCACCGTATTATCAGTATTGGTTGAATGAATCGAGAAGCGGGGCTGGAAAATTCCATTTTGAACCCAGCGGACAAACAACTCTTCTTCAGGAGCATCCCCATAAAAGCCACCGATATCACAGCCATAATTGGTCACCCCAGAAAGCGCCATTCCTAAAACTGTCGCGATGTTGTATTTTAGCGACTCCCAACTCGTTCGGTTATCCCCAGACCACGATTGGGCAAAACGCTGAATTCCCGCATGGCCTGCCCGACAAACCACAAAAGGTCGGGTGTTCGGGTGCTCTTCTATGATGGCTTCGGTTGTGATTTGGCACATAAGATTTGCCATGATTGGACGCAGCTGACCAATGGTACCGGTTTTCCCATCATAAAAACAACGAGCATCTTGATCGACAATACTTTCATATTCACAATTATCATTCCAAACACTGGTTACACCGTAAGATAAGACATGTTCCTTTAAATACTTTTTCCAAATCCTCCGTGTATGGGGATTGGTAAAATCAGCGAAAACTCCTTTTCCTCCCCACCAAGTACCTAAAGCAATTTTACCTTTGTCCATGCTGTCTTTCACAAAAATTTGTTCTTCTTGAAGCGCCTGAAAGAATGGGTGCGTTAAGAGAATCCCGGGTTTGACATTAGGCGAGGTCGTGACACCCCGTTTCTCCATCTCAGCGAAGAATCCTTTAGGGTCTTTAAATCGTTCCTTGTTCCACGTAAAAAAGTAGCGCTGCCCCTCATGATTGCAATAGCCTGAAGATAACTGGAAGCCATCGATCGGTACCGATTCTTCTTTAGCGGTATCGATGAAATCAATGATCGCTTGATCGCAATCTTTAGCCAGTTCAGAATAATACATGGAAGAACCTAGGTAGCCCAATGCATATTTAGGTAGCATCGCCGACCGTCCAGTCAACGAGGTATAGCGCTGAACCACTTCTTTAATCGTTGGTCCTGCAATAAAAAATAAGTCAATGTCTCCACCGTCTACTCGAAAACGACTGTGCTTCTTCCAATAATTACTATGTGAACGCCCCATATCAAAATCACATTCATACGTGGTGTGATAAAAGTAACCACTGGCAACTTTTGTTCGCTTATTGCTTTTTACATAGAAGGGAATGTGTTTATAAAGAGAATCGGCATTTTTAGGGTCATAGCCCATCGTATCGCGAGGACTCATAACCATAAAAGTATGACTTTTCTCTATGGCACCTGTTTTTTCCCCAAATCCGTAGAAGCAATCTCCCTCTACTATTTCACTGGTGTGGATTTTGCGCTTATTCGCATCTTCCATCAATGCAAGATCGACGATATCTTTGTGCAAAACCAAGTCCTCTTGGTCGTAAATCACCAATTGATAGGGATCCTTGTAGAGAAACACTTTCAATTTCTTGCCGATCAACCCAATCTTGTCTTCCTCTTCAAGGACCTGAAATTCTTGTAAATCGACTCGCTGACGCTCTGCTCCAATCAACTGATCGAAGCGATCTTCCCACCCAGTCAACACTAGACTGTAAGACGCTTCATCAAATTCCTCATCAAAGCTGGCACGAATCCGAATAATTTCGTCAGTCAAGAACATGATCTTCACTAAACAGCCATTTGTTCGAATCAAAAAACAGTGATTTTCTTCTTGACTATCGATGACACTTGTTGCAATCTTCATATATACCTCCTTAAACGATTGTCACAAAAACGGACTTAGAAATCGCTTTCACTTACACTAAAAAAAATAATTGCTTTCTATCTATGAAGAGCAATTTTCTATGACCGTTTGCTTATTGATAATAGTAACTTCTCATATATTAATATACAACGGACAGATTTCGAGAATTGTCCTCCTCACTTCTGCAACCTGAGTCTGATCCTTTGGGTTGCCTTTTCGATAGCGAAGTGATTTATAATACGTTTAGTCTATTCAGCAAAAAGGAGTGTTCAAATGGTTTTCTTCTATCAATTCATGCTGGGCTTGTTTGCCAGCATATTCGTTGCAGCGGCAGCATTCGTCTTTCAGTGGCTGACTATTTCTGGCGCACTGGCTGCGATTCTTTGCGGCACACTGGTTATTGGCTTTGGTCCGTGGTACAGCATCTTTTTGATTGGCTTTTTCTTTGCCAGCTCTGGCATCATTGGTCTTTTAAAGAAAATGCGCCGTCAGCCAGAGTTAGCTGTGCTTGCCAAAGGTGCTCGCCGTGATGCAAAACAAGTCTTTGCAAACATCGCACCAAGCATCTTTGCTCTACTGCTTGCCTTTTGGACGAAAGAACCGCTATTCCTTTGGGGATTTGTGGCGGGAATCGCTAGCTGTACGGCTGACACTTGGGGCTCAGAAATCGGCGTGCTGAGTCCAAGTCCACCGCGTCACTTACTAACGGGAAAAAAATTACCACCGGGACTTTCCGGCGGTGTCAGTTGGTTGGGAACTGCCGCTTCCCTAGCAGGGAGTCTCGCCATCACTGGTTTATTCGCAGCAGCCTTATGGTTGAACGGCAAGCCGTTCTCCCTTGATCTCTGGTTGACTTTGACTGCTTTAGGCTTTTGCGGTAGTCTTTTGGACAGCTTACTGGGCGCAGCGATTCAGGTGCGCTATCAATGCCCTGTCTGTCACCAATACACCGAAAAAAAAGTCCACCACGACGTTGCGACCAAGCAAGTCGGCGGTCTTTCCTTTGTAACGAATGAAGGGGTCAATTTGCTGACTTCAATAGTGATCGTTTTTGTATCAGTCTTGCTAACTGGCTATTTTTTCAAGTAATCAGGCAATCCACTGCGATGACAGTTCCTTCATACAAAAAACCTTCGAGAGCTACACGTTTGTGTTTCTCTTGAAGGTTTTTATTTGTTTAGTGAAAGAATGATACGGGTGCTCACTCCATAAGGAGCCTGCTTAAGATGCAGGCGAATGATTCGTCACTTTGTAATAAGCAAAATCAGCATAGGATTGATGTTGATGTGCATCCACGGCACCAATAAAATTAAACAATCCTGTGAAGCCACCTATTTCTCCAGGCATTCCATTGACTCCTTCATCAGATAAGTAAGCCACTGACAGATCTTGGAGCACAACTTGCCAAGTCTCTTGTTCCTCTAATCGATAGTAGACATTTGCGATCCCGTGGTCGTATCCAATTTTCAGGTGAATATTTCCTTCGGGAACGACGACGCGAGTATTTACATATTCGATCCTTTGTCCTAATTTTGCCTGTAAGAGAGTCAAATAAGGACATCGCTTTTCTTCTGAATAGGTAACATGAGCATATAACCAATTGTTTGAATCATAATAAAGCCCAAGTCCTGCTGTTTGTGAATAATGGTTCGGTTGAAACTCCAACAAGGTCTCCACCTCATAGGTGAAAGAGGTTGCTCGTGTTGCCATGATGGCAGGATTCATCTGTGAAAACAAGGAATTGCCCCCATAGATCCGTAAGTACCCCTGCCGCTTTTGCGTACTGACCCATGACTGATGCTGTTGGCGATACGGTGTCATAAATTCTAACAGATACTGCGCCTCTTGAAATGAATCAAACAAATCAGTGTTTGGTTCATTGTCAATTGGAACACCAGCTAATCCTTTAAAAGTCATTTTTGCCAAATTGCTTCCATCTTCCATTTCCAACCAATTGTCTTCGGTCCAGTGCATCCTTTGAATAGAAGCTTCTCTTCCAAGAGGATTCAACAGCTCCCCCTCTAAGGGTCTTGCCATTAAATGAGCCATGAACCATTCATCAGTATGGGTATGGACGAGCGAACCATGTCCTGCTTTTTGCATCACTGAATGAGGATTGACCATTTCAAAATGCCCGGCATCAGGGTCGCCTAAAGAAAACAGATGCCTTGGAGAAGAAGTAAGGATTGGTTCGCCAGAAGGATGCGCTTCATAAGGACCAAAAATAGTCTCTGCGCGACCGACTTCCACACCATGAGCATAGCCCGTGCCTCCAGATGCCAGCAATAAAAAGTATGCCCCTTCATGCTTGTATATTTGGGGTGCTTCCGCACACCCTCTGGTGGTGAACCCTTGTGTTACGCGATGCCAAGGGGACAGTAATTTACCTGAAGGCAAGTCGATCTCCGCAAGAACAATATGTCCCGGCGCTTGATAGCCTTCTCTTGTTTCCCATTCCAAAATCGTTAAATAATGCCGCCCATCCTCGTCATGAAATAGCGCTGGATCAAAGCCAATTGAGGTAAAATAAATCGGTTCTGACCATGGTCCTCGGATGTCAGTCGCCCAAATGGCATAGGAATCAGCATTAAATTCACGTCCTGCCATGTTGACCATATGTGAATACGCCAGCCAAAATCGTTTTGTTTGTGGATCATAAGATAAATGTGGTGCCCAGATACCAGCTGGTGTATTGGTTCCACGTAAATTCACTTCTTCATTGTTCAAGGCATAACCAACAAGTTGCCAATTCGCAAGATCCTTTGATTCGAAAAGTTGAATCGCAGGTGTCCAATGGAAGGTTGAAGTTGCGATATAATAACGCTCATCCACACAAATGATAGATGGATCAGGCGCCATTCCAGGAATAACTGGATTTTTGATGATTGTCATAAGCTTCCTTCCTATTCTTAACTTTTTATTCGTTTTGCAACCAAACAACAGTTTTTTTATCATCGTTTGCAGGCGAATGCGATAAATTGAAACCGTTTTATTCGATTGCTACATTTATCTTACGAAACTTTTAGGGTAGAATGAATATCAAAAAAAAGCCAATACTTACCATTTTTCATTTTTAAGGAGGTCGTACCGAATGAACCCAACACCTAAATGGCTAGAACAGCTGGTCAAATTACCCGATATCGACATCAATTTAAAAACCTTTGGTGGACACAAGCAACGCGTTTCCGAAGGATGGTGTGCACCGCAAGAGACCCACTTTGCTTTTGAGATCATGATGATCATTGATGGAGAGCAGCACACAATATTTGAAGGCAGGCAGTTTGATTTTGTGGCAAATGATGTGATCCTGATACCGCCTGGTACCGCTCATGAAAATACTTGTCTCGTAGCAGAAGGTTTAGAGTATTTTTGTATGCATTTCGATCTTGATGATCCTGAGATTCAGCAACAGTTGTTGATGTATTGTCCTTTACTACTAAAAAAAACAAATCCCGCTTACCAAGCGATCGTTGAGATCCTTCAGCAATACATTGCGTTTTTGGCAAGCGGATACTTTGGAATGAAAGAAAAAATCGCCATTGAGATCTTACTGTTAGAACTGATGCGTGCCTTACTAGACTATGTCGAAGATGAAAAAAATCAGTTAGCGCATACAGATAACACTTCCCTTGTTTTAGCAAAAGCGATCGCAGAATCGATCCAACAAAATTTTCGTACGTACACACAAAGCCCTACGGAAGAAAACAAAGCCTTGCTTTCCATGAGTTATACGGCCAATTCATTGAACATTAGTAATAGTACGATGCTGACGGTTTTCAAAAAAGTTTATGCTAGTAGTCCAAAACAGTACTTAGATCAATTACGCTTCAACCAAGCAAAATTCTATCTCCATCAACCCAAATTGGCCATCGCCGAAATCGCAGAGATCATTGGCTATCAAAATGCCGCCCACTTTACGAGACAATTCAAAAAATGGGCAAATATATCGCCGAATAAATACCGTAAGCTCCAGTTAGAAGCAGCAAAATAAGTAATCGACAAATAATAATTCGAGAAAAGCGACTGCTACTTCTTCCTCTGAGGATGCGAAAAAAAGCTTTTTTTTCGCATAATAAATGAAAAATGGTAAATTTCCCCTTTTTTTTGATATTTCAAGTCCTGTCAGCATTCTTTATGATTAATACCAAGAAATCGTTTGCAGGAATAAAAATAGTTAGTTGCAAAATAGCAAGATGGGAGATATTCTCAGCACACTTGCTTTGCACTACATTAAGGGGAATATGTATGCTTTCAGAAAATTCAATGTCAATCAAAAGTCGGTTGCCGTTAAAAATCGGAATTTTGAGTCTTTCATTGGTCGTACAAGCTGCTGGTGCAGTAGCAGCAGCCGTACCTTTTATTATGAACGATTTTTCTGACCGAACCACCGCACAAGTCCAATCTATTTTGACACTGCCATCAATGGCAATCTTGATTTTCATTCTGCTAAGTTCATGGTTTATCAAAGCACTTGGCAAAAAGCGAACGGTCTGTTTAGGCTTGATGATCGCTTTAGTCGGTGGTATCTTACCGGCATTTACAATGAACTTTGGCTTGATTTTATTTGCCCGTATTTTGTTTGGCGCAGGTCTGGGGCTCTTTAACTCAATGACCGTCTCCTTGATCGGCGACAACTTTACAGGTGCCGAGCAAAAAAACTTATTAGGTATTCAATCAGCCGTGATGACTTTAGGAAATAGCCTAGCAACGTTTGCTGCGGGCTTACTGTTAACGATCTCGTGGCAAGCTTCATTCTTAGTGTACTTGGTCATCTTACCGATTCTGTTTCTTTTTCTTTTCGGTTATCGTAACGTCAATGAAAATCCAGTTGAAACAACGCAGTCATCAACCATCGATACAAAAAGAAGAAAGCTGCCATTAAGCGTAACTTTAGGTATTTTGACTCTCTTTTTATTCTTCATTAGTTTGATGGTCGTCATTACTTCTTCCGCACTACTGATTCAAGAATTGGCGCTGACGAATCAAGGATTTCTTTCCACCGCACTAGCGATCGCCGGTATTTTTAGCAGCTTGGTCGCATTAGCTTTTGGTCAAATCACCAAATTATTAAAGCGCTTTACACCAGTTGTCGTCATCAGTTTCGCAATGGTTGGTTTTTTCACGATAACTTTAGCACCTACGATGACCGTCTTTTTCATTGGTCTATTAGTGGTTTATCTTGCCAATCTTGTAGTTCCTTATGTATACAGTGTCATTCTTAGCGATGTAGATCCAGAAGCCAATAACTTAGTTGTTTCTTTGGCAATGGTCGCTTGTAATCTTGGTGCTTTTTCCTCCCCCTATGTCATAAACTTTATCAGTCAACTGTTTGGCATGACAACGGCGGTCATGCAAGTCAGAATCGCTGCCGGAATCATGGCAATCATTGCTCTGATTTTTCTATTTCTCGCTTTCAATAAAACAACCACACCTATTAGTAAGGAGGAACTATAAGATGGAACAAAAACTTAGAGGCGTCAACCTAGGCGGTTGGCTTGTATTAGAAAAATGGATGGCACCTAGTCTCTTTCAAGGAACACCTGCCGATGACGAGTATTATTTAGCCTATGATCTACCTGAAGCTGAATACCAAGCACGGCTGTTGATTCATCGTGAAACATTCATCACTGAAGCTGACTTCTTGCGCATTTCAGCAGCTGGCTTCAATACCGTTCGAATACCTGTCCCTTATTTTATTTTTGGTGATCGTACCCCCTTTATTGGCTGTATCGACTATTTGGATAAAGCCTTCGCTTGGGCAAAGGCTTATGACCTAAAAATCTTGATCGATCTGCATACCGCACCCTTCAGCCAAAATGGTTTTGACAATGGTGGTCTCTCGGGTGTGGTCAGATGGGCACAAATGCCCGAAGAAGTGGCGTTCGAATTAACGGTCTTGGAACGTTTGGCGCAAAGATATGCGGATCACGAAGCATTGTGGGGCATTGAAGTATTAAACGAACCGATCACAGATGGTGAAGTGTGGCACAGCATGAATCCCATGGATCGTTTCCCACCTCGTGATCTTGCGTTAGCAAAAGGTAGTGCACCGATCTCTTTAGACTTTTTGAGAACTTTTTATCAAGATGCCTATCGAAGAATGCGTAACTATTTAAGCGATGACAAAGTGATCGTCTTTCATGATGGCTTCCAATTGCATGCTTGGAAAGAGTTTTTCACCCAAAACGATTTTCACAATGTCATGCTAGATACGCACCAATACGTTATGATGGCAGAAATGGCCGGCACAGAGCAATCCTTGGAAGCATACGTGTCTTTCATTGATGGCTTAGCCCAAGAGATCGCCACGGTTGCACAATATGTCGAGGTTTTTGTTGGAGAATGGTCCTTGTTCAACTCCTATGCTGTTGGTACAGATACCAAAGGCGGTATCAATCCCACACAAGAGGGATTCAGTAGCAACCGTAGTTTGACAAAAAGTGAATTAGAAGAAGTTTATCAAACTTTGTGGCGTGCTTCAATCACAGCTTGGAACCAAGGAGCCGGACATATGTACTGGACCTATAAGTTATCCATCGATACGATCAATGAGCCTGCTTGGTATGGCTGGGATTCCTGGGATGCTAGTCGAGCTATGGCAAAAAACTGGATCGATCCACGTTTCTAAAACACAACAAAAAACGAGATTGAAACGAAGCAAACGATACTGTTTGCGTTACGTTTCAATCTCGCTTTTTTGTTGCTTTTAAGCAATATCCACCAAGCGGATCTTCGTGACATTTTTGTAGACAGACAATTCTTCGATCACTTCAGAAAAGCCTAGTCCTCGCGGGAGATCAATCGTATAAATGTTGGTATAAATGCGATAGTCTTCCATGAATTTGACATCAAAATTGACATCTTCGATCACGATATTTTTCTCTTGGAAGTACTCCGTCAAAAACTCTTTGGTCTCGGTACGATGAATGTATTGGATCTCCAATTTCTTTGCTGTTGGTACGCGGACGATCCGCTTAACGATCGTCAATGCAAAGAAGATCCCGATAAAACTGCTTAATGCGATGGTGTAAAAGCCCATCCCGATGGCAATTCCTAAACCGGCGATCGCCCATAAGGAAGCAGCCGTCGTCAACCCCGTCACGGAGCGCTTCGTCACAATGATCGTTCCGGCGCCTAGAAAACCGACCCCGCTGACGACTTGCGCAATCAATCGTGCTTCGTCCGAACGAATCACGCCTGCTAAATCTGGATGATCCAGCGCATCTCGCATGGCACCTGTGGCGATCTCCACTTGGATCAAAGCAATGACACAAGCCCCCATGCAAACCAAGATATGGGTTCTAAGACCAGCTGGTCGGCTTTTGTACTGCCGCTCGTACCCAATCGCGCCACCCATGACCATCGCCAACAGCAACCTCAGTGCTACTTCAGGAATGGATAAATGCATATCAACCATTTGCATCCCTCTTTTCTTCGTATTCTCTCTTTTAACTATAGCATCTCTGATGGAAAAAAGGAAAAAACATCGCTAGAGCGGCCAAATAAAAAAAGCCTCCTCAGAAATAAGCAAGATAGATCCGAACCATCGCTCGCAGCTGCGCTGGCATTACTGCACAAGCGCAGGGGGAAGCTGCAAGGATGGCGCGTTTTCCTTCTGACTTATTTCTGAAAAGGGCTGATTTTGTTTTACAGGTTGCTGGCAGCAGCCTCATCGATGATCACGATCACGTCATCATGCTTTTGTAAAACTGAAGCTGGTAATTCGTTGGTTACGGGTCCTTCGATCATTTTTTGGATCGCATCCGCTTTGACTTCGCCAAATGCCATCAAAATGATCTTTTTGCTTTGCATGATTGAACCGATCCCCATGGAAATTGCCGTCGTTGGGACGTCTTCGACTTTATCAAAGTAGCGTTTGTTGGCATTGATGGTCGATTCAGTCAAATCAACGACTGAGGTCGTACCTTCAAAGGATGCACCAGGTTCGTTGAAGCCGATATGTCCGTTTTGACCAATACCCAAGATTTGGATATCAACTGGGTGATCCGCAATCACGCCATCGTAGCGTTGGCATTCTGCTTCTAAGTCTTCCGCTTTGCCGTTTGGTACGAAGGTTTCTTTGAATGGTTTTTTATTGAATAAATGAGCATTCATGAAGTAGCGATAGCTTTGTTCGTCTTCGCCGCCTAGTCCTACGTATTCATCTAAGTTGACTGAAGTCATTTCTGAAAAATCAACTTCACTGGCAGTCATTTCTGCATAAAGGGTCTCTGGCGTGCTTCCTGTTGCTAAACCTAGCACTTTGGCGCCATTTGCCATACCTTCTTGTATCAATTCAAAAGCTTTCTTTCCGCCTTGAGCAGCATCTTTAACGCGAATAATTTCCATGATCAGCGCTCCGTTTCTATTTGGTATAGTCCAATAATACCACAGGTTGTGTTTGATTACAATAATTAGTCTAGACCAGATGACGATTTTTTCTTTATCACCAATCAAAAAAAGACGAGCTCTGGAATGAGCTCGTCTCTACTCGTATTCTACTTGCTTACCAATTCGTATAAACATCAATACCGCTATGACCGACACCTGTGTCATAGACTTTGTAGGCACCTAAGGATGATTGACCGGTCGAACCTTTCGGTTGATTGTCACTGGCAACAACGATGTACCCATCGGCATCACGGATCGTTCCGTCAGAGGCTACATGGCGTCCAGGGATGTTCAATCCGCCTCCTGGCAAAACTTTTTGTGAGTAGTACGATTCTCTCACACCATTGAAGTAGTTGATCCCATCCACTGGATTCAGGACTCCAGAACCAGCACCAGGAATGCTTGAACGGGTTTGACTCACGTTATCAGTCGCTGTAGATTCACTTTTTTCTGTGCTTTCTTTCGTACTTGTTTCTTTGTTTTCTACTGATTGGCCATCGTTAGAAACCAACAATATTTCGCCATCAAAAATCATATTTGGATTTTCGATCGAATCATTCAAAGCCAAAAGGTCTTCGATCGTTGTTTGATAAGTAGCAGCGATCCCAGATAGGGTGTCTCCTGGTTCGACAACATGGGTTTGTTCTGCTGCTGAAACAACTGTTCCTCCAACGAATAAACCAAATCCTGCAACAACTGTAAATGCAAATTTTTTCAAATGAAAAAACCTCTCTTTTGATTATTTGTCCCGCTATCGGGCACAAGTAAGAGAATAACATTACAATGTTGCAGGAAGGTTTCAGAAATGTTTTTCATTATCACAATTGTTAAACAGAAAATTACAAGCTTTTTGATAATAAACAGTAAACTTACAATATTGTTATCCATTTCGATGAATGATTTCGGCTCCATCATGCTATAGTAAACCCAGTAATTGAAAGGATCGATGCACATGAAAAAACTACTTTTGACGCTTGGCGTTTTGATTTTAGCAGTAGGTGGCTATTTTGGCTACACTTACTATACAACAACTTATCAAGGGATAACGGCCTATGCCATCACGCCCAACAAAGTCCCAGAAAAGACCCAAACGTACAGCGATTCCGGTGAAAAAATCGATGGCTCCTTTACGTATAAGTACACGTTTGAGTTTGTTAAGAAAAACGGCGAGAAAGAACTCATGACCTATGATCTTTCTGGTGAAAATGTGAAGCCATTCGCGCCAAATACCTTAGTCAAAGCAGAGATCAGTAAAACCCGTGTCATCTCGGGTCCCAATGAAGTCCCTCAATCAGAAGTCCCAGCAAAAATACTGTCTGAGCTGGAAACCTTTGACGAATAAGTACTTCTTACAAGAAACTTTCTACTTTTTAAGGTTCATTTTACTTTGACCGGCTATGCTAGCTTTATACCAAAACTATTTTTCTTCCTCTTACCAGTCCTCGCCCGACTGGTATTTTTTATTTTTTCTCAATGATCAGGCAAAATTTACGCGCCTTATAGACAGAACCGCTCTAGCTTCGCAATGTTTTTCTGTTCAAATTTTGATCAACCAGTTATTGACTATCGGAAATAAATAAACCGAGAATTATTAGGATAAAAGCTGAGTTCATCATAAAAAAACCGCTAGATTGTTTATCTCTAGCGGTTTTTTTGCGATTTTAGTATAGTTCCAAGTATTGTTCTCTTTCCCACTCAGAGACTGTTTGGCGGAAGGCTGCCCATTCTAATCGTTTTGCTTCGACAAAGTTGGCATAGATGTGTTTGCCTAAAGCATCGATCATCACTTGATCTTTGCGCAATGCTTTGATGGCATTGTGGATCGTTGATGGCAGATCTTCGATTTGTGCTTCTGCACGTTCTGTTTCGTTCATGATGTAGATGTTGCGGTCGACTGCTGGTGGTGGTGTCAACTCACGTCTAACGCCATCAAGTCCTGCTTGCAGTAAAACAGCCATGGCTAAGTATGGGTTGGCTGATGGGTCAACCGAACGCAATTCCAAACGCGTTGACAAGCCTCTTGATTCTGGTACCCGAATCAATGGTGAACGGTTGCGTCCTGACCATGCCACGTATACAGGCGCTTCGTAACCTGGCACTAAGCGTTTGTAAGAGTTGACGGTTGGGTTGCAGACAGCTGTGTAAGCACGGGCGTGTTCGATCAAACCGCCTAAGAAGTGATACGCTGTTTGGCTTAATTGCATTGGCCCTTCTTCATCAAAGAAGACATTTTCATCGCCTTTGAACAAGGACATGTTGCAGTGCATGCCTGAACCGTTGATGCCGAATAATGGTTTTGGCATAAAGGTCGCATGCAAGCCGTGTTTGCGAGCAATAGTTTTCACGACAAGTTTGAAGGTTTGGATGTTGTCACATGCTTCCACTGCATCCGCATATTTAAAGTCGATCTCGTGTTGCCCTGGTGCCACCTCATGGTGAGACGCTTCAACTTCAAAGCCAAGGCTTTCTAATTCTAATACGATATCGCGACGGCAGTTTTCCCCTAGATCGGTTGGGGCAAAATCGAAGTAGCCACCTTTGTCGTTTAATTCCGTTGTGATTTCGCCTGCTTCATCTAATTTGAATAGGAAAAATTCTGGTTCTGGTCCAAGATTGAAAGAAGTAAAGCCAAGGGATTGCATGTCCGCTAATGCCCGTTTTAAGTTGCCGCGAGGGTCGCCTGCAAATGGGGTGCCATCTGGATTGTAGATATCACAGATCAAACGAGCCACTTTGCCATGTTCACTTTCCCAAGGGAAGATCATCCAGGTCGACAAATCAGGATACAGATACATGTCACTTTCTTCAATACGGACAAATCCTTCAATAGAAGAACCGTCAAACATCATTTTGTTTTCCAGTACTTTATCTAATTGACTTACAGGTACTTCAACGTTCTTGTTTGTTCCTAAAATATCAGTAAACATCAAGCGTAAAAAGCGCACGTTCTCATCCTTTACGATTTGTTTGATGTCTTCGGCAGTTCTTTCAAATTTTGGCATAGTATCCCTTCCTTTTTCCCAATTCTTTTTTTATATCACAGCAATGATCTACAAGTGTTCTACATTCGTGGACCTTTTTGCTGGTATGGCTGTTGTTGATTCAATCCACCTTGAGCCAAGAGTTCATCATAAAAAATTCGACGAACATCTTCATCGGTCAACGGCGGTTTGTTCTTCGCTTCTTTTTCTTTGGCAACTTTCATTTCATAAACTCGTTTGATCCCAGCCATGTTCAGTCCATCGGAAAGATAGTCTTTGATCTCTAGCAAGGTATCAATATCATTCAGCGAATACATGCGTCGATTGCCATCGCTGCGTTCCGGGTGGATCAATTCTTGTTCTTCGTAATAACGAATTTGACGGGCGGTGAGATCGGTCAATTTCATGACTGTTCCGATAGGAAAGACTGACATTGAGCGCCGCAATTCTTTTTCCCGCATAACTTGGCTCCCCTCCGTTTCAATGATGCTGCGTAACTTTATGGAAACTATACCAATTCTTTTTTTACGTGTCAACCCCTCATGTTAGAAAAAGTGACATTAATGCATTTTTTTTTGATTTTTTCATTAGGTCCTTGATTTGATCGTATGTTCAAGCAGTTGTTTTTATGGAAGAAATGGTGCTTTAGCCAAAAATGTTCGGTTTTTGCGTTCAAAGCAAGCCAAACCACTTATACTTCATAATTTTGTCACGACAAAAAAACGGTGCATCGGTTGCACCGTTTCTGCTTATTCCTGTTCTTGCGCCATTCTGCGTAGTGGATAGGTATCCTCAAGCGCAAATCCTTTGATATGATAGGTCTGTGTTGCTTCATCGAAGGCATTGCTCAAAACTAGTGACTCCCGTTTTAAACGATTCAGCGCATTGCCTTCATCGGCTTGCAGAACCAGATGATAAGGCTGCATGATCTGCATCAACTCCATTTTGATCGCCTGAGTCAAGCGTTCTTTGCCTTTGGTACTCTTTGCCGAAATCAAGACGTTGGGAAAGAGCGTTGGGACAAACTGATCGGCGTCGATGCGATCCGCCTTATTATAGACCGTCAACATCGGTAATTGGGTCAAAGAAAGTTCTTCCATTAACTTCAAGACGGTCTCCTCTTGCTGAACCCGTTCTTCGGAACTGGCATCGACGACATGCAGCAAGAAGTCCATGTTTTGACTTTCTTCCAGTGTGGAATGAAACGCATCGATCAATTGGGTCGGCAATTCTTGGATAAAGCCAACCGTATCGGTAATGGTGACTTCAAATCCTTCCGGCATCCGCCAGCGTTTCGTCAACGGATCGAGTGTTGCGAACAGCTGGTCTTGTTCATACGTATCCGCACTGGTCAAAATATTTAAAATAGTTGATTTTCCGGCATTGGTATAACCAATCAAGCCCATTTGAAAGACTTGGCTGTCTTTGCGCTTTTGGCGTGTCCGGTCTCGATGGGCGGCCACTTCCTTCAATTCCCGTTTGATGATGGTGATGCGGTTGCGGATGTGTCGACGATCGGTCTCCAGCTTGGTTTCCCCTGGCCCTCTCGTTCCGATTCCGCCCCCCAGCCGAGACATGTTCTTTCCTTGCCCTATCAAACGTGGAAGCAAATAATCCAGCTGCGCCAATTCTACTTGCAGCTTTCCTTCTTTGGAACGGGCACGCATCGCAAAAATATCGAGGATCAGCTGGACGCGATCAATCACTGGCACTTCTAGCGCATCACCGATCAACTGGCTTTGCCTTGGTGTCAGTTCATGATTGAAGATCACTAGATCTGCTTCATGTGCTTCTGCCAACTGCTGCAATTCCGCAACTTTCCCCTTGCCAATCACGGTTTGTCGATCGACTTGCTGCCGTTTTTGCACCAGTGAAAAAACAACTTCACCATTGGCGGTTTTTGTTAAGCTTTTCAATTCTTTCATTGACGAATCAAAATGAAGATAGTTTTTCTCCGTTTCTACTCCGACAAGAATCACACGTTCTTGGCTCATCTTTTCTCCTCCAACCATTGGTTGATTTCTGTTTCAAGGGTACGTTGTTCTTCAGGTTGTCTCACTAAATCAATCCATCGGGGCTGTGCTCGGTTATTGAACCACGTCAGCTGCCGCTTGGCATAGCGGCGTGAGTTTTGCTTGATTTGCTCAATTGTTTCATCCAATGTGGCCTGCCCGTGAAAATAGGGCAAAAATTCCTTGTAGCCGATCCCTTTGGCGGCTTGCGTTTCTGGATACTGCAAAACAGCTTTTGCTTCTTCGATCAAACCTTGATCCATCATTAAGTCCACTCGCTGATTGATTCGCTGGTATAACAATTCTCGCTCAGTGGTTAAACCGATCATGAAGAAATCGTACAAAACTTGCGGTGTTTCTTTTGGTGCAGCAATACTTTCGCCAGTCATTTCAAAAACCTCCAACGCACGAATCACTTTCCGCTCATTGTTGTAGTGGATCTTCGCTGCTGCCAAGGGATCGACCGCCTGCAGCTTTTGCCATAGAGCTTCTTTGCCGATGGCTGCTGCTTCTTGTTCATAGCGCTGACGAATCGTTGGGTCGCCTTCTTCTGCCCCTAAACGAAAGTCATACAAAAGCGCTTGGATGTATAGCCCTGTCCCCCCCACAACGATCGGCAGCTTTCCTTGCTGCTGGATCGTCTCAATGGCCTCACGCCCCATTTGCTGGAAATCAGCCGCAGAATACGTTTCCGTCATTGCACGAATATCGATCAAATGATGAGGAATCCCTGCCATTTCTTCCTTCGTCACTTTGGCGGTACCGATATCTAATTGTCGATAAATTTGCATGGAATCCCCGCTGATGATCTCCCCATGGTATTTTTGAGCTAATTGGATACTCAAGGCGGTTTTACCGACTGCGGTCGGTCCCACGATCACTAAGACTTTTTTCATCCTTTTGTTTCCTCGCGGACCTGCTGCACAATTGCCCGAGCGTTTTCTGGAAAATCGGTGATGATCCCGGTCAACCCCAAAGCCAAGCAGGTGCGAATCGCCGCTTCTTCATTGACAGTCCACGGACGGATCGCAATCGGAAAATCAGTCAAGACCGTTGCTGTCTCTTGGACCCAGCGATAGGCCGGATGAATTCCTTCGATATACGGTCGGCTGAGCGCCAACGGTGGTTTGTCTTCCCCGCGTCCCATAATAAAATCAAGGATCGCATCCGGTTCGATCGCATGCATCCGATCCAAAGTCTCGATATTAAAGGAACAATACCAATGAGTAAAAGGCCATTCTTGGCTATTCAATAAATCGGATACTTTGGCTTCGATTCCTTCATACTCATAATGATCGGTTTTTAATTCGATCGTCAAAATGCCACGATAATTCTTCGCTGCAAGTAAATCCAACACTTCTTTTAGCGTGGGGACTTTGGCGGCTTGGAATTCCTCAGAAAACCAGCTGCTGGCATTGAGTTCTTTTAGTTCAGCAACCGTCAGGTCACAGATCCGACCTTTGCCGTTGGTCGTTCGATCAACCGTTTCATCATGCATGACGATCAAGCCGCCATCTTTTGATAGATGTACATCTAACTCAATGATATCAGCTTTGACCCGCACCGCTTCCGCGAATGCCGGTAGCGTGTTTTCAGGTCGGTTGCCGCTACTCCCGCGGTGGGCAACGATTTGTACCATCATTCTTTCACTCCATTCTCACTCTTTATTTTACCATGGAATCTGCTAGAACCAAAAAGCCTCTGTTTGTTTTGATCCTTTTAAGGGGACAGCGCTTTGTTTCGGTCAAAGAAAAACACTCTTACTATGATCGCAGTAAGAGTGTGTGTGATCAGTTGAAAAAGTGCAATCGTCGATACTATGGTTTGGTTACCTTAACCAAGGCGACCGACTGACCAGAAGAATCAAATCGTTTTTGAAAAATAGGTCAACGGTTCGCTCGTCATGTTTTTCATTTGGTTTTTACGCTCATTGACCATTTCAACCAATTGATCAAGGAAATTTTCCATAATGATCCGACCGCCTTTATACGTATACCCACCGATCTTAACGGTTTCCTCCGGCGACAAAATCACCCGACGTGTCCCGATTTTTTTGAAAAATTCTTCCAAGAAAAAATTCGGTAGATAAAAACTGTTTTGCGCCGCAAAAGATTGTAGATAGGCAAAATCATCAATGGTGATATAACAGTCGTCAAAGGCATCAAAGCTGACATACTCATCCATCAGCATGACCCGTTTTTGTAGAATCTCACTGATTTTTTGATTCAATAAAACCAGCGTTTCGATTTCTTTGACTTTATGCTCCAACAAACGGCGTTGTTTTTCTTTTTGTTCCTCATACCGTATGCGTAAATTAAAAATGATGGTTACTAACAATGCGCCCACTAAGACGCCAATCAAACCTGCTATTGCTACTGCCATTCTTCGATCCTTCCTCATTCCTTTTTTAATATTGTATCATATTTGAAAGTTTCGCAAAAAAGATAACGAACTTTTTATTTGACCTTTCTTGACCTAATCGGTATACTATCTCTTAGATATTGCGAAAACTTTATGCTAAACTATATCTATAACGATTTTTAGGAGGACTATCACTATGAATTTAATTCCTACTGTCATTGAACAATCATCTCGCGGTGAAAGAGCGTATGACATCTATTCTCGTCTATTAAAAGACCGGATCATTATGTTGAGTGGTCAAGTAACCGATGACTTAGCAAACTCGATCATTGCTCAGCTTTTATTCTTAGACGCGCAAGATTCTGAAAAAGACATCTACTTGTACATCAACTCGCCTGGCGGAAGCGTTACTGCTGGTCTAGCGATCTTTGATACCATGAACTTTATCAAAGCCGATGTCCAAACCATCGTTATGGGGATGGCTGCTTCTATGGGTTCATTCTTATTGACCGCTGGTGAAAAAGGCAAACGCTTTGCGTTACCAAATGCCGAAATCATGATTCACCAACCATTAGGTGGCGCACAAGGTCAAGCAACTGAGATTGAAATTGCTGCCCGCCACATTTTGGCAACCCGCGAACGTCTGAACAAAATCTTGTCAGAACGTACTGGTCAACCAATCGAAGTGATTGAACGCGATACCGATCGCGACAACTTCATGACCGCACAAGAAGCCAAAGACTACGGCTTGATCGACGAGATCATGGAATCAAACAAATTGAAATAAGCTTGCATAAAAAGGTGTACGAAGCAATTCGTACACCTTTTTGCGTCTTTTGGTTCATCGTCAGACTTCGCCATATTGGCCTTGTTGGTAAGCATGCCCATTTTCCACGTAATGCGTGATGTTTGCCTGATTTTTGGCGATCTCTTCTTCTGTCAACGGGCGGATCACTCGTGCCGGACGACCAAACGCCAACACATTAGGAGGAATGACGGTTCCTTCCGTCACTAACGAACCGGCACCTAACAAACTATTTTCGCCGATCACGGCATGATTCAAAACGATCGAGCTCATGCCGACCAGAGCCCCTTTTTTGATGGTACAGCCATGGAGCATACACTGATGCCCAACAGTCACATCGTCTTCAACGATCGTCGGGGCATCGTGATCAACGTGGATGATCGTTCCATCTTGAATATTGGTACGCGCGCCGATTTCGATTCGATTGGCATCGCCTCGAATCACTGCTTGAAACCAGACCGTACTCTCTTTTCCTAGAGTCACGTTTCCTACGATCGTCGCATTTTTTGCCACAAAACAAGGTGTCGCTTGCGGCGAGGCGGGCGAAACTGTTTTTTGGGTTTCATTCCCTGATTGTTCTTTGTCCATCAACTTCTCCTTCCAATCCATAAAGGGATCTGCGCTTTCTTTTTTCACTATAGCACCACCCTTGCTACAATGCAAAAAGAGCGCCAGTCAGACTGGACGCTCTTTTCGGCTTACTCGGCTTCTTCTGAAAATTGACTTTGATACAGTTGGCTATAAAAGCCGCCAGCTGCCAACAAGGTTTCGTGATTGCCTTTTTCAATGATCGATCCTTGATCCATCACTAAGATCAGATCCGCTTCACGAATCGTTGACAAACGATGGGCGATCACAAAGCTGGTACGACCTTCCATCACTTTATCCATTGCTTTTTGAATCAGCGCTTCTAAGCGGGTATCTACCGAACTGGTGGCTTCATCGAGAATCAAAATCTTCGGATCAGAGATGACTGCCCGGGCGATGGTCAACAATTGTTTTTGTCCCAAAGAGACATTGTCGCCTTCAGAATTGATGATCATCTCGTAGCCATCTGGCATCGTACGAATGAAGTGATCCACATTGGCGGTTTTCGCTGCATCAACGACTTCATAATCGGTGGCATCTAATTTCCCAAAGCGAATGTTATCGCCGATCGTGCCTTCATACAACCACGCATCTTGTAAAACCATCCCAAACAGTGAGCGGACATCGTGACGTTCCATCTTCTTCGTGTCGATGCCGTCGATCTTGATGGCCCCTTCATTGACATCATAAAAACGCATCAACAAATTGATCAAGGTCGTTTTCCCAGCACCTGTTGGTCCAACGATCGCCACAGTTTGTCCAGCTTTGACTTCAAAGTTCAAGTCTTTGATCAATGGTTTTTTCGGATCATAAGCAAAGCCGACATGTTCAAAGGTCACGTCGCCTCTGATTTGTTCCGGTAATTGGATATCGGTTCGATTGACTGGCTCTTCTTCCTCATCTAAGATTTCAAAGACCCGTTTTGCTGCTGCTGAGGCACTTTGTAAGACGGAAGACAACTGGGTAATGTTCCCCATTGGCTGACTGACTTGCCAAATGTATTGAATGAACGCTTGCAGCTGACCAACAACGATCACGCCGCTGATCACGTAAAAACTACCCATGACTGCCATTGCGATATAGGTAAAGTAAGCGGTCATTTGCACCAGTGGCATCATCAATCCTGACACAAAGGCAGAACGAAAGCCGTAATAGCGCAACTGGTGGTTAACGTTTTTAAACCCTTCAAGTGTTTGCTTTTCCCGTCCATACACTTTCAACACACTGAATCCAGTCATGTTTTCTTGTACGTAGCCGTTCAGATCTCCTAACGCATTTTGCATGCCTTGGAAGTCCTTTTGCGACTTTTTGACGATTGTGCGAGAAATCAATAAGGAGGCTGGGATCATGATCAATGAAACCAATGCCATGTAAGTATTGATATAAAACATCATAGAAACCGCCATAATGATTCCTAAGAAGGCATTGACGATCCCGATCAAGGCTTGCTGCATCGCACCGCTGACGGCATCCACGTCATTGGTCACCCTTGACAGGATATTCCCTTGCTGGTTGCGGTCGAAGTAAGAAACGGGCAGACGATTGATTTTTTCTTCAATGTCTTGCCGCAAATCTCGCATCGCAGATTGGACAACGTTGGTGATCAGCAGCCCTGACATCAATTGTGAGAAACAGTAACCGACACCAACGACTGCGATCCAGATCAAGCAAAGGATCACGTAATCAAAATTAACGCCTTCGCCTGCAGCGATGTTGCGGCTGATCTCTGTCGTCGGCAATCCAGAAACATACGGCATTGCCGCATTGAAGCCGACGGTTGCAACTGTAAACAGCAAGACTAGGATAAATTGTACTTTGTATGGTTTGATGTAAGCACCTAACCGTTTTAAAGAAGAGATTGCTTTCATTGTGCCAACTCCTCCTCTGATAATTGTGACGCCGCAATGTCGTAGTATACTGGACAAGTTTGCAGCAGTTCTTTGTGGGTACCGATCCCAACCACATCGCCTTCATTCAAGACGACGATCTTATCGGCATTCATGATCGTTCCTACTCGTTGAGCAACGATCAAAACGGTCGATTCCGTGGTTTCTTTTTTCAAGCGTGCCCGCAATTTTGCATCCGTTTGGTAATCCAATGCAGAAAAACTATCATCAAAAATATAGATCTCTGGTTGGCGAATCACCGCACGGGCAATCGCTAAACGTTGTTTTTGTCCGCCAGAGAAGTTGCTTCCGCCTTCTGCCAAATGAGCATCAAAGCCATCTGGTGTGCGAGAAATGAAATCGGCCGCTTGCGCAATCTCGGCTGCTCGTTCCAGCTCTGCTTGCGTGGCATCTTCTTTCCCATAGCGCAGGTTTTCTGCGATCGTCCCTGTAAATAGCAACGCTTTTTGAGGGATAAACCCGATCTTGTTGCGCAAAGTCGTTAAACTGTAATCCCGAACGTCAACGCCATCCACCAAGACTTGGCCTTCACTGACGTCGTAAAAACGCGGAATCAATTGGATCAAGGTCGATTTCCCGCTCCCGGTACTACCGATAAACGCCACAGTTTCACCTGGTGAAGCGGTAAAGCTAACATTACGAATCACTGGACTTTGCGCATGTCCCGGATAAGCAAAGGTAACATTTTTAAATTCCAAGAAACCTTTTGTCTTAGTTTCTGTCACTGGCTGTTCTGGCTCTTTGATTTCAGAAGTCGCATCTAACGCTTCTTGGATTCGGCGAGCAGAAACGGCCGCTCGTGGATACATCGTAAAGACGGTCGCAAACAGCATGAAAGAAAACAGCGCATGGAAGATGTATTCGATAAACGCAATCAAGTCACCGACTTGCAGTTGCCCTTGATCGATTTGAATACTTCCCGTCCAAATAATCAAGATCATCACGATATTGAATAAGAAGAAAAAGCCCGGTTGTGCCGTTGCCATCAAGCGAAACAAGCTGCGAGAACTAGACGCATAGGCTTGGTTGACTTTGCCAAAGCGTTTTTCTTCAAATTTTTCATTGACGAAGGCACGGATCACTCGTAAACCAGAGAGATTTTCCCGCAAGATGCCATTGATTTTATCTAGATTGGCTTGTTGCTTGGTGGATAATGGTTCCGAGATTTTGGCAATGGCGATGACTGCCATTAGCAATATCGGCAATGCCCCCAAGACATATAACCCTAGTTGTGTACTTGTCCGCATGACCATGTACAAGCTGACCACAAACATCATGGGTGTCATCAAACCCGTCCGTAAGATGCTTTGCATAAACAGCATGATTTGATACGCATCATTGGTCACACGGGTGATCAATGATGAAACCCCGATTTTTTCATATTCAGTATGTGAATAGCCTTGGACTTTTTCAAAAAGATCGTCACGAATATCTGCCACAATGTTAGTGGTGATACGTGACGTGAAATAGCCTAACAAAATGTTCATCGTGATCCCCACAATGGTGATCGCGATCATCGCCGCACCCATTTTCCATATGTAGTCGCGATCACCAGCGGCGATCCCTTTGTCGATCATTCTTGCCAATAACGTCGGCAAACCTAATTCAATCAAAATAAAACCAAAAACACAGATGAAATTAAAAACCAGCAGTTTTTTGTTTCTCATCGTGTAGTGCCACATTAATTTCAAAAAATCCCCTCCTTTTTTACTTCATTACTTCTACTATAGCATAGGAATATTCTTATTGTAATGCACTTTCAACGAAAAAAAGTAAACTTCGGAAATAGTCGTTTCATTTTCTTTCAGTAAGCCTTTTCAAAAATGACGTGTTTCTATACTTATTCGTTTTTCTGTGATAAACTAGGGATACTTGTAGTGGAACGACTTACAAACCCGGTGAATTTTTTATGACGACATTTGGAAAGCAAAGACGAGGCTTTCTCTTTTTTCTCACAACGATTGTCTGAAAAAAGCATGCAGCGGCTCTCGAAGCCTTCTTTTCAGGTCACTTTATTCGGACCTCGATTTTTTGATGCAGCGAATTCATCAACCAAATAGACTACTGCGAAAAGCAGATAAAGGAGAAAAGATATGATTTACAAAATTTATTACCAAGAAACAAAAGACCGCAACCCAAAGAGAGAACAAACCCACTCTTTGTACATTGAAGCAGACGATGCAGTGATCGCACGCCGTCTAGTGGAACAAAATACCCCATACAACATCGAGTTCGTTCAAGAACTAGATGAAAAACATTTAGCTTACGAAAAAGAAAACGCTGATTTCAAATTAGCGGAGTTTTAAGATGAAAGTTTCGCTGAAAAATAATGAGACCGGCGTATTCGGCGTCGGTGGACTTGGCGAAATCGGAAAAAACTGTTATGGGGTTCAATTCCAAGATGAGATCATCTTAATTGACGCGGGAATCAAATTCCCCGAAGATGAACTGCTTGGGATCGACTATGTCATTTCCGATTATAGCTACATCGTTCAAAATTTACCGAAAGTCAAAGGCTTGATCGTTACTCATGGTCACGAAGACCATATTGGCGGAATCCCTTACTTGTTGCGGGAAGCCAATATCCCAATCTATGCGGGACCATTGGCACTTGCTTTGATCACCAACAAATTAGATGAGCATGGCTTATTGCGGGACGCGGAATTACACGAAATCAATGAAGATACGGTGATTCGTTTCCGTAAAACGTCCATCAGCTTCTTCCGAACGACCCACAGTATCCCTGATGCTTTAGGTGTCGTTGTCAAAACGCCTTCTGGCAATATCGTCGCAACTGGCGATTTCAAGTTTGACTTTACGCCTGTGGGCGAACCAGCAAACTTGCACAAAATGGCAAAAATTGGTGAAGAAGGCGTCCTTTGCCTCCTTTCCGATAGTACCAATGCAGAAATTCCAACCTTTACCAAATCAGAAAAAACGATCGGCAGCTCGATTCAAAAGATTTTTGAAAAAATCGATGGTCGGATCATTTTTGCCAGCTTTGCTTCCAATATTTTCCGGCTCCAACAAGCTGCAGATGCGGCGGTTGCGACTGGACGTAAAATCGCCGTTTTTGGACGCAGTATGGAAAATGCGATCGTCAATGGACAGCGCCTTGGCTATATCAAGGTGCCAGATGGTACATTTGTGGAATCTCATGAGATCAATCGTTTGCCTGCAAATGAAACGATGATCCTTTGTACGGGTTCTCAAGGAGAGCCGATGGCTGCTTTGAGTCGGATTGCCAACGGGACTCACCGTCAAATCCAAATTCACCCAGATGATACCGTGATTTTCTCAAGCTCACCGATTCCAGGAAATACCACGAGTGTCAATCAGCTGATCAACTTGCTGTTGGAAGCTGGCGCAAACGTGATCCATGGCAAATTGAACAACATCCATACTTCTGGTCACGGTGGCCAAGAAGAACAAAAACTGATGTTGCGTCTAATGAAACCAAAATTCTTTATGCCTGTCCACGGGGAATTTCGGATGCTGAACATCCACACCCAGTTGGCACAAGATGTCGGTGTACCAAAAGAAAATTGTTTCATTATGGAAAATGGTGACATGTTGGCCTTAACAGCGGATACCGCTCGCTTGGCTGGTCATTTCAATGCCAATGATGTTTATGTCGACGGCAGCGGTATCGGTGATATCGGAAATGTCGTCTTACGAGATCGTCGTATTCTTTCAGAAGAAGGCCTCGTCTTAGCGGTAGCGACAGTCGATGTGGCGAAGAAAGAAGTTCTTGCTGGACCAGATATTCTTTCTCGTGGGTTTGTTTACATGCGGGAATCCGGCGAGATGATCAACGAAGCCCAACAAATTCTCTTCCGTGCATTGCGGGAAGTCTTGAACCAACCAGACCCAACAGAACACAAATTAAGAGAAGCGATGTCATCGGCTTTACAGCCATTCCTATTTGAAAAAACCGAGCGTCATCCAATGATCCTTTCAATGATCATGACACCGGATAATTTATAGTTTCACATGCAAGGGGAGTTCTCAGGTTACTGGGAACTCCCCTTTTTCCTTTCCGTTGCAAAAAGCAAAAAAAAGACCATCGAATCGATGGTCTTTTGGGTTTTTGATTTCAAAGTGCTCTTACTGGCAGTTTGTTTGAAAGCTTACGCTTTGTTTACGTTAACTGCTTGAGGTCCACGATCAGAATCTTCCACGTCGAAAGTTACTGCTTGACCTTCTTCTAAAGTTTTGAATCCTTCACCTTGGATCGCTGAAAAGTGTACAAATACGTCTGTACCGTCTTCGCGAGAGATAAAACCAAACCCTTTTTCAGCATTGAACCATTTTACTGTACCTTGTTCCATTATAAAAAAACCTCCTCGTGCATAAGCACTTAATTATGTGTAACATTGCCTTTGTGCGATAGAGGCCTAACGTGCGTTTCAACATCTATTCAGCAAACAAAATTACAATAATATTTTACACTTGCCCGTATTTTTTTGCAAGACAGACGATTAGACAATTCACCTTTATTTTTAATAATGTTCGCAAATTAGCCGTTGTGTCAGCAAATTTCTTGATGCCAGAGGCCTTCTTCTCGCAAACTAACATAGGCATTGTCGCCAATAATTAAATGATCCAGTAGTTCGATCCCCATCAAGTCTCCGCACTTGATCAAGCGGCGTGTAAACAGCAGATCTGCCTCTGAGGCTTGGGGACTACCGCTGGGATGGTTGTGAACGACGATCACTCGTGCGGCACTGTAGCGTACCGCCCAATGAAAAATCTCCCGTGGGTGAGCGATCGACTGATTCAACGATCCGATGAAGATCGTCTTTTTTTGAATGATCTCATTTTTGGTATTCAAATAAATCCCTAGCAAGTGCTCCTGACGAAAGTCTTTTAATTCTTGGATCAGCTGATGAGCGATCGCCATACTGGAGTTGATCTTGCCGTACTTTGGTTGAACAGACCGCTGGATCCGCACACCTAATTCAATCATCGCTTTGATCTCGATGGCTTTGATTTGTCCGACGCCGCGAATTTCTTGTAATTCATCGATTGTCGCTTCTTTTAATTCATACAATTCTTCAAAACGATTCAAGACACTAGCCGCTAATTCCAAGACATTTAGGGGCCGTGAGCCAGTCCGCAACAAAATTGCCAACAGTTCTTGGTTCGAAAGGGCATCAACCCCATATTGCACTAAGCGCTCTCGTGGAAACGAGCTTTGGGGAATCTCTGTTTCATTGATCATAAAAAAACTCCTTTGCGTCGGTCTAATAAAAGATACGCAAAGGAGAGAGTATTTCATGAATAAGATGCGCAAAAAATCACAGTTAAATCGAAAAAGCCGTTTCTAGAAAATCTGGGACATCCTCTAGTGAAGGCAAGACTTTCAAGACTTTTTCTTCAATGATGGTCGTCGGCGCGATCAAATCGGGAATCATAATGACTGAGATCCCTGCCCCATGAGCAGCATGAATACCGTTAGCCGAATCCTCAAGGATCACCAATTCTTCTTTTGGTACCGCCAGTAATGCATGAGCTTTTTCAAAAATCTCAGGATCTGGTTTTGCCCGTGTGACATCATCAAAGCAGACGATCTTAGGAAATTCCGCCGTTAAGTCTGCTGCTTCCAGCAAGGTGTCGATCACTTTGCGCTGGTTACTAGACGCCAACACTCGGGGAATCTTTTTCTCATCAAGATAATGCAATAACTCGTGGATCCCCGGCTTCAATTCAGCCTCGCCCCGTTGGAACATTTCCAACGTTTGCTGAAAAGCCGCTTGAATAAATTCTTCAATCATCTGATGACCAAAGGCTTCATCGAATCTCTCATGATAAGCTGCCCAGACTTCTTCATCCGAAACACCTACATAGGCTAGGTATAACTCTTTTGTATAGGGAATACCCATTTGATCAGCCACGATTTGAGTCGCTTGGTAATAAAGCAGCTCCGTGTCAAAAATCAAGCCGTCCATATCGAAAATCACACCACGTAACTTAGCCATTTCTTCCTCCTATTGCCAACAACAATTCACGAACTTCTGAAACAAAATACAAGGATCCTGTCACCAGCAGCAAATCTTCATTGGTCATTTTTTCTAATAATTCTGCCAAGCCAAACTGCCATAAAGAAACGGTTGAGATTCGTTTTTCATCAAGTTCCTGATAGCCGTCTGCCAAATGCAGTGCTTTAGGAAAATCGAAGGTCGTTAAATAAATCTCGGCTTGGGGAATCGATAGCAATTGCTGAAGCATCTCATTGACGTTTTTGGTTTCAAGCGCTGAAAACAGTACATGGATGCGATAGTCGCTGAACTCTTCTTTCATCGTATCTACTAAACGAGCCATGGCGTGTACGTTATGGGCACCATCGATAATCACTAGTGGCTCACTACTGATTCGTTCCATCCGGGCGGGCCAATAGGCTTTTCGCAAGCCATTGCGAATCTCTTTGGCTGAAAAGGGCAGTTGCCGCAGGTCGCAATACAGGCTGTATAATTGGATCGCAACACCGGCATTTTCTGGTTGATGGCGGCCTAACATCGGTGTTTTCAAGCCTTTGATTTTGCCATGCTCATTTTCAAAATCAAATAATTCGCCCCATTCTTCATCGGGACGACGATAGGTCACACGGTACTCTTGCCCTGCATGATAAGCGGGTGCCTGTGCTTCTGTAGCTTTCAAATCGATCACCGAAAGCGCACTTTCAACGATATTGCCAGTAACAAGGGGTGTTTGCGGCTTGATGATCCCTGCCTTATGGGCAGCGATCGCTTCAATGGTATCCCCTAAGACATCCATGTGATCCATGCCGATCGTCGTGATCGCGGTCAAAATAGGAGAAATAACGTTGGTACTATCTAAGAGTCCCCCTAAGCCAACTTCAATAATCGCAACATCGACCTTTTTTTCTTCAAAATAGCCTAATGCCATAGCGGTAATGATCTCGAACTGGGTAATGCCCGTCAACGTTTCATCGCGATCAATTTCAGCAACCAGCGGCTGGATTTTTTCCACCCAAGCGACCAAGTCCTCATCTGATATAAATTGTCCGTTGATTTCAATTCGTTCATTGAACGCTTCAATGTGTGGGGAAGTAAAGGTCCCCACTTGCTGCCCAGCTTCTTCTAAAAGACTACGCAAATAACTGACGGTCGATCCTTTGCCATTCGTACCGGCGATATGGATCATGGTCACCTTTTTTTCAGGATTACCCATCCGTTTTAATAATGCTTCGACACGCATCAATCCAGGTCTTTGCCCAAATGTCAAACGCGAATGGATCCACGCTGTTGCTTCTTCGCTTGTCATCTCGCTCACCTCGCTCCTATTTTAACAAAAAATGAACGGCTTTCCCAATTTCTTTCCTTTAAACGAGAAAATTGTTCGCCCTGTTTCTATTGAATAAGCAAAAACAAGCATCTCCGAAAGATGCTTGTTTGCGTATGATGTGCTCATCCTATTGGATTGTGCGTAATTGTTCGATCCGTTCTTGAACGGCTTTTTGTTTTTCAAGATAATCGGCTTCTTTGCTGCGTTCTTGTGCCACGACTTCCTCTGGTGCATTGGCAACGAAGCGTTCATTCGCCAGTTTGCCTTGTACCCGTTGAACTTCTTGGGTGAACTTCGCTAGTTCTTTCTCCAAACGCGCGATTTCTTCTTCAATGTTGATCAACCCAGCTAGTGGCAAGTAGATCGTCGCACCTGATAGGATGGCAGACATCGCCAATTCAGGGGCTTGCAAGCTGTTAGAGATTTCTAGTTCTTCTGGATTACAGAAGCGTTCGATATAGTTTTTGTTAGCAATCAAGAATTCTTCGATCTCAGGCTCATTTGCTTGGATCAGCAAAGTGATTGGTTTCGAAAGTGGTGTATTTACTTCTGCTCGGATGTTTCGAACCGAACGAATCAATTCTTTCAACACTTCCATCCCTTGCGCCGCTTTTTCATCCGTCCATTCTGGAGCCACTTGTGGATACTCAGCAACGACTAATGATTCCCCTGTATGCGGCAGCTTGCTCCAGATTTCTTCTGTAACAAATGGCATGATTGGGTGCAACAAGCGTAAAATTTGATCAAGAACATGGACTAAGATGCTCTTGTTAACTTGTTTCGCTGCTTCATTGTCACCGTATAACGTTTCTTTCGACATTTCAATGTACCAGTCACAGAAATCATCCCAGATAAAGTTGTATAATTGACGACCTGCTTCACCAAATTCGAAGCGTTCAAAAAGGTCAGTGACTTTTTCAATCGTTTCATTCAAGCGCGTCAAGATCCAACGATCCGCCACTGATTTTTCACCAGAAAAATCAATGTCTTCTGCAGTCATTTCGCTGACATTCATTAAGACAAAACGGGAAGCATTCCAAATTTTATTGATGAAGTTCCAAGCAGCATCCATTTTCTCATAGCTGAAACGCACGTCTTGTCCCGGTGCAGAGCCATTTGATAAGAACCAACGCAATGCATCAGCACCGTATTGTTCAATGACTTCCATCGGATCGATCCCGTTTCCAAGAGACTTACTCATTTTGCGACCTTGTTCATCACGGATCAATCCGTGGATCAAGACATTTTCAAATGGTCGTTTGCCAGTAAATTCCAAGCTTTGGAAAATCATACGGCTTACCCAAAATGCGATAATGTCATAGCCAGTCACTAATGTATTCGTTGGGAAGTAGCGTTGGAAATCTTCATTGTTTTCATCTGGCCACCCCATCGTTGAAAACGGCCATAAAGCAGAACTAAACCATGTATCCAATACGTCTGGATCTTGCTGCCAATTTTCGGCATTTGCTGGCGCTTCAAGTCCTACATACATTTCCCCCGTTTCTTTGTGGTACCAAGCTGGGATTTGATGGCCCCACCACAACTGACGAGAGATAACCCAGTCATGGACATTTTCCATCCAACGTAAGAATGTTTGGTTGAAACGTGGCGGATAAAAGTCCACCGCATCGTCGGTTTCTTGGTTGTCGATGGCTTGTTTTGCTAATGGTTCCATTTTTACGAACCATTGTGTCGATAAACGAGGTTCGACTACTACGCCTGTCCGTTCTGAGTGACCTACGCTATGGACCATTTTTTCGATTTTGATCAGACGACCTAACGCTTCTAAATCTTTCACGATTTGCTTGCGAGCAGCAAAACGATCCATGCTTGCATAGGTACCTGCTAAGTCATTCATTGTTCCGTCATCATTCATGACATTGACCCGTGGTAGGTCATGGCGGTTACCGACCTCGAAGTCATTCGGGTCATGGGCAGGAGTGATTTTTACGACCCCTGTTCCAAATTCTTGGTCCACGTACTCATCAGCGATGATTGGGATCTCTTTATTGACCAAAGGCAAGATCACTTTCTTACCAATCAATGCTTGATAGCGTTCATCTTCTGGATGAACCGCGACTGCTGTATCCCCCAACATCGTTTCTGGGCGAGTCGTTGCGATCTCCACCACACCGCTGCCATCTGCTAATTCGTAAGACATGTGGTAAAAAGCACCTTCGATGTCTTTGTGGATCACTTCAATATCAGATAATGCCGTGCGGGCTTGTGGATCCCAGTTGATGATGTACTCGCCACGATAGATCAAGCCTTTTTCATATAGCGTCACGAAAACTTTACGAACCGCTTCGGATAATCCATCATCTAATGTGAACCGTTCACGGCTATAGTCTAGGGATAAGCCTAGTTTCGCCCATTGTTCCCGAATGTGACCGGCATATTCTTCTTTCCAATCCCATACTTGTTCAACAAATTTTTCCCGACCAAGGTCATAGCGAGAAATTCCTTGTTCCCGCAGCTTTTCTTCTACTTTGGCTTGGGTAGCGATCCCGGCATGGTCCATTCCTGGCAGCCATAAGGTGTCATACCCTTGCATCCGTTTTTGACGAATGATGATGTCTTGTAACGTGGTATCCCAGGCATGACCTAAGTGCAATTTTCCTGTTACGTTTGGTGGTGGAATCACGATAGAATAAGGTTTTGCTTCTTTGTTGCCGCTTGGTTTAAAACGGTCATGCTCTAACCAATCTTGGTAACGCCCGGCTTCTACTTCTTGGGGATTGTACTTGGTGGATAGATTCTCAGTTTCTGTCATAGTTGGTCCTCCTAAAGTTACGTTTTTTAAACGTAATGGTTGGTGTGGTTTTTTGGTGCCTGTTGCTGGGTAAAGCGCGAAAATGTTTGAATCGTTCAGGATGAGTGCAGTGGTAATTAACAGCTGTTTATTGTTGGTAAAAAAAATTGCTTACAGAGGTCATGGCTCACTTCCGTGATCCTCTATTGTGTCTTAGGGCTTTTGGCAAGCGATCTGGCTCGCTTCGTGAACCAATTTTGTTGACTTCGCGTACTGTTCATCATCTGCTCTGTCCCTCTTTGTGCGCCAGTCATAGTGATTCCTAGTATAGTTACTACGCTCCCTACGGTCGCCTAGTACTGTTCATCATCTGCTCTGCCCCACTTTGTGCGCCAATCATAGTGATTCCTAGTATGGTTACTACGCTCCCTTTGGTCGCCTAGTACTGTTCATCATCTGCTCTGTCCCTCTTTGTGGGCCAGTCATAGTGATTCCTAGTATGGTTACTACGCTCCCTTTGGTCGCCTAGTACTGTTCATCATCTGCTCTGTCCCACTTTGTGGGCCAGTCGCAGTGATTCCTAGTATGGTTACTACGCTCCCTTTGGTCGCCTAGTACTGTTCATCATCTGCTCTGTCCCACTTTGTGGGCCAGTCGCAGTGATTCCTAGTATGGTTACTACGCTCCCTTTGGTCGCCTAGTACTGTTCATCATCTGCTCTGTCCCACTTTGTGGGCCAGTCGCAGTGATTCCTAGTATGGTTACTACGCTCCCTTTGGTCGCCTAGTACTGTTCATCATCTGCTCTGTCCCACTTTGTGGGCCAGTCGCAGTGATTCACAGCAAAAAGCGCCCTAATGCCGAGGCATTAGGGCGCTGATACGCGGTACCACCTAAATTGCAGATTGCTCTGCCACTTTGACGTGAGGTAACGTTCACGACGCGCTTGATCTTACTGTGCGGCTTTGTCTGCAAGAAACAAACCGTGGTTCGGATCAAAGACCTTCAAGCTACCTTTTCAGTGTCTGGGGAAGTCTTGCACCGACCGACTTCTCTCTGACCGCCAGGGTCACTGATACTCCTCTTGAACATTGTCTTGCCATCATAGATTCTTGTTTCATCTTGCTACATTCTACAATGAACTTTTTTGAAAGTCAATCAGAGGTTTGCTTTCGCTGCATCGATGGCTGCTTGATAATCCGGTTCGTGGGAGATCTCAGGTACGATCTCAACGTGTTGAATCACGCCTTCACGGTCTAAAACGAAAATTGCTCGGGCAAAATGACCGAAGTCTGGGATCATGATTTGATAGGCCTCACCGAAGGTATTCGCTGGATCATGAAACATGATCATGTCGACGCCTTCTTGGCCGCACCATTGTGCTTGTTCTTCTTTTGTATTGTTAGAGATCGTTACAAAATTTATATCATCCAATTGACTTGCTTCTTGGTTGAAACGCTTGGTCTGCAACGCACAGACACGTGTCACGATATCGGGAACAACGCTGATGATCGTTGGTTTTCCTAAAAAATCAGTCAGTGTATATTCCTTGTCCTCTAAACTTTTCAAGCGAAAATCAGCTGCTTTATCCCCTACTTTTGGTTGGTTGCCGGGCATCTCATAAACCGTTTCTTTGCGTGTAACTTGCATAACATCTCTCCTATAGCATTTTCTCCCAGTATAAGAAAGATTGTCAAAAAACGAAAAGGATTTGCTCAGACTTTCGATTTTTGCGAGTAGGTCGTATCAAAAAAAATCAATGTTTGCAATTCTGTCGTCAAATCAATGTATTGGATATTGACGTCTTTTGGCACGATGACGGGATCAGGGGCAAAATTTAAAATTGCTGTGATCCCAGCATCTACGATCGCATCGATCGCCATTTGTGAATAACGGCTAGGAACGGTCGAAATCGCTACGGTGATTCCTTTTTCTGCTACGACTTCCGCCAATTGGTCCATTCCATAAACATAACGTCCACTAATGGTCTGGCCAATTATTTCTGGATCATTGTCAAAAACCGCGATGACGGAAAGATTTTCATTTCTGCGAAAATTGTTGTTAGCTAACGCTTTTCCTAAATTTCCATAACCAATCAAGGCGATTTTTTTCTCCTCATTGGTTTCTAAAATATAGCTCAAAACCTCAATCAAATAAGGAACATCATAGCCATACCCACTTCTGCCTAATTCTCCTAAATGAGAAAAATCTCGGCGGATCGTGGCTGAAGGAACTTGCGTGATTTCTGCAAACTCTTTTGATTTGATTCGCTGAACACCAGAGGCATCCAGTAATTTTAAATGTCGTAAATAAGCTGGCAAACGTTTTGCCGTTGCTTTCGGAAGTTTTTTATCTCTTAATGCTTCCATCCTGTCCACCCTCCTTGTTAAATGATTCACATATTGAGTGTAGCATGTTCCATTTTCAATAGCAAGAAAATATTCACAAACTCTCTCATACGATGAAAAACGACCACAAATGTTCCCTAACAGTTGTGGTCGTAGTTTAAAAAAGAGAGTTTATTATAAGAATTCAGCGAATTCAGTTGCTGCTTTTTCTTGATTTGCCGTGATTACTTCCAGTTTCAACCCAGCCATCGCCCGTTCCATCATCCCTTCGATATCGAGACGCTCTTCATATTGGTGTACCTTATCCAGTCTTGGGCGCGTCTTTGGTTGAGGAGGTGCAAAGATTGTGCAGCAATCCTCAAACGGCTGAACCGACAATTCAAAGGTATCAATGGCTTCGGCAACTTCAATGATCTCCAATTTATCCATCGTTGCCACTGGGCGCACGATCGGCGTATTGGTTACTTCATTGATGGCGACCATACTATGCAAAGTTTGTGAAGCGACTTGTCCTAATGATTCGCCGTTTAAGATGATCAAACCGTGACGAGCCTCACGAATCGCATCTGTCAAACGCAGCATCATCCGACGGGTGATGGTCATCCAATAGCCTTGCGGCACACGGTTTTTGATTTCTTCTTGGATTTCCGTAAACGGAACTTCGATAAATTGGATGCTTCCCACATAAGGAGCAAGCTTCTTCGTTAAATCTTTGGCTTTTTGTAATGCTTGTTCACTCGTATAAGGAGGACTTGCAAAATGGACTGCTTCGATCTCAACACCGCGTTTCATGGCAAAGTAGCCTGCAACTGGCGAATCGATACCACCAGAAAGCATCAACATTCCCTTACCGCTGGTGCCAACGGGTAAGCCGGCTGCTCCTTGGATCGTTTCATAGGACAGATAGGCGCCATCGACCCGTATTTCCACCCGCAGATTGATGTCTGGTTTTTTCATTTGGACTTTGATATCAGGAAAACGGTCGATCACCGCATTACCTAAGGTCAAATTCAACTGGTTGCTATCTTGCACAAACGAGTGATCGCTGCGCTTAGCTGTGATTTTGAAGGTCTCAACACCGGTGTAGATCTCTGCCATAACGTCTTTAACGGCTTTCTTTAATAACTCAATGTCTTTTTCAACCCGAATACTAGGGGAAAAGTTTTGAATCCCAAAGACTTTTTGCAGCTTAGGAATGATCTCTTGGCTGTTTTCACCGTTCAATAGCAAGTGCATGCGATCTCGCTCGGCATGAACTTTGACATGGGGATAATCGGCTAAGGTACGTTTGACGTTTGAAGCTAATTGCATAATAAAACTACGACGATTTTTGCCCTTTGTTGACAGTTCGCCGTAACGAACCATGATTTCTGAATAATTCACGAGAAAACTCCTTTGATTTGGATTGATTTTATAGTGCTATGTCGTGCTTAATTGATTTTCGAAAATTTTTGGTACAACTGGTGGAAGACGATTAGAAACTGCTCGACTTCTGCCATTGTATTGCTCTCATCTAAACTGATACGAACAGCGGATGTCGCTAACTGTTCCGGAACGTGCATCGCATGAAGCGTACTGCTGGCCATCTTTTTACGAGAGGAACAAGCGCTCGTCGTCGAAAGATAGATCTGCTTTTCTTCAAAGGCATGGACTAAGACTTCTCCTCTGATCCCTTTTAATGAGAAACAAAGTATATGTGGCGCAAACCCTTCAGTGCCAGAAAAAAGCGTGACTTTCTCATAGCCAGCCAGTGCTTCTTGCAAATAGCCTTTTAATAATTGAACATGGTTCGGCTTTTCAGCCTTGTGTTCCGTCGCTAAACGCAGGGCTTTTGCCATGGCAACGATTGCTGGTACATTTTCGGTACCGCTGCGCTGGTTTTGCTCTTGCCCACCGCCAGTCATCAATGGCGCCAACTTACGGCCTTGTTTCCAATAGATAAAGCCGGCGCCACGAGGTCCGTGAAATTTATGTGCAGAGAACACGGCAAAATCGACTCGCTCATTGAACCATTGCTCTTGCGGGACCTTTGTGATGGCTTGGACGGCATCTACATGGAAATGGATCGTTGGGTAGTCCGCCAACACGGTTGCGATCTCATGGATCGGTTGAATCGATCCTACCTCATTATTGACCGCCATCACCGAAACCAAAATCGTTTCTTTGCGAATCATGTTTGCTAATTCTGACACGTTGACAAAGCCTTGAGCATCAACAGGGACCACACTGACCTCAAATCCTAATTCGGCTAATTGAGCCGCTGTTTCACTGACGGCAGGGTGTTCAATACTGGAAATAATCAGGTGATTCCCATAGGCTTTTTTCGCTAAAGCAGTCCCTTTGATGACCCAGTTGTCTCCTTCGGTCCCCCCACTGGTAAATGCGATCTCTTTGGAAGAAACGTTTAACAGATCGGCGATCTGCTGACGTGATTGCTGTAGCAGGCGATTGGCTTGATTTCCTAAATCATGCAAGCTTGAGGGATTGCCGATGATTCGCTGACTGACTTGGACATATGTATTTAAAGCTTGTGGATAAATAGCGGTTGTTGCACTGTTGTCAAAATAGATCAATGATAGGACCCTTTCTCTAAAAAAATTCTTTCCCATTATAACTGCTCTTGGGCTGAGTTTCAAGGTGACTCGCTGGCTTTGGCTTTATTTAAAGGAAACTTTCCCTTCCTTCGTAAGCGTTAATCATGCAGCGAGCCATTCTTTCCATGAAAAAAGCCAGTCAGTTTTTCACTGCTGGCTTTCGTATTATACTAAGTCGCGGTTATTGAAGTAGAAGTTTTCGATCCTTTTGAAGGCACCTGGTTCTACTCGTTCCAACGCTGTGCCGATTTCATCTAGCGCATCTTGATAGCGATATTCTTTACTGAACAAGTAAAGTGATTTGTCGATCGCTGCCTTGATATCTGGATGAGAATGACGATAACGGTTGGCATATTGCATCATTTGCTCAGTCAATGCCGCAGCATCCACCAAGTCTTTCGTTTGTTCATCTAAAAGATCAAGATCTTCTTCACAGACAGAAACCAATTTATTGATTTCTTGCATGTTGATGCGAATCTTGTTCAATTCTTTGCCTAGTTCTTCCACCCGATCTGTTGCCACGAAGAAGAATTCTAAGTACTCACCTGGCAAACCAGGTAAGCGTTGCTTCTCAACAAACCGCTTCAAGTTGCGTAGACGGAATTCGAAGCTTTCCACTTTTTCTTGTGCAACTTTTTCGCCACGACGTAATTCCGCAAGGGAATCATCGATTTCGACTTGCTGGCTTTCCACATCATCCAAAATCTTGTAGGCATCTTTGTAGAAGCTTTGCACTTCTGAATAAGGAATTTCGTGCTTTTCTAATTGTGGTAGGTACTCGTTATTGCGACGAGCCAATTCGTCGACTTCCGTTTGGAAACCACGGACGCGACCTAACTCATTATGATTCAATGTATAGCTTTGTGCCGTATGATCCAACTCGATCAACAACTGACGGTTGTTCTTCGTTGCGTGGTCAATATAGTCTTCAATGATTTGGCGATTTTTCATGACATATTTCTTGGCATTGATCTCACGTTCCATCACCGTATACAAGGCATCGATATCACTTGCAGTATCACGACTTGCCACTTCAACGGAAGCGACTTCTGTTTTCGCTAGATCGTTCATGGAGTTTTCAACTCGTTTTTTCACACGGTTGATTTCTTCTTGGAAGTTTGCTTCTGGGAACACATATTTTTGTTCTAATAATTTTTTGTAGCCATCTTGGATTTCTTTCAACTGATCTGGGAAGGTACGGTTTAATTCTTCGTAGGCCGCTGGGATCCGTTTCATTAAGTCTTCTACTTCATAGGTGTGTTTTTCTGCTTGGTCTAACACTTCCCGTGCTTCCACAGGATCGCCTGAAGTATTTAAGGTAACAAATTGGGTGAACTCAATTTCAATGTTTTTGATTTGTTTTTGCAGCTCATTGTAAGCAGGACCGAATTCTTCGCCTTGATCCCGTAGCTTCTTCTTCAAGTCTTCGTAAACGTCCAACGCTTTTTGGACTTCCAGTGAATTTCGTTCTTCACTTTCTCGTAATTCTTTCAAGCCGGCGCGAATCTCTTCTACTTGGCGTTCCATCTCATCCATGGTCGCTTCCGCTTGAACGATCGCCCCTTTTGCTTTGAAAAAGCGGATGCGTTCGTTTAGTTCTTCCACTTCAAAGATTTGACTCTCAAGTTCAGCAAAAGATTTTGTGGAGATATCTGTCCATTGTTGGTTCCACTCACGGAAGGTGTTTTGACTTTGACCAACCAAGTGCATTCTTTTTACTTCATCGACTTCTTCGATCACCGGTAAGTCAAACAGATTTTCTTTGCGTTTTTCCAAGTCATTTAGCTTTTCTTGGTTTTTCTTCCGCATGAAAAAGCCAATTGCATACAAGACCGCTGCGATGATGATGATGGCAATGACAATTCCAAAGATGATATTAGTTCCCATTTTGTGGTTCCTCCAATTTTCAAATATACATGTTTCGTCTAAAATCTGCTGATCAGCAGATTGATTGATAAGTTCATTGAGTATAAAAAGGACAGACAGTCCCTTTATAAAAAAGCATCTACGCTAGATTATAGCATAAAGAAAAAAATCAAGCATTAGATTGAGGCAAAAAAGATCGACTTTTTTCGCATCGAATAAAATCATTCACGGCTTTTCCATCGATAATGAAAACAAATCGTGAAATTTACATCAACAAGTGACTTTTTTTCTGATTTTTCCGATTTTTTTCAAGAAACCGCTTGATTTCTCCCTATTGAAACTGTACTCTAGTAAAAAGCTTGAACAGGAGTAATGTCAAATGAAAGTAGCGAAATTCGGAGGCAGTTCCCTTGCCTCAGCCGAACAAGTCGAAAAAGTTGTTGCGATAATTGAAAGTGATCCTAAAAGACGGTTTGTTGTTGTCTCAGCGCCTGGTAAGCGTTCCAGCGACGATCAGAAAGTCACCGATCTGTTACTAGCAGTCTGTACCCGTCTGTCTGCCCAAGAAGAAATTACTGATTTAATAGAAGAAATCTATGCGCGCTATACAGCGATCGCCGCCCCCTTTGGTATCGAACAAGTCCATTTAGACCGCATCTGGCAATCATTGGCGGCTTTTCAAACGTTGCCTACCCAAGACAATCCGCATCTTTATGACACGGTCTTGGCAAGCGGCGAAGACAACAATGCCAAATTGATCGCTGGGATTTTACAAAGCCGTGGGTTAGCTGCTCGCTACATGAATCCGCAAGAACTTGGGTTGTTAGTGACGGATGAACCCCAAAACGCCCGTATCTTGAACAAATCGTACGCTAAGATCGCACAATGGCGTGATAGTCCTGAAATCTTAGTGATTCCTGGCTTCTTTGGTTACACAGAAGCCGGCGAAATCTGTACCTTCTCTCGAGGGGGATCTGATATTTCTGGTGCCATCGTGGCGGCTGGTCTGCAAGTAGAATTGTACGAAAACTTTACCGATGTCGATGGGATTTTTTCTGCTCATCCAGGCTACGTTCATCATCCAGAGTCCATCAAAGAAGTGACTTACCGAGAAATGCGGGAGCTGTCTTATGCCGGCTTTACTGTGTTGCACGATGAGGCGTTGATGCCTTCATACCATGCGAAAATTCCCGTGGTGATCAAAAACACCAATAACCCAAGTCATCCCGGCACCTTGATCACCAACCAAAGAGACAATTTGGATCAGCCGGTGATCGGCGTTGCCAGTGACGAAGGCTTTTGTATGATCTATATCCGCAAATACTTGATGAACCGCGAAGTTGGGTTCACGTTACGGGTCTTAGAGATTTTCCGGGAATTTGATTTAAATTATGAACACATGCCTTCAGGAATCGATGATATCTCGATCATTATGCGCTCCAACCAGTTGAATCCAGTATTGGAAGAAGAACTGCTGCGCAAGATCGCCTACGAGATCGATCCCGATGAACTGCGAATGACCCACGATCTATCCATGGTCGTCGTCGTTGGTGAAGGGATGCGTCAAAGAGTCGGGATCACTGCCGACAGTACCGCTGCCCTTGCGCGAAAAAATATCAACTTAGAGATGATCAACCAGGGGTCCTCTGAGGTCAGCATCATGTTCGGCATCCACAAAGAACAAGAAAAAGCCGCTGTCAGAACCCTTTACTACACTTTCTTTGATTAAACCAAACGTGCCAGTTGCACCACTCCTTTTGCTGATAAGCAATCGGAACGGGCAACTGGCACGTTTCTTTATTATTCTGACGATTCTTGGGCTTGCGCTTGTTTTTGTGCCAATTGGCGTTTGATTTCTGCCTTGATTCGCGGTTCAGGAGCAAACCGTTCTTCCCAATCGCTAGGCTTCATGACTTTGTGGGTCTCAGGATCATAATGGGGCTGCCCATCTGGAAAAAGTTTCCCCATGTTGGCGTCATGAACGATAGCCAGGATCGGCGCTGGATCGACCCCTACCAGTGAAAAAGAGCCATAGGTAAAATACAGCAGATCACAGAGCGCATCGACTTGTTCTACTAGGGAATCACTGACAGGCTGTTGTTTGGCAGCCAGCTTGGCTTGGGCTTGATCAATCGCTTGATGCAAATGGGTCAACCCTGCTTGAAAGGTCTCTTCGTCATTGTTGCTGGCAGCATAAAGGAACTCAACTAATTCTTCAATTTTAAAACCAGCACGAAACTGGGCTTTTTCCGCTGAAAAAGCTTGTGGATATGGCGGTCGTGTTGGATCAAAGGTTTTATGAAACTCTTCCGTCATTTCAAATGGACTCATTTCTCTCGCTTCTTTCTGCTTTTTCTAATGGTTCTGTTTCATGGTTCTGCGCTGTCTCCTACGTTGCTTCATGGATTGGCTACACCTTGTTTATTTTTTTTAATTCAATCCCTTGCTTGGGCATCCTCGGCAATGATCCCAAAATGGATCAAGGCTTTCTTGATGCCGTCATGATCGTTGGTGTCCGTCACAAAGTCAGCACTGGCTTTGGTGATGGGCTGGGCATTGCCCATCGCAACCCCGATCCCCACACCTTCTAACATTTCCACATCATTAAAATGATCCCCAAAGGCCATCGCTTCTTCCATCGCGATCCCTTCATAGGCCAAAAATTCTTTGATCCCTTTGATTTTCGAACCGTTTTTCGGCACGATATCAACAGAATAGGCATTGGATCGCTTAAAATCACATTGCGGCAGCTTGGAGCGTAATTTTTCGCGCTCTGATTCAGGGCTCAGCATAATGCACTGATAGATTGGCTCTCGTAAAATGTCCAATGATTCATAACGTTTGGCGTTGCGATTGGGACTGAAGCGCTGCAAGACTTTCTTTAAAAAGCCGACGGGAAATTTTTTCGGTACATAGCGCAAATAGCGCTGCATGACGGGTGATTGGCTTAAACGGATCGTCAAGCTGCCAGCCACTTGCGTTTCTCCGCCAAACATGACTTGACGATAATTTTCATCGGCGTATTCTACGATCGCTTCCAGCGTTTGTTTTGGAAAAGGTTTGGCATAAATCAAGGTTTCCTTCGTGTAAACATATTGGCCGTTATAGGTGATAAACATGTCTAACGACAAGTAATCGATCACCTTCTCTAAATCAACCGGACCACGTCCGGTGGCAATGCCGCAGAGGACGCCATTGGCTTGGGCTTGTTTGATGGCTTCACGGGTACTGGCAAGCGCCTTGCCGTTACTGGCAATCAGTGTGCCATCAATATCAAAAAAGATTGCTTTTATCATATGACTCCTCAAAATAATTTCAACTGATTAGGATTTAATGCTTCGTAATCGATCTGCAGCGCATCAATCAATGCGCGAGCATTGTCAGCGGCGTCACGACCGGCATTATTATTGAAGACCACTGCGACTTCTTTGGCATTGGCTTCGATGGCTTGAATCGCTTGTTTTAACTCCGTTAGTTCGGCTTGGTCATAGCGATACAAGGTCCGCAGATTTTTGGCATCTGGCCCCGTCGCTGTCCAGCCGCTGTCGTTGCGTCCATGAAAACGGCACAGGACAAACGCAGGATTGGTCACGGTTGGATCAAGGGGAATCGTGGTCGATAGCTTTTTCGGCTGATCAACGACTACTAAGGAAAACTGTTTTCGCTTCATATAATCGATCATTCCCGGATACAGTTTCGGCTGATACCAGCTGCTGTCTCTCAGCTCAATCGCCACTGGGTAACCCGCAAACCATTCTCGCACTTGATCTAAATAGGCGACATTTTCTTTCGTACATTTAAAGCTGTTGGGAAATTGCGCCAATAGGCAAAACAGTTTGCCCGCTTCTACCATTGGCGCGATCGCTTCTTTATAAAGCTGCAGCGCTTCGGTCATGGTCAACTGATCTGGCAAATCCCCTTGGGTGGTCACACTTTGATGGACTTTCAACACAAAACGGAAATTTTCGGGAATCTGGGTCAACCAATTGCGCACGTCTTTTTCTTTTGGCAAAAAATGATAGGTGGTATCCAGCTCAACTAACGGAAAATAACGGGCATACTCAAATAATTTCGAGTTTTTTCTTTGCACGAGACTGCCATGTTCACTAAATGTGGTACAACCAATTCGAATCATTTTTTTCCATCGCTCCTTGTTTTCTTATTTTAATAGTATACAATAGTTTTGAGTTAAGAGTAAATAAATCATTGCAGGTGATGAAAAAATGAAACGAATTCTCGTGTTGCACACTGGCGGCACCATCGCCATGAAAGAAGATACCCTGACAGGCGGCGTCAGCCCCGATGTCAGCAATCCGCTGATGGATGCACCGATCCACATTGATGACGATGTTGAATTGATCGTCGAAGACATTTTTAATATTCCTAGTCCTCATATGACGCCAAAAGAAATGCTGCAGCTGAAAGAACGTATCCAGCTGGCGCATTTAAGCGGTGTCGATGGGGTCGTGATCACTCACGGAACCGATACGCTGGAAGAAACGGCCTTCTTTTTAGATACCACGATCGGCGGTCAGTTACCGATCGTGGTGACTGGTGCCATGCGCTCAAGTAATGAAATCGGCAGTGACGGGCTTTATAACTTTGAAAGTGCGATTCGGGTCGCCAAGTCCCCCGATGCCATAGGAAAAGGTGTCTTAGTCGTCATGAACGATGAGATCCATTCCGCACGTTATGTTACGAAAACCCACACCACCAATATTGCGACGTTCCGCACCCCGACATTAGGTCCGATCGGCTTAGTCACAAAGCACCGAATCTTGTTTATGCAAGAGCTGTTAAATAACCGCCATTTGGATGTTGATCGTGTCGATGGTTTGTTTCCGATCGTCAAAGCCTATGCTGGGATGACCGGGGAATTGTTCGATGCTTTAGCCGACTCGCTGATCGATGGACTAGTGATCGAAGCTTTAGGCGCTGGCAATCTGCCGCCTCAAACCATTGAGCCTTTGAAAAAACTGATCGCTAGAAACATTCCGGTCGTCTTAGTTTCTCGCTGCTTCAACGGAGTTGCCGAGCCGGTCTATGACTACTTAGGCGGCGGGATCGAATTGCAAGCTCTTGGGGTGATTTTCTGCAATAGCATCAATAGCCAAAAAGCCCGCATCAAATTGTTGATAGCGAAAAACCGTGGGTTGACCATGGATGAGCTACCTGATTTCATGGAGAATTGACCAAACAAAAACCCTTTTGCCATTCCGTTAACGGAGGCAAAAGGGTTGTTTTATTTTTCTCGCCAAGTAAAGATGGCTTCGCAGTAAGTATCCTCACCGATCTTGATCTCGTGGATCGTTTGCAGCGGCACAGCCTCGCCGGCTTCATCGACTGTCTTTTCATTGATTTGAAAATGGCTTTCGATCAAATGGCCGTAAGCAACTTCCCGATCAAAGCGGATCGTCACTTGTGTCACTTCATGTTTTGTTAAAAACTCATAGCCTAAGACGTCCATCAGCCAATTGAAATACATGGCGTTGTTGACATGCTGATTGCTATCGATATCGTAGAAACGCACCCGATACGGCAAAAATTGTCCTTGCGTGATAGGGGTGATCTTCGGATAGCGTTTGATTCGCTTAATTTTTTCACTGCCAAAAGGTACCACGATCTCATCCGGAACACTGCTGACTTTGCGCGTCTCCGGGTCCATCAACGCAAAAACCGCTTCGATTTTGACCAATTCCGTTCCGTCTTCTGCCAATAACCAAAAGTAACGGTAGCAGAAAAACTTATTGTATTCTCTCGCCTGGGTCGCCACTTGGATCTGCTCCCCTACGCGCGGCAAACGAGTTACCGTTATGTGATAGCTGGTAATGATCCAGGTCAAGCCATAACTAGCGATGACTTCCGGTCCGCGGTTTAACGTCGCACTTTGTTCTTCTGATGTCTTGATGGCGATGCCTAGCATGGCTGGAAACGTCATCGTTTGGTTGACATCACATTCATAATACGCCACTTCATGCGTGGTTTGATACTTTGCTGCCATAGTTCTAATTGCCTCCTAAAAACGACTCAATATTTCATCGACAGTTGGTCCATAACTTTCGCCAAATTGATTCAAATGGACCAATAAATAATACAATTGATACACTGGCAGTCGCTCTTTCCAATTCTCATCTAATGGATAGACTTCTTGATAGCCTTCCAAAAATTCCTGACGAAAACCGCCGAAAAGCTGGGACATCGCAATATCCATCTCTCGATCCCCATAGGCGACTGCCGCATCAAGAAACACTGGTTCTCCTTGTTGATCGAACAGCACATTCCCCCGCCAAAAATCACCGTGTAATAAAGCAGGTGTGACGCTGCGATCACGCCAATTCTCATGCAAAAATTCTTTCAAACGCAGATAAGCGGCTTCCCGTTTGGCATGCCAGTGATTACCCAGCTTAGCTAATTCGACTTGCACATCCAAACGGCAGACTGTGAAAAAATCAAGCCAATCGGTGGTTTTCGGATTGACTTGCGGCAAAAAGCCGATGTAATTGTCTTCGTAAAAACCAAAAGTCTCCTGCGTCTGCTGATGAAGCCGAGCCAAGCTTTGGCCTAAGCGCCGCTGCTGTCCTTCCCCACTATCGATCCATTCCATCAATAAAAACGCCCCCTCTTCGGTCTGACCGAGACGTTCGATTTTTGGCACCCGCACGAAAGGGGCTAATTCAGCTAAGCCGTTGATTTCTGCTTGAAAGAACATCGATGAAACATGAGGATGGGTCTTTAAAAAATAGCGATTTTCTGCTGTCGTGAAACGATACGTTTGATTGACATCCCCACCACTGATGGGCGTTAGCGAGCCGGTCATCCCGATTGCTGCGAACAATGCTTCCTCCATACGGATCTCCCTTTCTTTACTCAGTCAGTTGGGCAGTCAAGTACGCTTGTTCCTCTTTCGTCACCCCTAGTCCTTGCAGAAGATACTGATCGACCGAACCGAAATGCTGATCGATTGCAGCCAAACTTTCCTCAAGAAAACTCTCTTTGGCACTCATCAAAACCGTGATCGCCGTTAACAGCTCTTGCGGCAAATGCTGGGTCATTGGGGCAAATTTTTCTTTTAGCATTGGGGCTAGATAGCGATTGGTCGCTAAATAATCTTCTTTGATCGTCGCTGGTGCCACCGCCAACACATGCAGCAATAAAAAGGCGCCAAAGCCTGTGCGATCTTTGCCCGCGGTACAGTGGAACAAGGTTGCTCCTTTACCTTCTGCATTGTCGATCACATGATCAAAGAACTGCCGATATTGTTGGCGGGCATAGTCGCTTTCAACAAAGTGACGGTAGACTTTTTTCATCTGCTCTTCGGCATCTTCCCCATCTTCCAAGCGCTGCTTCAAGCTTTCTGGCGACAAGGAAACCATCGTTTCGTCTTCTTTGAAAATAGGTAAAAAAAGCTGCTTTGCTGTGGCGATCGGTCGATCAGGCTGTGCATTGGCTTCAGCGATGGAGCGAAAATCAATGACCTGATTGACCCCATAGTTTGCCAGTACTGCTTGATCTGAAGCAGTCAATTCATTGATCGCCGCACTGCGGATCAATTTTTTTCGTTTGATCGTCGTGCCGTTTTTCGTTTGATAGCCGCCAAGTTCTCTGACGTTTGCCGCTCGTTCTAGTTGAATCAATTGTGTCATTGCTTATCCCTCCCGCGATGTTCTAGTTAAAAGTATAGCAGAAACTTCGCTATTAAGGGCACTGAAACCTAGATTTTTCTACAAGCTGAGCTTTAACGGAAAAAAAAAGAAAGACCACACGTAGTCTTTCTTTGCTTTCGGTTATTATAAAACCTTTTCTACTCGGCTTCGATCACGGCCGCAGAATCATCTAAGATCGAACGATCCAGTTCGTTGATACGGCTGCTGGTCACCATTCCAGCAACCATACTGTCGCTGACATTAACAAGTGTCCGTGCCATATCGATCAATGGTTCAACGGAAATAACTAAGCCTACGATGGCGATCGGCAAATTCATTGAGCCTAAGACGATCAATGAAGCAAAAGTTGCGCCACCGCCGACACCGGCAACGCCGAATGAGCTGATTGTAACAACGGCAACTAACAGCAGGATAAACTGCCAATCAAAGACATTGATTCCAACCGTTGGTGCAACGATCGTTGCCAACATCGCTGGATAAACACCCGCACAGCCGTTTTGACCAATCGATAACCCAAAGCTGCCTGCAAAGTTAGCCGTGGCTTCATCAACACCTAACGCTTTGGTTTGGGTTTCGATGTTCAATGGCAAGGCACCGGCACTTGAACGAGAAGTAAAGGCGAAGCTCAAGACTGGAAAAGCCTTTTTGAAATACGTTACTGGATTGACCCGTACAGCGATCAGCAATAATGAATGAACGAGTAAGACCAAAATCAAAGCGGCATAAGAAGCGATGATAAATTTCCCTAAGTTCAAGATGGCTTCAAAATCACTTGAAGCTAATACGTTAGTCATCAATGCCAAAACCCCATAAGGTGTCAGGCGCAAAACTAACGTGACGATACGCATCACGATTTTATATAAGCTGTCCATCAAATTCGCAAAAGTTTCCGCTTCTTTCGGTGATTTGCGTTTGACACCAAGAAAGGCAATCCCAACAAAGGCTGAGAAAATCACGACACCGATCGTACTTGTCGAACGAGTACCAGCAAAGTCGGCGAAGACATTACTTGGGATGAAAGAAACGATTTGTTGTGGGATCGATAGATCTTGGACTTGTGTCGAACGTTCCGCTAATTCTGCGATCCGCGCTGTTTCCGTTGCTCCTTCGGTAAAGCTGGCACCGTCAAGACCAAAGACCATGACCATCACGATCCCGATCAAGGCAGCGATCGCCGTTGTCCCTAGCAAAGTCGCAAGAACCGTAAAACTGATCTTCTTGATTTTTTCGCTTTCTTTCATCTTGGTGAAAGCACCAACGATCGAAACGAAGATCAAGGGCATGATCAGCATTTGCAAGAGGGCCACATAGCCGCTACCGACCATCGTGATCCAGTCAAGAGCTTGCGTGACAACATCAGAGCCTGTCCCAAAAATCAGCTGTAGCACACCACCAAAAACGATCCCGACGAACAACGCCGCAAAGACCCGCGTTGAAAACTTCACGTGACGCTTTTGCAATAAGTAGAACCCATAAATAAGGGCAGCAAAAAGTAGAACAACAATAATAGTTAACAGATTTGTCATTTGAATCCTCCTTTTGTTCAATAAACATGACAAAGTCTGTCAGAGGAAGTAAAGGTTCCCAGTGACCATTCTTCAACAGTTCACTCTAATGAGACGTGTGGCATCATTAGTGACTATTCCATTTTAAAGAAGTTTGCTTCATCTTACAATAAATAAGTTCCCACTTTTCTGGGATGGTACCGCTTTTTTGTCAGTAAATTAAAAAAAACCGTTGCCACACTCCCATGCTGCTAGGATTTCTGCTTTCCTAACGGTTGGATTGCGGCAACTGGTTCGTTATTTTTTTATTTCGTCTTTTTGAAAATTTTCAGTAAATATTCAGTCGGCCATTAGAAATTGCTGACTTACGCCAAAGCGCCCATTGGATCCCAAGGTGCTAAGACCGTTGGTTCTGCTTCAAAGGCAGCCAATTGTTCTGCTGTCAGGAATTCTTTGCGAACCACGATTTGATAGGTGTATTCATCCATCCATGCATCGCTCATGACGAAGAAGCCATTCGTTCCGACTTTTTCACCCCAGCTGTTTTCGACTTTCCATTTGGTTGATTCGCCGTCGATCAAGTCAACGCCAGTCAAGACCATCGCATGGGTCATTAAGCTTTCGCCAAAATCTAAGCGTTCTGCTTTGGTCATCGTAAAGTCGATATCAAATAAGTCGTTGATATCATAGGCATCTAATGCCATGATCCCAGTATCTCTGGTAGAAGATTGACCGACATCACAACCGAACCACACGGACTCCCCTTGTTCCAATTGAGCGATCGCTAATTTTTTGAAGGTCGGCATATCGACGTTCAAGTATTTGACTTCTTTGCCGCCAACCACGTTGCCTAGCATTTCTACGGTATACGATTGATTGTAAGGTTTGTCGGCAGTTGGTGCGTTGATGATGCTGACATAATCGTCAAGGTCCACCCCGACATATTTTTCATAAAAGCTTTGTGGTGTTAAGTTGCGATCAATGTGATAGTTTTTGTCTTCATCACGGTATTCAAAATCAAAGGTTTCTGGCGGTGTGCCTAAAGAAGTCGCTAAGAAACGATAAATGTCTTCCAACATCGCTTCTTTGGCTGTTTGGATGTCTTCAGCTGTTTTGCCTTCAGCCACTAGCTGACGCAAAGCAACCGCATCTTTACGCAGTTTTTTGTTCAAGTAATTGTTTAGGTCACGAGAATTGGAAGAGTTGCTGCTTTCTGGCATGACCGTTTTTGGTACGACACCATATTTTTGGAAAATCGAAACGATCATGTCCCATTGCCCACCATCTTGTTGTGGTGTTTGCAATAAGAAAGCAACTTTGCGACTTGTTAAAGGTTCGTTAGCAGTTGCTAAAATATTTTCATAGAAATAGTTGGCTTTTTCGTATTTGTCCCAAAAGAAGGTATGGTTTTGCGACAATTCAAATTCTTTTAAATTGAAATCATTCAGCATCTTATGACGGAATGTATTCAATGCGGCAAACATCCAGCAGCGGCCTGATTGTTTTTGGTTTGAGACTTTCCCTGTTGTCACATCGACTGAGAAAACCGGCACATTGTTGACTTTTGCTGACACGTTTTCTGCAGAAGCGGTGATCCCATTTTTCACAACACTCCGTTGCAGTGCCGTTTGTTTATTATTTTCTTGATACGCTTGCGCAAAGGCAGCGGTGGTCTTTTTTGAAATTTCTGACATATTTCTTCATCCTTTCACTTTCCGTTCCTTCCATTTTACGCCTCTGCCTCTCAAATAACAACCGCTCCTAGAAAAATGAAAAAATCATCTTTCTAAGAGCGGTTGCTCGTATCAAGGATTTAAAGGGTTAGCATCAAAAGCAAAAAGCCAAGTAAAACAAAGGATAGTCCTCGTTCAAATCGTGCATACAGGAAGCGGATCGGGCGGCTAGCTAGCAAGATCGTCAGTAAAACACTGGCTAACACCAACGTCACAAAGCCTAATACCGACAGATTCAAGTCGGTGATGGCTAATGCCCGCAAGCCCTTGATGAAGATCCCCTGTAAAAGATAGACCAGCAGTGTGTTTTTGCCCCACTTCGTAAAAAATAGGTGCTCTCTGGGCACGAGGCTCAGAAAACCGATGATCCCCATCAGCCCGATCACGAAAAAGACCGCACGCAAGGGACCGCCGAACAACGGATAGCTCAAGTAATCGTCATAAGGCTTGGAACCAAAAACCATGTACTTGTTCATCCCATGAAAAAACGCGATAAAGGTGTAGATGATCGGTAGGAAAAGCAAACTGATGGTTCGAATCTTTGGTTTCAATAAAAAGCGCATCTCATTTTTGGGAAAATAAAACCCGATAATGAAAAACGGCAAAAAGACAAAGGTCCGCTGCAAGGTCAACACTTGATTTAAAAACGGCACGTAGCCAGCAAAGATGCTCAAGCCAATACTCAGCAGGATCGCCTGCTTTTTGGACATTTTTTGAAAGATCAACAGCGAGAGCTGCCAAAAGAACATGCTAAGCAAAAACCAAAGTGCCCATTGCGGATTCAACAGTTGGATTTTTAGCGACTCCCGTAGACCGATCAACCAGTAATAGACGGTGTAAAACACCTGAAAGAAGACATAAGGCAGCAAGAACTTTTTCATCAACTCACGAAGCTTGTGTCCCTTCGTCAACGGTTTGGCAAAGTACCCAGCCAGAAAAACAAAAGCTGGCATGTGGAAAGTGAAGATAAAATAATATAGGTCATGATAAAACTTCTGATCGCCGATAAAAGGCTGCAGCAAGTGACTGAAGACGACCAAGATCATCAGTAAAAATTTTGCATTATCAAAGTAAGCCGTTCTTTGCGATTGGCTCATAAAAAGTTCCTCCTCTAAGTTGTATCTGTCAAAGGATACCTGATCCATGAAACAGAACTGTAACAAGCTATTTACTTTTTTCTAACGATTCTTGTTCATTTGATTACCAGTTGCTATTTTGTATAGTTTGTATTAATATATATAATACAAAGGAGCTGTTTTCGATGATATTTGATATTCAAACCCAAAGCAACCAACCCATCTACCAGCAGTTGCGGGAACAGATCATTGTCGGTATCGCAAAAGGCGATTTGGCCGCTGGCGAATTGCTGCCATCCGTCCGTCAATTAGCCGAAGAGATCGGCATCAATACCATGACGATCTCAAAAGCCTACAATTCCCTCAAAGAAGAAGGCTTGTTAGTCACAGATCGCCGCAAAGGAACCGCCGTTGCCGCGCCACCACCGTTTACTTCCGGACAAGAAGCGGAGTATCGCCAAAACTTACAGCTACAGCTAGCAACCGCTCTCTTACACGGCAAAAGCAAGCAAGCGCTTTTAACGGATGTTCAACAACTTCTGGACCAATTTCCTGAAAGGAATGAATGCAAATGACTTATCTTTTTTTCATTATTGCCCTCGTCCTCTGTGGGACGACCGCATTTGGTTTACGCTTGATCAGTAAACCCCACAAAAATGTTTTACTCGAAAATACCCTTGCCCCTGAGCATCTGGATGATCCTAGCGTCCACAGCTTGATCACAGAATTTCGCAAGCGTATCTTACAAGTCGTTGGTACATTTAGTGTAGCAAGTCTCCTTTTTTTGTTCAATTTATCTGACTCCATCATCCTTACCCTGTTCTGGCTTTATATGGCCGCTTTGCTGGGGACAGCTTACTTGGTGCAAGTACATTACATCGGAAAAATGCGGCAATTGATCCTTACCAATGGATGGGAACTACCCATCGATCCGATTCGGATCGATACGAAACTCGTTCAAACCAAAAATAAGCGGATGCTGCCGTGGTATAGCCTCGTTCCTGCGGGGATTTTGTTGATGATCAGTTTGTACCAAGCATGGCAGTTGCCTGATCTTTCTACAGGATACTTGATGGGCGGTGTCTCCTTAGCAATTTTTGCGCTGTTCCTCTATCTCTGGGTGATCATCAGCCGCTTACCCGTTCGCGGGATCAGCGGTGATTCAGCTATCGACCAGCACATCAATGATTTAACAAAGCGCTATTGGTCCTTATTGATCGCTGTCACTTGTACCATTACACTGCTCTTATTGACTGTCCCGCTGGCGTCCATGTCCGCCACTGGAGCATTCAGTACTATCCTCTTAGTGCTCTTTGTTGTTTTGGTGGTTTTCTTGATCGTCTTTACCTTCTTCTTGTTGCTAGATCTGCGTAAAAAACAAGATCAGCTCTTAGAACCGGCAGCACAACCGCGCTATTATGGCGAAGATGCTTACTGGCGATATGGTTTTTACATCAATCCTAATGATGCGCGACTGTTCGTTCCTGACCGTGTTGGGATGAATATCGGCATCAATTTAGGCAAACGCAGCGGACAAATCGTCGCAGGCATCACCGCGGTCTTCTTACTTGTGTTAATGGTCGGTACAATCATTCCAATGTACCGCTTAGATTTCGCTCCTGATGCGATCACCGGTGAAGTGCAAGGACAAGAAGTCACCTTTGATGCACCAATGACCGGGAAAACAACGGTCTCTTTGGCAGATATAGAAACGGTGGAATTGATCGAAGCTTTGCCATCGCCTCGTGTTCGTACCATGGGTGTAGGAACCGCCAGTTACCAAATCGGTCAGTTTACCGTTGCCGGTGAGCCTGCCAGAATGTTCGTCGACACAAAGGTGACGCCCATTTTAAAAGTCACTACTAACGATGGCCCAATCGTTTTTTACACAAATAAAAAAGCCGCCGAAACGACGGATTTATACGAGGAACTAGTACAGAAGATTTCCTCAGCGGAGTGAGTGTTCTGGAAAAAAACTGGGGAACCCATTATCCCCAGGCTATCCACAACCAACAAAAGAACGGACTCTTTCCAACAAAAAAACGACCTTCAGAAACGAAGGTCGTTTTTGATACTCCGGCAGTAGGACTCGAACCTACGACATCATGATTAACAGTCATGCGCTACTACCAACTGAGCTATGCCGGAAGAATCTATCTGTACTATACCAAATAGTCAGATAATTTAGCAAGAGCAAAAATCAATTTTTTGATCCTTTTTTTCAAGAAAATCCCCTTTTAGAAACTTCCCTTCCCGCAAAGCGTTTTTCTCAAGAAATATCCGAAAATCTCATTGACAAAGTAGCGCCTTTACGGTATTCTATATCTTGTGTTAAATAACACGCCGCTTTAGCTCAGTTGGTAGAGCGCATCCATGGTAAGGATGAGGTCGACGGTTCAAGCCCGTCAAGTGGCTTTGGTAGGACAACGTTTGTCGAACGTTGTCTTTTTTTGTACATCTAATTCCCAATATATAGCGATAATTTCTAAAGTTAACAATTCGTATTGCCTCTAATTACTTGCGATATACAAAAGAAATAAGATCGTAAAACCCAATAGTACGAAAGATACAACGGCTTTCACCATTCTCGCTGCATCTTTAAATTTGAACAAGAGCGTATAAAGATTAATAAAGTAAATGATCGACAGGACTGCTTCTTGCGAATATTCCTTCACTTGGATCAAGCCTAACCATATACTCAGCAAAAGAATCGAAAAAACAACCTAATAGTTTTCTGCAACACGCTTCATTTCATTCTCCTTTCCAATGATAGCCACTTGCAACCAGCTGAATCATGGAAACTCAGTAAATTATCAGCCCCTCTCTCCAATACTTTTCCTACATCCTTTGCTTATTAAAAGTGTAACAAACTTTCTCTTCTAATGGTCAAACTTGTTCAATTTACATAGTTATTCTTTGTTAAAAAGATTAAAATGGGTTTTCAATCGTTACTCACAGCTCAATTTTAGGCACTTCTTTTTTACAACAAAAAACCCGCTCTCCTAAAGCTAAGAGAGCAGATTTTTCAACTAAACTGAATTTTTTTGAAAGGATATGCCTTATGCTGACTTAAAAAATAACATATTTTTCCGTTTAATTTAAATTTTTACTTCACGACCAGCACCGTACATTTCGAATGATTAACGACATAATCGGTGGTTGAGCCCACGACAGCTCGGGTCAATGTGCCTTTACCAGTTGCACCGATAACGATCAAATCAATTGGATACAATTCAGTCGCTGCATGAATGATAAAACGTTTTGGATCACCGACTTCAACGATCACCTCAACATCTTCCACCCCATGTTGATTGGCATCATAGATTTTTTTCAACATATCCGTTTCCACACGTAATTTTTCTTGATCAAAAATTTTCGCAAAAGCATAGGCACTTGTGGATAACTCAGCATTGTTGATAACAGAGAGGACATACAATTTGGCTTTGTTCCTACGGCAAATCGCGAGTGCTTCTTGGAACGCTTTTTCTGACTGATCCGACCCATCTAAGGCTACAAGTACATTTTGAGAATTACGTAACATCCAAATCGCCTCCTTTTCTTTATTTTACCACAAAAAATGGAAGCGTTACAAAAAAGGACGAGGTCTACTCTTAAGAGACCTAAAACTTCCTTTAAGATTTGTGAAGGTCCTTACTTGGTTCCGCAATTATGCAGTAAAATAAGAAGAACAATGATTCGAGGTGAAAGAAATGCGCTCTTTTTTCCATGCTGCAGTCACTGTGCTCTTGTACTTAGGGCTTTTCTTGCTGATAATCGGTATTATCGCCTTTTTCTTGCTAAAACTTTAAGCTTGGTTTGTTGAAAAGCAAGTTGCTGTCACATCCCTAAGAGGAGTGATACACTTGGTTTATCAACAATTATCGAAACGAACAGCTTGCTGCTCACTCGTTTCAAAAAGGAGATCATGCAAAATG
>NZ_CP172953.1:0-680000 GCF_050546735.1 Enterococcus sp. AZ095a | reverse complement strand
ATCCCCACCTTCCTCCGGTTTGTCACCGGCAGTCTCGCTAGAGTGCCCAACTAAATGATGGCAACTAACAATAAGGGTTGCGCTCGTTGCGGGACTTAACCCAACATCTCACGACACGAGCTGACGACAACCATGCACCACCTGTCACTTTGCCCCCGAAGGGGAAGCTCTATCTCTAGAGTGGTCAAAGGATGTCAAGACCTGGTAAGGTTCTTCGCGTTGCTTCGAATTAAACCACATGCTCCACCGCTTGTGCGGGCCCCCGTCAATTCCTTTGAGTTTCAACCTTGCGGTCGTACTCCCCAGGCGGAGTGCTTAATGCGTTTGCTGCAGCACTGAAGGGCGGAAACCCTCCAACACTTAGCACTCATCGTTTACGGCGTGGACTACCAGGGTATCTAATCCTGTTCGCTCCCCACGCTTTCGAGCCTCAGCGTCAGTTACAGACCAGAGAGCCGCCTTCGCCACTGGTGTTCCTCCATATATCTACGCATTTCACCGCTACACATGGAATTCCACTCTCCTCTTCTGCACTCAAGTCTCCCAGTTTCCAATGACCCTCCCCGGTTGAGCCGGGGGCTTTCACATCAGACTTAAGAAACCGCCTGCGCTCGCTTTACGCCCAATAAATCCGGACAACGCTTGCCACCTACGTATTACCGCGGCTGCTGGCACGTAGTTAGCCGTGGCTTTCTGGTTAGATACCGTCAAGGGATGAACGTTCTACTCTCATCCTTGTTCTTCTCTAACAACAGAGTTTTACGATCCGAAAACCTTCTTCACTCACGCGGCGTTGCTCGGTCAGACTTTCGTCCATTGCCGAAGATTCCCTACTGCTGCCTCCCGTAGGAGTCTGGGCCGTGTCTCAGTCCCAGTGTGGCCGATCACCCTCTCAGGTCGGCTATGCATCGTTGCCTTGGTGAGCCGTTACCTCACCAACTAGCTAATGCACCGCGGGTCCATCCATCAGTGACGCAAAAGCGCCTTTCAACTTTCTTCCATGCGGAAAATAGTGTTATACGGTATTAGCACCTGTTTCCAAGTGTTATCCCCTTCTGATGGGCAGGTTACCCACGTGTTACTCACCCGTTCGCCACTCTTTTTCTTTCGGTGGAGCAAGCTCCGGTGAAAGAAAAAGCGTTCGACTTGCATGTATTAGGCACGCCGCCAGCGTTCGTCCTGAGCCAGGATCAAACTCTCATAATGATTTGTTTGAATGACCATACGGTCATTAAGCTCATAAAAATTAACTTTGCTAGCTATTGCTTGCATGTATTTGTTTCAATAAATTGAAACGTCCTACACATTGGTTCGTTTGCTTGCTTTGTTCAGTTTTCAAAGGTCTACCGTGCTGTGTTAGCAACTTTTATATCATATCAGAGTGACAGTTGATTGTCAACTCTTTTTTAAAAGTTTTTTTCGCTCGTTGTTTTTCAACTTCGCAGCGGCTGTCTCAGCGACTTCATTAGAATAACAAATGATTTGTTATTTGTCAACAACTTTTTTTAATTAATTTTGTTGATGTATCAACATCGATTAACTGTTTTAAAATTGCGACTTCGTTATAATATCATCTGTTTCATTTTTGGTCAAGTCTTTTTTTGAAGTTTTTTCAAAAGCATTTTTGACCCGCTGACTCAATTGCCAACGTTGACTAATTTACCATTCTTCTTGACTCAGGTCAAGGAAATATTTCATTTTATTTACAAAAAGTTTTCAATAAAAAAAGACCGTCATAACGGTCTTCAGTCTTTTCACTAGTATACAGTTGCTAAAAGAACGGAACGCCTTCAATCTTATAGTCTTCGATGATCTTACGAAAGATATTGGGCTCTTCCCACGCATACCCTTCTGGCAGCTGTTGCGTTTGTCCTGCTTCTTGTGTTTCAAAAACAAATAAAGGAATGTTTTGCGTATCAATGTTGCCATTTGTGAGTTCAACGAGTTCGATCGCTGTCACATCAAGGTGGATACGGTCTTTAAACAATTGTAAGATCGTAGCCAAGCCGGTTTTATCTTCAGAAAAATCCGTTGACGCTAATTCCGCAGTGCCTTCGTGTATTTGCATCAAAAATCGTTTCGAACCATTTGTTAAGTGCATCATAACTGTACCCGCTACTTTTTTGGATCCCAAAATACCCACCTCAGTTATTCATCTGTTTGTAAACTAATTTTAGCACATTTTCAGAAAATATGCACGATTATCTGTTGCTGTTTTCTTTTTCTAACATTTCTTTAGCTTCTTTCACCCACACTGGTAAAGCTTCTCCAACCGTACGGAAACCAATCCGCTTATTCTTATTTGTAAAGTAGCGTTTACGCTTAAAGGGTGGCTGAACAAAACTTGTTTCCAATGTACGGCGGGACAAACTGATCTTTTGGCTGTATTCGTCAATATCAATGATTTGTACATGGATTTTTTGGCCGATCTGTAAGACTTCATGGATATTTTTAGTAAACCCGGATTGGATCTCTGAAACATGGATCAAGCCTTGCGTTTCTTTATCTAACGAAACAAATGCACCATAGGGTTGAATCCCAGTGACTGTTCCTTCTATAATGTTCCCGATTTGATAATTCATAGTCTTTCCTCTCTTTTCCACTTTCATTATACTTGAACTAGTGGTAGATTTGAAGCATCAGAAACAACGTTACACAATATAGGAGGGAAACGCATGATCAATTTTGACAAAGTTCATCCGCGCTTAAATACCAATAGCGTCAAATGGGATACGATTGCAAAAACCTATAAGGAAGAAAACTTATTGCCGCTTTGGGTAGCCGACATGGATTTTCTGGCACCAGAACCAGTGAAAAAAGCTTTAGAAAAAGCAGTTGCCCAAGGGATCTATGGGTACTCCACCATCCCTGATTCGCTGCTTGAATCCATCATCGATTGGCAGCAAAGACGTCATGGTTATACCATCAATAAAGAAGCGATCCTTTTTAATAGCGGTGTCGTCCCTAGTATTGCACTAGCGATCCAAAGTTACACCCAAGAAGGAGATGCCGTACTGATCCACGATCCGGTCTACCATCCCTTTGCCCAGGTTGTCAAAAACAATCAGCGTACCTTAATTCAAGAACCGTTACTGGAAAAAGATGGCCACTTCGTCATCGATTTTGAGGCGATGGAACAAACCATCATCGAAAAGAAAGTAAAATTGTTTCTTCTATGTAATCCTCATAATCCTGGCGGACGCGTGTGGTCAAAAGAAGAACTCCTGATGATCGGCCGGATTTGTCAAAAGCACCAGGTGGTCGTTGTCAGTGATGAGATCCATCAAGACATCGTTTTTGCGCCAAATCACTTTGTCTCTTTCCAAACAGTCGAGCCAAGCTTTGCCGATTTTTCGATCATTTTGACTTCAGCAACCAAGACCTTTAATTTAGCTGGGATCAAAAATTCGATGGTATTTATCAAAGACCAAACCTTGCGCAGCCAATTTGCAAAAACACAGGAACGTAACGTTCAAGGGGAAATCAATACGTTTGGTTTGGTCGCTACTGAAGCAGCGTATCGTGAATCTCAAGCATGGTTAGAAGAACTATTGTCCTACTTAGAAGCAAATCGCACCTTTGTCTGCGACTTTTTGACTGAACAACTCCCAGCAGTGACGTTTCAAAAGCCCGAAGGTACTTATTTGATCTGGCTGGATTTTTCTGCCTATGGCCTAACGGATAATCAGCTACAAAGAAAACTGATTAAAGAAGCCAATGTCGTATTGAATCAAGGAAATATCTTTGGTCCCCACGGCAGTCACCATATGCGGCTGAACTTTGCCTGTCCTAAAGAGCTATTAGAAAAAGCACTCAATCAAATCGCCGCTGCGTTTAAAGACCAACCGATCGATTAACGCTTACGTGTAAAAAAAGAACCCTAAAGCTGCCATTTCAACGGTCTCCTGAGGATGACCGTTGAAACTGCTTTTGGGTTCTTTTTGTTTTATTCGCTGATTTCGATCGTTTCGATCACTACATCGTGCACCGGACGATCTTGTGGTCCCCGTTGCACGCCAGCGATTTCATCAACGACTGACATTCCTTCGATCACATGACCGAAGACTGTGTGACGGAAATCTAACCAAGGAGTACCACCTGCTTGATACGCTTCGATGATTTCAGCTGGATAACCAGCACCTTCTAATTGACCTAACATGTTGCTAGGAACATTTTGATTGTTTACGATGAAAAACTGGCTGCCGTTAGTATTCGGACCAGCGTTTGCCATGGATAAAGCGCCACGAAGATTGAACAATTCTTTTGAAAATTCATCTTCAAAGCTGCCACCATAGATGCTTTCGCCGCCCATCCCTGTACCAGTTGGATCGCCGCCTTGAATCATAAAATCAGGAATGACACGGTGGAAGATGATCCCATCGTAATACCCTTTTTTCGCTAATTCAACGAAGTTTTTCACTGTTTTTGGTGCCAATTCTGGGAACAATTGTACAACTACATCCCCACGATTGGTTTTGATGACTGCTTTATGGCCAGTTTGTTTTTCTAATGCTAACTGTGGAAATTCAGACACATTAACTCCTCCTTCTCTCTCATAAATCCATGATAGCAGAAAATTGAAAAAATGCTAGTTTGGATAATTTTTGCTATAATAAAGCTATTCGTACACTACGAACACGCTTCACCCCAACGTGGTTAGAAAAGAGGAATAACATGGATATTTTTGATATAACGATTATCGGCGCGGGACCTAGCGGGATGTTTTCTGCTTTCTATGCCGGTATGCGTAACGCCAAAACCAAAATCATCGATAGCTTGCCGCAATTAGGCGGTCAGCTTGCTACTTTATACCCAGAAAAATACATCTACGATATCCCAGGTTATCCGAAAATCAAAGCGGGCGATCTTGTCCAAAACCTGGAAAAACAGTTGACGACCTTCAATCACCAATATTGTTTAGAAGAAACCGTCTTGTCGGTCGAAAAACAAGAAGACTATATCGAAGTCACTACCGACAAAGGAATCCATTACTCGAAAGCCGTGATTTTGGCTTTAGGAAACGGCTCCTTCCAGCCGCGCAAACTGACTTTGCCAGAAAGCGAGCGGTTTGAAGGATACGGCTTAGACTATTTTGTCACCGATTTGATGAAGTATGCCGGACGCAAAGTAGCGATCGCCGGTGGCGGCGATTCTGCCATCGATTGGGCATTGATGCTGGAGCCGATCGCTAGTGAAGTCTACTTGATCCATCGCCGTCCTGAATTTCGTGCTCATGAACATAGCGTCAGCAAATTACAAGCTTCTGCCGTCAACATTCTGACTCCTTATGTGATTCAAGAGCTCCAAGGAGAGCAACGTTTGACTGGTGTCTCGTTGCAGCAAGTCAAAGGTGATGAAACGGTCAGCCTTTCATTGGATGCTTTGATCGTCAATTACGGTTTTTCTTCCACATTGAACATCAAGGATTGGGGCATGAAAAGCAGCCGCCAAGGAGTCTTCGTCTCTTCAGATATGAGCACGTCTGTTCCTGGGATCTATGGCTGTGGGGATGTCGTTTTATACGATGGAAAAGTCGACCTGATCGCTACTGGTTTCGGGGAAGCCCCAACTGCGGTGAACAATGCACTCCATTACATTGATCCCAAAACGCGGACGCAACCCGCCCACAGTACGAGTCTTTTTAAGGAGTAGCTGAGATGAAACAAGTTGGTCTTGCCACCTATACTCTCCCTTTACAGGGGGAGACCCTCACTGAGCAAATGGTTCAGTATCTGGAAGCCTTCGATCATGCCGAAACGGCGGTCCACAATCTAGCCGTTGCCCAAGAAGCCAAAGGATTGGCAGAACGGTTTCAAGTCAATGCGGATAAAGCTTACTTGGCAGGACTGCTGCACGATGTCAGCGTCGTCATCCCTAATGACCAGCGAATCGCCTTGCAGATAGCAGTAGGCGAACCGATCTTAGATGCGGAGCGGCAAGCACCTTTTTTGCTGCATCAGCAGCAATCCGCTTTGTTGGCAAAAACGGTTTTTCAGGTGTCTGATCCAGACATTCTGTCCGCCATCAGCTGTCATACCACCTTAAAGGCCCAATATAGTCGTCTCGATCTGATCGTTTTTTTAGCCGACAAAATCAAATGGGATCGCAAAGATCAAGCACCTTTCTTAACCGGTTTATTAGAGCGCCTCGATGATTCCTTGGAATCTGCCGCTGGCTATTATATGGACTGGCTCTTTGCCGGTGACTTAGTGGTCCCCCATCCTTGGGCAGTGGCAGCCAAAGCAGAACTAGCAAAAACCTGTGCTTCAATGGATGTCAGAAGGGACTAAAACCCAAATGGCATTGGCTGCAACTGGAATAAGGCACTACTTATGATTGCAATCCATCAGTCGCATGTTGACTTTTGAATAAACTATTTTTACATGGAGGGGAACTATATGGTATTAGAAAGCAAAACACTTGAAGACAAAGCAAGAGAATTGTTGGCCGACCGCGGTGTCTCACTGCAAGACATCGGGGAATTGGTGATGTTCTTGCAAAAAGATTACATTGAAGGCATCACGTTGGAGATGTGTATCGAAAGCGTCAACGCTGTCTTAAGCAAGCGGGAAGTCCACAACACGATTTTGACGGGTGTCCAATTGGATATTTTGGCAGAAGAAAATCAACTGCTGCATCCACTGCAAGAAATCGTCAAAGAAGACGAAGGGCTTTATGGGATCGATGAGATCCTCGCACTATCCATCGTCAATGTGTACGGCTCCATCGGTTTTACTAACTACGGATACATTGATAAAGTCAAACCGGGCATTTTGAAAGAACTGAATAAGCACGACGGTCCCCGCGTTCACACCTTTTTAGATGATATCGTAGGTGCCATTGCCGCTTCTGCCGCAAGTCGCTTAGCCCATCAACACCCAAGTAAATCTCATTACATTACGCAATAAAAAAAGACCGACGATCCGCCTTCTTCAAAGGAAGTGGATCGTTGGTCTTTTTTTCATTACGCTGTTTTTTTCAAGCCTCGTTTTCCCCACCAATAGAAAGCAAAAAAGAAGACTTCAATCAAGACAAAAAAGAGAATAAAGCAATGCATGAAAAACGTTTCTGGCAATACGTTGATGATCGGATCGGTGGCTGGATTAAATAGCCAATCGTCGTTACTGAAGAAAATCTCATGGAACGTAACGAAAAAGCGATCAAAGCCGACTGCCATCAAAAACCCGAAAATCAGCGGCAATATCATCCCCCATTGAAAAGGACGAATCAAGCGCCATTGCTGTTGGTTTTGTCGTAGCCGATTGACGAACCAGATACTGGGCAGCAACGTGACGATCATCACAGCATAATTTAATAGAAACAACTGTTTTACATCGTAGAAATGACCAGCCCCCGCTTCAGACATTGGAAAATCTGGCAAGGCGAGCGTACTTGCAAAGGGATTGTTTAGAAAATCTAACAATAAGCCATAGTTCTTCAACAACTCTTCTCTTGTTAGCGAGGTATAATCCAGCAGATTTAAGTGATCGACATCAAACCAATATAACGGTCGAAAATTGATCGTTAGGGTGATCGCTAGACTGACCAAAAACAAAAACAAGCAGACAAATCCTAAGCGTTCAAGCCACACTTGTTTTTTCATTGTTCAAAATCCCACTCATCTAAAGAATCAACCACATAGGTTGGTGCTACCGGTAATGTCGGCACCGCCGCTTTCGGGGTAAAGCCAGATAATACGAGCAAAGAATCGATCCCGTTTTGGATCCCCGAACGGATATCCGTTTCGTAATTGTCCCCCACCATCAAGACCTCTTCTTTTGATAAGCCGATGTGTGCCACCGCTTTTTCCATAATGATCGCTTCTGGTTTGCCAATAAAAATCGGTTGCATTTGGGTGGCAGTCTCCACCATTGCAATCAGTGAACCCGCACCTGGCAACAAGCCTCTTTCCGTCGGGATATTTTTGTCTGGATTGGTCCCGATAAAGGTAGCTCCTTTTTGGATCGCTAACGTTGCTAAAACAAATTTTTCATACGTCACGTGGTTGTCTAAACCAACCACGACATAATCCGGATTGGTTTCTTCCCACTCAAACCCAGCAGCTAAGATCAAATCGATCAACCCCGCTTCGCCGATCACAAACACTTTGCGGCCTTTGCCATGGTCTTTCATAAAATCGATCGTTGCCAAGCTTGCGGTATAGATCGTTTCTGGTGCCACGTGAATCGAAAATTCATCCGCCAATCGCTGTGCCACGACTTCGGGACTGCGGGTCGTATTGTTGGTCACAAATAAATAGGGCAGTCCTTTTTCTTGTAAGGATTCTACGAAGCGTTTCCCAGCAGGGATCGGCTCTTTTCCTAAATAAATCGTGCCGTCTAGATCAATCAAATAGCCTTTATATTTCATCTTATTCTTCCCTTTGTCGAATCGTAAACTCTTTTTTGCCTTTTTTCACCGTAGTTGTTTCGGTTTTTTTGACGTTTTTTTCTTTTGGTTTACGATTTTTGATCGTTGGTTTGCTTTTCTTCTGCGGAATTGCTTCACGCTTTTCTTCTATATGTGCGTTTTGTTGTGTAGTTTGATTTTGATTCGTTTGAGCTGGCTTTTTCTTACGTCTTCGGGAGGTACTTTTTTCTTTCTTGCCGCCAACCCTCTGGATCACGAAATAGGCACAACCGAAGTTGCAATACTCATACAAATAGTCTTCCAGCATGTCAATACGCTGATCGGGTAATGCTTTGCGGTTATCCTTTTCAAAAAAGCCTTTCAAGCGTAGCTGTTCATAACCCCAATCACCTACGATATAATCATAGCGTGCCAAAACTTCACTGTAACGCTCACCAAGTTTTTCAGGATCGAAGCCTTCACGATAATCCATGACCAATTTGTATTGTCGATTGCCAATCATTAATTCTTCATCATTCAACAAAGTCACCAACTCGCCTTTTTGCGGTTGTTTCGCTGGTTCTTCAATAATTTCTTCTAGTACAGATGTCATTTCATCTGTGATCGTTTGTTTTTCGGTCATTTTTTCACCACCTGCTGTTTATTATACCTTGTTTTATTCCTCAATGATAGTCGCGGTTTTCCTCAAAAAACCACTGGAGGAGTACCAACTACTGAATAGGGTATTTCTGACTCAAGTAATCACCGACCACCGTCCGAATAAAGTCTGGAAAAAGAAACTCAACAGTTCCAGCAATCTCGATCGTCGGGAAAAACGGAATAAACAAGTAGTGATCCACAAGAGTCAACGTGTAGCTTTGAGAGACATCAACTGGTTCTTGCTTCCACAAAACTTGGTGATTTTTTTCATCAAAGCGAATGCCTTCATAAACCAGTTCACCAAAAATCTTCCCTCGAAAGCCCATCCCCATAATTGGGAAATTGCGCAAAAAGTTGCGATTTTTTTCCATCTCTAAGACCAATCGAATGACATCCGCGCCTTGCAGCGTCACTCGAATCAAATGCATCGGATGGGGCAAAATCGTGTGCAGCTGATCTTGATCGACCCGTCCTTGTGGTAAATCATCTAAAAATAGCCCCGTATTTAAGATGGCGGCATCCGTCTGTCCTTTGGCACATAATGCCAAAAGAGCCTCCCGAACCAAGGAATGTTCACTTTGCCAATCCCTCGTAAACGCTGCTGGAATTTCTGCCACCTGATTTGCCCGCAGCAAGCGATGGCCGATCGATAGATATTCGGCGATCTCTTCCTCATCTTGCGGAAAAGCCACCAACGAATCCGTCGGAATCACACGTGCGCGATGCTTGATCGGGCGGTGGTGATCATCTAAGACCACTTCGACTTCGCCAATGTTAAAACCAAACTTGCCAGCTGCGCCAATTTGAACCCCATTGATGACTTCGCCCTTTTCAAACAAATGGTGCGTGTGGGAACCTAATATAACATCTAACTCTGGAAAGTCCCTCGCAATCTGGCGGTCAGCATTGATGCCTAGATGGCTCATCAAGACCAGCAGATCGACCTCGGGGCGCAAATGCTGCACCAATGAAGGCAAAATCTCCAAGGGTTCGCGAATGTCCCAACCGTTGGGGGCATATGTTAGCGGAAACGGTGCCGTAAAAGCGATCAAGCCGATTTTGGCTCCTTGATTGCTTTCCATGATTTTGTATTCTTGTGCCCACTTTGGCGGACGCAAATCCTTTTTATCAAATAAGTTGCCTAAAATGACCGGAAATGCTGCTTGGTCATACAGATGCTGCAAGACCTCTTTGGGATTGCCGACTCCCTCATTGTTCCCAATCGTCACCGCATCATAATGCCCTTGATTCATCAAGTCGACATTCGCCTTGCCGTCAGTTGCTTCTGTCAAAGGATGCCAGCGATCGACAAAGTCGCCTAAGTCGACCGCGATCACTGTCTCTTCGGTCGTATCCGCTTCTCGTTTTCTTTGATCCAAATAACGCCGCATCTTCGGCCAATGTTCTAGGTGGGAATGCAGATCGTTGGTATGGATAATCGTAATTTTTTCCATTGTGCGCCTCTTTTCAAATACGTCGCCTGAAATCACTATCCGTTTCTCTTGGCATCAAGGGTTGCCAGTAGAAAGACGACGGAATTCTCTACAAAATAAGCATAGCATAAAATCTCTGGGAAACCATTGGAATGCTTGGAAAAGAATGGTGACTTTTTGTAAAAAAGAAACAGTTACAGCGACAGTTGTTCAAAAGAAAAAATCACTTTTCTGACTGTAAAAAGGAAAGTGATTTTTTCTGGTTATTTGGGGGAATTGCAACCGATAACACGGCGGCGGCAATTTGTTGAAGCGAAAATAAAGAGTTCTTGAAACGACGATTCTATCGAATATCGAGAGCAGGTATTCCATGTTTCAGTTCGTCAGAACTACTGATTCTTTGAGAGTACAAAAATCGCCAACGGAAAAGTTATCAGAGTAAGGTTCTAAACAGGAATAAAGCCTTTGTATCAAAAATACAACTTACCCCTCTGAGAGCTGCTATCGATTGCCTAGATTTAAAGCAGAATACAATTAGAACAGCCCTTGGTGTCACAAAGACTTTCAGACAATAAAAAAACCTAAGACAGTCTGTCTCAGGTTTGAATGATCATCGATTCAATTAGTACTACTGCTTTCTTCAAAACAAGCAGTTTTTCAATCAGACACATGGAGAATCCTGCTTAGTGCTGCTTCCTTCCGGATCTGACACGCTTCACAAGACCTCCATTGTCCTAGCCTTTCGGCAAAACTTAGTATAACGTATTTCGTTAGAGATTGCCAGCCTTTTTTTGTTTTTTCTTTTCTCGTAATGCTCGGAAAAAATCTGTTAGCAGCTGGCCGCATGCTTCTTCTAAAATGCCGCCTTCCACATAGGACCAATGGTTGAAGCGCTCATCTTCCAATAAATTCATCAATGTACCAGCAGTGCCGCCTTTGGGATCGTAGGCACCAAAATACACTTCTTCCACCCGTGCCAATAACATCGCCCCACTGCACATCGGGCATGGTTCCAAGGTCACAAACAGCTGCGCTTGTTCTAAGCGCCAACTTCCGACAGTGCGACAGGCTTCCTCGATCGCAAACATCTCCGCATGCGCTGCGGCTTGTTGCTGCGTTTCTCGTAGATTGTGCCCACGACCAATGATTTTGCCATCCAAGACGACGACAGCACCGATCGGTACTTCTGCCAAACCTTCTGCTTTTCGGGCTTCTTTGATTGCTTCTTCCATAAAGAACGCTTTTTCCTCGGCAGTCAAGGTACTTGTTTTTTCCACGACTTCACTTTCACTCCTCTACCTCGCACCATTTCGTGCATTTCCTTGTTAGTATAACGAAAAACGCTTAGAAAGACGAGAAAAACTCGCAAAGACCGATGTCCCTGCGAGTTTCAAATGGAATGATTGGCTTAAAAGACGGAATCAACAAAGCTCGTCAACTTGTCTTTGACATGTTCTGTCGAATCTTTGATGTTGTCTCCGTAAACAGAGATTTTGTTGCGGCCCTCATTGACTTTTTTCATCACACCTAACAACGAATCCAATTCATTGTCAGACAAGCCGTCTACGACATCCAACAATTTTTCATTGCCGTTGAATTTGTCATCGACAAATTTCTTTACTTTGTGTCGGTTGCAAGCGAAGCGTACTTTATTGAATACTTTGTCTGATACAACGACGGCAGTAGTGATCCCAGCGATCGCTGCAATGCTTAATCCAATCGTTACTTTTGATGATGTTTTCATATCGATCAGCTCCCTTATTTTGCTACTTCCATCATAGCACGAGGACTGAAATAAAAACACTATTTCGTTTAAATCGCTTTGAATCTTAATCCTTTTGGAAAGAAGTTTTTCACAGTTCCTTGGACTTGTTTTCCAAAACCGACGGGGATCTCATCGACTGTCAAAATCACCCATCCAGCATTTCCTGGCACGCTCATGGTTTCACCTGCCACATACTGCTGCCATTGCGGCAAAGTGATCGGCACTGTCGGTGCCCCTTCTTCTGCATGGATCGCCAATGCCAACGCATAACTAGGTTCGATCCGATTCTTCTTAACGACGCCGACATGCAAACCTGGGCGCATAAACTTGATCCCTTTTAAAGAAGGCATTTCTTCAGGAACGAGCCAGAGGTTTTCTCCTAGCAGCTGAGGTGTCGCATTCAGTGCCTGTAAAAAAGGAAACTCCTTGTGAAAGGCTTGCCACAACTTTTGAGTCGTTGCATCCAATGGGCTCTTGGCTGTCGCTCCTTTGCCTTTTTTCTTCTTTTTCACTGGCGCTGCTTCTGCTTGGGAGGTCAATTTCGCAGCGAAATGACCTTCTCCTTGGTTTAAATGCGGCCATAAGCGGATGGTTTTCTCGATCCCAGATGCAGCTCCCCACTCGCTGCGCCCATGAGATACATTGGCCAAGTCGATCGCTTCGATTGTGAAGGGATACTCCTCCATTAACCAAGCCATCATCGCTTCGTTTTCTTCAGGGGCAAAGGTACAGGTGGAATAGATCAGCTGGCCCCCCGGTTTTAGCATCGCAACGGCTTGTGCCAAAATGTCTTTTTGCCTGATCGCACACTGATCAGGTGTTTCTGCCTGCCATTCTTCTAAGGCGACGGGATCTTTACGAAACATCCCTTCACCAGAACATGGGGCGTCCACCACGATCTTGTCAAAAAACTGAGGAAAATGGCGGCTCAATTCTTGTGGAGCCTGATTGGTGACGACTACATTCGGAAAGCCCCAACGCTCCACATTTTCTGATAGGATTTTGGCACGCTTCGGGAAAATCTCATTTGCTACAAGCAGCCCTTTTCCTTGTAATTGGCTTGCCAGCTGCGTTGTTTTGCCTCCCGGTGCCGCACATAAATCTAAGACCCGCTCCCCTGGTTGAGCGGCTGCGATCGTTGCCACGATCATCGCACTAGGTTCTTGGCTGTAGACATAGCCAGCTTGATGGAGCAACGAACGGCCTTTGACTTCGCCAATATAAGCCGCTTCTGCATAGGGGGCGGGTACAGCAGCTGGTCCATATTTTGCCAGCATCGCTTGTGCGTGCGGCTTAGCAACATTCAAGCGAAAGCCTTTGACTGGCTGATTATCGGTTAAAGCGGTAAAAAAAGCTGGTGCTTCTTCTCCTAGCAACCGTTGGTATTTTTCAATAAATGGTGTTGGTAATTGCATACTACCCCTCCTCGGCTTTTTTATTCTAGCGACTGAGAAGCAATTATGCAAGAATTCCTTGAGCAAATGGCAAAAAAACTGCAGCTGAGTGAAGTGGGCGACTAAATCGCTTCGACTTCTCTTTGCTGCAGACCTTTTTTTATTTAAAAATCGCTTTTTTGACACTGCTTTCGATGAATGGCTGAGAGACACGGTTGTCCCAGAATTTGATCAGTGGGCCCACTAAAAAGGCACTGATGAAGGTTCCGATCCCGATCGGCCCGCCTGTGAAAAGTCCAATCAAGGCAAAGGCAACGTCTTGAATCACCCGCACCACTCGATAATTGGCTTTCGTCTGATCGACGATTGTTGGGGCGATCGCGTCATAGGGGGCGCTGCCCAAATTCGCTGACATATAAAATGAAGCTCCGAAGGTAAAGAAGATGATCCCGATCAACAAGAACAAACCTTGCTGCCACCAATTATTCGGACCGACGGATAACCAATCAAAAACATTGGTATAAAAGTCGATGAAGAATCCTGTCAGCACCATATTGATGACCGTCCCGATGCCGATATGGCGACGGCCAAAGATAAAAATCAATACTAGGACAGCGATATTGATCATCAATTGATAGACCCCAAGGGATAACCCTAGCAGCTCGCCGACACCGATATTGGCTGCTGTGTATGGGTCTAGCCCCACTCCGCCAACCCGCAGCAATGCCGCCCCGAATCCTAAAATGGCGACACCAATCAACGCATAAAGCGAGCGTATTCCTGTTTCTTTTTTCATTAAAATTTCCCCTTTTTTCTCATCTGTTCTTTCAAGTATAACGAGAAAAAAGCAAAATGGGAATTTCAACGCTTCACAGGGCTTTTTGTATGGAAGGGATCTGGCTTAGTCATCTCCTTTGCTTCTATATGAAAAGCCAGCGGCAATAATCATTGCTATTGCGTATCTTAGTTTTCGTTTCTTACTGATACGCGTGCCTCGTACATTACTCGGGCTTCACTGGAACCATCACTTCAAATATCTGCAATTCTTTTTGTGTGGTAAAGACTTCATCTTGCCATAACAATTCCCAAACATCGCCATCGATTTTCAACTGCTTCTCTTTTAGAAAGGCTTGGATGCGGTGGGTAAAAGCGGCAATTTGTTCTTCTCCCTCACTGACAAATCCAGAAACATACGTACCAGCGGGACGTGTGATGATCAGCTTTTCCGGATAGAGATGTAGCCGATCTTGGGGAATCAAGATCAATGCCCGATAAGGCGATGCGTGAAAAGTCTGATCCTCCAACGTCGTTCCTGCACTTAAAAAGCCGATGGGATAGCCACTGAAGGCATCTTTATAATCCACTAGCGGATAAAAACGGGCGTACACTTGATAAGCAGATTCTGGATCATCGCCAGCGATCTCTTCGGAAACGATAAACGCCTCTGCTTCGTGCTGCGCTATCGTAAAGGTCTCAAAATCGGCTTTCTGTACTTTTTCATAGCGCTGGATGTAGCGATCGAAGGTTCGTTCCAATTCTTGTAGCGCAGCGATTTTGTCACGGACTTGTCCTCGCCGTTCCACAAGTTCCTTTTGCGTGTATTCCGGGTTGCGGTTTTTCAAAAATTGGCGAATGTCTTGCAAGGGCATGTCTAAAGAACGCAACATCAAAATCACGTCTAACTCAAGGCATTGTTCAAAGCCGTAATAGCGATAGCTGTTTTCACCAATCGATTGCGGTTTGAACAAATCGATTTGATCATAATAAATCAATGTGCGCCGACTCACGCCAGCATAAGCGGACATCTCACTGATGGTCAATTGTTTTTTCAAAAAAATTTCACTCCTTGCTTGACTGTAACGTAACGTTACAGTTTATTCTACCATAGAACGACATTTTTGGAGGGAAATCATGAAACAATTACAGTTATTTTATAAAGAAGAAAGACGCTTCTTTTTCAGTTTATTTCTTTTGATGCTAGTCCAATCCTTCGGCACACTCTTGTTGCCGTATTTTTTGGCAAAAATCATTGATGAAGGGATCTTAAAAGTCGACACGACGGCCATTTGGCACAATGGCTGGTGGATGTTTGCCATTGCCATCGGCACCGTGATCGTCTCGGTAGGCGGTAGTTATTTATCTGCCCACCTTTCAGGAAAATTCGGGCATTTTTTGCGGATGCGCTTTTTCAAAAAAACACAAGAACTCTCTGTATCCGCTGTTGATGGCTATGGTACACCCACTTTGCTGGCACGTACCACCAGCGACATCAACAATATCCAACAAATTTTGATGATGGCGCTGCAAATGATTTTGCCAGCCCCAATGATCGTCGCAGCTTCGATTTTTCTAACCGGCACCGTCTCTTTACGGATGATTTGGGTCCCAATCGTAGCGATCCTATGTTTTTCAATGATCGCTTATGGGGTGATTCGCAAAGCGATCCCATTATCACAAATCACGCAAAAACTAGTCGATAACATGATGCGGATCTTACGAGAAACCTTTACCGGCGCTCGGGTGATTCGGGCATTTGACAAAGCGGCTTACGAAAAAGAACGGACAGATCAAACCTTGACGGAATATGCGAAAACCATGATTAAAGTCAATCGCCTCTTTGCTGTCTTGAATCCGACCGTCAACTTAGTAATGGGACTCTCGATTTCGACCATCCTAGTCTACGGCGGCTATCAAAGTCTTCAGGGCCACCTAGCTATTGGTAGTATTACTGCCATTATCGAATACACGATTTTGAGCCTTTGGTTTTTGACCATGGCAGCGATGGTTATCGTGATGGTGCCTAAAGGCTTGACTTCCTTACAACGAATCGAAGAAGTCTTAGAAGAACCAATTGATTTGATTGACGGTGACCAAACCTTAAACAAATCCGCCTTGTCAGAAACGATCGCCGCTTTCAATCACGTGCAATTTACGTATGAAGGCGCCGAAGAACCTGTCTTAGAAGATATCAGCTTCGAGATCCACCGAGGCAAAACGACAGCGATCGTTGGCGGAACCGGCTCTGGAAAAAGCACCATTGCCAAAGCCTTGCTGCGTTTCAAAGATGTGACTGCTGGTTCGATTACGCTTTTTGGCCGCAACATCAAAGAGATCTCTCAAGCCGAATTACGGGACCAAATTAGTTATGTCCCGCAAAAAGCGCTCTTGCTTAGCGGCACGATTCAAGAAACCCTGCGTTTCGGCAATCGTCCGGCAACCCATGAAGCGATGGCAAAAGCCGCTGAAGTTGCCCAAGCCAAGTCATTTATCGAAGGCTTACCTGAAGGTTATGAAAGTCCAGTTGCTCAAAAAGGCAGCAATTTCTCTGGCGGTCAAAAGCAACGATTGAGTATTGCCCGAGCGCTGACAAAGCCCGCAGAAATCTACTTCTTTGACGACAGCTTTTCTGCTTTGGATTATCAAACAGACGCCAACTTGCGGCGTGCATTGAAAGAATACACGAAAGATGCCGCCGTCATTATCGTGGCTCAACGGGTATCGACCGTCAAAAATGCCGATCAAATCATTGTCTTGGATAACGGCAAAATGGTCGGTAATGGAACCCACGAAGAATTATTACGCACTTGCCAAACTTATCAAGAGTTTGCCTCATCTCAAGGAATGGGAGGAATGAAGGATGAGTAAACAAACAATGGATACACCAAAAAACATGAAACATACAAGCCGGCGCCTACTTCGATTACTAATGGAACAAAAAGCCCGCTTTCTGCTGATCATCGTCTCTGCCTTGTTCTTTTCCTTACTGATGTCCATCGCCCCTTTGATCTTGGGACGTGGACTGGATAATCTGATCGCCTTGTTTCAACAAGAAGGCTGGCAGATCAATGATTTTTGGCAAAGTATTTTAGGTCCAGTCGTCCTTTTAGCGGGAACATGGCTTTTGATCAGTCTCTTTTCCTTGCTACAAGAGTATACGATGGCCAGTGTCAGTGAAACCCTGACCTTGACTTTACGCAAACAAATCAGTGACAAATTCAATCGCCTGCCTATCAGTTTTTACGACAAACATCATACCGGCGATATTTTAAGCCGAGTGATTCTCGATTTAGATAAAGTGTCCGAAGTCTTACAAGTCGGTTTGATGCAGCTGATCACCGCAACCATCAGCATTACCTTCGGCTTGATCGCCATGCTTTATCTCAGCCCATTACTGACGATCGGTGTGGTCCTGATTTTGCTTTTGAGTGCTTTTGTGACCACCGTTCTCGCACGAAAAAACTTGAGCTACTTTACCAAAAACCAAGAAACATTAGGTGCAGTCAGCAGTCGTGCGGAAGAGTTTTATACCGCAAATCCGCTGATCAAATCCTACAACCAGCAAATTGCCGTTGAAGCGGAAATGGCGGAATTGAGCGAAGCTCAATTTAAAGCTTTTCGGAAAGCACAGTTCGTCAGTGCAGCGATCAATCCTTTCGTGCGCTTTATCAATCAAATCGGCTTTATCTTAAGCGCCGTCGTTGGTGGTCTGATGGTGTTGCAAGGGCAATTATCCATTGGTCTTGTACAAGCCTATCTGCAATACATCAACCAAGTGTCTGAACCGATCACGCAAGCTTCTTATATTATGAATACCTTGCAAAGTGCCTTAGCATCTCTCGAACGAATTTTTGAGATCCTTGATTATCCTGAAGAAGAAACAGCGACCCAGCAACTGCCGGTACCGCAAACCATCAAAGGAAAAATCGATTTCCAACACGTCTCCTTTGGCTACAACAAGGAAAAACTCCTGATGGAAAACGTCGAATTTTCCGTCAAACCAAAACAAACGGTGGCGATCGTCGGACCAACAGGTGCTGGAAAAACCACCATGATCAATCTTTTGATGCGCTTTTATCCTTTGAACGGTGGAAAGATTTTGCTGGACGATCAAGACATGATGTCCTTTTCGGCACCGGCAGTCCGGAAAAAATTCGGTATGGTGCTGCAGGATACATGGCTGTTCCAAGGAACCATTGCTGAAAATATCGCATATGGCAATCCCGACGCCACTCGGGAAGACATCTTGGCTGCAGCCAAAGCCGCCCAATGCGACCACTTCGTGCGGACCCTGCCCAACGGTTACGATACCGTCATTGGCTCCGAAAGCGAACTGTCTCAAGGACAACAACAATTATTGACGATCGCCCGGGCGATTTTAGCGGACCCAACGATCCTGATCCTTGATGAAGCCACCTCCAGTGTCGACACTCGGACGGAACAAATGATCCAAACGGCAATGGATCGTTTGACCCAAGGAAGGACCAGTTTTATCATCGCCCATCGTCTTTCTACCATCAAAAACGCTGACTTGATCTTAGTGATGAAAGACGGCTCCGTCGTCGAAAAAGGCTCCCATACTCAATTGCTGGCACAAGATTCCCTTTACGCCCAACTATATAACAGCCAGTTTGCAACAGCTTGATAAAAAAGCCGAAAGGTCCAACGATGTCTATGACGAATCGTTGGACTTTTCGGTTATTTGCTTTTCATCCCTGAGTAGCACAAGTGTTCCTATACAAGAAACACTTGTTACCTACTAAAAACCTTTCCCTTGCCTTGCCAGTATCCATATTCCATAATCAGACGTGAGAGACGATCCACCAAACAGACCATATGGGAGTGTTACGAATGAAAAATTTTCAGATGACGTTTATTACTTCTACTACCACCATTCGTTGGTTGAAACTATTGAATCTTTTGGAACGGCATAAGACCCTTTCGAATCGTGAATTATCAAAAGCTGTCCAGAGTTCGCGGCGCACGATCATTTATGATATGGAGGGGCTACGGAGCTACTTTGGAAGTACGCTAATGATCGAATCCACGTCGAATGGCTATTCTCTTCACGAATTACTACCGAAGGAATATCTTGAACGAAAACGAGCGCTCCTTCAGAATGAACCGTTATTCGTTATTCTTGAGCATCTGTTTAAGGGAGAATATCGGACAGTTTCCGAATGGGCAGACTATTTTTATCTTTCTGAAAGTTCCCTTTTACGCTATTTAACGCTTTTTGAAAAAGCCCTGAGGCCCTTTCAGTTATCTGTTGATCACAAGAATTTCCGTCTGATCGGATCAGAAGCGGATATTCGCAAATTTTTTCATACCTTTTATTATGAGTCAGACGCTACGCCTCATACGGTACGTCCAACGATCGCTGTGCAAAACATCGTCTTAGATTTTTTTCGAAATATACGCGGCAAAACCAATAATACGGCTTCATTTTGGTATATCAGTTATTGGTTGTATATTGTCCTTGAGCGTACTCAAGCAGGAGAAACTGTCATTGTCTCCGATCAATTAAAAAAGATCGTCTTGGCAGATGAGCTCTTCCAAGAAATCCAGCCCCTCAATCAACGACTCCAAACGGCTTTTTCCTTGTCTTTACCGTCAGAGGAGCTGGTCTACCTTTTCGCTCTACTAGCAAGTAACCGTGGGATAAACAACTATCTCAGGGAAATATCATTTGTTAACCGCTTTGACCATTGGCCTGAGCTAAAAGAACTGACTGCCAATTTTTGCCAGTTTCAGCAAATATCCGATCATGATCAGTCCCGAGAGTTTATTTTTCTCCATTCTTTCTTTATAACAGAAAAAATAAAACAGCTGATTTCCCCTACCTATAATCTAAGTATGGAAGAAATTTCCAGTTACGCACAAACGCAATACCCTAAAGAGTATGAGGAAAATACAGAGTTTCTTTTTAGGCAGCCCCTCTTTGAAGCAACCGCTCTGTCAGCAATCAGTGCCCGCTTCACTTTATACTTTGAAGGATTAAAAGAAAAATACTGGGGCAACCCACGCCGAATCGCCTTTCTTTTAGAAGGGGATGCGCATATTTGTCTTCACATCAATGCTTTTGCCGTAAAATATTTTGGTCGATATCATATTTTGCAATTTCCTGATTCCAGTGAGTTTTCTTTGGATTATGTGGAACGAAACAAGATTGATCTAGTCGTGACGAATTACGCAGAGTATTTGGAAGAGTATATTTTAGATGTTGAATGCCTCCTGATAAAATCGATACCAGATGCAGATGATTGGAACAATTTCTTGAAAATCATCAACCCAAAAATCATCCATAATTTTGCGTTGCGAAACATCGAAAAAAGCACCTTTTATAATTGAAAAGACGTGTGCGGCACTTGAACGCCGCACACGTCTTTTCCATTCATTTCTTATTGCCGACTAGTATTCTTTCTTCACTCTGGCACACTACTTAACGACCATTCAATCGTTGCACGGTACCATCCCAACTTGGGATTTGCACCAGCAGGCACTTCCAAGGCGACACTGGTGGCTGCCGTCTCTTGATCACCAAAACGATAGACCCATGTTCCCGTACTCTGACTGTCGCCAGTTAGTAGAGGCTGCGCTTCACCTGGCGTCAAAGTTACACTATCATTCACCGTGGAAAGCTCTGGCATACTGGCATTGGAATTTGCTGAGGTCGTCATAAGCCGTTGATTGGCTAAGCTGATTTGAGCACCGATCAAGGGCTCATTGTCTTCATTTTGGAAGCCCTGCGAATCAAGAGTCGCCGATAAACGCCAACTCGTCTCTTCTGCATCGTTACGCTGATCCGTGATTTGCACATAATTTGGACGTTCCTTAGTTTCGGTTGCCCCTTCGGCAAGATTCATATGCTGAGGCAGTGCGTGATACGTTCCTTTGGCACTGCGGATCGGCACCTGACCAAATCGGAACTGGGAAACAAAATCAAGACTGAGCAACCCTTGGTTCTCAGGAATGACCGACGGATTTTCTGGATTCACTTCTACATCCGGTTCTAATGGATCAACCGGTGGCAGTGGTCCAGTCTGGGCGATTCGCAGGGTAGTTGCAGCGGGAAACACAGCGTCCCGAAAAACAACTTCTGAGGCTGGATTCTGATTGCCGTGTTCGTCATTCGTTGTCGGCGGATTGATCACTCCAGCTTCTTTTGCCGAACCAGCAGAATCTTTCAGAAAGACTTGGATCTCATCCCCCGCTTTTAACTGCCGATCACTTACATCAATCGTAAATGTTCCATCTTCATCGATAACCACCGCCTCTGTATCAAACCAGGCACCATTATGTGCAGCACTTAGCTCAACCTCTTTGTCTTCCGTGTGGCCATGGATCTCAGTTGTTTCTTCAAGAAGTACGTAGGAAGCAAAAGCTGCGGGCGTTGGCGGCAAAATAGGGAAAACCTGCACAGACTCGGTCCGTATTTGATGTTGGGCACCTTCTGTCAGTTCGCCGCTGGTTAATTCGACAGCGACGACTCGGACGATGGTTCCTGCTTCCAAAGGAGCCTCAAGAGGAATCTCAAAAATCCCTCCTTGCGGCTCTTCTCCATAGATACTGATCCCCGGTGTTTCTTCTGTATGTCCGACGGTTTTCGCAGTGACTTCTTCCTTCTCACCATCTGCTGTTTCAATTTCAACGGTCACTTTCGCTTCATCATCCCAAGCAGGGCGAGTGCCATCAAAACCAACAGGCAAGCTGACTCGCCCATGAATTTTTTTGTCCGCATTCGTCGGCACCCGTAACTCATCGACGATCGCCCAACGCGCATTGTTTGAACTTACGCGAGAGTACGCTGTCAGTCCCTGATTGCCAAATGTCTCCGTATTCAATATCTCTGGCTTATTCGTCAAACCTAACGTGCCAAAATCAGCTCCTGAAAAAGCAAAATCGAGGGTTGGGAAATTTAGATCGGGATCTCCTAAGAGATTTGACCCGTTTTTCCAAACAGCTAAGTCACTATTCGTCGCTGTTAAAGTTGAAAGATTAGAAACACTAAAGATGTTTCCTCCATCAAGCCGCTCATTACGAAAATCAAAAAAGACTGGATCGTTCAAGAAGACAGATAGTTTACCTGAACGAAACACGCCACCATTCGGGGTACTTGTCCGCCCTTCCACTTGGAAATATCCTTGTTCAACGTAGATCGTTGAATTGAAGTAGGTATGCATGTCAATCCCCGGACCACTATCTGCTACACACATAAATTTACTATCGACACCTACGATTGAAAAATTATTCTCTGTCCCGTTATCATGGATGCCTCTCGCATAAAAAATTCCTTGATTTCCTCCAGCGACATTCCCATCATGCGCGCTGCCGTTTCCCGGATTATAAAGGTCAACGATGCCGCCTTCTGTGATCTCAAAAGAATTTCCTCCACTAGGAATTCGGATCAAGGGTGCGCTCCCCCCTATTTTACGAACTTTTACTATTCCACCATCCGTTACATGAAAGGTCACCAAACCAAAGTATAAAAATCGAATCACTGCATGGTCCCCGTCAGCCTCATGGCTGCTAGCTATTAATTGTCCATTGCTTTTAACTTTAAAAGTAAAGTTCAGACTAGTGATATTGATCGCACTAGCAGTGATGCTTTCGACCTCTAAGACTGCTGATTCACTTAAAGTAAGAGCCCCAGCTTCTGCCGCATTCGACGGTGTCGATAAAACAAAGGATGCTGCTCCTTCTGCCGCTGCAATCTCACTGAAAATCCGTACATGTGTCTCTTCGCCACTAATGGTGACGTCGGCATTTTTTCCGTTGACCCGTAAAGCATTCGCATTTTCGGCGGTCAAGCGTACTTTTGAACCGTTCTGGATCGTCAACTTAGGATTCTCACCAGTCAGAAATACGCCGCGCCTTCTTTGTGTCGTTTCAATCTGCAATAAGGCAGCATCCCCCACAACCATTGTTGGATCCGCCCCCTTCATAAATAGTGCAATATTTTGTTCCTCCGACATTGCTGTGGCTGCTCCCTGACTTTCTACAATGAGCGTACCACCATCAAAAAGATAAAAATTGCTGTTGTCTCCTACTAGTTCGATCGCATTGGCATCTGCCGCCGTCTCATTGTTCACCCGTACTTGTGTTTCATCTCCTGCGATCGTAGCAGAAGGAAAGAAACCATTTAAGAGGATGGCGCTCGCATTCATTGTGTTTATCGTTACGTTTGCACCAGATTGGATCGTCAATTCTGGCTGCTCTCCAGTCAGAACAAGCCCGCGTTTTCTTTCTGTAACCTCGATTGAAAAAACTGAATTCTCTGCTGCGATAAAGCGAGGATTTCTCCCAGACAGAATAACGGCATTATTATTACCATTGGTCGGAGCAGCAGTCGTTCCTGGACTGCGAATAGTTAAACGAGCACCATGATTGAGTTCCATTTGACCATTATCGCCACGTAAATCGATTGTATTCGCATCCCCTAGTCGCGTAGTAATGCTCACTTGCGCACCCTCATCGATCAACAACCTAGGATCTTGAATATCTGGTGCTGTATAAAAAATCCACATATTCGGCTTATTAATAATCACTTGCGCTTGATTTCCGACCTCCACTTCTTTCAGATTGAACAAGGTATCGGAAGCCATCGTCATTGCCTCGAAGCGATTGATCCCACCAGTAAAGTGAACCTTCGCTTCTCGTGCTAAAATAAAAGGTGACCGATTCTCCGAGGCTTCTTCTACTTCCTCTAGTTCAACGACCCAGTTTTTACTCAACGCATTGGTGGTCTGGATCAAAGCGGTATTGCCTATTTTTTGGTATGTGAGATTTTCGATACGAAAAATCGTTTCTTCGTTAACGGTTAATAATTGAAAATAAGCACTATTGTTATTGAGGGTCAATGCATGACCATTTCCTTGAATCATTATCGGACGATCGATGGTCATTATGCTGGAAGTAGATTGGACAAGGTCCGCTTGTAAGGAAAGAATGGATACGGCTGGATCTTGTAAAGCACTAATAAACTCCGCCATGGTCGTTACGTAAGCTGTGCCACCATCAAAGGCGCTTGGTACGATCTCACTAGCCGCCTGTACCGCTGACTCCTCCTGCGGACGCTCAATGTCTGCTACTTTTTCAGCAGGATCACTATCCGTTTCTTGCGATTCTAAGGACTCATTTTCCAAGTCTTTCGGTGTTTCCTCAGTGTCTGTCTCTGCAGCAGCTATTTCAACGATCGCTTCGCTCCCTGCACTGGCTATAACAAAACTTCCAGGAAGTTCGGCAACGATCAAAACAGAAAATGTCTGCCGTGCTTGACTTGCTTTGATCTGCCAGCCTTGATCGCTTTGTTTTACTGCTGTTTGTCCGGGTGCCAATACATCAGTCATCAGCTTGACTTCTGCTGGTAATTCTAGGAAGATTTCTGCCACCGCTTGGTCGCTGACCAAATCGATCGTAAGCGGTTGACCTACCGTACCAGCAAATTTAGGCTCTTTGAACTGCACCGTCCCTTCAGGCTCAGATGTTCCTGTGGCAAACTCCCCCAGAACTCCCTCATCCGCTAGCGGTTGTGCGAGGTATGGCGGCTCGGTTTCAGCAAAAACAACGATGAGCGGGACACTCATCAAGCGTAATCCCATAAAAACAAGCAGCAAGCGAATCCAATATTTCAAGTTTTGCTTTTTCATTCCATGCTCTCCTTTACTTCTTACGTATCCATGGTCGGCTTTTTGTTCTTCCATAACAGCCAAATGATTATTCCAATAAGGAAGATCACTAGTCCTAATGCGCTGATCAACCACCAGTTTTGCCCCTCTTCAATGGTGACATCCTCACGATTCAACTGTCGTGCTGTGTCTGCTTCCACAGTAAACGGATATTCCCATGTCCACTCCTCACCTTCAGCTCGAGCTGTTAAGCTCATTACATATTCTCCGCTGTAAAAACGATCCCCCTGTAATGAAACGGGAAAATGAAAATGTGAATTTGGCGCCATTTGCATCCCTTCACGCTGCGCCTCATATAAGACTTCTTCCTGATCCGCTCGTCGAACAGTTGCCTCTACCTCTAGTCGATTGACAAAACGCGGCAACGGATTTTGTAGCGTTGCCCGAAACGCATTGCGATAATTGACTTGACCGGCAAACACATCCAATAACGCAAGCTCTGGTTCAATAATAGACGCTTCATTGCGGACAACAACGCCTAGGATATAAGCAAACCGATTTTGGATCGCAACACCTTCTTCCTCTGATCCAGTCGCTTCTGCGATGACCTCTCGAATACGTAAACCGCCGACTAGACTACCAGTAAAGGCTTCTTCAGGCATATGTATGGGTAACTCGATCGTCTTTTTTTCCTTAGCTGACAAAATAATCTCTCCAGGTGATTCGATTAGATCAGCTATCGAATAAGGCAAAGTCGGATCAGGTTCTGCGGCATCTTTGCCATATTCCACGACGCCATTTCCGTTAGTGAACGCCGTATGTGCGGAAACTTCGATCGTGATTTCCTTTTCCGCGCGATTTTGAATCGTCACCCCCAGAACATCATCGGTCCCTGGTGCTAGTTCTAGATCAAAATAGCCACTATTCCCATCTGGCAATTGGCTTTTCGGCAAATTGGGGACCACATGAAATGGCAATTCTGATTGTGTTTCTGCCCAACCTGTCATCGGCAATCCAACGAGTACCATCACCAGTAAAACAAACCCAGCTACTAGCCTATTCTTGATTGATCTCTTGCTTTGTGTCTTCATAATGAATCATTCCTTTCAAAATAGGCAGGAACAACTCGTCTCCTGCCTATTCCCTATATCCCTTACTCACTTCCTGATTCGTTTTTCCCTAATCGCAACACGCGTATCATTCGCTATCGCGCTTACTGGTAAAATGATTCGTTAAAATCATGTGCCTTTATTCATGCTTCTGAGCCAAGCTAAAAGACTGGCTTCTTTGCTGTGTTCTTCCAAAAAACTTATCCCTTAATTCCCAGGAGTGGCACTTAAATGCCAAGTCAGAGTAGCCGTATAAGCGGTTGATTGCGGATTCGCTCCTGTCGGTATATGGAGCCAAATCGCTTCATTGAGAATATCCTCTTCCCCAGCTGCATGCTGTTGATTTAGCAGGGTTTGATTGCCCCATTGAACCGTTGAAATTCCCGCCCCTTGGCCAGGAGCCGCAGACATCAAGGTGTTGCCTTCCGTTCCAACATCGATGGTTTGATGGTTAAATTGATCGCTAGGTGCTGTTGGGAAAGTAGCCGAATCTAATGCATTCGAACGAATCTGTGGATTTTGAAATTCGATATAAGCCCCACGTAATACATGATTCGAAGTGGCATCTGTACTTGTAAATTGATCCAAATCGACATTTAACGTCCAGCCGTTGTGTCCACCACGGGTATCCAATACTTGAGCAAAAGAGACATATGGCGCGGTTCCTGACCCATCAGACAGTCGTTCCAGCTCCGCAAGCATTGCGGATTTTCCAGGGCCTGTGCTGATCACTTGGGTTCCAAAATCGAAGCGCTTTGGCACATGCACCAAAGTGAACGGACCGGTTACCTCTGGATCGATCGGATCAATTTCTACCTCTGGCTCTTTTTCAGGTAACTCAACATCGATCTCTTCCTCCTCCCCAGGGATGAAATCTACTTCATTTTCGGTATTTCCTTCCAGGATGGGGGTTGCTGCTGCGGTCACTCCCCCAGATAACACAGCGATACTCATGACACCGATTGTTGCTAAATAAATACGTTTCATAAAAAATTACTCCTTTTACTATTATTATTCGCAGAAAGAATCTACGATGATTACTATTGATTGATGCGTAAACCTTTTTTCGCTAGAACTGGTTGCCAGTTGGCTTACTAATCCTCTCACTTCTTCAAAAACCACAACAGTCGTTTCCTAAAACAAGCGTGCGACCGTATTGCCTAAAGGCTATTTTTCTCACGATCTGATCGTCGTGTGCTTAATTTCAAGTAAGCGACCACACTCAAGAGGACGAGCAGCAGACCTATCCAGCGAATAAGCAGTCGTTGGTGACTGTTCGTTTGCGGAAAACGATCATTTTTTGCGTGACCAGATGAATCATCTTCAGGTACTGGCCATTTTCCTGTCGGCGGTTTTGGCTCTGGCTTTGCAGGTTCCTGACCACCAACAAAACGGATGACCCCTTCTGTTCTAGCGGTGGACACTTCTTTGGCTTCTACGAAATCAGCGACTAGCAGACAACTTAAAACCAACATCGCTACAATGAAATACCTCAATTTATGAAGCGGCATGTATTCCCCCTCATTTTCCTTTCGCCCCTTTTTCTCTTTCAAAAAACATACTTCAGACACAGACGAAGTCCTCCAATTCTTCATTTAAGATGGAGACAACCATTTTAATCGCTTCTTTATACCCAATGTATTTAGGCAAAAAAAATACCTGCGGTTGCTTTTCTATGGAGTAATCAAATGGAATGATATTGGTGATCAAAATATCACAGTCAAGCTGGGTGATCTGTTCCGATGTTAATTGTTCTTCATAGAGCACAGCCATTCGACCACTAAAATGATGTTCAAAAATACTATAGACCCATTCATCGATCACATAATTATTGGCAAGCAACACCACGATTTTTTGTGAAACCCGGATCAATTGATTGCCAAAAAGATAGAGAACGAAGGAACAACAAAAGTCCCTCAAAAATTGATTTTTGAAACATTGCGGAATCTCATTCACTTCCATAAACCTAATCAAAGGCTCATAAAGATCAAAAGGCAAAGAAAACACAAATTGATTCGTACTATCCGGATTTTTTAGGTAGATAGGTGCTAAGCCAACTTTTGCATATTGCCGGACTAAAAAATCTTCCACGACCTGTTGAATTCCACAAGGCTCGTCAAGGTAAGTATTGTGCTGTTCAAAAAAAGCAACAAAGAGTTCAACGAATCGCTTACTCGTTTTTGAAAAGGTATTGAGAGGAATCCTCGTTTTCCCTCGAAGCGCCCACTGCGCATAAAGCATTAAGTAAATAAAGCACGATTCCTGAACGAGCCGTTTTTTCGCAATGGGTTGGAGACTGCTGCTTTCTTGAAGTGTTTCACTGATCGTCAAAAAAAGCGGATCTTGCTGGATCAATGCTAGGATCTCAGGATCAAATATCAAGGTTCCAAAAGTGGCACGCTGAACAGACAAACGAATAATATTGATGACCTTTTTTCTTGAAACGATCCCCACGTTTTGCTCAATTCTTCTTAAAAGCGTTTCTTGAAGCTGATGTTCAATGACCGGCAACTCAAAATAGTGCGTTTCGCAATAAAAATCCCAGAAGAACTTTCGCTGATTGATCTCTTCTCCCATCAGCCCAATCGGTGCTTTGGTTACCACCAAACCGTATTCATCAAGAATCAGCTGTAATTTTTTTATGAGTCGATTTGCCGTTGATTCTGAAATATGCATGGCTCGAATCCAAGCTAAAAAAGGAAACGTTTGTCCCGCATAAAAAGCTTGTACTAATAAAATAAGTGGTTCTCGCTCATAGAAGGAGCGTCGTTTTTTATAGTATTCACCATGATCATTGATTACCAACTTCATCCCGTGATGGGTCCCTTCAAGAGAGATCGCATCACCAAAAAATGTGCGTAGTGCTTTTAAGTCCGTTAAGATCGTCCGCCGAGAAATACTCGCTTTTTCTGAGAGCTGTTTGACACTCAAAATCTGTTCGTTTTCCATGTACGCCAATAGTATAAGGCTTCTTCGATTCACTGAGTTCGTTACCAATTGGAATGTAAGACTGTTCACGGGCGTAATCTCCTTTAGCAAATTTCCTATAAATTTTCCATCAAATCGTAGGTCCCTCCTTTAGTGCTGCCTTCGAATCGTTGCAATGTTTCTTGTTTGATTCTAACAAAATTACCACCTATTTTTTATCCAGCATTTGCACACGAGGGTGCAAAAATATTGACTTTCCGCAAAGAATCATTTGTTCTGCGGGCTCTCAATGGTAAATATTAGATGTTATTTTAAATAATTCAGACACGTTTTTGTTTATTGTTTCTCTTTTATAAATTGCTAGCTGTACTCACCAATAAGCCGCAGCTTTTTTAGTAACAGCGCCGATTTCAACTGCCTAAAGCACAAAAAAACAGCTAGACACTTGTCTAGCTGACTTTATAGAATTATAAGTTAGAGCTAACTCCTATTTCCTTTTCAGTACGCTTGTAAACACACCGCCTACCATGATTGCGCCTAGAATCACCAGCCATGCAGCTCGTTGCTCATTCGTTTTAGGAAGAGCCTTTGCTTTTTCTTGACTGGAAGATTTCGTGGTTTCGCTACTAGCACTTGTTTCAGTAGACTGGCTCTCATGGGGATTTACTAGCGTGGCACCGTCATGGTTTGTGGTCGTTGTACTTGGTTCTGCTATACTTGGCTCGGTCGTACTTGGTTCTGGGGTACTTGGCTCCGTTGTACTTGGTTCCGTTGTGCTTGGTTCTGTTGTGCTCGGTTCTGTTGTGCTTGGTTCCGTGGTACTCGGCTCCGTTGTACTTGGTTCCGTTGTACTTGATTCGGTAATGCTTGGTTCTGTGGTACTTGGCTCCGTTGTACTTGGTTCGGTTGTGCTCGGTTCTGTTGTGCTTGGGTCCGTGGTACCCGGCTCCGTCGTACTTGGTTCCGTTGTACTTGGTTCGGTTGTGCTTGGTTCGGTTGTGCTTGGTTCTGTGGTACTTGGCTCCGTTGTGCTTGGTTCCGTTGTACTTGGTTCTGTTGTGCTTGGCTCCGTTGTACTTGGTTCGGTTGTACTTGGTTCCGTGGTACTTGGCTCGGTTGTACTTGGCTCCGTCGTACTTGGTTCCGTTGTACTTGGTTCCGTTGTACTTGGTTCGGTTTCTTTTTTTGTATTGGTGATTACAAGGGTATCTCCCTCAGTCGTCACACTGCTTTCGAAGCCGTCGGGGATATTGACTTCTTCAACCTGATACACGAAGTCTTCCCCTTGATTGTTGTATTTTGGTAAGTCTGCCATTTGACCAGCAACGGGTATCTTTGTTAATGATGCTTGAAAATCATTGGCTTTTTCAAGGGTCAAACGGTCTGACTGCTGCCAACTGTCTGCTGCCGTAGTGGTGGTTCTTTTGACTTGATAATCGATTTGGTCTGGAATCTCAGCTGCTGAGACATTGACCCACTTTTTGAGAACAGCAAGGGAAACATTGGGTGCCTTGATGGAAGGTATCGGAAAATCCAACGCTTCATCATCACTTGCTGGTGTTAAGGTCGTACGGCCATTGCACAACACCCACGCCTCTCCTTTAAAATCTGGGGCTTCCGTATTCAAGCGAACTTGGTAGGTCAAGGTCAATTTTTCATTTTCACCTAAGGCTATCCCACTGACGGTAATAGTCTGATCCTTTTCAGAAACGGTTACTCCAGTTGCAACTTCCGGCGCCTCGACCCACTCTCCTTGCGCATTTTTGCGCCATCCGACTAACTGATACTGATCAGCATCAAAATTACCTGCCCCTTGCAAAAGAATGCCCTCTCCCATCGGATCTGTAATCGTCCCGTCAGGGATGGTTTTATCGATATGATTGGCGATTTCTGTCAATGCTGAACCCAATCCGCTCAGGTTTTCATCCGTTGTTAAGTAATTGCTCGGTGCAGACGCCAGATTGCGCCCAATGTATTCCCCTCGTGCGGAAGGCGCCGTTGCTACCGAATAATAGGTAAAACCAGATTTTTTAAGCGCGACGATCGTGCCAAGGGTCTCGTCTGTCACCACAGTGTTGCTAACAGGAATGGCTTGCGAATCTGATGGATTTTTACTTGTCGTATGGTAAGCAGTGGCTGACGTTTGAAATTCTTCAATATAGCTTTCCGTGTGATAACCGTTATAGTCACTGATTGCGCCGGTATTTTGATAAACCGCTGCCTCATCTACTGGCAAATAACTACGATTGGCACTGTCGTCACCGATATGAATAAACAGCTTTTCCGCTTCTGGACGACTTTCTTCCAGTAACAGTTGTTGTCCAGCCAATAAGCCTTTTTGCATAAAAGTTCCAGAATGGGATTCGGCCGTCTCACGCAGAAATTGTTCCAAGTACGCGATATCGGTAGAAAAACCGTTGGTAGTGTAAACTTCTCGATTGTAGGCAACGATCCCGATCCGAATGGAGCCATTCGCTAGCGAATCAGCTAATTCATTTCCAAACTGTTGCAGCCCCAACAAGGCGTTGGTTAATTTTTCTCCAGTCATGGAGGAAGAATAATCGATCACCATGACCAGATCAACAGGGGTACTGGTCTGATTGCCTTTGACAGCTAACGTTACATCAAATAGTCCTTGGCCCGCAGCTTCTTTGACACTCTTTTTCAGATAAGCTTCATCTGCATAATTGACATAGTTCTCTTCATCAAAAGCAACCCCCGGCGCCTGTCCATACTTGTAGTTGTACGTATCTCCTTGCGCCGTTCCATTTGTCAAATACTGTCCGGTCGCATCAGTTTGATAGTCAAAATCATACGTGGTGGTTTCACTGTTTACAGTCAGACTGCCCATGAGAACCCCCATCAACAACAGGAAAAAAATCCCTGTATACTTTTGCCAACCTCTTTTGTGTTTCATCACTTTCGCTCCTTTATTTCCGCACTGCTTTCCTCAGCAGACCATGAATGCTGAGAAAAGCGAGTCTTTGTCAGAAAACAGTATAGAAGGTTTTGCTGCGAAAAGGAGACAAAAAATTGCTGATTTCATTTACAAAAAAATCACGTTTTTTGTGCTATCATAAGAGAATCGAGTACATAGAGAAACCTTTAGAACGGAGCTTGAATTATGGAACGGTTTTATCCATTTTTTGGACACACTCTCAAGAGAGATATCGACCTGTTGCGGTTTTTGTATCTTCAAAAACGTTTTGTTCCCATTGAAGAGATCAGTCAAGCGTTGGCTTTGGATCGCCGCTCCATCCAAAAAAGCTTCGACACTTTAAGCAAACGCTCGCTTTCCTTACAAGACGATCCCTCACCGCTTTTGGTTGCCAAACACGGCTTTGGGTTATCCTTCATTGGGACTAAGCGAGACTACAAGCGATTGAGTCGGCAGTTGCTGGAAGCGAATCCCTTTTTTTATTTACTGGAAACCCTTTTGCTGCAAAATGAGATCAATTTGATCCAATTCGCCGCTGACCATTACTTCTCCGAATCAACCGTTCGTAAACGAATCTATGCGTTGCAAAAACTGCTTGCTCCATTGGGATTTCAGCTGCAAAAGCAAAAAGGGACGGTTCGACTCGTAGGCAGCGAAGCCCGTATCCGCTACTTTATGATGGTCTTCTTTTGGCGAACATTTGCCGGTCTGCATTGGCCCTTTACTGGTCTTTCCCAGAAAAAATGTGAAACCATCGCACAAGACTTCTACCAAAACAATCAGATTCCCTTTAACCCGATCGAATTGAAAATGACCACATACATTTTGGCTGTCACTATTTTGCGGTTTCGCAAAGGACAACGGATTTCAGCAGAAGCAGTAGCGATCGAAGCCCCTTTGATTGGGGAAGATCTTTCCCTGTTTCAATCCCTGATTGATGAAGAGACCGCCATCTACAACCATTTATCGTCAGAACTAGCGGAACACTTCTTTCTTGATGAGAATGAACGCCGCTTTTGTTTTCTATGGCTAGCATCGAATCTCGATCGAACGTTTGCCGATGCGCAACTGGACGCTGCGTTTTCCCCAAAAAAACCAACGACGAGCATCCAAAAACTTCTCTGGTCGATGACCGCGTTCGCACCAAAATCCGAGTTGACCCGCCCTTGCAAAAGTAGGATCGTGAATACCCTCTTGAATGGGCTTTTGACTGTCGAATTGTTTGGACCGGTCGACCATACATTAGCCGGCTATAATACTGCCCAGTTTTTAACAGAACATTTTCCTGATTTGCAAAAGCAAGCCGAAAAGCTAGTGACAAAAACTTCGTTATACCAAAAAGAGCCGCTGAAACAAAGCGGATTTTCTCTTCATGTCGCTATGGCGTGGACGCTGATTTTACCGCCAGCTACTTTTCAGCAGAAAATCAAGATCAAACTGGAAACAGACTTGCCGCTGGCGATTTCGCTGACCATCAGAGAACTGATCAAAGCGCCCTTTCAAGGGTTCTACAACCTTGATATTCGTGATCAGTTTGTCGACGACGACTACGATCTCTGTCTAAGCACCACTCCATTGTCTGAAACCTATGAAAAAGCACCGGTCCTATTGATCAATGCACAAGTCACCCTTCCTGATTTGTTAGCAATTCATCAGGCGATTGAAGTATTCCAATCGCAAAAATAATGATTGCTCTGCTCAAATCACTCCAACAAAACGAGACGACGAAGTAATGAAAGTAGGTACTTCGTCGTCTCGTTTTGTTTCATTCATTCAATACAGTATTACTTTTATACAACCAATAGTTAAATCTGTTGCTAGTTCCTTTAACGAAAAGGAACACTCGAGTGTTGCAACTGGATTCGAACGTTGCCGTCTTCATCCAACATATACCCAAATGTATATTCGACCTTTACCTCTTCTCCGGTCTCACCAGATGTAAAATAATAATTGCCTGAAGAAAGTGCTGTATCACCATTTAGAATCGTATCGTGGTTGTCAAAGCGTACATTTGTCCACGGCTCTAAAGCAAACCCGCTGTCTTCTTCAATATCACCACCAACGAAATAAGACAAAGCTTCTTCCTTTGTTGAGCGGAAAGGAATTTCAGCAGCTTTCGTCGGTTTAAAAAGGACTGTTCCTTCATCAAATGCATACAACGTATCAAGGGTTTCTTTAGCTTGTTCTTCTGCAGCTTCCTCACTCTGCGTACTTGCTTCCCCAATAGCTACGATGCTCTCAGCCCAAGCTTCTTGTGCTTCTTCGATTGCAGCGAGGGTGATCGTTGGCACTTCAACCGTATCAGCTTGTGCTGTGTCGTCTTCATTTTGAGCCCCACACCCTGTTAAAGTAACTAAGATTATTGGTAAAACCAGTGTTTTTTTATTCATTTTATTCCTCCTTCTTTATCAATCAGTCTAATAAAGAATAGGTTTGATTGAAATAATAACCATAAAATCTTAACAAAAATAGAAAAATACTCGTATTTTGATTATTAAATGCATTTATCGCAGCTGATAATGAGAGCTCATTATTCAATCCGTTGTCTGCTTTGCTGCATATGTCAAAAAATACTGTTTATACGGACGCCCAATTTTTGTATACACATTTTCACTGCGAATGGCTTTGGTCTTTTCTAAGTGGGCGACATACTTTCTTACCGACACATGGGACAATGCGCAAGCTTGCGCCAATTCTTGGACTGTAAATGGCTGTTTGATAGTACGAATCGTTTCTTGGATCAACTGAAGCGTGTCTTCTGTCAACCCTTTTTCTAGTTCGATCCACGGACTTTTTTGGTTTCCCTGCAGCAGCAGATCGATTTGCTGCTGAGCGATCCGCGGATGTTTGAGGCTTTCGCGTCGTTGCTGAAATACTTGGATACTTTGGGCAAATCGTTCGAAGGAAAACGGCTTGATCAAATAATCCAACATCCCCAAATGTAGGCTTTGGCTGATCAATCGTGTTTCATCGGCAGCCGTGATCATGATCACATCCACAGCCTGTTGTTGTTCCCGTAATGTTTGCAACAGCTCCAAGCCATTGCCATCTTTCAAATGGATATCCAGCAAGAGCAGCTCAATGGTTTCTTTTTGCAGCATTTCTTGTGCTTCTTCCACTGTTTCCACCGAAAAAATTCGCTCAAAAACCGCTAAACGTTCTAAATAGCTGCGATGAATAAATTGAACCATCGGATCGTCTTCAACAATCAAAATATTGGCTTTCATAGCTGCTCCTTCCGATAATCATTCGTGATCGTCACTTCTAGGACGCCTTGCGCTTCCTGAAAAGTGATCGTCCCATTGACTTCATGCAGTAATTGCTGAAAATAGCCTACTTGCTGTAAAGTCACTTGTTCCGCTGGTGTCAACATTTCTTCCGCTAGCTGCCAACTCGTTTGCAACTGATTTTCTTGGTACTCGATTTTCATAAATACCTCTTGAGTCAAATGCTTTTGCAGCAAAAGATGATGTATATATTGATAAAGGTTTAATAAGACTTTGGTTTCATGTGCAACGGCCCCTTGGGGAATCTCTGGAAAAATTTCTAACAACAGCTGGCATTTCTTTTCCAAAAATTTTTGCCGCTCGCCAATCAAAAACCCTGCCAACAAAGGGTTTTTAATAAGAATCGCTAGCCGATGAGCAAATTCTTTCTCTGGTTTCAAAATATCATCCAAATAGATCGTCAACTCTTCATAGGCTTCTAAGTCCACCAAACCATAGATGACATGCAGTTTATTCATAAATTCGTGGGCTTGACTTTGCAGTGCCGTCGCATAGGCTGTCGTATTTGCCAACTGATCCGCAATAAATAAAGACTCTGTCGCATTTCTTAGAAAAATAATATGCCCTATCTGCTGATTTCTCACGATGATCGGTGCCGATGAAAAGACATAGTCCTGCCCTTCTTGCTGTACTAACCGCTCTTGCTTCTTGTCAAAATCGACGTGCTGCAAAGCAGGCAAGATCGTTAGCAGGGATTGGCCAACCAAGCCATCTTCTGATGCAGTAGCAAGCGGCAATGCCGTGGCAGCTCGATTTGCCAGCAAGATGTTCTTCGCTAAGTCTAAGACAAAAACAACATCCTTGGTTTCTTCCAGCATACTATTGCGTTCTTCTAACAAACGTGAGATTTCTTGCGGTTCCAGATTATGCAGTTGTCGTTTCAAATAAAATGCCACGAATAATGCAATCCCCCCGCCTAATAGCAAACTGATGAACAATGCTTTCCGATAGCCTTTTTGCGATAGTAAGATTAGCGATTGCAGTGAAGTCATTTTAATCCCTAATGCCACGACGCCAAGTTGTTCTCCATCTTCTTTCACTGGAACGAACCCACGTAAGGACTGTCCTAAGGTGCCGTTGCCAATGGAGAGAGACTCCTTGCCTTCAATTGCCGGTGTTTCATCGCCACCTGTAAAAGGTTGACCAATCTTTTCAGGGTCTGGGTGCGTGATCCGAATAGCGTCTTGATCCATCAAAACAATAAAATCCAACCCATAATTTTTTGCTAATTCATTGGTATATGATTGCAACTGGGGACTGGCTTTCTTTTCCCGCAGTGCTTGCTTGACCTCCGCTTCTGATGCTAACTGACGACCGATCGATAGCAGCAGCGTTTCTTCATCCCGGTGCATTTGCTCTTTTTGTTCCATCATCATCAGTACATAAAATAATGTTAGAACGATACATAAGGTACTGGTAAAAATTCCTACTAACAGCACCCACAGCCGAACTGGCCGCTCTCGCATAGTCGTTCCTCCTCAATTGCTAATAAGCGTTCATTACACGCTCATTTTAACATAGGAATCTTTTTCCGAAGGTCTTTTTTTAAGTTGTATTTAATTAAATTAGTTAAATAATCTTCTTTGTTTGTGAGCGCTTCCTTATACTGGAAACATCCAAAGGAGGTATTTGAATGAAACAAGTCGTCGCAAAACAACCCGTTGTTGAAAAAAAGCAAACCAAAGCAAAGTGGTGGTCTTTCTATGTTGGTTCCGTTCCTTTGCCCGTCTATCTGGTAATGTCTGCCATTATCTTGATCACTGCTTTTCTACAGCAACTGCCTGTCAATATGTTGGGGGGGTTCGCCGTTATCCTAAGTTTAGGCTGGTTATTAGGAACGATTGGTGCCAACATCCCCATCATCAAGAATTTTGGTGGTCCCGCTATTTTTTCTTTGTTGATTCCGTCAATCCTGGTCTTTTTTAATCTCATCAATCAAAACGTATTGGAATCAACTAATATCTTAATGAAGCAAGCAAACTTCCTTTATTTCTATATCGCCTGTTTGGTTTGCGGCAGCATTTTAGGTATGAATCGCAAAATCTTAGTCCAAGGGTTGATGCGAATGATCATTCCTATGATGTTAGGCATGGTCTTAGCGATGGGCGTAGGTACCCTTGTCGGTGTCCTGTTAGGGCTAGATTGGAAACACACTTTGTTCTTTATTGTAACTCCTGTTTTAGCCGGCGGTATTGGGGAAGGAATCTTACCGCTTTCCTTAGGATATAGTGCCATCACTGGTTTAGGTAGCGAGCAATTGGTCGGTCAGTTGATTCCAGCCACTATCATCGGCAACTTTTTCGCGATCGTTTGTACTGGCTTGTTGACTCGCTTAGGGGAACAAAAACCGCAGCTTTCAGGAAAAGGCCAACTCGTCAAAATGAGTGATGGGGATGATTTGAAAGATGCGTTGGTTGAAGATCAATCACCGATCGACGTCAAATTGATGGGTGCCGGTGTGCTGACCGCTTGTACGCTCTTTATTCTCGGCGGTTTGCTGGAACACGTCACTGGGTTTCCTGGACCTGTTCTCATGATCGTAGCAGCCGCTTTCTTGAAATACTTGAATGTCGTACCTAAAGAAACACAAAAAGGATCAAAACAGCTTTACAAATTCATCTCTGGTAACTTTACATTTCCACTCATGGCAGGATTAGGACTGCTTTATATTCCTTTGAAAGATGTCGTCGGTATGCTGACCTGGCAATACTTTTTAGTCGTTATTAGCGTCGTTTTCACTGTGATTGCCACGGGATTTATCGTTTCTCGCTTTATGAACATGTACCCCATCGAAGCAGCCATCGTTTCTGCTTGTCAAAGCGGAATGGGTGGAACCGGCGATGTCGCGATCTTAAGTACCGCCGACCGCATGAATTTGATGCCATTTGCCCAAGTAGCTACACGTTTGGGTGGCGCGATCACGGTTATCTCAATGACCGCACTTTTACGACTATTATTTTAATTGTTTGAAATCGGAAGGGAGAAATCAAGAATGTCAACGATGAATGTCAAAGAAGCAGCTATGAAACAAGCCGAGGAAAATGGGGGCAAATTAGCCGTCGTTTCTAAAGTCACTATTGATTCAAAAGAAGATTTAAGTATTGCCTACACCCCAGGAGTCGCAGCTGTTTCATCAGCAATTGCTGAAAACGAAGAACTCGCCTACACCTTGACCACCAAGAAAAATACTGTCGCCGTGATCAGCGATGGCTCAGCGGTGTTAGGTTTGGGCAATATCGGTGCCAAAGCAGCTATGCCGGTCATGGAAGGCAAAGCGGCCTTGTTCCAGCGCTTTGCCGGAATCGATTCGATTCCGATCGTCCTAGATACGCAAGACACCGAAGAAATCATTCAAACGATCAAAGCGATCGCACCAACCTTTGGTGGGATCAACCTAGAAGATATCAGCGCCCCTCGCTGCTTTGAGATCGAACGACGCTTGATTGAAGAATTACCGATCCCCGTGTTCCACGATGACCAGCACGGAACTGCCATCGTGGTATTAGCCGCTTTGATCAATAGCCTGAAGCTGATCGAAAAATCCTTTGAAGAGGTCAAAATCGTGATCAACGGCGGTGGTTCTGCTGGCCTTGCCATTACCCGAAAATTTTTGGCTGCTGGCATCAGACACATCACTGTTGTCGACAAAGCAGGGATCATTTCAGAAACGAACCATGAACTTGCGCCCCATCACGCAGAAATTGCCAAAGTCACCAATCGTCAACATCTAACAGGAACACTAGAAGATGCCCTCAAAGGAGCAGATGTCTTCGTAGGCGTTTCAGCTCCCGGTGTGCTGCACCCTGAGTGGATCAAAACGATGGCAGAAAAACCAGTGATTTTTGCTATGGCGAATCCAACGCCAGAGATTTTCCCTGATGAGGCACTAGCAGCTGGCGCCTTTATCGTCGGTACTGGTCGCAGTGATTTCCCTAACCAGATCAATAATGTCTTGGCCTTTCCGGGAATCTTCCGAGGCGCATTAGACGCTCGAGCAAGAGACATCACGATCGAGATGCAGATCGCAGCAGCACAAGGGATCGCTAGTTTGATCCCCGAATCAGCATTGACTCCAACCACTATCATTCCAGATGCGTTTCAGCCTGATGTCGCTAAAGTCGTGGCAGAAAGCGTGAAGAATGCGGGGAAAAAAGATTAAATAGATTGGTATCATTAGTGACTGCAGCGCTAGTTGTTTGATACCAATAAAATGAAAAATAGCTACAAAAATGTACCGACTATGAAAACTAGTCGGTACATTTTTGTGTCGGATTTTACAGATAATCGAAAGTTTCCTCCCAGAAGACAGTCCGAAAAAATACTCCCTAACTTCCCATTCACTATTGCTTCACTTGGTTCACTTCACAGAGGGCACTCTTTAGTTTGAGGATATAATCGACAAATCACACGCTCCCAATCTTTCTTCGTTGGTATGCTACTTAACAAGATATAATCATCCGTCAAACCATAATCCAGGATATAGGGACGATAATTTGTGACGATCAAAACCTTCTGGTCCGCTTTTAATCGTTCTTCTGTTAATTCGTGCAATGAAAGAAAAATGACTTGATACTTGTTTGCAAAGAGCCGAATTGCTTGTAGTCGAATCATTTGAACGACCATTGAGTCCCCTTCTATAAGAAACAAAATATTTTTTTTCGGTTGATAATAGTCGCGTAGTAAATCACTTACCGTTGTAAAACTGATAGCAATATCTTCCATAAATTCTGTCGCAAAAGCTAACTCTTCTTTGTACTTTTCCAAAAATGGTTTATTTTTGTAGTAAGATTCTCGATGGTATGTTTTTATTGAGGCGACTTCTTCAGCTTGTCGCTTGTTCAAAGATGGACAAATCACTTCATTGAGTTTTCTAGACACCAGAAAGGAGGTTAGATAATCTTCTAGCAGTGACTGATCCCAGCCCTTAAATTCGGCACCAGCAAAATACGCTTTTACGATCGGCTTCACTTCTGGCCAGAAATTAAATCGAGCTAGAAAAGTTTTTTCTCGATCGTATTGATTGATTGTCCGCGTACATATAATCATGTAGTGAAGCCAAGCAAGTTCTTCTTTGGGTAAAGATACCCCATACTCTTTGAAAATGACTTCTTTCAGAATCTCTAACAATTTAAAATCATTTTCTTGATAGACAAGCTCTTTTGCCCATTCAGGAATCGAAACATAGTGCTCCTTTTGCGCCCGTACAATCGTTATATACAGCAGTGAATAAAAAGCCGAGATCGTCAAGCCAGTCCCTACTTCATATTTTCCCAATTTATCAGAAAGTCCCTTTAGAATTACATGGTGCAGTCCTTCTGGTGGTCTGATCGTATAGGGGGTGGACTCACCTACGTAGTAAAAATCAAAAAAGAATTTACGAATGCTTGCTTCATCGCCTACCAAAGTAACCGGTGTGAAACTTAGAGAAAGTCCATACTCTTTTAAGGCTGGTTGCACACGTGCAATAAACCTTCGTAATGTTGTTTCCGCATAATTGTATCGATAAGCCAATTCATTCAGATCAACTACTTCTCCATAAAAAATGTTCCCAATGATTTCAAATAAAACTTCCTGATTTAATAGCTGCTCTTTTTTTTCTTTAAAGAGAACACGATTTCGTTCTTCGAAATGAAATCCGCTATTACCTGATACCAATTCAATACATTCGCCAAAATGCTCTTTGATCAAGCGTAGGTCTTTCACCAATGTCCGCTGAGAAATAGCCAATCGCTCAGAAAGAATCCCAACTTTAAAAACTTGTTCTCGTTCAATAATCGTTAATATCTGCATCCAACGCTTTGTACTCGGACTTGTAATAAAAGACATCTGAAGTTCCCTCATGCCATTTCTTCACTCATTTCCTTTTCTGACTTGGCTCTATTCATTCTACCATACAACAGAAACCCCTTTCTTCGCTACGTCAAATGAACTTCTTTCTAAAAACATAAGATGTGGCACGAAACATCCATTGTCAGAAAAGTTCGCTTTCGCTTTTTTGAACTTGCTGCGGGCTTTCTTTCAATCCATAGCAAGGCAAGCACCATTCTTTTCCTGGATCAAATGATAGCATTGCGACACGCGACAAATAAGAAAAGTGCTGACACCCATGTATACACACAACCTTTTGCCTGTGCGCAACAGATTTTCTATTGCAGATTCAAATAAAAAAGCTTAACACCTCGTAGATGTTAAGCAGAATCAGCTATCATTCTATGTTTGTTCAATACTCGGTGCCCGATTTTCATTTGGCATTCTTCTCTGGATCGGATTTAAAACCTCACAACCGCTTTGACCAACGGATCATCTTCTAACGTTTGGCGTTCTAGCGCCTCTTGCAGTTTTTCCAATGGGTATTCATCCGTGATATATTTTGTGGGATCGATCATGCCACTAGCAATCAAATCGATCGTTTCTTCAAACTCTTGGCGGGTGCATGAAACGCTGCCGATGAGCTTGATTTCTTGCAAGACCAACCGATTTAATGAAAAAGGAATTTCGGGAGCAACGGAATTTCCGATCGCCACGATCGTTGCGCCAGGACGAGCAGCCTCAACGCATGTCGCTAAGGAACTGCTGGAACCGACCGCTTCAAAAATCAAATCGAACCCACCAGCAGACGCGTCTTTCAATACTTCCCCGCGGTTTGGATCCTTAGCGTCAAAGTAATCGTCAAAGATTCCCAATTCCTTGGCTTTCTCAATTTTTGTATCGTTGATTTTGGACATGGCCACATAAGAAGCCCCAGCTTTTTTTGCCAATTCGCCAATCAATTGCCCGATGATCCCACTTCCAGAAACCAAGACTTTGTCATTTAACTTAATATTGGATTTACGGATGGCATGATAGGCAACCATCAAGGGATCAATCAAGCTAGCTGCTGTATCTGAAACTGTATCTGGCAATTTATAAGCATTGGACGCTTTTCCGACAAACCGTTCGGCATAGGCGCCATTGCAGACAAAGCCGATATAATTGGTGCCGTTTACTTCCCGACACAAATGCTCTTGCCCTTTTTGGCACATCTCACATTTTCCACAATAAAGATTTGCCCAAAAAGCGACGCGATCGCCGATTTTAAAGGAACTATCGCCTGCATCCGTCACGACACCGCAAAACTCGTGACCCATGATAAAATCGGACTCCCCTGTTTTGCCCCAACCTTTCCCTGCTTGCCACATATGCACGTCACTGCCGCAGACGCCGCAAGCTGAAACTTGGATCTCGATCAGTCCTTCTTCCACTTTCGGCACAGGTACTTGTTTGACCTCGATCGTTTCTGGTCCTTTTAATACAGCAGCTTTCATGTTTTTTTCTGTCATCTCTGTTTCCTCCTCATTGCTTTTTCCTTTGCTTACTGTCATACTAACATTAAAGTTAACTTTAAAGTCAACGTTAAGGAGTGAAAAAAATGACCTATACGATATCCCAAGTTGCGAAAGCCTTAAATATCCCCACGTCAACCATCCGCTATTACGACAAAGAAGGCCTTTTGCCGACGTTAGCGCGCAAAGAATCTGGCTACCGTTTATTTTCAGATACCGAAATTGAGATGCTGGAATTGATCGAATGTCTGAAGGAAACAGGCATGACCATTAAAGAGATCAAAGATTATGCACAATTGACACGCCTTGGTGATGACTCGCTGCAAGAACGCCATAAAATGTTTCTTGAACAAAAAAAAGCGCTGCAAGCGCAGATAGACGCTTTGCAGCAATCGATGGCGTTGATCGACCATAAGTGCTGGTATTATGAATCAGCGATCGCAGCCGGTACAGAACAAATCCATTTCCCAATCAAAATGTCGTTGAGAAACAAAGAAAAGTTTCAAGCGATCACCGCTCAAAGCGAAGATCGCTAACGTTATGTAACGTTCACAGTACTATCTGCCTGCTTCTAGTGATCCGAAGCAAACCTATTCTTGGTACTTTTCAAATACTTGCTTGTCTGCTAGTGAATAGACTTGTTCATACAAATAATCAAAGAGAGTATTCATGTTCTCTTTCGTATCGCTCACTTCATCAAGGATCTCTTTTGCCGTACGATGGGCGATATTCAAGCGCATTTCGGCGTTGTAGATCATCCGTTCTGCTTCAACCTGCGCTTCTTCAAGTGTCCGGTCTGCTTTCTTTCTAGCAAACAGCAAGATCTCTCGCATCTCCGCTTGAAACTGCTGATTTTCTTTTTGTAACTCTTGGTTTTCTTTTTGCAGCTCATTGACCGCTTTGCGAAGCGCAGCGGCTTCTTCTTCCTGAGGGCCTCGATCCTGCTCCTCCAGCTGTGCTTCTTTTTCAGCGAGTTGGTTCGCCAAATTTGTGATGACCTCTTCTTTTTGGAGCAGCAGCTGTTTTTGTTCTTGGGCTTTGCTTTCATACCATTGTTTTTCTCTTGCCCAATCCAAGCGTTCAAAAATCGCTTTTTCTTTCACTTGCTGGATATCCGACTGTGAGCGATGCAAGGTTTCTGCATGGAGCCGCTTTTCAAGTTCTGTGATTCTCGTTCGTGCCAACACTAACTCTTGATGGGTTTGTTCAAAGCTCATATCTGCTGGTGAGACAGGCGCCAGCTCCATCTGCTCCTCGTTCGCTTCCGCGGTAAACGCTTCAAAAGAGCGTTTTTCTTGATAGCTAGGCAAGGGCGCATTGACAGTTTCATTACGCTTTTTGGTGCTTTTACGCTTTCTCTTCCCTTTACTGCTTACTGGATGTGGCATGCCAGTTTCTGAGGACCAGGGTTGCGTCGAGTGCTTAGGCGATCCTTCTGGCTCCAATCGTTCCTCTAGTTCCGCTTGTACTGAAGGAGACGGTGCCGGCGCCTGTCCACTTCGTTGCCCTTGTTTTTTGCCTTTTTGGGGTTTACTACTGGTACCCGTCATTTCTTGATCATTGCTAGTAGCTTTCTTTTTTGCGGTATCGGCGAAGGCTTCTTTCGCCGGTCCATTGGCAACAGCTGTCTCAGCGGTTCTGTTTTCTTTCTCATACGTTTCTTCAAATCCTTTTAATTCTTTCAATGACACTTGGTTCATTTCGTCGAATAGCGTCTGAGCAGAAAACCACCCACGTCCCTTCTTCTTACTCATCCCTTGAATCCCTCCCTTTCGTCAATAACTCTTTTGATTGTTTCATTCTAAGTTCCCGTGTCTGAAGCTTGGACAAGCTCTTTTCGGTTGAGTACTTGCCACTGTCCCTGAGCATTGCGGACGATCGTTTGTTCAAATGACGTATCGGGCGTATCTGCTACTTGCAACACGAAATGGCACCGTTTCACGCCTTGCGCCTGCGATAGATCATCGATGATTCGCTGCAAATTAGCTTCCCAAGCAGGAAAGTCCGCAGAAGAGTTCAAATGACTTGAACTCGTTAGGGTGATTTCTTGCAGCGGTTGGTCAATATGGATCAGCACGACTGTCGGTCCTAAAAAAGGCGTCACTTGCGTCCCAAATTCTTCTTCTAGCTGAAAACGCGCTTCTCGATCATCCGCCATCAGCAGCGTCTGCCAAGCAAGATTTTCAAAAGGGAGACCTGCAGACGGGTACACCGATAACGGTCGTTGCGTCCCTTCAATCTGTTCTTTTTGTAAATGTAAGATTTCCTGTTTCATCTGCTCCCTTTCCTCTGCTACCCTGCGGCTTTGCGCATGTATGGAAACATGAGTAAAAGTCAAAAGCAGCAAACTCATAAGAAACAGACCACTCACCATCAGTAACGCTAACGGATGTTCATTACGAATCTTATGCTTAAAAAAAGCCAGTTTTCTTTTTTCCAACTCCGTCATATTTGTTCGTCGCTCAAGTCTTCGAACAAAGATTTCGAGGTATCCCCGTTGAGCAAGCACCCCGATCGCCACAAAACAAAGCAGCAGTATGCTGACATAAACAATCTTCACGGACATCCCCCTTTCCATCTTTTGTCCATAATTGAGCCTCGATTTTCAAACAGACACGCTGACTGACCACGTTGAATCCTTAAAAGAAATTCAAGACGACCCCACGAAGCGCCTCGCTCGTCACCATACCAAATTCACGACTATCGATCGAGTGCATGATCGCATCCCCAACGACGAAATACTCTCCTGGCTGCAAGATGCCTCCGACCGGCAATTCCCTCGCCGTTTCTTGCGTCAGTGTAAAGGTATAGGAAAAATCATAATAGGACCCTGATGCCCCCAATAGCAAACGATTGCCACTGCGCGCATAGGAATCCCCAGGAACCCCGATCACTCGTTTTACGATCAGCAGCCCTTCATGCTCAAAAGCGACGAGATCATAACGATGCGGCAACTGATTCTTTTGAATAACGACTAACTCGTTGTTTTGAATAATGGGGGCCATCGAATCACCGCTGACACGAGCCATTTTGTAGTTTGAAAAGAAATAGAACAGCAGCAGTAGCAGACAACCTATTCCCAACACACGAAGTGCCCATTGCTTTTGGAATCGACCCATGATACCTGTTGCTCCTCTACCATAATTTTACGTCGTACGTAGCCTTTGACTATTTATACCGTTGGCTCTATCGCTTTTAGCGAGAGGCAGACGCTGCTGGAAGCTCTTCACTAGGAACAGAGCCTTCACATGAACCAAGAAAATCGGCTAAAATTGCCTTGCCGAGGCGTTTGATGGAGTTTGGCTCAATCGGTCGTTCCAACCGATAGATGGGCTGTTCCAATTCCAGCAAAAAGAGCGGTTGATCGGTGACCAACACCTGGCGGGCGGTGAAAATTGACAGCTCACTCGTAGCCTCGACGACGACATCTACTCCTTGTGCAACCAGCCAATCCCTCAGACGTTGCTTGATCCAGCCTTTGATTTTCTCATTTCCACTCAAATGATAGGTGATCATCAGCTGCTTGTTTTTTAACTGCTGCTTGTTTAGATAGGACTCGCCTATTGTCTGCAAATAGTGAGAAGCAGCGCTAGAAAGTACCTTAGACTTTCCAATACCCGACACTGCTGGCTTTTTACAATCCCGCAGCAAAGGAGGTGGCACATGGAAGAGCCGATCCAGTAACATGACTGCTAACGCCACTTGCACGAACACGCGATCTTCTCTCAATGTCTCTGCTTGCTTGGGAAACGTCTCTCGCAAGCTATCGATTGGATCAAACGGCACCGTTTCTTCGATCCACGGATGTTTTAATAAAAACGAAAGTACCCCTTCATCTGCCATCATCAGGAACAGCAGGACACACCGTTCTTGCTGCGACAAGGACCTGCAGACCTCCAAGCCTTCGATGACAAAGCCCGTTTTTTCTAGAAACAACCGACAAAAGTCAGCCATTTCCCAATTTTCCTCCAAGCGCCCACCTTGTTGCGCCCGTAAAAGAAAGACCTTCGTCCACTGCAACGAAACCACTGGATCGATCGGCAAGGACGGACGATACCGCAGTGTCAACGTTTCAGCCAGCTGCTCAAAGATTTGGTAGGGCTGTTCCTCTTCTTCAAAATAAAAGGCTTTATAGAAATACCGTATGTTTCCTTCTGCCCCTTCTAGGCACCACTGCTTTTTATTCAAAGTCAGCTCATAAGCAGCGAACAAGGTCTGAAGCTGACGGCATTGTTTCAAAAAAGTTTGATTGCCTAACCCGGTGATCGCAGCCAGTTTTTCCGGTATCACCGTTTCTTGCTGACACAAGAAATGCAGAAACAACAGATTTGGGTCATCCGCCAACAATGCTCGCTTTTTTTTCTGATACTCTGCCAGTTCTTGGATCACCAATTCATAGCCATTGCTGGCAGATGCGAGGATCGTCGAAGCCCCAAAGAGTTGGCGCAGTTCCTCAATGTCTGAAATAATCGTCCGCCGAGAAGCGCCGCAAGCATGTGCCAGCTGTTGCCCACTTAAAGGACCGCAACATTCCAACTGCCGCAAAATCGTCAATTGCCGCTTGCACGTCATTGAAAATAAACTGTTCATCAATAAAGACGGCTTGTTTCTCATCGTTTCACCTCCCCACACATTCGAAAGAAGAGAAGCTGCAGGCGACTTCCAGCAGCTTCTGCTTCCTTCTTATTCAAACTTTTATGACTCAGGTCTCGGAACAAAGCTTAATTCCCAATAAATCGTGCCGCGATAAGCAGTTGCTTGGGGGTTGGCACCAAGCGGGACTTCCAGTTCCACACTGTTTTCCATTGTTTCACTTGAGCCATAATGTTGGATCCACGTCCCTCCACCATGATTCTCTTGAGCCGAAGCCAAGGTTTTACTTTGACCTGCAATAAGTTCAATGGCTTCTTGATAGTCTGGCGTCTCCGACTCATTCGAACCAGTGGTTACCATATGGATATTTGACAAATAAACGCTTGCCCCTCTTAGTCGTTGCCTTTCATCATGCGTACCCACAAAACCCTCTTCAGATAAGCGAGCACTCAGTGTCCAACCAGTAGTAGCGACCCTCCGATCCGATACTTGGATATAATTGGGACGGTCCCCTTCATGCACATCCTCATAAACTTCCCACAACGCCTGCGGCTTTGCTGGATATCGAGTGGTACTTGAAAGAATTGGTACTTCTCCAAAATCGAATTGAGAAATAAAGTCGATGCTGACAAATCCCTGGTTTTCTGGCAAAACAGGAGGATTCACAGGATCGACCGTTTCATCCGGGCGAAAAGGATCCCGCGGGTCCACAATGTCGATTTTCTCTACAATCACCGAATCCTTTCCCCATCTCCCATTCAAAAACGCCTCGGCTGTCACTAGCTCTTCGTGACGAAAATGTTGGAAGTTTGGAAATTCGGATAAATCAAACTGAAAGTTTCCCTCTTCATCAGCTTGGACGTGAAAGAATTCTCTGCGTCCATCTGGATCCGTTACAGTACCAAGGGAAGGATTTGGTTCGGGCATAAATGCTTCCCGCTCAAAACGAATATAGCTATTGGGATTTGCTCTTCCAGAGATGATCCGAGAATTTGATAAGGTCGGATCTTCCGTTAATGGATTCAACTCTATTTCAACTTCAGAAACTTGCTCGAAAAGCAATCGTTGGCTATGAGTCGAAAAATGACTACGTACCCCTTGTTCCACTGTTGGATCCAAAGTTACGACACTGTTGATTGTTGGATTGATCCAAGTAAAGTTGGTACTCATATGAATCAAAGGCATCCACTCATGGGTAGGCTGCACCTCATCAAACTCACCGTATTGCCATTGTTTGATTCCTTGAAATTCGATTTCCAGTTCATTGGTTCCATTTAAGTTGATCAAACTTCCGTTATTAAAAGAAAGCGGCGCCGTTCGTTCTAAATTGACCTTTCGGGCCTCATTGAACGTCAACTTCGAAAGATTTCCAAAAAAGATCAAATTTTGAGAATCATTGCGACTGTCCGAACGAATATCTAAAATAGCATCTTTACCAACAGTGATACTGTTTTGAGGTTCCCAGAAGCCAACAACATGTGCCGATAAGTTGGGTTGATTTTCCGCATCAATTTTTAACATGCTACGTTCCTTTAGATTGATATGGGTGTTGCCTCCTTGAAATGAAAGAATATTCCAATTCCATCCATTCGTGTGGCTTCGATTCTCTAAGGATTGGATATGCACTTTGCTGTCTTCCAAGAGATCGATGGTATGGTTTCCATGAAGTGTGGAAATCGCAGAGGCGTTGATCTGAGTGTCAAGTTTTAATTCTGCTCCCTTGCCAACAGTCAGATTCCCACCACCATTTCCAAAATAGACATTCACACCATCGGCTTCCCCTCTACTCCCCTCAAAGTTTGCTTTCATGGAAACTTTGGCATTCTCTCCAATAATCAGTTCTGGATGATTAAAACCATGATAAAATAAATTTCCTGAACTGATGGTCGACAATTCTACTTCTGCATTAGGACTGATCCAAAGTCGATGGACTTCAAAATTTGCTTGATTCCAAGCATTGATCTGCCAATTTTCATTAAAAGTCGAACGGTAGCTTCGTGCTTGATGTGAGGTAACCTTTCCTGAAAGCACTGCGGTTGTACCCGGGGAATGTAAAAGCTGATTCCCAATGTTTTCAACATTATGGTACCGCATGGTGGATATGGCTTGATTGTTAGCACCCAAAGTAGTAACGTTCATAGGTCCGTAAAAATTCCCATGATAAAGGGTAATATTTTGATACGAAATATCCCAAGGAGATTCTGGTACCATCGTACTATCCAAGAAGCCAACAGCAACCGCACGAAAATCAATTTGGTATTTTCCTTGTCCATCAATAATAAGAGTTCTTGAGATTTCCGGTTGGCTGATATAGACATAAGATTCTCCACTCGTAATATTAATTGTACTTCCTGATACGCCTGAAGCTATACCTTCAATCGGATTATCACTAGATTCAAAGCTGTCGATCAACTTTATATGATTCACCTCTGGGTCCATGACAGCTTCTAAAAATTCTAGCCAAGAGCCTACTTCTTGTTCTCTTCGCCTATCTTCCAAAAGATCAAGATTGCCTTCATCCACCTCGATGTCATCAAAAAATGAACCATCTGATTTGACAGGATCCGCTGCTAAGTTAGTGCCACTCAGGTGGTCGTCCGTATCCATAGGGGATGTCTCCCCCTCTTCTCCGGATTTTCTTGCTTCCACGTTCAAGGTAAGCACTGCCTCTGCGACCGTTATTTCATAGGTACCTACGGATTCTATCGTCAGTGGTAGACTAAACGACGTCAACGGCACTTCGGAGTTCAGACGCCATTGCTCGGGATCCTCAGTTTGGGTGATCACTATTTCTTCCATTAAAAATGTTTCTTCTATGATCGTGGCTGCAGGCAGCTGGATGTCGATGCTTGTTAGTGGGCGGTTTGTTAAAAACATGATCGGAAACACTTCTCCAACATAGGCTTGCTGGATTTCTTCCAGAAAAGAAACCACCAACTCCTCTTGATCCTCTAAAGATTCTTCAAAAGAAGATCCAGTGAACACCTCGCCTAACGTACCTTCTCTTCCTTGCCATGCATGTAGTGGTTCAAAAAAGAACACACGAATAGACGGAAAAAACAAGTAAACACTAAATAGTCCTACCATAAGTGATAGTACTATCTTTAGTGTTTTCTTTTTCATTTTACTGATCCCCACCTTCCTTTGTCTTTTTTTTCTTGTTAATGATTAAAACAACAACGATGATCAATAACAAAACAAGTGCGGCGATTCCGCCAATCAGCCACCAATTGGTTTCTGGTTCCAATGTCACGTCTTCCTCATTTAAACGTCTCGCATCAGCAGCCGCAATCGTGAAGGGCTCTTCCCAATGCCATTCCTCTCCTTGTGAACGGGCCGTCAGAGTCAGGACATAGTCTCCCGGACGGAAACGCTCGCCATTTAGCGGGATCGGAAAATCCATCTGCGAATTTGGTGCCATCTGCATACTTGTGCGCTGTGTTTCATACAAGACGGTGTCGCTACCGCTGGCACGAATCTCGGCATCAATTTCTATGTGGTTGACGAAAGTCGGTGTATAATTTTGAATCTTGGCACTGATCACGTTCCGATAATTGACTTGACTGGCAAAAACGTCCAGCAATTCAAGTCCCGGATCCGTTGACGAGCGGTTATTGCTTACGACGACTCCTAAAATAAAGGCAAACTCATTACGAATCCCGATGCCTTCTGTTTCCGACTCTGCTGCCCCAGCATCGCGGACCTCTTCTACTCGGATCGCCCCTGCCAGTATCCCATCAAATTCTTCCTCAGGCATCGTCAGAGGCAGTGTAAGGATCCGTTCTTCTTGGGCTTCTAAGGTGATGACCCCTGGTGCTTCAATCAATTCGGCAATCGAGGCAGGCAATGTCGGGTCAGGAGCTTCGGCATCACGACCGTATTCTACTACTCCGTTGACGTTGGTGAAGGCAGTATGAGCCGATACTTCGACATCGATGGTTTCTTCCGATGTATTTTGGATGCGTAACTGCAATTCCTCTTGTTCCCCTGCGCCTAAATTCAGATCAAAATAACCGCTAGCACCGCCTTCGATCTGACTGTCAGGGAATATCGGGGTTACAAAAAAATTCAACTCTGATTCAATGTCATCATTTGCTCGTACTGGTGTCGGCCAAGCAATCAATGAGCATAGCACGATCATTGCAGTCAAAAGCCGCAGCCAGCGTTGGTTTGTTGGTTGTTCAATCACTGTTGTTTCTCCTTCCAAAAAAGGCAGGAATAACGGTCTACTCCTGCCAGTTGTTTCACATTATTGTTGCGTTGCTTTGAAGATTAATCGTTTTAGTTTGGCACTGTTTCGCCATTGGCATCCATCGCACTTGTTAAATGCCAAGTTAGTGTTGCCGTATATTCAGCAGCTTGTGGTGTAGCCGTTCCCGGGATATGCAGGCGAATAGCATGATTCAAAACTGGATCTGTTTCTGACTCGTGAGCAGCATTTAATTCTTCTTGATCCCCCCAGTAAATTGACGATACACCTTGCCCTTGTCCATCGGTAGCAGACATCACTGTAACGTTGGTCGAGTTTGCATGGATAATCAAACTCTCGTTTCCTAATTCGTTTGGTGTGGTAAAGGCATTAGGAAGTAACTGCAGTAAATAATCCCTATCCTCATGGTCATCAGGTAGTGCCTGCAGCTCTTCCTCAGTGTACTCATTGTGAACAATGGTTGGTTCAAGGAGTTCTAAATAAGCACCTCTCAAGTTTTCCCCACTTGATGTAGTAAACTCTGTTAAATCAAGATTCAGTTCCCACTGTGAATCAATCAATCCGCGAGTATCAACGATTTGTGCAAAGGATACAAATGGTACTCTTACCTCTTCGTCATTATCTCTTGAGATTTCCTCCTCATCATCACCGGTGACAAGCTTTTCTTGTTCAGCGATTATTGGATAAGATACATTAGCAGTTGAAATTCTTTGTACGCCAAAATCAAATTTTTTCGGTACATGGGCAATCGTTAACGGTCCGGTTGGTGGATCTGGATCAACGATTGTTACTGGTGGATACGGTACAGGAGGAACGACCTCTACGCTCTCCCCATCACCAGCTCGGAACTCAATATTGTTTTCTGTATTCTGACGACGTCTTTCTCCACTCGGCTCTTGGTTCGGTGTGGGTTCATCATTTGCTACTGCTTGTACACCGCCTGCGAAGATTGTAGAGGTCAGTGTTGCGACTGTTGCTAAGCGAATCCATTTCATTTTTATTCCTTCTTTCTTTTCTTTTAGTTTGTTTCATCGGCTTGCGCCGTTGGAACTGTTTCTCCTGATTGCGAGGTAGTGGTCGTCAATTGCCACGTCAAAGTCGCCACATACAAGGCTGCATCTTTAGCAGTCGCTCCCGGGACGAACAATTGGATCGCCTCATTGCGAACCACCGGCGCCTGGGCTTGGACCTGCGCATTCAATTCATCTTGATAGCCCCAAACGACGGATGATGTGCCTGCTCCTTTGCCGGCATCAGCAGTCAGAACAGCTTGTGCTGAACCATTGGCATCCAAATGCAAGCCTGCTTCATGTGCGGCCGGTGCGTTTTCTTGGTTGTGGCTATTGTAGTCAACTTCTCGTGAGGCAAAGATGATTTGTGCCCCTCGCAGTTCGTTGTGTTGCGTCCCTGATTCAAACGCACTTAGTGCTACAGTCAAACGCCAGCCAGCATTTGACCCACGGGTATCTTGTACTTGGGCGAAGGAAACATACGGTACTTGGTTTTCTTCCCCTTGGGTATCCGCTAATTGTTGCTTTTCTGCCACCATCGAATAGACGGCATCTCGGTTGGAGATTTCTTGGGTACCAAAATCCAAAGTCGGCGCATAAGCGATCGTCAATGGTCCTGTTTGTCCATCTGGTCCGATCGGCGGTATCTCCACATCGGGGCCATCGGGGCCTGGATCAGGCGGTAACACTTCCGTCGGGTCTCGATCATTGGGCACAAAACTGACTTGCCCATCGGTTTCAGCGACTCTTACTTCAGCGGCGGTCCCTTGGATCCCGCCAGTCAAAAGGGTTGCGGCAAGTACGGTGCTCGTTGCAAATCGCAAAAATCTCATAAGATCATTCCCTTATTCTCTATTACTCAACTTTTCTTGTGTTCTTGAGGTTGTTCGTTCTTTTTGGTACCTGCGTGTCTTCTTCACTGTTGAATAGCCAGCGATCAATAGCAGCAATGATCCGAGTGCCGTGGCACTGGAACTTTTTCGGGTATTTGTCTGCGGCAAACGTCCCCCATCCCCGCCAGGTTGTGTCGGTCCGGTCGGTGGTGAAGGTTCTGGTTTGTCTGGTTCATAGACACCCGTGAACTGGACTGAGCCTTCTGTATCGACGGAACGCTCTTCTTGTGCCGAAACTAAAATCGTCGAAGCACTGATCACTTGAAAAAAAGCAGCGAAGATCATCAGTTTGACCCAAAAATTCCCCCTCGCTCTTTTCATTCTCCCTCCCCCTTTTTGACATCATCAAGCCTAAAAACCACCCTTTTTTAGACACCTTTACTTAGACGGTAACCTTGAACAAAGTCGATTGGTCTTTGTTTCAGTTGGCTTCCAAAAACGCTGGGTTTTATCCTCGATATACTTCATTATAGCTATCTTTGTGATGCGGGAAAAATCAATAAATTCACTGGCTGATGAAATCTATGCCTAAATAAAAAAACAAACCCCCGTTTTAAATAAATTATTCAACATAGGATATGGCTAAAGTGAGAAATCCTTAACATATACCAAAGTGCTTGTTACCATAGAAAAATCATATATCAATCTCCAAAGCACCTGCAGTTCTCCATTCTATAAAAGCCACAATAAAATAACGGTAAAAAAAGGAGGGGGACTATCCTTATTAAGAACGTTCCTCTCTTTTCATCTGATCCCCCAAGCTACGTTTGTCGGGTATTCTTTCTTTTATGTTGTTTTTCTTAGAATCACTAAACTGATAAGAACATGAAGCATGCCTGTCAGTGGTCATCTCCTGCTCGTTTGGTATTTCTCTACGGAAAACAGTTGGGTGGTTCCTCGACGATTGGCGGATCATCAGCTATGGTTCTTCTTTCGGAGCGCCACCTTTCCCATTCATTTTCACTTATCCAGCCCTTTCCCGATACTCTGTTGTTGCCAATACAGATGTAGCCAAACCAACGCATACTCCAATAGCTATTGCAGCGCTAAAAACTTTGGCGTCTCTGTCCATTGCTTTATCTTCTCTATCTAATATCCTTCGGTACTCCCTTGAAATGCCGCTTGGCTAAATCAGCCATTCCTCCATGAAGCATTTTATTGACTCTCTCGTATGTAGTTCTTCGGCCATCCATTTTTTGATTACTATTTACAGAACGAATCGATTCTTCCAGCCTCCCCCTTAAGAATTTTTCATTTCCTTGAAAAAAGCTCTCCACGGGACATTTGAAAACAGGCCTATTTGTTAGCACAAAAAAACAGCAAACGATCCCTTCTTGGTTTCACCAAAAGAAGCAAACGTTTGCTGCAGATTTGTTTATGTTAAGTAAGAGCCCGCGAAAGGCTCGTCTCGGTCGTACTATTTATGTATACTTTTGCTTACAAACAAGCGATTTCTTCCTATGAAAAAACGCTTCTTTGCTGATCATTGCTGTTTAATTCTTGATCATTCTCCTAAAGATTGCTTCTCTTTCCTTGTTCTGCCACGCTGGACCCAAAAATACATAACCAGCAGAAAGAAATAGCCAAGCAAAAGAATGGTTTGCCCCAATTGAAGCCAGCTGCGAAGGATCGCAGATATGCTGGGAAGAAATCATACATGCCGTATTGTGCCACCGATATGCCTACCGACAAGGAGGCAAAAATAATAAAAAGTTTCATTCCGTTCATGTCCTACCTTCAAGCGCTTTTTGCTTTTTTTCACGTCTTACACAGTAATTATTTTAATGAAGAGAAAAAAACATTCGCCTTTGTCGTTGACTTTAGCGGTCAATCTGTTGTTTCTTAAAAACAACTCTTACTCAAGCAAGGAAGACCAACCAATTGCCTTCCCCACTGCGTTGTTTGAGTAGTCCATCTGCTCTCTGTCATTCTCAAGGGTACGTTCCACCTGAAAATCATCCTTTTAGCCCCACTACTACTCTCCATTTATTTCTCCAAAAAACTATCTATAAAACTTCCCCAATAGTCTATTGAACATCATCGTTTCCCATTTATCTCAATTTTTTTCCTAACTCTCAGGTCTACTCGACGTATTAGACATAAAACTTCAGGACTCCGCTAAGTGTTCACTCAAATAAATCAAGCCCATTTTGGGTTTTTGCGTTAACTTTGCCCCCGTGATCTCACGGTAAAAATACTTATGGTCATTTTCTATCATTTCAATGACTTCTTCCTCACTCATCCCAAGGTCATCTAGCAATCCCTCTTTGCGATTGTTGCTGATTTCCATCAATATTTGCAATTGTGCATCAATCGCCAATAAGTGGCCCCACTGAACAAACAGGTTTTCTTCCTTGCTATGAAAAATCGTTAAAAACTCTTTTGCTAACCGATGATAAAAGGCATTTATTTTAGGAAAAAAGCGTAACACCCCTTGTTTTTCTAGCTCTGTTTGAAAATGCGCCAAATATTCTTCTGCTCCCGCTATCTTTTCTGCCAGCATATTAGCCTCCTCGTAATCTATCTGCATGTTCGTTTCCAGTTTACACTTTCTGGTAACCGTAGATGTTCTTCAACCAATCAATGTCTTCTATTTTCTTTCTCTCTCATTCGTGGATACCCCTCAAGTACACTGCATTTCTAGGTATTGATGGCACATTCACTCATTTGCTAGTTACATTTACTGTTTATTTTCTCCCTTTTGATCCAACCAACAGTTCACAGGTTTCCTCTTGAGAAAAAACAAATACTCCTAAGCATCGGACTATGGTCTCACTATAGCGTCAAATATCCTTAAAAAAAAATAGCAATTTTCACCTGTCGGTGAAAAAACCTACATTGTATCAATTAGTTTCAAACGTTTACATCCACCAGAATAATAAAAATGGGATATTTAGTCAAATATAATAAAATTAAACATAAAAATTGAAGTTTTTTAACCAATTGTTTATAATGTGTTTAATTCTTTTTTAAATTCAACGGGGGCAACTATGAAAAATTTTCAGCTAAAATTTATCAAAAATCGTTCTTTAATCCGACGATTGCAATTATTAAATGAATTTGAGAAGAATCCATCTGCAACATTGGGCGATTTATCAGAAGTAACAAAAAGCAGTACCCGTACGATCATTGCGGATATTGCCATGATTCGCGACTATTTTAATGACGCGATCGAAATCTATTCCTCTAAGTTTGGGTATTTATTTGAAGAACTTGATCCCGAGGGGTATATCAAACAAAAACAAAATTTAGTTAAAGACGAGCCATTTTTTATGATTTTGGAGAGTATTTTTTTTGATGAATTACAATCTGCTCTGGATTGGAGCTTGACCCTTAATCTTTCGGAACAAGCATTGCTCAGTTACTTAAAAAAAATGAACGAATTATTAAAGCCCTTCAAACTTCGTCTATCAACAAACCCTGTCACATTGATAGGTTCCGAAATCGATATTCGCCGCTTTTTTTGTCTGTTTTATTATGAGTCAGATATCAATGTCAATACGATCTTCCCATCGCTGGATGTCCAAGATGCTGTCATTGAGATCACCAATCTTTTGCATTCAAAAAAGCAACCGGCTTCTACTTTTTCTTACTTTTCCTATATTCTCTACATTACACTGGAACGCAGCAAGAAAGGGTTACAAGTCGAACTTTCACCTGAACTAAAGGACATCTTTTATGCTTATCATTCATTGATTGCTCCAGATACGTTAAGAGAGATCCTTTATTCCTATTTTCATTACCATCTGCCAGAGGACGAAATCATTTATTTGTTACTTTGTCTCATCTGTCGCCGAAAAATCAATCATCCTTCGATCGAAGAATTTTGCCGAAAGTATAATCGCTGGCCTGAGATCCAACAAGTGACAAAAGATTTCTATGCCCTAAATCAAGGCAATTCCTATGATGAACAAAAAGATTTACACTGGTTAGAATCATTTTTTACGATTGTGAAAATACGCGATATGCTCTCGCCCATCATGAATGTCAATATTGACGATCTTACGCAATTCGTCAAAGAGAAGTTTTCCCACGAATATAAGAGAAACTATGCATTTTTGGCAAAACACAAGCTAGTCAAAAAGCTGTATTCATCCTCCTATCTTGACGATTTCTGTGCCAGCTTAACGATTCATATGGAAGCGATCAAAGAAGAAAATTGGGGATCACAACGGACGATCGCCGTGATTTTTGAAGGAAATGAATATGTTTGTGAATATGCCGAAAGTATCGTGCGAAAATATTTGGGTCGCTTCCATACATTGTATTATCCTAATGCCAGTGAACTCTCCCCTACCTATTTAAAAGAAAAGCAAATTGATCTATTAGTCACCAATTATTCGGAGTATACGACAGAATACTTACTGGAAGTAGAATGCGTTCTTCTAAAATCGTTTCCAGATGCGACAGATTGGAATCGATTACTTAATCAAATCAATCCACGGATCTTGCGTCTGGTTGTATTGGACAATGCGTAGGTCAGCTATCTTATGGAATCATCACGGTCACAAAGCATTTCGAAGTGTTATTTTATAAAAACCATTCTTACCCAACGAGTGGTTGACACTCTGATTTATCTCAGCGATCACAGTGTTCATTTCTCGCTGAGATAAATCAAGCCATGGGGCGCTTTCTGGTTTGTGCCGATCCCTGCCATTTGTCGGTAATAGACATTTTTGTCCTTTTTGATCATTTCGACGATCTCTTCTTCTGCTAATTCGATTTCTTTAAAAAAGTCGTGTCGGAAAAAATCTAAAAACATTTGCAGTTGGGCATCGATTTCTAGCAAATCCGCCATTTGTTGTAGCACATTATCGTACTCGGTATAGCAAATTTCTTTGAATCGTGTTTGCAACTCTGTACATACTTGTTTGATTAGGGGAAATTCCTGCAAGTAACAAAGTTCGTTGTAATTTTTTAAATAGGCTTCTGGTGTCATATGTCCTTTTTTCATCATGATTGCATCATTCCTATCTTTCATCTGAGAATTATTTTGCACCTGGACCATTGTTAAAGTTTAAAGTCGATCAATGACATGAGTCTGCGCCAATCGGTTGAGTTCGGGATTTTATTGAACAATAAATACACGCCAGAACAAGAAAAATTCGACATATGCTCATTATAATTTGTGACGACGATATCAAATTGGTTCGCCTCAAAATAGCCGGGATTGATATCTAATACATTCGGAAAAAAGAGTTTCTGATAACTGCCTAGATACTTACGAGCAGTGACCTGAATTCGTTGCGAGATAAATTGATTCCCTTCTAACAGGAACGCAATTTTTTTAGGCTTCCCCCAGTACAATTCTTTCACGCAGTCCATATGAATGGTAAACACTGCGCTGATATCTACGATCATGTCTAAAGACAGACACTTCAGTTGTTTGAATTGTTTTTGTAAGAACGCTGTGTTTTGTGCCATTTCCTCTGGAAAATGTTTTTTTACAAATGAGATCAAATCGGGAATCACTTTGTTCAAGACCGGTGAAAGTTTATTTTTTAGTAAGATCGTCGCAAAAAACGACTGGATCAAAACCGTACTATATTCCAGCGCATACGGCGGTACGCCTGCCTCCTTTAGATAACGTTGGGTTAGTTGCAGGATCTGCGAGTCTTTGCCTAACTTGTTGCAAAAGTCCCTTTCCATATCAATATCAAACACCGTTCGTTTTCCCATCGATAACGCATAAAAGTAGATGATTTCTTTTTCGGCGATCGTCGTTTGCAAATGGTTCGATAGCATCGTCTTTAATTTTTTCAGCTCAAGATAATACTCTTTACGAAACTGCTTGACGATGGTTGGATCGATCGTGACGTAATGGCCATGAGAGGTTCGCTCTAAAATGATATAAAGCATGTAACTGATTTCCTCAAAGGCAAGATTAGAGAAATTGCTATCGAATTCTTCTTTTTTCAAGTTTAAACCGATCTCATGAATGATCAACGGCGGAAATACGGTATGCGGCGTACTATCGGATTCATAATAAAAGTTCAGAAAAAAATGGCGAATATTGACTTCCTCACCAATAAGATCAACGGTGGTTTTGTTTAATGTCAGTTGGTACTGTGCTAAAATTGGGTCGATCTTTCGAAAATACCGCATCAACGTGGCAGGGGAAATAAACAAAATGTCTGACCACTCATTGATGGTCAATATTTCCCCTAAAAAAATGCTCTCAAAGATGCGAAACAACGGCTCGTTACTGATCAAATTCCGTTTTTTTTCTAAGTAGCTTTCTGTGTCGATGACTTGTAGCTGATAGCCACTATTTGACGTTTCCATTTCGATAGCATCTTCGAAATACTCTTTAATGTTTTGTAAATCTTCAATGATGGTTCGGCTAGAGCTTTTGATCACTTTTGACAACCCACGGATCGGTGTATGAGAAGCGTGCTCCATATGTTCTAGCAAATGTAGCCACCTTAGCGTCGTTTTACTAATGACAAAAGATGATTGGAATTGTCTCATAGATTCGCCTTCCTCTACTCGAAATAACTTTTTAATTCAGCCACGATTCGCTCACTGGCTTGTCCATCTCCATAGGGATTTTTGGCTTGCGCCATCTGTTTGTATGCTGCCTCATCAGACAATAAATGAACGATTTCTGAATACACATGCTCCTCATGGGTACCAATCAGTTTTAAAGTCCCTGCTGCCACCCCTTCTGGGCGTTCCGTCGTTTCACGTACGATCAAGACAGGAATCCCCAAGGAGGGTGCTTCTTCTTGAATCCCTCCTGAATCGGTCAAAACAAGGTAGCTGCCTGCCAGTAACTGATAGAATGCAGGGGCATCCAATGGTTCGATCAGCTCAATATTTTGCTGCCCTTCTAAATAGCGCTTGGCTAGTGTACGGACACGAGGGTTTTTATGCATCGGAAAGACCATCGTCAGTGCGGGATAAGCAACAGCGATCCGTTTTAGTGCACGAAACACTTGTTCCATGGGTTGCCCAATGTTTTCTCGCCGGTGCATTGTAACTAAAAGGATTTTTTTTTCACTAATTGGTTTTCGGTCTTTTTTTTGTGCCAAGGTGTGGTACAAAGCATCAATAGACGTATTGCCAGTAACGACGATGCGGTCTTGTGGATGATTTTCTTTTAGCAGATTTGCCTGACTTTGATCTGTAGGGGCAAAGAGAAAATCTGCTAGTTGATCAATCAACCGGCGATTCATTTCTTCTGGAAACGGATCATTCTTGTTACCTGTTCGTAGCCCAGCCTCCACATGACCAATCAAGATCTGCTGATAAAAAGCGGCCAGCGCAGCTGCCACTGCCGTCGTCGTATCGCCATGGACCAACACTACGTCTGGTTCTTCTGATTGAAAAATACCTTCGAGTCCTTCTAAAATACGACTGGTGATACTAGACAAGGTTTGATTTTCTCGCATGATAGCCAAGTCGTAATCAGGGGTCAGCTCAAACGCCGCTAATGTTTGCTCAAGCATTTCTCGATGCTGCCCTGTCACGACGATCTTTGATAGGAAGCGTGGATCATTTGCTAGTTTTTTTATGACCGGTGCCATCTTGATGGCTTCTGGTCGTGTACCAAAAATAGATAATACCTTTATTTTTTGCATCGTACTTCTCCTTTTTTTCAGCAATTTGAGCATTAATCAAGTTGCTTTTTGTAAATCTTCTGCCAGCGCTTCATATACGACGTTAAGGCATACTGTTGCTCAATCGTTGCTCTGGCTTGTTGGCTGCTTTTGATTCGTTCTTCCTCGTTAGCTAACAGACCGCTCAACGTCTCGATCATTGCTTGAATATCACCGGCAGCTACTAGGTAGCCGTTTTCACCCGATTGGATCAACTCTGGGATTCCCCCAACCTTCGTCGTTACATTGGGGATACCTGCCGCCATGGTTTCTAAGATCGCCATCGGCAAGCCTTCGTGATAAGAAGGGAGAAAATGGATGGCTGCCTTACGAAAAACAGCTGGTAACGCATCGGTTGCTACCCACTCATTTAAGAACACATTGGTGAGAGCCTCTTCTTGGAGCTGTTGGGCAACCTGTTGATTTTCTTGATCGCCAAATAACATAAAGCGAATCTCGGGAAAGGAAACAGCCATTGCTTTTGCAACTGCCAACAGATCAAAACTGCCTTTTCTTTGCCCGATCCTGCCAAGAGTGATGATCCATTTTGCGGTGGGGTCATAAAAGGATTCCTCCGACACCGCTACGGCATTTGGCAAGACCTCGATTGAGGTATCGGTAATCGTTTGGTAAAATGCTGACCAGCTACTACTTAGCACTACGAGCTGATCCACCCGAGCTAAGGTAAAACGGACCCACCACTTTGCCCACGAAGGACTGTTTTGATAAAACTGGTCAAATTGCGAAGCATGCATATGAAAAATCGTCTTGCAATGTTTTGGTGCTAGCAACAACAGCAAACTCTTGCGATAGAAACTGCCCTTTTGCGCAACGTGGAAATGAAGGATCTGGCACCTTTCTTTTTTGATGTGCCGACGAAACGTAAGAAACGCTTTGAGCTGCGTCCAATATTTTCCTTTTTCCGACCAAGTCTTATGGACGACGAAACGCACGTCCTCTGGCGCTTTTGCTTTTTGGAAATTATGAATGACCGTTGCGATCCCCCCTTTTGCTGCTGGATCTGGACCGATAAGTAAGATATTCATGCTTTGTTGATTTTCCTTTCTTGTACAAATCTAGTTACCTGCTTTAGTTCCTTGCGATAAAGAACAACGACGAAGAGCATCAGCAGCAAAACGAGGCTCTTTTCCAGCCAAAGAATGCGATTGAATGCCGTAAACAGCGCAAAGCAATACAGCACGATCGAAAGGCTGACTTGCCGTTTGACTGAAAATCCCTGCCAATACCTCATTGAAAAATATGTACGGGCAAAAAAGAAGACCAAGTACCCTAATGCCGTAGCACAAGCCGCTCCTGTGGCGCCAATTGTCGGTACGAGTAGGAGATGACCAAGGGATGCGGCTAAGACCGCCAGCAAAGAGGCAGCAATATTCAAATGACTTTTCTTATAAAAAACGATCCCGAGATTGGTCGTTTCACTGATCGTCATCATCAAGGGATAAAAACATAACAAGGGAAACAAGTACTGGGCCTCTAAGTAGTCTTGCGACAATAAGATGACGATCGTTTCTTTGAAAAAGACCATCAGTAAAAAGAAAATCGACAAGACGAACATGATAAAGTGACTGACTCGTTCGTAATAAATCAATGGTTTGCCTTTTTTGAACCATTCATAGGAGGTGGGAATCCAAAAATTGGCAAAACTAACTTGTAGAATCATCAAGGCACTTGCCACTTTGAATGCAGCCGTGTAGATACCCAAAGCGGCAAAATCAGCAAAATAGCGCAGCATCATTTTGTCGATAATCATTAACAGGCTATAGAGGAACGTTCCCACCACCGTCGGCAAGCCAAAACGACTCAGCTTTTTGATCAGGTTGCGATCGATTTGGCGAATGAGCGGCACAAAAAGCGCCAGGTTTGCCAGAATCAACAGACAATCACCGATAATCTGACCGAAGAGCATGCCATAGACCACCGTAATAAACGTCGGCGGACCAAAAAAGAGAAACAGCAACGTGATGAACAAGACCATGAATTTCACCAAAATACTGTAAACGGAGAACTGGATCGCTTTGTTTTGCATTCGAACCGTTAACAAAAGAAACCGTTCAAAAATCAGCAGTCCCGACGAAAGAGCAAATAAATAAATCGCACGGGTGTACTGTGGAGACTCAAATAAAAGCTGCGAGAAATCTGCTGCAAAAACCACTAGGATCAGCTGAAAGAAAAATGAACCGAGCAACGGGACGAGCATCGCTTGTTGCAATAACTCGCGTTTGTTTTCGTGGTCATGGTATTCCCTCGTAAAGGCTTGGTCGAAGCCGAGATAGATCACGTATATCAAAAAGGTCTGTGCAAGGAAAAACATACTGGTCTTCCCATATTCTTCGGGTGTCAAAAAGCTGGTCGTTACGGGCAAAAGCACCAAGTTTAAGACCGCCGAACCTAACGAACCGAGGGAGAAAAAGCCCAGCCTCAAAAGTAATTTTTTCAATCAGTTGTTCACTCTTTCTCTGTTAAAATAATGCCTCCACAAATCAATCCTAAAAAGGTGGAAGACAATGCCGAATACAAAACATGCCCGGCAAAAAAACTATAAAAAAGCACCACGATCAAGGCAAAACTATAAACCGATCGTTTTCGTGGCTGAAAGGCCAAATAGACAAAATAGGCGAGCATTAGCAGCAATAACGCTATTCCCAGTAGGCCTTGCCCGAAAAGGGTGTCGAAGAAGTCCATTTCAATTAAGCCAAGACGACCAAAGTGTGCCAAACGGTATTCAAAGCCTTGGCCAAAGATCATGGTAAAGTGTCGGGCCTCATCATTTAAGAAGGCGTTCATCCCACCAATCAAAAAATCACTTCTTGAACTAGAAAGTAACCGGATCAAGTCCCCGTCGAAAAGATGATAAAAATACACTATGCGAAGATAGGTTCCTTCGACGGCTTGGATCAGCAATGGTAGTCCTTGAATAAGCAGCCAAGCAATCGTAATAAAACTCATAAACCAGATAAACAATTGTTGCAGAAATGCTTTACGTTCAATGCCTAGCACCAATCGGATTAAAAGATAGAACAACACACCGACACCATAAAACACGCCGGTTTTCGTACCGACCAAGACCAAACAGACGAAATTTCCAGCGAATAAACTAGCCAAAAACAGTGAAAACTTATGGGTCTGTTCTTTGATCGAAACAATTAGTGCCTGGACTGTAAAGGTGATTGAAACAATAAAGGCAAAGCTCGTATCATTATTGGCAAAGAAATAGCCTTTATACCCAGCATCAGAATTGTCATAAGTTTGGTAGCCTAGCCCTAAAAAATAAGGAATCAGTAGCCCCAAGGTGAAGCAGACACTGATAACAATAAACAAGCTGTCGTAGTGCAGTTTGGAGAAGTCGTTTTTTCGTTGATAGACATAATAAGGAATCAGTACCCATAAGAGGTATTTGATATACACCGATAGATCCTCGATCACCCACTGCCAGCTGTACCCTAGAAAAAGTGCTTGTAACAGAAAAATCGTAAGCGTCACAGCGATAAACCCATACGTTAAATATGTATAGTAGCTATGGGGAATCTTTTCTGTCACGATCATAATCACTAAGAACAAAAAGAACAGCAAACGGTAGAACACGCCAATGGGAAAAGGAATGCCCAGACTTAGAAATAAGCCGTTTAAGACGTCGATTATCGGAAAAATGGCCACAATCCCCAGGAAGAAGCGGTGATGGCTTTGCTGTTTTGATTTCATGCGTTTCTTCTTTTTTCTCCCCACACATACTGTAAAAAGCGTAAATTTCCTATGATATAGCGATCAAACATCCTGACTGGCTCTTGCGCAAAGCGATAAAACCATTCCAAACCTGCCCGCTGCATCCACAAAGGCGCTCGTTTGGTTTTGCCTGCGACGATATCAAAGCTGCCGCCAACGCCCATCGCAAATGGCACTTGCAACACTTCGCTGAATGTATCGAGCCAAATCTCTTTTTGCGGGCTAGAAAAAGCGACAAACAGCAAGTCTGGTTGCGTCCGTGCAATCTCTTTTGCCACGTCCAATGATTCGACTTCGGAAAAATAGCCATGGTGAAAACCCGCTATGTTCAGGTCGGGATAGAGCTGTTGGTCATGTTTGACGACGGCTTCTACGACTTCGGCAGTTGCTCCTAAATAATAAGGACGCCAGCCTTTTTCTGCTGCCAATTTGACCAGCTCGCGAAAAAGATCGATGCCTGTTACCCTTTCTGGTACCGGGCACCCTAAATATTTCGCTGCCCAGACAATCGACTGCCCATCAGCCGTGATCAAAGCTGCCCGATTGACGATCGATCGCAACGAGGGATCTTTTCGCATCAAGTTTATTTTTCCCGCGTTAATTGAAACATGCTGTGCGGGCATCCCCTGTTCGATCATTGCCTCGATCTTAGTAATGGTTTCCTGAAAGTTTAAGGAATCGAGATTGCTGCCTAAAAGTGATACACGTACTTGTTGCTCCATTAGAATGCTCCTTTGGGTAAGAAAACAACGCCAATCGTTTTCATAATTATTTTCAAGTCCAATAACCAGCTCAGGTTATTGATGTAATAGAGATCCAATGCGACCATCTCTTGAAAGCTCAATTCGTTTCGTCCACTGACTTGCCACAACCCTGTGCACCCGGGTGTGACACACAATCGTTGCTTGTCTTTTTCTGAATAACTGACGACTTCTCTTTCTAAAGGAGGACGGGGGCCGACCAGTGCCATCTCCCCTTTCAAGACATTGATCAATTGGGGCAGTTCATCAAGACTCGTTTTTCTTAAAAAACGGCCTAAGCGCGTCACTCGCGGATCTTTCTTCAGCTTGAACATGGCCCCTTCAATTTCGTTTTTATCAAGGTATCGCCCTAATAATTGATCGGCATCAGGCACCATCGTTCGAAATTTGTACATCACAAACGTGGCCTCATTTTTGCCAACACGAACTTGCTTAAAAATAATCGGTGCCTGCCAGTTAGAAAATTTGATCCCTATACAAATCAGCAGTAACAGCGGGCTAAGGACGACTAATAAGCCCAAGCTAAAGATAGTTTCTATCGTGCGTTTCCAACGTAAATAGCTAGTCGCTTGAACCCTTGACTGCTTGTCTAAAGCGGGTCTTTCCACAAAGTTCCCCTCCTTAATAATAGTAATTTTCACCCGTGTCCGTGCCATTCGCCACGACACCTAAGATGTTTGCGTTAACTAGGCGTAGCTTTTTGACGGCATTTTTTGCGGATTGTTTGTTCGTTTTATCCGCATGAACGACTAAAAGTACACCGTCGACTTTCTTGGCTAGGATCAAGGCATCCGAAACGACATTGACTGGTGGCGTATCAATAATGACCACATCGTATAGTTGTTTGACCTCTTGCAAGGCTGCGGTCATTTTCGAAGAAGCGAGCAGATCATTAGGGTTTGACATAATGGCTCCACTAGTGATGATTGAAAATTCGCAATCTTCTAAAATCACTTGTTGGACACAGCTTTCGATCGAGATGTCCCGTCGGATATAGTTGGACAAGCCCACGTGCATTTCTTGTGAAAACAAATAATGTTGGGTGGGTTTACGCAGATCCGCATCGATCAATAAGGTTCGGTTCCCTTTTTGGGCATAGGCGACCGCCAAATTTGCCGAGACCGTGGATTTTCCCGTACCGCTTTCTCCTGAAGTAATCAAAATCGTTTGAGCATCTTGTTGTTGGCATAAATAGTCGACATTTTCGCGAATCAACTTGACTTGTTCGCTGATGATGGAATAATTTTCCTTCATGCTACGCATCACACACGCTTCCTTCCTCTAAAGCTTCTCGACTGGATGGTTTTAAACGAAGCAACTCGTTTTTCTTTGCTTATCTCTCCGATGACCTTTACCCCTAAGACCTCTTCGATTTCCGTATTCGAAGCAAAACTGCGCTCAAAAACCAACAGGAGGAACACATACGTAAAAGCGAAAAGAAGACTTAAAAAAGTGGTCAAACTGTACAACAAAAACTTGTTTGGACGAGCAGGCGTTTCTTGTGGCAAAACGGTTCCTTCTGCTAAGATCGTGACATTATCAATGTTCATGATTTTAGGGATCTCTTCACTAAAAACGCTGGCGGTCGTATTGGCGATTTCGGCTGCGATCTTCGGACTTTGATGGTAAGCGTTGATTTCGATGATCTGCGAGTTGGTGGCATTGGTAACACTCAAAATCTCCGACAATTCAGACACATCGTAGCTTCCCTCTAGCGCCTCACTGACTTCATTTAAGATGCGAGGACTCATGATGATGGTGCTATAGGTACTGACGAGTTGAAGGTCTGCCTGAATCGTCTGGTTTTCCAGACGATTGCCAGCTATCGTTTCTGACTGACTAATCAGCAACTGTGCACTTTTTTGATAAATGGGTTCAGCAAACAGGGTTAGATAAAGCAACATCGCTAGTAAGGGAATACTAATGATCATGAGGATCCAGCCTATTCGTTGCTGAAGGACTTGCTTCAATTTTTTCATATTTATTTCTTTATTCATTGGTTTTCCCTTTCAATAACAGAAATAGCAATCAAACCATTTACTGGGCGCTTGGTAATGACCCAAGAGAATAGGCAGCCTCGAACCTCGTTTTACCTGTCACAATATTTTTCGTGTCAAAAACGATTTTTTGTTTCATCGCTTGAATGGCTGCCGGCGCTATGTCTTTAAAGGCATCATGGTCACAGAGGATCAATGCCAGATCACTGTCTGTTAGTGCTGCTTCAATTTGTGCAACATCAGAAGTGGCGACATAAGGATCATAGGTAGTGACTTGCAGAGCTTTCTTTTGTTTCAATCTTTTGGCGATCTCAACAGCCGGACTTTCTCTGGCATCGTCAATGTTGCCCTTATACGCCAACCCTAGGACCGCGATTTTGTTTCCACCATGAATCGCTAAGATCTCTTCGACTTTTTTTATAATGAATTCAGGCATCTCTGTATTGATCATCCGCCCCAATTGAATTAACTTCGCGTCATCAGGTGCTGCCGCGACAACAAAATACGGATCGACTGCTAAGCAATGACCGCCGACACCAGGTCCCGGTTGATGGATATTGACCCGTGGATGCTGATTGGCTAACTCAATCACTTGGAGTGCATCAATGTTTAGGCGATCCCCAATTTGGACCAATTCATTGGCTAGTGCAATGTTCAAGTCGCGATAGGTGTTTTCCATCAATTTCGATAGCTCAGCGATACTTGCAGAAGTCTCCAGCACGTTTCCTTTGACGAAGGTCTGATAAATGCGTTTGCCTTGTTGGGTGCAAGCGCTCGTCATGCCACCAATGATTCGATTGTTCATCACCAGCTCTTCAAAGATTTTCCCTGGCAAAACTCGCTCTGGGCAATGCAACAAATAGAGATCTTCTCCAATGGTATAACTTGCTTTTTCAAAAAAGGGTCCAACGATGTCTTCCATCGTGCGGGGTTGAATGGTCGATTCAACAATGACTGTGTTGCCTTTTTCAAGATAGGGTAAGATAGCAGCCATCGCCGCTTTCACGTAGGACAAGTCGCAACTACCAAATTGATCGGCGATATTTGGCGTTGGTACGGCAATAATAAAGACATCCGCTTTTTCTGGTACCAACTGTGCATTGAATGTCTTTTTCGCTAAAGCTTGTGCTAGATAGCGATCAATGTCGGGTTCTTCGATTGGTGCCTGACCTGCTTGAAGTGATTGAACGACTGTTTCTGACACATCAACCCCAACGACTTCAATCCCATGGTTTGCAAAAGTAAGTGCTGTGGGCAGCCCGATATACCCCAATCCAATAACGTTTACCTTCATTCGCTCTTAACATCCCATTCTGCTAATTGTTCTTCACCGGGTTTATAAATCAGTTTTTTCGCCACTTGTCCTTCTTCTAAAGCAAAGGAAACTTGTCCAGTGATGGTTTCACCTACAGCGATCTCATTGCCAAACATCGCCATGGTATGATCAAGTTCAAGAAATTCTCCCTCTTCAGTTTCTAAAAGAAAATCAATCGAACCTAATCCAGCGGCAACTGACCCCATATTTTCTGCTGTGATGGTAAATGTATGTAATACTTGTTCCCCATCTTCTGTTTTCTTTTGATTGATTTCTTGTTTGTCGATGATGATCTTTAATCCACCAATGATCGATTGCGGCTCGGCATTGCTTTGATCCGTGATTTGTTCGATTGGTTCGCTGCCTTGGGTAGTATCCGTCTTTGCTTGGTCATCCGCCGAGCAAGCCGCTAAAAAACTCCCCATGAGGGCAAGGCTAAAGAGGCTAACGATTTTTTTCTTCATGTTCATTTGCTTTCTCTCTTTCTATCAATGAAGAGCCCCTTGCAACAGGCAAGGTCCAAGGGGCTCTCGTAGTTTCTGTTTCTTATTCTGTGATTGAAACGGTTGCTTGTGCAATCTCTCGTGTACTTAAGTCAGCAAAGCGATGCAATGCATAGATCGTCATCTGGCTGTCTTTTGTCACACTGTTGGCTTGTTCTTGGTTCAAGTAGGCGGTAAAGGTACCATCCGCAAAACCGCTCACCCACAGGATCATGCCATCAATTTCAAGTCGAGCAAAGTTGATGTCATCGCCTGTATAGGTCCCCGTAATGGTTCTGTCTCCCAGCTTGTATGGATTTGGCGTAATCGTTCCAGTAAATTCTTTATCGATAGTGACTACACTGCGATCCAATTCGGTGTCTACCGGACGGCCACTAACAACCTCCCGATGGTAAGCAACCAATTCAACTGTTTCCGCATCGCGAATCAAGTCGCGGGTCGTTTGATTGACAAAGTAAGTAAACGTCTGGTTTGCGGTGTTAAAGGTGCCTCCCCATGAAATTGAACGTCCATCAACGATCAAGTTGGCGAAATTCACATCGCCTGTAAAGGTTCCGGTAATTTCACTCTCTGTCACTTTGAAGGCTGCTGGTTGAATCGTGCCTGCTGCTTTGACGATTTCTACCGGCTGCAACACCAGCTTATGATCAATCGTTTGTCCATCGACTGTTTCACGATGGTAGGTTTGCAATTCTACTTTCGTTGCCGTTCTGATCTGGTCTCTAAATTGTGCGTGAACAAAGAATTCAAAGCGGCCAGTTTCTTTATTGAATGTGCCACCCCAGTTCCCTACAGACTGTCCATCAATCACTAAGTTGGCAAAATTGATATCTCCCGTAAAGGTTCCCGTAATCATGGTATCGGTGTAACTGTATTGATCCGGTGTGATCGTCCCTTGAAGTTGATCAATCACTGTTACTTCTTTGGTTTCTAGCACTTCGATTGCTTCCGTGTTACCGTTAATTTGGCGGTTCAACGCTTGGATCTCAACTTTATCGCCCGCTTTGATTCCAAGATTCGCTACATAAAACGAGAAGGTGCCATCGGCATTGAAGGTACCACCCCATGCATTAGAAGGCGTGCCATTGATCACTAAACGTGCAAAATTGACATCACCCGTAAAGGTCCCTGTAATCATTGTTTCGCCAACACGATATTGATCCGGTGTGATCGAACCAGCCAAATCTCTAGTTAATTCAACGGTTGTCCGATCAAGTACTTTGCCATATTGATCCAAGGCTTCGATTTCTACGACATCATCTACGGATTGGATGCGATTGCCGATAAAGAATTCAAACGAACCATCAGCAAAATTCCCACCACGAACGGATGATCCATTTACATACACACGGGCAGATACAACATCACCGGTATACGACCCTCTCAGGAACTGATCGGCCGAAGAAACATTGTAGCTTGCTGGTGTAATCGTGCCTTCGGTGTTTGCTGGATCAGTGACAACGATCGTTGAAGCAATATTTGATTGCAATCCATCGATGCTTGCTTGAGCAGTAATAATTGTTCCCGCTGCTTGCGGATCAATCTCTACTTCAAAATTGCCATCACTGTCAACAGTGGCATTTTTCGTTTCAGAATCGCCTATAGTAATTTCCACATGTGCATCTGGTTCGGCTGTTCCGCTAACGGTAGTGGATGTGGTTGTCACCTCATTCAATGTTGTTTCGGCGATCGTTGCTCGATCAACCATGGTTTCTGCAATATTTGATGAAATGCCATTTAAGGTTGCTTGGGCGGTAACTACCGTACCAGCTTGTTGTTTCTCAATCGTCAATGCATAGATGCCATCACTACCCACTCGTCCATTCGCAATGATCGTGTCACCGGCTTTGATCGTAATCTCAGCATTCGGCTCAGCCGTTCCCGTCACACTTGTGGAGTCAGTATTTAGCTCGGAAATCGTTGTTTCGGCAATCGTTTCTTTTTCACTATCCTCTACAACTGTTTCTGCAACCGATTGAATACCATTGGACGTTGCGGTAACAGTCACTTTTGTTCCAACTGCTAATGGTGCGTTCGGAATCGCAAATTGATAAGTTCCATCACTTGCAACGCGTCCCGTTAAACTTCCTTGTCCTTCAATAGTGACTGCTAAATCGGCATTTGGCTCAGCTCGCCCCGTAATGTGCGTTGAGCTTGTGGTTAAGTCGTCAATGGTCGTTTGTTGAATCGTTGCGGTATCCACAAAGTCACCAAAAGCGATTTTTCCGATTTGAGAACTATTGAATGTTGCGTTGAAGATTGAGTCATTGGATTCAATCCGCGAAGTAACTTGTTTGTTCGTATAAGTATTTAGTGAGAAAGAACCTTGTCTAAACTCTGGATAATTAAAGCTGGGCTCTCCTGAAAAATCAGCTGATCTTCTCCAAGTTTGCATTCCTGTCGATGAGTGGATCGTGTAGTTCGTTGTTCCTGGATAGGACCCAATTGCGGTTCCATTCGTATGATTGTTTTGGATTCGAACATTTGATCCTTCGTGGAAAGTGCTTGATTGTCCAACGTTTACCGTTGAATACGTGCTTCTTCCCACGACATCCAGTGTTCCCCCAGATAATACGGTCAAAGCACCTCGCAACCCCAATGCTTCTTGTGTTTTTTGCGTATTTGGCGCACTTGTGATCTTAAACGTTGCATTCGAATTAACTACTACGCTTGAGGCACTTCCTTCGATCAAGACTGCTTTTGCTGTATTTGAAGGATTGTTTTGAGTAACGTCTAATAAACTGCCTTCACCTAAATCAATTCGACCACCACTTGCAAGATAAATCGCACGAGCTGTTCCATTGTTATTTGCAACTACAGAAGCACCACTGCCGATATTCATTCGGACATTCGAAGTAGCCCAAATCAAGGAACCTGCATTTAATCGGTTTTCGCCAAAGAAATTAGCTGAAGAATTGCTAGCGGCTAAATAGAGTAAGCGCCCCGTTGCATGACTATTTTCATGAGTAACGTTTGTGAAGGAAACACTGGACGTTCTATTTTGATAGATCGTATTTGTTGCATGAGCCACGATTCTCACATTTCTGATACTTAATCCTTGATTTACCGTATTTCCATACAACCGAACATTATTCCCGAAGGTTAACGTATGACCATTACCTTCAATCGTTTTGGTCGTCCCTGTCCATGTCACACTACTGGTCATCGTGATGTTATTGGCTAAGCTGATTTGTGTAACCGTCGCATTGGCTAACGCTGTCCGTAATTCAGCATCAGATGTTACTTGGACACTTGCCCTTGTTGAACGGGTTTCAGCAGCGTCTTCTGATGATTCGTTAGAATTACTTTCTGAGGTTTCTTCATTTGGTGCATCCGCTTGTTCATCATTTTCTGCGACTTCATTATTTTCTGAAGAGTTCTCAGTAGAAACTTCTGTTTGAGCTTCTTCACTTTCAGTAGGAGAACCCTCTGTTTCCTGAACTGCTTGCTCATTGGTTGCTGTATGGTCATTTTCTGTGCTTTGAGTTGCTTCACTATCTGATAATAAATTTGGAGCTTCTATTCTCTCTTGTGTCACTCCTGAAGAATTATCAGTTTTTTCTGTCGCCATCGCATTTATTGGCAACGCCGATAAAGTTAAATGACTAATCAACAATAAACCTGTGACTTTTTTACTAAATTTGTTATTCATAAGTAACTCCTTTTTCTCTATTCTTTCTCTTGTACTTTAAAGATTCATTTCACGTTTTTATCAGTCACCCTTTCTTACTCCCTCGAAAAAAATCAGTTATAGCTCTTATCGGAACAACCTATTCGATACAAACTCTCTAAAAACCTAAATTAGAGCTATAAAATAATGCTTTTTTGACGAAATTTTATCGTTTTTAACGAGATTAAATTTACCATGGTTGATCATCAATCGATAAATCAAGATTTGCAAACCTGTATGAATAAATTGATTTTCATTTTCTTTTTAAATAAGGCATTTTAAAAGTTTGTGCAAAAAAAAGTGTTATAAAAAAAAGACGATTCCTTATCATTTAAAAAGGATCGTCCATTTTTGTTATTACCTGTAACCACTTGACTCAATACGATGGATACAAGGTTTCTGCCTACTAATTCTTAGTATTATCACAAACATTTTTAACAACAGTTCCTTTCAACAGAACGCTTCTTTTCTTCAAAAAAGGTCCCAAAAAAAGCAAAATAAAAGAAATTGTATGTAATTTTACACATCTTCTAAAAAAATTCATTTTTCTTTGGTATACTAAACATAGATCTGCATATCATTAGATTTACGTTGCCCGTTAGTGAAGTTTCAGGCAACGTTTCTTTATGGGGGATAGATAAAAATGGAAGAGAAAAAGATTTTTGAGAAGCGGTGGTTATTAGCTACCAGTGAACAACGAGAGAAATACCATGCCTTGATTGCCTCTTACCCTTCGATCGAATGGACATTCAAAGAAAAAAGCTACCTTTTATGGCTTTGTCAGTTAGATAGTGATACGTTCAAAACCTTTGAAGCAATTTTTGATAAACTAGTAAATGCCAACTAACTGTTTCAACGTAGGCTGTTCTTTCACCAAAATAACCCAATCTTTTGGTATTCAGGAACAGTGGGCCTATTTTCAGATAACTCCCTTTTTTATTAGATGAACGAATAAAAGCCGCAACCGTCGATCGCAACGGTTGCGGCTTTTCTCTTTGATTTATCCACACATGTCCTCGTCATGCTCTTTTTCAACACGTATATTAGGCTGTGGGAGCGTTTAACGCTTGCCCTAACTGAGGATCGATTTTTTCAATCACTCTTTGCCAATCTTGATAATCGGGGATTGCTTTGAGCAAAAGATAATCTGTCGATAAGATGAACTCTGATAAATATTCGCTATAATTTGTAACCACAAGATCAATGGCATTTCCCTTCAAATAATCGGTCGTCAATTCATTGATTTTTGGAAAAAATACCAGATGATCATTGCCGACATAACGCAAAAAGCGCGCACGAATCGTGTGACAGGCATAGAGATCGCCTTCTATTATCAATGCGATCCGTCTGACTTTTTGAGCATAGAGCTCCCTGATTGCTTCACTGTAAAGGGTCAGTGCCGCACAAATATCTACCAGATACTCCTGCTTGATCCCAAGAATCGCTTGGTGCTGCTTCATAAATGCCAGATTCCTTTGATAAGCGGCAGAACGATGCTTCTGCGCTTCATTTTTTACTTCTGTTAGCAAGTGATTTAAAACGGGCGCCAGTTGCTCATTGATTTTCTTTGACAGGAAAAAGGCGTGGATCATCGTCTTGACCCGTTGGGGCTCTTGAAAGGAAATGCCCCATTCTTGAACGAAGCGCTGACTCAGTTCTTCGAGTTCAGGATACAGTCCAAACGATGCAACGAATTGCTGCTCTTTTTCAGGCTCGGTCAAAGTCCGTTTCATCACGGTCACTAAATAAAGCCACATAATTTCTTGTTGCGGCAGTCTTACTCGGTATAGCGCTTCGATTTTAGGTGCTAAGTCATTCATTACGGCAAATGCCTCATGGGTTTCGATGATTTTTGCCAACGATTGAGGAATCTGAACCGTCTCTCCCAATTGGTAACGCTTGATCGCAATATACAAGCTATAATAAAAATCACTCGGAGAAACGCCTGTATTCACCAGCTCTGCGGGAATTTCTGAGAAGACATCACTGACTAGTGCAATCAGTTCTTTGGGGGGCAAGAGCGTATGAGGGGTGACATCTGATTCATAATAAAAATCTTTAAAGAACTTGCGAATATTGGCTTCGGAGCCACTCAAATTAACCGGTTGCAAGATCCACTCCACATGATACTTTCGCAACGTCACAGAAGCAGTATTCAAATAACGACGCATCGTACTTTCTGATACATACAAGCGCTGCGCCCACTCTTCAACCGAACAGAATTCACCGTGGAAAATGGCTTCCACGATTTGATACATTCCTTCTTCTGCAACAAGCTCCTTTTTTTGGGACAAGTATTTTTTCGGATTCGTTTCCCTAAAATGATAGCCATTGGCTACAAGCGAAAATTCGGCTGCCTCTTGTAGATAGGTTTTCAATTCTTTGATATCCGAGCTGATCGTCCGTTGGGTCACATCAAGTTTGTTTGCTAAACTTGCGATGGAACAAGTCCGTTCTCGCTCAAAAGTATTTAACATTTGAAGCCAGCGAACGGTCGTCTTATTTAGCATAAAATTTAACTGCAATTCTCTCATTTTCCCCTCCGTGTTTCTTCCTCACCGACTAGTGTCTTTACTATAGTACAATATTTAGGTGCATAAAAAAACCTTCCTATTTCCCAAATTCACATTAAGAAGCTTCTTGAATGTGTACTTAAGTGAACAAACAAGGTATTCTCTATGTAGACTTATTTTTGTGCAACTGGAGGAATTCGTATGACAAATATGGTTTATGGGTACGCACGTGTCTCCACAAGACAACAGGATCTCTCGCGTCAGTTAGATTTACTTGACCGGTATGAGTGCAATAAAATTTATACGGAAAAGATCAGTGGTGTTCGTGCGAATCGTCCTGAATTAAATAAATTAAAAAAACGAGTGAAAGAAAACGATAAAATCATCATTGAAAGTTTCTCGCGACTAGGAAGAAGTACCAAAGATCTCATTGATCTTGTCTACTTTTTTGAAAAAAAAGGAGTAAAGCTTATCAGTATTAAAGAAAATTTTGATACGCAAACCCCACAAGGGAAATTGATGATGACTGTTTTCCAAGCCTTTAGCCAATTCGAACGAGACATCATCGTCGAACGGACCAAAGAAGGCTTAGAATCCGCTCGTGCTAGAGGAAATATCGGTGGTCGCCCACGAATCGATCCTGGACTGATTCAACACGCATTGAACCTTTATCAAAAAGAAGGAAAAGCTGTTGTGGATATCTGTGCCCAAACAGGGTTAAAACGATCAACTTTTTATCGTTATCTTAGTCTGGAAAAAGAGGAGATCGTTTCTTGAACGAATAGGTTCTTCTAGATTTTTAGTTCAAATCAGGGTAGATCAGGAAAATTATGTAAATACGAGTAGCAAAAAATCACAGGAAGAGAACTATCTCCTAACTCTTCCTGTAATTTTTTCGATTATTTATTGTTCTTTCCTTTATTTGGAATGAAAATTGTTAAATGATCGTACTCTTTATCGTTATGATCATAGGCTTTCACATTAGTTAGTCCAAAGGTGATGATTATCTCAAATCAGCGAGAATCTCATCGTATCGCTCACTATTCAAAAACTCATCTACTGACTGAAAATGCGCAGACGGTGCAGCTTTTTTTGCTCTTTCTTGAAGCTCTTTTTGAGTAATCACTAATGACGTTTCATCTGCTGATAAATCACGAATAGCAACATTTGTAACCTCAATATCATAACCGAGTTCTTGAACTTTTTTTCTAACGATCGTTGCCCCCATTGCAGAAGAGCCCATTCCTGCATCACAAGCGAATATGATTTTTTTGATTGAAAAATCTTTGCTAATTTTCCCTTTTTGCTTCATTTCCTTGGTCTTTTCTTCTGCTAGGAGAAATTCTTCATTGTTCTTATCCGACGTTCGATTTGTTAATTTATGAACAACGGAAGCACCAATAAATGTGACCGCAGTTGCAACAGTGATTGCCAATAAAATACCAAAATGGCTCCCCCGAGGAGTCACAGCCATGAAGGCAAAGATAGAGCCGGGCGAAGCTGGGGAAATCATTCCTGCTCCCGTAATCATTAGTGTTGCAACGCCACTCATTCCTCCTAATATAGCTGGAATCAGCAATAATGGATTCATCAGTACATAAGGAAAGAAAATTTCTGCTATTCCTCCAAAAAAATGGATAACGATGGCCCCAGGAGCGGTTTTCTTAGCTGTTCCTTTTCCAAAAACCATATATGATAACAAAATACCTAGCCCAACACCTGGATTATCAATTGCAAACATCATGGAACGACCATTTTCAGCTACTTGCTCTAAACCGATTGGTGCAAAAACACCAAAGTTAATGGCATTGTTCAAAAACAAGACTTTTGCTGGCTCCATAAAGATGCTTACTAAGGGCAAAAGATGGTTTTCAACGAGTACATTGACTGCATCAGTCATCATATAGTTCAATGTATTGAATATTGGACCTACTAATACATAGCCAATAACTGTCAAAATAGCAGCATAAATGCCCCCACTAAAGTTTTTAACAAGCATTTCAAACCCAGTTTTTACCTTTTCTTCATAAAGGGAATCGATTTTTTTCATCCCCCAGGCAGCACTCGGTCCTACTATCATTGCGCCTAAAAACATCGTAACATCAGCACCTACGATCAACCCCATAGTCACCATTGAGGCTACTACTGCCCCTCGAGTACCATACACTTGTTTCCCACCTGTATATGCTACTAGCAATGGTAGCAAATAGTTTAGCGTAGGTGGCACGATTTCATTAAATTTTTCATTAGGAAGCCAACCCGTGGGAATAAATAATGCCGCTAATAGTCCCCAAGCTATAAAAGCTAATATGTTCGGCATGATCATACCGCTTAAAAATGAGCCCATTTTTTGAAGTTTTACCCGGATCCCAGCACTTGACACCATATTTGTCCTATTCATCTTCTTCTCCTCTATCCTTAATTTTTAGTGACTTCGTCTTCCTCTATATCTTGATAACTAAAATATTCAAAAGCAGCTTCTTGCCTCATCCCTGTTAAATCATTGCAGTGAACGCCTACAAAAGCACCCGTAAACGCACTTCCTGTAGGTCCCAAGAATGGTTTTGTAATGTAATCATCTGAAAGTTTGTAAGTATCAAAAATGAAAGAAAGTTCTTTCCAATTCTTCCCATCCAATGAATAAAAAAACTGATAAAAACGAGCATTGACCTTAACTCTCAGATACACATTCCCTTCTTCAGTGAGAACGATCGGATCTCTCAAGGGCCAACTAAGTTTTGCTCCTTCACATTTTAAAATTGTCAAAACTTTCCCTAATTGCTCGTTAGCCGTAACCTGTAGCGAGGTCCAATTCTTACTGTTGTAGTAACAGACCAAACCAGCACTTTGTTGAAAATACGAAGGGGAAAAATCAACCGCCGTTTCAGCTATAAAATTTACAGATTCAAATCTACGGGCAAGTAAGGATTGTTCGAAAACTGAATACAAGGATTCCTGTCCGTATAAAATCAATCCTTTCTTTGTTATCTGCCCCATTTTTTGGCTAAACGGAATTCTTAGGGTTTGAAACTCAGAAGGAATCCCCGAAGCGAAATAATTCTTTTTAGGTTTGCTGGACCAAGGGCACTCTGGTAAGTTTGGTTTGGGTACATACTTTTGCGCAACTTTTCCACCAGTCACGATCGGCCAATCGTCTGGTGTCCATTCAATTTTTGCTAATGCCGATTCACGCCCTAAGGTACAAAATCCTCTTTCTTCAAATAAGCCTTTTCCTTTTCGTTTAATTGGACGGCTTGCTAAGTATGCGATATACCATTCCTCACTATCCGTTTTAATTAATGACGCATGTCCCGTTTTTTGCAAATCATTTTCGGGAGAATACCAAGCGGTCAGGATAGGATTATCAGGGTGTACTTCATACGGTCCATACAATGATTTCGAGCGGGCCACAGTAACTGAATGCCCCCACTGGGATCCTCCCTCCGCTGTGAAAAGATAATAATAACCATTGATAAAATAAATATGTGGCCCCTCTGTTTTCTCTAAATGGGTTCCTTTAAAAATAATTTCTGGTTTTCCTACCACTTGTTCTTTCCCCTCATCAAATTCCTGAATAGCGATTCCGTAATTCCAAGGATGATCATTTCTAAAATCATAGATCATATTCAATAGATACTTTTTCCCGTCATCATCGTGGAAAAGCGACGGATCAAAACCACTCGCATTTAGAAAGATTGGTTCACTCCATGGACCTTCTATATCATCAGCGGTTACTAAATAGTTGCGGACATCTTTAAAGGCACGATGTTCACGCATAATTGAATACACCAACCAAAATTTTCCGTCTTCGTATGTCAAACAAGGAGCCCAGACGCCACCACTATCTGGAACACCAACCATATCCAGCTGACTTATTCTATTTAACGGACGAACAAGTAAACGCCAGTTCTTTAAATCTTTCGACTCGTATATCTGTACACCGGGAAACCACTCGAATGTCGATGTGGCAATATAATAAGTATCCCCCCTTTTACAAATTGATGGATCTGGGTTAAAGCCTTTTAATATTGGATTTTGAATCATAAAATCATCCCCTTTTTTTGAAACCACTTTCATTCAGTTCCTATCTAAAGTATACTTTTATTAATAAATTTAGAAATGGTTTTTACCACGTTAAACTTACCAAAAACCACGGAGATCAAACTATGAAAAAGAGCTTATATAATCATCTAGCGTTTCTACCGAATTTAGATACTAGTGTCCGTTTCTTTTCTGCACATACACAAAAAGTTCCTTATGGCTGGACTAGCTACTTAGACTCTCATAATGCTTTTGAAATCCTACTTATTTTATCTGGGAAGCAGAAAACCACGATCAACCAAAAGGAGTATTTATTGGATGCAGGAGATATCTTGATTATCCCTCCGGGTATGCTCCACTTAAATGCCTGTTACTCAGAAAATGGCTTACGCTACTTTACCGCACATTTCGATATCGATGAACCCGTTTTACGCTATGTACTAATGAAGAATATTCCCTTGATCTTCGAAAAAAACACAGCTGAGAACACTACACTCCAAGTAATCATCAATGAATGGATTGATCTCTATGATAAAGCACCTAGTTTTTCACTTTCTGATAAAATCTTAACCATTCAAATTTTAACAAAACTGATTTTTGAACTTATAAGATTCACTGAACTGGATCCTAAAAAAAATGCCAACATTCAAACGCTTAGTATCGCTAGAAGTATTGCAGAAGTTATCAATCACAATTTTCATCACTTTTTTGAAAGAAAAAATACTGAAAAGATCGATATCTTGATTAAAAAAATTTATGCTGAAGCGAATGTGTCTCCAAGTTATGGTCTTGAAGCTTTTAAAAAAATTTACGGTATTTCACCAAAAAATTATTTGGACTCACTTAAATTAAAAGAAGCCAAACGACTGTTAACTATCCCTGATATTACGATAGAAAGTATCTCGGAAAGACTTGGCTATTCGCACCCCGCACACTTTAGTCGACAATTCAAAAATTGGGTAGGCGTTTCACCAAACAGCTATCGCAAAACGAATATTGCCAATTTTGTATCCTGAATCATTTGTTACTAACAAATAAGGAATAGCGTAACAGCACCTTTATCTGCTGTCACTCTATTCCTTTAATATGCTTTACTATCGAAGTTGTCATTCCTCTAAACTATCTACCCAAATGCGTGTTGAAAATACTTTTCAACAATTCCTTTATTAGAAAACTATCATAGCAGATAAATGAACAAGTTAAAATTCAGTAGCCATTTGGATTACACTTTTATCTAGTTCTAATTTAGCAAGTTGTTTTGTTGATCCAACTGCTATTTTTTCTGTGATTTTTTTCGATAAAAAAGGATCACCCCACCGATTAAGAATACAATCCCGGTAACGCTTAGGAAGACACTACTTATTTCTCCTGTTTTCGGCAGTTGCTTAGCTGTTGAGTACTTTCTTTCTTTCAGTGGTGGTTTGCGGCCGGTAGCTGAGAATTCATTTGATTGTTCTGATGGATCATTTTCATTTTTTCCCACACCCGCTGTTTCTGATTCCCCGGTCTCAGGTCCCAACTGTATTGGCTCTTCAGTCGCTGAATTAGATTCTTCCGTCTCAGGTATTTCTGTCTCAGGACACTCCTCTTCTGGAAGATCCGTTTCTGGTGCTTCGGTTGGTGGTGTTTCGTTAGGCGCTTGGCTGACTTTTGCTTGTACAGTAATGACAGCACGGGCGGTCACTGCTCCGTAATGGTAGGAAACCATGTATTGACCAATTTTATCGGTGTTCACTTTGCCCTGAACTTCTACTTCTGAGTACGCTACTTCTTCGCCATCACGATCAGTGGCAGAATCAAAGTTTGTTTCTGGCTGCCATTCATCACCTTGATCCATCGTTGAATCGTGAACGTTCAGGGACGTTTGATCCGCCTTGACGGTAATAAGGGCTTTGCTTTCTATTCCGTGATAGCTGTAAGTGACCTCGTACTTGCCAGCTTTCGTTGTATCGACTGTTCCCGTGGCAGTGATATCCTCAAAAGCAACAGGTTTACCATCCCGATCTGTTGCGCTATCGAAGTTGTCTTTGGCTGTCCAGTTTTCCCCTGTGTACAACTCGCTATCGTGGACTTTGACTGTAGTTTGATCGGCTTTGACGGTGATAAGGGCTTTACTTTCTACGCCGTGATAGCCGTAAATGACTTCATATTTGCCTGCTTGCGTTGTATCTGCTTTGCCTGTAACGATGACTTCCCCAAAATCAACAGGTTTACCATCCCGATCCGTTGCGCTGTCAAAGTTGTCTTTGGCTGTCCAGTTATCCCCTGTGTACAACTCGCTATCGTGGACTTTGACTGTAGTTTGATCGGCTTTGACGGTGATAAGGGCTTTACTTTCTACGCCGTGATAGCTGTAAATGACTTCATATTTGCCTGCTTGCGTTGTATCTGCTTTTCCTGTAACGGTGATATCTTCAAAATCAACAGGTTTACCATCCCGATCTGTTGCGCTATCGAAGTTGTCTTTGGCTGTCCAGTTTTCCCCTGTGTACAACTCGCTATCGTGGGCTTTGACTGTAGTTTGATCGGCTTTGACGGTGATAAGGGCTTTGCTTTCTAAGTCATGATAGCTGTATATAACTTCATACTCGCCTACTTTCGTTGTATCGACAATCCCCGCGACAGTGATATCCCCAAAATCAACAGATGAACCGTCTCTATCTGTTGCATTATCGAAATTATCCTTAGCTGTCCAGTTATCCCCTGTGTACAACTCACTATCGTGGACTTTGACTGCCGTTTGGTTGACTTTGACGGTGATAGTGGCTTTGCTTTCTACGCCGTGATAGCTGTAAGTGACCTCGTACTTGCCTGCTTGCGTTGTATCGACAGTCCCCGTGACAGTGATATCCCCAAAATCAACAGATGAACCATCTCTATCTGTTGCACTATCGAAATTATCCTTAGCTTTCCAGTTGTCCCCTGTGTACAACTCGCTGTCATGGGCAGTCACCTTGGTTTGGTCGGCTTTGACGGTGATCACAGCTTTTGATGCTACTCCATCATAACGATAAACTACCTCATAGGACCCCGTTTTTTTAGTATCTACGCTTCCTTCAACGTTCACATCCGCAAACGAAACTGGGTTGTTATCCCGATCTACGGCTTGATCAAAGTTATCTTCTGCGGCCCAGTCATCGCCGACGTATATCGAAGAATCATGAACCTTAATCGCAGTGAATCGTGGTTTTACGAGTATCGTTGCTTCTTTACTAACATGATTCAATTGATAACTGATTTTATACGTAGCGGCTTTGTTAGTATCTACTTGTCCGGAAACACGACCACCCTCAGCAATAAATTCCTCATAAGTCAAAGTTTTGCCTTCTTTTGAAATAGCTTGCTCAAAATTATCCGCCGCTGTCCATGAATCCTGTTCATAAATCGTGGTATCTTTCACGGTCAGATCGGTATAGTCAGTCGGTGCTTTTTGATAGACGTACGTCACCGTTACTTCGCCACGAGGAAGAACACCTTTTGCATTCGTTGGCAGTTGACTGGTATCAAGGATGTACCCCGGAATTTGTGGAATAAACGCACTTGTAGAGACATCATAAGGCTCATTGGTACTATCATTGATCGTTTGGGAAGGATAGATCTCCATACCAGTCTCATCCACATATTTAATGGTCAGATGGCTATTTGTAAAGCGAATATTATATGTTGCTGTAAACAAAAGGTTACCGTTAGCGTCGGTATATTCTAAAACCGCTGTTAAACCGTAATAGTTGATCGTAAAACCTGTGAAGCTTGTCCAAGATATATTTAATTGATTGGTACCAGTCACTTCACTTGTATACCATAGTCCCACCAGCATGTATACCTTATCCGTTTTGTAGACATAAAAATCTTCTGTCAGCTGCGGGTCTTGGTATAGTGTTTGGTGTGCGTATTTTTCCGGGATTGGCAAATCCAAAACCAGTGCTTTATACTTGATCGGATCATATTCTACAGTCAGATCGTAGTTGAAACTCTCGATACTCTTCGTTGATTCTGCAGCGAGAGGTTGACTATCCGTAGATTCTACATTGGTTTCAGCAGATGGGGCAGTAACTGAAATTTGAGTTTTTTCTGCAGCATCAGCTGCGTTAGATTGATTTGTTTCTGAGTTTGAAGTGGTGGTCACCACTTCACTTTCGGTTGTTTCAGAAGATATGACGTCAGCATTTCCTTCTTGGGTATCTGTCTTTTCTCCTGTGTTCATGCTTCCTGTTGAATCTGCCAGCAAGGGAACCGATGAGTCTATGAATGGTGTTTGCTGCTCTGTTTGTTGTGTTTCTGTTGCCTGAGCGATCGGCCATGTGCTTGGAAAGGTTGTCCCTAAAATCAGCATCCCTATTAAACCGCTCTTAATTATAACTACGCGTTTTTTCATTTTTACTTTTTCTCCTTTTTCTTTTTCCAAACTTTATTCACACTTACTTCCGTTCCAATCTGTCCAAATTTTGGTTGACTGCAACTGGCAGGGGTGTTTTCTATAAAATAACTCCCTTAAATGACTGTCCTTCGCAAAAATATGTGGGCGCCGCATCTTTAACATGAATTCCTTCAATTTTCAAGGGATAAGACTTCTTGAATGGCCCAGAGTATTATATAATTTACTTAAAACGAATGGTTTTTATATTCGATCGCTGATCGCTCCCACAGGGTCTTGAAAGAGGTGGTGACATCAATGTTAGAAAATTTATCCATCAACTTACATCGAGATAAGGCATTTTCTCGTCAAGTAAAAATTCTGCAAGTGCTAAATGCAGCACCCGCAGGGTATCACCCGCAAGAGTTGGCGACATTATTGGGACTTTCCTTGCCTACAGTCTCTAAAGAATTAAGTATTTTAAGCGACAGTTTGCCGAAAGATCTGGTCAAGATCAAACTTTCTGGATCCAACATCGTTTCGATTGAGTATGCACCAAATGCTTCAATCAATTCTGCCATTCAGCTTTTGGGCATGGAAACGTTGGAGTTTAAAATCATGTCTAGTATCATTGATAATAAAAAATACTCTATTCACCGAGCAACGATCGAATTTGGCTATTCCCGCAGTCATCTGTTGCGAACGATCAGTTATATGAACAAATCTTTACAAACCTATTCTGTGACCATCGCAACGAATCATCTTGATTTTATCGGTACCGAAGCCGATATTCGCTTTTGTCTGTTTGTCTTTTTCTCCGCTTATGGCGATAGCACGATCTTAGATAAAGACAGCCCTGCAGATGCGCGTCTTCTGGTCCAAAAAGCAAAAGAAGCCAACAAAAAAGATTTGCATTACAGTCATTATCGACTTGCCCTATGGCTAAGTATTGCCAAGCGTAGGTGGCGCTATTCTTACTTTTTGACATTGCCACCGTCTTTAGAACGCAATCTATTAGAGAAAGAACGCTTCGCTGTTTTCTCAAAAATATTAAACGAGTATTATTTGAAAAAATACCGGATCATCCACTTGCCGCAACAAGAACTCCTTTGGATCTTCCTCAATGCTCTCCACTGCATTTCGTATAGTACGATGGATATTAATGGGGAAAGCGAAGCGGATTACATTTTTCATCATACAGAGAAACCAGAAATTCTCGCAGAAGTTGCTGCCTTTTTAAAGAAACCTGGAATAGCTATCCTTCCTGCAGCATCACACAAAATCATCGCATATCTCGTAAATCTCCGCTTGTTAACGATGATTTCTGCGAATTACGAATTTGCCGATCCCCAGATCAAAACCTTTGTTGAAGCGACATTCAAGACGGACTACCTTGCTTGGAATAAATGGTTGAAACAGTTTAATGAACAAAGTCGTTTCTTTTCGTTTACTCACTTAGAGCATGTCGCAGTTACGTTGACCTTGTTAAGCGAACTTTCTTCTAGCAATCAGTTGAAAAAACATCTCAAAGTGGCCTTTGCTTTTCAAGGTGGTGCTGGATTAGATGCCTTTTTAGCCGCATCAACAGAGCTATTCAAAAATGACCATACAGAAATCAGTTATTTTTTTGAAGTGGCTCCTGATGAACAAGAATTGATCCATCGAGAAATTGATTTGATCGTTAGCAATTTTGACTTGCATCTGAAAAGTAACCCCAAATTTCAGCAACTACGAATTTCCAATGTTCCTACCCTTTCGGACTGGACGATCATCCACAAAACGATTGAACAGCTGATTCAGCCAAGAATCACACCGATTCATTGACCTAAGGCAACTGTCGGCCTTCTTGAAGGAAGCGCCGTCAGTTTTTTCATTGCATGGTTTGCTATTTTAGTCCTTTCCTAAGTATCCATTTTTCTTTTCTCTTAGCGTGTCTATTTTTTTCACATCCGAAAAAAATCAGACCTTTTTTCAAGATTCCTCTCCTAACAAACGCTTTTCTTTTCAAGCGCAGCGTAAAAATTCATTGTCTTGTTTTCGTGTGCTGCTCGTAATCCCTGAAAAGTTGGGATGTTTGGTGTATTTTTTATGATAGAAATTTTAGCAGCTACTCTTAGCCCCAAATGTGAAAAGCGTTATTTTAAAAGCAAAGAAACATACGATCAAAACAGACTGCATGTTTTAAATAACTTTTGTATCTATTTTTTTTATTTACTAGAAAAAAAAGAAATCTTCTCCCCGCTCCTTTTTTGTATAATAGGTAAAAAGAGAGGGGGACCAATGTGGATTTTATCAAAGAGCTGCACTCCTTTAAAACGATCGTTGAAGAAGGTACGTTTACGAAAGCTGCTGCTAAATTAAACTATGCCCAATCGACGGTTACGAACCATATCAAAAAGTTAGAAGAAGAGTTAGAAGTAGCGTTATTTTTGGAAGGAAAAAGCAATGTACTCACGTTGGAAGGTGAATTGTTGAAACAGGCGGTTCCTGGTCTGATCGCTCAGTGGGAGGAGGTCAAAGAACAGTTGCTCAATGCTTCGAACACAGTCGAATATTCTTTACGGATGGGCATCGTCCCCCCTTATGACATGTTGATTTTACCGGAGCTTCTCCATGTATTTTCCCACCAATACCCAAAAATAAAATTCGAGATCATGGTGGGATCCACGCTGGCATTAGCCGATGCATTAAAAGAAAATCGTATTGATTTTGCGTTATGCTCACTTCCTCACGAAGATTCCTTTGTCTATGAAGAACTTTTCCAAGAAGAAATCTGCTGCATCACTTCGATCACGAACCCATTGATCATTAAGGAATTAGCCGACCTTACAGGAATCCATCTATACAGTTCCGGCGGTGACTGTCCTGCACTTAGAAATATCGAGGGCTACCTTGACCAGTGTGTACCTTCGCTCCAATGGGAATATGTCAGCAGCAGCACGACGATTCCTTATTTGATTGAACAAACAGGCTTCTGCGGTCTAGTCCCGCGTTCGATCATTGATCAAACATGCGCTCAAGTAAAAATTTTATCACTGCCTTTACCGAATCTCCGCATGACGATTGGCTTACTGTCAAAGCAACCATTGACACTTTTCCCGAATATTACAAAAAAGTTTGTCTTTGAGTTAAAAATGCGCTTACTGTAATTGTTATAAAACCAGTTTGATCACGATCGATTTTTATGCAGTTATTCTTCAAAAAAAAAATGATAGTATTTATTCTAGCAGCAAAGAAGCAGCGTGAAAACAAATAGCCGCACAACCTCTTTCTGTTCTACAGACGTTGTGCAGCATAGCTTTTCATTTCGCTTATTATTATTCAATCAGATGATTACCTCTTGTTTCGCCACTCACTTTTTGTTATCATTTTACTTTTTTTATGCAAACTGGTACGATTATTCATGCTATCCGCAGGAGATAAAAAAGCCACTGTTGTTCTTTACATTTCAGAATTTTTTACCGATTATAAAAAATAGAAACGTTCTTTCATCCTTTCCAATGTATACTCTACTTTGGAAAAGAACAATCACCAAAAAAGGCTGGACTTGAAAACCGTTCGATCATGTTTTTAGTAGCAGGCAGTTATTGCTCAAGGAGCCTATTTTTGCAATTGTCAGAAAAAATAGACGATGAGAAAAGGAGGAAAAACTATGTTTATCATTGAAGCGATCTTCAGCTTTCTAAGAGACACATTAGGTGTGATCCTGGCCATTCTCTTAGGGACGCTTTGTTTGTCGATGGTGATCAATCTGATCGTTATCGTTGTAAAAAACACCTATTCAAAATTTAAAAAGAATTATTAACGAATCGCTGTCTTCTAATAGATAGCTTTTTTAGATAGTTTTTTCAACCTCTCAGGTCTCTTTTTTGCCTTTATAGTATCTTTTTTCAAACTCAATCCAAGATTTGCTGAATTCATGGTTGGAAAAGGCACTTTTTAAGCCTGAGCGCTGCTTAAAGCGAAAGACCTCTTCGCGGTCCATCCCCAATTCCTTGGCAATTCGTTCATCCGACCACTCGTTAGCGACCAACTGCTGCACGATGTTTCCCATCTTCTCGATGCCATGGGTACCACGTGCTCGATTGTGGCGAATCGTTGAAGCGATGCGATTCTCAAAAGGCTTATCGATCACTGTGACCGGAACGCTTGGCAATTCTAAGCGATCTTTTGCTACGACATACCGATGAAACCCATCGATCAAAATATACTTGTCCTGCTCCTTATCGTGGTAACAAACCAGTGGCTGCGTAAAGCCATCTTCCCGAATCGACAGTTCCAGCAAATCCATCTCTGGAGCAGCCACGGTGTTGGGATTATACGTATTCGCGTGAATCTTGCTGACTGGGATCAGCTTCGCCGCTAACACTGGAAAATCGATATCGCTCATGAGGTACTACACTCCTTTTTAGAAATGAATAATTTTTTGTTTGTCGATAGACCGCAAACCCTTTTGACTCCAAAAGTGCAATTTCACTAGGCTGGTTACTAGAAGCGAGAATCTCTGCTTCTGGGTAGTTGCGGCTGATATCCACCAACATTTTCCGTAAAAGAAACTTTTTAAATTGAGCAGTTGGATCTTTTTCATAAAATTCCCCTAGCTCCACTTTATTGACGCCTTTTTCATAATAAGAAAAAGCGGTCACCCGTTTTTCGTCATCAAGAATCACATACCAGTAGCAGTTCTCATCATTGACTAAGTACGGAAATTGCTGCTGATACACCCGTTCCGCAAAAAATGCCCCCATCAATTGATAGAATTGGCTTTTCTTATACGGTGGAAAAAATAAAACCAATCGTTCGTTCACAAAACCCTTCCTCTCTAGGGACACATTCGTCCATCGTTAGGTGATTTTTTTCGTTAAATACTCATATTTGGCATTCAATTTTTTTAACTGATACTTGGGTAAATGCTCGATTCCCAACGCCGCCCCAAAATCGACCGCCAACTCATACAATTCCGTCTCATCTTTTTTCGTCAGACTGTATTGTCGCGTGCTCAAAGAAAAATCATTTTTTTCTAACGCACGAGCGATCCCTTTCCAGTCATGCCAGAGTACTTCGTTTTTCAGCCACTCCTTACGTTTGGTCACATCGGGAATGTCTTCCACTTCGATACCGTGCTTTTCTCGATAATGATCAATCAAGATTGTGATTTTGCGGTAATAATGGTCCTGTAATTTCTTTGAATAAAGTCCAATTGATTCCAGTAAAAAGACCGCATACTCTTGCCAAGTCATATGACTTGGCTTTCTCGTATTGTAATGCGCCAATAATCCCGTCTGGGCATACAATCGACCAAAATTGGCTCCTGACACGCGGTTGACGACGCGTTCCCACGTTTCCGGTTCCACCAGAGCATATTGGTATAAGCCTTTTCGTTGTTGCATACCATAAGGCTGACAGATTCGCATTTGATGAATCGGAACGCCATGATCATATAATTTTTCATAAAAGCCATTGATCGGCCAGTCAAAATGGGCATAGGCGCCCCAGACATCTTCTGTCTTCCAATCATAGATGGGGTAAAAATTGACGACCATGGAATCTGCTACTTGCCGTTTGATCCAGCATTGCTTCCGAAAGTTATACTTTGGCGAAGTTATCGACCGATATCGGTATAGACTTTCCTGTGTTCGGATGCCAACGCCACAAGCAACGGGTTCACACTGATGATAGTTTGCGTACCAGTGAGCAAAGTTTCGTAAGAACTTATCTGGATTCATATTTGCACTCTGATAGATTTCCATCAATGATTCATCTAAATCAGCAAGTGAAATTGCATCTTTTGGCATCATCTGTACCCACTTCTCACGTTCTTGTTCATCCCACATCAGCCATTGTGGCTGAAATACGCTAGTGTTGTTGTCCTCGTAAAAGGGCAAACAGAAGTGAAAGGTTTGATTGATAGTTGGTAACGCTTTGATTTTTTCCATGAACGTTCTCGTAGCATCATAATTTGCCTCGATATCTAAAATCAGCAGATCAAAAGTTTTCTTTTTTTGTCGGGCGACTTGGTCAGCCAACTGAATCATGGCACCGCTATCTTTTCCACCACTGAAAGAGAAATAAACATGGGGAAAGGTATCAAAAATATATTCCAGGCGCGTCATCGCCGCTTCCAGCACATTATCCTTACAATATTTCTTCATAAAAGCTCATGTCCTCATTTTATTTGTCCTTTTTTTGAATAAGTATTACATTCTAGTATAAAGTTTCACTTAGCTTCTTACAAGGACTTAAGGGAGATTTTGCATTCGATACATGCAAATAATTGTTAGCTATCATTGCAATGTGTTCCCCATTGCTCACTACTATTCCTAGTAATCAAGAAAAATAGTAGAAAAATTCCTTCTGAAACAAGTTTTATTGCTTTTCTTGATTCATTCAGCCAAAAGGGTTTGAAGGACTTTTTCAATACGCTTCACTTGTTTTTCATTGAAGTGGGACAGCCATTCTTGATCCGCAAGTAAACGCTGAATCTCTTGCTGAAGGTCTTTGTATCGACTGGCTTCCTTGATGTTTTCAGTCATCTTCAAGAAATTACTAATTTTTTCTCCTTTAGGCAGCAGTACATACTCTTGCTTGATCCCTTCAAACTTGTCTTCATGATCAATCACCAAAAGTTGACTGATCAAATCATGAGCGATCCACCGATGATAGGAGTTTTTATGGGTATGCAATGCCCAGATCCGTTCCCATTCATCATAAATCAGCTCAGGGTTTTTAACGGCTACTTCTTTAATGATCAAATAACTATTAAAATACTCATTGATATGATTTTGACCATCAACGACATTCTCCACTAGTCTATCTCTTACCTTTCGATCATCGATCGCCGTTTGCACAAACGGTTGGGGATCAAAGGATGTTGTCTGGAAATGACCTGCGATTTCTAGGTAGTCCATGCTTTCACCTTCTTTAAAAATTATAAGATTATTTTACAGGTTTGAACCTCTATGTTTATTTTAACAGAATCTATGTGCGAAAAAAGTGGCTTTTATATTCCCCTTCTTTTATCAATCATCCATTCTGATCACGTAGGTAGACTAACGCCACTTTGAATATCCTACTTTTTGGAAAACTCAATTTAAAATTGAAAACAGCTGGAAAGAATCCTTTCGATCCTTTATCCACTAACACTGCTATCTATTGATTTCTTCCGTTCGTCTATTGAGCGCTAGGAAAAGTGCAAGCTTCCTTTTATATCCTTTTCTGAAAGGAGCCCTTCACAAGAGAACCTGCTGGCAACTACTTTCTCGTTAAATTCCCAATGTCACTGACACAAAAAAGGAAGTCCCGCGTTCGGGACTTCCTAACGTTCTTTTCTCTTCAAATACTATTTCACGCATAGCTGCGAGATGCTGGATCACGCGTCCTTTCTCCGAATACCTCGGTCGATAGGCATTTTGATCCATTGTTCTGGTGGACGCTTTCTGATCTTTTTTGGTGCAAACATCAGTTGAATAGTTCTTTTGACAAAGTTATTTCGGTATACGTTTTCCATAACTTCCACGCCCTTTTCAATTGATTTAGGAAGCGGTGACGTCGATCCTTCTTCCTATTTTTATTATAAGCCCCAATCCGGTACAAAACAAACAATTCAGCTGCTGTTTTCTCCCATTCGTTTAGATGAAATCTGTGATTGCTGCTTAAAAAAAGCAGCATATATTCTTGAATAAAGTTCAATAAGCCACCGCATATTTATTGAAAAACATAATGAAAAATTGCAGAAAAAGATCGAAATTACTCGAGACAAACGCCAAAGGGCTGTGTTTTTGAATGAAAAATCGTTTCACTTTACTTTTTCTTAAATTTTAATTATTATTCTTTTGAAATAAGAATAATGAAGGAGATAAAAACATGGAAAAATACCAAGTGTTCCCTGGTCAAAACTATCAGGCAAATGTTATTGGCTTTACCGGTTTACAAGAAGTTAGTGTGATTCATGTTTACGAGAATACTGCAACTGTTCTAATCAAAGAAACAGCTGAAACAGGTGTTGCTAAGCTATGTAATTTTCTAGTTGGTGCCACACAATTAGTTAGTTGATCCTCTTTTATTAACCAAAACATGAGGAGCCATTTGCCATCCAACATGTTGTAGGAAAACGATTTGAAAGTAGTCCTTTGTGAGCTTGCTCTTTTCCTATTCATCAATTACAGCAGTATTTTTATTTATCTACTCAATATCTCTCTACTTTATATATAAATAGTGTTAGAATGAACAAAAGGAAACGTATCAGGCTTCCCCCAAGAGAATCTTCCCCAAGTACTCTTGTCTGATACGTTTCCTATTTTTGTGGCGAAAAAGCCACAGACCAATGGTAGCCCTTTACTCTGTGAAAAGCAAGCATTCAAAATTGATTTTTTCTTTATTTTTTTATTTTATCTCCTCAAATTCCCTTTAAAAATCAGGCAAAAACACACCTCTCGTAATAAGGTGTGTTCTTTTTTTTGACAATGATTATTCACGAATAATAAGTTCATAAGGCAGAATGATCTGTTCTTGTTTTCTTTCTTGAAACAAGCGAAAGGCTTCTTTGCCGCACTGATTCAGATGAAACTCAACGGAAGAAAAATGCAGCATTTGACTGATGAGCAGGTTTTCTTGTCCAATCACGATGGGTGCTGTCCCGTGGAAGTATTGATTCAAAATCATTGCTGCGATTTCGTCTCCATTTGTGATCACCCCATCGATTCCTCGTTCTTTAAAAAAGGCTGCTGCGGAAATCCCGTCTTGTGCTTTGATACAATCCCAATAAATATCGGCTTCCGAAAAAGCAGGAAACAGCTCCTTGGCTTTTGCGATGGTATTGACTGAATTGCAGCTAAGCCGTTTGCTGCGCCCGAGCGTCAGTCCCAAACGTTTTACGCCTTGTTCTTTTAAATAATTGATACTAGCTGTCACAGAGCCGACCAAGTCGATCGCAACGAAAGGAACAGCAGTACCGGTCGAATTTTCACAAAAAACGATCGGTCCTTTTTCCATGTAGGGATAAAACGTCTCGATATGATTTGCGCGGGTAATGACGATCAATCCATCAAACCCTTTTGCAGCGAATTCTTCTAGATATTCTAGTTCCAATTTCCGATCAAAATTGGTCGGCAATAACGTCACTTTGTATTTTTTAGCAAAGGCTTCTTCCATAATGCCATTTAGAATCCCATCAAAAAAGGCGTGATTGACAAACGGCACGATGACCCCAATATTATAGGTTTTCCCCGAGCTGAGCTTTTGGGCGATCTTATTCGGTTTGTAATCCAGTTCTTCCATCACCGCCAAAATCGCTGCTCGCTTTTGCTCATCGACATAAGGATGGCCATTGATCACACGAGAGACTGTCGTGATCGAAAAACCAGTGATTTTTGCTATATCGCGTATCGTTGCCATTTCCTTCATTCCTATCTGTTTGTTTTACGATTGACCTAAGTCTACCATAGAAAATTTACTGATTCACTTTCGACAAATTTTCTGAAAAGGTCCCTCGGTTGATTGTACGGTATGAAACGAGTTTCATAGCAAGACTTAGACTCCTTGAAAATAAAAGAAATTTATTTATAAACAAAAACTGATTGCTTAGCAAGCTACAAGCGCTACTTAAGCAATCAGTTTTTCTACCATTTACTGAATCATTTCTTTTGACAAGCTTTTACGTTTCTTCGTATACCTTCGCATCAGTAACTCGATGCCCTTATCCGCAAAGCGTTGCATATAGGCGGAAAAATTCAACAAGGCAATCAAGAGAATGAGGTTGAGATAGCTGGTATTGCCTAGGTTAAAGAGGTCACGACCGACGATCAAGGCAGCAAAGTACAAGATCTGGGTGCTGAAAAAAATCATCGTTCGATAGCTGTTGATAGCTGGATAGACTTTTTTCTGGATCAAGCGATAGTTCCAAGCGGTAAAAATAATGCTCATGATCGATAGAGCTTTGCTGCTACTGTTGAACCAATAGCCAAAGTTGATGATCAGCAGAGTTCCTACCGTAATCGTCAATGCTGTTGGAAAAGCATTTTTGAAAATCGTTGTCATAAATTCCCCTTTGATCCGATTGAAGTCTGGTTCAAAGTTTAAAAAGAAGGTCGGAATGCCGACAAAGCAGGCATTGATGATCGTTAATTGGATCGGCTCAAAAGGATATGTCGTTCCTGATAACAACGTCCCCATAGTGATCATGATGGAGAATAAGACTTGCACTAGCACCAATGAACCTGAGCGAGTAATGTTATTGATTACTCGGCGGCCTTCATCCATGACCGATGGCAAAGCATCGAATTGATTTTCCAAAAGCACCAAATTTGATACTTGACGCGCAGCATCGACACCGGAAGCCATCGCGATGGAACAGTCGGCTTCTTTCAGCGCCAAAACATCGTTGACGCCATCGCCAGTCATCGCGACAGTATGCCCTTGTTCTTTCAAGTAGAGTACCATTTCTTTCTTTTGTTGCGGCGTCACTCGACCAAAAATCTGATAGTTGCTGACAGCTTCTTTTAATTCGGCTGCAGTTAATTTTGATACATCGATAAAATCAGCAGCCCCTGGTAGATTGACTTTTTTCGCGATTTGACTGACTGTCACTGGATCATCGCCAGAGATGATCTTGCATTGGATTGCTTGTGAACGAAAATACTCCAAGGTCTCTTTGGCATCTTCACGGATCGTGTCTGACAGTAAATAAAATCCTAACGGTTCAATATCCGTCGGCAGTCCTGCCTCCTCATAGCCTTGCGCACTGTGCGCCAAAACGATCACCCGATAGCCTTCTTCTGCCAGCTGTCTTTCCTGTTTTAAGACAGCTTCATGGTTGGTTCCCAGTAAAATCGACGCAGCTCCGATGAAATAAGTGCCTTGCCCTTCAAACGTGACACAACTGAATTTGCGGTCAGATGAAAAGGGGACGACTTGCTGCATCTGGTAAGTCGTTTTTTCTGAAAAAAAGGTTCGTAGCGCCATTGCCGTTGGGTTCTGATCGGGTAGCTGAGCCATTAAGTTGCCGGTGATTTCTGCCAACGGTGTTTCCGATTGTAAGGAAATCGTCTTTTCCACCGTCATCTTGCCTTCGGTGATCGTGCCGGTTTTGTCTAAGCAAAGAACATCGACCCGTGCCAAAGCATCAATGCAGTTCAATTCCTGCACCATCACTTTTTTGCGCGCCAGATAGACGGCACTGATGGTCAATGTGACACTGGTCAATAAAAACAAACCTTCGGGGAACATCCCTACAGCTGCCGCCACCGTCCGTAAGATGGCGGTGTTGAAAGCCGCATGAGAGAAATAGAACTGTTTGACAAACAAGAGGGTACATAACGGTACCAAAATCAAGCTGATCCAACGAATGATTTTATTCAAACTGCCTTGGATCAAGTATTTTTGTCGTTTGATGGTCTTGGCTTCTTTGTTGATTTTTGCGATATAGTTATCAGCGCCTACGTGGATCACTTGGCACAACGCTTCACCAGCAGTGATAAAACTGCCAGAAAACAACTCGTCTGCCGGCTGTTTGTGGATCGTATCCATTTCACCAGTCAGCAAGGATTCATTGACTTCTAAAGATCCTTGAATGACTTTGGCATCCGTCGGCACTTGATCCCCGCTTTTCAGTCGTAACACATCATCCATTACGAGTTTGTGGATCGGCAAATTCTCCAGCTTACCATCCCGATAAACATCGGCTTTGGCAACTTTTAGCAGTGCCAGCTTATCTAGCGTTCGTTTGGAACGAACTTCTTGAAAGAGATTGATGATCACATTGCTGAAGACAACAAAGACGAACAAACCGTTTTGATAAGAACCCGTCAAACAGACGAGAAAGAATAGGACACAGTTGATTAAATTGAAAAAGGTAAAGATATTGGTAAACAGGATTTTCGGGTACGTATTCGTCGTATCCTTTTTTGTCTTATTGACTTGACCGCGCTGCACCCGCGCCTTGACTTCCCCTGACGTTAAGCCAATGGTTTGGTTGTTTTCGATGATCCTCACCCTTTCTAATCATAGTCATTTACTTTTCGTTTGCTGAATATTCAGCAAACGTGCATTGGACTTGGGAATGGTTTTGCGTTTTTTCTATAAAACCAATTGGCGGCGATTGCGTAAGTTACGCCATCATCTATCGGCTTTTTTCCGTAAAAAAACAAGTACTGTCTAAAATATAGCATACCCTTTTAAGTAATGGCGTTTCATTTTTGTCACCTTCGCGTCACTTTAGCAATTAAAATAACAGTTTATTTTGTTAACTCAACCCACTACACATCAAGCGATCACAGGCTTCATCGGTTGTTTCTTACGATGACACAAAACAAAAAAACAGCTGATCTTCACAGATCAACTGTTTAACAATTCTTTAAGTCAGCTTTTTCTAGCAGCTATTAGCAGCATCATTGGTCGGCGCATTTCGTCTTTCATTCCCGGTACTTCCAGTAATTCTTCTGGCGGCTGCGGCTCAATCACTTTTTCTAAAATGAAGCCGTTTTGCAATAAGGTCATTAAATAGGTTGTCAGGGTACGATGGTATTTGGTCACCGTTTCATTTAAAAATTGCGCTTCCCGCTTGCCTTCATAATAGTAATGATCGACTGGGAAATGCTGGATTTCCCCCTGCCTATCATACTGCCAATCTTGCGATCCTTCCGCAGTATAAACCGGATGCTCCACCGAAAATACGAGTACACCACCAGGTTTCAGCCAGACCGATATGCTTTTGATCAATGTTTCGAACGTTGCCACATAGTGAAACGCCAATGAACTTAAAACAACATCTATTGTGGCTGGAGGAAGTGTCACTTCTTCCATTGCGACACATTGATACGTTATTTTCGGATCAGGGTTCCTTTTCTTGGCCTCCTCAAGCATCCGTTGAGAAATGTCCGTTCCTAGTACTGCTGCCGCTCCATGGTCTACAGCATATTGGCAATGCCATCCATACCCACAACCTAGGTCAAGCACCTGCTTCTTTTTAAAATCCGGCAACATTTGTTTTAGCGTCTGCCATTCTCCAGCTCCTTGCAGGCCTTTTTGTGAACGAGTCATTTCACTGTATTTAGTAAAAAACGTTTGGTCATCATATTTGTTTTCTTTCATCATTTGTTCCTCCCATGTAAATCGTTTTTTGCTGGTCTTGATCTACATGGGCTTAGGCAATTTTTTGGGAAATAATGCCACCACACATCAGCTTTTTCCTCCTTGCTCTGATTAACGCCATCATAGCACGATTTTCAGTCTCTCACAATTGATAGCAAGTCGCTGGCGCTTCTTTGCCATTGTTTCTCAATGAACCGTTTTTTTATGTACAGCAAAAAATCACACTATGAAAAGGGTGTGATTTTCCTGTTCGATTCATTCATTTCTCTATTGATCAATGCAGTGCTTCCTTTTTCCATTTTCGGATTTTCGTTCGGAAATTGGTAAAGGGTGCTACTGTATTGATATGGATCCATTTATAGACTGGCCACTGTGCTTTGGTGGTTGCCCAATCCCGCTGCCCTGCTTCAAACAATTCCTGATCGGATAAGCCTTCGATCCACTGGCAAAGGGCCGTCACTTTTTGGTCTAAGAGCTCTTGCTGCTGTGCTAAGGTCAAACTGCCATATGTCTGATAAAAGGATTGATACAATCCGCCAAGGTTGTTCCATTTATACCCTTCAGCAGGTGTGTGAACGCTCATCCCTTGTTGTTCCTGTGCTTCCCATGACAATAACAAACTGACCCAGCCGATTTGGTAAGACAAGTTTTCTGAAGGCGTCTTATCGACCCCAACTGTTCGCTGATTTCGTAACGCTTCGGGAATTTCAACAAATTCTTGGCGAAATTTTTGGTAACGTTCTGTGATCTCTTGGATCAAGTCTGCTTTGCTTTCGTACTGTCTCATTGACTGTCCTCCTATTCAGGAAAATGGTTACTCTTTGTCGCTTTCTTCAATGGCGATAAAAATCGTTACTTCGCCGTCTGGCGCATACTGTTCGAAATCAAAGGAATACCTGCGCTGCAACTGCTGGTTTTCTTCCTCTGACCAGACTTGACGCCAAGTAGTCAGAATGCCCTGCGCATCGCGCCGATCGACCGGATACTTTTTCCAAGTATATTTTTCTGTATCAAAGTCTGCTTGCTCCGTTTCTTCGAAACAAAGCGAAACGGCATAGTCTCCTTGATAGTTTGACTCATACTCGTGGTAAACGCAAGCGATGACCGTTCCTTTTTCTGCGGCTTTCTTGACCGCCTCGCTGTTTTTCTCCCATAAGCCAGTGATTTTTGCTTGAATCGCTGGATCAGTAAAATTATTGGTTCTTTCCGTTGCCATTATCGAAAATTTCATTAGAGTTCCTCCTTCTTTGTCTTTATGATACGATAAAAACCTAGACACCTTCTGTCAGTGTTTTATCATCTTTTTATAAAAGGAGTAAACCAAGTGAGCACGACACGCCTGTTCGGCCTTATCTACCACCTGTTGAATCATGAAAAAGCAACGACATCTGAATTAGCCAAACAATTTGAAGTCTCGACTCGCACCATCACAAGAGACATCAATACCCTAAGCAGTATTGGCGTGCCCATCTATACCGAAACGGGTCGAAATGGCGGCGTTTATCTGTTAAGCAGTTTTGTGTTGGATAAAGTGTTATTATCAGAGGAAGAACGAAAAAACCTACTTTTGGCGTTGAAAGGGATTCGCCAGCTAACGCCACAGATCAGCGGAGAATCATTGGCAAAACTGCAATCCTTATTCCAGCAAAACGATGCAGACTGGCTAGAAGTTGATTTTTCCACTTGGCATCGGCGAGAAAACGGCAACGACACGTTTGATTTATTAAAAAAGAGTATTTTAACGAACCACGTGATCACCTTTGACTATATCAGTAAACAGGGACCGCAAAAACGCGTCTGTCAGCCTTACAAACTGCTTTTTCGTTCGCAAGCATGGTATCTGCAAGCCTTCGACCAGCAAAAGAATGCCTTTCGGACATTTAAAATCAGCCGCATGAGTCAGGTCCACGTCACTGAACAGCATTTTTTTCCGGTCACTGCGCCTGATTCTGCCATTGAATTGACTGTTACCACCTATCCTGCGCGTCTATTCTTTCAAGCCGACGTTCTTTATCGGGTATATGATGAGTTCGATCATCAGGATATTACTTTGACGGAGGAAGGCACTGCTGTGGTTACCGTTGATTTGCCCGAGGAAAGCTGGGTAGTGCCCTATTTGTTCTCTTTTGGAAAAAGCCTACGCATTTTAAGTCCCCCTCGATTAAAGAATCGTTACCAAGAAGAAGTTGCTGCGATTTATGCCAATTTGACTGAGAACGAGGGTGCGAACTGATTTTTCAAGAAATGGATCCCTATTGAAAGGAGTGTTTGATTTGAAAGAAGTGATCGTAGACTATGGCGGGGTTTCGCTAGCCCGCCTTTGCCAGCAGTTGGAAGAACAGCAGATTCACTTAAACGCGTATGCCAACCAGCTCTTGCGCCATCCCCACCTCTCCCTCAGTGCCGATAAACAGCGTACTACTTGTGTGATTGTTCCCCTTAAAGAACTGGGACTCCCCCAAGGCGGCTCGTTGACGGAGATTTTTGCAGCTGCACCTTCTTATGGACTGACCGATTGTACATTGGAAATGGCCTTACACTTTCGCCTCAGCTATCATCAACTGGCAAATAGCACCGGACTGAAATCCCAAGGAAAAGCGCCAGCTGCCGCAATCACGATCGCTTCTATGCCTTTGGAGAAAACCGACGATTTCCCCAAAGGATTCTACGTTCGCCGCATCGATGGTTGTGACTGGTTGCGGGGCTATACTTGCGATGCACGCCACCAGTTTGCACCGGATGACCTGTTTTTGTTTCAACGACGAGACCCGTTGTCAGAGACCTTCAACTGAAGGGGGAACAAATAGTTACCAATCAAACGTCCCCATTTACCCTTACTGCAATCATTCTGCAAGATAGGGAGAATCCAAAAGGACGAAAGGAGAAATAGATGAACTTAATACCAATGAAAGACAGCGACTACGCTGCCTACTTAGCCAATGCTGTTTTCGAATACGCCAATGACAAAATCCAAGCAGGCACATGGGCCAAAGACGAGGCCCTCTCCCTCGCCAAAGAAAGCTTTGCTTCTTTACTTCCTCAAGGGACTGCCACTGAAAACAATCACTTGTTTTCTTTATTTGCAGCTGATTTTAGTGAACCGATCGGGGTGATTTGGATCAACACAGCTGCCCAGAAAGCCTTCATCTATGACTTTATCATCGAGGAAGACCAGCGAGGAAAAGGCTATGGAACCAAAGCGTTACAAGCTTTGGAAAAGTGGGCGATCCAGCAAGGCATCACTGAGATCGGCTTGCACGTTTTTGCCCATAATCAATCTGCGTATCAGCTATACAAAAAAATGGGCTATTTGGAAACAGATATTACGATGGTTCGACGTTTCGCTGAATGAGTAGTGTTGAATAGGCCCGATCATTAGTACGAAAAAATTGATCGATCAGTTCCGAGCCAAACAAAAAGAAACGACGAAAAATCATCGTTTCTTTTTGTTTCTATTTACAGAAAACTACTCTTTCAGTTGTGGCTTCTTCAAAAGTATCGCCATTGTTGAATCTTCTTCGCTATAAGGACTGCCTTTAGCATCGCCAAATACCTCACAGATATCAAAGCCTGCAGCCTGAACTTCCCTCAGCAATGCATCTTTTGTAAAATAGGTCGTCCATAAGTAATAATTTGTGGTCTCACCTTCTGCTAAAATCGTTGTTTGCTCCAGCAAGACGTGATCAGGATATTTCCATCGTTGATATAGCACAAGATGGGGCTCCCCCCGCCAAAACCCTTCTGATTCGTGACTTTCCCAGGTCTGCTCTTCATTAAGCGTTAAAAACTGTTCAATCGTAAATACATCGAACAAAAATTTGCCACCCGGTTTTAGATGCGCCAGCACATTTTTTAGCAGTAGTTTGCGTTCCTCTGGATTTAAGGCACCATAGTCGCAATAAATCAAGGTAATAAAATCAAATTGCTGAGGCAATGCCATCTCCAAATAGTTATCAAATAGATAGGTAATATTTAGTTCCCGCTTATTCGCAGAATCTCTCGCATAGGTAAGGGATCTTCTGGAGTAATCAACGCCTGTCACTTCATAGCCCAGCGCTGCAAATTTTTCCGCGTAGATCCCTGGTCCGCAGCCGATATCAAGAAGTTGCGTCTGTTTTTCTGGCGGAACAAGGCGACTGATCCATCGAACGGATTCGTTGATAAAGTCAACCTTTCTACTAGCTCCCTCAAAATCAGGATCCAAATGAGCCTTTAACATTTGCTTGGAAATATACGCATCGTCCCAAAACGCCTCTGCCATTTTTTTATAGAGCGGTGGCCGCTCGATTGCCTTTCTCAATTCTTGGTACATCTTATTTTCCCCTTTCAAAATAATTGAAAAACAAAAAAGACCGCAGATTTCACTCTGCGGTCAACCTTCAAACGATGAAGATCAAAAAGCGAAGAGTAAAATAAAATCAATGATAGGCACTTCAAATAAAACTGCATGCAGTCAATTTTTTGCCTATGAAATTGATTTTATTTACTCTTTTCCAGTCCTACCCCTGTTAACGAAGGAATAACAGCAGATAGACCGGAGCCATCACCTTTTTCTCTTGTTTTTCTGCCTTTAGTTTAGAAGGCGCCAGTCGATTTGTCAATGGGAATTGACTGTAGACACTCGATTAAAAGATGGTCTTGCCGAAATTCACGCCTTACGGAGTAGAAATTTTGCAAGAACGCTGATTTTTTGCTTCCCTTCACCTGCTGATTTTTTCAACAGGAAGCTGGATCTCAGTCAGCCATTCCTCTTCACTTTCTTTATTCCAAATACCATCAATATAGCTTTCACGAAAAGGCCCTGTGATTCGATAGCCGTTATTTTCAGCAAACTGGATCACCGCAGCATAGGCTTTCGGAAACTCAGTGTAGGCTCCTTTATGGACCGTGCAAACTGCCTCTGGTACTTCTTCTATCTGCTTGAAGGTCAAATTCCCTTGATTATCTTTCATTTCTGTGACCGCTTCGCAAACTTCCACATCAATGTTTTCTTCTTTGTACTCGTTGTCATGATAGATAGTAAAGCAATATTCGGGCAATGCGCAGACGCAACCAGCTGTTTCCATCTGCAGCCCCATTTCTGGGATGATAGAAAACAACCGATCGAAGCTTGGCACGACCATTCTCATTGAAGCGACGATAACCGCTGGCAAACGTTTAACGATCATTTGGTAATTGGCTTCTTCCTGTTGCAAATACCCTTCGATCTGCGTGAGCATCGCCATCCGTTCCGTGATCTCTCTCATCAGTTGCTGTCTCTTGCGATGCAGTATTCGCCTTTCGCTTTCTCCTGCTTGCACTTGTTTGATTTCATCGATGTTATACCCCATTCTGCGTAAAGCTAATAACCGATGCAATGGTGCCAACTGACTAGAGATATAATAGCGATACCCATTATCTGGATCGATAAAATGGGGCTTAAGCAGCCCCACCTCATCATAATAACGCAGTGTTTTTATCGTCACTTGATTCATTTTAGAAAACATGCCGATTCGATACAGCTTATCTGGTGTTTTTTCACATTCTTGTGTCATAACTCTTTCCTCCGTTTCCTGTTATTCCCAACGGAAAAGCTTAACTGCCAAACCAAATCCCACGATCGTCACCACTGTCAATAGAAAAAGAATGAATCGAGGGTCACCGATTGGTTGATCGAGACTCACACTCTTTAACAATTTAACACCTTGTGTCAATGGCAGAACACTAGCGACTTTTTGCACACCTTCTGGAAATAGCTCAAAGGGAATCACTGCCCCAGAAAGAAACAACATCGGAAAATAAACCACTGTGCAAACGAGATTGGCAATCTTGATATTTTTACACAAACTAGCAATCAATAGTCCTAGGCTATACATGGCAATCATAACGAAAAAATAGCTAGCTATCAATCCTATCCAGCTGCCTTTCATTTGATAGTCGAGAAATACCACCGACACGAATGCGACACCTATCGCTGAGAGTAGTGCAGTCGCTGCAGCTACTACCACTTGAGCTGCAATCAGATGAACTGGAGAAGCTGGGGTAACAAAAAAGTGTTTCAAAATCTTTTTGTCTCGATAATCACAGATAGTTAACGGAATCCCCATAAAGGCTGTTGCGCAAATCCCCACCACCAGCAGCGAAGCAAAACTGCCCTCTTGAAATGTATAAGAAGCAGCACCAATCACTTTCTCTCCACCGATCATATTCGTCAAAAGCAGGACGACCAGCGGCATGCCAATACCAAAGACGATCCCATCAATTCCTCGTAACGCTATCTTTCCTTCAATTTTTGCTAGTCTCATTACTTTGCTCATTCTATCTCCTCCCTACAAACCAAAGATATGCCTCTTCGAGTTTTTGCTGACCGCTTCGTTTTAACAGCTCCTTCGTACTGCCTTCAACTACCTTGCCCCCATGAGCGATGATGCATAGCCGATCACAAAGAATCTCCGCCTCCTCCATATAGTGGGTCGTCAATAGAATCGTCATTTGCGCTTCTTTTAGTTTGAGGAGCGTTTGCCAGACACTTCTCCGTGCTTTTGTATCCAGTCCCGTTGTTAATTCATCCAAAAAAATCACCTCGGGATTCGGGATCAAGGCGAGTACAATTGAAAGCTTTTGTTTTTCCCCACCAGAAAGTTTGTCGATGAATTGCGATTCGAATGGTTCCAGCTGAAACAAACGCAAAAGCTCTTGATAGTCTTGAGGCTGTCGATACAAGAGCGTCATCTCTTTGCACAATTCTCCGACGCGAATATTGTTCTGATAACTTGAAGATTGAAGCTGTACCCCCACTTTTTCAAATACCTCACGTCGCTTTTTTTGAGGATCTGATCCGAGAATTTTGACAGAACCTTCCTCTGGTGTTTTGATACCTAAAATTGTTTCAATCGTTGTTGTTTTTCCTGCTCCATTTGGTCCTAATAAGCCGAACACCTCGCCTTTTTTTACGGTGAAGGTAAGTTGATCAATAATTTTCCGACCGTTGATTTTCTTAGATAGCTCGGCAACCTCAATCATTTTTTTCACAGCAATCGCCCCTTTCTACTAAAGCATACTGTCTCCTCTTGAGGGAGAGTCAATAGCCTACTTGCCTTTTTTCATGACGAACAACCCCATACTCATTGGTTAGCTAAAAGCGGCTTTTTCTTTTTGTTCGATAGAGCTACACTATTTAAATCACAATTAACTATTTTTAATTTCTAAGCTTGTTTTTTTCTTCTATCTCCACTATATTTGTGGGTAACCCTATTTATTTCTATGTAGAGAGGATGTTTCCCTTGAATTATCCCTTATTAAATGAACAAATGCCTCAAACCATCATTCGTGTTTGGCGGTTGCGAAGGATTACGTCACTGATTATTTTCAGCCTGATTTTCGCTGCTTCTTTTTGGTTTCTAGCCACGCAAAACTGGCTGCATTTCTGGGTGATCGCCCTTTGGTCAAGCTTATTGGCGCTGACTTTGATCAGCCATCTGCTTTCTTTTGTGCTGATGAGCTACCGTTACACATTCCATCGCTACGAGATTCAAGAAAATGATATCGCCATTCAACACGGCTATCTATTTCGCAGCACCACGTATATTCCGATCCGCCGAATTCAGCATATCGAAACAGACCAAGGGATCTTTTTGCGAAAATACTCCTTAGTCTCCTTACAGATTCATACGGCTACCACCAACCACACCATTGAAGGCCTACCAGTGGCGCAAGCCGAACGCTTGCGAGAAACCATTATGACTTTAGTCGAGGTGGTCAAAGATGATCTATGAAAAACAACGACTGCCGTTGCTGTGCATTGGCCTTTACTGGTTCAAAAATTGCAAAAATTTTCTGGTACTAGCGTTTCTGCTTGTATTCAAATTATTCAACGACGTCCCTTCTTTGCCGATGATTCTGGGCGGCATTCTGCTATTTTTACTGGTGTGTCTGATTTTTGCGGTACTGTCTTACGCCCGCTTTACCTTTCAAATCGATCAAACGAGTGTACTAGTCAACAAAGGACTCTTTATCCAAAAACAAACGATTTTGCCATTTGAACGCATCCAAACCATTCAAGAGAATCATTACTTTTATTTACGTCCATTTAAATTAGCTGAAGTGAAATTGGAAAGCGCCGCAAGTTCGAGTGGCGAAGCCGAAATTCTTTTCCCAGCGTTGCCGCTGGCTCTCATTGCCTCCATCGAAGCGTCAAAAAAAGCGGCTGCGACACCACAAGAGCCGACTGCCCAAGCAGCTAGTGGAGAAGAACCAACCAATAATTACGCTACTGTTTTTTCGGGTGAGGAAACAGCAAATCCGCCGTTAGAAACATTCACTTTGAAATTCAAGGAGATTTTCTTGTTTTCTATCACTGATTTTTCTGTTTTCACCTTGGTTCTAGTCATCGGCTACAACGTGATCGACAACATTCCCAATCTCTTTACCTATGCATCGGAATTGCAACAACTCGGCCTTTTATTTGGTGCTGCGCTTTTGCTGGGGCTGTTAATTTTGTTTTTCTTTCTTGCGATTGCTAGAAATCTTTTCCGCTATTATGGCTTTACGGTGGAAACGAACCAACAACAGCTGCTGATCACGCAAGGCTTGTTTTCTAAACGACACCAAACGATTCCCCTCGCTAGGATCCAAGGGCTAAGTGTCGAACAAAATCTTTATCGCCGAATCTTTCATCTAAGCTCCGTCAAGTTACTGCTGGCTGCTGGCAGTTCTTCAGAAAGCGATGATACGGTCTATCTGTTCCCCATTTTGAAAGAGGCGCAGCTGACCGAAACATTGGCCCGCTTTTTACCTGAATGGTCGTTTCAACAAACCGCTCTAGTGAAAAATCCGCGACCCAACTTTTGGTACTTTTGCCGTTGGCCACTGCTTATCGGGCTGCTTGTTGTAGGAATCTCCGCCTTCTTTTTCTGGTGGTTAGCGCTGATTTTCTTCGTGTTCTTTGGCTCCTTCGTGTTATCAAGCATCTGGCGGGGCAAAATACAAGGGTATCAATTTTTAGATAACCATGTATTGTTGTGTCAAACGATTCGCGGCTTAACAAAGGTGACCGCTTATCTGAAGAAAAATAAAATCCAAGATTTCACCGTCACCACTACCTATTGGCAGCACAAAAAAGGTCTGGGCAAGTCACAGTTGACCATCAAAACCGAAGATACCTTCACCGAAAGTAAGCTGTTCTACTTCCCATTAACCGAAGCAGAAAAGTTACGGCGCTGGTTTTTGTCGTAGTTCATAAAAAAACGTCAAACAGCAGAACTGACGCGTTGTTTGACGTTTTTTGCAAGTCCTGAAATAAATGAGAAGGAAGCACCAACCATTGATTCGTTGATGCTTCTTTTTTCTATCCCCTGACCTTCCCCTCGACGATTTGCTGCTTGATTGAAGCAGCATCTAAGCCATATTCTTTTTGCAGGAAGTCGGGTGTGCCGACTTGGCCAAATCGTTCATTGACACCAATGCGCTTTAAAGGGACAGTACTGCCAGTTTCAGCAAGCACTTCGGCGACGGCACTCCCTAGTCCACCGGTGATAGAATGATTTTCGATGGTGATGACTTGCCGTTTCCCCTGAACTTCACGGATGATCATTTCTTTATCGATCGGTTTGATGGTAAACATATCGATCACTTCACAGCTGATTCCTACTTCTGCTAATTCTTCTGCCACTTGCAGTGTTTCAGAAACCAATTGGCCGCAGGCAATCAACAACAGTTCATCGCCTGGTCTTAAAACATTGCCTTTTCCTAGTTCAAAGGTCGAGCCTTTTTCATAAATCGTCGGAACCGCTTTCCGATTGCCTCGTACGTAATGAATGCCGGATAATTGGCTAAAGGTGTTTATGATCCATGCCATTTGGACTTCATCCGCTGCATCGCAGACGATCGACTGGGGAATCATTCGCATCAAAGCCACATCTTCCCATGTCGTATGGGTGCCGCCGTTGTGCCCGACTGCAAACCCTGGATCAGAACCGTAAATATTGATCGTATTGCCGCCATAGCCGCCAGAAATAAACAACTGATCGAATACCCGACGCGTCGCAAATGGCCCAAAGGTGTGGATAAAAGGTGTATAGCCAGTTAAACTCAAGCCAGCCGCAACGCCAACCATATTGGCTTCCGCGATCCCCATGTTGATAAAGCGTTGGGGATGTTTGTTGGCAATCGCTGTCCAGCCGCTGGCAGAGCCAAGGTCGGCATCCAACGCAACTAGCTGGTTATTTTCATCCATGAGTTCCACCAATGTGTCAACGACACATGTTCGCAGCTCTTTACCAGCAGCAGTGGTTTTGCTTAATGTAAACATGCCTTAGCGTCCTCCTTCGATTTTTATCGTCAACTCTTTGATTGCCGCTTCTGCCGCTTGATTGATTTCATCCGTGGTAAACTTCACGGAGTGATTGGCATCTAATTCTTCAAAGAAAGGAACGCCTTGTCCTTTCACGCTGTCCAAGACAATGCAAACCGCTTGGTCTTCGATCGCTTTGCAGCGCTCGATTGCCTCATCAATGGCTTGCATGTCTGCTCCTGGAACTTTTTCTGTATAAAAGCCAAATGCAGTCATCTTCTGCTGGATGTCAAAGGGATCAAGAATGTCTTTGGTTGGCCCATCTAGCTGTTTTTTATTGTCATCAATAATGACGATACAGTGATTCAGTTTGAAGTGGGCAATGTATTGGAAGGCTTCCCAGCACTGTCCTTCATTTAGTTCGCCGTCCCCGACGATCAAATAAACAAAATTGTCCTTCCCTGCCAAGCGCAGACCCGTCGCGATCCCGGCAGCCATGGAAGTCCCCTGCCCCAGTGAACCTGTGGTGGCATCAACCCCCGGCGTTTTCCAGCGATCCGGATGGGAAGGCAGTCTCGTGCCGCCCTCATTGATCGTCCATAACCACGACCGATCAAAATAGCCCGTATTTGCTAATGCACTGTACAGTGCGGCGCCAGCATGTCCTTTTGATAAAACGAGTCGGTCACGATCCGCCCACTGTGGATCTTGTGGATTGACCCGCAGCTGTTTGCCGTACAAAACGGCTAATAATTCAACAATTGAAAAGGAACCGCCCAGATGACCTTGCCCCATTTTCTTGATGCTGCAAAGGGTATCTAAACGAATCTTTGCCGCTAATCTTTCGAGTTCGTGGTATTCTTGTTCACTGATTGCCACTATTTATCCCTCCATCCTCTATTTATTCAGAAACAGATTTTGCCCGGCTGTTTTTCTTGAAAATCGTCAATCCGATCAAGACCGCGACTACCGCAATTATCCCTGAGAAGATGGCGATTTGACCGCCCATATTGGCTAAGTTTCCTAGGAAGATCCCTGCAACTCCATAGTCGGTATCAGAGAAAGTTGATCCTTGGAACCCAAGATCCCCCATGACTGGCATCAACAAGATCGGCATGAAGCTGATAATGATCCCATGAATAAAGGAACCAATGACGGCGCCTCGCACACCACCCGTTGCATTGCCGTAAACACCTGCCGTTGCGCCACAGAAGAAATGGGGCACGACACCTGGAATAATAACGGTTGTTCCTGTGAAGACCATGATGATCAAACTAACGATTCCACCGACAAAGCTGGTTAGAAAACCAATCAGAACAGCATTTGGCGCATAAGGAAAGACAATCGGACAATCCAATGCAGGAATCGCATTAGGAACAAGCTTTTCGGAAATTCCTTTAAAGGCTGGTACGATTTCTGCCAAAATCAGACGGACACCAGCTAAAATCACAAAGACACCAGCGGCAAACGAACCGGCTTGCTGCAACGAATAAATGATCGAGTTCGTGCCATTGCTAAGATTTTCTGTAATAAATTCACTCCCAGCAAAAATTGCTACGATCACGTATACAACAGCCATCGTAATCGTGATACTAACAGTAGAGTCCCGCAAGAAAGACAGGCCTTTCGGAAAATTGATGTCTTCGGTAGATTTTTCCTTATTGCCGACGTATTTCCCAATCAACCCGCTCAATGCGTAGCCGAAGTTCCCCGTATGCCCCAATGCGACGGAATCATTTTTAGTAATTTCTCGAGTAAACGGTTGTGCGATCGCTGGGAAAATCGTGTTACAGATCCCTAACGCTAAGCCGCCAAATAAAACTAGATTAAAAGTATCCATTCCAGTAACGCTCAAAATCACCGCAATCATGCAAGCCATATACAACGTGGCATGCCCAGTCAAATAAATGTATTTAAAGCGAGTGATACGGGCAATCAAAATATTGAAGGCCATTCCGGCTAACATAATAAGTGCGGTATAGGTGCCGTAAGTCGTCAAAGCCAGCGCAACGATCGCTTCGTTATTTGGGACGACCCCTTGCATGTTAAAGGCTGCTTGGAACATCTCCCCAAATGGCGCCAGAGAGCTTTCGATCACCCCAGCCCCGGCAGTGACCACGAGAAACCCAACAAAGGTTTTGATGCCCCCTTTGACGATCGTGGCAATGTCTTTTTTCTGCAGTACATTCCCCAAAACAGCGATCAGCGCAACTAAGATCGCTGGGGTACTCGCGATATCAACAAGAATATCTAAAAATTCGTTCATGACTGTCTACTCCTTTTTATAGTAATCCTTTTTCCTGACAAACGGCTTGAACCTTTTGCTTCAATTCATCGAGATCGATAATACTGTCTAACACCACGATCTCACCTAGATGCTGCGCACTATCGGCTAAATCGCCACCAACAAAGAAAACATCCGCCATATCGGGTGCAGCACTTCCTAAATCATAATGGGACACTTCCACACCTGAGACACCCAATTCATTTAAAACAGAATTGATATTCATCTCCACCATAAAACTTGATCCTAATCCTGACCCACACACTGCTGCAAATTTCATTTTTCATCTTCTCCTTCTCTGATCACTTCAATTATTTGATCCGCATTGGTTGCGGAAAGTAACGCAGTTAGTTTTTCATTATTCGACAAAATTTTTGTTAAACTCGCTAACGCTTTTAGATGGAGCTCATTGTCAACCGCCGCCAAACATATAAACACGTGAATAGGGTGTTGCGGATCATCATTCAAAAGCACTGGTTCTTTGACTTTTAATAACGACATCCCGATCGCATTGACCCCATCTTCTGGACGCGCATGGGGCAAAGCGATGCCTTTTCCAATATGGATAAAGGGACCGTGATCCACCACTTTATTGATCATGGCGGTTATATACTGTTCCTCAATCTTATTAGTCTTTTTTAATGGCGCAGCAGCTTCTCGAATGGCTTCTTGCCAAGTCAGCGGCACCTCGGTAAATTGGATGGTTTCTGCTGTTAATAAATCTGATAACATCGGACGTTGGTCTTCCCTTCTATTCAATTCTCGATTGATTTTTCTTTGCAAAATTTTTCTCAGCTTTTGCTTACTGATTCCTGCTTTTAAATCAACATAGGGCAAAATCACTTCTAACACATCGTCAATGGAATGCAAACCAGTTTTTGAAGGAAAGAATGCCGCTTGTACGTTTCTAAGCAGTTCATCCTTCTCAATGGGCGTCATAATCGGATTGATCACATAACATGGTCGTTTGGTTTTGATCGGGGCACTGGAAAAAATCAGATCAATCTCTTCATTGAAACGAACATTTTCATACTCTTCGATCGAACGAGCCGGCAAAAAATGGATCTGGGGAAACAGTTCCTTTAATTCTGATTCCAAAATCAAGGATGAACTGATGCCGCTTGGGCAGACAACTAATGCATTCAATTGGAAGTAATCGCGTTTGGCCTTTTGTTTACTGATTTCCCCACCAAACAAAATCGTAAAATAACCGATTTCTTCATCAGGGATCGTACCGACTAGGTCTTCTAAAGAACCCAGTGCTCGTCTCGTCAGTTCAAACAACTCATTGTATTGCAGCTTGATTTCTTCAATCAGTACATTCTCCAGTGGAAAACCGTAGCGGATTCGAAAATACGCCGGGACAAGATGATAGAATGTGTTCATCAAAAGGGTGCGATAGTCCACAAACTCGATAGCTGCCAGCCGTTCCATTTCATGAATGATCTTACTGGCACATTCCAATAAAAACTCTAATGAAGTATCTTCGATATCTCCTTGCAGAATCGTTTTCAACAGGATCGTTACATAAAGTTCTTCTGTTTTCCGATCTTTGATGGCAGGAAATTCTGCTAAAAACTGCTGACTAACTTGATGGACATGCAGCGACTGTAGCAGCGATGTTTCTGTCTCCGCTAAAGAAACAGCCGTTTCTGCCATCCGAAAGGATAAATAATTAAGAAAATAAAGCATTTCTTCGAAGCGGCTCGGTACGATCACCAGATTGAAGGCAGTCAATGTTGCGGACAAACGATCTCTTATTTGAATATATATCGTTTTATTCTGCTCATAGATTCCCTCAAATAAAAGCAAATTCCCATTTTTCGTATTGGATAATGCACTGACTTTTCGAAAAGCAAGAGCGCGAATCTGATATTCCTCTCCCTCTAGATAAAAGCCATATTTTCGAGAGTACAATAGTTGAATCTTGAAAGCTGCAAGTTCCTCTCTGATCCCCTTTAAATCCTTCAAAATCGTATTTTTACTGACATAGAACAGCTCTTGAAACTGGTAGACGGATAAGTCTTTCACTGCTGAAAAAGTCAGAAGATAAATCATGGACCGCCGCTCTTCTTCCGAAAAAAACAACGTGTTCTTCTGGACATCGAAAAGAATTTCCGGCCATTTTCGTTGAATCAGCGAAGGAATCAAAACTTCTCCCTCATGCATCGTTATTCGTTGATTCAACCGCTGTTCAGTGATTTGATTGATCTTGGCAATCTCCGCCAGAAATTCCTCATCCCTCCACTTCGTCAACTGAAGAAACGCCTCAATATTTGGTTCTGAAAACAGATACGTCAATTTGAAATGAATCATATTTACTACCCCCACCTAAACTATAGCTTGCACAAAATGAAATCGCCATCATTTCTCGGCACAACTGAAACTCCGTTTTTTTTAAACGATGGACCGAAGAGGAGATTTCAAGAATTACCATAACATCCAATAAAATATTCGAGAAGGTTTTATTGATAGAAGCAAATGATAAAAAATACAACATTAAAAAAAGCGAATCATTTACTGATTCGCTTAGATAATGATGCTATTTGTTGTTTTATTATTGAAACTAACAGAATCATGAAGGACAATCGTCTTTTTTCCAATATACTTTTTTAAAGTTATTTTCTGATACCTAAAAATACTTATCTTAATGAATGATGGAAAATAGGCTTCTTCTATCTACTCACTTATACTCACAGGAATCGTTGTTTCCGTTTCTTGCGCCTCTGCGGTTTCATTTTTCACTTGCTGCTTTTCCAATATTTTGAAAAATGGCATATAAATAAAATATGAAATGAAAATCGATACAAAAGACCAAACGGCTGCTCCAATACTACCATTAGTAGCTAAATAAGGACCAATAATAGGAGGAATAGTCCATGGAACTTGAATAACAATCGGTCCCACTATACCAATATTCATTAAGATATACGTACCGATACATAGGACCATAGGCGTTGCTATAAACGGAATAAGCATTACAGGATTCATCACAATAGGCAAACCAAAAATAACCGGTTCATTGATACAAAAAATAGCTGACGGCAAAGATAATCGTCCAATCGACTTATACATCTTACTTCTGGAATGGAGCATATTTAACACTAGACCGAGTGTTGCTCCAGTTCCGCCTAAACACATAAAGACAATCCAAAATCCATCGGCAAAAACATGAGGTACTTCTGCACCACTTTGAAAAGCTGCCGTATTATCAGCAAGATAACTTAGGAAAACAGGGGTCGCAATCCCAGATAAAACATTGTCTCCGTGGATTCCACATATCCATAGCAAACAAACGAGAAGTGTGTATAACAGCATGCCAGGGAGTGTTCCCATCCCTTGCATTAAAGGTTGGAAAACAATAGTAATGATTTCATTGATATCAACCCCTAATAAAGTTCTGACGATCCATATAACGGTCAGAATAAATGCCCCTGGGATTAACGTTGCAAAAGAGGTTGCTACAGTGGGCGGCACACCCTCTGGCATTTTTATTACAATATTGTGAGTGACAAACCATTTAAAAGCATGAGTAACAAAGACCCCAACAATGATCGCGGTAAACATACCACTAGCACCAAAATTAGCCAAATTTATCGTCCAGTCATCGTTTAATGTTGCTAGAAGAAAGCCGATAGTTGTGAGCATCGAATTAGAAATAGCATCAACACCAAACTCTTTTCCTAAATGATAGCCTATACCAATGGCTGATATCAGTCCAAGGATTCCGAACGTAACATTGACTGGTGCATTCAACTGGGGCCCCCAATTTGACACAAAATCCATCCATGACTGTATTGGAAAGTTACCAATGATTAGGAAGATACTTCCAACAATAGTAAAAGGAATCGTCATGGAAATCCCATTTCTTATAGCAACTAAGTGTTTACTATTGCCTATTTTCAGCAATATAGGCAATACCTTGTTCTCAATGACCTGCATCTTTTTTCCTCCTTTTAGTTCACGACTTCCTTATCAACCACCAATACAGGATCTTTGTGCAACCATAGAGAAGTAACTGGACACTCTTTTGTAATCGTACCGCATAGAAACTGTTGTATCGCAGATTTCTTTTTTGCTCCACTAGCTTGTACGATCATTGTTCCAGATTGTAATAATTGTCCTATCCCTAACGTAATTCCTTTCGTACGATCAACTTTCTCGTCTGAAAAATATTTTTTCCCAACACTTTGGGTTGATTCGTCTAAGTTCACTATATGAGCTTTATCTTCGAAGGACGAACCAGGCTCATTAAAACCTAAGTGACCATTTACTCCAACCCCAAGCAAACTCAGTGTTAATCCTCCATTCTCCTCGATAAATTTATCAGCTTTTTTGCATTCCTCATTTAAATCATCGGCTAAAGGATCAAATGTGTGAAGTTGCTTTAGGTCAATAGGAACCCGATTGAATAAGTTTCTTTTTAAATAGGATAGACAACTGCCTTCATTTTTCGGATCGATTCCAACCCATTCATCTAGTTCAATAAACTTTGCCTGGGATAAATCTATTTCTTTGTTGATTGCTGCTTCTGCAATGATGTTAAGCGTTCCTACGGGTGTATCACCACCTGCAAAGCAATATAACCCATTTGGCTTTTCTTTTAAGACATCTAAAATGAGTTTTGCACAGATCCTACTGACTTCTTGGTAATTTGTCTCAACATAGTATTTTACTTTCATTGTCATTCTCCTTTAAAAAAATTCGGCAGATATTCTTTGTGTGCTAAAAGCATTTCATCAAGTAGTTGCTTTGCTGTCCTATCACTTGGAACTAAGGGATTGATCGTCATCGCTAATAAAGCAGTGTTATAGTCTCCCGTAACAGCTGCTTGGGCCGCTATACGTTCAAAAGACTTAATTTGTTGAACTAGTCCTTTGATAGGAATAGGTAATTCACCTGTAGTCAAAGGGATCGGTCCTTGTTTTGTAATCAAACAATTTACTTCAACCGCTGAATCACAATCGATATCACTGATGGCACCATTATTTCTTGTATTGACCGTTTGAATATCACGTTTGTCATTATAGATGGAATTAATTAAATTACATGCTGCTTCACTATAATAAGCGCCCCCACGTTCTGACAATTGAGGTGGTTTGATTGCTAGATGTTCATCTTTATAAAGTTCAAACAACTCATGTTCGATTTTCTGCACAACTTCTGCACGAGTTCCTTCTTTCTCTGCTGATCGTTTTTGCTCAGACAACATAGTAGCTGTTTGATAGTAATACCTTAAATAGCCGATGGGAATCATGCCAAGTGTTCGGAAAAAATTTGGTTCCCATTCTAAATCAGCAATGTTTTTCAGACCAACTGTATCGCCAGTATCTTGCGTCATCAATGTAAGTACTTTTTGGGTCACATCAATCCCTCTATGATAAATCTTTTTCGCAAAAACCATATGATTTAGCCCAGTAAATTCAACATATAATTCTTGTTTGGGTACTTTTAATGTTTCTGCAATGCCACGTTCTATTCCAATTGGTCCATTACACAAACCTACTACTCTACGCATATTGCTATGGCGTAAGACAGCTTCTGTCACCATGCCAGCTGGATTAGTGAAGTTGATCAGCCATGCTTCTGGGCAAAGGCGCTCCATATCTTTCACTATTTCTAAGATAACAGGAATCGTGCGTAATCCTTTAAAAAGCCCTCCTGGACCATTCGTTTCTTGTCCAATCGTGTCATATGTTAAAGGAATTCTCTCGTCTTTCGCTCGCGCTTCCAAAAGACCTACACGAAATTGCGTCGTAACGAAGTCCGCATCCTTTAATGCCGCTTCACGATCAAGAGTCATATAAATTTTCATTGGAAGGTTCGCTTTTTTTACCATACGTTTAGCAAGTTCCCCAACTATTTCTAATTTCTCTCTTCCTTGTTCAATATCCACAAGCCATAATTCTGAAATCGGTAATTCAGCATATCGTTTAATAAATCCTTCTATCAATTCTGGTGTATAACTTGATCCACCGCCAATTGTTGCAATTTTTATTCCTTTATCCATCCTGAAACACTCCTTTAACTTAACTACATGGTCAGTATAGATTATTTTTATCCCCTTAAATACCGCTTTTAAGTAAACGGTTACAAAAACAGACGATTGACACCGGTTACAATCCTGTTACAATTTGTAACAGGAGGGGATTACTATGTTGTTTCTTGACTATCAACCAGACTTAAATGAAACGGATATTGAGGTATATAAAGCAATTATTTCAGAGGTAAATGCAGTTGCTTCCATGAGTATTCGAGAATTAGCTGAGAAAAGTCATACGAGTACTGCCAGCGTATTACGCTTTTGTAAAAAATTTCGCTGTACCGGTTTTTCTGAATTTAAAATTTACCTTAGTGCGTATCTCGAATCTCTTAAAGAAGAAAAAGAGGTAAAAACACTTGATTTTGAGAGTGAACTCTTGAATTTTTTAGCACGGACACAAGACAAATTCTTTGAAGATAAATTTGATGAGGCAGTTCACTTATTGATGGAAAAAGAGCTGATTATTTTTATTGGCGTAGGCTCCTCAAATGTTGTTGCTGAATATGGTTCTCTTTATTTCTCGTCACTATTTAACATGGCGATTCGCATTGAAGATCCTAGTAATTATCCTATTAATTACCTATCCACTGAGTTAGCAAAAAAAATGTGTATCGTCGCTTTATCCGTTTCCGGCGAGACCACAGAAATCATTCAATATTTAAATCATTTGAATCTATCAGAAAGCTCAGTAATAGGAATTACCAGCAGCTCTAATTCAACACTTTCTAAATTAGCTGATATTTCAATAACCTATAATATTTCGCTAGAAAAAATTAATGAAGCTGATATTACAACCCAGATACCGGCAATGTATATTATTGAAAAGTTAGCCAAAACCGTGAGAAAAAGAATGGAAACTCAATAGATTTGTATAAAAAAATTCTTGCTAATAAATTCTTCAGGTAATTCTTTCCGTCTAAACACAAGTTCACCGACCGATATTTCCACAAAAAAAGAGACTCACATACATCTATGTGGTCTCTTTTTGTTATATAGATTTGTTCAGTTTATTTGTTTCACTTCCCTTTGGTTTGAGACGACTTCAAAAAATCTTGTGAAGTTTCCTCTTCTCAATCATTTGACTCTTCATTTCCTATTGTTGAGGTAACTTTTTCATCGATACGTAAAAATGGTAAGTAGATAAAAACACTCACAGCAATGATCGCAATTTGTAAGACTGATGCTCGCCAATCGCCACCAGTTGCTAAAAATCCAGATATGACGGGAGGAGTGGTCCAAGGTATCTGCACGACTACATGATTGATCAAACCAACAGTTGTCGCAAAATATGCAACTGTTAGGGAAAAAATCGGCGCCAATACAAATGGAATAATCAAACTAATATTGAAAACAATTGGTAAACCAAAAATGATTGGTTCACTGATATTAAAAAGTGCTGGAGTTACGGATAATTTTGCAAAGTCTTTGTAATCTTTACGACGACTAAAGATAAAAATAGCAATTAGCAAAGCAATAGTATTTCCTGACCCTCCCATAACAGCAAACGTATCTTTAAATGCCATGTTTATGATATGTGGAATATCTTCCCTATTCGCATAAGCAGCCATATTCTCTTGCATATTTTGAATCAAGAACGGATCGAGAAGTGAACCTGATATCACTGCTTGATGAATTCCAAACCCAAAAAAGAGATTTGCAATTGAGGTAATTAAGAGGAACCCTGGTAAACCTGTCGTTACCCTACTTAAAGGCCCAGTGATTAGAGTAGTAATCAACGAATTAACATCCATATTGAATAATTGATTGACAGCAAATGAACCAATTGCGAAGGTAGTCACGGTAATCATGATTGGAATAAGGACGTTAAAAGACTTCAACACAGCTGGAGGGATATTTCCTGACAATTGAATTTGTAACTTTTTATTATTAGATAACTTAATAAAGAGTTCCGTAGCAGCTAAGCCCACAAAAATTCCAACGAACATTCCTGACGCACCAGTATGAGTGACAGGAATAACCCCACCTACTTCCAGCGCTTCTTGACTTCCTTCTGGTGTAAACATCGTCATCATAGGGGTGAGAACAATAAACGTTGAAATAGCGACTAGAACAGCAGCAATATGATTTGTATAATTTCTGCTAACACACATATGATAAGAAACTGCCGCAACAACTAATAGTGTCGTTATACTTAGCGTTCCATTACTGATGGAAGTCCCGATCTCTTGAATCGTCGTTAATGTTGCTGGATCAATAATATTTCCCATAAATCCTGTTGGCTCTAAAATAACATAGTTGATCAATGTAACAAATCCCGCCAACATCATAAAAGGCATAAAAGTGGCGAAAGCATCCCTTAGTGTTCGAAGATGAATCTGGTTCCCTAACCTTGTGGCTATTATTCCGAACTTTTCAAAAATAGCATCTTTTTTACTCATAATTCCAATCAGTCTCCTTTTTTAGTTGTAAGCGATTGCTTATGGGATGATCATACACCAGCTCCCCTAAAAAGTAAATATCTTTATTCAAAATTATATATCTTTTTTGAAAGTCAAAAAAAAGACCAACGAAATTCGTTAGTCTTCACTTCTCAACAAAAACTGCTTCAAAAATAAAATCTTTGTATAAATGTCTCGAAAGAGAATATTCAAACGGTATACCAGAAGACAATGACACCACTTTGTCTACCTCTATCATAAACTCGCCTGGTTTTACAGAAAGAATTTCCGCATCGAAATCATTTGCCACATCCCCTTTGATCCAAATATGGGAAGATTTAATCTCTAGACCAAGCTCATTTGTAATGTAGCCATATACAGAACGTTTCAAATGCTTTGGTTCTAACCCCGGTATAACAGAAAGTGGCATAAACGTTTGCTCAATAGAATAAGGCTGTTCATCAATAAAACGACTTCTAATAATATTATAGACATACTCTTTTTGATTTATTTCTAAAATTTCTGCAACTTCATTCGATGGCAATTCAATTGAGAACGTATGGATTTCAGAAGTCACATGTTCTTCCCCTACTAAATCAAAAAGACCTTCATTTGGTCCAAACACTTTCGAATTATCAATTGGTCTGCGTAGAACTTCCGTTCCAAATCCACTACGTGTTCGTAAAACTCCCTCTGATACTAGCATATCAATACCTTTCTTCACAGTGAGCTTACTTGTTTGATACTCATGCGCAAGTTCATCGCCCGTAGGTAATTTTTCACCGATTTGATAGGTTCCATTGGCAATTTTTTTCTTTACCTCCGTATAAACCTCCATATATTTTGGCTGTTTCTTCATAACTTACTCCCTCATACTCATCTCTATTACTTATACTTTAACATAAAAATTGTCTTTTTACAGCTAAAACCATACCCACCATAAAAAGATATATATTTTTAATAAAAAGTATTTATTTATATCAAAAGCAATGTTACACTGTTAAAAACGAACAGGAGGAAACGATAATGTCAATACATACTCAGTTAACATTTCCAGCTGACTTTTGGTGGGGATCCGCTTGGTCAGCAGAACAATCTGAAGGGCGTGGAGAAACAGGAAAAGCAGAGACCGTATGGGATCGGTGGTTTCACGAAGAACCTCATCGTTTTTATAAACGAATTGGACCTAGTATTACGACAGACCATATCCATCGTTACCACGAAGATATTCAATTGATGAAACAAACCGGGCACAATTCATTTCGGGTGTCTATCTCATGGGCACGAATGTTTCCAAATGATGGGGTTGGTAAAGCGAACGAGAAAGCGATAGCCTATTATCGAGATCTTTTTACCGAAATGAAAAATAATAATATCAAAGTTTTTGCGAATCTATATCATTTTGACATGCCAGCAAAATTACAAGATAAAGGGGGATGGGAATCACGTGAAGTTGTTGAAGCTTATGTAAATTTTGCTGATACCTGTTTTCTAGCGTTTGGCGACTTAGTTTATCATTGGTTCACCTTTAACGAACCTTTGGGGCCAATCTTGGGCTCTTATTTAGAAGATTTTCACTATCCAAATCTCATTGATTTTAAACGTGGTGCTCAAGCAGCGTTCTTTACCATATTAGCCCATGCAAAAGCCATTCAAACTTTTAAAAAATACCAGCTATCTAGCAAAATCGGAGTAATTCTCAATTTGAGTCCGACTTTCCCAAGAAGCCAAAATTCAGCAGATAAAAAAGCAGCAGAAATTGCGGATCTTTTTTATACTCGTAGTTTCTTAGATCCCATGGTCAAAGGAGTATTTCCAGAAAAACTAGTCTCTTTGCTGGAGGAATATGACCAATTACCCGTTGATTTCAATGACACAGACCTAAAAATTATTGAAGAGAATACCGCGCAGATACTTGGTCTAAACTACTATGAACCACGCCGTGTCAAAGCAAGAACTTCTGCCATTAATTTAGAAAGTCCATTCTTACCAGAATGGTTCTTTGAACCGCATATTATGCCTGGTCGTCGAATGAATGAATATCGTGGATGGGAAATCTATGAAAAAGGAATTTATGATTTATGTATGGACATCAAAAATAACTATGGAAATATTGAATCCTTTATCTCAGAAAACGGTATGGGTGTTGCTAATGAAGAACGGTTCATGGATGAAAATGGTCAGGTGATTGATGACTATCGCATTGAATTTATCCAAGATCATCTCGCCTATTTATGGAAAGCAATTCAAGATGGCTGTAATATAAAAGGGTATCATCTATGGACATTCATTGATTGTTGGTCATGGATCAATGCATATAAAAACCGCTACGGCTTAGTTTCTTTAGATTTAGCCACACAGAAACGTACAATAAAGAAAAGTGGCTTGTTTTACAAGGAACTAAGTAAGCAAAACGGTTTTTCCTACGATCTCGAGCGATTGGTAGATTAGCATTCACGAATATGATCGATAGTGATCTGTATAGAAGAAACCTGTTGCCACAACTCCTCTCTAGCACCTTTTAAGAAGGCGACAGGGTTTTATTAGTAATAAAATAACCGTTTCCTTGCTAAAGTTGACGGTTATTTTTTTGTTATTTTTCACTGTGGCTAGGATATGAAAGAGCAGCACGGCAATAAATGTACCAGAATTTATCTGGAACTTATTAGCCGCTAGTTTCGATAATAATGCTTCCCTTTTCTTTAAACATTGCATTCGTTTTTAGATGTTCGAACACTTTTCAAAAATGACTACATCGAACACCTTATTCCAATTGAGAATAAGGTTTTGCCTATGTCGCTTATCGATTTTGTTTGAAAATATCCTTGTTAAAGTTGAAAAATCACTCTCTTCTTGCTATACTAACTATGTAAAGAGGAGTTGTTGCCACAACCCCTCTGCAGCGCCATTTAAGACGGCGACAGGTTTTTTAACTTAAAAGATAACCGTTTCCCTGTTAAAGTCGACGGTTATTTTTTTTTGTCATTTTTCACTGCGGCTAGGATACCAAAGATCAGCATGGCGGTAAATGTACCAAAACTGATCATTAGCCCGATTGCTTCCGCTGTGGACAAAAAGGCTTCTCCTTTCTGAAGAGTTAGTACTTACATTCATAAGCACCACCACCTTTCAAAGATAGCTACCGTCACAAACTTTACTGCAGTCAAATGGTACCATACTTCCATCAATAAAACTTTCAAATACCAAGGATTTATCGTTATTTTTTTCACGGTGCATGGTCTATTTGCTTTGATTCATTCCATAGAATCGTCAAAATAACCTGCTGTTCTTTCTTCAAGGCTGATCCGCTCTTTCCCGACATTCTCCAGTCCCTTTTCTCAGTCCCAATCAAGGGCCTTCCATCAAGAAAAATAGTCAAAAGTCAATATCATTCTATTCACCAAAAACCACTTTTGTTATAGTAACAAAAAGGAGAATGCAGATGAGAAATGAACGAAAAATCATTCAAGATAGCACCCTTGGTGTAGAGGCTTTATTATTTAACGGCATCCAGCAGGAGTTTCCCAACCATTGGCACGAATATTATGTGATTGGCTTGATGGAAGCTGGGACGCGTCAATTCACCTGTCAAAATACCTGCTATATCGTTGAAGCAGGCGACTTGATTTTGATTCCGCCAAAGGCTGCCCACCGCTGCCAGCAACTCACAGAGGAAAAGCTGGTTTACCGCAATATCCACTTAACCCCGGAGAACATGGCGGTACAAGTACAAAAAATTTTTAACACTCAATTGACGCCGCACTTTCCTGAACCGGTCATTCGCCAAGTGAAAGAAAAAGAGGAATTTCATGCAGTGCACCAGCTGTTGCTGTCGGATCGCGGCGATGAGTTTGAAAAACAAGAACGCTTTACTTGTCTCCTTCACGACCTGCTTGTTCAGTATGCGGATTTCACCCACGAACAAACAGATCCGGTTTCAAATAAAGCCGCAGCGGCAAAAGCCTATATCGATCAACATTATGCCGAAAAATTGTCCTTGAGTGAATTAAGTGACGTTCTTGGAATGAATCAGTACGTCTTGATTCGACAATTTACCAAAGCGTATGGGCTGTCGCCGTTTCAATATTTAAGTACGGTGCGCATCAGTGCTGCCAAGAAAAGACTAGAATCACAAGAAGCAATTGCAGAAGTCGCTTTTCTGACAGGGTTTAGTGACCAAAGTCATTTTACCCGTATCTTTAAAAGCTTGATTGGGGTCACCCCGAAAGCTTACCAAACAATTTACCAAGAAGATGGAGTGAGAACGTATGAATAACCAAGAAAAATGTGTCATGATTATCGATGAACAATTACCGATTGGCTTAGTTGCAAATACTGCTGCAATTTTAGGCGCAACCTTGGGCAAATTGTTTCCCGAAGGAATCGGAGAAGATATTTACGATTCGACAGGCAGAAAACACCTTGGCATTGTCAACTTTCCCATTCCTATCTTAAAAACGAACAAGGAGCAGTTGCAGACCATTCGTGAATCGATCAGTCAGCAAGCAGATCCAGAAGTAACCATCATTGATTTTTCCGACGTTGCTCAGACCACCAATTCTTACGAGCAATACCGTCAGACGCTTGAGACGATTCCCACAGAAACACTGGCTTATTTTGGTCTTTGTTTAAAAGGCAAGAAAAAGAGTATCAATAAAGTCGCTGGTAGTTTGCCGTTGTATCGGTAAAGCGCTAGTAAGAAAACGGTCGTTTAAAACAAATTTTCTTTTTGTCGGCCGAACAGTCTTCTTGCTATATACGTTATTTATAAACAGTCTTACAAAAAAACAAACACTTTTGAGGTGTTTGTTTTTTTGTAAGAGATTTTCTAGCATACATTTTCTTGCTCTTTGATTTTGCCAAGATCAATTGAAAAATAAACTACTCTCCTTGATAAATATTCAACCCCACTTCAGTATCTTCTACACAACTGTTCGCTGGTGCTTTAACAATCAGAAAAAGAAAGTAAAAGTCTCCCACACAAGAAGCGGCATGTGCGGTAGCAATCAAGGTAAAAAGAGATGCCGTCAACCAGCCAAATAAATATAATAGAAAGAGGCCCACAGAAATGCCAATGAATGGCGCCAATAAAATGATGGCAAATTTCCCTTTTGAATAAAAGGAATGGGGACTCGTGGCATATGCTACCCCATTTTTGAACCCAAACTTTACCTTCCCTTTAGGGTCAAAAAGCTTGAAGAAGGCACCATGAATCAATTCATGAACAATGATGAGAATAAAATACGCAACCATTAAGAGCAAAAGATCGAAAATAAACGAAGTTTCAGCATTTGACCCATGACCACCTAAGACAAAGAGTGTAAAGAACACATAGAAAAAAATAAAACTAGGGATCGCCGCGAGATTCAATCTCTTTATTGTTTTTTTATCATCCATTAAATTAATTTGTTTGAGTAATTTCATCGCTGTTCTCCTTTTCTTTTCGACATTCTTCTTAGTACTTAATTTCTATGAATTCCCTTTACCCAACCAACAAGAGCAGCAAACACAAAACCAGTGCCGTTAAAACGAAGAGGAAATTGATCGTTTCTGGCGCACCTTCGATCCTTCTCTTTAATGGCGGAGGACGAAAACTTGGATTCATGCTTTTCGTTTGGTAGTCCACGCTGCTTGATAAAAAGCTGTCGGAAGGGATCATAAACACCAAGAGAACGCCATAAATAATGGATGCAGGAATCAGGAGTGAGCATTTGGCTAAGTAGCCAATCAGTAGACTCACGATCAAAGGAATAGCTACGTATAAAGCACTTTGGTACAGTGATCGCCGAATTGGTTTCATAGGGAAGTCTCCTTAGTCAGTCTTCGTTACACACAGGAAAAAAATAATTTTATTTACTTATCAAATAAATATACCATTGCTTTCTAAGGGTGTAAACACGCAGAAAACCAATTCGATGCTGCCAAGTGCGGCTACCCAATGCTTGGTGCAAAAAAAGAAGTGGTTTCTTCCCACTTCTTAAAAAGCACTCTCCTTGCCTTTCTATCCTCGCTTAACCTCTCAAGATAATCGGAAACCGTTTAGTAAACCATTATACTTACCAGATTGCTTCCCCTCTTCCTTTTGAAAAAGCTACGACGCTGGACAAAGAAGCCTGCGAACATTGTCTCTTTATTAAAACTTCTTCTGAAAAGCATTCGTCTAAAAAAATCATACGGCCTTGTCTTTCCTTTTGGTTTCCTACAACACCCAATCTACTTGAGAAAAGACTGCGGAACCTTCTTTAGAAAAGCAAGCGTCTCAAGAAAATATAATCGTGCGGTTTCTGCCCTTCCTTTTGGCTTCGTACAATGCTTGATCCGCTTGATAAAAGATTTCTGAAATGTCTAACGTAGGACCTGCTTCTGAAATCCCTGCTGAAAAGTAAAGGGTCAGTTGTGTTCCCTCTAGTTTCAACTGTTCATTACTTAAGAACAAATGAAATTCTTCAATAATTTTTTTCACTGACACGGAAGTATTCTCTTTAAATAGGACTAAAAATTCTTCGCCACCATACCGATAGACTTCGATTAAATGGGAAGGACTTTTTTGATAGAGAAATGTCGTCAGTTTATCCGAAAAGAAGGTTAAGGCTTGATTGCCGATTTGATGTCCATGGTGATCATTGATCTGCTTAAAATGATCTAAATCCATCATCACCACGACCAGCTGATCCTTCTCGTTTATCACCAATTTTGAAATATCTTCGTTCAAACTACGGAAATTTTTTACCTTCGTCAACTCATCATAATTGCGCTCAATGATCTTCGTATTGATTTTTTCGAGAAAGTTTTTTTGATTCTGCAGATAATACTTCCATAAAGAAACGATTGCCACTGATCCAATCCCTAAAGTGACAGCATCCCAAAGACCAACTTCACGGCGATGAAAAAGCAATGCATTGACCATCGGCGAGACAACCGTAACCACAATCGAAAATAGATAAAAGACAGTATGATTTGTCTGTCCGTAAAATCTTTTCTTTAATAAGCAAGTAATGATTAAAATGATGTAATTTAATCCGATAATAAAGAGCATGGCTCCCCATTCGAATTTATTGATCAATGCAAAAAAAGTTAGCAAGATGACGGGGACCAGCCCAATCAGATATATTTTTTCTTTGAGGATACCAAAATAATAAATAAAGATTGGAATCGTATATTCATACGCAACATAACCGATACTGTTCAAAGAAAATGATATAATAAAGTAGACTTGCGAAATGAACAGAACGACACCGATAAGAATTTTAAATGACAAGCGTAAATTCAATTCTTTGAAGTTCTTGATAAACAGATCATACGAAATGAGCAAGCTTACAACTAAAACAGAATAGATCGCAGCATAAATCAGATGGACAAACACACTATTCCTTCTTTCTTTCATAGATTTTTCTTTAAAATCCTTCGCCCATGATTTTGAAAGGCTCGATTCTTTAACAATGCAGGTAAAGAACTCGATCTTCCTTTCCTGCACTTCATGAAACCAAAAATAAAACTACCCCAGAAAGGAGCAGAAACCAATGTCTGAGAAAATAGAACAAGAACTCTTATCGATATTTCCTCAATTATATTTTGATGCCCAGCCTATCTTTCAAATGAAAGCAGATAGTCAGAAAGTGATTGGCTACGAATTATTATTGAGAAGTACCGAAAGAAATAGGTTTCCCCTTTCCTTCTTCCAGCAAGTGATCAAATACAAAAAGCTACACACTCGCTTACTGCAATGGTACCGAAATGAAATTTTCAGCTTACTTCACCCGAATGAAGAAACAAAAATCAGTCTTAATATCCACCCGCAACAACTCAGCTACCCAGAAACCTTTCTGATGTTAGCTGACTTAGCACCCTACCATGATCGTATTTTGATTGAGATCACCGAAGACGATACGGAACCTTCTATCGCCTGTGATCCCAAGTCTTTTCTTATGAACAAAATCAACCAAATAAAAAAGATGCGCTTTTCTGTCGCATTGGATGATGTAGGGACAGGCATTCATTCACTGACAAATATTGCACCGATGCTGGATAAAATCGATGTGATCAAATTTTCGCCTATCTCGTTGCGAGTGCTGTCCCAAAAGGAGATTTTCTTTTTGATCGACTTCTGGCGAAATATCGCCAGCAATCGTAAAATCCAATTTATTGTCGAAGGGGTCGAAACCTCGGATATCCATGAGTACTTGCTTGAAGAAGAGATTTTTCTTCAACAAGGGTTTTATTTGGACAAACCTTCCCCAGCTAATCAATTAAAGCGAAAAAAATAGCCATCGCGTCGTTTATTTTTCTCACTATACGCGATTAAAAATAAACGAATATTAAAAAAATGAACAGACGCCCTTCAAATATAACACAAATAATTTTATTTGCAGAATTTTTACTGATTCGGCATCGTTTTAACGGTGATTTTACATGAGAGGGAGTAGAAACCAAAGCAAAGACCTTTTTCAGATAGATGAATAGACAAAAAGCATTCAAGAAACCAATTCCTGAATGCTTTTTGTCTATTCACCCTTTTTTTCGATACAAACCTTCTATTTCAATCGCTCACCTTTACTAATTGCAGAAACATTAAAAATACTCATCACTTCTTACCAAATCGTTTTGCTAGAAGTGATTCCGGCTATTCCCCTCCTTGATTTATCTCACGTTGAAAACCAGAGAATGCTTCGTTTCCATTCCTAGATTGTAACCGCACAATTCTTTCAGATAAAAGCGATAATCTTTTTCGACGATTCGGATGATCTCGTCATCGGAAAAATCGTCAAATCGCATCATTTCTGTGACTAAAACCAGTTTGGCATCGATTCCCAGAATATCTGGGGTGATCGCCCAAAATGTTTCTGGAGAAATCCCTGCTACCAATTGATCAAGTAACGTTAATTGCTTTTCTACATAAGAGGCTAAGGCACCATTTTCACGATTGGAATCCGTAAATTTCTTTTGAAATCCATCAAGATATTCTATCTTTGAAGTAAATACAGTCAAGCTTCTTTGCTCCTTTCTTTGAGGGGAACAAGCCCCCTTATTTTCTTCCTAAGTCTCAGCCTATTCTTTCTCGTTATCTATTCACTACTTTTTCTAGCTACTGAAAAAACACCAAGGTCCAGTAGTCAATGAAGAATATCCAGCAACCCTCTGACCAGCTGCTTGTAATGCTCTTTTTGATCCTTCGCCTCATCTTCTGCCTTGATTGAAAGACTTTGCTCAATTGCTTCTTGAGGCATCAACAAATGGGTGTTCAAATTTGAGATGTACGAGACGCATTCTTCCAACAACTGATACTCTTTTTGTAGGACACTAGGTACTTTATACGTACGAAAAATGAACAAATAGCGAGCATTCGCTTTTATTTCTTCTATGTGATTATTTTCTAATAAGTAACGCATCTTATCTGTTTGTTCCCCTTGGGGATAGGGGCTAGAATCTGCAGTCAGCAGATGATAGTAGTAGCCAATATATTCACTATTTATGATGGTTCTTTCAAACGCTTCTTTCTTGATCTTCATCTTCTGTATCCTTTCAAAACTATCACTGACCTCACTTATACAGCGTTTGTGGTATCACTAAGGACTGCTTACCTTTATGATTCATTTTTTATCCGCTCTACTCTTTCATTAAAAAAGAGAAACTGTAAGTTTTCCTCACAGTTTCTCCTTTACGCTTCTAGCGATGACGATAGTTAAGGAGCGACGCTTTCACCGTGCTTCTTTTTTCTTGTCGCTGCAATGACAAACAGTACTAAGAGTGCATACCCAAGGATGATCAAACGAGTGGTGTTTGAAGAACCTGTTTGCGGTAATTTCCCTTGTCCGATTTGAGAAGCATCTGCGACGATCGTTTTCTTATTGTCATCGTCTGCTTCTTCCTCTTCCTTCGCTGTTTCACCAATTCGACCAGTCACAGTGACCTGCCCTGTTGTCGCCTCTGCGACAACGGTTTCTGATAGCTCCCAGACAGTCAGAGCCAGTAATGCAGCGATGAAAAAAATGATTCTTTTTCGTTTTTTCATACGATAGATCCCTTCTTTACTGGGATTTCAGTTTTTAGTCTTCCTCTACATCCGGCGCAAAACTCAAGACCAATTTGAAACTTGGGTTTGATTCTTCTGATGCATTGACAGGTGTTGCTTCACCAGTGAACGCAAACGTCCCTTCATTCGTTCCTTGGTTGCCTTCAAGGGTAAACAATTCTGTTTCTGTTACAGTTGGTGTGCCGTTTTCAAACAACTCAATCCCGTTTACGTTTAACAAGTCTACTTCAGACATATTCAATGGTGTATCAACACCTGCAACAGAAGCGATCACACCAACTGCTGAGTTATTTGTCACTGTGTACGTAGGCGAAACGATCTCTGTATGACTTGACGCTTCTGTCGTATAGAACAAAGCAGTCGTTGGAATCGTTACATTGATCCATTGGTTCAAATCATCGGGATTTGGTCCAGGTGTTGTATTATCGAATTCACCGATGATCCCGTTTACTTGGACATCTCCTGACGTATCGCCTTCACGTCCGTCAATAGTTTGTGTCGCAAAAGCGGTGGTGCCGCTTGCGATTACTCCTGCGATCGTTGCTGTACTTAGAATAGCTGCTACAAATTTTTTCATTTTTATTTCCTCACTTTTCCTTTTTTTAATTCTTAACGATAATCGTTAATTCAGCTTCAGTGACCCCTTGTTTTTCTTTGCTTTCAGGGTCGTAAATATTGATGGTGGCTTTGGCAGGATACTCACCTTTTGCCAATGGTGTCGCCAAGGCGACATTTTCAACAAATTGATTTGGATAGATCGCACCGGAAGAATAGATGACTTCCCCGCTCGACAGTAAAGAGATATCCACGGCGATTGGGTACACATTGGTGCCTGGATTAACGATTTCGATGGATCCCGTGCTTTGACCATCTTCAAAAATGGCTTCTGGATTGATTTGCAGGGTGAAATAATTCGCATCTGCAATTTCCTGCGCCCGTTCAGATAATCGTTGATCGGTGGCATCGCCAGATTCAGGCAAAAGGTCTGCACTGATCAACGGAACTGCTTCTTTTGATTGATAGAAATAGTACCCGAGTCCACCGGCAAGTACGGCCAATAGCAACAACCACCAGAGCCATTTCCGTCGTTTTTTATTTTCGGTTTGATTCGTTTGCTCCAATGGATTCACCTCCTTCCCATTTGGTACGATCTTTTTTTTCTTAGTCTCGTGGAACAAAGCGTAAGACGATGCGATAATTCGGTACGAGCAAGTCTTCATAATATCCGCCTTGATCGGCTTCTGAATCAACGACCCATTGCGGGTAATCCCCATAGAAATCCCCTGTTAAGGAAATCGGCACGCGACTTCTTTCTTCTAAGCGAACCAAGTGTTGTTCTTCCATCGCTTCATAGAGTTGAATCTGGGTTTCTTCCGTTTTTAGGTTCAATCGCAACAGCGGGGTTGAGATATCGTCATAAGTAAGGGTTGGGTCTTCCTCTTCGCTTTCACTTTCAGCGTAATCGAGGGGATCTTCTCCCTCTTCTAACAAGACGATTCCGGCAGGATCATCGATCGCCAATTGATTGATATAGGTATCCACAGCAAGTGGCGATTGATTGCGGATCTCATACGCTTGGCTTTCAAAATTACGATTCGATTCCGCCGTATTGTACAAGGATTCAAAGACCATTTTGGTCGGGATCGTCACCCGCATATGCTCAAGTTTCGATGTCACATCGATACCGATGGTCATCTGGTAGGCTTTATTCCCCACCTCAAGAACAGCGAAGTAACTGCCGTCTTCGTCCACTTCTCGTGTAAGATCCGTTTCTACGATGCGAAAGTCATCCGTCATATCCGCTTCCGTCAACACATTTACGGCTTGCGCGCGACTTTCTTGAAGGATCAAAGCATCTAATTCTTCTTGCGTGCTTAATTCATTAATTTTATAGCGATCTAAAGTGATATTGTATGCTTCAAAATTCAAACCTTTAATCACGGTTTGACGAGCGGTCACATCGACATAGGTCTCAATCGAAGGTTTCGATAAGAAAATCGACACTTCTGTCTCTGTTTCCAATCGCTCATTTTCTCTTAAGGGAATGCGGAAATAGCGATACAGCTGATTTTCATCCCGATAGTCGCCCCATTCGATTCGTTCAGAGTTTTTGTCCAATTCGACGATTTCTCCATCGGTATTTGTATAAGAGATCAAGGTGACATCGGTATCCTCGTACATGGAACCAGTGATTTCAGTCGACTGATCACTCAATGCATCAATTCTGGCAATGAGGCCTTCTGGTTCTGAAAAACGAATCTTATTGAAGTTATTCTTAGCAATCACTTGGTAAATATCCGTTTGTTTTTCCAGACTTTCCAAAGAACCCTCTAATTGCTCGCCACTCAGTAATCTGGAACGCGCTTCGCCATTTCCTGTGCCGCCATAAGGGAATGTATTCCCCCCATTTCGATTGATTCGCATCGTTCCGGAAATATTGATAAATTCTTCTGTTGGTTCATCTAAAGAAGCATTTTCCCAAACTGCTAGTTTTTGACTCGCAACATTGATTCTCAAACCGTTCGCAACCGTATTTTGTGCAGATCGGATCAAACGCTGCAATTGCGCATTGGCTTGACCAGTTCTTGTCGTAGGATGACTAATTTCAAACAAATTCACATTGTTTATATTCAATCGTGCATTGGCAAGTCTGAAATAAAGAACTTCAGATTTATTTCTTATGGTTTCCAATACAACCGTAGAATCTTCTCCTGCCGAAAATGAATTCCGCACATTGACTAACGGGCGATTGATAAATTCCGCCGATGTTCCCATGCCTGTCCGATTATCGGTCATGGAAAAATTAGCTCTGGCCCCTACTGTGATATTCGCAAATGAATTCGAATGATTGCTTGAGGCATTGCCTCCCGCCTGAGTATTTAAACCTCTCGCAACACCTTTAAATGTTGCCTCATCATTGAGAATGAAATTAGAGGAAGTCGTTACTCTAAAGATTCCTCCAGATTGATCCACGTCGAGGGTAGCCCCTTTACCAATCCGAACAAATGAATTACTAGCAGTCAACCAAATAAATCGGGAATCTGAAGTCGTTCGATCTCTTCTTGACGTCATGGTAGCATTGTCTTGCAACTCCACTCTTTGTGATACTCGGATTCTGGAATAATTTTGACTTGTTGCTGAATTTTGAATCGCCGTCGTTGTTGGCTCTGTCAAATGCACTTCAGCATGTTGCGCAAGCGTAACTGAACGAACAGTGGTGTTTCCTGTCATTCCTCTAGCAGCGTTTATTCTCGTATAGGAATTTTCGCCGAATAACAGATCTGTTGTTCCGACTCCCTGTAGAAATCGTCCACCAGTATCAACTTCGACTTTACTTCCTTCTTCCATCGTAAATTTCGAATTCGCCAAGGTTAAACGAAAAACGGCTCGTGCAGCTTGTCGCGTTGTATGATTGACCGTTACTTCCGCTTCACGACCTAGTTTGATTTCTTCTCTAAACCGGAAAAAATCAACATTTGCATTGCTTCGTCCAGAAACGGTGATTTCAGAGTGATCGCCCACATGCAACCGGCGAATGGTTGAAGAAGCAGCAGATGAGGTACCACCGGTAAAGCCTTGTGCGGTTTGTAGGCTGATCGTATTTGCTTCACCAATATAGATATCTGTTGTGCTGCGACCAGTCACCAATGGTCCTACTTGATTGAGGGTGATGGTTGCATTTGCTTCTGACAAAAATTGTGAAGCCGTCGACGTTGAACCCAGTGCAATGAAAGGATTGGCTGCTGATGATGTGCGAGAATAATTGATCGCTGCTTTTTCTCCTAGGAAGAAACGTCGTTGCACGGAAAAAGAATTGGCTGCTGTGCTCGTTGAATGCTCAGCAACATTGATTTCAGCCCCTTCAAGCAGCTCAAATTGATCGACCATCGTTCCAGCGGTAAAGCCATTCCCTAATACGCCCGTTAGTTTTGAGTATTTCCCTAAAGTGACATGGGACAAACTTGCGTTGACAAACGCCCCTCGCTGGTTCACGGCTATTTCAGAATAGTCACCAATGGTGATTTTCCCGTTGCTTGATGCTAAGCCGATGACAACATTCGATGTACTTGCTGAAGAGGTCGTTCGCGTTCTCGGCACGTCAATTGTTGTATGACTTCCGATTTGAACCGAAGACGTTGCGAAAAAGGTTCGATACGCTTGACCAACAGTGGCATTACTAGGTTCACTTATGGTTATATCCACCTGATCACCAATCGCAATACTGTTGACTGCTACGTTGCCATTAAACCCGTTGCTATGCTGATTGTTCATTTTCACGTGGTCTTGAATCACTATCGTGGTACTAGCCACACCCGTAAACATCGGTCCATGCTGCGATATTCGCGTTTGTGTATTCTCCCCAAAATCGATGGAGGAATTTGCACTTTGGAGCTGGATAAAAGCTCCGGTCGTTGTGCCCGTCCGCGTTCCTTCAATAATGGTAGGTTGGTCCGCGGTACTATTTTCAACGATGAAGCGGTGTCCGACATTGATGGCGGGCGTCCCGCTGACCGTCCCGTACTCAGATAGTTTTAACTGACTCCCTGCTTGTAACCTTACTTCGCCTAGCGTGCTGGTGGAATTACCAGAAAGCCCCTGTCCCGTGCCAACATCTAGTGTTGCCCCGGTTGCTAGCGTCAACCGACTATCTTGATTGGCATTTGGTAGAGAAACCATTGCGCCAGATTGGCGAATCGTGGTCATACTTCCTTGACCAAAATCAAGGCTTGCTGCGGTACCTGTCATGTGAAAGACAGTGCCAGTATTGCTGTTGGTACTTCGGGTGACAGAAATTTCAGCTTGGCTAGCCACTGCTACTTGATTCATTTCAAAGATTGGTGTGGCATTTGATGAGCGATGATTGATCGTCAATTGGCCTTCGACCAAGAGTCCTTCAGCCGTGAATAACGTTGGAATGGAAGACGTCGCTGTCGTCACCACATTGGTTCCTTTGAAATGAAGATGTGCTTGGTTGTTATTCACCACGCGTCCTGCGGTAGTGGTCAGCTCCAGTTGGGTATCTTCAAAGGTAATCGTTGAAGCCCCAGTTGTTTGAGCCAGCCCTTGCGCCGACTGAATGCCTTGTTGTTGCACCCCTTGCCAAGTCAGTTGAACAGGTGCCGCAAACTGCATCAGGTTCTCTGCCGCCGTCTGCGAAACGATCACAGGTGTATCATGACTACGAAAAGTGACGTCTGCCCGTTGGATACCACTGATTGGCTCAGTTAATGCCAAGTTGTTGGCAAAAGTAAGCACCAAGGATTGATCATTGGCGATTTCTTCGTAATGATACTCCGTGCCATCTTCATCGGTGAAGGATTCCCCAAGTAAAATTGCCCGCAATTGCGCCTCACTTGCTACAGTCAATGCGACCGCTGAAGCTTCAGCATCAAACCTTTCGATTTGCTCATTCTCAGCTTCTGTTTCCGCTTCGTCTTCTGAGCTATCTGGCGTTTCTGCTTCGGGCAGTGCTTCATTTTCCTCTGCTTCTTCTTGGCTAGCTGTCGTGGAATCATCCGTGGCTTCCGAAGAAGATTGTTCTTCACTGCTTTCTTCGGTTGTTTCTTGGTCTTCCGATCGATCAGCAGAATTAGTGGTTTCCTCAGTTGAGGAGTGTTGCGTCTCTTCAGAAAGTGACTCTGTTTCTGCATAAGCAACTTGCTGGAACGCCAGCGTCGTGTTGACCGCCGTGCTGCTTAGTAGGAATACTGCAGAAAACAATGTAAGTAGTTTCATCATATCCTCCTTTCTTCAAGTCTTTGGTGCGTCAAGAAGGTTGAAGCTAAGAAACAGCCTCCTCCTTTTCACACAAAGTTGTCTCAATATTCTTCGTTTTTGGGGGAACGACAAAAAAAGACATTTGGACGAATCAAATGTCTGAAGAAAGTTGTTAGATTGGGTTTTTGTAAAATAATATCTACATACGAGTTCCGTTTTCTTAAAAACGAAGGTTATTGAGACGAAAAAAACTGTAAGTGTATCACGCGTGGTCCTTACTAAACTAAGAATAGCGTGGTGCTTTAGCAAAAGAAAATCATTATTTTCATAAACACCTGAAATAGATGAATAAATAACCTACCTCTTTCACTGTGTGAAAGGTACGGGAATGGGTTTAAAAAAGCGGTTTTTGATACGGGTTTATTTTCCGTTCAAGATGTTCCCAATCTCGATCATCTGGAAGAGATTTTAATAATAAATAATCTGTTTTGACTTTGTAATCGACGAGATAGCGATTGTAATTGGTCACGATCAAATCAATATGTGATCCATTTAGCGTCTTCTTTGTTAAATATTGCAGCTGCACAAAGGTCAACTCGTGCTTGCTGCCAAACCGCTGGATTGCTCGAGTTTGAATGTGCTGGCACACAAAATGATCTCCTTCTAGGAGAAAATAAATGGTTTTTGCTGGTGCGTAATAATCGAAAATCAACTCGCTATAAATTGTTAAACTGACACAGATGTCTTCTAAGTAAGCACTAGACAAAGAGAGTTTTTTGCTCTGCTCCTTAAGAAATTGTAAGTTCTTTTGATAATTCTCGCTGTTGGAACGCATGATCACTTCTTTGATATCATCCATTTCCTTGTTCAAAACCGGCGCAATCGCATGGTTTATTTTCCTCGATAAAAAGAAAGAACGTAAAAACGTCGCCACCGTAATGGCTTGCTCTTTGGGCACATCATGGTTCTGCAGAAACAATTCGGCCACGTTTGCAATCGCTGTACCTTGATGAAACTGACGGTAAAATTTTTGCTCTCGTTCTTCTTGATCCAAGGTTCGCTTACACAGGGTGACCAAGTAAATCCAAGCAAATTCTTCTTTGGGCAACTGGGTCTGATAGATTTCTTCAATGCCTTTTTTCAAGGAATAAAGTTTGGCGAAACTATTCCCTTTATACGCTTGCCTGACCAGTTCTTTGGGCACAGTGATATGATAGCCAAGGCTCGCGCGTTTGATGGCAATATAAAACGTATAGTAAAACGCTGCGGGGGTCGCCCCAGATCCGATTTCATAATAGCCGAACTTGTCATCCAATTGCCCTAAAATCAAGTCATGCAATGCTTGGTCTGGGACCAATGTATAGATCGTTTCGACCCCTTCATAGTAAAAATCTTTGAAAAACTTACGTAAGTTGGCTTCGCTTCCTTCAATCGTTAAAGGATTGGAGGTCCATTGTAAGCCATAGCTTTTCAAAATAGGGTTGCGCTGATTAAGTAAGCGCCGAAATGTACTCTCTGAAAAATGGTAATGATGTGCTAGCTCATCCACCTTAGCTAACTTGCCATGAAAGATATTCCCGATAATTTCAAATAAGCATTCATTTTTTAACAAACTTTGTTTTCTTTTTTGATATTCTGTAGGCTTTTTCTCTTCGAAAACAAACCCGCTATTGCCGGAAACAAGAACTATACTGTCCCCAAAATATTCTTTCATGTATTTGATATCATTGGCAATCGTCCGCTGAGTTACCTGATTGCGCTCAGCTAAGTCGCCAATCGTAAACACCCGATCTCGCTCAATCGTACTCAACAGCCGAAACAACCGCGCGGTTGTGCGGTTGCTGATGAAGGCCAATTGCAGCTCTCTCATCCACTCCACTCCTTTTTCAAGAGATTCTTTTCTATACTATTACATAAATAGACCACTATTTGGTAATTATATACTCAAATTTACAGTATTTTTATCAAAAAACCTACTAATAATGAAAAAAATAGCGTTCTGAATTTTATTTTCTAACTTGTAATCGCTTCTTCGATGGAATGAAAAAAAGCCGCAAGCAACACTCGATGAAAAGAGCTACTTACGGCTAGTCTTGGCTTTTTCGTTAAAATAAATACTGCGCAGTAATCGACGATTGACAATTGATCAGTTGGTCTGGGGTTCCTTCGTACAAGATTTCACCACCGCGAATCCCACCATCAACACCGACATCGATCAGCCAATCCGCTGCTTTCATGACCTCAAGGTTGTGTTCGATAACGATCACCGTGTTGCCTTTTTCTACTAATCGTTCGATGATCGCCAAGATGCTTTTGATGTCGGCCATGTGCAATCCGGTCGTTGGTTCATCCATAATGTAGATATTGCCTTTTTTGCTTAATTCTTTTGCTAACTTCAGTCGTTGGCATTCACCGCCAGACAAGGTATTTAATGGCTGTCCGAGGGTCATGTATCCTAGACCTACAGCCAAAATCTGTTTTAGTTTTCTTTGAATCGCTTTTTCCTCAAAAAACTCCACCGCTTCCGTGATACTCATGGCAAGGACTTCATCGATCGACTTGCCTTTCAAGCGATACTGGTAGACTTCTTCTTTAAACCGTTTGCCGCCGCATGCCTGACACAAAACCTCGACGGAATCCATAAAGGACAGCTCCATCTTGATGGTCCCGTGGCCCTTACACGTTTCACAAGCACCTTCGGAATTGTAGGAAAAAAGACCTGCTGAAACCTTGTTTTCTTGCGAAAACAACTTGCGAATGTCATTCATGATTCCTGAATAGGTTGCAGGATTAGAGCGAATATTCCCCGCCACCGCTGATTGATCGATCGTAATGGCTTCAGGGTATTCTTTGGCAAAAACACCATTTACCAAACTGCTCTTTCCAGAACCAGCGACACCGGTCACCACCGTAAATACCCCTAATGGCACCCGCAGTGCTGTATTTTTCAAGTTATGCAGCGTCGATTTTTTCGTTTCGATAAACTGTTGGCTTCTGCGAGGGGCTTCTTTGAAATCCACCATCTGTCCAAAGGCTTTGCCAGTCAGTGTATCTGAGCGCAGCAATCCTTCAAAGGTTCCTTCGTAAGTAATATAGCCGCCATTTTTTCCAGCTTTAGGACCAACATCGATAATATGGTCGGCTGCTTTAATGACATCTGGATCATGCTCCACTACGATGACGGTGTTCCCTTTGTCCCGTAGTTTGACTAACAATTCATTCAATCGGTGGACATCCCTTGGATGCAGCCCAATACTCGGTTCATCAAAAATGTAGATCACATCGTTCAAGCTAGAAGACAAGTGTTTGACCATTTTTACCCGCTGACTTTCCCCACCAGAAAGCGTCGTTGTTTCACGGTCTAAGGAAACATAATCCAACCCGATATTGATCAGATCAGTGATTCTCGCTTGGATGTTTTGAAGCAGGGGTTGGACACTCTCCTCCGAGATTTCTTGAAGAACCGTCAATAGTTCATCCACTTGCATCGCCAAAACGTCCGCAATCGAATAGCCCGCGATTTTACACGCGAGTACTTGTGGATTGAATCGTTTTCCCTGACAGTCAGGACACTTCTGCTCATTCATGAAAGAAGCGATTTTCTTCTGCGTAGCAGCGGAGCTTTCATTGCCACCTTTGATATTGGAGCGATTAAAACGAGCGACTAAGCCTTCATAGGTGGAACTCATGCCTTCCATATACAAGGAATCGATTTTTTCTCCTTGGGCATACAAAAAGCGGTTCATTTCCTCTTCGCTATATTCTTTCAACGGCTTGTCATTGTCAAAAAAGCCCGTATTGGTGAAGGACTTCAGTAGCCAAGAGCCGACTTTGTAGCCAGGAAGCAGGATTGCCCCTTCGTTCAAGGACTTTTCAAGATCCAGTGCCTTTTCTAAATCTAACCCGACGATCCGCCCAATCCCTTCGCAAGTGGGACACATCCCATGAGGGTCATTGAAGGAGAAATTCCATGCAGGACCTAAATACGGTTGACCAAGACGAGAAAAGAGCAAGCGGATCAAGGGGTTGATATCCGTGATCGTCCCTAATGTGGAGCGGGAATTGCCGCCTAAACGGCTTTGATCAACTACTACCGCCATCGAAAGATTGTCGATGGCATCGGCATCGGGCTGGCTGTATTTTGGCAAAAAGTTGCGGACAAATTTCGAAAAGTTCTCATTCAGCTGTCGACCAGCTTCTTGTGCGATCGTGTCAAAGACGATCGATGACTTGCCAGAACCAGAGACACCCGTGAAAATCGTGATTTTTCTTTTGGGAATCTTCAAGTCAAAGCCCTTCAAATTGTTCTGCCTGGCGTTGTGGATCGTAATGTATTCCTGCATGCTATACCCTCCCAGATTCTATTGAATTTTTACAGTGAGCGACCATTATAGCACAAACATTCTCGCTGTTTCTCGGAATTTTGCAAAAAAACTATGTTTATTTTATGTTTTGTTCTCAATGTTGGAATAGCAAGGATAGAGGGCTTATGCAATTTTTCGATAACTATTGTATAGGAAGGAATTTAGCGTGCGAACGAAGTTAGAAGATAGAGCGAAGAAGGAGTATTTTGAATGACCTTAAATTGCTAAAAGGTAAAAAACAGTCCATTTCCCCTTGCTTGCAAAGTGAAATGGACTGTTTTCATGAAATAACCTTTAATCGTTTGAAGCCGAATGTTAGAGATTGGCCAGATCAGCCAGATCAGCTCACTACAGTTGATGGAAACGTTTTGATCAATGTCACCGTTTCTTCTGCCCCATAATCCCCTTCGGCATATAAAGCAAGATACTCTTCCAACAAATAGTCAGCAAGGTCTTGGGTAGATTGCGTAAAACCAGCCTTTTCGTAAGATCTGACTGCAGGGATATTTTTTCTCGATGGTCGCATCATCAATTTTTGAATGTCGAATGTTTCATGTAAATGATCACCGAGGGTGACGATCGCATCGGTACCAAATCCTTTACCACAATGAACTTCTCGATTCAACCAGATATCCAATTCTGCTATGCCGTCTTTTAGATGAAACGAGGAGTAACTAATAAAGCCAATAGGTTCACCTGCATGTAGAATCAAAAAGCCTCTGCCATCTTGCGGTTGGGCACCAGTAAAGTAATACTCTTGATAGTCCTCAAAAAACTCTGCTTCAGTGGCGATCGGTGCATTAGGATAAGAAGGTGGTCCGGAATGATATTTTGTGGTTTCAGAGTGAAAACACCATTGATAGACCGCTTCTTTATCTTTGATTTCCGCAGGGGTTAAAGTGACTTTGTTGCCTGTTAGCATGTGGTGTACTCCTTTCGCTCTTCCTAATGTTCCCCCCAATTATAGCGGAGGATGTCCCTTAAAAACAAACCGCGTTTTTTCTTTACTTGAATCGAACATCGACATTTCTTAAATTTTCATTGTTGCGCCAACAATCTACCGATTGATTCCTCTATTTTTTATCCTCTAAAAATTAAATTCATTTTCCCAATTAAAATCAGCAGATTCTTCTAAACTGTTCGGCCAATGATGGCACCAGGAAGGAACTCTGGGCACTTCTACTCGATCCAAACTTGGTGTGTACGGTTTGATATCTATTAGTGGCGTTTGGTCGTTTGCATCAATATAAGGAATAGAAAGAATTCCTTTCTCAACATCGACTGATAATACTTGAACAACACTTAATGCAATTGGATTTGGTCGGATGGGTGATCTCGTAGCAAATATCCCCATTTTTTCAGGCGCATGTTTATAGGGTTGCTCAGCATCCAAAATCATTCGATACTTTGCATCCGCAAAATCACTGAACCACCATACTAATTGAAGGTGACTAAATCCTTCAATCCCTGCCAAAGCTGGAACATATTCTTTCTTAAGCTTGAGCAAGCATCCTTCCTCATTGTTTTGAATGATCCCAATCGGTTGTAGTTTATATTCTGTCATTTTCTTTCCTCCATTTCCTCTTTGTGCTCTCAGAATAGTGCCTGACACAATGTGAGAGTCAAGAGAAAATAGAAAAAATCTGCTACTCATCGTTTTATGAGTGGTATTTGTATTTCAGTCAAATAATTGCTTTCCTCCTGCTCATTCCAAGGACCGCGATGCACGATTTGCCTGTCTGGTCCGTCCATTTGGTAATAAGGATGTTCTTGTAGCCACTCAGCCAAGGACAAATAGACGTTGGCTATGTTGGAGAATGCACCGTACACCATCGTGCACGCCATAATTGGCACTGCCTCCGTTTCGTAGATAGAAAATACTTTGGAATCTACTTGCAGGCCTGCTTTCACTTGCACACACAATTCAACATCGACATTTTTTTCTTTAAACTCTTGGTCGTGATAAATCGAAAATGATTGTCCGAAATTCTTTATTTTATGAAGCTCCATAAAAGTGGCTAGTTCTCTCCACAGTTCCTCTTCAGCAAAATAATTTGGTATGACTTTGCGAAGGGAGAGCACATGATAACTCGGGACTGCTTTCATTGTGACCTGATAATGGCGCTCTGTTCGTTCCTTCGTCAATTCTAATTTAGCTACTTCTAGTTTGATTAATTTTTGTTTTTCCGCCTCTATAGTTGTCTCAATTTCATCTTTTTTTCTTTCTAATTGTTCTGCAAGGAAGTCCTGCTCTTGGTTTTTCAGCAACACCGCAATTTCTGCTACACGAAAGCCGCTATCACGCAAATAGAGTATTTTATTGAGTTCAGGCAATTGAACAGCCGAATACAGTCGATAACCAGTAAACGTATCAATCCTATCGGGCTTTAATAGACCCATCTCATCATAGTAACGCAACATTCTGATACTCACTTGAGAGAGCTTTGAAAATTCACCTATCTTAAACATACGCACCTCCGATAGATTTATTATAAAAACACTTTATCCACACTTCAATACTACTCACTATAAAAAACCGAAACAAAGAACTCACTCTCTGTTTCGGTCTTGCTTCATTATTCAACATTCAACGAAAAATTCTTCTAACACTTCTTGCCTTTCATAGGCATGTGACCATTTGTTCCACCTAACGGTTCACTGAGACGGCCATTCGGTGATAGGTATGGCGCTTGCCTCTGATGGCGATGGATAGTTGCAAGATGTTCTCGGGATCAGCGGTCCCAGAAAAACCTGCATCTCCGATATGATGAAGGTCGCAGCCGGCACGTTTGCTAGTCAATGCCAAGGCACGGATCGTACCTGTATCTGCACCTTCCTGTGTAGTACCGATGGTGCCCATGACCAACTTCTCTTTTTGGTGGATAAAGGCCACTAGATCACTCATGTGTTGTTCACTCAGCCCAGGAATCGTGCCCGCAATGGGTACAAGAATAACATCGGCTCCAGCTTGAATGAACGCAGACGCAATTTCTTCATCTAACACGGGTTCATTGACACCAGCTCCGTGCATTTTTCCAGCAATAATGATCCCAGAGAAAATGGCTCTTGCTTGTTGGATTGCCGCTGTGATTTCCTTATTTGAAACGCCAGTGGAAGGATTTCCTGTCAGACAGATAAAATCAAATCCAAGTGCTTCTGCGCGTGCCATGTTTTTCTTTGTTGCCAAACGCCCAGTAGCGATAGTTGTCAACTGTTCCATCTGTTCTGCACAATCGTCGACAGGTTCAAGATTGACCCCAACAGGCCGCCCCGTTAAGCATTGCAAAAAGCGAATGGGGTCATCCGTTGTCGGTAATCCTTTGATAGCGCCGTTTTCGCAATCAAATAGGTTCAGCAAAATCAAATCCGCCCCAAATGCAGCGACGAATTCAGCATTGGTGATTCCTCTAGACATCGGATCGATTTGGACATCATTTTCTGCTACGATCGTCCGACCGGCACTTCCTCGGATACTTTCCAATAGTTGGTCTTTATCAAATGATTTAAAATCAGCTGCCGTGCAATTCAATAATCGTTTTGTCTTCATTTTATGCCCCACTTTCTGAACCGAGTTCACTGGCTAATGTCCGATTATCTAGCATTTTGAAGAATGGATAATAGATGGCGATAGAAACCGTCAGATTCACCAGCTGTAAGATTGCCCCCGAAATATGTCCGCCTGTGGCTAGATAACCGCCGATGATTGGCGGCATCGACCAGGGAACCAAAACGACGGCAGGTTGGACGATCCCCATGGCAACTGTCGTATAAGAGATGACATAGCACACGACCGGCGTCAGAATATATGGGAACAAAATCAATGGATTCATGACAACAGGCAACCCAAACATGATGGGTTCATTGACATTAAAAACCGTTGATGGAAATCCGAGTTTCCCCAACTCTTTTAAATACTTACTTTTACTTCTGACTAATAGCAAGATCGCCAAGCCCAAAATCACCCCACTACCGCCAATCCAGACAAAGGTATTCATAAAGGTATAATTGATGATATGCGGAATCGTTTCGCCGTTTTGAAAAGCGATCCGATTTTCATCGATCATTTGAATCCATGTCGGCTGCAGGACGCTCAAGACCAAGTCCCAACCGTGGATGCCCACTGACCAAAACAATGACGTAAACATAATGGCAAATAGACCACCTATAAAGCCTCCGCCAATGATCGATAAAGGTTGTCCCACAAGGCTGTACAGCAGATCATGAACATTCGTGTTGCCGAATGATTCCACTAATAAACGAATCACCCAGAAAAGCGAGAGGCAAAAGAATGAGGGGATCAATGCAATAAAGGAGCGACTGACCGCCGGGGGAACGTTTTCTGGCATGCGAATCACGATATTCTTTTGTACGAATAATCGGAAAATCTCCGCCGTGATTAGACTAGTGATGATTGCTACGATCAGCCCGCGGCTACCAAGATAAGACATTTGAATGCCGCCATCTTCAATCGGAGTGACTAAAAGAAAAACCGACGCTGCCAATACACCGGCAGATAAACCGCTGACGCGGTAAGTGGTTGCTAAACTATACGCAATAGCAAAGGAATTGAACAGCGCCATCACACCAAAGGTCACTTGGACGACAAAGTCTAATTTGCTGCGTCATTCCCCGCCAAAAATACTCGTAACAAATAGGTTAAAGCCTTCCCATGGAACGTTGGATAAAATAACAAAAATGGAACCGATAATAATCAAAGGCATCGTGGTGACAAGTCCATCACGGATAGCAACTAGATGCTTTTCACCGCCAATTTTCATTCCCCATGGCAGCATCTTTTCTTCCATAAATTTCTTTAACGAATCCTTCATAAGCTTCCTCCTTAACCTTAAAAGATCGCTGAAAGAGTGCGTTCAGGTATCTTTTCGAAGTGTGAATAGAAACCAAGGCTTGCCACCTTCAAGAACCTAGGATTGAAGTGCTGATCGCCAAAACGCTATTGCTATGAACACAGTAAGAACGCAAGGCTTTGGATTTCTCAACTATGACTGCCTATTTTCCATGCAACTGTTCTCAACTGATCTTCACACCTTTTATTTGCCGCAAACGATCCTGCGCATGAACCGTTTCAAACGACAAAAAAGGCATTGGACAAGATTGTCCAATGCCTTTGGCATAGCAAAATAAGCGTCCAGCATCCCACGGTTTTTGCCCAAAAACCTGCCTGAATCTACTAGAAATCGACAAGGAAATCGGGTACAATAAACACGTTGATGCCTTTGGCGATCAACTATGGCAACTTGATTGGTCATCCTGTTTAGAGAAGTGACTGATCAGGGCCTCGTAAGTCTGCGCCAACAGAATTACGGGGTGCCTATTTTTTTGGTTTCTATTCGCTTACATTCTATAGAATGTTTTCCAGAAAAGCAAGCGAACATGACAATAAAATCGCAAATAATGGTCATAAAATATAAAATCTGTTGTGATTCGTTGGATTTAAGTAGAAAATATTGGTTTTTTTGCGTATTTATCAAAAAAGGAGGACCGAATCATCCATGATTCAGTCCTCCTTTTCGCGCTAGACAAATACAAATAAAATTCCGGAGCAGATCGTGCCTACCAATAGTCCACGAATACTGCCTTCTCCTTCATTGGGTAACTCAAATTTGATGATATTCACCAGCAAAGCGCCGGTGATCAAGGCTTCAATGATGACCACCAAATAGTAGGGCAATGAAACAAAGAGGGAGAACGCAGCTCCCGCGAAAATACTGAAGGAAAGCACAAAACGACCATATTTGTTATAAAGGGCACCATGATGGTGATAGAGCAGCCAATCGTTCATAAGAAAATGCAAACCAAAAGCAATAAAGTAGGTCAAAATGTAAAAACGCTCCGATAACGTATTGGCAATCACAATATAGCCGATCATAATATTGTAGATCACATGAAAAGCGATATCCGACCAAAAAAAGGCATTTTTGGCACTGGTGATGTCTTTCTTTTCTAACACCATAAACGTCCGCTCATCGATTTTGTAGATCACGTAACTGAAGACTAAGCCAAACAAAACGATGCCATAGACCCCATGACTATAAAAAATCCCCGAATCCCAGCCAAATTCATCGATCAACACCGTTTGAAAATACGCCAAATGGGGCAATAGATGAACAATCGCATAGGAGATTCCTACCCCAGCGGCAAAGGAGCTCATGTATTGCACGTTTAGTTTTCTGGATGAGATAACATTTGAAAATAGATGGATGAAGATAAACCCTAAAGTGATCATGCAATTCACAAAATTGTTTGTTAAATACGTCATTGTTTTCTCCTTCTTACATTCCGTTTACAGCATCGTTTAATCGCAATTTTCAATAACAAAGTCTTTTTAATTAGTTATTTTTGGTTATTTTCATGAAATATTCTTGTTTACTATACAGTAAGTGGGCTTGGGGGGCAATAGGTTTTTTAGGTTTTTGGGGGAGAAATATTTTTGATAGAAAACGGCCTTCATTGTTGCCGATTTTTTACCGATGATCTTGTCTTCATTTTCGGATAGGATAATCTTGTTTTTGCTCTAGCAGATACTAGGTCTAACTTCATTTTTTATCAAAAATTGCGCTTATTTGAAGTTAACTTCAAATTTCCGAAAAATTGTAACCAATTTGAAGTTATCTTCAACTTTCTCAATTATGACAGATTTTTGGCGTTCGTAACCAATCGAGATGAATTCAGAAAGCCGTTGCTGCTCCTATTCCATCAAAAAAAAGAAGCAAGAACTTGCAGCGTCCTTGCTTCTTTTTTGTTAGAATTCATTATACTTCTTTTTCGAATCTTTACTTTCTTTCACCGGATACTTCATGTTGTTTTTTTCCAGCTTTTCTTTGATGATCTCATCAATATCAAGGCCCAAATTGTCTGCCAGCATATAGGAATAAATCAGAACATCGGCAATTTCTTCTTTTAGATGTTCGAAATCTTGAGTGGCTTCTTCAGATGTTTTCCATTGAAAAATCTCCAACAATTCGGCGGCTTCGATGGAGATAGAAATAGCTAGATCTTTTTCATTATGAAATTGTCGCCAATTGCGATCATCTCGGAATTTATTGATCCGTTCCATTGAAGAGGGGTGGTTTTGCATGGTAGGACTGGCTCCTTTCGTTTTGTAGGGTTATGAGTTTTTGACGCAGATTGGGATTGATTGCATAGATGTAAAGCCCTTTGATTGCTCGCTTCATTAATACATTCAATGAATTAAGGATGATCGTTTCTTTGGCTTTCTTCGTCAATTCTTGGTTCATATCGTCACGTCCCGTAAACGCCCCTTTGTCCTCATATTTATCGATATCGATGACAAGCTGGTCGGTCTCTGGATCGTAATCAACGGAAGGACCAATGACGACTCCTACATTGTTTAAATCAAACCCTTGAACGGTGTAGATTGATCCGACTTCACTGATTGTATCTGGTCGCTCCGCCCATGTTCGCTTAGTGTCGGTCGTATTCCATGGCAGGTTGATCCCACCAGGATCTACAAGATAAGAAGCTCCGTCTTTTTTATGAACATAATCGAATGTTGAGATGATCCGTGACAGACCTTCCTTTTTATCGAGAGAAAAGATTTTATTCTTCAACGCATCATGGGTTTCCATAATCTGAAGCTCAAAAGATGCTGTTGATTCTGGAATCGGTGTTACACGTTTTTCTACGATATCATCGATCCATTGAATTATTTGTGGACTACTTTTCATTCTTAATTGATCTTTTAGCTTAAAGCGAGAAGCATTGTACCTTTTCTGAAACTGATCCAGTTTGTCCTGATCCCAGTAACTTTTGATTTTCAATACTTGCTTCGGATCAAAAATGCAAATCGTGATTTTTGCTCGCTTGATAATCTCTTCTAGTTGGTTTTCATAGTGAAAACTGTTATAACTGTCTTTCTTCGTTAAAAGCAAATGGGCTTCATCCACAATAACGATGTCTGGGTGCAACTTCTGATTATCTGTTTTATTAATAAAAGAAGTTGGCTTTAACATATGATTCTTTTTTAAATTTGGCAAACTTTCTGCCATTGTATGATAGGTTTTTAACATCTCTGAATGGTTGACCAGCAAATAGTTATCGGTGCCTCTTAATACAGACTCTGACTTTGTATAGTCTTGAAGGGTGTTATAGAGAGATGCCAATAGGACGCTCTTTCCCGTTCCAGCTTCTCCTTCAATCATTAAGACTTTTTGTGTTTCATCCTGCTGAATCGCTTGTTTACAGTACTCAATGATTTCAAGTTTTATATCTAACTGTTCTGGCGTCAGTTCTTTAAAAGGGGACAATTTATATACATCTTTGTTGCGAATCGTATCGATTGAGTGCTTCGCCAACTGACGTCTTTGCAATTCTTCCCATAACTCTTGGAAGACCACTTCATCATAATACTCTTTTTCATAATACTGATGCATCTGCACCTGTCTTGTTTGACTGACGTTTTGTAACTGAAACTGCTCATCCCCAATGAAGTGATTGATCAAATTGGTTTCGATATTGTAGGTCGCTGATTGATTGAATTTTTCATGTCCAATCAGCAAGACTTTTTTAATTTCTCTGCGCTTAGAGTTATTCAAGTGCTGCTTCAATCGTTTGTTCACTTGAACCGTTTGACCAATGTACGCAACAGGTCTTTTCTTTTCATTTCGGTTGTAGAGTATGTAAACGACTGGGTACTGATCGATATAAGCCGTCGTTATGCTAGATAGCTCACCTTTCTTGAAATGATGATCTTCTATGATTAGTTGGTTGGTCATATTTTAGAGTCTCCGTTTAGTGTCTATTCCATTAAGGTTATTTATTTTAGTATATCATTGCATATTTTGCTCTTAAAGCATTAAAGACAAATTGGTAATTTTTTGTTTTAGCAAAATAACCATTATCTAAAAAAATCACTGTTGATTAATCTACTAATTTTGTCCAACGTGCATACTTTGCTAATGATTTAATAGACTAACCTATTATCCTGAAACTCTTTTCAAACGAATCCTCTCTAAAACGTTCTAAAATAAATAGCTGAAAATCCCATTTGCTAATTCATCAAACATCCTCTGTTTAGGATATTTATAAATTGTTTATTAAATTAAAAGAATTTATTTTTCAACATTAAAATAAATAAATATTTTATAATTTTAATTTGATCAAATCATTCAATATGAGATAATCATTTACGAAAGGATGATTTGATGAACTATACAGTTACCAACCTAAGACATCTGCGGATCGCTCAAATTTCTTTGTTAACATACTATATTTATTTAGCCTTCCATGACAATATTTTCAAAGCTATTCCATTACTTTTTATCAGTGGCTTTTTAGATTCCGTATACCCGCCAGACTACGCAAGCCAGTCATTTTGGTTCCCTTATAAAAAGAAAACAATATTTTTAAAAAGCAACAATTTGTTTCTAGAAAGAGCATTGGAAATCTTAATCATAATTGTTCTTGGTGTTTTTTTATCGCTTGTTTTTTAAATTAAAGGAACAACTTGTGATTGCTGGTTCCCTTTTAGCCAACGACTGAATCCTTTTTCTATTGCTCACTACTTTTTATCCATTTGCTTATTAAATTAGATTTACCAAATAAATAACGAATCCTTCACTGTTGAGATGACGCTAGTATCTAGTCGAAAGGAAAGGTGATTTTTTATGAAAAGAATTTGTTTTGTCTTAGTTTTGAGCAATGGATTATCTTACACACCATTAACTCCAGGTGTTCTTTATCAAAGAGACACAAGCCTCAAAGACTATTTTTCACCGTTTTACGATGTTTCAATCAATTATCTGAGAGATAAAGATACTGTTGATTACTTGGTACTTCCTGAGCCATTCGCTCCTTTTGATAATGAAAATAACCTCCCCATCATAAAAGTCCCTTCTAAATTTTTTCTGACTAAAGACTTTGAAAAAATTAAGGATTACATTGATGACTACTTTAAAGAAAACGCGGAGAAGTAATACTGATTCAAGAATATTAAATTGATACTAATGAAATTCATCCTAAAAAAAGCCGTAGTATTTGAACCATTCCCTGTCCACTTGATGGCGATGGCTAATCAAATACTGCGGCTTTGTCTTTTCTCTTAGTTATATTAACTTTTTTTCCACAAAAATATTTATACTAATCGGGACTCAATAGAAGATCATTAATCCAAGTTAGATAGAGAAAAGTATCTACCCAATTTCAAAATGAGTATTTTTTCATACCTTCCATCATTATGCACGATATCTAACGTTTAACTATATAAGTTGAAGCATTCCGTGGATTATCTATTAAAAATAAGAGAGGAAATCGACCCTTTACCAGTAAATTTCGCTTATATGAAAATTTTAGATTATGAATAAATTCATAAAAAATAAAATAAAATAAAATAAAATCAGGTTCATATATAAACAAAATATAACGGCAGACTTCCTGATATGAAGCGTATCTTCATCAAGCAATTAAATAAAAACACCCACCATACAGCTTATTTTCCTACTGTCAGTTGGTTACACTTTCGACTTGTAAAAGTTTTAGATGTAATCAATATTTTTGTGTCCTCTTCATCGTTAAAGCAATCAAATAATCTAATACTATTAACATAAAATATTATTGTTATATTTTTATTTATGTGTTACTATTTTTTCGTTGTCTAACTAACAAAAAAACAAGAAAGAAGGTTCAATATGTCGTTTCTGAAAAAATCAAAGATCGCTTGTTTTATCGCTTCACTTTTCATAGTAATTTCGCCCTTTTTTGGAACATTACAAATTGTAGCTGCAAACGAGATCAATACTTCTGTGGACACAGAAGCAATCGAACAAGAACTTATTAATCAATACGCAGAGGATTTAGAATTTATATATGAACACGCTGCTGTGACGGACCGTGAAGGAAATATTGTTCAGATCAACTTGACTGTGATGAGAGAAAAATATGGTAATAATGAATTCTATGATATGTTAGAAAGAGATTTTGGTCAGCAACAACCTCAATTAAGAAAAGCAAACTTTGTCGATTGTATGAAAAAAGAATTTGAAAAAATTGTAGGTTTAGATATTGCAAAACAAATTTTCACGCCTCAGGTAAAAAATTTAATAGCTAGTAAAGCATGGAAGAAAGCGTCTGAAGTAATCATTAAGACCTTAGGAAAAAAATTAGGAACAGCTGCTTTGAAAAAAATATTAGGAAAATTAGTCCCTGGTGGAATTCCAGCTCAAATTATTTTCAGTGCTGGAAAATGTGGGATAAAAGCGGTAATATAGATTTATGAAAAAAATAATTGGTTTTATACTTATATGTGTTGTTATAGCGGCAATTCTTCCAATCGGATATTTTTTAATCTCAACTATATTCTTGAGAACACCACTAAACGAAGCGTTCAGGGACTTCTTGCTTACCTTCGGACTAATGTTCATAGTGACTGTAGTAGGAATGTTTTTCAAAAAAGACTGAGTCTTTAGAATTGCTATCCAAAAAATTCAAAGCCTTAACATTTTGATTTTCTAGGTATTCCTTGATCTAGGAGGAATTCATACAATGGAAATGCAAGTTTATATTGCCAATCTTGGCAAGTACAATGAGGGCGAACTGGTCGGCGACTGGTTCACTCCTCCTATTGATTTTGATATAGTCAAAGAACAAATTGGATTAAACGATGAATATGAGGAATACGCCATCCACGATTATGAGCTTCCATTTGAGGTTGGTGAATATACACCAATATCAGAAATTAATCGGAAATGCGCATTAATTGAAGAGCTAGAAGGAACAGATTTTTATGACAACATCTCAGAATTTATGAATTACTGGTTTAATGATATTGAAGAATTAATAGAAAATAAAGATGATATCATTTGTTATCCAGATTGCGAAAGTATGGAGGATGTAGCTCGCTATTATGTAGAAGAAACTGGAAGCCTTGGTGAGATTCCCAGTAATTTACAGAACTATAATGATTATCAAGCACTAGGACGAGATATGGAAATAGAAGGAAGCTTCTTAGTTACATCTAATGGAATATTTGAATTTTTAGGCTAAATTTCAAATATTTTCATGCTATAATTAAGATGATATGTAGCGGAAAAAGATATTTTCGCGTCTAATGTTCTCATCAATTTAAAACTATGGAAATATGACAAGCATCAAGGAGTAATACAAATGATAACTATTTTTGAATATCCCAAACATGAACCTGAGTGTCCATCAGGTCAAATAGAATTTCTTGTTTTTTATGACAAAGTAAAAAATTTGGTAGATTTTTACAATTTCTCTCTAAAAAACTACAATGCTTTAATGAAAGAAAAACAATCTGAATTAGATAATATAGAAAATACGATTAAAGAGATCGATGGTATAGAGGGATATGAATACGAATATAAAATGTTTTTTGAAGAAGATATACTCGGAAAACAAGAATATTATTTAGAGTTTCAGAAAATGAATTTGATTGTTTTTTTATATTCTGAAATCGAGAAACTTATTGATAACCTATTTGACATATTGGACGATAATTCATCTAAACAGAAGATAAATAGACTTGATAAAAAGCTTCGTCTATTGGTAAATAATGAGATAGCAAAAGAGATAGTACAAAATATTAATGAACTAAGAAAATTAAGAAACGAGCTAGTCCATGCCTACGATTACTGGTATTCTTTAGATAAAACATTAAAACTTGGTGGAGATGAATATGAAAATCTCAATCAAATTGATGACTCTCTTTTAGGACAGTATATTGAAAAAGTCTTATACGCTATTGAAATTTTAGAAGAACATACAACGTAAAATTAAATGTAGAGACCCTCAGAGGGGTACAATTTTTACAAATTAATATATTTCATACTTTGAAGTAACTAATAAATATTGGTTACTTTTTTATTTTCGTGGAAAGGATCTCACCCAATGAAAAAAATTAAAAGCTACACCAGCATCTGGAATGTTGAGAAAGTCATCTATGCTATCAATGACTTACAACTCCCATTCCCTATTACCTTTACCCAAATGACATGGTTCGTGGTCTCGATTCTTTTTGTCATTCTATTTAGTCATATGCCACCTTTGTACTTCATTGATGGGGCGTTCCTAAAATATCTTGGCTTACCCGTCGCCACTACTTGGTTTATGAGTCAAAAGACATTTGATGGAAAGAAACCCTATGGATTCTTAAAATCCATCCTCTCTTATTTTTTCCGTTCTAAACTAACGTATGCCTACAAACCCATAAAATTAAACACTCAAAAACTAAATGAATCCATTACAATTGTAAGGAGTGAACTTTATGAAGTATCCGATTAAATATATTGAAAATAACCTAGTATTCAATCATGATGGAGAATGCTTTGCCTACTATGAATTAATCCCTTATAACTACAGTTTCCTGAGCCCAGAAGAAAAGTTTCAAGTTCATAACAGCTTCCGTCAATTGATTGCTCAAAATCGAGATGGAAAAATTCATGCCTTGCAACTTAGTACCGAATCGAGTATTCGAGCCACACAGGAACGATCTAAAAATGAAATCACTGGTAAATTACAAGAAGTCGCAGCTAAAAAAATAGACGAACAAACTGAAGCGTTAGTTGAAATGATTGGAGACAATCAAGTTGACTATCGCTTTTTTATTGGCTTTAAATTATCTCTAAATGATCAAGAAGTTTCTCTTAAGAATGTGTCCAACGAGTTTTGGATTTTTTTACAAGACTTTTTTCACGATGTGAATCATAAGCTTATGGGAGATTTTGTCTCTATGAGTAATGACGAAATCGATCGTTTTTCAAAAATGGAACACCTTCTTGAAAATAAAATCTTAAAACGCTTTAAGATTCGTCGCGCATCTAAAGATGATTTTGGCTATATCATTGAACACATTTATGGACAAACAGGAACACCATATGAAGAATACTCTTATCACCTACCAACTAAAAAACTAAAAAAAGAAACCTTGGTAAAGCGGTATGGCCTTTTAAAACCAACTCGCTGTTTAACCGAAGAAAATCAACGTTATTTGAAAATTGAAAATGAAGATGAAACAACCTACGCTGCTTATTTTACAATCAATTCTGTTATTGGTGAACTAGGTTTTCCAAACAGCGAAATCTTTTATTACTAGCAACAACAATTCTCCTTCCCTATTGACACTTCTATGAATGTAGAGATCGTCACCAATAAAAAAGCTCTTTCTACTGTTCGTAACAAAAAGAAAGAACTCAAAGATTTAGACAATCATGCGTTTGAAAGTAATAATGAGACGAGCTCAAACGTCGTAAATGCATTAGATTCTGTAGACGAACTTGAAAGTACCTTAGATCAAACAAAAGAGTCGTAGTATACCTACTAAATCAAAGTACAAGCCAAAAGTTAGCGATATAGACGGAACCATAGATGCCAAAACTACAGAGGAAATTGATTCATTCTTAAAAACATTTTTTAAACTTTACCCCAAATCCAATGAAAAAGAACTATCTTACTACGTTAATAATCAAGCTTTAAAACCTATTAATAGAGAATATCAATTTTTGGAACTAGCTTCTTCCAATTATTCATTAAAAAATGATCAAGTCATTGCACAAGTATCGGTGACATACCTTGATCCAATAACTAAAGCTAATCAAACTTCTCAATATAATTTAACTCTACAAAAAGAAGATAACTGGATGATTTTAAACTAATACAATAAAAGAAATCTAACGAGAATTATTCGTTAGATTTCTTTTATTGTTGCTGTATTTATTTGTAAAAATTCCAGATTTTTTTACTCACTAATTTTCATCTTCTTAAATATATAACTTGAACTATTTAACATGAGCATCTGCCCTTATACTTGCTCATATTCAAGTATATAAAATTCATCTCATAGGTCCTAAATTTTCTTTCTTTAATAATTCAAATATTTCACGATCTTTAGATGTCGGAATTTCTTCTTGAGGACCTCTAAATACTTCAATTTCCCGTTCAACTGTATATTTAGGTGAAATAGAATACAAGTCATTTTTTTGATTGTGAATTTCATGGTAAATACTAATACATCTTTCATGTATTTCTAGACAACATTTTTTGTATTTTTTTTCGCTTCCACAAAGACATAAATCATTTCGTTTAACTTTTCCTTCATACAAGCTTCTATACTCACTAAAAATAGACAAATATTCTTTACTAAATTTTTCTTCTGATTTATAAAATTCTATTTCCTTTTTAATTGTATTTATAGATACGTCTCCACCCTGATATACCATAATGCTCCGTTCAGGACTTTTCATGCCTTGACCTTCAGATTTATTTTGTTTCAAAGGAACTTCTTTCATACAAACTGACTTGGAATACGAATTTTTTAGAATAGCTACATTTATTTCATTTGTTTGCTCTTCTGTAAGAAAACAATATGATTTAAATTTAACATACTTAGGTTTATTACCATGGTAAAAACATAAATAAAATTTTGAAGATATTGGTATTAAAATCATCGTGTCCTTAAAACCAATCTGACGATTAGACATATTGGAAAACTTATTCTTAAACTTTAAAGATACTGTGCTAAAAAATTGATCACTCATACAAAACATTTCAGCTTCATCAACAAGAATTGATAATTCATACCCCTTTAGAATGGTATTTGCAAGCTTAGCTGGATATACGTTACCAACGATATTTTCTAAAAGCCGTTCGACTCTTTCATTTTTTGGATTATCACTATATGTTGCGTACTCTTCCAGTAATGCACCACTGCGTAAATATAGCAATACATAAAACATCATTAACTTATTAATTTCCTCTTCTGGTAATTCTTGACTGATTAAGTAATTCTCTTCCAATAATTTGACTAATTTATCATGATAAGGAATAAATGCACTCTCAATACGTGCAAAAGAATTCTCAATAGTATTTGGGGGTAATTTTTCATGCTCATAAACAAAGTTCTGACACATAGTATCTCTAATTTCTTTTTTACTTAGATAAGAGTTATTGTACAGTTCAAAAACTTTTTTTCTATTATCAGAAAAATGTTTCAATACACCTTGTGGGATGTAGTGTTGTTTTTTTGTTACTTGCATTTTTTCCACCTTCCTGATAATTTTAAATACTCTTTACCAATCATATTTATCACATATTAATCAAAGTACCTCTCATCAATACTACTTACAGCCTTAGAACTCCATTCATAGCTATCACTTAAGCGCTTCAGAATCGAAGAAGTTTCTGGATAATCAATTTTTATTATTTTAGCATCATTCTTGTATTTTTCTGCCATATGTTTTTCATGATTACTACTACTCCCCCAAAATACTTTAGCCCTCTCATGATTACTTTTTCCTACAACAAAGTTAGGGATAAGGTATTCTGAAACATAAGATTCATAAGCATTTTCTTCAAAAAAATCTCTTATAATTTCATGAGGGAAAATACCATCTCCACCATTGGGTGAGTGGCTTAAAAAAGTTCCTAAAGACAATGATACTGCTTTTTCGTATCCATATTCCTTAGCGATAGTTCTAACATTAGTAATCCATGAATCAAAAGCTTCTTTGTCTGCGATATATTTATTGCAGCCAGGAATAATAGTTATTCTATCTAGTATTTTATAGAAGGAAATGGAGTTACCATTATTTTTACTTTCTCCAGAATCGTCCAAAAATGAATTTGATACTAATTGAACATAAATTTCTGGCTGTTTAGCTATCAATTCACTTATAGATTGTGGATAAAAATCAAAAGGTAGAATTCCAATGAAACATAGTTCCAAAATAGCGATTTTTTCAATATCCTTATTTTTTTCTTGGTAAATTTTTTCAAAAACATTTTGAATATTCTTAGGATCAAGTTTATCTGAATTGTTCATATTATTCCCATCATTTATATACTCTCGTAATGAATACAATAAAAATTGTAAAACTTTGTAATCATTATAGTCGGAATAAGCAGTTGAATTAATCGCTTCTATTACTCGGCCATGCTCGACCAGTTTACGTAGATAATACTCAATCTCATCTTTATTTAAACGAACCACAGAAATGCATGGCGAATTCTTCCAAAAGTAACTTTGAAACAAAGAATCATGCTTTTCTACTTCTTTCCACAAAGTCATACTGTGTTCAGTTTGACAAAATATATCCGCTTTTTGTTTCCAACATAAACTTGAATCGTTCTCTAGTGTTTTAAACATAGTTTCTAAACCGTCTCTATTCAAGAAGAAAAGAAGTGAACTAAATAAAACAGAATTGATTTTTTTAACTTTTAATAAAAACTCAACATCAAACTGTCCCTCTAAAACTTCTTCAACAATTATTTTTGCAAAATCAGAAGTATCTTCGATAAATTTACAATAGTCAATCATCTCATCTATTCCATAAACTTTCATAATCTCACTTATTGCTTTTTTTCGCTCAATATAAACTAATGTGTCTTCTTGATTTATATCATATTGAATCGAATCAGAATAAGGGACAGGATTGTTGATTGGTGGATTATATTTACACAAATAAACAAATTTCATAATATTATTAGGCTCTATCAAAGGCAATAGATCTTCCAAAAACTTAATAGTTTTTTCTGGTAGATTGCTTTCACTATCGATATATTTTTTATTGTTAAAAATAGTTTTTCTTATATTTATTGATATCGAAAATTTTTTCTCTTCATTGAAATTCTCAATATTATTTTCAATTAATTTTTTTATTTTCTGTTCATTTCCATAATAAAAGTAATCAATATTTTTAAAGATAATTTCGTATACACGAATATCTGTTTCATTAATATTCTCAAAATAAACGTCTACAATCTTATTTCTAAATGATTGCAAATCCCTATATGTTAAAGATCTTTTTTCATATGGATCCGTGAAATCAACCCATTCAGGTTTACTTATTGATATTAGTATACGATTATTATTATTTCCACTCATCTCATCGATAATTTTTAAACCCACATCAGGATAGTCACGAATAATTTTCCCTAATAACTTGGCTAATTCATCTTTAGATAATATAGTTTGAGGAAACATCATGTTAAAAACTTGATTCAAACTTGATTCTGGCGTATTTCCATTTGGAAGAGTGAACTGCTTTTGCGCTATTCTAACCAATAATAGTATCGCATCTACAGCGTAATCTTCCATCCAAAGCAACCTCTCAATCGCCCACAATAAATGGTGATATACATTTCCTGAAAATAAACTATTCCCTTCTCCTACATTAAATATCTCCCAGAACATACTCTCTGGATTTCTGAGTTCTTTTTTTAATTTATCAATCACAACCTGAGGACAAGCTTCAGAAATTAATGGAAGAAATTCTGCAATTGAAAGCCATTGTTTTTCTGAATTTATTTCGCTCAATATCTCTTTCAATAAAACATTTACGACCGTTTTGGTTGAACCAATAAATGTACTAGAGAACATCTCATCTCTTTCTTTTAAAAAAATCAATGAAATTAACAACCCTTCAATAAGCTGTTTTGAATACTTATCGTTTTTTCCTAAAATTGCTGCCATACTTCTTTCTTCAGTCGGTAAATCATATTTAGGAGTTGTTTCTGAAAAAATTAAACTTATTACTTTTTCCAGGTTTTCAATATCATTTTTTTTAATTTTATCGGCCAAAAATAACCACATGTCTTGAACTGAAACTACTCGATACACATTGCCAATATTTATAATTGGAAAATCTTCCATTTTTGTCCATTCTTCAAGTTTTGATAAAAATTCACTTGAATCTTTAGTCAATATTTTAAGTACTTCAATATCACCTTTCGACTCTGTATCTATATAACTGACTAACATAATGGAAATTAAATTTGCAGTTTCTTTGTTCAATAATGAAAGCCAGCCCGGTCTCTTTACCAAAGGATTGGTTGATAATTTTCTGTACAAAGGAAGAAAACATCTTTTTGTATCTTTTTCAAGTTCCGAAATTTTATCGTGTGAAATATCTAATTCCAATAAATTTTTTTGAAACTGATCATGTTTAAATCTACTAATTTCCATACCTTTAAAATTTTCCGATATTTTAGCAAGTGGTGTAAATTTACTAATAGGTAAGATTGCACTAATATAGTCTGGGCAAGAGATATCATCATCAATTGGAAATATCGGCACCAAAATAATATTTTTATTTTCTAGTGATATAACCTTATTCCATGTGTCTCTGTCTTTTATAAGAATAACTTTGTGAGCTATCTCAATATCAATATTTTTCATTGCAGCAATTAAAAATAAAGTTGCTTCTATTGAAGACTCTGCTTTTATAAAATAGTACCCTTCACTTTTTATAAGCCACTCTTTAATTTCATCTACTTTTTCTTCTCTATTATTAATGAAAAATTTATCTGTCAATTTAGGATTCGTTGTTTCAGTTTTTTCATCCCAATATTTTTCAACAGTCGAAATACCTGAAATGCTTCCGTTTATTATTTCCGATAACCAAATAGATACAGCAGGGGTTTCCTCAAGCCATAAACACAATGCTTGAGCATCAAGTATTTTAATATCTTTCCAAGTATATTTTTTTTTGGTCTCAATAATTTTATCAGGTACAGATACTCTATGACTCCAAATTTTTGATGATACAAAAATAAAATTCGTAATCTCTTTTGTTATATTCAGCGGATTTTCAGATCTTTTTCTTACATCATCATCAAACTTATTCAATATGTTCCCATTTGTTCCAAATTCAAATACAGAGACTCCTTGAGGAATATAATTTGTACTTTCATCAACATTCAAATAACCATCATAACCTGGAAACTGAATACCTTTTCCATAAGGAAAATTAAAATCCTTAATCTGATTAAAACTACTTAATACTAATCTTGCAACAATTTCTGGTAAAATTTCTTGTGCGCGTCTGCTGTTTTCACTACTCCAACTATCTAATCTTTCTGGAGTAATTTTTTCAAATATCATTTTTTCACCTCCATAAATAAATCAACTTATTTCAAAATTTTAAATTGTTTTGCACTATTTATTTCTGTAAGAAATGCTTTTCTTTCTTTAGAGTAAGACCAATTACCAGCTACTATAACAGTTGCATCTCTATTGGAATAATAGGAATTTTTTAACTTTGTAAATAGAGATGCATTTTCAAATTGTAAGATCAATTTAAATCTATGAATATCTTTCGAAGCCACTAGAAACAGTTCCTTCTTTTCGTTATTATAAAAATTGGGTTTTTGTCTAGTACATTCAACAATCTTAAATCCATAGATACCTTTAGAGTATAGATTTTCACTCCTTTTATCCAATAACATATAACCTATTAAGGTACCATTGTACGTATCTTTTATGTGATTTAACTTACACATTTCATATATTTGATGAATTGTGCGTAATGGTTTTAATTTAGAATCACCAGTACCATGAGTTTTACCTTCTTGTCTTTCCCTATCTTTTTTACTTGTGGATATTGGTTTCATCAAATTAGTCAGGGCATCTTCAAATTCAAATAATTCTTCTGTATATTCATTAAGTTTTATTTTACTATTTTTGGAAGCACCCCAGCCTCCATCAACATGTTTAATTGAAGAATTTGCTGAAAAATAGGCTTCTTTTTCTCCATCCAAACTGCAAATGTTTAATTCTGCAGGACAATCAAAATTGGGACAATAATATCGAACTTTTCTATGTTTTTCTTGAGCGTCCTTTGCAAAAATGACGCTACTTTCATTTCTATCTTCATCTTTGTACGCATAAGTTCCCACTCTGTATCTTCCTAATAACAAATGATTTAAGTTATATTAGTTAATCATACAAAAAAGATAATTAATTTTTTTAAACTTTAAACACATTCATAACTTGCTCACTCAAATGCCAATATTTTTTGGAAAGTTGGTACAAAATTTCTTCAGTATTCCATTCAGAATCAATAAAAGTTAATTTATTAGCTGATTCAAACTTACAGAATTCTTTTATTGCTGTGTGCTCTTCTTGTGGGGCAATTACCGCAACTATATGGTTATAATCAAAATGATAATCACCTTTCATTCGCCACTCTCTTTGCCATTGAAAATCATTTTCTGAACTTACATGATTCACTAAACAGCCAAAAGTTGGAAAGCTCGCATTTTCATTGGGACTATCTTTCCAATTGTTAAATTGATCCCAAAATGATTTCGTCAAACTCGTATTTTTTTGCCTAATATAAATAACTGGGTTAATTCCAAAACCACTTTCTAAACACTGAGTATCTTTCATAAATATTAATCCATAAGGTTCAAACCTTCTGTTGTTATGTTCTAAAGTCTTAACAACAACCTTTAAACGATCTAACGGCGTCTCTGTAAAACATGTCACACTAAATTCCTTTTGGTATTCTTCTGATAACTTAGATAGTTCTTTGTTAAACATACAGCAATAACTTGATGCATTTATCCTTTTATCATTTAAAATGGAAATCAAATTTTCCTTTGCTGTAGCATCTCTAGTGTTTCTGGTTAAATGAGTTAAAAATTTAGAAATATCTGTACGATCTCTTAAATCAATGATGCTTTCTTTCATAAAATCAACTCCATATTCATTGTGTTTACCTACTTATATGATAACATTTTTAAAACCTTATAAGAAGAATCATTCTTGGTAAAACTGATGGTTTAGAAGAAGAAATACTATTATCTTTATCAATATTTGTTGGTGGAACGATTGGTTGATCGCTGTTCATTTTTTTGTATACATACGTCACCGTTTGGGCTTTATCCGTAAATGTTCCATTGGCATTCACTGGCGTCTCTTTCAACGTCCAGCCAGTTATACTTTTTGCAGTTGATTGATACGGCAAGCCTATTTTTCCATTTAATGTTTCTGATACGACTAGTTCATTATTTTTTTCATCTACATATTTCACCGTCACTGGTGCCGCTTCAGCTCTCTCATACACATAGGTCACAATTTGGGCTTCTTCTTTGAATTTTCCGGTTGCATTCCCTTTAACTTCTTTAAATGTATAACCTGCTATCTTTTTTTCTTCTGTAAAATACTCTTCACCAATATTGCCTGATTTGATTACATCATCTGATATTTTATTCTCATCAATATCTATATACTTAGCAGTCACTTCACCTGCTTTCGCAGGCGTATCTTCCTTTACTGTAATTGTTGCTATGGCTGAATATTCCCCCTGATTTTCAGAAGGACTAAAGAAAGAAGAGATAATTCGTGTGTAAGTTACTTTATAAGTTCCTACTTTTGAAGTATCTACACTTCCTTCAACATCAATTTCTGAAAAGTCTACTGAATTTCCGTTAATGTCAGTTGCACTATCAAAATTATCTTGTGGCATCCAACTATCAACTACTGTTAGTTCTGAATCATGAACAATAACTGAGCTTTTGTCCTCTATAACTGTAATAGTTGCTTTGCTAGTGACACCCTCGTAAGTATAACTTACTTCATAATTACCTGCTTTAGAAGTATCCACTTGCGAATCATCAACAGTTATTTGGCTAAAATCCACAGCGTTACCATTTTTGTCAGTTGCACTGTCAAAATTATCTTCTGCTGTCCAATTATCACCCACAAAAATTTCAGAATCATGAACTTTTATGTTTGCTTGTGTTTCTCTGACAATCACTTCACTTGATAACTTTTGCGATAATTGTGGAGCTCCTACTGGGAGAGTTGCAGGTATAATAAACCAATTCAATTTATCACCTGAAACAAATGATTTATTATCTGGTAGAGTGAAAGTAAAAGTATAATAATCATCATTAAGTGGTGTAACGGAGTAGTTAAACATTTGATTACCACTAATAGTATCTTGATTGTATATTTGATTGTTAAGAGAAAGCATAGCTGCTGAAGAATAAATTAATTTTATTTTCTCTCCCAGATCTGTTGTTCCATAGGCTGGAAGTATTCCAGTAATTACCTTATCTTCTGAAATAATAGGATTTATTACTGCAGCTTCTACACTTGTTTGAGAAACCGCATTGCTTTCATTATAAGATGGTTCCGTCTCTAAAGCATTTACTACTGTAGAAGTATTCACACTCATTATTAGCAATAATCCGACTGCTCCGATTTTTAACATTCGTTGCATAAAAAAACTCCATTCCTTAGATTTATAGTTGTTTCATTCAAATTTAACCAATAACACCAGAATATTCTTTTCTTACTGAAAACCAATCGAAAATCATTTTTATTTTTGATATTTTCTACGTCTACCTATAACTACTACCGAACTTCCAAATAATAACATGCCCAGAATTTCCCAAATTTTAGAGGTTTGTTGTTCACCCGCTTGAGGTAATGAAGAATTACTTCTATTGACTATTAATTTAGATGAAGAAACACTATCTCCTTTATCAATATTGCTTGGTGGAATGATCGGGTGATTGCTCTTTGCTTTTTTGTATACATACGTCACCGTTTGATATAACTACTATAGTTTAAGCGAGAAAAATCTAAATATTTTTTTTATGTACTTCTTATGATTTTTATGGTTGGATTAAAAATTAGACTATCTAGATACTGAGCTTATTACACTTACGCCCCTATTGGTTTCTTTTTATAAGAATCCAACAGAGGCGCTTTATTATTGACTTTAGTCAGTTTCGTTCGCGTAGCGTACGAAACTGACTAAAGTCAATAAAAAGAAGCGCTAGAAACATTGATAAATCAACGTTTCTAGCGCTAAAAAAAGTTTTACCCCACAGACCCTTCCATCTCATAACTAATCAACCGGTTCAATTCGACTGCGTATTCCATCGGTAATTCTTTGGTGAATGGTTCGACGAATCCCATGACGATCATTTCGGTTGCTTCGCTTTCGGAGAGGCCGCGACTCATTAGGTAGTATAGTTGTTCTTCTGAGATTTTGGAGACTTTGGCTTCGTGTTCTAGGGACACTTGGCTGTTGTGGATCTCATTGAATGGGATGGTATCGGATTTCGATAGGTCATCCATGATGATGGTGTCACACTCGATATGGGAGATAGAGCCTGCGCTCTTCTTGCCGAAGGTGACTTGTCCACGGTAGTTTACTGCACCGCCGTCTTTAGAAATTGATTTTGAGACGATGGAGCTGGAGGTATTTGGTGCGTTATGGATCATTTTTGCACCAGTATCTTGGATTTGGTTGGCACCTGCAAAGGCAATGGAAAGCATCGTGCCCCGTGCGCCTTTGCCATCAAGATACACACTTGGGTATTTCATGGTTGTTTTTGCACCTAAGTTGCCATCGATCCATTCAACGGTAGCACCTTCTAAGGCTTTTGCCCGTTTGGTTACTAGGTTGTAGACGTTGTCTGACCAGTTTTGAATGGTGGTGTAGCGGCAGTAAGCGTCTTTTAGGGTAAAAATTTCAACGATGGCTGCGTGCAAACTATTGCTTGAATAGGTTGGGGCGGTACAACCTTCGACGTAATGGACGCTGGCGCCTTCGTCAACGATGATCAATGTGCGTTCGAACTGACCGGTATTTTCGGCATTGATTCGGAAATAGGTTTGTAATGGCACATCGACACGAACGCCTTTTGGTACATAGATAAAGGTACCACCTGACCAAACGGCTGAGTTTAAAGCAGCAAGCTTGTTATCGGTTGGTGGGACTAATTTTGAAAAGTATTGTTTGAACAGCTCAGGGTATTCCTTCAAGGCTGAATCGGTATCGGTAAAGACGATGCCAAGTTTTTCAAACTCTTCTTTCATGTTGTGGTAAACGACTTCTGATTCGTATTGGGCAGAAGCGCCGGCCAGGTATGCCCGCTCGGCTTCTGGAATACCAATGCGCTCAAAGGTCTCTTTGATTTTTTCTGGTACGTCATCCCAATCACGGGCAGGACGATCACTTGGTTTTTGGTAATATTTGATGGCATCAAAATCGATGTCAGACAGGTCTGGGCCCCAGTTTTGCATGGGCATCTTGTTGAAGGCTTCAAGAGACTTCAAGCGGAACTCAAGCATCCATTCTGGCTCTTGCTTGACCCGTGAGATTTCACGGACGATGTCTTCGGTCAATCCTTCGCCGGTACTAAAAACAGGCTGCACGTCATCGTGGAAGCCAAATTTATATTCTTCTAATTCGGGTACACCCATGGTTCTCACTCCTTTTGTAGTGCGGTTGTCTATTCGCTGGTTTCTTCAGTGTCAGATTCATTGGCGTGGCTGTGACTGACAGATGCTTGTGTACTGTCGGCAGCAATGGCTTTTTCTAATGCTTTCCAAGCTAAAGTCGCACACTTGATGCGTGCAGGAAACTTCGCCACACCTCCAAGCATGGAAGCATCGCCTAAGCGATCGCTTTGAGGAATGTCATTTCCTTGGACGAGTTCAGAAAACAAGCCTGATAGCTCACCAGCTTCTGCTAGTGTCTTACCGATAATCGCATCCCCCATCATGGATGCACTGGCGGTACTGATGGAACAGCCTTCGCCAGTAAACGCGATGTCTTTGATGGTGTCTCCTTCGACAGCGAGCTCCAAGTGGATCACGTCGCCACAGGTAGGGTTATTCAATTCGACTTTGTACGTTGAATCATCCAAGGTGCCCCGATGATGTGGGTGGCTGGAATGATCCAGAATGACTTGTCGATACAAATTATCTAATTTCGTTAGTGCCATGTTGGAAAAACTCCTTCGTCAGCTTGATGGCGTCAACCAGTCGATCGGCGTCCTCTCTTGTATTATACAGGTAAAAGCTGGCCCGTGCAGTCGCTGGGACTTGCAAATAGCTCAAGAGGGGTTGGGCACAATGATGACCTGCCCGTACCGCGATGCCTTCCATGTCTAAAGCGGTGGCAACATCATGAGGATGGATGCCAGCTAGATTAAATGCGATCACTCCCGTGCGTTTTGCTGCTTCTTGGGGGCCATAGATGGTCAAGCCTTCAATGGCTTGCAGTTTTGGCAAAACGTAAGCAGCTAAGTCTGCTTCATGGGCGTGGATGTTTTCTAAGCCGATTTCTGTTAAGTAATCCACCGCTGCACCTAAACCGATCGCACCGGCAATATTTGGTGTACCAGCTTCAAATTTCCACGGCAGTTCTTTCCACGTGCTTTCTTGCAGATGGACAAAATCGATCATTTCCCCGCCAAATTCGACGGGCTCCATCTGATCCAGCCATTGCCGCTTGCCGTATAAGACACCGATGCCAGTTGGTCCGCACATTTTATGGCCAGAAAAGGCATAGAAATCACAATCCAGTGCTTGGACATCAACTGTCATATGTGGAACAGCCTGAGCACCATCCACCACCATGACGGCTTGGTGCTGATGCGCCAATTTGGTTAGCTCCGCAATCGGATTGATCACGCCTAAAACATTGGAAACATGAGCGATCGAAACGATAGCGGTTTTTTCAGTGATCTGTTTCTTGGCATCTTCCATGTCCAAGGTGCCTTCTGGCGTCAGCTGGATATATTTCAAGGTAGCTTTTTTTCGGGCTGCTAATTGTTGCCAAGGGATGATATTGGAATGATGTTCCATATAGGAAATCACGATTTCATCGCCTTCATTGACAAAACGGTCGCCGTAGCTGCGGGAGACCCAATTTAAACCAGTGGTCGTCCCTCGAGTAAACAGCACTTCCGCCGTTTCATTCGCATGGATAAAGCTGCGCACTTTTTCCCGTGCGCCTTCATAGGAATGGGTCGCCCGTTCTGCGAGGGTATGGACCCCACGATGAACGTTGGCATTGTCTTGATGGTAATAATCGGCGATCGCCTGCAGCACCGCCTCTGGCTTTTGCGTAGTGGCGGCATTGTCGAGGTAGATCAATGGTTCGTCATTTACGAGCTGATCCAAGATGGGAAACGCTTGTTTCACTTTTTGGGCATCGATCATGCGAGCAACTTCCCTTCGATAACGGCAACCAATTCTTGTTGCACTTCTTTGACTGGAATCGCGGTCAAGACGGAGCCTAAGAAACCACGAATCACCAAACGTTCCGCTTCTGCTTTGCGCAGCCCACGACTCATCAAGTAGTACATTTCTTCTGGATCGACCCGTCCCACACTGGCTGCGTGTCCGGCGGTTACTTCGTGCTCGTCGATCAAAAGGATTGGGTTGGCATCCCCACGGGCTTGGTCAGAAAGCATCAAGACCCGACTTTCTTGTTGCGCGTCCGCCCCTTTGGCTCCTTTTAAAATGTGTCCGATACCGTTAAAGGTTAAGACGCCGCGTTCTCTAATGACGCCGTGTTGCAGGATATGGCCAATGGAATGCGGTGCTTTGTTGGTGACGCGAGTGTCGATTCCTTGTGTTTGACGCCCAGCACTGATGGCGACCGCTTTGACTTCCGAATGCGCGCCTTCGCCTACAAGATCAGAATCAAAGTCCGCCACGACGTCGCCGTCATTCATGACTCCAATTGCCCAATCTACCATCGCATCTCGTAATACGTAGCCGCGACGATTCATGTACGTAGTGATGTTGACACCTAACTGATCAATCGCAGAGAATTTGACCTTCGCACCTGCTTTGGCGATCACTTCCACTACGATATTGCCAGACAGTTTTTTCGCTTGGTCGCCTTTGGTTTGGAAACGTTCCAAGTAGCTGAACTCACTGTGCTCATCAGCAACGATCAAAATGTGTTTGAAGAAATGCGCTTGACTATTGCCATTGTGATAGAAAATCGCTTCAAGGGGTTCTTCGATCACCACGTTTTTTGGTACATACAAGAACATGCCGCTATTCATAAACGCCGCATGTGCTGCGGTCATTTTGTCTTCATCCATTGGTACTGCTTTGGTCATGTAGTATTGATTGACCAACTCTGGTACTTCTTTCATTGCTGTAAACAAGTCGGTGAAGATCACGCCTTTGTCAATCAGCTCTTGCGGTAATTGCTCAAAGATGGTGGTGTCATCAAACTGAACGAGAGTCGGATGGTTATCCATCGCGTCAAAGGCGGGAACCAAGCCAGCACCTGTCTCCTTAGATTCACTTGCAGGTAAGGTTGGATCGATGAAGCCTGCAAATTCTTTTTCACCAGCAAGTGCTTGTTCGTCGATATTGAACAATGGCCAACGCTCGTAACGCACCCGCTCGATTTTTGGAAACGCAAGTTCATCCACTTTCGCAAGGGCTGCTTGGCGTAATTCCAACATCCATTCAGGCTCTTCTTTTAACGCTGAAAAAACGTTGACTTGTTCAAGATAATCCTGTAATTTTGCCATTTACCTTGCCTCCTTACGCTTCTTCTTCTTTGTAGTCGATCCCTAACTCTTTACTGATCCCAGCATAGCCTTCTGCTTCTAGGCGTTTGGCTAAATCTGCCGAACCGGTCATCACGACACGGCCTTCCATCATGATATGAACCACGTCTGGTGTGATGTAGTTTAACAGACGTTGGTAATGGGTGATGATCAAAGCGCCAAAGCCTTCGCCGCGCATTTCATTGACGCCTTTTGCTACGACTTTCAAGGCATCAATATCTAGACCAGAGTCGATCTCATCCAAAATCGCAAAGGTTGGATCTAGCATCAACAATTGTAAGATTTCATTTCGTTTCTTTTCTCCACCAGAGAAGCCTTCATTCAAATAGCGTTCCGCCATTTCTTCTGGCATATTCAATAAATCCATTTTTTCATCTAATTTTTTCAAGAAATCCATGACAGAGATTTTGTCGTCTTCGTCACGTTTGGCATTGATCGCTGCCCGCATGAATTCCGCATTGGTGATGCCTGGAATTTCACTTGGGTATTGCATCGCCAAGAACAGACCTAAACGAGCTCGCTCATCCACTTCCATTTCCAAGACGTTTTCGCCGTCGAACAAAATTTCCCCTTCTGTCACTTCATAATTCGGGTTACCCATGATGGCAGCGGACAAGGTTGATTTCCCTGTACCGTTTGGTCCCATGATGGCATGGATCTCTCCAGTTTTTAACACTAAGTCAACGCCTTTTAAGATCTTTTTATCTTCGATTTGGACGTGTAGATTTTTGATTTCTAAAACTGACATTTCTTTCCCTCCAGTATCTTTTCTTTCTCACTATTTTAGACTAATTGAGAATGAACTTCAAACGCTATTCCCGACTTTTTTAAAATATTTCTAATCTGTACATTGGAATTATTATAAAGTATTACATAGAGATAGTACATGGTTATTGTTCAGAAAGTCGACTATTTTTGAAATTTTACTTTTATCTTTCCACTATCTTCTTTTCTCTATTGTTGAAACCTTGTATTCTTAGGAAAACAAAGTGAAGGACCCTCACTCGTTTTTTGTGAGGGTCCTTCACTTTTTCCATCCTGCTGTTTTTTTAACTATAATGGAAAATTAAAGTTCATCATAAAATGCTGTGCAACATTAATCAGTTCTTTTTTTGATAGTTTCCCTAATATTTCAATCTTTCTACCGTCACGCTCGGAATAATCTAGCGTATAAACTTGCTTTGTATTTACTTTACTCCCAGGTTTCAATTTATCGTGTTGAATATCGACAAAGTAAGGACGCTTCCTATCTGTACTCGTTATTGGACAAACAATGATCAAATTTGAGGTGTAACTGTACTCATCCCTGCTGATGACTAAAGCAGGCCTGCGCTTTTTGATTTCACTCCTTTTCGAGGGATCAAAATCAATAAATACAAGAGTCCCTTGTTCGAGCCTATTCATCAAGCTGCCTGCCTTCAACAATAAAATCAGCAGCTAGCATATCTTCTTCATCAACAAATTCTTTCTCTTTCGCAGCTAAAAAATAATCATCGATCTTAGGAATCAAGGAAATCGTACCATCGTTTTCTTTGCTGATAAAGTAGGTCTTACCAGCAGGAATCTCAAACTTACTTGCTAGCGTGACCATTACCGCATTTCCTTGCTTTCTTGTTTTCACTGTATCCAAAACAATCACCTTTCCTTCATAAAATATATAGTCTATTTCACCACGTAATTACTGTAATTACAAAATACAGCTAGGAGATCAGCCCCCTTTTTTACTAGGTACTTTACTATACGCAAAATGCATCTGATAAATCATCAACAACAAAAGAGGACACGAAAAAATCTCGCATCCCCTACCTTCACTTCTGCTGTGCCCATTCTTCTCGCAAGATGCCATACTTGATGGAATCATAATAGGTGCCTTCCCAGAAACGGACTTTGCGGATCTGGGCTTCTTTGGTCATCCCTAGCTTTTCTCCTAGTTTCATCATGCGGTGATTGCCCGACCACGTGGTATAACCGACACGCTGGATATGAGGCTGTGATTCAAACAACTCATTGATCCACTGGCGAATTGCTTGGCTGCCAATGCCTTGATTCCAAAGGGAAGCATCATAGATGGCTATCCCGAATTCCAACCACTGCTGCAAGGTATTGTCTTCCCAGTAAGCGGTCGCGATCCCCACGATTCTTCCTTGATAGCTGATCGCTTTACGTAACGGGTTGTCGATGCAGCTAGCACCAAACCCCGTTCGAAATTCTTCCCACGTCAACACGGGGTCTTGGAAATACGGTCCGTCCCATTTTTTCCATTCTAAATCTGCCTTAGGCCCATAGCTGATCGACCAAAGTTCAGCAATCATTTCTTCCGTAATCGGTTGAAGTGTGACTGTTTCTGCCATCTTCAAGCCCCCCTTTCTCCTAAAAAAAGTCGTCTCCTTTATTCGTAGACGACTTTCTTTCTATTTTATCTGAAATTTCCGTAAGTTTAAATAAAGGAGTCCGAAAAAAAGGACTGGAAAAAGAGTAAAGCCAAATTGCGGCTTCAAAATCAAGGCGACAAAAACGGCAACAAACAAAAAGGTTGCTAACAAACTAACAGGCCATTTTTTCAAAGTGAAGAAAAGTGCGGTACGCAGGACATCTTTCTTAGCGGCTTTTGGATTACGCACTTGGAAGTACCAAGCGTTGATACTTAGAGCTATGGAAAGCATCCCTAACAAAAGAAAGAAAGGAACGAGCCATTTGCCACTTTCAAATTGAACCGCAAACAGAATATCCACGATCGCAATGACACTTCCCAGCCAGCCGATGAGCCAATAGAGAAAACCGCGCACGGCAAAGGTTCGTAAAAAGTAGCAGAAATCTTTTACTGGATCGATGTCTTTGTGTTCTGCAAAGCGATCGATCGCAGCCAGGAGGCTGATCATGCTTGGACCAATCAGCAAGAGTGCCAATGCAAACCAAAGGAGGTTTCTAGGATCGACTGCCAAGAACATTGCCGTGAGGGTGTAGGGTGTATTCACGACCCAAAAACTGATATTCAGGGCAAAGCCAATATATAGCCAGCGGAAAATCCGCATGTAAAGATTGTTTTCAAAGGTAGGTTTGGTAAACATGATTGATCACCTCAATTTTTCATTCCCGAAGTAGCGATTCCTTCTACGAAGTATTTTTGCATTGCTAAAAAGACGATCGCTACTGGCAAAATGGAGACCACAGATGCTGCCATGATCAGGGCGTACTCGGCATCATATAAGCCGACAAACATTTTCAACCCTAACTGAATGGTTTTGTTTTCGGTTGAGGAGAGGTAGATAAATGGTCCCATATAATCGTTCCATGTATTGACGAAGGTGATGATGGTCAGACTCGCTAAAGCGGGCTTCGTCAGTGGTAGAATGATTTTTCGATAGATCCCCCACTCACTCAGGCCGTCGATCCGCGCACTTTCACACAATGAGTCAGGAATACTACTATAGTATTGTTTCAACAAAAAGACGCCAAAGGCACTGAAGGCTTGTAAGAGGACCAAAGACCAAAGCGTGTCTGTCAGCCCGAACTGGCGCATCATGATGAACTGAGGAATCATATAGGATTGCCAAGGAATCGCAATCGTACCGATGTATGTCAGAAACAACAGGTCGCGTCCTTTGAAATGCATCTTCGAAAACCCATAAGCCGCAAAGCTAGAGGTAAACAGTTGAATCAAGGTAATGATGACGCTCAAAAATGCTGTGTTCTTGAAAAAAGTCAGCAAAGGAATGCGATCCCAGATCACCGTATAGTTTTCTGGGTGCCAACTTTTTGGAATCCATTGGATCGGTACGCTAAAAACATCGTTATTGGTCTTAAAAGAAGCAGAAATCATCCAGAGAAACGGGATCAGTGTCACTAACGCGAGAAATGTTAATAAAAGAATCAAGGAGACACTGCCGACCGACAGCTTGGCTTTTTGTTTTGGTTTGGCTTGAACATTCTTTTTACTCAGTGTATTTTCCATCTGTACTCCCTCCTTACACCCGTTCTTGTCTTTGGTTCCACTTAAACTGGATCACCGTGATGCCCAAAACGATCACAAACAAGACCATGGCGATCGCAGATGCGTAACCAAAATTAAATTTCACAAACGCTTCGTTGTAAATTTGATACACCAAGACATTGGTGGCTCGACCGGGTCCGCCGGCAGTCATGACTTGGACCAAATCGAAGATCTTGAAACAGTTGATGACCAGCATGATCGAAACAAAGAAGGTCGTTGGTCGTAAGGACGGCAACGTCACGTTGCGAAACTGCTGCCACTTGTTGGCGCCATCGATCGAAGCCGCTTCATACAATTCCTTTGGCACACTTTGTAACCCTGCCAAGTATAAGATCATGTAATACCCCATGCCACGCCAGACGCTGACTATGATGATCGCCGTCAAAGCCCAATCAGAGCTGGAGGTCCAACCAGGAGGATTTTCAATAAAAAATTTCAAAAACTGATTGATTGGTCCCATCGTTGGGTGAAACAACATGTTCCACACGACAGCGATCGCAACTAACGAGGTGACATAAGGAAAGAAGAAGGCAGTACGGAAAAACTTCATTCCACGTACTTTTTTATTCAATAAAATCGCTAAGCCTAAGGAACATACTAACGTCAATGGAACGACGCCAATCGTATAGAGAAAGGTGTTCTTTAACGAGATCCAAAAGGTGTCGTCCTCTAGCATTTTGCTGAAATTTTTCATTCCCACAAATTCAGGCGAACTAAAGGAATCCCATTCCATGAAAGCCAGAATCAATGAGAACACAACGGGCACTAAGGTAAATAAGAAAAAGCCGATAAAGTTTGGTGCAATAAAAGACAGCGCGGTTAGCGTATTTTTGCGTTTCAACTTATTGGCTGCTTTTGATTTTGAGGTTATTTCCATATTTGTCTCCTGCTGCTTGCCAGCAGGCCCCCTTTCATTAATAAAGAGAAGGAACTTTTTTGCCCAAGTCCCTTCTCTCGTTAGGACTATTCTGTTTCAGATTTCACCCTTTTTTCCATATTCGCAATGCCTTCTTTTGGTGTTTCGTCCCCTACAAGAATCAAGTCATGTTCTTCTTGCAAGATTTTGTCGATCGCTGGTCCATTTTCATCGACAGGAAACTCGATCGCGACGGTTTCTGGATTGAAGGCTTTTTTCGATACTTCATCGGCGGGCATGCCTTCACGGGAGAAGTAAAGTTCATCAATGGCGTCAGTCTTATACGAAGGAACGACACCGACTTCTGCTAATACTTTGGCGCCTTCTTCACCAGAACAAAAGTCTAAGAATTTTTGTGCAGCTTCTTGATGTTTTGAATTTTTATTGATGGCAAAAGCAGTTGGAGAACCAAATGTCGTTACTTCCCCTTTTTCATTTTGCGGCATTTCCGCAATGCCCCACTCAACATCTGTCTTGCCATCGTCGATATTGGTCATCAACGCTCCCATATACCAAGTTCCCATGTACATCATGGCTGCTTTTTCATTTTCAAATTGTGATTGATACGTAACTTTCGTTGATTTTGCTGTCCCAAAGTCCATTTGCGCTTTTTCGTCTTGCATCCGCAATGCACGATCATAGTACGCTTCCAAGTAGTCGTATTGAGGATCGATCAAGTTGGCGCCATTTTGGGCAGCTGCAATCGCTTGGGTAGTGGAACGCCACGTGTGTTGATACGCACCATAAATTTGTTCGTCTGGTTTTGTTAGCTGCTTGGCAAGCTCCTCATATTCGTCCCAGGTGATGTTTGATGGGTAGTCTAAGCCTGCCTCATCGAACATTTTTTTGTTATAATACAAGACCCAAAAATCCGTCCGATACGGTTGTGCATAGGTTTTGCCTTCTACGTCATACATGTCATAGCTTTCTTGCGCTGGGGCAATATCCAATGATCCGATATGGTCGGTGAGATCCACCAATTGGTCCCGCAACGCATAATTAGAGTAAGAAAGTAAATTTTTCATGGTCAAAATATCTGTCGTATCTCCTGAAGAGAGCATCGTCGTTAGCTTGGTATCATAATCATCTGAAGCAATATCGACAGGTTCAACGGTAATGCCTGGATTCGCTTCTTCAAAGGCACGGAATAGTTTTTCGAATTCAGGTGTCGTATCGTAATTCCAAGTGGTTACGGTCAATTTGATGTCGCCATCTTCAGAAGCAGCGGAATCATCTGTCGCTCCGCCTCCACACGCTGCCAAGGCTGCGATCGTCCCAAACATCGTTGCTGCTAATAAACCTTTTTTCAAAAAGTGCATGTTCATTCCTCCATTAAACATTTTTTTAAAGGGTCGCCCCTAAAAACTACCAATAGGAATACCAACTTTGTGACACCCGCATCAGCGCTTCCATATAATAATAATCGCCCCAGATCATGCATTCATCGACCCCTTTGAGGGAATTCTTGTCATAAACCCCATGCATCAAAAGTCCGTTTGATTCGGGATGGTCGATCGTTGTATAGTTTTGGGCTAACGACGCCAAGATCGCCAAGGCGTTTTCCTGATAGGCGGCTTGGTTTGGCTGCGTGATCGGTAAATGTTTCGCCAGTTCTAGCAAGCCACAGACTGCGATGGCGGCGGCCGAACTATCCCTTTCTTCCTGACTACCATCGTTAAACACTAAATCCCAATAACTGACCTTGTCCGCCGGTAATTCCGCAATAAAGTAATCCGCAAGGTCTTGAGCAGTCTTCAAGAAACTGGTATCACCGGTGTAAAGGTAACTCAGCGTAAATCCGTAGATTCCCCACGCTTGCCCTCTCGCCCAGCAGGAATCATCGGCATAGCCTTGTTGGGTATTGCCGCCGATCGCCGCTCCAGTTTCAACGTCGAAGTAATAGGTGTGATACGTCGTGGCGTTGTCTCGCACGATGTATTTCTGGGTCTGCTTGGCATGAGCATAGGCTGCTTGTTTGTAGGATTCATCCCCCGTCATTTGGGAAGCAAAATACAATAGCGGCAAATTCATCAAGCAATCAATAATGATGCGCCCCCGTTGTTGCGGATCATCGAGATTGCCCCACGCTTGAATGATCTGGGCTTTGGGTGAGTAACGGGCCATCAATAGATCGGCGGCGGCAATCGCGAGTTTTTTCGAAGATTCCCGTCCGTTCACTCGATAGTCGGCAATCGCAGTCAAACTATACAAAAACCCGATATCATGGGTTTCTAGTCCAATTCTTTGGTCCAATCGTTCTTGGAAAGAGTGCAGTTGTTTTTCGATGGTTTCATCAAATTCTGTTGATCCCGTCAGTTCTTTACTCAAAAACAACATGCCAGTCCAAAAACTCGCCGTCCAATCATGGTTGGCTTCTGGTCGATAGACAAGCTGTTCACTTGCTGCAGGTGGGACCAACGTGTCAAAGGTCTTAGTATTCTTTCTTACTTGATTAACGGTGAAGTCGATTTGCTCGGCTACCCATTGTGATAGCTGTACGTCATAGCTGGTTTCCATTTTTTCCTCCTATTCGCTCAACCTGGATCATATGTCCGGATTGATTGATCGTAATGTTGTTTGTTGTCACTTCGACGGTCACTGCTTGTTCTTGTTCTTGTGGAAGCAAGCCGGTGACGAGGGAAACGAACAGGTGCTTTCCTGCTTGTCGTTGAGCAGTTAGATACGGCAGCCACGTTGCAGGATACAAGAGGTTCGTATTTGGCTCCGTTCGTAAGACATCGCTCGTTTCATAGCCAGCGATTGCCTCGATTTTCGAATAGCCGATCGATGTTCGTACCGCAGCGCTGCTTGCGGTTTTTTCAGTGATGGCAGTTGCCTCTTTCGGTGATGAAAACCCACCCTCATAGAAAGAAAGGGCGCGCTGAGAATTGATCTCGTGAATGCGAAGGTGACTGCCTATCAGTGGAATGATTGTTGTTTTTATCTGGACGTCTTCCCATGGATTCCATTCATGAATGATCCGATCAGGTAAAAGCTGATACTGGCGATCCAATCCTTTGGTGCGAAAGTAATGGTCATCTTCTGACAAAGCCAATGTGTTGTCATAATTTCCTTCATAAAACCAATAATTGCTCTTGGGCACGCTATTGCCAAACGTCGTTGAGTAGACAAATTTGCTATACTTGCTGCTGGCATGACTTTGATAGTTGATACATTGTCCTGCAGGAAACATCAAGGCATGCATCAAGTCTTGATTGTGTTGATAAAAGTTCTTACTGATGGGATGAGCCAGTGTTCTTTCAGTGATCACTAATGGCGTCGGGGTGGCTTGCCAATAGGGATGCTCCTTTGGTACCGCTAACAAAAGAAAGGTTTTTAACGCCCAATAAGGTGAACCTGGTGCATTGTAGCCTTCGGCAAAGATCAGATTCTGGTACGAATAGCCGACCGTCAGTATCCCTTCGGAAGTAAAAATGTCTTGCTGCATCCACTGATGCAGGTGACGACTGATCAACCCTTTGATCTCTCCCCATGGCAATGCTTCAACATCCGCAAAAACCAATGCGCTGAAGAAAGAAACTTGCGCAAAGCGATACGTCAAACTTCGACCAAAAGGAACGGCAGCTCCACCTGCTGCAAACCAATGCTTGAAGGTTTGAGCAAACTCGGTGGCTCGTTGTTTGAACTTCCTTCCCCTTTCAAGATCCTCAGGGACAAATCGACAGTACAGAAGACTATAGTAGTGGATCGCAAAAGATACATAGTAATCGATTTGAGTGGCTACTCCGTCACAGTACCATCCTTCCCCTAAATAAAAGGTCTCGATCAATGCCAAGTCAGCATCGATCTTTTCTTGGGAAAAGCTGCTGCCACAACGCTTCATGGCTACATTGACGAGAACCCGAAAGAAATGCCAATTGTTTGCGGGAATTTCTCGTTGATTGACTTGGATCAACCACGCATGGAGATTATCTTTTTGGCGTTGGGATAAAACATCCCACGTTTTTTCCTTGTTTAATAGTAAAAAGGTACTTAGCGAAGCCATTTCCACGATTCGTTGGTCGAAGTCTTCCACAACACCCCAATAATCGGGACTCTCTGGATCTGTACCCGCAATAATTCCTGAGAGATAGGTTTCCATGAATGAATCTTCTTGCTGGGTTAGATAAGGCGCGAGTCCCCAAAGCGGTCGCAAGAACGCTTCAAGTTCCTGTACCTCTTTCTCATAGACAGTCCCATGGCTGCCTAAAGCCAAATGACCAGGACGACTGCTTGCAAAAGCGGGTTTGAGTTGATCCATGATCGTTTTGAAGCCGGCTGCTACATCTTCATAACTTTCAAATTTATTCTTTTTCAATTGCTGCAGCTTCTGTGATTGCATCCGCATCCTTCCTTTCAATCAATGTCGCTTTAATAAAACCATAATATTCTCCGTAGACCGTCACCACATCTTGCAGTTTCAGTTGTTGACTTTGTTCATTGAATACTTGGTACTGTCCAGCCGCTGTTTCTAGAATAAATCGATCCCCTTTCTCAATGTCTGCTGTTTTCGCATCACTCTTTACGATGGTGCCAGATAGCTTCACGAATTCATGCAACGGGACGACACCTTGCGAAAAATCTTCGTCAGAATAACAAAGCGCTCGTTCTTTTAATTGCTTTTCGCTGCTTTGGGAAAATGCTTGCGTCTGCGTTGCTTCATTTGGAGAACAAGCAGTCAACCCCATAAGTAGACCCAGGATAAATAACGAATTAATCCACTTCATTCATGCCACCCTCATTTTTAAAACGCTTTCTTCATTTCAAATCATACTTTTTTTTAGGAAAATAATCAATAGTTTTTCCTAAAAAAAGTAAAATTTTTACTTGAGGGCAATTTCTCTCTTGGTTTTTTTACTAAAAAGAAATATACTGAAGAGGAGAAGCATTGGAGGAGGGATTCTATGGCTACGATTACCGACATAGCGACCATAGCTGAGGTATCAATATCAACCGTATCACGGGTTCTGAACTACGATCCTAGTCTTTCAGTGACCGAAGAAACCAAACGAAAGATTTTCGAGGCAGCTGAAAAACTAAATTATACGAAATACAAAAACAAGCAAAAGCAGCGTGAACTACCAGTGGATGTACCAAAAAAACACAACAAATCGATCGGGATCGTTCAGTGGCGGATGGATGATGAAGAATTGGAAGACATTTACTATATGTCGATTCGTTTGGGTGTGGAAAAACGCGCCGCCGAACTGGGTTGTGATCTGTTAAAAATCTCCAACCTTGACGAGTCAGTGATCCAGTCCGTCGACGGCTTACTGGCAATCGGCAAGTTTACAGAAGAGCGGGTCAAGAAACTCCATGAGCTACACCCCAACCTCTGTGTGATTGGCAGTAACTTTCCCCTGGATGACTACGATTCTGTCAATACCGATTTTACGCAAGCAACCGAGTTGGCTCTTTCTCACTTGATGGGACTTGGTCATCAAAAAATCGCCTTTATCGGCGCCGAGGAAAGTCAAAATATGTATGGGTATCGGCGGTACAAAACGCCAACGGTCAACACCTATGTCGATATGATGCAGCATTATCAGCTGTTTGATGAGGATTATTTCATCGTGAAAGAAAATAGTCGGTTGGATGTCCAAACGGGGGAAGAATTAACGGAGCAGGCTTTGGCTTTGTGGCAAGACCGCTTGCCGACTGCGATTTTGGCAGCCAATGATGCCTTTGCGATCGGGGTCATTCATACGCTAACGGCTCATGGAATCAAGATTCCTGAAGATATCAGTGTTATGGGCATCAACGATATTTCGGTGTCCCGCTATGTCTCCCCACCCCTTTCTTCAGTCCAAGCATTTACTGAAGAGATGGGTGAAACGGGGTTAGAGCTACTCTATAACCGCATCGAAAATCCTGGGATCGCCAGACGCATCTTTTTAAGTACACAGCTGGTGATTCGTCAATCTACCGCAAAACCAAAAGAAGGCTGAGAAGCTGCGGTGTCTTCTTGCATTGATCAACGTCATTGCAAGGAAGCACCGCATCCTTCTCACCCTTTTTTTATTTTAATGGTCGTTTTGATTTCCCCTGTCTGCTCAAGCGCGTATTCGGCTTGGATCAAATACGCTTGTGCCTGTACACCATGGTGGTCTTGATAAGTGACTGGCTGTATTTGGATCTTATCACTGGTAAAACGAAGAACACAGCGTGCTTTTTTTGTCATTAGTTGAACGGTCTTATCTTGCACCATTGGTGGTATGTTCGTAATAAAGTTTTCCACCACCAGATTCTTTGGTTGGTGCTCGTCAAAGACAAAATGGTCTTCGATCGTTACTTGTTGCTGCGAGACAACGAAGCGCCGCTGGTATTCAGTGACCGCTGCTTTCGGATAGAACGCACTGAGGTCTAAGTCAAATTGCTGGTCATTAACCTGTAGCACCGTTGCTTCCTCGGCTGTTGGGCGTTGGGTGTGCTGGTTGATGATTGGCAGCGAATGACTGATTGCGGCTGCGGGAAAGTAGTGATAGCGCGTGTTCTCGTCAAAATACTCTTTGGTGTACTCCCCTGCACCAAGGTCCGTCAGAAACAACTCCTCTGTCGTTCCTAATACAAAATGACCGACATCGAGATGATTGTGGCTTTCTTGATTGCTCCCCCCTTTGGCAGCAAAAAAAAGATCCTGTTGCACATCTTTTGCCATGAACCACTGTGCTTGTTCAAAATAGTGATGATACGAGGCATTCGTTTCTCGTGTGATCGCTTCGTTATGCCAATACAAATTTCGATAGCTGTGGGCAAACCGGTAGCAAGGATCAAAATCTAACGGACTGACCCCCGATAATTGGGGAACCGTCACGCCTAAATGCTCGTAGCAATAACTGACCAAGCCGCTAGGCAGTTCGATCGCCGAATAATCAGAAAAAGGAATATAATGCCCCGGAGAAATCATCGTGTAATAAGGAAAAGCGGCGATTTTTCTGGTTTTAGGCTGTTTTAGGTAGGTATCTTCTTGCAATACTTCTGCCAACAATTGCGCATAATACAGAAAATAACCAAACCCATACGCCCAGTATCCGACACCTTCCACACAAGCCCCATCTTCGCCAAAGCTGTTGAGATAGCTTTGCATTGCAGTATCCAATCGTTTGATCATCCGCAATTGTCGCTCGCTTTTTTTCGGCAATACATAGAGCGCCGTCATTCCAAGACAGCCACCAATGACTGCGGACCAATTGTTCTTTTTTGTCTCCCACTCCCAGGTTTGATCCTCGAAGGGTAAAAAAAGCCGTTGATCGATCTCATACAACACTCGTTCTGTGATGACTGGTGAAAGGTCTCCCCCAATCAACATCAACAACTCTGCTAAGGATTGCCCAGTTTCAGCTGCAAAAAGATCGACTGTGTGGCGCGCTTGCGAAGAAAACTGGCCATCGACAATCGGCAGATGCGCTGGCAGACACCATGTATATTCATTGCAGATTTCCCAAATCACTTGCTCCAGCAGCACTTTGATCGCTGCCTTACGCTCCATTTCATAAGCAAGTCCTAAAACCACCAACATCCGTCGGCGGGCAAAATAATGGGATTCGAAGACAACACGATTCCCCGATTCGAGATACTCTTGATAGCCTTGATAAGGCAAATAGGGAATCTCACCAGTGTCAAGATAAGCCTGTGCCGCCTGTAAAATTTCTTCTTTTACCTCTGCTGGATTCACGCGTTTTCCTCCTGAATAGAGCGTCCTAAGACTTCGATTTGGGTCAACGCTGGAAATGGTGAGGGATCGTCATTTTGGATCAGTTCATGCAATTTTACCCAAGTGACCGTTCGCGGCTGGAAAGAAAACCGTTGAGGCTGGCTGCTTTTGACCGTATGCAAGATTTCTTGACTCCCATCGGAAAACGCCAACGTGACTTGTTGCCAATAGCTATCATGGGGAAAATCCGCCCGTAACGTAAGCGCACATTGGTCGATGCTGACCTCATGACCAAAGTCGATCGTCAAAGCGGCATCTGCTTGTTGATTGATCCCCCATGAGCCATAGGGATAATTGCCATGAGACGTATTGGCAAAAATGCCATCAATAGCGTTACAAGCGAAAAACGTCGCATCATCTCTTGTTTCAACATTGGCATGGGCATGCGGATAGGCACCCAAGAATTCTTTTTGATCATGAGGGTTTAAGGCGACATTGCGGTAAGCCGCTAGTTCTTCTTTTGTTGCTACCCGCACACTCAAATAATGGCTTTTCCCAGCAAAACGGCCTTCTGGCGCGGCTTCTTTGGCATTTTCACTAAGGTGTACGGGGTAGATCCACTCGTTGCCTTTGATGTACACCAAAGTAGTCGCCAGCGTTTCATCGAGTGTGACCCACACAAATTGTCCACTGCGTGAGAGCGAGACAACGATTTTATCTCCGTCCTCATAACAATACTCTTGGGATGCCAACGTGACAAAGTCTTCCGCCGTCGCTTGAAGAAGGGTAGGTTCACTTTCAGGTGTTCGTTTGCCTTTTTTTACTTGATGCTTTTGGTCATAAATCGTTAAGGAAATCTGGGTCATTGCATGTAGCTCCTCTCGTATTTTCTCCATTATAGCGATGTCGACAAAAAAATGTAACTGGTTCCAGCGATTTTTTACTATTTTTTTACTTAAAATCGAGAAATGTAACAGTTTCCATTTCTTTATTTTACTAAATAAAGTAAAATAACAACTAAAAGGAGCTGTTTACATGAGAAACTTCCAAGAAGCATTAAGTAAGAACCCTCTTCGAACCAAAACCGATCTAGAAGAGGCCCTTGTTGATCTGGTCACTCCCGTATATGAATGTATGGCACAACAAGGAACTCCCGGGAGGGTCCACCTAGGAAATTCAGGAGCGGTGTATACTCAGGAAAAGAGTGACATCGAAGGCTTTTTACGGACACTCTGGGGATTGGGCCCATTGTTCAGCCAAGAAGAAGCGTGTCTTCGTTACCCAAAACTTTTTCAACAAGCCAATGCCGGGATCGTTGCAGGCACCACCCCGACCTCTCAGGAGTACTGGGGAAAACTGCATGACTACGACCAATTGTTTGTGGAAATGGGTGCCCTTGCTAGCTATTTGATTTTTACCAAACCCGTCTTTTGGGATCTCCTCACACCAAGAGAGCAAACAAATCTCTTTGATTGGCTCAATCAGATCAATCAGCACACGATCCCTAAAACCAATTGGCTCTTCTTTCGGATTTTAGTTAATACCTTCTTTGAAATGGCAGCGTTGCCTTTTGTTGAAACCACCCTTTTGGCTGATCAAGAAGAGATCGAGAGGTATTACTTAGCAGACGGCTGGTATTTTGATGGCTATGAAAACCAAATCGACTATTATATTCCTTTTGGGATGCAATACTACGGACTCCTTTACAGTGTTCTTACTTGTCGTTCCCAATGCCCGTATCAGTTTAGCTACCGTCAAAGAGCCGCTACGTTTGCGCAATCCTTTAAACAGTGGTTCACGAAAACCGGTGCGGCATTGCCTTTTGGTCGTAGTCTAACGTATCGGTTTGCGCAATCAAGTTTCTTTGCTGTCGGTGCTTTCGCCGATATAGAATATGAAGGCTTCACAAAAAATGAAGGAAAATATTTACTGTTACAAAACATGCGTTACTGGTTTCGCCAACCAATCTTTACGCAAGAAGGCTTTTTAAGTATTGGCTATGCCTACCCCAACCTAAATATGGCTGAAGGCTATAACGCACCAGGATCGCCTTATTGGGCTTTCAAAAATTTCTGTGTATTGGCCATCCCAGCGGATGCTGAATTTTGGACGCTTGAGGAGCAGGTGCCAACCTTTGCCACACCGGTGCGCAATCCGCATAGTCGGATGCTTTTGGTGCATAACCAAGAAGGCACAGAATTGCAAGCTTTCACTGCGGGGCAACATTCCCACGAACATGCTCACGGCAATGCCAAATACGAAAAGTTTGTCTATTCGACAACGTTTGGGTTTAGCGTACCGAAAGCAACCGTTTTATTGAAACAAGGTGCCTATGATAATACATTGGCGATCTCAGAGGGGCAGACGGATTTTAAAACAGCTTTTGGTTACGAAGCCTTTGCGATTGCAGATGACTACGTCTATAGTCGCTGGCGCCCCTACGAGCAGGTCGTCATCGAAACCTTTGTGATTCCGATGTATCCTTGGCATCTGCGTTACCATCGGATTCAAACGGATCGAAGGTTGCAACTGGTCAATGGCAGCTTTGCAGCACCAGCTGATGGTGCTACGCTTTCTAGCAAAGAAGGCACCTTTTATCAAAGCTCGGTTGGCTGTGTCGGTATCAAAAGCTTCCCGACGCATCAAGAAGGTACCCTCTTGATGCCAGAACCCAACACGAATCTACTTTATAGTCGAACAGTCATCCCTCAAATAAGCAAAACCGTTCTCGGCGGACAACAGGAATGGCTCGTTGCGTGTTTAGGCAATGCCTTTTCTGATCAGATTCCATCTTTTGATGTCACTATCACAGCGGACAAAGTAGCAATGAGCCAAGGAGATCAGAGAAAAACCATTCAGCTTAGCTACTAGCAAAAAATTACTGGCAAATGCTAGTAGAAAAGCTACCGTAAACACCTTTCTGATTTACGGGATTGAAGAATGTCCCCCCAGAAGTTCGATTTCGATCTAACGTTTCAGCATCGGTACCTTCTGATCCCTCTGTCTCTATTGGCAAAAAGCAAAAAAATACTTGTACCACAAAACGGTGCTTCACGTATTGTGAAGTGCCGTTTTTTGGGTACAAGTGATTCATGTTTTGATCGACGATCAGTGCTTATTTCCCAAAAAGCTTTTGGAGAAACCCTTTTTTCTCAGGGACTTCCTTTGTTTCAGTCACCTGAAGCGGTCCAGTTTCCTTCACGACTTGCTGAAAGCCACGATTGTCTTGCAGCAACAGACCGTTTAGTTCCAGGATCCCAGACAGACTGCCAATCATCCGCCGCACTTCTCCCGCACTTTTGCCGAAAAAGCGCTGGTCGTCATTTGCTTCGGCTTCTTCCAAAATAACCAGCAGCTGCTGGATGCTTTGATTTTGTTCACCTAAGACGTACGACAACTGGTCAACTTCCACTGTTGTAGTTGCCGCTGACGGTACTAAATCTGTTACGAGCTTTAAGCTATCTAAATAATCCTTTAAGTCAAAAATGAACGTTTGTGCCGCTTCATTATTCATTAATTGACTTTGACTCAATTTTCTTTGTAGCGCTTCCAATTCGCTTGAACGTTTAGAAAGTTCGCTTACGATCGTTTCTGTATCCATATGCCACCTCCTAATGACATTGTCCCGTTTTCTCTTTCATCCGTCAAGAATTCGTCGGACTTTTTTCAGCGTTTTTACCGATCAGACCTGCCTATTGCTCCTGTTGGTACTTTGTCGGTGCGCAGCCATAGCGCTTCGCAAAGAGCCGATTAAAATGGTTGATGTTTTGGAACCCTGATTGAAACGCCGCCTCTCGAATCGTCAGCGTTTCGTTGCTGCGTAAATAAAAAAACTTTTGAAACCGAGCTTGCAATAAATCTTCTTTGGGCGTGGTATGAAAAAACTGTTGATAGAGCTTATAGAATTGGCTTTTACCGATGGAAAGCTCTCGGCTAAACTGGTAAAAATCCCATTGCTGTTCGCAATTGACTAACATTTTCAACCGCATCGCTTGAAACAGTTGATAGTGTTCGTTTTGTGGTTGCGGGATGCTTTCTTCAAAATTGCGTTCAAGTAAGACCAATAGATTTGTCATATACGCCGCGATCAATTCTTCCGTGTGCCGTTGTGGCAACAAGGATTCATGATTGATCTTTTGGATCAATTTGTTGATTTGTTGAATATTTTTCGGCTGGAACAGTTGGTTACAAGGGATCGCATAGGTTTCTTCGATCACCTGATCCGTTTGAAACTCAACAAAGCTATTAAAAAAATCTTCTTTGCCATGATAATCTTGATAGACGGTTGGAGGAAAAAGAATGCAGCTACCTTTTTCACTAGTTTCTTGATGACCATCTTCAAAAGTGAAAACCATTGGAGACAACGTCAACACGAAAAGATAATGCTTTAAGCCAGAGGGTCGATAAATATGATCGGAAACAGCATTGTGCATTTGAAATCCTGAATAGGTTACGTTCAACTTCTCACTCCTTCCTACTTGCCTTTAGTATAAAGAAAACGGACAAAACGTCAATAGAATAAGACAGAATGTAGTGTTTATTTTCATGGACTATCGCTACAATGAAAGAAAAGAAAGGGGTTGCAAAATTGAAGAAAACTACGATGTATTTAGACAAACACTTTATTTTGGCACCAGTCGACGAACGGATCTACGGCTCTTTTGTGGAGCACTTAGGGCGCTGTGTGTACGAAGGGATCTATCAACCAGAAAGTCCTTTTGCCGATGAGCAAGGCTTTCGTCAAGATGTCGCTGCCTTGATCAAGCAGTTGAATGTGCCGATCGTCCGTTACCCAGGAGGCAATTTCGTCTCTGGGTATAAATGGGAAGATAGCGTCGGCCCTAAAGAGCAACGGCCAGCAAAAATCGATTTGGCCTGGCGGGTAATCGAAAGCAATCAGTTCGGCTTAAACGAATTTATGGATTGGACCAAGCAAGTCAATACGGCACCGATGATGGCGATCAATCTTGGGACACGAGGAATCGAAGCAGCGAAAAACTTGATCGAATATACCAATTTAAAAGGCGGCAGCTATTATAGTGACCTCCGTCGTGCCCATGGGGTGGCCGATCCTCATGACATCAAACTTTGGTGTCTAGGCAATGAAATGGACGGTCCTTGGCAAGAAGGACATAAGACAGCCGATGAATACGGCCGTCTCGCAGAAGAAGCTGGCAAAGCGATGCGTCTGGTGGACCCAACGATCGAAACCGTCGCTTGTGGTAGTTCTTCTCTCACGATGCCGACCTTTGGCATGTGGGAAGATACAGTATTAAGTCATTGTTACGATCAAGTCGACTACATTTCCATGCACCAATATTATGGCAACCGTAACGGCGATAGCCAAGATTATCTAGCAAGCAATGTCGCAATGGATCAGTTCATCAGTCAAGTCGCAGCAATCTGTGATGCAGTGAAAGCCAAACGCCGAAGCAAGAAGACGATCAATATTTCCTTCGACGAATGGAACGTCTGGTATCACTCAAATGAACAGGATCAAAAAATTGAACCTTGGAGTCAACACCCACCACAATTAGAAGACGTCTATCACTTTGAAGATGCGTTACTCGTCGCAAGCATGATGATCACGATGCTTCATCACGCAGATCGCGTTAAAATCGCCTGCATGGCACAGCTGGTCAACGTGATCGCACCGATCATGACTTCCGATACTGCCGCTTGGAAACAAACGATTTTTTATCCCTATGAAATGATCAGCAACTATGGTCGCGGTCACGTGTTGCATAGCATTCTTCGAGGGGCTGATTTCGATAGCAGTCACGGAAAAGCTTCTTATGTGGATGCCATTGCGATCGAAAACGAAGATGACTATTTAACCTTTTTCTTAGTAAATAAGGATTTGCAGGATGCCAATGAATTCACTTGCGACTTGCGTCAATATGATTCATTGCAAATCGCTACCCATCAAGTCTTGCACCACCCAGACTTGCATGCCGTCAATACCGAAGCAACCCCGAACAACGTTGTGCCCGTCAATGGAAAAACAGCGGAATTGAATGACGGCATTTTGCGTGTCGTCTTGGAAAAACAAAGCTTCCAGATGCTACGCTTGAAGAAAAACGATAGCAAGTAACGAGCGTATCTGTTTGAGCAAGAAAGCAGCAGCCTTGGTGACATCCTGAAAAAACGAGACTTTTACGGAGTGGAGACATCCACTCCTTTTTTTATGATCCCCCCTGTTCAATTGTTATTTTTCGCATTATTAACTGATCTGGGCAAAAAGGCGGCAACTGCCAGCTTGCTTTCTCAAAAAAAATGAGACGACAAAAGAACACCCTGCGGCAGCTAAGATACCGCAGGGTGTTCTTGATTCATTGTTTAGCCGTTATAGGCATCAACGATGATTTGTTTCAATTCAGAGATTAGTGGTTCTTTTGGATTTGCTGTTGTACATTGGTCTTCGTAAGCCAATTCAGCCATGCGATCAACTGTTGTATCTAGTGTTTGTTGAGTGACGCCTTGCGCTTTCAAGCTCATGTCGATACCCACAGATTGTCCTAATTCGTAAACAGCTGTTGCCAATGCTTCAACCAATTCAGCCGTTGTTTTGCCTTTAAGGCCTAAGAATTTCGCAATGTCTGCGTAATCTGTATCGGCACGGAAGAAGTCATATTTAGGGAACATTGCATGTTTTTGTGGGTCTTTGGCATTGTAACGGATGATGTGCGGTAAAAGAATCGCATTTGTACGTCCGTGAGGAATACCATATTCACCACCGATTTTGTGGGCTACTGAGTGACAAATACCTAGGAATGCATTGGCGAAGGCCATACCTGCCATTGTTGAGGCATTATGCATTTTTTCGCGAGATTCCATATCAGGTGTTTTCACTGATTTTTCTAAGTAGTCAAAGACTAACTTGATTGCTTGTAAGCTCAATCCACGAGTGTAATCAGATGCCATTACTGACACATAAGATTCGATCGCATGAGTCAAAACGTCCATTCCAGTGTCTGCTGTAACAGAAGCAGGTACTGACATTACGAATTGAGGGTCAACGATTGCAACATCTGGTGTCAATGCGTAATCAGCTAATGGGTACTTCACGTGTGTTTCACTGTCAGTGATAACCGCAAATGGTGTTACTTCAGAACCAGTACCAGACGTTGTTGGGATACAAACGAATTGCGTTTTTTCTGGTTTGTCGATCTTGTATGTCCGTTTACGGATATCTAAGAATTTTTGTTTTGCGCCGAAGAATGAAGTATCTGGGTGCTCATAGAACATCCACATGCCTTTGGCAGCATCCATTGCTGATCCACCACCAAGGGCGATCACTGTATCTGGTTTGAAATCAACCATCATTTTTGTTCCAGCGTAAACGGTGTTTGTTGATGGGTTTGGTTCTACGTCAGAGAAGACTTCGATTTTCACGTCATTTTTACGACGAGCAAGTACTTCACGAACCGTATCGCAATAGCCGAATTGAACCATACCAGGGTCACAAACGATCATGACACGTTCAACGTTTTCCATTTTCTCCAAGTACATTAGAGAGTTCTTTTCAAAGAAGATTTTTGGTGGCAATTTAAACCATTGCATATTATTTCTCCGTTTCGCTACAGTTTTCACGTTGATCAAGTTCACAGCAGAAACATTTCGTGATACAGAGTTTTTCCCGTATGAACCACAACCAAGTGTCAATGATGGAATCATTTCGTTGTAGATATTTCCGATACCACCTTCTGCAGATGGTGTGTTAACTAAGATACGGCAAGCTTTCATGCGTAGGCCGAAGGCTAATTGCAAGTCTTCGTTTTCAGTGTGGATCACCGCTGTATGGCCTAATCCGCCTAAATCAAGCATTGCTTCACATTTTTCGAACGCGTCTTCTGTGTTGTTTGCTTTGATCATTGCTAAAACTGGAGAAAGTTTTTCTCTTGATAGTGGGTAATCAGCACCGACACCGTCAAGTTCAGCGATCAATAATTTTGTTCCTTCTGGTACGTTGATGCCTGCTAATTTCGCGATATCCATTGCTGAATGACCAACGATTGCTGGATTTACGGCATATTTTCCTTCATTCATCACGGCATCTTCAAGTTTTTGTAATTCTTTTGCTTTTACAACATATACTTGATGTGCTTCAAATTCTGCTTTCACAGAGGCATAGACTTCTTTATCAACGATCACTGCTTGTTCAGAGGCACAGATCATTCCGTTATCAAAAGTTTTTGATACGATCAAGTCATTGACTGCTCGTTTCACTTTCGCTGTTTTTTCGATATAGGCAGGTACGTTCCCTGGTCCAACACCTAATGCAGGTTTACCAGTTGAGTATGCTGCTTTGACCATGCCAGCCCCACCAGTTGCTAATACGATCGCAATTCCTGGGTGGTTCATCAATAAGCCAGTCGCTTCGATTGATGGATGTTCGATCCATTGCACACAGTTTTCAGGTGCCCCAGCAGCGATGGCTGCATCACGAACGATACGTGCAGCTTCTGCTGAACATTTTTGTGCAGATGGGTGGAAAGCAAAAACGATCGGGTTACGTGTTTTCAAAGCGATCATTGCTTTAAAGATCGTTGTAGATGTTGGGTTGGTTGTTGGTGTTACCCCACAAACGACACCAACTGGTTCAGCGATTTCGATCAAGCCTTTTTGTTTGTCTTCATTGATCACGCCGACTGTTTTGTCATGTTTGATACTGTTCCAAATATATTCTGAAGCGTACATGTTTTTGATCGCTTTATCTTCATAGATACCACGGCCAGTTTCTTCTACTGCCATTTTAGCTAAAGGCATGTGTTTGTCTAATGCTGCCATTGCCATTTCATGAACAATGTGGTCCACTTTTTCTTGATCAAAGCTTTCCATTTCTTTTAACGCCACATTTGCCTTCGTTGCTAAATCGTCGATCATTGCTTGTACGTCGATTGTCACTTCTTTTTCCAATGTCTTAGCCATTGTTTGTCCTCCTAGTTTTTAAACATGTTTTGTTTGTTAACTACTTCACATACAGATCATACAACATCTTTTTTTGTTTGTAAATAGTTTTTGTGATTTTTTTCACAGTTTTATTAAACTCCCTTTAAATTAAGCGTTTTCAAGAGGTTTTAAGAAAAAGAAGTGGACAAAAGTTTCGGTTTTTATTAAGAAAAATGTCATGTGCTAAGTTGAACAATGGAGGGATTTACGAAAACACCTTATCCCTACTAAATATGATCATCTGCTCTTTTCACTTTTTCTGTCAAACGTCATATGATCTGAAAGGATTATTCATAAGAAGGGTCCTCTAATACATCCCATTTCATTAGGCGTTGGCTTCTTGCCGTAAATGCCTTCTGTTTAAACACCTCACAAGCTTTTATTACAAGAGGTGATGCATTTTGTTCATTTAGCTGCTCGATGGGGAAAAAAACTGCTCCCAATGAATCTTGGCCTGTAAATTGAGGAACATTCTTCTCAAGACTTCCAACGGTTGTTTGAATCTCATAAAAGACACAGATGTGATTATTCATAGATGTTCCTTGATAGTGCCAGGGGTAAAGAAAATTAATTGCCCCTAATTGATGATAGCTAGTGACGGTCATGCCGGTTTCTTCTTTAAATTCTCGGCACAGCGTGTCTTCCAGCAATTCACCTGCCTCCATGCTGCCGCCTGGCAAATCATAGCGGTTTTGATAAGGTCCCGCCTTCTTTTTGATGACGGCTAAGCAGTTGCCTTGAAACAAAATTCCATATACTCCAAATGCGGTATGGTACAACCGAATCCCTCCTAACTTGTATCTATTCTACGTAAATCAAAACAAATCATCAACAGGCTTAGTCGATTTATGTCTTACATCGAACATGCTTGGCTTGATTCATAAAAAAACGACCAGCCAGCGCTGATCGTCTTTCTCTTTAAAACAAATCTTCTTGGTCTGCTTCTGTTAGAGGCTTCCCGTGGGCAAGCTGGGAAACAACGTGCGCCATCTTTTTGTAGGAATCATTCAATCCGATTCCGCCTTTTTTCGGCATCTTCAAGATATAGATATCTTTGGCATAGATTGCCACTGCTGGGTTTTCCTCTGACATCGCTGCAGCCCCTGGAATTCCTTGTGCATTGAATACTTTCGTCAATCCTGCTGCCATTTCGCCAAAATTAGGATAATGCATCGCAGGTCCGCAAAGAACGGCATCGGCGTCAAATTTTTTAGCAAACCCCACAAATTTTTTATTCACTTCTTCTTGATGCTCGTGATAATATTGGTCACCACAATAAAGCGTTGCAACGATTTGTGCGTCTTGCTCTTGAAAAAGTGGATTCAAGGTTCGACCTGGACCAAGGGCAGCTTTTTTGCCGCTTGGCGGCAACTGAGCATTTTCATCACTTCCCATCCCTGCAGTGACATGATTGAGAATCAAAATTATTTTTTTCATGAGCGGTGCCTCTTTTCTTACAGATCATCAAAATCGAAATCATCAAAATTGATTTCCTCTTCTTCTTGTTCAACGGCATCCGCTTCTTCTTTTAGATATTGATTATCTAAGACTTTGATAAACGGGTAATAAATAGCCATTCCTAAGAGGATCAACAAGACTTGTAACACGGCCGCTTGCCAACCACTGACTAAGAAACCAGAAATAATCGGTGGCGTGGTCCATGGCAGCTGAATTCCATTGGTATAGTTGACTAACCCAAGATCCATACAGAAGTAAGAGATAATAATATTGATCGTTGGCACTAAAGCAAAAGGAATCAGCAGAACTGGATTCAAGACGATTGGTAACCCAAAGATGATTGGTTCATTGATCCCGAAAATACCTGGAATCAACGATAACTGTGATAGTTTTTTGACCCGTTGGCTTTTACAGACTAAGATCATGACTAAAATCAAAGATAATGTCGAACCGCCCCCGCCAAAGGTCGCGAACATGTCTTGAAATTGACCGGTGATGATGTTAGGAATTTCTGCGCCATTCTTGAAAGCATCTAAGTTTTCAATAGATAATGCCCGTAAGATAGGGTTGAAGACGGCACCGACCACACTGGAACCATTGATCCCAAAGAACCAGAAAAAATGCAAAAATAGGTAAGCTATGATCATGGCACCTAAAGTATTTCCTAAACTTAACAACGGTGTCTGTAAGAACTTAAAGAGGATCTCTTGGAGATTGCCATAAGACGTCAAGTTGGCTAACCAGTTGGCGATCATAAAAACCGTCACGATCACAAAACTAGGAATCAATGCCTCAAAGGATTTCACCACGGTTGGGGGAACACCGTCAGGCATTTTGATTGTCCACCCTTTGCGTAATAACGCAACGAACATTCTGGTGGAAATCAAGGCAACGACCATCCCTAAGAACAAACCGCTGGAACCCATCCACCGTAATGGCAGGCTGCCAACTTCATACACTTCCGTAGAGCCTTCTGGTGTGAAAACGGTCGTAAATGGTGTCACGATAAAAAAAGAAACGAGTGAAATAATGGCTGCTTGCATGGCATCAACTTTAAACTGTTTTGCCAAACTATACCCGATCCCACCAACGGCTAAAATCGTCATAATGTCAAAGCTGGCTGTTGCTGGCATATTCAACATCGTTGCCCAGTTGTCTCCCAGCAAACTGCTCATCATCTCGTTCCAATTTGGAATCGGAAAATTGGTCAAGACTAAAAAGAGTGAACCCACGATCAACAACGGTGTGGATAATAAGAAACCATCACGAATCGCAATCAAATATTTGTTTTCACCGATCGTCTTTGCCATCGGTGTTAACACTTTTTCTAACCAGTTTAAAAATTTCTGCATTTTTCTTCCTCCCATCTGCGTGCTATCTGGCAGATAACACGTAGTCCCCTGTTACTCCAACACTTTTATTACTTTGCTTTGGCTTTTTTGATCAAGCTTAAGGCATCTTTCAATGCTCGTTCGCCATCCATCATGCCGTATGCTTCTGTTGCGATCGTGCCGACTGGAATCCCCATTGGCTCGAAAGTTGCTTTCATTTTGCTATCTAAGTGTCGTACTTGTGGACCTAACAAAATAGCAACTGGTTTTTCTTGTTCGACTTTTTCTTCTGCATGGATTGCAGGGAATGCTTCGATCGTCAAAGGCATGTTGTGCTTTTTGACGACTTCCATCATTTTATTGACCATGATACTCGTTGACATTCCAGCTTCACAAAACAAATAGATTTTTTTCGTTGCCATATCCATTCCTCCAATGTTTGTTTTTTCTCAATCGCGGTTGTTAGACCGGCGCTTTGATTCGTTTTTCATAAGCCTCCAACCATTCTTGCGTGATGGGTTCGATCACGGTTGTCTGCTCAGGTCCTGGCGTTGCCATAAAAATAGCTGGCGCTTGACTGGTGGTTGCGACACTAAAGGTAAATTCTACATTGGTTGCCACGCCCCAGCGCCCCTGTTTATCTAAGGCGATCAGCGAGAAGGCGCCGGCTTTGCCGTAGCGCTTCTTCAATCGCGCTTCAAAGTCGTAAACGGCTTGATCACATGCTTCTTGCGGTGCTAGTCCTTCTCCCATCAAACGGACGATTTCGTAGGAAAGGCAGCCTTTCATCAAGTCTTCCCCTAACCCTGTGGCAGCGGCACCGCCGATTTCACTATCCACATAAAAACCAGAACCAGATAAAGGTGAATCGCCGACACGACCGCTTTTTTTCATAAATAAACCAGAGCTCGAGGTTCCTGCTGCCATGCTTTGGTGTTCATCCAGCGCAACTACTCCCACTGTATCGTGGCCATCATAGGGATCGAGGTTGTTGGCAGCGATCTCTGCTTTGCGCTTTTCCCAAATGGTTTTGGCTCGCGGTGTCAGCATCGCTTTGGGCTGGAATCCTTCGGCAAGCGCATAAGCGACCGCTCCTTGGCCGATCCGAAAACTATTGAATTTTTCCTCACTTAGGCGGCGTGCCACGGAAATAGGATTTTCCACATCGACGATCCCAGCGACGGCACCAATTTTGAAGGTATCACCATCCATGAAGGCAGCGTCCATTTCCAACACGCCTTCTTCGTTGGGCAGCCCGCCATACCCCACCGATTTATAAAATGGATAATCTTCCACTGCTTTAATGGCTGTTTCTACTGCATCTTGGCAGGAGCCTTGTTGTTCTAATAGTGATTTAGCAGCGAGCACGCCATCGTGTGCCATCCGCCATGTAGCAATCATTCCCCACATAAATATCCCTCCATATTTCATAGCGCTTTCAAGTATATTCTATACGGTATATACTACTATGTCTATACTAAAAAAAGAGTTTCTCAAAAAAAATGGAAAAACTCTTCTTCGTTCGTGTCTTCGCTTATTTTGTCAGTGCTTGTAAACTGCGCAAATAAATTTCAAGATTCATCCGCAGATCGGCAACCGCCATGTACTCATCTTGGTTATGAGCGATCCCTTTTTGCCCTGGAAAAGACGGACCAAAAGCAAGGATGTTTGGCATTTTGCGGGCGTAGGTTGCTCCTGTAGTGGTCACGGGGGTTGGATCATTGCCCGTTACTTGGTGATAGATCGTCGATAGCGTTTGGATTTCGGGGGTATCTTTTGATCGGCAGAACCCCGGAATGCTGCGAAGGATCGTAAGGCTTGCCCCTTCTGGCAATGCCTCTTGCACCCCAGCAAGCACTTGTTCCTCCGTTACGGATACCGGATAGCGAAAGGCCACTTCTAACGCTAGTCCACTGGCAGACTTTTGGAGAACCACAGGGGTCAAGATCAATTTTCCTGAGTCGGCATCTTCTAGTATCAAATCAATGCCTTCGCCATAGTGCTGCTGGTGAAAACTTTGGGTGATCCACTGCAAAGCTGCTTGCACGGACGGTGTCGCCGCTAGTTGCGGTGCTGCTTGCTGCGCAAGTTTTGTAATGGCGTTGTCCCCTAGCTCAGGGGCATTGCTAGGGGAGCGTTTGCCTAGTGCTTCAAAGGACTGGCTGCCTATGGTTACCGATAGGTGGTCTGGCACATGATCGCGGAATTGATCGCCAGAAAACGCCGCTAACAGCTGCTGTTCTTGGGCGGGCAATGGAAAATCAAGTTGCACATTGACGACACCTCGTTCGCCGTAAACTACTGGATACTTGCAGTCTGGCGTAAAACCAAAACGCGGTGGCTGCTCAACCGCTAGATAATGCGGGATATCCGACATGCCGCTTTCTTCATCTGTACCGAAAATGATCCGCAGCGGTAATTGCGGTTGATGCCCAAGGTCTTTCAATAATTTCATGGCAAACAAACAGCTGATGATCGGACCTTTGTTATCTAAGATCCCTCGGCCATAAAAGTTGCCGTCTTTTTCAGTTAGTGCAAACGGTGGGTAGCTCCAGCCAGAACCTGCCGAGACGACATCCAAGTGTCCTAACACACCGATATAGTCGGTATCCGTTGGTCCCCAATGGGCATAGCCGATCGCATCATCGATGACCGTTGTTTGAAACCCGTATGCTGCGCTTTTTTCCATGATGTATGCTAACACTTCTCGTGGTCCGGTGCCATAAGGCGCATGAGGCGCCGACTCACCTTTGACGCTTGCGATCTGCATCACCTCGCTCAAAAGCGTGAGAAATTCTGACCAATTGGCTTCAATACTTGCTGTGAGTGGATCCATTGTCTTCACCTCTAAAGGATTGATTTTATTTTTGACGCACTAATGTATTTTTGAAGGTATATTTGTCTGCTCGGTAATAGGATGTATCGTATAAGATCGGTTTGGCTGATGCGGAATAGGTCATCGAATGGACCAAAAGCATCGGTTCCTCTTGAGGCACCTGTAAAAGTTTCGCAATATCGGCAGGACTTTTCACAGCTTCCACCTCTTGATGGGAATAACCAATCTCGATGTTGGCTTCAATGACTTGATATAAAGACGACTCTAATTGAGCTTTCGTGAGTTCTGCGGTGCCTTCTTGCAGATAGCGTTTCAGTACGTAAAGATTTTCCACCGTCATCGGCTCATCATCAAAGTAACGCAAGCGCACCAAATAAACGATCGGTTCCTTGGCGTAATCACCAAACAACTGACCAATCTCTATCGGGAGCTCTTTGACGGTTTCGATATGCAAAACTTCCGTACGGGTCTTTTTCCCTTGGATCTTGGCGGTCTCGGTAAAACTTTGGAGGCCGCCAGAGCCGCTTTGGATCTTGGGCTGTTTCATGACATAGGTTCCTTTGCCTTTTTCTTTCACTAACAAATTCTGGGCAATCAATAAATCGATGGCTTTGCGCACCGTTAAACGGCTGCACTGAAATTCCTCTGCTAAATCATAATCGGAAGGAAGTTTTTGGCTCGTCACGTACGTACCTTCATGAACCCGTTGCGCAATCTGCTGGGCAACTTCTTGAAATACTGCTTGTTTTTTCAACGTCTCTCCTACTTTCTTTCACTTTGCTACCATTCATAAAACGATCGATTGGCACTGACGCCAGAAGAAACACTGACAAACGCTTGTTCATCGATTCCTTGGATCATGCCTTCGACGGTCTTGAGTTCTCTATGGGAAATGACAAGTAATAATAGTTTTTTCTGTTGATGATCAAATCCACCTTCGACATCGTTGATGACCGTGATGCCTCGCTGCAAGGCACATTGCAGCGTCGTAATGACGGGTTCTGCTTTTTCTGTAACGACCAGCAGCTGCACACGCCGCTGCTTCAGGTTGACGTAGTCGACCATCCGCCCACTGATGAAGAAGGAAATGGCACTATAAAAAGCATAGGGCCAGCCAAAGATCAGCCCGGCTGCTAGCTGCAAACTGACATTGAAGCCGATAAAGAAACTGCCGATACTTCTACCAGTGGCTTTTTTCACTAAAATCCCTAAAATATCAAGCCCACCCGTTGAAAAATCGTCGTTCAATGTCAAGCCCACCGACACCCCGTGCAGCAATCCGCCGAACACGGCACAGATCACCGGATCGGTCGTTAAAGCAATGACCGGTACCACCTTCATCATAACAGAAGACAGGACGACGGTACAAACCGTCATGATGGTAAATTCTCGATCGATTTTGACCCAAGCAACCGCTAACAATGGCGCATTAAAAAAAAGCACCAAAAGCGGGATCGAAAGCTGCAGATTCAACTGCTCGTCTAAAAGCTGCGACAACAATTGCGACAAACCAGTGATCCCACTCGCATAAATATTTCCCGGCAGCCAAAAGAGATTTAAAGCAATCGACGACAACAATGCATAGATCAAAGCAACAAGCATTCGTTTTCTGTAACATGCCATGTTTTCCCTCCTCCACTTCACTTTTAGTATATATCATTAAGTATATACTGTCACGCGAAAAAAGCAGGCGAAATGAGGGGGGGAACGGAAACGAAGCAATGTAAAAACACGCTAAAATTAAGGAGTAAAATGTTGGTATCAAAGGTTTTTAAAGATTTTTTTAAAGTGAGTAAATCACTTGAGATTCTCTGAAAAATGAATAAAATAAAAAGTGTAAAAACAAAAGAACAAAGAAAGGATGATTCTTATGACACATGAGATTGTGCCACGCCGCTCAGATTCATACAGTATGACACCTTTTGATTTCTTTGAAGATTTTGGCCGCAGTTTTTTTGATGGGTTTCCATCGAACCTGATCAAAACCGATATTCACGAGAATGACAATGAATTTCTCGTTGAAGCAGAACTGCCTGGCATCCCTAAGGAAAATATTCAAGTAACCTATGAGAATGGGGTTTTAACGATTACGGGACAACACCAGACGGATCATGCGACCGAAGATGAAAAAGGACGTCTGGTTCGCAGCGAGCGCAGCTTGACAAGCGTTCGACGGCAATACCTGTTAGAAAACGTCAAAGAGGATGAAATCAAGGCCTCTTACGCTGAAGGAATTTTGAAATTGACGTTGCCAAAAGATCAAGGCAAACAAGCGTCAAAGAAACTGATTCCGATCGAGTAGCGAAGGCAATCAAAACACTGCAGCAAAACGAGCGATCTCTGTTTTGCTGCGGTGCTTGTTTTATTTTAGAAACTGTCCGACTACTAAAAAAACGCACCATCGCTTCTGAGAAAGCGACGGTGCGTTTGTGCTTATTCTTTGGTTTCGTCTTGGATGCTCGTTGCGTCTTCGACATCAGCTGGTTCGATTTGTGTCTCAACGGATGCAACAGTTCCAGGTTTCACTGTGCGGATCGCTGAACGATCAAACTCTAAGAAAATTCCTTCACAGTCGATGATCACGGTGCTTTTTTCTGTGTTGACTTCAGAAAGAACACCGTGGAGTCCGCCGATGGTTACGACTTCATCGCCAGCTTTCATATTTTCTAAAAGATTTTTACGCTCTTGCTGTTGTTTCTTTTGTGAACGACTCATAAAGAACCACATTGCCACTAAAGCAACCAGCATAAAGAGCATTGGTAAAGATTGTGCCATTTTTTTCACCTCGATTTATTTTCTTTCCTATAAGATACTTTATCAGAATTCCTCTATTATTCCCACCATTTTAGTAGAGAATGTTAGAAATTCCTCGCATTTTCCTTGTTGAACCCATACTCTTCAATAAAATGCTCACGGAACTCCAACAAGTTGTCATCCATGATGGCTTGACGGACATTTTTCATCAGATTCAATAAGAAGTAGACATTGTGGTAAGACGTCAAACGCATACCAAAGGTTTCATCACATTTGATCAAGTGGCGGATGTACGCACGAGAATAGTTTTTACATGTATAGCAATCACACTTCTCGTCAATTGGTCGAAAGTCACGGGCATATTGCGCATTTTTCACGACTAAACGACCTTTTGAAGTCATACAGGTACCGTTTCTTGCGATCCGTGTTGGTAAAACGCAGTCGAACATATCGACACCGCGAATCACGCCATCGATCAAGGAGTCAGCTGCCCCAACGCCCATCAGGTAACGTGGTTTGTTTTCTGGAATCCAAGGAGTCGTAAATTCCAACACGCGATTCATTTCCGCTTTTGGTTCGCCAACTGACAGGCCGCCGATAGAATAACCTGGGAAGTCCATACTAATCAAGTCTTGGGCACTCTGCTTGCGCAAGTCTTCAAAGCCTGCACCTTGAATGATCCCAAACAAGCCTTGACGATCTGGATTGGCATGAGCTTTCAAGCCACGTTCTGCCCAGCGAGACGTCCGTTCCACCGATTTTTTGACGTAGTCATAGCTTTCATCAAATGGCGGACACTCATCAAAACTCATCATGATATCTGATCCTAATTTGTTTTGGATATCAATCGCTTTTTCAGGAGATAAAAACATTTTCGACCCATTCAAATGGTTTTTGAAATGGACACCTTCTTCGACGATGTTGCGCATTTCGGCTAATGAAAAGACTTGGAAACCACCTGAATCTGTTAAGATCGGTTGATCCCAATTCATAAATTTATGTAAGCCGCCTGCTTCTGCAACAATGTCTTCTCCTGGACGCAACCACAAGTGATAGGTATTGCTTAAAATGACGCCTGCACCCATTTCTTTCAACTCTTCAGGGGCAAGGGTTTTAACCGTTGCTAATGTGCCGACTGGCATGAACATTGGCGTTGGAAAGGTTCCGTGAGGCGTGATCAGTTCGCCTAAACGGGCACCGGTATGCTTTTCTTTCTTTATCAGACGATAACGAATGGCTGGTTCCGTCATTCATTTCCCTACTTTCTCTCTAAACTCAATTAACTGTGCAACGCTATCTATGATAAGGGTTGCCCTTACATTTTGCAAGGAAGTTTAAAGAAACTAAGAGTATTTTCTCCTAGTTATGCGAAACATCTATTACTTTTTTTTGAAGATTTAGCGAAAGTTTGCTATCATGTTATTTATATTGAAGGGAGGTTTTTTGAAATGAAATCAAATAGAGAACTAAAAGCAGAAGCAAAAGCAATCCTGAGAGGCCGCTGGAAAGACAGTGTTTTGATGTGTATTGTACCGACTTTGATCTCGATCGCTATCGCACTCGTCATTATCGTTCTTGCTGTTATTCCATTGTATCAAAGCGGTATGTTTAATGATCTTGGTTCCACTGACGCAGTCAATTCCGCAGGAGGAAGTGGCGGCGGCAGTGGTGGCGGTTTGATCAGCGGTCTATTTTCTGCCTTATTCGGTGCTGGGATCTCTTGGACTTTCCTTGACATTTTACGCGGTAAGAAGCAATCGATCCAGCCTTTTTCTGATGTCTTTCGCGGCTTCAGTGGCGCTTTCGTGTTAGGGATCATCGTCATCTATATTCTGTCGACTATTTTCACGACGTTGTGGACGTTCCTGTTTATCATTCCTGGGATCATTAAAGCTTATTCTTATTCTCAAGCATATTTTGTCTTTTATGATACCTATGAAGAAACGGGCATGCGGCCAGATTTTCTCAGCTGCATCACAGGTAGCCGTCATTTAATGAAAGGCTACAAAGGTCAACTGTTCATCCTTGATCTGAGCTTCATCGGCTGGCACATTTTGGCCATCATGACAGCAGGAATTGGCTACTTATGGTTGACGCCATACATCAGTGCAACCAAAGCAGCATTCTATGACAATCTGCCTAAACGAGCACTTGCTTAAAAGATCGGTTCGCCGGTCTTTTTTTTTGAAGAAAAGAATCGTTTTCTTTTGCAAACGCTTCCGTTTCGTGTTATAGTATACGTGTAAGGAAGGTAGCAACTCTGTTGGTGGTTTTCGTAAATATCGCAAACTCAATCTACTAAAAGTTGTTGAACGTACAAGTTTCACCTAGTACCAAACGTGTAAAGTAACAAGAAGAAAAACGTAACAAGGATCGAACATTTCCATATCGAAAAATGATACGTCTCATTTTGTATCGGAATACACGAAACATGTGTAAGTTTGTAAATGAAAACAAATTTTCGAGAAACATTGCTTTGCATGGACCACAAAAAGCGACCACCACTTATACCTTCCTCTAGTAGTAAGCTGGGCGACAAAAAAAAGCAGTTCTAAAAGTTGAGAAATTGATTCAACTTAAAGAGCCGCTTACGTCGCTCAGTTTTTTTGTTTATTTTAAGAACATCGCATCGCCAAAGCTAAAGAAGCGATATCGCTCATCGATGGCATGCTGGTAGGCAGAAAGTGTTAGGTCGCGTCCTGCAAAGGCACTGACTAACATCACTAAGGTTGATTTTGGTAGGTGGAAGTTAGTAGAGAAAGCTTCCACGATTTTAAACTGATAGCCTGGCGTGATAAAAATACTCGTCCACCCACTATCGGCTTTGATTTGCCCATCAAACTTGGTCCCAATGGTTTCTAATGTACGGATCGAAGTCGTTCCGACTGCAACGATCTTGCCACCATTTGCCCGAACCTCGTTCAATTGCGCAGCAGCTTCTTCTGTCAAACGGTAAAATTCGCTGTGCATCTCATGATCAGCGATATTATCGACACTGACTGGACGAAACGTTCCTAAACCAACGTGCAAAGTCAGATAAACCAGCTTGACGCCTTTTGCGGCGATCTGCTCCAGCAATTCTGGGGTAAAATGCAAGCCGGCAGTTGGTGCGGCAGCTGAGCCGTTTTCTTTGGCATAAACCGTTTGATAGCGGTCTGGGTCTTCTAGCCGTTCTTTGATGTAAGGCGGTAACGGCATTTCGCCAAGTGATTCCAGAATCTCTAAAAAGATTCCTTTGTATTGAAAACGAATAATCCGGCCGCCGTGATCGAGCTCTTCTTCCACCACTGCCTCTAATCGTCCGTCGCCGAAGGTGATCTTCGTGCCGGCTTTGGCTCTTTTGGCTGGCTTGATCAAGGTTTCCCACGTATCCCCTTCAATATTATTCAGTAAAAGGATTTCCAGATGGGCACCGGTTTCTTGTTTTTCGCCATAGATACGAGCTGGTAATACCCGCGTATCATTCATCACCAAGGCATCCCCTGGTTCCAATTCATCAATGATGTTATAGAAGTGCTTGTCCTCAAATTTGCCAGTCTCGCGGTCAACCACTAATAAACGGGAACTTGAGCGATCACTTAATGGCGTTTGAGCGATCAGTTCTTCCGGTAATTCAAAATCAAAATCTTCAGTTGTAAGCATGTTGTTCCTCTCTTTCCCTAAATTCTTCTCTATTCTAGCATGTTTTTATAAAAATTGAAAAAACAGCTTTTAATTCTGCCCTTTCTTAGAAAAAAATAAAGAGACTGCTGCTAAGGCCTTCAGCAAAAAAGTCTCCTTTTTCCCAATGAAAAATAACGACATATTTCCGCTGCTTCTTTTCTCTATGCATCGCTCCTTAATTTGGACTTGCTTATGGCGCTATTTTCAGTTTTGTCTATACAATTATGAAAAAAATGGGCAGATTATTTGAATAACACGTGACTTTTCGGCATACTTAGTACAGATTCTAAGCCATTATTCAGATTGCTTAAATAAAAATAGAGGTGACATCATGATTGAGTTTCAGCAGGTATCCAAAATTTACAAAGGTGGTAAAGTCGCTGTTGAAGATGTGAATCTTTCCTTTGAAAAAGGCGAATTCATTTGCTTCATCGGGACAAGTGGTAGTGGAAAGACGACTTGTATGCGGATGATCAACCGTATGACGGATCCTTCTAAAGGAAAAATCTTGATCAATGGAAAAAGCGTTACAGAGATCAACCCAGTGGAGTTACGCCGTCAAATCGGCTATGTGATCCAAAGCATCGGTTTGATGCCTCACATGACGATTCGGGAAAACATCACATTGGTTCAAAAATTGTTAAAAGTCAGCCAAGAAGAACGCAACAAAACTGCCGAGCGTATGATCGACTTAGTGGAATTGCCACGAGAAATGCTCGACCGTTACCCCAACGAATTGTCTGGAGGGCAACAGCAACGGATCGGTGTTGTCCGTGCCTTGGCAGCTGACCAAGATGTCATTTTAATGGATGAGCCTTTTGGCGCACTAGACCCAATCACTCGTGACTCCTTACAAGATTTGGTTAAAGACTTGCAAGAACGGCTTGGAAAAACCGTCGTCTTCGTTACCCATGATATGGACGAAGCATTGAAGCTTGCTAGCCGTATCGTGATCATGAGTGAAGGAAAAGTCATTCAATTTGATACACCAGAAAATATTCTGCAACACCCAGCAACACCGTTTGTGGAAGAATTGATCGGTGAAGACCGCTTGTTACAAGCAAAACCTGACACGACGCCAGTCAAAGACGTAATGTTAAATACCCCGATCGCTATCACACCAGAAAAATCCATACAAGAAGCGATTCACTTGATGCGGGAAAAACGGGTCGATACCTTGCTTGTTACCGACAATAGCAACGTGCTAAAAGGCTACATCGATGTCGAATCCATCGACCGCAACCGTGGCAAAGTTACTAGTGTCGGCGATATCTTGAACAAAGATGTCTTTTTCGTTCGCGAAACCGCCTTGTTGCGGGATACCTTGCAACGCATCTTAAAACGCGGCTTAAAATATGTCCCAGTAGTAGATGCCGACAAACATTTAGTTGGGATTTTGACCCGTGCTTCCTTAGTTGATATCGTTTATGACGTGATTTGGGGCGATGAGCCATCGATCATGGAAGCCATTGAGTCGGCGAAACCTGAAGAAACTGAGGAGGTCTAGCGCATGCAAAGCTTCTTTAATGAATATGGCGGCCAATTGGTCACCAAAAGTCTTGAACATTTGTATATTTCCTTTGCGGCTTTGCTCTTAGGGATTCTTGTTGCCGTACCGATCGGTGTGATCTTGACCCGTTTCCCCAAAGCAGCAACGATCGTGATCGGCATCACCAGTGCGTTGCAAACCGTGCCTTCTTTGGCACTATTGGCATTGATGATCCCGATTTTAGGTGTCGGAAAAGTCCCTGCTATCGTCGCTCTTTTCATTTATTCCTTGTTGCCGATTTTGCGAAATACCTACATTGGAATGAAAAAAGTCGATTGGAATTACCGCGATGTTGCCAAAGGGATGGGGATGACCAACTTGCAGTCGATCATCAGTGTGGAATTACCTCTAGCGATCCCAACGATCATGGCAGGGATCCGCTTATCGGCCGTGTATGTTTTAGCCTGGGCTACCTTGGCTTCTTACATCGGTGCCGGTGGACTTGGTGATTTGATCTTTAGCGGACTAAACAACTACCAACCGCCTTTGATTTTTGCTGGGACGATTCCAGTGACGATCTTTGCTTTATTAGCTGACTGGTTACTGGGTTTGTTAGAAAACAAACTGACACCAGCTGCCTTAAGGGGGGATGCGTAATGAAAAAAACTTCAAAATTAGCGCTGTTGTTTTCCTTAAGTGTCGCTTTACTGTCCGGCTGTTCCTTTCCCGGTTTAGCATCGACTTCTGATGAGAATACCGTGGCGATCACAGGCGGGATCACTTCCGAAGCCCAAATTCTTGGCGCGGTGGTTGCCGGTATGGTCGAACACTATACGGATAAAAACACAACCGTCATTAACAACTTAGCAACAACGACCATCAATCACCAAGCGATGATGAATGGCGATGCGTCGATCTCAGCTGCCCGCTACACAGGAACTGACTTGACCACTACGTTAGGGTTGGAACCAGAATCTGATCCGCAAGCCGCCTTTGACAAAGTCAAATCAGAATTTGAGCAACGATACCAACAGACTTGGTTCCCATCTTACGGCTTTGATAACACATATGTCTTTCTTGTCAGGAAAGACACTGCTGAAAAATACGGATTGGAAAAAGTCAGTGACTTGAAAGATGTCGCAGATCAATTGGTCGCAGGGGTCGATACCGCGTGGATCACACGGGTCGGCGATGGGTACGATGGCTTCCAGGAAGCCTATGGATTCTCTTTCCAAAATATCCTACCGATGCAGATCGGTCTCGTCTATGATGCTGTTGATAACGGAAAAATGGATATCGTTTTAGGGTACTCAACCGACGGCCGGATCGGCAGTTACGATCTCGTGATGCTAGAAGATGATCTAAACTTCTTCCCGCCTTATGATGCCGCACCGATCGTCGATGACAAATTATTGAAAGAAACACCTGAAATCGGCGATGCCCTGAACAAATTAGCAGGCAAAATTGATACCGAAAAAATGCAAGAATTGAATTACCAAGTGGATAATGACCTTCTAGAACCAACGGTAGTTGCCGAACGTTTCTTAGAAGAAAATAATTACTTCGAAGGAGAGTGACGAAATGGCAGACATGAATTTATTCCAACAATTTCTTTTCTATTTTCAAGAAAATGGCGGCTATGTTTTTGCCCAGTTCATTCGTCACTTCTTGATTTCAATCTACGGGGTACTTTTTGCCTCAATCGTCGGGATTCCAATCGGGATCTTGATTTCTAAAAAAATGCGTTTGGCAGATTGGGTGATTCGTTTCGCCAATATCATCCAGACGATTCCATCTTTAGCGATGATCTCGATTTTAATGATCGGCATGGGCTTAGGTGTGAATGTCGTGATTTTAACGATTTTCCTTTATTCTTTGTTACCGATCATCAAAAATACCTATACCGGCATGCGCCAAGTCGACCGCAATACGTTAGATGTCGGCAAAGGGATGGGGATGACTAGCTGGCAACGATTGTATATGATCGAATTGCCATTGTCTGTTTCGGTGATCATGGCAGGGATTCGAAACGCCTTAGTCGTGGCGATCGGTATCACCGCTATTGGGGCTTTCGTTGGTGCTGGTGGACTGGGGGACATCATCATCCGTGGAACCAATGCGACGGATGGTGCATCGATCATCTTAGCCGGTGCTTTACCAACTGCCTTGATGGCGATCATTACGGATCTTGGATTGAGCTTTATTGAACGCCGCTTAGATCCAGCCAGCCGTACGTCACGCTAAACTTATTTGCAAAAAGCAAAAGCCGTTGTGACCATTTATTGGTCGCAACGGCTTTTTGGGTTTGGTCATTTTTCAGAAAAGCATGCTTCAGACGCTTCCCTTCTTAGGTTTAACGCCCTGCTCTTTTTCGCTATTTATCCATTCCGTATACTTCGACTTCATAGATTCGGGCTGCCGAATCTGCTCCTTGTGTTGGTTTATCGATACTGATTTTTACATATTGCACCTTCTGGACGGCAAACGTATTGGTGCTATTGCCGGCTTCATTTTTCAACGTTCGTGAAACTGGCTCATAGTCTTTGCCATCTTCACTGACGAGCACCGTATACGCCCGCGTATTCATGTCTGGACCTTCTCCACCAGCCTCCGCATGAGCGAGGCGTACTTCACTGACCGTTTGTGGCCGACCGAGATCGATCATCAACTCATGAGGCGCATTGCCTGTCGCACACCACTTCGTACTCAAATCACCATCGAGGGCAAAAGCCGGTGCTTCGGCATCATTGACAAACGATGAAGCAGTTGCTTCGGCATCTTTTGAAAGCAGCAGCAACTCTTTCGGCGCATCAGCAGAAATCGTGATCAATCCCGCCATTTCCAGAGGGGTCTCTCCTGCTTCGTTTTTGGCAACAAGCGTGACTTTGTAGGTACCTGGTTCCGAATAGGTCACTTGGGGATTTTCTTCTGTACTGCTCGTGATATCGCCGCCTTCAAACGTCCATTCGAATGCTTCAGCATTCGCAGATGAGGTATTCGTGAAGGTGATCGTTTCCCCCGGTGCTGCCAAGGTTCTAGAGGCTGTAAAGGCCGCTTTTGGCAGCTGATTGTTCGGCCAAGTGATCTCCACCGTATCTGATAGCTTGCCACGATTGCCATAGCGATCCACTGCCACCACCGCGAACTTGGTTTTCGTCCCTTTTGGACGTTCAACGGCATTCAAATAGTGGTTGGTTGCTGGCGTAGCTGCTAAGAAAGAGCGTGAGCCGTCATCGTTCAATTGGTAGATCTCATAAACCGCAGCTGTCTTGTCCTTGGCAGCTTCCCACGTTAAACGGACACCCGCATAGTTGCCCTCTTCCTCATCAAAGAGCACATCCTCAACCGTCAATGCTTCGGCAGCGAATTTCTCCGCTTTCTGATCTCCGATCGTTAATTGCCCTAAATTCAATTCATAGACATCACTGGTTTCTTTCGTGGTTATGTCATAACCGATCGCTGTCACTTCTCCTTTGATGTCTTTCAATGAGTAGGTGATCGTCGTCCAGTCTGTTGCGACCTCTTTGTCTCCTTTGATTGTTTGTGTCGAACCATCGGCTAAGGTCACGACCAAATCAAGAGTTGTCGGTACCGTTGCTTTGACAGTCGTTGTTAGCTTCGTCTTTTTCGTCACAGGAAATGCTGTCTGATACAATGCCATGTGACTGGTACTGCCTTTTGTCATCTGTCCACGTAGTTTCAGTGCATTTCCGCCATTGTAGGCATCCGCATAATTGATTGATACAGCCAAATCATTATCTTTTCCATGATCAAAGACCCAACGATAGGTCGGCAAAACAGCTTGCAAGCTTCGGTTGTTCCAATTGCGGCTGGACACTTTTTCTCCGTCGATAAAATAGTTGTAGCCATTACCCAGACTAAAATTCGTCACAAAAGGCAGCTCTGTGATAGCGGTCTGTTCCAGGGCATACGTGGAGATTCCAGGCCACTCTGTCGCTTCTGGCAGCTGGCTTTCCCGAGGATCGCCCGTGTTATTGACCCAAAAAGCATTCTCTTTGCTTTGGAAATCATCCGGCGTACTAGCAGAAGAATAGGTCCAGCTAGGCACATACAGGCCCAATGAGGTATAAGGAACGCCTTTTTCATCCGTAAACAGATCCCAGCGCACAGGCGTTGAATAGCCATTTTCTTGCACATCGATCCCAGCAAAAAGATCGTAAGGATCGACGCCGATTTCACGGGCTTTTTCATTGGAGGTCTTCAGCAACTCTTTGTCCGCCAGTTTGTCAGTAGTCCACCAGAAATTCAAGAACATACTATCTGCCAATGGGTTCATCTCTGCATCCACCAAATAGGCTTTGTTCTTATCCGTCAACGCGTTTTGCCAATCCATTTTCCCATCACTCGTCATAGAATCATACCACATGATCTCTAAATGCTCGTCGGCTTGTTCTTTGAATTGGGCGATCAATTCTTGCATCGCTTTGGCGTGGCTTTCATTTAGTCCTTTACCATCAGTCCCCGATTGTTCGACACCTTCCGCTGCATCATCAAAACTAGTGACCGCCGTATCGGTTTCTTGATTGATGAACCAGCCATCAAAGCCATACGTATTGGCAACTTCGATCATCTTTTCTACGATCGGAAAATTGCCATCCTCATCTTTAGCTAAAAACGTATCTAGCCATTCCAGCTTCCCACCATGGGCAGTTTGCGGAAAGAAGATCGTTCCTAAAACAGGCACGCCATTCCTATGAGCAGCATCCGTTACATCAGGACTTGGTGGTACGATGATCCCTTCGCCAGAAGAGCCGCCCCAATAAACCAATTGATCGATGTATTGCCAATAAGAAAAGACATTGGCATCAAAGGTATTGATCCCTCGTGGTGCATTGCCGCTCGTACTGCTATTCATGATCGAAAGCGCCACGACTTTGGTTTCTGCCGTTTGCGTGTCATTCATCTTCGGCAACGTCTCTTTAGCTGCCCGCTGCGCTAATGGAACGACGCTGGTATTGTATTTCGCATCTGGATCTTTTTCAAAAGACCATGCCAACAAATCCTCTGGGAACCAATAAGACGACTCCGGTTGATTGTCCATCGCTTTTTCCAACGTACTTTTGGCTGTTTCTTGGTAAACGACTTTTCCAGTTGTCTTCGCCTCACTTTGGGTGCAGCCGCCGATTGCCGTTGCCGCTGCCAATACCAACAAAGATACGCCAACTTTACTGATTTTCCTTGTCACACTTCTTCCTCCTTGTTTTACATAAACCCGCCAACATTCCTACACTAAAACGATAACGCTTTCAAAGGTAGGAATATAGGAACAAATTAAAGAAATCATGCAACAAATCCAAGAAGGTTGAGTTTAGAAAAAAAAGAGCCTCCTTTTTGGGAAGCTCTTGGTCAACTAGCTAAAAAATCAGCTCTTCACACTTCATTCATAATGTGTCCATGCAGAATAAATTTCCACAACTTTATTTTCCTCATCAACTTTGTAAACCACTCGATGTTGCCTATTCAGCCTACGTGAATATCTGCCTTCATGTGTAGGTCTCAGCTTTTCAAAAGACTGCGTGGGCATATATTGATCTTCCTTCAAGGCCTGAATCACTTCTTCAAACTGTTTTTTTTAAATTCGATTGTTTGATTTTCCTTAGATCCACTTTCGCAGAGTTTTTGATTGTGACTGTATCGCTCCTCATCAAAGAGCTTGTCAATCAATATCATCGATATCCGTAAAGCCACTGTCGTCTTTTTCGCGGTCTCGTACCTTTTCTAGAGTACCTGTTTGCTCAAGAAAAAGGGTTTCTTGAATCGCTCTCCAGTCTTCTAGCGCAATCAACACCGCATTGTTTCCACTACGATCACTAATAATCTCAATTTCAGTATGGTTTTCATTTACATCTTTCAATAACTGATAAAAATTTTTACGAGCAGTGCTAGGATTCATCGTTGTATTAGCCATTGCCACTCCTCCTTTTCTTGATATAATTATAGCGTACCTGATTGAGTACATCAAAAATACAATAACGTACTCATATACAGCGAACTTTTCCCGTTATTTTTACATAGAAAAAAAGAGCCTCCTTTTAGGGAAGCTCTTTGGCCCTGCTTACTTCTTACTCCTTTCCAACGAGCGGCAGCCAAACGCGCATTTCGCCTATGCCCCGGTTGCCCCATAAATGGTATGGGATCAGTTGCCACGTACGAGGTATGACCGTTTCCGCTCGTTCTTCGTAAAGGGGTGTTCCCGACCATTCTTCGCTTTGGTAGCCTTTGATCGCCAAACATAAAGTAGTTGGCAACAACGTATCCTCTTTCGAAAAGGTCGCCTCCAGCGCCTGTGGGTCGATGCGGCAACGCCAGAGTGCTTGACCATTGTCGGCTTCTTCTATGCAATACACGAAGGGTCCTCGTTGCAATGCGACTTGATTGATAGCTTGAATAACCTGAGGATTCGCACGCAAGATTTGCAATGGTTGTTCAAAACGGATATTGGCCGTCACGTTTTCGACTGCCTCAAAGATGATTGCCTCGTTCGTCTCCTGCCATTCGTGTTCACTATCGATTTGAAACTTACTTAGTCCGTTAGGTTTGTGGATGATGAGCGTCTTTGGAATACCTTGATAGCGAATCGTGAGGTCCTCTGTAAAAGGAAACCCGCCTGTTTGTTCAAACGTAAATTGGTCAGGTTCTTCTAAACGGCTTGCCACAAATAAATTCACGTAAAGCTTTTCTTGATCGCAAGTGTAAACCAAGCGCTGCAGCGAAGCGACCATCCGCGCAAAATTCGGCGGACAACACGCACAACCGAGCCAATCAGGTCGTTGGGCTTTGACGTGGCCTTTGTCAGGATTTTCTTGATCTCGTTGGGGATTGACCTCCAAAGGATTCACGTAGAAAAAGTGTTTGCCGTCAATTGCCGCACCAGAAAGGACGCTATTATACAACGCTCGTTCCATCGTCGCTAAATATTTTGGTTCCTTGGTTAGTTTGAACAGCTCAAAAGAAAATTGCACCAATGCAATAGCTGCACAAGTTTCACAATACATCGTATCATTCGGCAAATCATAGGGACCGACAAAGGCTTCCCCGTGAACGGTTGAGCCGACGCCACCGGTCACATACATTTTCTTACAGGCGATGTCTTCCCAAATCGCTTCGCAAGCGTCGATTAATGCTTGATCTTGGGTATGCTGGGCGACTTTTGCCATCCCGCTTGCCATATACAGCATTCGTACCGCATGACCTTTGGCTTCATGCTGCTTTTTAGGTTGATCGTAGGCTTGTAAATAGGTGAGGTCTACCCTTGGTGTTTCATCTGATAAGCCATCCGCTTGGTTTTTCAAGATTTCTTTTTCGTAAAAGGCAGGATCTTCCCCACGTACTTCAAGAAAGAAATCAGCTAATGTCAAATAGGTTTGTTTACCAGTGTATTCATACAAACGCACCAGTGCCAATTCGATCTCTTGATGGCCATCAGCACCTTGAATTTTTCCAGGCTCCCGCCCAAAATACGTGCAAATATTGGCGATATTTTTCTCTGCCACGGTCAGTAATTTATCCTTGCCTGTTGCTTGATCATAAGCGATAGCCGCTTCGACTAGATGCCCGGCACAATAAAGTTCATGACTGAAATACAGCTGACGGTATTTTAACTTCGGTCGGGTCAATTGAAAGAAGGTATTTAAGTAGCCATCCGCTTCTTGCGCAGCAGCAACTAAGTCAATCACTTCATCTACTGTCTTTTCCAATTGCGGATCGCTAGTATTCAACAAGCTATACCCAGCCGACTCGATCCATTTGTAGACATCGCTATCTTGGAAAAACCAGCCAAAATGTTCCCCTTCCATTTGCCCTGCAGCGATGCGGAAATTCGCCAAGGCATGGCTTTTCCCAGCTGGCAAATTGGGATCTTCCCGTTCTGCTTGAACATCTACATCGATTTCATCATTTAGGACTTGGTATTGGTAAGGAATCGTTTCTTTGCGAACAAGCTCTTGGTATCCTTGCCAAAACTCGTCCGTGAGCTGTACCTTTTTTAATGCGAATTCTTTCATTACGTTCTCCTGTTCTTTTACTTTTTTATGCTTGATCATTCAATTCATATTTACTTCATTAATAAAAAGTTCGGATCATCTCCTGTGATATGTTGCCCTGCCTCCTCTTTGATCGTTTGCTTATATAAGAGCTGGTAGGCTTTAGGACTCATGCCTTTTTTCTGTTTAAAGGTATTGGTAAAGTGCTGCCTGCTGTTGAATCCTGCTTGAGCGGCAATTTCGACGATTGGCAGCTGACTATTGCTTAGTAAAAATGCTGCCTGTTTCAGACGCTCACTGGTGAGAAAATGGTTGACCGTCACTCCCAGTTGCTCATGAAAGAGTTTATGCAAGTAAGCTTTCGTAATCCCCACCGCCGCTGCGATTTGGGAGACTTGAATATCTTCATCAAAATGCTGTTGAATATAGTTGATCGCAGCGTTCACATAGCAATTGCCCCGTTTGGTTTCTTTCGTACGTAATGAAAAGGCTAATTCCATCAGCATCCGCTTAAACAAGAGCTCGATCGTAAATTGCCGTTCAGCAGACGGTTGCTCTTGAGTATCATCGATCATTAGCAGCTGCAGCAATGACTTGATCGCTTGTCCAAATTGGCGGACATCGCGACTTTTCGCGTAAGGCTCATTCCATTGTACATTTCCTTTGATGTATGCAAAAACATCACGAACACAAAGGGCGGACGGTGTCTCACTCAGAAGAAATTCAATATTCAGTAATGTGCAGGAATCTCCTTCAACGAGTAAGGCGTGTTCCACAAACGCATTTATGAAAACGAAATCATTTCTTTCCAGAACAATTACTTGATCTTGCACCTTTATCTTACACTTCCCTTTGGTCACAAACATGATCTCACACGCTGGGTGTTGATGTGGATTCATGGAAAAACGCTCAAGGGCAACACTATAGTATGCTGTAATCTTCGCATAGTTTGTTTCTTGTGGAAACACTATTGATCAACTCCTTTTTCATTCGTTGACGATTTCTTTCTTTTTTATTTCTAGTAGACAAAACTTTCCCTCTCTTTTTTATTGCTTACTATACTATAAGAAAAACGTACTAGGAGGAAATCGATGTCTTTTTTACATTTTGCACAAACACCCCCAATGGGATGGAATTCTTGGGACTGCTATGGCGCTTCTGTGACCGAAGCAGAAGTGATCGCCCATGCCGATTTTATGGCAGAGCATTTGAAAGCTTATGGTTGGGAGTATGTCGTCGTGGATATTCAATGGAGCGAACCAGAAGCAAAGTCTACAAGGTACAATGATTTTTATCCGTTGTGTATGGACGACTATTCTCGCTTGATTCCTGCTGAAAATCGTTTCCCTTCAGCAAAAGATGGCGCTGGTTTCAAAAAACTTGGTGACTATCTGCATCAAAAAGGGCTGAAGTTTGGTATCCATATCATGCGCGGCATTCCACGACAAGCAGTTCATCAAAATACGCCGATCAAAGGAACGGATAAACGGGCACGGGACATTGCTATGAATTCAATCTGCCCTTGGAATTCCGATATGTATGGGGTCGATGTTTCATTGCCTGAAGGACAGCTTTATTATGATTCTTTGCTCGAATTATATGCTTCTTGGGGTGTTGACTTTATAAAGGTGGATGATATCGGCGATTCGAAAATTTACGGTGATGCCCATAAAGCAGAAATCAAAGCGATTCGCCGTGCAATCGATCGATCCGGTCGAGAGATCGTCCTTTCTTTGTCTCCCGGACCAGCTGCCCTCAAAAATGGTAGTTTCTTTCAAAATCATGCCAATATGTGGCGCTTGACGGATGACTTTTGGGATCATTGGGATGCCCTTTACGCCATGTTTGACCGAGCAGCAGAGTGGGCACCTTTCGTCCGTCCAGGTAACTGGCCTGACTGTGATATGTTGCCGTTGGGTCATATCGGCATTCGGGCAGTTGATGGTGGCGGTGGTGACAGCTGGACACGTTTTACGGAAGACGAGCAATACTTATTGATGAGTTTATGGACGATCTTCCAATCTCCATTGATGTTTGGTGGTACTTTACCAGACATCGATCTCTTTACCTTACGTTTATTGACGAATACTGAAGTCTTAGAAATGTATCGAAAAATTTATACGAAAAAAGAGTTCTATCGTGATCAAGAGTGGATCATTTGGGAGGCGTTGAGCGACACAGCAGTCTACTATGCCATTTTCAATGTTTCTGATCAAACGCAAACCATCCCAAAATCGATCACTGATTTACTACCACTTAAAAACGGCACTGAGTTATGGCAACAAAAAGAACAAACAATTGCCAATGCTGAGGTTCCTACTCATGGTGTCCGATTATTCAAAGGCAGTATTTAGTAAAACCGGCAGCAGTATACGTTTATAAGCAGCACAATGCAACCTGCCCATTGTGCTGCTTATTTTTTATTCTTCGTACACTTTTCGACCAAGAAACGCAACGCCTTGATCATTGATTCCAGATAAAAACAACCTTTCTTTTTGGTCGATGTACTCATAATATGGGACAAATTCATTTTCTCCCCACAAGTAACTTCGTCCTTCTTTTTTTAATGCTGTTATTTCTTGCTGTTGAGAAGATATAACTTGAGACTCGTGATCAAATTGGATGATTTCCCACTTTCCTAACAGAGTTTCCTGCTCTGGCATTCGTGAAACACTTCCCTGATAGATTGAAGCAGAGATTACTGGCCAACCTGATTCTAGCCAATAGAGTTTACGTATTTGTAAATAGAATTGGTCACTGAAGGGTTTTCTCCGTGCATGATGCACAACGAAGCTTTCTTTATTGGTTTGCGTAAAGATCGAATTATGACCAGGAGCATATACAACTGGTTCTTCTGAGAACTGATAACTGCCCAACAGTTTAGTCCCTACTTCGGTTGGCGTCTTCTCTTGATCCGTCATGGCCGTACCATGCCAGTCCAGATATGGCCCTGTAATTTCTTTTGCTCGGGCGACACGGATATTATACGAATCGTTAAGGGAGTCGAAAGAAACAAACAAATAATAATAATCGGTTTCAGGATGATAATAGACAAATGGGCCTTCAATAGCAGTATCAACTGTTTTCGGACGAAAAGCAATCCGTTGGCCATAGCTCTTTTCTTGAAGTTTTCCAGTTTCTTTGTTCAATGGAGCAATATAGATTCCGCCAAAGAAAGAACCATAGACAAACCACTGTTCACCCGAGCGGTCAAAAGCAATATTGGCATCGATCGCGTTATGCTGTGCAAGAGTAGCATTGGTTTTAATAACCTCTCCTTGATCTTCCCAAGGGCCCAAAGGATCTGTTGCTGTAGCTAAGCCAATAAAAGAAGTGGTACTGCCGAATGTCGAAGCAGAATAATACATACGGAATTCGTCCTTATAGCGAATAACTTCCGGTGCCCATAGTCCTTGAGCCTTGCTCCATTTTACTGCTGGTTCAGGCATTTCTGACAATGCCTGTTTCTCAAATTGCCAATGGATCAAATCTTTTGAACGACGAATTGGTACACCAGCCGTTTTGGGCTGTTGGGTGTCCGTTGAATATAAATAAAAGGTGCCTTCATGTTCAATAATCGTAGGATCATGAACCCCATTGATCGCTGTCATGTCTTCCCTCATCTCCTAATTGATTTATTCTATTTTATAAAAACAGGACAGCTACTTGACGAGCTGCCCTGTTTGTTCCCACATTCCTGCAGGACAGTTTTTCTTAGCTAAATTTGCGCGAAACCGATAAAAGCAGCCGCATTTGGTACAGGTATGATTCAATCGCAATGGACAAGTCTCACAAACAACGATTCTCCTACTGACGATCTCCGGCGAAGCCAAGTCGCTTTCTAAAGAAAGTTGTTCTGCAATCAAGGATTCAATGTCTTCCTGTGCTGCTGCCGCAGCATCTTTCACTTCGCATCCTTTACAAGTCATGGGATCAGACTGTCAATGAGATCGTTAGAACACTCATTGCGGGCACCCGCAAGCTGACTTTGTTCTCTTCAACATTGTAAGCGGTGAAGTCTTGGATCACCACATCTTCAGGATGATCAAAATCATTGTGTGCGTTCATTTTGTTTCCCACGATATAACGAGCTTCTTTCACTTCATTGATCGCTGTTTCAAGGGAGAAGGATAATTCTTCCGTGCCTTGGGTAGCAAAATTACAAACCGATAGATGGATCGTATCTTCTTTTTTCGAAATCGTATACGTAATGGTATCGCTGCTGGTTCCATGGCTATCAATGGTTTCAGCATCTTGATGGACTTTGTACAAATCAAAGACATGATAGCTTGGGGTTTTCACCATTTGTTCGCCATCTGTCAAAATCATCGCCTGCAGGACGTTGACGGTTTGTGCGATATTTGCCATATGCACTCGCTTGGCATGTTTATGGAAAATATTCAAGGTGATCGCTGCGACCATGGCATCACGGATCGTATTTTGTTGGTATAAGAAGCCTGGATTCGTACCAGGTTCTGCTGAGAACCAAGTGCCCCATTCATCAACAATGATTCCCACACGCTGTTCTGGGTCATACTGGTCCATAATCGCGCTGTGGCGGGTCAATAATTCATCCATGTAGGCTGCTTTTTCACAGGTCACTTGCCACTCTGCCTCATCAAATTCCAAGGCGCTACCTTTTTCTTCCCAGCCTTGCGGATGAACGTAGTAGTGCAAGCTTAGGCCGTCCATCAACCAATGGGCGTTTTTCATCAGCGTTTCTGTCCAATGATAGTCTGCGACATTCGCTCCGCCGGCGACTTTGTAGATTTTTTTGTCGCCGTATTGGCGGACATAGGTTTGATAACGGCGATACAGATCCGCATAATACTCTGGCCGCATATTGCCGCCGCAGCCCCAGTTTTCGTTTCCTACGCCAAAAAATTTCATTTCCCACGCTTCTTCATGGCCATTTTCTCTGCGAAGATCAGCCATCGGAGAAATGCCATCCATCGTGATGTATTCCACCCATTCCGACATTTCTTGCACCGTTCCGCTGCCGACATTGCCGTTGACATACGCATCACATTCCAACTGCTTGATCAATTCAAAAAATTCATGGGTCCCGAAATGATTGTTTTCAGTCACGCCGCCCCAGTGGGTGTTGACCATCGTTTTGCGGTTTTCTTTAGGACCAATCCCGTCTATCCAATGGTATTCATCGGCGAAGCAGCCGCCTGGCCAACGTAGCACAGGGATTTGAATGTTTTTCAGTGCTTCAACCACATCAATCCGCATCCCATTTTTATTTGGGATCGGCGAATCTTCTCCAACGTATAATCCTTCATAGATACAACGGCCTAGATGCTCTGCAAAATGACCGTAGATATATTTACTGATCGTTGTTCCTGATTTTGTGTTTTGAATGTTAATCGTCAATCAGTTCACCTTCATCTCTAATTTATTGTTTGCGACCGGCTCACCAAAGACTGGGAATCCTTTTTCATCCCAAGTGAATGGTTGTGCAACTGCATGTCGATTCGGGTTTGCCAGAGGATCGCCTGCCTGATTTTTTTCTGGTCTTGCATGATAAACTAAAATGTCCTCACCATCTGCCCCTTTTGTAAAAGAGTTATGCCCCGGTCCATATTGAGAATTCCGTTCTGACGTTTGAAAGACTGGATCTTGGGATTTTTGCCAAGAAAACCCATTTAATAAATCACTATTTTCGTCTGTCCACAATAATCCCATAGTGTAATTTTCATCTGTAGCACTGCCCGAATAAGTGATAAAAATCTTACCATTTCGTTTAAGCACGGCCGGTCCCTCATTCACCATGAAACCAATCTGTTCCCAAGGATATTCAGGGATCGATAGTAAAAGCTGCTTCCCTTTTAGTGTCCATGGATTTTCCATTTCTGATAGATAAAGATTAGAGTTTCCTGGAATTCTTGGATCTTGTTGCGCCCAAACATAATAAAGTTTCTCCTGATGTTCAAACACGGTTGCATCTAAACTAAAACTTTCAAATTGCGTGATGACTTGTCCTTTTTCTTCCCATTCCCCTTCAAAAGGGTCACTTGAATTATTTTCGATCACGAACATTCGATGATGATGATTTTCATTTCTGATCTCTTCATTATCACTAGCGGCAAAATAGATATACCACTTATCAGCGATGAAATGAATTTCTGGTGCCCAAATCAATTCACTCATTGGTCCCGATTCATGTGCCTGCCAAACCGTCTTTCTCTCTGCATCTTCCAGTTCATTGAGGCTTTTCGCTCGTCTAAGTTCAATCGACTGATATCCAGGAACTGAACCTGTAAAATAATAGTAACCATCGGAATGTAAATATACCCAAGGGTCTGCTCGTTCATACACGATTGGATTTTGTATTGTCTCTGCATTTGCTTTTGCCATACCTTACTCCTCATTCCTAACAATAAATAATGGTACTCCTGCTTCTGAGGTACCTGTAAATGTCATTACTTGCTTTTGCTGATTTTCATCCCAGCCGGAAAGAAACTTCCCTTTATAAACAGTGCCATCTATAACCACACTTGAATCTTCTTGACTATTCTTTTCCGCTAGTTCCCATGTTCCAGTGCGATCACCATTGATCGTGCCATTTTTTTCAACTGTAATTTCCTGTGGTTCTTTCAAATCATCCGTTAAAAACTTGTCAAAGGAAATCAGCGTATAGGCACCCGTAACTTGATTCTTTGTATAATCAGCAATCGTTTCTTCGCTGTATCTCAATGGAGAAACAACCGGCCACCCTGCTTCTGTGAAAAACATTTGATGGACTCTCACAGAATGATATTCTCCGCTATTTGGAAAACGTGTATGGAAAATCAAGTAATATTGATTGGTTTCTTCATCATAATAGGTCGAGTTGTGACCTGGCGAAACATAGCCCACCCCTTCATTGCTCGTATTTTCGGTATATAGGAAGTTCCCCATAATTTTAGTTCCGAAGTCTTGAATACTTGCGTCATCAAAAACCGTTCCAAATTTCCCTTTGACCTCAGCCATTGGATTTCCTTGGCTGTCTTCATAAGGACCATCGGGCTTCTTTGACCGCGCGACTCGAAGGTTGTATCCACCGTCTGCATCTAGCCCACCAAATGAAGTGAACAAGTAATAGTAGCCATTTTCTTGATTATATTGAATGTATGGTGCTTCGATGCGACTGTGATTTCCGCCCATCAAATGTGTTCCGTAAGAATTGCGATCTTTAGGCAAACCCGTTTCATCATCCATTTCTAGGATAAAAATCCCGCCTGAGTATGATCCATAGACCATCCATAATTTCCCTTCATTGTCATAAAAAATATGAGGATCGATCGCATTTGGATGAATCGCTGCATTGTACGCTTCACCAAACTGCGGAGAGGTTCCTGAATAAAGAAAAGATTCGACTTTTTCATAAGGACCTTCAATAGAGTCAGATACCGCCACTCCCATTACGGATAGCGGTGAAGTTCCTTGACACAAACAATAGTACAAATAGTATTTTCCATTCTTAAACTGTTGGATATCACTAGCCCATAACGTATCTGTCTGTGCGTACTCAAATTCTTCCGCCAATTCTTCTCGAATATTCTCAAATAGAGTATCTTCAGATACTGAATTAGATATCTGCTCCCACTTCAACAAATCCTGAGACTTGGCAAATTGCATATGTGAACCAATAATATAAAACGTATCATCCGCTTTGATCACCGATGGGTCATGGACACTAACATCGGCAAACTCAGGAGGGGATAAGACTTCTTCAACTGCAGAAGCAGTACAGCCAGATAAAAGAATCATTAGAGGAACACACGAGAAAAGAAATTTTTTGATCATGATTTTAACAATCCTTTCTTGCTATAGCCTGACAACAAGCACTTGCTGGCACTGTACAAAAAGATTGAAATTGCGACAAAAAAGAACCAATGATACGCCATGCTAACAATTGAAAATGTAAGAACCATCAAAAGACAAAGAAAAGATTCTTTTGGTAACAAGAATGGACTCGTCAATGAAAAAACGGCTTTTTTCCGCCACTTATCTTTACTCAATCGAGTAACTAAGGATAAATTGATCAATACTAAAATCACATAACTGAACAAAAACAAAAGTGGCCATTGGAAAAATGCTCTCATTAGATCACTTTGCTGCACAATCAGCAATTCCAAATAGAGAATGCCTAGAATAAGTGGAAATATAAAGACCCGCCATTTGTATAAGCGAATAGCTGACACATAGTTTTTCCAAAATAAAGTCAATACTTCTATATAAGAGTAATAGCCTGTAAATAGATCCTCTTTATTTAGAATCGTTAAGACAGCAACAGTACTTGGAACAAAGCCGACCACAAAAAAACCAGCTAAAATACCTAGAAGCCACAAAATATTTAGTTCTATCAGAAGTACGAATGCATTTAGCCAGTTCATTGCTTTTAGAAACATCTACTCACCCTTTCATTCCAGAAAGTGCAACTGATTCGATAATTTGCTTTTGGAAAATAATAAATACGATCAAAACCGGAAGTAATGAAACAACGGAAGCTGCCATAATCAACGGATAATCCGTTTGAATAGCATAGGCGGCATTTAGGTTTGCGATCACTACTTGCAATGTTTGTTTTTCTGGACTATTCAAGTAGATCAATGGTGCTAAGTAGTCATTCCAAGCGCCCATAAACCATAAAATAAATTGAGCAGCAACTGCTGGACGAATCAACGGGAAAATCAATTGGATAAAGGTTTGTAAATAGCCCGCACCATCAATTTTTGCCGCCTCAACGATCGAATCAGGAATATTAGATAAATATTGTCGCAAAAAGAAAATCATAGTGATATTCCCAAACATTCCCGGAATGATCAATGGTAATAACGTATCAACCCAGCCAATTTGGGAGAACATCATAAATTGCGGGATCATCACCGCTGGATAGGGAATCATCAAAGCGGCTAAAAGGATTAGAAATAGCGCATCTTTATGCGGCATCCGTAATTTGGCAAATGAGAAGGCAGCTAAACTGGATGTCAGAGTACCTACAACAGTTACAGAAAGTGAAACGATCACTGTATTTTTAATCCCTGAGAACAAAGTGTCCAGCTCAGATAAACGTTTGTACGCATCAAATTGTACTGGGTCTGGAATCCATTGAGGTGGCAGCTGGAAGACGCCAGCTCGGTCTTTTAGCGATGTTGAGATCATCCAAAGTAACGGCCCCACCATAATAACTGCTCCAAGGGAGAGAATTAAAATAATGAGTACGTTGCTTATTTTCAGTTTTTTCATTCTTTTCCCTCCTAATCTAATTTATAGCTTGAACGATTGTTCATATAGAATTGGAATGCTGTTATCACAAAAACCAATACTGCTAGAATCAACGCCATACTGCTTGCATAACCCATTTGCCAATTTCTGAAAGCTTTTTGCCAGATATACCAAACGACCGTAGCACTGCTATATTGTGGTCCGCCAGTTGGTGTCATAATGTTTATTTCCGTAAAGATTTGTGAGCCGCCGATAATATTCGTAACGACTAAAAAGAAAGTGACTGGTCTAACCATCGGCCAAGTGATATTGCGAAACTTTTGAAAAGAAGAAGCACCATCTAATTCTGCTGCTTCATAAAAGGTTTTTGGTACACTTTGAATCGCTGCCAAGTACAAGAGCATAGAATAACCCAAGCCCTTCCAAACAGACATAATAATAATTGCCGGTTTGACTGTTGATGGGTTTTGCAACCAGTTAGGGCCGCTGATACCGAAGATATCCAAGACCTGATTGACTAAACCAAAATCACCATTGTAAGCCCATTGCCACAAAATCGAAATGGCTGCTAATGATGAGATGACTGGAATATAATAGATTGTTCGAAAAATCGTCGTTCCTTTAATTCCTCTGCTCAGTGCTGATGCTAGCATAAATGACAAAATCAAACCGATTGGAATCCCTAACATCAAAAAGACGGTATTAAACATCGTCTTATAGAAGTACTCATCTCTAAAAAGCTTCTGAAAGTTCTCAAGACCGATAAAATTCATTTGCCCTAGACCGTTCCAATCTGTAAAGGCAGCATAAACCGAATAGCCCAAAGGTATCAATGAAAACAAAATAAATCCTAAAACTGGAAGTAGAACGAACAAGAAAGCAACTTTGTGCTCTTTTGCATAAAGACTATTTTTATTTTTTGTTTTTTTTATTTCCACTTGTTCCATTACGCGTCCCTCCATAAAAATCTTTGGGGTCACATAGATATGTGACCCCAGTGAGTCTATCTTGCTGTTTCTTGTTGGCGAATCGCTGAGTCTAGTTTTTCTTGCATCTTAGGTTGAACTTCTTTTAAATAATCCGCTGCCGTTTGATCTCCATCTAACACAGGTTGGATATTGATAAAGAATTCATCGTACCATTCTGCATTGTAGGTTGTTGCTACTGGCAAAGCGCGACCATAATCTTGGACGATGTCAATAAATTCTTGTTTATTATTAGGTACACTGTCCGTATCAGAAGCCCATTCTTCAGCCATATCAATCAGGTTAGGAATTTGAATCTGTGCATCTACTAATTGTTGTTGTCCTTCTTCAGATGCACTTAAATACTCAACTAATTTCACTGCTTCTTCTGGATGTTTGGTTTTGCTGGCAACACCAATTCCTAAAGAACCAATATACGTTGCAGATTCGCCTGTAGAGCCTGCTGGCCAAGGCATCAAGTCATACTCAAAATCTAATCCTGCATACGTACTCATATCCCAAGGTCCTACAGGGAAGAAAGCAATCTCCCCATTCATCCATCTTTGATACGTATCCAATGTTTGTGCATCAGAAATTGAAGGGGTGAGTTCATGCACATTTTGCAGATCCGCAAACCATTGCAATGCTTCCGCAAATTCTGGTGTATCGACTGTAACGGTATCTTTGGCTTCGTTGATCCAATCTGCTCCGTTACTCCAAACAAAAGCTTGTAAACTCCAGTTTACGTTAAATCCTGTTGCCCATTGGTCAAGATTTCCATCTCCATCAGAATCCTTCGTCAACTGTTTAGATACTTCAACGAATTCATCCCATGTATAAGGCGTATCTGTATCTGGCAAATCAATACCAGCTTCTTTAAACATGTCTTTGTTATATCCTAAAGCAAATGGTCCAACATCTTTTGGTAATCCATACAAAGCACCGCTACCAACTTTTTCACCATCATACCGATAACTGTTTACTCCATATTCCCAAATGTTTGAAAGATCAAAATCTGAATTCTCAATTTCATCCGTAATATCTAGCAAAACACCATTATCAACGTAAGCCATTAGATTGCTTTGTTCTACATAGAAAACATCGGGCATATTACCGCCTGAGATTGCCGCTTGCAGCTTTGTTGCATATTGATCAGCATCTGTGGCGATAATCTTAACGCTTACATCATTTTCTTCCTCAAATTGTTTAATTGCTGTTTCATAGGCTTTCTTCTCGTCCTCGCCGCCTCGAAACATAAACGTAATTTCTTTACTTCCGCTATCATCACCTGAACTATTATTACTGTTTCCGCAGGCCCCTAATACCAAACTACTTAAACCTAGAACTGCTCCCGAAAAAATAACCTTTTTGATGTTCATCTTTTCCATCCTCTCAAGTTTTATAGATATTTGCAGGTACGTTATCACATTTGTTCATTGACCTCTCTAAAAAAAGACCTTACTAACTGCTCATAATAATTCCTAACACCTAAGATATTTCCTATAAAGAAGCCTATAAACAATTCACAAAAACAAAACATAGAAATTGATGTTTGCAAACACTTTCAATTTACAAATAAATCATAACTTTATTTGTAATCGCTGTCAACAATATTTTGATTAATTTACCAAGGATAATATCTATGTTAATTAATAAATATATTAATAACTAGCGAAATAAACAACGCTATTTACACAAATTAGCAAATATGTTAACATTCAAGTAAATCAAACAGTTTAAGCGGAGGTGACACGATGCAATTAGAAATCAATCAAGAAGCATTGCCTGTCTATGAGGCACTTGCCAGTAACGTGCGAATCAAAATCATTCAATTGCTGGCTAAAAACAAGATGAATGTCAAAGAGTTGGCACAAGAGTTAGGCTTAAGCAGCGCTATCATTACGATGCATATCAAAAAATTAGAAGAAGCCAAAATCATCAAAACAGAGCGTGTGGGGCAAAAAAAGATTTCCAGTTTGAGAGTGGACCATATCGATATCAACTTTCCTGAGAAAATCTTTAATGCCTTTGATACGAAAGAAACGGCGATACCGATCGGTCATTATACAAATTATTCGGTAGAACCAACGTGCGGGCTTGCTACTTCAGCTGATTTTGTGGGAATGGTAGATGAACCGAAGTTTTTCATGGATCCCCGACGAATGGATGCCCGCATCTTGTGGTTTACGAAAGGATTTGTCGAATACCAATCGCCAAACTTCTTAGCAAAAGAAGAAAAACTCGAAATGATGGAGATTTCAATGGAGGTTTCGTCTGAATTTCCTTTTTCCAATAACAACTGGCCGTCAGACATCACCTTCAGCTTAAATGGTGTGGAGCTTGGTACATGGACTAGCCCAGGGGATTTTGCAGATATTCGCGGCAAGTATACACCGGATTGGTATCCAGACAATCTAAATCAGTACGGGTTATTAAAGACGATTCGCATCATGGATCATGGAACCTACATGGAAGGTGTTCCTCTTTCCGACATTACGATCAAGGATATACCTGCCTACGAAGATACGTGGCATTTAAAAGTGGAAGTCAAAGAAGATGCCGAGCATGTCGGCGGTTGTACCCTCTTTGGCAAGGGGTTTGGGAATTACGATCAAGATATCAAACTAAAAATGTTTTATAGCTAAAAAAAACGCTAGTCTTAGCGGCTGACCCAAACATTTCTTTTGGGAATCAGGTCGCTAAACTAGCGTTTTTGTTATTTCTTCAAATGGTAACTGTACGTACTTACAATGATGTTTTCACGCCAAGAAAGTCTGAAACGCAAGCGCAGGCTTGTTTGGTTGTGCAAAATATTTTGCCAGCGACGTCTTGGAACAAACTGTGGAATGATGACGGTCGTTGTGTAATTGTGTTTGGCTGCATTGCGGCTGACTAGATCTACATAACGCAAGATTGGATTTTCAATCGAACGATACGAAGAATGAACGACGGAGAAACGCACGTCTGGGAATTTTTGCTTAAATTCTTGTTCGATCTCTTTTTCTTTCTTCACATCTTCATCCAATGAGACGTGCATCGCCACGACATAATCACCAATCGATTGGGCATAGTTCAATGCGCCGATATTTACTCGGGTAACATTTCCGACGAGAACGATCACGGTATTTCCTTCATAGACATGCAGTGCTTCTTGTTTTTCCAATCGCAGCTGTTCTGCGACTTTTTTATAATGATCATGGATCTTGTAAAAGATATACAAGAGGATCGGCATGATAATAAAGAATGGCCAAATATCGCCTAAGCGATACACGAACAAGATGGCAATGATCGCAAAGGAAATCAAAGCCCCAACGATGTTGGCGATCGATTTAAAGAACCAGCCTTTGCCTTCTTTTCTCCATTTGATCACCATTCCGCTTTGGGACAAGGCAAAAGGAATAAATACCCCAATGGAATACAAAGGAATCAAACGCTCGGTCGATCCTTGGAAGATAAACAATAATACGATGGAACCAGCAGCCAAGGTGATGATTCCGTTCGAATAGCCAAGACGGTCCCCACGGTCTTGATACATATGCGGCATATATTTGTCTTTCGCTAGGTTATACGCCAACACGGGGAAAGCTGAAAATCCGGTATTTGCGGCAACTGCTAAAATCAGTGCCGTAGCAAATTGCAAAACGTAGTACATAAACCCATGACCAAAAACGGCAGAACCGATTTGAGATAGGACGGTCACTTCTGTTTCTGGTACGATACCATACCAATAGTTGATAAAAGTGATGCCGACAAAGAAGAATCCTAAAATCGACGCCATGATTGTCAAGGTCGCAGCTGCATTTTTCGCCCGTGGTTTTTTGAAAAACGGCACCGCGTTACTGATCGCTTCGACCCCTGTCAAAGAAGAGGAACCTGATGAGAAAGCCCGTAAAATCAAGGCCACGGATACCCCAGGTACGACCGCTCCCGGTAGTGCGGTTGCATTTAACGGTTGCGCACCCGTTACGATATTGTACAAACCGACCACGATCAAGACTGTGATCACTGCGATAAAGGTGTAGACAGGAATCATCAAGAAGCTAGCTGATTCTCGCAACCCTCGCAGATTCATCATCATGATCAAGATTACGATCACGACAGAAATGGCCACTTGATGACCAAACAACGCCGGCACAGCTGAAGTGATAGCTTCTGCCCCTGCTGAGACGGATACTGCCACTGTCAGCATATAATCGATCAATAGAGAGCCGCCGGCAATCAGGCCCGCATTTTTCCCTAAATTTTCACTACTTACTACATATGCCCCACCGCCGTGAGGGTAAGCATGAATGATCTGGCGGTAAGACAAGGTCAATGAAATCAAAAGAATAATAACAAAAGCAGCGATCGGCAATGAATACCAGATAGCAGCAGCGGAAAGTGCCACTAATACGACAACGATCTGCTCTGTCCCATAAGCAATCGAAGACAAAGCATCAGAAGATAGCAACGCAAGGGCCGCCGTCCGGCTCAGTTTTTGTTCATCATTCTCTGCGGATTTCAATGGACGTCCGACCAACAAACGTTTCAAATACTCCACTTTTTCTACACTCCTTTTCATGAAAAAATCCTTCGTTAAACTTGTAACGATATCCTCACAAATATTGAATTATCAAGACTGTATGCTACTCTTGTAACCGCGAAAAGTCAATGAAAATCAGATGAAAAAACGACCCTTTTTCCCTCTTTTGATTATTAGAAATTTCACGTGATGGCACAAAAGCAGAAAGAACAAATGCTCTTTCTGCTTTAAGATTTTAGTGGAAGAAATGACTTTCTTTGGAAATGTCACTTAGTTTCTTCGTAGAGTTGACTAGATAAGGATACGCGTACGTACCGACGATCCCAAAGACTAGGAACAAAATCGTTAAAATGATCAACTGCGGGATAGCATTTGGCCAATAGATCCCACCGGCTGATTCTCTTAACAGATTGACCGCATGAGTAAACGGCAGTAGCGGATTAATGAATTGGAAGAACTTCCCAGAGACTTGGATTGGGTAGTTTCCTCCCCCACCTGAAATGGAGAGAACCAAAATAATGATGGCGATCCCTTTCCCGAGGTTGCCGAACAGTCCCGCCAGTACGTAGACGATCATCATAAAGGCGAGTCCGACGAGTAATGCGAAGAAGACACTGTACACAGGGTTGTGGACATCGACGCCTAATAAAAACATATTTCCTAGGGTCACGATCAAACTTTGGGCGACTGCCATCGTCAAGAACGTCAGCATCCGTGCCACAAAGGTTTCACGTTGTGTAAAGCGTTTTTTGTCTTTCTTCTCTAAATGATACTCCGTTGTAGCGACACTTGACAATAATAATGCCCCTACCCACAAACACAATGCGGTATAAAATGGTGTGCTAGCTGAACCATTGTTGGCGATTGGGTAGATTTCATTGCTTTTTAATTCCACTGGTTGTTTGAAGAAGTCGGCTTCATCCGTGGCATCAAGTTTCAATAATTTGATGACTTCCCCGAGATCGACTTCATTTTCTCCTGCTCGGATCGCATCAGCGGCTTTGTGGATGCCTGCTTTGATACTTGGCCAATCGTTATTGATTAAATCGACAGCCGCATCCAAGGCTTTTTCAACTTCTGGCAGTTTTTCATCCACCATCGCCATCGTAGAACTGATTTCTGATTTGATGGTTGGCCAATCGTTTTGCAAGAAGTCTACGGCCAGCCCTAATTTTTCTTCGACAACTGGCAATTCGTTGTTGTACAGGTCGGCTCCTTTGTTGATGGCATTGACGATTTCATCCATATGACCATTCAGCATCGTATTGGCATCGTGCAATTCTTGCTTGATGGCAGGCAATTCTTTTTGGTATTTTTCCAAAATCGTCACGGCATTGCTGACCACTGATTTGGTGGAAGACAGCAACGAGTCAAAATCGATTTCTTGGGCTTTTTTCAAGACATCTTCGGCAGTGGTGATGGTTTCGATTAGTTTAGTTAGAATGTCGTTGATGGTTGCAGTGATTGAATCAACATTGATGCTGTTCATGAGATTGGCAACGTTATTAGCTGCATCAGTAACTTGACTAAGGTATTGCTTAGCTGCTGTAACATCGCCGCTTTGCACAGCATTTCTAACCTGAGTTAACAACCCAGATACATTCGTCAAACGCCCTTTTGCGTCATTTAACTGACTGATCACGGCTTGAATTTGGGCATTTTCAGCTGAACCTTCAATATTTCCTAAAAATGCAATTAAGGCATCTAGCATACTTTGTTGTTGCTGAATGCTTTGTTGCAACCCATCAATTGTTTTTAAGATTGATTCTCGATCTTGTTCCAACTGCTCCTGGTTGATTGAATCGTTCAGAGCCTTCGACCATTTAGCAGTAGTTGTTGCCACTTGACTGATCGACTCAATCGTCACCTTCACACTGCTAGAAATACTTGGCAGGGCATCTTGCAACTGTTGCGCCCCATCTTTGGTCGATGTGGCGAAGCTGGCGGCTTGGTCGCCTAGTTGTTCGATCTGTGGTAACGCGGCTTGAACTTGTTCGATGACTTGCAGTCCTTGTTTGGCGGTATCGATGCCGTCCGTCATGGTGCTGGCAATGTCATCAAAATCATCATCGATCATCTTCAATTGTTTGCCGGCATTTTGGATCTCTGGGATCTTCTCTTGCAAGGTCAAAATGATGCTGGCTTCTTTCTTCAATGTCGGCAGCTTATCGTTTAGGCCAATCAGTTTTTCCCCCATGGCATCCACTTGCGGGATATAATCGGTAAATTCTTCAGCTTTTGCGATCTTTTCCTTGATTTCTGGAAACTTATCGTGCAAGGTGACGATCTCTTTCGTATAACCGTCGATCGTAGCCAAATTGTCATCGGTATCTAAGATCATGGATTTGACTTTGTTGATGCTGACTAAGTTGGAATCAATGTCATAGCCGATTTCATTGAAGACTTTTATTAACGTAGAGCTGGCAGTCTCAATAAAGTTTTGCGAGATCTCTTCTTGAAGACTGCTGGCTCCTTTTTCGGTGATTTTTGGTGCGATGGCGTTGATTTTTTGGTTGCTGTAATACTCAATGGTCGGTTTTTCAATTGTCCCGCTGGTAAAGCTGATCAGATCATCTGAAAAATCAGCTGGCAGATAAATACCGGCGTAATACTTTCCTGATTTGACTCCTTCTACCAAGTCCTCTTTTGAATCCACGAAACGCCAGCCTAACTGTTTGTTATCATGGAGGGTGTCGATGACTTCATCACCGATATCGATATGCTTGCCTTGAAATTCTGCCCCTTTATCCGCACTATACACGGCGATTGGCAATTCACTGGTGTTGCCATATGGATCCCAAAGTGCTTTGATATTGAACCACGCATAAAGCGAGGGTAAGATCATTAAGGCAATGATCAAAAATGCAGAGATTGGATTGCTGAAAATTCGTTTCCAGTCCAGTTTATATAAATAGAAAACATTCTTTAGTTTATTCATTTTTTTCTTCCCCCACTAGTTCTTCGTCGAAGGATAATTTACCATGTTTTTCCCCCGCCGCCAACGGCTACGATCGACCAAGAAAAGTCCTTTTGACAAATGGACGTTTTTGTCAAAATGAAACCCCTTTACTTTTTGTTTTTTTTCGCTTATTGTTAAACTTTCTTTAACTTTACCATGATGGCGAAAAACAAACCACTCATATCCTTTGAACTGTTTTTTTACCGGTCTTTTCTTCACAAAAAAAGCTTCCTTTTTCTGCAACGAAAAGGAAGCTTTTTTAGGTGTTATTTCAGTTGATCCTTTGCCAATAAATCATACACATATTTCAGTGAGGTGGCTTCGCCATATAACTGAAGTCCGGCCTTCTCTTCTGGGGAGTAGACTTGATCAAAACTTTGATCGGGAATCAACACGACATCGATCTCCGCACGTGTCGCAGCTGTTGCTCCCACAAGAGAATCTTCCATGACTAATGCTTTTTCTGCTGCGGCTTGCGCTTTTTCTAAAGTCAGCAAGTAAGGTGCGGGATCAGGTTTATGGGCGGAGACATCATCGCCAAAGGTCTGATAGTCAAAGGCCTGCAACAAATCGAAATGCGCCAACAATTCAGAGGCTCTTTTTTTCATCGTCGAGGTGGCTAGTGCCGTTTGGAAGCCTTTCTCCCTAGCCAATGCGATGGTTTCTTTCGCATAGGGTTTAGTTTTGAAGGTGCCATCAGTTATTTGCTGGGCAATATAGACTTCCCGTTCTGCTCGTAATTCCTGCACCCGCTGCTGACCGCCTACGAGGTCGGCTAATTTACTAGCCGTCTGTTGCCAACTTTGACCACGCCAACCAAAAATATCAGCGGCTGTAATCGGAAGCTGATACTTTTTAAATAGAGCCAACCACCCATCAAAATAGACTTTTTCAGTATCGACTAACAATCCATCAAAATCAAAAATCAAAAGTTCTTTCATAAACGCTCCTTCGTTTTGCTAAGATTTTCCCCTCACTCACTGGGTATCAAGACATTTCCCGACTTTTGTCAGCAGCTGCTTGCACTGCTTTGATGACAGCCGCACGAAAGCCATTTTCCTCTAAGGTTTTGACTGCTTGGATCGTTGTGCCCCCAGGCGAGCTGACACGATCCTTTAAGACACCTGGGTGTTCCTTCGTCTCTAGTACCATCTTCGCTGCGCCTAATACCGCTTGAGCAGCAAATTCATACGCCATCGGCCGCGGCATACCTTCTGCCACTGCTCCATCTGCCAAAGCTTCAATGAATAAATACGTGTAGGCTGGCGAAGAACCACTGACACCAATGACTGCATCGATCATGCTTTCTGGTACTTGCTCGGCTTTCCCAAGGCTTTCAAAAAGTTGTTTGACTTCGTTGGCTTCGGCTTCCGTTACTTGACCGTTGGGGCTGATAGAAGACATCCCTTCGCCGACAAGTGCGGGGGTATTTGGCATGACCCGCACGATTTTGTGCGCACCGATGATTTCTTCCATTTGCGCGATCGTCACACCCGCGGCAATGGATACTAGCAAGTGTTCCTCAGTCAATCCTGCTTTTAAATCAGCAAGCAAGCGGGGAAAGACAAAAGGTTTGACTGCTAAGACGAAGATCTCTGCTTTTTCTGTGACATCCGCCAGCTTAGTTGTCCCAGTGATTCCGGTTTCTTTTTCTAATTGTGCCAAAGTCGACTCGTAGCGATGGTTATAAACCAAGATCTCTGCTGGTTCATACAGCTTTGCTGCAATCAAGCCATTAATGATAGCTTTTGCCATGTTACCGGCTCCTAAAAAGGCGATTTTTCTCATGTATTTCACGCTCCACTTCTGATTTTGGTACCACTTTTTGCTAAAAAAGCCTAATCAATGACTAGGCTTCAAATTCGATCATATACGGATGCAAGGCAGTGTTATAGATCCCTTCTGTATATTCTACCACTTCTCCTTGTAGATCATACGAATAACGGGTTCGTTTCAAGGCAGCGACCTCCGGCGTGATCATAAACTTCTGTTGCTCTTCAGTCAACGTCGTTGCCACAAACGCATCTTGAAAGCGATCGATGATCATTCGATGTTCATCCAATAGGCGATACAATGATTTTTCTTCAAAGACCTCGATGGAGGTTCCCTTTAGTTGCTTTGGCAAATGGTACTCATAGTAAATAAAAGGTTGGTGGTCAAAATAGTACATGCGACGTAAACGCATGACTTCTTTGCCCATCAAAGAATACGCAGGGTGTTCAGGCGCAAGTTCGACTAATTCATAGCTGAGGTTTTTCTTTGTGTATTCCTTGCCGGTCTTTTCAAGCAATTGGCTAAACGTCGTGCCTTTTGACAGCTTGTTGTAGGGGCGATTGCTTAAAACCGTCGTCCCACGTCCGCTGCGTTTTTCCACATACTCATCTGCCGCTAACAATTCGATGGCTTTGCGGACAGTGATCTTGCTGACATTGAAGGTAGCTTCCAATTCTGTTTCCGTCGGTAAAAATGAACCAATCGGGTAGCGACCCGACATGATGTCTTCTTTGAGCTTATCGGCAACATCACGGTAAAGAATGTGTTTGCGTTTCATTGCTATCTCGCCTTTCTCTCATTGGATTGGTCTGGTGTTCTCCTTATTCATCAAAGGTAGGAATGTCTTCTGGTTGCGGCTCAATCAAGACTTTCCGCGGCTTGCTGCCTTCAGAAGGTCCCACGACACCTTGATCTTCTAATTCATCCACTAACCGAGCCGCTCGGTTATAGCCGATGCGGAAACGTCGCTGCAAGAGAGAAACGCTGGCGGTCTGCATTTCCACCACAAGGGCTTTGGCATCTTCGAACAGCTCATCTTGCGGTTGTCCGCTGCTGCCGGCACTCGTTTCTTCCTCAGTGACCATCATTTTTTCTTCATAATTGGCTTCTTGCTGATCTGTCACGAATTCAACCACTCGTTCGACTTCTTGGTCGGAAATAAAGGCCCCTTGGACCCGAATCGGTTTGTTCTCACCCATCGGCAGATACAGCATGTCGCCGCGGCCCAGCAGTTTTTCGGCCCCGTTCCCATCAATGATGGTCCGAGAATCGACACCGCTGGAAACAGCAAACGCCATCCGTGATGGAACATTGGCTTTGATGATCCCTGTAATGACATCCACACTTGGTCGTTGCGTTGCTAAGATCATATGGATACCAGCTGCCCGCGCCATTTGTGCCAAACGAATGATGGCATCTTCGACTTCGTTGCTAGCAACCATCATCAAGTCAGCTAACTCATCAACGATCACCACAATGAATGGCAAGATCGGACGATTTTCGCCATCTTCTAAATTCTTATTGATTACTAAATCGTTGTAGCCAGTAATATTTCGGACCCCAGTTGCCGCAAATTTTTCGTAGCGTTCTTCCATTTCCTTGACCACTTTTTGCAACGCTTGCGCCGCTTTGCGAGGATTGGTCACAACGGGTGTCAAGAGATGGGGAATCCCATTGTAAACATTTAATTCAACCATTTTCGGGTCGATCATCATCAGTTTGACTTCATGGGGTTTTGCCCGCATCAAAATACTGGTGATGATGCCGTTGATGGCTACGGACTTCCCGCTCCCGGTCGATCCGGCAATCAAGAGATGGGGCATTTTCGTTAAGTCTGCCGTTTGGACACGGCCAGAAATATCGCGTCCTAAAGGTACTTCTAATAGTTTATCTGGATGATCTGGTTGGGCTTCGATCACTTCTCGGAATGAAACCATGCTGACTGCGCTGTTTGGAACTTCGATCCCAATCAATGATTTCCCTGGGATCGGCGCTTCCATCCGCACATCTTTGGCGGCCAAGGCTAAGGCGATATCATCGGTCAACCCGACGATTTTGCTGACTTTGACCCCTACTGCTGGTTGAACTTCGAATTTGGTTACTGCTGGTCCTAAGCTAGCTTTGACGACTTTTGCGTCAACACCGAAGCTTTGGAAGGTGGTTTCTAACACACCAATATTTTGTTCGATCTTTTTGTACTCGCTGCTTTGATCCGTTGAAGGGATCGAATCGAGTAATTGCGCTGAAGGCAATTCATAATCACGATTTTCAGCTTCTTCCGAAATCTCAAATTCCAATACTTCACCATCGTCATCGAGGATCTCCCCGTCTTCGTTGACCTTTTTGCTTGGTCCCGGTTTGTTTCCTGCTGGATGCGGTGCTTGAGCGGCCTCTGGTCCCGTCGCTTGCGGCAATTCTTGGAAGTGGTCGATGGGTACAAAGCTCAGCTGCTCTGGTTCAAAATCAACTGGCGCTTGCATCTGCTGTTCTTTTGCTGATTTTTCGTCTTCTGTCATTGGTCGGACTTGATTCTTTTCTTTGATCTCCGCCATGACTGCTGCTCGCTCGGCTTCTTTTTTGGCTTCTTTCGCCGCTTGTTTCTCTGCTGCTCGTTCTGCTTTGCGGGCTTCTCGTTCGGCTTGCTTTTCTGGAGAGCCTTCTAACAACCGCTGCAGCTTGTCACCAGCTGCTTGCAGGTGCTCCACTAACTCGTGGCTGCTCATTTGGCTGAACAAGAACGCCCCGATCAGCATGAGTAAAACAGCGATGATGTAGCTGCCGATCTGGGAAACAAGAAAATAGGTCGCCCCATAAAGCATGGCGCCAATCATTCCGCCCCCGACATTTTGGGTCACTTGGCTGCGCCGGATATCGCCTAACAGCGTCATCCACGTCGTTTGGAAGACATTGGCTTGTTCTCCCACCACATTACTAAAGATTTGCGCATGGAGGATGATCAGTAAGCCAAAATACACCAATACACAGCCAATCACTCGCCGAATACTCTTAAACCGAGCATCGGTCGTTTTGATCGCTAACCAGACACCATAAGCGGCTAGGGCAACACTCAAAAATTGGTACGTGTTTCCGCCAACGATCCGAAACCCGTTGGCAATCAAGGTTCCTAAAAAACCTAAATGGAAAAAGCCAAATATCGAAAACAAGACAAAGAGCAGGCCGACGCCGACCAGCATTAATTTCTCTTGCTGTTTTTGTTGTTTTTTTGTTTTGCGTTTCTTTGCGCGTTTTTTTTGCGCCATTTCTATCCCTCTTTTCATCTTTCCCTATTATAACGAAAAAAGAAGGCGAACAAAAGTTTTCCTGTGAGAAATTTTGATTAGGTGCTAGAATTTACGCGAAAATTTCTTAAATGATGAAAAAAACACCAGCTGCTAAGCAGCCAGTGCCTCTTGTTGACTTGTTTTAGTTTGGTGTGACGTCTTCGCCAAACCACTTTTCAGAGATTTCAGCAAAGGTACCATTGTCTTGCAATTCTTTCAAACCATCATTGATTTTATCTGCCATGGCTTGATCGTCTTTACGCACACCTACGGCAAAATCTTCTGCTTCAAAAGGGCTTTCGATTTCGTTGAAGTCATCGGTTTTGCCTGTTTGAGTCAAATAATATTCTGCGTAGACGCGGTCGATCAAAAGACCGTCGATCCGACCGTTTTCTAGATCGATAAAGGCTTCATTAAAACTGGCATACAAGGTTGCGTCATTGCCGTCTACAAGATCCTTCAAAACTTCCGGTTGGTTATTGAAGGTCTCATAACCAGAAGAACCTTCTTGGGCACCTAAGACTTTGCCCTCCATATCATCGAAGCTAGTAATGCCGCTGGCTTTTGCTGTGACCAAGACTTGTTTGTTTTCCATATAAGTATCTGTAAACAATACTTTTTCTTCACGAGCTGCGGTTTTGGTATACCCGTTCCAGATCATATCGATGGTGCCATTGCTTAGTTCGGTTTCTTTCATGGACCAATCGATTGGTTGAAATTTGACTTTGGTTCCTGTTAGATCCAAAATCGCTGTGGCTAAATCCACATCAAACCCAACGATGTTGCCTTGGTCGTCTTTAAAGCCCATCGGTACAAAGGTATCGTCTAGGCCGACGATCACTTCTTCTTTGTCAGCGGCACTGGTTGTGGTGTCATTGCTGCTGCCACACGCCCCTAATAAAAATACACTTGCTGCTGCGATTCCCGTTAATAGTAATTTTTTCATTTTGTTCTCCCCCTTATTCTCCTGCTACTTTTAATAATTGATCGCCGATATTTTCGGCAAAAACCAAATCATGGGTCACCACGATCTGGGTCACTCCTTCTTTTTTCAGATCCAAGATCAGCTGTTCGACTTGCTGTCTCAAGCCTGGATCTAAGGCGCTGGTAGGCTCGTCATAGGCCAACACTTTGGGATTCATCGCCATCGCTCGTGCGATAGCCACCCGTTGCCGCTGCCCCCCAGACAATTGGAAGGGATATTGGGCTAATAGGTCACTTAACCCTAGTTTTTCTGCCAACTGTTCGGCTTTTGCTGTATACGCGGCTTTGTCTTGTTTTAGCACCATTTTTGGTGCCAAAGTGATGTTTTCAAAAACCGACAAGTGGGGAAACAATTGGAAGTCTTGGAAGACGACACCGACGACTTGTTCTTGTTCTTTTGTGTCGGTGGGATCAAAGGCTTTGCCATCCAGTAAAAAGCTTCCAGAATCGATCGTTTCTAACCCAGCCAGTGTCCGAAGCAAGGTGGTTTTCCCGCCACCGGAAGGACCGACCACCGCTAAGATACTGCCGTCTTCGATCGTCAGGTCTAGCTGATCGATGACTTTTTTAGCGCCAAATGATTTTGATACTTGTTTTAGTTCTAACATATGTGGTTCCTCCTAACGGTAATAGTCCAGTTTGGTCTCGATTTGTTTTAACAATAACGTGAAGACGCCCGTCATCACCAAGTAGATCAAGCCGACCCCAACTAACGGAAGCAAGGTACTGTCTCGCTCCATGGCGATTTTTCCGATTCGCATCACGTCTGACAAGCCCAAGATGTAGACGAGGGATGTGTCTTTGACAAGATTGATGACTTCATTGCCGACAGATGGCAGGGTGATCTTGACAACTTGTGGGATGATGATTTTTTGGATCGTTTGGATTGGGGATAAACGCAAGACTTTCGCAGCTTCGTATTGTCCGGCTGGAATCGATTGGATCCCCCCACGGAAAATCTCAGCAAAATAAGCAGCGTAATTGATGATAAAGGCGATCAAGGCTGCTTCAAAGCGATCAAAGACGATCCCTAAAATCGGCAGACCGTAGAAAACAAAGATCAACTGCAGCAATAAAGGCGTTCCTCGCATCAACCAAACGTAGACTTGCACGATCAATTTCAAAATACGCAGGCGACTGGCTAAAACAAAGGCAAACAAGATGCCTAAGGGAATGGACCCGATTAAGGTCAGTGCGAACAATTTAACGGTGATTCCGGTTCCTGAAATTAGTTGGGGCATAACATTGACTAAATACTCAAACATGGTGACTTCCTCCTTGATAGGTTTCAATTTCGCTTGGCAGAAAAACAGCTTAGCGACGGCTTACTCCGACGCTTATGTGGCGCTGTGCGTTGGCTGGTGAGGGCAACTGGCAAGTTTCATTTTTCTAAAAAAGAAAAACAAAAAAAGCGCACACTGGCATTTGCCAGAGGACGCTAGATACGTGGTTCCACCTCAATTTGCCTTTCCTTCACAGGAAAAGGCCTCGTGCAGTCTTTGTGATCCTTCCACTTTCGGTTTTCGGTGAGCCGCAAAAAAAGAGAAAAAAAACGTCCCCTAGCCATTACAGCTAAAGGACGTTATCAACGCGGTTCCACCTTTGTTTATCAGTGCTTCACAGCAACTGAACTCAGAAAGTCATCAATCAATGACTGCTGCTGTAACGGGCAGACCCGGTCTCTCCTACTTTTCTTTCGGAAAAACGACTCCAAGATGTGTTTCACAACCATGCGTTATCTCTTTGCACCAACCAGAGACTCTCTTCAAACAGCAAGCCTTGCTACTCTTCTTTTCGATGTCTGTTTCATTAAGTTGTGTCTTACTTTACTCGCTCTTAAAGAAAATGTCAAACATTTTTTCTGAAATTTTCGAAACTTTGTGGAATGCACCGATTTCCAGGGGAAGATTCAGGGTAAAGAACACGCAACTGCTTAACCGAAGTATGCTTCAGCTAATGCTTGCCCTTGCTTGATTTTTGCCCATTGCTGCTCAGTCGAAAGCTCATTGCCGCAGTCACAAGAGGCAAAGCCGCATTGATGAGAAAGATAAAGCCGATCCTTAGGAATGATTTGACTAGCTTTGTCTAATAAGGCGATCACTCGCTCTTCATCGTCTAATGTGGCGGTTTTGCTGGATAATAAGCCTAAGACAACTTCCACTTCTGAACGATCTTTCAGCGCTTCTAAAGCCGAGATATCACCGGCACGGTCATCGTCCCACTCCAGGAAAAAGCGGTCATAATGCTGATCACGTAAGAATTTTTCGGCGATCGCTTTGTAGGTACCACTGGCTGCCGCGCGGCTTTGGTAATTGCCGCGACAATTGTGGGTCCAGACTTTTAATCCTAATTCGTGGGCGTAATCAGCGACTTCGTTGTTGATCGCCACGAATTCATCGGCTAACGCTTCTAAGCCGTCATTGCCTTGGGTGAAGAAGCTCTTGTCATTGTCTTCAGCAAATAGTTCCCATAAACAATCATCGAACTGAACGATCTCACCACCGGCTTCTCGGTATTCCTGCAAGAATTCCTTGTAGGCGTTAAGCAGCCCTTCCCGCAAGGCTTCTTTCGTTGGATACACCTGACCTTCACCAACGAGGTCGTTAAAGACAGTCAGCTCGGTAAATGCGTGGGCAGCCCCCCAGACGGTGATTTTGACTGGCAAGTCGCCAGCTTGGCGTTTGGTTTCTTTAAACAATGTCAAGTAATGATGGTTTTTGCCAGATAATGGTTCTGTGATCCGGATGCCGATGTCTTTACGTGTCTCAAAATGTCCACCGTCCAAATCTTCAAAGGCATACCCATGATCGGAGATATAGCGCTCAACCCCTTTTAATCCCCAGAGAAAATCCAGGTGCCACATTGAGCGGCCGTGTTCGCCGTCTGTGATGACTGTGATGCCGTGTTCTTTTTGCGCTGCAATGATGTCAGCGATCGCTTTTGCTTCCGTTTCTTGGTAGCCAGGAAACGCATCATAAAACGGGTAGCGGATGTCCTCCCGATGCTCGATTTGATTTTTGTAGTCCAATAAATCTTGTGGTCGTAACAATGACCCCACAAGCTGAAATTTGTCTGTTGCCATATCCATTCCTCCTATACAAAGTTTTCAAAATTGTTAGATTTATTCTAGCAAACATCTTATACTATAGATAATACTTATAAACTTATATATTCCATAGGCAATACCTATAACACAAAAAGGAGGTTGCTTCCCATGCGTATCCAGCAGCTTGAATATTTGGAAAAAATCGTAGAGACCGGCTCTTTCAATGAAGCCGCCAAACAGCTTTTCATCAGTCAGCCATCCCTCTCCCAATCCATGAAAGAGTTGGAAAAAGAGTATGATCTGCAGCTGTTTTACCGCAGTAAATTAGGGGTGACCTTGACCGATGATGGCCGTTCCTTTCTCAACTATGCTCGAAATGTTTTAGACCAAGTCAATCTCTTGGACGAACGCTTTCGCAAAGACAGCCATCGCAAGCATGTTTTCAGTGTTTCCGCACAACACTATGCCTTCGTCGTCCACGCCTTCGTGGAACTGGTCAAACAGTTAGGGGAAGATGAATTTCAATTCACCTTGCGGGAGACCCAGACACAAAATGTACTGGATGATATCCAGACGTTTAAGAGCGAATTGGGGGTCATTTATCTGAATGATTTCAACACGACGGTCCTCACCCGTTTGATCCACGAAAAAGACCTGCAATTCATTCCTTTGTTTGAAGCCAAACCCCACGTCTTCATCGGCCGAGAAAATCCCCTGACTCAGAAAAAAAGCATCACATTAGCTGATTTGGAACCTTATACCTATTTGTCGTACGAACAAGGGGAAACCAATTCCTTCTACTTTTCTGAAGAGATCTTAAGCACTTTACAACGCAAAAAACACATTCGCATCAGCGATCGTGCCACGATCTTCAATTTGATGGTGGGTCTCAACGGCTATACCATCAGCTCTGGGATCATCAGCAGTGAGCTGAATGATGAAAAAATCGTTGCGATTCCTTTGGAAGTCGATGATGCGATGACACTAGGTTACCTCAAACACAAGAAAATGGAACTGAGTGAGATGGCTTTGGACTATCTCGCCTTGTTGAAACAGCATATCAAAAATTACGGTTTCGACGTCTTTTAAAAAAACGATCCGCAGACAGTCGGTCGGGCTTCCTTGGTAAGGCGTCCCGACCCTGTTGCGGATCGTTTTGTACTGTTTGTTCTTCTTCTGTTCTTAAATTATCTTTCGCTGATGTAGTGGAGAAAAAATCAACGCAATGGTTTCCATTCCCACTCTTCGACTTCGGCGATATCATAGCCGTTTTCTCGAATAAAGTCATGGTGATACGCAACGGTGTCTGCCATTTTTTTGGCAAAGTCCGTTGCTTTTTCTCCATAGACCCATTCGGCGGCGTCTTTGGCTAAGTGGAAGCGATCCAATTCAGAAAGGATCCGCATATCAAACGGTGTCGTGATGTCGCCATTTTCTCGGTACCCATGAATATGAAGCTGTTGGTTGCGACGGCCAAAGAAGATGTCGCGAATCAGTCCTTCATACCCGTGGAAAGCAAACACGATCGGTTTGTCTTTCGTAAAGTAGGCTTCGAATGCTTCATCGCTCAACCCACGAGGATCGACTTCTGGACGACGCAATTTCAATAGATCGACCACATTGATGAAGCGGACTTTCAACTCTGGGAAGGCTTCAATCAGCAAGGAAACAGCAGCTAATGCTTCCAAATTCGGTTCCGTCCCGGCAGCTGCGATCACGATGTCCGGTTCTTGTCCTTCATCTGTCGATGCCCAGTCGATGACTTTCAAGCCATCTTTGACAAGCACTTTCGCTTCATCCGCCGAATAAAACTGCGGACGTGGGTGTTTCGAAGAGACCACTAGATTGATCTTTTCTTCAGAAGCGAGCGTTTCTGCCATGACAGCCATCAAGCTATTGGCATCGGCTGGCAAGTAGACCCGCACAAAGTCGGCTTTTTTCTCTGCAATATGGGTCATGATCCCTGGATCTTGGTGGGTGTACCCATTATGGTCTTGTTGGAAGACCGTTGATGAAGCGATCAAATTCAATGAGGGGTACGGGTTGCGCCAGTCAAGATCATGGGCTTTTCGTAACCATTTGAAGTGCTGCGTGATCATAGAATCAACGACTCTTAGGAATGACTCGTAGCTGGCAAAGAAGCCATGACGCCCCGTCAGCACATAGCCTTCCAAGAAGCCTTCTGCTTGATGTTCTGATAATTGTGAATCAATCACACGGCCCACTGAAGACAGCCATTCATCATAATCAGGATGTTTTGGCTCCAACCATTGGCGGTCCGTGACTTCGAACACATGGTTCAACCGATTGGATTTGGCTTCATCTGGGCCAAAAATGCGGAAGTTGTCAGGATTTTCTTTGATGATGTCACGGGCAAATTTCCCAAAGACCATCATATCTTGGGCCGTCGTTTCCCCTGGTGTCTCAATCGCAATGGCATGTGCTTGCCAATCTGGCAAGCGTAGCGGTTGCGGATCGATCCCCCCGTTGGTGATTGGGTTGACAGCCATCCGTTGCTCCCCTTTTGGCGCCAATGCTTGAATCTCAGCATTGATGCGGCCGTTTTCGTCAAAAAGCTCTTCTGGACGATAAGACTGCAGCCAATCCGTCAAAGCATCCACGTGTTCCATATGTTTCGCATTGACAGGGATCGGCACTTGGTGGGCACGGAAGCCCCCTTCAATCGGCTCGCCATCCCAGACTTTCGGTCCAGTCCACCCTTTTGGTGTGCGAACGATTAAAACAGGCCAATGAGGCATAGCGGCTTCTTCCGCAGAACCTTTGCGGGCTTCTGCTTGGATCGCGTGGATCTGTTCGATGGCTTGATCCATCTTCTGTGCCAATTGCGGATGAACCGCTTCTGGATCGTCCCCTTCTACGAAATAAGGGGTCCAACCCATGCCTTCAAAATATTTCGTGAGATCTTGGTCGCTTTTACGAGCCAAAATCGTTGGATTGGCAATTTTGGCGCCATTCAAATGCAAGATAGGCAAAATTGCGCCATCATTGACTGGGTTGATAAAGGTATTTGAAAACCAGCTGCCCGCTAACGGTCCGGTTTCGGCTTCACCATCACCGACCACTACTGCTGCAATGACATCGGGATTGTCTAAAATAGCTCCGGTAGCGTGGGCGATGGAATAGCCTAGCTCGCCGCCTTCATGGATCGAACCTGGCGTTTCAGGTGCCGCATGAGAAGCGATCCCACCTGGGAAAGAGAAAGTTTTGAATAAATGTTTCATCCCTGCTTCGTCTTGGGTGGCTTTTGGATAGATCTCGCTGTAGCTGCCGTCTAAATAAGCATTCGCAACCATGACTTGTCCGCCATGGCCCGGTCCTTCGATATAAAACATGTTTAAGTCGTACTTATTGATGACGCGATTGAGATGGGTGTAAATAAAATTTTGTCCGGCGATCGTTCCCCAGTGACCAATTGGATTCACTTTCAAGTCTTTTTCTTCGATGGGGCGGCGCAATAAGGGATTGTCTTTCAAATAGATCTGACCAACGGAAAGGTAGTTGGCTGCTCGCCACCAAGCGTTCATTTTCTGATAATACTCTGGTGTATCGTAGGTTGTCTTCATTGTGCTCCTCCTTTTAGTCCATTGTTCCACTCTTACATAAAAGTCTATGCCCCCTATATTTAAAAGTCAATTTTGCTGATTGCTGGTGCTTTCAAGGGTTTGCTTGCCCGCACTTTACAGCCAGAAGGCAAGAAAGCTTAAGAAAAACGCAAAGAAACCGCCGGCATAGCCAACGGTTCCTTTTGTGATTGTGTACTTATTTGATCGTTACGTATTCTAATCCTACAAGTTTCGCCCATGTTTCGATCTGATCAGAATTTAAGACAAGTGAGACAACGGTGTGATGGCCACCGCCTGTTTCGATCCACTGTTTGACGCCATCGTGGAAGTTTGGTTTTGGCGTCCACATTACTCGTGCAACCGGTAGTTTTGGTGCTTCTTCAGTTGGCTCAAAGGCATCGACTTCATTGATCAATAATTTGTAGTGAGTGCCAAAGTCGGCCATCGAAACCACGACACCTTCGCCGCCTTGGCCGTCAAAGACGAGCCGGGCTGGGTCTTCACGATCCCCCATCGACAATGGCGAAACCACGATTTTTGGTTTGCTGGCTGCTAATACCGGATCGACTTCCATCATGTGGGATTGCAAGATGGCTTCTTTTCCTGGTGTCAGCTCATAGGTGTAGTCTTCCATAAAGCCAGTCGCTTTATTGTGAGCCATGATTTTCATCAAGCGGTCAATAGCGGCTGTTTTCCAGTCCCCTTCACCGGCAAACCCATAGCCTTCTGCCATCAAGCGTTGTACAGCTAAACCAGGCAACTGCTGCATACCATACAAGTCTTCAAAGTTCGTGGTGAATGCCGTATAGCCGCCTGCTTTAAGGAAGCGGCGCAGACCGATTTCTTGTTTGGCTTGTGCTTTGACATGACGTGCCCACTCTTCTTTGTCGTAATCACCATAATCGAAATCATACAGCTGGCTGTATTCTTCAAAGAGTGCATCGATTTCTTCGTCAGTCACCGCATCGACAACTTGTACCAAATCGCCGATCCCAAAATAATCAACGGTCCAACCAAATTGGATCTGTGCTTCGACTTTGTCTCCTTCCGTCACCCCAACGTTACGCATGTTGTCGCCAAAACGAGCGACTTTAATTTGGAAGCTTTCATTGTAGCCGACTGCCACGTCCATCCAAGCAGCAATTTCTTTTTGGATGGCTTCATTTTTCCAATAACCGACAACGATTTTGTTTTGCTTTTTCAAACGGGCATTGATAAATCCGTATTCTCGGTCACCATGAGCCGCTTGGTTCAAGTTCATAAAGTCCATATCGATGGTTTCCCATGGAATTTGTTCATTGTATTGAGTGGCAAGGTGCAGCAATGGTTTTTGTAATAATTTCGTGCCGCGAATCCACATTTTTGCAGGTGAGAAGGTGTGCATCCAGGTGATCACCCCAGCGACTTCATCCCGATAGTTGACTTCTTTCATGATTTTCGTAATCGTATCGGCAGTAACAGCGAGTTCTTGTAAAACGACTGGATAAGGCAGCTTTGAGCTGTCATTTAAGCTTTTGACCATTTCTTCTGCATGGTCCCGTACTTCTTGTAATGCTTCTTCTCCATATAAGTGCTGTGATCCTACGACGAACCAAAATTCTTTTTTCCCGATTTCTAACATTCTACTTGCTCCTTTTTCGTTATTTTTGCCCGTAATAGGCATTTTCTCCATGTTTGCGTAAATAATGTTTGTCTAAGACCCGCTGCGGCAATTCGGGTGCGTAACTGTTGAGCTGGCGCGTGATAAAATTCATCTTAGCGACTTCTTCTAAGACCACTGCGTTCATCACCGCCGCATCCGCCGTTTTGCCCCAGGTAAACGGTCCATGACCGTGAAGCAAGACACCAGGAATTTCTTCTGGCGTGATGCCGCGTTCCTTAAAGGTTTCGACGATCACCTGTCCTGTTTGTGCTTCATAGCCTTCATCGATCTCGGCTTGCGTCAAAAAGCGGGCACAGGGGACTGCTCCATAAAACGTATCGGCATGGGTCGTGCCCATCGCTGGCAGATCGAGTCCTGCCTGAGCCCAGCTCGTCGCCCAAGTAGAATGGGTATGGACGATCCCACCAATTTCTGGAAATGCTTTGTATAAAACGGCATGCGTCGGCGTATCGGAGGAAGGATTTTTTGCTCCTTCCACTACGTTGCCCTCAAAATCACAAACCACCATATCACTGGCTTGCATGGTTTCATAGTCAACACCGCTAGGTTTGATGACAAACAACTGCTGTTGGCGATCCACTGCTGACACATTGCCCCAGGTGTATTTGATCAATCCTTGCTTCGGCAATGCCAAATTGGCTTGAAAGACTTCTTCTTTTAATCCTTCTAACACAAAATTCCCTTCTTTCTTTTTAAATCAACGCATCGATTGCCGCTTGCTCGATCGGCAACCCTGCTTGGTAACGTTGGGTAAAGACGGTGAATCCCTGAATGTCCGCTTCCGTTGGGACTAACGTCACGCCGTGATCATTTTTAAACACTTGATCTGCTAAAAATGCGGCCAAGGATTGTTCTGGCTTGTGGCGGCGTAGGTATGCTGCTAAAAGGGCGATCCCCCAGGCGCCGCCTTCACCAGCCGTTTCCAGGACCGTAACTGGCGCTTCCATGACAGCTGCCAAGACACGCTGGGCAACTTCTGGCGTCTTGAAGATCCCACCGTGACCAACGATTCGATCGAGGGCAACGTCTTCGGCTTCCAGAATCTTCATCCCGATCTTCATCGCACCAAAGGCACTAAACAGATGTAAGCGCATAAAACTTGCTAAAGTAAAAGAACTCTCTGGCGATCGGACGAAAAGCGGTCGTCCTTCAGGGATCTTGGTGATATTTTCACCAGAATAATAGCCATAAGAGAGCATCCCACCACAGTCTGAATCCCCTTTCAATGCTTCGTTGAACAAGGTCGCAAACAATTCTTCCGTGGAGAGTTTCATTCCAGCTGCGTCGGCAAATTCGCGGAAAAGTTTGACCCAGGCATTGATCTCCGAGGTACAGTTATTCGTATGGACCATCCCCACCAAATCACCAGAAGGCGTCGTGACCAAATCGATCTCTGGATACACTTGCGTTAAGGGTTCTTCTAAAACGATCATGGCAAAAGCCGACGTCCCGGCTGAAACATTCCCGCTTCGCTGTGCCACACTATTCGTGGCAACCATGCCAGTGCCCGCATCGCCTTCTGGCGGACATAACGGGATGCCGGCTTGCAAGGTACCGGTTGGGTCGAGTTTTTTTGCGCCTTCTGCCGTCAATGTGCCGGCTGGTTCGCCTGCTGTCAACACTTGTGGCAAAAGGTCTTTGATCTGCCAAGGATACCCCTGACTGCTGATTTGCGCATCAAATTGCTGCAGCATATTCGCATCATAGTTTTTTGTCGTACTATCGATTGGGAACATCCCAGATGCATCACCGATTCCGATAACTTTTTCTCCTGTCAGCTGCCAATGGACATAGCCGGCTAAGGTAGTGAAAAAAGCGACCTCTGGTACGTGAGCTTCTTGATTCAAAATCGCTTGATACAAGTGCGCGATACTCCAACGCTGCGGGATGTTGTATTGGAACAATGCCGTCAAAGTTTTTTCTGCTTCTTCCGTGATCGCATTGCGCCATGTCCGAAAAGGGACCAACAGCGTGCCTTGCTGATCAAAGGCCATATAGCCGTGCATCATTGCAGAAAAACCGATACTGCCGATCGTCGTCAAAGGTACCTCGAATTGCTGCTGGATATTGTGCGCCAACTCTTGGTAGCTGGCTTGCAGTCCTTGCCAAATCGCTTCTAGCGAGTAGGTCCAAATCCCTTGCTCCAATTGATTTTCCCATTCAAAGCTGCCAGAAGCGATCGTCTGAAACCGCTCATCGATCAAGACAGCTTTGATCCGTGTCGAGCCTAGCTCGATCCCAAGAGACGTGCGCCCGTCAATAATTGCTTGCCTTACTTGTTGCGTCATCTTCTTACTCTCCTTTTTGGTTATTGACTGAACCGCGAACGATCAGCTCTGGTTCAAAATAAAAGTGTTGTGCTTCTGTTGCCTTCCCTGTAGTGATCCATTGTGCTGCCAATTCCCCCATCGCTTCTTTCGGGTGAGTCAGTGTGGTGATCGTCGGTGTGGACAAGGTGCTAAGGGGCGAGTCATCGTTTCCTACGATCGAAAAATCAGTAGGAACGTTCTTCCCAGCAGCCGTCAATGCTTGAATCAAACGATGCGCGATCTCATCGTTGTAACAAACGATGCCTGTGACTTGATTATCGGCAGCCGTCAAGCGCTGGATCGCTTGTTCAATAACGGCTTCTTTCGTCTCCGTCGTATACGTCAAGACGTCTTCTGCTGCAAACGTCCGCTTGGCTTGGGTCAACGCTTTGACAAACCCTTTCATCCGATATTTCCCTTGTAAGTCATCGATTTTCGTGATCATCATCAACTGCTGATGCTGTTGTTCTAATAGATAATTGGTTGCTAAAAAAACAGAACGTGTATCGTTGACACAAATATGCGGCAAGTCTAGTTCTTCGTAATAGGCATTGATCATGACGAGAGGAATCCCAGCTTCTTGGAGTGCGACATAATAGGCAAGATTCGGGTTGTACTGGCTGCTCTTAGTTGGTTCAACGATCAACCCGTCTACCCCTTGATCCATCATTTGCTGCAAGCACGCTCTTTCTTGCTCATGGTCATTGTTGGTTGAGCCTAAAAGCAGTGAGTAGCCTTGCTCCCGCAATGTCTGCTCCACGCCACGCATGATCGATGGGAAAATATAATCAGACAAATAGGTCATGATGATCCCAATCGTTTTGCGGTTTTTACGATTGACAGTCTCAGGTTTTGAAACGTAGGTACCTGAGCCCCGTTCTTTTCTTAAATAACCTTCATTGACCAAAACAGCGATCGCTTGGCGCACCGTGTGGCGGCTATAATGAAATTCTTCCTGTAAGGTTGCTTCTGAAGGGATCGCATCGCCTTCTTGATAGGTGCCTAAGCGGATCTTTTCTCTTAAGATATCCGCTAGTTGTTCGTACTTATTCGCCATTTTCATCCCATCTTTCAAAAGTTGTCCGTACATCTAAGATACCAAGAAACCGCTTCCTTGTCAATTGCTGCTATACTAATTTTTCTGAAAAAGTAATAGAGAAAAAATTCCAAACGATAATACACCTCGATTTTACTCATAATAAAAATAAACAAGAATAAATTTGTTGTATAATTGAATAAATAGTTAGTTATTTCTATGAAGGAGGCAAACACTTTGACGAGAAATATGAATGAAAATCATGAGGCACCAATCATTCTGTATTCAAAAAAATATCGAGAGAATCGCAGACATGATGCTAGCTGTCGTTGGTTCATTACGAAAAAAGGCGTCTGGATAAACAACACCCATCCAAAAATCCCGGATGAAAAGATTCCCATGGCAAAAATTGCCGATGTGGAATTACATATAGGCAAAGGTCTCTTAGTGGACTACCTCCGACTGCAGGTACCAGGTAATTCTCATCTGCTTTATTTCACCAATCGAATCGATGCCCAAAAAGCCTATGAATTTTTAACGGATCATTTGGCAGCACTTGGCGGACAATCAGCCAAAAGTTACGTGGATGAAGAGGCTGGAGAAATCAAATTACTTTCCTATCAATATCGTGATGCTTGGATCATCGCAGAAGATACCCTCACGATCATCGACTACAAAAAGAAAGAAAAGCAGGTTTTGCAGATTCCCCAGATCACCAGTGTCAGTCTGAAAGAAGTTGCCGAATCTGGTCTTTGGAAAGGCAATGGCTTCTTGGAACTGTATATTGGCGGCGGGGCAATCAGAGAAACCCATTCTCGCAGAAGGACGGAACCAAACCACTCCCTTTGCTTTGCCGAAAAAGACCTGCTGATTGCTCGGATCATACAGCGCTATCTCACTAACTTCCCCCGTGAGCATGCGATACTGCCCCCGCGACCAACTGTAACCCCGACGGAACAGGTCATTGCTGATCTTCGCGAACTGAAAATGCTGGTCGACGAAGGAATTTTGACTGAAGAAGAATTTGCCTTAAAGAAAAAACAACTGTTAGGATTATAGAAGCCATCGCTTCGGGAAAAAAAGCAGTCCTCCTGCCATGCAAAGGCAGAGATTTCGGTGAAGGGCTGTGCTTTTTTCTGGGAAAATTTTGAACGGTTTTTTTAGAACATGCTATACTAAATGAAGAATACGTAGAGTATCTCAAAGGAGGTCTTTCTCATTTTTTCTTTTAATGACATCAAAGCGCGTTTCCCCCAGGCAACGCTGCATGACAAAGTATCCACAACGAAGGACATCGAATCCATCGCTTTCGGCAAAAAATATATTTGGCTGCCAACTGACCAATTAAGTGACAGTGAAAAACTGCTGATCCAACTGGGAAACGGCTCTTTGCAACCAGAAATCGATAACCGAAACCATCCATGGTATCCGATTTTATTTGAACATCAGCCCGTTCAAGACCAAACGTGGGTCCGAATGCTGCAAGTTCATTTCACCCGAACCATTGACTCCTTGCAATCCGAATGGCTCGCAGAGATCCAGCAAATGCTCCCTAGCGTGGTGGATCTTTTTTTCCTCACCGAAGACCATGCGGTGATCGTAGAAAAACAAGACGACACTAATTTACCCATCGAAGATCTCGACGGCTTATTCGTGGCTTTGGATATGGATTTCGACTGCTATTCCCAGCTGTTCGTTGGCCCCTTCCATCACCCACGCCACGACTTCACTACCTTATGGACGAGTGAATCTACCCTGTTTAAAAATGAGTTAAAAACGAAAACTACCAGTAAAAGTATGGATCTGCCCAAAGTGGTCTTCGCTCTTTTTCGCAATGGCTTTTCCGAGTATATTTCCTTGTTTCGTACCTTGTATCTAGATTGGTTTGAAGAAGAGACCGAAACGATCATTCAATCACTGTGGCGCAATCAAGGCAATGCGAGTTCCACTGCCAAAGAACTGTTTATGCATCGGAATTCTCTCCTATATAAGATCGATAAGTTTCAAACACTGACACGTTTAAATTTAAAAAATATGGATGATCTGCTGCTTTGCTATTTACTGATCGACCAATTCACCCATCAGAGCAATTAAACAACCTGCACAAGAAAACGTTTTTTTCTTGTGCAGGTTTCCGTTGCGCATTCGAAGCGTTTTCATTTATGCTATTCATGTAAACTAAATGGAAAGAGGTAATCCCAATGGTAGAAATGGCCTTAAAAAATATCCACAAAAAATATGACAATAATGATGCGTATTCGGTAACTGATTTTAATTTAGATATCGCGGATCGCGAATTTATCGTTTTCGTTGGACCTTCTGGTTGCGGAAAATCAACAACCCTTCGAATGATCGCTGGTTTAGAAGATATTTCTGAAGGCGAATTGAGCATCGGTGGAAAAGTAATGAACGATGTAGCACCAAAAGACCGCGACATCGCGATGGTTTTCCAGAACTACGCATTGTATCCCCATATGACTGTTTTCAACAACATGGCATTTGGTTTGAAATTGCGTAAATACGACAAAGAAGAAATCAAAAAACGCGTAGAAAATGCCGCTGAGATCTTAGGTTTGACAGAATACTTAGATCGTAAACCTGCTGCCCTTTCTGGTGGTCAGCGTCAACGGGTTGCCTTAGGCCGTGCCATCGTTCGTGATGCCAAAGTCTTCTTAATGGATGAGCCGTTGTCAAACTTAGATGCGAAATTGCGGGTTGCCATGCGTGCGGAAATCGCAAAATTACACCAACGTTTAGAAACAACGACGATCTACGTAACCCATGACCAAACAGAAGCGATGACCATGGCTGACCGGATCGTTATCATGAAAGATGGCTTCATTCAACAAATCGGTTCACCAAAAGAAGTCTACAACACGCCGAAAAATATTTTCGTTGCCGGCTTTATCGGTTCACCAGCAATGAACTTCTTCAATGTTACGTTGAATAACGGTATGATCTCTGATGGTCAAAGTTTGAATTTACGTATTCCTGAAGGCAAGAATAAGATTCTTGTTGAAAAAGGCTACGAAGGCAAACAATTAGTCTTTGGTATTCGTCCAGAAGATATCCACAGTGAACAAATCGCATTGGAAGCTTCTCCTGAAGCAACTGTACGTGCTGAAGTGGTCGTATCTGAACTATTAGGTGCAGAAACAATGCTTTATACACGTGTAGGTGCGACTGAATTTATCTCGAAAGTTGATGCCCGCGACTTCCACCGTCCAGGTGAAACAGTTGATTTAGCTTTCAACATCAACAAAGCGCATTTCTTCGACAAAGATTCAGAAAATGTCATCACACTTCCTTAATTTGTAGTTACCATGCACTGTTCTCGGATTTGCCCCCTAGGCAGTCGCATTTAACTAATATCCACTTTTATTCCTTATTTGTATCCCTCAAAAACAGACAGTCAGCCGACTGTCTGTTTTTGGGTTACTTTATTCTTCCTGAGGCACATAGCGCGCGGCCATGGTTTGAATGATCGGTGTTTGCCGAACTTGAGTAAAAACGATTTTGACAGCAGACACGCCGACCGCTTCAAAGCTGATGATTTTTTGATAGCCGATCGTCACTATTTCGGTCAGTAACTGTGGTCCTGCTACAGTTTGCAGAAAAATTTTTGCTTTTTCTACCCGTTGCCCATATTGAATCGCTTCCTTCAATACAAGTGAATTGATGACGACCGGTTCTGCAAAATGTAGGGTCAGCCATGGCCGTTTGTCTTCCAAGTCCGGTTTCCAATACTGGCCAAACGCTTGAGATAGTTGGAGCTTATCCATTCTGCTGGACACACTGGTTGAAGAGCTCGCAAACGTGCCGTTCCTTTCAGTCGTCACCTCTTTCAATTGTTTAATCGAGTGACCTAATTGCTGCAATGCCTTTTGATCCGTTGGATGGATCATACCATCCGGCATCGGCGACACATTAAGTAGAAAAGAACTATTGCCCCCAACGATCTGCTTGTAAAAAGACCAGAGCTCAGCGCCGCTTTTTACTTGTTGGTCTTCTGATGGATGATAAAACCAGCCGGGGCGAATCGATAAGTTGACCTCAGCAGGGTACCAAGCCAATTCGGCAGCTTCTTTAATGCCGTACTTTTTCAGCGCTTGTCGGCTTCCTAAATCGATTTCCATACTGGAAATCGATTGCCGAAACGCTGTGCTATCGGCTTTTTGCGAATGACTCGCTGTTTTTTCAGCATCCTTTAATGCTGCTGGCACCACACTCCATTCTTGAAGTCTGGTTTGCCCCGCTTCGTTTCCTACCCAACGGACATCCGGTCCGCAAACCGCAATCACTGCATTGGGTTGCAGCTCACGAATCACTTGATAATACCGTTCCCAATCATAGTTTTGGCGTTTTCCATTGGGTCCTTCACCATTGGCCCCATCTAACCATATTTCGAATATATCACCATAATTGGTTACAAGTTCTGTCAACTGCGCCGTATAAAAATCATCATAGACTTGCCCCATTCCATAACAAGCTTCATGCTGATCCCAAGGCGATAAATAAATGCCGAATTTCAGGTCTGCTTGACGGCAAGCATCAGAAAGTTCTTTCACTAAATCACCTTGACCATTGCGCCAGGGCGTTGAAGCGACTGTGAAAGCAGTGTGCTGGCTTGGCCATAAGCAAAAGCCGTCATGATGTTTGCAGGTCAAAATGATTCCCTGCATACCGCTTTGCTTCATTGTGGAAACCCATTGATGACAGTCTAGCTTTTGCGGGTCAAATACCGTTGGCGACTCATTGCCGAGCCCCCATTCACGATTGGTCATCGTATTGAGACCAAAGTGGATAAAGCCATAAAATTCCAACTGCTGCCACTGTAGTTGTCGTTTACTGGGGCGAATCTGGGTAAGTTCTGCTGGTTCGATAATCTGTTCCTCCATTCTATGAGTTGTTTGCTGCTTTAAGGAAACAGATACAAGATCGATTCTTGACTGTTTCCTCATTGGAAAAGATCCAACGCCTTTACTGTACTTCCGTCATCTGTACGCTCACTGGCAAACGAAGTACAGGAACTGACTGAAGCACCATTCAATCGACGGGTCTTCCCTATCAGGTGATCAAACTACTTTACGATAAAAAGAGTAGTGCTTGCTTGGGGGATTCGCAAGGCACTACTCTAAACAACATATTCAAACGCTAAAAGACACATCTTTTTACGCGAGCCTAGTGATCGTTTTGTAAGAGGGTCAGGCTGTCTGTAAGGACAGCTTCGCCATCTAACAGCTCGTAATCTGTTTCTTTGATTAATTTATATGGCACCGCTTTGACCATGAGAAAGTCTTTTAATCGATTGACTTCGTACTTCGACTGCGGACCGATCAACAAAGCATCGACTGTTTGCTGCTGCAGGATCTGTTCAGCAATGATGGCTGGTGCCGAATAGATATGCACAGCTAGCCCTTTTTCATCTGCGGCCCGCTGCATGTTTTTCACTAAGAGACCCGTAGTGATGCCGGCGGTACAAATCAATAAAATCGTCTTTTGTGCTTGGTCCTCCATAAACAGGCCCTCCTACGAAATTTTCTTTTTCTTATTGTAGATATCCAACACGACAGCCAGCAGCAAAATCAACCCTTTGATGGCTTGCTGCCAATCGACACCGACCCCTAAGATCGACATCCCATTGTTTAAGACACCCATCACGAGACCACCAACGATCGCCCCCATCACAGTACCAATACCGCCTGAGGTAGAAGCACCGCCGAAATACACTGCGGCCATTGCATCTAATTCCATTGACGTTCCCGCTTGCGGTGTGGCTGCATTCAACCGAGCCGCTAAAACCAAGCCCGCCAAAGCTGCCATCATCCCCATGTTCACGAAGACCCAGAAGGTGATTTTCTTCGTCTTGATTCCCGAAAGTTCGGCTGCTTTTTTGTTGCCGCCGGTTGCATAGATTTGCCGACCAGCGACGGTTTTGTTAGTCAAAAATCCATAGGCAGCCACGATCACCCCTAAGACGATCAAAATGATCGGATACCCTTGATAAGAGGCAAAGATGTAGGTAGCACCGAGAAAAACAACCGCAGTAAAGACGGCTTTAAAGGCAAAGGCTGCCATTGATTCCACTTCAAAAAGATTTTTTTTGCGGCGCTCACGGGTCCGCCATTGGCCTAAAATCAGGATGCCCGTGATCACTACACCTAAAATCATGGAAAGTAAATGGATCTGACCGCCTGCAATATCTGGCAAATAGCCGGTGGAAATTTGTTGGAATGCCTTGGGAAACGGTGCCAATGATTGACCGCCTAAGACGACTTGGGTCAATCCTCGAAACATTAGTAAACCAGACAAGGTCACGATAAATGCTGGGATACCGACATACGCGACCCAGAAGCCTTGCCAGGCACCGATCACTGCGCCCATCAGTAAGCAAAGAGGCACTGCCAACCAAGGACTGATGCCGTTATTGACCATCAAGACGCCTGCAATCGCACCGACAAACGCCATCACGGAGCCTACGGATAGATCGACATGTCCTAACAAGACGACCAAAAGCATACCGGCTGCTAAAACGAGAATATGACTGTTTTGCAACACGAGGTTGGTGATATTCAGCGGCCGCCAGAAAATTCCGTCGGTCATGAGCTGAAAGGCCACCAATAATACTGCTAAGATAATGATCATACTGTATTTGCTAAAGATTTCCAGTGCCTTTTCTTTCAGCGAATGGCTGCGTTCTTTTTTTAATTTATTGGTTGTTTCCATCTCAAACCCCACTCTCTTCTAGTGTCATTAGATTCATCAATCGTTCTTGGTCGGCCTCTTCCCGTAACACTTCGCCCGTGAAGCGGCCTTCGTTCATCGTGTAGATCCGGTCGCACATGCCTAATAGTTCTGGTAACTCCGAGGAGATGATACAGATGGCTTTGCCAGCTGCTGCCATCTCTTCGATGATCGTATAGATTTCGTACTTCGCCCCGACATCGATCCCGCGGGTCGGTTCATCTAAAAATAAGATATCTGGTGTGGTCATCAGCCACTTTGCCAAAACGACTTTTTGCTGATTCCCACCACTCAAACTGCCAACGTTTTGATAGATTGAATTGGTTTTCGTCCGCATTTTTTTGCGAAATTCTTCTGCCATCGTGACTTCTTTTTCTTTATCGATGACCCCTTGGCGGCTGATTTTGGCAAGACTAGCGATAGTGGTGTTCTCGCGAATATCCATCAGCAGATTCAAGCCCAACGCTTTTCTGTCTTCCGACACATAGGCTAACCCATTTTTGATGGCGGTTGGCACATCTTTGACAGAAATCGGTTGGCCGTCTTTATAGACTTCCCCCGAAATCGAACTGCCGTAGGAATGACCGAAGACACTCATGGCAAACTCTGTCCGGCCAGCACCCATCAAACCGGCGATGCCGATGATCTCTCCTTTGCGGATCATCAAGTTTAAATTCTCATTCACCACACGGGTATGGTCGATTGGATGATGGACCGTCCAATTTTTGACTTCAAAAAACGGTTCACCAATAGTGGGTTTCCGCTCTGGGTAACGATTGGTCAAATCTCGCCCAACCATGCCGCGAATGATGCGCTCTTCAGAGATTTCGGCCCCGCTCAGCGTCTCGATCGTTTGCCCGTCTCGTAAAATCGTGATGCGATCCGCCACATTGACGATTTCATTCAACTTGTGGGAGATGATGATGGAAGTGATCCCTTGGTTGCGAAACTCTTTGATCAGCTCTAACAGATTGGCACTTTCTTCTTCATTCAACGCCGCGGTTGGTTCATCTAAAATCAACAATCGGACGGATTTTGAAAATGCTTTGGCAATTTCCACCAGCTGTTGATGCCCGACACCGATTTGTGAAACCAGCGTATTCGGGTCTAATTTCAAGCCAACGATCTTTAAGAGATTGTCCGTTTTCTTTTCGGTCAGATCCCAATCAATAATGCCGTGCTTGGCTTGTTCATTTCCTAAAAAAATATTTTCTTTGATCGACAGGTAAGGACTTAAGGCTAACTCTTGATGAATAATAACGATTCCTTTGTCCTCGCTGTCCCGCAAATCTTTGAACTTGCATAACTCCCCTTCATAATAGATCTCTCCATCATAACTGCCGTAAGGATAGAGTCCGCTTAAGACATTCATCAGCGTGGACTTGCCAGCGCCATTTTCTCCACACAGTGCGTGGATCTCTCCTCGCTCGATCGAGAGGTTGACGTTATCAAGGGCGCGAACCCCTGAAAACTCTTTGACTATGCCTTTCATCATCAAAATATTATCTGCCATGTTCTTTCACCCTTTTCCTTTTTATGTAAAAGTGATGCGCTCCCTTTGTAAGAAAAGCGGAAAGAACGAATACTGGGGATGATTCGTTCTTCCCTGCTGCTTTAGGGGAAACTAGCATCTTTTCTCGCTGGATCTGCACTCCTTGCTTAAATGCCCAGCTCTTCTTCTGTATAGTAATCGGTATCGATCAATTCTTCTTTGTAGTTGTCGCTATCCACAGAAACAGGATTTGACAAGTAGGTTGGTACGACTTTGACGCCATTGTCATAGGTTTCAGTATCGTTGACCGGCACTTCCTCGCCATTGGTGATGGCTTCGATCATTTCGATCGTGTTTTTCGCTAACACCCGTGTATCTTTAAAAATCGTTTGGGTTTGTTCGCCCGCGATGATTGATTTCACTCCTGCCACCGTCGCATCTTGACCGGTGATCACAGGCAGTGGTTTATCAGAGGAACCATAGCCCACACCTTTAAGCGATGAGATGATTCCTAGGCTGATTGGATCATAAGGTGAAAGAACAGCATCCAATGTTTGATCCGTATAGTTGGCACTCAACAAGTTGTCCATCCGAGCTTGCGCGGTTGAACCATCCCAACGCAAGGTAGCGATTTGGTTGAAGTTGGTTTGACCGGAAGGAACGACTAGCTGTCCGCTGTCAAAGTATTGTTGGAAAACCGAAAGGACCCCATTATAATTGATCAGTGCATTGTTATCATCTGGAGAACCGCCGAATAATTCAATGTTAAATGGTCCTTCACCGTCTTTGAGGCCTAATTTGTCTTCAATATAAGACGCTTGCAGCACGCCGACCCCAAAATTATCAAAGGTGGCATAATAATCGACGTATTCCGAGTTCATCAGTAAACGGTCATAGGCGATGACTGTGATGTCTTCGTTATGGGCTTTTTCCAACACGTCCGTCAGTGCCGACCCATCGATCGAGGCGATCACTAAAGTATCAACACCTTTGGTGATCATGTTCTCAATTTGTGCCACTTGGTTTTCTACTTTGTCTTCTCCATATTGCAGGTCAGTTTTATAGCCAAGCTTCTCTAATTCCTCTACCATATTGTCGCCATCTGCGATCCATCGTTCTGCCGATTTGGTCGGCATCGCAATCCCAACAAATCCTTTGTCTCCGTCACCGTTTGCCCCGCTATCTGATCCATTCCCACAAGCTGCTAACAATCCACCAACCAATAAGGTGGATGCTAGGACGACCAATTTACCAAAAGTACCTTTCATTGTGATCCCTCCATGTCTTTTTCTTACATTCTCAGTATAGCCAGTTAAGGAATCGCTTACATTTAGATTTTTTCGAGGTTTCTTGGATTTCTTGAGAAAAAACGACTCAGTTGCCCCCATTTCTTTTCGTAATCTTGGATTTTTTAAGATTCCCTTGGTTTTTATTTGATTTGATATTTTGTGTAAAGCGCTTCCGTATTTTTTAGTAGAATAGACAATAGAGGTGAAAAAAATGAGGAATATAAAAATTGGGTTACTCCTTTGGTTGTGTTTGTCTTTCTTGGCTGGTTGCCAAGCAGTCAAAGAAACGACCGCTGAAACAGCGGAAGAAAGTATCGTGATCGGTTTTTCTCAATCGGGAACAGAAAGCAGCTGGCGTAAACGCCACACCGAATCGATTCGCACTGAATTAGAGAAGGAAGGCTATGAAGTGCTCTATCGTAACGGCTATATGAATCAAGAACGTCAGATTCAAGATATCCGCAGTTTTATCGTGTATCAAGTCGATGCCATCGTCTTTACCCCGATTCAGGAAAACAATTGGGAACCGATTTTGGAAGAAGCTGCGCAAGCGGGGATTCCCGTTTTCGTGGTGGACCGTCATGTCAACGTCAGCGATCCCTCTTTATTTTTGACCCATATCGGGCCAAGCTTCAAAGCCGAGGGCAATCGTGCAGGTCTCTACGTTAGTAATTATTATAAAGAGCATGAGAACGAAACAGTCAATGTTTTAGAATTGACGGGACTGGATGCTACGTCCCCGACGTATTTGCGCTCAGAAGGGTTCCGAGAAACCATCAAGCGTGATTATGCCCATAACAATGTGACGATCCAAGTCGTAGACGAATTAAACGGCGATTTCATCCGCCGTAAAGGCAAAGAAGTCATCGAACAATACATCGAAGCAGGCAAAATGGAACAGATTGATGTCTTGTTCAGCCACAATGATGAGATGACGTTGGGTGCCCTAGAAGCCTTAGAAAAAACCGATATTGAGCCGGGGAAGGATTTAGTGATCGTATCGATCGATGCTCAAAAAGAAATGATCGATAAATTGAAGCAAGGAGTGGTCAATTGTGTCGTTGAGTGCAACCCAGATGCCGGGGTGTTCGTCAAAAATGCCATCTCTCGCTACTTGGCTCGCGGCGCCGATGCCATTCCTCGTGAAATCTATGTCCATGAAACAGTTTTTTCCAGTGACATGGATTTCGATCAGATTCCACCGAGAAATTATTGAGGAGATGAAGATGAAAACAAAAAGTATCAAGGGCATCTTTCAACAGACGAATAAACTGATGATCCTCGTCGCCTTTATTCCCCTCGTACTAAGCAGTGTGTTTTACTCGCGGCAGATTTTCATTTACCAAAATACCATCAACAATATTGAAGAAGCCAATCAACTATCGGAAAAAGTCGATGCCATTGTCTTGGAGGAGATGTGGGACTTAGTCTTTGGCCAAAAAACCGTCGCACAAGTCCAAGAAACCAATGTAATTGAGGAATTGAGGAGCGACCTGCAACACATCCAAGAAAATACCAGCACTGCGAAAGAGCTCAATATTTTAGCGGTCGCCTTTCGGACGCTCGATTCTTTAGAAACCTATCAGCAACAGTTGATCGACAATATTCTCAAGGATGAGCCGGTGGAAAAAAACCAATACGTCATGATCCAAGTGGATTCGGTGATCGATTTGCTATCCGATATTTTGCAGCAATTCGTCGGGGTAGAGATCAGCTTAGCCAGCCAAACCAATCACGAACTAGTCCAATCGGTATTGTTACTGATCCTTTTTCAAGTCGTGTTACTTTTGATCATCTTTGCTATCATCAATAAAAACCGGCGCTTTGTTCGTGACAACCTGCAAGACCCGCTGGATCGGTTATTAGATCTTTCCAACGAACTATCCCAAGGACATTTGAGCTACCGAGCAGAACTGCCAGAAACCCCAGAGCTGCGGACCTTGACGAGTAGCTTGAATCGAATGGCAGATGACTTGACCCGACTCTTGGAAGAAAATGCCTTGAAACAGTATCACTTAGCCCAAAGTGAGGTGCGGGTCTTACAAGCCCAGATTACCCCACATTTCATCTATAATAGTTTAGATGCGATCGTTTCTTTGATCGAAGCTGCCCGTTACGAGCAAGCAACGGAAATGACCTATGCATTGTCGGATTTTTTCCGTATCTCCTTAAGCAAAGGGCAAGACTGGATTCCTTTGGAAAAAGAATTGCGGCATGTGGGCGATTACTTGAAGATTTTGCAGATTCGCTATGGTAGGATGCTGTCTTACACCATCGAAGATCAAACCGTCAGTCCAGAACTGCAGGTTTTGAAAATGGTCCTGCAGCCCCTAGTTGAAAACGCCGTTTATCATGGCACCAAGTTTGTCCGTCGCGTCGGCATGATTCGAATCACAGTGTCAGAATTGCCTCACCAGATTCAAATGACCATCAGTGACAACGGCATTGGGATCGACCCTGACCGTTTGGAGGAGATTCGTCGTAACCTTAAAGAAACCACTGATCCCGCCTCTGAGAGCGGCTATGGCCTATATAACGTCTATCGCCGTCTCCAGCTGAACTACGGCAGCGAAGCGCAACTGACGATCCACAGTCAATACCAAGAAGGCACCACGATTACCGTCACAGTACCAAAAAGGGAGGAACCCAACCATGTACAAAGTGTTCATAGTTGAAGATGAACATCTGATTCGCGATAGTTTGCGTCACCAAATCATGACTCTTGCCAAACAATACCCGATCGTTTATAGCGATGAAGCCGCCGATGGCGAATTGGCGCTGGCTTCGATCCTTGATCTGCGTCCGGATATTATTATCAGCGATATCAAAATGCCGTTTATGGATGGTTTGGTCTTTGCGAAAGAAGCCAAAAAATTATTGCCGCAAGTTCGCATTATTTTTGTTAGCGGCTTTGATGATTTTGACTATGCAAAAACGGCACTGCAGCTGCAAGCAGACGATTACTTACTCAAGCCCATCAAAAACGAAGAATTAGAACAAGCCATCAAAACCGTCGTTCAACACTTAGATGAACAACAAACCACTCATCAGCAATTATCCAAAGAAGACGATTTATTCGAAATGGAAATCAAAAAAAATCACTTTCTGAATCACCTCTTTAAACAAAAGATCACGATCTCAGAAGCCTTTTTGCAAGCAGAAGAACTGGGACGGCGCTTTTCAGGCAAACAGTTTTGTGTGCTGTTAGCAAAAACCCCCTTCAATCAAAGTTTTTCTGACTACACTCGCTTTAGCCAGCAGCTGACCAAAGCCTATGAGCAAGATGATGCCGTCTTGTTCTCCAGTGTGTCTAGCCGCTTCATCAAGTTTTTACTTTTTGACCATGACCGCGAACAAGTTTTAGAAAAAGCCTATCAGATCGCTCAAAGCCTCGTTCATGGTTCTGGGGAAGAAGTGGCAGTGGCGATCGGACCTATAGCAGATCGTTTCTCGGGCATCCCTCTTTCTTATCAGAAAGCTCGTGACATGCTAAAAACCTATGGCAGCATCCGCAAGGAAAAAATCATCAGCTATGAAGATGACATTCGGGAAGGGGAACTGTCCCCCACCAATCCTTTCAAAACCGATCTTGCTTCAAGACTGGCAAATGCTGGGAAACAGACGATCCCTGAGCTGACCGATGAATTGATGGCGCCTCAAGGGACCGTTGAGCGAACGCAAATGTACCGTTTGTTCGTCTTGGTCGAATTGCTGGCATTATTGAAGAAAAAAGACAGTCATTCGCTGCCCCAGATCGTTCAGCACGCCCATGACTTAGACTATCTAGCGGCATTGACCCATGAGCCAGAGAACTATCAAACGACTCTGGCAGAACTGTTGCCGCTATTGACCAAACAACCCATCAATCCTGCAATGGCGAAATATCAAAGCGTCATCAATCAAGCCAAAGCCTTTATCAGTGAGCACTTTTCTGATCCCAATATTTCCTTAAATGTAGTTGCTGAAAAAGTTCATTTGAGTCCGGCGCACTTCAGCACCATCTTCTCGCAAGCCACTGATTCTACGTTTATCGAATACTTGACCGAGCAACGATTGACCTTAGCTAAGGAACTGCTGTTAACGACAAATCTACGGCTATCTGAGATCGCCTTTGATGTTGGCTATAATGACCCAAATTATTTTTCCTTTTTGTTCAAGAAGAAAGAAAGTATCTCACCGAAAGAATACCGTCAAAAAAATGCTTAAATGAATGAATGGATACAAAAAAAGAGTGAGAGACAGCAAAATCGTCCTCACTCTTTTTTATTTTCTACCTCATTCAGTTATTTCTTCTCCATAGCAGCTTTTAAAGCAGCTGCTAATGGGCTTTCTTGCGGTTCTTCTTGATTGATTTTATTCATCAAGCGGCGTTCTTCGTGTTTCGACAGCTTTTTGCTGCGCTCTTTTTTATCCGCCATTTTTTCGGTGGTCCCATCGAATTTACAGCGGAAATAGGCGCCATTTTTGCCCTCAATGATCTCCATCTTTCGGTGACATTGCGGGCAACGTCGGTTTGAAACTTTCGGGTCTTTCCGACGACGGTACTTGCAGGTGCCACTGGAACAAACATAGATCTTGCCATCACGGGTATTTTTCTCCCGCAATGGTTCGCCGCATTCTGGACACCGTTTTTGGGTCAATGAGAAATCTTGGTACTTGCTCTCACTTTGCTTGATTTCTTTAACCAATTGTTTAGTGTCTGCTTCGATTTGCGCGAGGAAGGTTTGGGCAGAGTAGGTGCCTTTCGCGATGGCTTCCAGTTCCTTCTCCCATTTTTCCGTCAACTCTGGTGTCACCAAGGAAGGATTGACTAAGACTAACAACTGCTTGCCTTTTGGCGATACTTGCAAGCCGCTTGGGGTCCGCTCCATCAGCTCAGATTTGATCAGCTTTTCAATGATCTCCGCACGGGTTGCCGGCGTACCGAGACTATGTTTTTCCATTTTACCTAAAAGAGTTCCTTCATTCAACGGTTTCGGTGGTGTGGTCAACTCTTTCTGGATGGTGAACTCAGGCTTGACGGTACTGCCTTTTTGCCAAGCTATGTCAATGGTTTCTTCTTCAGAAGTCGTTTTCCATCCCGCTTCTAACACGGTATTGCGGTTGAATACAAAGGTTTCTGAACCAAAGGTCACGGTCACTTTCTGCTGCTGCTTTTTATGGGGTTTCGCAAAGAGCATTAAGAAACGACTAACGATCATTTGATAGATCCGTTGTTCATCGGTAGTTAATTTTTCATAACGTGCCCGCTGTTCCGTTGGCAATAGGGCATGGTGATCTGTAACTTTTTTATCATTGAAGACAGCTTGCTGCACCACTTGTCCGCCATTTTTCAAGTATCCTTTGACTTCTGGGGCAAAATCCGCAACTGCCTGCAGGCGTTCCTTCATGGTTGCCTTCATATCATTAGTCAAATACTTGGAATCCGTCCTTGGATAAGTGACGATCTTGTGGGTTTCATACAAGCTTTGAACAAGCGACAAGGTCTTCTTGGCTGAAAACCCATAACGCTGATTGGCTTCTCGTTGGATCTCGGTCAAATCGTAGGGCAGTGGTGCACTTTCTGTTTTGACCTTTTCTTCGATCGCTGTCACGCGACCATTCTGTTGACTCATCTGTTTGACCAATGCTTCGGCATCGCTGCGTTCTTTTAATTGATAAGGATTTTTTTGTTGCAGGCGAGCCTTGGCATCGCCTACGTTTAGGGTAATCACATGATAGGTTTGCGGACGGAAACTCTCGATCTGCATTTCCTGACTGCGCACCAAAGCTAAGGTAGGGGTTTGGACCCGACCCGCACTAAGATTGTCTTGATATTTGACCGTCAATGCCCGGGTGACATTCAATCCTACCAGCCAGTCGGCTTTTGCCCGCGCAAGGGCGGAGTAGTAAAGATTATCGTAGTGCTTGGCTGACTGCAATTTTGCAAAGCCTTCTTTGATGGCTTTAGGGGTTTGCGAAGAAATCCACAAACGTTTGACTGGTTTGTCAAAACGAACCCACTCCAAAATCCAGCGAGCGACTAGCTCCCCTTCTCTTCCCGCATCGGTGGCGATCACGACTTCCCCGACATCTTTTCTTTGAGCCAATTGTTTGATGGCTTTTAGTTGATGACCGGTTTTTGGCAACGGCTTGATCCCGATGGACTTAGGGATCATCGGTAACGTTTCCATCTGCCATGATGCCCACTCTTTGTTTAAATCTTCAGGCATTTTCAAGCCCAATAAATGACCAAGGGCCCAAGTAACGATCGCCTTGGGTCCTTCGTAATAATTTTTATGTTTTTGCTCACAGCCCAAAACTTTGCTGAGGTCTTTGGCAACGCTTGGCTTTTCCGCTAGAATTAGTTGTTTCATAAAAATCTTTCCTGCTTTCGTCGACGACTTGCTGATATTCTTTGAGCAATGCCAGTCCAATATATTGTTGGAGGTAATCGTCGCATTCTTCGCACCAGCGTTCGTCTTCTTCATTCCAAAAAGCCGTCATAAAGTTTGATTTTGCATTTATGTACGAATACTCTTCTCTGATTTCTTGCCATTTTTGTTCATAAAATGACTGCGCCTCGCTGAAAGTTGCAAATGTGAACGCCTCTTGAATATCTGACTGCCATCCCTCAAAAAACCACCACGGTTCATTGTCCCCATACATGACTACTACTTGATACATTCCATTGCTCCTTTCACGATTCCTTCCCCATATTAGTCACTTTTACTTAAACTTGCAAGGAATAAGTTTCAGCATTTAAACATCGCTTAAAGAATTCATTAAACCTTCGTTTTTTTGTACGTTTTATTGGTTGCTTAAGATTACATCATTTCTATGCCCTTATAGTCTAGCACAGAAGTTTCCTGTTGTGAATATAACAGGAAAAGATTAAAAAAATATCAAACAAGATTTATTTTAACCTCGCAAAAAAAAATTTATCTGTGATGGATATGCTACAATAATGGCAACCATGAAACTGCCAGGAGGTGCCCCATGTATCTCGAACAAATCACTTTTCCCGATCAAGAAACCGAGTTTGATTTTTTCCTTTCTATCCAACGGACTGTCTATGATTCTTACTACCCTTTTCAGATTCTCAGTGCCCGCCGTTTTCAGCAGATCGATTTTGAACCAATCACGATTTTATATGGCGGCAATGGTTCTGGCAAAACCACTGCATTGAACGTGATTGCCGAAAAGATCCACGCGCAGCGCTTTGCTGCGTATAATCGGTCGAATTTTTTCGAGGACTATCTATCCTACTGTTCTGCTCGTAGCAACGACGAACCGCAAGAAAAAGTGCTATTGACCAGCGATGACGTCTTTGACTTCATGCTTGATATTCGAAACTTAAATCAAGGGATCGATCATCGCCGAGAAGAAGTGTTTCAAGAATACTACCAAGCAAAGTATGCGGACTTTCGTTTCACAGGTTTTGACGATTACCATGAATTGAAGAAAGTCAATCTCGCACGATCCAACACACAGTCCAAATTCACTCGCAAGCACTTGATCGACAACGTCCGAGAATATTCCAATGGTGAAAGTGCCTTTCGATTCTTTCAAGAAAAAATTCGTCCCAACAGTCTTTACTTATTAGATGAACCAGAAAATTCCCTTTCTGCTGATCGTCAGCTGGAACTAGTGCAGTTACTGGAAGATTTTGTCCGCTATGAACAGTGCCAATTCATTATTGCTACTCATAGTCCTTTCGTTTTATCTTTAAAGGAAGCCAAAATCTATGATTTGGATCAAACACCTGTCGATGTTCGGAAGTGGACGCAGTTAGCTAATGTCCAGCAGTATTACCGCTTTTTTCAAGCACATCAAGCCGAATTTGATGATCGATCATGACCAAAGCAAACCATTTTCCGTCAAAGATTTCTTTTGGCATTTTTTTCCGCTACACTCACACAAAGACCAAAATCAAATTGATCAGAGCAATATAGAAGGCGACAACTCCCGCAATTTTGCCTCACTTGACTTCTGCTTGGTTATACTGATCGGAATGCTCCGCAATCTGAGCGGACAAAAAGTAGAACTTTTTAAAACAATCAAATACCCTACTAAACCAAATAGTACGGCTAAGGCAAGTTCGTTGATTTGGCTTGAAATGACCTGATTCTGATGAAGCATTACCACCCCTACGGCACTAACGTCCCCTCATTTCATGAGGTTGGCTCTTGTACGATTCATGCCCCTCCCCCTTTCTTTTAAAAATGCCAATGCATCAAAAACATTCATTTTCTGACTAAATTATAGCATAATTTGACTATTTTTTAAAAATAGAACGCGCTCGCTCTAGTCGTATTTTCGAATTGATTAAAAGAAAGCCCTAGCTAAGTGCAACTGATTGGTTCAGTGTTCTTAGCTAGGGCTGATTGTGTTAGTGGTTAAACATATTGTAATTCTTTGGCTTCTTTGTAGGCTGCATCGATCAAACCGCCGCCCAAGCATTCCATGCCGTCATAAAAAACGACTGCTTGTCCCGGAGTGATGGCGCGTACTGGTTCGTCAAAAATCACTTCTGCTCGATCTCCATCTAATAGACGCACGGTTACCGGTACATCTTGTTGACGGTAGCGGAATTTTGCTGTGCATGAAAATTCCGTTCCGCGGTCTTGTTCTGTAGTAAAGTGGATTTGGCTTGCTTCCAAGCGATCTGCATACAAAGCGGGGTGATGGAATCCTTGTCCCACATACAAAGTGTTGGTCGCTAAGTCTTTTCCTACGACAAACCATGGTTCTTGAGTGGCACCGCCGCCGCCAATGCCTAAGCCTTGACGTTGTCCGATGGTGTAGTACATCAAGCCATCGTGTTGTCCTTTGACTTCGCCATCTAATGTAACCATATTGCCTTTTTTCGCTGGCAAGTAATTACTCAAAAATTGTTTGAAATTCTTTTCTCCGATAAAGCAGACACCCGTGGAATCTTTTTTCTTGGCTGTTGCTAGACCTGCCCGTTCAGCGATCGCTCGTACTTCTGATTTTTCCATGCCGCCTAGTGGGAACATGGTTTTGCTCAATTGTTCTTGTGACAATTGGCTTAAGAAATACGTTTGATCTTTGTTGTTATCCACGCCTCGCAACATATGAGTTACGCCGTTTTCATCAACGGTCACTTGCGCATAATGGCCAGTTGCTACATAGTCGGCACCAAGATCCATCGCATAATCCAAAAAGGCTTTGAACTTGATTTCCTTGTTACACATGACATCTGGATTTGGCGTCCGTCCGGCACGGTATTCTGCAAGAAAATATTCAAATACACGGTCCCAATATTCTTTTTCGAAATTCACTGAATAATAAGGAATCCCGATTTGCGCAGCCACTTTGGCTACGTCTTTGTAGTCTTCTGTTGCGGTACAAACACCGTTTTCATCGGTATCATCCCAATTTTTCATAAAGATCCCGACAACATCATACCCTTGTTCTTTCAGCAAAAGTGCTGTTACTGACGAGTCTACCCCGCCACTCATTCCAACCACCACACGGGTGTTTTCGTTAGACATGATCGTTTCACCATCATTTCAATTATAGATTCTGAAATCATCTACGATTTGAAGGTCGCAACTTTTCAGTAATTTGCATTATACAACAAAACACAAAAAACTTCACTGTTTGCTGTCTTTTCTTAAAAATTCCTTTTTTAGAAAAGACATCTGGAGAGAAGTTGCTGTTCGTTATTCCACCCACTCAGCCAAATAGAGGAAGCGCTGCTTTTGTGTCTGTCATCGACAGCTGTCCAAACAGTAACAACTTACTTTTCAAATGGTGGTTGTCATAAAATCGTATGAAATTCTTCAGGAAATGCAGAAATGCTCTTATTAGAAAAAGACTATACTTCTCTTAGATATTACTTTACGAGGAGGGGCATTTCATGCGATTGCACACAAGGATATCGAAAACGAGGAGAAACGATGGGAAGAAAGAAAAGAGCCTTGCACTGCTGCTTTTTCTCATCGGTGGTGTTTTTGTCATTCATTACGTGATTGATCAGGTCAGGGGTGCTGCGTTTGATCAGACAGCGCTTGTCTCAAAACAGTTCACTCGCCAAGCCAATCAAGCTCTTCAACAAGCGATGGCAGACACGCAGCAACTGCCGTTAATTGTACAAACCGATCAACGCTGGGGCAATAACACGTATGGATATGGAGAAGAGCAAAACACCTTTGCGGCAAACGGGTGCGCTATTGCTTCTTTAGCCATGATCGATGCTTTTTGGACGGATCTTCCGCCGAATCCTGACAAACTATTGGAGTGGGCTGGCGATCAATTTTATCTTCCCAAACAAGGAACAAGTTGGCAAATCTTTCCTCAGTTTGCCGAAGCTTTTGGTTACCAATTTGCCGATTTAGGGGATTCATTTGAGGCTGCCTATGAGAAAATGACACAAGGCATCCCCGTTGTGGTCTCGGTTCAAGCAGGAACCTTTACGACATCCGGACATATCATGGTATTGGCTTTGAACAAAGAAGGAACGATTCAAGTATTCGATCCTAATGATTCCCCCGAAAAAGCCCATTATGAGAAAAGCTATCCTAACGATGTCTTTCAAGCAGAAGGAATCCATTATTGGAGCTTTTGGCTTTGATGTTCTGATCGGCTGAAGCTGCAAAAATACACCTTTTGTGGGACAAAAAAAGACTAGCCGCAGCTAGTCTTTTGCTTATCTTGCTATTATTGAACGCGTGGTTCGTTGTTTTCTTGAATACGCGTCGTTGTCCGGTTGAAGGCACCTTTGGCTTTACGTGTTTGTTTTGACGCAAAGTCGCCAGTTGTTTCTGCCGCACTGCTTACTTTGTCTTGAACTGTTTCAGAGTCTTTTTCGAATTGTTCACGTGTTTTGACATCTGCTACATTCACGTTTACTTCGATGACTTCTAAATTCGTCATTTTGTTGACTTGTGTTGAAACAACCTCTTTGATTTGGTCGTAGATCGTGGTCATGTCGCTGCCATATTCTGCAACGATATCAAGATCGACTGCCACTTGTTTTTTCCCAACTTCAACATTGATCCCTGAAGTCACATCATCGGTGTTGACTAATTTACCTGCAATATTTGAGAAGAAACCGCCATCGACTGTTAAGAGTCCGTCTACAGATTCTAATGCAATGCCTACGATTTTTTGAATCACTTTATCTTCGTAAGTTAATTCTCCTTTAACACCTGTTGTTGGTTTTGTTTGGTTTTCCATCGTACATTCCTCCTACTATAATCTTGATATAAATTAAACTAATAATGTTACCAAAGTTAACGGCGCGGTCTTTGAAATTGTTCAAAGAATCCGACTTCTTTGAGATAAAATCCCAGATACGTACCTAGTGCCGTAAATAGCACCAGCAGTATGGTTTTCAAAAAGCCGATCGTTAGAAACAGGATCGCTAGGATCAAACCGAAACCTGCAAAGATAAGCGGGATCTTATAGTGGTAGAACCATTCACTCATACCTGTTCCTCCTAAACTACACGCGGTTGGTCATGGGCTGCTGGCGTTTCTTGCGTATCTTTTAAAACAACTTCCGTTTGGATATTGCTTTCGATACCGAAAAGCTGCTGCAGACTGCTGCTGATCTCACCAACCAAAGCTTCTTGTTTTTGCGGGATGGCTGCTGTTTGTTTCATTTCTCCATCGATTTTTACCGCTACTTTATTCTTGACGATTTTGATTTTTACCGATGGCTGATGGATGAAATCTGCTTGTTTCACCCGCTCGAGCACAAAATGCTCTAACGCCTTCTTCTGAATCACTAAATCGCCTGTCTTATGGGGAATGATCAAGCGGTCTGAGCGTTTTGGATAAAACAAAACGACAAAGAGTGCGATCACTGTAAAAATAGCAAAGCCAACAGATAACCAAAAGAGCAGCATACTCATGGAAGATCCGACCCAAGGATATTCATCCAAAGGAATCAAGTAAACAGGCAATGAAGCCGCTTGCTGATTGGCGATGATCCCAAAATAAAAGACAAGTAAGAGTAAAAGTAATCCGATGATAAAAATCACTTTAGAAATCTTACGCATTGGCAACCTCCTTTACTGCTTTCTACTTAAAGCATACACATTTCTTAAATATCCATCAAATAATAACTCTTGGAATCGATTATTTTTTACATATAAAGTTTATTTTTATCAAAAAAATTTCCTTAATCAAAGCTTGCTGTCAAAGTCATCACAAAAAAAGCAAGCCACCCGAATCTGTTTGGATGCTTGCTTTTCTTGTTATCTGTTAACGAGCTAGCTTGGCAAGTTCTTGTTGCTTTGCATGATGTAGCACCGCCAGTTCATTTTCGGAAACTGGTCGACCGAAGGGACGCGGCTGCGGCAGAAACGCCAATTCCGGTGCATCGACTCCTACGTTGAGATTCTCAGCGATTGGTACACTATGATGATGGATATGCCCATGCAGATTGCGGCTGTTTTTGGTGATCCCCAGCAGCATAGGATAATGGGTTAGTAAAAATTGCTGATGAGCAAACTTCAGCAAAACACCAACATCTTCAAACGCATACTTTTGGGCTCCCAAACAACCAGGATCATGCTTGCGCAAGTACGCAAAGAAAGCCCGGGTATCATGATTGCCTTTGATAAAAACGATTTTGCCCTGCAGCTGTGCTAACAGCGCCGCAATTTCTGGAAAACCTGCTTCATAAGCAGGGTGCATCGCGACATCCCCTAAATGATAAACGACATCTTTATCCGCAACGACCTCATTCCAGCTAGCGATCATCGTTTCATGCATTTGCGTCACTGTCTCAAAGGGGCGTGGGGCAAAGTCATTGTCCCCGAGCAAGGCTGCATGAAAATAATGGGTATCAGACGTAAAAAATTTCATAGTCGCTCCTTACTTTACTGCTTTTTTCTGTGATTAGGGTCTTCAAATCATCGCTAGCGGCTGCTTTTTCGTTGGCTCCGGAAAACGTGCATCGATTGTCGCCAATTCGCTTTTGGAAAAAACGATTTTGGCAGCTTCAATGTTCTGCAGCATATGCAGCGAGTCACTGGTTTGGGGGATCGCTAAGACGTGGGGTTGTCGAAGGGTCCATGCCAAAAGCAGCTGAAAAATCGTGCAGCCTTTGGCTTCTGCCAGCTCTTTCAAGACTTCATCATTTTTAAAGTGGTGCCCTAACCGATCGCCTTGAGCAATTGGTGAGTAGGCAATCACCGGAATCTCCGTCTCTGCCTGCCAAGGCAAAAGATCGTATTCGATCCCCCGGGCACCTAAATTATAGAGTACTTGGTTGGCGGCACATTGATCGCCGTTTTCTAACCGCAACAGCTCCTCCATATCTGCCACGTCAAAATTAGAGACGCCCCATGCACGAATCTTTCCAGAGGCTTTGGCAGCTTCTAGTGCGTCAACTGTTTCTGCTAACGGCACATCTCCTCGCCAGTGGAGCAGATACAGATCAAGATAGTCGGTGCCTAAACGCGCTAAGCTACGGTCTAAAGCTTTCGGCAATTCATCTGCGGAGGCATTCCAGGGATAAACTTTTGAAATCAAATAAAGATCCCCTCGTGTAAAGGGCTGGATCGCCTTGCCAACTAGCGTTTCTGCGTTTCCCTCGCCGTACATTTCTGCGGTATCGATGACAGCCGCTCCGGCTTTGATGCCCGCTTGCAGCGCATCGATCTCGGCTTTTTCCTTAGCAGGGTCATCCCCCATATGCCAAGTCCCCATTCCAACGGCTAACACGGATTGCTTGTTTAAGGTTCGTTTCATCTGGATTCCTTCTTTCTCGTCTCAACGTATCCACTTTCTGAGAACGGCTTAGGTTTGTTTTCTTTAGTATAAAAAGAAACCGGCAAAGATACAAAAGAAGTGTATCAATCCCTTGCCTGTTTGGCGGAGTGACACACTTCTTGCCCTTTGAACGGTATAGCTGCTTTTGACAAAAGCTTACGCTTTGACAAACAACCCGCGGCTGATAAAACCATCCATTAAAAAGTAAAATTTTTCTTGCAGCATTTTGTGCTGTTCATCTTTGAAAATATTGACTGCTTTTAATCCATTGGCTGTCGTGATCGACATCTTGAAGGTTTGCAGATCTTTTGCAACAGTGATTTTTAATTTAAAGCCTTCTTTGCTTTGGGGTGTTGCTTCAAGGCCACGAATCAATTGGAAGTTGCCGCCGTTCGTTTCTGTAAAGCCATTATCCCGCAACGTATATTTTTTTGCTTCAGGAGCAATGCGGTATTGGGTTGCTGCGCCTAAAACGGTTGCTGTTGTTTCAAATGCCATGTTCTTCACCTCTTTAACATCATTTCTTTCATTATAAATAGTTTTCAGCGAGATTGCTAGCTGTTCTCCTACTTTTTCGTTGCTAAGACAGTTTCTGCTAATAGCTGAGCAAATGCTTCGATTTCCGCCAATGTGTTGCCATAGCCAAAGCTGACTCTGACCGATTCCCGGATAGCTGGATGCTCTTTGCCCACCATCGCTTCGAGCACATGGGAGGGTTCCACATTGCCCGCCGTACAAGCGCTGCCTGTCGAGATGGCGGCCCCTTTTAAGTCCAATTTCATCAGTAACAAGTCACTGCTGACCCCTGGGAAACGCAGATTCAAAATATGCGGCAATTTGTGTGCTGGGTCACCATTCAACTGAACATCGATGCCTTGTGCTGCTAAGGTCTCCATCAGTACATCGGCAAACGTTTGATATTGTTCCGCCGCTGCTTGCTGCGCTTCGGGGGTATGCAAAGAAGCTGCTTTGGCCATTCCCATGATGGCTGCTAAGTTTTCCGTCCCTGCTCGCCGTTTTTCTTCTTGTTCGCCACCATGGAGTAGCGCAGGTAGCGACAAGCCATCTCGTTTATACAAAAAGCCGATCCCTTTTGGTCCGTTGATTTTGTGAGCCGAAATGCTTAGGAGATCAATGCTATTTTCATTGATTTCAAGCGGGATCTTGCCATAAGCTTGCACAGCATCGGTATGAAAAACGGCGGGATGCTCCCGTAAAAGTGCGCCAATTTCTGCAATCGGCAACAAATTGCCCGTTTCATTGTTTGCCGTCATTATGGATACTAAAATCGTATCGGGACGTAAGGCAGCCTCAACTTCACTGACGGCCAATTGCCCCTTTTGATCTACTGGCAAATAGGTCACCTCAAAGCCTAAGCCTTCTAAATAGCGCATACTCTCAATGACCGCCGGATGTTCGATCTGGGTCGTAATGATATGTTTGCCTTGTGCTTGTTTGCTAAGGGCTGTACCGATGATCGCTGTATTATCGCTTTCGGTACCTCCACTGTTAAAAATGATCTCATGTTCCTTGACCCCTAGCTGCTGAGCGATCGCTTGACGAGCCAATTCTAATTGGGTGTGGGCATCTCGACCATAATGATGAATGCTTGATGGATTGCCAAAAAATGTCTGCATCGTCTCACTCATCACTTTGATCACTTCTGGGTGCAGCGGTGTCGTTGCTGCATGATCTAAGTAAACCATTCTTTTCACCTATCCTTCATTACTGCCATTATAACAAATCTTCCTCAGACGTCTATCGTGAGTGTCCATACGAAAAAACCTGTCAGTCAAAAGCGGAAAAATCGCCAATGATGACAGGCAGCTGAACGCGTTCAGCCTTACGAAAAATCAGGAACGTGTGCTGTTTTGCTTGTGCGAATCACGTCACTTACTGATCGTTTTATTTTTTTCCAGGTTCAGAGGCAATGACAGTCAATTCACCAACCAATTCCCATTTCTTGATCGGGTTTGGCAAAATGCAGCTCGTGCCCATTTTTAGTTCATAGGAATGACCGTCGATCATCAACTGCCCATACCCATCAATCACGGTCATCAAGGTATAATCGGCCTTTTGTGCCAAAGATAATTTCCCACGTACTTCCCATTCATACACATTGAAAAATGGCGTTTCAAGATAGGTAACGACTGCTGATTGTCCTTGTTTGACTTCACGGATCGATAATTCTGGCGTCCGTGCAGGAATCGTCGTCACATCGATTGATTGTTGGATATGCAGCTCCCGTGTTTGTCCTTGATCATCAGTACGATCATAGTCGTACACCCGATAAGTCGTATCCGAGCTTTGTTGGGTTTCTAAGATCATGATCCCTTTCCCAATGGCATGGATCGTTCCACTTGGCACGTAGAAGAAATCGCCTTTTTTCACAGGGACTTTTGTTAACAAATCATCCCAACGACCCGCTTCGATCATTTCCGCAAGTTCTTCTTTGGTTTGTGCATGGTGGCCATAAATGATTTCCGCACCTGGTTCGGCATCAATGATGTACCAGCATTCCGTTTTCCCTAATTCCCCTTCATGGGCTAACCCATACGTGTCATCAGGATGGACTTGAACGGATAGATCATCTTCTGCGTCTAAAATTTTAATTAATAATGGAAAGACTGGTTCGTCTGAATGACCAAATAGTTCTTGATGGTCTTGCCAAAGATCCGCCAATGTTTTGCCTTTAAACGGCCCATTTTCAATGACACTCACCCCATGAGGATGCGCACTGATCGCCCAATCTTCACCGATTTTGTCACTCGGTAAATCAAAACCAAAAACAGAATGCAGGCGACTGCCTCCCCAAATTTTTTCTTGAAAAACAGGTTTCATAAACAATGGTTCCATAATTGTTCCCCTCTCTAGTTGTTCGTGCATATTATAGCATGAATCCACTTATTCGGCAGATTCTTTTAAGTAACATTGCAGGATTTCGTCACGATGACCCAAGTAGCTTTCTCGATGATCCACTGGATGGACCCGATTCGATAAGAAAATAAACGCTTTTTGGTTAGGGATATCTACTGCGAGAAACATGCCTGTATAGCCTGTATGAAATAATTGGTATGGTGCACCCAATAAGTCCCAGCCATAGGTGCGGGGCTTTGTGCTTTCAGGCGTCTGCCTCTGAGCCAGCGCCTGCATCACTTTTTCTGAGAAAAACGGCGCCCCTTGCTGCTGACCGTTTGCCAGTAACAGTTGAACGAACAGCGTCAAATCATCCACGGTAGAAAACAACCCGGCATTGCCGGCATGGTTTCCCAGCACTCGTGCTTTTGGGTCATGGGTGATTCCTCTAAGGATACTGCCGTCTGGCTGCTGCTGGGTAGGCACGATCAATGGCAGCTGTGAAGGAGGAAAAGGCGGAAAGCCGCTGTTCTTCATGCCTAAAGGCGTCAAGACTTCTTCTTGAAAAATCTCGGTCACTGGTTTTTGATACAGCTCCTCCAATAAAAAGCCCAGCAAAATCGTCCCAGTATCCGTATAGCTGACCGTTTGACCGATCGTATCACTGCTTTCAAGCTGCAAATACGCCTTGCGCAAGGCAGCAGCATCCAACTGGTCTCGATGAGAAATCCACGTGTTGATGGCTGCCGTATGCGTCAGCAAGTGCTTGATCGTTACCCGATCGTCTTTAAACGCTGGCAACCAACGAGTAAGCGGCGCCTCCATCTCGATTTTTCCTTGATCCCACAATTTTAACAGAACACTCGTTGTACAAACGACTTTCGTCAATGAGGCTAAATCAAACAAATGATCTTTCGTCATAGGTTCGGTTTTCGGAAGAAGCGCTGCCTGTCCGAATACCTGGGTCTCTTGGGTTTCACCAGCGATAAAACGCAGCACCGCTCCTGGGAAAACGGTCGGCATTTTTTCTTGAATGAGCTGTACTGTTTTTGGGTACATTGTCATCGTTCCATACTCGCTCCTTTCAGGCTTGTCTTGCTTCTAACTTTAGCACTTTTTAGCAGCAAACAAAACTCGTTATGCCCTTTTTTTCTCCAGCTATTCGCCTCGATCAGCTAATCGATTCGCTTGCTTGGTTTCTTAGACATCAAAAAACATCGACCACTCAAAAGAGTTTCCGATGTTTTTCTTATCTATTTGGATTTATTTTTTTACGATAAACCACCATTCGATACCGATCGCATCGTAGGTCGTCAACAATTGCCGTTTTTTGTCGATAAAAAACTCTTGCTTCTTCTCAGACAAGTGTTTTTCTAATGTATCGATATCTTCTTGACTGATGGAGATTTTCAAGAAGTCTAAGCCAAGCACCTCATGGGTCGGTAAATCGATCGTACCACCTTGTGCTTCCGTCAAGCCAACTTGGAAGTCACCATCATTGAGGATAAATTCCTTCGTTTCGGCTTCTTTTGTTTTCAACCCTAAGCTTTCTTCTAAGAAAAGCTGCTCTTTGGCTAGATTACTGACGTTTAAATACAGCTTGCCAAAATGAGCTTCTTTTGATAAGCCAGCCGCTTTTGCAGGTGCCGCTTTGATCAATTCTGCTTCGTCTTTTGGTACCGCAGTTCCTGCGGGTGCTGTAAATAAGACTTCGATTTTGTTTCCTTCTGGATCCGCTATAATAAAGCCTAATTGATTCGCTTCATAACGAGCTTCTTCGAAAGCAATCGCTTTTTGTTGGGCATTGCTCGCGATAGTTGCCGCTTCTTCTAGCGAGGATACGGCTAAAACGATGCGCTGCATCTTTTTGATCTCACCGAAATGGTCGTTGGCACGCGGGCTTTCTTCCAACCATAAAACTTCTCTATCTAATCCTTTTAGACCAAAGATGGCCAACTCATTTTCTTCTCTTTTCAGCTCAAAGCCAAGTACATCGCGATAAAAGGCAATCGCTTGATCGCGGTCTTTTACCCGAATTGCAACAGTCAGCAACTTCGTACTGCTCCCCAATAAGAAATCTGTCATTGTTTCTCCCCCTACTTACATATGTACTCATTGTACTGATAAAACGAAATTCTAGCAAATGAAATCCCTATCTCTTTTATTCTTTTTTTAGAGAAAATAAGAAGAAACGCACAGAAAAGTCAGAATTTTGCATTTTTATGAGTAGAGAGGAGGCGCTTGGGTGTCGCTAATGGCTTCAACTACAGCCAGCTGCTGCTGGACTTGCCGCGAGGATCTGGGTTCCTAAACGATCGATCCGATCGGTGATACAAACGGCAGCTACCCCTGCTTTTAAGGCTTTCTGAGCACTTTTTAGTTTTGGCAGCATGCCGCCCGTGACTACTTCTTCGGCGATCAGTTGGGGGATCTCCTCAAAAGAAACAGCCGACAACCACTTGCTTTCTTGCTTGATCCCAGGGACATCCGTCAACAAATACAGTTTTTCGGCTTGTAAGCTGGCTGCGACCTGACAAGCCACTTCATCCGCGTTGATGTTCAACCATTGCCCCTCTGGCGTAATTCCTAGTGGGGCCAAGATCGGGACATGTTTTTTCTCTGTCAAGAGCTGCAAGAAGGCGGCGTTGATTCGCTGAACTTTCCCTACTTGCCCTAATTTCTCCTCATCGATAACTTCTCCTTGGATCAGCTGATCACAGCCAGCATTCAGTCCCACGGCATGGAAGCCAGCTTGCTGGAAAGCAGTCGTAATCAGCGGTTGAACTTGTCCCAAAAGGACCATTCTAGTCACTTCAAGCGTCTGGGGATCGGTCACCCGCAAGCCGTCTTTGATTTTGACTGTCAACGCCATTTTCTCCATCATTTCTGAGATGTAGTGACCACCGCCATGGACGATGACCACTTTTTTGCCCGCAGCTTGCCAATCTGCTATCGTCTCAAAGAATGACGGGGTTAAATTTTCTGAGGCGACACCGCCGATTTTTACTACGATCGTTTCCATCTACTCGCTCCTTTTTGTCTAGTACCTGATTTGTTTCAGGTATGATATAGTGCGTTGATTTTCACATAGTCATACGTCAGATCACAGCCCCAAGCGGTGCCAACACCTGCCCCTTCTTTCAGCTCAACAGCGACTTTGACTTCATTTTCCGCCAACTGTTCTTGCATGATGGTTTCGTCAAAAGCTACCGGCGTCCCTTGGACAAAGACGGGAATGTCGGCTAATGCGATCGATACCGTTGCTGGATCGATGGGTTGCCCACTATAACCCACTGCACATAAGATACGCCCCCAGTTTGGGTCTTTGCCAAAGAGGGCTGTTTTGACCAGCGGCGAACCGACGATGGTTTTGCTGATCATGCGGGCTGCTTCATCGGTCACAGCTCCACTTGTGTGAGCTTCGATCAATTTGCTGGCGCCTTCTCCGTCCTTCGCAATTGCTTTGGCTAAGGCGGTCAGAACTGCTTTAAGCATCCCTTTAAACTCATGATAAGCTGGCGTATCGGCTTCGATCGTTGGATTTTTGGCTAACCCGTTGGCTAAAACTAACACCATATCATTGGTAGATGTATCACCATCGACCGTGATTTGATTAAAGGTGACATCGGTCAACTCTTTCAGCAGTGTTTGCAAGAGTGCTGACGAGATCGCTGCATCCGTCGTAACAAAGGCCAGCATCGTGGCCATATTAGGATGGATCATACCAGACCCTTTGGCACAGCCCGCAACAGTCACCGTTTTGTCAGCGATCGTTGATTGGATGACACTGCTTTTTTCAGTCAGATCCGTCGTCAAAATTGCTCTTTGAAATCGGTGGGCATCCCCTTGCCTGTTTAGTTGCTGAATCCCTGCCGTGATTTTTTCCATCGGTAAGCTCTTACCAATGATCCCGGTGGAGGCTACCGCAAAGGCTTCGGGACTCGTATGCAGCTGGGCTGCTGCCAATTCTGCCATCTCTTGTGCATCTTTTAAACCTTGCTCCCCGGTACAAGCATTGGCATTGCCCGCATTGACGATCACGCCTTGCAAGGTGCCTGCTTGCATTTTTTCCTTTGTAACGAGAATGGGTGCCGCTTGTACTTGATTGGTGGTAAAGACTGCCGCAGCACTGGCTGGCACTTCAGAGACGATCCAACCAAGATCGACTTTCTCTTTCTTCAGACCGCAATGCAGACCGTCGGCAAAAAAACCTTTGGGGGTTGCGATCGTTCCTTCGATTTCTTTCATTTTCTTTCCTCCTACTGTCACCTTTTTGCGGATTGTCCACTGGCTGACACGAGTATCCTCACGCGTCTGTTGGCTATTTTATGGATATAACGGTGCTTGCATAAGACCAGTCGTTTCTGGTATCTTTGCCCATCGATTGAAGTTTTGGATCGCTTGGCCAGCAGCCCCTTTGCCTAAATTATCGATCACTGCGACAACGGTCAACACTTGGGTCAGCGGATTGAAACATAGGCCAATGTCACAAAAATTCGTTCCCGTCACTTGCCGCAGCTCGGGCAGCTTTCCTAACGGTTGCACTCGGACAAACGGATGGTCTTGATACGTTTTTACGTACAGCTCATAGATGTCCTCTTGCGAAATCGCGTCTTTGATAGGCGCATAAAGCGTCATAAAGATCCCTCTTTTGACAGGCAGTAAGCTGGTAGAAAATTGGATCGGCGGCATTGCCTGATCCCATTGCTGAAACTGCTGCATGATCTCAGGAATATGCTGATGCTGATTTGGCTTATACATCGTCATGTTATCCGCAGCGGTTGCAAAGTGACTGCTGTCCGTCAATTTCTTACCAGCACCCGACAAACCCGACTTGCCATCAAAAATCAACGTACCGCTGAATAGTTTTTGCTGAACCAACGGCGCAGCAGCTAAAATGGCAGCAGTCGCATAACAGCCTGGATTGGCGATCAAATTGCCAGGAGTCGTTGCAAACTCAGGCAGCGAATAGGTCGCGTGTGCCAACAACTCGGCAGGGGCAGCTTCTTGGTGATACCATTTTTGATAGCTATCCCGATCCTTCAATCGCAGATCACCAGAAAGGTCAATCACTGGAAAGTCATTTGCGACAAAAGTCGCTGCGAGTTCTTTGCTGATTCCAGCAGGAGTCGCAAAAAACACGAGTTGATTTTCCTTTTGGATTTTTTCTGCATCAAAAGGTTCGATCAGCTGCTCTGTCAGCCCAACTAGATGAGGATACAAAACTGATGAATTTTCATGCATAGAATGACTATGCAAGGTGCCCACCTCCAATTGGGGATGTTGCTGGATCAAACGAATCAATTCAATTCCGGTATACCCTGTTACACCAACGATTGCTGCCTTCAAACACGTCACTCCTCAAAAGAATTTACTTAAGATTATAAGAAACTCCCATTGCTCTGTCAATGATTATTTATAAAACTATTCAAAATAAATTCGCTGTTATTCGGTTTTTATAAGAAAAAATGCCCAAAAAATCTATTTTTATACAATTATGCTAAGATCGCTTGTAAAATCGCCAAGGCTGCTTTCGTTTCCTCTTGCGAGATCGTTAAGGGTGGCAGCAAGCGCAAAACCTTGGTACCCGCCTTTAATGCGAGGAGGCCTTGGTTCCGCAGTTGAGTCAACACGGATTGCAAGCTTTCCGAATCTGCTAATTCGATACCAATCATCAATCCTTTCCCACGAATCGCCTGCACCTTAGATAGTCCTTGCAATCCGTCGAAAAACTGCTGCTGACGCAATTGAACATTGACTTGAATGTCCTCTTCTTGCAACACACTGCAGACGGCACTAGCAGCGGCCATCGCTAATTTATTGCCACCAAAGGTCGAACCGTGACTACCGGGTCCAAAAGCCGTTTGCAAATGACTTTTGCCTAGCATTGCTCCGACAGGGATCCCGTTACCAAGCCCTTTTGCTACGGTAAAAAGATCAGGTTCAATGCCATATCCTTCAAAAGCAAACAGTGTTCCTGTCCGTCCCATCCCGGTTTGGATCTCATCCACCACCAGCAGTGCTCCCTGCTCCTGACAAAGGGCTGCCACCCCTTGGACCCACGCCACCTCGGCAGGGATCACGCCGCCTTCGCCTTGGATCAATTCTAAAAACACGGCTGCCGTCTGCTCATCTAAAACGGCTTGCAATGCCTCAAGGTCATTAAACGGTACATAAACCATCTCTGGTACCAGCGGACCAAACCCATCGTGAATACTGCTTTGCCCAGTCAAAGACATCGCGCCAAAGGTCCGACCGTGGAAAGATTGTTCAAAACTGATGACTTTGCTACGGCCAGTCGCTTTGCGAGCCAGCTTTAAAGCAGCTTCGTTCGCCTCAGCGCCACTATTGCAAAAATAAGCCAGATACGGCTCGTCTGAGGCGCTCGTTTGATTTTGGGTCAGCTTTTGGGCAACTTCTTCTTGCAGCTGGCTGTCATACAAATTCGGCACATGCCAAATTTGCTCTGCTTGGGTCATCAACGCGGCTTGCACTTTGGGATGCCCATAACCGAGATTAACGACCCCGATGCCGCTTGTTAAATCTAAATATTGGTTCCCTTGCGAATCTACCACATAGCTGCCGTTGCCTTGCTGGATATCGATGGGCAAACGACTGTAATTAGGAAAAAGATGGCTCATTGATTTCACTCCTTGTCTTGGATCATTCGAAATTATGTATTAATATACATTTTTATCTAGATAATTGCAATGAATATTTAAAATAAAGCCATATAAATTCATAAAAAAAAGAAAGCAGTGACAATCACTGCTTTCTTTCAGTCAACCTTTGGCGGTCTGTTTATCATCATTTGGGGAAGAATTTCTTTCATTACAAACAGTGGATCACGCCACTTCTTCTGAAAATTGACTGTTATAAAGGTCTGCATAGAAACCGTTTTGCGCCATCAATTCCTCATGGTTTCCAGTTTCAACAATAGATCCGTGATTCATCACGATGATATTGTCAGCATCACGAATCGTAGAGAGACGGTGAGCAACCACAAAGCTGGTCCGATTTTCTAACAAACGCCCCATTGCTTTCTGGATCAAGATCTCAGTCCGCGTATCGACACTAGAAGTTGCTTCATCCAAAATCAAGACGTCCGGATCCGCTAAGAAGGCGCGGGCGATCGTGATCAGCTGACGTTGACCTTGGGAGATGTTGCTGGCTTCTTCATTCAAGACCGTATCATAGCCTTCTGGCAATTTGCGAACAAAATCATCCACATGGGCAGCCTTCGCCGCAGCAATCACTTGTTCTTTGGTCGCTTTTTCATTTCCATAATGAATGTTGTCATAGATGGAGCCGGTAAACAACCACGTATCTTGCAGCACCATCGAGATATTACTACGCAATTCATCACGAGTCAAGTCTCGGGTATCTCTGCCATCATAACGAATGCTACCGCCAGAAACATCATAAAAACGTTCCAAGAGATTGATCAGCGTGGTTTTCCCAGCGCCGGTTGGTCCTACGATAGCCACCATCTCACCAGCTTTGACATCCAAATTAAAATCGGTCATCAATAATTTGTCTGGGGCATAACCAAATTGAACATGATCGAAACGAACTTTGTATTCACTGTCTTCCACTGGTAAACCAGAAGGCTCATCATTCATTTCTTCTTCATCCAAGACTTCAAAGACCCGTTCGGCAGATGCAACGGTTGATTGGATGGTGTTTAGCAAGCTAGCGATTTGAGTGATCGGTTGAGAGAATTGATTGGTGTATTGCAAGAATGCTTGCACATCCCCTAACGTCATGTTCCCATTGGCCACCTTGATCCCACCAAGGACAGCCACGAAGACATAGCCTAAGTTTTTAATGAAGTTCATCAAGGGCATAATGATCGCTGAAATAAATTGGGCTTTCCAACCAGCAGAATACAGACGGTCATTTTCTTCTTCAAAAACGACTTGATCGGCAGCTTCATGGTTGAAGGTTTTGACTACTGTATGACCGCCGTAAGTTTCTTCGACTTGGTCATTGAGCAATCCTAAACTTTTTTGTTGGGCCGCAAAGAATTTTTGCGATTTTGGTGCGACGATCATCACGACGATCAAGCTTAAAGGAACCGTTGCTAAAGCAATCAAAGTCAGTTGCCAACTGATCGTCAGCATCATCCACAAAACCCCGATAAAGGTCACGACACTCGTAATAAATTGGGTCAAGTTTTGTTGCAGGGTACTTGCGATATTATCCATATCATTGATTGCCCGTGACATGATATCCCCATTTGAGTGAGTATCATAGTAAGAGATCGGCAAGCGGTTCATTTTTTCATCTAAGTCTCGACGCAGCTCATAAACCGTTCGTTGAGAGACACGGGTCATAATAAACTGTTGTAGAAAGTTGAAGACGGCTGAAATCACATACATGCCGATCGCGATCAAAATGATTTGACCAACTTTCTCAAAATCGATAGGAAATTCTGTCACCTGTTGGCCGGCTTGCATCTGCTGCGTACCGATCATGACCCCTTTAAAAATTTCAGTGGTCGCTTCCCCTAAAATTTTCGGTGTTTGGATTTGGAAGATCACGGCTGCGATCGCTAAAACGAAGACGGCAATGATAGCGAGGGAGCGTTTCGACATGTACCCGAAAAGCCGTTTGACCGTCCCCCAAAAGTTTTTTGGTTTTGGTCCTTTGGCACCGATGTTACGGCCCGGGCCGCCACCCATTGGTCCGCCACGGTGTTGTGTTGTTGTTTTCTTTTCACTCATGCAAGATCCTCCTCTCTCAATTGTGAAGAAACGATTTCTTGATAGGTTTCATTGTCTGCCATTAATGATTCATGGGTCCCTTTCCCTACGAGTTGTCCTTCATCTAATACTAAGATCGTATCGGCATCCATGACTGTGCTGACCCGTTGGGCAACCACGACCATGATGCTGTCTTGCATGTCGCGTTTCAGCGCTGCTCGTAAGTTTGCATCGGTTTTGAAGTCCAATGCGGAGAAGGAATCATCAAAGACATAGACATCTGCTTGTTTCACTAACGCACGAGCAATCGCTAAACGTTGACGTTGTCCACCAGAGAAGTTGCCGCCGCCTTGTTCTACACGGCTATCTAAGCCATCTGCCAGTTCGGAGACAAAATCTTTGGCTTGGGCGATCTCTAATGCTTGCCAGATTTCTTCGTCTGTCGCATCAGGTTTTCCGTATTTCATATTTTCACGAATGGTACCGGAAAACAGTACCGCTTTTTGCGGAACAAAGCCCACGACTTCTCGTAGATTGTGCTGGGTGATTTCTGCAATATTGACCCCATTGATTTTGATTGCACCAGACTCCACATCGTACAAACGAGGCAAGAGATTGACTAGTGTCGTTTTCCCTGAGCCCGTCCCACCGATGATGGCAACAAAATCACCAGATTTTGCTTGGAAGTCGATATCTTCCAACGCCAATTTCTCAGCGCCTTGGTAGCGATACGCCACATGGTCAAAAGTCAAGGTTGCTTGATCCCCTTGTAAGCTCAATGTCGCTGGTGTTTTTGGATCGAGAATTTCATCTTCTTCATTTAAGACTTCGTTGATCCGGTCAGCTGATGCTTGGGCTCTTGGCACCATCACGAAGATCATGGACAGCATCATAAAGCTGATCAAAATTTGCATCGCATAAGTCATAAACGCAATCAGGTTCCCGACTTCTAAGGTCATTTCGGCAATATAATGACCACCAAACCATGTGATGGCAATGTTCGTTCCACTCATGATCAACGTCATCAAAGGCATCATCAAGGCCACGATGGTATTTACTTTGATCGCGGTGTGGGTGTAATCTTTGTTGGCTTGATCAAAGCGATTCGCTTCATAATCCGTCTTGTCAAATGCCCGAATAACGCGGACCCCCGTCAAGCCTTCACGAAAGACTAAGTTCAAACGGTCAGTTTTCTTTTGCATACTTTTGAATAAAGGAACGGCAAAATACATAATACCGCCAACTAATACTAGCATGATAGGAATAACGACTAAAAAGATTCGTGTTAATTGGGCATCTTTTTGATAGGCCAAGAAGCTCGCCCCAATCAGTGTGATCGGTGCATTGATCATCATACGTAAAAACATTTGCGTCACCATTTGAATTTGGTTGACGTCGTTAGTGGTTCGTGTGATCAATGATGCGGTCCCAAATTTATCGAAAGAACGAGAAGAAAAATTCTCAACTTTTTGGTAAATGTCCGAACGTAGTTTTTGTCCTAATTTTTGTGATTCTCTTGTTGCGAAATACGTATTTCCTAAAGCGGCGATGATACTGATCAATGAAAAGCCGATCATGTAAAAGCCGGTTTTCCAAATGTAATCAATGTCCCCTGTCGCCACCCCATTGTTGATAATATTGGAAGTCAATGTCGGTAGATACAAATCAGAAACGACTTGGATCACCATAAACACCACTGCCATGATTATGGAAATGAGGGATACGCGTTTTATCAGCTTAATCATAGGTTTCCCCTCTTTCTTTTTTTGCGCCCTCTCTTAACCAGCGGACTTTACTGTTGAAATCAGCGATCGCTTCGGCAGGATCATAGTCTGGATCAAATGCTGATTGGCGATAGGCTTCGGCAATCGTCGAAAAGACGGTATGCATCAGCAGCTGGATCAGCATTTTCAACTCATGGTCGTCTTTGACTTTCAATAAATCTTTGTCGACCTCTGACAAAAAGATGGCTTGCTGCTTCTGCCGATCGGCTTTGTGTTCTTGATGCATCTTGTGCTGCATCTCTGGCACGACTTTATGGAAGGAACGATAATCCATACTCATAAATAAATTGCGGTAAAAGTTTGCGTTTTTGCCTTTGAAAACCTCGGCGATCATCCGTGAAAAGTACCATTCGAACCCCGCAAACAGATCCCCGTTTTCATGTTGGATCGATTTCAGCAGATCTCGCTGACTATTTTTTTTCAACGTATGGAAATAATAGTAATAAAGATCTTCTTTGTTTTCGAAGTATTGGTAAAAACTCCCGCGAGGAATCTCGGCATCTTTGATGATGTTGGCGATCGAGGCGTCTTTCAGCGGCAGTCTTGAGAATTCTTTTTTCGCCGCATTTAAGATGCGCTTTTGTTTTTCTGGCGGCAAGTGAAAAAATGTATCGGTCGGCATCACAAGCAACTCCTTTCTAATTTAAAATAAATCACAGCTCTCGATATGACACGATGTCATATGACACTGTGTCATTATACACCCCTCACCAGAGAATGCAAGAATTTAAATTTGACTTTTTTATGAAGGAATCAATTCTGGTCTTTTTATAAAAGGCGTTATTTGAAAAGAAATCACGAGTGAAATTTCTGAAAATAAAAAACCTTCGTTTCCCTGATGGAAAACGAAGGTTGCTATTTTTTCATTCTGCCGATTATAAATAACGATCATTTTTTCTTTCGGCGCCATAAAATCAAGAAAACGATCAGCAGCAGGATAACACCGGCGATCAGTAAGGTATAGCTTGGCGCTTCATTGGTTTTAGGTAATGTTTTTTCACCATCGGCAGTAGCGTTGGCCTCTTTCGAAGAAGTCGTTGTCGCTGTTTCTTGAGCAGTCGTCGATGTTGCCGTCGCTTCTTCAGTCGTACTCGTTTGCGTGCCTGTAGGCAGATACATGGAATCATTTGCCGCTTGAATGATATAAGAGATCCTTCCTGGGACAAAGGCACCTGGATCAACTTGCATCTCTTGTTCCATCTGATTCAAATTGGTCAAAATTGAAATCATCCATTCGTTGGAAACGGCTTGATTCAAATGTAAAAAGACTCCGTCTGCTGGATAGACGACCCTTAAATATTCCTGCAACTGATCCACGACAGGAATCAAGTCAGCAAAACTGGCGTAGCTATTCGCATCAAAAGCCAGTTGCGGCTCAATGGCTTCCCAGGATAACGTCTGATCGACAAACAAGGCACCGATGATTTTTGCCAAGTAAGCAATATCAAAGCCCATCGCATCACTAGAATAACGTAACGCTAGGCGATTGCCATTGGTCAATTCTTCATCTGTCAACTGGTCCAACTGTTCTTGGGTAAATGCGGTCACACTGCCTTCAGTGATCCCTTGGGTTAAGGCGCTACGAAGCGAACTAGGTTCATCGGCTAACGTGTTGATCTCATTGACGTTTTGCGTCCCTGTCTCTGCTTGGATCGAGGCAATAACGGCTTCGGAATCGACTGGCTCTTGATTCTCGTCAGCTGTAGTTTCTGAAGTAGCGGATTGATCCGTTTCTTGGTTTTCATCTGTACTTTCTTGGGCAGAATTTTGAATCTGCTCACTGTCTGTTTGCCCTTCTGATGAAAGCGTCTCGCTAACGGCAACCGGATTGTCACTTCCACTCGTAGCCGTTTCATCTGCATGAACCATCATTGGTGAAAATGCCAGCGTCATTAGTCCGAACCAAATTATTTTTTTCATCGTCATTGCCTCCTCGAATGGGATTTCTCCCTTTGTAACGAAACTGTAACATAAAGGCCTCGTTTCCGCAATCAATTTAGTAACTTCTTAAAAAAAACCTCCATCTTTATCAGATAGAGGTTTTACCATTATTTTATCGTTGCCACATGCATGACTGCTTGACCTGCGTTTGTTTCCGCGATCGGTAACAGTTCAACGTTGGCAGCTTGGTCCATATTGGTGATAATGACAAGCATCTCAGAAGCTTTGCCTTTAGCTGTCAACTGCGCCAAATCGACTTGGGCAACTTGGGTGGCTGGTGTCACGGCTTGGCCTTCCTCCACCAGGATTTCAAAAGGTGCTCCTTGCAATTCCACGGTGTCGACACCCATGTGTAGCAGAATCTCTAGCCCGCTGGCAGTCTTGATCCCCAATGCATGTTTCGTTGGGAAAATCGTCGTGATCGTTCCTGCTGCTGGTGCAAAGATCGCTCCATTGTCTGGCAAGACAAAATACCCGTCGCCCATCATTTTTTGCGAAAATACCGGATCACTTGACGCGCTGATCGATTTTGTCGTACCTGTTGCTACTGCGTATAAGGGTGTATCGATCGTTGTTGCTGATGAATTTGCTGCCGTTTCCTTTGCAGCCGTTTCACTCGTTTCTTTTGGTTGCGGTTGCACAGTGACGGTTGCAGCTGGTTTTGCCTCCTCTGCCTCAATCCCTTTGACTGCTTCTAAGCGATCTTTAGGAATCCCAAAGAAGTAGGTGGCAACGAAGCCGCCAGCATAGCCTGCTAACAAGCCGAAAATATAGCCCATCCAACGGCCGTTGGCAATCAATGGAATCAAAGCTAGCCCTGATGGTCCAATCGCCGTTGCGCCGATATTTGTCAAAGCGCCAATGACCGCACCACCGATCCCACCACCAATACAAGCAGTGATAAATGGTCGACCTAATGGCAATGTCACTCCGTAGATCAATGGTTCGCCGATACCTAAGATCCCAACTGGCAATGCACCTTTGATCATTTCAGAAAGCTCTTTGTCTTTACGTAGTCGTACCCATAAGGCGAAAGCTGCTCCGACTTGACCGGCACCAGCCATGGCTAAAATCGGTAATAATTGCGTGCTGCCTGTTGCTTCGATCATTTGGATGTGGATCGGGGTTAAAATTTGATGCAAACCAAACATGACCATTGGTAGGAAGGCCGCCCCTAAGACAAACCCAGAAAACGCACCGCCCACATTCAAGACCCAAGTGATTGAACCGACTAAGCTGTCAGAGATCAGACCTGCCAATGGCATGATCAAGAAAATCTCCGTCAAACCGATGATCAACAAACACAACGTCGGAGTCACGATAATATCGATCGCTTCAGGAATCACTCGATGCAGCACTGCCTCTAATTTCGCCAAAAGCCATACAGCGAAGATCACACCGATGATCCCTCCTTGGTTGGCAGCTAAAGCTTCGCCGGTGAACAAGTTTTGGATCGGGGCTTCTGGGTTCATACCGGTCAGCAAGATGATCGAACCGATCACTCCACCAAGGGTTGGATTGGCTTTAAAGACCTGCGCAGCATTGACCCCAGTAAAGATTGCTAAATAGGTGAACATCCCATTTCTTAGGACGTTTAAAATCATGACATAATAATTCCAAGTGTCTCCATCTAAATTTCCAGCAGTGATCATGTTGGTCAGAACGGAGGCGATCCCTGCAACGAGTCCTGCACCAACGAAGGCTGGAATCATTGGAACAAAGATATTTGAAATGTCTTTCAGCAGCGACTTCAATGGTGATGATTTTTGTTTGGCTTTTTGGGCTGCTTTCATCTCTGCCGTTTTTTCTGATAACGCCTCTTTGCCTGATTTTTGCTGCGGGATCTCTTGCCCTAAATCAACACCGGCTTTTGCCACCATTGCGTTGGCTACTTTGTTGACTTTCCCTGGTCCGATAATGACTTGCAGCTGCTCGTCATTGACGACACCCATCACGCCGGGAATCTCTTTTAACCCTTGTTGATCGACCTTGTCGTGGTCGCGGACGGTCATTCGTACGCGAGTCATACAGTGATTGACTGTTTCTACGTTGTCCATTCCGCCGGCTTCTTGAAAAATCTTCTCCGCTAACTCTTCTACCGTCAGTGTTTCTTTTGCCATTACTTTTCTCCTCCTAACGCCGTTTTGACAAACCCTTGTGCCGTGGCAAGTTTTGCTTGTGCTTCGTCTTTCGTGCTATCCGTCAACAGCATCACGATCGCCAATTTGACATTCTGATCTGCTTCTTCAAATGCTACAGCGGCTGTTTCATAATCAGCTTCAGTTGCCTGCATGATGATCCGTTTTGAGCGTTCCACCAATTTTTCGTTGGTCGCTTTCACGTCGACCATCAAATTATTGTAGACTTTACCGATCCCTACCATCGATAACGTCGAGATCATATTCAAAATCAATTTTTGGGCAGTTCCTGATTTCAAACGAGTCGAACCCGTCAGAAACTCTGGGCCACAATCGACTTCAATTGGAAAGCTGGCATGTTGAGAGATCTCCGCATCTTTGTTACAAGCGATCGTAGCCGTTGTGGCACCAAGCTCATTGGCGTAATCAAGAGCCCCAATCACGTAAGGCGTTCTACCACTGGCAGCGATCCCGATCACCATGTCATTTGGGTTCAACTTCAGATCGACAAGGTCTTGTTTCCCTAGCGTTAAGGAGTCTTCTGCTCCTTCGACAGCGACCGTCATCGCTTCTTCACCACCGGCGATCAGACCAACCACCATCTCAGGTGATACCCCAAAGGTTGGGACACATTCGGCCGCATCCAAGACGCCTAATCGACCACTTGTCCCAGCGCCAAGATAAATCAAGCGTCCGCCTTTTTTAAAAGCAGCGATAGTTTGTTCAATCACTTTTTCAATACTAGGAATTTCTTTTTCCACTGCATAGGCAACTTTTTGATCTTCTTGGTTCATTTTTTGGCACGCTTCTAAAATCGTCATTTCATCTAAATTGCTCGTTTCGCTATTGCGTCGTTCAGTCGTTAATTTGTCTAAATTGATTTTATTCATTGGAATCATCTCTTTCTAATTTAAATCGCATCCCTGCTTTGATTTGTTGGATCAAAGGCAGATCGGCTGGTATCACCTGAGCGGCGAGGTTGACTTTGGGGTCTGCAGGCAATGGTCGTTTGCACACTTGAATCTCTCCCATATAACGCAAGTACTCTTGGTTATCGATCGTCACAGCACCCATTGGCCGCTCTTGACTAAGTTCAGGTTTGACTTCTGGAATGGCATTGAAACGGGCATCGGTGCTACGCAAGACATCTCGAGCTTCATCGTAACGATTCTGGTGATCCCCTAGTACGTGTTCAAAGTAAGTAGAACCAAGATCTTTGACCCGCAAAACGATCCGCGCTTCTTGCAGATACGTCGCAAACTGCTGCGCACTTTTTGCAGAAACCATGCCATCGCCAATGTAAACAGCATCAACTGAGCCAGTAGCCAACAAGTCGATTGCTGCGGCAAAAGGCGACCAGTTGCGGTGTCTTTCCAGTGTGGGTAATCCTTGAAATAACGGTCCGCGTTTCTTGGCATCTCCTGGAACAAAGGCTTGGACGAAAAAGCCTTGTGCTTTCAACCAGCGGTTCTTCTCCTGAAACCAGTCAGCATCTAGTCCTGTTTCTGGCCGGGGGTAATAATTGTGCCAAGCTTCCAAACGAGTAAAATCGGCTCCATACGCCTGCAGCTCTCGAATGTCTTTTTCCGTTAATGTACTGGCATTCAAACTGATGGTCATTTCTTTTGAAAAAGCAGCGATTTGTTGATTGTCGATGGCATAGTCCATTCGTAAACCAGTGACACCGATCTCCCTTAGTTCCCCCAGATTGTCGATGGAAAAGCCCGCTTCTGCTAAGGCGTTTCCAGAAATATCTACCATTAAAGACAGCTGATGGTCTTTTGCGAAACCTCCCAAGTCCGTCAGACGCTGCCGATAGGTACTGCGATCGTCTTCTGGTATGTGCATGGAGGTGAAAATCCCTTTAAAGCCTGATGCCATCGCAGTCATCTGCTCAAGTTCTGCTGCCGTCAAGTCTTCGTTCATAAATACAGAAAAGCCGAACATCTCTTTGCCTCCTTGGTGAGTCACTATCGTGATACCGTTTTCTATAAAAGCATTATAACTGATTCTCTTCCTGTTCGCAACTATATTTCATAATTAAACCATCAATATAGAAATATCGTTTCATTTAATAAGAAAGCTTTACCGTTTAAACTTTCTTATGCCCTTCTTTCTGCACTTGTGGTACACTTTATTAGGAACGAAACTTGCTTTCGTCATTTTTACATAGTAGGAGGAATCACATCATCAATGATTACAATGGATGATATTATTCGCGAAGGCAATCCAACCTTGCGTGAAGTAGCAAAAGAAGTACCATTTCCTTTGAGCGAAGAAGATATCGCACTAGGAAAAGAAATGATGACCTTTTTAGAAAACAGCCAAGACCCAGTCAAGGCAGAAGAACTCGAATTAAGAGGTGGTGTTGGTCTAGCAGCTCCTCAATTAGATATTTCAAAACGAATCACAGCGGTCCTCGTCCCTAGCAGCGACCCAGAAAAAGCAGAACCTGATTTTAAAGATGTTCTTTACAATCCTAAAATTCTAAGTCATTCCGTGCAAGAAGCTTGTTTGGGTGAAGGCGAGGGCTGCCTGTCCGTGGACCGTGAAGTCCCTGGCTACGTGGTACGCCATGCCCGGATCACGATCAGCTATTACGACATCAACGGCAAAAAGAAAAAAGTTCGTTTAAAGAACTATCCTGCGATCGTCGTTCAGCATGAGATCGATCATTTGAACGGGGTCATGTTCTACGATCATATCAATCAACAAAATCCTTTTTCATTGAAAGAAGGCATTTTAGTCATCGACTAACTAAAAAGTCTCTACCGACATTTTGCGGCAGAGACTTTTTTTTCTTCTATATTATTGAGTATCCTCTGGATATCTTCCTTCACGGTTTTGGCGTTAATTGCCTTTTGCTAGGCTTTCTTGATGATCGGCTTTGATTTTTTCTAATAACGCCGGTTGTTCAAAAAGATCTAACGCGGTCAGCGCTAAAAGTTCAGCCGCGATAGCGATCGACTGCAAGCCTTTTTCACTCTTGGCAGCGGCTTTGAATTCTTTCGAATGACCCGCAATGTAGTCATCTGAAATCGAAACGGTGGGTTGGATCGTCGGGATCACTTGACTGACATTGCCGACATCAGAAGAACCAAGACTTGTTTTGGCTTCCGTATCGATCTCATCGGCAGGTACGCCCGCTTCTTGGGCATGGGCAAAGAAGATCTCATCAAAACTTGGTGTCACGATCACATCGTCGACGGAGTTTTGGAACAAACCGAATTCATAGGTCGCTCCCGTGGCTAAAGCGGCTCCTTTGATGATGTTTTCGACTTTCTCGTAGACATCGTTCAAGGTCGCTCGATTGGCTGCTCGTAAATAAAAACGACCGGCTGCATATTCTGGCACGACATTGGCTGCCACGCCACCATCGGTGATCACACCATGAATATTGACGTCTTTTGGTAAGTGCAGACGCAATCCATTGATCCCGTTAAAGACTTGCAGCAATGCTTCTAACGCGTTGATGCCTTTTTCTGGTGCAGCTGCCGCATGGGAAGCTCGACCATAGAACTTGATATCCACTGGATCATTGGCTAATGACGCTGTCGTTTTGCCATAGCGATGGGCTGGATGGACACAAAGAGCGGCATCGACATCATTGAAGAACCCTTCACGGACAAAACTGCCTTTAGCGGAACCATTTTCCCCACCTTCTTCTCCTGGTGTCCCATAGACTCGAATCTCCCCGCCTAGCTCATCGATGAAAGGTTGCAGGGCACTGGCTGCTAAGACGGAATAAGTCCCGAAGAGATTGTGCCCACAAGCATGACCGATCCCTGGTAACGCATCGTACTCAGCTAAAAAGGCAATCGTTGGGCCCGGTTTTCCACTGACATAGCGGGCATCAAAGCCGGTGCGATGTCCTGCGACATCCTTTTTAACAGCAAAGCCTTCTTTTTCTAATTGGGCGATCAGGGCATCGGCTGAGTAAAACTCATAGTTGCTGACTTCTGGGTGATTATGGATATCTAATGCCAAGGCTTGATAAGCGGCTAAACGCTCTTGGATAAATGGTTTAATCGTTGCTTTTGTAATAGTTGCTGTTGTCATAATCAAATCTCTCCTTTTTTATACATGTTTTTTCAATTTTATATCAAATTACGTGGTACTTATTTTGCCCCAAAGGTTTCCCAAGCAGGAACACTTGATCCTTTTGACGTTTCCTCGATGACTTTTTTCGTATCCTCTGTTTGGTAAGCAGCAACCACTTTTTGGTAAACTTCATTGTCTTCATCTTCTTTACGGGCGGCAATGATGTTGACGTAAGGACGGGCCGTTTCATCAACAGGCTCTAAAAAGATTGCATCTTCGGTAGGCACAAATCCTGCATCTACCGCCATGCCGCTATTGATAACAGAAACATCGACATCGGAAAGTGCCCGGGCTGTTTGCGCTGCATCAAGTTCCGAAATTTCTAAATTCAAACGGTTTTCAGTAATATCCGCGACCGTTGGTGTTTGTCCGGCTGCTTCATCCACTTTGATCAATCCAGCTGATTGTAACAAGAGCAATGCCCGACCACCATTGGTCACATCATTCGGGATCGCAACTTTAGCTCCTTCAGCCAAGTCGTTGACATCCGTCACTTTGTCGGAATAAATGCCTAATGGCGCGTTGACTGTATTGCCGATCGATACGAGATCGGTACCAAATTCTTTATTATAATTGTCCAAGAAAAATTGGTGTTGGAATGAATTGAGGTCAATGGAACCATCAGCTAATGCTGCGTTGGGTTGATTGTAATCAGAGAATTGGACATATTCTAAATTGATGCCTTCGTCTTTTAAACGATCTTTGACATCATCCCAGACATCGGTGTCCGCGCCAATCACCCCTAATTTCACAGTGACTTCTTCTTGATCAGTGGCTGCGGCACTGCCATTGTTTCCGCATCCGGTAATAAATAATAATGCTGCCCCTAAGACGATTGATTGTACGATTTTTTTCATTTTTTCTTCCTCCATAGACTTGCTTGTTTTTTTATTTGTACGTAAGTGGTGGTCAGTGTGATACTCGTTTAATGAGTAGGTTGCTGACAAATTGACTGATAAAAACGAATACTAAGATGATCAAGGTCGCCATGATCGTGACATCGGTCTGGAATCGGTTGTACCCGCGGGTGATGGCTAAGTTACCTAAACCGCCAGCGCCAACTGCTCCTGCCATGGCGGTCAATCCGATCACATTGATCACGGTCAATGCAGAGACCCGAATGATTCCCGCCACGCCTTCTGGCAAATAGACCCGAAAAATGATGCCGAAAGGACTGGTGCCCATCGCTTCGGCTGCTTCCACGACACCGGGGTCAACTTCTAGCAAGGCAATCTCGATCTGCCGAGCAAAGAAAGGAATGATCCCAGCAATCAGAGGAACCAATGCTGCTGTTTCGCCGATCGTCGTTCCCACAAGAAATCGGGTAAAGGTTCCTAGCAACGTCAATAAGATAATAAAAGGGATCGAGCGGACCACATTGATGACCTTATCGAGAAATTCAAAGAGTGGTCGATTTTCTAAAATTCCACTCGGTCGAGTCACTACCAGGACGATCCCTAACAAGATGCCTAAGATGCCCGCGATCAAGGAGGTCCAAAAAACCATATACAAGGTTTGGATCGTTGCTGCGACAAATTCATCTTGGATCGCAACAACATTGGGAAAATATCTTTCTAATAAGGCAGCCATCTAAAATCCTCCTTTAATCACATTGTTTAATGGTTCTGCATGATTTTCTTTTAAAATATTGGTGTACACTCCTTGAGACTTCAAATATTCTAAGGCATGTTTGCGCTGTTGGTACTCTCCGGATAAGCTAACGACCAAGCTGCCGATCGGCACTTCTTGCAAGATCTCCACGTTACCGTAAAGAATATTGGTGGTCACTTTGTAGCGACTGTACAATTGGGCGATCAGTGGTTCATTGGTTTGATCCCCCACGTAGGACAGCTCCACCAGCCATTCATTCGGTGCCAAGGAAGAAAACTTCGAACTGCCGAGGATCGTTTCTAAGGCTTGGTCGATGTGCGTCGCCGTTCGGATGAAATCTTTGGTCAATGGTTTTTCTGGTTGGCTAAAAATCTGAACGCTCGAACCTTGCTCAATAACTTCACCGTCTTCCATCACTGCCACTTTGTTGCAGATTTCTTTGACAACTTGCATTTCATGGGTAATGATCACGATGGTCAAACCGAGAGTCCGATTTAATTTTTTCAACAAAGCCAATATCTGTAAGGTCGTTTTCGGATCAAGGGCGCTAGTTGCCTCATCGCACAGCAAGATCTCTGGATCATTTGCCAAAGCTCTGGCAATGGCGACCCGCTGCTTTTGCCCTCCAGATAGTTGGCTAGGAAACGCTTGGGCTTTTTCTTCCAATCCAACAAGCGTCAGCAGCTCGGTTACTTTTTGATGACGTTCCTGTTTGGACCGTCCCCCATATTTCAAGGAAAAATCCACGTTATCAAAAACATTGCGGCTGTCCATCAAGTTGAAGTGCTGAAAGATCATTCCGATCGTTTTCCGTTTTTCTCGCAGGTCTTTCGCAGAAAGTGTGGTCAGCTCCGTGCCGTTGACGACGACGCTGCCGCTGCTTGGGCGCTGCAATAAGTTGATCACACGGACGAGTGTACTTTTCCCGGCGCCTGAGTAACCCACGATGCCGTACACGTCCCCTTTGTCGATCTCGATCGATACGTTTTTGACCGCTTGGATCGCGGGTTTCTTTGATTGATTGAATGTTACTGATATATCTTTTAATGAAATCATCGTCTTCCCCCTAGTTCTTGTCTTTTTCAATAAAAAAAGGCATCCTCAAACAAGTCACCTGTGACTTGTTTGAGGACGCCTTTTTGCGTGTTACCACCTCAGTTTAAGCTGTACTCGCATACAGCTCCTTTTCGAGTACGATCATACTCTAGCCAGATAACGGTCGCTACCGTCGTCGCCTTGCAAACTACTGCTCGGAACGAATCACTCCTTGGCCATTTTCTAAAAGTCGTTTGATGCTTCTTTTCAGCTACCGAAGCTCTCTGTTGAAAAAACGTGCTTTTGTACTTACCAATTCTTCGTGTGTGGTGCTATTTGATTTTTGTGTATAAAAAAAGTCCTTTTACCAGCGTTTGCTAGTAAAAGGACGAATACTCGTGTTACCACCTTTTGTTTAGAAGGTTTCCCTTCCCTCAACCCAACGTCTAGCCGTGCTAGAGATTGGTGCACTTTGTAACGGTAGTGCGCATCCGTGATTGCCTACTTATCGACAATCAATCCTCCAAGGCCATTTTTCATCGCTTCTGACTTGACTCTTTCCACCAACCAGAGTCTCTCTTTAAAGTATCCGCGGTTACTTTCCTTCTCAACAGATTCATTATTCTTGTTGAGTTGTACTTTACTGGAAAATGAACGTCTTGTCAACAAAAAATCACAATTTTTTCATCTAAGTGTTCCCCAAGACTGCCGATAGCGTCCTTGCCAGAATGGTTTACGCCTCAATTTTGATAGAGCATGCCTTTTTCTGCTAACTGTTGTTTGGCTTTTTCCAGAGCCGCAGGATCGGTATAACGCAGCGTATGCAAGTGCACCCCGTTGGTTAAATCAGAGAGCAAGCGGGCTTCTGCATGTTGGGTTTTGTTGATGAAATCAGTCACGTCTTGGTCTGTTTGAATCTGCAAATTGCCAGTGATCTCTCCATAGATTTCATGTTCAACGATGACATCGACCACTTCCACGCCACAAGCGACAAAAATCCGCAATTCTTCTTCGGTTTGTTCAGGCCGATGCTGCACCGCTAGCTTGCTGACATACCCCGCCTCATTCAACAGTGCTTGCAGTCGATAGCCGCGAGCAGTGGCCGCGATCGCTTCACCGGCTGCTCGCAGCAAGGCAATGTCCCCAACGATGATTTGGCGACTGACTCCTAGTGATTCTGCCAGTTTGCTGGCACTGATCGCTTTGTCCGCTTGCTTCAATGCCGCTAAAATCGTTTCTCGACGTGTTGCTCCATCCATACTCATTCCTCCAATTGATTCTCTTGATAGGTTTTTGAGTGTTTCATAATTGATTGAAACATGGCTAAAATCGTTTCCTCATAGGCTTGATTTGAAATCGCCTGCCGAATATTTTCCAGCACTTTCTCTTCACGATTTTCATCTAAAACCGGCAACTGACTACTTTTCTTCAATTGCACGATTTCATTAACTGTACTCATGCGTTTTTCTAAAAGATGCGTGAGCTGCCAATCAAGGTCATCGATTGCCGCTCGCTGAACAGCCAAAGGATCTTGCTGGTTGTTTTCTTCTTCCAAGTCGATCGTCTTGATGACCCGTGCCGGATTTCCCGCCAGCACAACATTGTCTGGGAATGATTTTGTGACCACACTGCCAGCCCCCACCACGACATTGTTACCTAAGCGCACCCCCGGCAAAATCGTGGCCGCGCCACCGATCCACGCGTTATCGCCAATCACGATCGGTGCCCCTAATTCTAAGCCGCTATTTCGTTTGACCGGATGCAATGGATGAGTCGCCGTAAACAACCGAACATTGGGTGCCAGCATACAGTTGTCACCAAAGGTAATTGGACAAACATCTAATAGCACACAGTCGTAGTTAGCATAGAAGTTTTTGCCGACAGAAATATTGTAGCCATAATCAAAGCGGACATTCGGTTCGATATAGATTCGACCAGTCACAGAGCCGAAAGTTTCTTTTAGTAACTGCTCTTTGATTTTTGTATCAGTTTCTTGGTTGATCAGGTTCATTTGTTCACGGGCATATTTCCGGTCTGCCACCAATTCTGGATCTGGGGAAAAGTACAATTCGCCAGCAATCATTTTCTCTTTTTCGGTACGTTGTGTCATATCATAAACTCCTTCATTCAATTTTCTGGAAAAACGTTTCGGCTGCTGCGGTCAACATGCCATATTCATTCGGGATCGCCAATGGTTCCTTATTGATGACCAACACCTGCTGGCTGTAATCGACTAGCCCTGCAAAAGGATAGACTTGCAGCGAAGTCCCCACGACCACCGTCAGGTCGGCTTGAGCAACGGCTTGAATGGCTCCCTCAATGGTTTCATCCGTAAATCCTTCCCCATAAAGCACGATCGCCGGCCGAATCTGACCGTCACATCCTGCATGGTGCCAATCCTGCAAATACGCTTGCCAAGGTACCGGATTACCGCATTTTCGGCAATAACAGTTGTACAAGGAGCCGTGAAAATCGATTCTTTGGTGACTCCCCGCTTTTTCATGCAGTCCATCGATGTTTTGTGAAACGACCCAAACTGTTTTTTTCGTTTGCAGCGCAGCCATTTTTTGATGAATGATGTTCGGCTGGGCCTGAGGATGGTAGAGGTGCTTGACGAACTGATAAAATGTTTCCGGTTCGTTTTCTAAACAGTCATGGCTTAACAAATACTCTGGCTGGGCCAGTCCTTGATAGACCCCTTTTAAGGAACGGTAATCAGGAATGCCCGATGGGGTTGAAACACCGGCACCCGTCAAAAAGGTCACGGATGATGCGGCGGTGACCGTTGCGATTGCTTGCTCAATAGATACCTTCATCGTTCTAACTTCCTTTATGGCTTTTCTCTTATTCTAACCGAAAAAGAACCGTTTTTGCGAAAAATCAGCCATTTTCTTTTTTAAAAGCAACTAATGCTTTTTCTTGCGGAATTGCTTATAATAAATGCAATAAATACAAGAAGAATGGGAAAACCAAATGAAAATTTTGATTATCGAAGACAACAATGAGATCAGCGAAATGTTGGCTACTATTTTAGCAGCTGACTATACCGTCCAGCAAGCCTATTCAGGCACGGAAGGTCTGCTGCTTTTTCAGCAAGATGCTTTCGACTTGATTTTGCTAGATCGAATGCTCCCCGGTAAAGATGGGACACAAGTCTTGCAAGAGATTCGCCAAACCTCCACGGTCCCCGTCATTATCTTGACTGCCTTAGATGAACCAGCCGATGTTTCCACCCTTTTGCTGGCGGGGGCCAATGATTACTTGACCAAACCCTTCAATGTCGAAGAATTAAAGGCACGTATCATTGTTCAATTGCGAACAAATAAACAACCCCCTCCAGTTGCCAGCAGCCACTCGTATAAAAACATTCAACTGTTGCCTCTCCTCGTTTCAGCTGCAACGAGGAGAGGCAACGGTTCAGTTAAAGAAAAAGGAGTTTGAGATTTTTTCCCTGCTCTTAGCGAACCCCAAAAAAGTTTATACCAAAGAAATGCTCTATGAAGCTGTTTGGCAAGAACCTTACTACGGTGAAGAAAACACGATCAATGTCCATATCAGCCATTTACGCAGCAAAATCAAAACACTCGATCCAGATGAAGCGTATATCGATACTGTCTGGGGCATCGGCGTCAAGCTAGCTTAAAAAGGAGGAACCTCATGCATATACTTCAGTTTTTCGCCGCTCTGATCGTTGTGTTATTGTTTGGCTATTGGTTTTTCTTACTATATGATCTAAAAAAGTACCACCAGCAATTAACAAGAATCAGCGAAATCGAAACAAATCAAGAGATCCATTTACAGACCCGCGTCCCCGCTTTAAAAGCGATCGCCTTGTTAAACAATCAGATACTTAGAAAAAATAAGCAGCAACACTATCAAATGCTGCAAGAAAACCAGCAGTTGGAACAAGCCATTCAAAATATCTCTCACGACTTACGCACACCTTTGACGGTCGCCAGCGGCTACACACAACTGCTGCAAGCCGATGCGACCCTCACCCCGCAACAACTACAGCTGCTGGATAAAGTCAGCAGCAACCTAGAAAAAGTCGAAAATCATCTGGAACAGTTGTTGACCTATCAGCGTCTCAAAGACAATCAGCTCGCTTTGACTTTGGAAGAATTCAATCTTTCTCGTTTATTGGAAGAAGAACTGCTCCAGCTTTATCCTTCTTTTGAGGAAAACCATTTATCACTGACGGTTGCGATCCAACCCAACATCATGATCATTTCAGATAAAAAAAGCTGGCAACGAATTTTCCAAAATGTCCTTGGTAACCTGCTGGAACATGGCAGTGAAACGGGGACGATCCGCTTGAATCAGCAAGGAGATCGCATCGTTTTCCAACAGGAAAATCAGCTGAGATCACCGATCCAGCACCCAGAAAAATTGACCCACCGCTTTTATACCGAAGACCTTTCACGGCATAAACAGCAAGCCGGACTTGGTCTGTATATCATCGCGGCATTGACTAATGCATTAGACGGCAAGATCCAATTGGATACAACCGAAGAGACGTTTCGTTTGACCCTTTTTTGGCAGCAGTCCGTTGAATCCCACTAACTCATGGCTATACACAAAAAACACCCAATCGCTCGACCTTCACTAGTCGATACGGTTGGGCGTTTTTCTGCTCTTACAATTCTTGTCTCTTAAACACCAGATGCGCAGCCAAGAGGCAAAGCAATAAACTGATCAGGCTCCCAAGAAAAATGGGTTGGACTGTTTCCCATGTTTGGAAAGTAGTCATGGTCACCATCTCTAAACCGCCTTGAAAGTCCAAGTATTCTAAAAACTTCCAGTTGGGTAAAGAGATTCGGGCAATCGCAAAGGCCATCGGAATAAAAATCGTCGCCAACACGCTGACCGCTGTATTTTTGGTCAAATACAAAACTAGCACTGCAAAAGAGGAAGTCGCTAATAAAATCAGTACAAAACTAACGAAATAATACAACAAGTTTTCTATCTGTGAAAGGTCATTATAACCAATCCCCCCAATAACCGTTCCCGCTACAAAGCTCACCAAACAAATCGCGACGATCTGTAAGACCAGCACCAATGTATAAACCAAGAATTTCCCAAAAAGATAAGCGGGTTTGGAGACACCAACGGTAATGATATTCTTCATGGTCCCTTTCGTGTACTCACTGCCTAAGACCTGCATCACCAATGGCAAGGAGTAATACAGCAACATGGAAGACAAACTGGTCTGGATCGCCAGAAAGCCAGTCATTTCCGTAAGGCTGCCTGCTGTTTGCGTACTATCCCCAAGAGTGACCCCTACACTACCATTGGAAACAACGGATAAAATCACCAACAATAAAATAATTCCTTCTGTGATCCAAAAACTTTTACTTCTTGATAAACGATACAAATCGGCTCGAATAAAATTCAACATCTTAATTTCCCCCTTTACTTGTTACTAACTCTTTGAAATACGACTCTAGATTTTCCCCTTCAAAAGAAATCCGGTCGATAGCGATCCCTTCATAAACCAGCTGACGGACCAGGTCACGAATCAACACATTCTCTTGATAAATATGAATTTTGTGGTCACTGACGACTTTATATTCGGAAATCAGCTGACTCTCTAGCAAGCGGCTAGCTGTGGCTACATCATCCACTTCTAATTGAATAAACCGTTTCGCCATCAGATCGAATTCGTGTTTGGTCATCTCTTTGATCAGACGCCCCTCACTAATGACCCCAAAACGTGTAGCCACTAGGTACAGCTCTTCTAAAATATGGCTGGAGATCAAAATCGTCATGCCACGTTCTTGATTCAATCGTAAAAGCAGCTCCCGAAATTCAACGATCGCTACAGGATCCAAGCCATTGATCGGCTCATCTAAAATTAGAAAATCCGGCTGATTCAATAAAGCAATCGCTAAGCCCAGTTTTTGTTTCATCCCTAAAGAAAAATCACGGTATTTCTTGTGGCCAACATTGGTCAATCCGACAAACGCCAATGCTTTACTGACCGCCTCAGGTTCCACCACCCCGCTGATTTTGCAATAATAGTTCAAATTTTGTTCAGCGGTCAATTGGTCGTAAGCGACTGGGGTCTCAATCACATTACCGACCCGTTTCAGCATCTGAGTGTACGCTTTGCCGCCTTCAACATCAAACAACTGCAGACTGCCACTAGTTGGTTGGATCAACTGAACGATCGCTTTTAATAGGGTCGTCTTCCCAGCACCATTTCTCCCCACCAATCCATAAATATCTCCCTTAGCGATCGTTAGATCGACATCATGTAGCGCCTGCTGTTTGCCGTAACGTTTGTTTAATCCTTTGATTTTAAGAACATTTTCCATTTTTACTTCCTCCTTGCTTGCTTCTGTGCTCATTCTAGCAAGCAGATCTAAATCAGCTATTAACTAATTATTAATTGATTCTTAACTCGTAGTTTTCTGCAAAAAACAGTTTATTTCTATTATACACAGCTGAAAATGAACCGATCTAGAAAAATCGTCTCTTTTCAGTAAACCCACCAATAGCAAATGTAGTAGATGATCTTTTCATTACTGCTCTTGCTCTTTGTTTTTTGCCTCACAAAGAAAGAGATTCCTTCATGACAAGGAACAAAAAACGTGGTAAACTAGTCACGAATCAAAGTGAGGTGAAATACATTGGTAGCAGCTATTATTTATTGGGCAATGATCATTATCAGTTTCGGTTGGTTGGCAGTCAGCTTATATTTCTCTATCTTCTATTTAGCACGTAAAGAAAATGGCAATTTATGGGCATTCGGCTTTTTAAATGTCATCACAGCAATCATTCAAGCCATCGTCCTTGTGGTTTACCGTACCTTCGGACAAGATTGGGGCGTTACACAATACTCAAGCCTCATCTATCTAGCACTTGGCTTATTGCTTGCTTTGACAGTCATCCAAGCTGTTTTAGGCCGTGAACCAAAAGCGAAAGTCGCTTAAGGGTTCCAATAGACACTCGTAAAAACGATCCGCTTTCTCTTTGATAAAAATAGGGAAATGGTCGTTTTTTTGTTAAAAAGAATTGACATTTGGGTGCTTTTCTTCTAAACTCTGAGAAGAATCAAATTAAATACGAGTACCCTTTAACATTTAGGTAGAGGTCGCGAGGTTCATTAATCCTGCTGAGTGAAGCAACACGTTTACAGCAGAGCTAGGGAACATCGCCGAAACAAGGTCGGTTTTGCTTGCATCGATTTTGTTGGGCCGCAAATGAACAATTTGCGGACTGTCTTAGCTTGTCTAAGTTGCGCTATGTTTTGTGAAAGGTTTGTCGACGATGACCTGTCAACAGCCGTTTTCCAATCATGGAGTACGGCTGTTTTTTTGCTTTTTCATCCTTACCTGCTTGTCCAACTCGTGAAAGGAAAGAGAAAAAATGAAAAAAAATAATTGGATCTGGGCAGTCTTCGCCCTCTGTCTAACCCTCATTCAGCTGCCCCTAACCGTGCAAGCGGATGACCAAACGCCTGCGGAACAATTCCGTGTCGGTATGGAGGCAGGCTATGCCCCATTTAACTGGACGCAAACGACGGACGCCAATGGTGCCGTGCCGATTTCTGGGGAAGAAGGCTCGGCGTTTGCCGGTGGTTACGATGTCCAGATCGCCAAACGAATCGCTGAAGGCTTAGGCAAAGAATTAGTGATCGTCAAAACCCAATGGGACGGTCTGCCGCCAGCTTTACAAGCGGGGACTATCGATGCTGTGATCGCTGGTATGTCACCAACTGCCGAACGTCGCGAGCAAATTGATTTTACCGATCCTTACTATGAATCAGATTTGGTGGTAGTGGTTCGTAAAGATGGCGAGTTCGCCGATGCCAAAAGCCTCGCTGATCTTTCGGGGGCAAAAATCACTGCCCAGCTGAATACTTTCCATTATACGGTCATAGATCAAATCCCTGAGGTCCAAAAAGAACAAGCCATGCGGGACTTCTCCTCCATGCGCGTTGCTTTAGCTTCGGGTATCATTGACGGCTACGTCAGCGAACGTCCAGAAGGCGTCACTGCCGTCGGGGCAAATCCTGATTTGAAGATGGTCGAGTTCGATGAAGGCGCCGGTTTTGAAACCAATCCAGAAGACGTCCAAGTAGCAGTCGGAATGCGCAAAGGCGATCCCGATGTTGAAAAAGTCAATGAGATTCTTGCAGGAATTTCTGAAGAAGAACGGGTTTCCCTGATGGATCAAGCAGTCTTAGATCAACCTGCAGATGCCAGCGGAGAAACGGCAGATCAAGGTCTGATCGCTGATTTTAAAAAAATCATTGATGATTACGGCATGCTCTTTTTACGAGGCGCTGGCTTGACCTTATTCATCGCGATCCTTTCAACGATCATCGGATTGATTATCGGTCTTTTAGTCGGTATCTTCCGGACATTGCCGCTTTCAGAAAATCCAGTAGGACGTTTCTTCCAACGCATCGTCAATGGTTTACTGACCATCTATATAGAAGTTTTCCGCGGCACCCCAATGATGGTTCAAGCAATGGTTATTTTCTACGGAACTGCTCTAGCCTTTGGTGTCTCCATGAATCGCACGCTGGCAGCCGTGCTGATCGTTTCTATCAATACGGGTGCCTACATGTCTGAAATCGTTCGTGGGGGGATTTTTGCTGTAGATGACGGCCAATTTGAAGCAGCTCAAGCCATCGGAATGACTCATTGGCAAACCATGATCAAAGTCGTGTTGCCGCAAGTAATGCGCAATATTTTACCAGCTACCGGAAATGAGATCATTATCAATATCAAAGATACTGCCGTCTTAAGTGTTATCAGTGTTGCAGACCTCTTCTTCCAAGGTACATCAGCCGCTGGAACGAACTTCCAATACTTCCAAACATTTGCGATCATCGGTGTGATCTACTTAGTCTTGACCATCAGTGCCACCCAGATCTTACGCTTTGTTGAACGCAAAATGGATGGTCCCAGTGCGTATGTCAAATTAGAAGACATCAACCCGAACGAATAAGGAGGAAGAACATGTCAGCAATCATTGAAATTGACCATTTAAAAAAGAGTTTTGGCGACAACGAAGTCTTAAAAGACATCAGTTTGTCTGTTAATAAAGGAGAAGTTGTCACGATCATCGGTTCTTCTGGTTCAGGAAAATCTACACTTCTTCGCTGCATCAACTTATTAGAAAAACCAACCAGTGGGCAAATCATCTACTTAGGTGAAAATGTGCTGGAAAAAGGCTATGACTTGCCGAAATACCGTACGCATCTAGGAATGGTTTTCCAATCCTTTAACCTATTCAACAATATGAATGTATTAGAAAACTGCGTGACGGGCCAAGTCACTGTTTTGAAACGTGATCGCAAAGAAGCAGAAGCGACTGCCAAAGAAAATCTGGAGCAAGTCGGTATGGCTCAATATGCCAATGCCAAGCCTTCCCAGCTTTCAGGTGGACAAAAACAACGGGTAGCCATTGCCCGTGCCTTATCGATGAATCCAGATGTCATGTTGTTTGATGAGCCGACTTCTGCGCTAGATCCAGAAATGGTCGGTGAAGTGTTGAAGACCATGAATACGTTAGCTCATACTGGCTTGACGATGGTGATCGTTACCCACGAAATGGGCTTTGCCAAAGAAGTGTCTGATCGGGTCATCTTTATGGATCAAGGTGTCATTGCCGAACAAGGGACGCCTGAAGATATCTTTATTCATCCAAAAGAGCAACGCACCAAAGAATTCCTTTCCCGTGTGTTGAATTAATTTTCTGTCTTGAAACACTTAGCGGTCTTCTTCCGAGCTTTTTCGTCCTTTTTCAGTAAGCTTGGAAGAATTCAATGCTAAGTGTTTTTTTATTGCAGGAGGAGTAATTGTCAGAATTTATCAAAAAATCACAAAAAACCATTGCTATTTGTTAGAAACTTTGTTATTTTTTTTAAAACTAAGGAATTATAGGAGCTTTCATTTATGGAAAAAAAGTTACAGTTTAAGGATTACATGTATGTTGGATCAATGCTTTTCGGTCTTTTCTTTGGTGCCGGAAATCTGATTTTCCCCGTTCACATGGGACAAGAAGCTGGCGCGAATGTCGGCTTAGCCAACCTTGGCTTTTTAGTTACAGGGATCGGCTTGCCATTTTTAGGGGTCATTGCTATTGGCGTTTCCCAAAGCAGCGGTGTTTTTGAATTAGCTTCTCGGATCAATCGCCGCTATGCAATGATATTTACGATTTTGCTTTATTTAGTGATTGGGCCATTCTTTGCTCTCCCTCGTTTGGCTACTACTTCTTATGAGATCGGGATCGCTCCCCATGTTTCATCAGACATGCAAACTTGGTTATTGGCGTTGTTCTCTGCCCTATTTTTTGGAGCTGCCTGGTGGTTTTCACGCAAACCTAGCAAAATCTTAGATTATGTAGGGAAGTTTCTAAATCCCTTGTTTTTGGTCTTACTAGGAGTTTTGCTCTTTTTTGCCTTTTGGCAACCACTAGGAACCATCAGCGATGCGCCGATCTATCCTAGCTATCAAAGCGATGCTTTCTTTACTGGTTTCACAAACGGCTACAATACTCTCGATGCGCTGGCATCTTTAGCCTTCGGGATCATCATCGTCTCAACGATTCGCAATATGGGGGTTGAGAAACCTGCGACGGTCGCAAAAGACACGATCCTTTCCGGCTCTGTCAGCATCGTGTTGATGGGGATCATCTATACCTTACTTTCTTATATGGGAACCAAAAGTTTAGGCCAGTTTCCCATCAGCGAAAACGGTGGGATCGCTTTGGCACAAATCGCCAACCATTACCTTGGCACTGTCGGCAGTCTGCTATTGGCATTGATCGTCATCTCTGCCTGCTTAAAAACCGCCATTGGTTTGATCACGGCCTTTTCCGAAACCTTTGCTGGATTGTTTCCAAAGCAAAGCTACGGATTCTTTATCGCTTTGACAAGTATCTTACCAGCGATCTTCGCTAATGTCGGCTTGACCAATATCATCGAGTTTTCTATTCCAGTCTTGATGTTTATCTATCCACTGGCGATCACTTTGATTTTGTTGGCGATCATCAGTCCATTATTTAACCATCGTGCCAGTGTCTATCGAATGACGACATACTTCACGTTGATCGCTGCAATCATCGACGGCTTAAATGCGAGTCCTGCAGTGATTACCAACAACGCTTTCGTGCAAGGAATCTTGTCTTTTGCGTCAGATTATCTGCCCTTTTTCCAAATCGGGATGGGGTGGGTCGTACCAGCTGCGATCGGATTTTTGATCGGTTTGCTATGGTCGTGGTTCAAAAAAGACCCTGTTTCAGCCTAAATTAGTTAAAAAGATGAAAATAACCTACCTTTTTTTAAAGGGTAGGCTATTTTTTTGATTAAAAAGACTGACAGTTTCGTAAAAAAAAGATACAATAGAGCCACAAAGGAGGATACCTATGTTTTATGAAGAACTTATGATGGACCCGCAAACATTAATTAAATTTAAAATATTCCGGCGTATGCTGACTCTGCAAAACCCTAGCCACCCAATCGCACAATTGGCAAAGGAAATGGAGTTAAGCTACCAACAAGCTTTTATAGAGTTGACTGAGATCGACCAAGATCTAACTGAGTTAACTCCGGATCATATGTCGATACTCGGTCGTGGCGGTAAATTACAGCCTCAGAATATCGCGGTAACGATCGATGAATACCGCTTCTATTTATTGAATAAAAGCGTTCCGTTCTTATATGTTCTTTACATGCTGAATGAAGACAATCCTACGATCACGGATTTTTGTGCAAAATACGATGTCAGTCGTTCAACGGTGTCTCGCAAATTTGAACATCTAAAAAAACATTTGAAGCAATTTCAGCTTCGCTTTACGTACACTGAATCAAACTTAGTGGGCGATGAGCGTCTTGTGCGGCTCTCCCTATTCAATATCATTTGGTTAGGTACTCGTGGAATAGAATGGCCATTTGCGATCGCTGAGAGTGAGACAGAAAAAATGGTGGATCGATTCACGGAGTATTTCCCAATGACTCATTCTTATCTTGGCCGATTAGAGTTGAAGTATTTCGCCGCCTTGATTCTTTTACGAATCAAAAAAGGGAATTTTGCCAAATACGACAAGCGGTACAATTTCCTGATGAAAAATAATCCATATTTCGATTTTGAGCGTTTGACACAAGTCGTTGATCCTGAAGTTTCAATGACAGACAAACAATTAAAAGGCGAATCAGGGTTTATTTATTTGATGGCGCAAATCTTCCCATTCTACTTGAGTCCTGAAGAAGAAGCTTTGCAACAAACCTTGCAATTCTTTTCAAGCAAACAAAACCCAGTTTATCCGTTAGTCGCAGACTTGTTAGCAGAGATGAAAGCAACCTTCTTTGCTTCACAACCTGGCCTGTTAGACGAGCCATTGGTCGTGGGTAATTTAATCAATGTGACTTTCGGCAACTACGTTTTCCGTCAGCCGTTTCCAAATATCTATCGCTTGCTGACACCCTCGATCAATCGCGGGTCTGCTGAAGAGCAGCTGCAGCAAAAAATCGATGAATTCTTAACGAACTATCGCGAAGAATCAGCGGTGGACTATATCAATGATGAAAACCAAGATCAGATGGCAACGATGTATACCCACGCCCTGCTGCCGTTTTATGATCAAATCCGTTATTCGAATCGTTTACGGGTAGGGGTTGCGTTAGAAGATAATTTCTTAGTCGTTCAAGGATTGAATCAATTCCTACATGACTTGACCTTCGTAGCAGCAGAACCTTATGATCTAAACCAGCAAGAAAATTATGATGTCATCGTTAGTTCCAATCAGTTGATGAAAAAACTCAAACCAGAAAAAATGAGTTATATTTGGGATTATGCGGCAGACGATCGGCAATACATTGATTTGTATCGTACGTTGAAAAACCGTTTTGATGAAAAGAACCTTTCTCTGTAACCAAACCGTTACGGTTTCTTAAGAACTTCCGAAAAGATTTGTCACAGAATATTCATATTTATCTCGTATACTCTATGTATACCAACAAACAACCCTAACTAACACTTTTTCATTTTTAACTCCTTCCCGTCGGCCACCCACCGACGGGTCTTTTTTTACTTATTTTCGCAGCCAGCAAACTTAAACACTTTCCAATCTTTTCTCCACAAAAAATTCATATTTGGACAGTATAGTATACATAACCCAACAAACAACCCTAACTAACACTTTTCATTTTTACTCCTTGCCTGTCAGCTACCCACTGACAGGCTCCTTTTTTTCTTACGGGGTTTGCCGTATACTAAAGGCAGGAGGTGGCCTATGACAACAGCCATTACGACAGTTGACCAATACATTGCAGCAGCTCCAGCAGAACGACAAGCGATTTTAAGAAAGGTCCGTCAAACCATCAAAGCCGTTTTACCTGAAGCGGTTGAAAAGATCAGTTATCAAATGCCTACTTATCATCAGGGAGAAAATATCGTACATTTTGCCTGCGCCAAACAGCATCTAGGCTTTTATCCCACGCCTTCTGCGATCACGGCCTTCCAAGAGGACTTACAACCATACAAGACCAGTAAAGGGGCGGTCCAGTTTTCTTTTGCACAGCCGATCCCTTACGAACTGATCGCTGTGATGACCGCTTGGCGACTCGCAGAAGTCAAAAACAAGCACGCGTAACTAGCAATTAAAAAACCGCTATGTCTAATGACGCAGCGGTTTTTTTGCTATGCACAGGCTTGTTTACAAGCCGGGTTTTGTATTCAAGGTGCTAACTTTCAGCACATGATGCAGGGGAATAATCCGCAGCTGCTGACGGTCGCTTTGTAATTTCAAGACAACTTGTTCTTTTGCTACCGTTTTGCCGACGATCCAGCCGGTAACGGTTTCAAAACCACCCAACTTCTCTGTTTTTACTTGCAGCACGACCAGATGCTTGGCAGCGGCTGCCTCTTGCAGCGTTCGCCGGATTTCTTTGACTTTCTCAGACTGATTCTTCTTGTCAGCATCATCACTGAAAAAGGTATCCAGCAACGTTGTGGATGTCATCACAATGAGTTTGCCCAATTGTTTGATGGGCGATGGTTTCTTTTCCATTGGACATTCCTTTCTGCGCGTTGCAGCAGTTTCTAAAACCACACATACGTTCGCATTTCCATGGTTCTATTTTAGCAAATTTTTGATAAAATACAAGCGAACACGCCTTATTTTTCAGAAGAAATAACCTCTAGCCAATAAGGAATCCCCTCTTGCAGCAGTTGATAGGTCTCTTCGAAATCTCCTGTATAATAAGGATCTGGTACTTCCTCAGCCTCTTTGCCAGGAACAACACTCAAATACGAACGGATCTTTGCGGTCGTATCGGCAGGTGCTAGCGCTTGAAGTGTTTCAACATTGTTCGCATCCATGCCGATGATCCAATCAAATGTGGCAAAATCCGCTTCAGTGATCTGCCTTGAAATAAGACCGTCACTAGAGATCCCTGCTTGACGCAGTCTTTTTTTGGTTCCGGGATGAGCAGAATGTCCGACTTCCCATGAGCTGGTCGCTGCCGAATCGATCTGCCAATCCAACTTGTGTTTTGCTATTTCTGCTTTATAAATAGCTTCTGCCATGGGGGAACGGCAAATATTACCTAAACAAACAAATAAAACTTTCGTCATCGCTTACTGCTCCTCTTTTTCATAGATTTGGTGGCCAAAAAATTCCACATCCTTCGCCAAACGAAACAATTGCGTCGCAATCTCTAATGGGGTCTCTGGAAAGTCGTTGTGAATCCAATTTTCCAAAATGCCTCCGCAGCCGTAGGAAAAGAATCGGCTATAAAATAGAATGTCTTGTTTCGTCAATTGCTGCTCTTGATCGACCTCCAAGAACAAGCGCTGAAAAAGCGGTTCTGTGATCTGTAAAAAACCGTTCATTAAGATCTCGCGGTCATAAGCCAGTGATTTGCGGTAAAAGGCCGGCGCTTGTTTCATTGCTTTCAGCATGCGCAAGGCGGCTTCTTCCCAGTTATCAAGGGAGACATCTTCTGTCGTCAAAAAAATCAGGGCATCTTGCCGATAGATCCATTGGATCAAAGCTTTTTTATCAGGAAAATGGTAGTAAAACGTCTGCCGATTGACTTGCGCCTTTTCGGCGATCTCCTGTACGCTGATTTTATTCACTTCTTTGGTCTCACAAAGGGTGATCAATGTCTGGCCAATCACAGCCTTCGTTTGTTTCCCATCCATCATAGGGCACCTCTTTTTCTTCTCTTTCTATCATACCAAATTTTCTAGCAAAAAAAAATCCTATCAAATGGTCCTTTTTCACAGACCTTATCCGAACACTTCGTCAGGGCAATAGATCCCTGTGTGCTTTTTGCATATGGCTGATTTCTGCAAAAAACGCCTGCCTTCATTTGAGGCAGACGCTGCTTTCGATAGTTAAACGGCAAGATGCTCACTGTGCCATTTTGGTTTGAAATTGTTCTCTGCGAATCACGCTGATTTTTTCAGTAAAATTGGCCCAATCGATGGGTCTAGGTGGTGCTAGCCATAAAATATGGTCGATCCCCAACGCACCATAAAATGGCAGGTTTGAAAGAATCAGGTGCGTATGATCATCTGGGTAACTCTGGAATTGTACATTCAAATCGAGAATTTTTTCAATATTCTTTTTGATCATCTGGTTGTAGGAATCACCAAATGAAAAATCAACACAGACATATAAAGGAACCAAAATCTCTTTTAAGGGAATCGTAGAAACTAATAAAATAAGGTATCTAAAAAACAAAAACTCTTTATTGTTCCATAAGATCGGTCGATTACGACTTTCTTCCAGATAGTTGCGGCAAAAGGCAGCATATTCAGGATACGTCTCAAGAAAATACGTGACATCCATGTATTGGTACTCATAGCGAGAACTAAAAGAAAACGACAGGAGCTGGTAATGAATCGTAGTCGTTTCGGCATGAAGCAGTGCCAACGTGTCCGTGGCTAGCGAAAACTGCTGTTGGACCGCCTGAATAAACTGCTCGTTTAATTGTTGGATATAGGTTTGTTCTTGGTCGATGTAGCTATTATTGTCGATCAGCCAACCCTCAACGATCAAAAAGCGCAAAATATCTCGTGCTTCACGTTCTAGGACTTCTTGATCGTTGATCGTCAAGATCTCCTGCAACCAACGCTTCAAATCTTCAATGATCACTAAATGTTTTGGCAAGACTAAATCGTTTTCCACACTGTTTTGTATGAAATGTCCTTTAGACATCCGCGCCAAAACAATACCTAGATAATGTTTCTTGCGAATCCGCATGCGGGCAGACTGTTCTGGATTCAGCCAAGTACTTTCATTGAATCGATCAAAGGTTTTTTCTTTGTCCAAGATACATTTTGGGAAAGGGGAATGGTTCAAATAATATTCCTTCATAAAAAAGAGAAAAATAAACTCCCGAATCTCACTTTCTTCACCCACCAGCTGAAACTCTTTCGTCACTTCAATGTCGTATTCTTTCAAGATCAGTTTAAACTGTTTAAATTCTTTATAGACGGGATTATGACTTAGATAGTGATTGGTAGCAAATTCGTATAAAGAAGACAATTGCTCAAAAAAGCATTCTTTCAACATAGAAAATTTTAACGCTTGATCTAGATAATAGGTCAGTAGTGTGTCTGAAGTTGCCAGCCCGGAGGCATTCAGTTTAATGACCGTCCCATCGGTCACGATCTCAAATTCCTCATTCAATCCTAGTTCATAAAAATCAAGATTCAATTCTTGAACGGTTTTATTGATCAGAAATTCCGACATGGTCAATTGGTCCATCAATGTTTCCTTCGTTTCAGAAAGAGCGACTGCGTTTTCCAAATATTGCAGCATCATCAATTTTCGTTTGTCCGCCTTATTCAAAAATGTCACAAACATGCGTTTTCAAGCCTCCGTTATTTTTTTGGCCATAAAGAACGTTTCCTGAAAATAGATAGCATAAGCTGGCAAGATACGAAGGTTTGTCATCCCCGTCACCATCCGTATTATTTCCCGGCAGTGCTAAATCGACAGCCAAACGATCCGACGCAAAAACATCTTCTAACATGACTCGTTGTGCTAAGTGCTTCTGTTTTTCCAAAAAACTGCTCTCTGGAAATGCGGATTGTTCCTGTTCTTTTTTCGGAACAGGCTCCGGTTCAGGAGCCGGTGATTCTTTGGATTCTTCCTTTTCTGCAGGCGGTTCATCTGCTTTCTCCGTAATTTCTTCTGGCGGATCCTTTGGGACGATTTCTTCTGAGGGGTCTAGCGGATTATAGATAGTCGCAAAAACAACTTGTTCTGTGACAAGATCGATCATTCCAATAATCATGCAGGCACCAATGACAAAACCAAATCTGCGTTTCATTTCTTCACCCTCCTTATCAACAGAGCTTCTTTTTGATGCTCTTTCTACGGCGCTGAACGTTTCAACAGTTTGTGAACGCCAAGCAGACATCCACTAATTATAAATAAAATAACAAATAAAAGAAACCAATTTTTTTTAGATTGTTGTCTCCATAACATTTCTTGTTTTTTAGCCATCACTCTCGCGCCTTGTGACGTACTGCCCATGGTCGCTGTGTTTTGCGACTGTCCGGCAGTTGCTTGCTCAACAGGAATCGCTGTCAGCACGTAGCGTTCTTCTGTTCGAGTAGGTGTGGGACAAGTAATCAATGTCAACTTTGGTGTCTGGTCATCTGTTAGAACCGACAAGTCGGATTCATCTACGACTTTTTTATCGATAATAATATACTGCTGGCGTTCCTCGAGGTAGGTTACGGACACTTCCATCCCCACCTGTGCTTCTAGCAATTGACCAAATAACAAACTTTGTCTACCGAGATGATGCCCTAAAACGACAAAATTGTTATTTTTTAACAAACGTTCCGGAAACATCACGACACCGCCTTTCAGCAGCTGCTGATTGGTTATCCCCACCAATAGTGGCTGCTGGAACTCGATCGCTTCAATTGCAACAAAGCCGTACCCGGTGATCGTTGCCGACTGCGGAGCCAATACATCCCCTAGAGCCGGCATTTGAATCGTTTCTTCTTCTGAAATCGTTGTCGGCAGCTGGGTCGCTATCGTCAATTCGCTTGTGCGTAATTGCCAACTGACGATGCTTTCTTTTAAAAAAGGAAGTGCCAACAAGAGGATACCTGCGATGATCAAGCCATCGATCAAGTATTTCTCAAGGTGCTCACGCTTCATCCGTTTCATTTTTTTTCTTTCGTCGGTACCATAAAAGCAGCAGTAAGGCGAGCAGCAGCAACAGACCGCCGATCAAGAAGTAAAGCCACGTGTAATCTGTTTCGATCGTCACATCTTTCTTATTAAGATCACGAGCGACATCTCCCGTCACTGTGAATTCTTTTTCGAAGCTCCATTTATAGAGATAGCTTTCTTCCTCGCCTTCTTCATTCTCCACTTTGTATTGTCCTTCATCGCTTTTCCCACCGTAGGCCACGGAAGTCAACACATAGGTCCCTGCTTCTAAACGTTGTCCTTCCAAGGAAATTGGGTACGAAAAGTTTGAATTAGGTGCCATTTGCATTCGTGAGGTATCTGAAGCATACAAGACGTCACTATCACCTTTCTTCCTCACTTCATTGATCAACCGCAAGGAATTTAAGTAAGCTGCTTCAGGATTTTGCAACGTAACATTGATGGTATTGCGGGCGTTGACTTGTCCCGGTCCAACATCCAGCAGTTTTAGATCCGGCGTGACTTCTGTTGTATTTTGACGGAGTAAAATCGCAACGACATAGGCATACTCATTCTTGATGGCTAACCCTTGGTCTTCTTCACTGTCAGCAGTATCGGTTTCCGCTGTCGTTTCTTTCAAGGTCAAACCACCGGCAATAACCCCTTCAAACGGTTCTGAGGGCATACTGATCTTTAATGGCAAGGTGATTTGGGATTGTTTCGGGATCGTGATCTCTTCCTCCACTTCAATCAAATCAGCCATATCATAAGGCAAGGTTTCGTCCGCTTCGATGTCGTTTTCGCCATATTCCACGACCCCGTTTAGATTCGTGGTAGCTGAAGCGATCACTGGCGCGATGACGACCTCTTGATCGGTGTCATTGCGCAATTGGACTTCTACAGTTTGAACCGCTCCCGGCTCCATTTTCAAGTCAAAATAAGTCTTTTCTTTATCGATTTGATTCTCTGGAATCACTGGATTGACGGCAAAGTTAAATTCAGAAGCGGTTCCTATGGTTGGTACAAAAAAGAAAATACTTGCGAATAGGAGCGCCAAAAGCTGTTTGATTTTTTTCATGATGGATGTCCCTTCTTTCTATGTATTCTCCTTGAACCTCGAAAGGGTTCAAGGAGAAAGCTGGTACTTATGGGTTGGTTGGTGTGTCTGTTAGTAACCAAGTAAACGTGGTGTTGTATTGGCTGGCATATTTCGTCGTTGAGCCTGGAACTTCCAACTCAATGCTATCCATGGCTGCAGCTAAACTATCGCCCCAGCTCATTAAATAGGTCCCTGCCCCTTCGCCATCTTGGGCACTCATCACTAAGGATTGGGCACCGTTTGGATTCAATGTGATCGTTGCGCTCACATTTGATGGTTTTGGTGACAATGAAGGAGTTACTACAGTTCCCTTCGTCAAACGAATTTGCGCAGCAGTCAATTCTTGATTTTCCGCTGTTTTGAACTGACCATTTTGACGAACATTCAATGTCCAACCGCTCTCTGTTCCCCGATTGTCTGTCACTTGGACAAAATTCGGTCCTTCTTGATTATCACCAACTGAATCCACATATTTTTGAGTTTCCGCATGGTAGATCTCTGTTTTTGAGGTGATTTTTTGTGTGCCAAAGTAAAGGCTTGAAGCAAAATCAATCGATAGCGGTCCGTTCGTTCCTGGATTTGGTCCATCTGGGTCCGTTGGATCCACTGGTTTGATCGGATTTTCTGGATCTGGATCTGTTGGGCTGATTGGATTGGTTGGATCCGTATTTGGTTCAAAGGTGATTTGTCCATTTGAGTTGTAATCTGCACTGTCCGCTGCTTGTGCCAGCACTGGTGCGGCTAGGCTTAAGCCTAACACTGAGAGAAATGCTAATGTTTTTTTCATGTCTATACTCCTTATCCTTCCGCTCCTGGTGTATCTGATAATACCCAAGTCAATGTGGTTGTGTAGCTAACGGCATCTTTTGGGGTGCTGCCTGGTACAGAAAGTGCGACTGCTTTGGTAATATCGGCTTGTACTTCTTGATCATCTTTGTCTATTTCAGTGATCGACTCAACGCTTCCCCAAGCATTGACCCATGTCCCAGCACCTGTTTGATTTGCTGCAGTCATCACCAATGATTCAGCACCTGCTGCATCCAACGTGATTGTCGCTTCTGCCACTGGAGCAGTGACGCCAATCGCATTTGATTTAACGGCAGGGCTTGTTAGAGTGATGACAGAACCAGTCAATTCTTGATTCAACGTCGATTCATTTTTAAATTGTCCATTTTGCTTCACAGACAACCGCCAACCGGCATTACTACCACGATTATCAGTTACTTGGACATAATTGGCAGTTTTTAATGCAGAAGCTGTGCCATCGTCATTCAAGTACCCTTGTGCTCGTGCATAATAAACTTCGTTTTTATTGGAGATTTTATTGACACCAAAATCTAAGCTAGAGGCATAATCGATCGATAACGGGCCATTTGTTCCAGGGTTTGGTCCATCGGGATCGGTTGGATCCACAGGATTGACCGGGTTTTCTGGATCTGGATTTTCTGGATTGACTGGGTTCGTCGGATCGGTATTTGGAATAAAATCAACCGCCCCATTTGATGTGTAAGAAGCCGCTTCGGCTGCTGAAAACTCGGTTGCTGCACTCGCTGCTGCCAATACGGCAAGACTTAAAAAGACCCATGCTGTTTTTTTCATTTCTATTTGACACTCCTTTATCTTTTTTACTGAAAATCAGTGATTCTAATTGCTGTCAGGGACATTCTTTAAATTCCAAGTCAATGTCGTCCGATACTCTTTGGCTAATTTTACGGAACTGCCTGGCACGTTTAATTTTACTGCTGTTGACCCTTCCGTTGCATCGTTCCCAAACTTGTAGATCCAAGTGCCCATTCCTTTTCCGACAGGTGCGTTGACCAAGGTGATTTCACTATCGGGTACAAAGGTATGACTTGCAGTAACTGTTGGTGCATACTGCATATCGGTGACTGAAGTTGCTGCGCCAGAGGCGATCGACAATGAAGCGCCAACTAGCTCTTCGTCATCAGCCGTTTTGAATTGTCCGTTTTGCACAACACTCAATGACCAACCTTCTTGCGTTCCTCGTTTATCTGTTACTTGCACATAGTTTGGTCCAGCAGCGCCAGCTGTGAACTCTTGCAGCTGTGCGTAATAATCTTTTGTTTCAGAAGTGATCAGTTGGTTGCCAAATTGAAAACTTGAAGCAAAATCGATCGATAATGGTCCAGCTGTTCCAGGGTTTGGTCCATCTGGATCGGTTGGATCGACGGGATCCACTGGTTTTTCTGGATCGGTCGGATCAACTGGATTGGTTGGATTCGGGTCCGCTTCAAAAGTGATTGCTCCATTTGAGGTGTATTCAGCGGCATTAACGGTTGTTGGTAACAGAGCAGTGCTCATCAATAGAATGCCTGCCGTCAAGAAAAGTTTTTTCATTTTTTGTTCTCCTTTTGATTAAAATGATTCCTGCTGCCAACAAAACGACGAGACCACTGCTTTGATAGCTATTAAAGTGATCCGACCCTGTTGCAGGCAGAATGTTGTTGCCTGTTTGATTTACTTGTTTATTCCCTGGCTGTTCTTTTACGGGCTCTTCTGGCTCCTCAACTGGTTCTTCATAGACACCGAAAAAGGAAGTAATGCCATTGCTGTCATAGGCACCTGCTTCGGCTGCTGAAACGAGCTGAGGAAACATTAATAGACAGCCCGCAATAATACCGATCATGATTTTTTTCATTTATTTTCCTGCCTTTATGGGTTGCCAGGTGCCGAAACCAGCTGCCAGCTCAAGGTTCCTTGATAGTCCCCGACTTTTTGCTGTTCGACTGGAACGGTAAGCTTGATTCCTTCATTCTGACTTTCGCCCCAGTGCTGATTCACGACGTATGTGCCATTTTCTGTCAATTCCGTTTCCTCGATGATCATTTCCCCACTGGTTATGATCTGTTCTTGACCGTTTGTCACAAAGCGGAAGACATCGGTTAATTGATCTGTCCCATCCGTTAATGGCTGTTGCTCTTTGACCGTCAAGCGCCATGGACTCCGTTCGGACCCTCTCGTATCTTTCACCGCTAGCTCGCCTGTGATCGTTGGCCAATAATCTTGTGTTTCTGTGGCAACTTTCTGCTGCCCAAAATCAAAGTCTGTTGGCACACTGCTTAAAATAAGCTCGCCGGCAACTGCGACATTGACGACTTTTTCTGCCCGTTGACTGCCTGTTTCATAATGGTAAGCCGTTGATACATTTTTCAACAGCTCATCTTCCGTTGCTTGCTGGATCGCGGCAAAAGCTTGCGGATCGACAGTCGGTGGTACATTTGCCCGATTATCTGCAAAAATCGTGGTTGCTTGGGTATAGTCTGCCAAAGCGGCTTCATCTGTCAGCGCCGTTGCTTCTGGTAAGGTCAAACGGACATCTTTTGCATAGACGGCAAATTGCCGATCAGCAGAAATGACACTTTCATTTTTGACCACCACCAGATTCACGGTAGTTTCTGCCTGATTCTGATCGTTTTCCCCTACTGAAAAAGTGATCGCTTGTTTGCGGTAGACCGCTGTTTCTAACGGTTCTTGAATCGCAGCTAAGACCTCATCTGTCAGCGTATCCTTAAAGAAAGGACGCCCGCTGGCTTCGAGATAAGTCACGGCTTGTTCTTTGCTCAGCGATTGTGCCTCTTGTTCTGTAATGATCACATTGCGGGCTTGGACTTCCGCCTTATTTGAGTAGCGGACACTGATATCGTAACTATACTCCCCATCAGGACTCGTCCAATCAACTGGTTCTGAATCTGGTTGTTCTGTCAACTGCTGATCCGTGCTATCCAGCTTGCTGGATTTGATTTGACCGGCATAGACCCATGAACCGGACGTTTGGGTTTCTGGTGTAAACGTCAATGTTGGCAATTCCGTTACCGTGTAGGGAATCAATAAACGCCCTTTTTGCACCTGTGTCCCCGCCTGCTCAGTTCCCCATGCTTGCAAGGTCAGCGGCGTATTGTTCTCTTTGACTGCCGTTACATTGTGACTAATGGCGCCAATCCCGTTAGCGACTCCCGGTGTTTCGACTTCGTAGTTAATGATCGAACCTGGTATCGCAATACCGTACCCGTTGGCTGCATTGGTCACATCGTTGTCCCCGATGAAGGTTTTCCCAGTCGCTTTTTCGATCCCGCTGAAGTTGATTGGCGTGATCGCTGCAGCATTAGCAGCAGTTGGATTTATAGTCAGTACTTGATAGGCACTAACCGCTCCAAACCACGTCCCTTGACTGTTGACTCGAGAACCTGCATCATTGGTCGTCGTTTTCAGCCACGTTAAATGATCTTTGTCCGTATCTGGTGTTGCGAAATCTGAAAGATTGATTCGCCCCGTTCCCGGCGGTGACTCAATCGTCCCTTTGTCTTCCACCGTTAACTTCGCGCCTGAAATCAAATTCGTTGCAGAAGAAATACCGATACCGGCATCCTTGGAAAGATGGATGTCACCGAACTGATGATAGGTCGTTGCGTGATTCGCAGCAGTGGCTGAACGGCCATTTTTGATGTCTCCCCCATTGGCCATTAGCTTGATGCCGTTTGTCACATTCAATTCGGTAAAGTTGACGATTCCCAGACCCGTCACAGCGATTGGATCAGTTTGATAAGAAGCTGTCCCATCGACATTTTCACCAAAGCTCATCTTCACTTGATTGCTGCTGTTGGCTACGATCGTGTTCGTAAAGTTGTCTGACGCATTTCCGCCTGAAATCCCATTGATACTTTTGGCTCCTTGAACCCGCATCTCGACATCTCTTAAAATTCGATTTGAAGAAATGTTTGAATAATTTGTTGTATACAAGTTACCGATACTTGATCCTTCAGCTTGTATATTAATATTGATTTTACCGCTTCTTGTGTTGGCGGCCGTTGAACCACCATCGCCATAGATCGTTGCACCATTCAGTGCATCTGACCCCGGCTTTGTGTATATGTTCAATGTAATCGTATTGGTACTATCAGTCCCAACGATGTTGGTACTGTTAAACGGATTTCCACCTGAGATATTCGTTCCTGAAGGAAGCTTAAATTCCCCTTCATAATCCCTTAGGTCGATTGTTAATTGTGCATCCCCTAGCAGCGAACCTGCATTCGTGATTCCCCCAGAAAAAGCACTTGGACCTGTCCGAGGTGTTCCAGAAAAATCTCCGCCGTAAATTCGATTATCAGAATTTCCATTGATCGTGTGTCCCGAAAAATATCCATATGATGCACCCATTGAGGCATTGATGATACCATCATGAACAGTGACTGAAACGTCCCCTGTAATTTTGGCATCCCCCCAACCGCCGCCACTAAGAAACCAGTCGACTTGACCGTAATTTACTTCAGCATGTGAATTACCGAATACACGTTTACCGGTATATCCTGCACCTTCCAAAGTATCAACGATCCCGCCATTCAAGATGTTTGCCGTGTTTCCCTCGATGATTCCTGAAAAACCACCACCATAGGTCCAACGAGCGACTACATTGTTTAAGACTGTTTTTGTATCCCCATAAATATAAAGGTTGGTTGCTTGCACACCATTGGTACCGCCTCCGCCTACGATATCAAACGTTCCGACACCATTTGCTCGTGAATTCAAGCTATTTGAATAGGCGATACCATCTTTATAAGATCGTCCCCCATAACTGTAGACGAATCCAGGTCCGCCGACCGTGCGAGAATCATTTAATACGCCGACTTCGACAGTTGTGCTGCCGTCAATAAAGCCACCATACCCAGCTGCCCGCGTATACGATAAGTTGTCTCCTCCATAGCTGACACAGCCTTCTAGGATTTTCGTCGTAATATCACCGTATACTTTAAAGCGAGCAGTGGTTTCAGCGTAAGCCCGGCGATCAGTTGGTGTCATCGCGTCATACACACTATCGGATCCAGTTTGCAGACTGGTAACACTTACGTCCATTCCTGCTCCGCCATCGACACGATTGAACGACCCTTGATTGTAGTCACCTGCTTTAATCGTATTTTCAATACTCCCAGTAATCGTTCCATTGGTTCGATTGGCACCAATAAAATAGGCTGCTCCTGTAGAATAGGCGCTAGTGTCTACTTGGTTCGTAATCGCTGTTTGCTCTCGTGTCTGTCCAATATTTCCTTCTCTGGAACCACCATAATAATTCAATCCTGTACCGGTCCAACCACCCACTCCTGTGAGAGTATTGTGGACTGTTCCACCAATGTTCCCGTATTGAACACCGCCATAATAGGTTCCTAAACGGAAATTGGTGTTCGTTGTTTGAAAGACTGTTGCGACATTACCGGTAACATTGGCTGTATTTGAAGTAGTGGTTCCGACACCGCCCCCATAATAATTGGTCAGTGTGCCATTTAGTCGATTGATCGTGACACTGGTATTCCCATCAATCGTACCGATATTGGCACCTCCTGCAATCGTACTGATGCCGCCCACCGTATTATTTACGACAACCGCTGTATTCCCAGTCAATGTACCACCGCTTTGATTCCCACCATAGATGTTCCAAGTTCCAGAGCCTGTCGCATTTACAGTGATCGTCGGATTTCCAGTAAGGTCGCCATTGTTGCTTCCTCCATAAATAGAAAGGCCATTGCCGGTGGAACCACCGTTCAAGGAAAGACTATGCCCATTCATGTACATTCTCGTCCCCGTATAGTTGAGGTTTCGAATCACTACATCAGAACCGAAGTAGATGTCCGTACCAAAAGGAACGGTTCGACTACCCGAAGTCAACGTTGTTGCATCTGCGATGGGATCATCACTATGCCCTGTGATGATTAAGCGGCTTATTTTTCCTTGTAGTGCATAAAAAGTCATATTTGTATTATCCACTGTATCTGAAATCGTTTTTGAAGTCAGATTTGTTGGCAAAGACGGTAAAGCTGAGCCAGAGCCAACATACAAAGCAAATTCTTGGCCATTGCCGTTTTGATACATATCGAACAACGCTTGACGAATCCCTTCAGCACTATTGGTGTATTCTGCATATGCTGAATCATCTCCAGCTGGACTTGGTACAGCGATCACTTTCGTTTTATCGGCTTCTGCAATGATCTCTTTAATCGATTGTTCTGCCAACGAGATGTCCGCCGCTCTTGCCTTAACAGTCGGTTTAAAAACAGCAGTCAAGGTTTGATTCTCCGTGAGAATCAATTCGGTCAGCGCTTGACTTGTATAGACCGTACCGTCTAACGCCCATCCTTCAAAATTCCTATCATCTTCAAAAGCCGGCAGTTCACTTTCTTTTAATGCTTCCCCTTTATTTTTGCTGATCTGGATGCGAGTTTTTCCGGTAGCAAATACATGCTCCTTGTCTGTCAGAAAGGTCACCTGTACTTCTTCTACAGCTTCCGATGAAACTTCTGTTTCAGCTGAAGCTGTGTCAGTGGCTCCTGTAGACGAATCTGTCGAAGCAGGTTCGCTAGATGCTTGCACGTCAGTTTCGTTCGTCTCTTCCAGACTGTCGATCGATGAAACGACAGGGTCAGAAGAAGACATACTTTGTTCTTCACTTGTTTTTGTAACACTTTCGGCTTGTGCCACTACCATTGCATATGAAAAACACGGACCTGATGTTAGTAGAAAAACAAGTAAAGTTGTTAAAAACCGTTTCACTTTATCCCTCCTATCTTAAAAAAATAAACGTATCGCGCAGTGCACGCCCTGTGTTACAACTCTTAGTTTAGCGAGTTGACGAAAGAGAATTATAATTCTTTTTTTCTTCCATTCAAAATTATGATTATAATTGTTTTTTCATAATTCCAATTTTTGTAACTTCCACATCTTACAGCTATTAACTACTCATCAATTAAAAAAAAGCTCAAATTATCAAGATGAATTACCGACTCTTTTCAAAAAAATGCTTTTCTCTTTCATAAATCATACAAAAAACGAGGGATAAATCAACACCATAAATTAAATTAAGATGAGAAAAATAAATAGAAAGTTAAAATATTTGACAAAAACTAATGTTCCAAAGGTCTTTTATATAAGCCAAAAATAGTAAGTTAAAAGAACGCTTCCCGTCTTCTCTCCGTAGTTAATGATAATGTTATAATCAAAAAATGAATAAAAAACGTTATTTAAAAATTTCAGCACACATAAAATAACAAAATAAAAAATATTATTTTTTTTATAAATCACTGATTTCGATAAAAAAAGGAGTGTTATCGTTTGAAATAACGCAAAAAAAGCCTCAAACAGCGTACCTTGTTTGAGGCTTTTTCAACTATTTTTCCTTTAATGGATCAATTAAATAAATGATCCACCATCCACAAAAGTGGTATAAATATGCTCGTCCGCCACTGGTTCCCCTTGGATCGATTGTACGATTTTCTCAGCTGCAACCATCCCCCATCGATGTTTCGAATAGGAGATCGTCGCTAAGCGCGGCTGCACAAAAGCGCCTAATTCCGTGTTATCAAACCCGATGATGCGGATCTCTTTTCCGATGCGATAGTCGGTCTCGCGGACATATTTGTAGACACCGATCGCCATTTCATCATTGAAGGCAAAGATATCAATGGGAAACTGGGGATCATTTGCTAAGAGCTGTTTTGCCGCTCGATAACCAGAAGGTTCCGTGAAGTCACCAGGAATGACTTCATAAGGAATACCAAAGCGCGTCAATTCTTTCGTACTGGCTTCCAAGCGCTCCCGACTGTCGTAGCCTTTTTCTGGCCCTGCTAAGAGGAAGACTTTTTGGCTTTGTCCAGCGATCAAGCGATCGATCGCCAGCGCCGCCCCTCCTTTATTGTCTAACAAGACTTGATGGATATTTTCATGAGACAAGACACGGTCTAACACGACGATTTGATGTCCTCGTTGGGCGTATTGCTCGATTTCCTTTGCTGGAAACGTCCAATCCAAAATGATGGCACCGTCCACCATCCGCTCAGGAATAAACAAGTGTGATTTCTTGCCGCTGCAGACGATCATTTCATAGCCGAAAAGTTCCAACCCTTTCTTGATGCCATCTAGCAATTCCCCATAAAAACTTCCGGCATAATCGGCGAGATAAACACCGATGATGTTGGTTTGTCTGCGTTTCAGTGTGCGAGCAGCCATGTTCGGAACATAGTTCAATTCGTTTGCGATCGCTTGAATCCGCGCACGGGTTTCCTCGGTCACTTTTGGACTGCCATTCAATGCATACGAAACGGTGGATATGGAGACACCCGCTTTTTGGGCAATATCTTTGATTCCTACCATGGCTTCTCCTTTCTTAACGATAAATATCGATCGTATTGGTTTGGTTTTCGCTTAATTTGGCGCAAAGCGCTGCTTTCTTCAGGACAAACGCACCTTGGCGGTAGCGATTTTCCGCAAACTCAGTGGACATTTCTTCGCCGTTGATCAATATTTTCGGCGTACTTGACGAATGATAGACGATTTCGACCGGCCGATCATAGAGTCGATACGTCAGTGTCAATCCTGCTAATTCCGCTGGCAAGACGGGATCAAGTTCAACGTGATCAACAAAGGTCCGAATGCCTAACACATTGCTGATCAACTGATTCATATAGATCCCCGGTCCACTAGAATAGATGCGCCAGCCGCCTTTGACGCCGACTGTTGCCTCCTTAAGTTTACCAAAATTTTCTTGGGCTTCAACCCTTGTTTTGAAATCGCCATCAGAACTACTGAAATACGCATTTGCTTGACGGATTTCCGCATTTTCGACCCGTTGAGCGATTTGGATCGGATTAATGACCCCAAGTGCTTGCCAAGTCTCTTCTTCTCGACCTAATTTCGCCATGGCCTCTGTAAAGCGGATGTGGGCGTGAACGTACTGTAAACCGATTTCTCGTCCAAAATTGGCTGCTTGTTCTGCCCGCTTGAAGTTGGTGCTGACACCACCCGCATAAGTCGCTGGACGATTCATCAAGCGCACCCCATCTGGAAATTGCAAATGCTCCTTGATGATCGCCACATGATGATCGGCTTGTTCGGGAGATAACAGCTCGCCGATCATGCTTTGCTGCATCGGCAGCAAGCGGTATTGGATACCGGTTTTCTTGTCAGTCGGATGGACCATCAGTTCCACGTGCTCGCTATCTTCCATATAGACAAATCCTGGCAAAGTCCCATCAGCTAACATGTATTTTTCAAAGTCATGTTTGATTCCCGCAGACAGTTCCGTTAAATGTTTGGCATACTCTGGGTCAACTGACTGCAACTGGTTGGCTAATTTTTTCAATACTTCATAGGTCAAGGCAACGGTCCAGCTGCTGGCCATTTGTTTCTTCAACTTACTGTTATTTGGCTGCAAGGTGTCATCCCAATCGCCATCACCATAACAAGACAGGTACGTTCCTTCCAAAAAGTTCGCTTCGATATACGCCACTTCTTTTTTCAAATGATCAAACAAAGAAGCATTGGTTCTGGTTTTCAAGAAGGTTGTGCGATCCGTATAAGGCAGTTCTTTTTCCAAAATCGCAAAATCTTTGGTTTTTTCGAGATAGTCACTAACGACTTTCATTGGCCAAACGATCACATCTCCGTGGCTCTCATCGGCTTTTTGTTTCTCATAGCGATCAAACATAAACCATTGTGGCCAGTTGCCGTCATCTGCAAATTGATTTTCAAACAAATGCTCGATGATGGACGCCACCATCTCAGGACGATTGAGGGCTAAGAAATACTCAGTCGGTCCTTGGGAAACGTCTCGAGTCCCCCAAGCAGCACCACCGTACTGTTCAAGGCCATGAGGAGACAAGTAATGAACAAGCATATTGTGGGTGTACCAACGTGCCAAGTGATTGAAGGATGCGACATCTGCCTGCGAATGTTTCAATTCAAACTGATTCAACAAATCATCGACAAAGGCCGTATAGGCAGTGTCTTCTTGCTGGCGATCTAACGTTTCGGAAACAAAGGGTTCACCAGTCAGTGTGCCTTGGATCACGAAGGAAACCGTCGCCTGTTCTGCAAAGGTCAATACGGTCGTGCTATCGTCGGCTGCCACATTGAAAATCGTTTCATCGGTTAGTTCAAAAGGTTGTGCTGCATGGAGATAATACGTCAATTCTGGATAAGTTTCCGCAATCGGTGAATCCGCTGTTCCTTTGATGGTGAGCAATTGCTGGTCTTGCGTAATGGTAACAGTCGGTACCGCTTCATTGATCCCCATCACAAATTGATTAGTGATGGCCCAGGTGTAAGCACGACCTTGTTCACTAGTGATGGTGGTTGCAATCGTGCGTCCATTTGCTTTCGTGAAGGTCGTTACTTGAATGACATCATCCGCTGTTTTGTAGTACCACGTCGCCGAATTTAAGCCCATTTCAAAGGCAGATGGCATCGTTAAAATCCGCCATTGATCGCCGTCTTTCAGATAGATCCGCTGACCGGAACGTTTGAAAAGATTCAATGAGTTGCGGCTATTACTCAACAATTTGTTCATGTTCGTATTGCCTAATACGATTTGGGAGTTAAACATCCCCGTCATGTAAACAGTCGTGCTCAAAATGGGTTGATCGACGATCAACTCTTGTCCGCTCATCAAAATATGCCCATGGGAGCGTTCCATCTGCCCTTCCTTTTCCTTCAACACGACATGGTGATAATCAGGGGTAAAAAAGGAATAAAGCTGTTGGTCAACGATTTCCACTGCTTCTTGCTGAGGAAATCGCTCGTTGATTTCTTCTGTGGTAAATGTCAGCCCTGTGAGCGGTCGACCGAAGTTTTTTCGAGCCTGCGCCGTTGCCTGCAACGAGTCAAAGGACAAGGCTTGATACGTTTCTTTCAACGTTTCAAGTGCAAACTGCGGTTCATTGACTGCCGTCGCTTGATTGGCTTTGACCGCTGCGTAAAAAACGATTTCCGTAGGTGTCTCACTTATTGTCAACCATTGCGTTTGCAGTGCCGTATAGGCAAATTCGTATTGATACACTTCATTGGCTAATGTCTCTTGGCTGAGTGCAGCTGGTTGATTCGTTTCTTTGTAGCTGCGACCGAAAAATTGATAGCCATCCGTCGAGAAGCCTTTTAAGGCTTGGAAGCTGCCCTGTTCCACCAATGGAAATTGACCATTTTGTGGTTGATTTTGGCGAGAAGATAGCACGATTCGATCCTTATCATGGCTAACATGATGGTCGATATATTGCGAAACATAGGCTTCATTGGATTGAACAGCCCCTTTGGCTGCGTTACCAAGATCTTGTCCGTAAACCAATTCCGCTTCCCCAGAACCACTCAATTGAACTCGCCAGAACCAGCAATCTTGTGCCAATTGGAAATCTACTTGGTAACTGATAGACTGGTACGTTCCAGTCCAAGTCAGCTGTTTGTCTGAGTAAGCAAAGGCACTGTCAGCATTTGAGCCGATCAAGGGAATGAAGTGCCATTCCCCCGCTTCACGCAGTCGTAGATAGATTTGATTCAAACTGCCATCTAGCGCATTCCCATTCAATTGATTGATCATCACATCGTGACTTTGGATCTCATATAAATCACCGTTTGGTAAAAACGTCACGGTCGTATTTGCATTATTCATCACTATTTTTTTCGTCATAGAAACCTTCCTATCTTACCTAACTAATTGCAGGGTTGTTTGTTGGGTGTCTCGGCTGTTCCCACCAATCATGATGTGGAATTTCCCAGGATCACTGCTTGCTTGTTGGTTGCTGTGGACATAGCGCAGCAGTTCTTCCGTGATCTCAAATTGAACGGTTGTTGATTCGCCAGCTTCTAGCCAAATTTTCTTAAAGCCTTTCAGTTCTTTCACTGGGCGAACCACTTCACCGACTAAATCGCGAATGTAGCATTGGACCGTTTCCCAGACCGCTGCTGTTCCTTGGTTCGTAACAGTGATGGATGCCGTGACTGTTTGATCTTTGGTCATGGTCGGCTGATCCAACGTCACCGTAGAATACGCAACTGGGCTATAGCTCAAGCCGAAGCCAAATGGATATTTGGCATAATTGGAGACATCCAAATATTTTGAGACATATTTTTCATCCGGTGCACTTTCATATGGACGACCGGTATTGTCAACGTTGTAATACACAGGGACTTGTCCAACGGTTTCCGGGAATGACATACTCAAGCGGCCGCTTGGATTGTATTCTCCCCACAAGATTTGAGCAAGTGCGTTTCCGCCTTCGGTTCCAGGGAACCAAGCCTCGACGATCGCTTTGGCTGCATCAACCCCTTGCAAGTCAAGAGGACGACCGTTATAAAGGGTTACGATCAATTGCTCGTTGTATTCTTTCAAGGTTTCAACCAAGGACAATTGGGCTTGCGGCAATCGAATGTCGCTGCGACTGGCAGCTTCACCGCTCATCCATTCTTGCTCTCCTAGCGCTAAGACAACTTTATCCGCTTCTTTCACTAATTCGATCGCTTCTTGGATCGCTGCTTCAGACGGTGCAAAATAATCAAAGGGCTCTTGACCGATCAACAGATCCGCACCCAAGGATTGAGCCCCCGCCACTAATGTCACCACTTCTTCTTGTTTCCCTTGCCAAGACCAAGCACCTAATAGATCACGGGAGTGAGCACCCGGGCCCACGATCGCCACTTTTTCGGTTTTCTGCAACGGCAGGACACCTTCATTTTTCAACAACACCATTGATTTCTTTGCGATATCGCTGGCGATCTCTCGGTGTTCTTGAGACAGAACAGTGGCTGCTTCAGCGGCTTCATCAGCACCGCGGTATGGATTTTCAAATAGACCTAGTTCATTTTTCAAGGTCAAGATTCTTAGCACGGCTTCATCGACTAAGGCTTCCTCAACGGTGCCTTCTGCGATCAGCTCTTTCAAGTTATCAGTGTAGCAAGTCGTCATCATCTCGATATCGACCCCAGCTTTGATGGCTAGTTCAGCGGCATGTTTTTCATCCTCCGCTGCGCCATGAGCGATCACTTCTTTGATTGCAGCCCAGTCAGAGATCACAACGCCTTCAAACCCGAATTCTTCTCGCAAAACATCACGGAAAAGCCAGCGATTGGCCGTTGCTGGAATGCCGTCTACCGTATTAAAGGAGGTCATCACCAGCTTGGCACCGGCATCAAGGGCTGCTTTATAGCCTGGTAAATAACTTTCTCGCAGTTGGCGTTCTGACATATTGACCGTGTTGTAATCGCGACCGCCGATAGCCGCACCGTAAGCCGCAAAATGTTTGACACACGCAGCCACGCGGTTGAAATCCGTTCGCAAATCATCCCCTTGATAGCCTTTGACAAAGGCTTCAGCAAAGCGACTGTTCAAGTAAGGATCTTCCCCCGTCGATTCCATGACACGGCCCCAGCGCGGGTCTCTTACTAAGTCCACCATCGGTGAAAAGGTCACATGCAAGCCAGAAACAGCTGCTTCTTTGGCAGATACTTCCGCCATTTTCTCCGCTGCTGCCAAATCCCATGAACTACCTAATCCTAATGGAATCGGAAAAATCGTCCGAAAGCCGTGAATGATGTCCGCCATCAATATCGTTGGGATATTCAAGCGGTTATTTTCGATATACTCTTTTTGGACGCGGATCGCTTCTTTTGCACCAGAAACACCTAGCGTTGTTCCCGCATTGTTGATGTTCTCTTGTGTCAGTCCTAAGTCGCCCATTGGGCCGGTTTTCTCTTCTGCTTTATCTGAATAAAAAGCCGCTGCCAGTTGCAGCAACTGATCGATTTTTTCATCTAAGGTCATTTCTGAAAGTAGTTCGGTTAATTTCTGCTGTTCCATTTTTATTCATCCTTTGCTTTCTTCAAATTGGACTTCTGCTTCTAAAGGGAAATGATCGGAGGGAAAACGACGATCACAAGAATCCGTTAGACAGGCGGTTTTGACCACCGTGAAGCCTTTCGTATAGATATAATCAATTTCTTCTAGTTCTTGCCATGGTAACGTATAAATAAAATTTTGATAGGAGCCTTTGGGTCCGTGATGAGGCTTTTGCCCATGTTCTTTGGCATTTTGAAAATGCTGCTCTAAGTACCGATGCACCCGCTCCGTTGGCTCCGCATTCAAGTCGCCCATTAGTAATACAGGGTAGCGTTCGATCTGATCTGCCAGCTGCTCAAAGATCACTTTCATCCCTTCAAAACGAGCCATTTCTGAAATATTATCTAAATGGGTCGTGATGACAAGAAACGGCGGATTCTTTTTTTCCTGTAAGACTGCCCAAACACATAAGCGTGAATAGGCAGCTTCTGGATGAATACTGGGTTCAGTCGGTGTCAATGACAACCAAAACGAACCTGAAGCTAATAACTCGAAAGTCTCTTTTTGATAATACAGTCCGATGCCTTCGCCCAAGCCATCACCGTCACGTTCAGCCGTGACGGAAGCATACTGCGCTAGCTTTGCTAAATCTGCAAATTGACTAGGTCGGGCTTCTTGGATCGCCAGAACATCCCAGTCGTAGTAATCGATCAAGGAACAGACCGCCTCCGATCGATAGTGCCATTGCCATTCTTGGTCATAGTCGGTATCGACTCGTAGATTGTAGGTTGCTACTTTCATCTTCATTCATTTCCTTTGAGTAATTTTTTGATTTGCTGCATTTCACGACGGATTTGTTTCGCTTCGCCGCCGCCATGCCCTTTATTTAAGTAAATACGCAATTCTTTCGGTCCAGGAATCTTTTTATAGGAAACGAAGAAATCTTCCATGGGACAGATCGGATCAGCACTGCCGACCGATGTATAAACAGGACCAGTTATCTGATGAGCAAAATACTTCAAATCAAAATAACTCATGACTTGATAGATCGTTTCCCGCATTTCTGGAAATTGTTCGATATACTCTTGAATCACATGGTAACTTCCTGTTTTTTGTTCGATCCGATGGACAAGATTGGAGTGGCTTGGCACATCGGCAAACGTCGCAAAAATCGGGACGTTCGTTAATGCGTTGACCAATAAGGCGATGCCGCCTCCTTGCGAGCCGCCTCTTAAAATAATCCGCTGCGGATCGATTTCCGGTATCTGTTGAAGGACTTCTAGTGTGCGCAAACTATCTGCGACCAATCGCTTCATATAAAAATCTTCTTTTTTCAAGATGCCGCGTCCAAAAGGTGCTTCATGCTGCGTGGTTTCATAGGGAACCTGATCTTGCGTGCGTCCCCCTTGTCCGCGATTGTCGATGACAAGACAGCCGCAGCCGATCAGTAACCAATGAGCGAATTGGAACGGTTCTTGCACATGATTCATATAGCCTAAAAAATCAATCACGATTGGACAATCTGCCGCTTGTTCTGGCAGCAGCAGATGCCCATAGATCGTTTCATTACCAAGACTTTGAAAAGAAATCGTAAAACAATCGATCCCTTTTAGCAAAGGTGTTTGTTTGGTTCTTTCAAAGGCTAGCGGAAGGGCGTCAAGTTCTTGTTGGACCGAAGCCCAAAAACAGGATCGATCAGTTGCGGTCGATTCAGTCATTTGTCTCTTCTCCCTTCGCTAATACTTTATTGAAAAACAACACTTGTACAAAGGCTGATCCTGAAATGCCTAAACAAACAAATAAGAATAGGTTTACTTTGCTGCACAATACAAAAACAATGATTGGGATCACCAGTAAAATGATCGCATTCGCCGTACTGCTAAGAACCGCATATGCCGTTTCTTTCGCTGTTTCTTGCAATGATTGCGCAAACAAACTGTACAAGAGAACGAACACGACGAGATACAGCGCAGCCAAGCTGACGAGGATCACGGCTAAAACGCCAAAGTAAGGTGTAAGCATCATCAAGGAATAGATCAAACCGGCAAAGACTGCGACATACGCAATAACAAGACCTTCTAAGAAGAGACCACGTTTGAGGTTGCTTAAGAATGCTTGCTTGTATCGTTGCCAAATCGGGACATCTCGTTCCTTGTACAATTGATCGATCGTCCGATACAGCGCGATCAATGCTGGCCCTGCGAGAATCAGCGTCATTGCTGGAATCATAAAGAGAAAACTAACAATGATCATATCTGCTAGAAAAGCAAAGACCCGATAGTACCATCCTTCATAAGAAAATAGTCGATTCATTATGATCCTCCAATCAAAACTTGCTGATTTGTGCTGCGGGTGCTGCGTAAACCTGTTTCTTGCCTTCTTGTGATTTTGGGTCGTTTCTCAACGTACGGTTTTCTGGGTTGCAGGTCTCACTGCGTGAGCCAGTCGCAGTGATTCTTTGTACGGACACTACGCTCCCTGCAGTCGCCTAGTACTTTTCATCATCTGCTCGTCTCCGCTTTCGCTTCGCCTACAGTTGCACTAAGTAAAACACACTAAGTGCAGCTTGCATGTCTCACTACGCGAGCCAATCGCAGTGCTTCTTTGTATGGTCACTACGCTCCCTGCGGTCGCCTAGTACTTTGAAACATCAGATTTTGCGCAAAGTGCGCGCAAAACCTGTGTTTCAAAGCAAAGGAGAGGAAAGGTCTTTTTTTTGGCTTCCTTTCCTCTCCTATGGGGGTTATTCTAGTCGTTCGCGGTTTTCGGCCATTTTTTCAGTTTTAATGTCTTTGATTGCGTCCCAGTTGTTTGAATCTAAGAAGCTTTCAAAGTCGGTTAGTGTGCTGTCAAATGTTCCTTCATCTTTTGAACGAATCAATGAGATGATCGTGCTGTTGATTTTGGTTTTGATGGCTGTGTTTGAACGTGCTTCTGCAGTTCCGGCATCTGGATCCGTATTTTCGATCACAAAGTGTGGATACAATTTGCCTTCGCCCCATTCTTGCATTTGAGTCAACGCATTTTCAGTTTTGACTTTCAGTGCATTGACACGGTCATTGTTAAAGTAGTTGAAGCGGCTGATACCATATTTTTTGTTGTAGCCTTCGTTGTCGGTTTGTTCCATTTCTTTGATTTCTGGCAAGTAATCGATTTTGCCTTCATCGTTGTATTCATACGTCACGCCTTCAACACCGAATTTTGTCAAAATTTGTCCTGGTTCATCGATCAAGTACGTGAAGAGTTGGGTTACTTTTGCTGGATCCGCCGCATCTTTTGTGATGTAGTTGATCAACCAGCCAGAGATTCCTGTTTGGTTCAAGGTTGCTTCACGACCAGAAGTGCTGGCAGGTCCGTCGATTGCGATGTACCGCGTGTCAGAGTTTTTCATGAATCCAGTGAAGTTCCCACCTTGTCCGCTCGTTCCTGCGACTAAGATCGTTGCATAGTCCCCTTGTTTTACTTTTTCATCATAGGTTGGACCGTCATCGGTAAAGCTGTCATCACTGATGTTGCCGTCACGATACACTTGATTAAAGGTTTTCAACCATGAGATATATTCTTCATCTAAGTTACGATCGTAGAAAGCACCATCTTCATCTTCTAACGGAACACCTAAGAAGTCTTGCAATTTATCTAAGAATGGTCCTGCTGTTTCGCCGATCGTTGTGAAGCCCATTGGTGTCAAATCAGGGAATTTCTCGCTGATTTCTTTCATGACTTTCACATAGTTTTCTGGAGTCGAAACATCTGGTTTGCCCAATGCTTCATAGACATCTTCACGGATCACAAAGTTATCGTTGACGGGAATATTGCCGCTTTCGTAGTCCGCTGCTGTGTTGGAATAGTTTGGATAGCCATAAGTTTTGCCATCATCTAAAGCAAACCATTTGAAGGTATCTTCGGTCACGACATTCATCAAATACGGATCGTATTGTTCCGCTAAATCGTTTAATGAGTATGCCCAGCTATCAGCTTTTGTGGCTGCTTGACTGGTTTTATCCATCAACGTCACGATATCAGGCATATCACCACTTGAAATCAAAGCATTTAATTTCGAATCATCACCTGAAATAAATTCAATATCAATGTTCAAATCTTTTTTGATTTGGGCTGTCGTCACATCTTCACCAAATGGCAAAGCTGTCCAGTCTGAATTGATGTACCATGTGATCTTGGTTGGTTCTTCTTTGGTATCGAGTTTCCATGCTGGTGTCTTTTCATCTAACTCATACCGATCTTTGATAGAAAAATCCGAACTGCTGGCATTGTCTGAGCTGCCGCCACATGCTGCTAAGCTAAGTAATGCTGATGCTGCCAATAAACCGCCTACTACTTTTTTCATGTCTATCCCTCTTTCTATTCTTTTACTGCACCGGCCATCATACCGCCGATAAAGTGTTTTTGAAGCAATGGATATATAATTAAAATTGGCACTGTCGTGATGACGATCGTAGCCAACTGAACCCCACGGGTCGTTGCTTGGACGATAAAGTCGGTACTACCGCTTTCAGTCATCGTACTCAAGTTGGATTGGACGATGATTTCATAAATCTTCATTTGCAGCGGATAAAGATACTCTTTTGTGATATACAGTTTTGTTGTCATAAAATCGTTCCATTGGCCAACCCCGTTGAACAAGATGATGGTTGCCAATGCCGGTTTCGTTAATGGTAAGAAGATTTTATAAAAGATTTGGAATTCACTTGCACCGTCGATCTTCGCCGATTCTTCGAGTGAAGGCGGAATCTCACGGAAAAAGTTCATTAAAATCACGACATCATAATAGCTGAACAAAGCTGGAATAATGTAGACCCAGAAAGAATCCAGTAATCCTAGCGAGCGAATCAGCAAGTACGTTGGAATCATCCCACCACTGAAGTACATGGTGATGACCCCCATCGTTGTATAAATGTTGCGGCCAACCAAGCGTGATTTACTCAATCCGTAAGCCACGATCGCACAAAACAAGGTATGGGTTGCAGCCCCAAGAACCGTTTTTAACACTGAGATCAAGAAGGCACGGGGGATACTTGCGTCGGAAAAAACTTTCCGATAGTTTTCCCAGGTAAAGCCTTTGGGCCATAACACGAGGCCGTTGCCCGCTAATCCAGAACTAGAAGACACGGAGGAAACCAAGATATTCCAAATCGGTACAATGATCATTAACGAGAATAAAATCAAGATCACGGTATTGAAGAAGTAAAACCACGTGTTTTCTTTTGCTTTTCTTTTGATCATGTTTTTTCCTCCTATAAGATAACTGAATTGCCGTTGTTCAACTTGCGGGTCACTCGATCCGTGATCACCAATAAGATGACGGAAATGACCGCGATCCCCAAGCCGACAGCAGTTGCATAAGAGAAATCACCTTGCGTCAACCCCATTTTATAAACAAAGGAGTTGATAACTTCTGAACGGTTTTGGTTCTGTGAATTCATCAAAACTAATGTTTGATCTAGGTTTGACCCTAAGATACCGCTCACATTCAGAATCAAGTTTAAGGAGATGATCGGTGTCAGTAATGGCAATGTGATCGAACGAATCTGTCTTAGCTTGCTGGCACCATCGATTCGTGCGGCTTCATAAAACGTTGGATCGATCCGCGACATACCTGCCAAGTAAAGAATCGTTCCCCAGCCGACTTCTTTCCATAGATCAGAAAGGACCGCGATCCACCAATATTTGCTTGGATCCAATAGATGATTGACCCCTTTGTCCATCAATCCTACGGACATCAACACTTGGTTGATAAAGCCGTTCGTTGACAGCCAAGAGATCATCATCCCACCTAGCACGATCCATGAGAAAAAATGGGGAATGTATGAAACCGTTTGAATAAATTTCTTCAAGCGGCCATCTTGCATTTCAAAAATCATAATGGCTAACACAATCGGGATCGCAAAACCTAATCCTAATTTCAATAAGCTGATGGCTAACGTATTTCTAACTGCTTCCCAGAAAAAACTGTCATTCATAATGATACGGAAATTCTCTAACCCAACCCATGGTGCTGATGAAATCGTGTCAATCACCGTATAGTTTTTGAAAGCGATTATAATTCCGTAGATCGGAATATAATTAAATACGATCATAAATGCCACGCCGGGAAAAACCATCCAGTGAAGCTGCCGTTGACTATAAAACTTTTGCAGTTTACTCATACACAAAATCTCCTTCTTTCTATCCTCGCAACACTACGTATATCTCCACACTTCGGTGAAACGTTTCTACAAAAAGATTATATCCGCTGCCATTCGAAAATGCAAGCCTTTCCAATTATTTTTTTCAGGTTTTCTTTTTTCACAAATTTCGTTGAGTTCCTCACAAACATAAAAGCTATTATATCAACATTTTTATAAGAAATAATTTCTCCAAACACTTCCGTTTAATCAAATTTCACAAATAATGTATTTTTCAACATCTATTGATTCTCAGAAATTATTAAAAAATAAAAAGAAACGTTTCACCAAAAGCACAAAAAAGCAGCAATCATCGTTGATTGCTGCTTCGTTCTATTCACTTCTTTGGGGATAGCCAAAATGGTCATACGCTAACGGTGTTGCGATCCGCCCACGCGAGGTGCGTTTCAAAAATCCTTTTTGGATCAAAAACGGTTCGTACATATCTTCCACTGTTTCGGTTTCTTCCCCGATATTGACAGCGATCGTACTTAATCCCACCGGGCCGCCTTGATACAATTCGATCATCGTGCGGATCAATTTCTGATCGATATAATCCAAGCCAGCATGATCGACTGCCAAAAGCGCCAATGCCTGGTCAGCAACGGTGCGATCGATCAATCCATCTGCTTGCACTTGCGCATAATCGCGAACTCGTTTAAGCAAACGGTTGGCGATCCGTGGAGTGCCTCGAGATCGGCGGGCGATTTCGATCGCCCCTTCTTCCACGATATCCGTTTCAAAAATCGACGCAGTCCGCTGCACGATCTCTTTTAAATCATGGTCTTCATAATATTGCATATGAGAAATGATTCCGAAGCGATCCCGTAGTGGCGCCGAGAGCATCCCCGCCCGCGTCGTTGCGCCGACTAAGGTAAATGGCGGAAGCGGAAAATGAACCGGATGAGCCGTTGTTCCTTGCCCCACCATGATATCCACATAAAAATCTTCCATTGCCGAATAAAGCATTTCTTCGGCGACACGAGGCAAGCGATGGATCTCATCGATAAACAGAACATCCCCCGGCTGCAGCTCATTCAAGATTGCAATCAAGTCCCCCGGTTTTTCGACCGCAGGACCGCTGGTCGTCTTGATTTGCACCTGCATCTCGTTGGCGATCACCATTGCCATCGTCGTTTTCCCTAAGCCTGGCGGACCATATAAGAGGACATGATCCAACGCTTCTTCTCGATTTTTCGCCGCTTGGATATAAATCGAAAGCTCCTGCTTGACTTTGTCTTGTCCGATATATTGGGCAAGGGTTTGCGGACGCAAGGATTTTTCGATGATCTCTTCTTGTTCAGTACTTTCTGGCGAAACAATTCGTTCATCCATCGTCTACTTGCTCCTTACTTTTTCATCATCAATCGGAGAGCTTCCCGCAAGTACTCATCCGTCGATTTTGTCGTATTCGCCGCTAATTGTTTTTCGGCTTTCTTGACTTCTTTTTCGCTATAACCCAATGCTTTCAAGGCTTCCATCGCTTCATCTAAAGCAGTCGTTGCCACGCTTAGAGGAACGATCGCTTCTTCTCCAACCAGTTCAGCCACTTTGCCTTTCAAGTCTAGGATCATTTGCTGCGCCGTCTTTTTACCGACACCTGGGAACTTAGTCAAATAGTTGACGTCCCCATTTTCGACTGCCGTGATCAACCCTGTATGGTCTTCATTGGCCATGATTGCTAACGCACTCTTTGGTCCAATACCTGAGACACTGATCAATTTTAAAAACAACTGCTTGCCTTCGATCGTGGCAAAGCCGTAGAGACTATGAGCATCTTCACGAATCACTTGGTGCAGATAGATTTTTACTTCTTGGTTTAACTTGCCGCTAAATGAATACGGATTGCCAAAAGCGATCTGATAGCCGATGCCATGGGTCTCAACGACGATATACGCCGGAAAGATATCCGTTACTTTCCCTATGATATATTCGTACATGTGCTTTCCTTTCTGTACATATGTTCCCTTTATTGTAGCACAGACGAGAGGGCAAAAAAAGGACTGTGAACGAAGGAAAAGGTTTAGCAGGAAACAAACGGAGGAAAAACCGTTGTTTCAGTCGCATTTTTTCAAACGAGACATGCTGCTGCGTCTTTTTTTTCGCACACAGTTCCTAATACTTACTCAACGAGTGATTTGAATTCGCCATAGCCTTTTTCATCCATTTCTGCTAAAGGGATGAACTTCAATGCTGCCGAGTTGATACAATAGCGCAAACCGCCTTTGTCTTGAGGACCGTCTGAAAAAACATGTCCTAAATGAGAGTCAGCTTCTTTGCTGCGGACTTCTACCCGATGCATACCGTGAGAAAAATCGGCTTTTTCTTGAATATCTTGGCGACTGATCGGCTTCGAAAAGGAAGGCCAGCCACAACCGGCGTCATATTTATCAGTAGAAGCAAACAATGGTTCTCCGTTGACGATATCAACATAGATCCCTTTTTCATAAAAATCATCATACTCGCCAGTAAAGGGGCGTTCGGTTGCATTTTCTTGGGTCACCGCATATTCGATCGATGACAATTTTTCTTTTAATTCTTTTTTATCTGTCATTTTTTCACCTGCTTTTCCTCTAGACTCATCCTGTATGCTCTATCATGCCTTTTTTCTTAGCGAATGTAAAATGACTTGCTCAAATTGTTTAAGGGTTTTGCAGCTTTTGCCAACGAGTCGTTGGTTCCGCAAAATGGTAAAACTGCGGTTGGTCTTTTGTATAGATTTCTTCGGTTAAGACAGCTTCTGGCATGTTACCAAATAATCCAGCCGCAAAAAAATAGGTGTGTGCTTCTTTGAGGTAAAAGAACAGACTCGAGCCACATTGACTGCAAAATCCTCGTTGTGCCCACTTAGAAGAATCATAACGTCGCAGCCACTTCGCTCCTTGAAGAGCCATCTGGTTCTCAGAACATGGTGCAAGAGCAAACATCGGTCCGCCGTGAAATTTCTGGCAGAGACTACAATGACAAACCGTGATTTCTTTCGAAACTCCAGTCAAGTCAATCGTGACTTTGCCGCAAAGACAACTACCAGAAACATCCATCCTTATTCCTCCTCCATAAACTCTTGCAACAACTGATAGACCGTAGTGACAGGAAACCCTACAATTGTATAAAAATCGCCGTTTATCGATGAGACAAATACTTTGGCCGCCCCTTGGATCCCATAGGCGCCCGCTTTGTCTTGGTACTCATCTAAGGCAAGATACTTGTCGATCTCTTGATCGGTCAAGGAACGAAACACAACTTCCGCCGAAACCACTGCTTGGCGCAGCTGTTCGCCTTTTTGCAAAACGACGGCGGTATGCACCCAATGGGCACGTCCGCTCATTTTTCGCAACATCGAACGAGCATCTTCACGGTCGGCTGGCTTTCCTAAGATTTCTTCATCCACCACGACCGTGGTATCGCTCGCGATCACCAGATCTTCAGGATATGCTTGCGTAATAGCCGCCGCTTTTTCTGCTGCCATCCGTTGGACATAAGGGATCGCCGCTTCGTTTGGTCGGACCGACTCGTCGATATCCGCTGGTATGACCGCAAATTCCGGGACTAACTCCGCTAATAATTCTTTGCGTCGCGGCGACTGTGAAGCCAAAATAATCATTCCATGCCACTCCTTGCTCGATGAGGATCTTGAATCCGTTTGAACATCCGCTCCATGTCGCTGTTGGTGAAATGGATCAGCACCGGGCGACCATGGGGACAGTTGAAGGGATTCTCGCATTTCGCTAAATCTTGCAACAAGATCCGGGCTTGTGCTTCATTCAAATAATGATTGGCTTTGATGGATCGTTTGCAGCTCATCATGATCGCGGTTGCTTCACGAAACTTTTTGACACTGACACTTCCTGTCGTCAATAACATATCGATCATTTCGCGGATGATGGCTTCTTCTTCACCGCTAGGGTACCACGTCGGGTGCGCTCGGACGATGAAACTATTGGTCCCAAAAGATTCCAGATGGATCCCGACTTCTGCCAGCTTTTCACTTTGTTCCTGCAATTGCAGCGCATCGCTGTTGGGATAATCCAAAACGATCGGCACTAACAATTCTTGCAGGTCATTGGTCACTTCGCCGATTTTTTCGCGGTAATACTCATATTTGATTCGTTCCTGTGCCGCATGCTGGTCGACGATATATAGCCCCGCCTCACTTTGGGCAAACAAATAGGTCCCATGCATCTGCCCAAAATAATCCAATTGGGGAAAACGCTCCTTCGCTGGTTCTTCTTCCAGTAACCGTTCGACCGTTTTCAGGTAGTTGCGGTCATCCCCATGCATTTCAGGGTGCAGAGTCGCTTGATTTTGCAGATCTTGCGCCGTAAGCTCTGGCGTCTCTTCCGAGAGAAAGGCTGGCGCTTCTGGCAGCGGCGCTTTTGTTTCCGTCTGGTCTTCCACAAATGGTTTTCGGACAGGCTTATTTGGCAGCGTCTCTTCCAAACTGCGAAAGGTTTCCTCGGTTTCTTCCAACAGGTTTTCGCTAGATTCCTGTGGCATTTCTGGAAGTTTTCCACCTTCCTCCACAGGTTTTTCCACAGAGTTATCCACAGTCTGTTGATAAGTACTGCCCTGAACCTCAAATTTCCCGGTTTCGCGATTATAAGACAACTCAGAAGTCGAATTTCCTGCTGACTCCAGTTCCAAGCCAAGCTGCTGGGCTTTTGGCTGATCGGCAACTTTTTTCTTAAACCGCAGATTGTCAGCCGCGTTAGGAATCAAATTGATTTCCCGCAGCGCCTCATTGATGGCTTTACTGATTAGCTTGGTCAGTTCTTCTTCTTTTGACAAGCGAACTTCTTGCTTAGTCGGATGAACGTTGACATCGACTAATAAGGGGTCCATTTTGATTTCAAGGACAGCTAATGGAAAACGACCGACCATCAATTTTGATCCGTAACCAGCAACGATCGCTTTATTCAAAGCGAAGTTGCGAATATAACGACCATTGATGATCGTGGATAAATAGTTGCGGCTGGCTCGGGTAACTTCTGGCAGTGACACAAAGCCAGTGACTTTAAAGTCGAGATCCTCAGTATCGATTGCAATCATTTTTTTGGCCGTTTCCACTCCGTAGATCCCGGCGATGGTTTGTTTTAACTGCCCACTTCCAGTGGTGCTCAGCATCTTATTGCCTTCATGAACGAGGCGAAAAGCCACTTCTGGATGGCTCAGGGCGATCCGATTGACGATATCGCCGATGTTCGCAAGTTCCGTTTGCAGCGTCTTGACATATTTCAAACGTGCCGGTGTATTGTAAAAGAGGTTTTCGACAGTGATCTTGGTTCCTTGTCGCAAGTTGGCAGGCAGATGCTCTTCAACAGCGCCGCCTTTTAAGCGCACAAAGGAGCCTTGTTGGGCACCTTTGACTGCCGTTTCAATCGAGAGGATCGAAACCGAAGCGATACTAGGCAAAGCTTCCCCGCGAAACCCGAGGGTACGTATTCGAAACAAGTCATCTCGATTGTGGATTTTACTGGTGGCGTGGCGTTTAAAGGCAGTCAAGACATCCTCTTCTGCAATTCCTTCGCCATTATCGATGACTTGGATTTTACGCAAGCCTGCTTCTTCAATAAAAATATCGATTTGGGTACTGCCGGCATCCACGGCATTTTCAACTAATTCTTTGACGACAGAAGCCGGTCGCTCAACAACTTCTCCTGCCGCGATTTGGTTCGCCAGACGTTCGGATAGCTCTTGGATCTTTCCCATCTGCTGACCTTCTTTCTAAATTCGTTTTTGCAGCTCGTACAATGTATTCAGAGCATCCATCGGGGTCATTTCCAACAGATTCAATTTCTTCAATTGATCGATGACGCCGATTTCTTCCGTAGATACTTCACTAAACAACGACAACTGCTGACTTTCTTCGACGACTGGTTTTGGCTGTACCGTCGGTTCATGTTCTTCCAGCGCTTTCAGGATCGTCGCTGCGCGCTGTAAGAGTGCACTTGGCAGTCCAGCGATTTTGGCTACATGGATCCCATAGCTTTTATCTGCGGGTCCTTCCATCATCTTATGCAAAAAGACAACTTCGCCTTCTTTTTCAACGGCACCGACATGGACATTGCGTAAGTGTGCCAATTCCTCATCTAAAACCGTCAGCTCATGATAATGGGTGGAGAAAAGTGTTTTGGCATGAACTTCTTTGTGGATATATTCAATGATGGCTTGTGCCAATGCCATCCCATCATAGGTCGCAGTCCCACGCCCTAACTCATCAAACAAAATCAAGCTGTTAGGCGTTGCATGACGCAGCGCTTGGTTGGCTTCCATCATCTCCACCATAAACGTGCTTTGACCGGCGATCAGGTCATCGCTGGCACCGATGCGAGTAAAGATCCGATCAAAAATCGGCATCTCTGCAGATTGTGCGGGTACGAAACAGCCGATCTGCGCCATAATGACTAGCAAGGCAAACTGCCGCATGTACGTACTTTTCCCAGACATATTTGGGCCTGTGATCAACAGGATCTCTGTTTCTTCATCCATCACGATACTATTTGGAATGTACTCTTGGTGACCAAGGACTTTTTCCACTACAGGATGACGGCCATCGATGATCGATACCGCTCGTTTTTTCGCTACTGTCGGCCGCACGTATTGGTAGCGTTCCGAAACCGTGGCGAAACTTTGTAAGACATCGACCGCACTGACAGCTTTGGCTAACTTTTGTAGACGTGTGATACTCTTTTTCACTTCTTCACGAACATCAAGAAAGAGGCGATATTCCAAATCCACCGATTTTTCTTCGGCTTCTAAAATCAAAGTCTCCAGTTTTTTCAACTCGGGTGAAATAAAGCGTTCCGCATTGGCTAAGGTTTGCTTGCGCTCGTAGCGAGAGGTATCTAAATTCACTAGATTGGCTTTCGTGATCTCAATGTAATAGCCAAAGACGCGGTTGAACCCAACTTTCAGGTTTTTGACCCCCGTCGCTTGACGTTCGTTGGCTTCTAATTCCGCCAACCATTGCTTGCCGTTACGCATCGCCGTACGGTATTCATCTAATTGTTGATGGAACCCGTCTTTGATGATGTTGCCTTCTGTGATCTGCAACGGGGCATCTTCATCGATCGCCGCTTCGATCAGTGCAACCAAATCATCTAAGGGCGTTAATTCCAGCAGCAAGTCATTCCACTCGCCACGGTTGATTCCCTGCAGCAATTGCGCGATCAAAGGCACTTGCTCCAAAGAAGATTTCAACTGCAGCAAATCGCGGCCATTGACATTTCCGAAGGCGACCCGTCCGACTAGGCGTTCCATGTCATAGACTTTCGTCAACGCTTCTTGCAGATCTGCTCGCTCAAAGAAACTGTCCAGTAACGATTGGACCATTTCTTGGCGGGCAGTGATTTTCTTTGGCTGGATCAAGGGACGATCCAACCATTGCTTTAACAAACGTCCCCCCATTGCGGTCTTTGTCTCGTCCAGCAACCACAAAAGAGTCCCTTGTTTTTTTCCGGTTCGAATCGACTGCGTCAATTCTAAGTTGAATTTGGAATAATGATCCATTTTCAAGGCATGATCCGGCTGATATTCCACGGCTTGCTGAATGTGGGCTAAACTGCGTTTTTGGGTAATCGCCAAATAACTTAGCAATTTCCCTGTGACTACTTTTTCTAACCCTTGGGAGAGAGGTTCCGTTAAAAATTGAAATTCGGCATTTTCTTCCAACGTTTCTTGCTTAGAAAACACGACATTCAAGCGATTGGTCAGCATCGTTTGCAATGATTCAGGAATCTCGCTGCACAAAACGACTTCTTTCGTTTGCAGAGCGGCGGCCTCATTGACGACGGCTTCTTCATCTTCCAATTGCGCTGCTTTTAATTCACCGGTACTTAGATCGACATAGGCAAAGCCAAAACGCTCCCCTTGCTGCAAAACAGCTGTTAAAAAGTTGTTTTCTTTGGCGGATAGGCCTTTACTGTCCATCACCGTTCCCGGCGTGATCAGTTGAACGACTTCGCGTTTGACCATTCCTTTGGTGGTTTTTGGGTCTTCCACTTGCTCACAAATCGCTACTTTGTAGCCTTGCTCGATCAAGGTGTCGATGTAATTGCTGGCGGCGTGGTAAGGCACCCCACACATAGGGATCGGTTCCTCCGCATTTTTGTTGCGGCTGGTTAACGTCAGTTCTAAAATTTGTGCTGCCTTGACAGCATCCTCATTAAATAATTCATAGAAATCCCCTAAACGATAGAATAAAAAAGCATCTTGGTACTGAGCCTTGATGCTTAAATACTGTTCCATCATCGGGGTATTTTTAGTTTTTTGAGGCATTGGTTTCATCCTCCTCGATGGCTTTATTCATTTTCTTTTGGATCTCCGTCGTGACATATTGCAGCAATTCATCTGCTTGCAGTAACGCTTGGCGATAAGCAACCACTAAGGGGTGCTGCTCGTATTCGTTTGTCAATGACGCATAACGCTGCTCCGCAGCTTTTTTTGCTTCGGGTTTCTCATAATGCTCAAATTGAACGATTTCTTTTTGCGCTTGCTTCAGCGCTTCTTCCAACTCCAGTAGCCCTTGGTTTTGCAAGGCTCGTACTTGAATTTCTTGAAATTCTTGAACGATCGGATGATTAGACAAAAGCTTTTGCAAAGCAGCCAACTCTTGGGCAACGTTTGATTCTTTGGTTAATTGCTCTTCCATGCTTCTCCTATTCTGTAAACGGGCGATCTTCACTGATTTGGATCGGACGGATCGATTTTGCTTTACCAGTGGCTTCATCAATCTCAAGCAAGCAAGCCGACAAAATACTGCGGCCTTTTTCAATCACTTCAAACCGTTGCGGCAACGCCGTCAAAAATTTTTCAATGACTGGTTCGCGTTTCATTCCCAAAATCCCATCATAAGGACCAGTCATGCCGACATCTGACAAATAAGCCGTTCCTTGGGGCAAAATCCGCGCATCGTTGGTCTGTACGTGGGTATGCGTGCCGACGACTGCCGAAACTCGGCCATCCAAATACCAGCCCATCGCTTGTTTTTCGCTAGTAGTCTCCCCATGAAAATCCACAAAGATAAACGGTGTACGTTTGCGGGCAATCGCAACCAATTCATCCATTTTGCGAAACGGATCATCAAGGTCTACCATGAACGAGCGAGCTTGCATGTTGATCACCGCCAACTCAATGGTGTTGACTTTCACAAACACCATGCCGACCCCCGGTGTTCCCTCTGGAAAATTGGCTGGACGAATCATTTTCTTCGCATCGCCAATAAATTCAAAAATGTCACGGTTGTCCCATGTATGATTGCCTAATGTCACGACATCGACACCATCTTGCAAAAATTTCTTATAAATTTTACCCGTGATCCCACGACCCGCCGCCGCATTCTCGCCGTTCGCGATCGTCACCTGTGGTCGATACGCCTTCTTTAATTTGGGAAGGTACTCCGTGATTGTTTCTCTTCCTAATGAACCAACTACATCTCCAATGAATAATACCCGCACACATTTTTCCTCTTCTCTTTTAGCTTCTTTTCTATTATAAGGGTTTTGGTCCAGAAAAAAAAGGTTCTTTCACTTGCTGTTCTTCCTTGCAGCAAAACAAAAAAACACGCTAGACTTTTTCGCTTTAGTCTAGCGTGTTGCCGCGTTCTCTAGGAAACGGTAGTGTCTTCTTTCCCGACATGTTCCACGATCGCCACGATCAAATCACGGGCTTTTTCCATCGCTTCCACGGTAATAAATTCATACTGGCCATGGAAGTTTTCACCGCCGACAAATAAGTTCGGTGTTGGAATGCCTTTATAGGTGATTTTCGAGCCATCGGTCCCGCCACGAAACGGCGCTTCGATCGGTGTCACACCAATCGCTTGCATCCCTGCTCGGGCAGCTTCGATACTGCGGGGATCTTTCTTGATCAAATCCCCCATATTGTAATATTGGTCATACAGCGTATAGGTGATGCGTTCTTGCCCATAGGCTGTGTTCAATTCGTCAATGATCCCCACGATGTTAGCTTTTCGCTGTTCAAAAAGCATATGATCGTGATCACGAATGATATAAGAAACTTCTGCTCGACCAATATGTCCCGTCAAATTGTGCAGTAGGTAAAAACCTTCATACCCGCGGGTGCGTTCAGGAACTTCCTCTGCTGGTAAGGCATCGTCGATTTGATGCGCGATTTTCAAGGCGTTGACCAAACGACCGTAAGCAGTTCCAGGATGCACACTCGTACCATCAATCGTTATATCAATACGAGCAGCATTAAAGGTTTCATATTCCATATGCCCCACACGACCACTGTCCATCGTGTAAGCAAATGCCACTGGAAAATCCGCCGCATCAAAGCGATCAGCGCCAGTCCCGATCTCTTCGTCAGGCCCAAAAGCGACCCAGACATCGCCACGTTTATGCGCATCCATCGTTTGTAAGATCCGCAGCGCGTCAATGATCTCTGCGATACCAGCTTTATCATCTGCACCCAGCAGGGTCGTTCCATCCGTTGTGATCAGCGTTTCGCCGACATAGTCTTTGAGATTAGGAAATTCAGCAGTTGTCATATAAATGGCTTTTTCTTTATTTAAACAAACATCCTTGCCATCGTAATTTTCATGGATCTGCGGCTGAATATTTTCAGCTTCGAAATCTGCCGTGTCTACATGGGCAATAAAGCCAATCGCCGTTTTTTCAGGATTACCAGGTAGACGTCCGATCACAAAACTATTCTTTTCATAGTAAGCAACATCCGCTACCCCCATCTCGATCAACTGATCTTTCAATAAAAGAGCCAACTCAACTTGTCCCGGTGTCGTTGGGATGGTCTGACTCGTCGCATCTGAGCGAGTATTCATTTTTGCATAGGTCAAAAAATCCTTTAAGATTGCTTTCAATTCTGCACGTCCTTTTTCTTCAATTCTTCTACTATCTTTATAACGACAAGGGACGATTGTCCGTTTCGTGGATCACTTGTCGAAAATCAGCAAAGCCAGCTGCTAACCCCCGCAACAAGATTTCTGCCGTTCCCATATTGGTAGCTAAAGGAATCTCGTACACGTCTGACAAGCGAATCAATGCCGTTACATCTGGTTCATGGGGTTGTGCGGCTAAAGGATCGCGCAAAAAGATCACCATGTCCAAGTCATCTTGCGAAATCATGGCGCCAATTTGCTGATCTCCTCCCAGCGGCCCTGATTTGTAGCGGTGGACAGGCAACTGGGTTGCTTCTTCGATCCTCTTCCCCGTAGTTCCTGTTGCGAAAAGTTCATGCTGCGCTAAAATTTCTCGATAGGCAGTCACTAATTTTACCATTACATCTTTTTTTCGATCATGAGCAATCAATGCGATTTTCATTTGCTGCATTCCCCCTTTTTTCTATTGTACCAATTTATTTTCTTTGCGACCGAGAAAAAACAAAAAAACATAGCACAGATGCCGTAAACCGACTGTGCTATGTCTAAAGGATTCCTTTTTAAATCAGTTGTAATTCTTTCAAGGCTAACCAGATGCCATCTTCATCATTGCTAGCGGTCACCATATCTGCGACTTGTTGGATCTCAGGGACCGCATTGCCCATTGCCACACCGACACCTGCGGCAGTCAGCATTTCACGATCATTTTGGCCATCACCAAAACAGATCACATCTTCTTGCGCTATCCCTAATTGTTCCGCGACGCACAGGATCGTTGCTGCTTTGGAGCCTTCTTTTGGAACGACATCCACACTGTTTTCATGCCAACGCACAAAACGCAGTTTGCTGTATTTCTCGTCAAAGAAATGCTCATACTCTTTTCCGTAAAAAGCCAATGCTTGATAGACTTCTTTTTCTTCGGGAAAATCCATGTCCAACTCAGGAAGTTGGGCACCAAAAGAATGCATCGCTGCTTCCATTTTAGCAATATCCAAAGAAGACGCTCGTTTCGCTGTATCCATCCCGACAAATGCCGTGTCGATCCCAAGCTCTTGGGCTTCTGCCACGAAAGCAGCCAATTGCGTTTCATCGAGTAAGTTTTTATACACCTGCTGATGCGAAAGAAAAGCAGCTGCGCCATTACATAAAATGTAATTATCAAAGGACAACGAACGAATAATATCTTGAGCGTGGAAACGACTGCGTCCAGTGGCAACGGTCACGAAATGGCCAGCATCTCGTAAAAGATCAAGGGCTTTTAGCGTACTGTCTAGTGGCTGTTTGTTCGAGTCAAGCAAGGTTCCATCAATATCAAAGGCAAAGAATTTCCGATTCATAAAAGGTTAAGGCTCGCTTTCTATTAAGAAGTAACTAAGATTTTGGTCTTGGTTGCGGTCATTTTTACAAAAAACAGCAAGAAAAACCGTACATACTTATTCTTAACATAAATAGGCGCTGATTTCAACGCTCCGTTAAGGGATGATGGCTTCTTCCTGGAGAAATGTTAGAGAAAAGAAAAAAAAAGAAGCATCGCTGCTTCTTTTGGTAGGTTTTAATTAGTCGACATAGGTCGATTTTGAGTTGTTCAACCATGCATAGCCCAGCCCCATGACCAAGCCACCGCCGATATAGTTACCGATAAAGGCAAAAACTAAATTATGGATCACACTGCCGACAGTCATACCTGCCAAGTGTCCGCCTGAAGCCCAGAAAGCTAAGGTAAACGCTGGGAAGTTAGCAATAACGTGTTCGAATCCTAAGAAAGCAAAGATGAAGATGATGAAAATGATTGCTGCAACTTTTCCGGCATCGTCTTTCATCCGCATGCTTACTAGCACAGCTGTGTTTACAACGATATTGGCGAACATCGCTTCTACTAAAATTTGGATGGTCGATTTTTCTAATTTCGCAGTGATCGAGGTCAGCATAAAGTTGTCTGCGGTCAGCCCTTGAAAAGGACCTGTCAGTGCAACGATTGAGCCGAAAATCACCCCGCCGATCAAGTTGAACAAGACACACGTAAGCAAAATTTTCAATGCCAAAGGAATACTTAGACGTTTACGGTAAACCCCAACAGTCATATACAACATATTTGATGTTCCTAATTCTGCGTTCATATAAAGAATCATGACTAAAGACCAGCTAAACATAAATGCATATAGAATTTTCCCTAACCCGTGAACCATCGATTCACCTTTCATAGCGATCGCAAAAGCAATAGCTGTTCCGAGGGTCAAGAATAAACAAGCCATCATCGCACGTACAGCGTAACGCAAATAACTACTCTTGATCAGATCGATTTTCTTTTCTATGGAAGAATCGATCTTCTCAAATAATGGGGATACTGGATTCATTTTTTCTACTCCTTTTATGAATAATTTCACTTCGTTATCATTTGCACAATACTTTCATATTCTAATGACGAAAAGCTGTTTTGTAAAGAGATATTTGAAAATATAAGTAATTAATGAAAAATTTCAAGATTTGTTTTCATCAAATCCAAAGCCAGCTCCATCTTGACTTTTGCCCCTAGTTTGTCGTATACTATTCCTTGTGTAAAATAATGCAGCAGGAAAATAACAGCTCGTCACCAGTTCGTTGCCCCTCGGGTGCAATTGCGTAACCGCGGCTGCAAAGGTGAAGATTGAAGAACGAACTGCACGAATGTGAGTTTTTCAACGGATTATTTTACTCCAAACTATTTTATTGGAGGAACTAAATTATGTCTCGTTATACAGGACCATCATGGAAAATTTCTCGTCGTTTAGGAATTTCTTTATCAGAAACTGGAAAAGAATTGGCACGTCGCCCTTACGCTCCAGGACAACACGGACCAAACAGCCGTGGCAAAAAATCAGAATACGGCATGCAATTAACTGAAAAACAAAAATTGCGTCATATGTATGGCATGAACGAACGTCAATTCCGTACATTGTTTATCAAAGCAAGCAAAATCAAAGAAGGTAAACACGGTGTTAACTTCATGATCTTGCTAGAACAACGTTTAGATAACGTTGTTTACCGTCTAGGTTTAGCAACTACTCGTCGTCAAGCACGTCAATTAGTAAACCACGGTCACGTTTTAGTTGATGGCAAACGCGTTGATATCCCTTCATACCACGTTGAAGTTGGACAAGTCATCAGCGTTCGTGAAAAATCACAAAACATCTCAACAATCAAAGAAGCAGTTGAAGCAACAGCTGGCCGCGCGTCATTTGTAAGCTTTGATAGCGAAAAATTAGAAGGTTCATTAACTCGTTTACCTGAGCGTGATGAATTGTCTGCAGAAGTTGACGAAGCACTAGTCGTTGAATTCTACAACCAAAAACTTTAAGATTTCAACCGACACGATTCCTTTTTGGAATCGTGTTTTTTTGTGGAATCAACGGATTTACTGATTCTCTTAAGAAGACCCTTGAAAAAATACCAAAAAAACCGACAATGATACATCGCTGTATTCATTTGCCGGTTTTGTTCCTATTATTAGATAAAGTTCGCAACAGATTCGCCTTCTTCTTGCTTTTGGCGATAATTAAACATGAGTAGCTCTGTTTGGCGTCGTTTGAAAATGATCTTTCGTAAGTTTCGTGGCACGAATTTACGAATGTCTTCTTCATTGTACCCCACTTGGAGCTTGTTCTCATCTAAGATAATTGGCCGTTTCAATAAGTTCGGGTATTGTTCGATCAATGAAAGCAGCTCTTCTAGCTTCAACTCTTCTAAATCGATGTCTAACTTTTGGTACACTTTCGAACGAGTAGATATAATGTCTTCCGTTCCATTTTTTGTTAAAGAAAGAATCTCCATTAGTTCATCACTATTTAATGGATCGCTAAAAATGTTTCTCTCTTTAAATGGCAGTTCATTTTCGGTCAACCATGCACGGGCTTTACGACATGACGTACAGCTGGGTGTTGTATATAGTGATATCATTTGTTTATTCTTCCTTTCTCTTTGATGTACTTCGATTTTTTGCGTGGTGCTCAACCTTCGATTTGATCGATCGTTTCCTGTTTGACGATATCGGCGATTCGAATATTGATCTCTTTGACTTTCAAAGAAGTCAAGCGGCTAATTTCTTCTAAGACCACTTCTTGGACTTGCGCAAAGAGTTTGGGGATATCTTTGCCGTAAGCCACGATTACTTCCAAATCAACTGCAACCTCTTCTTTGCCAACTTCCACATCGATGCCAGAAGCGACTTGCGGCTGTTCTTCAAGGTTTTCGGTCATATCTGAAAGAAATCTGCCATTTACACTAATCAAGCCATCAATTGACTGCAAAGCGACACCAACAATTGTTTCAATGACTTTCTCTTCAAAGGACAGTGGACTTGCTTGCGCTGCTTCATTAGACACATTCGTTGTTTGCTGATCGTCAGTCATTTTTCACACTCCTTGGTTAAATAAGAAAGGATACTAGAGACATCGCAAAGTCGCATACACGACCTTGTCTAAAGTGGATATTCCTCTTGGGATTTTTTTTCCCTACCTTTCTAGCATAAATTCTTTTTGTTTTTTTTACAAAGAAAAACACTTGTTTTCGGAATAAATTTATCGTGCAAGATAAAATGAATGCGCTAAAAAAATCTCAAAGCATAATTTTCCTGAAATGATTCGTTTTTCTTGACAAAAAAAAGAAAGCAGCTACACTGCTCTCTTTTATTCTTTGTTATTTTGACAAGGCATCTAATGGATCAATCAGTTGATGCCGGGCTAAACTAGGTGAAAGACTAACTTCAAAATGCAAGTGAGGACCTGTACTGTTCCCCGTACTTCCCATGGAAGCAATCACTTCGCCTTGTTCGACCGTTTGACCGACTTCCACTAAATTGCGATGATTGTGCGCATACAATGTCGTCAGCCCATCTTTGTGCTCGATAGCAACATAATTCCCCCATGAAGAATGATACTCTGAGCGGATCACCGTTCCTGAAAGACTAGCCATGATCGGCGTTCCTTGCGGGGCGGCGAAGTCCACTCCACGATGAAACCCATTGCCTCGTGGACCAAAGACAGAAGAGACAACTGGATTGCTGACAGGATAGATCATCTGTTCGCTGCCTGTCGGTAATTCTGGTTTCTCTTTGTCATAACTCGTCAGAGCATATGCTTCGATCAGCGCATTTAGCTTCTCATTGTATTGTGTATCTGATGCATAACGCCCGGTCAGATATTCCGTGGCATCTTCATAAGACTCCGTTTCTGATTTCCAAACACCTTTATAAAAATTCGGATTGTGGTCCAATCCTTCTTTCAACAATTTCGCATAATCTTTCAAAGAAGATTCGATACTGTCATATTGGCGAAACGTGGCATGAACTGTGTATAAATTACCGGAACCATCGTCTTCTTGCGTTTGGAAGGAAATCCCATTCCCTTCATAAAGTCCCTTAATACCAAATAGGTTATAAAAAGGCTCCTGGCTCAGACGACTTCTTCCGCTACCAGACTCTAAAATCGCTTGTGCAATCATGACCGATGCGTAAAGATCTTCTTCTTGTCCAACTTTACGAGCATCTTCTCCAATCTCCATAATAAAGTCCCACGTTTCTTTGACTGGCGTGACTTCAAATTTTGCTGGCTCATCTTCTTGCGGCGGCGTTACCGTCAACTCTGGTACGTTCGGTACTTCTTTGATGTCAGGCGAAGGCTGGCTTGGTGTTGATTCTGGCTCTGGATTTGGTGTTGTCTCTGGTTCTGGGTTTGGTGCTGGTTCTTCTGGTTCTGGCGCCGGCTCAGGTGTTGGTTCTGGCTCTGGATTCGGCTCTGGATCAGGATTTGGTGCCGGTTCTTCTGGTGTTGGTTCTGGCGTCGGGGTTGGTTCCGGTTCTGGCAATGGTTCTGGTGTTGGCTGTTCAGGAACAGGTGTTGACTCTCCTGGAACTACTTCGCCGTTTTCTCCTGGTACCGTTGCGGCATCTTCAGGGACCAAGCCCATTGTTGGCCCGTTCACTCCCGGAACCGTTGACTCAGCTGTATTTTGACCAGCAGTAGACTCGCTCGTTAAAACAGCCGCAGCCGCTGATACTGGCAGCAATGTTGAAAATTGACTGGTAATAATGGCAATTGCCATCCATTTCTTTATTTTCATTCGTGAACTTTCCTCCTTTATTCCTCCCTCTATCATACAAAAAATGCAAGAAACTTTGTAATCAATTTTTGCATTCCTATATGAAAAAGGAGAAATACTTGATTTTTCTAACGAATGAATGATCCAAGCCATTCATTTGCTCTCTAGTAAAAATACGCAAAAACAGCTCAATACCATCTTTTCAAATGTCCAAAACAAAAACAGCAGCGAGCGTCCTCCCTGCTGTTTTGATCTATCTTGACTCTATATCGATATATTCCCGATCATTTGACACTTCTTTGTAGGCGGGACGCATGATTTTTTGTGCGTTGACCAGCTCTTCGATCCGATGGGCGGACCAGCCGACGATCCGCGCGATAGCAAACATTGGTGTATACAGTTCTTCTGGCAGATCCAACATGTTATAAACAAACCCGCTGAAAAAGTCGATATTGGCACTGACTCCTTTGTAGATTTTGCGCTTTTCATTGATGACTTGAGGAGCAATACGTTCGACCATCGTATACAATTGATATTCTTGCCAAGCTTCTGATCCTTTTTCTTGGGCCAATTTTGCCACATAATTTTTAAAAATCGCCGCACGGGGATCGTTGTCGCTGTATACCGCGTGGCCCATGCCATAAATCAATCCTTTACGGTCAAACGCTTCTTTATCTAAGACTGCTTCCAAATAGCTGCGGATCGCCTGTTCATCGGTAATATCAGCAACGTTGCGCTTCAAATCTCCCATCATTTCTGTCACTTTGATATTAGCACCACCGTGTTTAGGCCCTTTCAAAGAACCTAGCGCTGCAGCAATCGTTGAATAGGTATCCGTCCCACTGGAGGTAACGACTCGTGTCGTAAAGGTCGAATTATTCCCGCCGCCATGTTCCATATGCAAAACCAGTGCCATATCCAATGTTTGGGCTTCTTGGAAGCTATATTCTTTCGTTGGACGCAGCATAGTCAAAATCGTTTCAGCTGTACTCAACTCTTCGGTCGGGCGGTGGATATACATACTCTCCCCTTGATTGTAATGATTGTAGGCATGATAGCCGTAGATTGCCAAGAGCGGAAAGACACTGATCAGCATCAGACTTTGTTCCAATACATTTTCAATGCTGATGTCATCTGCTTGTGGATCGTAACTTGCCAGTGTCAAGATACTGCGAGATAAACTATTCATGATATCAGAAGAAGGTGCTTTCATAATGACGTCACGAACAAAATTGGTCGGCAAAGTACGTTTTTCTGCTAATAGGTAATGAAATGCCGCAAGTTCTGTTTTGTTTGGCAGTTCGCCGAAAAGTAATAAATATGCAATTTCTTCAAAGCCAAAACGTTTTTCATTGACGAACCCTGCTACTAACTCATTGATGTCAATTCCGCGATAACGCAGCTCGCCACAAGCTTCAACTGGCTTGCCGGCAATGATTTTTTCTGGATAAATGGTGGAGATCGTCGTAAGACCTGCTAAGACCCCCGTGCCATTTAAATCCCTCAGTCCACGCTTTACATCATATTCTGAATAAAGATTCATATCTATCAAATTGTATTTCTGACATTGCGATGCAAGATAGGACAATTTCTCTTTCTTTTCTAATCTTTCCACGGTGATGTTACCTCCAATCTTTCTACAAACTATCGACTAAAATGTTATTTAACCGTATACAAACATCGTTAAAATAGTCATCCTATAAAATCGTTGCTTTTTAACAAACTTTCACACATTATAGCACGATGTTTAGAAAATGAAATATTTTTCATAAATTTAATTGATTTTTTAAATTATCAACGTATAATTATTCCTAATAAGTACGATTATCTTCGTAAAAAGGAGGATTCTTATGAAGTGGCAAACTCAACTCACCGTCAATGACACGCAATACACGTATATTGACTTAGCGAAAATCACCCAAGACTTAGGGGCTGATTTATCTCGCTTGCCCTACTCCATTCGAGTTTTATTGGAAAGTGTTGCTCGTCATCAGGACGAGGAAATTACAGAGGATTATTTACCATTTTTAGCGAATTGGCAGGCAGAAAGCCCTACCGGTGTCGTGCCATTCAAACCAGAGCGGGTCGTCTTGCAAGACTTTACTGGGGTGCCTGCAGTTGTTGATCTGGCTGCCATGCGGGATGCGATGGTCGCTTTAGGCGGTGCCGCAGAAGACATCAATCCTGAGATCCCCGTCACACTCGTCGTCGACCACTCTGTGCAAGTCGATCAAGCCGGTACGCCTGGGGCGATCGCTTTTAATACGGAGCGGGAATTTGAACGCAACGCAGAACGCTATCAATTCTTGAAATGGGCACAAGGTTCTTTCGACAATTTCGAAGTCGTTCCGCCTGAAACAGGGATCATTCATCAAGTCAACATCGAATCATTGTCTGATGTGATCTTGCAAAAAACACACGAAGACCAACGTCTGCTGTTTCCTGATACATTGCAAGGAACCGATTCTCACACCACGATGATCAACGGTTTGGGGGTCCTCGGTTGGGGGGTTGGCGGTATTGAAGCGGAAGCTGCGATTCTTGGCGAACCTTCTTTCTTTCCTACACCTGAAGTCATCGGGGTGAAATTTATCAACGAGATGCCTGCAGGTACCACAGCAACCGATTTAGCACTAAAAGTAACCGAAGTGCTGCGGATCGAAAAAGTGGTTGGAAAATTTGTCGAATACTTTGGCCCGGGCTATGGTCATTTGAGCTTAGCCGATCGGGCGACATTAGCGAACATGGCCCCTGAATATGGTGCCACTTGCGGTTTTTGTCCGATCGATCAAGAGACCTTGAACTACTTGGCAACGACCGGGCGCTCCAGCGAGCTGATCGAACTCGTTACCGCTTACGCCAAAGCCAACCATTTCTTTTATGATGAAACGACCGTGCCGACCTATACTAAGGCGATCACCATTGATCTAGCAGAAGTTCAGCCGGCATTAGCGGGCCCCAAACGCCCGCAAGATCGGATTTTGCTTCCAGCAGTCCGTCAGGATTTTGAACAATCAGTCACAGCAGCCGTTGGTCCCAAGGGCTTTGGACTTTCGGAGGATGAATGGCAAAAAGAAACCAGCGTTACTTGGCCAGATGCTGCAGCAGACAAATTAGAGACCGGCGATATCGTTTTGGCGGCGATCACTAGCTGTACGAATACTAGCAATCCTTTCGTCATGCTCTCTGCAGGCTTATTGGCCAAAAAAGCCATTGAAAAAGGTTTGACCGTCCCTCGTACGGTCAAAACCTCCCTTGCACCTGGCTCCCAGATCGTGACCACCTATTTGCAAAACAGTGGTTTGCTGCCGTATTTAGAGCAACTCGGCTTTTATTTAGTGGGCTACGGTTGTACCACCTGTATCGGAAATTCCGGTCCTTTAGAAGCGCCGGTCGCTGAAGCAATTGAGGCGGAAAATCTACTGGTGGCGTCGGTTCTGTCAGGCAATCGGAATTTTGAAGGAAGAATCCATCCGCAGATCAAAGCCAATTATTTGGCTTCGCCGCCGTTAGTTGTTGCCTATGCGATCGCTGGCAGCACTCGCAAAGATCTTACAAAAGAACCATTAGCTATCGTCAATGACGAGCCGGTGTATTTGTCTGATATTTGGCCTAGCAATGAAGAAGTCAATACTTACGTTCAAGAATACGTCGGACCAGAAGCATTTCGCGCTGCCTATGAGCATCTTTTTGATGCCAATGAACGCTGGAATGCGATCGAAACCACCACGAGCGCATGTTATGAATGGGAGGAACAATCTACTTACATTGCTCATCCACCCTACTTTGAAACATTGACCAAAGAATTGCCTAAACCAGATGTCTTAGCCGATCTGAAAGTCTTGGCAAAATTGGGTGATTCCGTCACCACTGACCATATTTCTCCTGCCGGCAGCATCAGTATGGATTCAGCAGCTGGAAAATTTTTACAAGAAAAAGAAGTTCCATATCGTGAATTCAATTCCTTTGGTTCGCGGCGCGGCAATCATCAGATTATGATGCGGGGGACTTTCGGCAACATCCGTCTGCAAAACCAGCTGGTTCCTGGCAGTACTGGCAGTGTCACGCATTATTTTCCAACTGGGGAAACCTTGTCGATATTTGACGCCGCTATGAATTACCAAAAAGCCGGCCAAAGCTGTATCATTTTAGCTGGTAAAGATTATGGCATGGGTTCTTCTCGCGACTGGGCCGCCAAAGGGACACAATTGTTAGGCGTTAAAGTCGTCTTAGCAGAAAGCTTCGAACGGATCCATCGCAGCAACTTGGTCATGATGGGGATCATTCCTCTTGAATATCTGGCTGGTGAAAGTGCCACCTCTTTTTCTTTAGATGGCAGCGAAACATTCTCGATCGCTTTGCCAGAAGAGCCAGCGGTCAAGCAGCTGGTCGAAGTCACTGCGCAACGGACCGACGGAGGGACTGTCTCCTTTATGACCCGTCTACGCTTTGATGCCCCGGCAGATATTCGCTATTGGAAGCATCAAGGAATTTTGCCAATGGTCATTCGAAAAAAAGCGGAATTAGGAGGAGCTGCCCATGTCTAACCAAACAACCCATGAAGCAACGACGATCACCATTCCTTACATTGCAGGAGATGGCATCGGTGCCGAGATTTGGCAGGCTGCGCAACCTGTGATTGATGCAGCTGTGAATAAAGCTTATGACAATCAGCGCCACATCGAGTGGCTGGAAGTTTTCGCTGGAGAAGCCGCCTTTGAACAGACAGGGGAATGGCTGCCGCAAGCAACCATCGATACGATCAAGGCCCAGCAATACGCCTTGAAAGGACCGTTGACTACCCCGATTGGCGAGGGCTTTCGCTCCTTGAATGTCACCTTACGGCAGACGCTGGATCTTTATGCCTGTGTCAGACCTGTTCGCTATTTTACAGGGGTCCCTTCGCCTTTAAAACAGCCAGAAAAAACCGATATGGTGATCTTTCGCGAAAATACTGAAGATGTTTATGCTGGCATCGAATTTGCCAAAGACGACGACGCAACACAGCGTTTGATCCAGACACTGCAAGCAGACTTTGCCGTCAAGGCGATTCGTTTTCCTAAAACTTCCGCTATTGGCATCAAGCCGATCTCTTTAGAAGGCAGTCAGCGCTTGATCGCTGCTGCCATTGAGTATGCGATTACTCAAAAGCGGCCCACGGTGACACTGGTGCATAAAGGCAATATCATGAAATTTACAGAAGGCGGCTTTAAAAACTGGGGCTATCAGCTTGCAGAAACCACGTACGCCGACCAGTGTTTTACAATGAATCAATACAACAAAATCAAAGCAGAAAATGGTTCAAAGGCAGCCGAAGCCGCCCTTGCCTCGGCCAAAGCGGCTGGAAAGATCGTTGTTAACGATGTGATCGCCGACAACTTTTTACAGCAGATCCTTTTGTATCCAGAAAAATTCGATGTCATTGCCACTTGTAATTTGAACGGCGACTACATTTCTGATGCACTCGCTGCACAAGTTGGCGGCATCGGGATCGCCCCCGGCGCCAATATCAACTACGATACTGGGGCAGCCATCTTTGAAGCTACCCACGGAACGGCACCGGATATCGCAGGACTTGGCAAAGCCAATCCCTGTTCACTGCTGCTATCGGCGTGCATGCTATTAGAACATTTGAACTGGCCGGAAGCTGCTGCAATACTGACGCAAGCCATTGAACAAGCCTTGCAAAATCAACACGTCACTGCCGACTTCGCACAGTTGATGCCCGAAGCGGTCTGTTTAACGACACAAGCGTTTGGTGAACACCTCCTTCAGCTGATCCATTCGTAAACTCAAGCTGTGATTGAGTCGGCATTTGCCTGCTCAACCGCAGCTTGATTGCGTTTCCACCTTCTGAGAAACTATACTTAGAGCATGAAAGGGGGAATTCATTTATGAGTGAATTCAACATGAGAAAAATTGGTCAGCAGATCGCTACCAAACGCAAAGAAAAAAATCTGACCCAAAGCAACTTGGCAGACCAATTACTTGTCAGCTATCAGGCGGTCAGTAATTGGGAGCGGGGCAACTCACTGCCGGACATAGAAAAATTGCCGCAGCTAGCGGCGATTTTAGGCCTATCGATCGATGAGCTGTTAGGGAAGCCAGCAGCTGCGATTCAACATTATCAAGCAGGAACCGCGCAGCCAAAAGAAATCGCCGAACTAGCTCCGCTGATCAAACCGCAAGAACTATCGGCACTGATTCAAGAAGAACCGTTTCAAGAATCTTCTTTAGACCTAGACTTATTGCCTAGACTAGCTCCTCATTTGAATAGTGCTGACTTGCAGCACTTGCTTAATGGCGCCGAAAATATCCCAGAAGATGTCATGGAAGAACTCTTGCCGTTTTTGAAAAAGCCCCAAATAGAAGAGCTCCTTAAAGGCAACCACTATTCCATGGCTTTTTGGGAAGAGGCGGCGCCCTTTTTAACCCCCAACTTTTTGGCGGGAGAAATCAAAGGTTGGCTTGAAACCCCTGACTTTCGCTTTTCTGAGATTGAAGAACTGCTTCCCTTTTTACCTGCACCGTATCTGGATGAACTCCTGCAGACGGCCCTGGAACAGCCAAACGTTACCGCATCAGAACGCTTGTCTTATGATGAAATCGAAGAACTGCTGCCGTTTCTGACAGAAGCAACGATCTGCCGTCTCGTTCAAGCACTGCCCTTCTCAACAGATGAATTGGAAGAAATCGCCCCTTTCCTCTCCTCAAAGAACTTACTTGTCCTATTAAAAAAAGGACACTAAAAAAACAAGATTCTTCTTTACTTTTGGTAAACCACCGTTTATAATTTCGTTAACCAAATAAATCTTTTTTAGGTTAACGAAATTATTACTAGAGAGAAGGATTCGATGAAATTATCATTACGTGAACAAATCCATGCCGCATTATTTGCGATCATTATTGCTGGTCTTTCCCAATTGACGATTCCGTTAGGTTTGATCCCATTGACAGGACAAACCTTTGCGATTGGACTGGCGGTGACTTTCCTCGGCACGCGAACAGGAACGATGGCGATCATCATCTACTTGCTGTTAGGATTGATCGGTCTGCCCGTTTTCGCTGGTTTTTCCAGCGGTATCGGTGTTTTGTTAGGACCAACCGGAGGCTATTTAGTCGGCTTCCTCTTTAACGGATTGCTTACTGGATTGGTCGTAGAAAAAACGGCGTTTCGCTACACAGGAGCAGTGATAGGCAATATTGTCGGTGCGCTGGCAACTTTGTTGTTTGGTACATTATGGCTGAAATGGAGCACTGGCATGGCATGGCCGGCGGCTTTTAACGGTGGTTTTGTTTTGTTTATTATCCCCGGGATCATCAAAGCCGTTGCCGCAGCTTATCTAGGCATCTTTTTAAGAAACCGCTTGGCGCAACGACTGGCTTTGCGTTAATAAAAAACACTCGCGTCATATGCAGCGATTCCCATCAGTTAGCTTTTTCGTCTAACTTTTGGAAATCGCCACATCACGCGAGTGTTCTTTTTTAGTTGTCGATCTCTTCAATCAACAACTGCGGCCAAACTTTCTGCCACTGCTTCACCGCTTGGCGTTGTCGGTAAACCGCAAGGTACTGGTCATTTTGGGCGAAATGCGGTGTTGGACGCACCCGAAAACTGCAAACATCCTGCCAACCGAAAGGCGCCATCAATTCAATCTCGCCTTGTTTCATTCGTGCCGCCACCGCTGTACAACGCTCTGGAAACTTCGTTAAAGCATCGAAGGTACTTGTATAAGTGGGTTCCTCGGCAAAGTTGTGCTGGTGCATCAATGCTTGATTTCGAACCTCCCAAGGAAATTCGGGAAACGAACGGCGCAGTTGCGCTTCGATCGCTGCTGTTTCTTCTACGCTTACAGTCGGATCATAAAACACGACATCAATATCGGTTATCGGCACCTCCGCTATTTTTCCGCTAAGAAAACCCCATAAATAATTCCGCAGGTACCCGGCACACAGCCAGCAATCCGGCAGCTGTAACGCTTCAATGATCGTAAGCAGTTGTCGACATTCACGATTTTTTGCAAACAAGTTCTGGATCGCTTGTTCCTTCATTGGCGTCCTCCTCTAATGGGCTCAGGCTAGTTATTTCAAGGTCCAACCACCGTCGATGGGCACGATCGCCCCCTGCAAGTAACTAGCTTGCGGGCTGGCAAGAAAAAGGGTCAGCGCTGCAACTTCTTCTGGTTGCGCCCAACGCTTGACCGGCGTCTCCTCTGCCACCCATTGCGCCATTTTTCCGTCACCAGCAAAATCAGCCGCATTCATCGGCGTTTGAATCGCACCTGGCGCGATGCCCTTCACCGAGATCCCTTGATCTGCAACATCCAATGCCAACTGTTTGGTAAACCCGACGATCGCGTGTTTTGCGGTTGTATAAGCGATCCCACCTCCACCTGCGACCATTCCAGCGATCGACGCCATATTAATGATCGTTCCGCCACCATTGGCTTGCATCAGCGGCAAAATTTCTTTCGTTAAATAAAACATGCTGGAGACATTGGTTTGAAATATCTCCTCCCACTCCATTGATGTCGTCTCAGCGATCGTATGATAGCCATCTAGTTTCCCGGCTGTATTCAACAAGATCGTCATGCCACCAAAGTGTGTAACACAAGCTTGGACCGCTGCAAGACAATTTTCTTCCACCGCTAAATCGCAACACGTGCCGAAAAAGCGGGGCTGGGCTAAAAGCGTATCAGGAAACGATTGGCAGTCAACCCCAAATACTTGAGCGCCTTCTGCAAGAAACGCCTCTGCTTGCGCTCTGCCGATGCCTGAAGCAGCTCCTGTGACAAACACAATCGTTTTGTCATCGATCCACGATGCTGTCATTCCACGATTTTCCAATCTTCCGCAAGAATGTCGCAAACAGTCGGTGCGAAACTCGAGAATCCCTCATCTGCTGTTTTGATCAAAAAGTAAGGGGTGACTGGGGCATTGTCGTACACTTCGCCTTCAACGAATGTCACATAAAGTTCAAAACCGCCCCAACCTTCACGGATGATTTTTTTGCCGGCTTTTAATTCTGGTAAGATTTCTTCAAATGTCATAATTTTTCTCCTTTGTGTTTTTCTTCTAATGGTTTAAATTGCTTGGAAATTCAATTACGAAAACAAGCAGGACTCGGTTGCTGCGCTAATACGGCAGTAGTGTGATCGCTTGCGCCAATTCTTCTAAAAGATGCGTCGTTTTATAGTCCTCAAATGCCTCATGATGGTTTCGCAGCAGCGTCCGAACTTTCGTTGGCGAATATGCTTCTGCTAAGTGATTTTCCATAACGAACCGGCGGGTCAACTGCCATTCATAATAGTAGCCGAAGGGGCGGCAATAGTAGCTGGTTCCCGCAAGTTCTTTTTTCTCAAAGCGTCGATGGGTATGCCCAAAGACAACTGCCCGAACATTGGCGTAGCGGTCGATCACTGCGCCAAAATCGGGCGACCCTAAAAACGCATTTAGGTGGTTCCAGCGGGCATACTTGCCGGTCTGACGAACAATAAACGCTTCTTGGGGCACAAAATGGGTAGAAAGAAGAATTTCTTGGTCTTGCGGCAAACGGGCCAATGTTTCCGCTAAACGCTCATTGATGGCTTGGCTGATTTCCTTATCCGATCCCTTTCGCTGAATCATGCGGTCATACCAAAACAAATTTTTCAGCCGCAAGATCTCAGATTCACTGGTCAGATCAGAATATTGGTAGTCATACCAGCCATTGATTCCCAACAGCAGTGTTTTTTCTGATAAGCGATACGTCTGAAAATTAAGAAAGGCGGGATCATCGAAAGCCTCGATCTCTTGTTCCGTCAAGTCCACCATTTCATGATTGCCCCAGTGAAAGGTCGTTGGCACCTGTCGACTTTGAAAAAATGCGACCACGTCTAATAGCCGTTGCTTTTTATTCGCCACATCTCCTGCCAGATGCAGATGGGTCACCTGATTTTGCTGCAAATAATCAGCGATCAGCTGCAGATGGGGGTCGAATAATTGGTTGATATCGACGTGCAAGTCGCTAATAACCGCCAGCGTGCCCATATCAGTGGCCTGCCGTCTGCTGTTCGATCCGTAACAATTGGACATCATTAGCTAAGATCCCGCTATTTCCCACCAATTGCAACCGTTGATAGGTCGGTTCCACCTGCATCCGAGTCTGTTCTTCTAAATACACCTGAGCCCCTTGCTTCAACCAAATCGTGCCTAAGGGTGTCGTTAAAGGGGTGTCGTAGATCGCCAATCCTTCTTCTGGATAGCTCTGTGGCACGATGATCAGGCGAAAATGGATGTCCAAACGGCAGGTGATCTCCGTTGCAGGAAACGGACCGACGCCGTCTTCAAAATCCAAATAGAGACGATCATCTGGCTGTACATAAGAGGTTATTTTTTCAATTGCTGCTGGCTCAATGTTCAGTTCCATGACGAGAGCCCTCCTTTACATAATACGTTTTTTCCATTCCTCCAGCGTGATGCCGCGCGTGACTTCATCGATGATTTCTTCACCCGATTTGCGGGCAGCTGGGATCGTTGCTTCCAATTTCATCCCAATTTTCTCCATGACCCGTCCAGACTTGGGATTTCGAGCATCATGTCGAGCAAAAATCCGAATCAATTCGAGTGTTTCAAAACCAAAATGCAGCAGTGTCATTGCCGCTTCTGGCATGATCCCTTGCCCCCAGTAATCGCGACTTAATGTATAACCAAGCTCAGCGATCTCTTTTTCAGATTCCACCCGTAAATCGATGGTCCCGATCATTTTGCCTGAGTCTTTTTCTTCGATCGCATATTTCCCTAAAGGTGCAGCAACAAAATACTCGGCAATGCGCAGTTTTGTTTCGTCAACCGACCCATGTCTAGCAAAGACGAAGGTCGTCGTTTCTTCATCATTTGCATAGGCAAACATGTCTGCTGCATCCGCCAAGGAAACGGGGCGCAAGAGCAGCCTCGGTGTCTCCAACCGCTGATTTTCTGCTAATAATAGCAAATGTCGTTCTTTTGTTGTCATAGGATCCCTACTTTCTATCAGAACTCTCTCACGATCGCACCCCTCTTTTGCTATTTGTTGGATATGCTATAATAAGCATAAGTAAACGCTTTGAGGAGGATACTTCAATGTCAGACGAATTAGAAAAACGCCTTGATACAGGAATGTATGGGACGCCTCGCGTCAACCCAGATGAACAGCGCAAGTATTTAGGCACGTTTCGTGAACGGTGTTATCTTAGTATGACAGTAACAGAAATGAAGAAGAAGGACAACCAGAAAACGCTCTTGAACGCCTTACCAGATTATCAAGGTGCGCTCGTGCTGCTCAACGGAAAATTGCCAGAATCGATCCAGACCGATTACATCACTTTACTGACCAAACAACAGATGGAATTTCGGATCGTCTCCGATGCCCAAGATGCCGGTCCAGACAGTATCGGCTTGCTGATTGCCGGGAAAGAAGCCGTCAATCAAGACGTCATCGATATCGAAAAAAAATACCCTGCAGCTGCCGCTCCATCAGATAAAGAGCACGAACAACCAGAGAAAACGTCATTTTGGAAACGTCTTTTCCATTAAAAGGAGGAACTATCATGGAACAATCAACACCGCCCTACCTTTCATTAAAGAAAGAACTGCTTGATGCTTTGGATTTGCATATCGATTTGTTGAAAACGGCCCCTACGATCGAATCGAGCCATCTGGATGGCGTATTGTTCATGATGCGCAGCTTGGGTTTTATGCTGGATCGCGCTCCGAAAGTACTCCTACTGGAGGATCAGAATGAAATGAACTTTATGATGTTTCAATATTATAGCCTCCTGTCGGAACTGAAGTACAATCTCGTTTTAAACTTTCCCTATGCCTCGATTCAAGGTGTACCGTTATTGACCTTGATCCAACGTTTTCCTACCACGTATGAAAAAGAAATGAAACAATGGTGGGAAGCCCGAACGGGTCTCAAGGTGGAAGAAACAAAACAAACGATTGAGATCGCTGCTTTTGAATCCTAATAAAAAAGACTGCACACTTTCGAAGGGAATCACCTTCCAGAGTGTGCAGTTCTTTGCTCTCTAAGCTTCCATCAGCTTTCGAAGACTTCAGGGAACAACAGGCGTAAAACAGACATAGTTAAGCGTCGGCCTTTCCCGCTGTATGGATAAACGTGCATATGCATCGCTGGGTTGAAATTGGCTTCAATGATTCCATAAGCCCCCGGTTCATTGGCTGGCTTGGTTTTATCTGGAATAATCAGATCGATTCCACTGATAGACGCTTGTAATGCGGCGACCGCATCGACTGCTACTTGTTTGTAGTCATCGTTGAAGTCATCCGTTACATCGATAGAATCACCGCCAGTACTGATATTCGAGTTTTCTCGCAGATAAACGATCTGCCCCTCTTCGGGTACTGAATCCACTTGATACCCTTGCTCTTTTAACATCAGTTGTTCCAGTTCCCCTAATTGAATCAACTCTAACGGAGTCCGATGATGGGTGCCGCGCAATGGATCGAGATTTTTCTCTGCGACGAGTTCCGTGATCGTACGCTTGCCGTCACCCACGACATTGGCTGGGATACGTAATAAAATCGCATCGACTCGCCCATCGATCACGAAGAACCGATATTCCGTCCCTGATAAAAAGGTCTCAACGAGGATCGAATCATCTTCCGCAAAGGCAATGGCGACCGCCGCTTGATAATCCTCTAAAGAGGCGCCTTCTTTGAAAATCGAGATACCGATCCCATAGTTGGTGGTTTTCGGTTTTACCACAAACCCGCTGTGGGCGATTTGCGGATAAAACGCGATTGCTTCTTCTGCCGAAGCGAATTCAGCGCCACCTGGTACATGAAAGCCATTTTCGGCTAAGATTTTTTTGGTGACCGTTTTATTCGCCATGATCAATGGGACGATGTACTGATCCTTACTGGTCATATTGGCATTTTTAATATATTCGATGTGGTCTTTCACGGCTAATTTCAAGAACTGATCCGTTTCATCCAGTACCGTCACTTCGATACCTTTTTGGATCGCATCGAACAAGAGAATCTGGGTCGACAATTCCATTGCTCGAAAACCAGCCAATTGATACGGTTTTTCCCAAGCAGCTTGATGATACGATTGTCCCAGCAATGTTGCTGTCTGCGCTTGGCTGGTTGCTTGACTCGCTGAGAAAAGACGTCCAGCGAAGGTTCTTTCTGGTTCAGCCAGCATCTCAGAAAGCTGATCCAAAAATGGCGGATGCGGCAGCTCAAGGGCTTGGGCAAAGTCCATCATTTCAGCAATCAGTGCTTGCGCTTCTTGCTGATAAGTCAATGGTGCAAGTGGGTGTTCTAATGCGACCTGATCATTTTTCTGATTGCCCTCTTCGATCCACGCATCCGCATCGCTGCCTTCTTCTTTTGTACTTAAAAACAATAAGAAGAAATGCAAGAACGCGACTTGCTCTTTGGAAATGCCATAGCGGGCAAAGGGATCGATATCGATATTTCTTAACTCAATATAACGGATACCAGCTGAGGCTAGATCTGCGACCCGTTTTCCCCCACGTAAACGCACTGGCGCATAAAATTCTTTTTCTTCTGAAAGCTTTCCTGTCTCCACTAAGTTGGCAATATCTGCAAGATAGGTCTCTAACGAAGCATAAGATACCTTGACGTCTTCGTGATTCGTGTAGCCATAACGGCTATTGCGAATACTGCGGACTGGTTCTTGCGGTCCGTTTTCTATCGTAAAATAATTGGCTTCTGAAGCAGGGGTCGCCCCAAAGAAATACGTCAAAAACCAGCGATAATGCAAATAATTGCGAGTTACTTTCAAATAAAGCGCCGTTTTAAAGGCTTGATAGCTTTCATTCGTTTCAGACAAAGCATACAGCTGCTGTAAAAAGTCTTCCGCAAATTCGAAATTGAAATGAATCCCACTGACCATTTGCTTGCGGCGACCATAAGTTTTGGCTAAATAGCGGCGGTAGAGCACATCTTCAAATTGGTCTAATTTAGCAATGACGATGTCTTCTTCTTTTTCTGGTAAAGCCGGTGGCATACTCAATGGCCAGAGCATTTCTTCTGCTGACATCGAACGATACGCCACATCATGAATAGCCCCTAAAAAACGGAACAATTCATCCACTGAATCCGCGACCGGCGTGATCAGTTCCAGTTGATTTTCCGCAAAATCTGTTTGGATATACGGATGGAAGCGCCGATTGCCCAGCGCTTTAGGATGATCGGTTCCCGCGAACGTCCCATCGAGCCGCACCCGTTGCGCTTCACGCTCAATCCCATAGCGTCCTTTCAATAAATAGGGAAAAAGCTCTTTATGTGATAACAATGTTTTTATTTTCATTCGACTGCCCTCTATGTTCTTCTACTATTTTTTTCTTATATTCTGTTTCTTTCCATCTATTATAGTGAAAAATGGTGAAAAATGCAGAAATTTGCTCTTCACTTGTAATATCTCTTACTAAAATTACCAAGAATTTATAAAATACTTGAATAAATTTGATATTTACCTTCAAAATAAAGTATACTGCTTATAGAACAGTAAATTATTATGTCCATATTACTCTTTTTGAAAGGAAGAATAGTGAATGAAGCCACTTAATCTTACCAAACGCGAACGTCAAATCATGAATATCTTCTGGAATTCAGACAAACCTCTTTCTGCAAATGACATTGCTGTCCAACAGCAAGATCTAAGCAAGAATACCATTCAAGCAGTCGTACGTAAACTAAAAAACCACGACTTATTGAAAGTAGCAGATATCGGCTACAGCGGTACTGTTTTGACTCGGTTATATTCTCCGAATGTGACCCAAGAAGACTTCTTAGCAGCAGAATTGTCTGATCAATCTTTATTGAATTTGATTACGAACTTTATCGAAACCAATAAAGATATCGATACGTTGAACAACTTGGAAAAAATGATCACTGAGCGCCAAGGGGAACTTAAGAAATAATCTTTCCCCCTCGTTCAACTCGTTGTATTCTGCCTGATACTTCCCAAAGTTTTTAGACAGTGCAGAAGAAAACGAATCGTTCAAACTGCTTTTCCTGATTTTTGGCAAAGTCGTGCATCGCTGTACCCACATTTGCCACGCCAAGTGTTCTCAGCTTTCCGTCACAAGTCAAGCTCATGGAAAGAGACGACGACCCGTTTTCTCTTCCCTTTGATCTCACAAAAGCAACAATAAAGGAGAGCCATGTGCAGGTATTTGACCTGACACAGGGCTCTTCTTTTTTTATTCTTTGATCAAGCCTTTGAATAAGCCGACGACAAATTCATTTGGATCAAATGGTTCTAAATCGTTGATGCCTTCTCCAAGTCCCACTAATTTGACTGGCAGCCGCAGCTCGTTACGGATCGCCAAGACGATCCCTCCTTTAGCTGTACCATCAAGTTTGGTTAAGACGAGGCCAGAAACATCCGTCGTCTCTTTAAACTGTTTTGCTTGATTCATGGCATTTTGCCCCGTTGTTGCATCCAACACGAGCAAGACTTCATGAGGGGCCGTTGGGTCCACTCGCTGAATGATCCGTTTGATTTTTTCTAATTCGTTCATCAAATTGACTTTGTTTTGCAAACGGCCAGCTGTATCTACTAATAAAACGTCAGCATTTTCTCGTTTTGCGCGCTCCATCGCATCAAACACAACCGCTGCTGGATCGCCTCCTGCATTGCCACGAACGACTTCAACCCCAGCCCGTTCACCCCAGACCACTAATTGATCGATGGCACCGGCACGGAAAGTATCCGCTGCAGCCAATAAGACTTTCTTGCCTTCGGCTTTGAATTGATGGGCTAATTTCCCGATGCTGGTGGTTTTTCCAACACCGTTCACGCCAACAAATAAAATGACAGTCAACCCCGGTTGCATGTTCAACTCGTTGACTTCACCGACACCCGCTTCCCCATATAGGTCAACCAGTTTTTCGATGATGACATTTTGGACATCTGCCGTTTTCTTCACATTACGCAATTTGACTTCTTGTCTCAATGAATCCGCGATCTTCATCGCCGCATCAAAGCCGACGTCTGCGCCGATCAGCGTTTCTTCCACTTCTTCGAAGAAGTCTTCGTCCACCGTACGGAAGTTGGCAAACAATTCGTTCATCCGTTGCCCAAAGGTTTTCCGTGATTTCGTCAATCCTTTGGTGTATTTGTCCTGCACACTTTCCGTCTCTGGCGCTGCTTGAAGGATTGGTTCAGAAGCTGGTACTTCCTCTGATGGTGTATCCTTAGCCACTTCTTCTGGAATACTTGGTGCCTCTTCTCCTTTATTCGCTGTCGTTGCTTCTTGCTGTGGGGACACTTCCGCAGTTTCTTGCTCTGCCTCCAAATCACTGGAGTCGGCGGCTTCTGCAGGTGCCACTGGTTCTGAAGCGCCTTGTTCAGCAGGAGTTTGTGCTGGCTGGCTTTCTTCTGAACGCTGTGCCTCTGGTGAGTCAGCATCGACTATCGGTTTGTCGATTTCTTGCTCTGCTTCTTTGGTTTCTCCAATCAGCGCTTTTTTGATTTTGTCAAAAAATCCCATCTTACGCACCTCCTTTTAAGACATATTCTTCAATCACTGCTGCCACACCGTCTTCTTGGTTTGAAAGGGTGACAACGTCAGCCGCTTCTTTAATGATTGGCACGGCATTGGCCATCGCTACGCCAATCCCTGCATAGCGAATCATCGGCAAGTCATTTTCTTCATCACCGATCGCCATCACTTCTTCTTGCTTGATCCCTAAATCTTGCGCCAATAGGCTGATACCATAGGCTTTGGTGATTCCTTTAGGCATAAATTCCAACAGGTTATTCCGGCTTTTGATGATTTCATATTTCTCGCGGATCTCTGAGGAAATCTCAGGGATCTTAGGATCCAAAACTTCCTGATGGTAGGCGATCACCGCTTTATTATAGAGCATCGATTCATCCAGATCAGCTACGGCAAAAGGACGACAATCCAATAAAGGATTCAAGGAGCCATAAATCGATGGATGCGCTGCTGAAGTCGGCAAACTCAAGACGATCTCTTCTGATACCACGTCTAGAGGCAAATTTAAGTCTTCCGCCACTGAAACCAATTCATGGATATCTGCCAGCTGCATCGCTGCTTTTTCAATGATCTCGCCAGTCTCATTTTTTTGAACCAAACCGCCGTTAAAGGTGATGCTATAGTCGCCGGGTTCTTTCAGCGATAATTCTTCTAAATAGGGACGGATCGCCCGTAATGGACGTCCCGTACAAATGACGATTTTTACGCCTTGTGCTTTGGCACGAGCAAGTACCTCTTTGTTGCGAGGAGTCACTTCTTTTTTGTCATTCAATAACGTTCCGTCTAAATCGATCGCAATCAGTTTAATCATACCATTCCTCCTCTATGCTTGATCTGCTGCAAAACTACCGCCTTCACGCACTTCTTCTAAGCGCACGGACACGGTCTTCGACACTCCAGATTCTTGCATGGTCACACCATACAACACATCTGCTGCCTCCATCGTTCCTTTACGGTGAGTTACGACGATAAACTGTGTATCATTTTGGAAAGCACTCAAGTAATGACCGAAACGAGAGACATTGGCTTCATCCAATGCTGCTTCCACTTCGTCAAGCACACAAAACGGTACTGGACGAACTTGAATAATGGAAAACAATAACGCAATCGCAGTCAGTGCCCGTTCGCCCCCTGATAGCAAGCTGAGGTTTTGCAATTTCTTGCCCGGTGGTTGGGCTTCGATCTCAATCCCAGTGTTCAATAAATCTTTCGGATCTGTTAAGACTAATTCCGCATGACCGCCGCCAAACATATTAGGAAATACTTGTTTGAATTGCAGACGAATCGCATCGAAGACTTCGCCGAAACGGGTTTTGACTTCTTCATCCATTTCAGACATCGTATCAAACAGCTGTGCTTTAGCCGACAGCAGATCGTCTCGCTGACTCGTCAAGAACAAATGCCGTTGATTGACTTGCTCATATTGTTCGATCGCATTTAAATTGACTGGACCAATTTGTTCGATCGCTTGTTTTAGTTCCTGAATGTCGACTTTGGCTTGATCTGCATCCTCGATTTCAGAAAAATCTTGCGCTGCCTTTTCAAAGGTAAGATTGTATTCTTCTTGTAAATACAACAAGCGATTGTCCATCACCAATTCTGCGCGATTTTTTTCGATCTCAACTTCAGTTTTTTCTGACAGCTTTTCTTTTTGCGTTAAGTTTTCAGCACTCAGGGCTTCGTCTAATGCGCCGATTTCTTGTTGAACCACTTGCCGTTGTTCACGAATCACCGTCAATTCCGCTGTTACCTGCTGCTTGGTTTTTGTGAATGCTTCAATTCGCTGAAGAATGTTTTCTTCTGAGAACTCATGATCGCTGACGTTACTTGTCAAGGCAGCTAACTGCCGTTCTAAGGAGTGCTGACGCGCTTCGTTTTCTTCCAATGCTTGATTCGTAGCGGCAATTTTTTGCTGCAAATGCGCCACTTGTTCTTTTTGAACGGCGAAAGCTGCCTGCAAGCGCGCACTTTCTTGTGCTAAGGTTTGGCGTTTTTCCTCGATCAAGTCTTCTTCGGCATTCATTTGATGAATATCTTGATCGATTTTCGCCAATTGCGCCGCAATATTCTTTTGCTGTTCTTCCAAACTCGTCTTCTTCTCATCATATTCTTCAAAGAAGGCTTGCACTTCGCGATGTTCAAAATCAAACACTTGCTGCTCTTGCTTCAAGCGGCTCAGGTCATTCTCAAGATTTTGTAAGCGGCTTTGCAGCTCATGCTCCGTCATACGAGCCTGTTCCCCTTGCGTCCGCAATTCTTCTAGTGCTGCTTGTGCTTCTTTGGTCGCTGCTTCAAAATGCTGGACTTGCTTTTCCGTTTTTAAAAGCCGCTCATCTAGTTGCGCCGCTTGTGCCGTCAATTGTTGCAGCTCATTGCTTTGGCTAAACAAACTACCGGCATTTTTCTTCGTTGCGCCACCCGTCATGGAACCGCCAGCATTCATGACATCCCCTTCTAAAGAAACGACCCGATAGCTATAGTTCAATGCCCGTGCTAACGCATTGGCACTTTGCAAGTCTTCGGCAATCAAGATACTGCCTAACAAGTTATCCGTAATGGTTTGGATGTGTTCAGGCGACTGGACCAATTCGCTGGCAACACCGATAAAGCCAGACACTTGCTTAGCTTGATTGCGGGCATAATCTGGCAAATGACGGGCTTTGATGGTCGTCAACGGTAAGAAAGTGGCACGACCGCCGCGATTTTCTTTCAAATACGTGATGGCTGCCCGTGCATCTCGTTCATTTTCAACGACGACATGCTGTGCAGCGGCGCCTAGTGCGGTCTCGATCGCCACGGTATAGTCTTGTGGCACATCGATCAACTCCGCTACTGCGCCAACGATGCCGCTGATCTGTTGTTTGTTTTTCAAAATCAAGCGAACGCCTTGATAAAAACCGCTATAATTTTCTTGAATATCTTGCAGACTGCGCTGTTTCGCACGTACTTGCTGCACTTGACTCATTAACTGATACATTTTCTTTTGTTCTTCATCAAAGCGTTTTTTGTTGGTTTGAGCTTTTTCTTGAAGATGGATATATTGCTTGCGTTGTTCTTCTAAAATCGCCTTAGCCTGCGTTAGCTGTTCTTCCACGATTTGTGCTTCCGTCGTCTTTTCTTTCAACGACGTATTCATTTGCGTCTGCTTGCTCAACGCCGTTTGATTTTTCGCGGCTTCTTGCTGGTATTGACGCTCCAAGTATTTCAATTCGTTTCCGATCGTTGCCTGCTCTTGCATGGCTTCGACATATTGGCTACGCAATTCTTCAATGATTTCTTTTGCTGAACGTTGGTACTTTTCCTGCTCTTGCTGACACGCCAGCATCGCTGCTTCAACTTCCTGCACACTCCGATTCTTTTGTGAAAGCAAGCCGATCAGTTCCGCTTTTTCTTCATTTAAAAGCGTGACCCGTTCCGTAACTTCCTCTAGGGTTTCTTGGTATTCCGCGGAGCTTTTTTGCGTATGCTTTGAACGTTCATCCAAGACTTCTTTTTGCCCTTCGGCTTGCTTCAGTCCTTCGGTGACCTCTAAAAGCTGCTGATTCAAACGCTCCAACGTTTCATCAAAAGCAGTACGTTGTTGCCGCAAAGAATGTAACGACAGTTCCCCTTGGTTGATCTTTTCGGAAATCTGCGCCAGTTCTTGGTTAAAGGTACTCAGTTGAGCTTTGGCTGTCTCCCACGCTTCTTTTGCTTTCGTGATCTCTAAGACCGCATAGGCCACATCAACCGTCGTCAATTTTTCTTTTAACGCTAAAAAACGGTTGGCTGCGTCACTTTGGGCTGCCAAAGGCACCAACTGATCTTCTAGTTCATAAATGATATCTTGTAGACGGCTTAAATTGTCTTCCGTTTCAAACAACTTTTGCTCGGCTTTCTTTTTCCGCTGTTTGTACTTCAATACCCCCGCCGCTTCTTCAAAAATCCCACGACGGTCTTCTGGTTTGCTGCTGAAAATTGCTTCTACCTTGCCTTGGGAAATGATCGAAAATGATTCTTTCCCCAGCCCAGAGTCCATAAATAACTCTTGGATGTCCTTTAAGCGGCAAGCTTGTTTATTTAAGAAAAAGTCGCTTTCGCCGGTTCTTCTCAAGCGGCGAGTCACGCTGATCTCACTGTAATCCATCGGCAAGTAATGATCGCTATTGTCTAAAACGATCGTCACTTCCGCTATATTTAGCGCTCTGCGGGTGTCAGAACCTGCAAAAATAACATCAGGCATTTTGCCACCACGTAGATTTTTGGCAGATTGTTCTCCTAAAACCCAACGAATCGCTTCGGTAATATTGCTCTTGCCGCTGCCATTTGGTCCGACGACTGCAGTCACACGATGTTCGAAATCAATGACTGTGCGGTCGGCAAAGGATTTAAAGCCGGCAATCTCTATTCGTTTTAAATACACTCCGCCAGTCCTCTCTTACTGTTCAAGATCCGCCAAGGCATTCGCCGCGGCGTCCTGTTCTGATAATTTCTTCGATTTTCCTTGTCCTTTTCCGATCAAGGTATCATCGCAATAGACTTCCGTCCAAAAAATCCGTTCATGGGCGGGGCCTGCTTCTTTGATCAAACGATAGTTGATGGAAACATCGCCGCCACGTTGCAAGACTTCTTGCAAGCGGGTCTTGTGATCCATCTCATGGGAAAAAGCACCTGCTTTTACTTTTGGAAAAACAACTTTCGTCAAAAAGCCGCTGACACTTTCCAGTCCTTGGTCCAAGTATAACGCACCTAAAAAGGCTTCAAATAGATCACAAAGCAAAGAAGGTCGTTTACGACCGCCAGAGTTTTCTTCCCCTTTGCCTAGACGAATGTATTCATCGAATCGGCAATCTTTGGCAAACATGGATAAACTGTCTTCGCGAACGATTGCCGCCCGTAGCTTCGTCAGCTTACCTTCGGGCAGATCTGGCAATTCACGATACAAATACCGTGAAACGATCAACTCTAAGACAGCATCGCCCAAAAACTCTAAACGTTCGTTATCTGACAAGTGCAAGTTGCGGTGCTCATTCACATAAGATGAATGCGTAAACGCTTGTTCAAGCAGATCTACATCATGGAACACAATATCAAACTTTTCTTTTAGTTCTTTCGTTAATTGTGTATTCATTTGTCACATTCCTTCATTAGTTTATCGACACTTCCCTATTATACTGGTTTTTGCCGAATTATGAAATGTTTCCTCCAAATTCTTGGAAAGACCGTAATAAAATTTTATCTACTTATTCTTCTCCTGTATAAAAAAGCCTGTTTTCCTCAGATACCTGCAAAAAAACAAGAAAAAAGACGTCCCAGAAAGGACGCCTTTTCAACAATCATTGATTAACGAGATTCAGCTGTAACTGAAACTGTTGCCCATGTGTTATGGTCTGCATCATATGCCCATGTAAAGTCTTTCACGCGATTTGAAATTGGTAAAACTTCATTACGATAAAGTGTTGGGATTACGAATGCTTCATCTGCAGCATATTCTTGCCATGCATCAAATGCTTCTTTACGTTTTGTTTCGTCAAATGAATCTTTTGAATCGATTGCTTCTAATAGCTTCGTGTTTTCTTCAGATTCAAAACGAGTGTAGTTGAATGCTGAGTTTGGTCCATAAAGGCCAGTTGGAGAAGGATCTGATCCAGTTCCCCATGCACCTTGGTAAACATCAACTTCAGGATCATCATTTTTCAGCTTGTCATAGAATGCTTGGAAGTCAATCAAACGACCAGTTGTGTACTGTACATCAAGGCCGATTTCATTCCATTGTTGAATGTAGTAATCTGCTAATGGTTGTGCTGTTTCGCCACCTGACATTGAAGCAAAGTTGATGGTTAATTTCTCACCATTTTTGTCTTCACGCATGCCATCACCATCGACATCTTTATAACCAGCATCATCAAGTAATTGATTTGCTTTGTCGATGTTTAATGTGTAGCCTTCTACTTCGGTGTTGTGCAATGTACCGAATACTGGTGGGATCAATGTCGTTGCATTTGTACGCAAGCCATTATAGAAACGACTTCCGACAGCATCATTATCTAATGCATAGCCCATTGCTTGACGCAATGATTTATCCGCCATTTTTGAATCAGGATCGTAATTAACTTTTCCTTCTTCATCATTCCAAGTCCCCAATTTAAAGCCGATATAAGTATAGGCTTGTTCAGGACGACCTAAGATTTGGTAGCCATCTGTATCTTTGTAGGTTGGGTACGTATCTGTTGGCATTGACAATGCAATATCATATTGTTTTGCATTCAAAGCTTCTACGATTGAAGAAGTTGGAACAGCTTTAAATGATAATTTATCCATTTTAGGAGCGCCGCCGTAGTAGTACTCATTTGGTACATACTCAACAGATTCTCCCGCAACGATGTTTGACATCACATAAGGACCAAAGACGATTGGATTTTTACGAACAGGATCGCTTGATTCCATATCTTTGACTTCAATTCCTTCAAAGGCGTGTTTTGGTAATGCTGAAGACCAAATACCGCCACCGGCTTGCATCATACCAGGGTGAACTTCTTTGTATTGAATTTTAACGACTTTGTCACTTTCTTTGGTGATACCAGAAATTGTATCAGATTTGCCATCATGGTAATCTTCCATACCAACAATGTTAGTAAAGTTATTATCGTAACGGATACCTGTATAATCTTTATGACCGATTACTTCATAAGAGAAGATCACGTCATCTGCCGTTACATCTTCACCGTCAGACCATTTCAAGTTGTCACGCAATGTGATTGTTGCTGTGTTGTTCTCTTCGTCTAATTCAAGATTAGCCGCACCACCATCAACGATTCGGAAATCGGCGTCTGTTAAGAACAAACTTTCATTACTTGGTTGCATAAATTGGAAATCATAGTTATCTTGATAAAATTCTGTTTGGAACAACCCTTGGAACTGCGTATCCATCACTACTGCAACGTCCAATGTTCCGCCTTCGATTGCATCCTCGTCATTGTTGACTTCTGTTGGCATTGAGCTGATATCTTCTGTTTCTGTCGCTGCATTGCCGCCACCAGAAGAATCGGTTCCGCCGCCGTTGCTGCCACAAGCTGCCAATGCTAACACTGACAAAAGAGTGACCATACCAAAAATATTTTTCTTCATCCTGTATCCTCCTTGTTTATCCTAGTCGTTGACGCGCATCCGCTGAACGCTTAAATGCTTGACCAACGTAATTGATACTCAACATCAAGACTAAAATTAGAATTGATGCGGGTAACCAGATCCACTGTCTGTTGACCAGCACATCACCGCTGCTGGCATATCCGATCAGTGTTCCCAAACTTGGAACATTGGTCGGCAGACCAAAACCTAAGAATGTTAGTGTCGTTTCAATACCGATATTCGCTGCAAAGTTCATTGTTAAGTTGGTGATGATCAATGAGCTAAGGTTCGGCATGATTTCGCGGAACATGATGACAAAGTCATTGGTTCCGAGGGTTTTCGATGCACTAACATAGTCGCGACGGCCTTCTGAAAGGGTCTTACTTCGGAAGAGCCTTGCTTTTCCGACCCAGTAAAAGGCACTCATGACCCATATAAAGGTCCAAACGTTATAACGAGGTACGATCGATACGATAACGATAATGATCAACATGATCGGCAAAATCATAACGAAGTCAACGATACGCATCAAAATGTTATCAATGATGCCGCCGTAGTAACCTGAGATGATCCCTAATCCGACCCCAACGATCGACGTAATGATCGTGATTGAAAAACCAATCAAGATTGAGTTACGCGCACCGATGATCAATTGTCCCCAAACATCACGGCCACCTTCATCCGCCCCTAAAAGGTAGGTGCCGCCGTTTGGCGAAATCGCGCCAGGTACAGCGTATTTATCAAGGATGCTGACACGCATCACTTGTGATTGATCGATAACTGCCGAGCCGATAAACACGAATAATAAAACTGCGACTAACAAAACTAATGAAAAAATCGCCATTTTATCTTTTAAGAATTCGCGAAAAATCATTTTCAATCCCATAGGCGGGATGCTCTCTTGTTTTAGTACTTTTTCTTTCTTTTCAGACACATTTATCCCCTCCTATTACTGGATTCTGATTCTTGGATCGACAATACTCATGATGATATCTGACAGCAGCGTACCGATCAAGGTCGCTAGTCCTAAGATCAATGTCAGTGAAGTGATCACGGCATAGTCCCGTTGGACGATACTATCGATAAACAGTTTTCCGACACCTGGGTAGGCGAAGATTTTCTCAATGACCACAGAACCTGCGATCAATGACGTGATCTCGTAGCCCATTTGTGATGCGATCGGCAACGATGCATTCCGGAAAACGTGACGTGAGAAGACTTTGTTCGTTGGTACCCCTTTTGAACGAGCGGTACGAACGAAATCCAATGATTTCGAATCAATGACTTCACTTCGCAAGTATTGGATCGTCACTGCTGTTCCTAATAATGCAGAAGTGATTGCCGGTAATAGTAGGTGATACAAGCGACTCCAAAACTCAGCCATGCCGCTGACCCCCGGTGCAACGGAACCACCCGTTGGGAACCAAGCCAATCGGTAACCGAAGATGAACAATGCGATCAACGCAAAGATAAACAACGGTACGGCGAAACTGAAGAAGTTGTAAACAACGACGACTTTATCAAGCAATGAATTTTGGTAACGTCCTGCCCACATCCCTAAAGGAATGGCAATCACGTAAGTCAAAATGACCGTCAATAAAGATAACCACAATGTATTGCTGATACGTCCTGCTAATAATGTTGAAACAGGCAATTTAAAGATGAAGCTTTGTCCAAAGTCCCCTTTTAAGGCATTTCCGATCCAACGGAAATACTGGGTATACCATGGGTCATTCAAACCAGCGGCTTCACGCATCCGCTCAATAACAGCTGGATCTTGGTTTGGATTGATCAAACCAGTAAATGGATCCCCAGGCATTGCTTGTGCGATCAAGAAAATCAAGATACTCAAAATAATGACTTGTGGGATCATCAACAACAAACGACGTAGAATTGTTTTCCACATTATTCAGCACCCCCGTTTTTCAATGCGACTTGGTGCGACTCGGTGATTTTACGCAAGTCATACACTCTGCCAGATTCGTCGTAGTAATCTTTTTGATGGGTCACATATTCCAACTCGACCTTGCGGCGGTTTTCTTTGTGAGCATCGCGATTTTTTACGTCGATTTGAGGAATCGCTGATAATAAACGTTTTGTATAGATGTGACGCGGGTCTTGGTAGATATCTTCCCGAGTCCCGATCTCAACGAAGCGGCCTTTGTACATGATGGCGATATTGTCGCACATATGTTTTACGACCCCTAAGTCATGAGAGATAAATAAGAAACTTAAGCCGAATTCTTGCTGGATCCGTTTCATAAAGTTCAGTACCTGTGCTTGCACGGATAAGTCAAGAGCTGAAACCGGCTCATCGGCGACGATCAGTTTTGGATTGGAAGCTACCGCACGGGCAACCCCTAACCGTTGACGTTGTCCGCCAGAGAATTCATGAGGATATTTGTATAGGGCATCTTCTGGCATCCCAACGATATCCAACAAACTTTTCACACGTGTTTTCTCTTCTTGATCGCTTAAGCGTTCAAAGTTGCGCAATGGTTCTGCGATAATGTCCACCACACGTTTTTTAGGATTCAAGCTAGACATTGAATCTTGGAAAATCATTTGGACATCTTTGTTGTAGTTCATTTTCTTGCGGACAGAACGTTTAGTCACGTCTTGCCCATCATAAATGATTTCGCCGCTAGTGATTTTTTCTAACCCAACGATAGCTTTCCCAGTTGTGGATTTACCAGAACCAGACTCACCAACCAATCCGTAGGTTTTTCCTTTTTCAATGACGAAGTCCACACCATCAACGGCGTACACGTGATCCGTGACGCGGTTGAAGAATCCGCTGCGAATAGGATAGTGGACTTTCAGATCTTTGATTGTAATTAATTCTGTCATCTACACTTCTCCTTCTTCGTCTCTAAAATGAAAATGCTTGTAGCATGTGCAACGGACCAAATGATCAGGTGCTACTTCATGCAAGACTGGGTTTGCTTCGTGGTCGCTTTCAGGGATCCAAGGAATCCGTGCAGCAAACCGACAACCAGTCCGAGGCATATTTTTCAAGGAAGGAACCACCCCTTCGATCACATGCAGTTCACTGTCTTGAGAATTTTCTTGAGGGATCGAGTTAAGCAATGAGCGGGTGTATGGATGTTTCGGATTGGCAAACAACTCTTCGGCTGATGCGACTTCCACAAACTGTCCCCCATACATTACGGCTACTCGGTCGGCCATCTCTGCTACGACACCTAAATCGTGGGTGATCAAAATGATCCCCGTTTGCGTTTCTTCTTGCAAATCTTTTAGTAGATCAAGGATCTGTGCTTGGATCGTCACGTCCAACGCTGTCGTTGGCTCATCCGCAATGATGATTGGCGGTTTACAAGCAATCGCGATCGCGATGATGACCCGCTGACGCATCCCACCAGACAATTCATGAGGGTATTGACGTCCTACACGTGGCGGATTTGGAATCCCAACTTGTTCTAATAATTCTAATGCTCGTGCTTGGCGCTGTTCGGCATTCATATCTGTATGATAAGACAAACCTTCTTTGATTTGGTCTTCGATCCGCATCAACGGATTCAGTGCAGACAACGGATCTTGGAAAATCATCCCAATATCATTTCCGCGAATTTTGTTGTATAACGTTTCATTTAAGTTTGACAAGTTTAAATCTTTATATAAGATTTCCCCAGTGATTTTCGTGTTGTTTGGGTCATGTAGCCCCATGATCGTTGTAGCCAACGTACTTTTTCCGCAACCAGATTCTCCTACGATTGCTAAGATCTCATTACGATCCAGTGTAAAAGAAATACCATCTACTGCGTCATAGTAATCGTCTTTGATACGAAAACCTGTGTGAAGGTTTTGAACATCTAGTAATTGATTATCTCTGGACAATCGAATACCCCTCTCTACTTTCTAAGATGTCTTGCGTTTTAATGTAAAAAAGAAGGAACGTGCATTTCATTTCCAAAAGCTTTCTTAACATTGTATAATATATTCTTAATAATTATATAGAAATGCTAACAATAATGCAAGTCCCAGAAAACTTAATACACTGAATTTTCAGAAAATTTACATTACGCTTCCAACGCCGTCATGTCAGGTTTAACGATCGTTTTTTTGATTTCGATTCTAAAGAAAAGCCGCCCAAATCACAGCGGATCAATTATGAGAAAGAAAGAGCTAAGTCATCTAGGACTTAGCTCTTATGTCTGTCTTAAGCAAGATGGCTTGAAATATAATCAACCGCTCCACCGACTGTTTCGATCTGCTCGGCATCTTCATCAGAAATCTCGGTACCAAATTCATCTTCTAGTTCAAGGACGAATTCCATCACACTGATCGAATCAGCGTTCAAGTCGTCTTTAATGCTCATCGTATCCGTTACGTTCTCTGCGTCAATTTCAAAATGATTGGCGATCACGACCGCAACTTTCTTGAATACTTCATCTCGTGTCAACTGGCTTCACCTCCACGCGTTTGCACAAAACATAGAATGGCTAACAAACATTGTACTGCTTTCTATGCTTTTTGTCTAGATTTTTTTGCAATTTCATTACAATGATTGCATTATGATTGCGTTTCGTCTTTTGCAGCCGGCATTTCTTCAAAGTGGGCGACCAATTGTGCCACGACATCTGTTGCTAGCATCGTATGGATCTGCTTGATGGTGTACGCTACCGCTTCTGGTCCTGTCGCACCATGGGTTTTGATGACTGGAGCTTTCAAACCAAACAATACGGCCCCGCCATGTTTCGCATAATCCATTTCATTTTTCACTTTCCGCAATGCATCTTTCAGTAACAATGCGCCTAATTTTCCTTTGGTACCTGAATCAAGAATCGATTGTTTCAACAACGCCATCAAGTTCAAGGCGGTTCCTTCGATCGATTTCAAAACAGCGTTCCCAGTAAAGCCATCTGTCACGACGACGTCAGCTGCACCATCCAGTAATTCCCGGGCTTCGACATTGCCGATAAAGTGGATCGTAGGATCCGCTGACAGCAGTTCAAAGGCTTTTTTCGTTAATTCACTACCTTTGGTTTCTTCCGTTCCGTTATTTAACAAGCCGACCCGTGGTCGATTGATCCCACGAACTTTTTGGGCGTAAAAGGATCCTAAGACGGCATAGTTTGCCAAATGTTCTGGTTTATTGTCGGCATTGGCACCTAGATCCAGCATATCAAAGCCAGCATCTTTGCCGATCACTGGCATTGTGGACATTAATCCTGGACGATCGATTCCTTTGATCCGACCGACGATAAACAAACCAGCCGCTAACAAGGCACCGGTATTTCCAGCTGAAAAAATCGCATCTGCTTCGCCATTTTTCACTGCTTGTGCCGCTAAGACCATTGAAGCGGTTTTTTTCCGTCTGATTGCTTTGACGGGTTCGTCATCACTATTGATTTTTTCATCTGTGTGGATGATAGTGACATTTTTATCATCCGTCATGTATTTTTTGATTTCATTTTCTTTTCCGTAAAGGAGGAATTCAATCTCTGGAAAGTCTTTTTTCGCCAGCATGACTCCTTCTACGATCGCTTTTGGGGCGTTGTCTCCGCCCATTGCATCAACAGCAATCCGCATCTCGCTGCCACTCCCTTCATTTTCCCAATCAGTATAGCATATTCTTTAATCAAAAAATTGTTTGTCTGCTTTTTTTGCTGCCAAATAGTTCGCCAATGCCGAAAATTCTGGCAACAGCTGCCAGCTGTTTTTTTGCCAAAGCTGGGTAGCTTCGACTTGTGCCACTTCTAGAATATGGGCATCCGCGACCAAATCGGCAGCCGCAAACTCTGGCAAGCCCGATTGTCGATTGCCGAAGACTTCTCCTGGCCCCCGCAACTGCAGGTCTTTTTCGCTGACTACAAAGCCGTTGGTGGTTTCTGTCATGATTTTCATTCGTTCGACCCCCGTCTCATTTTTCGGGTTCGCGATCAAAATACAGTAAGAAGCATCGGCGCCGCGTCCTACCCGTCCACGTAATTGGTGGAGCTGGGCTAATCCGAAACGATCAGCATCGATGATCAGCATCACTGTCGCATTGGGAACATTGACCCCTACTTCGATGACCGTCGTGGAAACCAAGATCTGCAGTTGATTTTCTTTGAATGCTTCCATAATAGTGTCTTTTTCTTGATTCTTCATTTTCCCGTGCAACATCCCTACTTGATAGGTTGGGGAAAAATAACTTTGCAGCTGCTCATAAATCTCCGTGGCATTCTTGACATCCAGCATTTCGGATTCTTCGATCAAAGGACAGATGACATACATCTGATGCCCTTGTGCCAATTCTTTTTGCGCCCACTCTAAGATCGATTCAAACTGCGGTGGCCGGACCCAGCGAGTCTCTACAGGAATCCGTCCTGCCGGCATCTCATCGATCACCGAAACATCCATTTCGCCATAAGCCGTGATCGCTAGCGTACGAGGGATCGGCGTGGCGGTCATAAAGAGTACATCAGGCAGATAGCCTTTTTCCCTTAAGACTTTTCGCTGATTGACCCCGAAACGGTGTTGTTCATCGGTGATGACTAAGCCAAGATGTGCAAAGTCTACCCCTTCTTGGATCAGCGCATGGGTCCCAACGATGATGTCGATCTCCCCAGCTGCTAATTGTTCTAAGATGACCCGCCGTTCTTTTGGTTTGGTCGAGCCTGTTAAAAGAGCGGTGGTCACTTCTAAGGGGTCAAAGAGTTGATTCAAGCTCTCTAGGTGCTGTTGGGCCAAAATCTCAGTCGGCACCATCAGTGCGCCCTGAAAGCCAGCCGTCATCGTAGCATAGAGGGCGATCGCCGCAACGACTGTTTTCCCGCTCCCTACATCTCCTTGCAAGAGCCGCTGCATGTGCTGCGGACTTTTCAGGTCATGGCAGATTTCATTGGTCACGCGCTTTTGCGCATTCGTCAATTCAAAGGGCAGTTTACGAGTAAATTCTTTCAAGCGTTGCACATCATAATCGATCGCCAAGCCGTTTTTCTCGGCTTTTTCGCTTTTCTTCAGTCCTTGGATCTGCATTTGGAACAAAAAGAACTCTTCAAAAATCACCCGACGCTTCGCTTGATGGCTCTCTTGGGGATCTTTGGGAAAATGCATTGCAAACATCGCGGATTTTCGATCCAACAACCGATATTTTTCGATCAATGACAAAGGCAAGATCTCCGTGATCTGATCACCAAAATCAAGGAATGCCTGTTTGATCAGTTCGATCAACACACTTTGACGCACGGCTTTATTGACATGATAAATTGGGGCAAAGTCTTCTGCGCTCTTGCTGCCGAGAATTTTCATTCCCGTCAGTCCTTTGCGTTTGGCGTCCCATTTGCCATAGACGGCGATCTCTTCTGAGACCTCTACTTTATCCTTCAAATAAGGCTGATTGAAAAAGGAGACATTAAAGACATCGTGGTCTTGCATCATGCGAAATTGCAACCGACTTTTCTTGTAACCAAAGCGATTGACGACCGGTGGGGAAACGACGATCCCCTTGATCGTTACTTTTTCTTGGTCTTGAATCTCCGCTAATTGCCGTTCTTGAATGTCTTCATAACGAAACGGGTAATACTTTAGCAGGTCTTCGATGGTTTCGATTCCTAAACTCGCCAAGTCTTGGGCGCGTTTTTCTCCGACACCCTTTAATACCGTAAGTGGCTGATTCAGCATAGGTACCCTCCTTTTCCAAAAGTGATTTTGATTCATTGCAGGGGTTCCTGCATTCATAGAAAAAGACGGAGCCAAAAATCATCTACGATTTTTGCCCCCGCCGCCTAATTTGTTTATTCTGCTGAGAAAAGATATGGATAAACCGGCTGATCTCCTTGATGGATCTCTACTTCGATCTCAGGATGCAGTTCAACGATCGCTTCTTCGATTTTCGCTGCTTCTTTGGCTTTGCCTTCTTCACCGATAATGATGGTGACGATCTCAGTATCTTCTGTGATCATTTTTTCTAAGGTAGTCATCGAAGCAGAGAAACGATCGGGAACAGAAACAACGATTTTGCCGTCCACCATTCCTAAGAAGTCGCCTTCTGTGATTTCGATGCCATCAATTGATGTATTACGGATCGCATGGGTCACTGAGCCACTGACAACACTTGCTAAGACATCAGTCATCGCTTGCTGGTTTTCAGCTAGTGTGGATTGCTCGTGGAAGGCTAGCATCGCCGTCATCCCTTGAGAGATCGTCCGTGTTTCAACAACCGCTACTGGAATCTCGGAAACTTCCGCTGCTTGCTGCGCAGCCATAAAGATATTTTTGTTGTTCGGTAATACGATCACTTGATCAGCATTGACTTCATTGATTGCCACCAAAATGTCTTCTGTACTTGGGTTCATCGTTTGGCCACCACTGATGACATAAGAAGCGCCTAGGCTAGTAAACAATTCTTTCAAGCCTTCGCCAGCCGCGATCGCGATGATCGCAAATGGTGTCCGCGGACGTTTTACTGGTGCAGTTTTTGCTTCTTGCTGATCGTGTTCCAAGATCGTTTCATGCTGAAGACGCATGTTATCGACTTTGATTTTCACCAACGAACCGAATTTTTGACCATAATTCATAACTTCGCCGGGATGTTCCGTATGGACATGGACTTTGATGATCTCATCGTCATTGACCACTAATAAGGAATCCCCTAACTCGTTTAAGTAATTACGGAATGTTTCATAATCAAATTCACTATCTACAGTCGGACCTTCACCGATCTTCACCATGATTTCTGTACAATAACCAAAGGTGATGTCTTCTGTCGCTAAGTGCCCTTGAACGCTGCGATGATGTTCGGCATTGACCATTTCGTCCATAGCCGCTGGGGAAGGTTCGAAGATTTCATCGGCTGGGTATTCCCCAGTCAATGCATTTAAGAAGCCTTCATAGATAAACAACAATCCTTGACCGCCGCTATCTACCACGCCGACTTCTTTTAAGACGGGCAATAGATCAGGGGTTTTCGCCAATGAACGTTTTGCGCCGTGAACCACGGCTTTCATCACTTCGATACAATCATCGGTAGTTTGTGCTTTTTTCTCGCCATATTCAGCTGAGATGCGTGCCACAGTCAAGATGGTTCCTTCCACAGGTTTCATGACTGCTTTATAGGCGGTTTCTACTCCATGAGTAAAGGCTTGAGCCAATTCTGGTGCAGTGAGTGTTTCTGCGGTCGGGATAGCTTTAGAAAAACCGCGGAATAATTGAGACAAAATGACGCCGGAATTCCCACGTGCGCCCATCAATAGTCCTTTTGAAAGTGTAGCGGCAAGATCGCCGACGTTTTCTGAAGTCGCATCTGCGACAGCTTTTGCTCCACTGGTCATGGATAGATTCATGTTTGTCCCGGTGTCTCCATCTGGAACAGGAAACACATTCAATGAGTTGACAAACTCTGCATTAACTTGTAGACGAGCCGCGCCTGCCTGCACCATTTCTTGAAACTGACTTGCGCTGATATTCGTTACCTTCACTTAGATAGTCCTCCTTAAAATCATCCGCCATGAACGGATCCCTTGCCTAATCTGGCAGTACACGTACGCCTTGAACAAATACATTTACCGAGTTCGCAGATACACCTAGCATCGTTTCTAAGTTGTATTTCACTTTTTCCTGCACGTTGCGGGAAACTTCGGAAATTTTTGTTCCATAGCTAACAATCGTGTATACATCCACTGCAATGCCGTTTTCTTCTTGGCGGACAACGACACCGCGAGAATAATTTTCTTTTCGTAAAATTTCATTGATGTTATCTTTGATTTGTTTCTTGCTAGCCATACCAACAATGCCGAACACATCTGTTGCTGCGCCTCCGACCACTGTTGCAATGACTTCATTGCTGATTTCAATAATACCTGATGAGGTTTGAATTTTTACAGCCATTTTATAGCCTCCTTCAATGGGCATGACCCATCTTTCTTCTTACATATTTTATCATAGCTGTACCGCAAATAAAAGGATGAGACATATGAAAAGGGGCTTTCTGACCAAACGTCTTGCATTTCGACCTTGTTTAATTTACAATGTTTACTGGGAAAAGTCAATGTTTCTTGAAAATTACTCTTGCTTTTTTCACCTTTCTGTGATAAATTCAGATGGTATGAGCTGAAATAGCGCTCCAACATCAAGGCAAAGGAGGAAATAACCACATGGCTAAAGTTTGTTACTTTACTGGACGTAAAACTGCAAGTGGAAACAATCGTTCTCACGCAATGAATGCGACAAAACGTACTGTGAAACCTAACTTGCAAAAAGTTCGCGTTATGATTGACGGAAAACCTAAAAAAGTTTGGGTGTCAACTCGTGCTTTGAAATCTGGAAAAGTTGAGCGCGTATAATTAGACCTTTTCGGCCGTTCGTTTTGAACGGCTTTTTTTGTACCCTTTTTTCTTTGGTGCGCTTTCACTTAGGTTTTCATTAAAGAAAATAGGTCTTTGTTTTTTTAATCGATTCACCTGTGGTAAACTAAGAAAAAATTGATAAAGAACAGGTGACTTCTTGTGACGAAAATAAAAACATTTGCCAAACAACATTGGCCTTATATGCTTGCTAGTTTCTTCTTGCCGTTTCTTATCATGGCAGTGATCTATTTGACCATCGGCATCTACCCCGGCAGCAGCCGCAGTGTCTTAGCCAGTGATGCCTTTTCGCAATTCTCAAACTTTCATGCCAGCTTTCGCAATATGCTCTTAGGCAAACAAAGTATCTTTTATACATGGAACGCCTCTTTAGGCTTAAATTATCTGGCATTGATCTCCTATTATTTAGGGGGAATCTTCACTCCCCTCGTCTTATTTTTCCCAAATCAGCTGATGCCAGATGCGCTGTATTTTTTAACCTTGATCAAAATCGGCAGTGCAGGATTGGCGTTTTGGTTCTATGCCAGCCAAACCTTTAAGATCCAACGTTGGCAGCATGTGACCTTAGCCGTCTGCTATGCCTTGATGTCCTTCATCACCGCCCATTCGGAACTGATCATGTGGCTTGATGCCATGATCTATCTACCGCTAGTGATTTTAGGTATTGACCGGTTAGTGAAAAAGAAAAAACCAGTCGTGTTATTTATCAGTTATCTGCTGTTATTTTTATCCAGTTTTTACATGGGCTTTATGATCGGTCTCTTTTCCGTGATGTATTTCTTGGTTCAATTGGGTCGCAACTGGAAGCAAGCTCGGGGGGCGATCATTCCTTACGGCATCACCTCTTTGTTAGCTGGCGGCGCCTCAATGGTGATCATCTTACCTGCCTTATTAGATTTGCGGTCGAACGGGGAAGAATTGACGACGATTTCTTCCTTTAAAACCGAAGCCACCGATGTCTTTGATCTCGTGATGAAAAACATGATCGGTGTTTACGATACGACAAAATACGGCTCCATTCCCTTCATCTATATCGGCTTATTGCCGTTGCTGTTGTGTATTTTATATTTTGTTTCGAAGAAAATCCGCTGGAAAGATAAATTCTTATACGCTGGCATGTTTGCTGTTTTGATCGCCAGTTTTTATATCGTGCCGATGAATCTTTTTTGGCACGGGATGCATGCCCCAAATATGTTTCTTTTCCGTTATGCCTATTTGTTCTCCTTCTTAGTGATCATGCTGGCGGGATACGGATGGGAGCAGCTGCAGCAAAAAGATCGCGGATTGTTTCTCATTATTGGTCTTTCTACGATCGTGGTATTTGCCCTCTCCTACGCATTGAAAGGGCCTGGAACCTATGAATATGTTTCCGCTACTTCTTTTGCGCTAACGATCGTATTCTTTGTTCTTTACTTGTTATGTATTGGGTTCGGGCAATTAGGTCTTTTAACACAAAAACGAGTGACGATCTTGATGCTGATCTTCGTCTGCGGAGAAATGGCCGTCAATACCAGCGGCATGGTTCGCGGAATTTTGATTGATTGGAACTATGCTTCTCGTAGTTTGTATACAGAACCTTATCCGGACATCAAAAAACTAGTCACTCAAGCCAACGAAGACAATGATACCTTTTTCCGATTAGAAAACCTTGATCCTGTTTCTTCCAACGACAGTATCAATTATGGCTACAGCGGGGTCAGCATGTTTTCTTCAATTCGTAACCGCAATTCCTCAAGCTACCTGGATAAGCTGGGCTTTCGGTCTCGCGGCACCAATTTAAATATCCGCTATCCGAATAATACCTTGCTGATGGATGCTTTTACAGGAATCAAATACAATATCTCCAAGCCAAATCTCACCAAATACGGCTTTCAACGAGTCGGAGAATCTGGTGAATACAAGCTCTATGAAAATCAAAATGCGTTACCTCTAGGTTTCTTGGCTGAACCGACCATCGAATCGATTGAACAGCCGCAAAACGACAACTTGACGAGCCAGAAAAATCTTTTCAATGGCTTGGCCGATTTAAATTTAGAGTATTTTGCCTTTCAGCCGATCACGGTGATCCATAGTAAAAATACAGATATCACCAATGACGGCATGTATATGAAATTTACTGAGCAAGAAAGCAATGTCGCAAAAGAAGTGACTTGGCAAGTGGAGGTTCCGGCGAACTCGCAAGCGTACTTGAGTCTCTTCCCTGCCAACTTCGGAGAATTGGAAAGCTCATCTGCCACCGTGACAGTCAACGGTCAGCAGCGAGAAACGCAAATCAGTATCAACGGTCAATACTACGACTTAGGACATTATGAGACCGATACGACGGTTCAATTCACCGTCAGCTTCTACGGAACGCCTGAAATCTCATTCCAAAACCCGCAAGTCGTGACCTTGGATACCAACGCCTACCAACAAGCAATTGATGCGATCCAAGAACGAGGGGTCGCTATGACTGTCGGCAAACGCAGTGCCAAAGCCGACATCACGACTGAAAAAGAGCAGCAGCTTGTAACAACCATCCCTTATGACAAGGGCTGGACTGCTACGCTTGACGGCAAAGAAGTCCCAATCACGGCCTTTCAAGATGGCTTTATCAGTGTGACGATCCCAAGTGGCACCCATCACTTGGAACTCTCCTTCTTACCGCAAGGCTTTGTTATCGGTGTTTGCTTGTTCTTTGGCTGCATCGCATTGTTTATCTTGTTTGCTTGGTTTTACCAGAAACAAGTAGCCAAAAAGCAAGTCTTGGACAACCAACGCCAACTCATGGATCAACCACCAGAAACCTAATCGAAAAAGAACCAACTCGTCCCTTTGAGGCGATCCACTTAAGTTAGAGCAAAAGCTGACTTATGGGTGTCTCTCAATGATCGGTGAGTTTGGTTCTTTTTTGTGCTCAGGTTCCGCAGTTGTTCGCTCTAGTGGTCTTAGCATCCATTACCCGCTAGATCCCCTTCGATTCGGGGAGCAATGCCTAGCCCGTTAGCCCTTAGAGCGTTTAGCGAAACATAAGATAACTGTTGGGTTCTTCCGCATTTTTCTTGATGGAGTGCAACGATCGCTCCCATAATTTAACCATTTTGGTTTGTTTTAAGACGCGAAAGATCGAAAGCCCTTGATCGATTTTCAACAGTCCTTTTTCTTGATCGCCATAAATATACCAGTACCATCCTTGATAGCAAAGAAGATGCGTACTGTTTAGCATGTCTCCGCGATCTGCCAATAATTCCTCTGCAATGGTCAACACCTCTTTTGCCCACTCCAGGCGGCGAAAATTGACAAACGTCGTAAAACAACTAAAAATCAAATCCATTTGAATTTCTCGCATCAAGGACAAACCTTGTTCTTTTTTTGTGCGAGAGATAGCGATCTGCAGTAAGTGATAGGAGGTTTCGACAGGAAACAAGAATTGAAAATAACGAAAAAGCAAAATCTCATAAACGCCCCAGTTGTCTACTTTCGTAAGGTAGGAAATGACGGGGCGGGTTTTGGTGCGTAGCTTTTCCATATAGTCACCAGAAGAGTGATCGGGTTTAGGACCTGAGAGATTGATTTCATGTATCTCCTTTGTGATCTCAAGGTACAGAAAAACAAAAGAATGCTGTTTGGAAGCGGCGATCAGTTCGCTACGCATTTCCTCCAGCCCTTCTTTGCTTCTCTGGGCGTGGGCGTTACTCAAATAAGCTTCTTTGTTGATCCCTAAAATTCGATCCAGTAAATCCATAAATTCGCTCGTCATATAGCTGGGAAAGCTCATCAGGTTGTCGTGCCCTTTTACGCCCTTTTGCTGCGCACGCAAATAATAAAACTCCTCCACTGTGACATGGATATTTTCTAATAAGCGTTCCAATCGATGAATACTGATACTTGAAGCACCTTGCTCAAATTTACTGATGAACGAGCGACTGTTTTGTTCATCCGCCACTTGAGCGATCGTATAGCCACGCTCTTTGCGCAATTGTCGGTACAGTTTTCCTTCTTCCATAACCATCCTCCTCACAACGATCGGTCTACAAACGCCAAACCAATCCCACTTCACGAATGAAGCTCCGCAATTAAATTTTCCTGTTCTAGATTCAAGTTTAGATTCAAACCTATAAAATGTTGAGGAACAAAATCTGCGGCACCTTATTTACATGCCACTCTTTTAACTGCTAATCACTCGTGACAGTAACCTCTGGTATGCTCCTGGTACATTTAAATTCCACTATAGTGGATTATTTTCTTCTCTTAGTATAAAGCATCCTATACTGATTTTACAACGTAGAACGTGAAAGGATGATTTCGATGAAAGAATATCAACAAAACAACGGCTATCGTGCCTTAGTCAACGCCGCCTTACTCAGCGGTATCGGCATGAGTTTATTTAATATCGTCTTTGTAGTTTATGCCAGTACTTTACCCTTTAATGCCCTTGCTGTTTCCTTAGCCTCCATGGCACTGCTGATCCCTGATCTCTTACGGATCCTGACCGGCTATCTAGCCGATCGTACCAAAAACAAAGTGCAATGGATGATCAGAAGTCGACTATTACAAGGAGTCCTTTTTGTGGCACTCGCTTTTTTGATCCAACTGCCGCCTAGTTTATGGTCTTTCTTCCTTTTGCTAGGCATCAACATTGTATCTGATTGTTTGGGCGCTTATTGTTCTGGGTTACAGCTGCCCTATGTTCGCCGTCTTGTGCCTGCTGATACCTTAGACAGTGCCATGGGCTTTCAAATGGCGTGTCAAACCACCGTTCAAATCGTCTTTCAAGGCATCGGTGCTTGGGGGATCATTTTACTGAATAATAACTTTGCGGCTTTTGGTTTGATCAATGCCGTGACGTTTTTCTTAGCCGCGATCGTGATCTTCCTGAACCGCTCGCTCTTCTATGCGGTGCCAGGGAAAATCAATCAAGCAGCAACACCACTCTTTCAGAATTTCTCGGATACTTTTAAATTATTGACTGGTACGGCTTTTCTTAAAAAGATGATCCTCTTTGCCTTACTGATCAATACCTTAGCTGCTAGTACGAGCGGTCTACTAAATCTCCAGCTGTTGGATGACCTTGCGCTTTGGTTTGCCACTTATGGCAACACCGTTGCGATGGCAGGCATCGCTACTTCGATCGGTATGGTCGCTGGCGCCTTGTTTGCTGCCGACTGGTTCAAGAATACCGGTCTGGTTCGCTTGATTGCGTATACCTCTTTCGTTTTATGTCTGTTGACCTTGAATTTTCTCTTCCTGCATAACCGTTGGCTCATGATTGCGCTGCTCTTTGCTGAAGGCTATCTGATTGGAAAAATCAATCCTCGTTTTTCGGCACATCTGATTCGTGAGATTGATGAAGAACATCTCGCCATCAGCAGCGGGATCTTTTCCACCATTGTGATGCTAGGGGGACCTGTCGGACAAATGGTCTTTTTAGGCATCGGCAATCGCTATCACGTTGCTTGGAGCTGGCTGCTTTACTTGCTTTTCGCATTTTTGGTAGCCATCGCCGCCTTAGTCGCTGCCGGTACCTTGGAAAAAACACCCACCACTGCTGCGCCTAAAAACGCGACGGCAAGGACTGAAGATTGGCAAGAAACCACCTCTGTTTTGCCTGAGAAAAAATAAAAACACAAGCTTTCGCTATCTCTTGTTGTGTAAGAGCAGCGAAGCTTGTGTTTTTCCTTATTCATAAGCAACATGAACCAAATACAATCCTTCTGGATGAGCCGTGGGACCTGCCGCATTTCGGTCTTTTTGCGCAATGATTGCAGGAATGCTGTCAGGTGCGATCCGTCCATTGCCGATTTTCAGCAATGTGCCCACCATGATCCGGATCATCTTGTACAAAAATCCATCGCCGCGAAAGGTAAAAATTAACTCATCTCCAGCGTCATTGACCGCCATGGACGCCTCATGGATCGTCCGCGTCTTGTCATCGACTGAACTGCCCGTCGCACAAAAACTGGTAAAGTCATGGGTGCCTAAAAAATCTGGCAACGCCCGTTGGATTTTTTCCAAATCTAGCGGATACGGATAATAACTTGCATAATGACGGCGGAAAGGACTGCGGGGCTTCCCAATGTCTACCCGAAACTGGTAGGTTTTTTCAATGACTAAGTAGCGGGCATGGAAGGTATCGTCAACGATCTCCACCGATTTTACCGCAACATCTTCTGGCGTTTGGGTATCTAAACCAAAGCGCATTTTTTCCAGTGGGCGCTTTTGAGGGAAATCGAAGTGGATCACTTGCCCTTGCGCATGGACACCCGCATCGGTGCGGCCAGAGCCATGAATCTGAATCGGCTGACCATTGTTCATCTTCGTTAATGTCTTTTCAATCTCTTCTTGAACCGTTCGTCCATTGGGTTGACGTTGAAATCCTTGAAAATTCGTGCCATCATAAGCGATTGTCGCTTTATAGCGGACCATTGAATCACCTGTTTCTTTCTATTTTTTTCAAAAAAAGGCCTATGAGAAAAGTCTGATCGGTCGACAGGTCTTTTCGAACCAGCCGCTGGGATTGCCAGCAGCCTCGTTGCTTCGTTAAGAACCTTTCGTGGGTTGACTTCAATCATAGGTCTTCGTTTATCCTCTTAAGAACACTAATGCTACTGTAAAGAGCGCAAAAACGATGACAACCAATGTGTCCCGTTGATGCCAGTGCAAAATACGATACTTGGTACGCCCTTCGCCGCCTTGATAGCCTCTGGCTTCCATAGCGGTAGCTAGATCTTCCGCACGGTTAAAGCTGCTGACAAATAAAGGAATCAATAAAGGAACGATCGCCTTCATCTTCTGCAACAGTCCCCCTTCGCCGAAATCGACCCCGCGGGCACGCTGAGCATTCATAATTTTTTCTGTTTCATCCATCAAGGTTGGTACAAAGCGCAACGCAATCGACAGCATCAGTGAGATTTCATGGACAGGGAAACGGATCGCTTTTAAAGGACGCAAAATGTATTCGATCGCATCTGAAAGCTCTAATGGGGGCGTCGTTAACGTCAACAGAGTCGACATGAAAATGATCAAAACAAAACGACAAAAAATAAAGATCCCATTTTGGACACCAAATTCTGTGATGTTAAAGATCCACCAAGACCAATAGACGTCACCGCCGGTAGTAAATAAAATCTGTAACGCCACGGTAAACAAAATCAGCCAAATCAAAGGACGTACGCCGCGAATAAAGAAGCCAAAATTAATTTTTGAAAAAGAGATACAAAAAAGCGTAAAAGCCCCCGCTAATAAATAGCTTTGCCAATTATTTGCCAAAAAGATAATCGCGATAAAATAAAAACTAGCAATCAATTTGACCCGTGGATCTAAACGGTGGATCAAGGAGTCCCCGGGAATAAAACGACCGAAAATCAGTTTATTCATCATGGGCAGTCGCCCCCTTTGCTACTAAAACATCTGCCAGTTCATCAGCCGTTAGCGGCAACTGCTCAAATGCCAATCCTCTGGCTTGTAGTTGCTCCGCAAATGCGGTTGCTGTCGGTACCCCCAACTGCTTTTCTTGCAGCCAAGCAGTGTCTTGAAACACAAAGGACGGCGTGCCGGCTTTGACGAGACGTCCCTTTTCTAACACATAGACATAATCAGCATAGTTCGCCACATCATCCATCAAGTGGGTCACTAAAATGATCGTCATGTTCTTTTCCCGATGCAGGCGATCAAACATTTCCATCATCTCTTTGCGTCCTTGTGGATCTAAGCCAGCTGTCGGCTCATCTAAGACCAAAACTTCTGGTTCCATAGCTAAGACTCCAGCAATCGCTACACGGCGCATTTGGCCCCCTGAAAGGTCAAATGGTGAACGTTCCAGAAAACTTTCATCTAAACCTACCAATTGAATGTATTCTTGGGCTAAACCTTTGGCTTCTTCTTCGGAGATGCCAAAGTTTTTCGGTCCAAAAGCGATATCTCTCGCAACGGTTTCTTCAAATAATTGGGATTCAGGAAATTGAAAAACGATCCCGACTTTTTTACGTAACGGTTTTAGATTTTTGTTGTCTGACTCGGGTTTGATGACTCGCTCACCGATCGTGACCGTTCCAGTCGTTGGTTTTAATAATGCATTCAAGTGCTGCAGCAACGTAGATTTTCCGCTACCCGTATGACCGACTAAGGCGGTATAAGAGCCTTCTTTGATCTCTAAATCGATATCGAACAAAACCCGTTGTTCAAACGGAGAATGCGGTTGGTAGGTGAATCCTACTTGTTCAAAACGGATGTCCATAGCCAATCCACCATCCCTTCTTCAGTTAAGTACGCTTGTGGTACCGTGACACCCCGGTGTTTTAGTGCCGCCTTTAATTTTTCAGGAAACGGCAGATCTAAGCCTAGCTCAATCAGTTCCGGACCTGCAGAAAAAATCTCTGCTGGTGTCCCTTCGCGGACGAGCTCTCCTTGACGCATCACCAGCACCCGATTGGCGTTGGCTGCTTCATCAATATCATGGGTGATCGATAGCACGGTCAAATTGTTTTTCTCTTTGATTTTTTTGATCGTTGCGATCACTTCTTCACGGCCTTCTGGATCTAGCATACTAGTGGCTTCATCAAGAATGATGATATCCGGGCGCAGTGCAACGACACCGGCAATGGCTACCCGTTGTTTTTGACCACCAGAAAGGCGCGCGGGTTCCCGCGTCGCAAACTCGCTCATCCGTACTTGTTCCAGAGCGTCTTTGACACGAACCAGCATTTCTTCTCGCGGGATTCCTTGATTTTCTAAACCGAAAGCCACATCATCTTCCACCGTCGAACCAACGAATTGATTGTCAGGGTTTTGAAAGACCATACCGACCATTTTTCGAATATTCCAGATATTTTCTTCATTCAAAGGCAATTCGCCGACAGAAACACTGCCTTCTTGCGGCAAGATCAAGCCATTGATGGTTTTTGCTAAAGTTGATTTTCCAGAGCCGTTATGGCCGATCAACGCCACCCATTCCCCTTTGTTGATGGAAAAGGATACGTTATTTAACGCGGCACGCTCTTCTTCGCTATAACGCACAGTAATAGCATTCAATTCAATGATTGGCTTCATGATAGACTCCTTCATTTGCGATTAATTCTTTCTAACACTACCAAAAAAGCGCACGTTTTTCAATGATTCGCGCACGATTTGTCTCCAGATCTTTTTTTCACTTGCCATCACCTGTCTTGACAGGTAATCGAAAGTAAAAAAAAAGCACTTTATGATGAGTGCGTACACCTCGAAATACATCGAGGTGTAGGCGCTGAGCTAGACTCGGAAAGTTTCTTCCAACATCATAACACTCTTAGTAAACATCTATAAAGTGATGATAAGTGTGATTTTAAACAAGTTCTAGGATAACCATTGGTGCAGCATCTCCGCGTCTTGGTTCTGTTTTCAAGATACGAGTATATCCACCTTGGCGATCTGTGTAACGAGGAGCGATATCATTGAATAATTTTTGTAATGCTGATTCAATAACTACTTCTTCGTTTTCTTCACGTACACTTGCAACTTCATTACGAACGAATGCTGCTGCTTGACGACGTGCATGCAAATCACCACGTTTACCTAAAGTGATCATTTTTTCTGCAGTTGAACGAACTTCTTTCGCACGAGCTTCAGTCGTAACGATACGTTCGTTAATGAATAAATCAGTTGTCAAATCACGCAACATCGCTTTACGTTGGCTAGATGTGCGTCCTAGTTTACGATAACTCACGTGGTTTCCCTCCTTCACTTTCGAATGTTGTATCGGTCAGACGAACCGAACTAACGTAATCGAAAACGGTTTAATCGTCTTTACGTAGTCCTAAACCTAAATCATGTAATTTCACTTTGACCTCTTCAAGAGATTTACGGCCTAAGTTTCTTACTTTGATCATTTCTGGTTCAGATTTGTTTGTCAATTCTTGTACAGTATTGATTCCTGCACGTTTTAGACAGTTGTATGAACGAACAGATAAGTCTAATTCTTCGATCGTCATTTCCAACATTTTTTCTTTTTGTGTTTCTTCTTTTTCAACCATGATTTCAGCGTTTTTCGCTTCATCAGTTAGGTTAACAAAGATGTCTAAATGTTCAGTCATGATTTTCGCAGACAAACTCATTGCTTCCAATGGTTCGATTGAGCCATCAGTCCATATTTCCATCGTTAATTTGTCGAAATCATCTCGACGACCGACACGTGTGTTTTCTACTTGGTAGTTGACACGACGTACTGGTGTATAGATTGAATCGACTGGAAGAACGCCGATTGGCATGTCTTCTTTTTTGTTTTCGTCCGCTTGAACGTAGCCGCGGCCAGGTTTCACTGTTAAGCGAGCATGGAACGTAGCACCTTCAGAAACGGTACAGATATACATATCTTTGTTAAGGATTTCTACATCACTATCAACGATGATATCGCCAGCAGTTACTGTAGCAGGTCCTGAAATATCAATTTCAAGGGTCTTTTCTTCATCCCCGTACATTTTCAATGCAAGACCTTTAATATTCAAGATGATTTGAGCAACGTCTTCCCGAACACCCTTAACAGTTGAGAATTCGTGTAAAACTCCATCGATTTGAATATTGGTGATTGCCGCACCAGGTAAAGAAGATAATAAAATACGACGTAGGGAATTTCCTAGTGTAGTTCCGTAGCCTCTTTCAAGAGGTTCCACGATGAACTTGCCATAATCTTTGTCTTCATCAATCTTTGCGATTCTTGGTTTTTCGAATTCAATCATTCTTATCTATTACCCCTTTCAAAACGAAAAGTGTCTTGTTCAATGACGTATTTGTTACACTCAAAATGAGCAGCACTCATTAAACACGACGGCGTTTTGGAGGGCGGCATCCATTATGAGGGACTGGAGTCACGTCACGGATCGCACTCACTTCCAAACCTGCTGCTTGTAATGAACGAATTGCTGCTTCACGTCCAGAACCAGGTCCTTTAACTGTTACTTCAACAGTTCTTAATCCGTGTTCCATTGCTGCTTTGGTAGCTGTTTCTGCTGCCATTTGAGCGGCAAAAGGAGTAGATTTTTTGCTTCCTTTGAAACCTAATGAACCAGCTGATGACCATGCTAATGCATTACCATGAGTATCAGTGATCATTACGATTGTATTATTGAATGTTGAGTGAATATGTGCAATACCCGCTTCAATATTCTTTTTCACACGGCGTTTACGACTCACTTTTTTTGCTGCCATGAAGTTTTAACCTCCTTCACTTAGGAATTATTTTTTCTTGCCTGCGACTGTTTTAGACGGGCCTTTACGAGTACGTGCATTGTTTTTCGTGTTTTGTCCACGAACTGGCAATCCACGGCGATGACGGATCCCACGGTAAGAACCGATTTCCATCAATCGTTTGATGTTTAAGTTCACTTCACGACGAAGGTCACCTTCAACTTTTAATTTATCAACTTCTGCACGGATAGCATCTGTTTGTTCATTCGTTAAATCACGAACACGAACTTCTTCAGACACGCCAGCGTCAGCTAAAATTTGTTTTGCAGTCGTGTTACCAATACCATAGATATAAGTAAGTGAAACGACCACACGTTTATCACGAGGAATATCTACTCCTGCAATACGAGCCATATTTGTTACACCTCCGATTATCCTTGACGTTGTTTATGTTTTGGATTTGCTGGGCAAATCACCATAACGCGTCCTTTACGACGAATTACTTTACAATGTTCGCACATTGGTTTTACTGATGGTCTTACTTTCATGATAATACCTCCTGTGGTTTTACGGAGTACAATTATTTAAAGCGATAAGTAATGCGGCCACGGTTCAGATCATACGGGGATAATTCCACCGTTACTTTGTCTCCAGGTAAAATACGAATGTAGTGCATCCGGATCTTACCAGAAACGGTCGCTAGAACTTGGTGTCCGTTTTCCAATTCTACTTTAAACATTGCATTCGGCAAAGTTTCGACGACTGTACCTTCGACTTCAATCATATCTTCTTTTGCCACGCACAGTACCTCCTTGTACTTGTGATTTTCACACGATAAAATGGCGGAAACTCGGTTCCCACCTGATATTCTCAAACTATGCTCCTACTTAATAAAAAGTAGAAGTCGGACTGACATATTCTATCATATCCTGTCAAAGATTTCAAGAGAAAGTTTTAAGCTGCAAGTTGGACTCGGGCAATCTATGATTAGTCAATGATCTTTTGAACATCTTCGAATACAGCGTCGATGTCGCGATCCCCATCAATCGATTGCAATAACCCTTTGTCTTTGTAATAAGTCAAAATTGGTTCACTGCTTTTGATATTGACAGCTAGACGATTTTTGACCGTCTCAGGCTTATCATCTTCACGCTGGTAGAAGTCATGACTTCCACAACGATCACATGTTCCTTCCTCTTTGGGAGGATTGAACAATTTATGATAAGTTGCCCCACAATTGCGGCACATGAAGCGGCCGGCTAAACGTTCTACAAGAACTTCTTCAGGAACATGAATATCAATAACGGCATCAAGTTTTTTGTTAAGGTCAGCAAGCATCTCATCTAACGCTTTTGCTTGATCCAATGTACGAGGAAAACCATCTAATAAGAAACCTTTCTCGGTATCAGGTTCAGCTAAACGTTCTTTAACGATCCCATTTGTAACCTCATCAGGAACTAATGCGCCTTGATCCATGTATGATTTTGCTTTAAGGCCTAGTTCTGTTTCGTTCGCCATCGCAGCCCGAAACATATCGCCTGTTGAAATATGAGGAAGACCGTATTCAGCAACGATACGTTCTGCCTGAGTACCTTTTCCAGCACCAGGTAATCCCATTAAAATGAAGTTCATTCTAATTCCTCCTGTAAGTTTTTGAATAGTGTTGAGGAAATCCTCAACACTTCAATAACTTTAATTGATGAAACCAGTATATTTCCGTTTCAGCATAAGCCCTTCTAACTGCTTGGCAGTATCAAGTGCCACACCGATAATGATCAATAGACTCGTTCCACCTAGTCCGATCGATTGCGGTAAATTCCAAGCCATCTGAGCGATGATTGGAAGTAAAGCAACCAATCCTAAAAAGATCGATCCAACCGTGCTTAATCGCATCAACAAACGCGATACATATTCTTCTGTTCCTTTACCAGGACGCACACTCGGAATGTAACTTCCTTGTTTTTGCAAGTTTTCCGCTAATTTCTCAGGGTTCACTTGAACAAATGCGTAGAAGAAGGTAAACGCAACAATCAAGACAGTGTAGATGATCGCACCCGGTACAGTGTTGTAACTAAAGATCGTTTGCACCACTTCGTACCAAGTTTCTCCTCTATATGAACTACCTAATGCTTGAATGATCGCATTTGGTGTTGTAATAAAAGAACTGGCAAAGATAACTGGGATAACCCCGGCAGCATTTACTTTCAAAGGAAGGTAACTGCTGGTAGGCGCTCCTGCTACCCGTTTTGTATATTGGATCGGAATCTTGCGTTCTGCCTGTTGAACATACGTTACTAAAGTAATGACGATCAACACAGCAATCACAAGCAGCGCCATAAAGATAGCATTTAGCCAGATATCCGATTGATCCACGTTAATGAAGTAATCTTCAATCAATTCTTTGATGCTTGCTGGTAAGCGTGAAATGATCCCCGCAAAGATGATCATTGACACACCGTTTCCGATACCACGCTCGGTGATCTGCTCTCCTAACCAAGTGACTAACATCGTTCCGGCTGTTAAAATCAGTCCGATCACGATATAGGTTGCCATATTAGGATTGTTTACAAACCCGAGTTGAGTGTAATAGTTAAATCCAGCCGTTAATGTCATGGATTGGACAAAGCCTAATACCAACGTCAAGTAACGTGTTGCCTGATTTAATTTCTTACGACCCACTTCACCTTGTTTCGACCATTCAACAAATTTAGGGACGATATCCATCTGCAACAACTGAATGACAATTGAGGCAGTGATGTAAGGCGAAACCCCCATCGAGAAAATCGAAAATTGTTGCATGGCGCCACCACTTACCAAGTTTAACATGTTTAAAAATGGTAGATCCGCGATGGTATTTAGGCGACTTGCGTCTACGCCTGGCACAGTAATATGTGTTCCCAGACGAAAGACAAACAAGATTAAGACGGTGAACAATATTCTAGATCTAATATCCTTAACCTTAAAGGCATCCTTCAATAGTCTGATCATTAGATCACCTCGATTGATCCACCAGCAGCAACGATTGCTTCTTCAGCTGCTTTTGAGAATTTAGCTGCTTTCACAGTCAATTTCTTCGTTAATTCTCCGTTAGCTAATACTTTGATTCCAGCTTTTTCGTCTTTGACGATTCCAGCTTCGTGTAAAGCAACAGGTGTTACTTCTGCACCGTCTTCAAAGCGGTTCAAGACATCAAGATTGATGACTGCATATTCTTTGCGGTTCACATTTGTAAAGCCACGTTTTGGTAAACGACGGAACAATGGTGTTTGTCCACCTTCGAATCCTAGACGTACTCCGCCGCCTGAACGAGCTTTTTGACCTTTTTGTCCACGTCCAGCTGTTTTACCGTTACCAGATGAAGTTCCTCGTCCGACACGGTTACGTACTTGGCGTGAGCCTTCTGATGGTTTTAATTCATGAAGTTTCATAGGTTTGGCACCTCCTTAATCAAACTAGATCTGCTGATCCTTAGACCTCTTCAACGTCCACTAAGTGAGAAACAGTGTTAACCATGCCTTTGATTGCATCATTAGCAGGTTTTACAACTGTTGAATTCAACTTTGTAAGACCTAACGCTTTTACAGTATCACGTTGGTTTTGGGGACGTCCGATAATACTGCGTTTTAAAGTAATTTTCAATTCAGCCATTATAGTGTCCTCCTTAACCGATTAATTCTTCTACTGATTTGCCGCGAAGTGCTGCCACTTCTTCAGCGCGTTTTAATTGTTTTAAACCTTCAACTGTTGCGCGAACAACGTTGATTGGTGTGTTAGAACCTAAAGATTTAGATGTGATATCAGCTACCCCAGCTAATTCCAATACGGCACGAACTGGTCCACCAGCAGCTACCCCAGAACCTTCTACAGCAGGTTTCATAAGGATGCGTCCGCCGCCGAATACACCGATAACTTCGTGAGGGATTGTAGAACCAACCATTGGTACTTCCACCAAGTTTTTCTTCGCGTCTTCGATTGCTTTACGGATTGCTTCTGGTACTTCTTGCGCTTTACCAGTACCGAAACCTACGTGTCCGTTTTTGTCACCGACAACAACTAATGCAGCAAAACGTAGACGACGTCCACCTTTAACAACTTTAGTTACACGGTTGATCGCAACAACGCGGTCTTCTAATTCCAAATGTTTTGGATCAATATAAACCATGAATGGTGTTCCTCCTTCTCTTAAAATTCCAGTCCATTTTCGCGAGCAGCTTCAGCTAAAGCTGCTACACGGCCATGGTAAAGGTATCCACCACGGTCAAAGACTACTACTTTAATACCTTTTGCTGCTGCACGTTCTGCGACTAATTTACCGACAGCTTGTGCTTGTTCAGTTTTTGTTGCACCTGAAACTTCTTTGTCTAAGGCAGAGGCACTTGCTAGCGTCACACCCGCTACGTCATCAATTACTTGTGCGTAGATGTTTTTGTTCGAACGGAACACGTTTAAGCGTGGGCACTCAGCAGTACCAGAGATTTTGTTACGTACACGACGATGTCTTTTCTGACGTGTCTTGTTTTTATCTGGTTTTGTAATCACAATTTGTCACCTCTTTTAATTTTGCTAGCCTAAGCTGCTAGTCGTAAAGAATTACGACTATTTACCAGTTTTACCTTCTTTACGGCGTACAAATTCGCCAACATAACGAATTCCTTTGCCTTTGTAAGGTTCTGGAGGACGAACGCCACGGATATTGGCAGCCAATTCGCCAACGACTTCTTTATCTGATCCTTTAACGATCACAGAAGTGTTTGAAGGAACTTCGATTTCGATTCCAGCTGGCGCTTCGATTTCAACTGGATGAGAGTAACCAACGTTCAATACAAGTTTTTTTCCTTGTAATTGAGCACGGTACCCAACCCCGATTAATTCTAACGCTTTTTGGAAACCTTCAGAAACACCAACAACCATGTTGTTGAAGTTTGCACGGGTAGTTCCGTGGATAGTTTTCATTTCTTTACTATCATTTGGACGAGTGAATGTTACTTCGTTTCCTTCGATATTCATTGTGATATCAGAAGAGAAAGTACGTGTTAATTCACCTTTAGGTCCTTTAACTGTAATGTCGTTTCCGTTTTGCTTGATTTCAACACCAGCAGGAAGAACGACGATCTTATTACCGATACGACTCACTTAGAGGCACCTCCTTGTGGAATATTTTAAATTACCATACATAAGCGACTACTTCGCCGCCAACATTTTTTGCTCTAGCTTCTTTGTCAGTGATTACACCGTCAGAAGTTGAGATAATCGCGATTCCTAGACCATTCAATACTTTTGGTACTTCGTCAGCTTTGACATAAGCACGCAAGCCTGGTTTAGAGATACGTTTTAAGTTTGTGATAACACGTTCACCGTTTTTACCGTATTTAAGAAATACGCGGATCACGCCTTGTTTGTCATCTTCAATGTATTCAACATCGCGGACGAAACCTTCACGTTTCAAGATTTCAGCGATATCACGTTTGATTTTTGAAGCAGGTACTTCTAGGCTTTCGTGTTTAACCATGTTTGCGTTACGCACGCGCGTTAGAAAATCTGCAATTGGATCTGTCATGACCATGGGATAATTTACCTCCTTTATGCGAGTATAGTTTACCAGCTAGCTTTCTTCACGCCGGGAATTTGTCCTTTATAGGCAAGTTCGCGGAAGCAAATACGGCAAAGATGAAATTTACGATAAACTGAATGTGGACGTCCGCAACGTTCACAACGAGTATATTCTTGCGTTGAGAATTTAGCAGGGCGTTTGTTTTTAGCAATCATTGATTTTTTAGCCACGTAGTTCGCCTCCTTTTTTTATTTTTGGAATGGCATGCCTAATTGTGTCAACAATTCACGAGATTCTTCATCTGTGTTTGCTGTTGTTACAATCACGATATCCATACCACGTACTTTGTCGATCAAATCATAATCTACTTCAGGGAAAATCAATTGTTCTTTGATACCTAAAGTGTAGTTTCCGCGTCCGTCGAACGCTTTTTTGCTCACACCGTGGAAGTCACGGACACGTGGCAATGACACACTTACTAGTTTATCTAAGAATTCATACATTCTTTCGCCGCGTAGAGTTACTTTCGCACCGATTGGCATTCCTTCACGTAAACGGAATCCTGCGATAGATTTTTTCGCTTTTGTGATCAATGGTTTTTGACCTGAGATCAATTGTAATTCTTCAACAGCTTTGTCTAAGTTTTTAGCATTAGAAACAGCGTCACCGACACCCATGTTGATAACGATTTTATCAACTTTTGGTGCTTCCATGATTGAGCTGTAGTTAAATTTGTCCATTAATGATGGGACAACTTCTTTTGAATATTTTTCTTTAAGGCGGTTCATCTGTTAGCCCCTCCTTCCTTCATCAGATTATTTATCAAGAACTTCTCCGGTTTTCTTAGAAACGCGGACTTTTTTGCCGTCAACTTCTTTGTAACCGACACGCGTAGCTTCACCGTTCGATGGATCAACCACCATCACGTTAGAAACATGAATTGGTGCTTCCATTTCAACGATTCCGCCTTGAGGAGCAGTTTGAGAAGGTTTTTGGTGTTTTTTGACAACATTGACACCTTCAACAACGACTTTGTCATTTTTAGGAAACGCTGCTAGCACAACGCCTTCTTTGTTTTTGTCTTTACCAGTGATAACTTTAACTTTATCGCCTTTTTTAACAAACATGTTTGTTTCGCACCTCCTTTAGATAAGAATCACTATTACAATACTTCTGGTGCTAGGGAAACGATCTTCATAAAGTTGCCTTCACGCAATTCGCGGGCAACTGGGCCAAAGATACGAGTTCCACGAGGGCTCTTATCGTCACGGATAATAACCGCAGCATTTTCATCGAATTTGATGTATGAACCGTCTGTACGACGAGCTCCTGATTTAGTACGAACGATAACGGCTTTAACGACGTCACCTTTTTTGACAACCCCACCTGGCGTTGCTTGTTTAACCGTAGCAACAATCACGTCACCAATATTGGCAGTTTTACGACCAGATCCGCCAAGGACTTTGATCGTTAGAATTTCACGGGCACCTGAGTTGTCCGCCACTCTTAATCGGCTTTCTGCTTGGATCACGATGTGTATCCTCCTTTCAGATTTTGCAATTCACAATCTATATAGGAAAATCTCGTGTGATTAGATAATCACTGCCTTTTCAACAATCTCTACTAGACGGAAACGTTTCGTAGCTGATAATGGACGAGTTTCCATAATTTTCACGATATCGCCAACTTTTGCTTCGTTGTTTTCATCGTGTGCTTTGTATTTCTTAGAATAGTTCAGACGTTTGCCGTAGATAGGGTGGTTTTTCTTTGTTTCAACGACAACAGAGATAGTTTTATCCATTTTGTCTGATACCACGCGACCTTGGTAAACTTTGCGTTGATTTCTTTCTTCAGTCATACGCTAAATGGCCTCCTTCCACTATTACTTAACTTGTTCACGCAATACTGTTTTAATGCGTGCAATCGATTTACGTACTTCTTTGATACGTGCAGTGTTTTCTAATTGACCTGTTGCTAATTGGAATCTAAGATTGAACAATTCTTCTTTCAATTGTTTTTCTTGATCTAGCATTTCGGCAGTGGTTAATTCTCTGATTTCTTTAACCTTCATTCGATTCACCACCCATTTCCTCACGTTTTACGATCTTCGTTTTCACTGGTAATTTGTGAGAAGCAAGACGTAGCGCTTCGCGCGCAACTTCTTCAGGTACACCGGCAATTTCAAACATGATTTTACCACGTTTAACTGGTGATACCCATCCTTCAGGAGCCCCTTTACCAGAACCCATACGTACCCCGATAGCTTTGGCAGTATAAGATTTGTGAGGGAAAATTTTGATCCATACTTTCCCGCCACGTTTCATATAACGAGTCATTGCGATACGGGCAGCTTCGATTTGACGGTTTGTGATCCAGTGTGATTCAACAGCTTGTAAGCCGTATTCACCGAATGCTACTTCTTTTCCGCCTTTCGCTTCGCCACGCATTTTTCCGCGGAACTCACGACGGTGTTTTACACGTTTAGGTACTAACATGTTTATTTCCCTCCTTTCTCAGTGTTCTTTTTAGTTGGAAGAACTTCTCCACGATAAATCCACACTTTAACTCCTAGTTTTCCGTATGTTGTATCTGCTTCTTCCCATGCGTAATCAATGTCCGCACGTAATGTATGAAGTGGAACTGTTCCTTCTGAGTAACCTTCTGAACGAGCGATATCCGCACCATTTAGACGGCCAGAAACTTGTGTTTTGATTCCTTTAGCGCCAGAACGCATTGTGCGTTGGATCGCTTGTTTTTGAGCACGACGGAAAGCAACACGGTTTTCTAATTGACGTGCGATTCCTTCGCCTACTAATTTAGCATCTAAATCTGGTTTTTTGATTTCAACGATGTTGATGTGAACTCGTTTGCCAGTTAGGCTATTTAATTCTTTTCTTAGGTTTTCGACTTCAGATCCGCCTTTACCGATAACCATACCTGGTTTAGCTGTGTGGATTGAAATATTCACGCGGTTTGCTGCACGCTCGATCTCAACTGTAGACACAGCGGCATCAGCAAGTTTAGATGCGATAAATTTACGGATTTTCAAATCTTCATGTAGAAATTCAGCATACTCTTTTTCAGCATACCATTTAGCATCCCAGTCACGGATGATGCCTACACGCATTCCAATTGGATGTACTTTTTGACCCACTGATTGTCCCTCCTTATTTTTCTGATACGACTACAGTAATATGACTTGTACGTTTGTTGATCGGTGAAGCTGAACCTTTCGCACGTGGACGGAAACGTTTCATCGTTGGTCCTTCGTTTACGAATGCTTCAGAAACAATCAAGTTTTCAACATCTAAGTCAAAATTATTTTCTGCATTGGCAATAGCTGACATCAAGACTTTCTCGATGATTCCAGCTGCTTTATTTGGTGTGAACTTTAAGATCGCGATTGCTTCAGCAACGCTTTTCCCTCTGATTAAGTCAATAACTAGACGAGATTTACGAGGAGAAACGCGGACTGTTTTAGCAGTTGCTTTCGCTGATGTGATTTGTTCTGCCATTTTTGGATATCCTCCCCTCAAAATTAGCGTCTTGTTTTCTTATCATCGGCAGCATGTCCGCGATAAGTTCTTGTTGGTGCAAATTCACCTAATTTGTGTCCTACCATGTCTTCTTGGATGTAAACTGGTACATGTTTCCGTCCATCATACACAGCAATTGTAAATCCGATAAAATTAGGGAAAATTGTAGAACGACGTGACCAAGTTTTGATCACTTTTTTCTTTTCAGCGCCTTCTTGTGCTTCGACCTTTTTCATCAAATGGTCATCGACAAAAGGTCCTTTTTTCAAACTACGACCCATGGTGTACCTCCTCTCAAAATGTGCGACACACGGTCAAGTATATTACTTAGTTTTACGACGACGAACGATAAGTTTGTCTGATTTTGCTTTTTTGTTACGTGTTTTGTAGCCAAGTGCTGGTTGTCCCCAAGGAGAAACTGGTGCTTTACGTCCGATTGGTGCTTTACCTTCACCACCACCGTGTGGGTGATCATTAGGGTTCATTACGCTACCACGTACAGTTGGGCGTTTGCGCATCCAACGAGAACGACCGGCTTTACCGATGTTGATCAATTCGTGTTGTTCATTACCAACAGAACCGATTGTTGCACGACATGATGCTAAGATCATCCGTACTTCACCAGAGTTCAAGCGGATCAATACGTATTTGCCTTCTTTACCAAGTACTTGAGCACTTGTTCCAGCTGAACGAATCAATTGTCCACCTTTACCAGGTTTCATTTCGATGTTGTGGATAACAGTACCGACTGGAATGTTTTCTAGTGGTAATGCATTCCCTACTTTAATATCTGCATCTGGACCAGAAACGACAGTCATGCCAACTTCTAATCCTTTAGGTGCTAAGATGTATGCTTTTACTCCATCCTCGTAATGTACTAACGCAATGTTAGCAGAACGGTTTGGATCATATTCAATCGTTTTAACCGTAGCAACGACGTTGTCTTTGTTACGTTTGAAATCGATCAAACGGTATTGACGTTTGTGACCGCCACCTTGATGACGAACCGTGATACGTCCGTTGTTGTTACGACCAGCATTGTTTTTCAAAGGAGCTAACAATGTTTTTTCTGGTGTTGAAGTTGTGATTTCAGCGAAATCAGAACTTGTCATATTACGACGGCCGTTCGTGGTAGGTTTGTACTTTTTAATCGCCACGTCTTTTTCCCTCCCATGTAAAATTTATGCGTGAGTTGCTTATTCAGCAGCTTCGAAAATTTGGATTTCTTTAGAATCTTCAGTTAAAGTCACAACAGCTTTGCGACGTTTTTTTGTATATCCTGCATATTTACCCATGCGTTTGAATTTAGGACGAACGTTGATGATGTTCACGTTTGCCACTTTCACTCCGTCAAAGGCAGCTTCTACAGCTTGTTTTACTAAAGTTTTGTTAGCTTTTGTGTCCACTTCAAAAGTGTATTTCTTGTCATCCATGGCAAGCATTGATTTTTCAGTGATCACTGGGCGTTTAATAACGTCTAGTAAGTTCATTATGCAAGCACCTCCTCGATCTGAGTAAGAGCAGTTTGTGTCACTAACATTTTGTCGTTAGAAACGATGTCTAGCACACTAATGTTATCAGCAGTAACTACAGAAACTTTTGGCAAGTTGCGCGCAGATAAAGCGGCAAAGTCGTTTTCAGATTCTAAAACTACCAATACTTTAGAGTCAATTGTCAAGTTAGCTAAAACTTGTTTGAATTCTTTTGTTTTTGGAGCATCAAAGCTTAATCCTTCTACTGCTACCAAGTTATTTGAAGCAACTTTTTCTGACAATACAGATTTCATTGCTAAGCGACGAACTTTTTTAGGAAGTTTGTAGCTGTATGAACGTGGTGTTGGTCCGAAGACTACGCCACCTCCACGCCATTGTGGTGAACGGATTGAACCTTGACGGGCACGTCCAGTTCCTTTTTGGCGCCATGGTTTACGGCCACCGCCACGAACGGCACTGCGGTTTTTCACAGCGTGTGTTCCTTGTCTTAATGAAGCGCGTTGCATGATGATTGCATCATAGACAACTGATTCATTTGGTTCGATTCCGAAGATTTCTTCGTTCAATGTAATTTCGCCATTTTGGCTTCCATCTTGTTTGAATAATGCTACATTCGGCATTCCTTAGTTCCTCCTTTCTTCCTATCTACTTATTTAGCTTTCACAGCTGATTTGATTGTAATCAATGATTTTTTCGCGCCAGGTACATTACCTTTGATCAAGATAACGTTGCGTTCTGCGTCTACGCGTACGATTTCCAAGTTTTGGATCGTGATGCGATTTCCGCCCATACGTCCAGCAAGACGTTTGTTTTTAAATACACGGTTAGGTGCAACTGGACCCATTGATCCAGGACGACGGTGGTAACGAGAACCGTGAGCCATTGGTCCGCGGCTTTGTCCGTGACGTTTGATAACGCCTTGGAATCCTTTACCTTTCGAAGTGCCGGTTACATCGATGATGTCTCCTGCTTCAAAAATATCAACTTTGATTTCTGATCCTACTTCTAAGCCCTCTAGCTCTACATTCTTGAATTCGCGAATGAAGCGCTTAGGAGCCGTGTTTGCTTTTGCAACATGACCTTTCGCAGGTTTGTTAGACAAAACTTCACGCATATCTTGGTAGCCGACTTGAATTGCTTCGTAGCCGTCATTTTCGATTGTTTTCACTTGTAGCACTACGTTTGGTGTAGCTTCTACTACAGTTACTGGAATCAATTCGCCAGATTCAGTGAAGATTTGAGTCATTCCCACTTTTTTCCCTAAGATTCCTTTGGTCATGATTACACCTCCATCTTAATTATTATAGTTTGATTTCGATATTAACACCGCTTGGCAAGTCTAGCTTCATTAAAGCATCAACAGTTTTTGGTGTTGGATTCACAATGTCGATTAGACGTTTGTGTGTACGCATTTCGAATTGTTCGCGTGAATCTTTGTATTTGTGCGTCGCACGGATGATCGTGTACAAGCTGCGTTCAGTTGGTAATGGAATTGGACCAGATACGCCAGCTCCAGTTCTCTTTGCAGTTTCTACGATTTTATCCGCTGATTGATCTAAAATACGATGTTCATACGCTTTTAAACGGATACGAATTTTTTGTTTTGCCATTGTTTTCCCTCCTTCGCCTATTTTGAAAAGTAGACATAGCTCCACGAAAATTTTCCGTCACGCTCGTCCATGGCAAAGCGTCCGGGCGTGTCGCAACCTCTCGTTTCGTAGCCGGCAGAAAATTTCTTTGCTGCCAGTGTGACTTACGTATTTACGTAAACAGCACCTTTATGATTATATTACGGATAAACATTGATTGCAAGCTTTTTTTATGGAAAAACCGGGATTCTTTTGCATTTCTTTCAGAAAATTTTCTTTTGTTTTCGAAACACAAAAAAAGAAGCGTTGCCCGCTTCTTTTAAGCGCTTCTTCAATTCCTATTTATATAGAAGCAAACCTGCTATTGCGGCGCTTCCTCATTCATACGTCCTTGGGCGTGGGTATAGGCACCATGCCACACATGGCCCACATAGGGATTGATGACCACGCCTTCTTTGATTGCTGCTGTGACAAAGGCTTTCGCTAAGCGAACACTTTCCACGACGGGTTTGCCTTTTGCAAGACCGGCAGCGATCGCCGCTGAAAAGGTGCAGCCTGCTCCGTGATTGAAATCAGTAGCGATTTTGCCACTTTCTAACAAGAGGAAGGATTCTCCATCATAAACAAGGTCAATGGCTTTTGCTCCTGGCAAGCGATGACCACCTTTGATCACGACGTATTTAGCACCTAATTGATGGATTTTTTCAGCAGCTTGCTTCATGGCTTCCACACTCGTCAAATCCCCCAAACCCGAAAGAATCCCCGCTTCTACTAAATTAGGAGTGACAACATCTGCTAAAGGCAACAAATGCGCGATGATGGCGTCGACACTTTTTGGCTGTAAGATTTCTGCGGTCCCTTTGCAAGCAATGACGGGATCGATCACCACATTTTTGACTTGCTGTTGTTGAATCATCTTCGCTGCTTGCACAATATTGTCTTCATTGCCTAACATCCCCGTTTTAAGGGCATCCATCGGATCACCTGCAAAAGCGGAGATCAATTGCTTTTCAACAAGTGCTGGTTCCATTGCTGTTACTTCATGGCTCCAACCCGCTTGTGGATCCATCGTGACGATCGAAGCAATCGTGGCAAAACCAAAGACACCATACTCCTGAAACGTTTTTAAATCTGCTTCGATACCGGCTCCTCCGGTTGAATCAGACCCGGCAATTGATATTACTTTTTCCATCTTCCTCATCTCCTTGTGCTTTTTGCTAAGTATAGTCAATCTTCCCCTTGACGAAAAGAGCCATTTGGCTTATTTTTAAACCATCCAATTGAAAAAGGTGGTGCAGGATGGCTTCATCAAGTATCGACAAACAAAAGAAACAACCGATTTACCAGCAGATCGTGACCCATTTTATCGAAGAGATCCAAGCGGGAACCTTTGGGCCTGGGGATCGTTTACCACCAGAGCGCAGCCTTGCTCAGACTTTTGACGTCAACCGTTCCACCGTCGTCAAAGCGTTAGATGAATTGAAAAGCTTAGGATGGATCGAACGAAAACAAGGCAGCGGCTCTCGCGTATTGGAAGGTCGTTGGGGGAACCGACAAACACCGCTTTCTTATTTGCGCTCGTCTTTAAGCAGCCCTTACTTGCAGCAAGACCCTTACGTTCAACAGATTCAGCACTTGCGCACCGAGAAGGATGTGCTGGATCTGTACACAGGTGATCTACCTGCCGATCTGATTCCCGACTTCACGTTTCCCGCCTTTACATGGGAAGAGATCCGCAAAGAAAGCACCAAAGTATTACCGACTGGTTATGAGCCTTTGCAAGAAATCTTATTGCAGCACCTTGCTGATTCCTTCAATTTGCCCACCAGCGGTCAAAAACTAGTAATTACTGCCGGTTCGACGCAAGGAATCACCTTGCTGATGCAAGTCTTATTGCATGCGGGGGATTGTATTGCGACAGAGGACCCTTCTTTCTTGTTCTCTCTCCCCTTGTTTTCCACGATGAATGTCCAGCTGATTGGGATCAAGCAGGATAGTGAAGGGATGCGGCCTGCGGCATTGGAAAAAGTGTTGAAGGAAAAGAAGATCAAATTCGTCTATCTGAATCCCACCTTCCAAAACCCAACTGGCCACACCATGAGCGAGCATCGGCGCCAAGCGATCATCCGCCTTTGCCAGACCTACCAAGTACCGATCATAGAAGACGATGTTTTTAGCGAGTTGGCTTTTGATGAAGTACCGCCCAAGCTAAAATCCATGGCTCCCGAAACCGTCATTTATTTAGGCTCGCTTTCAAAATTACTTGGGTCATCAATCAAAATCGGCTGGCTTTTGGTGCCAGAAGCGTTAGCCGACCAATTTGCCCAAGCGAAAAAACGGATGGCGATCGATACCACGATCTTCCCGCAAGTCCTTGCCAACATCGCCTTACGCTCCTCTGATTACCACCAGCAGCAGCGGACACTGCTTACAGAAATGGCCCAGCGCCAGCAAGACCTACTCCAACTCTTGCAGGCATTTCAGGAGGACTGGCAATGGCAGCCGACGAAAGGCGGTCTTTACCTGTGGTTGACTTGGCGTCACCGCACATTGACTCGCAAAGATTGGTCGCGCTTTTTGGCGAACGATTGCTTAGTAGCACCTGCGTTTCTTTTCAGTAACGATACGAATGGCTTGCGTTTGAACTATACCCGCTTAGCCAAAGATGATTTACCACGATTTCAAGAACGATTCACAAAAATCACCCAACAGTTAAAGGAGCAAACCTATGAACGAAACCATTGAGCTTTTGCACAATCATCGCACTTACCGACAATTTGACCCTGATTACCGCTTGAGCCAAGAACAAGTAACCGCGATTTTGACTGCCGCTCGTCAAGCACCAAGCTGGATGAATGGGCAAGCCTATTCGATCCTGGTGATCGACGACCCGCAGATCCGCCAACAAATGGTCGAATGGAATCCCGGCAATCCTCATATCGCAGCAAGTTCGCTCTTTCTGCTGTTTCTCGCAGATTTAAACCGAACCAAAAAAGTTGCTGACGAAAAACAGACCCCTTATCCAATCGATGAGGGCTATCAGCCATTATTGATCGCCACCACTGATGCCAGCATTGCTTTACAATCTGGTGCGATCGCTGCTGAATCACTGGGCTTAGGTACCGTCATTTCCGGCAGTGTCCGCAAAGACAGCGCCAAAATCGCTGAATTGTTGCACTTACCGGAATATGTCTACCCTGTGGCTGGCTTGAGCATCGGTAAACCAATCGTAGAAATGAAGGTCAAGCCTCGCTTGCCAGAAGAAGCGGTCATTCATTACAACCACTATCAGGACTATTCTTATGAGTCGATCGAAGCCTACGATCAAACAATGACTGATTTTGGAGAAGCTCGCGAGACCAAACCATGGTCAGAAAAATTTGCTGGGTTTTACCGCAATCGCCCTGACCAAGGATTTGACGCCTTCTTGAAGAAGCAAAAACTAATAAAATAAAAAGCACCGCTCTCTTTAGCTTCGATGAACCACAGTGGATTCGTCAACGCTAGAGATGGCGGCTCTTTTTTGGTTCTACGAGTTAAAAAAAAGAGCAAAAGCGCGTACGCTTTTGCTCTTCGATCAATCAAATTAAGCTTGGATTGAAGTTACAACGCCTGAACCAACAGTACGTCCGCCTTCACGAATTGAGAAACGAGTTCCGTCTTCGATAGCGATTGGGTGGATCAATTCAACGTCGATTGTTACGTTATCACCAGGCATAACCATTTCAGTTCCTTCTGGTAATTCAACAACACCAGTTACGTCAGTTGTACGGAAGTAGAACTGAGGACGGTAGTTAGTGAAGAATGGAGTGTGACGTCCACCTTCTTCTTTTGTTAAAACGTAAACTTCAGCTTTAAATTTTGTATGAGGTGTGATTGTACCAGCTTTAGCTAATACTTGTCCACGTTGGATGTCTTCACGAGCAACCCCACGTAGCAATGCACCAATGTTATCCCCTGCTTCAGCATAGTCTAACAATTTACGGAACATTTCAACACCAGTTACAGTTGTTTTAGCAGTTTCTTCAGCAATACCAACGATTTCAACTTCGTCACCAACGCGAACTTGTCCACGTTCAACACGGCCTGTAGCAACAGTACCACGTCCAGTGATTGAGAATACGTCTTCGACTGGCATCATGAATGGTTTGTCAGTGTCACGTTCTGGAGTTGGAACGTATTCGTCAACTGCAGCCATTAATTCCATGATTTTTTCTTCGTATGAAGCATCGCCTTCAAGAGCTTTCAAAGCAGAACCAGCGATTACAGGAACATCGTCGCCTGGGAAGTCATATTCTGACAATAAGTCACGAACTTCCATTTCAACTAATTCTAGTAATTCTTCGTCATCAACCATATCCATTTTGTTTAAGAAAACAACGATGTATGGTACACCAACGTTACGTGATAACAAGATGTGTTCACGTGTTTGAGGCATAGGACCATCAGCAGCAGATACTACTAAGATCGCGCCGTCCATTTGAGCAGCACCAGTGATCATGTTTTTAACGTAGTCCGCGTGTCCTGGGCAGTCAACGTGAGCATAGTGACGTGCTTCAGTTTCGTACTCAACGTGAGCAGTTGAGATAGTGATTCCGCGTTCGCGTTCTTCTGGAGCGCCATCGATTTGGTCGTAAGCTGAAGCTTGAGCCAAACCTTTTTTAGATAATACAGTTGTGATAGCAGCTGTAAGTGTAGTTTTACCATGGTCAACGTGTCCGATCGTACCAATGTTTACGTGGGGTTTAGAACGGTCAAATTTTTCTTTTGCCATTTTAAAATGTTCCTCCTAAAAATGCAGTTTATTTTTTATATTTGATAGGTAGGGAGCCGCAGCTCCCCATCCCTTATCATCGATAATATTGTACACGAAACTCAGAAAAAAATATAGCTTTTTACTTAATTTCCTATACTTCCATCAATTATTCAGCTTTGCCGCCGTTTTTCTTGATGATTTCTTCTTGAACAGATTTAGGTACATCTTCATAGTGATCAAATGTCATCATGAACGTACCGCGACCTTGTGTTGATGAACGAAGTGTTGTTGCGTAACCGAACATTTCAGCTAATGGCACGATTGCGTTCACGATTTGTGAGTTACCGTGTGCTTCCATTCCTTCTACGCGTCCACGACGAGCAGTTACGTGACCCATAACATCACCTAAGTAATCTTCTGGTACAGTGATAACTACTTTCATCATTGGTTCAAGAATTACTGGGTTTGCTTTCTTCGCTGCAGCACGTAAAGCCATAGAAGCTGCAACACGGAAGGCAGTTTCACTTGAATCGACATCATGGTATGAACCATCATAAAGTTTTGCTTTGATGTCTACTAATGGGTAACCGGCTAAGACACCGTTCGCCATTGAGTCTTCAAGTCCTTTTTCAACTGCTGGGATGTATTCACGAGGAACCACACCACCGACAATCGCGTTTTCGAATTCGAAGCCTTTACCTTCTTCGTTTGGTGTAAATTCGACCCATACGTGACCGTATTGACCTTTACCACCAGACTGACGTACAAATTTACCTTCCGCTTGTGTTGCTGCACGGAATGTTTCACGATAAGAAACTTGAGGCGCACCTACGTTTGCTTCAACTTTAAATTCGCGACGCATACGGTCAACTAAGACGTCCAAGTGAAGTTCTCCCATACCAGCGATAACAGTTTCGCCTGTTTCAGCGTTTGTTTCCACACGGAATGATGGATCTTCTTCAGCAAGTTTTTGTAAAGCAACCCCCATTTTATCTTGGTCAGCTTTTGATTTAGGCTCAACAGCGACTTCGATAACTGGTTCTGGGAATTCGATTGATTCAAGGATTACTGGTGATTTTTCATCACATAGTGTATCCCCAGTTGTTGTGTCTTTCAAACCAACAGCAGCGGCGATATCGCCTGAGTATACTGTTTGGATTTCAGCACGTGTGTTGGCGTGCATTTGTAGGATACGACCGATACGTTCGCGTTTGCCTTTTGAAGCATTCAATACGTATGATCCAGAGTTCAAGATACCTGAATACACACGGAAGAATGTCAAACGACCTACGAATGGGTCAGTCATTACTTTAAATGCTAATGAAGCAAATGGTGCTTCATCGTCAGCCGGACGATCAGTTTCTTCGTCTGTTTTAGGATTGATCCCTTTAATCGCAGGAACATCAAGTGGTGAAGGCAAGTAGTCGATGACTGCATCCAACATCAATTGAACCCCTTTGTTTTTAAAGGCAGATCCACAAAGAACAGGGAAAAAGTCAACAGTCAATGTTGCTTGACGAATACCAGCTTTCAATTCTTCCTCAGTGATTTCTTCACCTTCCAAGAATTTCATCATTAGTTCTTCATCAGTATCAGCAACAGCTTCGATTAATTTTTCGCGCCATTCTTCAGCTAATTCTACGTATTCTTCAGGAATTTCAGTCTCTTGGATTTCAGTTCCTAAGTCATTTGTGTAGATTTCAGCTTTCATTTTTACTAAGTCGATAATACCAGTAAAGTCATCTTCCGCACCAATTGGTAATTGGATTGGGTGAGCATTTGCTTGTAAACGATCATGTAAAGTTGATACAGAGTATAAGAAGTCTGCACCAATTTTGTCCATTTTGTTACAGAATACAACACGTGGTACGCGGTAATCTGTCGCTTGACGCCAAACTGTTTCTGTTTGAGGTTCTACACCTGATTGTGAGTCCAACACAGTTACAGCACCATCAAGTACACGCAATGAACGTTGCACTTCGATTGTGAAGTCCACGTGTCCTGGTGTGTCGATGATATTTACGCGGTTTTCTTTCCATTGCGCAGTTGTCGCAGCAGAAGTGATTGTGATCCCACGTTCTTGTTCTTGTTCCATCCAGTCCATTTGAGAAGCACCTTCATGTGTTTCACCAATTTTATGGATTTTACCTGTGTAATAAAGGATACGTTCAGTTGTCGTTGTTTTACCAGCGTCAACGTGGGCCATGATCCCGATATTACGAGTTTTTTCTAGCGAAAATTCTCTTGCCATTCTAGGTTGTTCCCCTCTCATTCTTACTTAACTTAAGCTAAGGTTGTCTCAGTACCTTCCAATAAAAAGCAGTGAGGATCTTACCAACGATAGTGAGCAAATGCGCGGTTGGCTTCCGCCATTTTGTGTGTGTCTTCGCGTTTTTTCACAGAAGCACCAGTGTTGTTTGCTGCATCCATGATTTCTTTTGCAAGACGTTCTTCCATTGTGTGTTCGCCACGCAAACGAGCGTAGTTTACCACCCAACGAAGACCTAGAGTTGTACGACGTTCAGGACGTACTTCTACTGGTACTTGGTAGTTAGAACCACCGACACGGCGAGCTTTAACTTCCAATACAGGCATAATGTTTTTCATTGCTTGTTCGAAAACTTCCAATGGATCATTTCCTGTAGATTCTTTGATAATGCCAAAAGCATTGTAGATAATATTTGCAGCAACACCGCGTTTACCATCAACCATTACACGGTTGATCAAACGAGTTACTAATTTTGAGTTATAAATAGGATCTGGTAAAACATCACGTTTTGCAACAGGACCTTTACGAGGCATCCGTAACTCCTCCTTCCGAGATATCAGTTCTGATTTAAATAAGATTCATTTGATCTGTTTGTCTTAAAGATTAAGCTTTAGGACGTTTTGTACCATATTTAGAACGAGATTGTTTACGATCGTTAACACCGGCAGTATCCAATGCACCACGAACGATATGGTAACGTACCCCTGGTAAGTCTTTTACACGTCCACCACGTAACAAGACCACGCTGTGTTCTTGTAAGTTGTGTCCGATACCTGGAATATAAGCTGTCACTTCAATCAAGTTTGACAAACGAACACGCGCATATTTACGTAGAGCTGAGTTCGGTTTTTTCGGTGTCATAGTTCCCACACGAGTAGCTACCCCACGCTTTTGAGGTGAGTTAACATTCGTTTGAGCTTTCTTGAAACTGTTATATCCTTTGTTCAATGCTGGTGAATTTGATTTTTCAACCTTGGATTTACGAGGTTTACGTACTAATTGATTAATTGTAGGCATCCCTAGTTGTCCTCCTTCCTTGATTCGCTTTATAGTCCCACACATCCAGGTGGTTCTTTTTTTGCGATAAAAAATAATGCATTCTCTGCATTCATATCAACTATGCTTTGATAGACAGTCAGCACGTCTCCAACGAGAGACCTGTAGATAAAGCACCTTTGATAGAATATCATGCTTATTCTTACCTGTCAAGTATCCTCCCAAGCTTTTTTCAAAAGAAATCTGTTACGAAAAAATCCGCAAATTTTGCGCTTCTTCCTATATAATAGAGACAAAGCATTTATTTAAAAAAGGCGGGAAGAAAATGAACCTAAAAGAAATGGTCGGCATTGAAGCGGCTAGTTATGTAAAAGATGGCATGGTCGTTGGCTTGGGCACTGGCTCAACAGCCTACTACATGATTGAAGAACTGGGTCGACGTGTAAAAGAAGAAGGTCTATCGATCACTGGTGTCCCAACTTCTTGGGCATCGAAAAAACAAGCAGAAGGATTAGGTATCCCGATTCGCACCATCGATGAAGTGGACGCTGTGGATCTAACGATCGACGGTGCAGATGAGATCAGCAAGGATTATCATGGCATCAAAGGCGGCGGTGCAGCCCTTTTATTCGAAAAAATCGTGGCGTCTAACTCCAAAAAAGTTTTGTGGATCGTTGATGAATCGAAAATGGTCGAAACACTTGGTGCCTTCCCGTTGCCAGTGGAAGTGATCCCTTATGGCAGCCAACAGCTGTTGCGTCTGTTCGAGAAGAAAAACTACCATCCAAAACTGCGTCTGAATGAAGAAGGCGAACCGTTAAAAACCGATTGCAGCAATTACATCATCGATCTTCATCTAGAAACGATCACCGCTCCTACTGAGTTGGCACAGGAATTAGATGCTACAGTGGGCGTGGTTGAACACGGTCTGTTTTTGGATATGGTTCATACGATCATTGTCGGATTGCCTGAAGGACCGAGTACCAAGCACGTTAGATAAAGGAAACAAAAAAGGAGAAGCAAAAATGCTTCTCTTTTTTTCGTTATTTTTCTTCAATCGACTTAATTTTTATTATTTTTTGTGCAAATTACCCTATCATTTAAGAAATAATTATGATACATTCAATAAAAAGGGAAAGGTAGGAGGGTTTATGAAAATCATAGGCTATGCTCGTTCAACGATCACCGACAACTCAACAAGTGAACAATTAAACAAGCTCGAAGAATTTGGGTGTCATGAATTTTTCCATGAGACATTTAGCGTGGAAGAAAGTGAAGAAAATCATTCATTGGAGTCAGTGGTGGCACAAATGCAGCCCGGCGACACCTTAGTCGTTACGGAACTGCATCGTTTAGGGAAAACGACCAGACAGCTGACCGATCTCACTGATCTATTAAAACAGCGAGAGCTTCATCTGGTTTCACTGGCAGAACAAATCGATACCCGCGGTCCGATGGGACAGGTTTACTTCAATTTAATGGAAGGACTTGCGATCATGGAACGCTCACTCATCAAAGAGCGCACGCTGGTCGGCTTAAATAAAGCCCGCAAAAAAGGCAAAATTGGCGGTCGTCCAAAAATCGATCCAAAAACGATTAAAAAAATCCGTCAATTGTACTACGAAAAAAAAGAAACGATTCAATATATTTCTGAAAAATGCGGTGTTTCTGTAGGTACATGCTATAAATACATAAAATTATCCGAAGAAGAATGGAACAAGTTACGTTCATAGTTGTCGACTCCCCCTAGAACAGCATGAAACAAAAGCGGTCCTCTTTTTAATGATCCCCTTTTGTTTTTCCTTAAGAATGGCGTTTTCCCCCAGCTTTTCCTCCAAAACCATGGAAATTCTTTGAGAAAGAGTGTACAATAAATACGGAATTGAAAATTTCAGAAAAATATCGAATATCTAAAGGAGAGTTTTACATGCCAAAATTAGTATTTTCTCGTCATGGACTAAGCGAATGGAACAAATTAAACCAGTTTACCGGTTGGGCTGATGTTGATCTAGCGCCAGAAGGTGTCGAAGAAGCAATCGAAGGCGGACGTAAAATCAAAGAAGCAGGCATCGAATTTGACGTTGCTTACACATCTGTTTTAACTCGTGCCATCAAAACTTGTAATTACATTTTAGAATATTCTGATCAACTTTGGGTACCAACGATCAAATCATGGCGCTTAAACGAACGTCATTACGGTAAATTACAAGGTTTAAATAAAAAAGAAACTGCTGAAAAATACGGTGACGAACAAGTACACATCTGGCGTCGTTCTTACGATGTTTTACCTCCATTGATGGAAGCTTCAGATGAAGGTTCTGCTGCAAACGACCGTCGTTATGCAATGCTTGACCCTCGCGACGTACCTGGTGGAGAAAACTTAAAAGTTACTTTAGAACGTGCATTGCCTTTCTGGCAAGATGAAATCGCCCCAGCATTAAAAGACGACAAAACTGTCTTAGTTGCGGCTCACGGAAACTCTCTACGTGCATTAGCAAAACATATCGAAGGTATTTCTGACGAAGATATCATGGATCTTGAGATCCCAACTGGTCAACCACTTGTTTATGAATTGAACGATGATTTGACTGTTGCGAAAAAATACTACTTATAAGCCTCGCTTATCGCTGCCCTTTTTAACCAAAGGGCAGTTTTTTTATTGGCATTTTCTCCCCCCTCTTTTATAATTGAGGGCATACTCGAAAGGAGCTTATTATGAAACTAGTCAAAAATAATACCGTTTTATTTTTAGGTGACAGCATCACAGATTGCGATCGTGATCGCCAAGACCCCCACGATTTAGGACATGGGTTTGCCCGTCTCGTTGCCGATCAGCTGGCAGAGAAATTCCCCACTGCGGGCTTTACCTTTTATAACCGCGGGATCGGCGGCAATAAAGCTGCCGATGTCTTAGCCCGTCTCCAAGAAGATTGCCTCCAATTAGCGCCTGACGTCTTGGTCTTTATGATTGGGATCAACGACACGTGGCACAATGCCGGTGGTCCCGATTTTGGTTCAGAAGCTGCGGCAACGTCCTTTGAGGCAACCTACCGTCAAATTCTGGAACAAGTGACCCAACAGGGGATCACGCGTATTTTCTTGCTGGAACCTTTTGTATTGCCATATCCTGAAGATCGCCAAACCTGGCGGATCGATCTTGATCCGAAAATCCAAATCGTTCGTCGCTTAGCTGCCGCCTTTCATTGTCAACTGCTGCCGCTGGATGGCTTGTTTGCCGAAGCATCCGTCGCTAGCTCCCCACAGGCACTGACAGGCGATGACGGTGTGCACCCTACTCCTGCAGGACACGCCTTGATTGCGAATCAGCTAATGGCCCGTTTGGCTTTTTCTTCTGAAGGGTAAATAAACAGACCGCTCCGCGACAACCAAGTCGCAGGAACGGTCTGTTTAATGATTAAAGATAGGTTGAAGGAGTCAAGGAATCTTGGTAGATTGCGATCACGTCTTCTTCTTGTAGCGGTACATACGCATTTGTTGCAATAGAGCTGAATTGAACTGCTTGAGCCGCCATTTCAGCAAAATGAGTGTCATCGGCGATTCCCACTTCTGGCAAAGTCATCGGAATATCGCAAGAAGCAAAAAAGTCATACAGTTTTTGAATCCCCATTCGGGCAGCTAATTCTGGCACTGCTTCTTGGACACCAAAGACTTCTCTGGCAAAACGCGCAAATTTCGGCGCCGTTTCTTCATTCAATACATGAAGCATCCAGCGTGGGGTCAGGATCGCTAAGCCGATGCCATGGGTAATGTCATAAAACGCACTCAACTCATGCTCCATCGCATGACAAGACCATGCACCACCCTTGCCGCTTCCAGTCAAACCATTTAAGGCTAAGGTGCTCGCCCACATCAAATTCGCCCGTGCGTCATAGTCCGAGGGATCCTTTAATGCGATGGGCAGATTTTTAATGACTGCTTTTAGCAATCCTTCTGCTACACCGTCTTGGACATCTGTTCCTTCTGTTTTACTGAAATAATTTTCAATCAGATGGCTCATGATATCCGCTGAACCGGCAGCCGTTTGATAACGACTGACACTAAAGGTCGTTGTTGGATCTAAAAAGGATACTTTCGGTAAAAATTCGGGTCCGTGAACGCCAAGTTTTTGTTTCGTTTCTAGATTAGAGATCACTGCGCCGCGATTCATTTCACTGCCGGTAGCCGCAAGGGTCAAGATCGTTACTAATGGAATCGCTGGTCCTTGATAGCTTCTGGAAAGTACTAAGTCCCAAGGCTCTTGCTCACTGCAAGCCGCCCCAGCAATCACTTTGCTGCAATCAATTACAGAACCGCCGCCAACAGCTAAAATGACGTCGATCTTTTCTGAACGACAAAGAGCGGCTCCTTGACGAACGGTTTCGATTCGTGGATTTGGATCGACACCAGTCAATTCAGTGACTTTATTGCCGTTGGCAGTCAATTGCGCCATGACTGCATCGTACAAGCCGTTTTTCTTGATACTGCCGCCACCATAGACTAGCAAGACGTTTTTTCCAAATGTATTCAGTACTTCTGGCAATTCGTTCAGACGGTCTTTCCCAAAACGAATGTCCGTCGTTACATGAAACGTAAAATTATTCATTGTCTCGTCTCCTTTTTACACCTTTTCTTTTCATTAAACCATTTTCTGGCAAAAGTGCAACGCTTCTTCGTGGCTTTTTGCCAACAAAAAAAGATAACACATTCTCGGTTGCATGCAAACCAATACGATTTGGCTGCTTGCTCTCTCAAAAGCAAGCAGCCCTCGCATCGTTCATGCACCGATCCTGTGGTATCTTTTTTACGCAATCGCTGTTTCTAAGCCAACTTTGATCATGTCGTTAAACGTCGTTTGTCTTTCTTCTGGCGTTGTTTCTTCTCCAGTGATGATGTGGTCGCTGACAGTACAGATCGCTAAGGTTTGAACGTGGAATTTCGCCCCTAAATAGTATAAGGCTGCGGCTTCCATCTCAACACCCATCACTCCAAGGTCTGCCAACTGTAACGTTTCCGTCATGTCATCTTTGTAGAAGGTATCTTCAGATAAGATGTTGCCGACGTGGGTCGTAAATCCTGATTCAATCGCTGTATCATAGGCTTTACGCAGCAGTGCAAAGTCAGCGATTGGTGGGAAATGGAAACTTTGGAAGTTTTTTGCCACCATCGATGAACTTGTTGCTGCCGCTTGGGCAATCACAAGATCACGCACGTGGACATCTTTTGAGATGGCACCACACGTACCGACCCGAATCAATTTCTTCACGCCGTAAGAGTTGATCAATTCATGGGCATAGATGCTCGCTGAAGGCATGCCCATGCCGGTTCCTTGGACAGAGACCCGCTCGCCCTTATAAACGCCTGTATAGCCCAACATTCCCCGAACATTGTTGTAACAGATCGGGTCTTCTAAAAATGTTTCAGCAATATATTTTGCCCGCAGTGGATCACCTGGTAACAAGATTTTGTCTGCGATCTCGCCTGCTTTTGCTTCGATATGAACGCTCATTCGTTTTTCTCCTTTGGTCTGCTTTTTATAGTACTGCTAACGTTTCTTTGATCAACGCTTTAAATTCTGCCTTGACCCGTTCCGTCGTTTCCACGACTTCTTCGTGATTCAAGCTCGCTTGCATACCAGCAGCCAAGTTTGTGATGCAAGAAACACCTAAGACTTTCAAGCCACTGTGAACAGCAACGATCACTTCTGGGACAGTCGACATACCGACAGCATCGGCACCGATCGTCCGAGCAAAGCGGATCTCTGCTGGCGTTTCATACGTAGGACCTGAGAAGCCCATATAGACGCCTTCTTTTAAGTGCAATCCTTTTGATGCGCCAACTTTTTGTGCCGCTTCCCGATAAGGCAAATGGTAAGCTTGGCTCATATCTGGGAAACGTGGACCCATTTCTTCTTCGTTTTCACCAATCAGTGGGTTGTCCCCCATAAAGTTGATTTGATCGGTGATCAACATCAAGTCTCCAGGCTGGAAGCTTTCGTTCACACCGCCACAGGCATTGGTCACGACTAAGGAATGAGCTTTCAATGCCGCCATCACACGGACGGGGTAAGTGACCGTCTGCATCGAATGGCCTTCATAATAATGGAATCGTCCTTGCATCGCTAAGACTTTTTTCCCAGCTAATGTTCCATAGACCAATTGTCCAGCATGACCGACCACTGTCGAAACAGGAAAATGCGGGATATCGTTATAAGGCAACACGATTGGATTTTCGATCTCATCGGCTAGTTCACCTAAGCCAGATCCTAAAATCAACCCAAATTCCACTTCACCGACGCCGCTTCCTTTGATAAATGCCGTTGTTTCTTGTAATTTCTCATGTAACGTTGTCATTTCATCACCTCTAATTTAAATGTTTTAAAAAGCTTGTTCCGTTTTCTGTAGCTGAAACACCAAAGTTTTCAGCGATCGTTGCGGAAATATCCGCATAGTAGCCTTGTGGCAATTGGCCTTGGCCTTGAAATTTCTTGCTGTACGCTAGTAATGGCACATATTCTCTCGTGTGATCCGTTCCCGTAAAGGTTGGGTCATTGCCGTGGTCAGCTGTGATCAACAGCAGATCCTCGTCTCCCATTGCTTCTAAGAGTTCTGGAATACGCAAATCAAAATCTTCAATGGCGTGGGCATACCCTACGACATCGCGACGGTGACCATAAAGCGCATCGAAGTCGACTAAGTTCGTAAAGCTTAGACCCGTAAAGTCTTGTTTCATCACCTTCAATAATTGATCCACACCGTCCATATTGCTCTTCGTCCGTACAGAATCGGTGATTCCTTGCCCGTTGAAGATATCATTGATTTTCCCAACGGCGATCACGTCTTTTCCAGCTTCTTTCAATGAATCTAACACTGTATGGCCAAATGGATCGAGTGCGTAGTCATGACGATTGCTCGTACGAGTAAAGTTTCCAGGCTCACCGACATAAGGACGCGCGATGATGCGGCCGATCATATACGGCTCATCTTTCGTGATATCCCGAACGTACTGACAAATACGATACAATTCTTCTAATGGAATGATTTCCTCATGAGCGGCGATCTGCAACACTGGGTCAGCCGAAGTGTAAACGATCAGATCCCCGGTCTTCATTTGATGTTCGCCAAAGTCATCAATGACTGCTGTCCCAGAATACGGCGCATTGCAGACGATTTTGCGTCCAGAGAACGCTTCGATCTGTTGCAATAATTCATCGGGAAACCCATCTGGAAATACGCGGAAAGGCTTTTGGATATTCAAGCCCATGATCTCCCAGTGACCCGTCATCGTATCTTTCCCAACAGAAACTTCTTCCAATTTGGTTGCATACCCATCATGGTCAGCTACCGCCTTTACGCCTTCTAAAGGACGAATCGTCCCTAGGCCTAATTGTTCCAAATGAGGGATCGTTAAGCCTGCTTCTTTTGCAATATGGCCTAATGTATCTGAACCGACATCACCAAAAGCTGCCGCATCAGGTGCTTCACCAATTCCGACTGAATCCATCACGATCAAGTGTACACGTTTAAACATTCTATTCCCTACTTTCTTTATTTTATGCTTTTACAAGCGGATCTACTACCTCTATCATACTAAACTTAAGCAAAAATTGCGCTGGGTTGCTTTGGAAATTTCCTGACGCTTTCCTTTCACCCAGAGGATAGAAAAAGGGCAGGACACAGCAACACATTCATGTCCCATAGCCCCACCCTTTCATACTGAAAAAATTATTTAGATTTAATGTAGTTCTTCCCGTTAGCTTTCGGACCAGCAGCTTTTCCAAGGAAAAGAACGAGCACGATGATCGTCAAGGCATAAGGCGCAGCTTGTAAGTAAACTGCTGGAATGGAAGAGATGATTGGCAGCTGGCCACCTACGATACTGATGTTTTGCGCGAAACCGAAGAAAATCGCTGCGCCCATCGCACCAAGTGGATTCCATTTACCAAAGATCATCGCAGCCATCGAGATAAACCCTTGACCGGCGATCGTTGTCACAGCAAAGCGACCCGCGATCGATTGAGCAAACAAGGCACCGCCCATCCCACCAAGGAATCCAGAGATCAAGACGCCTGAGTAACGCATCACGTAAACATTGATCCCTAAGGTATCAGCTGCTTGAGGATGCTCACCGACAGAACGAAGACGCAACCCAAAGCGTGTTTTGAAAATCACGAACCACGCGATCACTGAGATCAAAATAGCGAAGTACGCCGGTAAGAACGTTTGATTAAAGAAAATCGGGCCAATGATAGGAATATCTTTAAGAATCGGGAAATTGAAATACCCCAATGTCCGTTGGATGTTATCGGTTTGCCCTTTGTTGTAGATCGCTTTAACTAAGAACACGGCCAAAGCTGGTGCCATCAAGTTCATCACCGTACCACTGATGATGTGGTCTGCACGGAAGTTGATGGTTGCCACCGCATGCAGCAAGGAGAAAACCACACCGACAAGTCCGCCGACGAGCATCCCTAACCACGGTGTCCACGCACCAAATTGTGACGCAAATTCAATATTGAAAACAATCGAGCTAAAAGCACCCATAACCATGATTCCTTCAAGACCCACGTTAACGATCCCGCTTCGCTCTGAGAACACGCCACCTAGCGCCGTCAAAATCAGAGGAGACGCATAAATCAATGTTTGAGTGACGATCGAAGAAATTAAACTAATATCCATTAGATGGTTCCTCCTTCCTGATCTTGATCGTTTGGTTGGGCTTCAATCTCCTGTACGACCAGCGCTTCTTTTTTGCCGTCAAAGATTTTTGCCAACAAGAAACGAATCACAAAACTGATCGCTACGAAGAAAATAATAATTGCGATATTAACATCAACTAATTCAGATGGAATACCTGCAAACTGCATGCCTTGTCCACCTAATTTCAAAATACTGAACAAGAGGGCTGAAAGCAAGATTCCGATCGATGAGCCGCTTCCTAACAAGGATACAGCCATACCGTCAAACCCGATGCTTAATGATGACCCTTGAACGAAGAAGTTTTCAAACGTTCCTAGTCCTTGAACAACTCCACCTAATCCGGCAAGTGTCCCAGAGATGATCATGGAGATAACGATCGTCCGTTTGCTGCTCATCCCAGCATATTCAGAAGCGCTTGGGTTCAAGCCCACCGCGCGGATCTCATAACCAAGAGTGGTTTTTTTCATCAAGAACCAAACCAAAACTAAGAAGATCAAGGCTAAGAAGATCCCTAAGTTCAAGCGAGAGTTGCTCGTGATGCTTGCTAGAAACGGCGTCTGCATGGAGGCATTTTCCCCCACCATTTTCGTGACCCCTTTTGTCGTGATCATGGATTCACTCATCACATTATTGACTAAATGGTTCCCCGTATAAAGCAAGATATAGTTCATCATGATCGTCACGATGACTTCACTTGTTCCAAAGAATGCCCGTAGGAAACCAGGAATCGCAGCTGCGATCGCCCCGCATAAAGCCCCTACGATCACGGCTAATGGCAAGACCACCAACCGAGGCGCATCCGGCATCGCCAGTGCGACCCAGATACTGGCAACCCAACCTGCTAGCGCTTGACCAGAAAGACCGATATTGAAGAATCCTGCTGAGTTTGCAACGGCAAATCCCAGAGCAGTAAAGATCAAGGGTCCTGCTGTAACAAAAATCTCACCAATGTTGCGGGCATTTAACCCACCTGTTTGTCCGTTGATAAAAACGGTCCGGAACATTTGTGTATACCCTGTGATCGGGCTGTAGCCGAAGGCCGCCATGATGATTCCGCCAAGGACGAATCCCAACAAGACAGCGATGATCGGCACTAATATATTGCGGATCTTTTCTTTGCGGTTATTCAACCGAACCACCTACTTCCTCCATTTGCAGCTCTCGTCTTGCTTCCTCCAAGGAGTACCCTGCCATCAACAAGCCAAGCTCTTTCTCTGATGTTTCTTTCGGATCAACGACCCCAACGATCTCACCAGCATGAATAACAGCAATGCGGTCTGATACATTCAAAATTTCATCTAATTCAAAGCTGACTAATAAAACAGCTTTGAACTTATCCCGTTGTTCAATCAAGCGTTTGTGGATAAATTCGATCGCTCCGACATCCAACCCACGGGTCGGATTGGCAACGATCAATAGATCAGGATCGCGGCTGATTTCTCGTGCGATAATCGCTTTTTGTTGATTCCCGCCGGACAATGCCCGTGCCGGTACGATCTCATTGACTGTTCGTACGTCAAATTCTTGAATCAAGTCACGAGCAAACTCGTTGATTTCTCCATAATCTAAGACACCTGCATTACTCAAAGGTTTTTTGTAGTAGGTTTGTAAGGCGATGTTTTCTGATAACATCATATCCAAGACAAGCCCGTATTTATGGCGGTCTTCTGGCACATGACCAACGCCGGCTTCGGTGACTTTCCGAGGCTTGAAGTTGGTGATGTCATCGCCATTCAGCAAGACCTTGCCACTTTCGACTTTCCGTAAACCAGTGATGGCTTGTAACAGCTCTGATTGCCCATTGCCATCAATACCAGCAATCCCCAATACTTCACCTGCACGTACTTCTAAGCTTAAGTTTTTGACTGCTTCTAAGCCACGGTTTTCTTTTACGACTAAGTTTTCAACAGAAAGCACGACTTCTTTTGGTGACGCCTCTTTCTTCGGTGTCTTGAAGGACACAGAACGACCAACCATCATATCGGCCAACTGTTGGGAGCTGACGTCTTTGACATTGACAGTGCCGATCCCTTGCCCCCGACGGATAACTGTACAACGGTCTGCCACCGCTTTGATCTCATCCAGTTTGTGGGTGATCAAGATGATCGATTTCCCTTCACGCACCAATCCGCGCATGATCTCGATCAGTTCTTCGATTTCTTGCGGTGTCAAAACTGCCGTTGGTTCATCAAAAATCAGTACATCTGCGCCGCGGTAAAGAGTCTTCAAGATCTCTACCCGTTGTTCCATCCCAACAGAGATGTCACGCACATAGGCATCTGGATCAACCGATAAACCATATTGTTCAGAAACTTTTTTGATTTCTTTGCGGGCTTTCTTGCGATCTAACACACCGAGATGATGGGGTTCGCTCCCCAAAATGATATTTTCTGTTACAGTAAAGGCGTCTACCAGCATGAAATGCTGATGCACCATCCCGATCCCCAATTTGTTTGCTGCGGTCGGACTCGTGATATTCACTTTTTCACCATTCATCCAGATTTCACCAGATGTTGGTTCCAATAATCCTGACAGCATATTCATCAAGGTCGACTTGCCCGCTCCATTTTCACCAAGCAATGCGTGGATTTCTCCTGGCCTTACTTGCAAGTTGACATCGTCATTGGCTTTGAACGTTCCAAACTCTTTGGTGATATGACGCATTTCTACAACATATTTTTCCTCAGCCAAATTACTCACATCCTTACTTTCTAATTCGCTTATACAAACCATTCGTCATGTCAAAAAAATAATTGCTATTGCTTAGGATGATTACTATCCTCATGAAAACCCGTAGCTTTCATCAACATAGTAATCCAACAACGATCATCTTGCCCTAGGCTAGGGCAAGATAACCGAAAAGAACCACTTTATTTTTCAGGTGTTTCTGGTACTTCTACTTTGCCGTCGATCACGTCTTGTTTCGCTGTTTCGATCGCTGCTTTGGCATCATCTGAAAGGAACCCTTCAGTAATGTCTACACCGCCATCTTTCAAGCCGTAAACAATGTGTTCGCCGCCAGGGAAGTTATCTTCTAACGCACGAGTTGAGATATCTTGTACCGCTGCGCCAACACCTTTCAATGTTGAAGCCAGTGTGAAGTTATCTTCTTTGCCGTCAGCAGTTGTGAATTTTCCTTCGTCTTGTTGATCGCTATCCACACCGATGACCCAAACTTTTTTGTCTTCTAGGTCTGCTTCGTTCAATTGTTCGTTGATTGCTTTTGCTTCCTGGAAGACACCTGCACCAGTACCGCCAGATGCGTGGAAGATTACGTCAGCGCCGCCTTGATACATTGAAGCTGCCAATGCTTTTCCTTTGGCAGGATCACCAAATGATGCTGCATATTGAGAATCAATGGTAATTTCTTTGCCTAGTTTTTCAGCTGCGTCTTGAACACCCTTTGTGAAACCAGCTTCGAAACGGTCGATAACGACGCCTTCTTCACCACCGATGAAGCCGACTTTGTTTGTTTTGGTTGTATAAGCTGCAGCATAACCAGCTAAGTAAGCTGCTTCATTATCTTTAAATGTTGCTGAAACAACGTTGTCTTTGCCTTCGATCACATCATCGATGATCCCGAATTGTGTATCAGGGTTTTGGTCAGCTGCTGCTGCGATTGAATCTTTCAATAAGTAACCCACACCGAAAATCGTTTTGAAACCATTTTGAACGGCACCATTTACGTTTGTTGTGTATTCTGATGCTTCATTTGATTGCACGTAGTCATAACCACCAGCACCGCGAGCGATCCCGTGTTCTTCCCCCCATGCTTCTAAGCCTTCCCATGCGGATTGGTTGAATGAACGGTCATCCACCCCGCCGATATCGGTAACGATTGCGACACTATGCGCTGCATCAGTCGTACCGTCTGCAGAACCGCCACCAGTTGAATCAGTTGAACCTGAATTTCCTCCGCCACAAGCACCAAGTAAAGTCAACCCAGCTACTGCAACAATACCTAAACTAAATAATTTTGCTTTTTTCATTGCTGTAAAGCCCCCTAAAAATATAGTTTTTTTCAACAGCCGCATCGACTGAATGAACATGGTTTATAAATCTTTGTTCGTAAAGTAATAAGGCAATAGGCCTTCTACCGTGGTTTCTTTGATGACACCATCATCGCCGACTAAGGTCACCGGCATATCTGGCGCACAAAATTCCACCATGACCTGGCGGCAAGCACCGCAAGGAGAGATCGGTTCTGGCGTATGACCCGCCACAACCAAATGTTGAAACTCTTTTTCGCCTTCAGAAACGGCTTTGAAAAAAGCCGTTCGTTCTGCGCAATTTGTTAAGCCATATGAGGCATTTTCAATGTTGATCCCTTGATATATCGTCCCATTTTTGGCAACGAGACAAGCACCGACCGGAAACTTAGAGTACGGCACATACGCTTTATCTAAGGCGGAAACGGCGGTGTCGATCCACTCTTTTTTCGCTATTGTCATTGTCTTCCCCGCTCTTGTTTTTAATTTTTGCTACTTTACTTAATGCTAGGCTTAATAGCCAGCACCTGTTGAGCCAGTCACGATGGCAACACTTGCGCTTGTTCCTAAGCGATTTGCCCCCGCTTCGACCATAGCTGCCGCTTCTGCTTCGTTGTGGATACCACCGGAAGCTTTGACACCCATTTCTGGTCCTACAGTTTCACGCATCAAGCGAACATCTTCAATGACTGCCCCACCAGTTGAAAAGCCAGTTGAGGTTTTCACGAAATCTGCACCGGCTGCTTTGGCTAATTCACAGGCTTTGACGATTTCTTCGTTGTCTAATAACGCTGTTTCAATGATTACTTTGACAAGCGCTTTGTCTTTGGCTGCTTCAACGACTGCTTCGATGTCTGCTTGAACTTTTTTGTATTGTTTTGATTTCAAGGCACCTACGTTGATTACCATATCGACTTCATCTGCGCCGTTTTTGATCGCATCTGTTGTTTCATAAGCTTTGACCTCAGATGTGTTTGCCCCTAAAGGAAAACCGATCACGGTACAAACAGCCGTTGGTTCGCCTTGTAATTTTTCTGCTGCTAATGAAACCCACGTTGGATTGATGCAGACAGAATAGAAGTGATAGGTTTTTGCCTCTTCGATGATTCGTAAAACATCTTCCTCCGTTGCGTCTGCTTTCAAAATCGTGTGGTCGATCATGCGATTCAATTCCATTTTTATTCGCTCCTTATTCTGTAATAATGTCATGGATCAATGGCGGTTCTGCGCCATCTTCCCCAATTTCAATATTTTGGTCGATCAATGCTTTGACATCCTCGATTGCTTCGGTATTGCTATAGATCGTCAATAGCGATTCCCCTTCAGTTACGGATTCGCCAACTTTCTTATGCAATTTGATGCCCACTGCATGGTCGATGTCTTCGTCTTTGGTCTTACGACCTGCCCCTAACATCATCGCCGCGATCCCTAGCTCATTGGCAACTAATTTCGTCACCACGCCGCTAGTTTTCGCTGGGACCTCAACTTCATATTTTGCTGTCAAAATCTTGCTCGGGTCATCGATCACTGAAGCGTCTCCGCCTTGATCTATGATCATCTGTCTGAATTTTTCTAACGCTTTGCCTGAATGCAAGGCTTCTTCCAACAGTTGGCGTGCTTCTTCCAATGAATCAGCTTTTTTCGCTAAAACGACCATTTGGCTGCCCAGTGCATAGCACATTTCTTCCAAGTCTTTCGGTCCTTTTCCTTGCAGTGTCTCAATAGCTTCCACCACTTCCAAACTGTTCCCGATCGCTTCCCCTAGAGGTTGTGACATATCAGAAATGACTGCCATCGTTTGGCGATTTGCCAATTTTCCGATGCGGACCATCGTTTGGGCTAAGCGTTTGGCATCCTCCAAGTTTTTCATAAAGGCGCCATCGCCTGTGGTTACATCTAACACGATCGCATCGGCACCTGCCGCGATTTTTTTACTCATGATCGAGCTGGCGATCAATGGGATCGAACTAACCGTTGCCGTCACATCTCGTAAGGCATACAGTTTTTTGTCCGCAGGAGCTAAATCTCCTGATTGACCGATCACGGCCACTTTACTTTCGTTGACTAATCGGATAAAGTCGGCTTCAGAAAGCTCGATTTTAAATCCAGGGATCGCTTCAAGCTTGTCTAACGTCCCTCCGGTATAGCCTAAGCCGCGGCCAGACATTTTCGCAACCGGTACGCCAACACTAGCCACTAATGGCGCTAGGATCAACGTGGTCGTATCACCAACACCACCAGTCGAATGCTTATCGACTTTGATTCCTTCAATTGAGGATAGGTCGATCACTTCACCAGAATTTGCCATTGCTAGCGTTAAGTTCGTGATCTCTTCATCTGTCATATCTACATAAAAAATAGCCATCAACAAGGCACTCATTTGATAATCTGGAATACTTCCTTCAGTATACGCAGTTACAATGTAGTCAATTTCTTCCTTCGTCAATGACTTGCCGTCACGTTTCTTTTCAATTAAATCCACCATTCGCATCGAAATGACCCTCGCTTCCTTTAACATTATACAATAATTTTTCGTAGGGTAAACCACTTTAGTAAAACAGTTTACTAAATATCGCAAAACTATGAAAACACTTACAAGAAGAAATATACCGCATTATTTCTCGCTTGTCAATGTCTTCACGCTCTCACGAATAATTAATTTTGTATCAAAAATCTTATTTGGAATTCGCCGTGTCGGAAACTCAATGGCGTCCACTAAAAACTTCGCTGCGGTAAAACCGATCTCAAAGGTCGGCTGCATGACCGTGGTAAGCGGTGGTGTGATGTATTCCGATAATTTCAAGGCATCAAAGCCGATCACCGAGTAGTCTTCTGGTACTTTTTTACCCGCCTCATAAATCGCTTGATAACAGCCGATCGCCATGGCGTCGTTGCCGCAGAAGAACGCTGTGATCTCTTTGTACTTCAATAATTCTTTCGTTGCTTCGTACCCGCCGGTAACCGTTAATTCAGCATTTTCTACATATCGGCCTTTAAAAGGGATCTGATGGTCCTTCAAGGCATGGCGATAGCCATTGAACCGTTCCTCTAATTGATAGTAGCCGGTGATTTCTTTGAGCATCGCAATGTTGCGGTGACCGTTTTTGATCAAATAACTGACGGCTTGGTAGGCACCTTCGTATTCTTTCACGATTAAACGACCATTGTCCCGCTGATTGATCCCGCGATCGACTAAAATAATTGGTCGGTCATCAAAGAACCCGCTCTTCAAGGAATAATCCTCCGGCAGTAAATGCGGCGTCGCTAATAAGATGCCATCTACCGAACGATGAGACAGTTCATTCAAATATTGAACCTCTTTTTCTTGGCTGTGGCGCGAATTGCATAACACTAGCATGTAACCTAGTGGATTGAAATAACTTTCCGCCCCTTCAATGACTTTAGAGAAAAAGAAATCCGTCACATCAGGCACGATCATTCCGATCGTTTTTGAATGGCGGTTGATAAGATTCGAAGCAAAAAAATCCGGCTTATAGTGATATTTATTTACGATATCTAAGACCCGCTTTCGGGTTTCTTCACTAAAACGGCTGCCTTTATTGTTTAGGATCTGCGACACGGTCGTGACAGAGACGCCAGCCATTTCAGCAATCTGTTTAATCGTCAATTTCATCTGCTTCTCTCCTCTCTTGCCTAAAGTGTAGCAAATTTTTCTCAAAAAAAATAGCACACTTTCAACAAGTGTGCGACTTTCTTTTTCGTTGATCAAAAATAGTCCGATGTTACAGACAGCTGATTAACCGACGCTGCAATTGCCCGAAAGGCTGCTGGCAATAGGCTTTTTGAGAAACCAACTGCCCAGTTGCCACTAACCAGCGCTTGCCTTGGCGATGCCTTTGATCTGTTGAGAATCAAAGAGCAGCTACGCTTCTTTTACGCTTTGAATGATGTAATAGCCTTTGTCTTTTTTGATGATTGCGGCATTGCCAAAGGTCTCTTGCATTTTCTTTTGAGCACTCGGCGCCCCTTGTTTCTTTTGGATCACGATCGTTAAAGTTCCCCCTGTTTTTAGTAGCGGAAACGCCCCCGTCAAAATCTCATGAACGACTTCTTTTCCTGCCCGAATCGGCGGATTGCTGAGGATCGCCGCATAAGCAGGTTGATTTAATTGGGCATAGATATTGGATTGATGGATATCTACCTGTTCAATGCCGTTACGCTGGGCATTGCCTTTTGCCAAATCCACTGCCCGTTGATTGATATCGATCATCTCGACAGGTCGCTGACTTGCATAAGCCAACGCTAAGCCAACAGGACCATAGCCACACCCAACGTCTAGCAGACTTCCTTCTGGCAGCTCCGCCCACTCAAACGCATCGATCAGCACCCGCGAGCCGTAGTCCACCGTGTCTCGGGAAAACACCCCGCTATCTGTCACAAAATGAAAGTTCTTTCCTCTTAATTCAAACGACCACTGTTCAAAATCATGGGCCATATCAGGATTTTCTGTATAGTAATGATTACTCATGATTATGCTCCTTTCTTCTATTCCCTTTTCGCTTGTTTTTTCTACTGGCTTCTACTGGTTTTTTCCTTGTTGCTTCTATTAGAACGAATGAACGTAGTGAAAACACCAGTAAAAAGGCGTGCAAGATTTGTCTGCTGTTTCTTTCTAATCATACCGAAAAACAGCCAGAAGTAAACGCCCAGCAAAAAAAACAACGAAAAAACAGTTTTTTGTTGTTTCTGCAAAGGAAATCATGTCTTTTTTCCAAGTTCAGCGGGTTTCTATGGTAAAATACTTTCGAACAGTGGCCTATCGCTTCTAAGAGAAACCGATGATGCCGCAAAAAAGGAGCCTACTATGCAAGAAACCATGAATTTTTATCAAATTCCTCGTGAGCAATGGCAAGGGTTTTATACGAACGGAATGATGCCTTTCACTCAAGAAGAATTGGATAATATCAAAAGTTTGAACGACCGGATCTCGGTCCAAGATGTGGAAGATGTTTACGTGCCTTTATGCCATCTGATCCATCTTTATATGAAAGAGTTTGAATCATTGACCCTCAGCAAGGGACTCTTTTTACACCGCTATGTTAAAATGCCGCCTTTTATCATCGGCATCGCCGGAAGCGTCGCCGTCGGCAAGAGTACCACCGCACGGCTCGTCCAAAATTTATTGGCCCGTTTGTTTCCCCGCAGAACCGTCCAACTGATCACCACTGACGGCTTTTTGTATCCGAACGAAGTCTTGGAAGAACGCGGCAGCTTGAATCGCAAAGGATTTCCAGAAAGTTATGACATGGAAGCCTTGATCAACTTTTTGAATGCGGTCAAATCAGGAGAACCAGACATCCAGATCCCCGTCTACTCCCATGAAGTCTACAATATTATTCCTGATACGTATGAAACGATCAGTCAACCAGATATCTTGATCGTGGAAGGCATCAATACCCTGCAACTACCTGCCAACCAACAAATCTATATCAGTGACTTTTTTGATTTTTCAATTTTCGTGGACGCCCAACCGGTACTGATTGAAAAATGGTATTTGGAACGATTTGAATCATTACTAGACACTGCCTTTCAAGACCCTAGCAATTATTATTACCAATATGCGATCGGGGATCGCAAGGAAGCGATTAAAATGGCAAAAGAAGTATGGAAAAATGTGAATTTAAAGAATTTACACGAGTATATCTTGCCTACACGCAGCAGAGCCGATATAATTCTTCATAAAACAAAGCACCATTTGATCGATGAAGTGTTCTTGCGCAAGTATTGACCGCTTCATTTTTATAATTATGCTGTTGAAAAGGCCTAGCCTTTTTTCAATAAAAACTAAAAGAATTGAGGTAATTTATTGTGACAAACGTTGACACTTTGCCAAACGTCGAAAAAATTATCGTACTTGATTACGGTAGTCAGTATAACCAGCTGATTACACGCCGTATTCGTGAGTTCGGTGTTTTCTCAGAATTATTGAGCCACCGCATTACCGCTGAAGAAGTAAAAGCGATGAATCCAAAAGGGATCATCTTATCTGGCGGACCAAACAGCGTCTACGACGAGAACTCTTTCGGTATCGACGAGAAAATTTTTGATTTAGGCATCCCAGTTTTAGGGATCTGTTACGGCATGCAGTTGATTACTTATAAATTAGGCGGAAAAGTTGAACCTGCCAAAAACCGTGAATACGGCAAAGCAGAATTGGAAGTCACTTCTGATGCAGCGGCCCTTTTCCAAAACACGCCCGCAACCCAAACCGTGTGGATGAGCCACGGGGACTTGGTCACTCAAGCACCTGCAGGCTTTGATGTTGTGGCGACGAGCAAAGATTGCCCGATTGCTTCTATCCAAGATGCAGAACGCAAAATGTACGGTATCCAATTCCACGCAGAAGTTCGCCATTCAGAATACGGCAACGACTTACTGCGTCACTTTGCCATTGACGTTTGTCAATGTACAGGTGATTGGACAATGGATAACTTCATTGATATGGAAATCGCAAAAATCCGCGAACAAGTGGGCGACAAAAAAGTCTTGCTTGGTCTTTCCGGCGGGGTCGATTCTTCTGTCGTTGGTGTTCTTTTACAAAAAGCGATTGGCGATCAACTGACTTGTATTTTTGTTGACCACGGCCTCTTGCGTAAAGGCGAAGCCGAGCAAGTAATGGAAAGCTTAGGTGGCAAATTCGGCTTGAACATCATCAAAGTTGATGCCAAAGAACGTTTCCTATCAAAACTTGCTGGGGTTTCTGATCCTGAAGAAAAACGCAAGATCATCGGGAATGAATTCGTGTATGTCTTCGATGATGAAGCAACCAAACTAGCTGGCGATGAAGGCGTTTCTTTCCTTGCCCAAGGAACCCTTTATACCGACGTCATCGAATCAGGAACCGAAACTGCTCAAACCATCAAATCACACCACAATGTGGGTGGGTTACCTGAAGACATGCAATTCAAATTGATCGAACCATTGAACACCTTGTTCAAAGACGAAGTCCGTGAATTAGGGACTCAACTTGGCATGCCAGACAGCATCGTATGGCGCCAACCATTCCCTGGACCAGGTCTAGGTATTCGTGTCCTTGGCGAATTGACAGAAGAAAAACTAACGATCGTCCGCGACTCGGACGCAATCTTGCGGGAAGAAATCGCAAATGCCGGCTTAGACCGCGACATTTGGCAATACTTCACCGTCTTACCAGGCATCCGCTCCGTCGGTGTCATGGGTGATGGCCGGACCTACGATTATACCGTCGGCATTCGTGCAGTCACTTCAATCGATGGCATGACCGCTGACTTTGCCCGCATCCCATGGGAAGTCCTACAAAAAATCAGCGTCCGCATCGTCAACGAAGTCGCACACGTTAATCGGATCGTGTATGATATTACGAGTAAACCACCTGCTACTGTGGAGTGGGAATAAAGTAGCAACCTCACTTGGTTGCGAAATATTGATTTAACAGTTTTTTAGTTCACTTGGAATGGATAACAATGACCTGTTTTACCTAGGTTCACCACCAAAATCCCGTCAGATTTCTCTGACGGGATTTTTGATTTAGGCTTAATCTGACAACCCTTTTGGGAAAATACGATAAGAAATTGTTGATTCTCGTTAACTACGTTAATCCCAATAGTGGGACTAACGCTCATATTGGAAATCAGATACGATAAAATAAGCTTAAATGCTTTTATTGCCTAAGTTTCTATAGAAGGTTTTTATTAAAAAATAAAAAACACTAAAAAGGGTGGACATGAACTATGAAGAAGAAAGCTGTCGTTTATTGTGTTACGGGGTCACATATTCAATTAGCTGCAGTATCCATTGCGTCAATAGTAAATACTTATGAAGGGAATGAACCTTTAGATATATTAGTAGTTGTAAATGAACTAGGGAACGAAGAAATACTGAAATTGAAAAGTATTTCTAGATTATATGGAGAAAAAAATGTAATTATTACTATTTGGTATCCACCTAAAATAATAAACGAAATAAAGAATTATAGTAATTCGCGTTTTCCTGAAGTCACTCTGTGGAGATTATTTCTACCTTCATATTTTAGCAATTATGATTACATTCTCTATTTAGATAATGACACTATTGTATACGATGACGTATCCAATTTCTTTGATTTGATCCCTGATCAAAAATCAATTGCTGCAGTTAGAGACTTCTACTTCTCAGTTATAAGTGATACAGAGGACAGCTTTAAATATTTTGGCGTAAAAACTATGAAGAATTACTTCAATTCTGGAGTTATTTTATTTAATGTAGTTGTGTTCAATGAACAGATACGACCAGAAGCCATAGTACGTATGATAAATAAGAATGAATACTTGTATTTAGATCAAACCATTTTAAACATTCTTTGTGAGAGAAGTGTTGAGTTGTTGCCTTATGAATACAATTACCAGAAAGATGATCATTGGTTATTTGATTGGGCAAAAAATGTGAATCCACTCAAATTTTTGAAAATTGAAAAAGCTAGAAAAAATATAAAGATTCGACATTTCGTTGAATTTGAAAAAAATTCGATGCCCTGGGAGCATCTTTCCATACAAGATAGATGGGAAAAAGATTTTTGGAATTATCTGTATGAAATCAAGTCAACAAGTTTAAGGAGTGGAAAACAATGAAAAAAAATTTTTCAAGAATTCGTTCGTTATTTTTAATTGCATTAATTTACTCTATAGGAACAATTTCTGTAGATGCAAAGTCAGCCGACATAGCGAAGACGCCTATTGTTGATTATTACTATCCTGGAATATTGTATGGTACAGCTACTTGTGTTAACGAATACGGTACCATCATTTACGACTCAAACTCACTAGGAGAAACCTACCAAGAGGCTGTCAATGAAGCTGCGCAATCATGGAATCAGTCGATTGGGAGATCGGTAATTGTCGAAAAATCAAGTGTAAATGCAGCAGATAACCAAGTTGATTTAGTTTTGCAATCAACGGATGGCGATTCCTATGCAGATATGGGGTACTCCGGATTTGGTTGGGGGAATAGTACGAACAGAATATTTTTGAATAAAGCTGCTTTAAATGACGCATCATCTGGAAAAGGAACCTCAGGCTACGTACAGCTGGTTTCAACTATCCGACATGAAATGGGGCATACTTTAGGTCTCCAACATGACAATGGATCAGTGATGGCTGATTTATATGATGCCCAGGTTAGCAACAATCAAGAGATGCTGGATGCAGCGCAAAAAACGGCGGACTCAATTTCTAAGGGGATACTTCCTGCTGTCCCATTATTCAACAAATATGCGATACTAAATATCCTTAATAATAGGGATAAAATCTATTATTTGAATAATCATCGTTCTAATCAAATTGCCTCAATCTTTTTAGATTCTCCTGCTGGAAAAATTTCTGGCGTTACTTTCATCGATCAAACAGTTGAAATAACAGGTAACTATAATTTGTATAAACTGTCTCTGTCCCCAAGAGATCCGTATGTAGGAACAATTTCTAGTAATAATCTTATGAATAGAACTGTTTCAGTTACTGAAGATATTGTTTCTATTTATGGTCAACACTATTATCTTTTTGAAATTGATGGAGAAGAGTATATTGTTAATCGCCGCGCCTTCGGATAAATTCGCTACCAATTCTTACTTGAAAAGTTGCCACTGCAATCTTGGAAAAGTGTGCTTGCAATCTTAGATACATTCTTTAGTGGCAAACATACGCCTTTTAAGTAAGAAGAAAATTAGCAAACGTTTCATGCTAATGCGCAAGTTTTCAGCATTTTCTGTGAGGATTTTTTTGACAAAACCTCGGCCCTTGAAAAGTAGTTAAAGGAATTAATAGTCAAAGAAAAGTCTATGTTTAGCCTTTCATCGTATCATTTTCTAGCTGACAAAAAACAGCTAGAGATTGATCCCTAGCTGCTGATGATGAGACAGATAGCATTGAAACACCTTACTCGACTACAATCACTTTATTTCCACCGTCTTGCTCCGCAAAGTTTACCGTAAATAGATTCGTCGAAGCATCATAACTGATTCCATCGCTTTGAGAAACGATTTTTTGGTAGTCTTTTGGCAATTTTAAGGTCATGGTCGTCGTTGTTTGAGTTGGATCAGAAAAGGCATAGATGGTTTTGCCTTCTCTACTTGTTCTAATCAATGAAAGAGGTTTGTTAGTAGTAATATCGGCGACACTACCTCCATCATTCTGCCAAAAATTGATACCTAAATAGTCAGTTTGATCAAGTTTTACTGCTTGAACTTCCGAGGTATTGGCTAAAATCTCCAGCGGTTCTTCTTGGGCATAGGCAGTCAGTTCTGTTTCATTGATACCTGGCAACATGACATACGCATAATGATCCTCCATGGGATTTTTGCCATGATTGATCAAGAATTTTCGATATTCTCCGGTATAAACCGCATTACTTGGAAAGGCCTCATTGATTTCTGTATAGCTGCCTGTTCGTGTTTCACTTACCACGTTTACTGTCGTTTCTTCTGGAAAATAGTAACCGATATTGGCCTGGGAATGATCGGAGTCTAACAACAACCACTGCTTGCTACTTGTTTCATTTAACTGATCAATACTTCCTTGATCAGAAAGGATTTGATAAGTATACGCATCGTTTAGTAAGCGATTATCCACGACCGTCTCAATAGAAGCTGTCGTATCACCAGTGATTCCCGCACCTAAAGCGACAATCTGCCCATCAATGATAAACCACGATTTTTTTGCCCGCACGTTCATAGGTAAAACATTCCCGTTATTTTTTGTACCCGTTTTGTTTAATGCCATTCCCACCGCAGCTGCACCATCATAAGCCACACCGCCTACCCACTTTTCTGGAGACGTTACCGTTGTAAAAGCTGAATTTTCATCCGCTAATTGTATGGTGTCCACGGTTGTTCCTGGCAAGCGATATGGATCGACGGTCGGCCAATAGCTAGAATTGAATTGAACTTGATCATCATTATAGAGGTAGAGCATCCCGTCTGCTGTATGCCACCCACGCTTGTTTTCCTTGTTGCCAGCTTCAAAGGAAGAAATGCGACTGGAATATAGTCCTAAACCCACCATATAATCAGTTGTTCGTTGAACAAAGCGATCCATTGAAGCGTACAGTTTTGTTCCCGTAAAAGGTAATGCATCCCCTGTAATCGATGGGTCTGCCAAGAGATTCATTGTCATTTGTAAATCATTGAAGTCTCTTGCATTCGTCAAATAATAGTCTGGATTTTCTTTGAGCCAATACTTGGCAGCTTCACGGAATTTTTGCTGGTATTGGGTTGGTGCGAATTGGGATACGATCAACAAATTATAGACTGTTGATGAGCCATAGCCGGCTTTGGTTTTGGCTGGAGCTCTTGAAATCGAACGACCATTGACCAACGGCAGCATTTCTCCTTGATAGATCAACGGCAAGAATGCTTGATCAACATTTTTAACAAACGTTTGTACGAGATCAGCGTCCATCTCAAAACTTGACCCTTGCGTGATAGCTAGAATTTGTCCCACACCCTTGATCAGTACATTTCCATAAGAACCAGTATAAGGGATCGTATTATGCTGAATAAAGGAACCATCTTTATAAAAACCATCGCCTTTTGTGACTAACTGAAATACTTCTTCGATACTTGCTGAAGCTTGGGTGATTTTCCCAGCGTCCCTTTGCAAAATGCCCAAGCCTAATACAGTAAGCGCGAGATCTGTACGATTAGCACCAGAAGTCACAAAATTTGGAATAAAAGCAAGCTCAGTAAAACTGCCTTGTGTCTTCGTATACAATTGCTTGAAGGGATCTGGTACATAACTGCTGATAATGGCAGTGTATTGCTGTAATTTCTCGGACGGTAACTCAGCGCCTAAAATCATTAAAGTACTGATCAGTTTTTGCGGGACACCGATTTGCCAATCCCACCAGTTTCCATGGTACTTTTTCCCATCATACCCTTTTCGAGTGACCATGAAATCTATCCCATCAATAATCGTCGTCGCCACTGCATCATCTTGATACAAAGAACTACCTTTCGTGCCATAGGCTAAAGCCATTTTCTGTAATTTTGTAAATTGAGTCGTTACATCCGCTGAAGCAGTATTCCCTTGTTCGAGGGGCCATAGGCTCGTTCGATCAGATGCTTTATTTATGGTTTGATACAACGCCTCAGCTTCTGAGGTGACCATCTGCACGTAATCAGCCATAGTCGGATTATTTGGATCATAGTGATCGGAAACCAGTTGATTTTGCCATTTTTCTTGCAGCTTCATAAATTCTGCTGTATGATCTTCCACGGGCAAGCTGCCGATAGGACCGCTGCGCATCGATAATACCTTCAGCTTAGATAAATTGCCAAACAAACGGATACCCACATACCCGGACCAGTCCCCATCAATTGCCGTACCATTGGGATAGTTTACCTTTTGATTCTCATAAAATAGCTGATCATTTAAAAAGGCACGAAAACTCGAGCCCTCATACTGAAGCAAGAGTTTATATTTTTGTCCCGCAATCAAAGTAGGTCCAGAAATAGCTGTCAGCCATTTTCCACCTGGTTGACCAAGTTGCCACTGCCCATCACGATTATAAGCAAACGATTGCCACTGATCTGTCTTTTGTTCATCTGCGCGAAAGACCACCCCAATGTTCGCTTGGTCTTCATATAAGAAAGTAGTTTCAAAATCCCCTGAAGACCGCTTGGGAGCATCTTTGTTGAGCGTTACTGATTCCAGATTGGTGCCTTGCTTCGTATTACTGATCATTAAACCAGTAGCATTTTGTGCTACTTCGGCTTTCCCGACTAAATCTTGCCAAGACCCTTTCTGGTTAGAAAAATCCGAGTGATAGATCGATTCTGCTTCCGGTAATTCGGGTATTTGTTCCTCGGCATTTCCAGAAAGACGAGAGGCGCCAACTACCGAATACAGCAACAAGAAACACCCCATGATCAACAGATATTTTTTCCCTTTTTCCATCCTTTACTCCTCCTATTTCCCCGCGCAAAAGATAGCGCTATCATTTCGTGGGATAGGAAAAGAGTGAAGAAATTCATTTCCGCACTCTTTTCCATTGATTTCAGCTATTCTTAAAAGAAAACAGGTTGACTACCCTAACTGCTTATACGATTTACAAAACAATCACAGCAGCTGCCCATTTCCTTTTACACCATGATTCTTTCCTAACCCAAAATACCAAACGCACTCAAAACGATCGACAAGATCAAGATGATCCAAATTACTCGAGTGGAATTTAGTTTCTTTTGGCCTAGCATCCAGTAGGTCAGCAAGACGAGCAAGATAGGTACAAGGGATGGCAAGATGGCATCCAACGTGTCTTGGATCACTAATTCGACGCCGTCTTTTTTATAGACAAAAGGAACGGTCGCTTTAACGACAGAGGGAATCAAAGCACCAATCACTGTGACCCCTAAAACGGTTGCGGCATTAGTGAAGGCAGATAATTTGTCTTTCAAGGTCGTCACTAATTTGACCCCTTGTTTGTAACCTAAGGGAAGCAACGCTGCCCGACCGAAAAGTAACGCGATGTTGGCGATGATCCAGATGACACAACCAACGACGGAACCATTTTGCGCCAATGTGCCAGCAACAGAGCCAAAGATCGTTCCCCAAATCACGTGGAACAAGGAGTCACCGACACCGGCCAAGGAACCCATCAAGGCCGTTTTCAAGGCGATAATCGTTTCTTTGGCTTTGTGTCCGTCTTGTTCTTCGATAGCGACATCGATCCCCATGATCAAGTTCCCAAAGATCGCATTGGTATTGAAAAATTGATTGTGGGTCCGCAGCATATCTTGCAGCTGGGTTTCATCATGGCCATAGAATTTTTTCAAGACGGGTAGGATGCCGTAAAGGTAGCCCGAACTCATCATTCGCTCATAGTTCCAGTTTAATTGGCTTGCCAAAATATAACGCCAGCTAATGGTATTCAACTCTTTTTTTGTCAGTTTTTGATCACTCATCGCCATCATATCCTCCTTCAAAATCTCCGGCAGCTGCCGTTGCAACCGTGCCTTTTTCGCTATCACGTTTAAAGACTAACATTGCTGCTACAAGTCCGATGATGGAAACGCCGAGCATTGGTACTTGCAGATACGCAGCTAAAAAGAAGCCTAATAACAAATAAGGAATGTAGTGCTTTGTTGGCAAGTAGCGCAATAAGATCGCTACCCCGACGACTGGCAAGACGCCACCAGCGGTTTTTAGTCCGGTCATCAGCCATTCTGGCGTGTTATCGGTAATCGTCGTAACGACTGCATCTCCAGCTAAAAGCATCAATAAAATCGGAATCGCCCGTGACAATCCCCATAAGAAAGAACCCGATAAAACTAACCGTGGGATTCGTTTGACTTGCATGTTGTCGATGGCTCTATCGATCCGGTGTAGTAGAAATACGTTACAAAAACGAGCCACGACATCCAGTTGCAGCATCAGCAAGGACACTGGAACTGCTAAGCCGATGCCATATTCCGCGCCGTTTCCTGAGATCACGGCAAACGCTGTTCCCAGTACTGCGCCGGTAAAATAATCCGGGACGGATGCACCACCAAATGCGGCGATCCCCAAACGCATCAACTGTAAGGTCCCACCGACCATCAAACCGGTCTTTAAGTCCCCCATGATCATTCCAGAAATCATTCCGGCGATCGCTGGTTGGGTCAACGTATTGGAAATAAGTGAATCATTAATAGCAATAAAAGCATAAACAGTAATAAGAATGATTTGATACGCTGCTAAATGCATGAATTTTCCTCCTAATTGTATGAACGAGTCTTAACTGGCTAGTTATCGATCGTTATGTCGCCTCAGATAAATCGTGAAAAACACTCGTTTTTTGACAAATCTTCCGCTACATATTCTCCTCGATTCAATCCCTGCCTGGTTTATCCTCGTAATTTCTTCATAAAGTCGATCGATGGTTCATTGGGTACAAGCTGTGCCGTGACGGTGATGCCTTTTGCGGCGATCGCTTCAAAGATCGGCTCTTCTTCTGGCAGTACTTGAATGCTTTTGGTCACTTCCCGTGCGCCTTCTTTGTAGCTCATGTTGCCGACGTTGATCGCTTTGATCGGTCCATCTGCTTCAATATAACGCAAAACATCTTGGGGATTTTTGAAAAGTAAAAACAACCGTTGTTTTCCATAACGACCGGCGCGAATATTTTTGGCTGCCGTTGCCACTGGAAGGACGGAAAGTCGCATCGAAGTTGGCGCCGCCATTCGTAAAGAAGATTTTTGTAATGGGTCTACGGCGGCTTCATCATTGGCTACGATGATCCGTTGCGTGTTTAAACTGGTGGACCAGATACCGGCGACTTGTCCATGGATCAAGCGCTCATCGATTCGACTATTGACGATATTTTCTTGCCCAGCATACGCACTGTAATCCCCTAATTCCTCTTGCTTTTCTTCTAACATCTCTTGTTCTGCTTGGTTCATCCCTGCTTTGACATCAACGATGTTTTCTTTGGCTAAGCAAAGCAGCTCTTTGATCGTCGCTCGTTGATTGACGACTGCCTCGATCACTACGGACAATGTCATTCCAGCGAAGATCGCCACTTCGTCATCCTCTAAATAATTCTTGACTGCAACGTTGCACGGGGTTCCTCCTAATAAATCCGCAATAATCAATGTTGAACCGTTAAGGGCTTTCATTTTCTCGTTCAATTCTTTCTCAAATTGCAGATTGTCACTATCTGGTCGTAATGAAACGGTGTGAACGTTTGCTTGCTGGCCTACGATCATCTCCAGACTGCTTTTGACCCCTTCTGCCATGCCGCCATGACTGATCAATACAATGTTTTCCACTAATTTCCCTCCTACTCCGCAGGTCGCCCCACTTAACATGTTATGTTCCTTGTAAGCATACTATACCACATGGCAAGCCATTCGTAAACCTAATATCTTAACATATTGAATTTTATTTTTCAGACCTGTATAGACTGGAAAACAACGAATTTTCTACAATAATTAAGTGGCAGGAAAGGATTTAACATGTTATGCTTGATGTATTCATATGGAATGGAGGGAAACCACTGTGTTGCCAAAGTATGAGCAGATCAAGCAAGATCTTTTACAAGAAATCAAAGACCATAAATTCATTCCCGGCGATAAGTTTTATTCAGAGGCGGATATCAAGCGGATGTATTCTGTTAGTTCGATCACGGCAGTCAAAGCGTTGAATGAATTGACGAGTGCTGGCTATCTGTATCGCATCCAAGGCAAAGGGACCTTTGTTTCAAAAGCAAAAGTATCTCAGAGTGTGAAGTTTTCCGACATTGAGCTGCATTCACTGGACCAAGAAAAGGTCAAGGTCCTTGCGGTGGAAGAAGGAAATGACCCAGAGATTTTGAAAGAATTAGGATTGGCTGCCAGTGCTTCCTACTACCGAATCAAACGAGTCCGCTATTTTGGCGACGTTCCTTTCTTGGTTCACATCACTCATTTGCCGAAGAAGCTGATGAAAGAACCGATCGCCAAAAACCTCAACCAATATGCTAGTGTTTATGAGCGGGTCCGAAAAGACTTTGCGATCGACCTTTTCTCATTGGCTTCTGTTGAAACCAACGAAATCGTCTTTCCTGATGACGCTGAATTGTTGAACTTATTGCAACTGAGCTTCCGAGAGCCTGCGGTCAAACAAGTCAAGCACTCCTATTTAGCAGATGGAAGTGTCGCTGAATACATCGTCAGCTACAAGCACTGGAAATATTTCAAAACAAAAATAGAAGTAGAGCCCGCGTAAATTTGGGTCTCTACTTCTATTTTTTTATTCTACGACAGGTTGATCACAGAAAACGAGTTCCTTGATCTCAACGCCATCGGTTTCAAATACCACGACTTCGTTGCTGCCTTTTTTCAAAAATTCTTTCGGACAGTATAAGGAATGCACGGGGCCACGTTGCCAATAGCGACCAAGATTGATGCCGTTGACGATAACGACGCCTTTCCCATACCCACGGCAATCGATAAACGTATCTCCTACCTCTGTCAGCCTGAAGGTCGTTTGATAAAAGGAGGGGTGTGTCGGATTTTTTCCTGCTTGATAATCGATGGCTTGTAGCTGCTCTGCGGAAAGCGTCAATGGGTAATGACGATAGCCTTGATGGAAATGAATATCTTGCATGATGCCCCCACGGATGCCTTTGGCTTGTGTAGGCCCGTTCAATTTAAACCCGTAGTTCACGCGCCCTAAGTTTTCTACTAAGACATCTAGCTCGATGGTTTCTTTATCTGGTGTCCCTTGGATCAACAGCTCCTCACCTAGCGTTTCTTGGTATTGGATCGCCTGTAATTGGCCGTCGGTAAAAATATGCAACCGATCGCTAGCTTCTACCACTTTTAATTTGTTTTCTCGATGATAGTTTTTTAACTGAACCGAATAGAGCAAATAGCCGTAGCCTTTGCTGGCAGCTTCCATTGTTAGAGGATACATGCTTTCTTGTGGTGCCATCAGCTGATCTTTGATAGCCAATAATGAGACACTGTTTTCGATGGGAAAGGTTCCTAATGCCGCTAATTGCTTGGTCCGTGGTTTGGCTTGCCACACTTCGGGACAGGCTTCTTTTATGGCTTTTTGTACCTGATAGTATTTGTCGGTAGGTTCTCCTGCTTCTGTCAGTAAAGCATCGTAATCATAGCTGGACACTTGTGGTAGATCCAGCGCTCCCCGAGCGGAACAGCCATTGTAAAAGCCAAAGTTCGTGCCTCCATGGAACATGTAGAGATTCAAGGAGCCGACCGCTAACATCTCTTTGACTTCATTAGCTAAGTCTTGACCGTCTCGCTTGATGATCGGCTCGCCCCAGCGGTTGAACCAGCCATCCCAGTATTCCATGCACATGATGGGCCAATTTTTGCCATGTTTTGCCATAAACTCTTTCATCACAGCCGCATTTTCCTTGGAACGACTGCCGAAATTGCCTGTGACAAAGATGTCGTCTTCAATCAATGTCCCAGCGTCCAGTACTTCTTCCCATGCCCCATCTGAGGTAAACAAGGGTACATCGATGCCGTATTCTTCCATCAACTCCTTGGTCTGGCGCAAATACGCTTTTTCCATTCCATAAGAGCCGTACTCATTTTCCACCTGCATCATGATCACTGGTCCCCCATGGGTGATCTGCAACGGCACAAGCTTTGGCAGCAAGACCTGGAAATAGTTGCGCACCTTTGCCATGAAGCGTGGGTCGGTTGAGCGCAACCGCATCGGTTCATTTAACAGCCAAGCTGGCAACCCGCCAAATTCCCATTCAGCACAGATGTAGACGGAAGGCCGTAAAATGACCATCAAGCCTAGCGTTTGGGCTTGCTTTACAAAAGCACAGATGTCTTTCATTCCTTCAAAGTCGTAGACTCCTTCACGAGGTTCGTGGAGATTCCAAGGAATGTAGGTCTCAACTGTGTTGGCTCCCAGTGCTTTTAGATTGTAGAGGCTATCTGTCCATTGCGCCGGTGTCATGCGGAAATAATGGATCGCTCCGCTAATCAATTTGATTGGTTTTCCATCTAACAAAAAATCTTCTTTTATCTCAAACGTTCGCATGTCGTCTTCCCCTTTACCAGTATCTTTGCCAATCAGGCAATGCCAATCGGATCAATCCTTCTAAATAGAAATAATCACCCCAAAGATTGGGCTCATCGATGCCTTTGCCTTCCGCATGAGCATACACACCATGCAGCAATAAGCCCTCATTTTCTGGCACTTGGTTCGCTGCATAATGTTCGCCTAATTGGTAAAGCATCCCTTTAGCGATTTTTTGGGCATCGGGATATGCACCCATTTTCTCTGCTTCCAACAAGCCACAAGCCGCAATCGCTAAAGCAGAGCTGTCTTTTTCAGCAGGATGTTGGTCGTTAAAATCAAAGTCCCAATACGGTACCAAATCTGCTGGCAAATGAGCCAAAAACACCTCCACGATCTGCGGATAATTTTCTGGAAAAGGCTGACTATGCAGGTAGCTTTCATTCAAAGGAAGCCCTAAAATCGCCCAGCTCTGCCCTCGTGCCCAAATCGATTGGTCGCTGTTTCCTTGATGCGTCGCACCGTGACTTGGCTGCCCCGTCTCAGGATCGAAATAATACGTATGAAAGGTGGTGGCGTCATTCTTAATGACGGTCTTTCGGACTGTCTGATAATGCTTACTCGCAGCCTCTGCGTAGCGAGGCTCTCCCGACAATTGGGTTGCTGCAAATAAAAGCGGCAAGTTTAGTAACGAATCAATAATCAAGCGGTATTCTTGTGGGTCGCCATAAGTGCCCCAAGCTTGAATAAATTCCCCCTTTTCTTGAAACCGTGCCAGCAAAACATCTGCTGCTTGAATGACTTCTTGCTTGCAGTGTTCATCGCCAGTGATCTTGTAGCCCGCACCGGCAGATAAGCTATATAAAAAACCAATATCATGATGATCTAATACAAAATGGTCGTCTAAACGCGTTTGAAAACTGTCGATATTTGCCATAGCTCGATCAAGAAAGTTCTTTTCCTTGGTCCACTCATAGGCGAGCCACAACATCCCGGTCCAAAAGCCATTGGTCCAATCATCGTTGCCTTTCAGCCGATATTTGCCATTGGTGGCACAGGCTGAAGGAAACTGTGTGCCAAAGCGCTGACTATTTTTTTCGATCTGTTGGATGCACGCGGTGATTTTATCCGCTACCCACACATCGGTCACTTTTTCTCCTAACAGGATCAAGCGTTGTTTGTTCTCTTGCAGACGCATGTTTACCCTCTCCTTAACTTGTTAACATATTAACTTAAATCATTATAACGTAAACGCACAAAAAAAGCGACCTCCCTTTGTTGATTCCCAAAAAAAGAGCATGACAACTGCACACAAATGCAGACCTGTCATACTCTCGTCCTCTTTTTTTAACAGTTCCAACCAAATACTTCGATTTGTGAAAGAGCTGGGAAGGGGGAATCATCCTCTGCTTTTTGCAGCTCTTTATAGGTCAGCTTAGTCGTTTCTTTTTTCGGAAAACGAACTTCTTGAAAAGACGCCGTATTTGTCGTTTCCACCACCAGCTCTTCTCCATCAGCAAAGACCAAGGTCCCTTTGGTCCAGTAGCTATCATGGGGATAATCTGCCCGCAATAGGAAGCGAACCCGATCAATCAAGACGGGACGACCAAACTCAATGGTCAACGCAGCATCGGCTTGCTGATTGATGCCCCAAGAAGCAAACGGATACGACCCGTGGGATCGGTTGCCATATTTTCCATCAATCGCATTCTTAGCAAAAAAGACGGAATCATCTCGCGTTTCCACATTCGCTGAAGCATGAGGATACGCCCCTGTCGCTGACTTTTGATCATGGGCATTGAAGGATAAATTTTGATAATTCGTGATCTCAAACGCATGGGCTTTGCGCACCATCAGGTGATGGCGCTGCGAGGTAAAGGCCGTTTCCACCGAGGACTTTCGAGCGGATTCCGTCCAAGGAATCTGATACTCCCAAGTGGATTGGGAAAGATAGATCAGTGATGGTGCTAAGGTTTCATCAAGCTGAAGGACATAATACGGATTTTCCCCCGTCACCTCAATAACGATCTTATCTCCTTCCTCATAGGGATAGTTTTTAATGGCTAATACGGCCAAATCATCATCAGAAACTTGAAATGGCGCGGGTTCTTTTTCATGGTCGATGCGACCGACGATCACCTGGTCCTGCTTATTTTTTATTGCTAGCGTAATCATTTGGATCGATCCTTTCTTTTTCTACGATACCACCGACTAAACAAATCAAACGGTGCTTCCCTGGCGGAATATGTTGTGCTAAGTATGGAAAACTGGTTCTTGGAAAAAAGACGGAGGTATTGGCTTCTGGCTGAACAATACTGGCTTGTTGATAGCCTTCGATGTTGATGATTTGAGAACAAAAGCCCCCTTCACTGACTCGACTCCAGGTCGGTCCTGTTTGGGCCTGAGGCAACCGTCCAGTCAGCGGTACACTAAATCCGCCCTCACGAAGGTCCAACGAAATCGTCGTCGTCAACTCGTGCACGCGCACATGCCACTGACCAAATGGATAAATCTCAGTTTCAATAACTACCTCCTCAAAGGGAGCCCATTGGAAAAAGACGCCTTTTTCCGTCACTCGATAATCCATGACTGCGCCCTTCGTGCGAAAATAGCTGCCATCTCGAGCAATAGCTAATGTGCTATCAAAGGCGCCTTCGGCATACGTGACGCCGGCTTTCGGCACACTGAAGCCAAATTTGCTCGAATAGACGAATTTGCTGTATTTTGCTTGAGCATGCGCTTGCTGTTCAAGCATCAAACCTGCAGGATACCCCAACAAATGATGGTTTTTTTCATTGTGCACCAGCAACATATTGCCTTTTTCAATCCGTTTTTGCAGCTCTCTCTTGATTGGCTCAGGTTCAGCCCGCCAAAAAGGATGCGTTTCTGCGACCGCTAAAAGCAAAAAGGTCTTAAGCCCCCAGTAAGGCGAGCCTGGTGCATTGTACCCTTCTGCCATCACTTGATTTTCATAGTGGTATCCGATGGACAAGCGACCATCGAAAGTGAAAATCTCCTGCGCCATCCAATTGCGCAAGTGTTTCGCCAGTAGTCCTCGCATCTGTCCCCATGGGATCGCTTCGACATCTGCGAAAACCAGCGCCGAGAAAAAAGCACCTTGCGCAAACCGATAGGTCAGGCTGCGGCCATAGGGCAAGGCTTCGCCGTCTTCATCAAAATAATAGATGAAGTCTTGGGCAAATCGGGTGGCCCGTTCTTTAAAACGCTGTGCCCATTCTGGGTCTTCGTCTTGCATAAATGTAGCGTAAATCAAGCCATAATAATGAAACGCAAAAGGAATATAGTAATCTCGCTGCGTCGTTTTCCCATCTACGTACCAACCATCGCCAATGTACATGGAATCGATCAATGCCAACTCTTGGGACAATGCTTCTTTTGCCAACGGTTCCCCACAGTGAAACAGGGCAATGCGAATCAACACTTTGAAGAATGTCCAGTTGTTCTTAGGAATCTTGCACGCAAGTGCTTGGGATAGCCAAGCCACTAGCTTTCGCTGGTTCTTCTGCGGCAACGCTGTCCAAAAAGCATCCTTTTGCAATAAAAGAGTCAATGACAATGCGGCTGCTTCCACGATGTATTGATCATAATCCGTGATCCTTCCCCAGTAAAATGCGTGTTCAGGATCTGTCCCCGCCATCACTTTTTCCACATAAGCTGCTCGTAACGGATCATCTGAGCAAATCCTCCAATAAGGCGCCAACCCCCACAAAGGACGCACAAGCGCTTCCATCTCAGCCCGTGTTCGGTCATACACGGCCCCACTGCTACCTAGATTCAATCCTGGATAGTCATCTGCCAATATTGCTGCTTGCAAAGGAGCGATCATGTCTTCCAATGCCCGCTGATAATCCAGACGCGTCAAAAACGGATTCTCTTTGATTGCCATTTGCTTCATACGCCATCTCCTTCTGTCAATTTACAGAACAGAATAGCAAGCCACGACTTTTTTATCAAGCGATTTTCTACTGGCAATACTTCTGAAAAATGAGAAAAGCTTTTGAGGGATTTTTGACTTAACCTGTTAACAAAAAAAGAGGAATTGAAGCTATGGGAAAGTGATTGGAGAAATGGCGAAAGTTAACTTAGATAAAATGAGGAATTTATTATAAATCAACATTGATTTCGTGACTTTTTTTCATAAAAAATTTCCCTGAAATTATACTATAGATATCCATCACATGATAAACATTTCTTACATTTTTTCAGTTCGAATATTTCTAAGTATTGATAATATACTAAAGACAAAAAACTTTGATTCAAATAGACATGACGAAAGAAGAATGATTGTCTATAATAAAATAGAATTCGTTATTTGAATAAATACCCATAGTAGCAGAAAGGAGTGCGCAGATGGCCGTATATATTGAATTGTCTAATCCCATCCATGGAGGAGAAGGTTGGGAGCTAGGAGAGGTTTTATGGAGTCCCGTTGCTTCATCATGGAACACAATTATGAGGAAACCCAAAGAGGGGGATATGATTTTACATTCTATCAAAGACAAAAAACGAAATATCAATCATAGATTATGGGGATGTTCTCAAGTTGCTGGTTCCTATAAAATCTTATCAAGTCCGCCACCGATCCCAGCTAATTGGGATGGATATGAGGAATACTATCAGATCCCCTTAAAGCACTACACAGAATTTCAAGACAAAGTTTTTTTACAGGAAGTTATCGATCAGAACAAAGACGCATTAAAAGCGATAACGCCTCAAAAATCTTTTTATACGGAAACAGGTGTGCGAATGCAACCCGCACAGAAATACTTGGCGTCTGTTAGTAATGAGCTATTAGAAATCTTAACTCCTTATATAAAAAAAACGGTCTACTATAACGAAAACAAGCAGAGATCAGAAAATATTGTACGTGAAGGGGATTCAGAAGAACTTCTTAGTGTGGGAAGTGGTGGGCAGGTTGCCCGGATTCAAACAACTATCGATAGGATTGTTAGGGACACGTCTCTTGTTAAAAAAATGAAGCAAAAATACAATAATCAATGCCAAATTTGCGGTAAATCCATTTCATTGTCCAAACAAAAATATTACTCCGAAGGACATCATTTAAAAAAACTTGGGGGTATTCATCAAGGGCCAGATATTGAGAGTAACATTATTATACTTTGTCCCAACCACCATGTTGAATTTGATTATGGGGCAATTGCAATAGACGTTCACTCACAAAAAATTATTCATACAGACCCGCACAATCCTTTTCATAATAAGGAATTAGCATATAAAAGAGGAGATTTAAATAAAGAATTTTTAACATACCATTTAAAAAATATATTTATAGGATAAGCCCCATAAATGGAGTGTTTAAAATAGGATTTTATTCCTTTGCTGAAAATCTAAATTCTTTTTTATAATTCAATTTAGTTAAGTATCTTTGATATAACGTTTAATAATTCTCTTTAGGGTAACTATTGGACGTTATTTACTTTTATCCTAGCTGCTTCTATTTTAGGTATCTATTTCATCTTTTTCTCAAAGCAGACCACACTTACCTCCTGATCACTGACTGTTGTCACGGCTTTTCGTGTCTCTTTAAATCCTTGACTCTCCCAGAAAGATCTACCGGCTGTGTTTTCTTCAATAACAGCGAGAGAAACGAGAGAAATCCCTTTTAAGCGCCAGTCTTGTTCTACTTGCTGATAAATAGCTTGCCCGTGTCCCTGACGTCTTTCGCCAACCAGCAGCAAGCCAATATACACAGTGCCCTCTTGCGGATAATCAACAAGATAATCCATAACAGCAATTGGTTTTTGATCATAATAAATGATAGAAAATATCTTTTGCTCTTGAGCCACGGATGGCGGTAGAACAGTCATGTCTCGCATGAGTTGTTCAATGGAAGGTGTCTCTTTCGTTAAAGCAAAATAGGCCTGGTTTTTCTGATAAATGCTATAGGCAGCTTGTTGGTTTTCTGACGTGACGGAATGAAACGTATACTCGTTCATAAGGAACTCCTTTATTTGTAGGTTTATTGAACCTTATTTCGACCAAAAGTGAAGCAGGTGGATTTGATGGCTTTTACTGCTAGTTTATCCTATTCAAGTCCCATCGTAAATTACTCTCGAAACCTCTTCCTATTTACGTTTCATTCATACGATGATAACCGAACTTGTCAAGGTATAAAAAGACACCCTAAAGCCTTAAGTAAGAAGCCTACCACTTCTTCTCAAAAGTCCTTAAGATGTCTGATTATTGGCTATTTCTCTTGTCAACTATTCTTCGACCGTGACTTTGTCCCACCAAGAAGTGGCGGTCTTTTGGATCACTTCATTCAAGTCTTCGATGTGCTGTTTTCCGGTACTTGCTAGCCATTCTTTGGCAGCTTCTATTCCTTGTTTTACAAAGGGATCAACACCGTCTTTCCACGTTGCCCGGCCGCACAAGACGCCATTGAAGGTTGAACCGGCTTCTTTGGCAAAAACCAGTGTTTCTTGGAATAAGCTGGCTGATACGCCTGCACTGAGAAAAATAAACGGCAGATGCGTCGCATCGCTTTGCGCTTTGAAATACGCTGCGGCTTCTTCCTTGGTATGCACGGCTTCTTCCTTGGCAAAATCTGCCACATAATTCATGTTGACTGGTACTTCCACCTTTAACACATCGACTTTGTACTGTGGTTTTGAAAATTCCTTCATCAATCCGATGACTTTTTCTGGTTTGCGTTGCGCATATGCTTTTGAGTCGACTTCAGGCAACTTAGCATCATAGGAAAGAACTTCTAAAAAGAAGGGCAGATCAGCGGCTTGGCATTCGCTGCCGAGTCGTTCCACAAAGACGTGTTTCAACTGATTGATCTGGGCATCTTCATCTACATCATAGTAAAGCAAAAATTTGATGGCATCGGCGCCTGCTGCTTTTAATCGCTCAACTGACCATTTCCCTAATAAATCAGGCAAACGTCCCGGTGTAGTCGCATCATAGCCGGTTTTTTCATACGCCAGCAAAAGCCCCGCCTCTGGATCACGGCTTTGCGCAGCTGCTAACCCATATTCTGGATCTAATAAAATAGAAGATGCGTAAGGGGTCAATTCTTGTGAGACTAGCGTTTTAAACTGGCTGATTTTTTCTGCGTCAGCCTCCACGCCAAGTGCTGCCATCATTTTTTTCAAGGCACCACGTTGGTCGATTGCTAAAGCCGCGATTACTCCTTCTTTCGTTGACAGGCGATCCATTGCCGCTTTTTTAGCTTTCGTTATGGTTGCTTTCATTAAAATTCCTCCTTTTTTGTCCATGCCAAAGAATCAACCGCTCTCACTTTTTTCAGTGTTGGCGAAACGGTTGTCAGCACGTATAAAAATGTCTATTGATGAAGTCGTTCGACTGATTGACCACCGCACGTATCGACTTCGTACACGAAAAGATACGTGCTCGTGGTGGTCTTTCTCAGTCATCGTTAGTTGTTATACGGATGAATCGTCACGCCTTTGACCACCCGATTGACGGTACGCGTTGGCGAAGGGGTATCCGGTGTATTACCGACTTTGATCGATGCCAACAGTGCGATCGTTTGCGCAAAAACAATGTCTGCTAAGGCAAGATAGCCATCTGGCAGTGAAGTGTCATCTGGAAAGAAAAAGTTTGTTCCTGAAAAATTCACAGCGGCCGGCTGTCCGATAACAGTCACTGCGGCGGCGATGCCATCACTCTTTAATTCTTCCAACATATCAAGATCATACTGCCGCGTATAGGACGTATTGCTGACAAAGACAAAGACGAGGGTTTGATCATCTACGAATGATTTCGGTCCATGACGGAAGCCCATCGAAGAATCGAACACGGTGGCGATTTTTCCAGCAGTCAGTTCCAATACTTTTAGCTGTGCTTCCCTGGTCAACCCCGACAACGTGCCTGACCCAAGATAAACGATCCGCTTAAAGGAACGGTCCGTCAGTACTTGGAGTTCTGTTTCTCTGTCGATCACTTCTTGCCCCAATCGGCTAAGGGTTTCAACATAATGTCTCTTTTCTGTCAGAGGCGTCTGGTCAAAAATCAGCAGTGCGGAAAGAGCCATACAAGAAAAACTGCCCGTCATTGCAAAGCCAGCATCATTTGACCGCTCAGGCATCAATAACAGATAGCTCGTTTCATCAGCGGCAGCTTGTTGTGCCAAAGATCCGTCGGCTGCACAAGTGATCGCCAAATGATAGCTGTCGGCAACGAATTGATCGACGATTTTGACCGCTGCTAAACTTTCTGGTGAATTGCCGCTTCTAGCAAAAGAAACGAGCAGTGTTGGTTCATCCGCAAATAAAACTTGTTCTGGAGCAGCGACAATATCCGTCGTAGCAATACTTTCAAAAAGATAATCCACCGTTGCGCCGTTCTTATTCAAGTAAGGAACGATCGTATCTCCAACATATTGAGATGTCCCCGCTCCCGTGAAGACCACGCGGATTCGCTTGTCCGTCTTTTGCTTGATAGTACGTAAGAAAGCCGCGATCGCCTCTTGCTTTTCTTGATAGATCGTCAAGGTTTCTTGCCACAGTTCTGGCTGTTGTTTGATTTCTCTTGTTGTAATCTCCGCACCTAATTCTGCTAATTCCTTTGTTGACAGTTGAAACATCTTTCTTCCTCCTAGCTACTGTTTTTCCAGTATGTATTCCCAGTGACGGTGCGAGGAGCGCTTGTCTTGGATGAATGCTTAGCGATCACCCAAAGGGCAAACTTCCTCGACCTCACTGGTTTTGAATACATGCCTTTTCTTTGCTCGAGTGGATCATTTCAGACTGTCTAGGAAATGCGCTACTCGTCGTTACGCAAGTGGCGGACTTTGTATCTAAATTGGTCTGCTCGAGCAACACTCAAGGTGTATTCGATCACTTCATTTTCAATATTGAACGTGCTGCGTACCAGGTTCAACACCGGCGCACCTTCGTGGATTTTTAGCAATGCCGCATCTTTCGCACTGGCAATGCTGGCAAAAAATTCTTCGTCCGCGAGGCGGATCACTTGATGAAAGTCTTCATGGAAGATATCGTACAATGGTTTTTGCTCGATCATCTCACTCGTTAAATGCATGAAGCGTTTGACGGGCAGATAAGAACGCTCGATCATCATCGGTTGGCCATCAGCAAGACGCAATCGTTTTAACTTGTAGATCGGCTCGCCGATGGAAACTTGCAACTGAGTGGCAAAATATTTTGTCGCTTCCATTTTTTTGAATGCCAATACTCTAGTTTCTGGTTGTTTCCCTAGTGCTTTCATCTGTTCGGTAAAACTATACGAACCTGATAAATTGGTTGCCTGCTTGCGGATATCCGAGACAAAGGTGCCTTTGCCATGTTGGCGATAAATATAGCCTAATTTTTCTAACTCCTGTAGAGCCAAGCGAACGGTGGTCCGACTTAACCCGTAGCGCTTTGACAGTTCTCTTTCTGAGGGAAGCATCGTGTCTGCTTCCATTTCATTTTCGATTTTTTCAATCAGTAAATTTAACAATTGATCGTATAATGGTTGTCGATTTTTATTGATATTCATAAGCCCCTCCAAACTGGTTACTACCACATAACGAGTGTACTATTTCCCGATAGGCGTGTCAAACAATCGTCTACAGGGGCTCTGTTTCCTGAGCTTGCATCTCTTCACGTAGGAAAATGAACCAATTGCCAGCACGAGCTAAGCTAAAAAGTCAGCTTTTGCTTGCTTAGCAAAACTCCTCCTACGGTTTGCGCCGTTTCTTCTGCTAGCTTGCTTATTGCGGCCAAATGGATGGATACAGACCAAAGCCAGAACCGATCAAGCCGATCACTAGCAGCAAAGCGATACATTTCAACGGCGTCCAGCCGCGTTTTGATAAGAAGAAATACAGCATCAGTGTGATGGTCAATGGAATCACTTGCGGCAAGATCCCATCGAGGATTTTTTGAATATCGATCGTCACAGGCACTTCGTTGACTTTGTTAAACGTCAATTCATATTTGCCGTTAGCCAATTCGTTGACCGCCGCATTTTCTTGCAGTGTGTCGGTCAATTGTCCATTCTCATCCGTGGTATACAGCATGTCTTCGTAAGCGGCAATGGCTGCTTGATCATCCACGATCGTCGTCGCTTGTGTCACTTCATTGGTAGTACCGTTAGGGATCTGAATATCCAAAGACGTCGCCCCATACACGCAGGTCAAGGAACCGACAACAAAAATCCCTAAAATACTCGCTGCTCGGGTGAACTCTTTGGCATTTTCCGTTAAGATCCCAATCGCATCTGTCCCTAAACGATAGGACCAATGCATCAAGAAGAACCGTAAACCAAATTGGGCCGCATTGAATACCAGTAAGAAAATAAACGGTGCAGCGATGTTGCCGTTGATCGCCATATTGGCTGTGATACCAGCTGTTATCGGTACCAGAGTGAACCAGAATAACGCGTCACCGATCCCGCCTAGCGGTCCCATCGCGGCGACTCGCACTGCCCGAATCATGGGAATATCGGCTTTGTTTTGTTCCATCGATAGAATGATCCCCATCACAAAGTTCACGAGGAATGGATGAGTATTGAAAAACTCTAGGTTATGGCTCATTGAAGCAGCCATGTCCTTTTCATTTTTGTGGATCTTTTTCAATCCCGGTAAAATACTGAATAACCAGCCTCCTGCTTGCATTCGCTCATAGTTGAAAGAGGCTTGTAGAAATAAGGAACGCCAGACCATATTGTTCAAGGTCTTTTTATCCAGTTGTTCTGCGGGCGCTTGTTCGCTATAAGAATCGGGAATATTATATGCCATCTTCATCGCCTCCGAAATCATAGGTATTGGCTGTTGCTACTTTAAATTTGGACTGGATTTGATAATCCCAAAAGGCTAATGCAAAACCGATAAAGGCTAGAATGATCAAGGCTGGTCCTTGCAAGGAAGGTGCCGCCATTACGATCGTGGCTAAACCAAACCCCATAAAGAAGAAGCCCCACATTTCTTTGGAAACCATCACTTTTAGTAAAATCGCAAAACCGACATACCGCATCATGCCCCCAGCTGCGCCGAGCCCACCCATCAACCATTGAGGGATCGCTGCGACCGCCTGATTCCCGAAGGCAGCACCGCCGATAAAGAATAAGACCACAATCAAGCCGAAGATCGTTCCAAGACCCACCATCGCTAAATAATTGATCCGGTCAATGCCCTTCGTATTGGCATCATGGGCGTAACTGTCAGCTTTTGACATCACTGGCGACATTAGTGAGAAGATAATCGTCACCCCATATTGCCCCAGCAAAGAAAACGGAATCGCCGTAGCGACGGCCACTGTCGGTTCCAGCTGCAGCGTGATCGCTAAGATTGCTGCCATAATTCCGCCAATCACCGCATTTGGCGGTTGCGCGCCGCCCACCGGCATATTGCCGATCGTCATTAACTGATAGGTTCCGCCAACGATCAAGCCGGTTTGAAGATCTCCAAGAATAAGTCCGATAACCATCCCGGTAACAATGGGCTGGTACAATGATTCTAAAAAACTAAATTGATCGATTGCGGCAATGAATGTAACTATGAAGACTAAAATGATTTGAAAAATCGTGTAATCCATTTTCTTTCTCCTTCCTTATCTCTGCATCACTGAAATAATTTCTTTTCATCTTCAACAGGTGTCGTTGGAACCCGCTGAATCACTAATTGCACCCCCATTTCCTTCAGTTTTTTAAAGGCATCGACATCTGCTTCATCGACGGCAACTGTCGTAGCAACCTGTCTTTTCCCTTCTGACATATGCATATTCCCAATGTTGAGTTTCTTGATTGGCACCCCACCTTCAGCTAATTTCAACGCATCTTGAGGATTTTCAACCACCATAAAAATCTTTTGTTTTGGCGATGCTTTATGAATGATCTCGATGGTTTTTTGAATCGAGAAATACCTAGTTTGGACGCCAGCTGGCGCCGCCATATCCATCAACCCTTGTCTGACTTTGTCTTTGGCGACCTTATCATTTGCCACTAAAATTAGATTTGCCCCCAACGTACCGTTCCATTGGGTGGCAACTTGCCCATGAATCAACCGATTGTCGATTCGCGTCAACAAAATATTTGGTTCTCCCATAAATATGTCCTCCTTCTATTTACTGCATGATTTCTGCAACCGCACTGCGTTCTACTTCGATCACCGTTCCCGATTTCACCCTTAGATCGACCGTCTCTTTCCCAAGTGCTTGAATCTCCCCAATAATGCCGCCGTATAATTTGATTTTCTGCCCCTTTTTCAAGGACTGCTGCAATTCAGCGAAATAGCCTTTTTGCTTTTTCAGATGTTTCCCATTCAAGAAAGATGAGACCGCCAAAAAGAGAAAGAGAAAAACAAGCACCACGATTGAGGCTGCTAAGATCATTTCCCACATCGTTAAATCCCTTCTTCCTCATTGGTTTCCTCATGGCCTTTGATCTTTCCGTGAAAAATACCGCTCTTGCCAATCTCTGCCAGTTCTTGACAAAAACGCTCTGGATCAGTTGCCGTATATCTAGTCAACGAACCTTCCACTAGCAGCAGTAGATTGATGCCGCCGATGACCTCGACTTGCGGGTCCTCATTGGCAACGGTCATCGCAACATTAAAAGGGGTCCCGCCTACAAGGTCTGCACAAATCACGACCCCATCACAGGTTTCCTTTAATTGATCGATTGCTCCTTGCAACTCTTTTTCAAAGTCAGCTAACGGATTTTCCTCTAAAAACGACACTGCTAGAAACTGTTCTTGCGGCCCTGCAATCATCGCAAGCGCATTTTCCATCCCTTGCGCAAATCCTCCATGACCTGTTAAAACCAAACCAAGCATCTTATGTCCTCCCCTTACTCTCAACTGGTAGTAACCACATATCCAATATAAACGCTTTCATTTTGTCTGTCAACAATTTTTTGTTTTTATATAAAAATGTCTTTGTTATCTTTAAATACGAAAAATGGCGCCAAAACAATGATTATCAATTAATAACCCAATTGATAAAGGTATTGAAATCCATCAAAGGAACGACCTTAACGTTATTTTTAACAAGTACGTTCACTGGTTTTTGAGTCTTGGTATCTAAAGAACCACAAGTCACTCACTATTCACCGATACAACAATCAACGTTGTTAAATAAAGGAACTATCAACAAATTTGCTTCCTTACTAAAAAAACCAGCTAGGTATAATCCCTAACTGGTTTTGATCATCACCAAACTCATTTTCCATTATGCGTTTTATTAAATTGTATCTCCAACATTGCCAATACCACTCAGATGCCATCCTGTTTTTAGTTCGGATAGATGATTTGCGTCAGTTCTCCAATCTTATCGTTATAAGCATCAGAAATAATGACAACGTCTTCTGTACTAAAAGCTTTTACCGCGGCGACTTGTCCATATTTCGAACTGTCACACAATAAATAGGCGGTTTTGGCATTATTTAGAATTTCACGCTTTTTGTTCGCCTCTACCAAGTTGGGCGTGCTTACACCTTTTTCAGCATCAATACCATTAGCACCTAAAAAAGCCGTTTGAAAGTTAAACGTTTGTAAATTTGCATCCGTCAATGGACCATTCAAGGATGAAATAACGGGATTGTATCGGCCACCAAGAAGTAAAATCTCGGCAGGAGTTTCTTGTTGAATTGTAAAGACACTCGTATTGGTAGTAATAATCGTGATTTTTTTATTAATGATTTTATGCAGTAACGCTGTACAAGTCGAACCAGAATCTAGGTAGATCACATCACCATCGTGAACCAACTCAGCAGCCAAAGTAGCGATCGCTTCTTTCTCTTGGGAATACAAAGCAGCCTTAGCTGCAATCGGCATTTCGGAAGCCGTTGAACAAATCTTCACTGCGCCACCAGCCAACAATTCAACTCTTCCTGATTTTTCTAATTCTTTTAAATCCCGCCTCAATGTTGAGATAGAAACAGTAGGCAAAATGCTTTGCAATTGCTCTATTTTTAACAGTTCATCTTGAGCCAAAGCTTCTAAAATTTTTTCTTGTCTTTCATATGGAATCATAGCAACCTCCATTAATTGGTCAACTTCACTTTTTTTCAAATTATACCATACTTTTTCTCTCGGTATGAGCAAGGACTTTCATTGTTCGTCAATTTGATCTCGATTATGGGATAAATTTCTCGTTAACAAAAAAAGACGAGGATTCGCTAATGCGAATCCTCTAACCTTTGATCATTCTACTTCTAACTGACCAATCATTGCTACCCGTTTTTGGTGACGACCACCTTCAAACTCAGCAGCCAGCCATTCCTTAGTAATCATTTTCGCTAGTTCGACGCCCACGACGCGCGAACCAAACGCCAATACGTTGGTATTGTTATGCTCTTTTGAGAGCTTAGCACTATAGGGTTCGCTGCACACCACGGCTCGGATGCCCTTGATTTTGTTGGCAGCAATTGAGATACCAACGCCTGTGCCACAAATCAAGATTCCCAAATCACACTTTTGGGTTACCACCGCTTCTGCAACAGTCGCCGCATAATTGGGATAGTCAACGCGTTTATCACTTTCTGTCCCAAAATCCTGTACCGTGTGCCCTAACGCCTCCAAATAGGTGATGATATCAGTTTTTAATTCAAACCCAACATGATCACAACCGATTGCTAGTTTCATGCTTGATCCTCCTCTTTATATATTGAGATCAGTTCTTGATACGATTCTTCTTTTCCAAAAAGAGCGGAGGTCCCTAAAACAAACCCATCAACACCTAAGGCGCTTAAGCGAGTCATTACGGCAGGCGAAATCGCTCCATCTGCCATTAATTGGTAGAAATAACGTTCCTTTACTGCAGCAAGCTGCTTTATTTTTCCTTCCACATGTGTCAAATACGCTTGACCTGAAAAACCGGGATCAACAGTCATTACCATCACGTAATCGATCAATGGCAGCAGTTCTTCAATCATTGCAAAACTTGTTCCAGGATTGATGGCGATTCCGGCTTGTTTTCCCTTTTGCTTAATTTTGTTGATAGTTCTTGTAGGATGGCGATCTGCTTCCGGATGAAAATAAATGATATCTACACCTATATCCGCAAATTTCTCTACATACGCTCCCGGAGCTTCAATCATCAAGTGGACATCAACTAAGGTTTCTGACCATTTGCAAATAGCTTCGATATCTTGAAGTCCCATACCAAAATTTGGAACAAATCGTCCGTCCATAACATCAAGATGAAAAATATCGATTTTCGCCGCTTGTAAAGCGGCAACCTCGTCCTTTAGCATTGAAAAATCAGCACACATCATAGATGGACACAAGATTTTTTTCTTCAAAACACTACCTCCTGTCAGCAAATTCTCTCACTCATTAATAACGCCAATCGCTTGTCCACAACGCCCTTGCTTCTCTGTAATCACTAAGGTTCGCTGTGCGGAATTAGTGAAAACAACGATTACATCCGTTTCTTTGCCCTGTGATGCCAGAAACGGAAAATCAACGTTTGCCAGCACACTCTCGGCAGTAACTTTGTCACCTTCAGAAACTCTGGTATCGAACCCTGCGCCATTTAGCTCCACAGTATCGATCCCAATATGGACTAGAACTTCTAAGCCATTTTTGGCTTTTAACGAAATCGCATGTTTTGTAGGAAACACAGAGACCACTGTTCCTTCAATCGGTGCTGTAACAAGATCATCTGTTGGTACCACAGCAAACCCATCGCCTAATAGTTTGGTTGAAAACATCTCGTCCTTCACTTGTTCAATACTTTTCACCACGCCATTAGCTGGTGCATAAATAACATTTTTCTTCTTAAATAACCCCATATTCCCCCTGCTTTCTACGCCAATGTCTCGTCTCGATTGGTAAATACAAATGCTAAGACTGCTGAAACCACCATTGAAATCAGTAAGCCGATCATCGCTTGTATGAAATTCGAGGAAGTTGAGCCTACAAAGGCGGGAAAAGTGGTGACACTACCAAAGACAAAGGCATTCGTTACAACTTGCATCAACCCTAAATAGGCACCACCCACAGCACCACCAATAATTTGCGCTAAGAAAAGTTTTTTATTTTTTACAAGTAAGCCGAACAAAGTAGCTTCGATAATCGCTGATAATGCGATCGTGACTAAGCCAGTTAAAGCAAAGCTTCGCAGTTTTTTATCTTTCGCTTTAAAGTAAACGCCAATCGTTGTACCTATCACGGCGAAGTTACATGCAAAAGTAAAAGGAACGATGTAATCAAAGCCATAGGTTGAAACGTTATTAATCATGATTGGATTGACTGCCCAGTGAATGCCCAAACTTACGAGAACACTCCAACCACCACCAACTAAGATTCCAGTTAGCACACTACTACGCTCGATCAACCAATTCACCACATTAGCGACTGCTTCGCCACTATAGACCCCGATTGGTCCAATAACGATCACTGTCAATGGAACCATAATCGCTAGTGAGACTAAAGGAACGACCACCAATTTTAAAGTCTCCGGTATGTGTTTGTCTAAGAATTTGTAGAGATATGAAAAAGCCCAAATCGAAAGGATGATTGGTACGACAGTCGAATTGTAGTTCATCAAAACGACTGGAATCCCAAAGAACTCCGTCGTTGCACCGTTGCCTGCTCCTCCCATCAATGCAATAAAATCAGGATTGATTAACGCAGCCCCGATCAATGCAGAGATATACGGACTGGCACCAAACCACCGCGCTGAAGTAAACGCTAACAATACGGGCAAGAAATAAAATACACTCATAGAAGCAACAAATAAAATCGAATAAGTGCCGCTGTCTTCACTGATCAACCCGAGCTGAACAAACAAAATCAGTAGTCCTCTTAAAATACCTGAGCCCGCCAAAACTGGGAGTAGTGGCGCAAAAATAGCAGATACGGCAGAAAAAACATTGCTGATAATACTGCCAGAAGCTTGTTCTTCTGTGGTAGGGCTACCAGCACTTTCGTTACCTTTAACTAACGGCTCAAACTCATCGTAGAGCTTCCCGACTTCTGTCCCAATCAAAAGCTGGTATTGGCCCGCCTTATTAATGACATTGATCACTCCGTCGATATTCTCGACGGCTTGATCATCCGCTTTTGCGGTGTCATGTAACGTTAGACGCAACCGGGTGGCACAATGTGTCATATTGCGAACATTATCCGCTCCGCCTATTTTTTCTAAAATATTTTTTGCCATCACTTTGTAATCCATCTTCCCCACTCCTTTTATTTTGATTGATTTGTTGGTGACAAAAATTCAAGCAGCAACTGATTGGCTGCGACTGCATCGTTTTGATCGATCACAGCTTGAATCGCAGCCAAGCCTACGTTATCGATCATTTGATCCATTTGTTTGATCATTTTCATGTTTTGTTCGCACTCTTTTGAGGCATGTTCAATTACAGGGAACGTATCAAAATAAATCACACCGTCATAGTTATGCTTTTTGACATAATACAAGAATTCTAATGTTTTGAAGGGTGTTGCTGAACCGATCATCAATCCATCGTCGTTTAACCCATACCCATCATTCAGATGCACCCCGTATAATAACCCTTTTCCAGCGAACAGATCCGCAGCAAAAGCAGGGTTTTCGTGTTTCATTAGCATGTGGCAATAATCAAGGGTCACACCTACATTTTTGCGGTTGATCTCATTAAGCATCATTCCAGTGACACCCATACTATCAATGAACGCATAGGCTCTTGGTTGAAATGGTTTATACTCGATACTGATTTTCAAATCTGGTGCGTAGTCAGCAATTTCAATAAAGGCATCCCGGATCTGATTCCAAACCTTTTGGTAATTGATTTGAAAACTATAGTCAAAGCCATCAAACCCGAGCCAAATGGTTACGACTTCTCCACCTGCTGCACGACAATAATCAGCAGCTTCTTTGCATAATGTCAAGGCATGCTGCGCAACCTGTGGGTCAGCATTGCCTAATTCACCGTTGATAAACTCTTCTCTGAATCGCAATGCAACACCATTCAATTTCAAATCAGCTTGTCCCAATCTCTCTTTCATTTCAGAGGCAGTCGTCCCACCGACGTGCTCCGGATAATTTAAATCTACGTAATCAAGCCCCAATTCTTTGAATGCGCCAAATACATTGTCTAAATCATTTTCGTAAATTGATAAAAATGAATTGATTCTCGTTGCTAATTTCATCTTCATTCTCCTTAGCCATTTATTATAGACTCAGAATAGCACAAAATTTTTCCATTAACAACCACTTTGTTTCATATTATTTCAAATTAATTCATAAAGAAGCATTGTTTTTATTAGAAGAAATACTTCAAAAAATTGATTTTTAAGCATTTATTTTGTTAAAACTTCATTTTGGAACCATTTGAAATAAATTGATTTTTTATGGATCATTTTAAAAAAGTTGTCTTGATTCACTGATTATGCTGATTTGACTCTATTTGTTTCAGAAAAAGGATCATTTGGCAAATCCTTAGTGGGCTGCTATTGAACTAGGCGTCCCTAGTGATATATCTCCTTTCACTCCTTCGAATTGTTTTCACGTGAAACAAAAAAACCTAACCAACCAGCAGGATCGCTGTTTGATTAGGAAATGGGCACTGCTTTATTGTTTGGTCAACCACGTGCGCGAGTGTTCAACTTCTTCATACGTTAACTGATGACTCGGGGTCCAAACGGTTGAAAGGACTGCACCCCGTGAGGTAAAGATCTCTTGGACGTAAGCACTGTCAGCTAGGGAAACGATCGGGTCGTTTCTGCCAAAACTCATAAACACATGAGTGTCAGGCAAGGAATTCGTCGGTATATTATCGACTGGATACATGGCGTGGTAGAGGATCGCTTTTTTGAAGTGGTCACTATCATTTAGTAATAAGCGAATGGCAATGTTGGCGCCATTGGAATAACCCACCAGTACCACTTGCGCTAACGAAAAGTTGTATTCTTTGGCGGCTTGCCGAATAAAATCGGCTAATTCGTCGCCGCGAAGTGCTAAGTCGGCTTCATCATACACCCCTTCAGCTAGGCGTTTGAAGTAACGGGGCATGCCGTTTTCTAAGACATTGCCGCGAATACCTAATAGTGATGCTTGGGGATCAAGGGCTTTGCCTACTTCTAGCAGCGACTGTTCGTCGCCACCGGTGCCGTGGAGCAGCACCAAAACTGGTGCGTCAGCTGCTCCTTGTTGATAGATTGCTTTCATCGAAGTTCCTCCTTTAACTTGGTCGTTTGATATCGAAAATCTCCCCAATCGTTGCGTAAGAATTTCCCGCTAGCCGGCTGACTGCTTGTAAGGCACGGGGATCGATCTTGCCATCTTGATAGACATCCTCTGCAATCTGGTAGCCGACGACTTCCAACAATAAGAGATCGGCAGTGGTCTGCTGGTCTTTTTTGATGGGTACGTGTTGATGCAGAATCGTTTCTAAGCGTACATTGGCTTCTTTCAAGCCAGGAACGGCAATTGTTTTCGATGTCGTTGTGGTAAATCCAGAAACCGTCAACTCGCTTTGGTCTGCGGGCAATAATGCCGCGGTTTTATTGGCCTCTTGGACATTTGTTTGATCCAAAATATGCACGACGGCTTCTTTTGTCGCCAACAGATTGCGGGCGGTGTCTTTCAGTTCCCCCTCTTTACGCTGGATAGCCAACGAGAGGATCACGGGTTCTGAGCTGACGATGTTAAAAAAACTGAATGGGGCGATGTTGACGATACCATCGGGTGATTGCGTACTGACCACTGCCACTGGCCGTGGAATGATGGAGCCGATCAGTAGTTTATAATTTTCTCGTTGGGTCAAATCCTTGGGATCTAAATAGTGCATACAGCGTCTCCTTTTTTCTAAACCGATAAGTCTGGCAAGCGATCCTCGATCTCTGCACGACGGCTTTCAAATTGGGCTGGCAGCATCAACTGCTGTCCTAACGTTTCCAACGGTTCATCAACGAAAAAGCCCGGGGTTTCTGTTGCGATCTCAAAGACGATATTGCCCCTTTCTTGGAAATAGACGGCTTTGAAATAGTTGCGGTCTTTGATTTCAGTGACTCCGTATCTTTGATCGTACAAGTATTCTTGCCACTCTTTTTGCACTGCTTCCGTTGGCACGGACCACGCGATGTGATGGACGGTGCCGACACCCCAGCGCCCTGCTGGCATTGCTTCATGGGGCACGACGATCTCATGAGCGAGGGTACCTGCGGTATGGAGATGCGTGCTTTTATTTGTTTGATTAAAAATGTCCAGACCTAGATCATCTGCCAACGTTTGAATGGTCGCTTCTGGTTGTGCCGAAAGCAAGACGGCCCCATGAAAGCCTAAAATCGCTGGTGTTTCTGCCGATTCTTTGGCTTCGACTAACGCCAAAGACAGGTCATGCTGATCATGAAGTTCTAAAGTTGGCCGATCAAACAATGTACTTTCTTGGACAGTTACTTGATGTTTCGCCAGATGTTCTTGCCAATAGGCACTGCTGCCTTTAGGAATACGAAACGCGATCGTGCCGACTTGTCCGCTTCCTACTCGCCCAGGATGGGCATTTGCCCATGGAAAGAAGGTGATGATGGTCCCATTTTCTAATGCTTGATTGCTGTAATAAAGATGATACGTGTACGGATCATCAAAATTGACGGTTTGTTTGACGAGGCGCAACCCCAACACGTCGCGGTAAAAGGCAACGTTCGTTTGCGGATCGCCTACGATGGCTGAAATATGGTGGATCTGTTGAATGGGTTGCATACTGTGTGCCTCCTTAGGCGCGTTTTGTATTGAAGGGTTTGATGACTCCTTCGATGTATTCACGACGATTTTCTAAAAATGGTGCCAATGATAAGGACTCACCCAATGTTTCGTATGGCTCATCCCCCATGAACCCTGGTTCATCTGTTGCTAGTTCAAAAAGAATATGGCCGATGCGCACATACAAGGATTCAAAATAGTAGCGATCCACATAGCCGGAGTTGGCCAATCCCAAGTTATCAAAGATTTCTTGCCAAACTGCTAATGAGTCGTGGTGAGCTAAGCGAAAAGCGACATGATGCACTTCGCCATCGCCTTGTTGCGCTTGCGGGCTCGTGGTATCTTCCACTAAAACGACTTGAGCGCCATTGCCGCCTTCACCAACTTCTAGCAAATAGCGATTATCTACTTGATCAATGGTTTTGAAATCAAAAACGGATTCCAGCAGCCCTTTGAAATCTGCCAAGTAAGAAACAGACATTTCGACAGGACCTAAGCCATAAATCGCAAATTCAGTAGGAACCGGTCCTTTTTTCCAAGGAGTACCAGCTTTCACGCCAGTATTGTGTTCATCAGAGATCAATTGATAGGCTTGCGTATCAAAATCCCAAAAACGCATCACTTTTTTCCCAAATTCGGTGGTGATTGCTTCGTGTTTTACCTCAAATTCATCAAAGCGTGCGGCATAATAATCAAGGGCAGCATCACTGGGTACTCGGAAACTGGTGCGGGTGATCGAGTTGGTTCCTTTGCTGCCGCGAGCGGTATTGGGAAAATCAAAGAACGTCATGGTCGTTCCCGGTGACCCTAAATCATCCGCAAAGTAGGTATGGTACGTATAAATGTCATCTTGATTGACGGTTTTTTTCACTAAACGCATCCCTAACACATCTGTAAAGAAATGGTAATTCCGTTCCACATCACTTGTCATGGCCGTCACATGGTGTACCCCTAATAATTGATCTTGTTTTCTCATTTTCTTTTCCTCATTTCTGATCGTAAGTTATTTTTCGTAAAATTGTTTTTAATTGTTGCAATTCTTCACTGCTGAGTTCGGAAAAACTCGCCGCAATCTTTTGTGCATGACTGGGAAAAATTTTCTCCATCAATGCCCTGCCTGCTTCCGTAATCCTGACGTAAGTTACTCGTTGATCTTCTTGGCTAGGTTCCCGGCGCACGCAGCCTTTTTTGACTAATTGATCGACTACATAGGTTGTCGAGCTGCTGGCGATCAAAATTTTTTCCTTGATGGCTTGCGTCGTATGGGTGCCTTTATGGTAAAGCAATTCCAGTACAGAAAACTCTGTGATATTTAAGCCATAACAACGAACATCTTTTTTTGCCACTTGTTCCAAACGACTCGCCGTACGCAGCAAACCGATGTACGCTTTGAGCGCTTCTTCTTGATGCGCCATTTTCCTCACCTCTTTATTTCGAATTCGAGATAATCATAACTTACTTTTTGTAAGTTGTAAAAAGATATGCTTTGGTTGTTTAAGAAAATCATTCAATGCTTATTTTTATAGAGGTTAAGAACGGTTAGACACTAACGAAGGTCTCACCTTTTCTCTATGTCCCCTTCAAATCTAATAAAAAACGAAACTCATGAAAGGTTCCATGAGTTCCGCTAAATATATATTTTACTGAAGAGGATTCGATCCATTCCATGTACTGATCGATGAAGCGCTGATTCCCACGCATAGTTATCTCTTTTTCAAATCTTTACAGTCGGCTGGACCTGCTTTTCCAAAGCCAGCAACCACTTTTTGCGTTCGACACCGCCGCCATAGCCGCCGATGCTGCCATCGCTATTGATGACGCGGTGGCATGGAACGATCAACGCCAATTGATTTTTTCCGTTGGCATTGGCAACAGCTCGGGTGGCTTTTTCATTGCCGATTCGCTGTGCCAATTGTTTGTAAGAGTATGTTTCTCCGATCTTCATCGCCAACAGCTGCTGCCAGACGGCTTTTTGAAAATCAGAGCCGATCAATGCGATGGGTACCGTGAAGGCAGTTCGATTCCCTTCAAAATATTCCGTCAATTCTTGCTTGAGTTGCTGAATGATTGCTGTTTGCTGGGGAATAATCACTGCATTCAAACGGCTTCTCAAAACAGCGATCTCCGTTTCTAGCCCTCTGCGATCCACGAATTCTAACAAGTAAAGCTGCTGCTGGTCGCTGATTGCCAGCATCGATCCCAGCTTGGTCTCAAGCCAAGCAGAAGAAAGAATCGTTTTTTCACGGCTGTTGGAAGGCAATTCCCCCATAATCCGGGAAAACGCATCTCGAAAGCCGTTGCCAGAATCGAAGCCGGCTTCTAATTGTGCTTGGATCAGCGGTTCTCCTTCACGAATCTGCTTGAACGCTAACCCTAAACGGCGTGCACGGGAATATTCGATAAAGGTCATGCCAAAATATTTTTTAAATTGTCGACGTGCAGTATTGGGATGGATCGCTAGCACTTCAAAATCTTTGTCGGTCCACTTTTTCTCCGGGTTGCTCTCCACCGCTTCCACAAGGCTTTTCACGTCAGGGGATAAGTGGCTAGGTGAGCTGAGCGGGCGACATCGTTTGCAGGGACGATACGCCGCCAGCAACGCTTCTTGTGCCGTCTGAAAAAACTCGCAGTTTTTCTTGAGCGGTTTTTTCGCTGGACAGGTAGGACGGCAAAAGACGCCGGTGGTTTTTACTCCAACGTAAAAAATCCCTTCATATTGGGAATTTTTTTCAATCAGCATGTCGTAATAGTGGTCCCGTTGACGGCTATCTTCAATCATCTTGCGCATCCCTCCTTCTTTTCTATACTTACAAAAATACTTTGTGCTTGTCCAAACACACGACCAACCAATGCAGCAGCCTGCAAAGGCAGGTCGAAAATTTGCCCACATCCTTCTGATGACATACGATCACCCTTTCCTCTGAATGACCTTAGTGTACAAAGAATGGTCTTGACGCATCCCATAAAAATTAACACCAATTTTTTAAAAAGGATCGAAGGCAGTTATCCTCCGATCCTTTTGATTTCCCGTTTGCCTATTTTTCGGCGAATCTTAAAAGCAACGCCTACATGAACCTAGACCGTCGCCTTCTGCTTGACTTGCAGGGCACTTTTTTTCAGCAAGACTCGCTCCAAACGGGGGCGATTGTAGCGTTGGATCATGATGAATGGGCAGTTTGCCAATAACGCATAGGCGATCATCACCCAGCCCGCCCACGTAGGATTCCAGAGGAAAAAGAACGGTGCTGGAACCATCAGCAGCCAATGGGTCAGCTCTGCTCGGCGTGTTTCGATGACGAATTTTTCCAGATAGTCCTTTTGTTGCTGAGCCAAGCGAGATTTGTCAAAGCTTTTTTTGGCAATCACAGTGCCGTCGGGCAATTTGTCTTTCCACTGACGAATACGAAATACCTCCGCCCAGATTCTGCCGCCTTTTTCAAAGGCAAAAGAACGGAACCAGTTGGCATGACGTTCAAAAAAAGCATCACTGACTTTGCGCAAGCCAAACGAGATGCCTAGATGAAACAGCAGCCAAGCCAAGCTGTCTGTAATGAGCAAGAGCAGTGGAGATAAGGTGATCAGCGGCATGTGCATCGCCTCCTATAAATTGATTTTTCGTCCTTTCCAGGTCACGGATTTCAACAAATGGGTTTGGATCCATGACCAACCAAATAAGCCTAGGAAAAAAAGAAAGTAACATGGGAAAAAAAGCAGCAAGACTCGGTTGAAGTTGCCGACACGGCGAGCAAAGCACAGAGTTTGTCCAAAATAAGCAGCATAAAAAAGCAGTCCTAGCCAAAGCGGTTCCATCAGAAACGGTGGCGCCAGTACCCCAATGCCGCCGCTGATCCACAAGATGACACCCGCCATGATCAAAGGGTGAGTGAATTGCGAAGCAGTGGCAAAGTCCTTCGTCCAGCCTTGAACAAGTTGACGAACACCAGCTGGATACATCCGAAAGGCCAACAGGTCTTTTCCACCATACAAGGTTATCGGCAAGCGTTTTTTCTTAAAGCGTCTCGCTAATGCTAGATCATCTAAGATTCCTTGTGGCATGTCCTGATGCCCATTGGCTTGAAGGTACGATGTTTTGCTGCACAAGATACACGGACCAAAGGCGCCGCCGGCTGAGAGTTTTTCGCCTACGATAGAAAAGCGGTTCAACCCGACAGGTAAGATGACATTAAAGACGGCAGATAGTTGTTCATACAGGCGCTTCGTTTGATGATAGGGCTGCACCGAGAGCAGGCCTTGTCCCGATCGCTCCTCATACGCAGCGAAAAGGCGCTCTAAGCCATCTTCTGCTAGAAAGAAGGTATCGGCATCCAAAAATAATAGATACTTGCCCACCGCTTGTGAGGCGCCTAACCAGCAAGCCGCCGCTTTCCCAGCAGAATCAGCAGCGGTTTGCAAGACCGTCGCACCGAAGCGCTTGGCACAGGCGATCGTCTCGTCTTCCGATCCGTCATCAACCACCAAAATCTCCACAGGATAAAGGGTTTGCTGCTGCAAGGATGCCAACAATTGCGGCAAATTTTCTGCTTCATTGCGGGCGGGGATGATGATCGACAATTCTGCCCTCTCCTTCAAGTCTTTGGATGCGGCTGTCTCCTTGCGGGTGGGTATCGTCGGCAGGCGGAAAAAAATCAGCCAGCCTGCCAGCCAAGCAGCGCAAATACCAGCGAGCAGCAGGTACACAGTCATCATCCTTTCTTGTCTTAGTGTTCTCTTTTGGTGATCATCTCACTGACTTGCTGGCCACTAAGGGTCACCATCGGCATGCCGGCACCGGGATTGACCGTACCGCCAACGAAGTACAGATTTTCGTAGCGTTCGCTGTGTTTCGGGTGTTTAAAGCCATGATTTTTCTTGCGATTAGAGACTGTGCCGTAGATGGCGCCGCGATGTGACAAATAATTCTTTTGGATGTCTTCGGGTGTCCAGCGGTCTTCATACACGATGTGCTTGCGTAGATCCGTTAAGCCCATGTTTTCCAGCTTGATCAAGATCCGTTCACGAAAGGCATCGTATTCCGCTTCCGTAAAGGGTTTATCCTGCAAATAAGGGATATGGGGCAGGATTTTGATGTTCTCATGCCCTGCCACTGTTTGCGAAGGATCGGTTTTGTTGGCATTGACCAAATAGATCGTTGGGTCTTCCGGCAGCTGATGCTGATGGAAATTTTGATCAAAGTTTTCTTTTGAGGCATTGGAAAAGAAAAAGTTGTGGTGCGCCAGTTGCGGATAGGAGGTTTTGACCCCTAAGTGCAAGACAAAGCCAGAACTTGCTGGTTCAAATTTTTCTTCCAGTTTTCGAGTAAAGGTCGGCGCTTCTTCTAACAGCTCTTCATAAGCCGGGATCACTTCCATGTTGGAAACAAAATAGTCGGCTTCGATCAACGTACCATCATCCAAACGAGCGGCACGGATTTGTTCTTGTTCAACGATCAATTTTTCCACTTTATGTCCCGTATGGAAGGTCACACCGATCTCTTTTGCTAAGCGAACGATGCCTTCGGCTAACCGATGCATCCCGCCTGGCACGTACCAGACACCTTGGGCATGCTGCATGTAGATCATCATGTTCAAGACGGCTGGGGCGTCATAAGGAGACGAGCCGACATACTTGATAAAATAGCTCAGCATGTCTTGCAGCTGCGGATTGCTGACACGTTTTTGAATGGCATCATGCATGGAAGAGAAATAATCAAAGCCTTTCAGCGCTTTGATCACGCCGTGATACTTCAAGATTTCTTTCGTGGTATCTAAGCCTTTCTCGAAATAGCCTTTTTCCGTGATATCATAAATCTTTTGCGCATAGTCCAAAAAGTCTTGGTACTCTGCCATGTCTTTTTCCGACAAGTGGGGGTTTTCCTTTGCCATGCGGGCAAGATCGCCATAGAGATCAATCTTGGTGCCGTCGGGGAAAAAGGAGCGCCATTCCAATGGCAATCGGCGAATCGCAACATAATCCGCCATATCGCGATTGCTGCCAGTAAATAATTTTTCAAAAATCTGCGGCATCGTCAAAATCGAAGGACCTAAGTCAAAGCCGAAGCCGTTTGTTTCCAGTCGGTTCAATTTGCCACCTAAATGGTGATTTTTTTCATATAATGATACATCAAAGCCATTTTGGGCTAATGAGACCGCCGCTGATAGACCACCAAGTCCGCCGCCGATCACTACAACTGTTTTTTTCTCATTCATTGAGTCGCTCCTCGTTTGCTTTAATAAACGTCCCTATTTAGCCAATTCTTTTCACCGAAACAGACGGTTGCGTCTCACTGCAACTGCGTGTCTTCGCACTATTTTGGCATTGGCCACTTGAATCAAAGGATCGTTTTTCTAGATAATTCTATAGTATCACACCTTTGAAAAAATGACGGGGATGAGCCTACCGGTCAACTGATGCTGTTTTTTCTCAACCATGATTTCAGCGAATGAAAAAACAACCTGCTGGAAAAGAAAGGAAACCCAGTCATTTCGTCCATTCCGAAAATATTCTTTTTATAACAACAATTATCAGAATAGTTGAACATTTTTGACGTTAATACCAGCGAAAACAAATCTTCGTATGGTTACGAAAAAACGCGTTTGAGCCAATTTGGAATATCCTGTACATTGAATGTAGCGAAAGTCCTTCCCCCAATCATTAAAAAAAAACAAAAGGGCCTTCTCAGTAAGACATTGCTTAACAGTGACTCTTTTTGATAATGACAAGTATTGTCACCTTTTCCTAACACTTATAAGGAGTATTGATATGAACTTAAAAACGATCCAATCAGCCGAAGAATATGTAAACTTTTTTGACGTAGAATTTATCCACTCTCCCTGTTCTTATACACACCCAAAAATCTTTAATTTTTATCTCTCTTTGCGCCAACGATTCTTGGCGATCTATGAACAAGACGAGGGTACTTTTTTCGAAAAAATGTCGTTGCTCTTAGATATCGACGCACAGCTGCAAATACTAAAAGAACTTTATGTTTTAAAAATTTCTTCTCTAAACGAGTATACGGAAGAAGAGATCATTCAGCTGACGGTCAAAGACAAAACCTGTTTCTATCGGGAATTGACCGGTCTTCAGCTAAACCAAAAGGCGCCTTGGAGTTTGATTTACTTAAGTGAAGCCCAATGATTTCGCCCACATTGATCGATTGAATTGAAAACCGCTGGTTCCAAAGGCTTGCATCCGTACCTGATGCACTCCCCACTTCCCCTCCCCACACTCCTGCACAGTTGCGGAGAGTCAAGCCATTAAAAAAGAAAGCATCTTTCCTTCTCACTGTCTAAGCAGTGAAGGAAAAATGCTTTCTTTTCATGTAAAAGGCCCTTTCTAGCAACTCTTTAGGTCAAAACAAAATGGGAAACTAGAAGAGGTCTTTTAGGGCAAATTGGCGGGTGACGTTAGGATTGATCCGTTCAAGCAGCCGATTCCAGTCAGAAGAAGAAGGGATCGTTTTGAAGACGATACATTCAACGATATCTCGAAATTCGGTCGCATGCTCGGCATAGTTCGTCACTAGCAGATCAATGGTATTTTGTTCTAAATACTGAGCATTGACTTCCCCTGAATCAGGATAAAAGACTTGATGGGATCGGCTAAAATAGCGGTTGGACCAGCCCTCAATGTACTGAACGATATTGTTATTTCCTTCAAAGATAAAGGCGATATTTTTTCGGGGAAACCAATGACGTTCTCGAACAGATTCGATAAAAATCACTAAGTTTGCACAAAAATCCGTCAGATACTCCACAGAATAAAGGGTGTGGTACTCGCAACTACTTTCTAAAAACTCTCGGTAAGCAGCAAACTCCTTAGAAAAAGTTTTCTTAATAAACGCATTCACATCATAAATATTACGATTGGCCGAAGTGGATAAGCACTCCTTCAATTTGGCAGAAGTAAAAAAGGATTCGATCAGAATCTGATCTTCCTTAGGCTTTTTCGACGATACATTCAACATCTGATAAAACTCGTTGGTCAACGTGCGAATCTCGGTCCAATGATTATAAGAAAGACAAAACTTTTGTTCGACGATCACATTTTGCAGTTTTTTCTTTGTGATAATACTAACAAACAAAAAGATAAGTTCATCGTTCGTCAATCGACATTGAAAGTACTTTTCAATAATGCCATTGATTCGCTGAAAGTGCATCAGCTGAATACTGTGTCGCAAGGCGTGGTACAATTCGTCGTTGATTTGCACAGTTTTGCCTTGCATAAATCGCTCAAGCGAAATATAGAGTAGATACGTATATTGTGAAAACGAAACAGTGTGATAACTATTTTTGTCAAACATCCTGCCGATTTCCGTTACTGCCTGTTGGACCGCAGCTGGCGGAAAGACAGTATGGGGTGTGCTATCCGTTTCATAGAAAAAGGTACAGAAGAAATTGCGGATATCTGCTTCTTGTCCAACGATATTCAGGGGATCTAGTGCTAGTTGGAGATCAAAGCGTGCCAGTTGTTCATGAATGCGCTGCAAGTATTTTGATAAGGTACTCTTGGATAAAAACAAGCAGTCCGCCCACTCATCGATCGTCTTTAACTCTCCAATAAAAATATTTTCCAATAAAATAAAGAGCGGTTCATTCGCTAAAAGCGAAGCTTTTTTCTTTTCATACTGTGAATAATCAAATAGTTCAAACGAATAGCCTTGATTGGTGGAAGTGATCAGGATCAACCCACAGAAATAATCATTAATCTGACTGATGTCTTTGCCAATCGTCCTTGTAGTACTACTTGTTACTTCAGCCAAATGGCTGGCACTGCAAATTTCATTTTTTTCAAATTCACTTAGAATCTGCAGCCATCGGACGGTCGATTTGCTTGTGACAAAACTCAATTGAAAATTTTTCAAACATAAGCTCCTTACTAAGAATTTCTTTTTTGCGGCTAATTTACGCATGAAAGGCGCCTAAGCAGTCTCATTATATCGGTTTTCATCCTACATAAAAAATCGGTTTTTTCATAGACTGATGAAAAAAAGCGTTGTGTCCAGACTACTGTCTTATAACAATTATTTTATCGGCTATTAAAAATAGTGCAAGGATTTCGCTTTTGCTTTCATCAGATTCTGCTTAAGAAATAAGAAAATTCTTTGTATCATTTGCTTCATTTTGAAAAAAAGCTGCTATGTTGAAAATCACCTATGTTTTCTTTATTTGTCTAAATGTGTCTGTCATGATGTTTAAAAGCTGTTCATATTGCGTTTCTTGACTTACTTTTTTCATCTGCACGTTAAAGTCCTGTTCAATAAATTGTTTGGGTATCAACTGATCCATTTCTATTTTTGAAAGCCTCTCGGTACATTCCGCTAACAGTTGGTAATCCTTTACGAGTGTTTGCGGCAGCTTGTATGTTTGTGTAAAAAAGGAATAGCTCGCATTCTTTTGAATCGTTAGTGCCACCTGCTTTTGAATCAAATAGTGTAATTTTTCTAATTGCTTATCTGTGACGGATCGTTCACCGTTTTGTTCAAATAATTGACAGTAATAGTCTAAAAATTCGCTATTGGCCATCACTGCCTCAAAATCCGTTTTATTTATTCTCATAAAATGTTCCCCTCTTTTTTTATTTTATGCATCACTGTGTAAAACATTCTTTTCGTTTAACAGAAAAAAAGAGCAGCTCATTTATCTCTTCTACTTTTTTATGGTTAATCATTTCTTGTTAGTTCTTTTCAACGATCAATACTGATTAGAAAAAAAGGAGTAGACTTATAATTGATGCACTTCCTGATTATTCGCTCCCCTACTTCGTTAGCAAGTTTTTATTCGTAGGGGTAACAACTGTAACGATTTTGCTTCTCCGCTCATCATCAATAGCATTCGAACCTACCATTTGTGCTGCTGGTTGACCGATCTGCTCACGCCAGTTTATGGGTTAGCAACTGTTACGGTTATGTGAAAATTATAAAGAATCTATGCACGATTTTTTTAAACATTTTTTCGGTTTTCATGAAAAAAAATTAAAATCGTTGCTCCCAAAAAATTGCTGGAAAAAGACAAAAAAAGAAAGTATCCACGATACTCTCTTTTCGGCAATCCTTATTTTGTTAAAAAAGCGATTGGATCGACCAATTTCGCTTGGCTCAAGCTAGGCGATGCACTGACTTCAAAGTGCAGGTGTGCGCCTGTGCTATTGCCCGTACTACCCATGAGCGCAATCGTTTCTCCTTGTTCCACTTGTTGACCAACCTTCACAAGGTTCTGTTGATTGTGAGCATAGAGTGTCGTCATCCCGTCCTCATGGAGAATCGCTACATAATTCCCCCAAGAAGGATGAACCTCTGAACGGATGACCGTTCCAGATTGACTCGCCATGATGGGTGTCCCAAACGCTGCGGCAAAGTCAACGCCCCGATGAAAGCTTCCCCAACGTGGGCCAAAAGTAGAAGTGACAACGGCTTTTTCAACAGGAAAAAGATACGTCTCACTTGCGGTCACATCAGGTTTTTTCTGATCATAACGGGTCAACGCATAGGCTTCGATCAATGCGGTCAGCTTTTGATCATACGCGGTATCAGTGGCATACCGACCAGTCAAATAATGGGCAGCTTCTTGATAAGAAGCCGCTTCTGATTTCCATACACCTTTATAAAAATCAGACTGCTGTCCGACCCCTTCTTTCAACAAACGAGCATAGTCCATCAATGACTCTTTGTACCCAGTATATTGGCGGAACGTTGCCGTGATTGTGTAGTGATTTCCCGAACCATCATCTTCTTGTGTCCGAAAGGCAACACCCTGTCCGTGATAGGTTCCTTTGATACCAAAGAGATTGAAGTACGGCGCCTGACTCAGTCTGCTTTGCCCGCCACCTGATTCTAAAATAGCCTGTGCAATCATGACAGAAGCGTACAAATCATTTTTCAAGCCAATTTCCCGAGCATCTTCGCCGATTTCTTGGATAAAATCCCACACTTCTTTTACTGGTGTGACTGTCAAGCTCGTTTCGCTACCTTGCTGCGTTATAGGATCGGATTGACTTGGCCCGCTTGGTGCTTGGGTACTTGGTGGCATGATTGGTGACACAGCCGCCGGTGTTTCTTGACTTGCTCCCCTATTTTCTTCTGGTGTCGGTTGCGTTTTTACAGGTTCTGACGGTTGGGGCTTCTCCGGCTGCGTCTCAGGTTTGGGCGCTTCAGGCTGTGTTGGTTTTTCTGGTTTCGGTGCTGGGGTTGGTTCTTCTGGCTGAGAAGGCTCTGGCTTACTCGGTAGTTCTGGCTCTGGTTTCGGCTCTGGGTTCGGCTCTGGTTTCGGTTCTGGCGTCGGTTGGGGATCTGGGGTTGGTTCTTCGGTTTGCTCTGTTCCCTCCGGCGCTGTCTCAGATCCTTCTGGTACACTTTCTACAGGTGCCGATCCTTGCTCCGAATCGGACACTTGTCCTTCCCCTGCTGGAGCAGTTTCTTCAACCGTCCCTGCTGTGCTGCTACTGTCACTTTCTTGTGCAGCTGTTTCTGATGTTTGGGCAACGATCGTACCTTCCGATGCAACAACCGCAGCTGAAACTGGCACACCAGCTAAAAGTTGTCCGCAAACCAAAAGAAGCGCTACCCCTTTTTGCGAATGCTTCATAGGCGATTTCCTTTCTCTCCTTTTTTCACTTAACAACCTCTATCAAAAAAACATGTTGTCATCCAAATAGTAAATAAATATCAATTCTCTTTTATTATACTACGCTTCGTTTTTTCGACTCAAGCAAATGACTCCCGTGCTTGTCAAAGAGAACGAGTTGTTGGAAGAATGGGTCTACTGGTAAAGGATCACGTTTTGCATCCAATTCGTTATCGAGTCTGGGTTGCAGCTTTTACTTTCTGTTGCCTAAGATCCTCTGGCGTCATCAGAAAAAAACACAGTTGTTCAAATGGGCAACTGCCAGTTGAAAAACTGTGTTTTTATCGTCTTTTCTTGCTTCATTAGCTTTTTATCTAGCGTTTGGAGCCTTTCTATTAGCGCTTCGTTTTCTCAAGTTTATGTATGATTTTTGGCAATTGGTTTCTCAGGTCCTTGCTATACTTACCGTGAACGATTGATATTCCCGGAGATGTTCTGCTGGTAGTCAGAGTCTTCAAGGCACTGTGGCAAGAACGCCTAACAGTTGAACGTTTCATTCTCTGTGTAAATGATTATGCTATAATTATTTAAACTTATTTTTCGGAGGCTGACATGAAAACATTTCAATTAAAATTCATGCGAAATCGTACGTTGATTCGCTGGCTGCAATTGTTGAATGAATTTGAGAAAAGTCCCTCCCGTACACTGGGAGAACTCGCTGAAGTGACCGAGAGCAGTACGCGTACGTTGATTACTGACATTGCTAGCTTGCGAGAGTATTTTAAAGGGGCTATGGCGATCCATACAGCAAAAATCGGGTATCTTTTTGAAGAAATCGATCATGATAGGTATCGAAAGCAAAAGCAAGAATTGATAAAAGATGAACCGATTTTCCAGATTTTAGAAAGTATTTTTTATGATGAGCAGCAAACCCTCTTTAATTGGAGCTTAACGCTTAATATTTCTGAACAAGCGCTGATCAGCTACTTCCGGAAAATACAGCCATTTTTATCCCCTTTCGGTTTAAAAATCAAAACGGATCCCGTCTCTTTGGCAGGTTCGGAGATCGATATACGAAAATTTTTCTGTCTTTTTTACTACGAGTCTGACATTAATGTCCACACGTTATTTCCCTCGATCCATGTACAAGATGCAGTGATGGAAATCACTGACCTTTTGGAAACGAAGGCCTTACAGAGCTCTTCGTTTTCTTATTTTGCGTATATCCTTTATATTAGCGTGGAGCGCAGCAAACGCGGTTTACTTGCTGCCCCCTCTCCAGAACTAAGCGAGTTAGTTAAAAAAAATGGTTTACTTTCAAATTATGAGGACCTTAAAAAGATTATCCAGCGTTATTTTACCTTTGAGTTTCCTCAAGAAGAAGCAATCTATCTTTTGACTTGCATCATTTGTCGTCGCAAACTCAACACCGATCTAGAAACAAGCAAAGTGTTTTGTCTTAACTATAACCACTGGCCCGCGATCAAACAAATCACTGCTGATTTCTATGCCCAAAATCGCGGCAACAGCTTTGATGAACAAAAAGATTTGCTTTGGTTAGAGTCATTCTTCACTATTTTCAAGCTTCGTGAGTTGTTATCGCCAACGATGAACGTCAACATCGATGATTTGAATGCTTTCGTCAAAGAAAAATTTGCGGCTGAATATAAAAGAAATCGCCAGTTTTTGCTCTCACATCCTCTTGTGAAAACACTCTATTCTTTCGACCATTTGGATGATTTTTGTGCAAGTCTCACCTTCCACATGGAAGCCATCATTGAAGAGAATTGGGGCACACGGAGAACTATAGCTGTTATTTTTGAAGGTAACGAGTATGTTTGTGAGTACGCCGAAAGTATTATCCGAAAATATCTTGGCGTTTATCATGAAATGTACTACCCTGATTCAAACGAACTCTCCCACGAGTATTTAAAAGAAAAAAACATTAATTTTCTCATTACTAACTACTCCGAATACGCCACTGAATACTTACTGGATGTTGAAAGTGTCTTATTAAAATCAATACCCGACGCTGCCGATTGGAATTATCTTTTGAATCGAATCAATCCGAGAATTTTGCGGTTGGTCGTTCTTGATAATACGTAGTAATTCCAATCATTCACGCCGCTTCTCCAAAGAAAGAGAATTGATATTTCCTTGTCGCCTTTAAACGAACGCCTGACTAATCCTCCCATATAAAGCTGTTCTTTTTTAGTGGAAGCAGCTTTATATGGGACTTTTCCAATGAATCAAGTACGCTTTTTCCTTCTACGCCGCTACTATCAGCAATCATTGCTCTTTGGATTGATCTGCACTTAAAAATGTCCGTTTCGTAAAAGCCAGTGCGCCTACGAGGGTCATGAGTACGATGATTGGATGAGAAGATGCAGACAAGATCCCCAAAATCGCCGTCAACAGCGTGCCCGTATAACTCAAACCGATTGCCCATTGCTGAAGCCTTGAAAGCTCTCGCAGCTGCCCTTTAAAGGCCACCCCCAGCATCATTGCTCCGACAAAAGATAAAAGACCAAAAACTACATGTAAAAGTAACATTCTTTTTCCTCCTTTCTTAAATGTTCACATCGATCGCTTCAGCGATTCGTCTGCCGTATTCTGGGTCCGCACGGTAAAAATGCAAGACCTGCCGTTCTTTGATCTGTTGATTTTGAACCTGTCCCAAACTTCCCGCAATCGTTTGAATTAAACGTGTTCGTTCTTCTTCTGAGAGCAAACAATAAAAATCACCTGCTTGGCTATAATAGTCTTCATCGTAAGCAAAGGAACCGATCTCTCCTTCTAACGAATAGTGGATGCCCTTGGCATGCGGGTTTTCTTTGATGCCATCGAAACTGTTCGGTTCATAATTGATCCCTGAAGAATTCGTTTTGGTATTCATGAAACCATCCTGTTGGTGATTATGGACGGGCGCTTTTGGCGCATTGATCGGCAACTGGCTGCTATTGGGTCCAACTCGATAACGATGCGCATCACCGTAAGCAAACAGCCGACCTTGCAATAGTTTGTCCGGAGAAAAATCAATCCCTGGAACGATATTGCCCGGTGAAAAAGTGACTTGCTCGACTTCGTTGAAATAGTTCTCTGGATTGCGATTCAAAGTCATTCGTCCCACTTCAATGAGCGGATAGTCTTTTTGTGAGACTGTTTTGGTCACATCAAAAAGATTGACGGCAGCTGACCAACCTTCTTCAAAGGGAATGATTTGAACATAGAGTGTCCAAGAAGGATACTCCTTTGCCTCAATCGCTTTATATAGATCTTCAATATGATAATCAGGATTGCTTCCCGCAAGTTCTGCTGCGAGTGCCGCACTCATGTTCATAATGCCTTGATCCGTCCGAAAATGATATTTCACCCAAAAGCGTTCTCCCTCTGCGTTGAGCCAAGCGAATGTATGGCTCCCATACCCATGCATATGACGAAAGGTTGCCGGTAAGCCCCGATCCCCCATCAACAGGCTGACTTGATGGAGGGATTCCGGTGAATGAGACCAAAAATCCCATACCGCCTCTGGATTTTTCAAGTGCGTTCGCGGGTCTCTTTTTTGGGTATGGATAAAATCAGGAAACTTCAACGGATCACGAATAAAGAAAATCGGGGTATTATTGCCCACGAGATCATAATTCCCCGCTTCCGTGTAAAATTTAACCGCAAACCCCCGAGGATCGCGCAACGTATCCGCAGACCCTAGTTCTCCGGCAACCGTTGAAAAGCGAATAAACATCTCCGTTTCTTTCCCGATGGCTGAAAGAAACGCCGCTTTCGTGTACATCGTTACGTCGTTTGTTACTCGGAAGACCCCATGAGCCCCCGCACCTTTCGCATGAACGACCCGTTCGGGAATCCGCTCACGATTAAAATGTGCCAGTTTTTCTAGCAAATGGACATCTTGAATCAACACTGGGCCACGGCGCCCCGCTGTCAAAGAATTCTGGTTATCCGCTACACTGGCTCCTTGCGCAGTCGTCAACTTTTTTTTCATATCTTTCCTCTTTTCTCTATAAAATCAGTCAAGTGCAATTACTCTCAACAAAATACTTCTAATTAGTACAAAAATTATCATTATTCTTAAAATATATCAATTTATTTGCTCGTAAATAAGAATTAATTTAGATTTTTGACCATTCCCCAACTTTTCTATCGAAGTATCCAGGTTTTGCAGCAAGCCTCATGAATAGAAGGAAGCACAAAAAAGCAGTGAAGCGTTGGCTTCACTGCTGCTTTGCGTTCAATTCGATCCGAGACCACTCTACTGGCGATCAATTATTTTTTGCTGCCTGCTGCTTATTCGGCAGCTTCAATATCCTTGGCGATTTTTGCGACATCGATCTCCCGCTGCAAGTAGTCTTGGTTGTCGATAGGAAAATGCTGACGAAATTCGGCTAGTTCCATCAATTCGACTTCACCAGCTGCCACTTCAAAGTCTAAGACATGACCAGCAAATGTGCGATCATCACTAATAAAATGCAAATGGAAACCGGCGGCCGCAGCACCGTGGAACAACAACGGGGTAAAGAACCCGACGATCGTGCCGCTGATATCTTCTGCTTGAAATTCCGGCTGATGCTGGATGATCTCAATGAATTTTGGGTACGGTTTTTCTTGCTTTGGGGCAACGCGGACGTGCATCTTGGTAAATACCCCATGAATCTTGACAGCGGAAAACAAATTCGGACTGACTTCTGTCAGGACGTGGTTTTTCACTTCTTCATCGGTCATTTCTTGGCTGACCTGCAGGTGCTTCGCCGCAGAAAAATCAACGACTGCCGCATAGGGGGTTCCTTCATTTCCTTGGAGCACTTGTACCTTGCCCGACTCGTCTACATGGTAGATTTCACCATCTAAAATAATCACTTCACCATTGGAACCAGCCAAAGTACCAATCCCAAAATTGCCATATTCAAGCATTTTTCCGATTTGCTCCGTGCCATCCATTAAATCCTGCATCAACCCACCTAGGGTGCCATGCTGATATAAATAACTTTTGTTTTTCACTTTCATCTTGATGCTCCTTTGGTCTTAATAAAATTGATCAGGTAGGATCGTTTTGCCAAGATCGGCATTGTCTGAATAATCCACAGGGATATCAATGATCACTGGACCATCCGTTGCAAAGCCTTCTTCGATGGCTGCCATCAATTCTTGTTTGGTGGTTGCCCGTAAGCCTTTGGCACCAAACGCTTCGGCATATTTCACGAAATCAACTGGTCCAAAATCAACCCCAGAAGCACGATCATATTTCATTTCTTCTTGGAATTTCACCATATTGTAGGTACCGTCATTCCAAATCAAGTGAATGATGTTTTGTTTCAAACGGACGGCTGTTTCTAACTCTTGGGCAGAAAACAAGAAGCCACCATCGCCAGATACAGAGATCACTTGAGTATTTGGTCGCACGAGCGCTGCCGCGATCGCCCATGGCAAAGCGACCCCTAAAGTCTGCATGCCATTACTAAAGAGCAGATGCCGTGGCTCATAACTGCGGAAATGACGGGCCATCCAAATGTAGTGGCTGCCGACATCCACCGTCACCGTCATGTCATCGGTCACTTCTTGTTGCAAAGCATCAATGATTTCCAGGGGATGCAAGGTATTGTTGCTGCCTTCGACATCCGCTGGTTTTTCATTGAGTTTGGTTTGCAGCGTCGTTAAATAGTTTTGAGCGTCTTCGGTCAAGTGATACTGATCGATGGCTTTTGATAGTTGTTCAATAATTTTCGCGATACTGCCCATCAGTTCAACTTCTGGCTGCATAAATGGATCGATCTCCATCGGTACTTCATCGATGACGATCACGCGGGCATCTTTTTCCGCATTCCAGTTGCGAGCTTCGTATTCGATCGGGTCGTACCCCACAGCGATCACTAAGTCGCTGCGTTTCAACAGCATATCACCAGGCTGATTGCGGAACAAGCCGACGCGGCCAAAGAAATGCTCTTCTAATTCACGAGAAATGATCCCAGCGCCTTGGAAGGTCTCTACGACAGGCAACCCAGTTTTTGCAACTAAATGACGAATCGCTTGTGTTTCTTTCACGCCTGAAGCCCGCATTCCTAAGAGTAGGACAGGCAGCTTGGCTTCTTTGATCCGATCGACGAGTGCCTGGATATCTTCTGCATCGGCACTGCCTAATTTAGGCGAAGATAGTGGTTTGATCGCTGCCCCTTGAACGGTTCCGTCCGTCACATCTTGAGGAATGGATAAAAAGCTCGCCCCTTTTTTCGCTGTTTTTGCGATGCGAAAGGCGTTGGCAATACTTTCAGAAAGGGTTTCAGGATCTTGGACTTCACTGCTGAATTTCGTGATCGGCGCAAACAATGCCGCATTATTCATGCTTTGGTGGGTCAATTTTGAAAGGTCAGAACGCTTCACTTGGCCTGCTAGTGCCAGGACGGGATCACCTTCGGCAGTTGCCGTGACCAACCCAGTCGCTAAATTACTGGCCCCTGGTCCACTTGTCGCAATGACGACTCCTGGCTCTCCTGTCAGGCGACCGATTGCTTGTGCCATAAATGCCGCGTTTTGTTCATGTCGTGCCAAAATCAACTCTGGTCCCCGATCACTCAACACGTCAAATACGCCATCGATTTTTGCACCGGGAATCCCAAAGATATAAGGCACCCGATGATTTTCTAAACTTTCAACAATGATTTCTGATCCTTTTGCACTCACTGTATTACCTCTTTTCAAAAACTGTATTAATCACAATACATATAATAGCACTTTCTATTTATTTATCAACGAAAAACACTTATTAATATCTGTACTATAAAAACGTAGTTTTTTAGAGAGCGTTTGCATCTGCTTCAGACCGCAGGTGTATGTCTTTCCATTTTTCCGACAAAAAAAGGAGTGGATCGCTCCACCCCATAAATCCTTTACTGTATCAGAACACCTCTAAAAAGAAGCTTCTTTTGTCGGTTTTTTATTCTGCTGGGACATTTTTTTCCGTCAGCCAACCGACAGCCAGTGTCATGGCAGCTCGTGCAGCTTGGGTCTGATCCATCGCATTGACCATCACAAAATCATGGATGATTCCTTGCAGACGTGCTTGGGTAACTTCCACGCCAGCTGCTCGTAAACGCTGCGCATAGGCTTCCCCTTCATCCCGCAAGACATCTGCTTCCCCCGTAATGATCAACGCTGGTGGCAGATCGGCTAACTCCTCTTTGGTCGCTCGTAAAGGAGAAGCGGTAATTTGATTCCGCTGTGTTTCATCCGTCGTGTATTGATCCCAGAACCATTGCATCCCTTCTTTGGTCAGAAAATAGTTTTCGCCAAATGCTTCATACGAAGGCGTATCAAAGCGGGCATCTGTCACAGGATAGAACAATAATTGCTGTGCGATCGGAATGCCACCACGGGCTTTCGTTAACAAGGTCATAACAGTCGCCATGTTCCCACCTACGGAATCGCCAGCCACGGTCAAACGGGTAAGGTCTAAGCCTTTGACATCGACAAATCCCGGTAATTGCTGCAAGACCGCATAATTTTGTTCGATCGCCGTTGGGTATTTTGCTTCTGGCGAACGACTGTATTCAGGAAAAATGACGATCGAGTTGGTTCGTACCGCCAATTCACGGATCAATTTATCATGAGTTGCGGCACTGCCGAAGACCCAGCCAGCGCCATGGAGATAATAAATAACAGGGAGAATCGCATGATTTCCTTCGGGACGAACAAAACGAACATTGATGGCCCCCCACTCGCCTGTATCTACGGTCTGATCTTCTATCTCAACCGCCAGTTTATTGACGGGTGACTCTTGGACTTGTTCCAATAGTGCGCGCCCTTCTTCTGGCGGTAATTCATAGATCCGTGGGTGCGGTGCATTTGCCTCACTAAATTCAACGGCTGCTTTTTCCAACGAAATTCTATCTGTCATACGATTCTCTCCTTTTGTTTGAAATCGTTCGTGTTGATCTTAAGGGTACCACCAAGTCATTCTGATGCAAAGAATCTTGCTTTCTTCTGTTTCCAAGCATTTTGTTCGACAAAAAAGGTGGTTTTTGCACTCTTAACTGCCTTGCCTTCATGACCGATAACTGTAAGACACTCGCTGTGTAAACTTCCCAAAAAACTGAAAGGCGTAGGTAAGTACGTATGAAATTCACATTAGATGAAACACAAAATAACCGTCTGCTCGCTGCTATTTTTCAAGAACTCGCTGTCATAGTCTTTGATCCGCAAAAAGAAGTTGTTTTCGCCAATGCCAACATGACTGATATCCTAGGGTACAGCCAAGAAGAAATCATTGGCTTGCCGCATCGGACCTTTTGTTTTGACCATTATGCTGCCAGTACGGATTACCAAGCTTTTTGGAATCAACTGCTGTACTCAAAGCAACGGTTTCAAGACAAAATCATCCGAAAAAACAAACAAGGAGAAAAACTGATTTTAGAAGGAATCTACTTCCCCGTCCTCGATGAGCAGCAAGAAGTCGTCAACGTCGTCAAAATCGCTTTTGACATTACCCAAAGAGAACAAGCCTTAGCGGTCACTATCAAAAAAGTGCAAGAAAGTGCTGCTTCCCTGACACGACTTTCTGCCAACGGGCATCAGCAAGTCGATCATTTGTCAGAGAACTTGGCGCAAGTCAAACGGCTGTCTGATCAAAATCAAGCAACGACCCATGCCTTAGAAATGGATAGCCAACAGGTGACAGCGGTGCTGCATGACATCGACCGCATTGCACAACAAACCAAACTGCTATCCTTCAACGCTTCCATCGAAACAGCACGGATCGGCGAACAAGCAGCTGGCTTTCGGGTAGTTGCCGATGAAATGCAAAAATTAGCCGAACAGACCAAGCAGTTGACCCAAACCATTGCCGCAACCATGCAAGCCATCAACCAACAAGCCTTAGTCGTGTTAGATAGTACCGAGTCGACGACTATGAAAATCAGTGATTCGCAAAAAAGTCTCGCTGCCGTTTTGCATTCTTACGACACGCTGCGAACGACGGCCAGTCTTTTAAACGATGAAGCCGAGTATTTAACAGGGACCAACAATGCTGAGTTGGAAACCACATGAAGTGAAAGAGAGCGCCGCTGTTTGCGACGCTCTCTTTGTTTTTTTGACCAATAAATTGATTCCCTATTTGATTTCATCGATACTCAGCACTAGCCAGTCTCCCACTCTTGCAACAACTGCTGTAATTCTTGCAAAAATGATTGGGTCGCAAAGCCCAATGCTTGAAGAGGAACACGATATTCCTGTTGAATCACCAAAAAGCTACTAAACATTTTATGCTGGACCTCAAAACCGAGGTTTTTCCAAACACTCCAGGAAAAACTGACTATTCGTTTTTCTTTCTTTTCGTACGTGCACAAATACACTCGTTCAACGCCAAAAAGCAGTCCCGCATTCGCTTTCTTGCCAGTCATCTTTGACGTTAGCAACGCAAGAGGGGTCTCCGTTTCAGGCACTTGAAAACTAGCGAGGACTTGTCTTTGCCATTGCCTTGGTAGCACTTGTCTTTCTCCAGAAAAATAGAATAAAAAATTTTGTTTTTGAAAAAAGGCAGTCAAACGATTTTGCCGCTGGTTGCGCTGATGGATGGGCGCCCTTTGAATCGGAGACGCCTGGTTTCCTGACGTTGGTTTTGGCTGCTCTTGTCCAGCGAAAACGCCGGCTGTTGGTGCATTTCCCCTAAGAGCAGCAGACGACAAACTGATTTTCTTCAAGAGAGCAGCCAGCTGGGTCAGCGCAAGCTGTTTGTCCGTCAGGGGACTGGACTGGGCAATTTTGGCGTGGTCAAAGGGCAATTTGATGACCATTTTGCCGCGGCAATACAGACAGACTGCCGTGCCGACACCCCAGTTTACTTCTAGTTCCCCTAAACAATGGGGACATTGAATGGGAATGATATCCATGAGATCATCCTTTCGTTTTGATGCATCGATCAGAGCTATTCGTTGTAAAAATACGGATCGTATTCCAGCTGACAAACGCCAGCAGCATGACAAAAGACAAGCCGTAGAAGCCAAAATACCAAACCAATATTGCTAAGAAGAGAATCAATGCGAATTCATACGCCATATTTTCCAGACCACTGTAAAATACTGTCTTTCGGACGAGTTTCTTTTTTCGGGCTTCAAATGTCTGCAAAATAGCTATTTGATTTGCCTGTGGCTGACTGAGTGCTTGATTCAGATCCTTTTTAAACTTTTTATGTTCTTTAAAGAAGTTGATTTTTTGCGTAATCAAAAAAAATGAAACTACTAGCCAAATGACAAAAAGCACGATCGATGTGCCAATCAAACTAAAGGCAACGGCAGGCATTAAAAATCCACCAAAAATAAAATTTAAAAGGGTCCCTGAAATTATTCCGAATGAAAAAAAGGTATAGCAGAACTGCCATAGGACACTGCTGGTCTTCGAAAAACTTTTTTTCACTTGCACCAGCTGTTCACATTCAGGGAGCTGGGTTGGAAAAAGGCGTTCAGCATCGGTGCCATCAGCCACGAAAGAATAGGTTTGGTTTCCGTATTTGAATTCGCCAATGTAATAAGGAAAATACAGTTTTTCCGTATCACATTGTTTCGGAAAAAGAGTCAGTTGAACCTCATTGGCAACATCTGCTCCCACCAAATGGTCTTTGGCTTTTGCTTCAAAGACTTCCATTAGATGGGTATCAGCAAGTGCCGCTTCTCTGGAAATATCAAAGGGCAGCACCTGAACGCCTTGGCTAAGTGCCGAAAACTGCTGCATATCCGTGCAATAGGCGGCTCCTTTTTGAAGATGCAGCGGCAGCTTACCATTGATACTGTAATCCGCTTCTTTTTGGGTATCTGTAGGGAAATATTCATTGAAAATTGTTGTATTCCCGCTGTTATGTAAAGAAATGTCGGCAGTAATGCGCCCACTCCCCCTCTGCTGTTCCTCGTGGACATAGCTCCCTCTCACTTGAGCATCATAAGCAATTTGAAAATAATACATCGGGATAAATACACGTTTTAGATGAACCATCTCTAGCTCAAAAAAGATACTTTCCGAGATGGTGTCTTGCCATGCTAGTCTATTTTTCAACGCCGCTTCACATGCCTTTTCATCATAGGCAAACGGATAAAATCCTTCTTTGACGGTCCCTTGAATGCGTGACAACTCTTTCAGCGAGACGACTTGTTTTGTTTGTTCCTGGTTTTTTTGTTCCGGTTTGATCAACAGCTCATTTAAACAATACTGACAGACTGCTTTCCCTGAGTCCCAATCAACTTCTAGACGTCCCAGACAGCTGGGACATTGGATTTGGGTGATTTTCATTTTTTCTCCTTTTTTATGAATCGTTTTTTCTTTTCAACAAGATGGTTTATCAAAGAAACCGAAGAATGTTCCAAATAAGGGTAACGACCACGACCACATAAGCGAGCGTATCGAGCCATTCATAAAATCTTCTGATTCTTACAAGCTTCTTTCTACGCTTCTCGTAGTTTGCTAAAAAAGCTGTCCCAGCCGTTTTCTTACCTAATAATTCTCTTTGGCACTCATCTCTAAATTTTGGGGCTGTTTTGAGGTACTGTTCTTTTAGAAAGTGCAACACTATCCCCGATACTACCCAATAAACTGCAGTTGGCAGGGAACTCATGACAATCCCCCCTATGACAGCTCTGAACACTCTTCCTAGAGGGATCCATTCAGAAATGAATAGCGCCAAGATCATCAGGATCACACCTAACGTAAAAAAGAGTACGGAGGACCAGCCAAAAACCTTACGAGCTTTTGAAAAATTCGCAACCGTTTGATAGGTAGCTTGGCACTGTGGGATAATCGGCAGCTTCATTCGGTCAGGATCTTTGCCGTCGATCGCAAATTCAAAGGATTGCTCTTGGTACTTGAAGGTGCCCATATACAGGGGAAAGTAGAGCTTTTCTGTAGCACAGCTGATCAGGGAAAGATCTAGGTGCAGCTCTTTTAGCTGATCGGCAGATTTTTTCTTCTGGATCACCGCATTCGCATGGGCTCTCAATTCCGCTTGTTTTTCAGAACCAAAGAGCGCCTGCTCTTGCTCAATATCAAAGGGAAAAGCATGAATAGCATGTGCTGAGACTAGCTGTTGAAATTCCTTTTGATCGGTACTAAAGTGCGGTTTTCTTTTCATTTCATCGTTGACCTCGAAGCTCTGAGGAATTTCTTGCTCGATCACCTCCGAACTGCCGCATTGATAGAGTATGACCGTCTCATCTGGATGGTCGCCTCGCTTCTTTTCCCACGTGGTCGTATGCGAGCCGTCCCAAGCAATGGAATGGGTATCGTAGCCAAAGGCCCCCTCCCAGTGCATCGTATAGGTCACCTGAAATTCATAAATCGGAATAAAATATCGTTTTACCTCGCTGACTTCAAGATGAACGACAATGTCCTCAGGAACTGATTCCTGTTGGATCAGCCATTTTTTCAAGGCATTTGCTACCTCGTCTTCATTAAAGGTAAACGAATAAAACCCTTCTTTGACTTCTTGAAAAACTACGGGAGCTTGTTCATTCGAAGCTTCTTGCGTTTGTTTTGGTGGCGAATGTAGGACTGACTTAGTTAAGCAATACTGGCAGACTGCTTTTCCTGTCTCCCAGTCAACGGTTAACTGACCCAAGCAGCTGGGACATTGGATTTGTGTGATTTTCATTGCTTCTCCTTTTGCACATACTGATTTTCTTATCAATGAAGTGGCTTGGTTGCAAGTGAGGGGGAATATCTTTTTTAAGGTGTTAGTTGGGGGAAGCAGCGAAGGAAAGCTGCTTGTTTGCAGGTAGTTGCTCGCTCTCATCCGTTTGTTCGAAACATTTTTTCCAGTGATGAAGCAAACAAGTGTATTTGTACCAAGAGCTGTTTAACCAAAAAAACAACCGCAAACGAAAAAACAACCCTTTATATATCATTTTATAATAAAAAATATCTTAAATCTATTTAATATTGATAAAAATAATTGCTGATTTGCTAGTTGAGCTTCTTCCGTACGCTCAGCAACCCTTACTAGTCGGTTATTGATGGCGGATACGTTAGTAAAAATGTTATAATTAAAATATTCACAAGAAAGGAATTGGAAAGAGTTATGGGGATGTTTATTTTTGTTATTGGTTTTTTGACAATGGTTGTAAGCGGAATCTTTTTTGTTCTTAGTTTGATCAAGAAAAAGCCGCTTCGCAACAAAATCGTTATTTTTATGGGTGGTTTTCTCTTATTGATCGGCGGGGTATTATTGACTCCTGCAACAACACCGGAGCTTCACGTAGATGAAGCAGAACTGGTTACGAATGAGCAAGGTGAAGCAGCGATCACTGGGCAAACCAATCCAGAAGCGCAACTGACGATCAACGGGGTGGAGGTTTCACTGGCGGACGAAACATTTTCTTACACCGTGCAACTTGAAGATGAAGAGGAACAGGAATTTACCCTCCAAGCCTCAATGGGTGGAAGCACCAAAGAAGAAGTCGTCACCGTCAAACCTTCTCGCGCATTTCTAGCGAGTTTGCAAGCTGAAAAACAAGAACAAGCAGCACTGGAAAAAGCCGAGACGGCACTGGCGCTTGCCGAAACCCAGCCAAACCAAAAGAATTACGACGAAGCTGTGACGCTGATTCATGCTTTGAGTAAAACCTACGAAGATTTCGCTACCCGGCTAACCGTGGTGGAAGAACATCTTGCCATCGGCAAAGCCCTCGATACTGCTGAAGCTTCCCTTGAGCGCAGTGATTTCGATCAGGCAAAAGAATTAGTCGCACAAGCGGTTTTGAACAAGGAAACGTTTGAAAGTCGGTTATCCACTGTAGAAACCAAGATTTCTGAGAAAGAAGCAGAAGCCCTCGTTGCAGAAGCTGTCCAAGCGGTGGAAGCGGCAGAGGCAGAGCCGACAAAAGATGCCCTTGCTCGTGCAGAAGATGCTGTCGCTCGTCTCAAGATCCCCGATGAGGAATTAGCTACTCGAACGAAAACAGTGGCGCAAACGATCACTGCCAACGAACAAGCAGCCGCACAAGCTAAGGCGGAGGAAGAACGGCAGGCAGCCGCCGCTGTGCCAGAACAAAGCCAGCCAGCCGCTGCTAGCAATCAAGCCCAAACATCAGTCCTTGTTACACCAACGGGTTCCAAGTACCATACGAGAAAATGCGGCAACGGTACCTACACGCCTGCAACTTTAGCAGAAGCGCAAAGCCGCGGACTTACTCCTTGTGCAAAATGTTTTCCGTAATAGTCACTAAATTTTGCAACGAAAAAAGACAAACCTCATTTTTGTCTAAGGTTTGTCTACAGTCTGAAGCGGTTGTCTCGTCGGAGGCAGCCGTTTTTTTCACTTGCTAATTTTCCTCATAAGAAAACTCGTACTCGTTTTGTTCGTCATCGATCAGACGCTTGTCATTGTTGTCCGCCATTTTGAATACTTTCTCAAAATCATCGCCAGTCATGCGCACTTCCTTTTTCTCTTGATCAATGATCACTTGGGCATTTGTCACTTCAAAGGTGAGCATAGTGCCGATGTCTGCCACAGTCAGTGCTTTGCTTTTGGGGAACTCTGCTTGTAGTGTTTCGTTGATCTGCGCTAATTGCGTCTCTTGTTCTTCTACCAAGTCCGCAGGTTCCTGATTCGGATCGACCAAAAAACTCAGCGTTTTATTGACGGTGAGCTTTCCATCTTCCAAAACGTACAAGGCATTTTGTTGATGACTGTTGCTATTGGTCAATACTTGATTTGCAGCTGCAGAGTCAACCCCTGAGCGGCTGCAGCTTGCCAAAAAAAATAGCACCGCCAAACAAACGGTAGCAAACATTCTTCTACCTAACTTGCTTTTCGTTTTCATTTTTCCCCTCCTCGTTTTCCATAAGTTTCCTTCTTTCATGATTTTTCGAAAACCCGTGGGTTTGTGTTTCCTGTCAAATTGAGTTATTTTCAGTATAGCATAAACAATTTGCTTTTATAGCTTTTTTTTATAGTGAGATTAATTTCACGCACAAAAAAACCAACCTTGTCGAGACAAGATCGGCTTTCTTTAGGATTGATTCGTTGAGATCTTTGAACGTTCTCGCTGGGATATGATCGCTGCCTATTGTCCAATTAGTCCGACAACAAGCCCTAAAACGATCACTCCTAGAAACCCATTCACAAGGTGCAGCCCAACTAATTTACGGGACTGTCCCGAGTAAACAGCCATCACGAAGGTGGCGACCCCATACACCCCTAGCCACAATAAGCAAGCGACTTGCAAGGAGGTCATCAGCCAACCATCATGATCGAATGTGGCAAACCAATAGACGACTTGATAGGTCGCTGCCGATAAGAGAATCCCACCAACAATCGTGCCGCCAAAGGTAAAGAGCATGTCACCGGTCGTCATCTGCTGACCGTCCATCTTCTCTGCCATTCCTGATTCTTTCGCCCAAAACTTGCCCCACTTATGCATCGGGTTGTAAAGCAGACTTTCCACCACAACCCAGCTGAGGGTGCCGAAAATCAATGTCCAAAAATTAACCATTTTCGTATTCTCCTTTACTTTATTTTTAGCCATGTTCCTGAGAAGCGAAAAAATAGCCAAGCGGGCTGTTCCTTCTCCATCAGTTTATGCCTTAAGGGAGGGTTCTTCAACTTTTTCCACTGGTGTCCCCTATTTTTCGATGGTTCCAATAAAAACTAAGAAAAATGATCGTATACAGCAATGCGGTGAAACCTGTAACCGCTAATGGGTTAGTGATCAAGATTCCGGCAAACAGCAAAAGCAACGCAAGGATCGCCCCACCCAAAAAAATCGTATAGCCCATTTTCTTCTGCTTGCGTACCAAAACAAACGCCGCCACACTGATCAACAACCAAATCAGTAATACAGTATACGACAGGGAGCCTGCCAGATAATTGAAGAGTTTGTCGCCTAAAAAGTAAGAAAGAACGACTCCAAGATATAAAGTACCGCTGCAAAACATGATCGCTCGTTGGGGCACGCTGTTTTTATTCAGCATCGTGAAGCGGCTTTTTTTCTGGCCATTGTTGCTTAACCGGAAAAACAACGTTCTTGAAGAAGCATAGACCCCAGAATTGATGGAGGAAAACAAGGCCAAAATGATCACTAAATTAACGATGTCGGAAGCAAAAGGCACATGGATTTTTTGAAACACCATTACAAAGGGACTGACATTTGGATCTGCTAATTGATTCCACGGATAAATGATCAGTAAAAGAAACATGGGAATGATGTAAAAAGCGGCAATCCGAGTCATTACTCCTTTGATTGCTTGAGGGATCGCTTTTTTTGGATTTTCTGCTTCACTAATCGTGATGGCTACTAACTCAGAACCGCCATACGAATAGATTACGACCAATAAAGAATTGATAAATCCTTTGAGACCGTGAGGGGCAAAACCACCATAGTCTGTCATTTGTCTCATCGTCGGTAAAAAGCCCAGATCAAAGACTTGCGTGGCAACCAGATAGAGACCCACCAAGATCAGCACAATCACCACACTGATTTTGGCCCACGAAAGCCAGTATTCCGTTTCTGCAAACAAGCGGACCGAAAACAAATTGATGATGGTCGTGAGTAGTGCCAAAATCAAAACAAAGATCCAAGCTGGAATATTGGGAAACCACAGCTGCAAAAAGCTTGCGGCAGCAACTGCTTCGGCGATGATGTTGATCATCCACATTGACCAGTAGATCCAATCAATGAAATCAGCTGTATGCAAGCCAAGATACGGCTGGACTAAGCCCGAAAGGCCATGTTGTTTTTGGTCAGATAAAACCAACTGTCCCAGTCCTGTCATGACGACAAATAAGATCAGCCCACAAAAAATAAACGCTAGCAAGACCGCAGGCCCCGCTAACTGGATCGCTTCCCCACTGCCTTTGAATAGGCCGGCACCGATTGCGCCACCTAGTGCCAACATAGTGATGTGTCTGGTTTTCATCTGTTTTTTTAATTGATTTTTTTCTGTCATACGTTCCTCCTCGAAAACCGTTGATCCTTCATACACAGTGATTCTCTCACTGTTGCTATTTTTAATTATATGAATGATTTTTTTTAACTACCTCATAGAGAATACCAGACGTTTCTGCTATTGCAACTAAGAATTGAAAAAATTATCTATTTTTTCTGAAAATTCTATCATCCTCTAATCTTTTTCACCCAAATCAAATCTTGGCGAACTTTTCTTTAGGTGAAGGTACTAAAAAAAGCCATCTCCCAACTTGTGGGAAATGACTTTCTGTCCGTTTCTTCAAGCAGGCTCGATGATCAATGGGTCGTAACCAACTCGTCTTTGATAGCGTCAGGGAGATCCTGCTCGGTCACCTCTTGATACGACTCCACATGTTTGCCCTTTGCATCAAGCTCTAGGTAGGCATTTTCTTTTAATTTTTGTGGTGCCCAAAACGTGATTTTTATTTTTTGTCCATCTTCATTGATTCCTTCTTGCGTATATTCATAGGCATCATGTTCTTGCGGCACGCCATACTCATTGGATGTTTTGACATAAACCTTTTTCTCCGGTACGAAAGGATTGAAACGATCCACCAGCTGAACCAGTTCGCTGGAATCATCTTTCGTAAAATAAGACCATGTAACCAATGTGACGGTCCCGATCGTTAACACGAGCAGGATCATACTAATTGCTTTTTTCAAGTGATTGTCCTCCGTTTTTTCTATCTACCTTCAGTATAAAAAAACAAGCGATAAATATAATCAAACTTAAGACGTATTTTTCCGTCGGTCATTGTGACTAAGGTATCAATAGAATATTTTCTGCTTTTTCCACCTAAATGTATAGACAAACAACTAAGTTACTCCTACAAAAACGTCCCTTCTCACAGGAAGACCAGACTGTTTAATAAGTATCGTGATTTTTCATTCTTTGTAGTAAACTAAACTGCAACAACTTACTTTTAAATACTCATGATTGAAAACTATAGAAAACCGAGGTGTCCCATGCTAGAAATCAAACTGATCGATCAAGAACACCAAGCTGATATCCGCTTGAAAAACGAACCCTTCTCCTTATGGGGGAAAATGCTGCCGTCTTATAATGAGGGCAACTGGCAGTACACGATCTGTAAATTTGCACCTGAAGACATTCAGACGATGCGTTTCCCAGATGAAAATTATTGCTATGATGAAATGAGCCGAAACAGTCTGTTTATCGGTGCTTATGATGATGGAAAATGCATTGGCTTAGCGATCGTTCAAGACGCTTTTTTCAAGTATCTGTACCTCTATGACTTAAAGGTCAACACAGACTACCGCAAGCAAGGAATCGGTCAACTGTTGATCCAACAGGCACTGAAAGCGGCCCTTGCCAAAGACTATCGCGGCATCTATACACAAGCGCAGGACAACAATCCTTCTGCCTGTCTGTTTTACTTGCGAGCAGGCTTTCGTATCGGAGGCCTGGATACGGAGGTGTACAAAGGAACCAATCAGGAAGGCAAAAGTGACATTTTGTTTTATTTGGATGCAGCGGAAACGGCTGTCAAAAAATAGCTGAAAAAAGAAAAAAATTCCTCCTGCCAGATGGTACACTTAAGGCAACAATGTTTTGAAAGGTGAGGAAGAAGAATGTACGTAGGATTTGATATTGGCGGAACAAGTATTAAATATGGGGTTTTAGATGAAACCGGAGTGATCCTTGAAAAATCAGCGATCCCCACTAGCTATGAGCCAGCCCAGTTTTATCAGGATCTACTCACGATCATCGAAGATGCCCAGAGCCGCCACACGATTGATGGCATTGGGATCAGTGCCCCAGGGATCGTTCAAAAAGACGGGTTTATGTTAACGGCTGGAGCCATCAAATCGTTATATGGTGAAAATTTTAAAGCAGTCTTGGAAGCGCGTACAGGATTGCCGGTGGCGGTGGAAAATGATGCCAATGCAGCAGCGATTGCTGAAAAATGGATCGGGAATGCGCAAGAGGTAGCCAACTATTTGTGTCTTGTCCTAGGCACTGGTGTAGGCGGTGGGATCGTGATCAATAATCAAGTCTACCGAGGTGCTCATGGCATGGCTGGTGAATTTGGCTGGATGGTGATTGATCAGCTGCCAGAAGAAGGCAATATCGAGGAAAGTTCCATCAATAAAAAAACTGCCGTCGTGGGCGGCTTGATTCGCCTCTACAATTTATCTGGCGCAGCAGTTCCTGGCTTTGAACCCACCCAAGACGCCAAAGAGATTTTTGACCGCGCGCAGCAAGGCGAAGCGTTGGCGCTGAAGCTGACGGACCAATTTCTAACGGATTTATCTGTAGGACTGATCAATTTGATTAGCTGTTTTGACCCAGAATTGGTATTGATCGGCGGCGGTATCAGCGCCAATCCTTATTTCTGGGAACGCCTGCAGGCTCGCTTGACGATCACGGAAACACGGCATGAAGCGATTAATTATTTGCGCGGACAAACCATCGCGCCTGTTCGTCCAGCGAAGCTAAAAAACGATGCCGGCTTGATCGGCGCAGTCTATCAGATCCACCAACAGCTGCACCGTTAAAAGTTCGGATATGCTATACTGGTGTAAATTGATTATCTAGGACAGCGAGGAACCAGCATGGCGCTTTTTGAACAATTAAACTTGAACAAGCTCTCTGCGGTAGAACAAGAAATCTACCGTTTTATCGTCAATCACTTAGAAAAGATCCCATATATGCGTGTGCGCGACATTGCCGATGATGCTCATGTCTCTTCGACTTCGGTCTTTCGTTTTATTCAAAAAGTCGGCTTTCAGTCGTTTCCAGAATTTCGCTTCTATATCAAAAATCATTTAGAAAAAGCCCATTTTGACGCGCATCCTGAACACTTAGGTTTAGAAGCGCGCATCAAAGGCTTGAATATGCAGATCTTCCACCCTGATGCGGAATACCAAATACGAAAACTTGCCGAAGCGATGCGGGATGCCGATTTGATCTTATTTATGGGGATGGGGGCATCCGGTGCGATCGCGCAATACGTTGCCCGCAAGCTAGCCAGTCTCGGTTACTTTAGTATCAGCATTGATGAGCTGACCTACCCAATCAAAAGCTTTTTGCGAAAAGATCAAAAAAATGTTTTGGTTTTTCTGAGTGTCTCTGGTGAAACCAAAGAACTGATCGAAGTCATTACCGGTTTAGACAATCAAGCGATCGTGCAGAAATACTGCATTACCCCTAATCGGGAAAGTACGTTGGCACGCCTGTGCGATTATTCGATCGAGTATGCGATCAAAGAGGAACGCAAAGACATCTTTCTTGATTTGACTAGTCAATTGCCTTCAGTAGCGATTTTAGAAACACTGATCGGCTATTTACAAGATTATCGTTCCAACCCTTGATGGTTCAGTTTACTGAACCATCTTTTTTTGTAACACTGTGTTCCGGATGCGGAATTTTTTTCATTTCTTGAGAGATATGTACGGAATCCGTATCCGCTTACTTTTAGCCGCTTTCATTCGCTATAATGATGGCATCAATTAAGGAAAGGTGTTATTATTATGCAAAAATTCAATGACCTGTTAGACCGCTCGTTGGTACCAATCGCAACAAAGTTGAACAATCAACGCCACGTAGCAGCGATCCGGGATGCATTCATGCTGATTTTCCCACTGACCATCGCTTCTTCTCTCGTTATTTTGGTCAACAATATTTTATTTTCCAATGAAAGTTTCATCGTGCAATTATTTCAACTGAATCGGCTTTTTCCTAATCTGGAAAGCGCCCAGCAAGTCCTAGCTTCCGTGGCGAACGGGACCATCAACATCATGAGTTTATTCATTGCGTTTCTTGTTGCCCAACTTTTAGCCAAGCATTTCCAAGCAGATGCTACGTTAGTTGGTTTGACAAGTGTCGCTGCCTTTATGATCTTGTACCCGACCTCGTTTGCAGTAGATGATGTCAATGTGATCTCTACACAATATTTAGGCGCCCAAGGGTTGTTCGTAGCTATGATCGTGGCTTGTTTGGTCGGTGAATTCTTACCCAAGCTTTTCAAGGTCAAACGATTGCAGATCAAAATGCCTGAAATGGTACCACCAGCTGTTTCCCGTTCCTTTTCTGGCATGATTCCGATCGTGATCATCGTGGCAGTCACTGCTTTGATCAATTTCTTAGTTTTAATGATTGCACCGGAAGGCATCAATGAACTGATTTACAACGGGATCCAAAGTCCATTGCGGGATCTGGGGGGCAATGTCGTCGGTGTCTTGATCTTGGCATTCTTGCAAACTACGTTGTTTGCGATCGGGATCCATGGACCAAACACATTGAATGCGGTTCGTTCAGCGATTTTTACCGAACAAGATCTAGCTAACCTAGACTTTATCAACCAGGGCGGCTCCTTGTGGGACGTTCCTTACAAAGAAACCTGGGGCGTTTTAAATGATATGTTCGCAAATATGGGCGGAACTGGTATGACATTGGGCTTGATCATTGCGATCTTCATCGCTTCAAAACGTCCAGAACAACGTGAGATCGCTAAGATGTCCTTAGTTCCAGGAATTTTCCAAATCAATGAACCGATGATCTTCGGTCTACCGATCGTCTTGAATCCAATCATGATCATTCCGTTTATTTTGACACCAATGGTCAATATTTTGGTGGGTTATTTTGTCACTGTTGTCTGGCCGATCATGCCGACCCCAGCGATTGGGGTACCATGGACGACCCCAGGAATCATTAATCTCTTTTTAGGAACTGGAGGAAATGCGATCGCTGCGGTTGTCGGTGTCGTTTGTCTTGCGATTTCGGTCTTGATCTATTTGCCTTTCGTGATCGCCTCTAACCGTTCCCAGAAAGTAGAATTATAAGCAAACGAATGAGTCGAGGAGGAATGAAATTTATGTCCGCAAAAATGCCGAAAGATTTTTTATGGGGCGGCGCGATCGCTGCCCATCAAGCGGAAGGCGCTTGGAATGTTGCTGGCCGTGGAATGAGTACCGCCGATGTCATGACGGCCGGTGGCAACGGTATTCCCCGTAAAATCACCAAAGGAGTCATTGAAGGGGAATATTACCCGAACCATGAAGCCATTGACTTTTATCACCGTTACAAAGAAGATATCCAGTTATTCAAAGAACTGGGCTTGAAATGTCTACGGACATCGATTTCTTGGAGCCGGATCTATCCAACTGGAACAGAAGAAGAACCAAATGAAGCCGGTCTCCAATACTACGATGATCTTTTCGACGAATTGCAGGCAAATGGCATCGAACCCGTCATCACTTTGTCTCACTTTGAAATGCCTTATGCCCTCTATGAAGAATTTGGTGGGTTTGCTAACAAAGAAGTGATTCCCCTCTTTGTCAAATTCGCTAAGACTGTTTTTCAACGGTATCATGAAAAAGTGACGTATTGGATGACTTTCAATGAGATCAATAATCAAGCAGATGGGCAAGAGCCGCTGCACGTTTGGACCAATTCTGCCATGATCATCGAGGATGACAGTCAAAAAGAAGCACTCGTCTTTCAAGCGGGCGTCAATGAGTTGATTGCCAGCGCGGCAGCCGTGATCGAAGGCAAAAAAATCAATCCAGAGTTTCAGATTGGTTGTATGATGGCCTATGTCCCGGTCTACCCCTACTCTTGTGCGCCAGCTGATTTGATGGCATCCGTCAAAGCCAATGAACGGCGCTATTTTTACAGCGACGTCCACGTACGAGGCAAGATCCCAACCTATGTGCAAAAATATTGGGCAAAAAAAGGCATCACGATTGAGATCACGCCCGAGGAACAAGCGCTATTAAAAGCAGGAACCGTTGATTATATTGGGTTCAGCTATTACATGTCAGGAACGATCTCAACCCTTGATGAAGTGGCTGGCACACCAACTGAGGATATCCCGGGAGCAAAAATCGTGAGTAATCCTTATATCAGTGCTTCTGATTGGGGCTGGCCTATCGATCCAGTCGGGTTGCGCTATGTGTTAAATACGATCTATCAACGCTATGACTTGCCGCTATTTATCGTAGAAAATGGCTTTGGTGCTTACGATCAATTAACCAATGAACAGCAAATCCATGATGACTACCGCATCACTTACCTGAAAGAGCATATCGAACAGATGGAAAAAGCGGTGGTTGAAGATGGTGTACCGCTATTAGGTTATACGCCTTGGGGGATCATTGATATCGTCAGCTTCGGCAGCGGCGAAATGGAGAAACGCTATGGCATGATCTATGTCGACAAAGACAATACCGGCAAAGGAACCTTGAATCGTTTGAAAAAAGATTCCTTTGCGTGGTACCAGCAAGTAATCGCCTCTAATGGTGAAACGCTCTAATTACTGCTTCCATGACTAACACAAAAACCGCCCCCTCGTTTCGCCATCCTCCTTTTTACATTAGGAGCCTGGCAACGAGGGGGCGGTTTTCTTATTAAAGAGGTGCGCCATTGCGAGGATGCTTTTCTTATCATCACTAAACACTACCTCGATGCTGTGGTACACTATAGCTATTCATTTACTTTTACGTTAAGGAGGAACTGCATGAAGCCGATATTTCGTCCGATCCAATCTCAAGATGATGCGCCATTAGCTGCTATCATTCGCAAAAGCTTGACCGACCACCAGTTGGCGGTTCCAGGAACTGCCTATTTTGATCCCGAGTTAGACCACTTAAGTGAATTTTATGCAGCAGATCCTGCTAGCCGCCATTATTTTGTCGTCACCGATGAATCGGGTACCCTTTTAGGCGGCGGTGGTCTTGCCGCTTATGATTCAGAAGGGCAAATCGCCGAGCTGCAAAAATTTTATCTTAGTGATGCCGCCAAAGGGCAGCGTCTCAGCTATCCCCTGCTGGCGAAGATCGAGGCCAAAGCTTTTGAACTAGGCTATCGGCAACTCTATTTAGAATCCCATCATTCTTTAGAAGCTGCCTTGCATGTCTATCAAAAAGCCGGCTATCGCGCATTGTCCCAGCCACTATTGGCGGCACAGCATACCACGATGGATCGCTTTTATGTGAAAACACTCGTTGAAGAAAACGAATAGAACAGCAGCCATTCCTTGATCGCTAGGAATGGCTGCTTTTACGTTATCCTTGTCCATAATAAGCATGTTCGCCATGCTTGCGGAAATAATGTTTATCCAGCAAATAATCAGCGATCGGTGTTCGCTCTAAGGTCAAAGCTTCGGTACCTAGTGCCATTTCTGCAACCTCTTCTAAAACAATACTATTGCTGACCGCTTGTTCCGCAGATTGCCCCCAAGTAAAAGGACCGTGTCCCGCTGTGAGGACAGCTGGGCATGCAAGCGGATCTAATCCCCGCTTTTCAAACGTCTCGACAATGACTTTGCCGGTTTCTTTTTCATAGTCTGCCGTTACCTCAGAGGCCCGTAATGGTCGTGTACAAGGGACACTACCATAAAAAGTATCCGCATGCGTCGTTCCATATGCAGGAATGTCTCGCTGTGCTTGCGCCCATTTTACCGCATTTGTCGAATGCGTATGGACGATCGCCTTGACGCCTTCGAAGTGCTTGTACAATAGCGCATGGGTTTTGATATCCGAGGAAGGCTTCAACGTCTTCGCCTCTTTCGGTGTTCCCGTTAAGTCGCAAACCACCATTGAATCAACCGTCATCGTCTGATAATCAACACCACTTGGTTTAATGACGATGATCCCTAAATCTCGATCAATCTCACTGACATTTCCCCAAGTCAGCTTTACTAGCCCTTCCTCAGGCAGTCTCTTATTGGCTTGATAAACTCGCTCTTTCATCAATTGAAGCTGATTGATCAAGGTAACCGACCTCCTTTAGTTTTGGTAATAAATATGCTTTGGCTTGTTCAATCTCCCCAATCGGGTCAGCGCTCGTCTCACTCCACATCTCGATGACAAAAGAACCGTTATAATTCAACCGCTTCAGCGTGCGTAAGCAGCCATCAAAATCAACACACCCAGTGCCAAACGGTACTTCTTTAAACTTTCCTCGAAACTTATCTGAGACCGCCAATGTATCTTTCAAATGAATCTGGGTAATCTCGCAAATGCCTTTTTCTAATTCATAACCGACATCATTTTCTGGCCAGGCCGACAGGTTCCCGACATCTGGATAGACTTGTAGATAGGGTGAAGGGATCTGCTCCTTGATCCGTAAATATTTTGAGATAGAATTCAGAAACGGATCATCCATGATCTCTAGTGACAAAACGACCCCCTTTTCAGACGCCCTGGCGACGGCTTCTTTTAGATTGGCAATGAACCATTCTCGGCTACAAAGACTTTTTTCCTCATAATACACATCGTATCCGGCTAATTGGATGCAGCGAATACCCAAATCTGAAGCCAAGTCGATGGCTTTTTCCATCAGATGCATCGCGTGCTTGCGCTTTTTTTCATCGATCGAACCAAAGGGAAACCGCCGATGTCCACTGAGACATAAAGACAAGATTTTGATCCCCGAGTCATAGATTGCCTCGACGATCTCTTTGCGCTGTGCTTGGTTCCACTCTAGGCGTGCCAAGCGTTCATCGGATTCATCGATGGACATTTCAATGAAGTCGAAACCTCGGTCTTTGACAAACTGCAATCGTTCCGGCCAAGAAAGGGCTTTGGGTGTTGCTTTTTCATATAGACCGATCAAACTCATAGAAAACTACCCCCAAATCCGTAAAATCTCTTGCTTGAAATCAACTGCTGCTTGTTGCGGATCGTCAGCGGCAGTGATGCCTCGTCCTGTGATAAAGGTATACACATCAATGCCGGCAAACAGAGCCAACGTCTCGACGCTCAATCCTCCCGTGACTGACACTCGAAACCCCATATCGATCAATTTACGGACTTTCGTTAAATCTTTTTCTCCCCATGTTTCACCAGCTAACAATGCGTCACGACTTTGATGATAGATGGCTTGTGAGATGCCGGCATCTAGCCACTGCTGTGCTTGCTGGTAGGTCCAGTCACCATATAATTCTACTTGGATCTCAGCAATTTCTTTTGCTGCTGCCTTCATTGTTGGGATCGTTGCTGCACAAATCACGGTCATATAATCCGCGCCAGCTTGCTGGCAGTTTTTGGCGACCGTCCCACCGGCATCGGCACATTTTGTGTCTGCTACGATCAACTTCTCCGGATACATTGCTCGGAAACAGCGTAATACCTGTTCTCCTTCTTGCAACAATAAAATAGTCCCTGCTTCAATAATATCAACCACATCGCCGACTTTTTTGATATCTGCCAGTGCACTAGCTAAATCGGAGTGATCGCAAGCAATCTGTAGTTTTGGTATGCTCATGAAATTCCCCTCTCTTTTGTTTGACCAACCTTTTTGTTTTGCCACATCCTGTTACGCTGACTACTCCTTTGAAAGACCCGCTTCTCTGACCCGCTCAATGATTTCTTTTGGAGACATCACATTTCTGACCCCGATTACTGTTACGCCCTTTTCTTTTGCTTTATCGAACATATTGACAAAGTTCATTGGCGTAAAGACCACATCGTAATTCTTGGCGGTGCTTTTGCCTTCGGAAATCGCGCAGTGGTGGATAGAGGTGATTGTGATCCCTTCAGACTTCAAAGCTTTTTCAACACTCCGCATCATCATCAAACTTGTTCCTGATCCATTTGCACAAGATACTAATACTCTCATCTTTTTTTCCTCCTAAGAATTTATTATTTTTGTTTTTCTACATACGCATCGTAATCATCTACGATCAAGAAATATCCTTCTGGATCTCTGCGGTACTGCAATTGCGGAATCACTAATAAGATCACCACCACAAGAACCACACCAATGATGCCTAAGAATTTCATCAATACTGTAAAGAATGGCCAGACGGTCGCCCAGTCGAACATACCAAGATAGCCGCCATATTGGGACAATCCTACCCAAGTAGCGATCAAGGCCGAACCACCGATCTGAATGATGCCTGATAAGAATGGGAAAAGACAAGCCGCCTTGATACCTCCACGGTTGTTGGCAAAAACGGCAATCGCTGCATTATCAAAGAACAGTGGGATAAACCCGGCAATCACGATCGTTGGTGACCGGAACAAAATCAGTAAAGCAATCATTAAAAATTGTCCTAATGCACCGAATAAAAAGCCCACCGTCACAGCATTTGGTGAACCAAAGGCAAAGGTTGCGGCGATATCGATCCCCGGAACAGCACCTGGTAAAATCGTATTTGAGATTCCTTGAAATGACTCGGTCAATTCGGAAACGAAGGTGCGCACACCTAATTGAAGAATTGCTAAGTAGACGGCAAACATCAGTGATGTTTGTAAAATATAAAATAAGAAACTTTGTCCTTCTGCCATAAATCCTGCTGTTATTAAATAATCTTGTCCAAGTGTCACTAAAATGATACCGAAGAAAAAGAGCATCAGGATCGAAGTCGATACCATATTTTCATTGAAGACCGATAAAAAACCCGGTAGTTCGACATCTTCTAATTTCCGGTTGGATTTGTTCTTTTTGAACCGTTCCGCAAGTCTCGCAAAGAAATAAACACCAAACATCTGTTGATGGGCAATCGCAAAACCAGCACCTTCCGTCAAATCTTGACAGATGCCCACGGTCAAATTGGAACCAACCGCCCAATAGCAGCCTAAGATCAAGCCCATGACAAGTAAGACTTCGATCCGACCCAAGTCTGGAAAACAAAATAGCAGCAACCAAAAGGCCGTTGCGGCTTGCTGTACTTGCACATTTCCAGTAGTGAAGACGGCCCGCAGCTTCGTATATTTTTTAAAGCGAACGAGTAAGATATTAAAAACAAAGGCAATCAATAATAAGAGCATCGTGTCACCAAAGGTGCGTCCGAATCGTTCTTCAATGCCGGCGGTGATCGCATTTTGACCAAAATACGGGTCAGTGACCATCGCATCTAATTCAAAACGCTCCTTAAGCCCCACCAAGATCGGACGGAAATTATTGACCAATCCACCAGAGCCAATCGTCAAAATCAAGTAACCAACGGTGGCTTTTAAGAAACCTGCGACACATTCAACAAACGGCCGTTTCAATAGTAAGTAACCGATCAGTACAATAAAACCGATCAAAAAAGCTGGCTGCATCAAAATATTCTGAGCAAAGTAATCCCAGCATCTCAATAAGAAATCTCCTATCACTTCCATCTAATCCCTGCTTTCTTTTTGGTCATATTTCTCCATCACCACTTCAAAATCTGCCATCGTTTTTACACCTAATAGATCTTCTACCAGCCCCTCTTCCATCAACATCTCTGATAAACCAGCGATATTGTTCATATGTGCTTCAGCGTTTTTGGCAGCGAGCATAAAGAACAACTGCGCCTCCTTGTCCGGATTATCTTCCTGAAACGAGACGGGCGCTGGAAAAATCGTCAGCCCGATCCCTGTTCCTAAGACGCCTTTGCTTTCTGCTGAAGAATGGGGCATGGCTACTTTGGGAATGATCACAATATAAGGACCGTATTGATGGACATCCCGAATGACATCTTCAATGTACTGATCCGTAATCAACGCCTTTTGCTTTAATCCTTCGCCACTCGCCCAGATAGCAGCTTCCCAGTCTTCGGGCTGTTCCTGGTTGATTGCAACCAACTCATTTTCATAAAAATAACGCAGCATTACCTTTGCTCCTTTCAAATTTGGCTTTTGCAGCATCCCCCCTTCTTTTATAAGAAAGAAGGGAATGGCGTATCATTGTCGACCGAAAAAACATCTTTGAAGCCACGATAGAAATTAAATTCAAGATCATCTTTATTCGTTGGGTAGGTGAATTTGCCGCCAACTTGCCAAATATACGGTTTAAACTCATAGTTCAAACGATCTTTTTTAAACTTCCAAATCTCGGTGATCTCTTTTGGATCAGCCATAAAATTGGACCAGATATCATAATGTACGGGAATCACCACTTTGGCATTGAGGGATTCGGCCATCCGCAACATATCGACTGATGTAACTTTGTCGGTGATGCCCCGCGGGTTTTCGCCATATGCACCTAAGCAAACATCGATCTTGTACTGATTCCCATGTTTAGCAAATACATTCGAATAATGAGAATCTCCTGCATGATAAATCGCCCCACCGGAAGTCTCAAACAAGTAATTGACTGCGATACGATCCATGTCCTGGGGCATTTTTCCTTTCAAGCTGGTATCCGGATCTTCACAAGTAATCAGAGCGGTTCGATCGAATGCTTCTAAAGCGACGATTTTCACCTGCCCAATGGTTACTTCATCCCCCGGTTTGACCACGATGGTTTTTTCTTCTGGTATTCCCCATTTCAACCAAGTTGCAACGACTTCATGGGGACCGACGAATTTTGCTTCTGGACAATTTTGATGGACTGCGGCTGCGGTATTGATGTCTAAATGATCGGAATGGATGTGGGTCACCACTAACGCATCCACTCCTTTGATTGCAAATGGATCGATCACAAAGGGCTGAGTCCGTAGGTTAGGCTGCATTTCTTGTACACCACTCATTCGCATCATTTGATGGCCTTTTTTCATTTGCCCATTCCCATGACTGCGCTTGCCAGTGCCACACCAAAGGTCGCATAAAATATTGGTTCCTTCCGCACTCTTCAGCCAAATACCCGTACAGCCTAGCCACCACATGGAAACTGTGCCTTCTTTCACAAGCTCATTTTCGATCTCTTCGTTCAAATAGGTCCCCCATTCTGGAAACGTATTTAAAAGCCAACTCTCTTTCGAAACATCATTTACATGTGCCATTCTTATTCCTCCCTTGCTTATTTACACTTTGATTCTAACATATAGAAAAACGCTTTCAATCTAGTTTTATGTTAATTTAGCTTATTATATGTTAATTAACCCATAAATAAATGTGATTATTTAATATATATGGTAATGTATAGGAGATATGTTAAAATGAGTTCGAAAGAAGAAACAACAAACACATCGTTGCTTCTCAACAAGTGGTGTGGGATCATCACTTGAACTTGCGAGAAGGAGGCGAGAAGGTTTTTGCTATGCAAAGGCAATCGCAATCTGGATAAACGATGAAAGACAAGAATAGAATAAAGCGCATGTAAGGAGGAAGTATCGTGAAACGTTCCAATGAAGAAGTGAGGCAAAGGAGAAAACAATTGATCGATCTGATAAAAACATCTGGTTTTTCTGATGTGAAGACCCTCAGTCATCAGTTGGGAGTATCAGAGATGACGATCCGCAGAGACTGTACCGTACTGAGTGAGATGGGTCAGATCAAACAAACCCACGGAAAAATCGAATACTGTGAAGCTTATGAAGATGAAGCGCATCCCACCGACTCGATCGAGTACATCAAAGATCGACTGGCCAAAGAAGCGGCTCGCCAAGTAAAAGATGGCGATACCCTTTTCGTCAATACGAGTACTAGCGCCGCTCAAACGTTGCGCCATCTCACAGACAAACGAATCAGTTTGTTGACGAACAATACAAGTGTGATCCAAATGGAACACCATCCAAAATCAACGATCGTTTTAAGTGGCGGCGAAATACGCTATCCTAAAGCGGCCTTGTCAGGGGATATCGCCGTGGAGTCGTTTTCTCATGTTCGTTCTGATGTTACGATCATTGGTTGTAGTGGGTTAGATTTACAGACCGGCATTTCCACTTCAGTGATCCACGAAGCCAAAGTCAATGCGAAAATCATCGAAAATTCTGGCAAGTTGATCGTTATCGCGGATTATCGCAAAATCGGTAAGCAATCCAATTTTACGATTGGCGCAATTGCGGCTATCGATCTGCTGATTACCGACCATTATTCTGATCCCAAAGTCATCGACTTGATTGAGCAACAAGGTGTTCAAGTCATCCAAGTCCCCGTCTAACCATCTTTGTCGCTAAAAAAAGCCCGACAGTTGATCTGAAAAGCCACGCCTTGCTGCCTCTTCCAACAGAAACACCAAAGCGTGCCCTTCGATCAACCGTCGTGGCTTTTTTCGTTAAACAATCGTACGCTTCAAACGTGCTTTATGGGATGTGCCTCGTGTGAATCAGAGCCGCAGCAACCAAATCAACGCAACAGCACCCACGGTTTGGACGGCTCCAACGGAAAGACCATAGAATAAAAAGCGCGGTCCTTCTTTTAAAAACTTGCGGAAATCCAGGCGCAAACCGATGGCTGCCAACGCCGTTGTTTCAAACCACGTACTGATAAAATGAGCACCCTCATTCAACCAGCTAGGCAGCGGCAAGAAGCTGTTCAAGATACAGATGGTCAAGAAGCCCAACACATACCAAGGGATTGGCAGCCGTAGCTTACCTTTGCCTTTGGTTTTGGTGGGGGTCTTTGTCGTCATTCGTTCAAAAACAATGACGACGACTGCCAACATGATGATGCGCGCGATTTTAAAGAGCATCGCGTATTTGACGGTGTCGGCATCAATCAAACTAGCCCCCGCCACGACTTGCCCGACGGATTGCAGTGTGCCGCCAAGTAAGGCACTTTTTTGCAATAGATCATCGCCGTATAAGGCCAAGCCTAAAAACGGCAGCGTCAGCATCATCACCGTTCCTAAAAGATTGACCAAGGTGATGATCTGCCCTTTTTCTTCATCATCGGCATCAATGGCTGGTGCGATCGCCGCAATCGCAGAGGACCCACAGACAGCATTGCCGCCTGCCATCATCAGGCTCATCTTTTGATTAAAGCCCAATTTTTTCCCTATCAAATAAGCAGCGGTAATGACCAAGCTCATCATCAGCAAAATAAAGAGAAAGCCCCGAAGACCCATTTCACTGATAGTCTGGAAAGTGACGGTAAAGCCCAGCAAAACCACCGAATATTCTAGGAGACGACTTTCCGCAACCTTCGTCCCGACTTGATAGCGTTCTTGCTTGAACAGTGTATTTCCTAAAATGATTCCTAATAAAATAGCAAGGGTTGCTCCCCCTAATTTTGGCACAGCCAAAGCCATGATTCGGGCGATGACGGCTACCGAAAAGGACAGGAACAAACCGGGAAGTATCAAAGCTGTTTGTCGTTGCTTCATTGCTTTCATCCTTTCATATAACATCCATTATACACAGATTGACCGATCAGTAGGATTTATTGGTATAATAGTTATAATTGAATTTTCTAATGGAAGGGATTGCAATGTTAAAATTACTGGAGACCTTTAAGATGGTCTATGAAACGAAAAATTTTTCGAAAGCTGCCGAATTGCTATTTATTTCGCAGCCCACGGTTTCTGCTCAAATCAAGCAGTTGGAACAAGACCTGGATACACCGCTTTTTTTACGCAATGGTCGCAAAAACGTGATCGCCACGCCCCAAGCAGAGTACCTTTACGAAAAGGCACTGAATTTATTGGATGAGTGGTCGACGATCGCCAGCGAGATCCATACCAACACACAGCATCAAAGCCACTGTGCCCTAGGCATCTCTCATACCTATGCGATGGCCTTGATGCCTGACTTGATGATTGCTTTATACAACGCCTTTCCCACGGTGCATTTTCGGGTATCGATGATGAACTCCGCTGAAGTCTTAACAGCGCTTGAACAACATCAACTAGATTTAGGGATCATTGAAAAACCCTTATCTGCACCAAGTATTTTGCGTTTCCCGATTTTGAAAGATCAGCTCGTCTTAGCCGGTGATCCCCAAGCCGGTCCTTGGCTCGTCCGTGAAGCGAGTTCTGGTGTCTACTATTACACTAAACGCTATCTGGAGGAACAGAACATTCAAGGACCGATCATCGAGATCGCCAGCAATGAATTGATTGTCGCTTTGCTGAAACAAGGCTTCGGCTGTTCGATCCTTTCCAAGCGAGCCGCCCACGGCATTGGCTATCAACTGCTGGATAAAAACTTTGAGCGCCAATTTTACCTCATCCAGCGCAAAGTAGTCACAGAACCAGCCATTGAGGGATTGCGGGCCTTCATTCAGGAGTGGTCGCAAAACGATCCCTCACAGGTGGCAAGCGTATAAAAACAAACTGATTTTTTTGGGGAACCACCGCCTCGTGGGATTTCTTAACCTTTTCTTACGATTACGCTTCCTCGCTGCCGATCTGGTCCGATTGATTGTTTCTTAAGAAATTTGTGCTAAAATGAGGAGTACTGGCTATGGGCTCTAACGTTCCCCTTTTTGAGGGAAACTTAGACCGCCCTTTGACTACTTATGCAGTTCGTGAAGCAAACCAGTAAGAAAGGATCTTGAAATGAACGAACAAATCAAGAACAAATTAGCGCTGCTTCCTGATCAACCTGGTTGTTATTTAATGAAAGATAAAAATAACAAAATCATCTATGTTGGGAAAGCCAAAATTTTAAAAAATCGTGTCCGTTCGTATTTTACCGGCAGCCACGATACGAAAACCGAACGGCTCGTTCAAGAAATCAATGATTTTGAGTACGTCGTTACCGAATCAAATACGGAAGCTTTATTGCTGGAAATCAATTTGATTCAAAAAAACAAACCAAAATACAATATCATGTTAAAGGACGACAAGTCGTATCCTTTTATTAAAGTGACCAAAGAGCGCTATCCGCGTCTGATCATCACTCGTAAAGTTTTAAAAGACGGGGCTTTATATTTTGGCCCTTATCCTGATGCACGAGCAGCCAACGAAACCAAACGGGTGCTGGATCGTCTCTTTCCTTTGCGAAAGTGCGGTCCTTCTCAAAAGCGCCCTTGTCTTTATTATCATTTGGGTCAATGTGTCTGTCCTTATGTCAACAATGTAGACCCCAAGGATTATCAGAAGATCGTTGATCAAGTGAAACACTTTTTCCACGGCGGTCACGTCGATATTTTGAAAGATCTGAAAGAGAAGATGGGCGAAGCCATTGAAACATTAGAGTTTGAGCGAGCGGCTGAGCTGCGGGATCAGATCCAAGCGATCGATACCGTCATGACGCGACAAAAAATGACCCTGACCGACCTGATGGACCGTGATGTCTTTGGCTACAGTGTCGACAAAGGCTGGATGTGTGTCCAAGTATTCTTTATCCGTCAAGGAAAGCTGATCGAACGAGAAGTCTCTTTGTTTCCTTTCTACAATGAAGCGGATGAAGATTTCTTGACCTTCGTCGGCCAGTTTTACCAAAAGAATGAACACTTCATTCCCAAAGAAGTCTTTGTTCCGCAAAATGTCGATGCTGACCCATTAGAAGCGCTGTTGGAAACCAAAGTCCTGCAGCCCCAACGAGGCGACAAAAAGAAATTGGTCGATTTGGCCAATAAAAATGCCCGCATTGCCTTGGCCCAAAAATTTGCGTTGATCGAGCGTACTGAAGAACGGACGATCGGTGCTGTGGATCGTCTAGGCGATGCCATGGGGATCCCGACACCTTATCGGATTGAAGCCTTCGATAACTCCCACATCATGGGAACCGATCCGGTTTCTGCAATGGTGGTTTTTGTCGACGGGAAGCCGTTTAAAGATGATTATCGGAAATATAAGATTCGTACCGCACAAGGCGGCGATGATTATGGCTCTATGCAAGAAGTCATCTACCGCCGATACTCTCGTGTCCTAAAAGAAAACCTGCCTTTTCCTGATCTGATCATCATCGATGGTGGGAAAGCCCAAGTCGGTGCCGCCCAAGAAGTGCTGCATAACCAGCTAGGTTTAGATATTCCCGTTGCCGGATTAGTGAAGAACAACAAACACAAAACCAGCGAGTTGATTTTCGGAGAATTTTTAGATCCGATCCAGCTGGAACGCAATTCTGTCGAATTCTTTTTGCTGCAACGGATCCAAGATGAGGTCCATCGTTTTGCGATCACCTTCCATCGCCAACTGCGCAGTAAAAACAGCTTTTCTTCCAAGCTAGATGAAATTCCTGGCTTAGGACCAAAACGCAAGCAACAGCTCATGAAAACCTTCAAGTCGTTAAAAAACATCCAAGCAGCTTCCGTGGAAGAGATCCAGCAAGCTGGTATTCCCAAAGCCGTTGCGGAAACTATCTTAGCCAAACTAGGCGATCAAAACCAACCCACTTCTTAAGTCAAAACAAAAACGCTCCATAGCCAACAGTAGCTATGAAGCGTTTTTTCGTTGAAGAACCATTTTGTAAGCCGTTACTTTTTGCGGTGCTGTAACAGATCAGGCTTCATGTCTAACATGGAATAGCCACGAACATCATACCGATTGCGGCTGCAGGAATAGTCCACTGGACGTCCCGATTCTAAATAGATGATCTGTTCTAATTCCAATACTGGATCATCTGCTTGGCACGCTAAATAGGTTTGATCGTATTCATCACTTTTGGCAGCCTGAAAAGTCCGATAAGCACCAGCAAATTTGTAGCCTAAATCTTGCAACAGATAGTCATAGACGGATTCTTCCAAGATCTCTTTCGTCAAACCGCTGACCAGATCCAACGGCATATAGGAATGCTCGAGTATGTATGGATTGCCTTCTAAGATCCGCAAACGGATCACATGATAGATTGGTTGTTCGGCAGTGATCTGAAGCATCTCTTGAATTCTTGTTGTAGGAAAACAGACTTCAAAGGTGATGACTTGGCTAGTCAACGTCCGTTTTTCTTGTTTCATCTGATAGCTCAGGCCTTTGTATTCTGTCACCGATGAGGTATCTTTGCCCCAAAAGGAATGATTCAAAACTTTGGTCCCTAAGCCGCGCTTTGTCAGCAGCAAGCCTTCCATAATCAGGATATTCACCGCATTTTTAATCGTCATTCGGCTGACGCCAAACTCTTCCACTAACTCTGTTTGATAAGGTAAAAGACTGTCTTTCGGATAAGTTCCGTCCTTGATTCTTTTACGCAGAACATCTGCGATCTCCATATATTTGGGCATTTTGCCACCTCCAAAACGTGTGTTGTATTGATTGAAAAACGAGAAAAGAACCGGCCAAACGAAAAGAGTGTCATCACACCACTGCACCTTCCAATGAAGCAGTGTGATAAGGGGTATTGCACTCTGATCGCGGCCGGATAAGGTCTATTACGTTTGGCGCTTGTTTCTAATCGACTCGATCAGACATTACGCATTTTTTAAACGGCGTGTTTCTTGAATTTGCGCCATTTTCACGAACGGCAAGTAGATAACGATCGACAAGATCAAGTTAACAGCTGCCAAGATTCCGCCAGCAATACTTTGTGTCGACAAAATACCGCCGATGATTGGTGGCGTCGTCCATGGTGCGATGACGGTACTTGCAGGAACTAAGCCAGTTGCAGTTGCAAAATAAGCAGTCGTGACTAAAACAAGTGGTGTCAACACATATGGGATGAACAAGATTGGGTTCAAGACAACGGGTAACCCAAACATCACTGGTTCATTGATCATGAACACACCTGGTGCAACGGATAGTTTTGCGACAGTCATATACGCTTTATGATGACGAGCAACTAAAAAGATCGCAATCAAAAGACCTAGTGTCGCGCCTGTTCCGCCGATGTTCACGAAAGAATCAAAGAATGGTTTGTTGACGATATAAGGCAAATCTGTGCCTGCTTCTAATGCTCGTGCGTTTGCTTCGATCGCTGGCACATTGATCGTTTGCATGAACGGGTCGATGATGTTGGCACCATGCAAACCAAAGAACCATAAGAATGCAGAGATAAAACCTAATAGCAAAGCAGCTGGATAAGAGTTTGCCAAGCCCATGAATGGTTGTTGCACCAATTCATAGAAGGACAATACGATACTTGTCACACCAAATGCTTGGAAAATTGCTGTAAACAAAGCAAAGATCGATACGGTGATCATTGCTGGGAATAACGCAGCAAATGAACGTGATACTGCTGGTGGTACGCCATCAGGCATGTTGATGACTAAGCGTGGGTTGCCAGCTAGACGACGGAAGATCTCAGTAGAAATGATCGATACGATTAATGCTAAAAATAATCCTTGAGAACCAAGTCCGGCAGCTGTTAACAAACCATCTGGGCCTGTCGCCATTGCACCTAATGCGAAGAAACTTGCAACTGAGATCGCCCCAGCACCTAATGCGTCTTGATTGTAGCTTTTAGCTAAATTATACGCTACTGTGAAAGCGATTAACAGACCAAGTATTGAAAAAGTACCTGCTGACAAGTTGTTCCCAAAGGCTTGCCATGTCCCTTCACCAAAAATGCCATTCATAAAATCAATATAGGCAGGAATTGGTAAGTTGTTGATCAATACCCCAAAAGAGCCTAAGATCATCAACGGCATCGTTACGATAAATCCGTCACGAATGGCCACTAGATGTCTTTGAGAGCCTATTTTAGAAGCGATCGGAATAAAGTGCTTCTCCATAAATCCAATAAATTTATCCATTGTTTTTTCTCCTTTCAAACCCTAAACAAAATAATGAAACCGATTTCTACTAAAGAATACCACGAGAACGTTTCCATGTCTAGTCTTTTCTTTATCAAAACTGTGCTTTTGTTTAACCCAGCTTATCATTTGCAAAAACAGGTGGTTTTTTAATAGAGAATGCCCTTCGGAACAAGACAGAAAAATCCGCGATTTTACACAAAAAAAGCAATGCTGATCCCTACAGCATTGCTTTTTTCATTGTTATTAAAAGCCGTTATTATCTGAAACTTCTTTAAACCAACGACCTGATTTTTTCACTGTTCGTTTAGCATCATTTGCTAAGTCAACGGAGATAAATCCGTAGCGGTTCTTGTAAGCATTGGTCCAGGACCAGTTGTCCATGCAGGTCCACATATGGTAGCCAACACAATTGGTTCCTTCTTGGATCGCTTGGTGGACATACTTTAAGTGGTCAGAGACAAACTCGATGCGGTAATCATCTTCGATCACGCCATCAGCATTGACGAAACGTTCTTCTCCTTCGACACCCATGCCATTTTCAGAAATGTAGCACTTGATATTGCCATAGTTTTCTCGCGTGTTTGTCAAAATATCATAGATCCCTTTTTCATAGATTTCCCATCCACGATACGGGTTCATTTTCTTGTTCGGCATATCATAGTTATCAAAGTAATCATCAGGCATTGGACTTTTCGCTTGATCGATCGGCGATTCTTTCTTCATGATACGACGAGGTTGGTAATAATTGATCCCTAACAAGTCGATCGTATTTTCGCGAATCGTTTGTAAATCATCAGCTTCCATCGCTGGTACCATATCTAATTCCTTGACGATGGTCACTAATTCTTCTGGGAACGTGCCTTTGACCGCAGGGTCTAAGAAAGAGCGATTAAAGAAGGCATCTGCGATTTGCGCTGCTTTGACATCCTCTGGATCGTTCTCATCTCTTGGATAGCTTGGCGTCAAATTCAAAATAATGCCGATCTCCCCACCAAGGTTCATCTCATGATAGACTTTGATGGCTTTAGCACTCGCCAACGTTTCGTGGAACCCAACTTGGACTGCATGTTTCATGTTGATCTCATTTGGATAATGGAATTGGTAAAGATAGCCGCCTTCAACAGGGACGATCGGTTCATTATGAGTGAACCATTTCTTGACACGATCACCAAATAACGTAAAGCAGGTTTGCGCAAACGCAACATAGGCATCCACGGTCTCTCGGTTCAACCAGCCGCCTTTTTCTTGCAGCGCCATTGGCATATCGAAGTGGTATAAATTCATGAAAGGTTCGATCCCGTTGGCGATCAACTCATCAATGTAGGCATTGTAAAAATCAACGGCTTTTTGATTGACTTCTCCTTTGCCTTGCGGGAAGAGACGACTCCATTGGATCGACGTCCGAAACGTCGTATGGCCGGTTTCTTTCATGAGTTGAATATCTTCTTGATAGCGTGTGTAGACTTGCGAGGTTTTTTCAGGACCTACCCCATTGAAAAATTTCTCTGGTTCTTGCTGATACCAGTAATCCCAGATGCTTGCCCCTTTGCCATCACCTTCAAATACACCTTCTGTTTGTGGGCCACTAGCGGCTGACCCCCACCAAAAGCCTGCTGGAAATTGATAATCCATCTTCATTCACTCCTCGTTTTTTCTTTGCTGCCCTAATCATAAAGGAAGCAGTTACAAAAATCAATCTTTTTCAAAATAAATGTATAGACATTTAAAATAAAACATGATACATTATCAATGTAATCGATTGCAAAAAGAAATTTAAGGAGTGAACTAATAATGAATGGTTTTATGGACAAGTTATCTGAAAAGATTTTGCCCTTGGCGAATGCCTTAGGACAAAATCGCTACCTGACCGTCTTGCGGGACGCGTTTATGCTTTCGTTCCCAATCACTATGTTTGGATCGATCGTGGTCGTTTTAAACAACCTGCCCTTCTTCAGTGATGCCACTAAAGGAACATTAGGAACGCTGTTTGGCAATGGGCAAAATGCAACAATGAGTATCATGACTGTTTTCGTTACTTTCGGTATCGGCTATTATTTATCAAAATCATATGATGTGGAAGGGATTTTTGGCGGCGCCGTTTCTTTTGCCAGCTTTTTGATCTTAACTCCTTTCTTTATGACTACTGAATCTGGCGAAACGATCTCCGGCGTGCTGTCTCTTGATCGTCTTGGCGCAAAAGGGATGTTTATCGGGATGATCGCAGCATTTTTAGCAGCTGAAATCTATTGCCGCATCACAAAACGCGGCTGGCAGATCAAAATGCCTGATGGGGTGCCACCAGCAGTTTCTAAATCTTTTGCCGCTTTGATTCCAGCAATTATCACCTTAACGGTATTTTTAGTGATCAATGCCATCATGACGGGTGTCTTCAATGCCAACTTGCATGACTTGGTTTATGAATTGATCCAAAAACCATTGACTGGACTAGGCAGCAGCTTGCCAGCAACTCTATTGGCTTTGTTCTTTGTCCAATTCCTTTGGTTCTTCGGTCTACATGGTCAAATCATCGTCAACTCTGTGATGGACCCGATTTGGAATACATTAATGTTAGACAACTTAGAAGCGTATCAAAATGGGGATGCACTGCCGCATATCGTCACAAAACCATTTATGGAAACATTCACCGTTGGATTAGGCGGTTCTGGTATGACGTTAGCCGTTGTTATCTTGATGGCTTTTGTATTGAAGAAAAAACAATACCGCGATGTGGGTCGTTTGGCTTTAGCACCAGGGATCTTTAACGTTAACGAACCAGCAATCTTCGGTATGCCGATCGTCTTGAATGCGACGATCCTGATTCCTTGGGTCGTGGCACCTCTTGTGGTAACGACCTTCAACTACTTAGTGATGGCGGCTGGACTTGTTCCTGCACCAACTGGTGTTTCTGTTCCTTGGACCGTTCCAGTGGTCTTCAGTGGTGTCTTAGCAACCAACTCTTGGTTAGGTGGTTTGCTGCAAGTCATTGACGTGGTGATCGTCGGCTTAATCTGGTATCCATTCTTACGTGTTTTAGATCGTCAAGCAGAACCATCGATCGATTAAGCGCAACGGCTGGCTGAATTTTTTCAGTCAGCCGTTCTTTTTATAAAAAAACCAAGGTTTGATTGTCGAAACCGCTTTTTTCAGCTATACTTCTTGCGAGGTGATCAGATGCCAAAATACCAAGAAATTGCCAATATTTTACGCACACGTATCAAAAACAAAACGTATCCGCCTGACAGCTTACTGCCGAATCAAACTGATTTAGTCGAAGAATTCGGAGTCAGCCGGATGACCGTCAAAAAAGCCATCGGTATTTTAGCCATGGAAGGACTGGTTTATTCTCAGCGGGGCGCTGGAACAAAAATATTGAACCACCCATTCTTAAAAAAAGACACCACTGCTTTAACGGTCTATGAAGGCTTGTCAACAGAAATGGGCAAAGCTGGCCGCAAGCTAGTCAGTCAGGTCATCGATTTTCAAGTCGAATTTCCTGACCAAACGATCCAAGAAAAGTTGATGTTGACGGAAGAACAGCCAATCTATAGTATTGTCCGCTTGCGGATTCTTGAAGACCAGCCGTTTATTTTAGAATATACCTATATGCCGGTCCATTTGGTGCCCAATTTAACTCGTGGCCATTTAGAAAGTTCTATCTACCGCTATGTCAAAGAGGAACTAGGGGTCCAGTTTGCCGGCGCTTACCGCACCATTGCCGCTGATAAAAGCACCGCGTACGATCAACGGTATTTGGACTGTAAAGCCGATGATCCGGTTTTAGAGATCGAACAGATCGTCTATCAGAAAAATGGCTCACCTATCGAATTTTCCCGTAGTCGCAACCGTTATGACGTGCGGGCCTACTCTTATTTAGATGTCCAGCACTAAAAAGACCTATCCACGGTTTTCTTCCATCAGAAACCGTGGGCATGTCTTTTTGTTGTTGCATTCGTTGCTTCGTTTATTTTTTTGCTGAGGGTTGGAATCGTTTCAGCCGCAAGGCATTTAATAAAACGGATACCGAGCTGAAGCTCATGGCCGCCCCGGCGATCATTGGATTGAGCAAGGGGCCGCCGAAAAGATGCAACACACCCATTGCGACAGGAATGCCTAAGACGTTATAAGCAAAAGCCCAGAAAAGATTTTCTTTGATGTTTTTGATGGTTGCACGACTTAACTCGATCGCTGATGGGACGTCCATCAGATCGCTGCGCATCAGTACGATGTCTGCCGATTCGATGGCGACATCGGTACCAGAGCCAATCGCGATCCCTACATCGGCTTGGGCTAACGCCGGCGCATCATTGATCCCGTCACCTACCATCGCAACCTTTTGGCCTTTGGCTTGCAGGCCGGCTACTTTGGCGGCTTTATCTTCTGGCAAGACGTCACTGATTACTTCATCGATACCGACTTGTTTGGCGATGGCTTGGGCTGTCCGAGCATTGTCGCCAGTGATCATTGCTACGTACAAGCCCATTTGATGCAGACGTTCAATGGCTTTTCGACTGCTTTCTTTGATAGTATCTGCCACAGCGATGATCCCGATCGCTTCGCCGTCTTTGGCAACATACATCGGTGTTTTCCCTTCGTGAGCCAATTGTTGGGCTTGCTCGATCAGGCCATCGATGGCAACGTTTTGTTTTTCCAGCCATTTCTGGTTGCCTAATAGGACTGGACTGCCAGCAATCGTGCCTTGAATCCCATGCCCCGGAATCGCTTCAAACCCGTCAACTTCTTGCAGGGCGAGGGCTTGCGTGCGGGCTTCGATCACAATGGCTTCGCCTAATGGATGTTCTGAGCCTTTTTCAACAGAAGCCGCCAGTTGCAGCAATTCCGTCGGCGTGTGGTTGCCGGCAGGCAGGAGATCGGTTACGACTGGTTTGCCTTCTGTGATCGTGCCGGTTTTATCAAAGACGATCGTCGTTACGTTTCTAGCTGTTTCTAACGCATCGCCGCTTTTGATCAAGACGCCATTTTCTGCCCCTTTGCCCGCACCCACCATGATGGCGGTCGGTGTCGCTAATCCTAAGGCACACGGACAAGCAATCACTAATACAGAAATCGTAATGGTCAATGAGAAGATCCAGGTTTCTTGTCCTAAGAAAAACCAGGCAAGTCCTGCAAAAACCGCCAAGACCATGACGATCGGGACAAACACACCCGAAACTTTGTCAGCCATGCGGGCAATCGGCGCTTTGGAGCCTTGGGCATTTTCTACTAACTGAATGATTTGCGCCAACGTTGAATCTTCTCCCACATTGGTGGCTTCGTATTGAAACGAGCCATTTTTGTTGATACTGGCGCCGATCACCCGATCACCGACTTGTTTTTCGATAGGTAAGCTTTCTCCGGTGATCATTGATTCATCGATGGCAGAGCGTCCTTGGGTAACGATCCCATCCACAGGAATCTTTTCACCAGGTCGTACGACTAAGATATCGCCGGCTGCGACTTCTTCAATACCCACTTCGACTTCTTCGGCTTGATTCCCGCTGCCGCGAAGCACACGGGCTTTTTTCGGTGCGAGATCCAACAACTTCTTGATGGCTTCGGAGGTTTTGCCCTTTGAGACCGACTCAAGGTATTTTCCTAAGGTCACTAATGCCAAAATAACGGCGGCCGTTTCATAGTACAAGTGCATCGCATAGTGGGTCGTGCCCAGGTAGACCATCACGGTCCCATAAATACTATAAAAGAAGGCAGCACTGGTTCCCAATGCGACGAGGGAATCCATGTTAGGATGGCCTTTCCAAAGCGCTTTGAAACCAGCAATGTAAAAGGCGCGACCGAGGACCATCACCGGTAAGACTAAAATCAATTGAGTGGTAACGAAATTGACTGGATAGGCCATTGGATCTAAAAAGCCAGGGATCGGCAAACCGATCATTTCCCCCATCGTCAAATAGAACAAGGGGATCGTAAAGAGCGCCGAAAGCCAAAACCGTTGCCATAAAGCACGAATCTCTGCCTGTTTTGAATCCGCCTTGTCGGCAGAAGCGGTCGGCAGCTGTGCGTCATAGCCCGCCTCTTTCACGGCAGCTGCGATCTTCGCGGCGGACACTTGGTCTTGTTGATAGCTGACCGTCAGTTTTTCTGTCGCCAGATTGACGGAGGCTTGCTCCACACCCGCTAATTTTTGGACAGCTTTTTCTACTGTTTGGGCACAAGACGCACAGGTCATGCCCGAGATGGCAAAGGTCTCTTGTCTTTGAGAGCCGATCAGTTGATAGCCCGCTGCTTTGATGGCCTCAGCGAGTGTTTCTTCGGTGAGCTGCTGCTCATCATAACGAATATGTAATTTTTCAGTAGCCAAATTGACAGCTGCTTGGTCGACCCCCGCCAGCTTGCTGACTGTTTTTTCGACTGTCTGGGAACAAGACGCACAGGTCATCCCTTTTACCCCATAATTCTTTTCGATCATTGTTTCCTTCCTCCTTGCTTGCTATGCAAACCCATTCACCTTTTATGTTTACAGTTGTAATCTTCTTCTACTTTACAATTATCGTTTACACTTGTCAACGATAATACTCAAAAAAAGGACGTTCTCCTTTGAAGCGGCCCAAAAAGCGAGACTTTTGGTCTACCTTTGGGCGGTCGCTACAGGTGGAACGTACTTTTTTCTAAGAAACGATTACTGCCGTTGCAGGGGTCGTTTCGCTTATTCAGGTATTGGTTTTAGAAGGCTAGCACTCTTGCCCGTTGGTTTTGATCAGCTCTTGGTACCAGTAGAAGCTGTCTTTCTTGTAGCGTGCCAGTGACCCTTCTTGGGTTTCATCTTGGTCGACATAGACAAAGCCATAGCGTTTTTGGTAGCCGTTCAACCAGCTTAGCAAATCAGTGAAGGACCAGGTGCAATAGCCAAGAACTTCCGCGCCGTCGCTGATCGCTTCTTTGATGGCATGGACATGCCCTGCTAAATAATCGATGCGGTATTGGTCATGGATTTGGTGATCGTCTGTTAGTTTATCGTATTCACCAAGTCCGTTTTCCGTAATGATCACAGGCACCCGATAACGGCTAGTGATTCGGCGTAAAGCGATCCGCAGCCCTTGAGGATCGATCTCCCAATCCCAATTCGTCCGTTCCACAAATGGATTTTCAGCTTTTTTGAACATTCCTGGTGTCCCGGTTTCTTCGGAGCTACCTTTTTTCCCAGTGGTGTTCATTTTACCCGCACCGACACCATCTAATGGATTGTAGGCATTCGTTGCTGTTTGGTAATAGTTGATCCCTAAGAAATCTGGTTTTGCTGAACGCAGCAAGTCCATATCTCCTGGTTCAATCGTTGGTGCGATCCCTTGCTCGTTCAAGTAATTCATTGCGGCAATCGGGTATTCGCCCCATAGATAGACGTCTAACCAATAATGCGCCATCAAGTCTTCGGCATTTTCAGCTGCCAAAATATTTTTCGGGTCGCTGTTGATTGGGTAGTTTGGTGAATAGGCGAAACTTGGTCCGATTTTCCCTGGGATTTTCATCTCATGGAACTTGTTGATCACCGACGCATTTGCCAAATTAGCGATATGATTGACTTCATACATCCGTTTAGGATCGGTCACTCCTGGTGGATGGGCAGCTAAAAGATAGCCTAAAGAAGTAAAGATATTTTGTTCATTCAAGCTGACCCAATAGTGAACTTTGCCGCGAAAGGCTTCAAACAATACCGCCGCATAGTTGGTGAAATCTTCAATGATTTTGCGAGATTCCCAGCCGCCGTATTCTTCTTGCAACGTACGTGGCAGATCCCAATGGTACAAGGTCACCATCGGTTCAATCCCTGCTTTAATCAGCTCATCGATCAATGCTAAATAAAAGTCTAACCCTGCTTGATTGACTTCTCCTCGTCCTTCTGGAAAAATCCGTGTCCATGCAATGGAAAAACGATAGGTTTTCAATCCTTGTTCTTTCATCAAGGCAACATCTTCTTTGAAGCGGTGGTAATGGTCGACCGCGACATCTCCGTTCGTTGCTTTAAAGGTTTTGCCTGGAATGCGGACAAAATCGTCCCAAACTGAAGCGCCTTTGCCATCTTCTTGCCATGCGCCCTCTACTTGATAGGCTGCTGATGCTGAACCCCATAAGAAATCGTTGGGGAATTCTTTTAGTTGTTTATGATCCAATTGTTTCCCTTCTTTCTGTTTGATGATACCCCTTTCTTAAGTATACCGATAATTGCCTGATTTGTCATAAGAAGATTTTGTACCTGTGCCAAGAAAGCCGATGGCACACAAAAAACATCCGTACAAGCAGTGGGTTACTCCTTGTACGGATGCGGACTAGTTATGGATCATGCGTCAAATTGTGCCTGATAGAGTGCGGCATAACGCCCCTCTTTGGCTACTAACTCTTCGTGGGTCCCTTGCTCTACGATATTGCCCTGTTCCACCACGAGGATCGTGTCGGCATGTCGAATCGTGGACAAGCGATGGGCGATCACAAAGGAGGTTTTGCCTTTCATCAATTTGGTCATCGCTGCTTGGATCAGCAGCTCCGTTTGCGTGTCGACATTTGATGTGGCTTCATCAAGAATCAGCAGATCGGCATCTAACAGCATTGCTCGCGCAATCGTCAATAGTTGTTTTTGCCCTTGTGAAATACCGGTCCCGTCTTCAGAAATCAAAGTATCATAGCCTTTTGGCAGGCTCATAATAAAGTCATGGATATGGGCGGCTTGTGCAGCAGCTTGGACTTCTGCCATCGTCGCATTCGCCTTGCCGTAGGCCAAATTTTCAAAAATCGTTCCCGTGAACAGCCACGTGTCTTGCAGCACCATTGCATAGCTTTGCCGTAGGCTGCGGCGTGTCGCTTGGCGGATATTTTTACCGTCTAACCGAATCGCTCCTTGGTCAGGGTCATAAAACCGCATCAAGAGGTTCACGATGGTGGTTTTCCCGGCTCCGGTCGGTCCGACGATCGCGACCAAGCTGCCAGCCGGTACTTCCAACGAAAGGTCTTTGATGATGGGCTGCTGTGCTTGATAGCCGAAGGTCACATGATCAAAGGCGACCTCACCAGACACCTCGCGGTATTCGTAGGCTCCAGGAACATCAGAAACTTCCGGTTCTTCATCCAGCAAACGGAAGATCCGTTCTGCCGCCGCCAATGCCGATTGCAAATCGCTGAAGATGTTGGCTAACTCATTGATTGGTCCTGAGAATTTTCTGGAGTAAAGAACAAAGGAAGAAACATTCCCTAATGTCAGATGACCGAACAAAAACAGCAAGGCGCCAAACATACTGATCAAGGACAATGACAGATTGTTGATAAAGTTGATGGAAGGACCAGTCATACTGCCGTAGTACTCGGCATTGTAATAGGCATCCACCGCTTCTTGGTTTTTTTCGTCAAAACGGCTGATGATCGCTTCTTCTTGGTTATACAGCTTGATCGTTTGCTGACCAGAAATAATCTCTTCCACAAAGCCGTTCAGTTCGCCTAATTTGCGAGAACGACGGCGAAACAATGGTTGAAATTTGCTCATCAAAAAGCGGGTCAAAAAGATCGAAGCGGGAACCGTTACGACAAAAATCAGCACCAGCAGCGGCGAAATCAAAACCATCATCACAAACGAACCAATGATCGTCACAAGACTGCTGAGGACTTGAATGGCATCGCTGGCCAATGACGTATTGATGGTATCGACATCATAACTGATGCGGCTGATGATATCCCCAGTGGCGACTCGGTCAAAATACCCCACCGGCAGTTCGGTGATTTTATCAAAAATCGCCTTACGCATCGCTGCCACCACCCGCTGACTCAAGCGGATCATCATGAGCGAAATCAGATAACTAAGAAGGGAAGACGCAAGATAAAACAGCAGCATCAGCCCACAATAAAAGAAGACTCGGTCAAAAATGACCTTGCCGGGACCCGGTTGAATGGCATCAATGGCGTACCCGGAAAGCAACGGTCCCACCAAGGCGAAGATGTTGCTGACCATCATTAAAATAGCGGCTGCCAACAGGAGTCCTTTGTACTCGTAGAGATAGCTCCACAAACGGCGGAGTGTTTTCTTGCTATCCTGCGGTTTTTCCGTTTTTTTCTTCGGCATCATAGGCACCTCCTGTCTGACCTTGATAAATGGCTTGGTAGATCGCATTATCTGCTAGTAATTCTTGGTGACTGCCAAAGCCGTTCATTTGCCCGTTTTCCAGTACCAAAATTTTGTCGGCATGTTGGATCGAGCTGATCCGCTGCGCGATCAAGACCGTCGTCGTCTGTTGAAACTGCTGTTTCAGGACCTTGCGCAACTGAGCGTCGGTCCGATAATCCAGCGCACTGGCAGAATCATCCAAAATCAAAATTTCCGGCTCCCCCGCCAATGCCCGCGATAACAAGACCCGCTGCTTTTGACCGCCGCTTAAATTGCTGCCTTTGGCATGCAGTGGATGAGCTAAGCGCTTGGGCAGTTGATTGATAAACTCCTTGGCTTGGGCGCGAGCCGCCGCTTCTTCGATCTGCTCTTTGGAAAACCGCCGGCCAAAGGCGATATTTTCTTCAATCGTTTCCGCAAAAAGCACGTCTTTTTGTAAGACGACACCGAATAACTGATGCAACTCCGTCGGATCGATGGAGCGAATGTCGCGACCAGCGATGCGAATCATACCCTTCGTTGGGTCATAGAGCCGCAGCAGTAATTTGACGATCGTTGATTTTCCGCTACCAGTCGCACCGATGATCCCTAAGGTTTCTCCCGGCTGCAAGGAGAAATCGATGTCTTTCAGCACCCGGGTACCGTTAGGATAAGTGAAGGAAACTTTTTCAAAAACGATATGCGCCGACTCTTCTTTGACAGGCGCCTCAATGACTTGCATATTTTGCGGCAGGCGCAAGACGGATTGGATCCGATCGGCAGAAGCGAGCCCCTTCGACACGATTACAAAGATACGAGTGATACTGAGCATGGCATTCAAAATGATCGTAAAATAGGTCAAAAAGGCAATGATGACCCCTGGTTGGGTCAACCCTTGATTGACGCGAAAGGCACTGACGACGATCACTAGCGTCAGTCCGATATTCAAAAATAGGTCCATCAGGGGTGGTGTCGCAGCCATGGTTCGATTAGCAGTGGTTTCCGCAGCTACTACGTCTTGATTGACGTGGTCAAAGCGCTTTTTCTCGTAATCTGCTTTAGACAAGGCCTTGATCACCCGAGCCCCAGTTACATTTTCTCGGACAGTCCGCACCAACACATCCACTTGCTTTTGCAATGAGGCAAACAAGGGGATCCCCCGTTTTGAGATGGTGACTGCTGCCACTAAAGTGAAGGGCAAGACGCCTACTAAGACCAGTGTCAAAACGGGATCTAATGTAGCAGTGATCATGATTCCCCCTAATAACAGAATCGGGGCACGAATCCCCATCCGTTGGATCATCCCTATCGTTTGATGGATGTTGTAAGTGTCTGTCGTCAAGCGAGACACCAAGGAAGGGATCCCGACTTCTTCGACTTGCGGAATCGACAGATAGGAAACTTTTTCAAATAAGTCATGGCGTATACTACCAGTGGTATCGCGAGCAACACTGGAGGCCATCCGATTGGCGATGATATTGGTGACAACTGCGATGATGGAGCAGACCACCATCGCCCCGCCCCAAGCAAAAATCGCTGATACTTGCTTCGTGGGAATCACAGAATCGATGATATACGCCAAAATCCAAGGCAATAGCAAGTCCATCAATGACCCGAAGAATTTGATGCTGACGCCAAGGAAAATGCGGCCGATATAGGGTTTTAAATATTGAGTCAAAAGATTCATTCCATCGCCTCAACTTTCGCTAAAAGCCGTTGGGAATTTTCTTTGACGATTTCCAGATCAGCGATCAACTGCTGCTGTTGGGCAGCAGAAAAACCTGCTACGACTTGTTCATTCCAGCTTTGAAGCAGCTGTTGGATCTTTGGTTGGACAACAAGTGCTTTTTCGGTTGGATAAACCAGTAATTGTCGTTTGTCGGTGGGACTGCTGGTTCTAGTGACAAATCCTCGTTCTTCTAAGATCGCTAGTTGACGGGCAACATTGCTTTTATTAACAAAAATCTTCTTGGCTAAGGCTTCTTGACTGATCCCCGGTTGACGGCAAATGTTTAAGATATAGGTATGATGCATCCCACCTAAACCAAATTTTTTCAGTTCTTTTTCCCGATAAAGGGTGGCGAGACGGGCAATATGATTGATTGAGCGGATAATGGCTTCCATGAGCACTCCTGCCTTTCTTGGTTCTTCAAAGTGTCTTATCTATTATAAGGAATAATCGTTGCGCACGCAACGATTATTGTTTCTCTCGGAAAAAATAGGTACACTGTTGCTGATCAACAAAAAAAGAACTTCAGCCCTCTCGCTGAAGTTCTTTTCTGATTCATTTTATTCAGATTCTTTCAATAAAGCTTGTACGACCTTACGACGACGATACAGCTGTCTTGTTTTCCAGCTGATAAAGCCGATGAGTAAAGCGATCCAAGAAATGATCGTCAGCCATAAAGCTCCGTCGAAAAACCAAGGTGCGTCATAGTCAACGACTAAGACATTCTCCCCTGCTTGCTGTTGGACAGAAACGGCACCAATGGCACTCAAAGAGACATCTTTCTCAGTTAGTGGCTGCTGATTGAGGGTCAATTCAGTATAGCGGTAATTGATGATCGGTAACGCCTTCCACGCCTCTTGATCACCTTGCCAACGTAAAGTAAGTTTCCCGTTTTCTACGGTTTTTGCCACGGTATCATTTTTTTCAATGATTTCTTCCCCGTACAAATTGTACTTGTTCTTCTTGGTCTCTTGATAGAGGGGCAGATAATCTGGGGTAGAACGTTGATACAGCGCTAATGCTAAGGACTTGTCTTTACTAAAATAGGCTTCCTTCAATTGCGCTTCAGATTCCGCCGAGAGATAGGTGTGGTTTCGCAGTGAAACTGCCGCTTCATCGGAGTGCCAGTCCTGCATTTTGACCGTGTTTTGGATCAGGATTTGACCAACACTCAAAACTAAAACGAGGACGAACCAACGCGGATTTGCCAATGGCTTGCCCCGATAATAAGGAACCAGCAGGCACAAACCGACTAAGATCAAAATCGTGGCAGGAACAAAGAACCGAAAAGGGAATTGTAGTAAATTGATCACACCATTGTCCAGACTGCCTAGCCATTGCCAAGGAATAGCGTTCGATGATAAAACGAAAAAGACCGCTGCAGCTACTGTCATTAATTTGAAGCCGCCGGATAGACGAGGCCATACACGAATCGCACCGCAAAAGAACAAGGCACATAAGATTGGCAGCAGGTACGGAGTCGTCCACCAATAGCTGCTGGTTCCAGTAATGGTATTGTTCTGCATGTTGCGATTCACAAAAGGCGCGATCAACGTGTTACTCGTATAGAGATCCAACATCCCTAACCAAATATTGGCGGTCAGCAGCAAGAAAATCCCGATCGCTCCTGCTAAGCGCAGCACCAATTGTCGTTTTTCTTCGCCGGAAGTTCCAACAAAAAAGGCGCGTAAGAAAAAGGGCACATATAAGAGCACTAACAAGATGCTTGAAAACACATGGATTTGAAATAAGACCGCCACGGAAACCCCTACCGCAAAAGGCCGCAACCGTTTATGTTCCCCTAGTGCGATCAGTGGAATCAGACACAGCGGTAACACGGCTGCTCCCCAAGCAGAAAAGCCCTGCCGCTCAATCCAATACTGGACAGAATAGGTCGCCATAAACAGGATGCTCATCCCCACTGACAGCCAGCCATTGACTCGTAGTTTCTTTAATAAGCCAAACATCGAAAACCCTGCTAGCAGATAGAGCAGCCCATTGGCGAGCAGTTGGTAGGAAAACCACGAAGGACTCAGCAAGACCAGCAGACCTTGGAAATAGGCAAAAAAGGGCCCGTATAATGCATTGACGATACGAGCAGATTGCTGAAACCCGTAGATAGAAAGAAAATATTGAAAATTGCCCTCTTTGATCTGCTGGCTGGTCTCATAAAAACGATTGAAGTGAAAGACCACATCAGAGCCCAAAATCATGCCTTGGCCTAAGATCTGCGGTAATAAAAAAACACCACTCATTGCAATCAGAATCACCACTTGCCAGAAAAGCGGCTTTTGTACTATTTTTTGTTTCAAAAAAAAACCTCCTTGCACCTTTTCGGTACGCTCATAAAAAGAGTACCAGATAGGGACGAGGAGGGGAAAAAGAAAGCTTAGTGAAAAGGGATACATGGTAAAAATTTAACCAATTACTAAACTTTTCTAGGTTTTAGGTGGTCGTTTCTTTGCTTTTTCTCAAATTTATTGGGTGATCGTTTGCCAGCTTTCCAGTAGTTCGCTTAAAAGTGGGACGACCGTTTCTGCAGGGGCTGCCTCTTTTTGGACATTGGCACTGACCAGCTGATCGTACATATAGCCATAAAGCTGATCGAGATCTTCAGCAATAGCGCCGCCTTGCTCACGGTCTAAAGAGACCCGTAATTCCAATAAAATATTCTGCGCCTTGACAAATTGCTGATGGGCTTGGCTCAACTCTTCTTTTTCCAATGCGATCACTGCTAATTTGATGTTTTTGATGGCTGCTTGCAACAGCATTTCAATCAGTTTGTTGGGGGAGGCACTCATTACTTGGTTCTGCAGATAGTTGTTTTGCATTTTTTGATAATTCATCTTTTTTTCCTCACTATAAATCAAATTCGACGAAGGCGGCACTGTCTTCTTGCTGCAAATACGTTTTGACAAGATTGTTTTTGCGGTTCAAACGCCCCAATTCTTGTTTGATCTCTTGCTGCTGGGCTTTGACCTGCTCTAGGAACGCTTGATACGCTTGGATCACTTGTTGCGCCAATGCACTGGTTTGTGGACTATGGCTCTGTTCTTCTGCTTGCATGGCTGCTATGACCGCTGCATTGGCTGCCATCAAACGACCGGCTTCTTCGCTGTCGCCGCGCCATTTTGCAAACCCAGTTAAAATCTGATTCAAACGTTCATCTAATGATACGTGTGGCTCCATAGGTTGTTTCCTTTCTTGTTGACGAGGGTTTCTTATGCGAATGAAAAAATGACTGCTTTAATCGGCTATCCTGCCTAGTTTGACGTATTGGCAAACTGATTGCTTAGGTAGCTCAGCTGATTTTCAGCCTCCATCATCACGGAGTCTAATTTGGTAAACATTGTGATGTAACGCTCTTTTTTCATTGCTAAAATATCATCAAACCGTGTAATCTGTTTGTTCAAATCCTTGATGGTACTGTCATAGGTCGCAGATTTGGTGGCAATGATCCCTTTATTGGCTGAAGTATTGACGACATAGCTGTTGGCTAATTCTTTTAGCGCTAATGTATAGCCGGTCTCTTTCGTACTCGCAGTGCCATCGGCTTCTTTGGTTTTCGTACTTGCATAAAAGAAGGACTTCACAGCAGCGGGATCTTCCGCTAAGGCTTCTTTTAACTTTGTCGTATCCAGTCCCAATGTACCATCATTATCAACGGTGGAGATACCTAGCTTATTGGCGGTCAGCTTTGAGCCGCTGACGGCTGGAATGGTGATCAAATTTCGCAATTGGGTCTGTAGACGAGTCAACGCACTGTCTCCCACCAAGGTCCCCGTCTTGTTGTTTTCACTACTAGGATCTCCCACGGTCAAATTGTCGCCGATAAAACTCATCAAGCTATTGTATTGATCCACTAATCCTTGCACTGCATCAACGACTTTCGAGGTATCATTGGCTAAAGAAAGCGTCACATGCTCCTCGCTTTTTTTCGCTAACGTCAGCGTGACACCATCGATAACATCCGTCACACTATTGCTGTCGCGGGTGATCTCCATGCCGTCTAGTTCAAAAATAGCCGGTTGGCCTTGCGTCGTAGCCGCAGTTGAACCGATCCCTAATCCTTCGGCGGCATTGCCGTCGATCAAGAAGTTTTTGTCGCCCATTTTGGTATTCGTTAAAATCAAACGGTTATCCACGATGCTCGCTGCAACGAAGGTCGTCTTGCTTTGGCCATTGATCTTAGCTGCCACATCTTTTAAGCTGTCTTCGGCAGTGATCTCGATCGAAGCGGTGATCGGTTTGCCATCTTCATCGACTTCCGAACTGGTCAATGAGAGCTGACCACTGACATTTAGGGCCGTTTTGCTGCTTTGAGCTACTTGACTCCCCGTCACCTTCGTGGCTGTTGCTAGTTGGTTGACTTTTAGATCATAGGTGCCTTCTGGGGCTTCCGTTGTTCCTGCAATTGAAGCGATACTACTATTGGTGGTCGTCGCTTTTTTTGTTTGATAAGCATCATCTTTTTGTAACGCATCGACTTTTGACAAAAAGTTAGTCAAGCGAGTGCTGATATCACTCCATGCCGTTTTTTGTGCTTTAAGCGACGTGATTTTATTCTCAGCACGGGTCTTATTGATCGCATCTGCCGCCAATAATTTTTCAATATCTTCTGAAGTCACGCCAGAATAACTCCCTAGCGTTGTACTGATTCCTGAACTGCTGGTTACACTTGCCATAGTTTCATCCCTTTCGATCGACCGCAATGCCCATGTCATCCCATATTTTTCCAATCACATCTAGCATGTTGGCTGGTGGGATCTCTTTGATCACTTCGTTGGTCTGCATATCCACTAAACGCACCATCGTACGCCCTGTGCGCTCATGTACTTCATAAGCCAATTTCATATCTTTGCCAAGTAGTCGCTGATTCACTTCCTCCACGGAGGCTGCGATCTTGTGCTGATCGGCTACTGAAAAATAGTGGATCGGCGGTTCAGTGACCACTGTCCGTTCCTTTTTCTCCGCCATTTTCCCCTCTTGGTGTTGCGGCTGAAGGTTGGCGGTCTCTGGATCTAGGGATTCGATCGGACGTGCTTTAGCGACCGACGCAACGGCTTCGATCGGGTGTATTCCTGACATTGGCTGAATATCCATCAGAGCTTCCTCATTTCTAAGCGTTTTTGTGCTGCTATGTAAAACACAAGAACTGCGCTTCCCCTAGGCAGTCCTTGTGTCAGTGGTTCACTTGATCAAAAATTATCCTTGTAACAAGCTCAATACGCTGTTAGGCATTGAGTTTGCTTGTGCCAACATTGAAGTTGCTGCTTGAGAAAGGATGTTGCTCTTCGTAAAGCTCATCATTTCTTGGGCCATATCAACGTCACGGATACGTGAGTTTGCTTCAGATAGGTTTTCTTGTGTTGTACCTAAGTTGTTGATTGTGTGTTCTAGACGGTTTTGCGCCGCACCAAGATCCGCACGTTGTGCAGAAACTGCTTTGATCGCTTCATCGATTTTCGTGATTGGGTTGTTTTCAACGCTGACAGTTGCCGCTGCTGCTTTGCCTTCATCAGAAGCGGTAAATGTTGCTAAAGCATCATCGTATGTTTTTTGAGCTGTTGCTTTTGCTGTATCATCCGCAGCTGTATCGATGGCTGTTTGTAATTCAGCAACTGTTTTACCAGCTGCCGCATCAACTGTGCCGTCCGCTGCATATTTTGTTGTAGCATCTGCTTTGAAAGCAGTCGCTACTGCTTTATCTTTTGCTGCAGCAACAGCTTTGGCATCGCTTGTGTCAATGGCTTGTGTTAAATCTAAGCCTTTTACTTTCAATGCAGATGAGCTCATGTTGTTGATTGAAACGCTCATTGTTTGGTTTGCGTTGGCACCGATTTGGAAAGTGAATGATTTCGCATCATCGCCTTCACCAGTTAACAAGCTTTTTGTATTGAATTCAGTGGTATTGCTGATACGGTCGATTTCATCAGACAATGCGGTGTATTCTTTGTTGATCGCACTGCGGTCGTCATCACTTAACGTACCATTTGAACTTTGAACCGCAAGATCACGCATACGGCCTAAGATGCTGTGGGTTTCATTTAATGCACCTTCTGCTGTTTGGATCAATGAAATACCATCTTGTGCGTTGCTTTTTGCTTGTGACAAACCGCCGATTTGGCCTTTCATTTTTTCAGAAATTGCTAAGCCAGCTGCGTCGTCCCCAGCTTTGTTGATGCGTAAGCCTGAAGATAATTTAGACAAAGAATTGCTTTTAGAAGCATTTGCTGCCGTTAGGCGTGAGTAAGTATTCAATGCTGAAACGTTTGTATTGATTCTCATGTGTAGTTCCTCCTAATTTTTATTCGCTAAGGTTTCCCTCTGCTACTATTTATCGGAAGAAACCGTTCAGGGTTAAGCCTTTTTTCTAAAAAAAATAAAAAACTTTTGCTCTCAGCAAAGAACAAAAGTTTTTGGGTTAATTTAAATAATCTAGAATGGACATCTGCATGATCTTTGTTCCCATCGCTAGTGTTGAACGGTAGGCAGTCATTTGATTTTGATATTCCATATACTTTTCCGCAATATCGACGTCTTGTTTGTTGGACAGTGTTTCGGTCAAGTTCAGCTTTTCCGTCTCATTTCGATCAGCTGCCGCCTCCAAGCGATTGTAGAGGGTGCCGATCTGCGCCCGTACATTCACCACATTAGTGGCATGCTGGTCATGAGCGGTTAAAAGCTCGCCCCCTAAGGCATCTTTATCATCACTGCGCAATGCAGACAACAAATCATTGAAATAGGTGCTTAAATTTTGGGGATCCGCAGCGGTGCCCGTCTCGTTCATCAGACGATCACCGCTGGCTAACAGATCCACTGAGACCCCATTTGCGATTTCTCGCGGCAAGTCTTCGCTAGTGCCATTGTATTTGATACCGACGATGGCGTCATTTTCTTTGACGATCTCAAAAGGCGCCGTCGTCGTATTCGTTCCGCTAAATAGATAGCGGCCATCAAAGTTGGTGTTTAATGATTCAACGATGCCTTCGATCTCTTGCTCGATCTCTGAACGATTTGCCCCTAATTCCTCACTGCCAGCTGTCGCATTGGCAGAAGATTGAACCAACGAGCGAATCCGCAGCATCGAGGTACTGACGCTTTCTAAAGCAGAATCTTGGGCTTTTGTCCAAGAAATACTGTCTTTGATCGTATTATTGTAGGTTTTGTTTTGATTTAACGACACATTGAGATCCATGATTTTTGAAACCAGCAGTGGATTATCCGAGGACTTGCTGACTTCTTTCAAGCTCGATAGCTGATTCAACGTGGATTGGACTTTGGAGGCGTTGGTTCCTAGATTTCGTAAAAAATCATTGTAGGTGATTGAATTGGAAATACGCATGTTCTACACTCCTGTTCGATTGATCAATGTGTCTAACATTTCAGAAACGACCGATAATATGCGGGCATTGGCCTGAAATCCTTGTTGGAAACGAATCACATCTGACATTTCTTCATTTAATGAAACACCGGACACCGATTGATTTTTGTATTCTAGTTGATTCAGCAGCGACAATTGGGCACTGACCGTATTGTCGGCTTGCTGTTTTGAGATCCCGTTTTTGGTGACGATGCTGTTAAAATAACTGCTGACACTCATGCCGGATGCTGCATTAGCAAACGTCAATGTCTCAGAATCAAAAGAAGCGATCGTCTTTTCTGACAACGGGAAATCCAATTTGGCACTGCTGAGTTTGGCCATTGCAGCAGCTCTTGAACCATCTCCTGCTGCATTGCTCGTTCCGCCGGTCACCAGACTTGGGTTATCTAACAGTGCTTGGCTGACCCGAATCGTCGTCGCTGTGCCGGTATCATCTTGGCCGATCTCAAATAGTCCGCTTGTACGAGAAGCGCCGCCGGTAAAGACCATGTTCATGGCTTGCGCGATCGTCGTCGTAAAGTTGTTCAATTCCGTCAAGCGACTGCCGATTTCACTAGATGATGCTTGCAGGCCACCGATCGCCCCTTCTTTGATCGGCAATTCTGTATAGGCGGTGTCGCCATTGTCGGTGGTTTTCGTCAACAAGACGGTTCCAGCTGGATAAGACCCCGTGATGGTTTCGGCAGGATTCAAGGCGTTGCCGTCTTTGGAAACTAAGGCGCCTGTGTCGCTTTGTCCCACCACCACACTAAGGGTATTGCGTTCCTCCGCACTTAAAATCGTCTGTCCGCTCATAGATACAAACCCACGGCCATATTGATCGGTCTTGGTTTCGATCCCTGCTAGACCCGAGAGATCTTTCAACAGACTGTCTCGACGATCTAAGAGATCATTGGGTGTTTCACCACTTGTCGTCAACCCATAGATTTGTTCATTCAAGGATTGCAGCTGCTTGACCTTCTCATTGAAGTCCAGCGCGGATTTTTCGATGGTATCCAGCGTGTCGCTTTGCAGCTGCGTCATTTGTTTGCCCATTTGGTTGATGGTATCGGCAAACGTACTGCTGTTTTCCAGCACAAGGGTCTTAGACGTATCCAGTTCAGGATTGTTGGCTAATGCGGTCCAAGAATCAAACATCGTTGCCAGCTGTTTGGACAGTCCGTTGTCGGAAGGCTCATTCATTAAACTTTCCAGCTGTCCTAATATGTCTGCTTTTTGTTCATAATATGTATAGGTAGAATTGGCATTGCGTACTTGTCCAATGACAAAATCATCGACGATCCGTTCGACACTGCCGACTTTCACACCCATACCGATGCTGCCGACACCCGCTAGATGGTAAGACGCTTCGGCTTGCAAGTTGACTCGTTGTCTTGAGTAGCCGTCTGTATTGGTATTTGCAATGTTGTGGCTGCTGGTTTGCAACGCTGCTTGATTGGCGGTCATGCCCCGGGTTGCGGTGCCTAATGAACCGAATAGTCCTGTCATAGTAGTACTCCTTACATTTTTTGATCGATGATCGCTGTTGAGACTGCTTGTTTTTCTTGGTATTTCGAATACGTATTTGCCGGTGTCTTGATATTTTCTTTGACTGCATCCATCAAAACGGTTTGGAAACTAATGGCTTGTTCCGTCAGCAGGAGATTCTCGGCTTGCTGCACTTGGATCTGGCGGATGAGTTCTTTGATCGCCACTGAAAGAGTTCCTTCATACGTGGAAAAAACGGGTACGAAGGCGGTTTTTTTCTCGACGAGTTCTGGTAATTTTTCTGCTTGATTTTTGATCAAGCAGGTCTTTTCTTTTTGCAGCAACCGCAAGAACTGCTGTAGCTGACGCTCAAATTCCCGTTCTGTCATCTAGTCGACCTGCTTTTCATCTTGCTGCAGCATTTTATCGGCGATCGTTTCGGCAGATATTTGGTAGGTGCCTTCTTTGATCGCTCGTTTCAATTCTGCCACTCGTTCACTGCGACTGGCTGTTTGATTGGCACTCTTTTGAATGGCTTGAGCTGTTTCGGACAATTGAACATCGACGGTTTTTTCTGTCTGAGCAGCAGTTGGCTTTTCTTGTTTGACCGCTTCACGTTTGATAGCCTTGTCGCTGTATTCTGCGTAACCTCTTTCGATTTTCATAGGTTCTCCTCCGTTCTCATTCTTCTACCCTCTACTATCGGTCAAATCACAAAAAAGTTAAACCCATATGTTTAACTTTTTGCGATTTCTTCAAATTAATGCAAATTGTGGATGCGTTGTTTTTGCGAAAGAATGTTGGTGATCCGTACGCCGAAGTTTTCATTGATGACCACGACTTCCCCAGTGGCGATCAGTTTGCCGTTCAACAAAATCTCTAGCGGTTCATCCGTCAGTTTTTCCAGTTCGATGACGGACCCTGTATTGAAAGATAAAATGTCCTTAATGGTTTTTTTGCTGCGGCCTAACACGACACTTAGATCCAGTGGCACATCAAGAATCAAGTCCAAATTATCCCCATCGCTCACCCCGCTAGAGGCCAATGTTTGAAACGCCGGTTTGCTGACTTCAACGGGTTTTGATGTAGCCGCCGGTTCAGGGGTAGGCGCAGCAACGGGTGCCGTTGGCTGCGGTGTTGGTGTTTCTCGAGTAACGACAGTCGCTTCATCGGACAGCATCGCACTGGCGATATCGTTAACCACCGGATCCGTAAAGATCTGCATGATTTTGCTTTCGATCAGACCTTCGACGCGCAAAGAAAATGAGATACAATAAATCTCTTCCTCTGCCTCGATCCCGCTATACTCAATGTTTTCTGGTGTCTCCCATAGTTTGACGATCGGCGGTAAGATATCCACTTTACGGCTGATCATCGTCGCCATCGAAGTCGAGGCAGTCCCAATCATTTGGTTCATGGCTTCTGCCACAGCACTTAGCTCTAATTCCGTGAATTGGGTGTTGCTGGTTTCACCGGTTCCCCCCATCATCAAATCAGCGATCACGATGGCATCTTTGACTTCTAACAGCATCAAATTACTGCCTAAAAGGCCTTCTTTAAATTCAACTGTCGTTGCTACTTTTGGTGCAACGAGGTCGTTTAAGATCTCACCAAATTTGATTTTAGACACCCGGGGAGTCGTGATGCTGACCCGACGATCAAGAATGGAAGACAACGTCGTCGCCGCTTGCGACATGGAGATATTGCCAACTTCGCCGATAATGTCGACTTTGACTTGCTCTTCTAATCCTTGCGGCTGGGCTGGGGCACTTTGATTCAACAATGCATCGATTTCTGCTTGGGATAAACGTTCACTCATAGTTCTTGCTCCTCTTCTAACTTGTCTAATAATTCAATGGCTAAACGGTCCTCTTGCTTCCCAGGTTTTGCTCGGAAGTAAGGTTTTCCATCGATGAAGGTCTCTAATGGTTCAGTAATTTTTTTGTCTAGTTTGATGACATCGCCTTCTTCTAAGTGGAGAAACTCAGAAAGACTCATTTGAGCATGGCCCAGCAGAACTTCTAGATTCAATCCGACCCCATTCAAACTTTTTTGCAACTCGCGGCTATCGTCTTGGTTGACGGGCTGATTGCTATCAAACCAATTGCGGAAACTTAATTTATCAATGATCCCTTCAAAGAAGACATAGGGGATACATAGATTGATAAAATGTTTCACTTCAAAAATTTTGATAGTAAAGGTCACTAATACGACGGGTTCGTTGGGCGACATGTTTTGCATCAATTGCGGATTCGTATCGATTCCATCCAAAACCGAATCCAAGGCAACGATGTCCTTCCAAACATTTTGGTAGACCCGTACAAATTGTGCTACTACTTCTTCCAAGATCGCTGTTTCAATATCAGTAAAACTTTTTTTCTCGCTAAAATCCATTTCGATCGGCTTGTTTTGATAAACATCCAAGCCGCCGCACAACAACTCCACCAACATCATACACAGTTGCGGGTTCATCTCGATCATCTGGATCCCGCTCAAAGGCTGAGAATGAAAGAGCCCCAACAAAGTAAATTTTGGTATCGAATGGATAAATTCGTCATAACTGACTTGTTCGATAGCTGCCAACTGCAAAGAAACATTGGTCCGCAGTTGGGTAGAAAGCATGCTGCTGCTCATCTTCGAGAAATCCTCGAAGATCATGTGCAGGGTATTGACGTATTCTTTCGACAGCTTTGTTGGTCGGCGAAAATCGTAGGCTTTCACTTTGGCTTGTTTGTCTTCTATCTCAATAATTTCTTGATCGATCTCTCCGCTGCTCATCGCATTCAACAATAAATCAATCTCTTGCTGCGTCAATACCTGATCCACACTAATCCCCCATTTTTTTAAAAAATCATGTGATCGATTTGAATCACACTGGCTACTTTTTCACCGATCGTCACGACCCCAACGGCATGTTCTGTCTCTTGATTGCCCAGTTGGATATCGTCTTCAGTGATATCAAGTACTTCAATTACTTCTTCTACGAGGACCCCTTTGGTCTCCTCTTGCTTCTTCATGATCAATATGTTTTTTTCGTAGGCTGGTTCCATGATGGGAATCAATTTTGCCAAACGAATCACCGTTACGACAGACCCCCGCAGATTGATCAACCCTTCCACCCACTCTGGTGCTAAGGGCACCTTCGTAAAGGAAGGGGCATCAATGACCTCGTCCACCGAGTCCGCCGAGATCAAATAGTACTGCTGAGCCATTTTGAAAAGAATCATCTGCATGTCGCTATCCTCCTAGGCATTAGGCAAAGGCTTTGTCGATGGCAGTGATTACGCGGTCCGTGTCAAAGGGCTTCACGATAAAGTCCACCGCACCGGCGCGAATCGCATCCATCACCATTCCTTGTTGTCCCATGGCACTGCACATTACGACTTTGGCCTGCGCATCAAACGTGCGGATCATTTTTAATGCCTCTAAGCCGTCCACTTCTGGCATCGTGATATCCATAGTCACTAAGTCTGGTGTCGTTGCTTGGTATTTTTCAAAAGCCTCTTGGCCATTTTGGGCTTCCCCCACGACTTCATAGCCGTTTTTTTCTAAAATATCCTTTAATTTCATGCGCATAAATACCGCATCATCCACAATCAATACTTTTTTTGACATTGTATTTGCCCCTTTCAAATTCCTAATGAATCAAATATGTTTTCTAGTACACCGATTTCTGGAATCAAAAATAACGATGCCTCTAATGTTTCTTTGGCGTAGACGAACTCATTACGGATCACCATCACCTGCTCATCATACTGGGCCATCGCCAAATAGATGGAGCTGATCGCTGCGCCAAAGAAATCATAGCTGGCGCTTGGTAAAGACGCACTCAGCTGAGTTTCCAATAGTTGGCCGATCGCGATCAAAAAAGAATTGGTAAGAATGTTAGTCAACTCGTTGATGACCGATTGCTTCAATTCTTCAGACGGATCGCTTTCTTGGATCATCAACTGACGCAATTTTGCGGCGGATTCATCCGTTAAGACAAACAAGAAGATCCCTCGAAACGCCCCTTCGATCTGGCTCATTACCACATGAACTTCTTTGTCTTCCGCCATGATCTGCTGATACAGGTCCTCATAAGCTAGAATCTCGACTTCCGGTACCCGCATATCGATCGGTTGTTGGACGAGCTTTGATAAACTCGTCGCAGCGTGACCACCGCCGATATTGATCAGTTCTTTTAGGCCATCGATCTGCAGCGCTGTATAACTCATAAGCGGTCATCCTTTTTTTCCTGACAGATGGCATGAATGTCTAAGATCAGTGCAATCGAGCCGTTACCCATAATCGTTGCTCCTTGATAGCGATTCAGCTTTTGCAGCAGCGGATCGATTTTCTTGATGACGATTTCTTGCTGGCCGATCAGTTCATCTGCCAAAATGCCGTGAAATTGCTGGTCATTGTTGACGATGATGGCGAATTTTTTCTCAGATGGATCGCTTTCGATCGCTAAGAGTTGATCGGTCCGAACCAAGGGAATCAACTCCTCTTGAAAACGATAGACCTCATCCGATACCGTCTGGATGATCTCTTCTTCTTTGACCATCACCACGCGTTCGACGAGATTTAATGGGATCGCAAAGGTTTCTGCTCCGACACGAACCATCAACGCTTGAATGATCGACAGGGTCAATGGCAATTTGATCACAAACTGCGTGCCTTTATTCGGCTGACTCTTCATTTCGATCGTGCCCCCTAATTGGGTGATCTTCGATTGCACAGCATCCATCCCGACACCGCGCCCAGAAATATTGGTCACTTCTTGCGCCGTTGAAAAACCAGGATGGAAAATCAGCTGCTGCAACGCTTCATCGGAAAGGCCTTCCGTTGCTAAGCCTTTCTTTTCAGCACTTGCTTTGATTACTTGCGGATCAAGGCCTTTGCCATCATCCTCTAAAGTAATGATCACGCGATTGCCTTCTTGGTAGGCCGCCAAACGAATCGTACCCTTGCGCGGTTTGCCCAATTTTTCTCGAACATCGGGTGCTTCGATGCCGTGATCGACAGAATTACGCAATAGATGGACCAGAGGTTCACTCAACTCAGAAACCACTGTTTTATCCAATTCCGTTTCTTCCCCAAAAATGACAAGTTCCATTTCTTTTTGCAGTTCATTGGATAAGTCCCGAACCATTCGCGGAAAGCGACTAAAGACGACATTGACTTGCTGCATGCGGATCCGCAAGACCAAATCTTGCAGCTCAGAGGTCAATCGTGAAACTTGCTCTAAGGGGTCTTTGACTGCTTCGATGTTTTCCCGCTCACTGACATCCTCTAATTGATTGCGATAGACCACCAATTCGGACACGAGATCCAAGAATGAATCTAAGCGATTCAAGTCGACTCGGATCGATTGATTTTGGGCGGACGCATGATGCGCGGGCGCCGACGATTTTTCTTTCGTTTCTGTTGTCGCTTGCTGAAGGGCAGGAGTCTCTGACTCTTGGGTCGGCGCTGGTTGAAGTAACTCTTCTGCCTCCTCCAACACAGCGGCTGATGGATCAAAAGGTGCCACCACGAAGGCTTCGATCTCACTATTGCTGGCGATGTTTTGCTCGACATCAGCCAGTGTTTGCTGCGTCAAATACAGCAGTGAAAAATCTGATTCAAAGGTGCCTTCTTCGAGTGTTTGGGCATCTGGTTCTGTATAGAGAACATCCCCTGCTTGGCCCAGCTTTTCCATGATCAAGAAGGCACGAGCGCCTTTTAACATGGATTGGGCATCTAAGCGAACAGCAATTTGGACCGCTTGATAGCCATCTCCAGCCGCTTGCTCGATCACATACAGATCAGAAGGGTCGATCTGTTGAAGCTGTGGGGTTAATGCGCCCACTGCGGTGGGTTTTTGACTTGCTTCTGTCTCGGTTGGTAGGCCGCCAGAATGTTCTGTTTGGTCAAGTTCGGCCAATAAATCGGCAATTTGAGCTGGCTGCAGGTCACGTTCTTCCCGCAGATCCTCCACAAGTTCTGACAGACGATCTAGACATTTGAAAATCAATGAGATCGATTGCTGGGTCACTTGCAAGGTCCCTGTTTTAAATAACTCAAAAATATTTTCCATTTTATGGGTCAGCTGCGTCATGACGTCATAGCCCATCGTTGCCGCCATCCCTTTAAGGGTATGGGCAGAACGGAAAATATCATTCAGCAAGGCGCTATCTTTTGGATCGTTTTCCAATTGCAAGACATGATCATTCAACTGCGCTAAATGATCGTCTGTTTCTTCAAAGAAAAGGGTACGATAGACACTATTGTCATCCAAATGGGTCCCTCCTTTACAAAATTATACTTTTTGATAGATAAACGAATCGATTTTCTTGAGACCGAATTGTTCCGCAAAATTGATCGTTTCTGTCGCTCCCGTAAACAAAATGCCCCCTGGCACCAATGCATCGCTGAATTTCTGATAGACGGCATCCCGAGCATCACTTTTGAAATAAATCGTCACATTGCGGCAAACGATCACATCAAAAGGCCCATTGTACGGGTCTTTCAAAAGATCGTGTTGCTTAAAATGAACCCGCCGTTTGATTTCTGGTTTGATTTGAAACTGGTTCTTTTCTTTTGCATCAAAAAAACGGGTACGTTCTGCCGCTGAGACATTCCGCAATTCGTGGTCTCGATAGAGTCCTTGCTTGGCTTTTGCCAAAATTTGCGTATCGATATCAGTGGCCAAGACATTGGCTGCGGCAATTTGGTTTTTTTCTAGCAGCATGGCGATCGTATAGGGTTCTGCCCCAATCGAACATGCGGCACTCCAAATTTTTGGCAGCGTGGTTTTCGGGAGAACAATGGTTTTCAAGACGCGTTCAAAGGCGTCAAACAGTTCTTTGTTGCGATAAAATTCCGTTACGTTAATGGTGATATGGGCTAAAAAAGCCGCCCGCACCCCGTCATCTCCTTCGATCAATTGCTGGTATTCCCTCAACGTTTTTGCCCCGCTGTTTTCCATGATCGTAAGGATGCGGCGCTGCATTTGATTTTCTTTGTATGCGGCTAAGGGAATCCCTAATCGGCGATCCACCCACGCATTAAATAAGGCAAATTCTTCTTCCATCTTCTTCACCTGACCATCTGTGCAATTTTTGCTTCAATGCCCTGCAACGGCAGGACTTCATCCACGACTCCTTGTTCAATGGCATACCGCGGCATCCCAAAGACTGTACACGTTTCTTTGTCTTGAACGATCGTATAGCCCCCAGCCGCTTGAATCTGTCGTAAGCCAGCGGTGCCGTCTTTTCCCATCCCCGTCAAAACCACCGCCGCTAGTTGCGGGCCATAGTAGTCAGCTGCTGAGGAAAAAAGATAATCGACGGTTGGCCGCGTCCCATGTCGTTTTTCTCGCTGGTCCAGTTGCAAGTGCCCTTGTTTGACCGTCATGTGGTAATCCCCTGGACAAAGATACACTTGATTTTCGATCCGCATGCCATCGACTGCTTCTTGTACTCGGACGGTTGTCTCTGTGTCTAAGCGCTTTGCAAAGGAAGCCGTAAATCCCGCAGGCATATGCTGAACAATCAAAATGGGACAACGCAAACGCGCAGGCAAACGGCGGATTATCCCCAGCAAGGCACGCGGTCCGCCTGTTGAAGCACCAATGACTAGCGCATCAAGTGATACCGGCAAGCTGTTTTGCGTCAGCTTAGTGGGCTGGGCAATCGCTGGCATCAGGGTTTGAACCGTGCCGGCTTCATGATCCATCGCCAAAATTTTTTGATGAAATTCAGCGATCCATTCTTTTTCAATCATCGATAGACTGACCGGTTTTTCGACAAAATCTCGGGCGCCTAGCGCCAATGCCTCAATCGTGGTTTCTTGATTGGTTAATGAACTAAGCATGATGACGGGAATGGCTGATTGCTGTTTCATCCTCCGCAAGGTCTCTAATCCGTTCATCACAGGCATCTCCACATCCATTACTACCAAATCGATCGCTTCTTTGGTCAGATAGTCCAATGCTTGTTTGCCATTGCGGGCAGCGACGGTCACTTCGATATCAGGCAGCTGATTCAATAAATCTGTCACTACTTTCCGCATGAATGCCGAATCATCGACGATCATTACTTTTTTCATATCCCTGTACTCCTTTTACAAATAAACGATTTCTTGTTTGACTTGCCGAACCATGGTCTTGAAATCCTGAAGATCCACGATCATCGTTCGACCAGCACTGCCGCCAACATGTTTGGCCACGATCGGAATGTTTAGCCGAGCCAAGACTTCCTCGACGGCTTCAATATTGCGCTGACCAATATTGCTGGCAGCGTTAAGCGTCTGGAACTGAAACATATTGGCGCCGCCAACGATTTTCGCTTGAAAGCGAGGCCGACGGATCTTTTGTTCCAGCTCAGTCACCATCGCCGGCAATGCCAAATCCGCAAACTTCTCGGGCTTGATTTCCCGCTTGTGCAAAAAAGGCTGACTATCTGGCAGCATAATATGACTCAAGCCGCCGATATGACTGGCTTCATCGTAAATGATCGTGCCGATGCAAGAACCTAAACCCACCGTGATCAAACGCGTTGGCGCTTGGGCGATCTTATACTCCGAGATCCCCACATGCAGTTCCTCATTCACGGTCATCATTGTCATCGTCATTGGCGGCTGCCAATTCCTCTGTCTGATAGGCGTCTAACTCCGCCGTCATCTCAGCGGCTTGTTCATAGCTGAAGAGAAATGGCAGTTCCAATGCCAGCACAAGTTCATCGTCTTTTTCCAAAAAGGCTTCGATATAGTTTTGCTTGAGTCCTGACGTATTTAATTCCGCATTGCTGGGACTTTCAACTAGCGGTAAAATGCCGACGATCTCTTCCACGTAAAGGCCGATCGCTTGCTCTTGCCAGTGACACAACAAGACCACATTTTGCCCAGTTTCCGGCGTAAATTCATCAAACAGCTTTTTGCGGATGTCAATGATCGGAACCATTGCCTCTTCAAAAGGCTGGATCCCCAACACGAAATCCGCCACTTCCGGCAGCTGTGTAAAAGAAGCAGCCTCAATGACCCGTACCACATAGTCGATACGCAAGGCAAAGAGTTGTTGATGACTTTTAAATACAACGTATTGTTCCATTGGCGTCACTGCTCCTTTTTAGAATTTGAAACTATCCACTTGGAATTTAAGGATAGTGGCGATCGTTTCGATCTCTTGCACATTCCGCTCAAAGTCTTCGATGACTAAGTAGAAGTCCTCTAAGTTTGCCGTTACTTCTTGGGTGCCGGCAGAGGTTTCCGAAACAGCAGCCGAAATGTTGCTGACGGAAACTTGAACCATGTCTTTTTTCTCAACGATCCCGGTAATATGGGCTTCCACGGCTTGAATACTTGAAACCAATTTTTCGACAATATCAGAGATCTCATTGGCTGACTCGATCGCTTTGTTGATATTGTTGGTTTGTTTTTCGCCGCTTTCAAAGGAATCCGTCACTGCAGAGACCACTTTTTCCGATTTTTTGCGGATCGTTTCAATGATCGAACGAATGCTTTTCGTTGATTGACTGCTTTGTTCCGCCAAGCTGCGGACTTCCTCCGCAACGATGGCAAACCCTCGGCCCGCTTCTCCAGCTCGAGCTGCTTCGATGGATGCATTCAATGCCAGTAAGTTGGTCTGATCAGAAATGTCATTGATCAGCTGAACGATCTTACCGATGCTTTGGACATCTTCGTTCATGTCGTTCATGCTTTCCACTAATTCCGCTTGGTTTTGCCGTTCGATCTCCCAGCTTTCAAATACATGGAACATCATTTCTGAATTGTGGACATTGCTGCTTTGGGATTGACCCACATAGCCGTTCATCAATTCGATCTCTTTGTGGATCTCTTCGATACTTAAGGCTAGCTCGTCCATATCAAAGGAGGTTTGTTCCGCTTCGGAGGCTTGTGAACTAGTGGCATCTGCGATGGCATTCATCGTCTGACGCACATTTTCAATTGAATTTTTGGCATTTTTTGAGGTTGTCGTTAGGCCGCCTACCATTTTTTCCATTCGGCTGCTTTCTTCGTGCATGCCAACGATCACCGCTTTGAAGGTGTTTAAAACCCCTTGAAAACGATTTTGAACTTGCCCAAAAAGGGAATTTTGGTCGCTGCTGCCGATCTCATCGATATGCGACAGATCACCAGAACCAACTGCTTCTAGTTCTGTCAACAACGTATCCATGCCCGAGTGGGTCTCTTTTTTTACCAAATAGGTCATTCCTACTATCACTGCGATTTCTAGCAGCAATACGATCACTGAAAAAATAAAGAAACTTTTTGCTGCTTGTCCGTCTCCGTGGGTGCGGATCACGAAGAAATAGCATCCTAATAATACGATCAGGGTAAACCCTAGCGGAATCAACGCCGCCAAGCGGATTTTTTTGATGATAGCTTGTACCTTCTTCTTCATAACAGTATCCTTTCCTATGCAAAATGATCAGTCGTGCTGTTTATCAAGATTCGCTCTTCACTTGATAATCGTTGGGTCACTCCTTCTTTATCCGATTATGAAAACAATCTTCTAGTTCTTTAATCGGATCTTTTGCTAGAAAAGTTAAGCATCTTCACCAGACATATGTATCTTTTGGATCAGCAAAGCGCGTATAGCCGCCTTGGTATTCATCACGAACCAAGCGACCGTTTTGCAGCTCGACCACCCGATTACGGACCGTATTGACCATCGTACTGTCGTGGGTCGCCAAGAGGATCGTGGCACCGACTTGATTGATCCGCAAGAGTAGTTTCATGACTTCAACGGCTGATTTCGCATCCAGATTGGCGGTGGGCTCATCGGCGATCAAGACTGCTGGCTCTGTGACGATCGCCCGCGCGATCGCTACTTTTTTGCGCTGTCCCACGGAAAGCTCTTCAGGATAGTGATCCTTTTGAGGAAACATACCCACCAGTTGCAGTGCTTTGGCGGTTTTTTCCTGACGCAGCTTACGGGGAGTGCCAAGTACTTGCAGCGCATAGTCAACGTTTTTGGCAACCGTCAGATAAGGAAGCAAAAGGTCTTCTTGTCCGACGATACCGACTTGTCGTCGAATCATATAGAGATGACGGTCTTTGAGTTGTTCCAACAAGACATTGCCGACTTGGATAGAACCGGCCGAAAGCTCTTCTTCTTTCAAGAGCAATTTGAATAAGGTCGATTTGCCGGCACCACTGGGACCCACCACATAGATAAATTCTCCTTGAGGGATCGCAACAGAAATATCGGCCAATGCCAACGTACCATTGCTGAATTTTTTACTGACCTTGGTTAAGCGAATCATGTTCTTTCTCCTCTAATCTGTAAAACGATTGATCACGGACCACATCTCGTCAGCTGTCTGCATGGCTTTCGTATTCAATCCATACGCACGCTGGGTCGTTAACAAGTCTGTCATGGACGTCGCTAGATCCACCGTCGACTGTTCTAACTGTCCTTGCAACACGCTGCCAAAGGCTGCCGGATTGGTTTGCGAAGTAAGCAACGCTTGATCACCGGCACTGTACAGTTGGTTGCCCATTGGCGTGATGTTTTCTGTATTCGTCGGCTGATAAAGGGTCAGCTGTCCCAACACGCGAGTCTGACCATTTTCTTCCGTCGTCAACTGACCGCTGGCATCTATTGCGATTTGCTGCGCATCTGGCCACTGCGCGGTCGGTACGTTTGTGGTCATTGCCACAGGGTACCCTTCACTATTGACTAATTGCTTGTTCTCACTTAAATGAAAATTGCCTGCTCGACTCAGCAGCAATTGACCAGTTTGGTCCCGGACCCCGAAAAAGCCGTTGCCTTGGATCGCGAGATCTAATGGCTGAGCAGTGCCCGCCAGATTGCCTTGGGCAAAACTGGTAGTCGTAGTCGCTTTTGCCCCCATTGACGCACCATATTGGGCGGCGTTGCCATTAAATAGCGTTTCTTCTGCACCGATGGCATTTTCCATCAATGCTTGAAAATGGGTCGTTTGTGCTTGATAGCCATTGGTATTGACGTTGGCAATATTGTTGGCTGTCGTGTCTAAGTTTGTCTGCAAATGATTCAACCCAGAACGGCTGATTCCTAATAATCCACTGATATTCATTGACTCATCCTCAAATCTTTCCTAATTCGTTGACCGCTTTTTGCAATGTCTGATTCGTTGAACTCAAGACTTTCTGATTGGCTTCAAATTCCCGAGAAGTCTGGATCATCGCCACCATTTCATCGGCAACCGCTACATTGGCTTGTTCTAAGGCACCTTGTTGGATCACTGGTGCATTCACAGTGGTTCCTGCTGCGTTGCTAGTCACGTAGTTTTGACCAGCTGTAGTCAATGCTTCTTGGGGGAATGTTTGGATCTGAAAGTTCGCTGGTCCTAAGGCGCTGACTGCTTGTCCATTGGCACCCAAGACAAGATAGCCTTCTTGTGTCACGTATTGATTCTGCTGATTGACAGTAAAGTCGCCATTTCTCGTATACAACCGCTGACCCGCATTGTTTTGAACGACAAAGTAGCCTTCGGAAAGCAGTGCAAAATCACTGGCTTGTCCCGTCTGTTTGACAGCACCTTGGTCTTGACTGATCGTACTGCCTGCCAATTGGGTCCCTAAAGACAACCCACCGATATCGCGACGAGTATCCGCATTGGGCCCGCTTTGGTAATTATGCAGCGCCACTTCATCTAGCGCCGACTGGAACAAGGTTTTTGCTTGATACCCTGTTGTATTGACATTGGCAATATTGCCGCTCGTCGTCTCTTGTCGCTTTTGTAATAATGAAATGTTCCGTGATAAGACATCCAATCCTCGAATCATGCCAGTTCCTCCTCAATCAATGTGCGCAATTTGGCAATCGTTTTGCCGTGAATTTGTGAAACTCGTGGAATCGAGACTTCTAAGATTTCAGCGATTTCTTTTAACGTCAGTTCCTCGGTATAGTACAAACTTAAAATCAATTGTTCTCGTTCCCCTAATTTTTTGATGCACGCCACCAAGGCGGTGCGTTTTTCTTCAGCGACCAAGGTCTCTTCGACATTTTCGGCTGGATCCCGAACCATATCTTTTAAGGTCATGCCTTCTTCTTGGTAAGCAAACAAGGTATCTTCCAAAGAGACGCTGGCTAAGTAGTGCAGACTCTCATAAATATCCGCTAATTGACTTTGGTTGATTCCCAGCTGTTTGCAGATCTCGGTGTCGGTCGCTTCTCTTTTGAGGCTTTGCTCCAACTCTTGCCGTGCTTGATAAAACTGATTGACTGCCGCCATTTTGTATCGGGAGATTTTGGCGTGCTTGCGTACTTCATCAATAATTGCCCCTTTGATACGAATCGCTGCATAGCTTTCAAAAGGAACTTTTTTTGAGGGATCGAATTTCCGCAAGGCATCCATCAGCCCAATCACCCCAATATTGTAGAGATCGCCTGATTCATAATCGGCGGTTTTGATAGACAGGCGCTGAACCACCCGTTCCACTAGCGGCAGATACTTGATGATCTCCGCTTCTCGATCGACTTCATACATCGGCGATGCCCCTTCCTAAGAAAATTCTGCTTAAATGTCAATACTGCCCACCGTTTCGATCGCAATTTCATTGGGAATCTCATTCAGAGAAAGAACGGCGATATCTGGAAAATTAAAAACGATCATTTTTTTGAATGCTAACCGGATCTTAGGCGATGCCAGAATCACGAAATTGATATTTTGAGCGATCGCCGCATGTTGGATCCCACTGATGGAATCCAACAGCTTGGTCACGGTATCTGGTTTTAAGACCGGGTACGAGCCAGTTGCGGTTTTTTGGATACTTTGAGCGATGATTTCTTCTAGTTTCGGCTGGATCACCGCCACTTGCAGCTCGTGGTTCTCATTGGCATACTTGGCAGCGATCGTCCGTTTCAGTGCTTGGCGAACATATTCTGTCAAAACTTCTACGTCTTTCGTGACAACGCCGTAATCGGCTAAGGTTTCTAAGATCGTTGCTAAGTCATTGATGGGAATTTGTTCATCCAATAAATTTTGTAAAACTTTTTGGACCTCGCCGAGCCGCAAAATATCGGGGATCAATTCATCGATCACGACATTGTACTGCTCTTTGATACCCTCCAATAATTTCTTGACTTCTTGGCGACCTAACAGCTCTGGTGCATGGGCATAGATGATTTCTTTTAAGTGTGTTGCGATCACGGTCAACGGCTCGATAATCGTAAACCCTTGCAGATCCGCCATCTCCTTATCGGATTCATCGATCCACATAGCATCCAGATGAAAGGCTGGTTCTTTTGTTGTGATTCCTTGAAAAGGAAATGGCTCTTCATTCGGGCTGATCACCATGACTTTGTTCGGGTAAATATCGCCGCGGCCGACTTCGTTGCCGCGGATCTTGATCACGTAATCATTGGCATCCAAATAGAGATTGTCGCGAATACGAACGGGACTGACTAAGATCCCTAATTCTCTGGCACTCTGTTTACGGATCGCCACGATGCGGTTCATCAAGCTGTTGTCGATCGAACGATCCACGATAGGGATCAAACCATAACCGATTTCCACTGAGATTGGTTCCACTTGGAAGGAAGCCACGGAATCGTCTTCTTCCTGTGCTTCTTTTTTGCGTTCCAGTGCCAGTTTTTGTTCCCATTGTTTTTGTTCCACTCGCTGCTTTTCTTCTTTTTGCGTCACCAGAAAGCTGGCTGCGAAAAGGCCTAAGCCAATCAACACAAAAGGCACAAAAGGAAACCCGGGAACTAAGGCTAAAACGAAGAGAATCGCCCCCACGATCCGAAACAGTTGGGGATTACGCATCACATCTGCCGCAATATCCAAACCAAAGGAACTATCGTTATCGGAACGAGTCACGATCACCCCAGAAGCAATCGAAATCAGTAAAGAGGGAATCGAGCTGACCAAGCCATCCCCGATCGCCAGTTTCCCGAATTGGGCGAAGGCTTCCATGACGGTCATTTGTCCGCCCATGGAGAAAATGATCGCCCCACCAACTAAATTGATGACAGTGATCAAGATCCCTGCGATCGCATCTCCTTTGACAAACTTGCTGGCACCATCCATCGAACCAAAGAAATCAGCTTCTCGCTGCAGATCTTTTCGTCGTTTGCGGGCATCCGCTTCTGTGATCAAACCGGCATTTAGGTCGGAATCGATCGCCATTTGCTTGCCAGGCATCGCATCCAATGTGAATCGAGCAGTCACCTCTGAGACACGCCCTGCACCATTGGTCACGACGACTAGCTGAACCACCATGATGATCACGAACAAAATGATCCCCACGATATAATTGCTGCCGGCAACGACATTGGCAAAGGCATCGATCACGTGTCCGCCATTTCCTTGGGTCAAGATCAAACGAGTGGAAGATAGGTTCAAACCTAAACGAAACATCGTTGTGATCAGCAGCAAGGTTGGAAACGTAGTGAATTCCAACACTGATTTGGTAAACAGGGTGATCAGTAAAATGTTGATCGCAATCGTCAAATTGATAATGATCAAAATATCTAATAATGCACTCGGTAATGGAATAATAATCAAACCAATAATAGCTAGGACGATCACCGAGATTAAGATATCCGCCAGACCAATGCCTTTTTTCGGTTTTGAGGCAGCCTCATTCATTTTTGTTCCTCCTGTTTCCTTAAATCTTGCCGCGTTAGCTTTCTTCTAACTGATAGACCAAAGCGATGATTTCGGCAATGGCTTCATACATTTCAACAGGGATCAGATCCCCGGGTTCTACTTGACGATAAAGGGCCCGTGCCACTTCACGGTTTTCGATCTGTGGGATATTTTCTTTCAGGGCTTCTGCTTTCATCCGCTGCGCCAGCTGATCTGCCCCTTTGGCCAAGACCCGAGGCACCCCTTCACTGCTGGCATCGTAACGAATCGCAATGGCGAAATGGGTCGGATTGGTGATCAAAACCGTCGCTTCTTTGACGTTGGCGATGGCATTTTGGGTCATCGCACGGTACTTCGCTTTGCGCTGTGCTTTGACTTGCGGATCACCTTCCATTTGCTTGAACTCTTCTTTGACTTCCTGCTTGCTCATCATCAAGTTCTTACGATGGCTATAGCGCTGGTAGCCATAGTCGACTACGGCTAAAATGATCAAGAAAATCGAAATCTGTAAAAACAATTCTTTGGCCCGCAGCAGCATGAACAGGATCGTTTTTTCCAACCCCACTTCACTCAAACCCAGTAAAACAGGGACGGCGGCTAAAAATTGTTGATAGCACAAGTAGACGATCACGCCGAATTTCGCCAATGTTTTGCCTAAATTCATCAACGAGCGCAAACTGAATTGCTGCTTGATCCCGCTGATGGGGTTCAGCTTTTTAAAGTCTGGTTTGACGGCCTTGCCAGAAAACAACAGACCAACTTGGGCATAATTCGTGATAAGCCCGACTCCGAGCGCGACCAGAAAGACGGGCGCACACAACAAAAGTAGCAGCAAGATACTCTGCACCCCCAGTTTCGGCAGATCCGCCAAACTGGTTTGATAATCAGCCAGCTGCGCCAAACTTCGGGAAAAATAAGGCAAAAAAGAAGCGGCGAAAAACTGCCATAAAGACAGGATCAAAAACGAGAAGACCAATAGCGAAACAGCTGCTGCTAATTCCTGGGTCTTAGGGACCTCCCCGCGTTTGCGGGCATCCCGCAGCCGCTTGGCACTAGGTAGTTCGGTTTTGCCATCTTTTTCTGCCATCTTCTCACCTCCTGCTGGCTACCTGTTACTTTATTGAAAGGACTCGATAAACTCCTGCAAATAGCGGACCGTATCTGGCAAGTGTTTGCCTAAGTACGAAAGAACATTGGGTAGTAGCAAGAGAAACACCACAAAACTGATGGCGGTTTTCATCGAAAGACTCATCATCAAAATATTGATCTGGGGAATCGACCGAGAAATCACACCTAGCACCAGGTCCACCAACAGCAGCGCAATGATCATTGGTGCCGCAAGATTGACTGCCATCACCATCATTTGGCTGAAAAGTTTGACGATGCCTTCAACCGTCGTGCCTTGGATCACCACAGAGCCTAAGGGCACGATCCGAAAAGACAACAGCAGTGCTGTGATCAGTCGATGATGCAGATCAAGACCAAAAAACACAGCGATCGTCAGCCAATAGTACGTTTTGCCATACTGGGAAGAGGCGATTTGCAACGTCGGATCATAGGCTTGCGCCATCGAAAAGCCTACTTGAAAGTCGATCAATTGGCCCGCAATTTCCACACCGGTAAAGACCAGCTGGCTCAAATAGCCCATCGCCATCCCAAACAGTACTTCTTTGATGACGAAAACCGTCAGCATAAAGAGGGAAAGCTCGGGAATCGCAGGTGCCGTCGGCAGACATAGGACCGTCAACGCCATGCCGATCACGATTTTTGCCAGTGACGGAAAATTTTGCTGTGAGAAGATCGGACAAAGGACAACAAACGCCAATATTCGACAAAAAATCAACACCGTCGCTTGAATCGGCGCCATCAGGTTTCCTCCTTACATTGCCGCAATCATCTTGAAAATCATTTTGGTAAAATTCAACAAGAGATTCAGCATAAAATTCCCCGCCAAGATCAAGGTCAAAAAAATCGCTAATAGTTTCGGCACAAAGCTCAACGTTTGTTCTTGGATTTGGGTAGTAGCTTGAAAAATACTGATCACCAATCCAACGAGCATGCCGACCAATAAGGCAGGGCCAGATATCGCTAAAATTCGAAGAAAGGCTTCCCTTAGCACATCAAGTACCATTTCTACTGTCATTTCCTCTTGGCTCCTTTCTTAGCGGCTATTGAAAGCTCTTGATCAGCGACTCCACGATCAGATACCAGCCATCCACTAAAACAAATAGTAAGATCTTGAAGGGCAGTGAGATCATGATCGGCGACAGCATCATCATCCCCATCGACATCAAGATACTGGAGACGACCAGATCAATGATCAAAAAGGGGATAAAAATCAAAAAGCCGATACTGAAAGCCGTTCGTAACTCACTGATAATAAACGCCGGTACCATAACGGTCAGAGGAACATCGTCAGAAGAATGATACTTTTCGGTCTCCCCATCAGCTTCCGCAAACAAGGCAATGTCTTTTTCCCGTGTCTGTACCATCATAAAGGCCTTGATCCGTTTTTCTGAGCGGTCAAAGGCTTCGGCTTGGCTGATCTCTTGTCGATCAAACGGTTCGATCGCTTGCTGATAGACGTCGGTATACACAGGTTTCATAATAAAAAATGTCAAGAATAAGGCCAACCCGATCAACACTTGATTGGGCGGGTTTTGCTGTGTACCTAACGAACTGCGCACAAAGGATAAAACCATGATGATACGAGTAAAAGAAGTCATCATGATCAGCAAGACTGGTAAAAGGGAAAGCAGCGTCAGCAACAAGAAAGTATTGATCGTATCACTTGAGCCATTCCCATTCGACAATAAATTGTTGATGGTGGAACTGACGTCTTCCGTGTCTAACGCAAACGCTGTCTGCGGAAGCATCAGACTGCTGAAAAGGACCGCAGCCATGATCTTGATATCTCTGCCTTTGATCTTCATTTTTGCTTGCCTCGTTTTCCAGCAATTTCCGCCTTGGCTTTGTTTAGCCATTCAGAAAAATCTTTGCCAGCTTGCACTTGGGTGCTTTCTAGGCTTTGCTGTAAAAAAGCGGCCGTTTCTTCTTGCGTCAACTCTTTGATGATCTGATTTTGCTGTTCAGAAAAGCTCATGACGTAACATTTGTCCATGATTTGGACGATCCCGATCGAAGACGACTTGCTGACGGCGATTTTTTGCAAAATACGCAACTGGTGATTGTGCTGGTTCGTGTAACGATTCAAATATTTCAAACTAATGTTGATCAAATAAAGAATAAGCAGCAAAAACCCAATCATTTTGACCAGCGATAAAAATGTTTCCATCAACATGCCTCTTTCTATTGGATCACTAAATCCGTCACATAAACATCCTTGGCGATTTCTGATCCGTATTCCTGATTAATTGTTTCTTTCAATGCTTTTTTTAAATTCGGTACACTTTCGGCGGAGCTCAAAATACCGCTGGCCTTTTGTTGGCGCAATAAGTTTACGACGCTGTCACGAATGACAGCCACATTTTTCGTGGCTTCCGCGCTTTTTTCCTCATCCGCCACTAAAATCGATAAATTGACCTTCATGTATTGCTGCTCTTGGTTGCCTTCTTTTGCCAGATTGACTAAAAATTCATCCAATGCCACGATCGCTTCGTCTGAGGAGATTTTGCTGCTGTCTTTTGCTGTTTCAGCAACTGCTGTTTTTTCTCCCGTCAAAAAGTGATTCGTCACTAAGGTTCCGCCGATACTGCCGCCGACTACCACGATCAAGAGGATCGGCAGTAAAACAACCATGTTCAAGCCTTTTTTCTCTTTTTCTGCTTTTGGTACTTTTTCTTCTTTTGCCATCTTTCCCACCCTTACGTTTTCACTTGGTTCGAATGGATCACCGTATGATACTCGATCACCCGCTGCGCAACTTCTTGCGCAGCTTCCGTCACCACTAAGGTTTTGCCGTCTGTCAGTGTGATCAATGTATCCGGCATTTCTTCGATCCGATAAATCAATGTTGGATTTAAATAGAATGGCTTGCCATTCAATGCGGTCACTAGAATCATGGTCAAACTCCTCTCAACGATGAAGCGTCACGTTCTTAACGTTTTAGATTCAATAATTCTTGCAGCATTTCATCAGAAGTCGTAATACTTCTTGAATTTGCTTGATAGGCACGGCTCGCAATGATCATTTCGGTAAATTCTGTCGAAAGATCGACATTCGACATTTCCAAGGCACCTGCTTGCAGCGTTCCCGCTCCATTATTGCCGGGGCCTGCAACGATCGCATTTCCTGAGTTGCTGGTTTGGATATAGTTGTTGCCGCCGACTTTTTCTAAGCCTTCTGGGTTATTGAAGGTTGCGACACCGACTTTTCCCATCACAAAGGTTTGATTGCCGTATTTTGCCAACACTAAGCCATTGGCATCGATTGCCATGGAGTTATAGGTCAAGGTTTCCCCATTGACGGTCAGTGTGCTTGGGATCGACAAGGGAGATACCGCACCCTGTCCGCTCAATGCCGTGTTTTCATCAAAGTTGTCATCATAGACAACTGGTTGACCGCCATTGACTGAACGACCTAAGACTTGCATCCCATCACTATTGGTCAAGGTTCCGTTGCTGTCGCGAACAAATGCGCCATCTCGTGTGTAATAGGTTTCGCCATTTGCTCCTGGTCCTTGTACCATAAAGTAGCCTTGTCCGCTGATATAAAAATCCATGCTGCGGCCAGTCGATTGCGGGGCACCGACTGTATTGATGGTATCGATGGAGCCCGTCTGAACCCCTAAACCGATCTGCGTTGCATTGATCCCGCCTAAGCCGTTGCCTGGTGCAGTTGCGTTAGACATCGTTTGGCTCATCATGTCTTGGAAAAGGACTCGACTTGATTTGAACCCGACCGTATTGACGTTGGCGATATTATTTGAAACCACGTCCATTTTCGTTTGAAGATTTTTCATTCCACTGACACCTGAATATAATGATCGTAACATGCTTATTTTCCTCCTTATGGTTGGCGTATTTTCCTCTGTCATTCAGAAAATACTTGCAGCCCCTTTTCAGTCCAGCTGCTATTTGATAAATGTGGCGCTGTCAATATTGGTGACGGTGTGAAGCTCATTCATCCCCATCGCCGTAATGATGGTTCGTGAATGGACATCGGCGATCAAGCCCATATCTTTGTAAACAAGCAGTGATTCTTTGCTGCCTTTTTCCGCTAGCTCGCTAAGCGCCGTTGAAAGGGATTGGTAATCATCGTCTTGTAAGGTCAATTCCCTTGCGGTCAAACGCTTTTGCGCATGGTGCGAGACTTTGATGTCGTTTTGTTTTTGTTCAAGCATTGAAGAGAAGGCTTGTTTGTCCACGGCTTTGCGGGGATTTTGATAAGGCTCCCCGGCAACTTTTTGCAGCCCCTGTTGAATCGTCAAACTCATTTTGCTTCGCCGCCAATCTCTTGGATCGCACTCATACTGTATTCTTTGCCATTTACGACGATCGTGGCGTAGCCATTGGCAAAGCGGACCTTTTCGATGGTTCCTGACAATGTTTCTGTGCCGTCCATCAGAGTGACTTGTTTATTGATCAAGCTAAAAGCTTGCTGCTGTTGCTGTAAAATCACCGAGGTCGTCAACGTTTCGCTCAATTCATTCAAGCTCTCTAAGGTCGTAAATTGAACCAGTTGCGAGATATAGTCGGTACTACCACTACCAGAAGAATCGCTGCCTCCCATCGATGGGTTGCTCATAGATGCTGCTAAGATCTTCAAAAAATCATCCATGGAGATATCTGAAGATTTTTTTGTTTGCGTTAATGCCGATGTATTGGCAATACCGGCCGCAGCTGCTGTAATTTCATCTGCCATAGGTCTCCTCCTTTACACTAAAATACTGATCGCATGATCGATCGGTGCTAATTGCTGCTCTTCTTCAACCGTATTGCTTTGATGAAATGGCTTTTTGCTTTGTCCTTTTTGAGCCTGTAAAAAACGCTGTTGGTTTAACTGACTGTCACTTGCCATCATACTGCCGGCAAAGGATTGATTTGACAGCGGACCAGCCTGCTGGACAGAAGCTAACGTAGGTTCTTTGATTGCTAGGATCGGCTGCTCTTGCTTTTGCAAAACTTGCTCTAGCTCATGCTTGATGGACAGCAATAATTCTTTGGCTTGCGGCTGCTGAACGGTCAGTTCTAAGCGGCTGCCTTGGGCATTCGTTTCTAGAGAAAGCTGGATCGTGCCTAATTTCTCGGGAACGAATTGCAACGTGATTTTTTTCTCGCTTGACGTGCTGCTCGTTTGGACGAGTTGGGCAGTCGCTTTTGCTAAGGGCAGAGCCGCTTGCTCCATACTCGCTTTTGTTGGCGCTAGTCCTTGCTTGCTCAAAAGGGGAGAAACATCAAGCAGTTGCAGTGCTGGTGTCGCCATTTCATTGTCGGTTACTGCCGAAAAAGCAATGGCTTGTGCAGAAACAGCTTCCGTATTTTTGGCGACTGTTTCCTTCGTGCTTTGCAAGGTGCTAGTCGTATCCGTCGCTTGGTGGGTCACTGGCGACACTTGATCCAATGGTCCCGTTTGGCCCAATTGAGCGGTCCCTTCGGTGGACTGTTTCAGCTGTGCTTCTGTCGTCTGCGCAATCGCGGCTTTTGTTACTGAATCGATTTCCTTGAAAGTCGCGATCCCTTTTGCCGTGGACTGCTCTTCGCCTACTAAGTCTTCTGGCAAAGGCGTTTCAAGCGTTGGTGCTGCGGCTTCACTTCTGTCATTTGTCATCAAATCCAGACCTTCAAGCGTAGACTCGGAGGGGTCGATGACTGTGGTGGCTACGTCTATTGGTGCTAAAGCTGCTGTGGCGCTTGTTTGGTTCTGCTCCGTCGTTACCATTGATGCCTGTGCCGCTTCCTGAACCAAGCCTGCAAAAGGTGTCTGGCTGATCTGGCTCATTTCTGGCGCTTGCGTCGTTGCAGATTGTTCAGCTGCTGAAGTGATTTCTGACTCCTGCGGCAGATGTTCCATACTGCTGGCCGTACCCATTTCTGGTGCGGCGGCGATTTGCTCCGTCATCCCTGATGTTTCGATAGGGGCTGGCAGGTTGCTGCCTGCTTGAACTGTCAGCTGTCGCATCATCAAACTGAAGACCTCTGGTGACGCCTCCATCTTTTTTGATTTGCTACCGACAGGTACAGCGGTTGCGGCACTTGTTGTGATCTCTTTCATTGTTCACCTCCTCTCAGCTGATGCTTTAAAACCAAGGTCATCTCATCACTAAAACATTAGTTCTTTAAGAAAATAAGGCGCGATTGCCGAACTCATCCAATTGTTTTTGCTCTTCCAATTGCTGTTCATAGGTGTATTCAGCAAATTGTTTTTCTCGCAGTTTTTCCACGATCTTGCGTTCCTGCTGCGCTTCTACCACTACCGATAAAGACTCTGCCAATTCTTGCTTCACGTGAAACATTTTGTTCTGAACCTCATCGATGGTGGCATTCAAAGCAAGCAAATAGCGTTGCTGCACTTGCATCCGCCCAATGGTCATTTCATTGACATCAAAAAGCTGGGCTTTTTCCTGTGCCAGCGTGTTCAGGTGCTGTTCTTGCTGAATCAACAATTGCTGTTTTTGGGCGTACGCTCGTTTGGCTTCTTGCTCAATGGTTTTTCGGTGATCCAATACTTTTTCTAAGGAAAAGTGAAATGCTTGCATGGTTGCTCCTTTATGATCTGTTTTACATGGTCGAACGCTGGCGCTCGATCAGCGCTTCTTCACTGAACAAATGCGCCAATTCAAAAATCGTTTGTTCAAATGGGATCCGCTCATCCACTTTTTGCTGTAAAAACCGTAGGATGGGGTGATGCAACGCGATCGCTTGGTCGGTCAACGCATTACTGCCGCTTTTGTAAGCACCGATATCGATCAAATCCTTGGCCTCTGCATAAACGGCCATGTTTTCTTTTAGTTCCCCCGCATGTTCATGCTGTTCCTCAGAAACGAGGGTCTTCATCAAACGGCTGAGGCTGTTTTGAATATCGATGGCAGGATAATGATTTTGAGCGGCGATTTTCCGTGACAACAGAATATGACCGTCAAGAATCCCCCGCACCGCATCAGCGATCGGTTCATTCATGTCATCACCTTCTACCAAGACGGTATAAAAGGCAGTGATCGAGCCTTTGTCAGACATCCCACTGCGCTCTAACAACTTCGGTAAAGCTGTAAACACAGAAGGGGTATAGCCTTTGGTCGTCGGTGGTTCACCTGTTGATAAACCGATCTCCCGCTGCGCCATCGCAAAACGGGTCACCGAATCCATCATCAATACGACTTTCTTGCCTTGATCGCGGTAATACTCAGCGATCGCCGTTGCCACATGAGCCCCTTTTAGTCGTACAAGGGGTGGCATATCGGAGGTAGCACAGACAACGACCGACTTGCGGTAGCCTTCTGGGCCTAGATCATTTTCAATAAATTCTTTGACTTCTCGTCCTCGCTCGCCGATCAAGCCGATCACGATGACATCTGCTTCGCAATAACGAGCCAGCATCCCCAATAAGGTACTCTTACCGACCCCGCTGCCAGCAAAAATGCCGATCCGTTGGCCAAGGCCGACGGTCAAGAGACCATCGATCGCCCGGACACCTGTCGGCATGATCTCAGCGATTTTTTGACGACGAAAGGGGTCAGGAGAATCTTGACTAACTGGATATTCTGACGCAGTTTCCAGATCCAGCGCCATATCTAACGGTCGCCCTAGTCCATCTAAGGTGTGCCCTAGCAGCGTATCATCGATTTTTACCGTCAACGATTTGCCAGTTGGCCGCACTAAACAGCCCGGTCCGATGCCTTCTAGCTGATCAAGGGGCATCAGGAGCACGGTTTTTTTCACAAAGCCCACGACTTCGGCTAAAGCTGTATGTGTCTTGTTTTGCAGTGCGACTTCACAGATTTCTCCTATGAAAACCGACAACCCTTCGACTTTGATCAGCAGACCTACGACTTCGCTGACTTTGCCGTAAGTGGTAAAGAACGGCTGTGCTTGCGCTGTTTTGCGCAGCGCTGTGATCGGTAATTCAAACGTCATTCCTTCACACTGCTTTCTAAAAATTGGCTCAAAAAGCGAGCGATTTCTTCCCTCAGTTCAAAAACCACCAAGGCATTTTCAGATTCGATACAAAAATCGTGTTCCGCCAAGCCGTCATCTGCCATGAGTAAATAGCGAAACCCGCTGATCGTCTGTTTTTTGGTTTCCAACAATTCTCGCAACCCTGCAAGATGCTGCTCTTGGCTGCGAATAGTCACAAATTGATCGGGTTGTTCAAATTGCCATAGCACAGACTCCACAAAAGGCAGGAAGCCTGCTTGCTCGTCTGTAAAACGTTGATTGATCAAGGCTTCGGCGATTGCCGTGCCGTAAGCGATCATTTCTTGCTTTTTCTCTGAGCGAAAGGTGTTGATTTCAGAAACGGCTTCAGCGACATTGGCTTGGGCTTGTGTCATCAATGCTTGCGCGGCTTCTTTGCTGGCATTGAGTCCTTCTTGATAGCCTTGTTGAAAACCGTCTGCTTGTCCTGCTTGAAAGCCTTCCGTTCTCGCTTCTGCTAGAATTTGCGCCGCTTGCGCTTGTGCATCGGTCAAGATTTGCTGTTTCAAGGCTTCCATTTGCTGCAGATGCCGTTCCTGCTCCAACTGGCGTGCACGTCTAGCCGCTTGCAGTTCTGGGTCTAAGCTCGGTTTCTCAATCGGCGCTTTGATGGTCGTATCCGTCAAAATACTGCGAGCAGCTTCAGTCGTTTTGACCGCCTGCTGCTTCAATAAACTGCTATTTGACCACTGCATCTTGGTCGCCCCTTCCGATGTAGATCTCACCGGTTTCATCTAGCCGTCGAATCACAGCCACCACACTTTGTTGGGCTTCTTCTACAGCAGACAAGCGGGTAGGACCCATAAATTGAATTTCTTCTTGCAGATTTTCCACCGCCCGTGATGAGAGGTTGGAGAAAATAAAGTTCTTGATGTCGTCGGTCGTGCCTTTAAGCGCTAAGACTAAGACATCGTTTTGAACATCTCGCAAGACTTTTTGAACATCCAAGCGATCGAGGGTCACGATATCCTCGAAAGTAAACAAGCTTGATTTCACTTCGTTGGATAGTTCCGGTTGCCGCTTTTCCAAGTCGTTCAAAATGTTCTTTTCAGTACTGCGGCTGACTGAGTTCAAGATTTCTACCAGTGTATGCACACCACCGACATTTTCCGTATCGTTCTCAATGTAATTCGAGAATTTGTTCTCGATCACTTTTTCAATCCGTTCGATCACCAAAGGCGACGTACTGGAGATCGTCCCGATCCGTTCAGCGATCTCCACTTGCAAATGATCGGGAAACTGTGACAAGACGCTGGCCGCTTTGTCCGGCTGCATGTAGCACAAAATCAACGCTACCGTTTGTGGATGTTCGCCGATCAACAGATTGGTCAACTGTTGAACATCGGCTTTGCGAGCGATATTAAAGGGCCGTTCCCGCAGCTGAATCTGAGTCAATACGTCAATGACTTCTTTGGCTTTTTGAGGGCCTAATGCTTGGTTCAGCAAATTTTTGGCATAATCGATCCCGCCGTCTAAGACATATTTGCGGGCCGTTGCGGTATGAGAAAATTCCTCCAACACTTGATCCCGCTCTTCGGGACTGACAAAGTCGATGTTGGCGATCTCATAGCTCACTTTTTGTATAAATGATTCTGGCAGCAGCTTCATGATCTTTGCAGAGGTATCTGATCCTAGAGAAATCAGAAGAATCGCTGCTTTTTTTACCCCGTCTATTGTATCCATGGCTGCCCCCTTATTTTTCTTTCATCCAAGCTTTGATCAATTCCGCCGCTACTTCAGGATTGCTTTCGGCATAATTTCTAGCCGTTTGATCCAATGTTGGTTCTCCTGTATGTTCTGCTGTGGCTTCTTGTGTGGATGCTTCTGGCACCGCTGGTTTCGTTTCAGCAGACCGGTTACCGACACCGCCAAAAACGACTTCTTGTGCAACTGGGTTACTCGCTCCGATGCTAGCAGCGGACGGTTGTGCAAAAGTGACCATTTCATCCGTCACATCCACTTCCAACTCGTCTTCTTTGCGTCGGCGTCGGATCACGCCAACGATCATTAAGATCACCAAGAACAAGGTCAACACGATACCGCCGATGATGGCATACTTGACATAACCTTTGGCAGCTGCAATCTGTTCATTCCCTTGAGGATCAGCGGCTGGATCAACCTCTGCTTGGGCAAAGTCAAACCCTTGGATCGCAATTTGATCGCCACGGTCATTGTCATAGCCGACGGCGCTAGCAATCAACTGCTGCAATTCTGCTTGATCCGCTTGCGAAAGGTTCGCATTGATCACGATTGAGCTGGTCATTCGCTCGATCATGCCAGGAGCCGTAATGGTCGTAGTGGTCTCGGTATCCAATTCATTTTCAACGGAGCGACTGTAGGAATTGTTCCCCTCTCCGTCCGTGCCCGTCACATTGGAGACATTGTCATCCACAGTCCCTGTTTGGGCTTCTTGGACGGTCCCTTGCGAACCAGCAGCCTGCACTGTTTCACTCTTGATCTCTGGGTCATCATAAGTGACTTTCTTCCGCTCGATCGAATCAAAATTCAAGTCTAAATTGATCGACACTTGGAATTTGTCTGCACCATAGATCGGTGTCAGCAACTTCGCTACTTTTTCTTCTAGCGTTTTTTCATAGGAATCTTTGATGGCAATGTATTTATTGTTTAAGCCACTTAATTGACTGGCTTCATCTTCGGTTCTAGTCAACGTATTGCCCGCGCTATCAACGACTTTTACATTTTCAGGCTTCAGCTTTTCCACTGCGCCGGAAGTCAAGGTAACGATCCCTTGCACGGACTCGTCTGAGATTTGCTGATTTTTCAAGGACAACACGATAGAGGCCGTCGGCGCACTTTCCTCCGAAGAAAAGACACTTTCTTCTGGCATCACGAGTAAAACTTTGGCGGATTTGACCGCATCGATCGACTCGATTGCTCGCTGTAGTTCGCCCGTTACTGCCCGCTGATACATGATTTTGCGATCTTCATCCGTTGTCATCATGTTGGCATCATCAAATAATTCAAAGCCTGTACTGGTATTTGGTAACTTATTGTCCACGGCAAGATTGATGCGGTATTCATCGACTTGGTCCTTATCGATCAAAATAGTCGTCCCATTGTCGGCTAATTTGTAGGCGATCTGCTGTTCATCCAAATCCTTGCTGATCGTTCCCGCATCGGCATCGCTTAGATCCGTAAACAAGATACCGTATTCAATTCGCGTATTTAAATAATAAACAGCTGCTGTGATTCCGAGAACGCTGATAACGGAAAGAACAACGATCATTTTCTTTAAAGAGCTTTGCATTTGCCAACGGTCTTTGAGTTGTTCTGTCCATTCTTTCACTTTATCCATCATTTATTCTTATTCCCTCACCCACTGCTAAAACTGCATATTTTTCACGTCATTGTAAGCTTCTAAACACTTGTTTCGTACTTGAACGGCTGTTTGTAGCGCCAATTGCGCCTCCGTCATGCGAATCATCACATTGCCTAGATCGCTTTCATCGCCGGTGATCAAATTGACAGTATCTTGATCCATGACCGCCGTTTTTTGATTCAACTGATCGACCGCATTGGTCAAGTAGGAAGAAAACTGGTTTTCCTTGGTGCCCACAACACTAGTCTCGTTTGAAGCAGCCCCCGTGCCTAGTGTCCGCAAAACGTTTTGGTAGTCTGTTAATCCTGTCGTTAAAAGTCCATCCATTTTCTCGTTACCCCTTTGATATTTCTAATGCTTTTTTCAAGATTGTTTTATTCATTTCTGAAGCAGAAACATTGGCTTCGTACGTTCGAACCGCTTGCAACATTGCCACCATTTCATCGGCAATATCCACATTTGATTGACCGACATATCCCTCAGCGTTGGCAGCGGGATTGGTAGGATCATAGGTCAGTTTTTCCGTCTCATCGGCAGCGATCCCCGTCACTTTGACACCGTATGTAGCCGGTGTTCCTTCACGACTATTTTTTAAATTTTCTGAAAAAAGAATACTCTTTTTTTGATAAGCCGCGGTTGTTTGTGTTTGATTTGTATTTACATTTGCGATATTGCTGGAGATTGTATCTAGTTTTAACCGTTCCAATGCTAGACCGCTCGCGTTGATCGTTAGTCCGTTAAATATACCCATTTGTTTTTCCTGCGCTTTCTATCAATTACTCAAGACAAGGTTCATCATTTGCAAGCGTCCGTTGACTTGTGCGGTCAATGCACTGTAATACAACCCATTGGCTGCTTGATCCAACATCTCTACCTCAAGATCCACGTTATTGCCGTTGTCTTTGATACTGGTAGTTGCATTTTCAGTGATTTTCGGTTTTACTTGAGAAACTGACGCTTCTGTTACAGCGTCGGTCCCTGACGAAGCGAGTGCCTGCTTTAATTCGCTTTCAAACACGATGCGTTTTGCTTTGTACCCATCCGTGTTGACATTAGCGATATTAGACGAAATCAATTCTGCGCGTTGTGCAGAAACGTTCATAGCTGTTTTTAATAAATCATAGGTATCCAACAATAATTGCTCCTTCCACCTTCTGTACCAAACGTTTTTTTCATCGATGGAACAGAAACAAATATATTTATTTATTTTTTTGTTATAGATTAAAAAAACAAGAAGACGTGATGTCATTATAGTAGAATTATTTTTATTTTACAATTTGATTTTTGCAACTTTACGGATATGACATTTAAGTTACAGACGTGTTATGTTATTTGTTAAACACTGTTTCATCGCAATTTCGTCCCCAGTTATAAAAAGCAAACGATCGATATAAAGCGTTTTACAAGCATATCTATGCCTTTTGATCAAAATCAGTTTTTTGATAAAAAAACAAGCATTATTCGAAAAATTGATTAAAATATTTTCATTTGTGCCTGATGACATGACAAACCCTGAGAAGCGCTTCACGAAAAAAAACGGTACCATCTATAAATATTCACAAAAATTGCAAGCTGTACCATTTCAACAATTTGACGAAACTTGTCAAAAAAAGAACAAAAAAAGGAGAAACAGAAAATTTATTTTAGTTATTTTTTGGATTATTTTTTTTTGCTATTAAGAATGATTTTAATTCACCGATAAAATAAATGAGGGTTTAAAACCTGGAAATAGAATTTAGGAGGACGCAACAAATGGATTTTTTCTTGCTGATCGGTATTATTTTAGGATTGATATCTGTGGTGGTTGGGATGATTGTAAAAGGTGCCAATGTGGCCGTTTTGATCAATCCGGCAGCCGCGATTATCATTTTCGTCGGTGTGATCGCAGCCGTTATCAATTCATTTCCCAGCAGTGATATCAAAAAAATCCCGAAGATCTTCGGCGTTCTGCTGAAAAATAAAGAATACGACTTAAAAACAACCATCAATACCATCGTTGAATTAGCTAACCAAGCTCGGCGCGATGGCCTACTATCTCTTGAAGGTGCTATCCAAAACTTAGAAGATCCTTTTTTAAAAAAGGGCTTGGAAATGGTGGTGGATGGCATCGCTGCCGAACAGATCCAAGAAATCATGGAAAATGAGATCTATGGGATCGAAGAACGGCATCGCATCGGCTCGGCTATTTTTAAAACCGCCGGCACGAGTTCCCCGACCTTAGGGGTGTTAGGAGCCGTGATCGGGCTGATAGGGGCGCTAGGCAATTTAGAGGATGTAGAAGCACTGGGTCATATGATCTCGGCGGCTTTTGTGGCGACCCTTTATGGTATTTTCTTCGGTTATGTGCTGTTCATTCCTTTTAGCTCACGATTAACTTTGAAATCGGAGCAAGAAGTCCAAATGATGTCGATCATCGTTGAAGGGGTCTTAGCGATCCAAGCCGGACAATCGCCGAAAAGTATTGAGAAAAAATTATACAGCTTGATCGATCCGAAAAAACGGCAAGAACAATTATAAAGGGTGAAGCGACATGAAGCGAAAAAAGAAACATGAAGAACATGTAGACGAAGCGTGGCTTTTGCCTTACTCGGATATGTTGACCTTGCTGCTGGCCTTATTCATCGTCATGTTTGCCATGGCGAAAGTCGATGATGAGAAGTTTCAAGAAATCCGAAGCGAATTCGGCACCATCCTTTCCAGCCACCACAGCAACGCCTCCGTCATCGGGTCAGTGATCGATATGGGCGAGACCACGCCGCGAAAAAAAGCCGCCACTTCTGCCGAAGCACAAGCGCAAGAAGCAGCGGTCCGGACCCAACTGGAAAATCAGCAGCTAGAAAAAATCAGCGACCAGCTGTCACAAGAACTCGCCGCTTCTGGCTTAAAAGACCAGACAGAAGTCCGCTTGGAATCCGATGGCTTGCATATCACGCTAGCCAGCAGCATCTTGTTTGCCTCTGGTAGCGCCGAGATCACGGACACCACTCGTCAGTCACTGGATCTACTATCGGACTCACTGAAAAAACTAAAAGCCAACAAAATCGTGATCGCCGGGCATACCGATAACGTACCGGAAAAAGGCAATGGCCGCTACCAATCTAACTGGGATCTTAGTTCCGCTCGTGCGATTACCGTTATGGAATACTTCATCAGCAAAGGCGCCGTTTTAGAAAAAAATGCTGCCATCCAAGCCTTTGCCGATACCGAACCGAAAGCCGATAACAACACCCCACAAGGCCGCTCGGAAAACCGCCGCGTGGAGATGATCATCCAGCGGACCGAAACGACACAATAGCCCGTAATAAGGTTTTATAAATATCATTATGAAAAGCCAAGATGAGCAACATTCGTCTTGGCTTTTTTGTAGTCTCCTCCTCAACAAACAAAAATCACTCATCAGCCATTCTTGCGAATAGCTGATGAGTGATTTTTTTGCTTGATTTATTTCTCCACTTCAAAACGATTGGTCAATCGCTTCAACTCTTCTGCAATGTCTCTGAGGTCTGCCACATGGTTGGTAAATTCATCCATGGTTGCCAAGACTTCTTCTGCATTTGCGGAAACTTCTTGTGTGCCAGCGGCATTTTCTTCCGTTGATGCGGAAATGTTTTCTAAGTTTTCCAGTACACTGTTTTGAATATTTTCGATACGGGCACTGGCTGCTTCAATATGATGGATGCCTTCGATCATATAGCTACTGCGTTGGAAAACTTCTTTTGAAGATGAGATCGCTTCTTTGATCAAGTTGGTTTGGCGAACGCCGCCTTTGACAGACGCTGACGTTTGTTTGACCATTTGACTAGACTGCTCACGAATTTCTTCAATGATCGCTTCGATCTCTTTGGTAGAAGCTTTGCTTTGTTCCGCCAATTTACGGATCTCAGCAGCCACGACGGCAAAGCCTTTGCCAGACTCGCCAGCACTTGCGGCTTCGATTGATGCATTCAAGGCTAGCAAGTTGGTTTGGTAAGAAATATCGTTGATGACCCCGATGATCGAGTTGATGTTTTGGATACTATCATTCATTCCCGTCATATTCGACATCAAGCGCTCCATCTGTGCCAACTCTTGTCGCCAACTGTCATCGACTTGATCCATGATCGTTAAGTTTTCTTGATTGATCTTCGTAGATTCTTGCGACTTGCTGCTCATGCCGCCAACATTTTCTCGTAATTCTTTCACGACTTGCGACAGATTTTGCATTTGTGACACGCTGTATTCTGTTTCTTGGGCTTGAGCACCGGTCACTTCAGCTATCCCCGTAATGGTTTGAGAGACTTCTTCTGTCGCAATATTGGTTTGTTTTGACAATTCTAATAAAGAATCCGACATTCCTGCGACACTGTTGCTTTCTTTTTGTACTTTTTGGATCAATGCACCCGTGCCTTCGATCATCACATTGTAATTGTCCGCCATTTGCTGGATCTCGTTGCCTGCTTTGTCTGGATATACAACTCGGCGTGCCAGTTGATCCCATGTCCATTTTTCGCCTTTGGCTCGTTTGGTTTTGCTCATCTTCTCTAGTTTGCCTTCACCGACTTTTCTAAAGTAGCGATTGAAGCAATCGATGATCGCTGCGACTACTTTGATCGCGGCATACGAAACCAGTCCTACAAAGAGCAGCATCAAGATCGTAACGATAATCGTGGTGCGGACTAACGCCCCTAACTCTTTGTCTAGATCACTAGCTTTGACTTCGGAGTACGCCCAAACATTGGAATCAGCAGACTTGTCATACAACACATCATTGACTTTATTCGAGTCGCCTAAGCCAACCATGCCTGTCGGATCTTTGGCGTCTTTGATTTTTTGGAACACTTCTTCTTCTTTGATATTCTTACCGATTTGCTTGGTATTTTTTGAGGTCACGATGACCCCAGATTCTGAAACTAAGGTGACATTCCCAGTCCGCCCTACGGTAAAGGAAGACAAGATGTTTTGAATGCTTTCATAGGAAACATCGACGCTTAAAACCCCCACTTGATTATGGGAATTTTTGACCCGGATCGAAGCCGACGTCACAAATTGATTCGACACCGTATCTAAATAAGGTGCTGTCCAATACACTTCTCCTTCGGCTTTCACGGCCCCTTTGTACCACGGCCGAATTGTAGGCTTGTAATCATCCGGTAAGGGATTGAAGGTCACATACTCATCATCTTCTGTCCCAAAAGTTACTGCTAAGAAGCTGTTGCTCCCAGCAATCGCTAAAGAAAGATCTGAACGGATACGTCCCATGCTGAATTCTGTTTTCATCGCTGGCAGTTCAGCCATTGATTTCAATTTGCTTTCCGTCGATCGGCGCAAACTCTTTTCTTCCGCCAAGATCAAATTGACGGCACTTTCTTTGTTCAAATCATTTCGTTCAATCAATAAGTTCTTGGTGGTTAAATAGGAACTTGTCAGCATGACAATGATCGGGATCCCCGCAACCAGCATCAAGGTGATCATCACATAAATTCCTATCGTCTTTTTTCTTTTTTTCACAACTGTGCCACTCCTTCATTTCCAATTTCACACGATCCACTGAAGACTCGTCCGTAGACGACCCTTAGTAAGGATAATCGGTCATTTCTTTGAATATTTAAGAGGATTCATTGTCAGAAACGGCTGCAAGCGCATTTTCTTTTTTGCTAAGGCTTACAGTTGCTGTTGTAACGAATAGAAAAGCTCCTCAGTCATCAAGGAGCGTTGCGACTGCATAAAAATAGCCAGTACGGAAGTTTCCGCACTGGCTGTAGGGTCCCTTTAATAGGACCGCTTCTATTGCCTATAATTCTTTGATGACGGCTTTTTCTTCCGCCGTCAAAGCGAAATCAAAGAGCGCTAAATTTTCGGCTTGATGTTTTTCTGAATGGGATTTCGGAATCACGATCACCCCACGCTCGATTTGGTAACGCAAGACCACTTGGCTCCAGGTTTTTTGATGCGCTTCCCCGATTTGGGTCAAGGTTTCCCGTGCCGCTTCCGAAATCCGGGAAAGCGGACCCCAGGCTTCTGGAACTACCTGATTGTCTAAGGAATACGAGATGATCGCATCATTCCACTTGCCTGGATGCGATTCGATCTGATTGACCGCTGGTTTGATCCGACTGTTTGCCAATAAATAGCTGAGTTCTTCTTCTTGGAAATTGGACACCCCGATCGCTTTTAAGACTCCTTTATCGACATAAGCCTCAAGAACCGCCCAGACAGCGGCGATCTCTGCCAAGTTGTCCCACGGATGATGGATCAAATAAAGATCGATCGATTCCGTCTGCAAGTCTGCTAAACTCGCTTCGACAGACGCTTTCACGGCAGCTGCATCTTGCGTATGCTCTGGTTTGCCAGGAATCTTAGAAGTCAGGAAAAATTCGCTGCGGTCAATCCCGCTTTCCTTGATGGCTTTGCCAACCACGGCTTCGTTGCGGTAAGAAATCGCCGTATCAAAATGCCGATACCCAAGCTTGATGGCAGTCAATAGCTCTGTCGTATCATCATTGATCGCACCTTGGTATTCTCGGTTTTCTTTCCCAAATGTATTCGTCCCGCTGCCGATCACTGGAATCTGAATGCCGGTATTCAATTCAATCGTTTCCATGCTGCTTCCCCCTTTGTGTTGTTTCTAGTCTATCAAAAAAGCAGGAGTAAGGGGAAGAAAAACTCTTATTGCCGCTAAAAAACGGGGAAAAGCACAAAACGCATGTTCAAGCAGCCCCTCCTCCGTTATACTGAGGGTAAGATACGAAACACCCAAATAAGGAGGGTTACTTTTGAAAAAAACACTGTTTTTTCTTTGTGGATCACTGACATTCGGTTTAGGTACTTTAGGAATATTTTTGCCTTTCTTACCTACAACCGTCTTTTACTTGCTGACGGCTTATTTCTGGCTGCGGAGTTCCGATACCTATTATCAACGCTTGGTTCAATCAGAGAATTATCAAAAATACATTGAAAAACCACTCGTACAAAAACAGCTGAGCACCAAGGCAATGGTTCGGATGTTTGCCATGATGCTGGTAGTCTTTGCAATTCCTGCACTGCTGATCCCCAATCTGCTGGTACGTTTCGTCCTCGCTGCCATCTACCTCGCCCATGTCATTGGGATCACTTGGTATTTAAAAGGACGCAAACCTGCGATCCAAAAAACGGATCAGCCCCTGTAAGGACAAAATTGTACGTACACACCGTAATCCACCAAGCAAGTGAACCTTGCTAGTGGACTGCGGTGTATTTTTTTCTCCTATTTTAGCGGGTGCTCACTGACGCCTCTTCGATAATGGGGGCTGATTGGGCGATCGCTAACCAAGCAGCAGGGATCCGGTATGGGGAACAAGAAACATAGTCGATGCCGATCTCTCGCAAAAACGCAATAGAATAGGGATCGCTGCCGACTTCGCCACAAACACCGATCGAGTGCTCTGGCTGACGATCTCTTACGCCGGCGATCGCTTGACGCATCAACGCGCCAACACCTACCTGATCTAAGTGCTGGTAAGGATCTTCTTGTAAGATCCCCGACTGCAAATAGGCTTGAATAAAGCTGCCGGCATCATCCCGCGAAAAGCCAAAGGTCATTTGGGTCAAGTCATTGGTACCAAAACTAAAGAACGCCGCCTCTTCAGCACACTCCCCAGCAATCAAGCACGCTCTAGGCGTCTCGATCATCATCCCGATCTCGATGTGCAACGGTTGCTGAAGGGTTGCTTCTGCTTGAGCGATCACCTGTGTCAACGTCTCTTTCAACACCTGCAGCTCTGCTGGCAAACTGATCAGGGGCAATAAGATCGCCGCCTCTACCTCGACTCCTTGCTGCCGCAATTCCACAGCCGCTTCACAAATCGCCGCTGTTTGCATTTCATAAATTTCTGGATAGCTGAGTCCTAAACGGCTGCCGCGATGCCCCATCATAGGATTGACCTCTTGCAGTTCGTCAATTCGCCGCTCGATCACTGCCAATGATTTTTTACTGCGGCGGGCCATCTCAAGGCGTTCATGCTCATGGGGCAAGAATTCATGGAGTGGTGGATCTAATAAACGAATCGTGCATTTTTTTCCTTGCGCGGCCTGCAGCATTTCTTGGAAATCGGCTTTTTGATAAGCCTTGATCTCAGCCAAAGCCGCCAATCGTTCCGCCTTCGTTTCTGCCAAGATGACTTCCCGCATTTTCCACAAACGCGCTTCCCCAAAAAACATATGCTCCGTCCGTGCTAAGCCGATGCCCGCTGCACCAAAGGCCAGCGCAGCCTCAATGTCATTTTTCGTTTCCGCATTTGCGTAAACCTTTAGATCTGCCTGGGCTTGTGCCCACGTCAAAAGCTGATCCAGCAAAACCCGCTCCTGTACACTGGTCATAGGCAGCTGCCCTTGATACAGTTTGCCACTGCTGCCGTCTACGGAAAGTACGTCACCTTCTTCAATCAGCAGCTCGCCGCAGCGGGCCTGTTTCAAAAATGCATCGACGCTTAGTGCCTCGCACCCTACCACACAGCAGACCCCCAGACCACGGGCGACCACCGCCGCATGAGAAGTCATCCCCCCACGAGCGGTAATGATCGCTTCACTCACCACCATGCCTTCAATATCTTCAGGTGAGGTTTCCTGCCGCAGCAGCAGGACTTTTTCTCCTGTGCGGCTGGCTTTTTCCGCCGCCTCTGCAGTGAAATAGACATGTCCTGAAGCTGCCCCTGGACTAGCCGGCAAGCCCTGCGCAAAAGCTTCGGCTTGTTGCAAGGCTTCGGGGGCAAATAACGGGTGCAACAATTGATCGATCATTTCTGGTGTGATTCGGTCTAAGGCTTGCCTGATGGTGATCCGACCTTCTGCGACCATATCCGTTGCAATTTGCGCTGCCGCAGCGGCGGTTCGTTTGCCGTTTCTTGTTTGCAAGACAAACAACTGGCCGTCATCGATGGTAAATTCAATGTCTTGCATGTCTTGATAGTGATCCTCCAAACCCTCAGCCAGTTGCTTTAGTTCCTGATAAATCACAGGATGTTGTTGCGCCAACGCTTGGATCGGTTGTGGTGTACGAATGCCAGCAACCACATCTTCCCCTTGAGCACACACTAGAAATTCGCCGAAAAGTCCCGGTTCCCCGGTTGCTGGATTGCGGGTGAAGGCGACACCCGTCCCACTATTTATCCCGCTGTTGCCAAAAACCATTTCTTGAATCGTTACGGCAGTCCCTAGATCGTCAGGGATCCGATGGAGGGAACGGTAGGTCTTAGCCCGTGGGTTGTTCCATGAGCGAAAAACTGCCGTGATGGCTGCCAATAATTGCTGAAACGGGTCTTGGGGAAACGCTTCTTGGGTATGTTCCATATAAATACTTTGAAACACGCGGCAGATCATTTGCCAGTCATTGCCGGTCATCATTTGGTCTGACACATAATTCTGCCGTTTCTTATAATCTGTCAAATAGGCTTCAAAGTGTTCTTTTGCTACACCTTTCACCACATCCCCATACATCTGGATCAAACGGCGGTAACAATCATAAGCAAAGACGGGGTCCCCCGTCTGCTGAGCCAACCCTTGGACGGTTTCATCATTCAACCCAAGGTTTAAGATCGTATCCATCATCCCTGGCATGGAAAACTTGGCACCACTGCGGACAGAAACCAATAACGGCGACTGCAGTCCGCCAAATGTTTTGTTCCTGCGGACTGCCAATTCTTCGATGGCAGCTTTGACTTGCTTGATGATCGCCTCAGGAAGAACCTGTTCTTCTAAATAGGTCAGGCAAATGGTGGCCGGGACGATAAATCCCTGAGGAACAGGCAAACCCAAATTGGTCATCTCCGCAAGATTTGCCCCTTTCCCGCCTAATAATGCTTTTTGCTCTTTCGTGCCTTCTGAAAACCATACGACTGCTTTTTCCATCATGTTCCTCCTTTTAAATGTTATATACTATTTCGATTAATTAGCAGTATATAGTATGACACATTTAATCGTCAAGCCAAAAAAAGAAAACTTTTAAGGGATTTATCCTTTTTAAAAGAGAAGGATTGCCTTTTCATTCGGAAAATCATATAATCAATAGCATAGCACATAAAAGAAAGAAGGTGACACATTGGAATTAAGCCAAAGACAAATGAAAATCATTGAGATCGTCAAAGAGCATCAGCCGATCAGTGGGGAGACCATTGCGAAGCAGTTGGGTTTGAGCCGCGCAACCTTGCGGAATGACTTATCGATTTTGACCATGACCGGTTTATTAGACGCCCGACCGAAAGTCGGCTATTTCTATACAGGACAAACCGTTGAGCCTTTGCTTTTCGAAAAACTCTACCATACCAAAGTTGCAGAAGTCATGATCCCACCGTTGCTGATCTCACAAACGGTCTCCGTTTATGAAGCAGTCACGACTTTGTTTATGTACGATGTCGGTTCCCTCTATGTCAAAAATGACCAAGACGAACTGATTGGGGTACTCTCCCGCAAAGATCTGCTGCGCTTTGCGATCAGCAATGCCGCACCGGAAAAAACACCCGTAGCGATGATCATGACTCGCATGCCAAACATCGTGACCATCACACCGGAAGAAACGATCTTGACGGCTGGTACGTTGTTAGGACGACATGAAGTCGATACCTTGCCAGTGGTCGATCCACAGGAACCAAAAAAAGTCATCGGCAAAATCACGAAGACGCGGCTGATGAATTACTTTATTCAAGCAGGCAATGACAGCGACAACACACACTTTTAGGGGGAAAAAACAATGAAGAACGTTCGAATATATTTGATTTCAGATTCCGTAGGCGAAACGGCACAAAAGCTGATCGCCGCCGTTTCCGCGCAGTTTCCCACGATCGACCTTTCAGATATCCAGCTCTTTCCCTTTACTAATGATGAAGAGAGCTTAGGCGAGATCCTCAAAGATGCCTTGCTAGACAAATCGATCGTCGTTACCACCTTAGTCAATAAAGAATTAGTCGCTTTTGTTGATGCCTTTGCCAAACGGACTGGCTTGCAGCATGTCGACTTTATGTCGCCCTTGACCACGATGCTGGAAAAAACATTCGGTGTAGAAGCCGTCCAAGAGCCTGGTGCCTTGCATCGCTTGAACCAAGCATATTTCAGCCGGGTGGCCGCGATGGAATTTGCGGTGAAATACGACGACGGCAAAGACCCACGGGGATTTCTCGATGCTGACTTTGTCCTATTAGGGGTTTCGCGAACCTCAAAGACCCCATTGAGCCTATACATGGCAAATCGCGGCTACAAAGTGGCGAATCTGCCTTTGATTCCTGAAGTCGCTTTGCCAGCCGAAGTGCACCAAGTAGACCCACGGAAAATGGTCGGTTTGACTACGAATCCAGAATCCCTTACGGAAATCCGGCGGTCCCGGATGCATTCATTGGGCTTGAAAGAAGAAACCCATTACACCAATTGTGAACGAATCGAAGCAGAATTAGCCTACGCGAATGAATGGTTCAAAAAGCTGAACATTCCGGTGATCGATGTCAGCAAACGCTCCATTGAAGAAAGCGCGATGCTGATTGAAGAACAAGCCAAAGAACAGGCCCATGTTCAATAAAGACACCTTGGCAAACCTGACCGAGATCATCAACTTGGAAGCCATCCAGCAGCTGCCGAAAGCTACCGAGCATTTTGTCAGCGATCTGCATGGCGAATACGATGCCTTTGACCATATTTTGCGGAATGGTTCTGGCAGTATTCGAGAAAAAGTCGAGACTTTGTTTACCGGTGTCTTGACGAAAGAAGAACAGACCGAACTCTGTTTTGTCATTTATTATCCAGAGGAGCTATTACAAGAACAGGCCTGGACCCCTGCCGATTGGCGCTTGAAGATGGCACAGCTAGTGAAAGTTGCCCGCTTTACTTCCAGTAAATACACACGCTCCAAGGTACGCAAAGCATTGCCGACTTCTTTTGCTTACATCTTAGAAGAACTGTTGTACCAATATGATGCCGACTTCAATAAAGAAGCTTACTATCAGGCGATTTTTGATAAGATCATTGAATTAGAGGCAGCCCCGCTTTTTTGCCAAGAACTGGCGTACTTGATTCAGCGTTTCGTAGTGGACCATCTCCATGTCTTAGGCGATATCTATGATCGAGGACCGGCGCCAGACAAAATCGTCGATCGCTTGATGGCTTTGCCTTCACTGGATATTCAGCTAGGCAACCATGATATCTTGTGGATCGGTAGCTTTTGCGGCTCGCTGCCCTGTTTGGCCAATACGATCCGCATCGCTGCTCGCTACGGCAATTTGGCATTATTACAAGATGGTTATGGGATCGATCTATCAAAAGCACTGGCTTTTAGCCAAAAATATTACACAGAAAATGCCGGCTTTTATCCGCAAAAAACAGTGGACCCTTTATCAAGCCAGCAAAAAAAAGCCGCCATGCTTTTGCAGCAGGCATTTGCCATCATCCAATTCAAAGTCGAAGCAGCCGTGATCCAGCGGCGACCGGCATTTGCGATGGCAGAGCGCTGCTTATTGCATCGCTTGTCTCAAGATCGACAACAAATCCAGCTAGACCAGACCTATCCTTTGATCAACGGCTGTTTTCAACTAGTAGATCCCGATGATCCTTACCGTTTGACAGCCGAAGAACATGAAGTATTGCAAGATTTGCTGAGCCAATTTCAACGCTCGCCCCGCTTAGCTGCGCATATGCGCTTTTTGGTCGAGCATGGTACATTGTACCAGCGCTTCAACGACAACCTACTGTATCACGGCTGCCTGCCTTGTCGGGAAAACGGCGATTTCCTGGCCTTTACTTTCCAGCAGCAGCCCTTGGCAGGCAAAGCGTTGATGGACTTTTTTCAGCAATGTTTGCAGGAAAGTTTTGCCCAACCAGAAAACCAAACAGACCTTGCCACCGATATGATCTGGTATCTTTGGTGTGGCGAAGGCTCTTCCCTCTTCGGCAAAAAAGCCATGAAAACCTTTGAGCGCTACTTTATAGCAGATCGCAACACTCATAAGGAACAAAAAAATGCCTATTATTCTTTAAGGGAAAACGAAGACTTCTGCTGCCGTGTCCTAGCTGCCTTCGGTCTGCCGCCGACAGGCCACATCATCAATGGCCACACCCCTGTCAAAGTGCGTAAAGGCGAGACGCCCATCAAGGCAAATGGTCGTTTATTGGTAATTGATGGCGGACTTTCCCGCTCCTACCAATCCGTCACAGGCATTGCTGGTTACACGCTGTTGTCAAATTCCTTCGGCATGACCTTAGCAGCCCATCAACCCTTTACAGATCGCCAGCAAGCCATCCAGCAGCGACGTGACATCGTCACTCAGAAAAAAATCGTCGTGCGGCAAACGGAAAGAACAACGGTAGGGCAAACAGATATCGGCAAGCGGCTGCAGCAAGAAAGCCGAGTGCTTTTTGAAGAATTAAAAAATCATCCGATTGGTTGACGAGTCATTCGTCAACCAATCGGATGATTTTTTTTACAGTCCTTTGGAACTATGAAAGGCTTTGAGTTTTTCCAACGCCTGCAGCACAATGATCAAGACCAAGATCGCTAAGGCTAAAAAGAGCGTTTCTAACCCTTTTCCCTGCGCTAAAAGCAACTCCCTTAAAATCGCTGTGATACTGATCAAAATCAAGTAGCGCACCGGAATATGGTGACCTTCTTTTACGTAACGCAATAACATCAAAATAATTTCCAGTAAAATAAACAATGTTGCGATCTCTTCGATCAATAAAGAAAGATCGCTAACTTCATGCAGTGGGATCACATGGACAACGATTTTATAGATCGCTTCCGCCATCACCACCAAAACCAACAGAACCAACAGTCCTAACATAATATCAACCACAACACTAATCAATTTTTCGAAGTGCTTAAAATACTTTCCCATAACACCCCTCCTCGCACTTATTATAGCGAAACTACTCAGAATCACTTTATGATATGCTTGCAAGTGCAGCTTTTTTTATGGAGGCAGTGAATAAAAACGTAAGACAGCTCTTTTCTGTTCCAGCAATCCTCCAAAAAACCTTCCTCTTTGCTACTTTTTGAAGTCTCAGAGTGAGGAATCGCGCATCCTTCGTACACTTGGTGTGTTCGTGGCTCTGACCATAAGCAAATAAAAAAGCTAGGCTCAAGGCCTAGCTGAAATGGTCCCTTTAGATGAGATTGATTTTTACAGTCAGGCTCAGTGAGCCCCTTCGACTGTTAGATCAACATTTTCACTCGTATCTTCCGCAGCTTCGTCGTCGCTATTGGAGGTTTCTGAAGACGGCTCAGTCGTTTCACTGCTGGAGCTGCTTGTTGTAGTACTGGTCGAACTCGTACTGGAAGAGCTTGAAGAACTGCTGCTAGCGCTACTGCTAGAAGTATCGCTGGTGGTGGTTGATCCGCCACTCGGCGCGGTACTCGAACTGCTTTCGCTACTTGCAGAAGTGCTGACGCTAGGCTCTGTCTCTGCTTCACTTACGGAAACAGACGTGCCTTCATTTGTCGACGCTTCGATCGAGCGACTAGTCGTTGAAGGCGATGTGTAAGAACTAACACTGGCTTCATAAAAAATCTGACTGGAATCAGAGGTTTCTTCGATACTGCTGCTTGCTGTCTGGTAAGGTGGCTCGGAGGAACTACTGGAAGAATCTCGTACAAAGGGCGCGGCAACAAAGGCATTGGCATCTTGATTGATCGCCACACTCAAAAAAACCGCAACAAAACAACTGACTAATGCCGACTGCATATTGAACTTGAATTTCATCGCACTCCCCATCCTTTCCCAAAAATATGGTTGGACCTTCCGTCAATGATCTATCTCATTCTTATATTATACAAAAAAAAGCAATCGTCAACAAATTAAGTTTTATTTTCAAAGATGACAAAGACATGAATGCCCGTTGCGCAACAAAAAAAGCCCGAGGGCGACGGTCGATCACCTGCGGGCCCATCCCTTCACTAAGGGTTGGCAGGTGCGACGGATGCTCGTTCCTCTGGCTTTAATGGTTCCTTTACTTAAGAAATTCTTTTACTTATAAGTTTCGCAGATGATTCGGGTCATGGATCGGTGCTTCAATATCGCTGTCTCCCATGCGGGGCGTTGGATGGACGGACTCATCTGGCATTGCTGTTTCACCTGGTAACGGTTGATCGATGATTGGCCCAGTATCTGCATCACGATCGGTTATTTTGTCCATCGGCTGATAATCGTAGACACCGACAACGAGTTTGTCTCGTTCAAGGTCATCACGATAACCATATAACGGATCATGCTCATCATGCCTATGATCGGAATCGCCGAAAGAAAAAGCATCTTTGATTTTTTCCCAAAGCGAACGATCTTCATCCTCACTAGCTGCCTGCTCCACTTCCACATCGTCGATGGATTCTAACCCAAATTGATCGATGACTGTTTGATTCGCAAACAGCACGATATCCTCTTTGCCATAGCCTTCGTTTGTCAATTGCTCAATAACCGGTAATACTTCTGTTCGAGTGTCGTAACTGCCAATAATCGTTAGGTTTCTGTTGTGCATGTGAAATCCTCCTTATTTTGTGTACGCTTCGATCGTTCTGGTTCTGAAGCAATTCCTTTAAAACTAGCAATTTCTATTGCTTCTTTCATTCTAACGCAGGGTTCTATGATTGACCAAATAGTTTGATTGCGCTTACGGAAAACAAGCGGTTTCTTGAAAAAAAAACTAGCTGCTCCGGAAGAAGCGGATCCATCATAAAAAAACCGCGTGAGCCAATGGCTTGCACGCGGTTTTTTTGCTTGTTACTTGGAAACGATCAGTTTTTGACCGACAAAGATCGTATAGCTGCTGTTGATGTTGTTCCATGATGCGAGTTGGCTGATGCTGGTGTTATATTTTTGTGCCAGTGACCATAAGCTGTCCCCTGATTTCACCGTGTGCGTCTTCGTTGAACTGCTGCTGGTATTCGTATTAGAAGACCCACTGCTAGCAGACGTCAAGTAGGCACCACTGACCCAGCCTTTGCCAGAAACATAATACCATTTGTTCGTGCCATTGACGGTCGTCCCGGTTTTTGTTGCGGTAACCGTGACGGTTGCTCCTTTACTTAAAGAACCAGTAATACTACTGCTAGTAGAAGCATCGGAACGAACATTTAAAATCTCGGTGGTTTTCATTTGCTGATTTGTGGTTATTGAACCGTTATTATTGGAAGAGCTGCTGGTTGTTGTCAAGTAGGCACCACTGACCCAACCTTTGCCAGAAACGTAGTACCACGTTTTATTGCCTTCCACTGAAGTGCCGTTCTTTTTCGCTGTCACGGTAACGGTCACCCCTTGACCAAGCGTTGTCACGACACGGCTGCTGGTAGAAGCATCGGAGCGGACATTCAATGCGGCCGTCGTTTTCATTTGTTGATTGATACTTGAACCATTGTCTTCTTTTTCCGCTTCAGAAGCATTATTGTTGGTCACTTCAGTAAGGTAGGCACCGCTGACCCAACCTTTGCCAGAGACATAATACCAATTTTTGTTGCCATTGACTGATGTGCCGGTTTTCATGGAAGTGGCAGTAAAGGTCGTACCTTTGCTAAGTGACCCTACCACTGATCCGCTAGTGGACGCGCTAGAACGAATATTCATCGCTTCTGTCGTCTTCATTTGCTTGTTGATCGTCGTACCGGAATTGCCATTGTCAGAACCGGTGTTGCCTGATCCGCTATTGTTGTTTGAAGAGTCGGTCGAAACCTTCGTCAAATACGCGCCGCTGACCCAACCTTTGCCAGAAATCTTATACCACGTGGTGTTGCCATTGACGCTGGTGCCGGTTTTGGTCGCCGTTGCCGTAAACGTCGTATTAGCTGCTAACGAACCAGTAATAGAGGCACTGGTGGAAGCATCGGAACGAATATTCATAGATGACGTGGTTTTCATCTGCTGATTGATCGCTGTTTCATCACTGACGATCGTTTCATTGCTATTGCCGCCACCTGTGTTTGAGCTGCCGGTATCATATTGCGTTAAATTATACGTACTGATCAAATTGTTTAATTTGCTGGCATAAGAAGTATCGGTTGCATACCGCCCTTGTAGCCAAGCGGTCGCTTGTGTGTAAGAGGTCGTATTGCTTTTCCATGCACCGCTGTAATAGTAGTTGCCGCTAGAAAAACTCGTGTTGCGCAACACATATGCATTGTCTTCAAAAGACTCTTTTAATGATGGGTATTTCCGAAACTTAGCGCTGATCAAATAATAATTGCCGGAACCATCATCTTCATACGTATCCATCGTCACGTATTGGCCGTTGTAGCTGCCTTTGATCCCAAACATATTGTTGGCCGTGGTCGTCAAAGTCGAGGCGCCCCAACCAGATTCCAAAATCGCTTGTGCCATCATAACAGAGGCATACAGATCGTTTGCTGCCGCCACTTCCGTTGCATAGCCGCAAATCTGACTGATAAAGGCAGCCGGATCGATCGTTGCCCGTGAAAATAATGCCCGACTAGTCAAATCAGAAAGGACTGATGGTACTTCATCTGCTTCTAAGACTTCATCACTAGCGACTGTTGTGCGTTCTGTCGTCGCTGTTTCTGATCCCTCAGTAACTGCTTCAGCTCCTGACTCCTCCGTTATTTCCGAAGTTTCTTCGGTCACAACAGGTGCTGTCGTCGATTCTGTCGTTTCCTCAACCGGCGTGCTGTCGGTTTCTGGTGTAGTGTTTGTTGTTTGTTCAACGACCTTAAGGTCATTGCTGGTTTCTGTCGTTGCCGTTTCAGCCGCATGCCCTAAGGTCGGGATAAACGTTGATCCCGCTACTAAAGTAGTAGCCATCGTAATACTTTTTTGGGTATATTGCGTGCGCTTCAAGCGCTTTTCTAAGCGGCGTCGTTCTTTACGAATTGTCATTTAATCCCTCCGTCGTATTAGCCTTTTTTTATTGTAACACGATTTATTAAAAAATGGGGGGTTAAGATGAAAAAACAGTGAAATCAACGAGATAAATTCTTGCTATGAAACAGTTTTCTCTTTTGCTTCATCAGCCAATACTCTGTTCTAAAAAAAGAAAAAAGAGTTGTTTTAGCACCAAAAAAGCAGCCTTTATCAAAAAGACTACTTTTGGTGAATTGTTATTTAATAACAGGTGCGGGCTTTTTGGCTTTTTTTAGCATCGCATAGCCTATGTTGAGAACAAGCCCAAAAACGGCCAAGAAAATTGCCGTATAGAAGGCTTTTGTATAATCTCCTTGGTTACTTTCTGCGATTGCTGCTGCAACTCTGGGGCCAAAGAATGCCGCCGTAGAATAACCAATAAAGACGATTCCATAGTTGACCCCTTGATTGATCGGTCCGTAATTTTCCATAACGATCGATGGGAATACCCCCATCACGCCCCCGAAGCACAGTCCTAAACCGATGATCCCGACAGTGAAGATCACAGTTGTTTGACCAAGCGTCAATAAGAATAAGGACAATGCCACCACGCCATAGATGATCATCAACGTATTCGTCCGACCAATTTTATCAGAAACGGTGCCCCAAAGGACACGACCAAAACAGTTGCTCAATGAGTACAAGCTGACATAAAAGGCAGCGGCCGCTGCCGTCAAACCAAACATACTTTGCCCGATCACTGAGGCGTTGGAAGCAATCATCAAACCTGAGAAAGCCCCTACCCCTAACATAACGATAATCAAGTAAAAAGTTGGTGTCTTCAGCATGTCCAACCAATTTAGATTGATTTGAGGACCATTTTTTCCTTGATCCGCTGGTTGCCAACCTGCTGGACGGTAATTTTCTGGTGCTTTACGAATAAATAGACTAGCCACCAAGACGATCACGATATAGGCAATTCCTAAAATCCGAAACGCCGCTAAGACATCTTGTGATTCGATCAAACGATTCGCAATCGGTGCGGCAATAATCGCTGCCCCACCCATACCTGCTGTAATCAAGCCCGAAGCCAGTCCCCGTTTATCCGGGAATAACCGAATCGTATTGCTTAAACAAGCTGAATAGGCAAAGCCTTGCCCTAAACCAGCAAAGACTCCATAAGTCAGGTACAGCATAGCGGGTGAGTTGACCAAACCTGTCAGGAAGAAACCCGCTCCGAACAACACGCCTCCACCAGCGATGACCCATCTAGCGGCTCCTCGGTCTGTCAGCAAACCACCCAAAATCATGGTAATCGGGCCAACTGCGGCATTGATGGTAAAGGCTAGCATGATCTCTTCCATGGACCAACCTTTTAATTGACTAAGAGGTCCTGCAAAGACACTAAAGGCATATACAGCGCCCGTACACAGCAACACTGCGGTCGAAGCGATCAGAATCAGCCAGCGATTGATTTTTGTTTCCATTTTTTCTCTCCTTTGTTTTAAGCATGTTACTTTATTCACATGTTTTTTCAAAAGCTAGCGCGCGTGACGAGTCACAACGCGCAAGGCTTTTTATTCGAGATGTTCTGCGACTGCTGTCTTTCCAGCAATCCGGCCAAAAGTAAAGATGTCTGTCAACGAATTGCCGCCTAAGCGATTGCCGGCATGGATCCCCCCAGCAACTTCTCCTGCTGCATATAGTCCTTCAATGATTTGATCTTCCTTCGTCAACACATGGGTTTGCGGATCGATCTTCAATCCTCCCATCGTGTGGTGAACCGCTGGTTTTCTTGGTGTGGCATAGAAAGGCGCTTTTTCCACTTTCAAGTCGAAAACATCTTTGCCAAACTCTGGGTCTTTCCCAGCATCCACATAGCTGTTGTATTTCGCAACGGTCGCCTCTAAGACGGCTGGATCAACATTGATCTGCTCTGCCAGGCCAGCCAAGGTCTCACTGCGGAACAGCGTACCAGCAGCTACTTGCTTATCGATTTTTTCTTGGCTCGTGTTATAAGCGGTTTTCTTGATCTCTTCATCCGCGATCAAATAGAACAATCCGCCATTATCGATCGCCGCTTGGGTCAATACATCGCGGCTTTCGTACTCATTGACAAAGCGCTCCCCCTTTTGATTGACCATCACAAAGTTAGCTGGCGGCACTTGCAGCCCACTGAATAAAGCCCCTGTGTTCGGATCAGATACGGGCATCATTTGTGAAAAGCCCATGCCAACAAGGTCCGCGCCAGCACTTTCCCCTAGTTTGATCCCGTCACCAGTGATCGCTGGTGAATTTGACGTTTTGATATCGTCTTCGATCTCTGTCCAATAGGTATTGTATTGTTTCAACATTTTGGTGTTCGCTCCGAACCCGCCGGAAGCCAAAATCACTGCTTTGGCATGGATTGTGATTTTTTGACCGTTACGGCCTTCCCCGATGATTCCAGTAACCTTACCATCTTCGATCAATAATTCTTTGACAGGCGTATCGGTTAAGATCGTTCCGCCATGTTCTTTCACGAATTGATGCAAAGCCGATACAAAGGCATACCCTTCGTTTTTGACTGGTTTATGCCCACGGCGCCATTTCGCTCCTACTGGCATATCGACATTGTTCATATCAAATTCTACGCCGATTTCTTCTAACCATTTCACTGAGGCCAATGCTTGATCCGTCAAGATTTTCACTAGCTCGTACTTCCCATAGATCGGTTGCCCATTCAAATCTTTGCGTTTTCCGCCTAGATAAGTTTGGATTCGATGCCACAAAGCAGAATCAAACAAGTATTCTTTTTCTGGCGTCGTTTCTGAAAGATACGCAGTGATTTGTGCCTTCAAAGCTTTGAAGTCTGGCAAGTATTCTGCATCGATGTCTTGTTCATCGATCGTCAGAACTTCTTCTAAAGCACTGCGTTCGCCAGGCAATGCGGAGAAGCCGTTTTGCCATTTTGGATCCGCAGCATTCATCGGTCCGCCAGTACGTACGGTATTGCCGCCGATCGCTGGGAATTTTTCTACTAAGATCACGTCTTTATTGGCTTGCAGCACACTGGCAGCTGCACTCAGACCTGCGCCGCCGCCACCTACGACAACGACATCGGTAGTATACGTTTCATCTTCTGTTTGTAAAGCACTGGCGGCTTTTGGACGTTTGCGCAAGACATCTGGGTTCGCACCAGCCATTTTCACGGCTTTCGCTACCCCATCGACGACACCGTTACTAGTAACCGAAGCACCAGAGATCGCATCGACATTTAAGGTTTGCCCTTCAATGATCTCTTGAGGGATCCGTACGAAAACGACATCAGCGATCCCTTCTGATTCACCAGACGTATCGATATCGATGGCTTCGATCCGTTCTTTGCTTAATTTGACGACCATTGGTAGATCCCCGTTATGTCCTGGTGCTGTGACGGTGTATTCACCAGGCTCATAAACGACTTCTTCTGGTACGTTCAACAAATTAGCGACTTCCGTAAACCGAACGAACTTGCGGAAACAGCTTTCCAAAAAGTCGATCGTTCGTTGATCTTTTAAATTGCCTTGTTCATCAAAGGCTTGATGCGCACGCCCCAGCAAGAACTCATTTCCTGGCATGACTGTCGCATTGACACCTGGAGCGTCAAGGATTTGGCGCAAATGAAGCTGTGCTCGGGAGGAGCCTTGCACATCGTAGGATGCGCCGACGATCATCACTGGTTTGCCATCAAAGGGATGGAGATTGAAGGAGAGCCATTCCAAGACGCTTTTCAATGCGGAAGGAATCGAATGGTTATGCTCTGGTGTTGCGATAATCACTCCATCGGCTGCTAAAATCTTGCTATTTAACCGTTGGATCACTTCGCTATTGGTTTGATCTTGTGTTTCATTGAACATTGGAACATCCTTGATTTCCAGCAGTTCAATTTCTGCTAGGGCAGCAAATTCTCGCTGCATAAACGCTACTAATTGGCGATTGGTCGATTTTTTGGCGTTCGTTCCGATTAGGCCGACAAATTTCATGACTAGTTCCTCTCTTTCTTATGCTTGTTCCCACGAAAATTTCTTTGCTCGTTCTTTAGCCGTTGAATATTCACTGACCAGACGGTTCGTGATTTCGACGAACAAGACAAATTCATTGAAACAGTCTTCTAGTTCGGCAACTTTTTCGTTATCGATCAAGTTTCCTTGTTCATCGAAGGCTTGCATGGAATGCCCTAACAAAAATTCCGCACTCGGCATGATTCGGGCTTTTACTTCAGGCGCATCTAAGATCTGACGCAAGTGGGCTTGGGCTCTCGATGAACCTAATGCACCAAGAGAAGCACCCGTGATCATCACTGGTTTATCGATCAAAGGCCGCGTCGTATAAGAAAGCCATTCGATCATGCTTTTTAACACCGCTGGGATCGAGTGGTCGTATTCTGGTGTACTGATGATTACCCCATCTGCTGCTTCGATCTTCTCTGACAAGGCTTGGACTGCCGCTGGTGCCGTCCGATCTTCTGGTTCATTAAATGCCGGCAGATCACTGATTTCGCAAAGTTCGATCTCCGCTTGGTCACTAAAATGGCTTTGAATAAATTGCAGTAAGCGACGGTTGGTCGAACGCGTCGAGTTGGTTCCTACGATTCCAATCAATTTCATTATCATCTCTCCTAATTGTGAATAATTTAACATTTAACAAAAAATAAAAAGTTTTTGACCATTGGCTTTGATTTCTTTTTTCAATCGTTTCTCAAGTTGTTTTTTACGACCTATTGAGATGAAAGGCTTCTTCCTAAACAAAAAAATCTTCCCCAAGTACCCATTAAGTGTACGGCTGAATTCTTTATTTGTGAAATATTTATTTAATTATCCATCGATAACAAATTTGTTATAATGAGAAAAATGACTAGGAGGACAACGCGATGGCACTTAAAGATTCCCATCTGATGCTGCAATACCTCGATACCTTGTTAAAGCATAGCAACTACACCAAAGCCGCCAAAGATCTCTACATTTCACAGCCTTACTTGACGCAAACCGTGAAACGAGCCGAGCAAGAGCTAGGGACCCCCATCATCAATCGGCAGCCGGGACATTTTCAACTGACGGAAGCTGGTAAAATCTATTATCAATATCTAGAAACCTTGGAAACAGAATCTGCCAAATTGAAAAGTCGGCTGTCTTGGTATACCGCGACCGAGAAGCGTTCTCGTTCTTTGCGCTTAGGCATCTTGCCAAGCCTTGGTTCTTACCTGCTGCCGCTCTTTTTGCCTGCGTATTATGAACACTATCCCAACGTGCACTTTTTCTTGCGGGAAGACCTGCCGAAGCACAATGAAAAACGCCTGCTGAATGGGCAGCTGGACTTTTTTATCGGACAAAATCCTGAGACGATCGCACCGAATCTAACGGTCCACAGTACCAATCAAGAACGGTATCTAGCGATCATTCCGCCTTGTTCTTCCCTGTATCAACCAGAGAAGCGGTATTTAGCGCCTGATTCATTGGCCGTCAAAGACTTGCTGCAAAGTCCATTGATTTTGACCGCCAGCGGCTCGGCGATTCGGCGCCAAATCGATCAATTGCTGCAAAAATACAAAGTAGAGGCGACGGTTCTCATAGAAAGCAGCAATATTTATACAGCAGCGGCATTGGCAGAAAACAACCTTGGGATTGCGATCGTACCAGAAAGCGTGCTACAAGCAGCGACCGCGACCCCTTTTAATCTTTATCCAATGCCAGAGGAACTCTTGTCCCTCACCTATTTTATTGCCCACCAAGCCGAACGGGCATTGTCAAACAGCGAAGCCGCCTTGATCGAGGCCTTTTTGCACCACGTCTAGCTTTCCTTTTTTACAAAAAAAACAAGCAGCGATCACCTATATTCCTAGGTGATCGCTGCTTGCTTTCATTCTGCTGTTGGCGTTTCGATCAAACGTGCTAATTCTTGCGGATAGATCAATTCACCTTGTTTGGTAATGACTAATCCAGTGATCCCTTCTAACGGCGCCAGCTCCTGCAAGATGGCTTGTGGCTCTTTGCCGAATAAGCGGGTCGTCCAAATCTCTCCATCAACCGATTTGTCGGATAGAATCGTGACACTGGCAATGGCTGACTCTAACGGATAGCCCGTTTCTCGATCAAAGATATGATGATAGGTCTTGCCCGCTACCTGATAGGTTCGTTCATAGATCCCTGATGTAACGACTGACTGATTGTGTACCTTCAACGCGGCGACAAAATTCCCTCTTGGCAAGAAAGGATTTTGGATCCCTATCCGCCAATAGCCATCAGCATGGCTCGGGGCATCGCCGTAAGTCACCACATTGCCCCCAAGATCGATCAAAGCGGCTGTGACACCGACCTGCTTGAAATACGCCATCAACAAATCAGCAAAATACCCTTTCGCAACGGCCCCTAGATCAAGCTTCATGCCGGCAGCTAACCCAACGGTCTGCAGCGTTTCATCCAAAACGATCTTGGCGGGATCAGTCTTTGGCAGCAGTTCAGCGATTTTCTCAGGCGTTGGTAGATGGGCATCTTGAAACCCGATTCGCCATTCCTGCACTAAAGGACCGATGGCAATATTTAAGTAGCTATCTTTTGGCAAGCTATGGGTTTTCCCTAGTGCGATCAATTCAACCAATTCCGGTGTGGCGGCGATCGCTCCTTGTCCTGCCTGCTGATTGATCTGCATCAACTCCGACGTAGGGTCATTGGCACTAAAACGCTGTTCAAAGGCCACGGCTCTTTTCGCTGCTTCCTCTAAGATCACTTCTGGGGTTTCATGCTGCACCCAAATCGTGATCACCGTTCCCATTCCCTGTAACACTCGTTGACCTTCTGCCATTGTCCTTGCTCCTTTGTCCTCTTCTTTTGGCTATCATAGCAGTTTCTGGGAGAAAAAAGTAGTCTGCGGGATGCCGCCACTGCTTTTTTTGAAAAAAAACTGCGAGGTCACCCTCGCAGTCTGCTGTCTCTATTGCTCAATGATAAAAGTCGAAGCGGCCTTTCGCCAATACTTCTTTGACCCCACCGGTTTGGTACAAGGAACGGTCCATAATGGCTTTTTTCACCACGGAAGCGGGATAGCCTTTGATGCCCATTTTCCCTACTAAGCCAAAGGCATGGGTATTGCCGATAGACGCCACTGAACCTAATGATTCAAAGTGGAAATCTGTTGGTTTTTCCCCGTTCATTTGACGTAAGATATTTTTACCCGCATGCTGCCCCATCTTCAAAGCGATTTGAGCCGTTGTTGGATACGGGCGATTGGTCGCTGGGTCCATGACTGCTGAAACATCACCGACAACATAGACGTTACTATGATCAGGGTCTGTTAGGTCTTGATTGACCATCACGCGACCCCGACGAGCAGAAAAGTCTGATTCAGCCATCACATGGCTGCCGCTGACGCCTGTGGTCCAAACGATGGTTTTGGCTGATAATTCAGCTGTTGCTCCTGTATCGGCATCATCTTGATAGACAACGACACCCGGTTTGATTGATTTGATGGGTTTACCAGTCAGGAAGTTCACGCCCCATTTAACGAGATTTTTGATCCCATAATCCGATAGTTTTTCATCAAACATCGGTAATAAACGAGTCACTGCTTCGACACAATACAGTTTGATGTCTTCTGGCTTGACGCCTGCTGCTTTCGCAAAGGTTTTACGGTTTTCCACCAATGAACCTAGCAATTCGATTCCGGTAAAACCAGCACCGCAGACAACGATTTTTAGGTAGTCAGGATTTTGTGTTTCTTTGTATGCCTTCATTTGTTTCAACAAATGATGATAGATGTTTTCTGCGGAGTCGACATCCACCATTTCCAACGCATGCTCCTCGACACCAGGGATCCCAAATGATTCTGATTCAAAGCCTAACGCCACGATCAAATAATCATACGTGCACGTGGATTGATCTTTAAAAACGATCACTTGCTGGTTACGATCGATCGACGCAACTTCCTTTTGAACAAAGCTCGTCTTTTGGGGACGAACGACATCATTGATGGGATAGCAAATGCGGTCTCTTGGTTGCGTACCAGCCGCAACTTCATGAAGATCGGTTGCCTCATAATGATAATCGTTTTTGTCGATCAATGTGATGTGAAACGCTTCTTTTGCTCCTTGCAGTACGTGCAATGCTCGCAATCCAGCATACCCTGCTCCTAAAATGACAACTTCCTTCATGTTTCCTTACTTCCTTTCTTTGCTGTAAAAATTATAAAATCAAACCAATCGCAAAACTCAGCACTTGTACGCATGCTCCGACCGCAAGGATCCGAACGGCACAAATGAAGGTCTCTCTTTTGATTTGTTTTTGCATAAATCGTTTTGTCTGTTGCCAGACAAAGGGCGCCGCGAAAAAGGTCAGAACCAGTGACCAAGGCGCAATGTTGAGGGCAACTGAGGCAATGATCGCAACAAACGCCAAGACGTTCATCGCGATAAATAATTTCAACGCACGGGCTTTACCAAGGTAATGCACCAGCGTATAGCGCTCATTTTTTTCATCCTCTTCCAGATCACAAATGTTGTTTGCCAGCATCAAGTTGGCGATCCATAATGTGTTGGGCAATGAGATCAAGAAAATACTGCCAATCGTGGCAATGTTCCATTCAAAGGTTTGATAGGCATTGAGATAGACACAGATCAATGAGATCATAAAGCCCATCGTAAAGCCGGAAAAGAACTCGCCTAAAGGCAAACTAGAAAGCGGCCGTGGACCAGAGGAATAAAAGATCCCGACTAGGTAACAATACAGCCCCATCCAAAAGAGCGGCCAGCCAACCACCATTGCCAAGGCGATCCCCATGGCGGCGGAAAGGATGATCATGGAGACCATCAACCAAAAAACCAATTTGACAGACAACTGCTCCCGACCAATAATATTGGTTTTTTCTTTGTAATCATGCCCTTCTGTGGCATGATGGTAATCGTTGTAGTTATCTAAAATATCCACCGCCATATTGAAAATCAGCATGGCAATGAAATACAATAAGACATAGCCAAGATGAATCGTTTGATAATTGTACCAGCTGTAGCAGACACCAATAAAAAATGGCAAAATACTGGCGGTTTTTGCTTTAAATTCGACAAGTTCTAAAAATACAGGTAGCGTCACAACTCCACCTCCTTTAGTGAGTGCATTAAACTAGTCAATCACGCCCCTTTACGCTAGAATAAGGGCTGAATGACTGTTAGAAAGGGTTATACTATGTTTGACTTTTGGATCGATTATCCGACGATCGAACAACGATTGAAAACCGTATGTTCCATCATTGAAGAACACGTTACTGTTCGTAACAAAGAGATACAAGATGTTTTGATCGACTTTACTTATTCAGGTGGAAAAATGCTGCGGCCAGCGCTCTTTTTTTTGTTTGCTGACTTAGGCGATCCCCATTATAAAAAAACCGACCAATTAACAAAAATTGCTGCTTCTCTAGAAATTTTACACATGGCCACTTTGATCCATGACGACATTATTGACGATTCGCCGCTGCGCCGCAGTCAAGTCACTGTTCAAGCCAAATATGGCAAGGATATCGCGGTCTACACGGGTGATCTTCTGTTCACCCAATTTTTTGAGCTTTTGATCGAAAGTATGAATGGCTCCCCGTTTTTAAAAACCAACGCACAAGCCATGAAACGACTCCTTTTAGGTGAGCTTGATCAAATGCACACTCGCTACAACATCCATGAATCGATTGACGACTATCTGCAAAGCATCAACGGCAAAACCGCTGAACTGTTTTGGCTCGCTTGTCTCGAAGGCGCTCATTTTGGCGGCCTCGACACAGAAAACCAAGAACGAGCTGGTGAGATCGGGCGCAACATCGGGATCGCCTTTCAAGTATTCGACGATATTCTCGACTACACCTCTGATAGCGGCACCTTGAAAAAACCGATTCTAGAAGATTTGGCGCAAGGGGTCTATACCTTACCACTGCTATTTGCCAAAGAACAGGCACCTGCAGCATTCGCTCCTTATTTGAACAAAAAAGCAGCACTCTCCTTGGCAGAAGCCCAAGAAGTTGCGGATCTTGTCGTACGTTACGGTGGTGTCGAAAAAGCGCGCGCTTTCGCGGTCACCTACACGCAAAAAGCCTTAGACGACATCGATCTACTGCCCGAAGCACCTAGCAAAGCCAAAATTCGTTCATTAACTGAACTGCTCTTGCAGCGCAATTACTGAGCCATACAGCAATGAGAAGAAAAGCGTCCATCACTGATTGATGGACGCTCTTTTTTATCGTCGTCCTTGGTCAATGGCCAATAAGTGTTGAAAATGTTTGTTTTCTGATGCCAATTCGGCAGGTGTTCCGCTCATGGTCAACTGTCCATCTTCAATAAAGAGCACACGGTCCATCATCGAAATTCCTTGCAAGTGGTGGGTGATCCAAATGATCGTTTTGTTCTCCAGCACTTTGAAAAAGGTTTCGAGCACGCCTTGTTCCGTGATTGGGTCTAAGCCGACGGTTGGCTCATCCAATAAGATGATCGGGGTGTCTTTTAGCAAGATCCGCGCCAATGCCAAACGATGCCGTTCCCCGCCGGAAAAACGCAAGCCGGCTTCATCCACCATCGTCGCCAAGCCATTAGGCAAAGCTGCCACCATTTCTTTCAACCCGACTTGCTCCAGTACGCGCCAAACTTCTTCTTCCGAAGCCGACTCATTGCCTAGCCGAATATTATTCAAGACGGTCGTATGGAAAAGATAGGGACTTTGATTGATGACACCGATCAAGTCACTGATCGACTCACTCAATGCCGTCACTGGCACGTCATTTAAGGTGATCGACCCTTGTGTCGGTTGCAGATCGCCTCGCAACAAGGAGGCAAAGGTACTTTTCCCAGAACCGCTACGGCCAAGGATCGCTAGTTTTTGATGCGCAGGAATCGTTAGATCCAGCCCATGAAGCACTTCTTTGCCTTCAGGATACTGAAAATGCAAGTCCTTGACTGTGATCGACACGAGGCCCGTCACTTCAGGTACTGACGGTTGCTCCATGGAGACTTGGCGATTTTCTTCTGGCAATGCATTGAAGCGATCGATGGAGTCTTTGTAGCGATTGGTTTCTTGAGCAGCTGACGGTAATGGCGCAAATGCATCAACTAAAGGAAAGACACACAGGACAAAGGCAGCGATCCAGTTGGCTGCTCCTCCGTGGTTACCTGGAAAGCGAATGCTGGTCCAAAGCAGCAATGCGACAGCAATCACCCCAAAGATGCTTTGTAAAAGAAAATCACGCCGGCGATCAAAGGACAGCATCTGTTCATCCACCGCCCGCAACTGCGTTTCCAGTTCCTTATGGGCAGCCACGTACTCGCTCCCTCTTTGAGAGAAGACCCAATCAGAAACCCCTAATACATTATCCGTCAGTGTCGTATACAAGTTGTTTTTCATGTGTTTTTGCTTTTCTTGTCGCGCGCCGTTGATGATCACCGACCAAAGAGGCAAGACAAAGACGATGATCCCTAATAGCAGCAGCATGACCAAAGCAAACCACCAAGAAAAATAGCCGAGTCCAATGATCAAGAACGCATACAAGATCCAAGCGATCACAGTAGGAAAGATCGTCCGCAAATACAGGTTTTGAATATGGTTGATATCTTCTGCCAATAAGCCCAAGATATCCCCTGTGCGATGCGCTTGCTTAAAGAAGATCGCATCTTTTTCTACTACGTTGTACAGTTTCAATCGTAAATTAGAAGTCATGCGCAAGACCCAGCTATGACTGGTCAACCGTTCCAAATAGCGAAAAACTGGACGGCCGATCCCAAACGCTCGGGTCAGTACGATGGGGATGTAAACCAATAGAATGTTTTCTGGGATCGATGCCGAGCGGCTAATCAGGTACCCAGAATTAAACATCAGTGCCCCACCACAGAAAAAGGTCAAGAAGCCTAGGAATAAGGCCAGCGCCAAAACGTTTTTGTATTTTGACAAGAAAGGCTTGACCCACGTATCAGTTTTCAATGAGCGCAATAAGCCGATTTTATTCAAGCTGTTCCCTCCTCATTCCATTGACTAGTTCTGTAAAAGCACCTTGCTTTTGCTGCAGTTGTGCCAAGGTTCCTTGTTCCACGATTCTTCCTTGATCCATCACGATGATTTCATCCATTTCTTCCATCCAGTGCAAGCGATGGGTTGCAAAAAAGACTAACCGGTTTTCCATCAGCGGCAGCATCCGTTCCTTTAAGGCCACTTCGGTTTCAATATCCAAATGAGCCGTTGGTTCATCAAACAAAAGAATCTTTCGTTGCTGGTCTAAAAAGGCACGGGCTAACGCGATCCGTTGGGCTTGTCCACCACTTAGATGCCGTTCCCCTTCTCCTAACATCGTGTCCAACCCTTGCGGCAGCTCCGCTAAAAGCTCAGTCAAGCCTGCCACTTCAATGGCTTTCAGTACGGCTTCTTTGGTAGCTGTCGGCTGATAAAACGCGACATTTTCCTGCAAGGTCAACCGATAGATATAAGGATTTTGCGGAATATAAATCAGCTGTTCTTGCCAGCTTGCTTGGCGAAAGGCCGTGGTTTTGGCCCCTCCGAGAGTAATCTCGCCACTGTCTGGCACGAGAAAGCCACTCAAGGTATTGATCAAGGTAGACTTGCCAGAACCGCTCAGACCGATGATCCCGATCTTTTTGAAGCCAGTCACGTTCAAATTGATATCCGTCAAAGCCGCTTTTTCCTCGTAGGAAAATGTCAGCTGATCGATCGTTAACTGGGCGTCTTCCTGCCAACGAGGCACCGTTACTGCCGGTACTTGGGCTTCGGGCTGATGCAAGATCTCCGTCACCGCAGTCATCGCATTTTTCCCGTCTAAGGTTGCATGGTAATCACTGGAAAAGTCGCGGATCGGCAAGAAGTATTCTGGTGCTAAAATCAAGATGGTTAACGCTGGAAACAACAAGATCCCTTCATTGATCAGCCGCAAGCCTAGCAAGACTGCCACGACGGCAATCGATAAGGTCGTGAAAAAGTCTAAGGCGAAGGTCGATAAAATACCGACTTTTAATGAAGCCATCGTCGCTTTCCGAAACCGTTCGCTGGAAGCAAAGATACTTTTGCCATATTTTTTACTGACCCCAAACAATTTCAGCGTGTCGATCCCACGCAGGGAATCGATAAAATGATTGGACAGTAGTTGAAACGTCCGGTATTGTTTTTCCGCTTTGCTTTGCGCGGCATAGCCCAAGATGATCATAAAAATGATGATCAAGGGGAACACCAACAGCAAGACCAAGCCGGATTCCCAATCCAGATAAAAAACGAGTGCCAAAATGACCCAAGGAATGATCGACATATTCATGATTTTGGCAAGAATCAATTTCAAGTAGTTTTCGACTTGATTGATCCCTTCCAAGACCATCGTTGTTACATTTCCCGTCCCTTGCTGTTGTGCGATCTGAGGACCGACCCGAAACAATTTCTCCAACAATTGATCCCGCAGATCGGCGGCTTGCTGGTAACTGTAATCATCGAGTCTTTTGGAACGGAAATAGATAACGGCTTGTCGGGCGATAAACGAACAAAAGAACAGCAGAATCCAGCCCCACTGTTCCTCTAATGGTCGTCCTTCCCATAAGCCAGTGATGGCACGTGCCAATCCATACGCCTGCCCAATAATGAAGAGCGCCTGCAGGAACGAAAGTCCCGCAAGCAGCCCTAAAAGTTGTTTCATTCCTGGGAGCTTCATGATTTGTTTATCAATCATTTATACCCCTCCAACGCCTCCGTATGACTGATCCGCTTACGGAAGATATAGTAACTCCAAGCCGTATAGGCCAAGACGAAAGGCAAGATCGTCAGTGAAAGATAACTCATGATCTTCAATGTGTAGCGGCTTGAAGACGCATCAGCGATCAACAGGTCATAGCTTGAATCGATCGAACTGATCAAGACTCTTGGGAATAACCCTGTGAAGATCAATGCCACCAAAGCGATCAACGTCAAGCCGCTCGCAATGAAAGCCATCATTTCTTTGCCTTTAAAGACGCCGATATTTGCAATCAGTGTCAGTACAACGATCACAAGCAACAAACCAAGCGTTGTCGCAAAATGATTCTCAAAGAAATCCGTTTGGAAGTAAAGCATCACAGCAAAGACGATTAAGCCTGCATATAGGATGCCATAAAAAATACTTGCATAGTTGCGTGCCCGTGCCCGAATCGGACCTTCCGTTTTCAAAGCGATATAGTTTAATCCGTGCAAGTAGCACAACAAGGTCAACGCGATCCCGCCAACGATTGAAAATGGATTGACGTAATCCGTAAAGGTTGCCGTCATGTTGCCATCTTCCCCCAAAGGCATTCCTTGGATCATGCTGACAAACATCAGACCGAAGAAAAATGGCACGATCGTACTGCCGATCGTCAACGTCCAATTCCAAATATTTTTGTGTTCTTTCGGGAAGTTCGCTCGAAACTCAAAGGAAACACCACGAATGATCAACCCGACTAAGATCAATAACAAAATCAAATAAAACCCGCTGAACAAAGAAGCATACCAGTATGGAAACGAGGCGAACATCGCTCCGCCGGCGGTCAATAGCCACACTTCATTGCCATCCCAGACAGGCCCGATCGTTTTGACGATCTGGTCTTTTTCCTCTTCATTGTGGGCCAATGTCTGCACGGACATCCCCACACCAAAGTCAAACCCTTCTAAGAAGAAAAATCCGGAAAATAAAAGCCCAATCAACGTGAACCATAGTAATTGCAGACCGGTCATCCTTCAAACGCCTCCTTATCAAATGGGTCTTCGTACCCATCTTGGTTGTCTCCTTGGCTGATTTCACCAAAGGCTTCTTTTTCAGGTCCATGATCCATTTCCCGTTTCACAAGATAGACCATCGTTCCGCCTAAGCCAGAGAACAAGAGGAAGTAAACGATGTTTGAAATCAAGAGTGAGGTCACGGAAACGTTTGGTGACACACTATCTTCGATCGTAAACAAGCCGTAAACCGTCCATGGGTAACGTCCTAACTCCGTGATCAACCAACCAGCTGTATTGGCAATAAATGGGGTGAACAAAGTGATTGCCACTACCCAAAGTAACCAGCGTTTTTCAAAGAGCCACGGTTTCTTCTTACGCGTAAAATACAACCCCAGACCAGAAACCAACAGCATCAAGGCACCAAAACCAGCCATGATTCGGAAGCTCCAAAAGAGTGTATTGACCGGCGGGTAGTAATTGCGGTCGCCGTAGGTTTCAATCAATTGCTGATTGACCGTATCCATCCCATCGATTGAGCCGAAGGGTTCATTGAAGGCTAAGATACTCAACATATATGGAATCGAAATACCGAAGACTTGGTGATGTTCCGCTTCATTCGCCCAAGCAACGACAGTCCAAGCCGCAGGACTCCCGGTATCTTCATAAGTTCCTTCCATTGCGGCAAATTTCATTGGTTGTTCTTCAACCAAGTATTTCATTTGTTCATCCCCGGCTAGCAAGACGGTGAATGAACCGAACAATGCCACCGCAAAACCGATCCGCATTGATTTTTTGAAGAAATCGCGGTCAATGTCTTTGTCTTTCTTCAATAGACGAAAGGCTGATAAACCAGCAACAATGATTCCGCCCATCGTGATGGCTGCGGTGATCACGTGTAAAAACTCATACCACACTTGTGGATTTGCCAATAAAGCACCGAAGTCAGTCATTTCTGCCCGGCCATTGTTCAAGGTATACCCCACTGGATGCTGCATAAAACTATTGGCAGCTAAGATCCAAAACGCCGATAGCATCGAACCAAGCGTCACCAACCAGAAAAAGGTGGCGTGCAGCTTCGGACTGACCCGATCCCATGTAAAGATCCACAGTCCTAAGAACGTCGATTCTAAGAAGAACGCCAACAAAGCCTCCAAAGCCAAGGGCGCACCAAAAATATCCCCGACAAAACGAGAATAGTCTGACCAGTTCATCCCAAATTGAAATTCTTGAATGATCCCTGTCACGACCCCGACAGCAAAACTTAATAGAAAAATATTTCCCCAAAACTTCGTCATCCGGCGATATTTTTCATCTTTTTTGATCACATAAAGTGTCTCCATAATTGCAACGACGACACCAGTTCCGATCGAAAACGGTACAAAGAAAAAGTGAAAAATCGTCGTCATCGCAAACTGGATTCGCGCTAGTGTCACAATATCCATCCTACATCCTCCTATTTCATAAAAAAGTGCATTAAAATAATTCTAAAGAAAGAAAAATTCCAACTTCGAATATACTCCTCTAATCAGTAAAAAAGAAGCAAATTGCTTGCATTTACTGATTTTTAATCACTTCCTCTCCGATTCTTAAACATAAGGCGCTTTCATCAGCGGAATATAGCTTTTTAGGGCTCTTCCCACCCGTAACGAGTTCCCTCAGAAAGCAAAGGATCACTCAATAAAATTCCCGGGAAATCCTCCTTTAAAACAAACGTGCTTAATGATTGATACATGGAAAACGTGGTCTTCATCCCTAATCTTTCCAATTGATCTAACGTTTGTTGCATTAAGTCCGCCGCTTTTGGCTTGTTTTGTTTTAATAGACATGTCCAGCCTTCAAAAAACGGCATAAAGATCGCTTGCTCAATGTGTTCTTTTTCATAAACATGATCTCGCCATAAATGAAAGGTCTTTTCCGCATAATCCACCTCATCAAAAACAGCAAAGACGGAAAACACCGTCTCAAACGTGTTGTATAGAATATCTTTGTTGCCGGGGATTTTTGCAAAGCGCTGACTCTTTTTGATGGCGATCGTCAAACAGCGCCAAAGCAAAGCTGGCTCCATCGAAACTGCTACGCGGGCAAATAGCCGCAGCTCATAAACACCCCATGTATCGGTATTCAGCAAGTAATGTTTCGCAGAGTCCAAACAATAATTGTGTTTCGGGTACGCCTCCTGGATGGGCACCCCTTTAAAAAGCTCCTCTTTCATCAAGTAGTCAAAACGGATCAGTTGTAAGAAGTGGTCCAGCTCCAAGGAGTAATGTCGTTGAAAGTAGGCGGTCAGCTTTTGATATTTCTTTTTTAGTTTAGGTACTTCATCAATAGATTCGATCCCCATCGAACGGACATAGTCGACCATTAGCTTTTGAGCCTCCGAATGATGCTCCCCCGTATGCAGCAGTTGAAATTCGGCAAAACTCACTTCTAGTTTATCTAGCAAACGATGAAATCGTTCGCAGGAAATCGTCGTTTTGCCATTTTCAAATTGCGATAACAAAGACATCGACAATTGTTCGTCCACTAATTCCTTCAATAGTAAGCCTTTGCTTTTGCGAAGCTCTTTCACTGTCGCACCATAATTGTTCATTTTTTCACCTTCTTTTTCAATATATTGAAATAAGCAGTTGCTTTTCCCGAAGAGCCTTTATAGTTGAATTATCTTATAGAAACGAGGGAAAAGCTATGGATACCCATGTAAAAAAGAAAATGCTTCACGTGAAACATTTACAAAAAAGTTTCAAAGACAAAACCGTTTTGAAAGAGGTCACTTTTGACGTCACTCCTGGCGAAGTATTTGTCTTACTAGGATCAAACGGCGCTGGAAAAACCACTTTAGTCAAAATTTTGTCCACTATCCTGCCTTTTGATCAAGGAACCGCGCTGATCGCCGGGATCGACTTGACTAAAGATCCAGCAGCGATTCGCGAAAAAATCAGTCTGACGGGGCAATTTTCCGCCGTCGATCAAGAACTAACCGGACGAGAAAACTTGCTGATGATTGCTGCCTTGCGCCATGTCAAAAACAAACAGTTGATCGTCCAACAGTTGTTAGAGCGTTTTGATTTGGTGGATGCCAGCAACAGACTCGTCAAAAATTATTCTGGTGGCATGCGACGGCGCTTAGACATCGCCATGAGTTTTATCGGCGAACCTGACCTGCTCTTTTTAGATGAACCGACGACCGGGTTAGACCCGCAAAACCGCTTAGCCACATGGCACATGATCAAAGAAATCGCCGCTCAAGGACGAACGATTTTCCTGACGACCCAATACCTAGAAGAAGCTGAATTTTTAGCAGACCAAGTCGCCATTTTGCATGAAGGGAAAATCATCTTGCAAGGAACACCAACAGAAGTCAAAGCACTGCACCCTTCGCAAACGATGGAAATCAGCGTATTGACAAAAGAACACTTGCAAACCGTGCGTCAGCATCTGTCTGATTTTCCGCTGCAAGTCAATGAGTCCAGTCTCTCTCTGGCATTTCCCGTCAGTCAAGACTTCCAGCATTCCTTCACGCTGTTGCAGGAACTCAATCAACTACCGATCACCATCACCAGTTTTAATCAAAAGAATGCTTCTTTAGAGGATATTTTTCTAACACTTGTCCAAGGAGGAAACCAATGAAAGCAATTATAGAAACCAACACCTTATTCAAGCGCAATCTCTTGCTATCGATTCGCAGTATGGAGACTCTGCTAAGTGGAATTTTGACCCCAGCGATTTTAATGATCCTCTTCGTCTATGTTTTTGGTGGAGCTATGAACGTCGGCGATACTTCTTATGTCGATTTTGTCGTTCCCGGTGTCCTCGTCCAATGTATCGCCCAAAGTGCTTCCTCCGTTGGGGTAACGGTGACGGAAGATTTGAAATCCGGCATGGTGGAACGGCTGATGACCTTGAATATTTCTAACTCAGCCTTTTTAAACGGCCATGTCTTCGCCGAGACCCTTCGGAGCTTGATCAGTACCTTGGTCGTATTGATCGTTGCCATGGTCATCGGTTTTCGCCCTCAAGCCACAGTTGCTGGCTGGGGGCTCGCCTTCCTATTGATCTTTTGCTTCACCTTCGCTTTTACTTGGGTCTCAGTTCTGGTTGGTCTCATCGCCAAAAGCCCCGAGACAGCTACCTTGTTTACTGTCTTGATCACCCTGTTGCCCTACTTAAGCTCTGGTTTCGTCCCTACGGAAACCATGCCGCTCCCGTTAGCCATTTTTGCTGAATACCAACCAATGTCGCCGATCATCCATTCTTTGCGAGGGCTTTTGTTAAACTTGAAAGATACCACCTTGATCAGTGCCTTTAGCTGGTGCGGCGGTATCGTAGTCGTGAGCTGGTTCTTGGCACGAATGCTTTATCAGAAACGGATACGCTAATGACGCCGGCTACCTTTTCTGACTCTCTTATAAAAAAAGCGGCAACGATCAAGCTTCTGCTTCGTCGTTGCCGCTTTTTTTTTTAATCGAGGACTTCTCCGTTAGAAGCCGTCACTTTCTTATACCAGTCAAAGCTGGCTTTTTTGTACCGTTTTCCTGAACCATTGCCCCAATCATCTAGATCCACGTAAATGAACCCATACCGCTTGCTCATTTCTGATGAGGAGCAGCTAACAAGATCGATCGGTCCCCAAGGATAGTAGCCGATCAGTTCTACGCCATCATAGATTGCTTCTTTCATTTGTTCAATGTGCTGTTTCAGAAAATCAATGCGATACGTATCATCGATCGTTCCTTCTTCATTCAATGTCTCATAAAAACCCATACCATTTTCTGTGATCATGATCGGCAATTGGTACCGATCATAATACTCATTCAAAGCAATCCGTAACCCAATTGGATCAATCGCCCAGCCCCAGTCATTGGCTTCTAAATAAGGGTTAGGCGAAGCTGCGTCTTCTTTCCCGTAGTTTTCACTATGAATGATTCGCGTGTAGTAATAGGAGAAAGAAACAAAATCGACCGTATGCTTGAAGTCCGCTTCATCGTTTTCCCCAAATTGAATCTCGATGCCGTTTTCTTCAAAAAAGCGATAGGCATAATTCGGATAAGTTCCCCGCGCAAGTACATCTGAATAATAATATTCCATTTGATTATTTTTGAGAGCACTCAGAACATCCAACGGTTTACAAGTAGCTGGATAAACATTGCCATAATAAGACATCATACCAATTTGAAAAGAAGGATCAATTTCTTTCCCTACTTTGATCGCTCTCGCACATGCTACCAATTCATTGTGAACCCCTTGGTACTTAGCTTGCTTCAGATTGTCGACTCGGTCAGCGGGAATACCAAGGTGGTTAAATGATTCATGGGTAATTAAGTTCATTTGATTGACTAAGATCCAATATTTGACTTTTCCTTGGTATCGTTTGAATACGACTTGCGCAAAATGAACAAAGAAATCAATCAGTTTACGATTTGACCAGCCATCATAAGCCATCGCTAAATGGATCGGCATTTCATAATGAGACAAGGTGATCAAGGGTTCCATACCGTTTTCAAGGATACAATCGATCAATTCGTCATAAAAGCGCAACCCTTCTTCGTTGGGCGTTTGTTCGTCTCCCTTTGGAAAAATTCTCGCCCAGCTAATAGATGTTCGAAACGAATTCATGCCTGTTTCTGCCAAGAGTGCCAGATCCTCACGAAATGTATGGTAAAAATCGATCCCATCCCGTTTGGGGTAACGCCCTTCTTGATCATTTAAAGCAAATTCAACGTCTGCCGTCGTTATTTCTTTGTTGCTTTTCTTTTTTATATCGATATCATTACGAAAGCGATTGATGTCTGCCACGCTCCAGCCTTTTCCCCCTTCAAGATAGGCCCCTTCTAATTGATTTGCGGCAACTGCACCTCCCCAATAAAAATCGGCAGGAAATTGATTCTTATTTTTCTTCATGTCATTGCTCCTCTTCTCAAAATTTGATTGCTCATCTCATAGACTTATGCTTCGGTTTGACCTTCTTCAAGCACTAATTTGCGCTCGTAGGCCTTGAAGAAAGGATAATAAATACCCAAATAAATCAAGAAATTCACCACTACTAAGACAGCACCGCGAATGCTGGCTGTTGCGATCACTGCTGAAAAAATACTCGGAACCGTCCACACAGCCGCTAATGGATACGCCATTCCGGGAACAAGATTGGACACAAACGCGAAATAAGTCACGAAAGTGGTCACGATTGGTGCCACGACAAAGGGAATCGCCAGTGCTGGATTCAAAACGATCGGCAACCCAAACAACAGTGGCTCATTGATGTTGAAGACCCCAGGAATAAAGCTGAGACGACCAAGTTGTTTTAAAAATTTTGATTTGGAGAAACACATCATTGCGCAAAGTGCTAAGGTTCCTCCGCCACCGCCGATCCATAAGAAAGTAAAGATAAACGGCTGTACCCCCAGATTAGGAATCGCTTGTCCGGCTTGTGCTGCTGCCATATTTGCTTCAGAATTGACTAGCCAGATCGGCAACATCACCGTCGCTAATATTTGCGGATGAATCCCGAATAGCCACATGATACAAGTCAATCCTACATAGACCAAGGGTGCTGCTAACGAGTTGGAAGAAACACTTAATAAGGGTGTGATCAAACTTGCAATCAGGGCATTGATGTCAAAGCCGATCAAGTGAACAATGATCCAAACGATCGTCATTGAAAAAAACACGGGAATAATCACTTCAAAACTGCTGCTGACATTCGTAGGGACTTGCTCTGGCAGTTTAAACCCGATATTGTATTTTTTACAAAGGCGCATGCACTCGACTGCTAATATAGCGGTCAAAATACTGGCGAACATGCCTTCTCCTCCAAGATATTGCGTAGAGATAAACGTTCCTTCATCTAAAGAAGTGAAGGTCAATGTAGTAAAAAAGGTAAAAATTGCAGAAACGCCCCCTGCCAAACTATCCAGTTGGTAGCTTTGCGCTAATCGTGCGCCGATGCCAAAAGCTGCATAGATCGAAAGCAGTCCCATACTCATATTGAAGGGAATGATCAGTTTTGCCACTAAGTCGGGATGATTGCCCATAAACGATACATAGGATTGAGGCCATGGAATGTACGGTATCAATAAAAAGATCGATCCGATCACTGTGATTGGAATCGTTGCGATCAATCCATCGCGAACAGCACTCAAGTGACGTTGATTAGAAAGTTTCATCATTGGCGGCATCACTTTGGTTTCAATAAATTGCATTAATTTATCCATCAGTAAATCCTCCTAAATTTTTTAAGATATATCTTAACTTGAATATAAGCGCTTTCTCATAAGGAAACAATAAAAGCTATTTTCCAAAAATGGAAAATAGCTTTTTACGTTTACTCTTTTCTCATATTCATAATCATAAAAATCATCCATAGATGAAGCACTTTTTGCGAGTAATAATTCGATGACATCAATGGAACGACCTCTTTAAACAAGACACGCTCTTCAAAGAGATTACTTTGAGCGGCTTGCTCGCTGAACGTCAATAAAACTTTCTGACAGGCCGTTTTTTCAAGCAAATAGGCCTTTTTATCGATCCAGCTGCCGGTTAGATTGATCACAAAACAAATATCTGTTTCCCGCAATACTTGATCAATCAGCTGATCTTCCGCATTACGGTTTACTTCAAAAACGATATAGCCCATTTGACTAAGCAGTTCCCGCAGGAGATTAACAACCGAAAAAGAATAGCTGTTACCCAAAATCGCCACTCGTTTTTTTCGTTTCATTTCTTCTGCGATCCGTGTGCATTGGTGTTGATCAAATTGGTCAAAAATCTGTTTTTGGACCATGTACTCTCGGGCTAAAAATTGGTCAACCATTTCAGATACTTTACTCTTTGTATCGAGATTCGCTAGCATCCCTTCAAACATCGTATTTGCTAAATGGTATTCTTGTTCAAAATAAATCGTGAGGTCATTACGCATTTCTTTAAAACTAGCATAACCAAGTTTCTTACAAAATTTAGTGATACTGGCAGGGGTCGTCTGTGCAGCATAGGCGATTTCTTCAATATAGATCGCAGGAAATTCATCGATTCGCTCAATTAAAAGTTTTGTTATCAAAAAATTCAAATCGTATTTTTTGCATTTAAATAGATGTTCATTTAAACGAATGTATACTTGACTTGTCGTTTTCATAGCGACCACCTCACTTGCTTATTTACGCTGCCGGTTTCTTCTATCTTAGCATAGGCATCCATTTCTTAGAACCTTTCACTTATTGTACTTTTTAATAGAAATCAAAAAAAGAGTCCGCCTACGCGCAACTCTTCGATTCGGGTCCCCAGTTATTTCATTAACTGCTTTAACTGTTCATAAAAATTCTCATGGGTGCCACATAACAAGACTGGAATCACTTGGTCATCGATCACATCATAAGCAATACGACAGGTTGTCCCTGCATACTTAAAACCCTTCGACCAGATTCCAGCTAAATCGCCAGTTTTTTTGATCGCCGCTATACGGTTCGACAGCTATTTCATCATAAATGACATGAAGAAACTTTTGTTTCAGCGGTTTCTCCTTCAACTTTTTTAAATAATTCACTACTTGTCTAGATGGAATCACCTCATAAGCCAATTTCAGTTGCCAACTCCTCTTTGGTCATTGCTTTCCCGTCGGTAGCAGTATCCTTTGCAATTGTCTTAAATGAAGAAATCATCTTACTCTTACGCGCTTTAAATTCGGATAAAATATCTTCGTGTTCGTATCCCTCATTAATAATATCAGTCAAGATATCTTCACTGAAATCATCGAATGGTTTTACCGGTTCAATAAATTCATACAAGATTCCATTTTCTACTAGCTTTGCTTCTACTTCCACACCATTGGGAATACCAAAGTCTTTGGGCACCGTCAACATAATGGAATTCCCTTGTTTTCTTGTTTTCGTAATCATCGTTGCACTCCTCTCTCTGTTTTTGTAATTACTCTGTAAGAACATTATATCGTAATCGAATGTAATGACAAGTAATGCCGAAAGCTGAGTGTCAAATTGAGAAAATAAACCGCCTGCTACTTTACCTTATTTATTACTATCGATGCAGCAGGTGATACGGCTCATTAAACCAAAGAGCCCAATCTCCTTTTCCAGCGAAATATTGGCAAAAATACAGTATACTGGAGTTGAATGAATAAAAAGGCAGGGATACCCATGGATCTTAAAAACCGTCTGATCGCATTCGCTCAGACCTTCAATGATGTTCAGATCGACCATCCATTTGCAAAGTTTCCCGAGTACCAAGTCTTGCGGCACCGTAAAAGCGGCAAATGGTTTGGCTTGCTGATGACTGTAGAAAAGCAGAAATTAGGCCTGGAAGGAACGGGAATGATCGAGATTTTAGATGTCAAAGCAGCGCCCGAAATGGTTTCGATCATCAATCAAAGTCACGGCTATTTACCCGCTTATCACATGAATAAAAACCATTGGCTCACCGCATTACTAGATGGCTCTGTATCAGAAAAACAACTCCAATCTTTGTTACGAGACAGCTATGAACATACCCGTTAAACCCAAATATCACAAAAAACCGATCAACGATGCGCCAGTATAGGAGCACCGTTGATCGGTTTTCTTTTATAACGGATCCTGCGTCATCCGTGAGTCTAACGAAACACTTAGGCCAACTCTTCTCCGTTTGTTGCAATAACTTGTTTGTACCAATCGAAGGATTTTTTCTTGGAACGATCCATCGTGCCGTTGCCTTCGTCATCAAAGTCAACATAGATAAAGCCATAGCGTTTGCTCATTTCGCCTGTTGAAGCACTGACAAGGTCGATACAGCCCCATGGCGTGTAGCCGATCAAGTCTACGCCATCAGCAATCGCTTCCCCCATTGCTTCAATGTGGCGGCGCAAGTAATCGATACGATAGTCATCTTCGATCTTACCTTCTTCGTTAAAGGTATCAATGGCTCCTAAGCCGTTTTCCACGATAAACAACGGTTTTTGATAACGATCATACAATTCATTCAACGCGATGCGCAGCCCTTCTGGGTCGATTTGCCAGCCCCATTCACTTGCTTCTAAGAATGGATTGCGGACGCCGCCTAACAAGTTTCCTTGCACTTCATCGGCTTCTTCTGTGGTGATATCCACGGCAGAAGACATGTAGTAGCTGAAGCCAACATAGTCAACAGTATGTTCAGCAATCAAGGCTAAGTCTTCTTCGGTAATCTCAAGATCCTCTTTATTGACGCCGTGTTCTTTGTACAAACGATCCGTAAAGGATGGGTATTTTCCACGTACCTGCACGTCGGCACAGTAGTAGTTGAAGGCTTGATTATGGATCATCGTCGCCACTTGGTTGACTGGGTTCGCATCAATGCTGTAAGTCGTTGCATAAATGATCATACAACCGATCTGTAACTCTGGGTTTAATTCATGGCCGATTTTGACTGCTTTACTGCTGGCAACAAATTGGTTGTGCCACGCTTGGATCACGTTTGTAAAGTCGCTGGCACCCGTGCTGTTGACCATTCCTTGACTCAATGCAGAGAAATGGAAAGCAGAGTTGATCTCATTGAAGGTCATCCAGTATTTGACTTTGCTGTGGAACCGTTCCAAGACGACTTTTGCAAAACGCTCATAGAAATCGATCAATGCTCGATTTTTCCAGCCACCGTATTCTTTGGCTAAATGCAAAGGCATTTCATAGTGGGAGATCGTAACCACTGGCTCGATCCCGTATTTCAAACATTCATCGATCAGCGCATCGTAAAATGCTAGCCCAGCTTCGTTTGGTGTCGTTTCATCGCCTTTTGGAAAGATACGTGTCCAAGCGATAGAAAAACGATAGCTCTTGAAGCCCATCTCTGCAAACAACGCAATGTCTTCTTTGAAACGGTCATAATGGTCGATCCCGCGATGATTTGGATAAGTGTATTTGTCCTCATCGATCGTCCAATCAAACGTATCACTACCTAAAATCGCTAAACGCTGTTTGCCGCCAGGCATTGCATCCGCCACTGACAATCCTTTGCCATCGCGATCGAACGCCCCTTCTAATTGATTCGCTGCGGTCGCGCCGCCCCATAAGAAATTTTCTGGAAATTTTGCCATTTGCTCGTTCTCCTTTTGTTTTCTTTTGATAAACCTACCTAGCTGGTTACTGAAAAATCTCCGATAAAAAACAAAAAACCTAAATAAGAGCCGCTGCTAAAACGAGAATAGCGCTTTCTTATTTAGGTCTTGCCTGATCGAGTCAGTAACAATCCACGTGGGTTTTCTTTCTTTAACTATAGCACTAACTCATTGGCTTGTCATCATAAAATCGGTTTCTTTTAAACCGTTTCCCCCGTTGCATCGATACTTTCAGTTTGTGGGTGACCCTCCGCTTGCGCTGCTTCTGCTTCCGTTTTTAATTTTCCTTTATCTAATATTTTGACAAAAGGAATGTACAGCAAGCAGCCTGCCAAAACGCAAACGACTTGTAGAACTGCGACCTGCCAGCCTCCAGCTAGAAACCCATTTAGAAAAATCGGTGTGCCAAAGGGAACTTGTACGCCACTAAGTCGTGGAACGATCCCACTCCAGATCGCTAGGTACGCCACAAGCACTTGAACCAATGGTGTTAATATGAACGGAATCGCCATGATTGGATTCAAAATCAGCGGTAAGCCAAAAATCACCGGCTCATTAATGGTGAACAATCCAGGAACGGCACTTAGGTTAGCGACTGTCCGTGATTGTTTTGATTTCGCCAACAGCAAAATAACGATAATCAATGACAATGTTCCCCCAGCCCCACCAATACCAGCAAACAAATCATAAAACGACTTGCTCAAAATATTTGGCAGCTCGGAACGAGCAACACCGCTAGCTAAAGCATCCATATTTTCTACATCCATTGGTAAGTACAAAGCGGTGACAAAGCTACCCACCACCAACGAACCATGGATACCGAAGAACCATAGCACCATTTGGATCAGTACAATAAATAACAACGAACCGACACTAGAAGACAAGCTTTGCAGCGGCATTGCCAAGATTTGATAGATGAAATCTGAGAATGAGCCATAAGAAGTAAAACTGAATGCCCAGCTAATGACGATCGCGGTAAACCCAGAAATAATTGCTGGAATCAAACCGGCGAAGGTATCCGTCACAAATTGCGGCACGCCTGCTGGCATTTTGATGGCGATATTTTTTTCTAAAATAAAGCAGTACAAACGAGCAAAAACTAAGCCGCAGATCATAGCGGTAAACAAGCCTTGAGCGCCGAGTTTGCTCATGTCGAGGGTCGTTGTTTCCTCCAAGGTGACCATTGGCGTCATCATCAAAAAGGCAAACAACGAAACGATGCCGGCAGGGACTGCCGACTGCTTAAATTCTGTCGCTAAACGGTGACCGACAAGAAAGGAAGCGTACACTGAGATAACCCCAACGGTCATACTGTAACCGACGGAAAAATAACCGCCAATATTGATCGAGTTGATAAAATCTGTCCACCCTTGAATCGGCAAAACTGCTAACAACAAGGCGATCGAGCCAATAATGTTGATCGGCAGCGTCGCCATCAACCCGTTTGAAATTGCCTTTAAATACCGATTGTTGGAGATTTTATCTGCAAATACTAATACCTTATCCATATATTTATCCATTTTCTTTTCACTCCTTTATTTGGATGACGAACAATACATCTTCGTGACAATTGTGGGGATGGAAAACAGTGATACCATCAGTAACTGTCAGTTTTGGTTTCAAGAAACGATTGGTGTTCAAATCGATCAATGTGACGGTCGCTGTAGAAAGATCTCCTTGCAGGCGAACTGTTGTATTGCTTGGCAAGTAAAGCAAGGCATCCTTCCTTCCTGCGATAGCTGCCATACGAATCTGTTCATCTGCATCGATCAAGCGCTCTTGGCAAGGCACAAGCTCCTGAATATTTAATAATTCAAATAATTGCTTGATAAAGCCATAATCATCTGCCCCAGGAAAAGACAAAGCTTCTGGCCAAATCATCGGACGATCAAACGCTTCCCCGATTTCTTCCGCAAAGGTTGCCGTCGGGGTTTGCCAACTCCAGATGCCGTGGGCACCGTACGTGATCCCAGCCGAGCCGCCGGCTAACAATGATTGCCATGCTGCTTTGCGGACATCTTTTTGACCAAATCGACCGTATACGTGACGGGCATAGCCCATTTGTTCATAGCAAGGTTCTGAGTTGATGATCGGCAGTTGCGGTTCTCGTTGATAAAAACGCTCTGCCAAATAATAAGGCATATTCAAAAAGGCGCTGTTATGACCTGATTGGTATAAAAATAAGTCCAAATGTTCGACGATAGGTTCAGGGATTTCTTCAAAACGTCCCTTGATATGAATCGTTTTCAAGGTATTGGGCGAATGCTTTTCAAAGAAAACAAAGGCTTCTAGATACGTATCGATGGTTGGCTGTGTTGGGAAGTCCGTATCGCCACCAATAAAGTAGATCGGATGGAAGGCATCAAACGTCTTAATCACTTTTTGATAGTAGGCCTGGCGGCAATCCTCCGGCAACACGTTGCGTTCTTTGTCCAACTGGCTAGCCCAAGTGCCAGCGACATAGTTTGACCACAAGACAACCAATGCTAAAGTAAAGCCTTTCTCATCGGCAATTTTACAAAGACGCTGAGCCCGTTCGAAATAGGCATCCTCCCAAACCGTAAAATCAAAGACACCCGCATCAAGGGGAAACGGCAAGCAGTCAAATTGACCACGGCTGCGATCCCATTGCGGTAACACATTGATTTGAAGGGTGTTGAATCCCTGCTCTTTGCGTTTGTCTAAGTAGGTGATCCAGTCATTTTCTTGAATACTAGTAAAAGCACTCCAGCAAGTATCGGCTAAATAAAAGAAATGCTGTCCGTCTCGCAATAAGGTGCGTTTGTTTTGGTTTACGGTGATTTTCACGGTGGAGCTCTCCTTTCATCGGCACAAGTTGTGCACTGGCGGTTATTAATCAATATAACTACTGAGCCAGCCTTCGCACAGCTCAAACCATTTGGCGACATGGGCATTGAGGTGACTTGACTTGCGTGCCGTTGTTCGATCCGCTAATGCCAGTCCGTGTTCGCCTTTTTCAAAAATATGCAGTTCGAATGGAATTTCTGCTTCTCTTAATTTGACCGCCAACTTCAACGAGTGCGCCACATCGACTAAGACGTCTTCCGTCGTATGCCAGAGAAACATCGGAGGTGTCCACTGATCGACATGATGCAAAATGTTCATGGATTGAATGGCTTCTTCCGTCGGTTGTTTACTCCCAAAAAAGCGCTCGTTGGCAGTTAAAGGTGTTTCGATTAAACGAGCGGCAAAGCCTAGCTCATCGATTGGGACAGCATGCTCTTGATAAACCAATGGGTAGCCAGCGATCGCCAAATTCACTTTCAGTAAGTCACTGCTGACGCCCAACACTTCTGCCAGCTCAGCATCGTGCCAGCGCGTCGCTAACTGTAATGCTAGATGTCCGCCTGCTGAAAAACCGCAAACGATGATTTGATCCTCATCCACCAACCATTCGTGAGCATGCTCACGAATGATTTTGACGGTTTGGGCGGCTTCCATCAAGGCATTGTGGGGAACGTTTTTCACCTGATCACCGGTGGTGTACCATAAAACAACGCTATTTAGCCCGATACTATTGAATTTCAAGGCAATGACTTCCGCCTCTCGATCACTGGTAAAGGCGTAGCCGCCGCCTGGACAGACGATCACTAGCGGTCGTTTCTTGCCGACATTGTACTCTTTGGATTGGTGCAATAAATAGGTATCCACGTAAGCCGTTTGATTCAGTTGAATTCGTTGAATCTCCATATAGTTCCTCCTTTATCCTTCACTAAAAGCAGCTGACTTCTCAATGAACCGTTTCCATTTTTCATATTTCAAACGGATCACGGCCTGTTCGGCTTGCGGAACGATCGTGGTTTGCTGAATAGCTGGTTCATTCATGGTTGGTTTGGCAACAAGCATTGTGCCGATGGCTGAAAATTCTTCGACTTCGCTGACGATGACGGGTTTATTGATCAAAGTCGCCAATAAGCTCATCAAGGCGCGGTTTTTCGAAACACCGCCATCGATCATTACCTGATTGATCAGTCGTTCAGCGACTTCTTCCATCACATCGATCACTGCTTTGATTTGAAAAATGATGCTTTCTAAAACGGCTTTCAACAGCTCATGAGTCGTCGTTGTGCGTTTCATGCCGACAAAGCTGGCAGTCATCGTATTATCCCAAAAAGGGGCACCCATTCCTTGCAATGCTGGGATAAAATAGATGTCTTCTTGACTGTCACTGGTCAGCACTTCTTGACAGATCTCAGCTACATCTGGCAGCGGAGCCACTTGCTCACTGAACCAGTTGATGGCGTCACCACAGGAACGGATGATGCCTTCTAGCGCAAACGCTGTTTCCTGGCTAGTTTGCCAGCCGACCGTCGTCAAAATGCGGCGATCCCGCAACGTCTGCTCCTGCTGCACTTGCATCATGATCGAACAACCGGTGCCCATCGTGATTTTTACATCCCCAAGGCTTTGACAACCTTCACCGAATAATGCCGCTTGTGAATCGGCTAAGATCCCTTTGATAGGGATTCCGTGATAGCTACCGAAAACCGTATCAGCAGGTTTGATCGCTGGCAAGTCTGCTAAATGGATGCCAAAAAGTTTGACGAGTTCTGCATCCCAACGGCCCTCTTCAATATTGTAAAACAATGTTCGGCAAGCGTTGCTGGCTTCTGTCGCAAATACTGTCCCTTGCGTTAAATTCCACAACAGCCAGCTATCCATCGTACCGATCGCCAATTCGCCAGTCCCCGACTTTTCTTTGATGGCCGATAATTCTTGGGCCAACCATTTCACTTTGGTGCCGGAAAAATACGGATCTAAGCGCAAACCGGTCTTTTGATTGATCGTCTTTTCCCAGCCTTGTGCCGTCAATTCTTCACAAATCGTAGCGCTGCGGTTGCATTGCCACACGATCGCATTGTACAGGGGATTGCCGGTCAATCGATCCCAAGCAACGATCGTTTCTCGCTGATTGGTCAAGGACAAGGAAACGATTTGATCTGCAGTGATCGCTTGTTCTTGAAACACTTGTGCCAGCAATTCTTGGACATTTTGCCAAATCTCGAGGGGATCATGTTCGACCCACCCGACTTTTGGATAAATTTGGCGATGTTTTTTATCGTAACGTTGCAGGATTTTCCCTTCTTGAAACAGTAAGAGCTTGGTACCGGATGTACTCTGATCTAAAACAAGCTGATAGGTCTTGTCCATCTTAAGCTCCTAGAAACGCAACCGCTGTTTTCGCTATGGAAGCACCGTCTAATCCATAATGGGCAAACAGTTCTGACGAAGAACCAGTAATCAAGGCTTCATCCGGAAAAGCAATGATTTTTTGTCGAATGTCCGTTTCTTCTGCCAGCGTTTCCGCCACGGCAGCTCCTAAGCCGTTGTATCGGCTGTGTTCTTCCACAGTGATCACGGTGCCTGTTTCTTTCGCCACTCGTTTGACCGTTTCTGAATCAAAGGGCTTCAAGGAATGAACATTTAAAACGGTAGCAGTGATACCTTGTTTTTCCAATAGCTCAGCAGCATCCAACGCTTGGCGCACGGTTTCGCCAGTGGCGAGCAATGCGACATCTTGGCCGCTTCTCAGCTCAATGGCTTTGCCGATCTCAAAAGGATAATCTGCAGAATCATAACAATCTTCAACAGGATTGCGACCGAGACGGATATAGGCCGGTTCATTTGATGCCGCTAAGGCTTTAAACATTTGGATCGTTTCAAAGCGATCTGCTGGCAACAGCACTTGCAAATTAGGGATCGCTCGTGCCACTGCGATGTCTTGCAAGGAATGATGACTCATGCCTAATGCCCCATAGCTGACACCGCCGCTGATGCCTACGAGTTTGACATTTTTATTCGAATACGCGACATCGACTTTGATCTGCTCGATACTGCGCATGCTGAGAAAACAAGCAGGGGATGCAACGAAAGGGCGTTTGCCCATATGGGCTAAGCCGGCCGCAATACTGACGATGTTTTGCTCTGCGATCCCTACTTCCACCAATTGTGTCGGTAATTCCTTGGCAAAAGGTGCTAACGAAGCGGAACCACGAGAATCACTGGTCAACACCGTGATAGCAGGATTCTTTTTTCCTTCTTCAATCAATACGTCGCACATCGCTTGGCGATTGGCAATATTATTTTTTCCCATGAGTCAAAACCTCCATTTGCTGATCAAGTTCGGCAATAGCTTGTGCAAGCTCTTCTGCCGTTGGCACTTTATGATGCCATTGCGCTTGATTTTCGGCTGCAGAATAGCCTTTGCCTTTGATGGTTTTAGCAATGATCAGCTTCGGTTGATTGGGCTGATGCGGTTTTTCTAATGCAGCCACCAAGGCAGCCATATCATTGCCATCAACGATATGCACATCCCAACCAAAGGCACGCCATTTTTCATCTAGCGGCTCCACTGCCATCACATCTTCCGAGGCTCCAGTGATCTGCAAGCCGTTGCGATCAATGATGGCGGTCAAATTGTCCAGCTGGTAGTTGGCAGCCGCCATGGCTCCTTCCCATACCGAGCCTTCTGCTAATTCGCCATCTCCCAACAACGTATAGGTTTGATACGTGCGGTGATCCAGTTTGCCTGCCAAGGCGATCCCTACTGCGACGGGTAAGCCGTGACCTAGCGAACCAGTATTCATCTCAACCCCAGCTACTTTATTGTTTGGATGACCGATCAGTCGTGAACCAAATTGCGAAAAGGTGGCTAATTCTTCTTTCGGCAAAAAACCTTTGTCCGCTAAAACGGCCCATAGTACTTCTGCAGCATGTCCTTTACTTTGGATATACTGGTCACGATCTTGCTTTTGGGGATCTTTCGCATCCACATTCATTATCTGATAATACAGGGCCACTAAAATATCGGTACAAGAAAGATCCGAACCAGTATGACCCGTTTTTGCTTGATAGATCAGCTCTAACACGGATTTTCGAATCGTTAAAGCCTTCATTTCCAGCTCGTTTATTTCCATGATTGATCCCCTCTCAAGTATGCTTTGACGTCTTCTTCGATCGGATCATAAAAATCTGGCTGCACGCCGATATATTTGCACGCTTCGTACAAGATCGGCACCACATTTTTTCTGACCGCCGCAACATGATGAATATAAGGGCCCTCAACGAGTTTGAATTCCAAGCGATTCAAATTCGCAAATTCTAGATAGAGATAGGTCCCTTGATTGTATGGTCCATCGATCCCTCTGCCGGTGCCCATCAGCAACGAATACTCGCCGTTGTCTCCATCAAAGCGACACAACGTATACTCGTCTTTGATTGCCCGAAAAGCGACTGATCCCGGATAGTCAAAAACAAAATGCCGTTGCGGCAAAATGGGTTTGGTCTCCGCGGTGGAATAAGCAAAAACCCCTAAGTGCTGCAGCAATTCGCCATTCTCGTTTTCTGGATGGCGGCAGTTGACATCCGCAAAGATTGCACGGTGTTCCCCCAACGAAGCGGCTTCGACCAACAGTTCCGAGATCGCCCCATGAACATCCGTCTCACAGACAAAAGGCAGACCTTCTTCTTGTAAAAGCGACAGGGAGGCATACGGTAAAATACCGATTTCGTCTTGTAAAGCCGTCCAACACTGGATGACCCCTGCATTGCAGCCGTAGCTTTCACATAAGTTTTGCAAGGCCACTTTAAGGGCTGCCACCATCTCCAAATCTTTCGCCGAAATTTGGACTTCCGTATTGGTTTCGAAATAATCAATGACTGCTTGCAATTTATCTGGCTGCTGTTCTTTGACTTTCTTGATTTCTTGCACCACTTCTTGGATCGGTACTGGTGATAGCGAGATATTGAAACGCTCCAATAGTTCGCCTTCGTTGCAGATCACGGTCCAAAAATCAAAGGGGCGTGGGCCAACTTGCAAGATTCGTGTTTGTTTGAAGGTCTTGACGACATTGCAGACTTTGATAAAGTCTTGCAAGCCGCGGGCAAATTCCGGTGAATCAATATCAGAATTTTTGACATAGGTGAAAGGTACCTTGAAACGGCGCAAGACTTTACCGATAGCGAAAAGACCGCATTGCGTATCCCGCAAACGTGAACCGTCGGCGGCTGGTGTCTCGTCTTTGGGTCCCCATAATAAGACGGGAACATCTAGTTTTTTGGCTAGACGAGCACAGGCATATTCCGTACCAAAGTTTTCATTGGCTAGAAAAAGACCGTCGATTTTTGCTGCTTTGAATTTTTCGGCGATTTTTTCAACCCCTTCATCATCGTATAGCAAGCCGTCTTCGTTGATATCTAAAATATCTACATAATCAATGGCCAGTTCGTCCATTTTTTGTCGTGTCAGATTGGCGTACTCAACGGCTGCTTCTGCACTAAATAAATTTCTTCTAGTCGGGGCGAACCCGATTGTTACTTTATCCATAAAACCACCCTTTGCGTTTTAGTATATTTAGCTAAATTTTTATTTCTTCGGCGACTCGTGCTACATTTCTGCTCAGAAATTCCTCATCCGTCAGTAAAACGATTTTTTTATCAGGAAAGGCTGCTGCGACTTTCGCTTGATTGAAGCGGGTTTGAGGAGCTAAAATCAAAAAATCATAGTCATTTCCCACCATAAATATTTCTGAAAAAGGCGCGGAATTCACTTGGTAATGCTGATCATCCGCTAGTTGTTCTTTGAGCGCTTTGACGAGCAGTGCGCTGGAGAGCCCAGTTGCACAAAAGAGACCGATCTGTGTCATCTATTCACTTCCTCAAAATGTAATCCCTTACTTTTTACACCTTAAATATAGCATAAGCTAAATATTTTGCAATAGTTTTAGATAAATATTTTTGTTTAATAACTAAAAAAAGACAAAACGCTTGCTAAACGTTTTGTCCTGCTTCTTATTTTTTCTTATTTGATGCTTTCGCGTTCGACGATCGTCGTGGCGACCAGCATTTTCAGATGGTTTTCATCTTCACTGGTGATTTTCTCGATCAAGCGTCGCACAGCTTGGCGACCAAGGTACACTTTATCTACTTTGACGGTGGTCAGCGGTGGGTTGCAAAATTCCGCCAAAGGAATATCATCGAACCCAACGATGGCCAACGGATAATCGGGGAACACTTCGCGAATGGCTTTCATTGCACCGATGGCGATATTGTCATTGACCGCAAAAAAGGCGCTTGGTAACGGCCGCTGATCGGCACGCAAGGATTCCAAATAGACCTTCATGTCTTGATATGAGCCCTCCAAGGTGGGTTCTACTAAGGCTTCCGTCTCTTCATAATGGATCAGATCATGCTCTTGGATCGCTTGAATAAACCCTTGCTTGCGTTCACGGAAATTGTTGATTTGAAAGGTTGAGTTAATGATGCCAATGTCTCGGTGGCCTTTTTCGATCATCTTTTCAACGATCTCATAGGCGCTGTCACGATTATTGATGGCGACAAAATCAAAGTCCTGCGAATTAAAAATCGTATCTAAAATCACTAAGGGTACTTCCAAATGACGGAAGACTGCTAAATCTTGTTTTTCCAATTCCGTTCCTAACAATAGCAAACCATCTACTAATTCTGGGCGGATCTTTTCGATCGGGTCTTCCTCTGGCGCCAATGTGATATGGGAAATGACCAATTCATAGCCTAACGCGCTGCATTCCATTTCGATCCCCCGGATCAATTCAGAAAAGAAAGGCGTATCCCCTACGACATTTCCTTGTTTGTTCATTACAACAAATTTGATCTTTTGGCTTTCCGTTTTTTTAATTTCTCGCTGATCAAAATACCCCATCTCACGAGCGATTTTCAAGATCGCTTGCCGTTTTTGTTCACTGATCCCCTTACGATTGTTGATTGCATTAGAGACAGTTCCGCTGGAAACGCCAGCTTTTCGGGCAATATCAGAGATCACAACTTTCATTTGCTCACCGCTTTCTGCTTCTCATTCTGTTAAAAGTATAGCAAAAGAATTGTTTTTTTACTACCAAAAAAGCTAAAACAAACTAAAATTTTTAGTTTGTTTTAGCTTCTACTTTGATTAGTTACTTTGTTCCGCCAAAATGCAGAAGGACAAGGGGTCGATGGTTATTCTTGGCGCTGCTACGCCGCGAGAAGTGAGCCCAGCTCCTTTGGGGTCAGCAATGATGTGCCAAGAAGCATTTTCTGTTGCCGTCGGTAAGTCAAAGGACCAGCTTTCTTCCGTGCTATTGAGTATAACGAATAAAGAACGCCATGGATGCTGTTTGTCACGATTGGGTACTTGATACGCCAAGCGATTTTCATTCTTTGTCTCATAAAAGACCATGCTTTCAGCCGTTTGGGTCGTGGCATCTCTCAATGGTGCATAGGACTGCCGCAATGCCCACAAGCCCCGATACAGCTCGCGCAACTCTTTGAAGGTTTTGGCACGTGACCAATCCAGCTGATTGACTGCCAGTGGCGAACGGAAGGAATTTTCATCGCCTTCTTTGGTACGGCCAAATTCTTCCCCAGCTTGAGTCAGCACTGCTCCTTGGCTAGTAAACAAAATGGCTGCTGCTAGTTTATTGCGGGCTAAAAGCTCAGGATCAAACTCATAATTTCTTTCCTTCACTGAAGCCTGCATGGTTGCCACCAGCTTGTCCCATAAGGTCAAATTATCATGGACTGAAGCATAGGCGATCACTTGGCGGGGCGATTTTGCCCAGCGCTCGGCGCCTTCTTGTGCGGCAACTTTCGTATTTCCTTGAATCGCCGTTGCCAAATTTGCTGCATAAAAGGTTTGCTTGACTTGCGGTTGACCATTCATTCCTTGAATAAACGCGCCGTCTGTTTCTTCAAAGACATCGCCTTTGATACTGTCTCTTAAATCATTGCTAAAAACCGCAACGCCTTCTGACAGTGCCCAAACATTACTTTTATTTGCTGGGATATTCGGCTGAATAATTTGATTGCTGCCGGCATCCCATGGCTCGCCGTATAAAATCACATGGCTGAAGCCGGCATCATCTAGGCGTTGACGCAATTGGTTCATGGTTTCCACATCGATCAAGCCCATCAAATCAAAACGAAAGCCGTCGATTTTGTATTCTTGCGCCCAATATAAAACTGAATCAATGATAAATTTACGCATCATTTTCCGTTCAGAAGCCACTTCATTGCCGCAAGCAGAACCGTCCGCAAAATTCCCTGCATCATCTTGACGGTAGTAATAATCAGGCACCGTCAAATTAAACCATGATTCTTCCGTGATCGCAGTGTGATTAAAGACCACATCCATCACAACGCCGATGGCTTCTTCGTGCAGCGATTGGATCATTTGCTTGCATTCACGAATCCGCGCCTTGGGATCACTAGGATCAGAAGCGTATCGTCCTTCAGGTACATTGTAATTTTTCGGATCATAGCCCCAGTTGTAGGCAGACGAAGTTTCATCATTGTCAAAATCGAAGATCGGCAGCAGATGAACATAATTGATCCCCAGCTCTTTTAAATAGGCCATGCCAGTTGGTTGACTTTCATCTCCCACCAGATGGGTCTTTTTTTCAGTGAAGGCTAAATATTTTCCGCGATTTTCTGGTGAAATACCGCTGTTTTCGGCACCACTGAAATCTTCGACATGTAATTCCCAAATATAGGCATCTGTGATCGACTGCTGACCGACGCCGTGACTTTCCTGCCAACCTTCAGGATCTGTTTCCTTTAAATCAATGATCGCACCGCGGTTTCCGTTGATCCCTACTGCCTTGGCATAAAGATCCATCGCTTCTATTTTCTGCCCATCTCGTTGAAACTCAAAGGTATAAAACAGCTCCTTGACGTTTTCTTCCGTCGTGACTTGCCAACAGTTGTCTTCTTGAACCATCGGCAGCGTCAGCAGACGATCGTCAGTCCCAGCAACACCGCTTTGATAAAGCAATACTGAAACGGCCTCTGCCTCTGGTGACCAGCATTTGAACGTGGTTTGCTGTCCTTGAAAAGTCACACCAAGATCATTCCCGTGATACGTATGTTCTTCTAAAAAACCGATCCTGCGATCGATCGCAATCTTTTTTTCTCCATACTGCGTGTTTTGTCCCATCAAAATTCCTCCATTCAACGTTTCTAACTATAAAAGCCAGTTACTTTTCTGCTATTTCTACCTTCTCATATTTCTTGAAAATTGCCAACAATAACTGACAGCGTGCATACAAAAAACAGCTAAGACCAAAAAAGCAGGCAATGTACATGCTGAAAACCAGCGCATAGGGTGAAAGAAGCATGATGACAATAGGGGCTGCAGTCAGAAGATGAAGACTAAGTATTTTAAAAGGGTGCTTTGCGGCGACTTTTATGCTGTTCAAAAGGATCGTTTTGATTCCGCTATCGTAACGTGCGAGTAAGAAAAACGAAACTTGGAAAAATTGAAGCCACATGAACGTACAAATTACTAAGCCTACGGTAAAAAGATCAGGCGTCCCTTTTAGTTGGAAATAATACAACCAATCAGCAGTCAAAAGCCACAAAGAAAAAAGTAGACTGAGCCAGATAAGAGTGCTCTTTCGAAAGCTTTGGCAAAAGACCGACCAAAACTGCTGAACAACAGCCGGTGCTTTTCCTTCTATCAGATCAGTCGCCACTTTAGAACCCGCAGTAATGGCTGCACCGATCGTGAAGAGCGGCAAACTAAAAAACAAGAGTAGTACATTTAATAGGAGCAACTGGCTGAATTTCCAAGCGATTCGTGCGAAGAAGTTTTCTGAATGAAAAAAGTGTATCATGTGGGTTTACTCCTTTACTGATCCGACAACGATTCCTTGAACGAAATATTTTTGTAGAAGCGGATAAATAATCAATAACGGCACCACTGCCACCACGATCTTCGCTGCATTCAAGTTTCGATCAGAGACCGCTAGTAGACTTTGTAGCTGCTCGGAAGTCAAATTCCCGGCTTGTTGCATTGTTTCAGCAATGTTGACTGATAGTGTTTGGATATAGGTCATTAAAGGATAGTTTTCAGTCTTGGTCATATAGATCAGTCCACTGAAAAAATCATTCCAACTACCGACAATACTGAATAGAGAAACGGTTGCCAAACACGGCAAAGACATTGGAATATAGATTCGTCCCAAAATCTGCAGTGGGTTGGCCCCATCGATCCGAGCAGATTCTTCCAATGATTTGGGAATTCCCCGAAAGAAATTCATCACCAAGATCACACTGCCGATAGGGACTGCACTAGGTAAAATCAGGGACCAAATCGTATTCAATAATCCTAGATTGCGAACGACCAAATACGTTGGGATCATGCCGCCACTGAAGAGCATAGCGAAAACCATCACACTCATGAATAATTTTCTCGTTCGAAATACTTTTTTTGATTTAGATAGCGGATAAGCCATCGTTACGATCATCACCAAATTCAGCAATAAAGAGATCACCACACGAATGACTGAAATACCAAAAGAACGCCAAAACTGCTGATCGCTCATGATGCGCTCATAAGCCGCTAAGGTCAGATCTACTGGCCATAGCCCCACAGCATTTGCCGCGACGGCACTGCTGCTGCTTAAAGAAAGTGCCACGACATTCAACATCGGTACTAAACAAGAAAGAGCCAAAACAATGACGATCAAATAAATTACTGCATGCCGTATACTAAATTTTTCTTTCATCTCTTTTTTCCTTTCCTTAAAACATCACTCTGTCAGTCTTCTTCTCCGCAATTTTGTTGGAAGACCAAATCAAGAATAGACCGATCACCGATTTGACCAGACCAACGGCGGTTCCTAAGCTATAGTCTCTACCGATCAGACCGATTCGGTAGACATAGGTATCGATAATATCGCCGCTTTGATACACAACCGGAGAATACAGGTTATAAATTTGGTCGAAGCCGGCATTCAAGATATTAGGCAGCGACAAAATCGTCATCAGCAAAATAAAAGGCATCATCCCCGGCAGGGTTACGTGCCAGACTTTTTTTGACCAAGAAGCACCATCCATCGTTGCTGCTTCATATAATCCCGGATCAATCGAGGTAATGGCAGCAAGGTACACGATTGAACTGTAACCAAAACTTTTCCAAACATCGGTCCCGATCAGCAAACGAGGAAACAGCTGATTACTACCCAAAAAGTTTAATGGTTCTACACCAAAGTTTTGTAAAATCTGATTCACCGTTCCATCAAGACTGAATAAATTGACCACTACTGAAGCCAATATGACCCATGAAAGAAAATGGGGCAAATATACGATGGTCTGAATGGAGCGTTTCATCCACTTTACACGTACTTCATTTAATAGAATCGCAAAAAGAATCGGTACGATCGTATTAAAGACAATTTTCCAGAAAGCGATGAAAATCGTATTTTTAGTTACTAAGAAAATATCCGGTAAACTGAACAAATAGCGAAAGTGCTCGAATCCCACAAATTCAGAACCAAATACACCTTTCGCTGGCACATAATCTTGAAATGCCATCAACAACCCAAACATAGGACCATAAGAAAAAATCAAAATAAAAATTATGCCTGGTAAAATCATCCCTAGAAAGAAAAGCTGATCTCGAGAAAACCACTTTTTCTTTTCTTTTTTGCTTTCTTTTTCAACAGAAAGTTCCATTTACTTACTCCTCCATAAATTTTTTGCCTCACCAGCCGCTTGATGAAAAAATTCGAACAAAGAAAAGGCACCTGCAGTCGGTTTTCCTGCATACAACCTTGCTTTTCTTTGTTCGAAAGACGAGTGTCAGAACCGCTGGAGTGGCCGCTTAATTATCTGCTCGCTGATCTACTACTTCTTGCATTTCTTCAAGTATGGCTGTCCCACCTTGGCTATTCCAGGTTTCAACATAGTTGTCGAAGTTTTCCAGGGGTTCTTCTCCAGTGATAAACTTAATGAAGGTCTCTTCCTCCAGTTTCCCTACTTGTGCGCCGTTTCGTTCATTGGCTTTGATCGAATCAAAACGCGGTGGTTTCACTTCATTCAAGCGTCCTTGCTCTCTGATACCGCCCATCACATTATTGACGGCTAAATAGCGGGAGGCATAGCGGGTCCAGTCCACCGGATCAGTTTCTTCAGGGCTATCCAGATATTGCTTGATTTTTTCGGCGTTTTCTTTGATGAAGAAGTTGGAGATATCCTCGATAGATGTTTCGCCAACCGCCGCCTTGGAAGCTTCTACTGCATCATCAATCTCACTATAGGCTTTTAAGAAAACAACATTCCATGGACGAACCGTCCCATCGACATCCACTTTCGCATAGTCATAAATTTCCGGAAACTCGGCTTCAATATCTTCCGAGTTGACAACTTCACCATAAATCAGATTGATCATCTCCATGATTTTTTCCGGCTCAGAAAAACCTTTGCGCACCACGATGTATTGCCCAGTGCCGCGGTTAGCCACGGCATTGACCCCTCCATCGCCGTTAGCATTTTCAAGGGCATAAGGAACAAATTCAGCATTTGGATCATTTTGTTTGGCTTGTACTAAGCCCCAGTCAGGCATGTGCCAAGGACCAAAAGCGATGCCCGTTTCTCCATTAACCATCATGGCATGGATATCGTCATACGTGCGGGTACCAAATTGCGGATCCATGAACCCTTCATCTTGCCAGTCCTTCAGTAGCGTTAGTGCTTCTTTCATTTCTGGCGTATTGGATCCATAAAACATCTGCCCATTCTCATCTTGGAGATACGATTTTGGGTAGGCTCCAAACGCATTCATGATGGCTGTTCCGGTATATGCCGTGCCGCCATGATTTGGCGAAGACAACCAGAAGGCCAATGGCAAACCAACTGCTTTTCCGGTATTGGCTAAATCATTTTCTTGAAAAGCAATCGCTGTTTCCTTCAACTCATCCAATGTAATTGAGCGATTGCCATCTTTATCCAGTTCAATACCTAGCTCATCTAGCCAGTCCTGGCGCAACCAGACAAGATTGGGCCCGAAGTCATCGCTAGTAGATGGGATCGCCATCAAACGATCATCAAACGTGGCTGCTTCTAACTGAATCCCATCAAACGAATCATAGATGTCTTTTAGAAAATCGTCGGCATGCTCCTCAAATACTTCGGTCAAGTCTTCCACTAAATCATTGTTAACTAATTCTTCCAATTCATCTCTTGATCCGACGATCATCGTATCCGGTAGTTCCCCTGAAGCGATCGCTAGCGATACTTGACGATCATAGTCTTCCCCATGGGCTTCAAAGGCACTCTCCAGCTCGATGCCCAAGCGTTCTTGAATCAATCGAGTATATGCGTTATTGCTGTAAGAATCCCCCTCAGGCAGTTTCGAGTTCGGTGCGGTCTGGCGTCCGATCGTAATCACGGTATCCCCATTTTCATTGGTCTTTGCTTCTTCTGAACTGCATCCTGTCATAATAAGTGCTGAAGCAACTGCTGTTAACATTGCTGTCCCCCGCCTAAATTTCATTGTTTTCCTCCTCAAACTTTTTTGATATCCTTATTATACGCAATCGCTTCCACAGAAAATATAGCACTTTTTTCAGATTCATAGCACGATTTCCAGAAAAATAAAACGTTTACAAATTCGCTCTGTTGCTTTTTTTGTTTATCGCTTACTATAGAAAGAAGAAGCGACTGCGTAATTTTCTCTATACGAAAGGACGGCGAAAACCATGTACCGACTGCTGCTTGCTGATGACAGCTACGATCAAAGAGAAGTGATCAAATACTTCTTGAGTCAGCATGAAAAAGAATGGCTGATCGAAGAAGCCAAAAATGGCCGCGAAGCCTGGCAACTTTTTCAGGAACAGCCCTTTGACTTGATAATTACCGACGTAAAGATGCCCTTTATGGATGGACATGCCCTCGTAGCGAGAATCAAAGAAGCAGTTCCTGAAATTCCTGTGATGTTTATCAGCGGCTTTGAAGATTTTCATTATGTAAAAAAAGCCATACAGTTAAAAGCGGTTGACTACCTCTTAAAACCAATCGACCCTGATGATTTTTATGAACAAATAAATAAAATCATTCTTTTTATTGATCAACAAAAGCAGCGCGCTTACACAAAAACAATCGCACAAACCCATTACTTGAAAGAGATTTTGAGTAAACTTTTTTATGGCTATCCTTGGCATTCACTGCCGAAGGAAGAGCAATCGATTGCACAAGATTTTTTTAAGACTCATCCCTCTTTTTTTCTCGTTACTTGGCCGCTGGATTCTTGGAATGCGCCGGATTTTGTCCCTTCGCTATCTGCTGCATTTCCTGAAATGTTCAGTTTGTTTTTAGCTCCAGCACAACTGCTCTTTTTTAACGAACCTTTGCCAAAAAGGGAAATCGAAGAGCGAAAAAACAACTTAACTACCTATTTTTCCGAACAGTTTCAGCAAAAAATAACACTTTTTGACAGCGGACCAGTTCCCCACCATTCAGGGGTGTATGGCACCTATCATGACTTACTGAGAACCAGTCAGCGGTCTTTTTATCAGCAAAACAAAGGGAAAATCTGCCAGTTGCTTCCGGGAGATCACTACATCGTCAAGAAAGCGCTTTTTGAAAAAACCGTTTCGTATGTGAATCAATACGAAAGTAAAAAAGCCCACGCGCTTGTGAAAACAGTTTTCGACTGCTTTGAAACAAATGGACGTGAGGAACCAACCAATGCCAAGTTTTATTTTGCGACCTTTTATCAAACAATCATCGATCAGTGCACGATCACTTTTGATGCGGAGTGTGGCGCTAATCAGATTGGAAAAATACTGGAAGCGCCAAGTCTGCAACTAATTGCGGATATTTTTGATGCCCTCTTCCATTATATCCATGATGCATTGCTTCAAATCAACGGGAGCCAGTCAAATGACTATGTGCGCCAAGTAAAATCCTATATATTCGCTCATTTTCACCAAGAGTTGAGCTTGGAGCGGTTAGCAAAGGAAGTCAATATCAATCCTAACTACCTAAGCGAATTATTCAGTACTTCTGAAGGCATGGGTATCACCAAATACATCAAGTCTTACCGTATCAAACAGGCTCAGAAGCGTTTAAAGAACTCGAACTGCAGCATTCGAACTATCTCCAAACAAGTTGGCTTTAATCATTATTCCTATTTTTGCAAAACGTTCCGAGAAATTGTCGGAATGACGCCGGATGCGTATAGAAAGAGAGGTCCCTTTTGTTAAGAAAAGTCCACGATTGTGTTAAAAATTTTCGTTTTCAAAAAAAGATCGCCCTTATTTCAATTCTTTCAAGCATTGTTCCTCTGATCGTTTTGACCTTTGTCGGGGTATCTATCATCCGAGCCTTTATCCAACAGCAGGAAAAAAGTGCTTACTCCGATAATCTCAAAAGTATCAGCTATCAGTTAGAAAGCAAGATCCACACCTATCGGGACAGCCTGCTCTTTTTAGCCAACAATACCGCCTTGACGCAAGAGCTTTCTAGTCAACGCTTCTCAAACTTTGATCAATACAATCTCTTTCAAAATACGATCGTGCCTTTGTTTCACAGTGTTCGTTTTCCGCAAGCAGATATTAAAGGCATCACGCTATACACCACGATCGATCTTTATGATCATGGGCAATACGTCAAAAAAATCACGGCTGATACAGCACTGCCTTTTCTCAAAGAGAAACCTTCGACCGAGATTCGAACGTATTTTGACAAAGAACGGGAGGAACTTTCTTTTTATACCAACCTTTTTTTAAAAGGCCATACCGCAGATTCCTTAAACTACATCGTTTTAACCATCGATCGAGCAGCATTGTTCACGAATCTTGATGCAGTCACTGAGGAGCCTTATGATTTGACGATTCAGTCAGAGACCGGGCAGACGCTTTACCGCATTGATTATTTGACGAAGCAGCAACGTACTCAAAAACAGTGGCTGGTTGGAAACGCAGTTATTGAAGAGGCACCTGTACTGCTGGATAATCATTGGCAAATCGTTTTTGTTAAAACCGCACAGTCATTTTTCAGCAGTTTACTGTATCTAGTTGGTGCGGCACTTATTATCTTTGGTTTTGTATTAATGATATTGGTTTTATCCAGCTGGTGGTTGGCTAAAACCGTGGTACAGCCGATCAACTCTTTGACCCAGCAAATGGCCTCTTTATCAATGGATCAATTCAAAATCCAGCACACATATTCTTCAAAAGATGAAGTCGGGCAGTTATACACCAATTTTCAAAAAATGCTAGATAAAATCGCTGAGCTGATCAATGAAGTATATGAAGCCGAATTGAAACAAAAAGAATACGAATTGCGGGCTCTGCAAGCCCAGATCAATCCGCATTTCTTTTATAATTCCTTAGCACTGATCAGCAATACTGCCACACTAAACGGCAATCACGAGATCCGTGAGATGGCTCAGCTGCTGTCTCGATTCTACCGTCTCAGCCTAAACCAAGGATCCAACCGGCTATCCGTCAGCAAAGAACTCGATCTGACGATCACCTATGCTAAAATTCAGCAAAAAATGCATCACCATTCCTTTGATTTAGTCCTCGAAATTGACTCAAATATCGGTGAATATCCGATGATCCATCTGCTCTTGCAACCGTTTGTCGAGAATGCCGTCTTTCATGGGCTTGATCATATTGAAGATGACCGCAGAGGGGTATTGACGATCCGCTGCCTCAAAGAAGGACAATGGCTACGGTTTGAGATTCAAGACAATGGTCCCGGGATTGATCCTGAACAGCTAAAACAACTGGAGGAACCTTCTGATCAACATTATGGTATCAACAATGTACGCCAACGGCTAGCATTGTACTATGGCACGCAAGCTTCCTTATCGATTCAATCAGTAAAAGGTGAAAACACCACAATTGTTCTACTCATACCGCAAGACTTACCTCCTCAAAAAAACCGTCAGTGAAGAATGTTTAATCACTAACGGTTTTTTGGTGTCAAAATATTCAGATATTTATTTTAATGCTTGATTTCAAGTACCTATTCCTCTACAGCAAACGTACCGACCTCTAATAATCCTTGCCGACCCTGGTCTCGCGTCACGCCTTTTGCTTTCTTTAACATTCGTTCCCAATACTCCATGGTATCTTTTATAAAATCCTTGTTGCCGTCAGTACACCCTTCACGAATAAACAGCAATACCAACCCACTAAAAAAAATCAAGGCTTCTTCATGGTATTTCCTCAGATCGTTTTCTTGCTCACATTGAAAAACAGTTGATTCAGCGATTGCTTCTTGAAAATATGCAAAAGAACACTCTTTTATGTAGGGACCACAACCAATATCATTTAAAAATAATGCAAAAAAGAGGGCTCGATTGCGACTGGCGAACACGTAATAGTCATGCCAAAAACAGTATAGAGGATCCAGTGTCATCACCGTCTCTTTTTTTGCTTCATGAATGTCATGGAAGACATCATCGACCATTGCCTGTTTATAATTTTGCATGTTTGAAAAATTCAAATAGATTGGTTGGGTCGATGTTCGTGCATATTTAGCAATGTCGCGGACAGTGATTGGCCGATAAAGATATTCCACCAGATATTTTTTTAAACAGTTGATCAAATATTTTTTCGTAATCGTTGCTTTTCTCATAATACCCCTTCCTTTCTTGAGGCGATCAGCTCTCGCTAACGCTCCTCTACTCTCACTTGCTTTCTTCCAGTGAAACACCACCAACACCCAATTTTCTTACTGAAAGTAATCTGCATACTTCTACTTTAACAAAAAAGAGAACGTTAACATATACTTTCTGCCGAATTTCTTAATTTTGTTTTATATTTTTGACCATTTTTCTGAAAAACTTCCCTGTTTTCCACGGCTAAGTCTTAAGACTGATTTTTTTGATACTACTTGTGAAATGATACTATGTAATGTATAGTATGGATATGAACAGGAGGAGAGCCTTTGGATGCCCAATTAAAAAAAGGATTATTGGAAATTTGTGTTTTAGCCTATTTGCAGCACGGGGACTCTTATGGCTATGAATTAGTCAAAAATATTTCTCCTTTACTACCAATCTCAGAATCCACCCTCTACCCTATCTTGAAGCGCTTAGAAGTCAGCCGAGCGGTTGAGACTTACAACAAGAGTCATCAAGGACGGACCCGAAAATATTACCGCTTGACCAAACTTGGCAAACAGCGGATCGACGATTTTTTAACCAACGACTGGCCCCAATTGACATTGATCCAGCGATTTATTAAAGGAGGAACACTAGATGAACAGAGTTGATTTTATCAAGGCATTGGCTGCAGAATTATCTGAAAAAGTCAGACCTAGCGAGATTCATCAGCTGATCAACTATTATGACGAGATGATCGAAGATTTGATGGAAGAAGGATACACTGAAGAAGAAGCCGTGGCACGCCTTGGCTCCCCAAAAGAACTGATCCAAACAGTCACAGAAACAGAAGAGGTCGTGGTAGAGATTCCCCGCCGCTTTCATCCCTTTTTGCTCTTGATCTTAGTGCTAGGCTTTCCATTGTGGGGTAGCTTATTGTTAAGTGCCGCTTTGCTGATCCTAAGCTTTTTAATAATCATCTGGTGTGTGCCTTTCACCACTGGCATGATTGGTGTCACTACGTTTATCGGTGGGATTGCTAGCGTTGTCTTAAGTCCAATGCTGATGGCGGATGGTTTCTATCTCTTTTTAAGTCAGTTAGGCGTGGGGATTTTCTTATTTGGTTTAGGGCTTCTTTGTCTGATCGCCACTTATAGTATGAGCCGACCTTTTTCACGTCTTACCCACTCCCTTGTCGTTTGGCCAAAATCATTTGTTCAAAACTATCGAAAGAAGGCAGTCCTATGATCAAAATCAATAAGCGCTTTTTCGTTTTTCTCAGTCTGTTGTTTATTATTCTCGGACTGGTCATCACCTTTATCGGTTTTTCAATGTCAGGGTACTCACCTGATGCCTACCATATTGAGCATCGTCGTTGGTATCAACTGATTGGTTTCTACACAGACTAATCGGCAAAAACAATTATAAGTTGTTTTTTTCGTCAGAAAAACTAGCAATTTGCATTAATTTCATGTATTGATGAAAAAATTGAGCTTTCCTTTTTAGCCTCACCATATTACTATATAGGTACATCCTGTATCCTATTTCATAGGGTAACCAGAAAAACCCATACCATCCTATGGGTTTTTTTGTTGTTTATAAAAGCAAAAAAACGTGCCGCAAGTCCAGTTATCGCCAAGCCAGCTATTTTTAGCTAACCTTGGTAGAGCCTGTCTGCAGTACGTTTTTTCTACTGATCGATTATTCCCCTAGTACTGGCTGTTCTTGCACAGTGCCAATAGGAAACAAGGCGCGAAACACCCGGCGAACGATTGGGCCTGCAATGAACAATTGCAACGGCAATGCGACAATCACATTTTTCCCAATGTTGCTTAGCCAATTGACGAACACCGAGTGATCAGGGTTTGGGTGCATCAACGCACCAAAGAGTGACATACAGATCACCATGCCGGCGATCATCAATGAAGAAATCAAACCGATTTTTTTCCAAGTAGCTGATTGATGGTCCAAAAATCGAAACGCCAAACCTTTTGCTGGACCCGAAACAATGAACCAATCCAAAATAAAGGCGACACAAAGGGCTAATGGCAATTCATTCCACGCCAATTGGAATGCCAATGCCGAAACACCGACTTGAAACATGAGGTTATAAACACTCATAAAATACACCATGAAAATACACATAAGTGTCGTATAGATCAAACTTTCTTTTTTATTGATGGGCATGTAACAACTTCCTTTCTCTTTTTCGTACTCGACTATTCTAGCAGAAGAAAATTTTTCGTGTAAGTAAAAGTTTGAAAACTTTCAAAAAAGTTTTTTGCTATTTTTTTATCCACTTCTCTTGACACTTTCTTATGAAGTCAGTAGAATAGCGATAGATTAAATCGTACAGATAACAAGCGGGTTCGCTTGTCGAGAGAGAGGCGGTTTCTATGAGAATAGAAACGGTCTCTTTTTTTGCGAATTTTTAGAGGTGAGAATATGGAAAACAACAAAAAACTCGTGGGGGCGATCCTCGCAACCGGATTGATGTCATTTGCAGGCGTGCTGATTGAAACAGCCATGAATGTAACGTTTCCGACATTGATCGATCAATTTACGCTTTCAACATCCGATGTCCAATGGGTGACGACCATCTACTTACTGGTCATCTCGATCATTGTCCCAATATCGACCTACCTTTTGAAACGCTTCTCATTGAGAACCTTGTTTCTAGCTGCCAACGCCTTCTTCCTTGTTGGCTTGGTGATCGACTTTTTATCGCCGACGTTTGCCATTTTGCTGATTGGCCGCTTTTTCCAAGGTGCCAGCACAGGGATCGCACTGCCTTTGATGTTCCACATCATTTTGACTTACTCCCCCTTTGAAAAGCGGGGAGCGGCGATCGGCTTAGGGAATTTGACCACTTCCATCGCTCCAGCGATCGGACCGACATATGGAGGATTATTGACCGCCCATTGGTCTTGGAATGCGATCTTTCTTTTCTTGATCCCAGTCTTACTGATCTCCCTAGTACTCGGTCTTTACTCGATCCCTAAGACGGCTGGGGCAAAAGACACTTCCCTGGATTTACTGAGTGTATTAGGAATCGTCTTGATGTTCAGCGGCTTCTTATTGTTCTTGAATCAAGTAGGCACCTTAGCGAGTCTACTGCCGCTGCTTTTCGGTTTCATTGGTGCTGGCTTGTTTTATCAACGTTCAAAAGGTCCAAACCCTTTGATTCGTTTGGCTGTTTTGAAAAACCGCAGTTTCAGTTTGTTTCTTTTCGGCTTTCTCGTTTGTCAGTTCCTTTTACTGGGCATTTCCTTTGTCTTGCCGAACTTTGTCCAACTCGTCTTGGGAAAAGATGCCTTTACTGCAGGATTAGTTATGCTTCCTGGGGCGGCCATCGGGGCGGTCCTTGCGCCGATCTCTGGTCGGTTGCTGGATAAAGTTGGACCGAAAAAACCGATCCTGTCTGGTTTGACTTTGATTGCCATTGGTTGGCTTGCCTTAGCCCTTGTTTTGCGTTCGCCTTTCATTTGGAGCCTAGTTGCCGGACATGTCTTTTACATGATCGGGATCGGCTTAGCCTACAGCAATATGATGACCACCGGCTTAAACAAGCTGACTCCTGCGTTGTACGCGGACGGTAATGCGATCTTTAATACGCTGCAGCAATTTTCTGGTGCAGTGGCGACGGCTGTGGTGGCGACCATTATCAATTTGGCACAAAATGCGACGACCGATTACACCCAAGGGACGGTCATCGGCTCTCAAATCGCCTTATTCTTTTTGTGGGCCCTGGTCTTACTGACTTTCCTATTAACGATCAACTACTTCCGCAAAAACACCGACAAAAAAGCTGTCAGCTAACTGCGGCTTTACCAATTGAAAAACAACGAAAAAAAGCCGCCCTCCCTTGAGGACGGCCCATAAAAAAATCCGCTTCCGATTCCCCTTCTTAGTCAAAGGGCGCTCTCGGAAACGGATTATTTTTTTAGTTTAATTCAGCTGAACCAACCGCTGTTTTGGCTGTCACTGTGCCTGTAGTCGTCAATGAAAGCTGACGCACTTTTTCGGCATTCGTGATGACCGTCAAAACATCTGTCTGTTTGCCAGCTGCGATAACGGCATCTAGATCCATCACTGCAAGCTTCGTTTCTGGTGTGACCGTATCACCTTCAGAAACAAGAACCTCAAATGGCGCACCTTTTAGTTCTACAGTATCCAAGCCCATGTGGACGAGAACTTCCGCGCCACCAGGCGTTAAAATCCCGATTGCATGTTTCGTTTCAAAAATGCTAGAGATCGTACCTGCAACAGGAGCATAAATCGTTCCGTTCGTTGGCTGAACAGCAAAGCCGTCACCCATCATTTTTTGAGAAAAGACAGGGTCAGAAACTTCAGTGATGGCAACCACTTTCCCATCAGCTGGGGCATAAAGGGTTTCTTCTGAAACTTGTGTTGCTTCTGGGGCTGCAGTTGTCGGTGCAGCAGTCGTTGGTGCAACAGCCGCTGCTGCAGCTGTATCAACAGCCAATTGCGGTTCTAATTTATTTAAGAAGGTAACTTTTCTAAAGACGATAGTGCAAACAAAAGTGATCGCAATCGTCACCGCCATTGAGATGAAGACCATTGGATAGTTTTCAATTTTAAATGATAAGAAGCCGGGCAGTCCCCCTACACCAATACCTAATGCACGGGTATTCGTTGCAGTGATCAGCATTCCACCGAAGGCAGAACCTACCATTGCTGCGACAAATGGGTAAACATATTTCAAATTGATCCCGAACATCGCTGGTTCAGTAACCCCCATGTAAGCAGAAATCGTTGCTGGAACAGAGACTTGTTCTTCTTTTTTATTGCCACGGTGAAGGAACCAAATCGCCAATACTGCCGTACCTTGCGCAATATTTGACAGCATGATCATTGGCCAAAGGTTTGTTGTCCCAAAATCCGCTACTAATTGAGAGTCGATCGCTAGCGTTGTATGATGCAATCCGGTAATAACCAAAGGCGCATACAAGCCACCGAAAATGAAACCAAATAACCAGTTTAATGGTGAGGTCAAGCCAGCATTTACGACCCAAGAAATGCCTGATCCGATTTGCCAACCGATTGGACCTAATACCATGTGAGCTGCTAAAATAGTTGGCAGCAATGAGAACAATGGAACGAAGATCATTGAAACCGCTTCTGGAATCCATTTCCGGAAGAATCTTTCAAGATAAACCAATAAGAAACCTGCCAGCATTGCTGGGATCACTTGTGCTTGATACCCAATTTTATCAATAGTGAAGAACCCGAAGTCCCACGTATAATTTTGAGCAATTTCTGCAGCAGAAGTTGAACTTACTGAATAAGCATTTAATAATTGCGGTGAAACCAATGTAATCCCTAAAACAATCCCTAATATTTGCGTGGTTCCCATCTTACGTGTAATACTCCAGGTAATCCCTACTGGTAGAAAGTGAAAGATCGCTTCACAGGGCAGCCATAAAAAGCCGTTGACACCGTTCCAAAAAGTAGAAGCTTGCGTAATGGTTTGTCCACCTAGAGCTTCTAACGGTACACCTTCTAAGAAATTTCTCAGCCCTAGCATCAAACCACCGACAATAATCGCTGGTAATAACGGGGTAAAGATCTCAGCTAACGTAGCAATCGCTCGTTGCACGATATTTTGATTGTTTTTTGCAATCGCTTTGCTTTGTTCTTTAGAAACACCTTCTATTCCTGATACATCGGTAAAATCATTGTAAAACGTTGAGACATCATTGCCGATAATGACTTGGAATTGTCCCGCATTCGTAAACATCCCTTTGACACTTGGAATTTCTTCAATTTCCTTTTCGTTTGCTTTTGTCTGATCGTTCAAAACAAAACGCATCCGTGTCGCGCAATGTGTTACTGCGGCGATATTTTCTTTGCCGCCAACATATTCCAGCAGCTTCTCAGCATCATCACGATACTTTCCCATAATTAATAAACCCCTTTCATATCCACTTGTATATATATGTTTTAATTACGCACTAATCATAACTTGATAGTTTTGATATTGCAAGCGTTTCAAACCAATTTTTTCCACTTTTTCTACAAACAATACAAGTGAATAGAAAAGGTACCGTATTAAAACCTTAATAAATAAACGTTTTTTAAAATATTTGATTAATATAAAATAATATTGCCAATGACTTTATTTACTGTTTATTTAACAAAAAAGAATAAAAAAACAGGTGAGATAAATTGAAATAGCTTACAAATTACGTTATAATCATCTTGCATGTATAGACAAGTTTAAAGGAGGACAACTATTGTGAATACGATTATATTGTCTAAGGAAGAATGGCTGTTAACGGATCAAACCGGTACGACCTATCCGTTTTCTGGGACAGACAGTGAACGAGTTGCTGCACTGACCGCGCAGCTGCAGAAAATGGAAGGTGGCGGGATCGTCTCTGAATCTCTGGTGTTTACGAATGAAGAAGGGACTTTTTCACTGGACCAATGGTTGACAGAAAAATTGAATCGTCCCTTTGTTTGCACCACGAAAGAACAGTATGAAGAAAAAAGTGCTGAAATTCCTTGGAACCTCGAATACTATGGCTACACCCCTGGTAAAGATGAATACTCGGTGGAGTCACTTTTAACCGTCGGCAACGGCTATCTAGGGCTGCGAGGCACGACGCCTGAGATGACCATTTGTGAAGCGAACTATCCAGGGCTGTATTTAGCAAGTCTTTACAATACGGTGGAATCTGATGTTTCTGGTCATACCATCAGCAATGAAGACTTCGTCAATGCACCGAATCTGCAAAAAATGTACGTGAAGATCGATGATGAAGTGATCGACATTGCCAACAATCAGCTTCTTTCCTTTAAACGGACATTAGATCTGAAGACCGGCTTGTTCCAATCAGTGGCAGAAATTGAAACAAAAAAACAAAAGCGTCTGCGAATCGAAACGAAGAAAATCGCCAATATGCAAGACGTTCACCAATATAGCTTGGTCTATCAGTTTACCCCACTGAACTTTTCCGGTCCCGTTACCTTCGTCAGTGAAGCCGACGGATCGGTTTATAACTATAACGTCGCTCGTTACCGTAGCTTAACCAACCAGCATTTGACCGTGAAAGAGACAGCAGCTGAACAAAACAAAGCGCATTTAGTGGTCACCACTCACCAATCACAGATTACCGTTGTCCAATCCTCTGAACTGTTTTCACAGGACCTGCCATTGGCTGAGCTGCAAGCTGAAACAAACGACCAGCTCGTCCGTCAGCAAGTAGCCCTTGAGGTGACGGAGGGACAAACTTATCGGGTCGAAAAATCAGTCACTGCTACCGCTTATCGGCAAGAGGATCCGCAACCGGCATTTACGTTTTCTTCCTTAGCATTACCTGATTTTGCGACGATGTATACCGCCTCAAAACAAGCCTGGGCTGAATTATGGGCGAAAGCGGCCATCGAAGTCACTGGTGACTTGATGTCGCAAAAAATGCTGAATCTGCATACGTATCATCTGCTGGTCTCCGCAGCACCGAATGCTTATCAGGAGTCCTTAGATGCCAGTATCACTGCCCGTGGCCTACATGGTGAAGCCTATCGCGGTCATATTTTCTGGGATGAACTGTTTATCTTACCCTTTTACATTCTACATTTTCCTGACACCGCCAAAGAAATTTTGCTGTATCGCTACCGCCGCTTAGCTGCTGCCAAAAAAGACGCCCAAAAAGCCGGTTACCAAGGCGCCATGTTCCCATGGCAATCAGGCTTGGATGGCAGTGAGCAATCCCAAGAACTGCATTTGAATCCTATCAGCGGCGAATGGAAAGAAGACCACAGTCGCTTGCAGCGCCACGTCTCCTTAGCGATCGCTTATAACATTTGGCAATATTGGCACAACACACAAGACCGTCCCTTTATGGAACAATATGGATTAGAATTGATGTTAGAAGTCGCCCATTTCTGGCAAAGTGCTGCCACCTGGGATGATACTGCTCAACGTTACTTTATCGATAAAGTCATGGGACCAGATGAATTTCATGAAAGCTACCCAAATAGTGAACAAGGCGGCTTGAAAAACAACGCCTATACCAATATGATGGTAGTATGGTTGTTTGAAGAGATCGAGAACCTCCAACAACAACTATCAGCAGAGAGCTTCCAAGCAGTATTGGAGAAAACGGCTTTAACCCCAGCGGATATTGCTGCTATGGCAGATATTCGTACCAAATTAGGCTTAGAGATCGATCACGAAGGCATCATCGCACAGTTTGAAGGGTACTTCCAGTTGGAAGATCTGGATTGGGCCCATTATAAAGAGAAATATGGCAACATTTATCGGATGGATCGCATCCTAAACGCTGAAGGCAAGAGTGCTGACAGCTACAAAGTCGCGAAACAAGCCGATAGTTTGATGATTTTCTATAATTTCTCAAAAGAGCAAGTCAATCAAATTTTGGCGGATCTTTCTTACCAACTGCCAACAGACTATATTGAAAAAAATCTCCATTATTATTTGGCTCGCACCTCCCACGGCTCGACTTTGTCGCGGATCGTTCACGCTCAGTTAGCGGCAATGGTGGATGATCAGGAATTGGCTTGGTCGTTATACCAAGAAGCCCTCTCTTCTGATTATCGTGATATCCAAGGCGGGACCACGGCAGAAGGCATTCACGCCGGTGTCATGGCCGCTACGTTGTTTATTCCGTTAACCACTTTTGCTGGGATTGATATTCGAGAAGAGCAACTGCAGATCACACCAAACTTGCCAAAAGCTTGGGACAGCTTAGCCTTTCAGCTAGAAGTTCGCGGCACCCGCTTTGCATTGAATGTTACACATGAAACATTGACGATCACCGCTGATCAGCCAGTCACGATCTTAGTGAATGGGCAGCAAGTTTCTCTAGAAGCAAAGAAAGAAGCAACGATTACTTACTAAAAGGAGTGTTACACATGAAAAAAGGATTTGTTTTTGATTTAGACGGCGTTATCACGGATACAGCTAAATACCACTACATCGCATGGAAAGAATTAGCTGCGGAGATTGGGATCGAGATCGATTTGAAATTCAATGAGCAGTTAAAAGGCATTAGCCGCATGGATTCTTTAGAGCGAATCTTAACACTAGGCAACAAAAATGATGCCTACACAGAAGTCGAAAAAGAAGCCTTAGCGACAAAGAAAAATACCCACTATGTACAATTATTACAAAGCTTGACTCCTGATGATCTATTGCCGGGGGTAAAGACGTTCCTTGATGAAGCCAAAGCAAAAAATATTCCTTGTGCCATCGCTTCGGCATCCAAGAATGCGCCGTTTATTTTGGACAAACTAGGTGTCATGCAAGACTTTGATACGATCGTTGACCCAGCAACCTTGAAAAAAGGCAAACCAGATCCAGAAATCTTTATCCAAGCAGCGCTAGCACTAGGCATTGAACCGGCAGAAGCAGTTGGGTTTGAAGATGCTCAAGCAGGGATCGACGGCATCAAAGCTGCTGGTATGTACGCGGTAGGCGTTTATTCAGGAGAAGAACTACACGGTGCAGATGTGATCGTTGAAAAATTGACGGATCTAAACATTGACGAACTTTTGGCGAAATAGTCGATTGCATTTCCAAATTGGCCTCGCTATAATAGCCAAAGAGGGGGCAATCCGATGAACAAGTTCAAAGAGATATTTTTAGATTTAGAACAAAAAATTCTAGCAAACGAATACCCTCCGCATTCTTTGCTGCCTAGCGAAAACCAATTGATCAAAACTTATGGTGTCTCCCGCGAGACTGTCCGTAAGGCATTGAATTTATTGCGGGATGCTGGTTATATCCAAAAGAAACAAGGGAAAGGTTCGATCGTTTTAGACTTGAATCGCTTTGATTTCCCGATTTCTGGCTTGACGAGTTTTCGTGAGCTGCAAGATACCCAACGCATTCCTAGTGAAACAAAGGTTGTCGAGATCCGTAAGATCGCCGTTTCGCCAAAGCTGCACGAGACCACTGGTTGGCCTGTCGCTTCTGAGGCATGGAAACTGATCCGTCAGCGGAGAATCGATGGAGAAGTGGTGATTTTGGATAAAGATTACCTTGATGCTTCTATCATCGAAGAGTTGCCAGAAAACCGAGCGAAAGTATCGATTTTTGATTACTTTGAAAATGATCTTGGCCTTGAGATCGCTTATGCACAAAAAGAAATCACTGTTGACCCCGTCAACAAAGAATTGCGGGATCTAATGGATCTGCGTCCTGAAGATCAGCATGTCGTTACGGTTCGCAGCCTCGTGTATCTAGAAGACACGCGCTGTTTTGAATACACCGAATCGATCCACCGACTGGATAAATTCCGCTTTGTGGACTTTGCCCGTCGACGCAAGATTTGATGGACGTATAGACGTGAAAAAGACAAAACAGACCTAGACTTCACCGAGAAGTCTGGGTCTGTTTTATCTTTCAATCCCCCCCTCTCGAGATGATGCTGGATCGATCCTTCCTCTTTTCGCCTCTGTCGCTAACGATTCATCCTTTTGCTTTCCCGGCGTTTGGCTGCCGACGAACAAAAAAGGCTCAATCATTTATGGGACTGATGAAAAGCACAGTTGATTTTGAACAACTCAGTCGTCCTTATTAACAGTCAGCCACACAAAAAAAGCAGTACCCTCTGAGAGGATACTGCTTTTGCTTGCTATTTGGCGTAATCCGTTGCGCGGGTCTCGCGAATAACGGTTACTTTGATATGACCTGGGTAATCCAAATCGTCTTCGATCTTCTTGCGGATGTCGCGAACCAATCGTACAGCATCCAAATCAGAAATCTCTTCTGGTTTGACCATTACACGGACTTCACGTCCGGCTTGGACGGCAAAACTGGAATCGACACCTTTGAAGCCGTTGGCGATATTTTCTAGGTTTTGCAAGCGGCGAATATAATTTTCCAATGATTCGCTGCGGGCACCTGGACGGGCTGCTGACAAGGCATCTGCGGCTGCAACTAAAACAGAGATAACCGATGTTGCTTCAACATCTCCATGGTGAGAAGCGATCGCATTGATCACCACACCATTTTCTTTGTATTTGGCAGCTAACTCAGCCCCGATCTCAACGTGAGAGCCTTCGATTTCATGGTCAAGGGCTTTCCCAATATCATGCAAGAGTCCGGCACGTTTGGCTAACTGGATATCTTCACCTAATTCTGCGGCAAGAACACCGGTTAGTTTTGCGACTTCGATCGAGTGGTTCAAGACGTTTTGTCCGTAGCTGGTACGGAAACGCAAACGACCTAAAATCTTGATCAAGTCTGGATGAAGGGTGTGAGCACCGACTTCAAAGGCTGCTTGTTCCCCATATTCACGAATATGCTCATCCATTTCTTTCCGAGATTTTTCGACCATTTCTTCAATTCGAGCTGGATGGATCCGGCCGTCTTGAATCAGTTTTTCAAGGGTCATACGAGCAATTTCACGGCGAATCGGATCAAATCCTGATAAGACGACTGCTTCTGGCGTGTCATCGATGATCAAATCGATCCCTGTCAATGTTTCAAGGGTCCGAATGTTCCGACCTTCTCTTCCGATGATTCGACCTTTCATCTCATCATTTGGTAATGATACGACCGATACCGTGGTTTCAGACACTTGGTCTGCGGCACAACGTTGGATTGCTAGGGACAAGAGATTTTTTGCTTTTCGATCTGCTTCTTCCTTCGCACGCTGTTCAGATTCTTTGACCATGATCGTTAATTCATGGTTCAATTCCTCTTCCGTTGATTTCATGATCAACTCTTTTGCTTCATCTCTAGACAGCGCGGCGATGCGCTCTAATTCTTTCTGTTGTCCATCGATTAAGTTTTCTACTTCTTTTTCTCGCTCGTCAATTAATTGTTGTTTCTCACTAAGTCTGCCTTCTTTATCTTCAAGTGAGCGTTCTCGTTTTTCCAAAGAATCGTCCTTACGATCAAGTACTTGTTCTCTTTGGAGTAAACGATTTTCTTGTGATTTTAAATCAAGTTTGCTTTCTTTCAACTCACTTTCAATCTCTGACCGATACTTCTGATTTTCTTCCTTAGCTTCTAACAATGCTTCTTTTTTAAGAGTTTCTGCTTCTTTCTTAGCGCTTTCGATAATTCCAGCTGCAGAATTTTGGGCGCCGTTGATTTCTTTCTCATGACGAGATTTCGTCACATAAACTCCTAATCCAAGACCGACAATTAAACCGATGATAGCGAGGAGAATGTAAAGTAGTTCCAATGAATCCACCTCCATACTATCTTTTTAAATATTTTGTAATTTTGATTAACAAAGGATAACAAAATTATCAATTCGCTACTTCTTATGTGGAAATCCACATACGTTTATTCTAATGTTTGAACACAAGAGTGTCAACTTTAAATAATAAAGTAAACTTTCGCAACCCTTCCTTTTTACGGATGTTTTTTCAACAATAGATGAATCTAGCAAAAAGCCACAAAAAAGCCAAACAACCTCGTTGTTTGGCTTTTCAAGACTTATTCGTCTAATAGTAATTCTTCTTGCGCTTCCTCGAGGGTTACGGTCTCTCCTGTTCCAATCCCGTAAGCATCGCGGACGCGAGCAGAAACTTCTAGCATCATTTCTTGGTGTTCACGCATATAGTTTTTGGCGTTTTCACGACCTTGACCGATGCGATCCCCTTTATAGGCATACCACGCACCGCTTTTATCAACGATGTCTTGTTCCACGGCCATATCCAATAATTCACCTTCTTGTGAAATACCTAGACCATACATCATGTCGACTTCCGCTACTTTAAATGGTGGCGCTACTTTGTTTTTGACTACTTTGATCTTCGTGCGGTTCCCGATGATATCTGTACCGGATTTCAATTGCTCAGCACGACGTACTTCCAAACGGATGGTTGAATAGAATTTCAACGCACGTCCACCAGGTGTCGTTTCTGGATTCCCAAACATGATCCCAACTTTTTCGCGAATTTGGTTGATAAAGATCGCGATCGTTTTCGTTTTGTTGATGGAACCAGAAAGTTTCCGTAATGCTTGTGACATCAAACGAGCTTGCAAACCAACGTGGGTATCACCCATTTCACCATCGATCTCCGCTCGTGGGACTAAAGCTGCTACCGAGTCAATAACTACGATATCAACCGCACCACTTGAAACTAAGGCGTCAGCGATCTCTAATCCTTGTTCCCCTGTATCTGGTTGTGATAACAAAAGATCATCGATATTTACGCCTAATTTTTGCGCATACTGAGGATCTAACGCATGTTCGGCATCGATAAATGCTGCTGTTCCGCCATTTTTTTGGACTTCCGCAATGGCATGTAAAGCAACTGTCGTTTTACCAGAACTTTCTGGGCCGTAAACTTCTACGATCCGTCCTCGTGGGTAACCACCTACACCTAATGCAACATCCAAGGCCAATGAACCACTTGGGATCGTTGAAATTTGTTGATCAACTTTTTCGCCAAGCTTCATGATGGCACCTTTACCATAGTTCTTTTCAATCTTCTTTAGTGCAGCATCTAAGGCTGCTTTACGATCATCTGCCAAACGGATAATCCTCCTTATATTCATCACTTTCGTGTGTCGTTCATAAGATAATAATAGTCCTTCTGAAGGGAAATTGCAAGAAAAAACGAACAAACATTCGCATTAATTTAATAATTCCTTACGTATTTGATTTAAGCCTGCCATGACAGCACTATGCCGAATATAGGAGCGGTCGCGGTTGAAGTGATACAGCTGGCTTGAGACGCCTTTGTCAGAAGCTAAGGCGATCCAAACAGTGCCTTTGGGCTGACCTTCTAGTTCGTCTGGACCAGCAACACCGGTGAAGGCCACCGCATAATCGGTCTCTGCTTGTTTGCGGGCATAGACGGCCATTGCTTCCGCACACTCCTGACTAACAGTCCCATAGCTTTCTAAAAGCGCTGAATCGATGCCTAAGAGCTTGCTTTTTGTTCCAGCAGAATATGTCACGAACCCACCGGGAAACACCTCAGAGACGCCAGGAATCCCTCCTAAGGTCGCTTGAAACAAACCAGCGGTCAAACTTTCCGCTGCGGTGACGGTTTTCTTTTTCTCGATTAGTAGATCGACGACTGTTTCTGCCAGCGAATTTTGTTCCCCATATCCATAGAAATACGCACCGACCCGTGCTTGGACGGTTTCTTCTAATGCATCCAATTGTTTGATTCCTTGCGCCTCATCTGCGGTTTTGACCGTCAGACGCAATGTGACCTCATTGGGTTTGGCATAAGGGGCGATGGTGGGATTGACTTGGTTCTCGATCAAATCGGCCAATTCTGTGACCAACGCCGATTCCCCGATCCCGTAATAGCGCAAAACGCGAGAAAGCAAGACTTCTTCTTGGGGAAACTGCTCTAACAGAAGTGGTTTTGCGTGGGTAAGAAACATCGCCTGCAGTTCACTTGGCGGTCCTGGCAGCAGCAAATAACTGGTAGCGGCTGTCTGATAAAAAATCCCGATCGCTAGTCCATTGGGATTTGGCAAAGACACACCGTCTTTGAAGACTAAGGTCTGCCGCAAATTGTTTTCCGTCATCCTCCGTTGACTGTTTTCAAAGAAGGCTTTCAATTGGTGATAACCTGGTTCATCTCGCACTAATTCCTGTCCCACATGGCGCGCAGTGACTTGTTTCGTCAAGTCATCGTCGGTGGGCCCTAAGCCGCCGCACAGCACGATCAAGTCGCTGCGTTTGTCGGCGATCGTCAGCAATTCTTCTAAGCGATTGGGGTTGTCCCCGACAACACTATGATAAAAAACATCGATCCCAAGACTTGCCAGTTCTTCTGACAAGAAGGTCGCGTTCGTATTCACCACCTGTCCTAAAAGTAATTCGGTCCCGACTGCAATAATTTCTGCTTTCATTCGTTTACTCCTTCATTTATCAGATACGTAAAAGTCTTTCATATTGACAAAAAAAGTCCAGAAAACTTCTGAACTTTCGTGACTTGTATCCTTGTTTTTATCGCTTCTTTATCTAGATCTAGAAATTTTACATAGAATCTTTAAAAACATTCGTATTTTTTATGAAATAATCGACCCCGGAATAGATCGTGAAGATCAAACATAGATACAACATGATTTGATCGACAGGTAAACCGATCATTGAAAAGGGAATGTTGTTCAAGAACAAGAAAATGATCGCAACCATTTGTGTCGCGGTTTTGATTTTCCCTGGCCACGCAGCAGCCATGACTTCCCCGCTTTGTTCCACTAACAACAAGCGTAACCCTGTCACTGCCAACTCGCGGCAAACGATGATCGAAACTACCCAGCCTGGGGCTTTGTCTAATTCAACCAGCATGATAAAAGCCGTCATGACGAGCATTTTATCTGCTAACGGGTCAGCAAACTTCCCGAAGTTGGTAACAAGGCCTCTGGAACGAGCGATCTTGCCATCTAGCCAGTCTGTAATGCTGGCTGCCGCAAAAAGGATCGCTGCAATAAGGTGCGTGTTTTCTAATTGTGTCGTACCAACGGTCAGCGTACCAAGATCGATTGGCAAAACCAAGACCAAAATAAAGATGGGGATCATAATGATCCGTAATACAGTTAATTGATTGGGTAAATTCACGAAATAGACTCCTCTCTGCCGACTATTGTACGAAATAACGGCAAATCATGCCACTACTTCTGCTTTTCAATGGTCGGATGCAACAGATAACTTTTTAGCTAATGATACCTCAATAAGGCGCATTTGTCAGATTTATGCCGCATCGTCTTGGTATTCAATCACGAGGCGGACTGTCTTTTGTAACAATTCAAATTGCGGGTCAGAAAAGTCCACTTCCTGACCATTGGCAGTGATGGAGATATTTTGGCTTGCGCCCAGGGTCAAGGTCGCATTCGTGGCGCCTTCTGGCAGCGTCATCGATTGCGTTTCCCCCGCTTGTAGAGTGTATTGGTACACATAAGCGTTGTCAACTTGTACACCGACCCAACAAGAAGCATCTAGCCCAGTAAATGCCAATTCAATAGGGTTTTCCGCATCTTTCATCGTGATCGTGATCGAGGATTGCGTGGAATCGCTAGCCGTCATCGTCATTTTCGCTTCGCTGGATTCCGTCGTACTTGATGACTCCGTCGCTTCACTCGAAGTACTGGTTTCTTCCGTACTTGTCGTGGTGGAAGCTGTAGACGCCGAATTTTCTACCACGAGAGAAGAACTCCCTTGGATCATCGGTGTTGTATTACGGTCTTGCCAAGCCATGTAGCCCACGATACTCACGATCGTAATGGCAACCAGACCTAATAAAATCATCGGCAAATAGCGGACGACAAATGAGCCGCTTTTTTCTTCTACGTGCTGTGCTTTTCGTGAGCCGCTGACGGTTTCAGGCTGCGGTCTTTTGGGTAAGGGGGCGTCTAACGTATCTTTGCCATCAAAAACGGCCACCAATTTGTCGCCGTCTTCTCCAACCGCTGCTGCATATTGGCGAATAAACGCGCGGACATAAAAAGTGCCTGGCAATTGATCAAAACGCTCCGCTTCAATTGCTTCTAAATAGCGTTTTTGGATCTTTGTCATTTGTTGTAATTCAATCAATGAAATGTTTTTATCTAAACGGGCTTGCCGTAATTTTGCTCCAATCGTTGTTTCGTTGGCCACTCGATCATCTACTCCAGTCTTTTATTCATCTTTAAAAAAAGCCCTAAAATCGCTTCGCTGCTTGTCGTAAGGTCAGCAAAGCTGCTCTATCATTTTAAAACAGGGGTTCCCTGTATCAGTCAATAAAAAAAACTCCGTCACGCCGATTTCCATCTGGGCGCGCCGTCTACTAAATATAACATTTTTTCCGTGATTTTTTGCAAAAAAACAAAAAAAGATTTTGCTTCAATAATTAAAGAATACCATAAAAGAAAAAGTCTGAGGATAGCCTAACCACAACTCGCAAACAAATTTTAATACTTTTCGCCAAATTGGCATCAAAATGCAAGAAAAAACCACCCTTTGACGCAAAAAGAAAACACTGAATGATCTAGGAGGTGGGCAGCCCTTGAGCTGTTGGGCCTTCCTCCTTGAATCATTCAGTGTCGCTTAAATGACAGCTGTTTGACAAAACCAGCCTTCGCTTAGACTTTTTCCGTTGGATACATGTAAAAACGGCTAAACGCTTTAGGATCGATAAAGGAACGAGCCGCTTGCTGAACATCTTCCAAAGTGATCGATTGGATCACCTCCGGTAGATCAAAGAGCGTCGTTTCACCGAATAAGCTTTGGGTAAACTGGTTTGCAATAAACTCCAATGAGTTCAGTGATTGGAAATATTTCCCTAGCATTTTCTTCTTCAATAACGTCAAGTTTTCTTCATTAATCTCTGGGTCGTGCTGGAAATTCATTAAGATCGCTTCGATCTCTGCCAACATTTCTTTTGGCTCTTCAGAATCCCCCGAGAAATCGGCAAAGTAAAAGCCGCGATCCAAGTTCACTTCAAATCCAAACGTGTCATCGATGATGCCTTGATCATACAGACGCAAATAATTGGCGGAAGTATTGCCTAAAACCAATTGGCAGAAAAGGTTCAACGCATTTTTGAAGCGTAAGAGCTCTCTTCCTGATTCCGGCAGTTTGTTCAAGTCCCCTTTGATCCCTAACACGCCTTTAGCACGTGTCACTGGCATGGTAAGGCTTGATTCTGCTTGAATATCGGCAAAGGTTTCTTCAGGAAACTGGCGAATGATCGCTTGCGTTTCTGGAAAGGTCTTGGCCGCTTGATTGGTCCGAATCCACGCCATCGTTTCTTCCGGATCGATGTTGCCTACCACAAAAAGTGTCATGTTGCTTGGGTGATAGAAGGTATTGTAGCAAAGATACAAGTCTTCTGCGGTGATCTGCGCAATGCTTTCCACCGTACCAGCGATATCGATATGCAGGGGGTGCTTCGGATACAAATTTTTGATGATGCCGAAAAACTGCTGCCAGTTCGGATCGTCATCATACATTTGGATTTCTTGGCCAATGATCCCTTTTTCTTTTTCGACGGTTTCTTCTGTGAAATACGGGGCTTGAACGAAATCGATCAACGTTTCAAGGTTCAGCTTGATTTGATCGGTTGCCGAAAAAAGATAGCTGGTTTTCGTGAAACTGGTAAAGGCATTGGCAGAAGCCCCCTGCTGACCAAAGGTTTGAAAGACATCGCCGTCTTCTTTTTCAAACAGTTTGTGCTCTAGAAAATGGGCAATGCCATCTGGAACTTGATGCAATGCTTCGGGTGAAAACCCGAAATGATTGTCGACAGAGCCATAGTTCGTACTGAAAAGTCCGTAAGTTTTATGGAAATCGGCTTTTGGCAGCAAATAAACTTTCAAGCCGTTTGGCAATACTTCTTCATAAAGGGTCTCATTGATTTGCTGATAGACTTTTTTATTCATGGGTCGTCTCCTTATCCAGGAAGAATACAGCTTGCAAGGACACGTTTTTGGCCAATGCTTGGACATCTGCTACGGTCACTTGAGCCAATTTCTGCATAAATTCATCTTCCGTCATTTTCGTATTCGGTACCCACTGATTCAGATAGGCTGTTTCGATCAGTGCTTGTGGGTTATCCAACGAAAGCAAGTACTGGTTTTTCAACATCGCTTTTGTTTGTGCCAGTTCTTCCGCTGTGACTTCGCCACGCTGCAAGCTTTGCAGCTGTTGTTCGATCAATTTGAAGACCTTGTCGCGGTTTTTGCCGTCGATTCCTGTTTGGACCGACAAGTACCCGCGAAACGTATCGATACTGCTGGAAGCATAATAAGCCAAACTTTCTTTCTCTCGGACATTCATAAACAGTTTTGAATGAGGGAATCCGCCAAACAACCCGTTGAAGACCATAAAGGCGATCCGCTCGGCTTGGTCATAATACACGCCAGTATGATAGCCTAAGTTCAATTTGGCTTGAATGATTGGTTCCCGCAAGATTTTCTCGCGAATGATATTTTCCGCCGCTTGCTGATAAAAGACCGGTATTGCTTGGTCTGGCCGATCGGTAAAGGCCATGTTCTGGAAAATCTCCGCGACTTCTGCTTCAACCACATCGCCGATCACAAAAAGATCGATTTGGTCATTGTCCATCATTGAGCGATAGGTTTGGTAAAGCTCTTTTGCGGTCACAGCTTCTAAGTCTTGGGGACGGCCAAAGCTCGGATACTTCTGATTCTGATCGTTTTCGAAATACAACTCTTGCAGCCCTAAAGAAGCCAATGCTTGCTTATCTTCTGCCACACTGTTCATATAGGCGATCAAGTTGTGCTTTTCGATGGTAAAGTTCTTTTCCTCAAATTGCTCCTCGTGGGCATTCGGATGGAACAAAACTTCTGCTAAAAAAGCGGCTGCTTGCGGCAAGACTGCTTCATCTGACACATACTTCCCGTTGACAAAGGACATCGCTGCATTGATTTGATGCAGATTGCCCCGTTTGTTGACATTCATTCCGAAGCTGGCACCGTAAAGCTCCGCCAGTTGACTGCTAAATGCGGTCTGCGTCGGATAAGCCAAACTAGTCGTTTCTAATAAACTAGTCAATAAAGTCCGTTTGGCGGTCATTTCGGCCTGCAATGGTGCAGTGAACCGAACGAAAAAACGGATCGTTTTATACTTTTTGGTCGGCAGCACCGTTAACCGAACACCTTTTTTTAATTCAATAGACATGTGACACCCCTTCTAGAAGCAAAATTATCTCTTCAATTATAGCATAGCTGACAAACTTTCTCCTTGGCTCATTGATCAAACCTGCTGCAGCGAGCGTTTTTTTTTATAAATCTTGCATTTTTCGCTATACTGTCAGTAAGATTTAGAAGGGAGGATACAGGATGATTAAAGAATTTAAAGAATTTATTTTACGAGGAAACGTCATTGACTTGGCGATCGGGGTCGTAATCGGGAGTGCCTTCACCGCAATCGTCACTAGTTTAGTTGAAGGATTGCTGACACCATTGGTTTCATGGATCTTATCACTCTTCGGTAACGCCGATGCCTTTTCTGGCTTGGTCTTTGAACCCGCCAAAAATGTAGTCTTTGATTTTGGCCGCGTCATCACTGCCATTATTACGTTCTTGATTACCGCATTTGTCTTGTTCTTGATTGTCAAAGCAGTGAACAAATTACGCAATCTTAAACAACAACCTGAGGAAGACGAAGTACCAGAAATCACTGCAGAGGATTATTTAGAAGAGATTCGTGATCTTTTAAAAGCGCAAACGCCTACTGCCAACACCGTTGATCCACGTCCAACATCATTGGACGATACGATCAGATAAGAAACCGGCTCTTTGTCATTAAGGACAAAAGAAGCAATTCGGATTCATCCGATCCATCAATCATAGCACTAAAAGAAGCAAGCACGGCGAACCTCTCTAGAGAGTCGCTGTGCTTGCTTCTTTTTTCATCCCGACATGCAGGATCCCGTCTTCATAAAAAGGCGGTGTAATGGTTTTAAAGCCATACTGGCCGTAGAATTTTTCTAAGTGGGCTTGTGCTTCGATCTCAATAGGCAAAGCCGGATAACACTGCTCAATGCGATGCAAAACTTCTTTGATCAGACGATGGCCTTCTTTTTGCCCCCGGTATGTCGGTGCCACAATGATCCGACCAAAATGCACCGTTTGTTCCTGCTGGAAAATACGGGCATACGAAACGACCTGCCCGTCCTCATCAAGGGCCCATAAATGTTTGGCCTGTGCATCGATCGCATCGATCTCCTGATACGCACACGCTTGTTCCACCACAAAAACTGCTGTGCGCAAACGGGCAAGTTGATAAAACTCCACCCCAGTCATTTCCCCTAAATCTTTTAGAAAAAACGCCATCCCATCACTCCTTATCTTGTTGAACCAAAAAAGAGTCAACAAAGTGTCAACTCTTCTTGTTTCAAACAGCTTCCGATAAAAATTCAATCTCAACAGTTCTGGTTAAAATATCTGAATAACTATAAGAAACCCGCTCGAATGAATTCTCGTTTGGATCCAAATCTACAACAAAAACTGAAGGATAAGTTTCTGTCAAAACGCCGCGACGTTCAGTTTGACGCTTACGTCCAGTCTGAGCAACTAGCATAATCTCACTACCGATACGGCCTTCTAAATCTTTCTTGATTGTAGCTAAAGTTGTTGGCATCGCATTCACCTCGAGCATCATTATACCACGAAATGCAGAAAATTTCAAGTTTACCATAAAATAATTCTACTTTCAATAAGATTTTTGTTAAACGTCTTTGATAAGCGCTATCAATTTTGTCCTACCGCGACTGAAAGCGCTTTTTATTTTTTCGTAAGACAGCTTTTCTTGAGCCGCAATCTGATCAAGTTCTAATCCTTTTAAATAATTCATTATAACCATTCTTTCTAAAGACGATAAACTTTTCGGATACTCTACCAACGATTCATTAACAAACAAATAGGTCTCTGCAGTTTCCGCACAGCGATTATGATCGGTCAAAAACCGATTGCCTTCCTGTGAAAGCTTTTCTTCCAGCGAGCAGGCATCGACTTGGGCTTTGCGTTTTTGGGCATGCTGCGCCCGCAACAAGCTGCAGATACGGTTTTCAAAGGATCGCTTAAACAAGATACCCAGCGTCGTTCCTTTGTCCTGATCGTAAGTCTTTAGACACTTATTAAAAACGATCCGGCCTTCTTGCAGCCAATCATCTAAGTCATAATCCCGCAGATAATATTTTTTATGCAAAATCTCAACGATCGGTCGATATTTTCTGAACAACTCTTCAAATCTATCAGAAGGGTGTGATACTTGTCCTTCTTCCCTGCGCATCGATATCACTCCTTTTGTTTTTGCTTCATTTGCTACAAAAGGAGCGTATCATAAATGGCTGGGACATCTTCTAATTTACCAGACCAACTTTGTCCCTAACTAAGGTCGCGCAATTTCTTTTCAAGTTCAGCTAATTGTTCCGGTGACCAAGGGGAATTGCGCCGGAAATTTTCAAACCGCAAATCGGTTTGATGCTCGTGGATGTCTTTTTCCGTTTTTTCCACGCTTTTGTACAATTCCCGTGCCGAAGTTCGTAAGGCACCTTGAGAGAAGATCACCCACTGTTCGGCTAAATCGCTGGTAGCGACGGTGACTTGCGTCAATCGATTGTTTAACTCACCAGCGATTCGTTCAATGTAGCTGTCGGCGGTCTCTCCTTCTTCGGTAAAAATAACTTCCAGCTGATATTTGGTGTAACTTTGTGTCACACCAGGCACCAGTTGGGCATCAAAAACAACGATGATTCTCAAGCCTTCATATTTTGCATAATTCGATAGCCGGTTCAGCAAAGCTTCTCTCGCATCTTCTAAACGGTCCTGATTTTTCAAAAGAACCATCTCCGGCCAAGCGCCAATCATATTGTAGCCATCCACGATCAGCAAAGGGGTTTTCATTGGGATGCCCCATTTCGGCTAGTAAAGGCCTGATACATCAACAAGCCTGCCGCCACACTGGCGTTCAAGCTCTGCACGTGCCCGGTCATTGGGATCGTCAGCATTTGATCCACTTCTTTTTTCAAACCTTCCCCCATGCCGCGACCTTCGTTACCGATGATCAAACCGACCGCCCCTTGGGCATTCCATGTACGGTAATCACTGCCGCTCATATCAGTACCGAAGATCCAAAAACCAGCTTTTTTCAGCTGCTGGACTGCTTGGGTCAAGTTGGTCACTCGAGCCACAGGGATATGTTCCACTGCGCCGGTCGATGTTTTCACCACGATCGGCGTGATCCCCACCGCACGGTGTTTCGGAATGATGATCCCGTCTACGCCGCTGGCATCAGCGGTTCGCATGATGGAGCCGAAATTATGGGGATCTTCTAGATTATCTAAAATCAGATACAGCGGCTGTTCTTTCGTTTGGGCCAACAATTCATCCAAGGTCAAATACTGGTAAGGGGTGATCGCCAAGATCATGCCTTGATGGACCCCTTGGTCACTCATCGTATCCAGCTTTTGTTTTGGCACCCATTTGACAGGAACTGCCTGTTCCCGTGCCATTTCTTTCAGACGATCGATCTTTTCTCCCCTTGCCTCTTCAGAAAGAAACAGCTTGTTGCCTCGCCCTTCTTTCAAGGCTTCAGCAACCGCATGATAGCCAAAGACAAAATTATCTTCGATGGCTTCTCCCTCGGCTTCTTTGCGGCGATCCGGTCTATTTTCTTTTCTAGCTTCTGATTGGCCAGCTGTTTTTTTATTTGGACGCTTTCTTTGCGGTTTTTCTCGCATCTTCTTCTCCTACTTTCTTTATACACCAGTCTACCAGCTCGTCTAAGCGTTCTTTTTGCTGCGTGAGGTGCAAATACCCGATCAGCGATTCAAAGCCAGTAGCGATGCGATACGTCGTGACATCGGCATTTTTGGCACCCGTATGACTTTTACTATTACGGCCGCGGCGATAAAAATCATGTTCTTCTTCGGTCAAGATCTCTTCATCCAACATCTTTTGGATCAACGCTGCTTGGGCCTTGGCAGATACATAGTGGGTCGCCATATGGTGCAGTTGGTTTGGTCGGGTTTGGCCTTGGGCGACTAAATAATCGCGAATATAGACTTCATAGACCGCATCCCCCACATAGGCCAATGCCAAACCATTCAATTGTTTATAATCTCTCATATTTCTCGTCTCCATCGGGTTCCTTGCGGGGTATCTTCTAAGATGATCCCTTGTTCTTTCAACTCATCACGGATTTGGTCGCTGCGGGCAAAATCTTTGGCTTTGCGGGCGGCGATTCGTTCATTGATCAGCTGTTCGATTTCTTCATCTAGCAATTCTTCTGATACAAAATAAATCCCGAAAATCGTCAGCCATTCGCTGAACTTGGCTAATCCAGCGGTTAATAAAGCCAAGTCTGTTTCTGGGTCTTCGCTAGCTAAGTTCAGCCACTTCGCCAATTCATAGACCACTGTGATCCCATTAGCCGCGTTGAAATCATCGTCCATTTCTTTGATGAAACGTTCTTCAAATTCTTCCAGAACCGGTGCATTGACTTCCTCATCGCTGGCTTGATAGTGACTGCTATTCAAGCGGAATTTGGCATTTTCATAGGTCGTACGCAATTTTTGCAGATTGGTTTGTGCTTCATGCAAGGTAGTCTCGCTGTATTTGATTGGTCGGCGGTACTGAGTCGTTGCCAAAAAGAAACGCAGCACCTGTGGATCAACTTTTTTGACCATCTCATGCACCGTGACGAAGTTGCCCAGCGACTTACTCATTTTTTCTTCGTCTTCACCGATCGTCACATAGCCATTATGCATCCAATAGTTGGCAAAGGTCTTGCCGGTTTTTGCCTCGCTTTGGGCGATCTCATTTTCATGATGAGGGAAGGTCAAGTCTTGTCCGCCTCCATGAATATCGATGGTCTCGCCTAGGTGTTTGGTCGCCATCACCGAGCATTCGATATGCCAGCCGGGACGGCCGGCTCCCCAAGGAGATTCCCAAGCGATCTCATCGCCTTTTGCCGCTTTCCACAAAGCAAAATCCAACGGATCTTCCTTGATTTTTTGTTCTTCACCGGTTCGCTGGCTTGCGCCGACTTCCAGCTCGTCGATGGATTGGTCGCTTAATTGCCCATAGTGAGCAAATTTACGGGTACGGTAATAAACATCGCCATTGACTGGATAGGCATAGCCTTTTTCTACAAGAGCAGCAATAAAGGCAATGATGTCTTCAATATGATCCATCACACGAGGATTCATCGTAGCAGGTTTGACATTCAGCGCTGCAGTATCTTCATTGAAGGCGTTGATAAAACGCTCTGCCACTTCTGGGGCCGTCGTACCTAATTCTTTTGCTGCACGAATGATTTTATCATCGACATCGGTAAAATTCATCAAATAGTCCACTGTATAGCCGCGGTATTCGAAATAACGACGTACGGTATCAAATGAAACAGTACTGCGGCCATTCCCGATATGGATATAGTTATAGACGGTGGGTCCGCAAACATACATTTTTACTTTCTTTTCTTCCAATGGCTGAAACACTTCTTTTTCTCGTGTCAGCGTATTATAGATTTTAATCATCGTGGGTAACCTTCTTTCCTTTGATTCGAACGATCTTTGCCGGGATGCCGACAGCAGTTGCTTCTGCGGGGATATCCTTCAAAACCACTGCATTGGCGCCGATCTTTGCACGCTCACCGATCGTGACAGGACCTAAGATCTGCGCATGGGCTGAGAGAAACGCACCGGTTTTAACCGTGGGATGACGCTTGCCCCGCTCTTTGCCGGTTCCCCCCAGGGTGACTCCGTGAAACAAGACGACATCATCTTCAATGATCGCCGTTTCCCCAATCACGACCCCCATCCCATGATCGATAAAGACCCCTTGACCGATCTGGGCACCAGGATGAATCTCGATCCCGGTCAAGAAACGCCAAAACTGGGCCGTCAGTTTTGCCAAAAAATACCAGCGATGCTGAAACAAAAAGTGCGCCCAACGATGCCAAAATAAGGCATGGAATCCCGGATACGTGATGATGATCTCCAACGTTGATCGCACCGACGGATCGTGTTTTTTTGTTGCCGCAATTGCTTTTTTGAACCAAGTCATCTTCTCACCTGCTTTATCCAAACTTCTTGATACGAAAAAAGCGTCTTTCAAATAAGTTTCCTTATTCAAAAGACGCTTTTTTGCGTGGTCCCACTTTTGTTCGCAGTTCGGCACTGCCTTCAAGCGGGTAACGTCCGCTGCTTCGTCTTTGACTTGCGCCAAAGCCACTCCTAGGTGCATTTCCTAGCCTTTTTTGACCACTCTCACCTTCCGTGGCCTCTCTGAAAAAAATCGGCTAGTACTTCGTCTATTCGCTGTGTTTATAACACGTTATTCAAATGATCAAGGGCTTTTTCTTTCCCTAATAATTCAACGGTATCCGGTAGTTCTGGTCCATGGGTTTGGCCTGAGACTGCCACTCGGATCGGCATGAATAAATTCTTGCCTTTGATGCCTGTTTCTTTTTGGATCTCCTTGATAGCTGCTTTGACTGCTGCAGCTTCAACAACTGGCATCGCCAGCAATTTTTCTTTAAAGGCTGTTAAAACCGTCGGTACGGTTTCCCCTGCCAAGACTTCTTTGGCTGCATCATCTAATTCAGGGTATTCTTCGAAGAACAATTCCGAAAGATCGACGATTTGAGCCGCAAAACTCATTTGTGGTTGATACAAGGAAACGATTTTTTTCAACCAAGCAGCTTTTTCTTCGGTCAATGTTTCTTCGATGCGGCCAGCTTTTACCAAGTAAGGAACGCACATTGCCGTCAATTCATCCAAATCCATTTGTTTCATGTATTGGTTATTGACCCATTCCAATTTCTTGGCATCGAAGGCAGCTGGTGATTTGCTCAACCGTTCAGGATCAAAGATTTTGATCAATTCTTCTTGAGAGAAAATTTCTTCCTCCCCAACTGGTGACCAGCCTAAAAGTGCAATAAAGTTGAACATAGCATCTGGCAAATAACCCAATTCACGGTATTGCTCGATGAATTGCAGAATCGATTCGTCCCGTTTGCTTAATTTTTTCCCAGTTTCGCTATTGATGATCAACGTCATATGCCCGAATTCCGGTGCTTGCCAGCCAAATGCTTCATAGATCATCAACTGTTTTGGTGTGTTGGCGATGTGGTCATCTCCACGCAACACATGGGTGATTTTCATATGATGGTCATCCACTGCTACTGCAAAGTTGTAGGTCGGCATGCCATCACGTTTTTGGATGACAAAATCGCCACCGACATTATCTGATTCAAAAACGATCTCGCCTTTGACCATGTCATGGAATTTGTATTCAGTATTGCGAGAGACACGGAAACGAATCACTGGTTTCAAGCCTTGTGCTTCTTTTTCGGCTTGCTCTTCCGGTGTTAAGTTGGCACATTTCCCTGCATAATGAGGCATTTCGCCACGCGTTCTTTGGCCTTCGCGTTCGGCTTCCAACTCTTCTTCCGTACAATAACACTTATACGCACGATTGCTTGCGAGCAATTGATCGATCAGTGGTTGGTAGATATCGCCGCGTTCTGATTGACGATACGGCCCATATTCCCCTGGATTTTCAGGTGATTCGTCCCAATCCATCCCTAACCATTGCAAGTTTTCAAGCTGGCTTTTTTCACCATCTTCAATGTTTCTTTTTTGATCGGTGTCTTCGATTCGGATAATAAATTCACCGTCATTGTGACGAGCAAACAAATAATTGAATAAAGCCGTCCGAGCATTCCCGATGTGTAAATGTCCTGTTGGACTTGGCGCGTAACGTACACGTACTTTTGTCATTGTTTTCCTCTTCCTTCATCTGATTTCCAAGCCAGCCAAGCTGCTTGGGGCTTATTGTTCAGTTTAGTGGGAAAGACCCGCGTAAAAAACAGAACCCTCAAGTTGAATTGTACAATCAATAACCCAATTAGTAAAGGCAGCTGGCATATTTTACGCCAGCTGCCGAGGATTATTTCTCTGATTTTGATCCTTCTTTGTTGTCGATACCGCGACCAGAATGGGCTGGTTTGGCAAAAATCATCCGCCCAGCTGCCGTTTGCAAGGCGCTGGTGACGATCACTTCGATGTGTTCGTTCATGTAATGCTGGCCATCTTCCACCACGACCATCGTCCCGTCATCTAGATAAGCGACCCCTTGCTGCCGCTCCGTGCCAGCTTTCACTACTAAGACGTGCATGCTTTCTCCTGGAATCACCACTGGTTTGACCGCATTGGCCAACGCATTGATATTCAAGACCGGCACATTTTGAAATTCAGAAACTTTGTTTAAATTGTAGTCATTAGTCACAACGACACCATCCAGCAATTTCGCTAACTTGATCAGCTTGCTGTCGACTTCGGAAATGTCTTCAAAATCGCCTTCGTACATCTCAACTGCGATGCCTTCTTCTTTTTGCAAAGCATTCAAAATATCCAAGCCGCGACGGCCCCGGACCCGTTTCAAACTATCGCCAGAATCTGCGATGTATTGCAATTCATACAAAACGAAATTCGGGATCAGCAGGACGCCTTCCAAAAAGCCGGTTTTGGCAATATCATAGATCCGGCCATCAATGATCACGCTGGTATCCAAAATTTTGTATTTGTGGAAATGGTCCGCAATTTTTCTTTCTAGCATCTGCTGTTCATCTTGCTCTTGAGGCTCTGCCTTTTTGTTTTTCGGGGCAAAGACTTTTTTCCATTCATCGATCCGTGTCGTCCCGATCTGAAAACCGAGATACCCTAACAGGACCATCACTAAAATTGGGGCGATCCCGTTGATAAAAGGAATATCCCAATTGTAAAAAGGAATCGACACGATCACACCAATCATCAGACCGATGATCGAACCAATTGCGCCAAACAAGAGATAGGTTAAGCTCAATTCACTTAGTTTTTCTTCAATTTTGCGAATACCGGCTGCAATATATTTCGCTAATAGTAAAGATAATAAAAAGAAAATAAGGGCTCCAAGCAAACTATTAGTGATGTTATTATTCAGCCATTCATTTTGGGTTTGCCCAATGGCTTGCCATGCGATGGGCATCAGTGAGATCCCTAGACTTGCTCCGGCAAGTACCATTAGTGCGGTAATGACTCGTTTCTGCATACATGTTCCTCCATACTCCAGTAGGTTTCTTTTGTTCAAAAATCCGTGCTGCCAAACTGACTCCTTCCACCAGTCAGCGGCTGTCGGTTGGTTCAATGAATGAACCAGCAGCGTCAGGGCAAGAGGAAGGGAGATTGCCCCTTGCTCTTGCAGTGACTCCACTTTAACGGAAGACTTTCCGTAAGGTTTCGGCTAAGGTAGACACGCCTTCGACTTCGATGCCTTTTGGCGGCTGCCAACCAGTCAGATTGTTTTTAGGCAAATAAACTTTTGTAAAGCCCAGTTTCTGCACCTCTTTGACCCGTTGTTCGATCGCATTGACTCGGCGAATCTCACCCGTCAAGCCAATTTCACCGATAAAACACTCCGTCGGGCTGGTGCCTTTTTCTTTATAGCTGGAGGCGATACTAACAGCGATCGCTAGATCGATCGCGGGTTCATTTAATTTGACCCCGCCGGCTGCTTTTAAGTAGGCATCTTGATTTTGCAGCAGCAAACCTGCCCGTTTTTCTAAAACCGCCATGATCAGCGAGACCCGGTTGAAGTCTAGCCCCGTCGTCGTGCGTTTGGCATTGCCGAACATCGTTGGCGTGACCAGTGCTTGGATCTCCACCAAGATTGGCCGACTGCCTTCCATTGCCACTACGATCGCCGATCCAGTTGCGCCTTCTAAGCGTTCTTCCAAAAAGACTTGTGACGGATTGGCGACTTCTTTCAACCCGCCTTCTTCCATTTCAAAAATCCCGATCTCATTGGTGGACCCAAAGCGGTTTTTGACGGCCCGCAAAATCCGAAAGCTGTGGTGCTTTTCGCCTTCGAAATACAAGACGGTATCCACCATGTGCTCCAGCATCCGCGGTCCTGCGATCGAGCCTTCCTTCGTCACGTGGCCAACGATAAAGATGGCGATGCCATTGGTTTTAGCGATTTTCAGCAATTCTGCGGTCGTTTCTCGCACTTGGCTGACACTGCCTGCCACACTGGTGATATCCGGTTGGGTCATGGTTTGGATCGAATCGATGATCACATAATCTGGGCGGATGTTTTCGATCGCTTTACTGATCTCTGACATGTCCGTTTCCCCATAGAGATAAAATTCCGTGTCGATGGCGCCTAAGCGCTGCGCCCGCATTTTGATCTGCTCGGCACTTTCTTCTCCTGACACATACAAGACCGTTCCGCCGATCGCTGCTAATTGCTGGGAAACTTGCAAGAGCAGCGTCGATTTTCCGATCCCGGGATCCCCACCGATCAAAATTAAGGAACCTGGGACCACGCCGCCGCCTAAGACGCGATTCAACTCAGCGAGTTTCGTTTGGACCCGCGGTTCTTTTTTCGGTACGACATCGGCAATTTTCGTCGGCTGCATCTTTTGCCCCGTCAATGTCGTACGTACACGACGATCAGCGGTTTCTTGGATCACTTCTTCTACCATTGAATTCCAGCTGCCGCAATTGGGGCATTTTCCTAAATATTTAGGGGAACTATACCCGCAATTTTGACAGACAAATTGACTTTTTGCTTTTTTTGCCATTGATCTCCTCCACTACTTCTATCAAACAGACCCCCAGGCAGGATTTACCGATTCGAGGAGCCAAAGCCGCCGGTTCGGCTGGCAGTGGTTGTATCTTGATCAGCTTTTAAGAACGGCAAGAAAATTCCTTGGCCGATCCGCTCGCCTTTTTTAATGACGACATCTGTGGGGCCGAAATTAGTAAACTGGAACATAATATGCCCTTCATTATCTGGATTGTCATAGTAATCGCTGTCGATGACGCCGACACCATTCGTCAAGACTAAGAAACGTTTCAAAGGATTGCTGGAACGATTTGTCAGCTGCAAATACTCGTCTTCCCCCATATAGGCTTTGATCCCAGTGGGAATCAAGGTTGGCTTCAACTGTTTTGCGGTCTCTTTCGCAAAAAGCGCTTTGACCCCATCGATCACGCCCGCTTTCCAAATGCTTGGCACCACGATTTCTTCCGCGGCTTCAAAGTCATAACCAGCCGCATGATGGGTGGCACGTTGAGGCAAGGTGATGCTTTTTTCTTTATATGATGTAATAATTTTAAATCCTCGTAATTTCATGGGTTCCTCCAATAATAAAACATATAGCTATTTTAGCATAGGAAGAACTATTTTCTTCATGGAAAACACAATTATCGAAAAGTCTTTACAATTTCTTCGTTTAAAATAGCTCAAAAAGAAAAAAGAGCATGACGAAACGCCCGTTTGCGAGTACAATAGAAAAAATATCAAAAAATAGGCGGTGGCATATGCGCGCAGATCTTTCAAACAAAAACCGAATCGTTGTAAAAATCGGCACCAGCTCGTTGATTTATCCCAATGGTGCCATCAATCTAGCTGGCATCGATGAATTAGCCTTTGTCTTAGCAGCTTTGCAAAACCAAGGCAAAGAAATCATCTTAGTTTCTTCTGGGGCGATCGGTGTTGGCATGAACAAGTTAAATTTGAAAGAACGACCCGTGGAGATCCCACAGCAGCAAGCCGTGGCAGCCGTTGGCCAATCGGAACTGATGACGATCTACAACCAGCGTTTTCAAAGCTATAGCCAGCAGACTGCACAAATCCTGCTGACCAGAGACATCATCGAATTTCCCCAAAGCCGTCAAAACGTTAGCAACACCTTAGAGCAACTACTTACGATGGGGATCATCCCGATCATTAATGAAAACGACACGGTGGCAGTAGATGAATTGGACCATCTCACCAAATTTGGCGACAATGACCAGTTGTCAGCGATCGTCGCTCAGTTGACGAAAGCCGAGCTTTTGATCATGCTTTCTGATATCGATGGCTTTTATTCCGCCAATCCGCTGAATGATCCTGATGCCGTTTTGTATTCCGAGATCAATGAAATCACCCCGGAACTTTTAGAACAAGCTACGGGAAAAGGCAGTCCTTATGGAACCGGCGGTATGACCAGTAAACTAAAAGCCGCCCAACGCATCTTAGACTTGAACAGTCACATGCTGCTCGCTAACGGCAAGCAGCCGAAAATTATTTTTGACTTGCTCGCAGGGGAACCTGTCGGCACCCACTTTTATCAACGAACGGAGGATGAGCAATGAGCAACTTGCAAACGATCGGTCAACAAGCTCAAGCAAGCGCCCAGACATTAAGCTTACTGAGTGCCAGTGAAAAAAATCACCTACTGGCAGCGATGGCCGATGCTTTAGAAAAAGCTACTGAGACGATTTTAGCTGCTAATCAACAAGACCTAGCTGCCGCAAAAGCCAAAGGAAACAGCCAAACGATGCTGGATCGACTGTTGCTGTCAGAACAACGGATCACAGAGATGGCTAACGGCATCCGAGAAGTCGCCCAATTGCCCGATCCAATCGGTGCCGTGGATAAAATGTGGCGCAATGCTGACGATCTTTTGATTGGTCAACAGCGGGTGCCCTTAGGGGTCATCGGCATCATCTACGAAGCTCGTCCTAATGTCACCACTGACGCCGCTAGTCTGTGTTTCAAATCAGGAAATGCCGTGATTTTGCGTGGTGGAAAAGAAGCCTTCCACTCCAATCAAGTCCTCGTGACTATTTTACAAGAAGCATTAACTGCCAATGGACACTCCCCCCATGCGATCCAGTTTATCGAAGACACGAGCCACGAAACAGCGGCTGAACTGATGCGTCTGACGGATTACTTGGATGTTTTGATCCCCCGTGGGGGCGCCGGCTTGATTCGTCGTGTCAAAGAGACCGCCACGGTGCCAGTGATCGAAACCGGCACCGGCAACAATCATATCTACATCGACCAAGCAGCCCAGCTGCCGATGGCACTGGCGATCGTCACGAATGCAAAGACTCAACGCCCTTCTGTCTGCAATGCCATCGAAACGATCCTCGTCCATGAAGCAGTGGCAGCGGAGTTTTTGCCTATGGTAGAAAAGCAGTTTGCCGATCAAGTCGAATTGCGAGGGGATCAAAAAGCATTGGCGTTTTTGAACAATGCACAGCTTGCCACTGAAGAGGACTGGGCAACCGAGTTTTTAGACTATATCTTAGCGATCAAAGTGGTGGCTTCGCTAGAAGAAGCCATTGCTCACATCAATCGCTACAATACGAAGCACTCCGAAGCGATCATCACCGATGATTATTTCGCTTCCCAACGCTTCTTGAAAGAAGTTGATGCGGCGGCGGTTTACGTCAATGCCTCGACCCGTTTCACCGATGGCTTTATGTTTGGCTTTGGTGCCGAGATCGGCATCTCGACGCAAAAACTCCATGCCCGTGGGCCAATGGGGTTAGAAGCACTGACTTCTACCAAATACATTATTTATGGCGAAGGCCAGATCCGTAAGTAACGATATGAAAAAACAGCCACTTGCTGTCATGACTTCCAATAGTTAGACTAAAAAGCTAACTTTAAAAGGTCGGTACATGCGCAAGCGGCTTTTTTTCGTCCTCTTATGCTTGTGCAGCCCGCAGAACGAAGGAAAGCGGGTCGATGCCAAACAATTCTGTCAGCACCCGATTGGTTGTGGCAAAAACGTCTGCTTCACAACTCTTTTTCGGACAAGCAATCGTCTGTCCTTTGCTGGAAAACGTATCCTGGCGGCTGCCTTCTACGAAAATCACTTCTTGTGTTCCCTTGCGATAGATCAGCCCTTCGTCTTCTTCCAATAATAAGCGAGTTTGCCACTGATTGATTTGGGCGATGGGCATCACCAAGGAAGCAACATCCAAGTTTTCTAACGAAAAACAACGACCATCTGGCAGCTGCAGCATGAAGGTATTGAGTTCATAAGGCAAACAGGCATTGCACCCTCCTTCTGTGATGACTTGGCTCGTGAGGATTTCTACGTTCATTCGTTTCGTCTCCTTTCATGAATGCTTCATGTTTAGTTTATCACAAAACCTATGGCCCACGGCGGAGCAATTATTCCGCCTTAAGTTGGATGTGTTTCTTCTTCCTTCTTGCTATGCTAAGGATAAGAAAAAAAGTCTAGGAGGAGTCGCTATGAATACAGAAAGTTTATTAGGAAGAATCGTTACTGTCGTGGCAGTTTTAATCGCAGCATCTCTTGTTTTATCTGTCGTATTAGGCATTGTTGGTGGGTTGATCGGATTGATCTTCCGTTTCGGGATTCCTTTACTGCTGGCCGTTTTGATCGTTCGCTGGTTAACCTCGATTCGCCAAAAACCAAGAAAATATTATCGTTAATTGCAGGAAAACCAAAACCACCTGACTTTCCAACAGTCAGGTGGTTTTTTCTATCCATCAGCCTAATGCGACATCTAAAACCATCATTAAGATAAAGCCTAACATGACGCCAAAAACCGCAAAATGGCGGCGACTCGTCAAGGTTTGCTGCGCTTCTGGAATCAATTCTTCCACCACCACATAAATCATAGCACCCGCTGCAAAAGCCAACGCATACGGCAAGACAGCGGACATACTCGTTACCAACAAAGCCCCGATCACACCCGCGATCGGTTCAACGATCCCAGATGCTTGCCCATACATAAAGGCTTTGGTTCGGCTTAACCCTTCTTGGCGCAAGGGGATCGAAACGGCTGCGCCTTCTGGAAAATTCTGGATCCCGATCCCGATCGCTACCGAAAGCGCCGCTAAGATCGCTGCTCGCGGATCATCGGCACTAGCCGCCGCCCCAAACGCTACCCCTACCGCCAAGCCTTCTGGGATATTATGTAGTGTGATGGAAAAAACCAGCAAGATCGTTCGCTTCAAATGACTAGGCAATCCTTCTGTTTCATGATTCGGACCAAAATGCATATGTGGGAGTGTCTTATCTGCTGCATAAAGAAACAAACCGCCCAAACCAAACCCGATACTGACCACCAGCCACGGAATGTCGCCATTTTCTTCGGCTCGTGCGATCGCAGGATCTAATAACGACCAGAAACTAGCGGCGATCATCACGCCAGAGGCAAACCCCAGCATTGTATTCAGGACATTTTTATTGATTTCTTTGAAGAAAAAGACTAGCGCTGCCCCAAGCGCCGTCATACCATACGTAAAGATCGTCCCCGCCAGCGCTTGCTGCCATGGCGACAATCCAACCAACCAATCCACCATTCGTCTGCTCCTTTGTCTGACTATTCTACCAATACTCTAGCATAGGAAGCCGTCAGGTTCTACTAGGAAGGCAGCAGCAGCCAAAATTTTTCTTTCACCAGCCCTAAGCCTTTCCCGATGAAATCCTCGGCTTTACTTGAAAGTTTCAACATTCATCGCTATAATGCTAGGAGACTCCATGTCAATTTATATAAAGTGAGGAAAAGAATTGATTACAGTAAGTGATGTAAGTTTGCATTTTTCAGACCGCAAACTGTTTGATGATGTTAATATTAAGTTTACGCCTGGTAATTGTTATGGTTTGATTGGTGCAAATGGTGCTGGTAAATCAACTTTTTTAAAAATTTTATCTGGTGAGATCCAACCTTCGACCGGGAACGTTTCTTTAGGTCCTGATGAACGGATGGCTGTCTTGAAACAGAACCACTATGATTACGAAGAGTTTCCAGTGATCGAAACGGTCATCATGGGCCATAAACGTCTCTACGAAGTGATGAAAGAAAAAGACGCGATCTACATGAAGGAAGACTTTTCTGATGAAGATGGGATTCGTGCCGCCGAACTAGAAGGCGAATTTGCGGAACTTGATGGTTGGGAAGCAGAGCCAGAAGCAGCCGTTCTTTTGCAAGGCCTGAACATTCCCGATGAATTGCATCATGTCTTGATGAAAGATCTAACTGCTGGTCAACGGGTAAAAGTCTTACTCGCACAAGCCCTTTTCGGTAAGCCAGACGTCTTGCTCCTAGATGAGCCTACCAACGGATTGGATATCCAATCTATCAACTGGTTAGAAGAATTTCTAATCAACTTTGACAACACTGTCATCGTTGTTTCCCATGACCGCCACTTCTTAAATAAAGTTTGTACCCATATGGCCGATCTAGACTTCGGCAAAATCAAATTGTTTGTCGGCAACTATGATTTCTGGTTGGAATCAAGCCAATTAGCGGCGAAATTACAATCACAATCAAATGCCAAAAAAGAAGAGCAGATCAAAGAACTGCAAGACTTTATCGCACGCTTTAGTGCCAATGCATCAAAATCCAAACAAGCAACGTCTCGGAAAAAAATGTTGGATAAAATCACCCTTGATGATATTCAACCTTCGTCCCGCCGTTATCCGTTTGTTGGTTTTAAACCAGAACGTGAAATCGGGAATGACTTGCTGCAAGTCGACAATGTCAGTGTGACGATCGACGGCAAAAAGATTTTAGACAATATCTCTTTCACCTTGAATAAAGACGACAAAGTCGCTTTTGTTGCCAATAGCGATATCACCACCACGACGCTATTCAAAGTCATCATGGGGGAAATCACTCCTGATACAGGTAGTGTTCGTTGGGGCGTCACCACGCAGCATGCCTACTTGCCAAAAGATACGACCAGCGAATTCGATACGGATACCCCGATCGTTGATTGGCTGCGTCAATACGCAAGCAAAGAAGAAGACGACAATACCTTCTTGCGCAGCTTCCTAGGTCGCATGTTATTCTCTGGTGATGAAGTATTAAAACCCGTCAACGTTCTTTCCGGGGGCGAAAAAGTTCGCTGTATGTTGTCGAAAATGATGCTTTCAAAAGCCAACGTATTGGTGTTGGATGATCCAACCAATCACTTGGACTTAGAATCGATCACCGCATTAAACGATGGTTTGATGGCCTTCACCGGCTCATTGTTGTTTGCTTCTCATGACCACCAATTTATTCAAACCCTTGCGAACCGTATCATTGCGGTCTCTAGCAAAGGCGTGGTGGATCGTGCCGAAACGACCTACGATGAATTCTTAGAAAACAAAGATGTCCAAAAACGCGTAGCAGAAATGAATCAATAAGCTGCTTCTACAAAAAAGAACGCTCCAGTTGCCTGCCACCAAGGCTGCAACTGGAGCGTTCTTTTTATTTTGTCTAATACTTCGGGCATGTTGGGCAGGTTACGCTTGTTCTAAACGGGCTTTGCCGAATGAAAACAGCGCCAAGCAGCCGTAGCCGGTATGACTGGAGATCGTTGGACCTAATGGATAATGATGAATAATAATGTCAGGAACTTTTTCGGTCAAACGCTTGATGACTTTCTCCGCTGCTTCGGCATCGCCAGCATTGGCAAAATAAACCGTATTGGTTTTTGATTCGTGAAGATTGGCGATGGTTTGATCCACGATTTTTTTGATCGCTTTGTTGCGTCCCCGCACTCGATCAACACTGCGTAATTTTCCCGCGGTATCTACGGTAATGATTGGTTTCACATTCAACAATCCACCGATCGCTGCGGCTGTTTTAGAGATTCTGCCGCCGCGTTCCAATTGTTTTAAATCATCGACGGTGACCCATGAATCTAAACGCAGTTTATTTTCTTCTACCCATTGGCTGACTTCCAGCAACGAACGCCCTTGGGCTTTTTGTTGAGCTGCTTCAGCCACTAAGAAGCCTTCGCCTAAACTAGCAGAGCGCGTATCGATCAAGGTGATCGCGACTTCTTTGTATTCTTCTTTTAGTAAGGCTACGGCTTGGACGGCACTTTGGAATGAGCCGCTCATTCCTGAAGAAAAACCTAAATAAAGGACCGGTATGCCCGCTTCGACATATGGCCGAAAATATTCCATATAACGTCCGACATTGATTTGAGAAGTCGTCGGTTGCGCATGCTCTTTTAGTTTTCCTAAAAACCATTCCGTATCAAATTCTTTGCCCATATCATCGATATATTCTTTGCCATCTAATTCAATCAGCATTGGAATATAGGCGACATCTAGCTCCGCTAATCTTGCTGCTGGTAAATCACAGCAGGAATCTGTCATGATTTGAAACATGGTTTCACCCCTCTCGTTACCCCCTATTATAGCAAAAAAAGAACAAGACAGAAGAAATTCTCATCAAAAGCAGCCAAACTTGTCGTTGACCGCTTCTGACACAGAAGTTCTTTGTCTTGTTCTGATGCTTTCGCGTCAGGTTAAATTTGCGCCCAAACACTTTCTAAGATGTTGGTTTGGCTGCGGTCTGGCCCTACCGAGAAGGTCGAAATGCGGACACCGACCAATTCAGAGATGCGATGCACGTAATTGCGTGCATTTTCTGGCAGATCCGCCAATGTTTTGCAGCCAGTAATGTCTTCAGACCAGCCAGGAAGTTCTTCGTAGACTGGTTTGCAGCGGTTCAACTCTTTCAAGCTTGCTGGATAATGATAGATCAATTCGCCGTCTAGTTCATAAGCGGTACAGATTTTCACGGTTTCTAAACCGCTCAAGACATCGATCGAGTTAAGGGATAGGTTCGTGATCCCTGAGACCCGTTTTGAATGGCGCATCACGACGGTATCAAACCAGCCCACACGACGAGGTCGTCCTGTCGTTGTCCCGTATTCACGACCGATCTTACGAATTTGTTCACCTGTTTCATCAAACAGTTCCGTTGGGAATGGACCATCTCCTACCCGAGAGGTGTAGGCTTTGCAGACACCAACGACTTTGTTGATTTTTGAAGGGCCCACACCACTACCGATGGTGACACCTCCAGCAACGGGGTTGGATGACGTTACGAAAGGATAGGTTCCTTGGTCGATATCCAGCATCACGCCTTGTGCCCCTTCAAATAAAACTCGTTTGCCTTCATCTAAGGCATCGTTAAGGATCACCGAAGTATCCGTCACATATTTTTTGATTTGTTGGCCATATTCGTAATACTCTTCAAAAATATCTTCAAAGGCGATTGGCTCTGCATCAAACATTTTCACGAATTGACGATTTTTTTCTTCTAAGTTGATACGCAGACGTTCTTCAAAAATTTCTTTGTCTAAAAGATCAGCGATCCGAATGCCGACTCTGGCCGCTTTATCCATATAGGCTGGTCCGATCCCTTTGATTGTCGTACCGATCTTGTTGTCACCTTTGGCATCTTCTTGCAGCTGATCCAAATGGATATGGTAAGGTAAAATAACATGTGCACGATCAGAGATCTTCAAGTTTTCTGTTATTATATTGTTTTCTTTCAAGTATGCTAATTCTTTAACTAATGATTTCGGGTTCACAACGACCCCGTTTCCAATGACACTGATTTTATCTGCATAAAAGATCCCTGAAGGAATCAAATGCAGTTTATAGGTCACACCGTCAAATTTAATCGTATGGCCGGCATTGTCTCCACCTTGATAACGTGCAATGACTTCCGCGTTTTCACTCAAAAAGTCCGTAATCTTTCCTTTACCTTCATCGCCCCATTGTGTACCTACTACTACTACAGATGACATATAATGACCTCTTTCTTTAATTAGTGCATTCCTTAAGTATTGTAACAAGATTCGCAAGCTCTTTCAATCTAAAATCGAATAATCGTTTTAAATTCTCATTTTTCAGGGGTAAAAAACGAACTATTTTCTTTGGAATAATTATTTATACACGTAAAAACGAATAAAGTCGGCACATAAAGAAAACCCTACTACCATCAGCGCGATGCAGACGGCAGCAGGAGCCATTGTTTTTCAAATAATTGGTGTCTTACCCGAACTCTTCTCGTGGCGAGACCGAGGAGAATTTATTGTATTCTTTGATGAATAGAAGTTCGACCGTCCCCCGGGCACCACTCCGGTTTTTTTCAATAATGACTTCGATCACATTGTTGTTTTGTTGTTCTTCTGGTTCATCGTCATCGTCGCCTTCACTGCGGTAGTAGTCATCCCGATACAAGAAAGCAACGATATCGGCATCCTGCTCGATCGACCCTGATTCCCGAATATCACTTAAAACAGGACGCTTGTCTTGTCGCTGTTCCACACCCCGAGAAAGCTGAGACAGTGCAATCACCGGCACTTTCAATTCCTTCGCCAGTTTCTTTAATTGGCGAGAGATCTCAGAGACTTCTTGTTGGCGGTTTTCGCGACCCGTTCCTTCAATCAGCTGCAAATAGTCGATCAAAATCAAGCCGAGATTGCCTTTTTCTTGCGCCAGTTTCCGACAACGCGCCCGGATCTCAGAGATCTTGATCCCGGGGGTATCATCGATATAGATATTGGCGTTAGAAAGACTGCCCATGGCAACGATCAAATTCCGCCATTCTTCTTCTGAGAGCTGCCCCGTCCGCAAGTGACTAGCCTCAATCGAGCCTTCCGCACAAAGCATCCGGTTGACCAATGATTCAGCCCCCATTTCCAGACTAAAGATCGCTACGGAACGATCGGTTTTCGTTCCGACATTTTGCGCGATATTCAAGGCAAACGCGGTTTTCCCTACCGCGGGGCGGGCAGCGAGAATAATCAGCTCTTCTTTTTGCAGCCCCGCCGTCATTTTGTCTAAAGCCGCATAACCCGTAGGTAATCCGGTGATTTCTTCATTGTTTTGCGCCAATTGATCGATCGTTTCGATCGTCCGATTCAAGACTTCCGCTATCGATTGGAAGCCATTACTGTTGCGCTTTTCGGATACTTCTAAAATACTTTTTTCTGCTTGATCAATGATCGACTGCACATCTTCATCTTGTTCAAAGCCTTTGGTTACGATACGGCTCGCTGTTTGGATTAGATTGCGCAGCGTGGCTTTGTCGTCAACGATCTTCGCATAATAAGCAATACTTGCTGCTGATGGTGAAGCTTGACTCAATTCAGTCAGATACGTCAGACCGCCAACATCTTCAAGACTGTTGCTTTTTTCAATTTCTGCTTTCAACGTAATCAAGTCGATCGATTCACTACGGTCGTTCAACTGGATCATTGCTTGAAAAATTATTTGATGGCTGCGGCGATAAAAATCTTCTGGGGCGATTACTTCCATTGCATCGATGATCGCATCGGCATCTAAAAAGACTGCCCCTAGGACCGCTTGTTCCGCTTCAATATCTTGTGGGGGAACTTGATTTTGCCAAACTTCATTCATGCCATTCGCTCCTTCGTCCATTCATTCTACAAGATTCCCATCCAAAGTACAAGATTGCTTGGACGTTTGCCGAAAAAAACCCCAACATGTGACTGTTGGGAGTAATGCTTATTCTTGAATGGTATGAACATTGATCGTTGCTGTTACTTGTGGGTGCAATTTTACAGGTACTTGCGTAAACCCTAATGCACGAATCGGCTGATCCAATTCGATTTTGCGTTTGTCGATCTTAATTTTGTATTGCTTGTTCAAGGCATCGGCAATTTGTTTTGATGGGATCGAACCGAACAAGCGGCCATCTTCCCCTGCTTTGGCATTGATCTTCACGACGGTTTCTTCTTTTTCAAGAAGTGCTTTTAGCTCTTTCGCTTCTGCTAAGACTTCCGCATCTTGTTTTTCTTTGGCTTTTTGTTTGCCTTTTAATTCTGCCATGCTTTCATTGTTGGCAGGTTTGGCTAAGTTGTTTTTGATCAGGAAGTTTTGTGCGTAGCCATTAGGGACTTCCTTGATATCGCCTTTTTTGCCTTTGCCTTTGACATCTTGTAAGAAAATAACTTTCATCTTGGTCACTCCTTGTTATTGTTCATTTTTCGTTAATTCCGCTCGCAACTGGTTTTCTACATCGCCAATGCTGCTGTTTTTTATTTGCGTGGCTGCGTTGGTAAAATGTCCGCCGCCGCCTAATGCCTCCATCAAGGTTTGTACATTGACTTTTCCGGTACTTCTAGCACTAATACCGATCAAATCTCCTGGCTGTTTCGTAATGACAAACGCGGCATGGATCCCATTGATCGATAGCAGAGTATCGGCCGCTTTTGCAACGGTGACACTATCGTACACCCGATCTTCATCCGCTGTAGCAATCACGATATCTTCTCGGAAATGCTGGCTGCGAGAAACCAGTTCACTGATCATCAAATAGGAATCTAAATCCGTACTCAACATGTATTGAACCAATGACGTATCTGCGCCTTGATTTTTCAAATAGCCAGCAATATCAAAGGTCCGACCAGTGGTTCGCACCGTGAAGTTCTTCGTATCCACGTAGATTCCCGCTAATAAAGAAGTCGTAATAAATTTAGGGACTTGCGATCTGCGAGAAGCGCGATACTGGATCAATTCTGCTACCAGTTCCGATGCTGAAGACGCGGAAGATTCAATATACGTCAATAATGGCTTATCGGGAAACTCATCCCCGCGACGATGGTGATCGATCACTGCGATTTTGTCAAATTCATCATAGACCGCTTGCGAGATCGACATCGACGGCTTATGGTAATCTACCATCACTAAGACACTTTCTTCATTTGATAAATTGACTGCTTCTTCCCCAGTGATCACAAATCGTTCCAGCTCGGGGTATTTTTTCAATTCTTCCAATGCCCGCTGAATGTCGGCGGTGATCTCTTTCGGATTTAAAATGATGTAGCATTCTTTGTCGCTCATCATCGCCATGTAAGCCACCCCAAAAGCCGAACCTAAAGCATCCATGTCCGGGTAACGATGACCCATGATAAAGATCCGCTGGTTTTCAGCAAAAATCTTTCTCAACGCCGTACTCATGGCACGAGAACGAACACGCGTTCTCTTCGGCGTACCATCCGTATTACCGCCAAAGAATTGCGGTTTTGCTTCTTCTTTGGCTTCTTTTAAAACGACTTGATCGCCGCCACGAACTAACGCAATGTCGAGATTGTTTTGTGCCACTTCACCAATCTCTTCAAAAGACTCTTCCCCATAGGAGATTCCCATACTGATCGTTAATGCCAGATCATTTTTTTCCGCAACTTGCCGTACTCTAGTCAAAAATTGGAATTTTTCTTCCTTCATCCGCTCAATATCTGAATACTTCGCGACGAAAAGAAACCGCTCGGAATTGATTCGTTTGTAAAAAACATGATTCTCACTTGCCCAATCAGAAATCAGTGTCGTGATCAGCGAGTTCAAATAAGAAACTTGTTTGTCGTCTTTTTTCTCAATCAAATCATCGTAATTATCAATTGAAATCAACCCAATTGCTGCCATCTTTTTTACCCCTCAATGTATCATCCCATTTTTTTGAAGCTTTGTTCCTTATTTTACCACAAAACAATCAAATAGGCGATTGATGCAAAAAGTTCCACGTGAAACTTTTTTGGTGAGATAATCATGGGAAAATTTCTGTCACTCGTTATTTTATCTGTATATAAAATAACAAGTATTTCTTCAGTAGATAAAAAAATTGACAAGCTTCAAAAGAAACTTGTCAATGAAAATCATTTGATTTATTCTTCGCCTACGAATGGAAGTAATCCCATAATACGCGCACGTTTGATTGCAATGGTAAGTTTGCGTTGGTTTTTCGCACCAGTACCAGTTACACGACGTGGTAAAATTTTACCGCGTTCTGAAATGAAACGTTTTAGTAATTCAATATCTTTATAATCGATATGTTCAATATGGTTTGCAGCAATGTAGTCTACTTTACGACGTTTGCGTCCGCCTCTTCTTTGTTGTGCCATCCTATTTCCCTCCTATCAATTTCTTAGAATGGTAAATCATCGTCTGAAATGTCGATTGATGAGTTTCCGAATGGATCGGAGTTTTCTCGATCAAAATTAGGCATTCCTGATGGTTGAGAGGATTGAGTTTGATTTGAGTTATTGTTACCAAATCCAGAAGAACTATTTGAGTTATACGTATTGCTGCTGCCAGATCCGCTATCAGTTGTGCGTCTTTGCTCGGAAGCATTTCGCGATTCTAATAATTGGAAGTTGTCAGCAACGACTTCTGTTACATAAACACGTTGGCCTTGTTGGTTGTCGTATGAACGGGTTTGAATACGTCCAGTAACCCCTAATAAAGTTCCTTTGCGTGCATAGTTTGCTAATGTTTCCGCTGGTTTTCTCCAAATAACACAGTTGATGAAATCAGCTTCGCGCTCTCCACTTTGGTTGGTAAAATTGCGATTTACCGCCAAGGTAAAGGTTGCGACACCAGTGCCATTAGAAGTGTAACGTAAATCAGGATCTTTGGTTAGTCTTCCTACTAGTACAACATTATTAATCAAAGTTCATCATCTCCTCATCGCTTTTGTTTCATGTGAAACAATATTATGCTTCTTCTTTGACAATCATGTGACGGATAATGTCATCATTGATTTTCGCAAGACGGTCAAACTCGTTGATTGCACTTGCAGTTGTTGAAGAAGAAACTTTAACGATGTGATAGATACCCTCACGGAATCCATCCATTTCATACGCTAGACGGCGTTTTTGCCAATCTTTTGATTCGATAACTTCAGCGCCGTTATCAGTTAAGATTGAGTCAAAACGAGCGATCAATGCGGCTTTTGCTTCTTCATCAATGTTTGGACGAATGATATATAAGATCTCATATTTCGTGTTTTCCATTGATTTTTCACCTCCCTGTGGACTTTGGCCCCTAGTTTTCTAGGAGCAGAGAGAGTGGTCTAATTAGACTACTCACAAATAATTATTATACACTTTTTTCGTCCCTACTGCAAGCTATTTTTTTGCGTCCCTGCATCTACCCATCACTGCAAACAATCGCTTACACTGATAAATACGTCAGCTGCTGCCGATTTTTTGAAAAAGAGTAAAAAGACAGCAAGCTGCAGGTTCGCAGGTTGCTGTCTTCCTAGAAAATGTATTGCCTATTCTTGTGTATCCGTGGTGTCTTCCGTTGTTTCTTCCACAACTGGCACGTCTTGTCCCGCTGTTTCTTCGGCAGTCGTTAGTTCTTCTTCGACTTCCGGTTCAACCGTTGCCATCGTCACTACTTTGGCATTGTTTTCCATCTTCATCAAACGAACCCCTAAGGTTGCCCGACCAGTTTGGGAAACAGTCGCTACATTGAAACGAATCAAGACGCCTTTATTGGTGATCACCATGATGTCTTCCTCACCGCTGACCGTCGTCAAGCCGGCTAATGGACCGTTTTTCGCCGTAATGTTGGCTGTTTTGATCCCTTTTCCGCCACGACCTTTGATTGGGTATTCAGAGCCTTTGGTGCGTTTGCCATAGCCGTTCTCAGTGATGACCAAGACTTCACTGTCTTCTGTGATCACAGCGGCACCTACGACGTAGTCTCCATCTCTTAGACGAATGCCTCGCACACCAGCAGCTGTTCGGCCCATATCCCGAACAAGGGCTTCTTTGAAAGTCACAGAGTAGCCATCGTGGGTGCCGATGATCACGACATCTTCGCCATGGGTTTCGATCACGTTAACCAACTCATCATTTTCCCGAAGACCGATCGCAATCAGACCATTGGCACGGATATTTGAAAAGGCGGTCACTGAGGTCCGTTTGACCACACCTAGACGCGTCGTGAAGAACAAGTAGCGTCCTTCTTGAGGCCCACCAGAAGCCGAAATGATCGCTTCGATCCGTTCGCTAGAATCGATCCCTAGCAGATTGATCACAGGGATACCTTTGGCTGCCCGACCATACTCAGGAATTTCATAGCCTTTGGCTTTGTAAACTTTCCCTTTATTGGTGAAGAACAGTAATGTGTCGTGAGTCGAACAAGAAATCAACGTCTTCACGAAGTCTTCATCGTGGATCCCCATTCCTTGAACACCACGTCCGCCGCGACGTTGTGCACGGAATTCAGACTTAGCTACTCGTTTGATGTATCCATTGTTCGTCAAAGTAATGACGATTTCTTCTTCTTCGATCAAGTCTTCATCTTCAAGACTTAAGACTTCCCCAACCAATAATTCAGTCCGGCGATCATCGCCAAAGCGTTGGCCTAATTCTTGCAACTCCGTTTGGATGATCTCTAGGACTCGTTGTGGATTTGCTAAAATGTCTGTCAAATCAGCGATAAATTCTAACAAACCTTGGTACTCGTTTTCGATCTTGTCGCGTTCCAAACCGGTCAAGCGACGCAAACGCATATCTAAAATTGCTTGCGCTTGGCGATCGGACAATTTGAAGCGCTCCATCATGCTATTTTTTGCTTCATCATCAGAATTTGATGCCCGGATCAAAGCAATGATCTCATCGATATGATCCAATGCGATCCGTAACCCTTCTAAGATGTGGGCACGGGCTTCTGCTTTGTTTTTATCAAACTGTGTCCGACGAGTTACCACTTCTTGTTGATGCTCGATGTAATTTTCTAAAATTCGTTTCAAACTCAAAATCTTCGGCACGCCTTTTTCAATGGCTAACATATTAAAGCCAAAAGAAGATTGCAGTGCAGTCATTTTGTAGAGATTGTTTAAGATCACCGACGCACTGACGTCGCGACGAACGTCGATAACGATCCGCATGCCTTCACGAGACGATTCATCCCGCAGATCGGTGATTCCTTCGATCCGTTTGTCACGGTGCAGCTCAGAGATCCGCTCGATCAACTTCGCTTTATTGACCATATACGGCAATTCAGTCACTAAGATCCGTTCTTTACCGTTGGGCATTTCAGTCACTTCGACTTTTCCGCGAACAGTGATCGAACCTTTCCCTGTTTCATAGGCACGGCGAATACCGGATTTTCCCATGACGATCCCGCCGGTTGGGAAATCTGGTCCCGGCAGGACTTCCATCAATTCACTTGTCGTGACTTCTGGATTTTCCATCAATAGATCGATGGCTGCAATAACTTCATTCAAGTTATGAGGCGGGATATTGGTCGCCATCCCAACAGCGATCCCCGTCGTCCCGTTGACCAAAAGGTTCGGGAAGCGTGCTGGTAATACCGCTGGTTCTCGTTCTGTATCATCATAATTGCTTTGGAAATCAACAGTATCTTTGTTGATGTCCCGCAGCATCTCCATCGCCAGTTTGCTCATGCGGGCTTCGGTATACCGCATCGCAGCGGCACCGTCACCATCGACTGAGCCAAAGTTTCCGTGGCCATCGACTAACATGTAGCGATAGCTGAAGGGCTGTGCCATCCGCACCATTGATTCATAGATCGCACTGTCACCATGGGGATGGTATTTCCCCATGACATCGCCGACGATCCGGGCTGATTTTTTATGGGGCTTGTCTGGTGTGACCCCTAATTCATTCATTCCATATAAAATTCGGCGGTGAACCGGCTTTAAGCCATCCCGCACATCTGGTAAAGCCCTAGCAACAATTACACTCATTGCATAATCGATAAAGGACTCGCGCATTTCACTGGTCAGATTGACGTCATGAATATTTTGTTTTGCTTCTTCACTCAAGCTGTTTCCTCCTCTACGATTGGCTAGATGTCAAGATTTTTCACGTAGTGCGCGTTTTCTTCGATAAAGGCCCGTCTTGGTTCGACGCGATCCCCCATCAGCATTTCAAAAATTTGATCGGCTTCAATGGCATCATCTACGCTGACCCGCAGCATCATCCGATTGTCAGGATCCATCGTGGTTTCCCATAACTGGTGGTCATCCATTTCCCCTAGACCTTTGTATCGTTGAACTGTTGGTTTTGGTGTCGCAGGTAGTGATTCAATCGTATTTTTCAAATCTTGTTCGGCATTCTTGCCGGGTTGGATATAATGGATATTTTTCCCTTGTTTGACACCGTACAATGGCGGTTGTGCGATATAGACATAACCGGCTTCAACGATGGGACGCATATAACGATAGAACAGCGTCAAGAGTAGGGTCCGGATATGGGCACCATCGACATCGGCATCGGTCATGATGACTAGCTTGTGGTAACGGGCTTTTGCTACATCAAAATCAGCACCAAACCCGGTACCCATTGCCGTAAACAATGAACGGATCTCTTCGTTTGCTAAGATTTTGTCCATGCTGGCTTTTTCGACATTTAAAATCTTCCCACGGATCGGTAAGATCGCTTGGAATTCCCGACTGCGGCCTTGTTTTGCTGAACCGCCGGCAGAATCTCCTTCGACGATAAACAATTCGCATTTTTCTGGATCATTACTGGAACAGTCGGCTAATTTCCCAGGTAAGTTACTGATTTCTAACGCACCTTTTCGGCGAGTCATTTCCCGGGCACGTTTGGCTGCTTGACGGGCTTTTGATGCCAAAAGTCCTTTTTCCACGACTTGACGACCCACATTCGGGTTTTCCATCAAGAATTTCGTGAAATGTTCGGAAAAGAGACGATCGGTGACTGTCCGCACTTCGGAATTTCCTAATTTGGTTTTCGTTTGTCCCTCAAACTGAGGATCTGGATGCTTGATGGAGATAACCGCCGTCAAGCCTTCCCGAACATCTTCTCCGGTCAGGTTTTCGTCGTTTTCTTTCATCAATTTTGACTTGCGGGCGTAATCATTGATCACCCGGGTCAAGGCAGTCTTAAACCCGAATTCATGGGTTCCGCCTTCATAGGTATGGATGTTGTTGGCAAAACTTAGCAGGTTGCTATGGTAGCTATCGGTATATTGCATGGAGACTTCAACCGTGATTCCTTGTTGTTCTCCTTCTAAATAGATCGGATCTGGGAAAATCACTGTTTTACTCGCATTCAAATGCTCCACATAGCTCTTGATCCCGCCGTCGTAATGATATTCTTTCAAAACGGGTTTTTCTTCCCGTTTGTCTTCAATCGAGATTTTTAAACCACGGTTCAAGAAGGCTAATTCCCGAACCCGCGTCGCTAATTTATCAAAATTGAATTCCGTTGTTTCCGTAAAGATCTCTGGATCTGGAACAAAGTGGACGGTCGTTCCGTGGCGGTCGGTTTCATCGATCACTTTTAAGTCATCAACGACTGCTCCACGATGGTATTCTTGATAATACACTTTGCCTTCTTTATAGACTTTTACGTCTAAAGTCGTGGACAACGCATTAACGACGGAGGAACCTACCCCGTGTAGTCCACCAGATACTTTGTAGCCGCCGCCGCCAAATTTCCCGCCGGCATGCAGGATCGTAAAGACGGTTTCTACCGCTGGACGGCCTGTCTTGGCTTGGATATCAACGGGGATCCCCCGACCGTCATCGACGACCGTTATACTATTATCTGGTTCAATGATCACTTGAATACTTGAGGCAAAGCCTGCTAGTGCTTCGTCGATCGAGTTATCGACGATTTCCCATACTAAGTGGTGCAAACCTTCTGAACTGGTAGAACCAATGTACATCCCAGGTCGTTTGCGGACGGCTTCTAGTCCTTCCAACACTTGGATCTGACTGGCATCATAGGCTTTCGCACGTTCAACTAAGCTTTTTTCTTCTTCTGTCATTCAGTCTATTCTCCTTTAATATGTCCTTGCTCTACATAAAAAATCTCTGCTTCCACAGACATTTTGTCTTTTACATGTTCTAATGTCGTTGTTGTCAGAAAGGTCTGAACTTTTCCTTCAATGGTTTCCAATAAATGCAGTTGTCGGGAATCATCCAGCTCACTCATGACATCATCTAATAAAAGGACGGGATATTCCCCTGTTTCTTCTTTCATCAAATCGATTTCTGCCAATTTGACACTTAGGGCCGTTGTTCGCTGCTGTCCTTGCGAACCAAAGGTCTGAACATTTTTCTCATTGATCAAAAAATCCAGATCGTCTCGATGGGGGCCTGCCAACGTGACTTGCCGAAATCGTTCACGGTCTTTGACTTGTGCCAAGGCTTTGACAAATTGCTGTTGGATCTCCTCCAGCGAGGTCGCCTCACCGGGCACATTTGATAAATAGTCGATCTGCAAGGTTTCTTTTCCTTGGCTGATCTTTTGGTGCAGCTGATTTGCCCAATACGCCAAGCGCTGAACAAACCGTTGTCTGGCTAAAATGATTTTACTGCCGAAAGCCACCAGCTGTTCCGTCAAAACATCTAAATAGATCTCATCGGTCTGTTTTTTTTCATTCAGCTGTTTTAAGTATTGATTGCGCTGTTTCAAAACGGATTGGTATTGAACGAGATCATAGAGATAAATTGGATCGATCTGCCCAATTTCCATATCGAGAAATTTGCGGCGGACTTGGGGACTTCCTTTTACAAGGGAGAGGTCTTCTGGAGCAAATAAAATGACATTCAGCTGCCCTATGTAACTACTGAGCTTTTTTTGCTCAATGTGGTTTACTTTCGTTTTTCGTCCTTTTTTTGACAAAAACAGTTCTAACGGGATCGTTGAGCGTCCCCGACTGACACTGCCAGAGATCCGCGCACCTTCCGTGTCCCAACGGATAAGTTCTTGCTCGCTGGAGGTGCGGTGGCTTTTGGTCATCGCCAATACATAGATACTTTCTAAAATATTGGTTTTTCCTTGCGCATTTTCGCCTAAAAAAATGACCAGACCTTTCTCAAAAGTCAGTGTCAGCGAATCATAGTTCCGATAATTGCTTAAATGCAACTCATTCAGCCGCATCTGCGTCTTCCTTCTTCACCATAAAAAAAGTACCTTCATCAGGTAGCTCAACACGCATTCCCGCATACAATTTGCGCCCTCGTCGATTTTCCGGCTCGCCGTCGACAAAAACGGTGTGCTCTGCAAGGTACCATTTCGCTTGGCCGCCGCTGCTGATCACACTGACTTCTTTGAGCATTTGTCCAAGTGTCATATATTCCGTTTCTAACGGTATTTGCATTTTCATAATTCCCCTCAATTCTATCAAAGAGCGTTTAGCTATATTATACTCTTTTTTTGCCAAGAAAACAAATTCATCGGCATATTTTTCATTCTCAGAAGACTTACTGCTTTTAGACAAAAAAGAAGCCAAAATAGAAAAAAGGGCTTAAAAACGATTTTAAGCCCTTTTAACTCATTTATTCATTTTCAGATGATTGTTTCAACTTTTTTCAAAAGACATGAAAAACTAGTTGGTGCGCACCGGTGTAATCAGCTGGATAAAGCTGCCTTTGCTCTCTGTTGGCTCCAACGTAAAGGGACGGATCGCTGAGATAAAGCGGATCACGATGCTGGTGTCACCAAATGCTCGTAGTGCAGCTTTCATATAATCAGGATTGAAAGAGATCTCTAATGGGTCGCCGGTCACTTTTTCAAAAGAAAGGTCTTCTTCCACTTTCCCGATTTCTGGTGAGTTTCCATATAAGACAACAGCTTCCTCGGAGATCGCCAAACGAACGATGTTGTTTCGGCCTTCATGGGAAAGCAATGACGCCCGTTCGATAGCCTGTAACAATTCTGGCACAGAAAATTCAATTTCAGTATTGAAGCTTGAAGGGATCAGACGGTTGGTATCTGGGTAAGTTCCTTCCAATAAACGAGAATAGAATTTCATAGTTTTCGTTTGGAACAACACTTGGTTATCCATAATGCTGATTTGGATCGCTTCTTCTTCATCCGTTAAGGAACGAGAAAGTTCCGTTAGGCTTTTGCCGGGAATCACGATATTGAAGGCTGTTTCCCCGCTTTCCAAGGGAATCACCCGTTGACTCAAACGGTGTGAGTCCGTCGCAACAGCTAATAATTTTTGATTTTCTAAGACAAAGTGGACCCCAGTTAAGATTGGACGGCTTTCGTGTTGCGAAACCGCAAAGACCGTTTCACTAACGACCTTATTTAATACATGCGCTGGAATCTCGATCGAATCTTGACTTTCGACAACTGGTAAATGTGGATAACTATCGGCATCCAAGCCGTTGACGGTAAAGTTAGCTTTTCCAGAAGTGATCGCTACTTGATTATTGTCTAAAACTTCTAACGTTAAGGTACTTTCAGGCAAACGACGAACGATTTCGCTGAAGAAACGTGCTTGTAAAACGATTGCTCCTGTTTTTTCGATTTGCATTTGCGCTTTTTCGTTTTCCACACTTAAAAAAGTTTCAATGGAAATATCGGCGTTGCTCCCAGTCATGGTTAATCCTTTTTCTGAAAGGGACAATTTTACTCCGGTTAAGATCGGGATGGTGGTTTTGGTTGAAATCGCCCGTTGGACAGTTTGTAATTCTTGCATGAACTCTGTTCGGTTTAAAGTTAGCTTCATAGCGATACTCCTTTAATTTATAGTTATTAAATAAAAGTAATAGTAGTAATAGGCTTGTTAGTAATGTGGATAACTCGAGAAAAGAGTGATTAGACTAACGAAAATGCCTGTGAATAACTTGTGGACAACTTTTTTGGTTCTTCTTTTCTTATCCACAGATCAGCTGAAGAGAATTTGTTTGATTTCAGCGATCTCATTTTTGATCGTGGGATCTGTTTCGACTAAATGCTGAATTTTTTCATGGGCATGAATGACCGTGGTATGGTCTTTGCCACCAAATTCGCCACCGATTTTTGGTAAAGAACTATCGGTCAATTCTCGAGAGAGATACATCGCGATCTGCCGTGGGACAACGATGCCTTTGACCCGTTTTTTCCCTTTTAGATCATTGACATGAATGTGATAGTATTTTGCGACTTCTTCTTGGATCTGCAAAATCGAAACTTGGGTCGAGCCATGGCTTGATTTCAAGGCTTTGATGGCTTCAGCTGCCAAGCTCGTTGTAATGTCTGAGTTTTGCATCGTAGCAAAAGCTTGCACCCGCACGAGTGCTCCTTCAAGTTCCCGGATATTTGAATCGATCTGTCCAGCGATATAACTTAGCGTATCGTCGGGGATCTCCAAGCGTTCGGCTTCGGCTTTTTTCCGCAAAATCGCAGTCCGCGTCTCTAGATCCGGCGGGGTGATATCAACGGACAAGCCCCAAGCAAAACGGGAAACCAAACGTTCTGGTAAAGTCGGGATCTCATTTGGCAAACGATCACTTGTGAGGACGATCTGTTTATTATTGCGATACAGTTCTTCGAAGGTATTAAAGAATTCTTCTTGGGTTCCTTCTTTATTGACTAAGAATTGAATATCATCCACTAGCAAAAGATCAACATTGCGGTATTCGTTTCGAAAATCTTCCATTTTGTTCTTTTGAATAGAAGTAATGAAATCATTGGTGAAATTTTCACTACTAACATACTTGATTTTGGCATTGGGACGTTTCAGCAACATTTGATGACCGATCGCATGCATCAAGTGGGTTTTCCCTAAACCAACGCCACCATAGAAGAACAGCGGATTATAAATAGACCCAGGATCTTCTGCAACAACTAAAGCAGCAGCGTGGGCCATCTGATTGCCTTTCCCGATGACAAAGGTATCAAATGTGTATTTTTCATTTAAGATCGATTTCGGCGGCCGCTCGTTTTCTTTTGCAGCTGTTTGAATAGTAGAAGGGGCTGTTTTTAAAGCTTCTGCTTCTTCGACAGTCACAAAACTAGGAATCAATTCTTCACCAGTTTTCATAAATCCCATTTCAACAATTTTGGCAGCTAGATTTTTTTCCCAATAAGATTTATGAAGATCGCTGGGTACTTCGATCAGCAGCTGATTTTTTTCAAACGACAAGACATTGGCAGTCTCGATCCAAGCACTATAACTGGCCGGATTCAGCTCTTCTTTAAAGGAACGTTGAAGATCTTGCCAAATAGAATCAGCAGATGGCAT